>NZ_CP183878.1:0-2400000 GCF_048572895.1 Psychrobacillus sp. BM2
GTGAGCTTCCTCTACCATTAGGGAAGTATCTTATCTCTAGTTAACCAGAAATGCATTAACCTTCTTCTAAAAGTTGCAGGAGGGTGATGGACAGGCAAACGCCATAAGATGACGGAAAAAAGTGATATTGGTTGTGACGGATGTCACAACCAATATCACTAAAAATTTACTCGGTAATCATATAGTAAAAATGCCTTGTCCAAAGCCCTTCGGAAACGATAGAAGCATGTTTTGCTTATTTTTGGATAGGACCGTTGTTAATAGTAGAAAGGGCTTCATTAATTTCAAAGATTTTGTCACGGATATCTGTAATACCGAAGCTTGCTAAACGTGCAGAATGCATGGATAAATAGCTTTGTGCAGTTTCTTTTGTTTTAAATAGATAAATCCCGCCAGCTTCTTTTGCTTGTGCATCCTCCGTCCAAATCTTCCAAAGAAATCCTTCTTCTTCATTAATACTAAGTGCTAAATCTTTAAATCCTTCGGACATTTCGTTACCAAACGGACCATCCATTTTAAAATCAACCTGTAGTAAATAAGCCATTTAAAGCAACTCCTTCATTAGATTTATTCAACTTTAGATTAACGAATCCTTTCAAGAAGGTCCAATCTTAAGATTTATATAAACAAAACTGTTTATATACTTTTTATATTTAGTATAATAAGTATATCAATTAT
Organism: Psychrobacillus sp. BM2; assembly: GCF_048572895.1. Lineage (GTDB taxonomy): Bacteria > Bacillota > Bacilli > Bacillales_A > Planococcaceae > Psychrobacillus. Next base: position 679 of record NZ_CP183878.1, read on the forward strand.
AGAGAGAGGAGTTTGCTTAATTGGCAATTTGTCCTAACTTAGAATATGCATTTCAAATATTAGGGAAAAAGTGGAATGGTTTTATATTGCATTATTTATCAACAAATGAACAAATGGAATATTCATTTAGTGAATTGAAAAAAGGTATAACTAATATTACTCCTCGCGCATTATCAAGCTGTTTACAAGAACTTATGGAGTATGGATTAGTTAGTAAAGAAGTAACTCTGATACCTTCTACTTCTATATCTTATCGTCTTACCGAGCAAGGTAGAGCACTAGTACAAGCATTACGTCCAGTACAACAATGGGCATATGACTACAAAAACAGTGAAAAGGAGAATACAAATGAAAAATAATCCAATGGCATGTGATTTAGAGACAGGAATTTGCGGAGTTGTAGAGGAAAATGAAACAGGTTTATTAGATTTTAGCCGTCCAAACAAAGAGGTAGAGGTATATTTCTTTAGTGATCCGATTTGTTCGCATTGTTGGGCACTAGAACCAGAAATAGCTAAATTTACTGCAGCGTACGGTGATACATTTAAAATACATACAGTAATGGGTGGACTACTGCCTTCGTGGGATGGATTTGCTGATGTTAGTAATGGAATTGGTGGACCGAAGGATGTAGCAGGACACTGGCGTGAGGTCGGTGAATATTATCGTATGCCAATAGATGGTTCACTGTGGTTAGATAATCCTGTGCACTCATCTTATCCACCTTCACGTGTATGGAAGGTAGTACAATCCGTGAAGGCGGAAGCAGCTGAAATCTTTTTACGTAAATTAAGGGAAGCGGTATTTGCTTTCAATGAGAATATTGCTGATGAGGAAGTATTAATTCGTCTTGTTGATGAAATCGGATTAGATGGCAAAGAAATTGTGGAAAAAGCAAACAGTGAAGAGGGAGAACGCTTATTACAGCAAGACTTTGAATTAGCTCAACGCTTTGGTGTACGTGGTTTTCCAACGATTATTATGGTAAACAAAGAAAACAAAGGGGTAAAAATTGTAGGCCAGCGTCGTTATGAAGATTACACAAATGGATTAATGCAAGCATTAGGACAGGAAGAATTGCTAAAGGCAAATAAAGCCCAAGCATTACCAACTTTGCTTTCAGATGGAAGACGTTTGTTCTCCAAAGAAATTGAAACCATTTATGGAATAGAACAAGCGGAAGTAGAAGGATTTGTTCAACAATCATTCCCGCAAAATGGGGTTAAATCAGGAACTATACTTGGCGAAACATATTATGTTCAAGCGTAAATAGATTCATAAGTGAGCAGCAAAAAGACCGTAATTCAGTAAAGTGAAATACGGTCTTTAAGCATGCTAAATCAAGAAATCCACTCTAATATTTCGATCCGATTGCCAAATGGGTCATGTATATATATTCGATTGGCTCCTGGCAAGTCGGAATCGACTACAAAGCTCACATCACTTTTAGATAAATGTATCTTTAAAGCATCTAAATTTTCTATTTGAAAAGCGGGGTGGGCTTTTTTAGCAGGTGCAAATGGTTCTTCAATTCCTATATGGATTTGATAGGAGCCAAATGCAAACCAAACGCCACCTCGTTTCTTTAGGAGCACTGGTTTTTCTACTTCTGTAAAACCTAAAATCTCCCCGTAAAATTTTCTTGCAGTTGATTCTGAACGCTTTGGAGCAGCTAATTGAACATGATCAATTGACTGAAATACAAATGACATCGTTAATCCCTCCTTGTACTTTCATTTTATTGGAAAGTTAGCAATAAGGATAATCTATAAAAGTCATCAGGAAGCATAAGTAATTCTTATGACATTTTCACCAATATTTTGTTAACAGTATTTTTATTGCGAGCTGTTGAGGGAATACCTAGCTTCCGCTCAAAAAAAGCATTCGTAAATTTCGTTTGATGATAACTTTTCGAAAGACTAATAATCACATTTCGTTTCTTCCAAACAACAAACTCATCATCTATTAAACTTGCAAGCATCCCTTTTTGCTCCTCAGAAATTTCTTGAGCCAAAAACATGACATACACTTGCTCCTTGGAGAAGATAGGATGCTGCTTAATCTCCTCCAATTCTTCCTTTGAACGGACAATAACTGGTATATTAAAGCCGTAAGCTTCTTGAAGTGCAGCTTCCAACTGTAGAACATCATAACTTGCATTATCAAATATAACATTCCCAGTTTGTATATATGTCCGAACATTTTCATAGCCCAGCTCTTCAAACAGCACCTTCAATGACTTCATATCCACTTTATTTTTGGCACCGAGATTAATACCACGCAGTAAAGCAACAAATGACAACCTCATCCACTCCTTATACAATATTCTAATTATTTCATAACGAATAAAAAAAAAGGTTGAACAGTTATTTTGTTTGTGTAAAAAAAATTTTACTTTTTGTTAAAAATATATTACCCTTATTCAAAGAGGTGATAGTATTTGGAATGTTCAGATAGCAGGAGAATCCATAATCGACTCGTTGTTCTTAGAGCGGAAAAGGGTCTGTCACAAAAAGAAGTTGCCGATCGGATAGGGGTGAGTAGACAAACAATCATTTCAATTGAAAAAAACAAATACAATCCTTCTTTAAGATTGGCTTTTGAATTGGCATTGTTGTTCAATGTGGATTTACACGAAGTTTTTCAATATAAGTTTGAGGAGGAATAACAAAATGTTAGAAGTTCTATTATTTGTTGCGAGAATTGCTTATGTAATAATATTTTTCTTTGCAATATATATAACTTTTAAATTTGAATGGGGGAGTGAAGGGAAGGACGAGAGAGGACGCAGTATTTCACAGAAGTCATACAGCATTGTGTTTCCATTAATTGCTTTAGGGTGGTTGTCAATCGAGCTTTATAATCGTTATATTGGCACCATTGATTATGCAACCTATAAATTAGCTATTTGGTATTTGCTAACTGGTTTAATGATTCTTCATGCTATTAATATAAACAGTTTAAAAAGAAAATATTGAAGAAAAAGCTCCTGCTTTATTTTAAATAAAAACAGGAGCTCAATATTAAAAAGTAAGCCACCACATATTCGTACAGCTCAAAAATAACACAACAAACAACAAGCTAACTAACGCAACGTCCACTTTCCCAACGGTAATCACATGAAAATAACTACTTCTACGTTCACCAGTGAAACCTCTTGCCTCCATCGCAAATGCAGCACGCTCTGCTTTTCGTACAGCACCCGCAAGCATAGGGATCAAAATACGTCGGATGCCAAGCAATCGTTGCAGCGCATTTTTTTCCTGGGCTGCGCCTCTTAATCGATGGGCTTGCCCAATTTGCACAAATTCATCTTTCAAAACAGGCAAAAACTGATATCCAACCATCACACCATAAGCAATTTTGGGGGAAAGCTTTAATTGCTGCATTAAACTCAATATGAACGTAACGGGATTAGTTGTAAGCGCAAATAACAGAGACAAGCTAGAAAAAGCTAATACCCGAAAGCTCAACGAAAGAGCATGATCAAGCTGGGTTTCTGTCACAGCAATAGATCCGATTGACCAAATGATAGGACCAGAAGTTTCCTTGGCAAACACAATTGTCGTCCAAAAATAACCGAAAGCAGTAACAAAAAAAGGAAGCATATACAACAACCATCTCTTCCAGTTAATCTGGCTGAAGAAAACTTGTAGCAGGAGTACACCAGCCAAAAACACAAGTGGAGTCCAAGGGTCAAAGAAAAATGCCATCGTGAACATACAAATTGTAATTGCTAAAAACTTCACCGAAGGATTCATACTATGCAAAGCATTCTTCATGACGTATCAATCCTTTCGGAGGAAGTAAGTGATGATCCAATAATAATAGTTCATTCTGCCATATAGCATCAGCTGCAAACTTTCCAGTCAAGCGACCATTATTCATCAATAAAATAGAATCGGCCAAACAATGAGCGAACTCCATATCATGTGTGACGATTAAAAACGTAGTTCCAGCACGAGCACGTTCATCTATTAATTGAAATAACTCGGACAACGCCGCCGCATCCTGGCCAGAAGTTGGCTCATCCATGAGAATAATCTCACGACCATCACAAAGCATGGCAGCGATAGCCACTCGTCGCTTTTGCCCGTGACTTACCGCAAAAGGGTGGGCATCCGCAATAGGTAGCAACTGTAATCTAGTCAATAGTTCATCCACATTATTTCCACCTCCAAAACCAACCTCATTTCGCACATCTTTCGTGAGAAATAAAAACTCAGGGGATTGCGGAACATATCCTAAATACTTAGGCTGTACGGTTCCGCATGAAGGAATTAGCTGACATAATGCTTTTAACAATGTAGATTTTCCGCTACCATTCGGTCCAGCAAGTACTGTTATTTCTCCGCGATTTAATGTGAAAGTAGCTTCCTTTAAAAAAGGCTTTGACTGTACGTTATTAACGACTAACGAAGTATATTCTTGCGTACTGCTTGTGCGTTTTTTTAACTGTGGAGTAACTTCACCTTGATACAAAGGAATACTTCTATCAAAAAAATCCCCCCATAAATCGATTCGATGCTCAATGGCTACAATCGTCAGCTTTCGTTTTTGCTGTAAGTCATCTAACCACTCTACATACTTTTTTGCGGTATATGGATCTAAATGAGCAATTGGTTCGTCTAGCAGCAGTATTTCTGGGTCCATAATAAGTGCACATGCAGTAGCAATGCGTTGCTTTTGTCCGCCGGATAGTTTCTGAATAATTGCATGGCGAAACTCAGTTAATTCGGTTAAAACCAGCACGTCGGAGATTCTTTTTCCCATTTCCTCGTGTTTGGTTTGCAAATTTTCAAGCGTAAAAGCAAGTTCTTCTTCCACTGTTTGCATACAAAACTGAGCATCTGGATCTTGAAATACGGTTGCTATGTGACGGTTTATTTCCCCGGGAATAAAGGAAAGACTATCTTTTTCAAAAAGTTTTACTGAGCCAGTCAAAATACCGTCGCAGTTATCCGGATACAATCGATTGCATAAATATAGTAATGTCGTTTTCCCGCATCCACTTGGGCCAGTGATAACTATCCGTTCTCCTCTATGCACAGTAAACGAAAAATCGTCCAGTATCCATTCTTCCTCATCTGGATAACGAAAACTTACTTTCTCAAATTGGATAACCTCATGCACGAACCTCACCCTTTTTCGAACGAGAGATGGCATAGCCGCGAAGTGAACCAGTCGCTAACAATCCATCTGCTACTGCCTTTCCGCCAACACCGGCAAGCAAAGCACCGCTTAATATACGAATTCCAAGCATTAATGCAACATAGCTAGTGCTATACACGGTAAATCCGCCTAGAAAGTATCCATAAGCAAAACTAAATAACGAAGATCCAACACCGGCAAGCATTAGCACCCATAGGTCAAAGCGTTTATATCGAGTGGCAGCAAATACTGCCTCTGCACCTAGCCCTTGAATGACACCGGAAAGGATTAGTCGAGGTCCAACAGCATTTCCTAACAGAACCTCTATCGCAGCAGCAATCGTCTCGGAAACAACTGCAGCACCGGGCTTTCGAATAATATACATACAAATAATGGAAACGATAAACCAAATGCCAAAAATCCATTCATACGCAATTGGACCAATGAATCCAGCCCAAATATTGCTGACATGCAAAAATAGCAAGTAAACAATGCCAAACACCACCGCAAACAAGGACATCAGTACAATCTCTTTTAACTTCCATGACTTCAGCATATTAAATACCTCCGTGTGAAGGACTATTAATACTCATCGAAACTGTCATCACTAAATGCTTATATTGTTCTGAGCGAGCATTTGTAAAAGCTTCTTCATAAAAAGTGAATACTTCATGAATATCACCATGAATACCGCTTGCATAATGCATCGAGTCATTGAATACACCAAGTTCTTTTGCACGGTCCACCTCTTGATAAATAATCTCCATATAATTAGAGTTATTCATTGGATAAAGGGCAAATTGGGAAGACACGTATTGCTTTGTCATATCATTATTTGCGACTTCATCTCCTTTATCTAAATATACATCCCCGGCGGAATCACCAGGACATCCGGCAGAAAAAGTACCAGATAAAGCAACGTGCACGCCTGTTTTAGCTGCATGTAAAGTGAGTGCTTTTGCAACATTAAACACATGAACCTGCTTTCCTCTAATAACTGTAGACACATCATCTGTATGCATCCAAACATTTGACGTATCTGTTTCTTGAAGCGCTCCTTTAATCACTGAGATAAAATCATTGGTCATCGGATGTAACGAAAAACGAAATCCGACGATAGGGCTTAAACCGCATTGCATAATAAAAACCTCCCGAGAATTTTTTCATAAAAAAAGACCACATCCGTGAAGATGCAGCCACTTATCCAATATGAAAATTCGGAAAGTCACCGCACTTCCTCACGCAGGTATTATCCTGATCGAGTAATAAGGGATCGGAGCTAAAAAGCTCTCATCACAGCCAAAGTGGGCACCCCTAGTGCAGAAAACGGTATGTAGTTTTTTTAATGTGCCCAAAGTATAACGCAGGTATTTGAAGATGTAAATATGTTTGCAAAATTTCGTACTTTCGTCCATGATTTGGTTTATAGACTAAAGGGGGAAGAAGTTTTGGACAAAATATACATAACACGTAAACTACCTGAAGAAATAGTAGAACCTTTAAGAGAAAAATTTGATGTACAGATGTGGCATAGTGAAAGTACTGCGATGACATATGAAGAGATAAAAGCAAATGCCAAGGATGCACATGCTCTGTGGACGGCACTGTCCGATAATATTGATCGTGGGATAATAGAAAGTTTACAGAATTTAAAAGTAATTAGTAATTTTGGTGTTGGCTATAACAATATAGATGTAGAGTCTGCAAAGGAGCATGGAATCATTGTTACTAACACACCTGGTGTGCTAACAGAGACAACAGCAGACTTAACATTTGCTTTATTATTGGCGACAGCCCGTCGAATTACAGAGGTTGAACAAGAAATTCGTGCAGGCAATTGGATTTCCCGGTCACCAATGCAATATACAGGAATGGATGTATTCGGTGCTACGCTAGGCATTATTGGGATGGGACGCATAGGGGAGGCCGTTGCAAGACGCGCAAAAGGCTTTGACATGAATGTGTTATATCATAATCGCTCTAGAAAACTAGATGCAGAAGAAACGCATGGCGTTCGATATATGGAATTGGATGAATTGCTACAGCAATCTGATTTTGTCATTCTGCTAACCCCACTGACTCTTGAAACAAAGGGGCTTATAGGTGAACGTGAACTAAACCTTATGAAGGAAACGGCAGCAATTATTAATGTCGCAAGAGGGGGCATTGTAGATGAGCAAGCTCTCTACGAAGCATTAGTATCTAAAAAGATATGGGCTGCAGGTCTTGATGTATTTGAACAGGAGCCTATACCGATAAATCATCCTTTATTGACATTGCCTAATGTAACTGTGTTACCCCATATCGGTAGTGCAAGTATTCGAACTCGTCTAGCAATGATGGAATTGAATGCAAAAGATATAGAAGCAGTATTAAAAAACAAAGAACCTCAAAATCGAATTGTATAATTCTCATAACTTAACATTGAATAGTAATACTTATGTAGTGGTCCTAATGTATAGAGACCACTCTTTTGGTTGAAAAAAGTGTTTCAAAGGATGGGATTCTAGGAAAAAAAGGTCTTATTCGTTGCTTAAACTTATTGAAAAAATCTTCCAATATTCAATACTATACCCAACATATTATTCTTAGAATAGAGATACTCGTTTGCTATATAAAGTATCAGTTATTTAAAATTTTACACAATTTATTACTTGATATGAAGTGTGGTATAGTCAAAAAGGTAGAGGAGTGTGGAGAATATATTCAATTTTAATAACGATAGTCCTGTAAGTAATTCATATATAGAAATAACTGGCGACTACTCTATGATAATAGTAGCGATTTCGGTCATTATAGCAGTAGTAGCATCCTATACGGCCCTGTCATTGAATAGAAGAGCAAGAGAAAATAGTTTTTTTCATAAAAATTTCTGGTTATTGCTAGCCTCTATCTGTTTAGGGTTTGGTATATGGTCTATGCATTTTGTAGGGATGGGTGCTTTTTCGTTACCAGTAAACATGGGGTACAATAATATTATTACGCTAATTTCAATTATTCCAGCCATGCTAGCATCATTCATAGCTTTCTATTTGGCAAATCTTCCAAGAAGAAACATTTGGTCATATATTTTTGCTGGAATTGCAATGGGGACAGGAATTTCCTCTATGCATTATATCGGAATGTATGCGATGGAAATGGATGTTGTTTATACTTATGACCGCCTACTGTTTATAGCGTCTATTTGTATTGCAATTATTGTTTCTGTAATTGCAGTTTATATTTTTTCAAAGGTCCAAACGTATAAGACGCATTATATAATTCAACTATTAATTTCTTTAATCATGGGATTGGCTATCTCTAGTATGCATTACACAGGCATGGCAGCTATGCACTTTTATATACCGGAAGGGTATGAATTACACAAAGGTCATTCTCATATGACGGAAATGTATGGACTAGCGATTATCGTAACGTTGGGAATGGCTGTGCTTCTGGGTATTTCATTACTCTCTAGTTTAATAGACCGTTACATCGAGTACCGGGCAAATTATTACGATGCATTAACACAGCTACCAAATCGTCGATTGTTTGAGAAAAAGCTTCAGACGCCAAAGGTTTTAGCTGTTTGGCATATACATGATTTAGAATATATTAATAGAGAATTCAGTTATGCTTTCGGTGATGATGTGATCCGTGCTTTAGTACTTATATTCAAATCTAGAACACCTTCAAAAACAGAGATTTATAGAATTGAGGGGCATCGTATTGCTCTAGTAGCTAGGGATGTGGATAGCGCAAAACAATTAATAGATGATTTGAAGGAAATAGCAGATGTTCTTCGTCAACCTATACTCGTTAAAGACCAAGAAGTTTTTTCATATGGCGTATGTGCGATATCGGAAGCAGACCAGTTTGATAATGCACCTAATATTTATACAAATGTACTTGCTGTTCTAAACTACCCATCTATCACATATAATCATAATATTGTTTACTATGATCCGAGTGTTCATACGTATACATTTGAACGCGAAATAGCAGAAGATGTCATTCGAGCTATGAGGGAGGATGAATTATTTCTTGTTTACCAACCGAAAGTTCGCTTAACCTTACAAAACATTGCAGGTCTTGAGGCATTATTAAGATGGAATCATCCAAAGTATGGGGTTCTTTCACCTGCTGTTTTTATTCCTATTTTAGAAGAATATGATCGTATGATTAGTGTGACAAATTGGATTATAGACCGAGTGTGTCAACAAATGGCCAACTGGCAACAAGAAAATATTTCATTTAAGCAAGTTGCTATTAATATTCCAGGTGAGTATGTAACTTCACCACTATTATTAAAGGTATTAAAACAAAAACTGAATGATTATGGTCTGGAACCCACACAAGTAGAATTAGAAATTACAGAGAATAGTTTTGTTAAAAATATGGAAGAGGCTATGAGGTCTGTAGGAGCGTTTAGACGAGAAGGTTTCTCTGTCGCATTGGACGACTTTGGAACTGGCGTTTCATCACTTTCTTATTTAAAGCAAATGCCGATATCCACCTTAAAAATAGACAAATCTTTTATAGATGATGTACCGATATCGCCTAAAGATTCAGCGATTGTCCAAGCGATTATTACATTAGGAGAATCATTAAACTTAAATATAGTTATCGAAGGTGTAGAAAAGAAGGAACAAGTAGATTTCTTAACAAACACTAGTGAAGATCCTATTTTTCAAGGATATTATTTTGCAAAACCAATGAAACCTCATGACCTTATTAAGTGGTATCGAGAAGCCAGAGTGGAAGATTGAAATCTTTCTAATTCTGGTTTTTTTTGTTGTTTCATAAAATTCAATGGCTTTTGGACATAAAAAGAGGGAAGTATTACTATAAAGTATAGGAGGTGCTAGTAAAATGTCCAAACAAAACCCTATTTCAACAATTGACATGAAGGCTCTTATTCCTTTAATCAGTAAGGAATTCAAAAGGTACTTTACGAAAAATATTAGAGCATTATATCACTATACAAATCTAGAAGGTGCGCAAGGAATAATTAGCAATAAAACTTTTTGGGCTTCGCATATAAAGTTTATGAATGACTCGAAAGAATATAGTCATGGGCTAGAAGTATGTGAAAGTATCGTTCAAAAGCTCATTCAAGAATTACCATTAGAAAATCCTAGAAGGACATACTTAGAAGCAGTTTTTACAATTCTGGAGGAACAGGATACTGATATTTTTGTTGTGTCATTTTGCGAAAGCGGAGACCTACTAAGCCAGTGGAGAGGATATAGCAGAAGTCAGCACGGCATCTCTATTGGATTTGATTTTTCATCTTTATTTGATGTTTCCTTTCATTTAAGTGAAGAAAACTTTTTCCCCCGAAAGGTGATATACGATCATAAGCTGCAAGAACGAATTATTCGCAGGATTATAAACGTCTCGCTTCTCAGTCTAGAGATAAGCGGACAAAAACCGCAGTTTTCTCCAAAGGAAGTGGCACGAACGATTGGTTACTTTCTCCCGTTATTTAAACATGCTACTTTTTCAGAGGAAAAGGAATGGCGAATCATTGTGACAAACTCCAAGAGTATGCCGTATCAGCATGAGCTCAAATTCCGGGCAAGAGATAATATTATTCTGCCATATATCGAGTTAGAGACACATAACAAAGTACTTCAAAATGACAATAGACTTCCTGTCAATCAAATCATTATAGGCCCCTCCGGAACCAATGAATTCACAGCAAGAAGCATCAATTATTACTTAAAAAATGTAGGATATCCAACTGTACCTATTAAACTCTCCCATATTCCTTATCGATAAAAGTAAAGGAGGATTATTATGCTATTTCTCAGTCCGATTTTACTTTTTTCCACTTGCCTGAATGGCATCCTGAAGATGATGCACCTCTGTTTGTATTTTAGAAAACCCAATGATGTTGGGCATCTCTTTTTTGGATAATATTCGCTCTTGTTCTGCTGATTTTGCCAACGTTTCAAATACAAGGAGTATTTTAGATAAATCATGATCCGATAGTACGGGGCGGCTTTTGTATTTAGCAGAGGAATCTAGTAAATATCCAAGGTGTTCGATGGAATGGATTGCTGGAAATAGTAGATCTAGCTTTGTATTGTCTCGTGGTATTTCCCCTAATGCTGTAGAATATACAATTTTTAAATTGGTTAAATTTGTTTGCATTTTACTACGCTCCTTTGAATACTCAGGCTCCATTAATGCAGATTCCTGTGAAAACAGAGTAAGTAAAAACTGCTGTTCACTACGAATTGTTTTGGCCATCGTATGGGCAAGTAAACTAGCTGCACTCTTTCGATTCATCAAAAAGGCACCTATGAGCCCAATGGCACTTCCTATTAGGACATCAATTACGCGAGCTGACGCAAAAAAGGAGATATCATGAATTTTCGTAGTACTCTCAGCAAGCAAAAGAGCATTCGGTGTGATGAATAAAGCAGCAATTCCATAACTCAATACGATGGCAAGCTCTGTTAGAAAAGTGAGGAAGAAAATAGCAATTGCAATAATATAACCCTCGGGTTGAAAGTATAGAATCAATGTTGCGATCAAAATTCCAATAATTGTCCCTAAAGATCGTTGAATTGCACGGTGGAAGGTAGCCATAATAGTTGCGCCTGATAGCACTGCTGCACATGATAGCGTAACCCAATAGGAACGTTCAAAATCAAATGATTGTGCGATAATAGCTGCTACAAACAGCACAAAACCATATCGAAAAGCATTTAAAAATACGATTGAATTTTTATCAAAAGCACCACCTATTACAACTCGTAGTGACGGTTTAGAAATAACTATTTCTCGTTGAATAACAGACATTGAGTCGCTTGCAATAATAGCAGTATCTTTAACTAAATCATGTAAAATAGTTAAATCATTTGTACTTTCATCCTGTGGAATTTTTATTTTAGATTTAGGGTTATCAAATGATTGTGCGATGGAACGGATTGATTCACTAAGTTCCATAGGTAAAGGCTGATCTATTGATTCCATCTTTTCAATGATATGTAGAAAGATGTTATTCGCCTGTCCATTTAGTAAATATAGCCGTTTATAGGGTTCTGTTATCCTCCACGGAATATAGCCAGAATGGATTAAGTCTTCTGCTGACTTTAGTGAGGAAATAATTTTTTGTTTAGAGTTGTTTAATTGGTCTGTTCCAACTAGTTCTAGGAAACTAGCTAGCTCCAGATATACTTTTTTCACGGCCATCTTTTCGGGACCGTGAGGATTATTTAACCAACCAGTCATTCCCATAATCCATGAAAACGCTCCACCTAAGAACACAAGTCCCGCTCGAATAGGGGCTAGTTCAGGATCAACTGGCATACCAGTAGCCATTAAAAAGGTAAGAACAAAGAAAATAGCAGCTGGTCCAGTGATTCTTAGTGCTCCAAATAAGAAAGTGACAAGAGCACCAATAATAGCGACTACTATTGCAGATAAAAGGGCATAGGGAGCAAGTAAAGTTCCGAGACCCATAACAAATGATAGCCCAGTTACTGCAAATAATAATTTTTTGGCTCTAAAAGCATAAGGAATATTAAACACATATAGATAAGTCAAGCCGCCAAGACCTGCTGTTAGACCGTATTCCAAGTTTCCAAGTAAGAATCCAATGAGGACTGGCAAACCTGCACAAACTCCTGCAGTAAAAGCTTTTAACCAAGGAAGAGGGTTTTTATTTATGGTAAATGCCTGTTTAATGGTTAATAGTAGTGTAGCCATTATTGACTCAGTAGGTTTATTTTTCAAATGAATTCCCCCTTTTTCACGTTTGTTGAAAGTTAAGATAACTAATTATACTGCTGATATTATGAAAATAATATTATTGGGATTCGGTAGAGATGGAATGTCCAATATAACTAATTTATGTTGTGCATATTTTAATAAAATATCCACTTCTTTGACATTATACTAACCATTGGTTATAATATAACCAATGGTTAGTATAATGAAAAGAGGTCACATAGTATGAAAAGTAAACAGGAGCAACGTTCAGAGGAAACCAAAAAGTTGATATTGGAATCTGCTGCAAATTTATTTGCCCAAAAAGGATATGATGCAGTAACGATTCGAGAAATTGCAAAGGATGCGGGCTGTTCACATACAGCGATCTATCTATATTTTAAAGATAAGGTAACATTACTTCACCAGTTGTCTTTGCCACCATTGCACCAGCTACATCAAAAATTGCAGGCTATCGCAAAGGTGGATTCGTTATCCTCCGAAAGGAAGCTAAAAGAAATAAGTTTAGAGTACATTTCCTTTTGTTTAAAAAACCGTAATATGTATGATATTTTTTTTAATGCTAAATCCTCGAGAGTGGATGAAAAGCCAGAATTAGAGGTCAACCAACTTCGACTTGAAATATTTGAACTATTGAAATCGATTATCAGGGAAAATCTCTCCATTTCAAATGATGAACAGCTTTTAGCATTTTCTCGAATTTTTTATTACCAACTGAATGGGGTGTTAAGTACATACTCTTATCAGCATGAACCGCTCGATATACTAATGGAAAGATTGAAACCAACGTTTAACCTAGCGATAGAAATTTTACTTTTAGGCTCTCAAGAAAAATTAAAGTAAGGGGAAATGACAATGCAGGCAAAAAAGATTTCTGCGCATATTTGGAACTTGAAAACATGGATGATAATTCCTATTCATGTATGGGTCGTAGTTGATAAAGAAGGAATCACGTTAGTAGATGCAGGAATGCCAATGATGACAAAAGGAATCATGAACTTCATGGAACAACTAAATGCCGGTCCTATACAAAGAATACTCTTAACACATGGACACTCCGATCATGTTGGAGCGGTAAAAGGAATTTTGAAAAAGTATGAAGTTCCAGTGTATGCTCATCAAATTGAAATCCCTTATATGGAGGGCCAAGTCGTTTACCCCAATCGTAAAAAGTTGGAGAATAATATTCCAAAAACGGTAACTACACCCTTATTAGAAGACGACTTAAAAAATTTAAAGAAAATCGGGGAACTTACACCTTATTTCACACCAGGGCATTCTCCAGGTCACGTCGTCTATTACCATGAGCAAGACCAAGTATTGTTAGCTGGAGATTTGTTCACTTCTAAAAAGGGGAAGCTCAAGCAACCTATGTCTGCATTCACAGCAGATATGAGGCAAGCCGTAGCAAGTGCAAGTATAATAGGCCAATTAAAGCCGAAGCAGCTAGAAGTATGTCACGGAAATACAGTGTTTCAACCTTCCGATCAACTAGAGGAATACATAAAAACTAAGGAGAGAAAACTAGGAGGTCATTAGGATGTTGATATTCAAATATACAGTATTTGGTATTTGGCTTGTTTTTTGCTATGGAGCTATTAACGCTTGGTGCTTTTTGTTACTGGGGTTTTCATATGAACAAAGGATGGCTCATCAATACAATACTTGGAATTGGAACACCACTACTAGTTGCAGTATTTTGGGGAACTTTCATAGCACCTAAAGCCACTTTCCCGGTGACTATTCCTATTCGAATACTACTTCAAATAATCGTATTTGCACTTGCTACCACTGCCTTATTTGCAGCGGGCAAAAGTAAACTAGCTATTATATTTGGTTTTATTGTTTTAATAGAAATGATTTTAATGTATTCCATAGAGGAATGATAATAGAGTTGGCCCATATCATAGAGGAATCAGAACTAGAGTAAGCATGCAATTATTTAGAACACCATATAAAATAAATTATGCAAGCGCTTGCATAATTGTTGTGGGAAGATTAAAATAACTCTATTAAGTTACATTTTAGGGCGGTGGAAAAATGGGTCAGAAAATGGATCCTTGGTGGAAAAAAAGTGTCGTGTATCAAATTTATCCAAGAAGCTTTATGGATTCAAATGGTGATGGTATCGGGGATATTCAAGGGATTATTTCCAAGTTGAAATACCTTCAAAAGTTAGGTGTAGATGTTATTTGGTTGAGTCCAGTCTATGATTCTCCGAATGATGATAATGGCTACGATATTCGAAATTACCGAACAATTATGCAGGAATTTGGGACAATGGAAGATATGGAACAGCTAATTGAGGAAGCCAAAAAGCAAGGAATACGAATTGTGATGGATTTAGTAGTCAATCATAGTTCAGATGAGCATGAATGGTTTGTGCAATCTAGGTCTTCTAAGAATTCTAAATATCGAGACTACTATATTTGGAGAGATGGCAAGGATGGGCAACCACCTAATAATTGGGGCTCCGTTTTCTCAGGATCTGCTTGGGAAAAGGACGAGCTGACTGATTCTTATTACTTACATTTGTTCTCCAAGAAGCAACCAGATTTGAATTGGGAACATCAACCTCTACGTGAGGAAGTGTACCAACTAATGACATATTGGCTCGAAAAAGGGATTGGTGGCTTTCGCATGGATGTCATCAACTTTATATCGAAGGATGTACAACTACCAGATGGTATAGTACATCCAAATAAATTATATGGGGATGGAAGCCCATATTTTATTAATGGACCGAAAATTCACCGTTACCTGCAAGAGATGAATGAAAAAGTATTGAGTAAATATGATGTGGTCACAGTCGGAGAAATGCCTGGAGCGACAACTGATGATGCGTGCATTTACACAAATCCTGACAGTAAAGAAATGAATATGGTATTTACTTTTGAGCATATGGATTTAGATAGTGGTTATGAAAAATGGGATGTACAGCCGTTAAGGTTAATTGAATTAAAAAGAAATTTCGAAAAATGGCAGCATGCACTTCATAAAGTGGGCTGGAATAGCTTATATTGGAACAACCACGATCAGCCGAGAGTAGTATCCCGTTTTGGTAATGATGGAGAATATCGGGGACTTTCTGCCAAAATGTTAGCCATCTGTCTTCATATGTTACAAGGCACCCCGTATATATACCAAGGGGAAGAGCTAGGTATGACGAATGTGAAATTCCAGATGCTTGAGGATTACCGAGATATTGAGACATTGAATATGTACAAAGAAAAAATCGAACAAGGAATTTCGCATAAGGACATTATGCCTGGTATTTATGCAAAGGGTCGGGATAATGCGAGAACACCTATGCAATGGACTTCAGAGGGTGGCTTTACGACGGGTACTCCGTGGATTCGAATGAACCCCAATACTAGCGAGATAAATGCTGAGCAAGCGATAAATGATTCCGCTTCAATTTTTTATACGTATCAAAAGCTAATACAACTTAGAAAGCAACATGACATAATTACACATGGTAGCTTCCAACTTTTACTTGCGGATCATCCGAACTTATTTATTTATAAACGACAGTTAGCTGATGAAGAATGGCTGGTAGCTACAAATTTCTCCGATCAAATTGAACAGCTAGAATGGAGTACCTTTGATGTACCATCAGATTCTGGAAAGTTAATTATTTCAAACTACGACATGATTGAAATTAATGAAAAAATAGTAGAAATCCGTCCATATGAAGCCTTTGTGGTCGCTTTTAAAAAGGAGATAGAGAATTGAAGAAGGTACTGGGAGTAGATATTGGGGGAACGAAAATAAGAATGGGTGTCGTAAATGAACAAGGTGAAGTTCTAGTTGATAAAACGATACCAACTGTATTGCCTTTATATCCTTACTTAGAGGAACAGGTTCTTGCGATGAAGAATGATGCACCAGACATAGCTGGAATTGGCATTGGAACAAGAGGAATGGTAGATGCAGCAACGGGTGTCATCACGTTTGAAACAGAAATGCCTGGATGGCAAGGGACGCCTGTAAAAGCATTACTTGAAGCGGCAACAGGACTTCCGGTAGAGATAAACAACGATGCTAATTGTGCTGCACTGGCAGAAGCTAGACTTGGTGCAGCGGCGGGATTCAACCAAGTAGTTTGTCTGACAGTCGGAACAAAACTAGGCGGAGGTATAGTGCTTGATGGAAAAGTGATGAATGGGAAAAATGGTGGTGGTGGCGAGGTTGGTCACTTAATATTGTATCCAAATGGTATAGTATGTGGATGTGGCAGACCCGGCTGTAGTGAAGAATACGTATCTGGAACGGCTATCAAGAGACTTATCGAAGAGGGCAATGTCATCAATGCTGAAACCAATGAATTGGCGAAGCCTCATGATGTATTTCGTTTAGCTATGGAAGGTCATGCTGGAGCAATAGCTGTTCGTGAACGTTTCCTTTCTGACTTTGCAATTGTTATCTCGAGCCTTCAAGCAGTCCTTGATATGGACTGTGTCGTTATAGGCGGCGGTGTATCCGACTCTGCAGATTATTGGTGGGAAGAGCTTCTTGCCAAAGTAGAACCATTGAAGCTAAAACCAGTTCAGGTTCGACGTGCAAATTTTGGCAATGAAGCAGGAATGCTGGGAGCGGCGATGCTTGTAATAGATTCAACAAAATAAACTAAAAGTGTGCATGATATATGCACTCTTTTTTATTTATAAAATGCTCTATAATTTAATTAATATAAAGGAGCGGATAAATGGTGAAAAAGGCATTATTAAACATTGATTATACAGTGGATTTTGTAGCAGATAAAGGGGCATTAACATGTGGTAAACCAGGGCAGGACATTGAGGACGCTATTGTACAGGTAACCAAAGATTTTATATCGAATGGGGACTTCGTGGTGTTCGCTATTGATACACACCAAGAGAATGACAACTACCATCCTGAATCTAAGTTATTTCCTCCTCACAACATAGAGGGAACCAAGGGCAGAGATTTGTTCGGAAGACTCAAAGATGTGTATGAAAACAACAAAACTAATGCCCAGGTATATTGGATGAACAAAACTAGGTATTCTGCGTTTGCTGGTACAGACCTAGAGTTAAAACTTAGAGAAAGACAGATTACAGAAGTTCACCTCATAGGCGTATGTACCGACATCTGTGTACTTCATACAGCAGTAGATGCTTTTAACAAAGGCTATAAAGTAGTCGTTTATAAAGATGCTGTCGCAAGTTTCAATCAGTTAGGTCACGAATGGGCTTTAAGTCATTTCCAAAATAGCATCGGTGCAGAAATCAGATAGAACCACACCGGGTTATAAAATGAAATGGAGAGTTACGCATGACAACGTTATACGGGTGGGAAAATTCGAAGATGGAAAATTAGACAAAGAAAATACAATAAAGTTAGAGTTAGTTCGTATAGAAAAGTGAGCTTGAAGAAACATTTCCAAGCTCATTTTTTCCTTTCTATTTTACTAAAGGGTGTTGCGCTTATCTTATAAGAGTAACGAAAGGGGTAGTAAGTATTGACTTTCCCTAGTTGCCCATTAATAACCTGGTTTTTTAAGGATTTTGAAGATATTATTTTTATAGTCTTCCACACCGGGTTGGTCAAAGGGATTAATATCTAGTAAATATGCGCTATATGCACATGAAATCATATAGAAGTACAACAAATATCCGATATGCTCTTCATCGATTTGCCCGATAGATAAGGAAACTTGTGGCACACCGCCATCTAAGTGAGCGCTAGCAGTTGCTTCATGGCAGGCATGGTTGAATTCATGAAGTGTTAATCCACTTAAGTAGTTCAATTCATCATCGTCATTTTCTGCTTCAAACACGGTTAAATCATCATTTGCTTTTTCTACTGTTAAAAACGTTTCGAATAACATGCGTTTTCCATCTTGGATGTACTGACCCAATGAATGCAAATCGGTCGAATAGACGACGGATGCTGGGAAAATCCCTTTACCATCTTTGCCTTCACTTTCACCAAATAATTGCTTCCACCATTCTTGGATATAGCGTAGCTTTTCATCAAAGGTAGCCATAATTTCAACTGGGTAGCCAGCATCATACAAATGCTTGCGGATAATAGCATACTGAATAGCACTATTGGTTTTTGTATCTACTGTGCTGAATTTCTGTTCTGCTTTTGTGGCACCGCCAATCAATTTTTCAATGTCATATCCTGCAGCCGCAATAGGGAGTAATCCAACAGCTGTAAATACGGAATATCTTCCTCCTACGTCGTTTGGCACGACATAGCGCTTATATCCTTTTTCTATTGCTAGTGATAGAAGTGCACCTTTTTCTTCATCCGTTGTCACGATAATACGTGATGTTGCCTGATCTCCATAGCGTTTTTCCATGTATTGCTGTAAAAACCGGAATGCCAAAGCAGGCTCGGTCGTTTTACCAGACTTGGAAATGACATTTAACGCTACTTCCTTTCCATCTAGGTAGGACATTAGCTGCTTCAAATATTCCCCACTAACCATATGACCAGCAAAAATGACTTCCAGCTCACCTTTTTTTTCAAATGGTGTCGATAGTGCTTCAATAACTGCTTTGGATCCTAAGTATGATCCGCCGATTCCTATAACGACTAGCACATCCGAATTGGAACGAACTTGTTCGGCTGTTTTTTGGATATCTTGCAGAAATTCAGTGCTCATATTACTAGGCCAATCAACCCAACCTAAAAACTCAGCACCAGCTGCTGATTTATTATGTATCCCCTGTTGAATTCCTTCTAATCTAGTCGTTAGTTCTGGTGTTACTAGTTTTGAAAAGTCCCCTGAAAAATTCACATTAATATTCATAAGCATCCCCTTTGTAATCCTACTTGTTATTAGACTAATTTTACCATTAAGTATATAGAAACACGAGAAGATGGGGTAAGAAGATTTTGTCCGAGTTAAAAATAAAAACCCCTAAACAAATATTCATTGTTTAGGGGTTATTCCGAGTGTATTAAACAAATCAACGGTCGCTTAATGGATATTGATTTAACCGATTTTCAACATCTCCGGGACGAATTGCTTCACCCGAATTTCTTATTTCTGTTCCCTCATAAGAGGAATCAGACTGGTTTTTCGCATATTCATCGTAAACTGTTCCGTAATTCTTATCTACGTATAGGAGAATGCCTCCGCTTTTCACTTCACTATAATAGCGATGCGAATCGTCGTCTGAAAATCCCATTTGGCTGAAGGCAGCACGGACAGGCTCATCACCAGTTAAGAAAGCCTTAAATTTGTCTAACCAGTTCCCTTCAACCGATTCTAGCTCCGCATCTGTTTGCCCACGTACGATTGAAAGAGAATCCTTATGATTTGTAACGACATAAATATCGTTTTCCATATATCCTTCTAGTTTTAATTCATTAATTTTGTCTAGTACTTCCTGTTCTGTTTGAAAAGATCCTACAAATTTTTTATCTGCCATTTGTATATACCTCCATTGATTAATTTTATTACCTTTAATTTACCCATTAGAATACGCCATAAACAAAAAACATGGAACGTGAAAAAAGTGTATCGATGCCAATTGAAACGAACGGGTTTCCTGGGGCTTCTATTTTAGGGAAGGTCGATAAGTTTAGGTATATGCTAAAATAAAGTAAAATCAATCTAGGCGATCAAAAGATATTCTTTATTTATAGGTCGAGAAAGGATACTCCATGAATTTTTCGATGAATGAAGCAAAAATAAAGAAATTATGTGGTGTGACAGCTTTTAAAAAAGGCAAATCCTATTATCAAGCAGGGAAAGTAGACCTACATTCCTTCAAACCAGAAGACTCGATTCTCAAAGCTACTGTACATGCAGTAGATGATGTTGAAGTCATGGTGGTAGCAGATTCTGACGGAAAGGTCGGAGGTAACTGTACTTGCCCACCCATAGGATTTGTCAAAACGTATTGTCAGCATATTGCAGCAGTATTATTTGTAGTAGAAGAAAAGGAAACAGAGGAACGATTGGCTACAAGAATGCTCGATTTGTTTGAAAACCAAGCAGTGCACCCAACGGCAAAGCAACTACATTTTGACGAAAGACAGACACTTCACATGGAATTTATATGCCGTCCAGTACTCCTAGAGACAGGGGGATATGGGTTTGGAATTCGGATGAATGTAGGACCAAATACATTGCATAGTATTTCAAACGTAAAGGACTTTCTTTATAGTATTGAGAAAAAAGAACCGTTTGAATATTCCTCCGGACAATACTATGTACAGGAAATTTATAGCTTTCCAAAAGAAACTGATGCAGTTCTTCAGCTGTTGTTAAAAGGTCAGCATGAGCAAACAGTACAAGCAGATACTTTACTTATATCCGCATCGGATTGGGATCAGCTACTTCCTTTGTTAACAAAAGCTCCATTAGTTAGATTTGAGCACGAAGAAAAAATGTATGATGGAGTACAATTTGGGAAAGACCTGCCGCTACGTTTTGTCTTTGATGAAACGAAGAAGACCAATTATCAGCTAAATGTGGTTGGGCTCGACCGAATTATTGTGCTCAAAGGCTATGGATATGCATTTTCACAAGGGGTTCTGTATAAAATTCCGATAAAAGAGTGCATAAGACTAGCGGAATTAAAAGAAATGCTCGATCAGTCTGGAAAACATGAATTGGTTATTTCAGAGAACCAAATAGATCATTTTATGGAGAAAACCATACCTGAGTTTATGAAGCTTGGCTACTTACATATAGCGGAATCTATTTCAAAAAGAATCGGAGAAACTCCGCTTCGTGTAAAGCTATTTTTGGATCGAGTTAAGCACCGTATACTAGCGGGGTTAGAGTTCCATTACGGACATCTTGTCATCAATCCAAGTGAAGAATTAGAACAAGAAATTATGCACTTTCCAGGGATTAGACGTCAACTGAATAAGGAACAGCAGATCATCGATGTATTAATGGAGAGCGGGTTTACTCAAACTCCAGGTGGATTCTACTTATTCGACGAGGAGGCAGAATATCACTTTTTATATCATGTGCTACCCAACATGGAAAAATGGGTTCAAATATATGCCTCGACAGCAATTAAAATGCGTGTACAAAGAGGATATATTGGCCCGAGGATAAGAGTAGAAGTAAAAGAGCGGACAGATTGGCTAGAGTTTAAGTTCGATCTACAAGGAATTCCGGAAAAGGAAATCCAGCGCCTAATGGCTTCTATTGAAGAAAAACGAAAATTTTACCGCATTCCGGGTGACAGTTTAGTTTCACTTGAGACACCTGAATATCAAGCGTTAGCTAGCTTTATCATTGATATGGGAATTACAACTGATACGATTGATGATGAAATTCATGTTCCGTTAATAAAAGGAATGCAAATGATCGATTCTTTGGAGCAAGGAGCCTTGGTAGAGCCTGGTGAAAAATTTGCTAAGCTCATGAAAAACTTACACGACCCTGGAAACTTAGAGTTGAATGTTCCAATTCCTTTAGAAGGGGTACTGAGAGACTATCAAAAAGTAGGGTTTCGTTGGTTCCAGCTACTAGCAAAATACAAATTTGGTGGCATCCTAGCTGATGATATGGGACTTGGGAAAACGCTTCAAAGTATTGCCTTCATTGAATCTGTACTTCCGGATGTTCGTGCACGAAATTTACCGGTGTTAATCGTATGTCCTGCCTCGCTTTTATACAATTGGAGGAATGAGTTAAAAAAATTCACTCCCCATATTCAAGCACTGGTGATAGATGGCGATAAAACAAAAAGAAGTGATTCGTGGAAACAGACTTCACATGCAGATGTAATAATTACTTCGTATCCAACGCTTCGAATGGACACGGAGCTATATCGAAATCACCTTTTTCATACGTTGTTCGCAGACGAAGCACAGGCATTTAAAAACCCATTAACAAAAACAGCAAAAGCAGTGAAGATGATCAAAGCAGAGTACCGATTTGCCCTAACAGGGACACCAATAGAGAATGCTTTAGACGAGCTCTGGTCAATATTCCATGTTGTGTTTCCAGAATTATTGCCTGGAAGACGAGCCTTTAGTGAATTAAGCCGTGAAAATATAGCAAAACGAGTTCGACCGTTTATATTGCGGCGTATGAAACAGGAGGTACTGAAGGAATTGCCTGAGAAGACGGAAACGATGCTGTATTCCGAATTACAAATGGAGCAAAAAACTTTATATGCAGCCTATTTGGCTGAACTTAAACAAGATGCATTGAAGCATTTGAAAAAAGGCAATCTCCAAAGAAATCGTATAAGAATATTGGCCGGACTAACAAGACTTCGCCAACTATGTTGTCATCCAGCTCTTTTCGTAGAAGGCTATAAGGGAAGTTCCGCTAAGTTTGAACAGCTGATGGAGCTCTTGGAAGAATGCCGAATATCGGGTAGAAGAGTGCTCATTTTTTCACAGTTTACACAGATGCTAGGCATCATTAGAGGAAAACTCATACGAGAGGGAGCCCCTTATTTCTACTTAGATGGCCAAACACCATCAGAAGAGCGAGTAGAATTATGTAATCGTTTTAATAACGGAGAAGGGAATCTTTTTCTAATTTCGTTAAAAGCAGGGGGAACTGGATTGAATCTGACTGGAGCAGACACCGTCATTCTTTACGACCTATGGTGGAATCCAGCAGTGGAGCAGCAAGCTGCAGACCGTGCTCATCGAATGGGGCAAGAAAACGAAGTACATGTAATTCGTTTAATAGCAAAGGGCACCATTGAAGAAAAAATTACTCAACTACAGCATAGAAAGAAAAGTCTTATTGACGAGGTCATTCACTCGGGGCAGGATACAATGTCTACTATGACAGAAGAGGATATTAAAGAAATATTGATGATAGAGTAGGAAGGTTTAATAAAAAAGTGATCCAAGATAAGTATATACTCTTATCTTGGATCATTTTTTATTTATAAAATCTTCTATAATGTCAAAATAAACTTAGATACATGAATACATAGATTAACAAGATAGCAAACTTCTATAAAGATTACATATGAATTTCTATGACGACCCATTTTCAACATAAAATATGGCCTTCTAAGTAATTGATTTTAAATTTTAATATAAATAGGTCATAGTAAGTTTAAATGGCTTTAAGGACCCCTTAAATACAAATATGAACAAATAGGTATGTAAATCCGGGTTACTATCTTTTAATTGGGTCAAAATTACTCATGTTTTTAGTATTTCTGTTGTAGTCAAAGTAGCATAAAAAAATTAAAATAAAATCTTTTGTTTTCTAAAAATAGGTAAGTTTACAAAAGTGTATACAAGTATACACGAAGAAAACGTTGTGTATACAAATTAGTAAACTTGTTTACAAACACGTATACATTTTGGTATATAAGGATGTATACAACAAAGTTTACAAGTACACATTATAAGAATATTTGTATACAAAAGTAGGTTAAATGTACACGATTTGAATACAACTTTTGGGGGATTGACCGAGCTTTGGCTGTAAGATACCTTTAAATGGTAGAACATAAGATGAAGGGATGATTTGATGAATACTTCAAGAATTTGTGCAATCGATGTAGGAAATGACTCAGTAAAAGCTTTATTTGGAAAATTAGATTATGAATTAAACATTCCCAATGTAGTTGCGGTCTCAACAGAAGACAGACCGGTAATAGGTATAGAAGAATTGAATGATAAGGATCCGATAGAAGGAATTCATATTAAAGTGCACTCCCCTGCTCTAAATGAAAACAATATAATTTACCGTGTTGGTAGCTTAGCGACAAAAAGTAATAATGCAACTGAATTAGACCCTGGTAGCAACAAATCAGAGGAAGATCAAACACTAGTTATGTTATTTGCCTCTTTAGCTTTAGATGCAGTGAGAGAAGAGAACTCAGAGGTTTTTAAAAAGAACAATAACGTAATTGATGCAAACTATACGCTAGGTACTGGTCTGCCACTTCGCGAAGTAAAAGAAGGAAAAGATGTAGGCTATCGATCGCAGCTATTAGGATCGGTTCACCAAGTCGAGTTTTTAGTAACACCTAAATACCAAGGATTAAAAGTAAATATCAAGTTTGATGAAGTTAAAATATATCCTGAAGGATTTGCAGCATATATTAACCTAGTAATGGATAATGATTTAAACATTATTAACAGAGATTTAGTAGATAAAAGTATCTTGATTCAAGATATTGGAGGCCTATCAACTGATGTTGCGGTCATTAAGAATCGTAATGTAGATGACGATAAAGCGCAGGGGTTCAATCTAGGTGTTTCTGAAGCGCTAGAGTCTATTCGAGAAGAAATTAGATTAAAACATGGTGTAGAATTAGACAGTCGTAGAGATGTTGTAGATATTATCACTAGAAAAAATGATCGAAATCATATTATGGTAAATGGTAGCCGTACAAGCGTTCACGATATTACCGATCGAATTCTTTTAGACTTAGCGAAGAAAGAATATCGTCATTTACGTAATGTTTGGCAAAAAAATTCGCAAACAGAGATCTGCTATTTTGTAGGCGGCGGAGCGATCGTATTAAAAGAATATATTAAAACACTAAATAACAATTTAAATGGCTATAATATTGAATTCTTTGAAGATGAAAAAGAGAGTATCTGGATGATGGCAAATGCTTATCATAAATTAATCTCTGATTTTGTTAGAAAGAATAAGAAGGATATAAAAAGTAATGAAGCAACGAAACAAAAAGTAGAAAAATAGGGTGATTTCATGGAAAAATCGGGGAATTCTGGTATTCAAAGAGGACAAGCTATTACATTTCGTCTTCCTTCTGACACTCCTGATCACATTATAAAGCAAATGCAAAAGTTAAAAGAAACTGAGAGAAGAAACTTTTCAAGTAAAATGGCGGAGTTTGTTTTAGATGGAGTAAGTAACTCATTATCCAAGGATAGAGAAACAATAACGATTCCTATGCCGAAACAGTTAAGCAAGGAACAGCGTAACTGGCTTAAACATGCACATTCAGAAGCTATGCTAGGAAATATTGTGTATCATTTGTTGTCAGATCCAGTGCGTGCAATGTCTATTCTTGCCTCTCTTAACAGCAATGCCTTAGATATTGACCAAGCCCTGTATTTACAAGCTGAACCGACTGAAAAAATAGAAAATGAGTCTAATACAAGTACTAGCACTAATGTTTCAACTGAACCAGAGGAAGAACAAGAAGAATTTCTTACTGACGAATTAGAAGACGATTTGATGAATTTTGACTGGGACATGGCAAAACATGAGCATGCCGCTACAGAAGAAGA
This sequence comes from Psychrobacillus sp. BM2, assembly GCF_048572895.1. Classification (GTDB taxonomy): domain Bacteria; phylum Bacillota; class Bacilli; order Bacillales_A; family Planococcaceae; genus Psychrobacillus. The sequence continues at coordinate 26,749 of NZ_CP183878.1, forward strand.
TTCCGAGGAGAATGTCGAAACTGAAAGCCTAGATGACCTACTTGGAGATTTTCTTTCAAGAATGAATAAATAATAATTGTAGGAAGTATAGCAAAAGCTCCAATCTGTAAAAGAAATATAAATCCCGCTGGAACCAAAGATAACTGGTTCCAGCGGGATTCTTTTTTTTCGACCCTGTGTAATAAACATTCACGTTAATTCAAACAATCGTGAATGTTTATATTTTCATGTTTGTTTCTTACACAGGGACAAACAAAAAAACCCCCAAATAATGTGCACTTTAAAAAGTGCTACTAATTGGAGTTTTTTTATGGTCATATTAGTTTTTAGCATTTTCGTTGGAACCCTCAAACTTAGGTACTAAATCGAAAATACGCTGGTCCTCAAATGCATCTATGACACGTTCAAGCCAGTTGTAGTAGTCTTTCATATACTTTAGTTTATCGATATCTATTTGAACCACTTCACGTAATTCCTCACTAAGGGCAGGGTCTTGTAACAGTTCCTCGAGTTCAGTCAATGATTTTTTAATAGCTACTGAATGCAGTGTAACTGATCTCTGCCATTTAATGGAAAATAAGTCAATGAAGCTTTGATGCCAATCATCGGTCACTTTATATAAATCTTTTCGAACTCCTTTTTTCCATGCACGTTCAACTAACTTTAGTTCGGACAGCGCTCGGACAGAAGTGCTCATGCTTGTTTTACTCATGCCTAATTTTTCTGTCATATCATCTAATGTTAATGGTTCGTTTTGAAAAAACATTGTACCGAATTGTCTACCTGCAGATGGTACCAAGCCGTATAAATGTATGTTTTGGGCAATTGTCTCTATTATTCGTTCCCGTGCTTTATCTATTTTTTCATGGTCTTCCATTTACGTTCCCTCCACTGAAATTAGCTTTGTTCACATAATCAGCTAACTAAATTTAAATGTATTATATCTATACCCAAAAAGCAATTTTTTTAAATATTTTACGTACAGTTTTTACCGTATAAACAATTAATATGGTTTAAACTGTTGAAATTTTACGCCCTTACCTCTATAATGGATTGGGTTCGGGTGTTTCGGACGGTGAGGAGTGATGATATGAGTGAAGAATACATAAACAAAAAAATAGTAGTAAAAGACACTACGAAGATTTTTGGTAAAAGTAGTGGCCGGGCAGTGCAGATGCTGAAAGATGGTAAATCAAAAAGTGAAATTTTGAAAGCAACTGGTGCCACGGTTGGGGTGAATCAAGTATCCTTTGATGTCAATGAAGGTGAAATATTCGTCATTATGGGTTTATCCGGAAGTGGTAAATCTACATTAGTTAGACTGCTAAATAGATTAATAGATCCAACATCGGGGCAAATATTACTGGATGGTAAGGATATTGTTCAGATGAATAAGGAACAGCTCCGTGATGTAAGACGAAAGAAAATAGGGATGGTATTTCAAAACTTTGCCCTCTTTCCACATAAAACGATCGTTGAAAATACAGAATATGGCTTAGAAATCCAAGGGGTTTCTAAAAAAGAACGAAATGATAAAGCTATAGAATCATTAAAACTTGTTGGCCTTGCGGGATATGAGGACCAGTATCCGAAGCAACTAAGTGGGGGAATGCAGCAGCGTGTTGGACTTGCTAGAGCACTAGCAAATAATCCTGATATATTACTGATGGATGAAGCATTTAGCGCATTAGATCCGCTTATTCGAAAAGATATGCAAAATGAGTTACTTCAGCTTCACCACGATATGCAAAAAACGATTATTTTCATCACACATGATTTAGATGAAGCACTTCGCATTGGAGACCGTATAGCGCTGATGAAAGACGGAGAAATTGTTCAAATTGGATCGCCTGAAGAAATTCTGATGAGTCCATCCAATGAGTATGTTGAACGATTTGTAGAAGATGTAGACTTGTCCAAAGTATTAACTGCTGGTCATATCATGAAAAAAGCCGACACCGTAAAGGTTGACCGAGGTCCTCGTGTAGCACTTCGACTGATGAAACAATTAGGTATTTCTTCTATATATGTAGTAGATAATGCGAATCGCTTACTAGGTGCTGTAACCGCACAGGATACGGTAGAAGCAATTGAATCAGAAAAGACTCTGAATGATGTCATTATTTCTGACCTTCCGATGATCGCACCAGATACGGTCCTAACAGAATTATTTGATGTAGTATCTACAGCAAGCATTCCTGTGGCAGTTATCAATGAGGAACAAAAGCTGCAAGGGATTATTATTCGTGGTGCCCTTATCGGTGCATTATCTGGTGATAATGAGTTCATAAACAAAGATGGAACGATGGATTCCGCAGATAAAACTATCACGGAGGTGGTTTAAGATGGATGAATTATTGCCTCGCCTACCTTTTGCAGATTGGATTGACACTGGAGTTGATTGGTTAGTAGATACGTTTGGCACAGGTCTAGATGGATTTGCTGATGTACTAGAAGGAGTAGTAGAAGGCTCTGTAGATATATTGGATTTAGTTCCTTCTATATTACTTGCTTTCATCTTCGCTTTAATAGCTGGGATTATTTCTACGAGAAAAATTGCTTTCTTTTCATTAATAGGCCTATTATTCATAGATTATTTAGGTTATTGGTATCCGATGCTTCAAATGTTAACGCTAGTATTGACTTCCGTCATCTTCGCGCTGGTGATTGGCATTCCTATAGGGATTCTTAGCTCACAAAAATCGGGTGTTCGAAAAGTAGTAAATCCAATATTAGATTTAATGCAAACAATGCCTGCGTTTGTATATTTAATACCGGCGATTTTCTTTTTCAATATTGGTGTCGTACCGGGAGTTGTAGCATCAGTAATTTTCGCAATGCCACCAACAATTCGTTTAACGATGTTAGGCATTCAACAAGTACCGAAGGATTTAATAGAAGCAACAGAGGCATTTGGTTCAACGACGTGGCAACGTTTGTTTAAAATACAAATTCCACTAGCTAAACCTACTATTATGGCTGGAGTGAACCAAAGTATTATGTTATCTCTATCAATGGTAGTAATTGCTTCGATGGTGGGTGCACCTGGACTTGGAGAAGAGGTTTACCGGTCCGTTACGCAATTGAAAACAGGAGTTGGCGTAGAAACTGGACTATCTATAGTAATCGTAGCGATTATTTTGGATAGAATCACGCAATACGCTGGAAATAGAAAGAAAAAACTAGGGGGAAATACATTATGATATTAGCAAAAAAAATAACAGGTCTTGGAGCAGTTGCATTACTTTCACTTGGTTTAGCAGCATGTGGAGATACAGAAAAAACAAATGATTCAACATCTACAGACTCAACTGCGAGTTCAGTAGGAGAGTCACTTAACTACAAAATTACTGGTATCGATCCCGGAGCTGGAATTATGGAAGCAACAGAACGAGCTATTACAGATTATGAATTAGATGAGTGGGATCTTGTAAGTGGTTCAAGTGCAGCAATGACAGCATCTCTAAAGAAAGCATATGATAAGGAAGAGCCAATTGTCGTAACAGGTTGGACTCCTCACTGGAAATTTGCTGAATATGATTTGAAATATCTTGAAGATCCAAAAGGTTCATACGGTGGAGAAGAAGAAATCCACACAATTGGTCGTACTGGATTACAAGAAGACTTACCAGAAGCTCACCAAGTCCTTTCTAATTTCAACTGGACAGAGGATGACATGGGTGAAATAATGATTGCTATCAAAGACGGTGAAAAACCAGAAGTAGCTGCACAAGCTTGGATAGATGCAAATCCAGAGAAAGTTGCAGCATGGACAGATGGTATTGAAAAAGTCGACGGAGACAAGATTAAACTTGCATACGTTGCATGGGATAGTGAAATTGCCAGTACAAACGTTATGAGCATCGTATTATCAAGCCTTGGCTATGATGTAACGATGATTCAAGTGGAAGCTGGACCAATGTGGACAGCCATTGCCGACGGTAGTGCAGACGCGTCTCTTGCTGGATGGTTACCATTAACACATGCAACCTATGCTGAAAAATTCGATGGAAAATTTGAAGATCTTGGCACAAGCATGACAGGTGTGAAAATTGGTTTAGTTGTTCCAACATATATGGACATCACATCTATTGAAGACCTAAAAAAATAACTAATATACTAAACCCCTGGAGCAAGGAAAACTTGTTCTGAGGGGTTTTTTAGTTTGTCCCTGTGTAAGAAACATTCACGTTAATTCAAACAAACGTGAATGTTTAAAATTTCATGTTTGTTTCTAATACAGGGTACTTTCTGATGAAGCTTCTGACAGAGATTTACTATATACTCAATTGATATAAAGCATACATACCAATGTAGTAAGAAAATGAAAGCAACTTTTGTGACCAATAGTCATCTAAAGTGAAAGCGATTTCCGATATAATTTATGTGAGGGGGAGCTAGCGATGTTGGAGAATCGAAGCCTGAATACTTTTTATCAATTGATGAAATTACAGCCAACACAAAAATCTTCTTTTATAGACAAGCTAAACTTATCTGAACGTCAGTTTCAATATGATATAGAAAAAGTGAATAGCTTCTTATTCGACGTAGGAGTGCCGCCAATTCTAATTTCAGCCGACCGTATCTTGATAGAACAAGAGGTTGTCGATTATTGGAAAGAAAATGGAGCAGGTTTTGTAGCAAATCAATTTTCTTTTGAGCAGGTAGAGCGTGTGATCATCTTCCTATTATATACCTTCATTAGACGTGAACCTCTTTCCAATTTTCACTTTCAGCATTTGTTTGGTATTAGTAAAAATACCGTCAGTTCAGATGTGAAGCGAGTTAATAAGTTTTGTGTTGATTTCCGTGTTGAAGTCCGCTATACACGAGAACATGGATACCATTTAAAAGGGACGGAAGAAGATAAGCGAAACTTAATGCTCAAAGCGATTTCCATGTTAAAGGTTAAGTCATATGCTCATGAAAAATTTACATTTATATTTCAGCAGCAACAATTGCAGAATCAGTATGATTACTATCAACAAGTTTTGAAGGATTTTGAGCAACAATATTCATTTAACTTCACTGAAGAAAGATTGGATGAATTTATCTACTTACTTCAAATGATTCATATTCGTCAGCAACAAAAAAAACAAGTGCTAATTTATCCGGATACAGTGAGTTTTTTGGAAAATCAACAGGCTTTTTTGGTATGTACATTGATACAACAGCGCTTCGGATATACAACTAACCCTGAAGAGGTTGCCTTTATGACAATCCAACTACTTGGCATAAGTCAAGGGGAAGTTAACCCTGCGAGAACTGATGCACTGTTTGCTATTACGGAACAAATCATTGTTAACTTTGAACGTTATGCATGTATTCAATTGTTAGATAGAAATAAAGCAATGGAAACATTATATTTACATTTTAAGCCCGCTTACTACCGGATGCTCTTTAAAATACCAATTACAAATGTGTTGCTTGATGATATTAAGGAAGAGCATCGTGATGTATTTATTGTTGTAAAAGAAGTACTCAAACCGATTGAGGAAATGTTAAATATTAAAATACCGGAAGATGAGATTGGCTTCCTTACCCTTCATTTTGGTGGGTTACTTAAAATGGATAGTGAAAGCTCGGAAAAAATATTTAGAGCTTTAATCGTTTGTCCAAATGGAATTAGTTCAAGTTTAATGCTGGAAAATCAATTGAAATCACTTTTTCCTCAATTTAAATGGACTTCATCGTTTTCATCTTATGATTTTCAACATCTTGAAGAAACAGAATATGATCTTGTGTTTTCCACTGTTGTACTTAAAACAAGAAAACCATTATATATAATTAGGCCGATTATGAGTGAAATGGAAAAGAAAGAACTAGTCCAAACAGTAGAAGGGCTAACGCTTCAACAGTCTTACCATAATCCAACTTCAGACGAATTAATAAAAATTATTCGTCAGTATGCAGATATCAAACAGCCGGAGTTGTTAAAAAGTGCATTGCAACAGGCATTGTTTAAAAATGATCATTTAAATATAGGGAGGAAACAACCAGTGTTAAAAGATTTATTGATCGAAGAAAATATTCAGTTTATGCCTAAAATAGGTGATTGGAAAGATGCAATCAAGACCGTAGCGGAGCCTTTACTATCAAATGATTCAATTACAAACCAGTATGTAGATGTCATGATCGAGAACGTACAAACAATAGGACCATATATTATTATTGGCGAACAAGTTGCGATTCCTCATGCACGCCCAGAATTCGGCGTGAAAAAATTAGGAATGAGCTTGTTGAAATTATCAGAACCTACTTACTTGTTAGGTGAGGAGCAAAACAAAGTGGAAATTTTCATTTGTTTAGCTGCTATTGATAACCAAACACATTTAAAAGCTTTGGCTCAATTGACTACATTATTGAGTGATCCCGAAAAATTAGACCTTTTAAAGAAGGCTGAGAAAAAAGAAGATATTCTAAATTTAGTTGTAGAGTTTTCTGAACTATAAGCCTACAAGAATCAAAAATACAATCGAAACTAACTATTAATAGGAGGAAGTAAAAATGAAAATTTTAGCTGTATGTGGAAATGGTTTAGGTACGAGTTTTATATTGTCGATGAATGTAAATAAGGCGCTAAAAGTATTGAATATTGACGGAGAATGCAAGAATATGGATTTAGCGAGTGCAAAGACAGAAGTAGCAGATTACTATATTGGTACTCCTGAAATTATGGAACAACTGCAAGATGGTAACAAAAAAACGATTAGTATTATCAATATGGTCAGTGCAGATGAAATCCAGAAAGCGTTAACTTCTCATATCTTGGGGGAAAAATAGGATGTTTGATTTTATCATGAAGGATATTTTAGGGACTCCTGCTATTTTGGTAGGGTTGTTCGCTTTATTTGGCTTGCTTTTGCAGAAGAAGGCAATTACCGATGTTGTTTCTGGAACATTAAAAACGATCATGGGCTTCCTTATTCTTAATGCAGGTGCGACAGTATTAACGGGTTCACTAACTATCTTCGGAGAGATGTTTGAAAAAGCATTTAATATTGAAGGCGTTATTCCAAACAATGAAGCAATTGTGGCTTTATCACAAAATGCTTTTGGTACGGAGACAGCTATGATTATGTTAATAGGTATGATAGTGAATATCGTCTTAGCACGATACACGAAGTTTAAATATATCTTTTTAACAGGACATCACACGATGTTCATGGCTTGTTTACTCGCTGCTGTGCTTTCCACATCAGGGATGGGGAGTGTTCCTCTTGTAATCCTTGGCTCTCTAATTTTAGGTGCATTGATGGTACTACTACCTGCAATGCTACAACCGACGGTAAGAGAGATTACGGGTTCAGATGATATTGCTGTCGGACATTTTGGTTCTTTCGGTTATTTCGTTGCTGCTAAAGTTGCTAAACTGACAGGAGATAAAACGAAGTCAACAGAAGAGGTTAAAGTGCCAAAATCACTTGGTTTCTTACGTGATTCATCCGTAGCATTAGCGTTAACAATGACTATTATGTTCCTTGTAGTTTCATTATTTGTTGGCCCTACTTACATAGAGGAAAACCTTAGTGATGGTACAAACTTCTTAGTATTCTCATTACTTCAGGCCATTACTTTTGCTGCTGGGGTGTTCATCATCTTAGCGGGTGTTCGCATGTTAATCGCTGAAATTGTTCCCGCATTTAAAGGGATTGCAGATAAAATTGTTCCAAATGCAAAGCCTGCACTAGACGTACCAATTGTATTCCCATTTGCACCAAATGCAGTTATTATTGGATTCTTATCAAGTTTCGTAGCTGGATTACTAAGTATGTTTTTACTTCCACTCGCAGGATTGGCAGTAATCGTACCAGGACTTGTTCCTCACTTTTTCTGCGGAGCAGCCGCTGGAGTATTTGGTAATGCAGTAGGTGGACGTAGAGGTGCTATAATAGGTGCTTTTGTACAAGGGATCTTAATCAGTTTCCTACCAGCAATGTTACTGCCAGTTCTAGGTTCCCTAGGATTTGAAGGCACCACTTTTGGTGACTCGGATTTCGGTGTAGTAGGTATTATCATTGGTTATATTATTAATCTTTTTAGCTAAAAATCAACCTATAGTGTAATTAAAAGTAAAACAGCCAAGGACGACAGTAGTCCATGGCTGTTTTGTTTGTATTGGGGGAGTTTACTCATCTAAATTTCCTTTAAGTAACACTGAGACAATCAATAGTCGTATTTTTAAAAAGCTAGAAAATATATATAAATGTCCTATGAATACTGGATTCATGGAACTGAGAACAAACAATCCTATGATTTTCGTTTCAGGTGGAGACAAAAGAACGAAGGCTAAGTACGCCATCTCTTGTGGCAACGCCTTCGTGACCAACGTCCTGTTGGCCTCCGCGGGGTGAGCGATGAGCTATCACCGTCGCTACCGCGTCGATGTGATATCTCATCTGTCTCACTCATCCCGCCGGAGTCGCCACCTTCCACTACAATCAATTAGTGTGTAGTACTCCACTAGAAGATTCAGCATAGCTTATCGCATAGATGATAAGATTGGTCAAATTATTTGTCATCGCTTTTGCATTTGAAATGCGATGATCCAATGATAGAGGAAGAAAGCAGGTTTTCTTTTACACTAGTGGAAATAAAGAAAAATAGTAAAAGTTTGTACTATAAAAAAGTGAATAGCGAACGAAATTGCATCTTCGAGAGCTTACTCTATGAATAAGAAAGTGGCTTTTCTTTAGTTACCTAAAAATGAACTAACCTGTTTCTAAAAGTTGTAGGAGGGCGACGGACAGACGAACGCCATAAGATTACCGAGAAAAGAGATGCTGGTCGTGACGTTAGTCACGACCAGCATCTCTAAAAAAACACTCGGTAATCCTAAAGCAATAAGTCTGTCCAAAGCACTTCGAAAACGATAGATACAGGTTTTGACCTTAAATTTGCCCGGTTTTTCTCATGGTAGAGAACTAGATTAACCTCACAACTGTAAATAAAGTAAATTATCTATTAAACTTATGAGCCTTTGTAAAGTATTAGTTTTAAGTATGTAAAAGTCCTGTTTTAAGTTATTCTTTATGGTTTAATAGCCATGCGCCCAAATTAAGAAAGAGGAGGCTGGGTATGAGTCAAATCGAGTTAGTTGAGATTTCGAAGTCGTACGATAAACAACAAGATGTATTGAACGAAATCAATTTAACTATTGAAGAAGGTGAGTTCTTTGTCCTTGTTGGTCCTTCTGGATCTGGCAAGAGCACATTACTCAGAATGATTGCAGGATTGGAAGAAATCTCTGGAGGCACTTTAAAAATTAACGGTAAATCGATGAATCACATACCACCAAAGGATCGAGATTTATCAATGGTTTTTCAAAACTATGCCTTATATCCGCATTTGTCAGTAAAGGAGAATATTCTCTTTGGTTTAAAGGCAAAAAAAGTCGATAAACAAGAACGACAAAGAAGATTATTAGAAGCGGCTGAAATGATGGGACTAACAGAATTGTTGGAACGTAAACCAAGAGAGCTTTCCGGTGGCCAAAGACAACGTGTTGCATTAGCAAGAACTATTGTCAGTCGAGCACCACTTTGTTTAATGGACGAACCGCTTTCCAATTTGGATGCCAAGCTTCGAGCTAATATGCGAGTCCAAATTCGTAGATTACAAAAAAAGATAGGAATGACATTGATATATGTTACTCATGATCAAGTAGAAGCGATGACGATGGGTGACAGAATAATGGTTTTAAATGATGGTAAAATTCAACAGGTAGGTAAACCAATAACCCTTTATAATGACCCTACCAATCTATTTGTTGCTAGTTTTATAGGATCTCCAAAGATGAATATGGGAATAGCGAGATTTTCAGAGGAAAGCAAAGAATTGATTGTGGAAAACCAGCTACGAATTCCGGTCGATTCTGCATTGGTAAAAGATATTCACCTACATAAACAGTTAACTATTGGTATTCGGGCTGAGCATTTAATGCCTGGGACAAATGAAAATACAAACCACTTTTTGGAAGTGGTCAATGTTGAGCAATTAGGAAATGAGACATCAATTGCTTTTGATGTTGGTTCAGAATTATGGACGGCTAAATGGCCAGGGCAATGGTCCGTCCAAGTAGGCCAAAAAGTACCTGTCCAAATATTGCCGGAGAACCTACTATTCTTTAATACAGAAACAGGCGACTTAATTCGCTCTGCCTTGAAAGATAAAGAACAAGAGGTTTTGGCAATATGAGTATGACGAACGCTGCTCAAATAAAAGAAACAACTGTATTAGATATAGAGCAAGTGAAAAAGAAACAACGAATCAAAAGCTTTATTAAAGGTATGGCTTTTTTATTACCATCCATTATATTATTTAGTGTTTTCTTATTTTATCCGATGTTTCGTACTATTTATCTTAGCTTTTTCTTAACAAAAGCTAACGGAGATCCAACTGTATTTGTTGGTTTGCAAAACTATATAACTATGTTTAGCTCACCAATTTTTCTAAAAAGTATAAAGTCTACATTTTTGTTTGTTCTATATACAGTTCCTGCATCAGTAATCATTAGTTTATTTCTCTCCATTATTGCTAATGAAAAGTTGAAAGGGATTGGCTTTTTCCGAACGATGTATTCCTCCACGATGGGGGTCTCTGTTGCAGCTGCATCTGTATTTTGGTTGTATTTATTTAATCCATCGATGGGATTGCTTAACCAAGTATTAGGGACGTTTGGGATAGAAGGTATTGGATGGCTAACAGATCCGAAATGGGCTCTAATTTCTATATCTATAACTACGATTTGGATGAATGTTGGATTTACTTTTTTAATTTTGTTGGGTGGCTTGCAATCTATCGATTCTTCTTTATACGAAAGTGCTGATATTGAAGGTGCGGGGTATTTATATAAATTGAGAAGAGTGACTATTCCGATGCTGTCTCCAACCATGTTTTTTGTAATTACGGTAACAATTATTAATGCATTTCAATCCTTTGGCCAAATCGATATCCTTACACAGGGCGGTCCAATAAATGAAACTAATTTAATCGTTTATTCGATTTATCGAGAGGCTTTTGCGAATTATAAATTTGGATCCGCGAGTGCCCAAGCAATTGTTTTATTCATCTTGATTTTATTGATGACGGCATTGCAATTTAAACTTGGGGAAAGGAAGGTTCACTACCAATGACCATATCTAAAAGCCGAAAAGTCATTTTTTATGTATTACTGATCCTTTCAGCTCTTATATTAGTTGGACCAATGCTTATGGCCATTGTAATGAGCTTTATGACAAATCAAGATATATTAACAGGTAGTATACCTAGCACATTAACTTTAGATAACTATGTCCGTGCATTTGAACGCTTTCCTTTATTTCGGTATTTGTTTAATAGTTTAGTAGTTTCTATGGTGATAATGATTGGACAACTTGTCTTATCTAGTTTGGCTGCCTATGCATTTGTTTTTCTAGAGTTTAGAGGAAGAGATTTATTGTTCTACGTATTTATCGCGACGATGATGGTGCCTTTTGAAGCATCGATCATTCCTAATTTTCAAATCATCCGTGATTTAGGATGGATTGATACCTATGCAGGCTTGGCAGTACCATTCTTTGCAACAGCATTTGGTACATTTTTGCTAAGGCAAAACTTTAAACAAATACCAAAGGAGTTGAGGGAAGCCAGTCAAATTGCGGGTATGGGTGATTTTAAATATTATTTAACTGTCGTATTACCTGTTTCCAAGGCTAGTTTAGTGACATTAGGCATTTATGGATTTTTATCCTCTTGGAATATGTACTTATGGCCATTACTTTCGACGACAAATGATACGGTACGTACTGTACAAATCGGCTTAAAACAATTACAAACCCAGGAACAATTGAATGAATGGGGTGTCATAATGGCAGGTGCTGTCATTGTTATTATTCCAACATTATTATTGTTGTTCTTTGGACAGAAAAAGCTTCAAAAAGGATTAACTGAAGGCGCTTTAAAATAATCTTATCAAAACAAAAGGGAGATTTTACAATGAAAAAATTACTCGTATTCCTTACACTTGGGCTTGTATTATTTTTAGCAGCATGTAGTTCAAATGGGGGTTCTGCAAAGGAACCTGAAAATAATGGAGACAAACCTGATTCAACAGATAGCGCAGAAAAACAAGTGGTAACTTTTTGGCACTCTATGGGTGGAGCTGGACAGGAAGCATTGAACAAAATTGTGGAAGAATATAATACGTCTCAAGAAGGCATTCAAGTAAATGCTGAATATCAAGGAACTTATGATGAATCATTAACTAAGTTTAATGCTGTTGCTGGTTCAGATAGTGCACCTACAGTGATCCAAACATTTGAAATTGGGACAAAAGCAATGATTAACAGTGGACAAATTCTTCCTATTCAAGAGTTAATCGACGCAGACGGATATGATATGAGTGGGTTAGAAAAAAATATTACGAATTACTATTCATTAGATGGTAAGTTCTATTCAATGCCATTTAACTCTTCAACACCTGTTATGTATTACAACAAAGATGCATTTAAAGCAGCAGGACTTGATCCAGAGGCGGCACCAGAAACTTACGAGGAAGTAGAAGAAGCGAGCAAGGCAATCGTTGCATCTAATCCAAAGATGAAAGGTTTTGCATTACAAGCATACGGTTGGTTATGGGAACAATTATTAGCAAACCAAGGCGCATTATTATTGAATAATGATAATGGACGTACGGATACTCCTACTGAAATTGGTTGGACTGAAGAAGAAGGTAAATCCATTTTAGAATGGGTAAAACGTATGGTTGATGATAAAACTTTTGCTAACTATGGTACAAATGGAGATAACATGATGGCTGGTTTCCTAGCGGGCGATGTTTCGATGTTCTTACAATCGTCTGCAAGCTCAAGAGATGTAATCGACAATGCTCCATTTGAAGTAGGAATTGCCTTTTTACCACATCCTGAGGATAAGGAACGTCAAGGTGTCGTAATCGGTGGGGCAAGTCTTTGGATGATTGATGGTAAAGCAGAGGCAGAACAAAAAGCAGCTTGGGAATTCATGAAATATTTACAAACTAAAGAAGTACAAGCCGAGTGGCATGTTGGTACTGGATACTTTGCTATCAACCCAGCGGCATATGACGAACAAATTGTAAAAGATGCATATGCTGAAAAACCACAATTACAAGTGACAGTGGATCAATTACAGTCAACGCAATCTTCTTACGCAACTCAAGGTGCGTTAATGGATATGCTTCCAGAAGGTCGTAAAATTATGGAAACTGCTCTTGAAACTATTTATAATGGCGGAGAGGTAGATCCAGCTTATAATTCTGCTGTTGAACAATTTAACGCAGCCATCAAACAGGCAAATGCTGCAAGAGGCGAATAAATAAATTTCAACAAAATTAGAAGAGAAAAAAGTATGCTCACCCATACTTTTTTTCTTATATTTTGTTGTTCTGTTTATTATTGGAAAACAGAGAGGGAAAAATACAATGACAAAAATTTACGGTCACCGTGGTGCAAAAGGGACGTATCCTGAAAACACATTATTATCGTTTAAAAAAGCAATTGAACAAGGAGTAGAAGGATTGGAACTTGATGTACATATGACAAAAGACGGGGAAATAGTAGTCATTCATGATGAAAGTCTTGAACGTACAACAGATGGGAGTGGCTATATTAAAAATCTAACTTTAGAAGAAGTTAAACAGTTTAGTGCAGGTTCGAAAAGCAAATATGCCCATTTTCCTAACTATGACGAAGCGGTATGGTCTGCGGAATGTGTACCGACACTTATTGAAGTTTTTGAATTGTTAAAGCCATATCCAACCGAACTGAATATTGAGTTAAAGACTTATATAGAAAAATATGATGGAATAGAAGAAAAAGTACTGTCCATCGTAAAGGAGTATGGCGATAATCGTAAAGTCATTTATTCTGCATTTCATTTACCGACGATATTACGTGTGAAAAAGATATCTCCTGATGCAAAAATCGCTTGGTTACTAAACGATAAAATTTCGCTTCCAAAAGATCAAATGGAAACTTTGGAACTCGAGGCCTTACATTTAGCAAAATCAATTGTATTGCCGAATAAAAGCGTATCACTAAGATTAATTCAGTTAATGAGTACGCTAAACGGGACGGAAGCAAATGAAATTAAACAGTTAGTGGATATTGTTGAAAACGCAAATTCCGATGATATATTTAAAGATCTCTATAAACAAATACGCGTTTGGACCGTCAATGATCCTGAAGAAATGAAGCAATTATTGGAGTTAGGTGTTGATACGATCATGACAGATTATCCGGAAAGAGCATTATTCATTAGAAATGAGCAGAAGTAATTCACTACAATCAATTGCTTCTAAAGAATTGTTTTTTACTAAAACAGTATAAGAAAAACCGGGTAAAAAGACGCCCGGTCCTCTAAGGTCAAAACCTGTTTCTATCGTTTCCGATGGGCTTTGGACAGACGTTTTGCTATATGATTACCGATTGAATTTTTAGGGAAGCTAGTTGGTTGTGACGTTCGTCACAACCAACTAGCTTCCCTTTTTTTTCGATAATTTTATGGCTTGTGTCTGTCCTTCACCCTTCTACAACTTTTAGAAACAGGTTAGTGCATTTTTGGATAACTAGAGATAAGATACTTTCTTATTCATAGAGTAAGCTCTCGAAGATGCAATTTCGTTCGCTATTTCGCTTCTTTATTGGAAAAACACTTACTACTTCTTTTTATTTCCACTAGAATATCAGAAATCTACTCTCTCCATTTATTATTGGATAATAGCATTATTTCTAATTCAAAAGCAATTACAAATAATTTTATACCATCTAAAATTTGAACAATTTTATCAACTTAGCTATTTCTGAAAGTGTCACAAACCCAGTGTGCACAAGACCTTTATATATGCTATCTTATTTTTTAAAAATACAGTTATAGGCTTATTTGACTCCAGTTTTTATATATTAGCGATTTTTTTGAAATCATTGCCGGTTGGATTCTGGAATAATTGAATTCCAAACTCCGGTGCTACGGCGAAAAGATGGTCAAAGATATCGGCTTGAACCGTTTCATACACGGCCCATTGTATATCATTTGTAAATGCATATATTTCTATTGGTAAACCATGTTCGGTTGGTGCTAACTGTCTAACCATTAAAGTCATTTCTTGATTGATTCCAGGGTGATGTTGAAGATAGGTATTAATATAAGCTCTAAATACACCGATATTCGTAAGAGCTCTTCCATTTACCCGACTACTTTGATTAATTTTATTTCTCGTATTGAATTCTGTAATTTCACGTTCCCTTTGAGTTATATAATCTGAAAGATAGTGGATATTTTTAAAGTTATTGATCATCTCCTCAGTACAAAATGAAATACTGTTCTTATCAATAAATAATGAACGCTTGATCCGTCGTCCTCCAGATTTTTGCATCCCTCTCCAATTTATAAAAGAATCGGATATTAGGGCATAGCTTGGTATCATCGTAATTGTTTTATCAAAGTTTTGTACCTTTACCGTATTTAGGGAGATATCAATAATGTCTCCGTCTGCCCCGTACTTCGGCATTTCAATCCAGTCACCAACCTGAACCATATCATTGGTCGACAACTGAATCCCCGCGACAAGACCTAATAATGAGTCTCTAAAAACCAACATAAATACGGCAGAGAGAGCGCCAATTCCACTTAGAAGAAGAAGTGGGCTTTTCCCTATCAGGTTCGCTATCAGCAGAATGGCCCCAAGCGTTATGATAATAATTTTAACCACCTGAATATATCCTTTAATAGGCTTGGTCCTAGATACTTCATAGGTTTGATAAATATCATTCATTGCATTTAAAGAGCTATTAATAATGACTAATCCCATAATTATTAAATATGCTATTGCAATCTTTTCGATCAATTGTTGAAGAGATTCTGGAAAAGCAGAAGCAAAGAAGTAAATAATAATCGCTGGAACAATATGCGATAATTTATGAAAAACTTTCCTTTCCAAAAGCATATCGTCCCATCGGAATTTAGTGTTTTTTACGATCTTAGAAATTATCCTGATTACCACTTTTTTAGTGATAAAATTAGCTAAAATACAAATAAGTATTATTAAAAGAAACATGATAATAAGGGAAAGATACCCTGCAAAAGTAACATCCATATCAAATTTTAAAAGTTGTTTACTAATGTATTTCATATATTTCCCCACCCATTATATATATTATTGTTGCAACTCATTGGAATGAGATAATTACCATTGTATCAGAAAAAAATGAACTTCACTTTCTTCGACACTTCACGAGGAAACATTCTAGGATAACGATAGATAGGAGAGATAACTAGGGGGGTAATAGAGTTCAAATTAAAACTTGGAAGTATACTCCAGTCTAACTATGGGACGACCATGAAAAACAATAGAATCGGGAAGGTCATGGAATTGGGAGAAAAACTTTGAGGAGTGAAGGTTTATGTCAGTATTTGTATTAATTAAAATAGACACTGTGTAGTGTAAGAAACAATCATGAGTTTTTAAATTATTATGCTTGTTTCTTACACCGGGTTATTTTGTTAAGAGATACTTTAATCAAGCTATTCAATAGAGGTTGCAATTTTCAAAGCAATCATTGGATCCTTTACTTCATCTATGGTATAAACTACATTTTCCTTTTGCCAAGTAATTCGATTATCTGATTGATGCACGTCAATGTGAGCGAATCCGTTCGGTTTAGGGATAGGCAATGTATGGGTTTCTAAAAAATCAGTGGCTTCTATAGCAAGCTTTTCTCCATTTTCTCCTTCTGAAGTACGTGTGTGTACAGCGATAGCCCAACGACCTTCATTCCAACTCGTCCACATGGAGCCAGCCCCAGCATCCTGATATCCTGTGATGCCGTAGCCAAGATCAATTGGTTGCCCTCCCAACTCACTAAAGTTTTGAAAAGCTACTTGTTCGCTTGCTTCCTGCAGGCTCGCATACTTTTGAGCATAAAAACGAGCTATAATTTGGTCATCTGCTAAACTTTCCTGATTAATGGCAACTGGATCAGCGCTTTCGTAAAAAACAACTTCATAATGACTTTCATCTGATTTCGTCTTTGCTGTTAGATACTTTCCTTTTTCTAATGGTAGTTCATTTGGGAGTAGTTTAGTTAAATCGGTTTTCAAGTCTGTTTTTACTGCTTCTATCACTTCTACTTGTGTCATATCTGGTTTAGTTTGATTGGCTTCCTTTTCTGATGGGAGGTTTTGGTCCGGCTGGACTTCCGAAGTCTGTTCATTACTATCAGTGGTAATTTTTTTTTCGTCATCGTTAGTGGAACAGGCACTAAGCAAACTTACTGTAAGGATCGAGATAAAAATTGGTGTAAAAGACTTCATCTGAATCTTCCTTTCTCCATATATTTAATTTTTCCCTACCTACAAAAAAGTAAACTCCCTTTGTTGGTGAGGGGTGCCAGGTTTTAAAAGAAGAACCTTCGCTTTTTTTATGCTTAAATTCTACAAATGACTTCGATATGTTAGGTGTGAAATGTAATGGTATGCTTAGTAAAAAGTAGATAACAAGGTGGTGGCAATATGGAAAAGCAAATTCACATTTTAGTAGTGGAAGATGATAATGATATAAATGAATTATTATGTAATATTATTAGGAAAAGTGGTTATATCCCACAGCCTGCCTATTCAGGTACGGAAGCAATGCTATATATCAAAAATAGGGAATGGGATATGCTACTACTAGATTTAATGCTCCCAGGGATGACGGGAGAAGAAATTTTAGAGAATATAAGTGAGCGGATGACCTGCCCAATCATTATTATTTCTGCAAGGTTAGAACAACAAACGAAAATTGATGCATTGCGAACAGGGGCGGATGATTATATAACAAAACCTTTTGATATTGGAGAGGTATCTGCTAGAATTGATTCGCATTTGAGAAGATATCAAAAGATGGGTAACATTTCAAAAAAGAAAGAACTTCGCTATAAGGACTTAACTATTGATACAGAGGCAAAATTGGTACAAGTGAATAACAAAATACTCACTCTAACAGCCCGTGAATATGCTATTTTAAATTTATTATTATCTTCACCAAAAAAGATTTTCACAAAAGCAAATGTGTTTGAAAGTGTGTGGAAAGAAGAATTCCACGGAGATGATAACACGATCAATGTACATATAAGTAATGTTCGAAACAAGCTAGCGAAGGCCAATCCGAACGAGGAATATATCGAAACAATTTGGGGTATGGGGTACCGATTGAAAACTTAAGGTTTTCTTAAGAAACGCCTTAAGCATTTCTTATGTTTTCCTTTCTATACTAAAAAGTATCACATGGAGGAGGCGGGAAATATGGGCGATTATATTTTGAAAACAAACCAATTAACCAAACAATATAAACATCAACTTGCATTACACAAAGTCAATCTATCTATTAAAAAAGGGTCCATCTATGGGTTTATCGGACAAAACGGAGCTGGTAAATCAACTCTTATTCGAACAGTTACAGGTTTAGCCATTCCATCAACAGGGACAATTGAATTATTTGGGGAAAGCAATGAACAGCATTTAATTGATGCTAGGAAGCGGATTGGGACAATTATAGAAGGCCCCGCATTGTATCCACAAATGACTGCGGCAGAAAACCTGGAAGCACATCGATTGTTAAAAGGGATTCCAGGAAAAGAGTGTATCGAGAAAACACTAGTGTTGGTTGGTCTAAATGATACCGGAAAGAAGAAAGCAAAAAATTTTTCGTTAGGTATGAAACAAAGGCTTGGACTCGGAATTGCTTTACTAGGAGACCCAGAGTTTTTAATTTTGGATGAACCGATTAATGGATTGGACCCCATGGGAGTAATAGAAATACGAGAGTTGTTGAAAAAGTTGAATCGTGAATATGGCATTACTATTTTAATTTCCAGTCATATTTTAAGTGAACTTCACTTGTTAGCTACCCACTATGGAATTATTCATAAAGGCGAGTTACTGGAGCAATTAACAGTAGAGGAGCTAAACAACAAATGCCAGCAGTATTTACATATTAAAGTAGATAACGTAGAAAAAGCAGCTGCCCTACTGGAAAATAAACTAGCGACTGCTAAATTTGAAGTGATGCCGGATGAAACGATTAAATTATTCGATTATCTAAATACCCCTGGGAAAGTTTCCACATTCCTTGCAAGTGAAGGATTGGTTATCGAACAATTCATGCCATTGGGGGAGGATTTGGAAACGTACTTCATGAACCGGATCGGGGGTGCCAAGTATGAATAATTTAGTGAAATCCGAACTATTTAAGTTGAGAAAAGACCGGTCTTTTTGGACATTGGTTATTGGATTGGTTTTGGTAGCGGCATTATATCCTCTTCTTATCTTTTACGATGATAGTACTGCAGATGTCTCTGTGAAAGAGCTATTTGTATATACAGCTCTTGGGGGAAATAATTATATTGTAAAACTTGTTCCTTGTATTCTTGCGGGCTTCTTCATATCCAGTGAATATTCGATTGGTACGATGAAAATAATGGGTTCTTCTGGTAATAGCAGAATCCGTATCTATTTTGCGAAGCTACTTGTGTTTACACTTGGTGCTGTAATTATTTCATTAATATTTCCAATTGTTCTAACGGGAGTTGGAGCAATCTTTGCAGGATTTTATGATATGCCTGGATTAGGTTATATGTTACGAGCGATTGGTCTAACTGTTCTATATGCAGCTGCGTTCGCTTCGATAATGGCTTTATTTTCTATCATTTTCACCGATAGTGGTAAGACGATTGGTTTTCTCATCCTATTTTTCATCCTGTTTGATAGTATTTTGTATGCATTAAGTCAAAAGTTTTCTTTCATTGAATTGATCTTTAATAATTCGGCATTCAAGCTTTTTGTAGATATCGGCGAGTTTAGTTTGACGAATGGAGAACTCTTCAGATTAGCGATAGTACCAATCATAACCTATATTGTATTGGCAATTGTGGGTAGTTTCGTGTTCCAAAAGAAAGAAATAAAATAATTTAGAAAAGCGGGTGGACTACATGTTGTATATAACGACTCTTTGCATAGTAATCGTGCTATTATTGTTCACTCGCCTTTTTTTCATCAAAAAAGAGATTAAAAGTATGACGAATCAGCTTAAGCAAAAAAACAGGAAAATTAATCTTTCTTTTATTGATAAAGATATAGAAAAGTTGGCGAAGGAGATTAACAAACAAATTGATTTAACGAATACAGCTAATGCTGAAAAAAAGCGAACCGAAAATGAATTGAAGCAAGCAGTTGCTAATATTTCTCATGATATTCGCACCCCGATGACGTCCATTTTAGGGTATGTTCAATTTTTGGAATTGGACGATATAACGTCTAAGGAAAGAGTAAGTTATACAGCGATTGTGAAAAATGGAGCACTGCGACTTAAAACTTTACTTGAAGACTTTTTTGAATTGTCGATTGTGGAATCCACGGAATTTCCTTTAAAAATAGAACGGGTAACATTGAACAATTTAGTTTTAGAAGTCTTAGTAGGGTTTTACGAAGAATTTCATCAAAAAGGTTTAGAGCCAATTATCCAGATTCTTGAACAGGACATTCAGATAACTGCTGACGTTTCTGCAGTGAAGCGGGTCATTGAAAACTTACTTATCAATGCGATTAGGCATTCGGAAGGAAATGTAGTGTTATTTTTGGAGCAGCAAGATAAATTTATTCAGCTTATAATAAGTAATCCTGCCCCCCTGTTACAAGAAAATGACGTTGCCCATCTTTTTGACCGCTTTTACAAAGTAGATCAAACGAGAACCGGAAAAGGTACTGGACTTGGGCTTTCTATTGCAAAAAGCTTAATGATGAAAATGAATGGCAGTTTAACTGCTGAACTAAAAGAGAAACAATTGGTCATGACATGTACATGGAAGACCTAATCGACCCTGTGTAAGAAACATTGACGTTAATTCGAACAAACACGAATGTTTAAACTTTCGCGTTTATTTCCTGCATAGGGCAACTTTCACAATAAATAGGCAGCATACATATCATGGAAAGAATGTGCTTTGTAAACACATTACAAATGCTAAAAAGGCAGGTCAAGTTATGGATTCTTCTATTGATTACACCTCACCGTCCACACAGTTCACTTTTGATGTAAATAAAAGCCCTTTCTTTAAAAAAGATAATTATAACATTATGAATATTTTAGGAATCCAACAATTAAATACGCTGGATAATATATCTTTGCTTGATATTTTTCTCAGTACCAACAATAATATAGAACCACATTATCACCCAAATGCAGCAGAATTGGTTTACTGTATTTCGGGAGAGCTAGCCGTTTCCATACTAAATCCATTTACAAAACAATTCCAACATTACACCATTACACCAGGTCAAGTAGCAAATATCCCACAAGGCTGGTGGCATTACCAAATGGCGACAGAAGATCGAACGCATGTATTAGCTATTTTTAATGCTTCTACGCCCGAAGTAATTCTTGGTTCCGATATTTTAAAATTGACACCTTCGAATATTATGGCGCATACCTATTGTATGAATGAAAACGAATGGAAAAAAACGATAGCTCCAGTTATGCCATCCACATATATTGGTCCCCCAAAAAACTGCAACAAAACAAGAACAGACAATCCGCAATACTATCCAAATCATTTCATCAATCAAAGCTATCCAATGCAATAATTTAACCCATATGAGTATAGGGTAAGTACTAAAAGGTTCTGTGTTGTAATTAAATTATAAAAATAATGCAGAAAGCCCAATTATAGTTTTTTGGGAACATGACAATGCATTTTACGTTGCAGCAACTTTATTATAGGGTGTCAGGTTCTAATACAATTCTAAATCGTATTAGAACCTGGCACTTTATTTGAAAATATATAAAAGTGACCCGTGAACACTGAGTTTGTGGCTCTTTTAAAAATGAATAATACGACTGATTTTCGTTTCAGGTGGACGTGTTCCGCAGGGTAGCGATGCACCATCACCGACGCTCCGCGTTCGCTTGTGATGTTTCATCTGTCTCACTGATCCTGCCGGAGTCGCCACCTTGCACTCCAATCAATTAGTGTGTATTACTCCACTTTAAGATTTAGCATAGCTTATTGCTTAGATGATAAGATTGGTCAAATTATTTGTAATCGCTTTGAATTAGAAATGCAATTATTCAATGATAGAGGAAGAAAGCAGTTTTTCTTTTATACTAGTGGAGGTATAGAGAAATAGTTAGTGTTTACAAAATATAGAAGCGAAATAGCGAACGAAATTGCATCTTCGAGAGCTTACTCTAGGAATAGTTAGTAGCTTTTCTCTAGTTATCCAAAAATGCATTAACCTGTTTATAAAAGTTTTAGAAGGGCGACGGACAGACAAACGCCATAAGATTACTGAGAAAAGAGATGCTGGTCGTGACGTTAGTCACGACCAGCATCTCTAAAAAAACATTCGGTAAGATTAAAGCAATTCGTCTGTCAAGAGCCCCTCGAAAACTTTAGAAACAGGTTTTGAACTATAAGGACCGGGCGTTATTTTGCCCGGTTTTCTTAAAGAATAAGAAAGTATATAAAAATGTACCATGAGCACTGGATTTATAGCACTTTAAAAAATGAATAATACTTGTGATTTCCGTTTCAGGTGGACGCTTTCCGTGGGGTGAGCGATGAGCTATCACCGTCGCTAGCGCGTCGATGTGATAGCTCATCTGTCTCACTCATCCCACTGGAGTCGCCACCTTACACTCCAATCAATATAGTGTGTATTACTCCACTATAAGATTTAGCATAAGCTTATCACTTTGATGATAAGATTGGTCAAATTTTAGAGAGTGATAAAGTTATTTGTAATCGTATTTGAATTATATATTCTATTAATTATCCAAAGAAGGATCAACAGAGTAGATTTTCTTTAATACTAGTGGAAATAAAGAGAAATAGTAAGTATTTACTAAATAAAGTAGCGAAATAGCGAACGAAATTGCATCTTCGTGAGCTTGTTCTATCAATAAGTAGGTATCTTTTCTTTAGTTATCAAAAAATGCACTGACCTGTTTCTAAGCGTTGAAGGAGTGCGATGGACAGACAAACGCCATAAGATTATCGAAAAAAGAGATTCTGGTCGTGACGTTAGTCACGACCAGAATCTCCAAAAATTTCATCGGTAATAATATAGCAAGAAATCTGTCCAAAGCACTTCAGAAATGTTGGAAACAGGTTTTGAACTAAAGGACTGGGTGACTTTTACCCAGTTTTTCTTAACATGGCTAAAGAGAACAAAGGCTATGCATTTGAAAAAAACAGTTTTTAATTAGATTGGGTGAAAAGGAATTAGTCTAGTTATATTCTTTCACTAGTAGAAGAAGTAACAAGCGTGGAATACTTAACGGAATTTCATGTGAATGAGGGAGATAGGGATCTTATGAAATCGAAAGGACGTTACTATAGCTAATTACTTGTGAAAACTTCAGTTATTAATTATTAATTAATGCTAAGGCCTTGGAGTTTTCTCTATACGTTTTACTGATGATATAATATGCTACCATAAGTAAAGAGTCTCAGCTATTCACGCATGGAGGATTTCAAATGATTGAAGTAATAACGGTAGTAAATATGTTAGTAGAAGTAAAAAATACGAAAGACCATGAAAAAAAAGTAGAAAAGATTTTGCGGTCCAAGACTCGGTCGATTCAACATATAGAGACGATTAGCATGTCTGAACCGAATGAAAAATTAATCGTAAGTGCTTTGGTGAAGTATAGAGTGCTCATAGAAGAAAGAATGGAAAACAAGTTTTTAGATGATTATGTGGGTCTCGTTCTCCCGATGTTTTATAATCGTTTTAAAGCGATGCCAGTAAGCAATCAAATTTATAAAATTTCCAGGATCAGAAAAGAAAATGTTGCTCGGCGTTAATATTTGTTTGGAGCATAGGGAACCTAAACAGTTCTGATTATTAAATATTAGAACTAACCAATTGAGAAGTGGACGGCTGATTATATATTAGTTGAAAATCCAGACATTTTATCAATTAAAATAGACTTGTAATTGAAAATGATAAAAGTCTATTTCGTATAAGTTTTAGCACTTATCAACTCATAATAAGTTCCTTCTCATTTTCCTTTGTTTTTACCGGTTCTAGAAAAGTAGGTGATAAGGAAGGGAAAGTAAATTTAAATGTCGTTCCTTTTCCAATTTCACTTTCTACATGAATTGTACCATTCATAGCACGTACGATACTATACACTACCATAATGCCAAGGCCTGTCCCCTTGCTTCCTTTTGTTGAATAATAAGGCTCGCCTAAACGGGTCACTTGTTCAAGTGTCATACCTGAACCAGTATCTTTAATGAGAATGCTTACAGTTGTTGGTGTGGTCTCCATTTCAACCGTTAATATTCCTCCCTTAGGCATTGCTTCTATGGCGTTTTTCATTATATTTACAAGGCATTGATGAAATTTTTGTTTGTCTCCTTCGATCTCCTCTCCCTGTGAAAAAATAGAAACTATTATGACCGAATTTCGCTTTGCCAATGGCTGTAGCAATTGAACTACTTGTTCTAGTTCTTCCTGAACAAGTAGAGGTTCCATCGATTTGATTTCAGGATTAGAGAAATTCAAATATTCTTGAATTACTCTTTCAGCCGATTTCAGCTCGTTTTTAATAATGGAGAGATATTGAGTATGGTTTTCTTTTGAAATAGAATCATTTTGTAAAAGTTGAACAAAACCAATTGCTGCTGTCAACGGGTTACGAATTTCATGACTAATAGCTGCACCCATTCGTTCAACAGCCTCTAACCGTTTGGATTTCATAGTGCGCTGACGCAATTGAAAAGTCATAATAATTTCTTCAATAATATAAGAAATAATTCCGACTCCAATTGGTTGAATGACTAAATAAGCAAACCAAACTTCGGTACTGCTGTGAGGTAAGTGCCAAATTCCATTCGTAAAAGTTTGGGCAAAACTGAACAGAAATGTTACGCCTACGGAAAAAAGTATTCGATGCTTGGGAGAGCGTTTTAAAAACCATGGAGAGATTCGCCAAAAAAGAATAGCAAGCCCTCCATAATAAAGGCCGGTCATCCAAAATCCATAATCAATTCCCAAAAAACCTCTTATGAGTATAATGAATGCTGCCAAAAGAGGACCTAAACCCATATATAAACTGCCGACAATGAATGGAACTTTTCGTAAATCAAAAACGACATTAATGCCTTCTATTTGATAAGTAAAAATAAAACAGAGTGTTAAACTAATTATTAAAAAGTTGATGAAAATAGCTTGGTAAGACCAAAACCTTTTCGACTTTTCTGCCCATAAAACTGCTGAAAATAGTAATACGATTAACAAGGATAAATTGAAAAAGAAATATACTGTTAATTCCAAGATATTATTCCTCCAATACTATTTTATCCCGCATTAACGGGCAGTAATACTTCCACTTCAAGGCCTAGCCAAAGAACAAAGCATAAGTGGGAGACAACTGCCCGTAAACGCCCGAATGGTTCGGGCCAACAGGATGTTGGTCACTCAGGCATTGCCGCACGATGCGGCGTTATTTGTTTGAGTTCATCTTTTCAATCAGTGGGGATGAAGAAAACCCCCACTGATTGAAGTTTCACTTTATGCAAAAAAAGATTCATCTTCCCTATACCTTAGTTTTATGGAGCTTAAAATGAAATTGGGAGATGGTGCCTTTGCCAATCTCACTTTGAACTTCAATTGTTCCTCTCATAGCACGTATTATACTATAAGCAACCATCATGCTGAGACCAGTTCCCTCGGGTCCCTTCGTAGAATAATATGGTTCTCCTATACGTTTAATTTGTTCTTTACTCAATCCTGTTCCAGTATCTTGTATAGAAATACTTATCTTGTTCTTAGTAGCAATGGTCTGGATCAATAATGCACCCCCATTAGGCATAGATTCGATCGAATTTCTCATAATATTAATAAAGCTTTGGTGGAATTTCGATTTGTCTCCTTGGATCGTTCCATAGCTAGAAAAATCAGTAGAAACCTTTACTGAATGATAATTAGCCAGAGGATGTAGTAATTTTAAAATATGCGTTAGTTCTTTCTGAATATCTAGTTCTTCTATTGATTCAATAATTGGTTTTGAAAAGGTTAAGTAATCTTGTATGATACCTTCTGCAGAATCTAATTCATCTTTTATAATGGAGAGATATTTTGTTCTTTTATTCTTATCAAGAGAAACTTGGTCGAGGAGCTCAATAAATCCAATTGCTGTAGTTAATGGATTTCTAATTTCATGAGATATTGCAGCCCCCATTTGTTCGACTGCAGCTAACTTTTCTTCGATTATTAACTGTTGTTGCAACTGTTGATTCTTTTCTCTTATTTCAATGAGGGAAGAAATCATGGCAACCCCAAGTGGTGGGACTATTGCGTAGGCGATGATTATGTCTAGCAATTGGTCAGGAGATACTGTGTTTAATGCTATGATGAATAGGATGCCAACACTTATCAGTAAAGTAATGCCGGTGGAAAAAAGTATTCTTATATTAGAAGTGAGTTTTAAAAACCAAGGAGAAATATACCATATAAAAAAACTAAACACGGTATAAAATGCAACTGCTATAAAGAATCCAACGTCTATTCCATGGAATGCTCGAAAGAAAATAAGCAAAAATCCTAGTATAGGACTGAACCTCAAATAGAGGCCGCCCA
Organism: Psychrobacillus sp. BM2; assembly: GCF_048572895.1. Classification (GTDB taxonomy): domain Bacteria; phylum Bacillota; class Bacilli; order Bacillales_A; family Planococcaceae; genus Psychrobacillus. The sequence continues at coordinate 53,395 of NZ_CP183878.1, forward strand.
ATAAAAAAGGAATTATTCTCAAATCTAGAACATACCCACTTTGTATGGGATAAGAAAATAGAGAACAAAGTATTAACGAAAAAACAAAATAAAATAAGCCTGCTCGTTTGTGTAAATGGATACTACCGGCTCTCTTATTTAATAGAAAAAAAATAAAAAATAAAATCATTAATAAGGAAAGATTAAATAGAAAATGCATTGTTATAGTTCCCAATATATACCTCTTCTAATAATTTTTATAAATTAATAGTAACGAAAGAATGTGGAATATACAATACATCTTCAAAGAATATTCAGAAGATTCTTTAGCGAGTTTGTTTAAAAGGGCAGAAAGGGAGTAGTGGATGGAGCAAGTTTGAAGGATACAGCTAATTTCCTTTACGGGGGTTGAAGGTAAGAGAGTGGACAACCTGAAAATGAACTCCATTTTTGTAACAAACGTAAAGAGTTAATACCCGAATGAAGTAAGCCCTGCAGAGATCTCTCTCCACAAGGCTTACTTTCATTCAGTTATTCTATTCATATGTATATTTTTTTCAGCTTAGAATCCGACCCTGTGTAAGAAACATTCACGTTAATTCAAACAATCGTGAATGTTTATATTTTTATGTTTGTTTTTTGCACAGGGACAAATAGGTATTTATAAACCTTTGGTGATCATTTATTAAACCCTTTGTATCATTATGGATGTGATATTTACAATCCCTATTATTCATTTTTTCTATATTATTGAAATCTACCTTTACCATTCATCTGAAAAATGGAATATTATAACTATTAGGGTTGAGGAGGAGTTTAATGTTTCAGGAAAGGGAGATATCATTTTTTAGAGTTAAGAGTTGCCGCTTACATTCTTTCAATAGAAGAAAAGAATTCATGGTGTGCTTATGAAAATACTAGACGTAGATTTATTTCAAGATGGGCTAATGAGAAATATTACAATGTTGGACAGGCTTGGAAGTGAAGTAGAAACAATCCATCGTGCAGTAGAAGGATTAGTAGGGATGGAAGACGAACTTAAAGGAGAAGGAGGGAGTGCCATTCGTGCTTTCTATGCAGAATGTCATCTGCCATTACTCCAACAATTTCTCGTTTCGGCTGCTAGTTATAAGTTAGTGCTTCAACAAATGGAAAGCGCTCTAAATTCCCTCGAACCAGATACATCCGGTCATATTGTGGAGCAATTTCTGGAAGGTGAAGTAGAGCAGGGACTTACTACAATCGCACAACTGACTGAAAATCTAACGAACGACTCAAACAGTATTATGGACCAGGTCAGCGATATCGTAGCCCTTCCGTATCTGGATGATAGTGGAGTACAAGAAGGCGTTCTAGATGCGAAAAGAAAACGAGACGATACAGTAAGTAGGCTTCAAGAATTTGATGCAACACAGACAGCCGCTTTACTACCTTTCGAGCAAGACATGCAGGCAATGGATACGTGGATCCATAACATGGAAGAGATGTTCACAAGCAATCTCACGGATATCCACTTCCAAACAGATCGATGGGCGGAGCTGGTGGTGTGTAGTCGCCCATTAACCATTTCCACACCAAAGATTGAAGGAGAAATGTGCCTACGTGAAGAAGAGGAAGAAAAGTCGGTTATAGATACTGGTTTAGAAATAGTAGATGGAATTTTAAGTGGTTTATTTGATGTAGGGAAAGACTTTGTTACTGGTATTGTAGATATAGTCCAGGACCCGAAAGCCACACTGGATGCAACGTTAGAGGCAGTTACTAATCCCGTAGAGACATATAACACGATAAAGTCGGCCATTACTACTTCCTACGAACGTGATATGGTGGGCGGAGATGCCAATTCCCGTGCTCACTGGGTAACCTATGCATTAGGTACCGTCGCCACCTCCGTAGTTGGAACAAAGGGTGTCGGGGCACTTACCAAATCAGGGGTCACTGTAACGAAGGCAGTTGCTCCAAAAGTAGCTGGAGCAGTAAACAATGCATCGGCATCATTAGCTAATCTATTGCCTTACGGACCGCGTCCACAGTTTGCGATCGCAGGTGAAGTTCCTTATAACACAGTGAATGCACCGGGCTTGAGGGATCGTGTGATTTCTATAGCTAGGGTTGAGAGTGGAGTTAAGGGTACGGGTAAAAGTAATTTAGAAATCGAATTTACAAAAGAACAACTTGCCACTAAACCGTCATATTCGCCTGTCCTGGATAAATGGACAAAGAAAGGCGGTACAGTGAAAATTGATGAAGATGGTGCTTGGGTATTTACAAATAAGAAGGAACAGACTGTAAGGTATCCTAATGGTTATCCAGACTTCACGGAATATGCACATCCAACTGTTAAGCCGGTAGAAATTGAAATTGCAAGTCCAACCAATCGTCCATTGGATTATAAAAATGCTAATATAGAGGCAGGTTTAAGTAAAGATTCTGACCCACCTGTGCCAGCATTAGATAAGCCACCTGTAGGATATATCTGGCATCATCATCAAGATGGGAAAACGATGATTCTAGTAGATAAAGATATTCATAGACAATTTACTCATACAGGAGGAGTATCGACAGTTAATGGAAGAAAATAAGGGAGGATATTAAAATGGTCAAAATTGAAGGTTCTCATAAGAAACTTACTATAGAAGAAATTAAACAGTTTGAAAAAGATACTGGAGTCAAATTAACAAAAAAATACACTGAATTTTTACTTAAATGGAATGGTGGATACCCGAAAGAAAGTATATTTACTATTACTGATAAAATGGGGAAAAGCGTTTTGAATGTATTTAATGGAATAGGTGAAATGTATGATAACTTAGAGAAAGTTATAGACATATATGAATTTAGACTTACCAAAGGCTTTATACCAATAGCAGATGATTCAGCGGGCAACGTTATATGCTTAGGTACAGAGGAACCTTATTACGACAAGATTTATTTTTGGGATCATGAACAAGAACCGGAAGATCCTGATGATATGAGTAATATGTATTTTTTAGCAAATGATATTGATGAATTCTTAGATAATTTATATGAGGACACAGAGGAATAAAAAGAAGTATTAGCAATGAAGAACATTATACGCTAATTATAAAGCACTTGATTGTTTAATAGGCAACAAGTGCTTTTGTGGTGAGAAATTTATGTTTTAGGGAATGCTTATGACAAAACAATAGACCATGGAATTGGGAGAAAAAATTTGAGGAGTGAAGATACATGGCAGTTTTTGTATTGATGTTGAAGGAACTTGGGGACAAGACAGGGCAGTATATATCTATATGGATCAAATGAGAATTCAATGGGGTAAATTGAGTATGATAAAAAAATAGGGTTATCAACCAACTCTCGCCAATTGATTCACAAGAGTTCGCTGATGATTTCTTCTTTAAGAGAGCAGGAAGACGTCTTTCAAGAATAATTATTAAAGAGAATCAGAACTTTGTTGACCGAACAACTACAGAATCTTGATAAGTGCTAAAGATTTTAGTGGTTTTTTATTAAATTTTGGTATGTAAGAAAGTAGCATAGCGTTTGAACCTTGATGGGCTATATCCTTTCAAGGTTTTAATATTTTTAATAACTTGGTGGTAAACAAACTAGATTTGTAGCCAGATTAGGGTACCAGGTTCTAAAACAATTCTATATTGTATTAGAACCTGGTACCTTTCACTTTAGTGGTGTACAAGAAGGCGTTTTAGATGCAAAAAGAAAACGAGACGATACAGTAAGCAGACTTCAAGAATTTGATGCAACACAGAAAGCAGCCTTACTATCTTTCGAGCAAGATATGCAGGCAATGGATACGTTGATCCGTAACATGGAAGAGATGTTCACAAGTAATCTCACGGATATTCATTTTCAAACAGATCGATGGGCGGAGCTGGTGGCATGTAGTCGCCCATTAGCCATTTCCACACCGAAAATTGAAGGAGAAATGTGCCTACGTGAAGAAGAGGTAGAAAAGTCGGTTGTAGATACTGGTTTAGAAATAGTAGATGGAATTTTAAGTGGTTTATTTGATGTGGGAAAAGATTCGGTTACAGGTATTGTAGATATATTCCAAGACCCGATAGCCACGTTGGAAGCTACAGTAGAGGCTGTAACTAATCCTGAAGAGACATATAACACAATAAAATCGGTCATCACCACTTCCTATGAACGCGATATGGTGGGCGGTGATGCCAATTCCCGTGCTCACTGGGTAACCTATGCATTAGGCACGGTTGCCACTTAAGTAGTTGGAACAAAAGGTGTCGGTGCACTTACCAAATCAGGGGTCACGGTCACAAAGGCAGTTGCTCCAAAAGTAGTCGGGGCTGCCAACAATGCCTCGGACTCATTAGCTAATCTATTACCCTACGGACCCCGTACACAGTTTGTGATCGCAGGTGAAGTTCCTTATAACACAGTGAATGCGGCGGGCTTAAGGGATCAGGTGATTTCTATAGCTAGGGTGGAGAGTGGAGTTAAGGGTACCTGTGGAACAGCTAAAATGTAGATCAAATTGATTACGGAGCTTATTTAAAAAAGAACTTAGGGGATCCTCCAAGTGATATGTACGATCCTCATGCACATCATATTGTATTTAAAAAAGGAAATGGGGTATCTCAAAAGGAATTAGTGAAAGAAGGCCAAGAAATATTAAAAGAATATGACATTGACCCTATTCTGGGACTTAAAAATCTAGTTTGGGCTCCTAATAGAGTTAAAGGTCAACACGGGATTGAAGCCCTTAGTAATGTTGTTGATAATATTAAAAAAGTAAGGGATGCTGGCGGCGATAGAGATGATATGGTGGAAATGCTAAATAAACTTGGTGATGTTGCAAAAAGGAGGAAGTAATTACATGGACAATAAACTAATTGCTAAAGAAATTCGTTCTGCTATAAAAGATGGTAATGTTCAAAAAGTAGTAGAATTAATCGACTCCAACACAGAAACATTAAACATGGAGACTCCTTTTGGTACTTGGCTTCATGTTGCAGCCTCTAAAGGAAAGCTTGATATAGTACAAAAGCTGGTAGAACTTGGGTCGGATATTAATAAACTAGGTGGAGTATATGGTGGTGGGGCATTGAATGAAGCTGCTTCTTCTGGACATATCGAGGTAGTGAGATATTTACTATTAAGAGAAGCAAATTTAGACGTAAGCGAACCAGAAAGAAATCCATTGTTTGGAGCGATTAGCAATGGGCATGTTGATATTGTAAAACTATTAATTAAAAGTGGTATAGATACAGATATTAAGTACGCTGGCGAATCAAAAGAAGATACGGATGCTTTAACTTTCGCAAGGGAACAAGGTCAAATAGAAATAGTTAAGTTATTGGAAAATCCAAATGAGTGCTCCACTACTGCAAGTAAAACAAATGAAAGTAATCAAAACCAACACGATGTGATTTTAGAGCATGTAGCTAAATACTTTGGCGAGGTTAAAAATACTATAAGTGAAATTGTTCCTGGTAGTAGAGTAGCCGTCAGTATTCATATAATTGCTCCATCCATAAATAAAAATTTCGTAACTCTATTTACTACGGGTATGAGTGATGAACCAATGGACTATTCAGAAAAAGAAAGTGGATATAAATATTCGGAGTTGTTATTAAAACTGCCTTCGAATTGGAATGTCGATAAAGACGATAAGAAAGATCAGAACAATTATTGGCCTCTTGCATGGCTAAGGAAAGTGGCTCATATTCCACATATTTATGACGGATGGATTGAAGAAGGTGTTATTCTTCCAAATGGAGAACCTCCACAGCCACTTGCATCAAATACAAACTTATCCTGCGTAATGGTGTCTCGTCCTAAAGAGACCGGATTAGATATCGTTCAAACTAAACAAGGAACAGTAAACGTTTATACACTCATTCCTATTTATGAAGAAGAAAGAATTCTTGCATTGGAAAAAGGGCATGACTATCTAATTAAGATAATGAATGACAAAGGAGTCTCAGACGTATTGGATTTAGATAGGATAAATGTTGGTAAATAACAACAGTAACAGCCAGTGTAGTACTTTATAAATTAGTCACATTACAAGGATATAAGTGGAGGGTATCGGTTTCTAAAGCAATTGTAAATTGCATTATTGACTGGTCCTTTTATTGATTAAAAATATAGTTGATGATTGATGTGGCATCAGATTTAGATGACATTATTGTAATACTAGAAGAGGAAAACAAATTAATTCTAGGAGATAGAGATTAAAGGAGAAATTAATATGGGTAAGACCCAATCTGCAAAAGACATTAGAAATGCCTTAAAAAGTGGTCAACTAGAAAGCGGCAGCTCAGGGGCATTTAGAGATAGTGGAATATCTTATTAATGCTGGGATAGATGTTAATGCAGAGGGTGGAACTTTTTCTACAAATGCACTTGAAAGAGTGACTACAAAAGGACATTTAGAAATTGCTAAATATCTAATTAGTCGGAATGTAGAGATGGATATTAGTGAACCAGATAGAAATCCTCTGTTTGCTGCAATATATGGTGGGCATTTGGAGATTGTAAAATTATTAGTTGAGAAAAATATAAATATATCTATAAAATACTCTGGTGAAATCATGGAAGATATGGATGCCTATTCATTTGCTATAGAAAGAGGACAAACAGAAATTGCTGAATATCTTAAGCAAAAGCTGAATGAAGAGGAATAATAAAGAGTTATACAAAGAATAACCCTATCTATAAATGAATAGACTCGTTAATTTAAAGTAGAATTAGAATTTAATAAATTAGGGTACCAGGTTCTAAAACAATTCTAAATTGTATTAGAACCTGTATTTTATTTTAAAGAATCTTGGCCAGAATCAGAAAGAAATGGTTCAAGAAGGTATATAAACAAGGCGTGCTTGGTTTAAAAGTGAAATGTAGTCCGAATAATTTACCGCATAATACACAACCTAACCCTGTGTTTAGGAGGTGAACTTATGACTAATCAAGAAAATAATCAAAATCAAAGAAATAATAAAAGTGTCGCAAAGAGCATCAAAAACACAGCAGGATCTGCATTTGAAACAGTCCATAATGCTTTAGAGGCTACAGAAAATGTTGCAATGAACACTGTTGATGCAACTAATAATGCTGCAAAGAATTTAACAGGTAATAAAAATAATCGTTAGACTAAAAATTGTGCAATTTACAAGAACAATGTTAGATAAAAACGCCCATTGGGCGTTTTTTGTTATTCACTCATTCTACATGTAGCAGTATGGAAAAGAAATACAAACAAGTTTATATGTACGATTCAGAAACGTGCAATTAAAATACAATGCCAAAAGAGATGTTAGAGGATTTATATGTTCTACATTATAAGTATGAGGAAAGTAGCATTCCCTTAGAATTATTCTTCTCTTGAATTTGTTTTCTTATGCTGTTTATTTACATGAAAATTGTCGATTTCCCGGGAAATATTTCGAATTACATCTAAACCTTTTCTTTTTACATTACCTGCAGATATATTTTAGGTGGGAGACCAGTATTATTACTTTATGATAAAAAAGTATCTTCACAGTAAAACTTCTGTTGAAGATACTCCTTTGCATTCTTATTATTCTTCCACTAAATAATGATATATATCGTATTGCACTGGCTGTTCAAGAATCATGTTCATAGTTACAACTGGAATCTGCTTACCGTTTTTGTCAAACATCACTTCTTCTTGGGGGCTATTTTCTGCAACCGTAGTCGTACCGACATAATAAAAATCAAAGCCTTCACCGTCATCTTTTTTAGTGAATAAGTGAATGTCCAAATTAGTTTCTTTCGCTCGCAAAATAGCTTTAACCTCATTGGATTCTAATGTTAGTTTACTGCGAGTAAACCAGCGAAATAAATCGGGTGCCAAAAATTCATCGCCATATGCTACGCTCGAATCTACTTCGTCTTTTTTGTGATAGGTCACAAAAACTGGGCAAGTTCCATGCTTTACTCGATAACCATAGATTGTGGAGGAATCGTCCTTTGCCCAATTTAATAAACGACAAGTATCTCTTCGTGAATATTTTTTATAAAGAGTCAGTGGCCGTGTTTGATCATATTGTTTATTTTTAATTTGAGCGCAGATAACAATGTCTTCTATAAGATTTTTGTAGAATGGGTTACGCAAACTTGTTTGAATATCAGTATTAAATTGATATTTGTTATTAATTAATTCGATAATTGGCTTAGAACCAAATTTTATTTGGTCATTTGACACATGGAATTTTAATGCAAATATATTTTCTACTGATTCAATTGTTTCTTTATCTGTATATGTTCCAAAATCTTTTAATCTGCTAACATATTCATCTTTATTAATGGAATCATTTTGAAGTAGAGAATCTACTAAAAGAACTTCATGTATTCTTTTCCCATTTAAAATTTCTTTTGAAAGCATTGTCAGAATGGCTATTTCATACTCAATGAGTGAAGGCATTACTTCTTTCATTTTTAGCAAAAATGCATAGTAATTTTCTGAGTAACCGGTGATGACTTCAGGGTCCAGTGAATTCTGTTCAATAAAATCGTGCATTGTGGGTATTCTTCCAAGACGGTTCTTTACTTCCGTATAGGAATCTCTTAGTGTTTTTAGAGTCGAAAGATTTGTGTTGTTAATTGCATCAAAAATGCGTTTCTTAGCAATCTCTTCAAAGTTTATTGTTGAAACACCTTGGATATAGTCAGTATTAACCGTTCTACGGCGGACATTATCCTTATTCATGGATTGGTCACCTGAAAGAGCAATAGGGATTAAATAGTTATTTTTATAGTTGCCGATGAAATCAATAATAGTTACATACTCTTTTTCATTATGCTTGCGTAGTCCACGTCCCAGTTGTTGAATAAAAATTATACTTGACTGTGTTTGGCGTAGCATGATGATTTGGTTTAAAAACGGAATATCAATACCCTCATTAAAGATATCTACGGTTAAAATATAATCTAGTTGGTATTGTTCTAATTTACGAATTGCATCTTCTCTTTCAGGTTGTGAATTATCACCTGTAAGGGCAATAGTTTTTAAGCCTTGGGTATTTAACACTTCTGAAAGGGCATGTGTTTCTTGCTTAGAGCTACAGAAAATTAATCCTCGTACCCGCTTTCCTGAATAGCCATAGTAGTTAACTTTTTCGAGAATATGATGAACACGCTCTTGCGATACAAGTTGTTGCAAGGTAGATGTGTCATCAATGATTTCTCCATTCCTCTCATAATCTATCACACCAAAGTAATGAAATGGACAAAGCATTTCCTCTTCAAGAGCGGCCTGTAGCCGAATTTCATAAGCTATATTGTAATCAAAGAGCTCAAAGATGTTAAAGCTGTCCGTACGTTCAGGAGTCGCTGTCATTCCAAGTAAGAAATTAGGCTCAAAATAATTAATAATATTCAGGTAGGAATCTGCACCCGCACGATGTACTTCGTCTATTAGTATATAGTCGAATTCATCTTTTTCGAACTGCTGTAAATGCCGTTCTGAAGAGAGTGTTTGAACTGTTGCAAATAAGTATTTTGCATTTGTGTCTTTTGAATTACCTGAAAGTATTCCGAAATCATCTTCATGACCCCCTAATATTTTTCGGTAGTCTTGAAGTGCCTTCTTTAAAATTTGTTCTCTATGAACAACGAAGAGCATCTTTTTAGGGGCAAAGTGACGAACATCAAAAGCAGATAGATATGTTTTTCCTGTCCCAGTCGCTGAGATAATTAATCCTTTTTTAACACCGGTTTCACGAAGAGTTTTTAATTGTTTCAGCGCATCATTTTGCATTTTATTTGGTTGAATAGCAAGACTATCGGCCAATTGGTTTGTGAGATATTCTGCGTTCACTTCAAATACGTTGGAGGTTGCCTGATTAACGAAGGGCTGTTGTTCATAATTCAGATTGTAGCTGTTAATCCAATCTACAGTTAGAGGGATGGCTTCATTCCATGCTTCTTCAAACTGATTTTTAAAGTGGTGGATGATTTCTCCATCTTCCAAAGAAGTTAAATAGATATTCCATTCATAGTTAGCTTTTAAAGCGCTATCCGTTAGATTTGAGCTTCCTACTATTAAAGAATAATAGTCTTTATGTTCGAATATATAACCTTTAGAGTGGAAGCCTTTCACGCCAGTCAGACGGACTTCCACATTTTCTAGTTTTAATAGTTCTTTAAACATTTTGGGTTGATTGAAATTTAAAAAAGTAGATGTTAAAATTCGACCTTTGATTCCTTTTAATTTTAGGTCGTATAGCATTGTTTTTAAAGTTGCAAGTCCACCCTCTGTAATAAAAGCGACAGAAAAAATGAAGGTCTCGCATGTTTTCATTTCTTGAAGAAGTGTAGATAAAACATTTTCATGAGCCTTATTTGAAAGTAGTTTAGGTTTAAATTGCCCTGATACAGGATTACTTTGATCAATAAAACCTTTATGTAATGAGTTTTTCATTTTACGAATCAGCTGATCCATTTAATCACGTCATTTCATTCGAATTTTCCGGACAACTATTTTTCATTTGCTATTTTTTCGACTGCTGGAATATCCGCTGCTGCAAAATTGAGTGTATGTAAGTTTTCCCGGGTTACCCATCTAGTGTCGGCATGCTCTGTTGCAATAGGGGTACCTTCTAATAGTTTTGCCTTATAGGTTTCTAGTCTGACGATAAACTTTTCATATTCATATGTTGTATCTTCAACTTTTTGACCAACTTCAATTGTACAATCAAATTCTTCAATAATTTCCCGTTGTAAAGCCTGCTCCGGTGTTTCCTCAGCTTCAATTTTACCACCAGGGAACTCCCATAGACTTGGAAGTGACATAACAGGGCTTCTTAACGCACAAAATATTTCGTTCTTATCATTTTCAATAATTGCTCCAACAACATGGACTAATTTTTTCATTTTGTATCATCCTAATTATAGTTTTTATATCTTTATCATAGCTTATATTAATAATATGAGCAGCATGAAACTTGAAATGGCTTGAATTTACTGATTATTATTCACTTAATCTATTGAGTGAAACCATAGTGATTCTGGTCCAAATTAGTGAAAAGATAGGGATGGCCATTGTTATAACAGATTACAACATAAAAAAACAGTTATTCAATGGATAAATGATTCTGATGAAATTGTGGTTTCTGAAGGGATATTAATAGAGGAGGATGGTCTTTAGCTATCTATGATAAGGAAGAAGAGAACTTTGTTTTTGGTTGTAGCAATGAATAAAGGATTATTTTGAATCAAATGCAACGCAGTATTGGTGTAAGAATTGTTGGAGAAAGTAATTACGTGGGAAGAGTATCTAGTGATTTATGACGAAGGTAATGAAAGTGCCTGTTGGACAAGCAGGGAATGAATAATACAAATAGTAGATATCTCCACATAAGTAGAGGTATCTACTTTTCTATGTTTCCAAATCTCTTTAATAATCTAAATCTCTCCTAGGCTAAAATAGTTTGTAATATTAGCTTCAATAATTCTTCAGTTGTTTCTGGTAATTGCTCTGGTAAGCTAAGTGGATGATTCATTTCTGTTCCTCCTTTAATCTCGTATTCTATTAACAGTATAGGTAATCTAGTTAGAATTTATGCATGATATTATAAAAAAGTTTTTGAATCTCTTAAAAGGAGATTTGGAATGGTTCTACTTACTAAAATACCTATTTGACGTTTTGGTCAATATTCTATATTATGATTTAGTACCCGTACTTGACCGGGAGAGGTTCATAGCTTATACCCTCTATAAAAAACTATGGATACATGACTATTCGCCATGTCCATATACTTTGGACGTGGCTTTTTTGTTTTTATCCTTTTGTTTGTATAGATTGGTTTGTGAAGCCTCTTTTGAAAGTGTTGGGAAACATTTTTTATAGGAGGTTTTTTATTATGTCTGGAAGAAACCATGATGAAGGTTTGAAAGATTTAACGTTGTTAGGTAATCAAGGCACAAAATATTCATTTGACTATGCACCTGAGGTACTGGAGTCGGTAGATAATCTTCATTCAACTCGGGATTATTTTGTTAAGTTTAATTGTCCAGAATTCACAAGTTTATGCCCAATTACAAATCAGCCGGATTTTGCGACGATGTATATCTCGTATATTCCGGATAAAAAAATTGTAGAAAGTAAATCATTAAAGCTGTATTTGTTCAGTTTTAGAAATCATGGTGATTTCCACGAGGACTGCGTAAACATTATCATGAACGACTTAATTGAATTGCTAGACCCAAGATATATTGAGGTCTGGGGAAAATTCACTCCACGTGGAGGTATTTCGATTGATCCGTGGTGTAACTATGGAAGACCGGGGACGAAATATGTAGAGATGGCGGATTTCCGTTTGATGAATCATGATCTATATCCAGAAAAAATTGATAATCGTTAATTAAATAATCCTTGTTGAAGGAAGAGGTTATTAGCTACCCTCTTAAGAAAAGCGGAAGCGCCTATGCAAGCCCCGACTAGCGCAAGAAGGATTGCACGTAAAGGCGTGCGTCTATATGCCTTTACTGAAAGCCTGAAGCGACTCGAGGGGCTAGGCGCTGGAGCTAGACAATCTAAAAAACTAAGAAGACAACAGCACTCCTTCTTAGGGTGCTGTTTTGTCGTTATAAGGGAGTTTTTATCGATGAAGCAAGAAAAAGCAATAATTGTTTTTAGTGGAGGACAGGATAGCACGACCTGTCTGTTTTGGGCGAAGGAACATTTTAAAGAGATTGAGGCAGTGACGTTTGATTATGGTCAAAGACATAGTCTTGAAATCGAATGTGCAAAGGAAATAACTAAGGAGCTGGGTGTAAAGCATCACATATTGGATATGTCGCTTTTAAATCAGCTTGCACCGAATGCATTGACACGAGATGACATAAAAGTTGAGGACGGAGAAGATGGTGGATTGCCGTCGACTTTTGTACCTGGACGAAATTTACTCTTTCTATCTTTTGCTGGCGTTTTGGCGAGTCAGGTCGGAGCAAAGCATATCGTGACTGGCGTCTGTGAAACTGATTTTAGTGGTTATCCGGATTGCCGAGATATCTTTATTAAATCTTTAAACGTAACGTTAAATCTTTCTATGGATACTACCTTCGTGATGGATACACCACTCATGTGGTTGAACAAAGCGCAAACATGGGAACTTGCCGATCAGCTTGGAGCTCTGGAGTTTGTCCGAGAAAAAACGTTGACCTGTTATAACGGAGTAATAGCAGATGGTTGTGGAGAATGCCCAGCATGTAAGCTAAGAAAAAGAGGGCTTGATGAGTATTTAAGCTTAAAGAAGGGGTCCTAAGATATGACTAGTTTTAGAATTGTCGATAAGCTTCAAAAAATAGATGAAGATATACAAAGTAGTCAATTAAAATATCATTTAAAGCGTGTTCTCGTGAGCAAGGAATTTACCTTCGATGCTGCCCACCATTTACATAATTATGAGGGGAAGTGTAAAAATCTTCACGGTCATACGTATCGTGCCGTATTAGGATTGAGTGGATACACGGATGAACGCGGTTTGATGATTGATTTTGGCGATATAAAAGAAATTTGGAAACAAAAGATAGAGATATATTTGGATCATCGTTATTTGAATGAAACCCTTCCAACGATGAACACCACGGCAGAGAATATCGTTGTCTGGATTTATGAAAAGTTGACTGAACATTTGCTTGGTGAGCAACGATATAATGGGGCCCGTGTAGAATTTATAAGGTTGTATGAAACTCCGACAAGCTATGCTGAAGCGAGACGGGAGTGGATGGAAGTTGAATAAGGTACCTATTATGGAGATTTTTGGACCGACGATTCAAGGCGAGGGAATGGTAGTAGGTCAGAAGACAATGTTTGTGCGGACTGCAGGCTGTGATTATTCTTGTTCCTGGTGTGATTCATCGTTTACATGGGATGGTAGTGGTAAGCATCTTATTGTCCAAATGACTGCAGAAGAGATATGGTCTGAGTTAAAACGCCTTGGAGGCAGTGGCTTTTCTTTTGTCACGGTTTCTGGTGGAAATCCGGCACTCCTTCGAAACTTGGATGCACTAATTGATATTTTAAAGGCAAACGACATAAAAATCGGAGTGGAGACACAGGGAAGCAAGTGGCAGGAGTGGTTGTATAATATCGATGAACTGACGATTTCACCAAAGCCTCCCAGTTCCGGAATGATCACGGACTTTTCTGTGCTATCGGGTATTATCGAAAAGCTTAACAATCGAAATAGCGAGCAGCGTATATCCCTCAAAATAGTTGTTTTCAATAAAGAGGATTATGAATATGCAAAGCAGGTTCACTCTCGATACTCGACAATTCCTTTTTATCTCCAGGTCGGTAATGATGATATCACGACGACTGACAACCCACAGCTAATCAGCCATTTATTAGAGAAATACCAAGAGTTGATCGACTGGGTTATTGAGGATGAAGAATTAAGAGATGTCAAAGTACTGCCGCAGCTGCACGCCCTTGTTTGGGGAAATAAAAGAGGCGTATAGTGGTCAGGCCGTCAAACTGTATATAATCTTACTGGAGGAATAACATCATGAGAATCTTATTTTATTTAATATCTATAGTGACTGCTAATGTCGTGACAGCAGCTTTTGCCCCACTACAGTTTGGTATGTTCATTGTCCCTATGGGAACGCTACTAATAGGGGCTACCTTTATTTTCCGAGATCTTGTACAAAACAAATACGGTAGAAAAAAGACATACTTATTCATTTTTGTAGCTTTAGCATTTTCCGCATTAGCCTCATTTATGTTGGGGGATACTCTATTAATTGTGCTTGCTTCAGCAATTTCATTTGTTGTCGCTGAAACAGCAGATACAGAGATTTACACAAGATTGAAGCTACCAATGGCTTGGCGTGTATTTTATAGTGGCATTGTTGGAGGATTCCTGGATTCAGTGATTTTTGTTGTGATCGGGTTAAGTCCCCTTGGAGCAAATTTTCTTCCATGGGAGGCAGTACCAGCTGCTATTATAGGGCAAATCATCGTGAAAACCGTTATTCAAATGATTGGCGCACTTATCTTGAATCAGGTTTATGCAATAAGAGGAAAAAGTCTTCTTTCTGAATGAGATCAATTCTCTTACTTTTCCTGTAACAAATCTTGAGTTCGTGCTCAATGGGTATGGATGGCATCATTTAGCCAATACCTTTGAGGAAACCGTCTATTATATTTGACCGCTTGATGCTAAAGCATCGGTGGTCTTTTTTTTTACTCAGTAAAAGAATGTCATTCCTTTTATAAAATGAATGCAAAGTGATATACCCACAAAACTCCTTATTAGCAAGTATTGGGTGTTATATGGAAATAAAGTATAATAAAAGTGCAGACTATTAAAAATACTTAAAACATAAGTAAACTAATAGAAAGAAAGACGCATAAATACAATTGAGCTTGGAAATGAAAAATACATTTTACAAGGAGATTAATAATGTCGAAACCATGGAAAGAAGATCAACAGTTTCTACTAAATAGTATGAATGATTATCGTACAAGAATTGAGAACAAAGAAGAGGGCGAAGTTAGAAGTTTAACAAAGTCTTTTGCAGAAACCTTACACAAAAATACAGTGGAACTACATCATAGAAGTATAAACTCAATTGTCGAACGTTTACCTTATTTGGATAACCTATTAGCCGGAGCATTGGAGAAAGTGGACTATTATATAAAAGATCATCATCTTTATGGATCACATCCTCGGAATAACGGAGATAAAAAGTTGAATGGATCTAATACCCGTCATTCTTATAACGGAGCATTGAGAAAGTGATTTATATGCCTTATGGGACATGGATAAATAAGAGTAAAAAGGGGTGTTAATTTGTTATTACACACAAACATTATAGGTAACGGAGAGCCAATAGTTTTCTTACATACCGGTTTACAAACTGGAGTAACAGACTTTATATTTCAAAGAGAGTATTTCAGCAATAATTATCAGGTAATCTCTCCTGATTTAAGAGGACATGGTCAATCAGAAGCAGATAATATACAAAATTTCTTTGAGGATTCCGCTAAAGATTTATTCGAAACATTTGCCCATTTAAATTTGGAAGTTGTACATTTAGTGGGGTGTTCATTGGGGGCTCTAGTTGCGATTAAATTTTCAAAAATGTTCCCAGAGAAAGTTGCTACTTTAACAATTTCAGGAATTACGCCAGTGAAACCAGAAAATTGGTTAGAACTTCATGAGCAAGATGTGAAAGGACAAACAGAGGTATTGAATAGTAAAGAGATAGCTGGTTATTTCGACCAATTACATCTATCTGATTGGAGGCAATTCATTTATTTTGGGAGAGATGAAAACTGGTATCCATTCGAGGATGTGGCAGCTATAGCTGAAGTTAATTTTCCTGTACTCTTTATGGTTGGTGAGGATAAAGCTAATGAAACAATCGGGGCAAGCATTCTCCCTAAGAGGAATATAAATATCCATATTGCAATTGTTCCATTTGCCGGGCACTTAGTGCATACGGATCAGCCACAGATTTATAGCAATATACTTGAGACATTTATAGAGAGTAATGTAGCGCTATTAAACCAGAATTCATAGGGAGGAGTGAAATCTCGGGTAACAGGTGCTAAAGGATTTGAAACTTCCTTTCTTCTCCTCCGAGCAGCTATGACAGCACAAAAAAGAGTGATCCCTTGGGATCACTCTTTTTGTTTGGAATTTAGTTTTTTTCAAATCGTCCCTATGTAAGAAACAATCATGTTTGCTTCTTACATAGGGGTTATATAGAAAGAGTAATTGTCGAATAAGACGGTTACTCTCTTTTTTGCTTTATATCAGTTAGGTAGCGACAAAAGACACTAAAGGGATCCTGTATCTGTTTTCAGTTATTAGATTTTAGTTTAACGGAAATATTATTCCCGGTTTGGATTACTTTACTTGTTAAGAATGAGAGACGTTCTTCCGTTAGGTTGAAGCTGACTACACCAACGCTTATAGCACCTATGATTTGACCAAGACTGTCCTTGATAGAAACCGCGATTGAAGATGTGCCTTCCGTTCGTTCGGAGTGGCTTGTTGCATATCCTTGCTTCGTAATCTGACTGAGTGTTTGTAAAAAGTTAGGGATTTCTCTTGCGGGTAAAAGCTGTGACAATATACTTTCTGATTGGGAATTAGGCATGGCTGCAAGCATTGATTTGTTGGCAGCACCGATGTGCATTGGAATACGCAATCCTAGTTGGTCGTATATTCGGATTGGATTATTTTCGCTATCAATTCTTTCTACAATCATCGCTTCTATACCAACAGGTTTGCTTAAATAGACACTTTCTTCTATTTCCTTAGATAAGCGTTCCAGCTCGGGTCTGACTTTACTGACGTAGTCTATCGTATCGTACACTTGTAGACCATACTCTAACCAAACCATGCCAAGACGGTACAACTTGGAGTGTTCATCTTGCTCTACCATGCTTTGTTTAATCATCGCTTGTAATAATCTATGCATCGTACTTAGTGGGAGCTCACATAGTTTAGAAAGCTCAGAAATACTTATTCCTTTATCATTTGCATGCGCTGCTAATACCTTTGCAACAGACATTGCACGAGTAATGGATTGCATGTGAATCACCGCCTATTTTATATTATTCTCAAAATCACCTTTTAAATATTCGAAATATATTGACATCATATCATGGAACGAATATATTTTAAATATAATATTTCCGCTATTCAGAAACGTTTTCCGATAGGTGGAAAAAGGAGCAGAGAAATGTCTTATAACTCATCCATGTATAAAAAATTAGAGCGAGTAATTGTAAAACATCCGAACGAAGCTTTTATTAGTCAGGAACACTTATCAGATCAATGGAAAACATTCAATTATCTCCAAGAACCAAATTTTGAAGAAGCGGTGAGTGAATATAAAACATTCATCGAAATTTTAGAAAAGCATGTACCACAAATCGACTATTTACCGAAATCGGACAAAGTAGGTTTAGATTCTATTTACGCGCATGACCCAGTGAAACTTACGCCGGCTGGTGCCATCATTTTAAGATCAGGTAAGAAATTAAGACAGCCTGAAGCGACCATTTATAAAGACTTTTTACAAGAAAAAGAGATTCCGATTATTGGAGAGTTAGCTGGTGAAGCGGTATCAGATGGTGGAGATATCGTCTGGTTAGATGATAAAACTCTTGTAGTGGGTCGCGGATATCGTACAAACGACGAAGCCATCCGCCAACTAAAAGAAATAACAGCTCCATATGTAGATGAGTTTATCGTTGTGCAGCTTCCACATGATCAAGGAGAAGCAGAATGCTTACATTTGATGTCTTTCATCAGCATGGTTGATAAAGATTTGGCAGTGGTGCATTCACCATTAATGCCAGTATTTTTCCGTCAGTTACTAATTGAGCGTGGTATTCAAATAGTGGAAGTATCAAAAGCAGAATACGATAATCTTGGATGTAATGTACTAGCGCTTGCACCTCGTGTTTGTTTAATGGTCGAAGGCAATGAATCGACGAAACAGCAATTGCTTGATGCAGGAGCAACAGTTTATGAATACAAAGGGCGAGAAATCAGTGTATTAGGTACTGGTGGTCCAACATGTCTAACAAGTCCAGTCATTAGAAACTAAGGGGGAACATAAAATGAGTAAATTTCAACATGTAATCGCAAAAATACCGAGTAAAAGCTATGTAGAAGGATTAACAACTTCAGATCTTGGGAAACCGGATTATGAAAAACTATTAGTACAACATGAGGCTTATGTGGAAGCATTAAAAAAATGTGGAGTAGCGGTAACACTGCTTTCAGCAAGTGAAGAATTTCCAGATTCGACGTTTGTAGAAGATGCTGCAGTGCTGACATCTGAATTTGCTGTTGTTACAAATCCGGGAGCGGAATCTAGAAATGGAGAAATTATTGAAATTGAAAGCACTTTAAAAGACTTTTACAAGAAATTTCATTATATTAAATCACCTGGAACGCTTGATGGTGGAGATATTCTTCAAGCGGACAATAAATTCTATATTGGAATTTCTGAGCGTACCAATGAAGAAGGTGCACACCAGTTAAAAGAAATTCTAGAAGGCGAAGGATTTGAAGCAACAATCATCCCGTTACAAAAATTCTTTCATTTGAAAACTGGTATCGCTTATTTAGGGAAAAACAAAATGGTCGTTGCAGGGGAATTTGTCGATCATCCAGCTTTTGATTCATACGACAAGATTATTATTACCAATGAAGATGAATACTCAGCAAACTGTATTCGCGTAAACGATTATGTCATTATTCCAGAAGGGTACAGCGAAACAAAACGGAAAATTAACGAAGCTGGCTATGAAACAATTGAACTTGATATGTCTGAAGTTCGCAAGCAAGACGGCGGTCTTAGTTGCCTATCACTGAGATTCTAACGAATTATTAGGGGGGTGGGGCATCCCTAATAATCAAAAAAAGAAGCGTATTTGGTTAAGTTAAATAGATTACATGGGGGAGGGAATATTATGTCTAATATTGGGGAGTCAACACAACAAAATCTATTAAATCGCTCGATGAAAAGTCGTCATTTACTTATGTTGTCACTTGGTGGGGTAATTGGGACGGGATTATTTTTAAATGCAGGTTATACGATTAATCAGGCAGGTCCAGGAGGGGCTATACTGGGTTATCTATTTGGCGGGTTAATCTTGTATATGGTAATGGTGTGTCTTGGAGAGCTTGCTGTTCATATGCCGGTAACTGGTTCTTTTCAAACTTACGCGACGCGATTTATTAGTCCATCTGCAGGATTTTCACTTGGATGGATGTATTTTGTAGGTTCGGCTGCTACAGCTGGTGTCGAGTTTACGGCTGCTGGAATACTAATGCAGCATTGGTTCCCAGATGTTCCAATCTGGATTTGGTGTGCAATTTTCATGGTTTTATTGTTTGCTTTGAATGCGCTTACAACGAGAGCTTTTGCTGAGGCGGAATTTTGGTTTGCAGGTATTAAAGTCGTGGCGGTAGTTCTGTTTATAATCATTGGGGCTGCAGCAATTTTCGGTCTTATTCCATTGGAAGAAAGAGCAACACCATTTGCGACTAATTTAGCTCCTACAGGATTGTTTCCAGCTGGGATTGCTATTGTTTTTGTGACAATGATGAATGTTATCTTCTCCTACCAAGGATCTGAGTTAGTTGGTATTGCAGCAGGAGAAACGGAAAATCCAGAAAAGAATATCCCAAAAGCTATTCGAACAATTCTTTTTAGAATCGTTGTGTTTTATATTGCTTCTATTATTGTATTATCTGCTATTTTTCCAGCATCCGAACTTGGACTGCTTGAAAGTCCATTTGTTACTTTAATGAATTTAGCGGGAATACCATATGCTGGTAGTATTATGAACTTTGTTATATTAACTGCTATTTTGTCAGTAGGGAATTCATGTTTATATGCTTCAACCCGTCTATTGTGGTCGATGGCTAAAGAAGGTATGGCTCCAAAAGTGTTCGGTCGTTTATCTAAACGAAAAGTTCCACTTGCTGCTTTAATATTCACAATGGCTTTTTCTTTACTGTCATTATTAACAAGTGTGATGGAGGCAGATGCAGTATTCGTGTTATTGATGTCTATTGCAGGAATTTCTGTCACTATTTCATGGATGGGTATTGCGGCATCCCAATTGATGTTCCGTCGCCAGTATGTGAAAAATGGTGGGAACCTGGATGATTTAGGTTATAAAGTTCGCTTCTATCCATTTATTCCGTTATTTTGTATTGCGTTTTGTTTATTGATATTAGTGTTTTTAGCGTTTGATCCGACGCAGCGTGTTGGACTTTATTATGGAGTAGGTTTTTTCATCGCTTGTATGATCTTCTATAAATTGAGATTAGAGAAGAGGAACCAACAAATAGCCGTAACAAATAGTAAAGTCGTTCAAGAGAATTAAAAAATAATTTAACTGAATATTATGGATCCTTAATGTCGGGCACTAGTAATAAAGGGGAATTTAAGATGAGTCAATTATTATGGAGTACACCAGAATCGCTTCGAGCGTTATTATGCGAGCTTGTTAGTTGGGATAGTATTACATTAACTGAAGGAGAAACTACTTTTGCTCCTAAAGCATTGGATAAGTTAAGAGAATTAAAGTATTTTCAAGATCATCCGAGTCATTTACAGTTGCTGGATGCAGGATTTGGGAGACATGCAGTAACTGCATTATATAAACACCCAGATGCTGTTGAAACGGTGGTTTTGATCAGTCATTTTGATACGGTTCAAACAGAGGAATATGGTGCCTTGCAGCCACTCGCTTATTTTCCAGAGGAACTGACTCAAAAGCTTATGAAAGATCCGAGTGATTTACCAGAATCAGCTCGGATCGATTTAGAAACTGGAAAGTATTTATTTGGTCGAGGCACGATGGACATGAAAATGGGGCTTGCGCTCCATATGCAATTGATAGAAAAAGCAAGTGTCGAAGAATGGCCGATCAATCTTGTGTTGACTACCGTTCCGGATGAGGAAGTGAATTCTGCAGGAATGCGTGCAGCGGTAACTCAATTAGTACGGCTTCGTGAAGAATTTGGGTTAACTTATAAATTATTTTTAAATAGTGAACCGTCGTTTTCTCAAAACCCAACGGATATCGCGGAGTATATTTATTCAGGAACAATCGGTAAAATTATGCCCGCTGCTTTATTTTATGGGAAAGAGACTCATGTTGGAGAGCCGATGAAAGGAATAACGGCAAATTACATCGCATCTTATTTGACACAACGTATGGAATGGAATTCACTATTCCGGGAGACGGATCTTGGTGAAAGTACTCCGCTTCCAGTTTCTTTGCAGCAAAGGGATTTGAAGATGTCTTATTCTACACAAACGCCATATCGTGCAGTGTCGTTGTATAATGTGTTTTTATTTAAACGTACTGCATCAGAAGTGATGGATCTTTTTGAGCAAGTGGCAAAAGAGGCGATGGATGCGCTAAACGTCGATTATCAAAAAATTTGCCAGCGTGAGAAAATAAAAGGTGTGGGAACAGTCAAAGTACTTCGTTATGAACAACTGCTTGCCTATGCAAATCAAAAGCTAGGAGCAGAGGAAGTCGAACGCTTAAAACAGGAAGCGCTTGTGCAGGAAGATTGGGACGATCGTGAAAAATCATTACGTATCGTTGATAATTTAATGATTCAATGCCAAGAATTAGCTCCTGCGACAGTAATTCTATTCGCACCCCCATACTATCCAGCGGTTAACACATCTAATGATCCGCTAATTATAGAAGCAGTAGAGCTAATGAAGAAATCGGGGCAATCATTCAATAATAAGATCGACCAAATTCACTACTTTAACGGAATTTGTGATTTAAGCTACGTAAATTACGAAGATATTGGTAATGGGTGGACAGCTTTTGAAAATAATACACCGATTTGGGGAGACACATACAGTATCCCATTTGAAGACATGGCACAATTGAAAGGTCCCGTATTAAATGTTGGTCCTTTCGGAAAAGACGCGCATCAAAAAACCGAAAGATTGCATGTAGATAGTGCATTCGTCGAAATGCCTGTAATGCTAGAAACTTTATTGAAAAGCTTATATTAATAGGAAAAGTGACTTCAGAACTGTATATGAAGTCACTTTTTTATATATAATCGACCCTGTGTAAGAAACAATCAAGTTAGTTCGAACAAACATGAATGTTTAAACTTTTACGTTTGTTTCTTACACAGGGTCCTTTAATCAAAACTTTTTTCAAAGTTGTAAGTCTAATAGATAGGGACAAATGAAAGAAGGTGAAATCTTGGATGAAAAAGGACAAGGGAAGAAAGCGATTAAAGGGGATGAAGAGGCATTTTTAGCATTAATTCATTCATATGAAGAAGCATTATATCGAACAGCTATCTCGTATTTGAAAAATGAAGGAGATGCACTAGAAGCTATTCAGGAAGTGACATATAGAGCTTATAAAAGTATAAAAACAGTGAAGGAGCCTGCCTATTTTAAAACTTGGCTCATCCGGATCATGATGAATTATTGTCGGGATGTCATCAAGAAAAGGAAGAGGGAGGTATTGGAGGAACGAATACTTAACATACAAGGAATAACCGAAGATTTCACTTTTTTGGAGGTCGAGGAGGCACTTTTAAGTTTATCCGATTACGAAAGAGAGTTATTGCATTTGAAGTATTTTGAAGATGTCAAAATAAAGGACATCGCCATTATGTGGAATACTCCAGAAGGTACGATTAAAACGCGACTACATAAAGCATTACGGGCACTTAGGGCAGGATTTGAAGAGAAAGGAGAGGTTAAACGTGTTTGAGGAGGAAAAAAAGAAGCTGGAGCAGAGAAAGAAAACAATTGGTCAGGTCGAAGTATCGAAGGACAAGCTATATTCTGCTGTACAAAGTGGATTTGAGAAAGCAAAAAAAGAACAACTAATAAAAAGAAAGAAGATTATAAAAAGGAGTTCATGGTCGATCGTAATTGCTGCAATCCTTCTCATCTCGTTTATCACATCTATCTCTGTATCGCCTGTTTTCGCCAATAAAGTTGCATCTATTCCGGGGATGGAACGAATTATTGCACTTATTCAGCAAGACAGAGGTTTAACCGCTGCAGTTGAAAATGACTTTTATCAACCACTGAATCTCTCTCAAGAAAAGAACGGCATTACGGTGACGCTTGATGGGGTAATTGCAGATAAAAAGGGAATGGTCGTTTTTTATTCCGTTCATTCGAAAAAAGTGGATTTGAATACACTTGAATTAAAGTATCTTCAATTTTCCTCAGGGATGACTCCTCGCTATCAAGTTAATTTAAATGATTATTTTTGGAAATTGACACCAAAAGAAGGGACGAACTTTTATAGCGGCACGCAGACTATGGAAAAAGTGAAATTTTCACATGACCCCTCTTGGAAGGTAGGTATAAAAAATGGAGATAAGATTGAACATTTTAAGATTCCATTTACTTATAAATTAATGGATATAGAGAATAGAAATATTGTTGTGGATAAAGAAGTTACAATTGAAGGACAACGTATTAAAATAAGGCAGTTAATCGTTGATCCAATAAGGACGACTGTTAGATTAGAGGAAGATCCTAATAATTCAAAGAAACTTCTATCAAGAGCGTTTGATGAATTAAAGCTTGTAGATGAAATGGGGAGGACTTGGTCTGCAATGCCTGGAAATTCATTTAAAGTACTTCCTAAAGGAAACTTGTGGGAAGTCCCACTTACGGAAAGTTTTTATTTCCATGATCCGAAGGAGTTAACATTAACCTTTGGAAAACTCGCAGCAATGGATAAAGAGGAAGCCCATATATTAATCGATACCGAAGCGAAGAAGTTTTTGGAACAGCCTTCCAATTCAATATTCTCCAACTTGCAAGTGGAGGATAATAAAGTCAGTTTTATAGTAGAAGTCGATGAAGATTACGATAAGAATATGGTTCATTTTAATAAGTTTATCGATGCTGAAGAAAAAGAGTTCTATATAGTTACTGGGGGGCGTACACCGTTTGTTTATAATTATGTGAAAGGTTCAATGATAAATATTCCTGAAGTGGGACGGAAATTTGAATTTGAATTACCCACTCTTACTTCTTATACAAATCCGATTCGGTTGGATTTTGACTCTTACCCATCCTGGATAGAAGAGGATATGGAGATAGAAGTCAAATACGATGAGTAATTTGTTTTTCGAAGTTTACCGCTCACATTCCATGGGATAACAGACAATCGATTGCCATCCCTATTAAAACTTACCTGCTAATGATATGAGCACATGAGTTCAAAGCACACTAAAAACAGTGAATACTAGATGGTATTTTCAAATAGTACTGCTGATTTACGTTACAGGTGGACGCGCTTTAGCAGGGTGAGCGATGAACCATCACCGACGCTTGTACGTCGATGTGATGGTTCATCTGTATCACTGATCCTACCGGAGTCGCCAACTTTCACTACAATCAATTAGTGTGTAGTACTCCACTAGAAGATTTAGCATCGCTTTTCGCTTAGATGATAAGATTAGTCAATTTTAGAGAGTGAACAACTTATTTGTAATCGCTTGTGCGTGAAAAATGCGATGATTAAATGATAGAGGAAGAAAGCAGACTTTCTTTTTTACTAGTCGAAATAAAGAGAAATAGTAAGTGTTTGACTCATAAAGAAGCGAAATAGCGAACGAAATTGCATCTTCGAGAGCTCCCTCCATGAATAGGACAGTAGCTTTTCTCTAGTTACCCAAAAACGCACTTACCTGTTTCTATGCGTTGTAGGAGGGCGACGGACAGACAAACGCCATAAAATTACCGGAAAAAGAGAAGCTGGTCGTGACGCAGTCACGACCAGCTTCTTTAAAAATTCACTCGGTAATAATGTAGCTACCTGTCTGTCCAAAGTCCTTCGAAAACGATAGAAACAAGTTTTGGCCTTAAAGGACGCTTGCGTTTTTCTAATTTACAATTTAGTTTCGGTACTATCTATTTTAAATCTCTTCCAGAATCCCTTTAACTAATCCAACAAATTTAACTCTAACTTTTCCTGCAACGTCAATTACTTCTTCATGATTTAATGGCTGATCTAATATCCCACATGCCATATTTGTTATGCAAGAAATACCCAGTACTTTCATACCACCGTGAGTAGCTACAATCGCTTCTGGAACGGTGGACATCCCTGCTGCGTCAGCTCCTAATGTGCGGAACATACGGATTTCTGCTGGAGTTTCGTAAGTAGGTCCACTCCACCAAGCATACACTCCTTCTTGCAATTCCATGTTTTGCTTATTCGCTACCTTAGTTGCAATACTACGTAGCTCTCGGTTATACACTTCTGATAAATCAGGGAAACGAGTACCTAATTCGTTATTATTCGGGCCAATTAAAGGATTAGCCCCAACTAAGTTAATGTGGTCTGTAATTAACATTAAATCACCTGGGTTAAAGCTTGTATTTACGGCACCGCAGGCATTTGTAATAATTACTTTTTCAATACCAAGTGCTTTCATTACACGTACTGGGAAGGTTACTTCATCCAAAGTAAAACCTTCATAATAATGAAAACGACCTTTCATAGCAGCAACTATTTTTCCATTTAATTCTCCAATAACAAGTTCGTTGGCATGACCTATAGCTTCCGACTTTGCAAAGTGAGGAATTTCACTATAAGGAATTTTGATTGGGTTCTTAATTTCATCAGCAAGTGTCCCTAAGCCTGATCCTAAAATCATTCCAATTACTGGACGGTGATCTGTCTTGCTCAATATAAAATCTTTAGTTTCTAAAATATCTACGATGTGGTGCATCCATAATTCCTCCTTGAAATAGTACATAAAAAAAACAATACACAAATTATGTTTTCGATAAAAGTTTAATGTAGTAGAGGAACATTGTAAAGAAAACTACAAAGTAATTTGAATTGTATTAGAACCTGGTACCTCTTAATACTTAAAGCAATTTAAAATCAGAAACAACATCTTGCAGTTTCTCGGACATTTCTGCTAAAGATCGGGAAGCCGCAGTCATCTCAACCATGGATGCATACTGTTCTTCTGCAGCAGCTACTACATTTTGAGTATAATCGGTTGATTTTTCTGTGACATCTTTTGTATTGTCTACTTCATGTACAAGAATATCTGTATTATTATTTATTTCTTGAATTTCTGCTGAAATTATTGATAATTTATTATTTATTAAACTCACATCAGTTGCTATTTTTTCAAACGTACTTCCAGCGTTAGATACGAAACTCATACCAGTCTCAATTGCTGTTTTTCCTTCATTCACGGTTTGAACAGTATGTTTTGTATTGATTTGGATTTCACCTATTAAAGCAGAAATATTTTTAGCAGCATTTCCAGATTCCTCTGCTAGTTTCCGTACTTCGTCTGCTACAACCGCAAATCCTTTGCCATGTTCTCCTGCTCTTGCTGCTTCAATTGCAGCGTTTAAGGCAAGTAGATTTGTTTGTTCCGCAATACCTGTAATTACATTAATGATTTCACCAATTTCTTGTGATTTACGTTCAAGTGTTACCATTGATTCTGTAGTTATCGTACTTTGACTATTTATTTGTTTCATTTGTTCGACCGTTTGCGTAATAACGTCATTGCCTGAAAGGGAAACTTTAGACGTTTCAATAGCAAGATCATTTACTTCCTTAATATTGGACGTTATTTCCGCAATACTAGATGAAATTTGACTAACGGAGCTTTTGGCTTCCTCCATACCAAATAATTGTTTTTCTTGACCAGAAGATATTTGCTGAATGGAATCCGTAATTTCCTCTGAAGCTCTACTAGTTTGTTCACTACTTGCTGTAAGTTCTTCAGACGTTGCTGCTACTTGTTGTGCTGAACTAGAAACAGAATCGATTACTTCTTTTAAATTAGACGTCATTGTGTTTATGCCAGTAGCCAAATCACCTAGCTCATCTTTATTTTTAATCTGAATGTTTGGACTGGATAAGTCTTGATGAGCAATCTTTTTCACGTTTTCAACGATTAATTGAATCGGAATTGCTAAATGTCTGGAAAATAGAATAATAATAATGGTACCTAACAAGATACTCACGGCTAGTGTAATGATAAGTGTTTTAAGGATTGAGTTAGTCCCCTCATTAAAGGCTTCCATATAGGTTCCGGCACTTATCACCCATCCCCAGTTGGGATCTAGTGCATTATACGTAATTTTTGTCGCCGCAGTATCGGGCTGATTTGGTAAGTCCCATTTATAATATGTAATTCCGCCGCCATCCTGCGCAGCTTTTATGATATCCTGTACGATATACTTTCCATCAACGTCTTGGTTCTCCCAGGCATTGGTTCCTTCTATAGTAGGATGCGCTATTTCTAGCCCGTCTTCTCCATAAGCTACAAAGTATCCATTCGCACCTAAGTCTACTTTAGATGTGATCGTACGTTTACCATCACTTTGTAAATCTCCTATTAAATATTGTTTTACCTTTTCCTGTGCATCCTCTAGGGTTATATCTCCGTTTTCAACGGCATAATTCATTGAGTCGATTAATTGAAGTGCCATTTCTACGCCATTTTTTAGAGTTTTTTCTCCCAAATCATCTAAATTATTTTTAGCCGAATAATAACTGCTTACCCCTATTATTACACTGGGAATTAGTAGTAGACAAATGGAAATAATAAATAGCTTTGTACGTATTTTCACTGTTAAATCCTCCGATTATCTGTAGCTATTACTTGATGGGTTGTAGTTACTTTTTCTTAAAACATATTAATATCAAATAAATATTTAAATTAGCTATTATTAACTACATCTTATTATCGACTATAACTTTGTAATCTTTAGTGATTATCAAATTGATAAGAAAGGACTATTCAATTAAGGTGAAAAAGTATCGTAAATTGCAAGGTAATATGTGAATGATACCTAATAATACCCTTTTTCATCCCATACATCGTTCTGTAAAAATAGGATACGTAAGACACATCAGGTTATTAGT
This sequence comes from Psychrobacillus sp. BM2, assembly GCF_048572895.1. Classification (GTDB taxonomy): domain Bacteria; phylum Bacillota; class Bacilli; order Bacillales_A; family Planococcaceae; genus Psychrobacillus. The sequence continues at coordinate 81,785 of NZ_CP183878.1, forward strand.
AATGTATTATAGTATAATTACATTATTTGCATGAAAATTGTCGAATAATCTACTTTTAATAGAACTAACTAAAGGAAGTACATATGTATATGAAAAGTCATAAAGTAAAAATAATTTTTGTCCTGTCTACTGTATTATTACTCTTTTTTTCAGCTTTAAATGTGTATACCTCATACGTGAGAATGAAAAATACAGTCGAAGAATCAGTTGCAAACCAAAGTTTAGAAGCGGCCAAGTCAATAGCTTCCTCTATAGATGTAGAAACCTATCAGAAATTTTTGGATAACCCAGAGAAAAATGAATATTTTCGAGAAATTCAAATCTATTTGAGTGATGCACGCGAAAAGTTAGGCTCCCTATATGTTTATACACTAAAGGTCGATAATCCTAAAGTATCTAAACAGATGATAATAGGGCACTCTGGCAAGCTAGAGAGTTTAGATAATTATCGGATAGGGGATGCATGTACAGTACCAGAAGAGCAAGTAAAAAAAGCCTATGAGGGAAAGACATATGTGACCGAAGTACTGAAGGATCCAAGTTATGGAGATTATTTATCTGTTGGAGCACCGATAAAGAACAATGAAGGCAAAATACTAGGTTATTTAGGTATCGATACGAGTGCAGATACAATCAATCAGATTAAATTGGCTGCGTTAGAAAGGAATACTGTAATGCTTGTATTCAACGGTGTATTCATTTTCATCGTGATAGGCTCCTTTTTATTTATGCAGAGATGGTACCAAAGAGAGGTCGCAAAGGAAGTGGGGCATACAGAGGAGACATATCAAACAGAAATAAAAGCATTAATAACCTCTGTGTCTTCAGTACGACATGATTTTAACAATCATATTCTAGTTTTACATGGACTCCTACAAATAGGACAGTCGGATAAGGCATTACAATATGCATCCTCTCTTTTTAATGAAGTAAAAACGATTGAATCCATTAAAGTAAATATAGATCATCCAGGACTTTCGATATTGTTGCAAACTAAGAAACTAGCGGCACAAAATCATCATATTGATATGGATATAGCAATCTGCGATGTTTCATTTGAGAGAATAAAAACGACGGACTTAATCATTATTTTATCGAATTTAATCGATAATGCCATGGATGCAGCGATAGACTGTCCAGAGGGAGAACGAAAAGTATCGATTGAATGTACGGCAAATGATACTAATTATCTATTTAAGATTACAAATACTGGTCCACAGATTCGTGAGAAAGAACAAATTTTTAATCAAGGGTATTCAACAAAAAATGAAGAAGAAGGAAAAATAAGAGGACAAGGATTATTTATAGTTAAGGAAGTAGTAAATAAATATAATGGGAAAATTTCTATTGATTCAACAGCCGAATCAGTAACAACGGCTATTGTGGAAATTCCGCTAAAGTAAATTTGCTTTTTTATAGTTATGCAGATTGCTATACAAAAAATAGATACTCTACATATGTAGAAGTATCTATTTTTATACTATTTACTTTTAGTTTAAAGAGATATGGAAACACCTATGACAATTATATAAGCACCAATCAGTTGTAGGAGTTGAATGCTAATACCTAACAGGAAGAATCCGAATACCATTGCTTCAAAAGGTTCAAAGTTTAACAAAAGTGCGGCTTTGGTAGCACCGACTTTGTGAATAGATTATTCCAGAGATAAGTACGTAAACCATGCATAATAATTGCGGTAATTATAAGTAACAACCAATAGGAAAATGGTACGGAAAATAGTTATCTATTCTAACATGAAAATAGCCCATACCAGAGTTAACTAATCGGATGGACTTGGGCTATTAACTTAAATTAATTATGGGCAATGAAATAGTCACCAACGAGAAGTTAAAGCCAGCCTTACTTTATGGAAACCTGGCTTTTATTAGATTTTACATACTCATTTCTAATGGAACGCTTGAATAGGATTTCTTTGTAAATGCGTAACCTTCCATTATTCTGCGAGCGGTACGAATAACTGTAATACTTTCAATCTTACCAAAACTAACTACTAGTTTTGTTTGCATAATTCCAGCGGGATGACCTAGGCGTATTATTTCTTTTCTTAAACCTACTATATCTTTTAGAATAGTTTGTTGTGAATAAATAGCAGCCGACGTACAAATAGCACCTGTAATTGCTAATGCACCATGAGGTTTTTGCATGGACATCATTCGGATAAGAAGATCCATTTGGTTAGCTTTTTGTAAGTTGCCAGACATATCTTTATAATCTGTAGGAGCTGCAACAACAGTCATTTTCGGAACTGCAGGGGATTTTAAAGTCGCTTCTTCTCTTGAGCAAAATCCGCAAAGCTCTGCTGCAATGCTTCGGATTTCTTCTAGCATAGTAAGTTGCTCTTCTGTATATTCATTCGGAAGTTCGGTACCAGATAAGCCGATATCTTGCGCGTGTAAAAACACTAATGGATTGGCAAAATCTACAATGGATATCGGTAGTTCCTTTCCGCGCCAAATGATCGTATCAATCGGAGAACCGGTTGGATATAGCTTGGAGGTAACTGCACCTTCTGCATTTCTAAAAGACAAATAAATAGGAGATCCTGTACCAGGAACACCTGGAATTTCAACAGATCCCTCTGTTTTTACTTGACCGTTTTGTACTTCTACTTCAGAAATAATACATTTATTCGTATTTGTATTGAAAATTGTGACACGAGTCAGAGGGGAGTGAGCAGCAACTAAACCCTGTTCAATAGCAAATGGTGCAACAGCTGATGAGATATTCCCACAGTTTCCTTTAAAATCAACGGTTTGTTGAGTGATACTTACTTGAGCAAAAGTATATTCCACGTCAATTCCGGGAATAGTTGATCTTTTAATGATAGCGACCTTGCTTGTTAGTGAATTTGCGCCACCTAAACCATCAATTTGCTTTTGATCAGGACTCCCCATTAAGTCCAATAAAAACGGTTGCCATTGCTCGCGACTCGTTGGCATATGCTCCTCTAAAATAAATATTCCTTTGCTTGTTCCTCCGCGCATAATTGTAACTGGAATCTTCATCAATTTTCACACCCCCGATGTTTTTGTATATTTCCATCCTATGGGAGTATATGTTATAAGTAAAATAGATAAATTTTTAAATATTTTGAAAAAAATTTTTATAAAGGGAATGATTTCTGATGGATGAGAAAGATTGGATTTCTTTAATAGTTATTAGTGAAGAGAAAAACTTAAGTAATGCGGCTAAGAAATTATACTTATCTCAGCCCGCTCTTACGTATCGTATGAATAATATCGAAGAACGTTTTGGAGTGAAAATTTTTTACAAAATTAGGGGAGGGATAGAGTTTACAACAGAAGGGATTTACCTCATTAAATATGCCGGGGAAATGATGAAGCGTCTTAAGCAAGTTCAAGATGAAGTGCTTAATGTGAATGGAGAATTACGTGGCGTATTGAATATTGGTGCATCTAGTAATTTTGCTCAATATAAGTTACCTCGAATACTTAAGAGATTTTCCGAATACTATCCGAGCATTCAGTTTAAAGTTCATACTGGATGGAGTAAACATATAATGGATTTGTTAAATACATCTAGTGTTCATGTTGGTATAATGCGAGGTAATTACGCTTGGCATGGGGTTAAAACATTATTACATAAAGAAAGATTATGTTTGATATCTAAAAGAGAAGTTGATTTTGCGGAAATTCCTACTTTACCTTTTATTCAGTATAAAACTGACTCATCATTGAAGGAATTGATTGACGTTTGGTGGCATGATCATTTTCAAGATCCGCCTAATGTAACAATGGAAACAGATCGCCAAGAAACATGTAAGGAAATGGTGAAAAATGATTTAGGGATTTCGATTCTACCTGAAATTTGTTTAAGAGAATCAGATGAATTGTTCCGTTATGAATTATATTATCGAGATAAGGAACCAGTTATTCGAGATACATGGGTACTGCATAAAGAGGAGGTTATGAACTTAAAAATTGTTAAAGTATTTATCGAGTTTCTTCAAATTTATGAGGAATAAATTAGATTATAAGTTATTTTTAAGTTAAATCTAAAAAAATATATATTTTACTTATAAATATAAATATATTAACCTTGTGAAATAGTTTCAGTTGGAAAATTCTAATTTTTCATAATGTAAGCGATTTCTATTTAAGGGGTGGGTATATGTTAACGTTTTTAGGTTTATCTATGGTGATTGTATTTACATTGCTAATTATGACAAAAAGGTTATCACCAATAACTGCACTTGCTATTGTACCAATTGTATTTGCTATAATCGGAGGATTTTATAAAGATTTAGGTACGATGATGTTAGATGGGTTAAAGGTTGTAGCACCTTCTGCAGCGTTATTACTATTTGCTATATTATTTTTCGGTGTATTAATCGATGCAGGATTGTTTGATCCTTTAATTAAAAAAATGCTTAAAATCGTACAAGGGGATCCCTTGAAAATTGTGATCGGAACTGCTTTAATTTCTATGCTAGTTGCCCTTGATGGAGATGGAACAACCACACATATGATTACTATTTCAGCAATGTTACCATTGTTTTTACGCTTAGGCATGAACCCACTTATTCTAGGTACTGTTTCCATGTTGTCTGTAAGTGTATTGAGTGGGATGACTCCTTGGGGAGGACCTGCTACTAGAGCTATTGCTTCTCTTGGGCTAGATGCTAACGAATTCTTCATACCCATTTTACCAACGCTATTGGGTGGTATGCTAAGTATTGTAGGTATAGCTTTTATACTCGGAAGAAAAGAAAGAAAAAGATTAGGTGTTGTTGTACTTAATGAGAAAGAACAAAAGAGTTGGGGTATGCCAGAGTTGGCATTGTCAATGGAAAGTACAGATCACTTGAAGAGACCGCACTTAACATGGTTAAACTTAATTTTAACTATTGCAGTAATGGGTATTTTAGTATTAGGTCTACTGCCAGCTCCTATTTTATTTATGATAGGATTTATGGTCGCATTATTGATTAATTATCCCAACTTGGATTTGCAAAAGGAACGTTTAGACGCACATGCAAGTAATGCATTAACTGTTGTAACATTGGTATTTGCTGCTGGAATTTTCACAGGAATCTTCTCCGGTACTAAGATGGTAGATGCGATTGCCATGTCTTTAGTAAGTATTATTCCTGATTCTGTAGGATCATTTTTTCCATTAGTAGTTGCTATTACAAGTTTGCCATTTACTTTTGTTTTATCAAATGATGCTTATTATTTTGGAGTACTTCCTATTTTAGCGGAAGCAGCATCAGCTTATGGTGTAAGTCCACTTGAAATTGCAAGAGCTTCTGTTTTAGGGCAACCTGTTCATTTTTTAAGTCCTTTAGTTGCATCGACTTTATTATTAGTGGGCATGTTAAAAGTGGATTTAGGGGATTTTCAACGCTATGCTTTTAAATGGGCATTTCTTTGTTCCAGTATTTTAATAATAGTAGCACTACTGACAGGAGCAATTACGATATTTTAAAAAACAGTCCTCTTAGATATTTTGCCTAAGAGGACTGTTCAACTGGGACCAGGTTATTAATAAATGTGCCGTTGCACGTGACATATTCATGACATGGAATAAGCGTGTATCATTCAGAAAATGTGCTGGATAGGTAGGAACTGATGTATTTACAAATCCTTTTATATGCATATCGCCAACAAGTGGCAGCTCATTGCCTAATGCAAGTCCTGGATGAATTGGGCCATCATTCAGTTGAATATATCCTACTTTTGTCGGTTCTCCTAAACTAGCATCAATACTGATGATAAATGGATCTGCATAGTTTTTAATAATTTTATTTATGGTGTCCTCTAGATTAAATGCGTTGACAGGATTTTGTAAAGTACCATACACTTTATATGGAAAGTTATTTTCAATTAAGAAAGTACCGACTAAAGGACCGAAACCGTCCGAAATGTTTTTATCTGATCCAATACATAATATAACAATAGGACGCTCTAACGAAACTCCGGAAGTTGCATTTTTAAAAGTATGTGCTGCTTCATAAATAGCATTTTTTTCAATAAAATCAAGTGCCTTAAATTTAAATAAAACTTGTGGTTTTTTCATTAATTTTAAGTCCTTCCTTTTAATAAATATGCTTATTAATCGTGTTAAATAAATTTTTTGGAAGTGATACATATGAAGTTACAAGGCATTTTATTGCTTATTTTTTTGTTTCAGACAATCATTAATGCGACAAGACCAGTCATTACGTTATCGGCAGATGAGTTTGGAGCATCTATTGTCATTATAGGTATCTTAACATCATCATTCGCTTTATTACCAATGGTATTTTCGATTCATGCAGGAAAAGTTATTGATAAATTCGGAGATCGAATGCCGGTAATTTTTGGATTTATTGCAGCAATTGCCGGGATGATTGTTCCTGCACTTTTTACGACAATATGGGCGTTATTTGCAAGTCAATTATTACTAGGGCTCGCGAATATTTGTATTCCGATTGCTTTACAAAATCTGTTAGGGCATCAATCTACCGCCAAAAATAGAGATTATTTTTTTAGTATGTTTAGTCTTTGTGTTGCTTTAGGAGCCGTCATCGGACCATTGGCCGGTGGTTACCTTTCAGAGCATGTATCTTTTCAGATGGTTTATATTTTTTGTATAGTGATTGGTATTATTTCTATTGTTTTTTCATTTCAGATTCCAAAAGTTACGCAAAAACTTACAGGAACACCTACCAAACTAATAGACTCACTTAAGCTATTTGAGAATTCATTCATACGAAAAGCGTTGTTTTCAAGTGCACTTGTATTATATTCCAAAGATATTTTTGTAGCATATTTTCCGTTGCTAGGAAAACAGTTGAACTTGTCCACCTCTGCAATTGGATGGATTATAGCTTTACAAGGGCTAGCTACGATGTTTGTCCGCTTTGTATTGCCGAAGTTATTGGAAAATTATAAGAGAGATACAATCTTATTTTTGTCTATTTTAATTGCCGGAATTACTTTTCTACTTTTACCAATAAGTCAATCGGTGTTCTTAATCGCTTTGTTGGCCATTGTGATGGGCCTAGGCTTGGGCTGCGGTCAACCAATTTCGATGACAACTACATATAACGCTTCTCCACCTGGTAGGACAGGGGAAGTATTAGGGCTTCGTATAGCTACTAACCGATTTTTCCAGTTAGTGGCACCTACTTTTTTTGGTGTTATTGGCGGTTCTGTAGGAATGACGGGAATCTTCTTATTTAGTGGTGTGTTTTTAGTTGGTGGCTCGTTATTTTTTAGAAAACAAGAAGAGTAATTGAATATTTATTTTAAATGAAAAAGGTGACTTCTCGCTCAGGGTTGAAAGAGAAGTCACCTTTATTTAAGTACAGTGATGACTAAATAATATAGCTTTTACAATTTACTAAGATAATAGGAATTAACTTAAGTATTACTGTTTCTGCCATTGTGGCACTAACTGTTTTTGAGTCAGCCATGTTAGCTGAAATAGTTCGTGGCGGCTTAAATTCAATTGAGAAAGGGCAAATGGAAGCAGCTCGTTCATCAGGTTTATCGTATGTACAGGCATTAAGACTAATTATCTTACCACAAGCTCTCCGAAGAATGGTCCCAAATCTAGTTAGTCAATTTATTTCACTACTTAAAGATACATCGTTGGCGGTTGTTATAGCTCTACCAGAATTGCTTCATCACGCAAAAATTATTCAAGCACAACAGACGAGCTATGTGATTCCAATTTTTATATTAATTGCATTCATGTACTTTGTAGTCAATTATGGATTATCTTTAATAGCCAAAAGATTAGAACTTAAGTCTGTATAAACTAAAATATAGGGAATGACTCCATGAATGGTTTCATTCCTTTTTTATACGCGACCCTTTGATAGAAACATTCACGTTAATTGGAAAAATAGTGAATGTTTCTATTTTCATCTTTGTTTATGGTAGTTGTTCTGGTTTTGATTGTTTATTTCCGTATAATCTCTATTTGTCAGGTGAAACTCTCTGCAGTCTATTAATTACGAGTGAGTTATAAGTTTTATTCCAATACTAGCAGGAGATCTAGGTAAAGTTCTTGAATTAATATAAAAATGCATTTTAGGAGGAATATGGATGGGGATTTTAGATGGATTAATGGGGAATGCATCGGAGATAGAAAACGATAAAGTAGAAAGTGAATTAAAGGATTTACTTGCCCCTTCTGAAAAGGTGGAGCATGCGTATAAGCTTATACGGGATTTGATCGTTTTCACGGACAAACGATTATTACTTATCGATAAACAAGGGATGACGGGGAAAAAGGTAGAGTATCACTCAATTCCATATAAAAGTGTCGTTCACTTCGCGATTGAAACAGCAGGCACCTTCGACTTGGATGCGGAATTAAAAATTTGGTTATCCGGAAGCGCAGTTCCTATACAGAAAAAATTCAATAAATCCTTAAATATATATAAGGTTCAAAGTGTATTAGCAGAATATGTAATGAAGTAAAGAGGAGATGTACACTTGGAGCTACTTATCATTAGACACGGACAATCAGAAGCAGATTTACTATGTGTGCATGAAGGAAGGGCTGATTTTCCTTTAACTAAATTAGGGGAGCAGCAAGCAAGAGATATGGCCGCGTATGTAACGGAACACCTTCCACCTGACATTATCCTAGCAAGTCCTCTATTAAGAGCAAAAAGCACTGCCGAAACGCTACAGAAATCCGTAGGCTGCGACTTGCTCTTAGAAGATGACTTAATGGAATTTAATAATGGTGTGCTAGCGGGTCTTTCCAGAGAGGAAGCCCTTATAAAATACCCATTACCTCCAGATGGTAGACCAATTCATGTTCCTATTGAAAAAGGAGAATCGGAATTAGAGTTACGCTTCCGAGCAGAAGTAATTTTTAACAAGATCATTCTAGATTACCAAAGTTACAACCGGGTGGCGATTATCTCTCATGGAGGACTCATCTCTCAGTTCATCAAGGCGTTTCTACAGCAACCAAATACAAGTGAATATATATTTGCGACAGGTGATACGGGGATGCATCTATTAGAAATAAAAGAGAATGCAAGGGTTATTAGATTTATAAACAAACAGGAGCATCTATAAGGGATGGCAGATTTTACATTACATACAGTGATACAGATAATGGTGCACCAATGTGCGAATACAAAGAGATCAACCGATTAATAACACGGTTGATTTTTTTGTTTATGAAATTCAAAGGAGGTATTTTTTTAAAGACTTTTCAAGTATGATAAATATATTAGAATATTAAGAAAGAGGGTGAATGTAGCGATGATTTTTGTTTTAGTTGCATTAATGATAGAAAAAGTAGGCATTATCGTTATTGTTGCATTCTTACTTTCTCAATTAAAGTCATTTCGTCAGGTTATTCACACCGAGCATAATTGGATCGAAAAAGTGGTTCTCATCTTAATTTTTGGAACCTTTGGATTGATCAGTAACTATACAGGAATTGAAATTCAGAGAGGTACTATTGTTAACAGTGGTTGGCTTATGGGAATTGACCCTGATAATGCGATTGCAAACACACGAGTAATGGGAGTTGTGATTGGAGGGATATTAGGAGGCCCTATTGTTGGATTTGGCGCAGGTCTAATCGCCGGTATACATAGGTATTCTCTTGGTGGTTACACAGCATTAGCCTGTTCCTTGGCTGTTGTTGCAGCAGGTATTTTATCTGGGTATTTATCGAGAAAGAGATTAAAGCAAGATAAGAAAATAACACCTGTTTACGCTGCTAAATTAGGGATGGCGTTAGAGGCTATACAAATGCTAACTATATTAGCATTTGCAAAACCATTTGAAGAGGCTTGGGCACTCGTGCAAGTAATTGGAATTCCGATGATTTTAGTGAATGGATTAGGAATGTTTCTATTCATGTATATTATTCAGACAATCGTCCGTGATGAAGAACGTGCACGAGCAAATCAAACAAGCAAAGCTTTTTATATTGCTGATCAAACCTTACCTTTTTTCCGACAAGGATTAAATACAGATTCATGCAAAGAAATTGCAGAAATCATGTTGAAGTTAACGGATGCCGATGCAGTTGCAATAACAGATGAAGATAAAGTATTAGCGCATGTAGGGGCTGAATCAGACCATCATATTCCAGAGGGAGAACTAACAACAGGGTTAACAAAAAAGGTACTAGAAACAGGTAGAATTGCAGTAGCCAAATCTAAGGAAGAAATTTTTTGTTCACATATTAATTGCTCGTTAGAAGCAGCTATCGTGTTACCGTTGAAGATACAAAACAAAACGGCGGGCACATTAAAAATGTACTTTATCAAGCCGAGTAAGTTAGATAATATTCAGCAACAACTAGCAGAAGGACTTGCAAATCTTTTTTCTACACAACTTCAGCTAGCAGAGGCAGAAAAACAAACAAAGTTATTAAAAGATGCAGAAATAAAAGCATTACATGCGCAAATTCATCCACATTTTCTATTTAATAGTCTCCACTCTATTTCTATCTTATGTCGAACAGATGCACAAAAAGCTAGGAAGTTATTGTTGGAGCTAAGTTCATTTCTTCGAGGGAATATTCAAGGGGCTAGGCAAATGCTTATTCCATTAGAAAAGGAAATCGAAAACGTGAAGGCATATTTATCGCTAGAACAAACACGGTTTCCAGACAAGTATCTTATCGAGTTTGAAATTGAAAATGGATTAGAAAAGATATCCATTCCTCCATTTACACTACAACCGCTTGTGGAGAATGCCATTAATTATGCGTTCAAAAGTTTAGTCGGTATAGGAAAGATAAAAATTAATATTTACTCATTGAATAACAATTTGCGTATTGTTGTCTTAGATAATGGGGTAGGAATTCCTATTAAAAAGTTGGATTTATTAGGTAAACAAATCATGGTTTCAAAAAAAGGAACGGGAACAGCAATATTCAATATAAGTAAGCGATTAGCTGGAATTTATAATGGTCAAGCAAAGTTAGAAATAACGAGTGAATTGAATAGAGGCACATCTATAGCAATCTCTATCCCACTTGATAGTAAAGGAGTTTTACATCAAAATGTTGAAAGCGTATATAGTGGAAGATGAACCATTGGCAAGGGAGGAATTAAAATATCTTCTTACAGAAAGTAAACAAGTGGAGATTGTTGGTGAAGCGAATTGTCTTAAAGAGGCTATAAAGGATATATCCAAACATCGACCAGATCTTGTTTTCTTAGACATTGATTTAGATGGAGATAACGGTTTAGACTTGGCTAAAAGATTACTTCAACTCAAACCAACTCCTTCAATTGTATTTGCAACAGCATACGATGAATATGCCTTACAAGCCTTTGAACTGAATGCAATCGACTATATTTTAAAACCATTTGACGAAGAGCGTATCCGTAAAACACTGGAGAAGATTATGCAAGTTGGTAAAATTGGGAATGAAAAACGTCCCTTCACTTCTTTGACCAACAAAGTTAACTTGGGAAAAACTGCGGTCCTTGTGGATGAAAGAATAGTTTTACTAGAGAATGACTCCATCATTTATTTGGAAGCATTTGAAGGGAAGTGTAAGGTCAAAACAATGAATGAAGAATACGTTGTAAGTGATTCACTAGTTGTTATAGAGAAAAAATTGAACAATGCCCAGTTTATGCGAGTTCATCGAAGTTTTATTGTGAACATGGATCACATTGTCGAAATTCATCCTTGGTTTAATTCTACCTATAATGTGTTATTGAAAGATCAATCAAAAGTTCCTGTTAGTCGAACATATGTAAAAGATTTCAAAATGTACGTTAATTTCTAATTATTAAAATATTAAAATGTATTTCATATCCCCATTTTTGTAATTCATCCTTGAAAATTTGTAATTCAACTAGAATATGAATTTACCAATCTCAAATTTAGTATGATTACTATACTTAAGAGGATGGGGGTAAAGAAAAATGAATGCGGTTACAATTGTTATTGGCTCTATATGTATACTATTAATAGCTTATCGTTTATATGGTACGTTCATGGCTGCAAAAGTCTTGAAGTTAGACGATTCAAAACCTACTCCGGCTCATGAACTGGAGGATGGAAAAGATTATGTACCCACGAACAAATGGGTTACGTTTGGTCATCATTTTGCGGCGATTGCTGCGGCGGGACCGTTAGTTGGCCCGATATTGGCAGCGCAATTTGGTTATTTACCAGGATTGCTTTGGCTTCTAATTGGGGCGGTAATTGGTGGAGCAGTTCATGACATGGTTGTGCTCTTTGCTTCCATGCGTCAAGATGGAAAATCTCTATCAGAAATTGCAAAAAAAGAGCTCGGTCCTGTGGCTGGATTCTGTACAGGGCTAGCAATGCTATTTATCATTACAATCACTATGGCTGGTCTTTCATTAGTTGTGCTAAGTGCTTTAGAGAGAAACCCATGGGGAACATTTGCTGTAGGAATTACGATTCCGATTGCAATGGGTGTTGGGTTATATCATAAAAAAACTGGAAACTTAAAAGGTGCTACGATTGTTGGTTTTGGACTTATTATGGCGGCTATCATTTGGGGTCCAAATATCCAAGGGACGGCATTAGGTGATTTCTTAACATTAGAAAAAAGTACAATCGCACTAGCGTTACCTATCTACGCATTTTTTGCTGCAGCATTACCAGTTTGGTTATTACTCGCGCCTCGCGATTATTTAAGTACTTTTATGAAAATTGGTGTATTTGCAGCCTTAATCATTGGGGTATTCTATGTAAATCCTGCAGTTCAATTCCCTGCGTTTACGGAATTTATCAATGGAGGCGGTCCAATTATTGCTGGACCAGTTTGGCCATTTATTTCTATCACCATTGCATGTGGTGCAATCTCCGGATTCCATGCATTCGTTGGTTCGGGGACAACTCCGAAAATGATCAATCGTTGGAGCGATATTAAAGGAGTTGCTTTTGGTGCAATGCTTGTGGAGTGCTTAGTTGCAATTATGGCTTTAATTGCTGCTGTTTCTTTAATGCCAGGAGATTATTTTGCCATTAATTCCACACCAGAGAAATTTGCAACATTAGGATTGGAAACAGTTCATTTAGACAGGCTTAGTGAAGAAATTGGGATGGATCTCGAAGGAAGAACGGGTGGAGCTGTAACACTCGCTGTAGGAATGACGTATATCTTTACTGAGATTCCAATATTTGATAAATTGGCATCGTATTTCTTCCAGTTTGTTATTCTATTTGAAGCAGTCTTTATCCTAACAGCCATTGACTCGGGCACACGAGTTGCTCGTTATCTCATCCAAGACTTCGGTGGAACGTTCTTTAAACCATTAAAACGAAATTCAATTGGAGCAATTATTTTTGCAAGTGCGTTAGCCTGTTTTATGTGGGGATACTTACTGTATTCCGGTGATATAAGCTCTGTCTGGGCATTGTTTGGGGTATCCAATCAGTTGATGGCTTCTATTGGCTTAATCATTGGGACTACGATTGTATTGAAAATTGCTGAAAAACGATGGTATATATTAACTTGTCTGATTCCGCTAGCTTATCTATATGTAACTGTAAATGTAGCGGGATACTGGATGGTGAAAAATGTATACTGGAATTCAGCAAGTCCTGGTTTCAACTTCTTAAATGGGACGCTTTCCGTTATCATGCTAATTCTAGGTTTCATTATTCTCGTTACTTCTATACGTAAGTGGATGGAACTTTGGAAACTACCGCAAGATGTTCTTGTAGAACGTGCGGCAAAAGGAACTATTTAATAAGAAAAACCAGGCAAAAGACGCCCGGTCCTTTAAGGTCAAAACCTGTTTCTATCGTTTGGAAGAGCTTTGGACAGACGTTTGGCTATATGATTACAGAGTGGATTTTTAGTGATATTGGTTGTGACATCCGTCACAACCAATATCACTTTTCTTCGGTAATCTTATGGCGTTTGTCCCGCATTAACGGGCAGTAGAAAACTGCCCGTAAAAGCCCGAATGGTTCAACTAACAATCAGTGGGGATGAAGCCCCACTGATTGAAGTTTTACTTTTTCTGTCCGTCGCCCTCCTACAAATCTTGGAAACAGGTAAGTACATTTTTGGATAACTAGAGAAAAGCTAATTTCCTATTTATAGAGGAAGCTCTCGAAGATGCAATTTCTCTTCTTTATTTCCACTAATATAAATAACAATCTACTTTTTTTTTCCTTCCTTACAAAATAGAATCCTTAATTCAACAAACGGTTTTATCACAATATTAACTTTGACTACTATTCATCCAAGCGATAGGAATGCAATATCTTACAATTGAGTACTACTCACTTCATTGATTGTAGTGAAAGGTGGCGACTCCGGCAGGATTAGTGAGACAGATGAAACATCATATCGACGCGCAAGCGACGGTGATGGTTCATCGCTCACCCTGCGGAGGCCAACAGGATGTTAGTCACGAAGGCATTGCCACATGAGGTGGCGCACTTAGCCTTCATTCCTTTGTCCCACCTGAAACGGAAATCAGGGGTATTTATCATTCTTTCAAGTACCATGAACCCAGTGCTCATAATACATTTTTATATACTTTCTGGTGTGTGAAATAATGAGTTTCGAAACAAAAAAGCCCCAGTGACTATGTTAGGATTGATACTTAACCAAGTAATTCAATCACCCACCCTAGAAGGAGGACATAATCAATGAGACTACTTAATGGTAAACAAGGTTTAAGAAGAAGTCAATTCGCAAAAGAACTTAGAGGTACCGATTTAGAAAAAGTATTGCTTGTTCCGATTGATGTTTCAAAGGTTTTGCAGAAAGCGATGATACTGAATTATTTTGGCGATGTGATTCACATCCCATTTTCATTCATGGTCAGCCAGACTGGCATGCAACTCCTTATTAAAGAGATCGAGGAGGCCAAACAGACTTGTCAAGCTGAACAGGTATTTGTGGGCATCGAAGCGACTGGCCATTACTACGAAGACATCGTACGTATTTTAACAGATGCGGGTTATTCTGTTCATATCATTAACCCATCTTCTACACATGAAGAACGGAAACAACATCTTACGTACACAAAAACGGATGACATCGATTTGTATCTGATTGCCGAGGCATTGGTGGGCAATAAAGCGACCAACTCCAAACTGCCTTCAGGCATGTACAAAGAACTTCAAAATCTTACACGCGCAAGAAGAAGTGAAATTAATAAGCGCTCTCGTATCAAAATGGAAATTCGGGTCGTCCATGATCATATCTGGCGTGAATACCAAGGAATCAGCGTGCTCGTTGATAAGAAAGTCAAAACGAAAACAATCTTTAGTGATTTTTGGGGAAAAGCCAGTCTTCATCTGTTAACCCATTATCCACACGCTTCTCAAATTCTTGAACTGGGAGAGGATGGATTACAGGAATTGTCCAAAAAACATAACCTAAAAATCCGCAAAACAACGATGGACAAGCTTCTCTTCGCAGCCAATGAAAGTGTCTCCAAGCCATTAGACCAGCTTTCAAGCGAGTTATTTCTCTTGAAAAAAAAGCTGAAAGCGTATGAATGGGCTACCCAAACAATTAAAGAGTACGAGGAGGAAATTGAACGTATATTCGTTCAAACCGATGGAATCTTTCTCCTGACCGTGCCGGGCATAGGACTTGTAACAGCTGCCGAAATCTACTGTGAAATGGGAGACCTTTCTCATTACACGAATGCCGGTCAGCTGATTAAAAAAGCTGGTACTAACCCTGTCATAAAACAATCGGGACCGGGAGGCGGGTATTTTGGACGTATATCCAAACAAGGAAATGCCAACCTGCGTAGGGCTATCTATACCGCCGGACGATGCCTTGCCAGACACAATGAGGCCCTGAAGCCTTTTTGTATCCGTTTAAAGGAAAAAGGCAAAAAGGCTGGAAAAATTAATATCGCGATGGGGAACAAGTTTATTAAAATTGCCTTTGCCATGTTAAAAAATCAGAAACCGTTTGAATGGGATGACCCAGAATTCAAATATGAACAGGAAATCTCTAAAAAATTAACACTACCTTTAGCTGCTTAAAGCAAACATAAACAGGTACCCTTCTTTTGGTTCGAGTGGAGATCGAATCAAACTTTCATGAGGCCGAGACCTCGCAGATAAGCCTTATCCCACTCGTTCTGTAAATGCGAATCAGTACGTTAAATTCTAAATTTGAACGCAATGCCAGAATGCATCCATGCAGTACAAGAAAAACGAGTGAATGCCCATTTCTGAATCAAAAAAAGGGTACCTGTTATATAAACAACTTGGTTAATTACTACTTGTAAAAAAAAGGATTTTTTGCGGTAGGCGTGTTTGAGTTACTCTAAAACTGGAAAAAAGTATTTGACATTGTACGCTTATCTTTGAACAAAAGACCAAGCGCCAATGTCTGCTCCGTCAAGCGCTGGAAGAATACTTTAAAGGTGCTTTGCCATTATTCGCTTGTCTAAAGCGACTCAAGCGGGCTAGGCGCTATGGAGATTCAATTGTAGAAAGTTATCCACATGCCAAAGATTTTATAATTTCCTAAAGAATAAAAAAGCTACTCAATTCTTTAATATAAAGAAGCGAGTAGCTTTTTGTTGTTGGCTAATTCTATAAAATGTAATGTAATGATATATTAAATTAGTGATCCGCCTTTTTCCATATACTTCAGAATTCCTTCAGCCGCACGGTAAGATAATGCGCCTACTGTACCTGTTGGGTTGTATCCAGCGTTTTGTGGGAAAGAAGATGCCCCTACTACAAATAGATTTTCTACATCCCACATTTGAGAGTAATTGTTGACTGCAGATGTCTCAGGATCTGCACCCATTATTACACCACCAGTATTATGGGTAGATTGGTATTCAGCCACATTGTATGGTCCAAGATCTCTACTAGTATCGATGTGATCAGCACCCATTTCTTTGAGAATTCCTTCACACTTATCAGCCAAGTATTTTGTCAATTGACGGTCTTGTTCCTCGAAGTCAAAAGTAATTCGAACTAATGGATCCCCAAATGCATCTTTATAAACAGGATCCAGATCAAGGAAATGTTGTTTATAAGCCATAGATGCACCTTCACCTTTTACAGTTAAGGATGCGTTTGTATATTTTATAGAAGCATCCTTAAATTCTTTACCCCAAGACTTAGTGCCTGATGGGACTTGGTTATTTGCGATAGGTCTTTGCCCAGTTTGTCCAAGGATAATCATGCCTCCGTGGATGAAATCTAAATCAGAGTGGTCGAAATTATCTCCATTATAATCATCGATTATCATTCCTAAACCGCCGGAACCAAGAAAGTTGTTGAATTTATGCTCATCGAAGTATCCTGTTGAACTACCTTTACGAATTTGGTAAGCATAGTTTTTCCCAATGACTCCAGTACCTGTGTTTGGATCATACGGTTTTCCAATACCAGATAATAGAAGAAGACGAACGTTTGTAAATACATATCCTGATAATACGACAACATCCGCTGGTTGCTCAAATTCTTCACCGGTAATTAAATCTGTGTAAAGAACTCCAGTAGCTTTTCCGTTTGAGTATAAAATACGACGTACTTCAGAATGTGGACGAATTTCAAAGTTACCCGTAGCTTTTGCAACTGGCAGTACAGTTACACCAGGTTCTGCTTTTGCTCCGTATTCACAGCCGAAACGCTCACAGAATCCGCAATACTGACAAGCTGCTCGGGAAATTCCATCCGGGTTTGTATAGTTTTCTGATAGATTGGCAGATGGTTGTACGTATGGATGATAACCCATTCGTTTAGTAGAATCATCAAATAAGCGCATTGCTTCTGTTTTTTTCATCGCTGGAGTAGGGAAAGGGTTAGAACGTTTTCCGCCTAGTGGATTTTCTTCACCAGAAATCCCTGCCATTTTTTCATATTGATCATAATAAGGTTCAATTTCATCATACGTAATACCCCAGTCTTGAATAGTCATGTCAGCGGGTATTTTATCTGCTCCATACTTTTCAATCGTTTTAGAGCGTAATTCAAAATCATATGGCAGAAAACGGAAGTTTTGGCCATTCCAGTGTGCACCAGAACCACCAACACCAACACCAATTAAGAATGAACCATATGATCTCATTGGAAGAGAACGCATTTTGTCGTTGTTTCGGAAAGTAATTGTTTCTTTTGAAAGATCTTGCATCATTTCATGTCGAACCGCATATCTAAGTTCGTCATGGGCCATATAATAATCTTCTGTTTTTCTATCTTTACCTCGCTCTAATCCAACAACTTTTTTACCTTGTTTTGTCAGCTCAGCTGCGATGATACCAGCAGACCAGCCAACACCAATTGTGACAACATCTACTTTAGGTAATTTTGTAACCATTTCTATTTCCCCCTCAATATTTAAACTCAATTTATATAACTAAAATATTATTAGTGTTTATGTTGTGAATTTAAAGCCATTGGTTCTATCTTAGTAAATTCTTTTTCAACGATATCTAAATAGCTCATTTGATGACCTGGGAAGTTTTTCATCTTCCAACCTTCCATATTCGCATTACCACCATATAATGGGTCAGCGTAAGCTCCTTCAATTGTTGCAGTACGTAAAACTCCAAAGAAGTGAGCAGAAGATACTCCTTTAAGTTCCACATTTCCATCAGCAAATTCTGTTAATATTGCATCTTGTTCTTCTTCTGATAGCTCAACGAAAGATTTGTCATATGTTTTTAAACTTTCATCTTGTATCCCTTTCAAGCCAATTTCAAAAATTTGTTGTCTATTTTGGCGGCCTTGATAACCTTGAGTATCTTCACCGGGGAAGAAAGGACCAGATGTGTATTCTTTCGAACCCATGCCCCAAGCACCTGATAATTGGTGATCAATATAATAAGCAACTAGTAATTCTTTCGCTCCAGGACCATTTTCATCTTCTGGGAAAATTCTTTCTGCAGCAGCCTCGGTAATTCGATATTGATCCGGCGTAAAGTACATTAAAGCAACGTTTGCATTAGAAGCAGCTGCTCCCGAGCTAACGTGTGTTTCGTTAGTTGTCGTTTTATCTTCTTTTGTTAAAAGACTACCAAGTGCCCCACCTAAAACAACCCCACCAACTGTTAATCCCGAGTTTTTTATAAACGTACGTCTAGAAGAACGTTTATCTAAAAGTGGAGCATTTTTTTCCTGTTCTGACATAATATAACCCCCATCATAAAATAGTAGAAAATTGCACGTATTTGTTTATTTAGGTAAATAATCAGTAAAAAATATGCTCATTAATGAACAATGGTATGCCAGTTGTACACTAATGAGAATAAGAATGTACAAACTAATAAGGAAGCGATAAAGTACATATGTTTTGTTCCTGTCCAGCACAGAACTATAATAGCTAGACCAATACCTGCTCCTAATAATGCAAACCACGGGAATGCATTACTTTTGAAAAAAAGAAATAGTGCAAAATCAGCGACGACAAATAACGCAAAAAGAACTTGGTTTAATATTTTAAGCTCTTCTAAATTATATTGAGACAAATGGGATCTCCCCTCCTAGTTTCCAGTTAATAGGAATTATTAACTAGAATTTATTCTTTAAAAAAGTGATTCAAAACAATCATACTCATTCTACTACATATTTTTTAAAGTTTGGTCACATTTTTGTCAAATCCTTAAAGTATTTTAATTCCGAATATTTTGAAGTTGAAATATATGTTATAAAGAGACTTTGTATCCAAGAAGTTTAAGTATATATCAATTCCTCCTTCAGGTTTTTGATATGAATATTATAATCACCTTGAAATCTTCCATATCTATGTATTTACAAATTGAGAAACGAAGGAGTATAATGTGTAATTGATACAAGACAACCAAGATTTTTTGTTAGAAAAACAATTTTTGCATACAAGCCATATGATTAATATATATATAATTATGAGGAGGAAACACCATGCCAAATATCGGCGTACCAGGTTTAATCATTATTTTAATCATTGCTTTAATCGTATTCGGTCCGAAAAAGTTACCTCAATTAGGTAAAGCAGTTGGACAAACGTTAAAAGAATTCAAAAACTCAACTAAAGATATCGTGGACGAAGTAGCAGATGAATTTAAATTAGATGATAAAGAAACAGAAGCTAAAAAGAAAATCTAATATAAAAAGCCAACTATTTTATAGAAATAGTTGGCTTTTTGTATATAATCGGAAGGTTGGGGTTCAAAATGACTTTGAATTGTATTAAACCTAATACCTTTTATAATTAGTTGTTTTTTTGGTACATGAAGTTTAGCAATATATTATGCTACGATATCTAATAACAAATAATGATATTTTTGATTGGAGGAATTTTCATGTATAGCTTCAAGAATGATTACGCAGAAGGTGCACATCCAAGGATTTTACAAGCTTTAATAGAGTCTAATTTGGTGCAAGAAGATGGGTATGGCGGAGACTATTTTACTCAAAAGGCAATTAGTTTGATAAAAGACAAGATGGAGAATCCAGATGTTGATATCCATTTGTTATCAGGAGGGACACAAACAAATCTTACGGCGATTTCTGCATTTTTACGACCACATGAAGCCGTAATAGCCAGTAATACGGGTCATATCTCTACTCATGAAACGGGAGCGATCGAAGCTACGGGACATAAAGTCATTTCAGTAGAAACTATAGATGGAAAACTGAATCCCGCTCATATTAGAAAAGTGTTAGATTCTCATACAGACGAGCATATGGTGAAGCCGAAGTTAGTTTATATATCAAATTCTACGGAAATAGGTTCTATTTACAAGAAGAGTGAGCTGACAGACTTAAAAGATTTTTGTGTCGAACATAATCTACTATTGTATATGGATGGGGCAAGACTAGGATCTGCGCTTTGTTCGGATGATAATGACTTGAAATTAAGCGACATCCCAACACTAGTGGATGCCTTTTATATTGGAGGAACAAAAAACGGGGCACTTATAGGAGAGGCATTAGTTATTTCGAGACGTTCATTGAAAGAAGACTTCCGCTTTCATTTGAAGCAAAAGGGAGCGCTTTTAGCGAAAGGAAGATTGTTAGGAATTCAGTTTTATGAGCTGTTCCGGGATGATTTATATATGGAGCTGGCTCAGCATTCGAATGATATGGCAGCTATCCTGAGAGATGGATGTATCGCTACAGACTTTTCATTTTTAACACATTCTCCTTCCAATCAGATCTTTCCAATATTGCCCGATTTTCTTATTGCGGAGCTTCAAAAAAATTACTCGTTTCTTATTTGGGAAAGAATTGATCCCTCCCATT
Source organism: Psychrobacillus sp. BM2 (assembly GCF_048572895.1). GTDB lineage: Bacteria > Bacillota > Bacilli > Bacillales_A > Planococcaceae > Psychrobacillus. The sequence continues at coordinate 102,961 of NZ_CP183878.1, forward strand.
CTGCTATTCGATTAGTTACCTCATGGGCGACGAAAGAGGAAGAGGTCCGAGCTTTTGTTGAAGCATTGCAAAGTATAGGGAAAATAAAACATTCCTGATTAAGCGGGATTTTTTAAAATAGATTTAAAGCGGAAGGAAGTGACCTAATCATTTACTTCCGCTTTTTCATAAAACTGTCAATGAAACGAAATAATACAGTCAACATAGAAAGTTCAATTAAAGGCTATAAATATACAACTAAGAGATAGCAAAAAAAGAGGTCGATAATGAGTATAATCGTATACCCTCAATACATTGACACATAGGTACAGGAAATAAAAAAATTAGATCAGCGCAATCCCCTATGTAAGTACTATCATTGAATAGTGTCTTGCATGGGGATTTTTGTATGGCAGATTGTTGGCGGAATATTGCTAACTTCTGTAGTATTTAAATGTGGAAGTAAATTGTCCTCAGGAAGTAGGACGAGTAAAGGAGTTATTACTATGAAGCAAAAATACGAAAAGATTTTTCAAGGATACACGTTTCCTTCAGGAGTAGAAGTGAAAAATCGAATAATGGTCGCACCGATGACTAACTATTCCTCTGAAGAAAATGGTGAGATATCGGAAAGTGAACTAGCTTATTATAAAGAGCGTACTGGAGGAGTGGGGACATTCATTACCGCTTGTGCGTATGTAATTAAAGAAGGTAAAGGATTTCCGGGTCAATTCGGTATAGATGATGACAAATTTCTACCAGGTTTGAAAGAACTAGCAAAGACTATTCAGTCTAATGGGACAAAGGCGATTATCCAAATTTATCATGGGGGCAGACAGTCACCTCCAGAATTACTTCCAGATCAACAACCTGTCTCAGCGAGTGCTATTGCATCGGAACGTGAAGGTGCAATAGTTCCGCGAGAGATGACAGAGGATGAAATTCATCATACAATCCAGGCTTTTGGAGATGCTACTAGACGAGCTATTGAAGCAGGCTTTGATGGAGTAGAAATCCACGGGGCAAACACTTATTTATTACAGCAATTCTTCTCGCCACATTCAAATAGAAGGGAAGATCAATGGGGCGGATCCCTTGAAAAACGCATGAAGTTTCCTTTAGCTATTGTAGATTCTGTAAACAGAGCAGTAAAGGAACATGCAAATAAACCATTTATCGTTGGCTATCGAATATCTCCTGAAGAAGGAAGTAACCCAGGGATTCAATTGGATGATACACTTCAATTTGTAGATAAACTAGCAGATCAAGGCTTAGACTATTTACATGTGTCAGTTAATCATTTCTGGAATGGTTCCTTCCGTGAAAAAGATAAAGCGCAGTCAAGAATTATTAAGATACATGAAAAAATAGGAAATCGTACTCCAGTAGTGGGGGTAGGTTCATTGCATACACCTGATGAAGTGGTAGAAGCACTCGAAACAGGTGTCCCGCTCATTGCATTAGGGCGCGAATTACTAATGGAACCAAAGTGGACGGAGAAAGTCCAAGCAGGTGAGGAAGATCAAATACGAGTAACCCTTTCTAAATCAGCTCAGGAAGAACTAGTTATTCCTGATCCATTATGGGACAGACTGATGAATGTAAAAGGCTGGTTGCCTGTAGAAGATTAAAAAAAGTCGAGAAAAGTGCAAATCACTTTTCTCGACTTTTTTAATAGATAGAAAAATATAGAAAAATATCCTGTGAACACTGGTTTCTCGGGACTTTCGACTTATTTGTAATCGCTTTTGAATTAGAAAAGCGATGATCCAATGATAGAGGAAGAAAGCAGGTTTTCTTTTACACTAGTGGAAATAAAGAGAAATAGTAAGTGTTTGCACTATAAAGCAGTGAATAGCGAACGAAATTGCATCTTCAAGAGCATACTCTAGGAATAGTTAGTAGCTTTTCTCTAGTTATCCAAAAATGCTTAACCTGTTCGAAAACGATAAAAACAGGTTTTGACATTAAAGGACTGGGCATTTTTTTTGCCCGCTTTTTCTTAATGCAAAAGTTTATCCAAATTAACGTGAAGTATAACCTGCATCCGCGTGGATAGTTGTACCCGTCACATAAGAGGAAGCATCAGACGCTAACCATAAAGAAGCTTGTGCAATTTCACGTGGTTGACCAAAACGATTTAGCAAACTTAACTGAGGAGCATATTCTTCCTCATTTAATCCGAATTGCTCTAAAGCTCCACGAAGCATCGGTGTATCAATTGCCCCTGGTGCAACCGAATTTACCCGAATATTCAATGGACCATTTTCTAAGGCGGCAACTTTTGTTATTCCTACTACACCGTGTTTAGCAGCAACATAGGCAATGTTATCTGGTTGTGGACGGAAACCACTTACAGAAGAGATATTAATAATAGATCCGCCTTGACCTTGTTCGCGCATTTGTTTTAATTCATATTTTAGGCATAATGCAGTTCCTGTTAAGTCAACACCGATTAAACGGTTCCAATAGTCTTCATCGAAATCATGTGCAGGCTTATCATCCGGAGTAAGTGCGGCGTTATTAACTGCAACATCCAATTTACCATACGTATCGACAGCAAATTTAACCATTGCTTGAACAGCCTCAGAATTAGATATGTCTACTTTAACGAATGAAGCCTCACCGCCAGCAGCTTTAATTTCTTCTGCTACAGCCTGTCCTTTTTCTTCATTGAAATCAGCTATAACGACTTTTGCTTTTGCCTCTGCAAATAAAATCGCTGTTTCTCTCCCCATACCCATTGCGGCGCCTGTAACGATTGCAACTTTACCTTCTAAAACTGGAAATGTCATGATATAAAACCTCCAAATTATTTATTTTGTCTACACTTCTATTTTAGTGTGGGATAATAACATTACAAGAAACAGAATGTCTTTGAATGTTCACTAATAAACAAACATCCTCACTTTGTGCAATAAAATAACTATTCACGGGGGTACATATGAACGAATTTGTAGATAAGAGAATTCAACGGTCCAAAGAAATTTTAAAATCCACATTTATAGATCTACTAGAACATAAGGATTTCAACGATGTTAGTGTGACGGAAATTGTGAAAATGGCAAATTATAATCGGGGCACATTTTATAATAACTTTGGGACAAAAGAATATTTATTGGATGAAATTATACAAGAAACATTAGATAAGCTAAAAAGTGAAATTAGAAAGCCATACAATCGAACTTTAAAGGTAAATTTATTGGAGATGAAACCAGAGGAGATAAGTGTATTTCATTACTTTGTAAAAGAACAGCGGTTATATTCGATATTATTGAGTACGCATATTCGTGTAGATTTTCGACATCAATTAGCAAAAACAATAGAAGAACTATTTATCAAAGAATACCAGTTTGAAATTCCGGAACAGCTTAATCTAGATAGCTCATGGTTATATGTATATAGGGCACATGGCGTTGCAGCAGTGATGATACGATGGCTAGAAAATGGCTGTATGGAATCACCAATGGAGATGTCTAGGCAGATTCTATTGTTAATGATAACCGGTACTTCAACATTTATAAATAAAAATATGGCAGACAAATAATACCTAGATTTTCATGGTGAAGTTGATTGATTGGAATTTTCCAATTTACTGGATTATGATAGAGATAGATTATTAATTTCAAAGGAGTTGCTAAAAGTGGGACAATCATTAAAAGGTAAAGTGGCATTTGTAACGGGAGCAGGAAGAGGTATTGGCGAAGCTATTGCTATTGCTCTGGCAAAAGAAGGAGTAAACGTTGGATTACTTGCAAGAACTGAGGAAGCGTTAAAGGATGTAGCGAAGGAAATAGATGGTTTAGGTGTTAAAGTGGCTTATTCACCAGCAGATGTTTCTTCATTAGAACAAGTGCAACTAGCAATAGAGAAATTGACTAATGAATTAGGACCAGCAGATATATTGATTAACAATGCAGGAATTGGTGGCTTTGAGAAACTAGTAGATACGAACCCTGTAGAGTGGAAGAAGATTATTGACGTTAACTTAATGGGTACTTATTATGTAACACATACAGTACTTCCACAATTAATCGAAAAAAATGGAGGAGATATTATTAATATTTCTTCTACGAATGGATTAAATGGAGCACCTGGTTCAAGTGCTTATAGTGCTTCCAAATTTGGTGTTATTGGACTAACAGAATCATTAGCTCAAGAAGTTCGCCGAAATAATATACGCGTGACAGCATTGACTCCAAGTACAGTAGTAACAGAGCTTGCTACAAATTCATCTTTAGTTGATAAAGATAAAATTGATCAATTTATGCAACCAGAAGACATTGCAGAATTCATAGTTTCTCAATTAAAACTGAATGCAAGAATATACGTGAAAACAGCTAGTCTATTAGCGACAAATCCTTTCTAATTTGCAAAACAATCAATGTTAATTAGTTATGTATAAATTAGCCCCATTCCTTTATAGGTATGGGCTTTTTTGTGTTTAGAAGCGGTTATCTTTAATAGAGAAAGTTCTTAAAAGGTTCACTGTAGTTCCGAAAATGGGTATTCAGTAACAAATATTTTGTAGAAACTTAGTGTTCGAGTAGTTTTATTATTTTATAGGTATTTTAAACTAACTATAAACGAGGTGAAAAATATTATATAAGTCAAAATGCTTATACTTATTATTGTAATACATACTCTTGGTTGTTATAATCTTTTTAAGAGTGTACAGCGAAATACTTATTTTTTAGATTAAGTAAAAGTGAGGTGAGTATTATGGAAATTTACTTTAATGATAGTCCGATTTTAGATTCAAAGTTTAATAAGAGTGATTTTGTGCGATTTATTGAAAATTTTCCTGAACCGATATGTATATTGACCTTGAAAGAAGGGCAATATCCAGACCGTTTTATATATGCTAACGAGGCAGCTGTGAAATTGACGGGTATGAGTATGGAAGATATCTGTTTGTATAGTTGGGAGGACATGTTTGGAATCCCTAGTGATTCGGCCTTTGAAGCTTTGAGTATGGAACATCGGTCAAAGGTGCATAAAGCTGAATCCTCGCCATTAAAGAAAAACTTAGAAGGTAAAGCATTAAAAGTGACAGGGCATGCAATTGAACTCGAAGATGGGGAGCGTTATTTAATTTTAACAATTATTGATGTAACCGAACATAAGGATACACAAAATAAGTTAAAAAAATCGAAGAGGGAGTTCGAATCATTGTTCTATCAAAACCCTGATATAGTTTTTACGATTAATCCGAAGGGAAATTTAACAAACATCAATGCATCAGGATTAAGGATACTAAAATATTCATTTAATGAAATCGCTAGTATGAGCTTTCGAAGGCTGATTGTTCCTAAAGATATCCAGCTTACAACAGACTACTTTTTCGAAGTATTGAAAGGGAATACAGCGGAATTTGAAATCTCGTTCTTCGATAGCGAAGGCACAATTTTAAATCTTGATATTACAGCGGTCCCTACTATACTGGATGGTGAAGTGGTGGAGGTTATTTGTGTCGCTCGTGATATTACTGAACAGATTCGGATGGAGGACCTCTTAAAGGAGAGTGAGCAAAGGTATAGAGCATTATTTGATCACAACATTGATCCTGTTATTACCTTTGATTTGAAAGGAAGATTTTTAGTTGTAAATGAGGCGACGGAGAAAATTCTAGGTGTGACTGCGGAGGAATTGATTGGAAAACCTTTTCTTCCCTTCATAGATAAACACAAACAAAAAGAGACAATAGCTAATTTTCAAAAGGTTCATAGTGGACATCCACATCAATATGAGACATCTTTGCATAACCAAAAAGGTGAACAGGTATTGTTACACATTACAGTAATCCCTATATTCACCGAACGAAAACTCTCTGCAGTTCATTGTATTGGGAAAGACATTACTAACATAAGGCGTAATGAGGAAAAGGCAAACTTTATGGCATATCATGATATGTTGACTGGATTAGGGAACCAACGCTTATTTCGAGAGGATCTTCGAAGAATAATTGAAACCCAAGCTTCTGACAAACCTAACTCAGCTGTTTTGCTGGTAGACCTTGATCGTTTTAAGTTTATCAATGATTATCTTGGACATGAAATGGGAGATGCATTATTACGACAGGTCTCGGAGCGTTTAGTGAAAGTAATGGGACTTGATGGTACGGTTTACAGGTATGCTGGAGACGAATTTACTATTATTATGCAAGGTATTAATGAACATAAGGTCCTTCTAAAGGCACAGGCATTAATATCGAAAATAGGAGAAGCCTTCGATCTTGACGGTTTTGAAGCAATTTTAACTGCGAGCATAGGGATAAGTTTGTTTCCAAAACATTCAACAGATATTAAAGGTTTGATGAGGGCTTCTGATCATGCAATGTATTACGCCAAGCGACAGGGGCGCAACAATTATCAAATCTACAATGCCCAAATAGAAGGACTCTCAAAGACAGATCTTCACATGGAGACCCTACTACATAAAGCGTTGGATAAACAAGAGTTTGTTCTTTACTACCAGCCTCAATATGATGCAATCACACATAAAATATCAGGGATTGAAGCATTGTTGCGTTGGAACAGCAAAGACTTAGGGATGGTGGCACCTGTCGACTTTATTCCACTTGCTGAGGAAACGGGTATGATTGTACCGATTGGTGAATGGGTGATGCGAGAAGCATGTAGCCAAAACAAAGAATGGCAGAGAAGAGGTTTACCACCAGTACCCGTATCAGTCAACCTATCTTTACGACAGTTTTATCAAACGGATTTAGTGGAAAAGGTTGAATTGATTTTAACAGAAACGAAACTTGATCCTAAGTATTTGGAACTTGAAATTACAGAAACGATTGCGATGCAGCCTGATATTGCTATTAGGGTGCTAAATGAACTCAAATCAATCGGTGTATTGATTGCGATGGATGACTTTGGTACAGGATATAGTTCATTGAACTATCTTCGTCGTTTTCCGATCGATCATCTTAAAATTGATAAAGCATTCGTGCAAGATATCCAACGAGATGAAGAAGACCGAAGTATTATCGCAACGATTATCGCACTTGGTCATAACTTAAACATGCCGGTCATTGCTGAAGGAGTAGAAACGGAAGAACAAGCAAATTTATTGAAGAATTATAAATGCGACATGTTTCAAGGATATTTATTTAGCCGTCCACTGCCGGCAGAAATGATTCCAGATAAGTTCAAATAAGGTAAGACCTGTTAACTCATTTTTATTTCTTGAAATGAGCTAACAGGTTTTTTTACAAGATAAAGTATATAAAAATGTCCCGTGAACACTGGACTTTCGGTGCTTTTAAAAATGAATAATACTATGATTTCCGTTTCAGGTGGAGTCAAAGGAACGAGGGCTAAGTGCGCCACCTCTCAAAGGGAAGGTAATCTAAGTTCGCCGCGTCCTGCGGCAACGATTGCATAACCCACATCCTGTGGTTCCAGTCGCCTTCGTGACCAACGTCCTGTTGGCCTCCGCGGGGTTAGCGATGAGCTATCACCGTCGCTAACGCGTCGATGTGATAGCTCATCTGTCTCACTCATCCCGCCGGAGTCGCCACCTTTCACTACAATCAATCCGTGTGTAGTACTCTACTAGAAAATTCAGCATAGCTTATCGCTTAGATGATAAGATTGGTCAAATTTTAGAGAGTGATCAACTTATTTGTCATCGCTTTTGAATTGGAAATGCAATTATCCGATGATAGAGGAAGAAAGCAGATTTTCTTTTATACTAGTGGAAGTTTAGAGAAATAGTAAGTGTTTACCGAATAAGGAAGCGAAATAGCGAACGAAATTGTATCTCGTGAGCTCCTGTTAGGAGTAAAATCGTATCTTTTCTCTAGTTATCCAAAAAAGCACTAACCTGTTTCTAAAAGTTATAGAAGGTTGAAGGACAGATAAAGTGAAACTTTAATTAGTGGGGCTTCATTCCCCACTGATTTAAAAACTGAACTCAAGCAAATAACACCGTGTCGTGAGGCAATGCCTGAGTGACCAACATCCCTAAAAATTCAATCGGTAATCATATACCAAAATGTCTTTCCAGAGCCCCTCGAGAACGATAAAAACAGGTTTTGATCTTTAAGGACCGGGAGTTTTTTTGCCCGGTTTTTCTCATATTGATAATTGACCATTTCTAGAAGGATAGGTATTAGATGAAATAAGTTGTGGAATAATTGGAACAAACCATATACGAAGGTGAGAAAGTTTATAGTTATGGTTCACTCAACTATATCCCAAAATTGAGCGGCTACTTTTGAGGTAGGTGCATCTTTTAGTTTTAAGATGACCGGCTCCACATTATCACTATATTCTTTTAACTCGAATATTGTTAGATTTTCTAAAAAGGTTGATGCATAATCCATGCTTGGGATGATAGATACACCTAAACCTTTACTGACAAGTGATGCTACCATGGATATATCCTTACACTCAATTATAATATTTGGTTCAATGTCATGTTCTTCAAACGCTCTACGTATATCCCCATGAAAAGAATGGCCTTCCATTGCACCTAGCATGATAAAAGGTAATTTGGCAATTTGTTTAAATGTCACCTGTGGATGTGAAAATGCTGTAGACCAGCTAGTTGGGACAATTATGACATAAGGTTGTTTTTTCAATATTTTTATCTCATAGTGTTCGCTATTGCTTAGGCGTAGAAGAAAGGCCAAATCTATTTCTCTTTGTTCGAGTCGTTTTAATAATTCCTCTGAGTTACCATTAATAATACTGATTTTGACGTTTGGAAAGTTTGTTCTATACATACCAATATAGTCAATCAGCATGTTCGAGCATGCGGAAGAGACACCAATACGTAGAGTTCCAGCTATACCTTGTTCTACTTCTTGAATTCTTTGCTTCACATCCTGCATCTGCATAAGCATTTGCTCCGCATACTGATATAGTATTTCACCAGTTTCGGTTAGTTCCCATTTTTTTCGATACCGATGGATTAAAGTTGTACCAAGCTCCATCTCTAGTTTTTTTAAAAGTTGACTGAGCGGCGGCTGTGCGATATGAAGTGCTTCTGCAGCTTTAGAGATACTGGACTGTTTTACAATTTCTCTAAAGTAATGTAATTGTCGAATATCCACTTATGTACCTCCATTATATGTTTTTACATATGAAGAGTTTATCATATATATATTTTTCATATACTAAATGCGATGTTATGATAAATAGAAGATTAAAAAAGGAAGCGAAGTTATTTATGGATCATAAAAAAGTTATTATGAAGCGCCTTGTTTTATATGTGGGTGGTTTATTTTTTTTGACGCTTGGTGTAAGTTTGTCAATTCAGGCTGGACTTGGTGTATCACCTGTTTCTTCTTTAGCATATGCACTTGTTTTAACGTCAGGGTTATCAATCGGTATTACTACTATCCTTGCAAATATATTATTTATCCTTGTGCAAATCATATTAAACAAACGTATTGATATAAAAGATTTTATACTTCAATTAATCATTTCCGTTGTATTTGGATTCTTTATGGATGCTACATTATTCCTCGTGCAATTACTACCACCACCTGAATCTATCGTTTTACGCTGTGTATATTTAGTTATTAGTTTATTTGTCGTATCGGCCGGATTAATAGGTTATTTCACCGCAAAACTACCACTAATGCCTTATGATGCATTAACTTATGTTATTAGCGAACGGTTCAAGTTGAAGTTTAGTAAAGCAAAAATTACGGGTGATTTATTAAATGTTTTTGTCGCAGCAGTGCTAGGCTTAGTTTTCATCCAGTCTTTTGGATCAATTGGTATCGGAACACTGGTTGCTGCTTATTTTATCGGGAAAATTTTAGGCTGGATGATATTGCACTATCAAAAACCCTTGCAACAATGGGTATATCAAGTTGAAAAATTAAACGTATAAGGTGGAAAGAAAAAAATATACAAAAAACGGGCACAACGCATTGTTGTGTCCGTTTTTGACATCTTAGATTTAGTAAGATCTATCCCTCTCACTCATATCGCGTCTATTTGGGGACATTGAACCTTGCTTAGGCGTTAAAAACCCAAGCTCGGCTAACTCTAGAGAAATCTCTTCTTTCTTACTAGTTGGTCGTTTCGCCATAGAACCTCTTTTATTAGCTCCTAGATGAGTACCATTTTTCATAAGAAAACCCCTCTCGACGATTTTTTTGATGCTTACTTATTATGGTTTGAAATATAGAAAAAATGTGTAACTTTTTTATTGATTAAATTTTATTTAACCACTTCGGCAAGTTAGTGAAAGAAATGGAATTTGAAACATCTCACTCATGTTGCTGGAGTCACCACCTTTCACTACAATCAATTAGTGGGTAGTACTCTACTATAAGGTTTTGCGGTGCCCAAAAGTAGGATTGATTAAAGTTTGTCTCCTGTACACTAATAGTAGATAAAGTTAATAAAGTAATAAAACATCTAGTTATCACAGTTGAATTAGGGATGAATGATTGAAGTAGATTTTTTTTTATCCAGGTGGAAATACAGAGAAATAATAAGAGTTTACTCAATAACGAAGCAGTGGAGCGCCAGAAATTGTATCTTCTGGCGCTCATTCTAAGTATAGGAAGTATCTTTTCTCTAGTTACCCAAAAATGCACTAACCTATTTCTGAAAGTTTTTGAAGGGTGACGGACAGGCAAACGCCATAATATTACCAAGAAAAGAGGCTGGTCGTGACGTCAGTCACGACCAGCCTCTTTAAAAAATTCACTTGGTAATAATATAGTAACAAGACTGTCCAAAGCACTTCAGAAACGATAGATAAAGGTTTTGAAATTTAAGGACCTGGAGTCTTTTTGCACGGTATTACTTAAGTTATTCCAATTCTTTATAGATAAAATAATCAAAGTCGGCTGGAAGGCTCTGACCAGATGTGTCCTGACATTGCATGCCCACGAATGCTCCGGTGAAAAAGCCACCGCCTTGAATATAGTCATCGGATAATTTATGTGATGCAAGTTGAATAGGGATCAGTGTCCAGTTTTCACTGTCGAATGAATAAGAATATTCGTAAATAGATGTGTTTACATCAACTTTTAAATAAACATATTCATGTTCTACAGGAATAATGATTTCTTTACCTTTTAGCGGCTGGTCATAAGTAAAGTTGTCACATGTACTAAGCTCAAGAATTCTTCCTTTTTCCTCATGCCAGGAAACCTGAAGTGCTGTCCAGTTCTCTGTATTATAATAATTAACTAAACCTGCTGATTGCTGGAAAGTATTTGGGTTAAATGCTACTTTTGTTTCTGCAGTAAAGTTGAAGTGCTGCCAACGTCTTGCTATAAAAGCTTGTGTAAACTTGGATGTTAAGGATTCTTTCCCGTAAAGTCGTAAATGACCGGGATTATCTTTTAGTGAAACAATATGTTCACCAAGTGGTATACGCAGAGATTGGAAATGATTGTTTAATCGTTCTCCATTAAAATCATCCTTCTCCTCGAAATCCTTTTCCCAAACTACTTCTTCAATTGCAGGCCCTTCAATTTCAAGCGATGGTCCGTTTCCATTCACCACATAAGGCCAGTCATTTTTCCATTCAACTCTTTGGATAGCAGTCTCTCTTCCAAGTGGACAATATCCTCGGGGATCCAGTAAAGGCTGGTTCTCTCTTGGTAGTGGACGACCGGTTAAGTGAACTAAGAACCACTCATTGGTATGGGTTTGGACCATGGAAGCATGACCCGACTTTTGTAAAGGGTTTCGCGGATAGGGAAATGATGTTATTAATGGATTATCCGGATGTACCTCGTATGGCCCCTCTAAATTTTTGGAACGTGCAATAGTTGCTGCATGATCATATTTCGTTCCCCCTTCAGCGGTTAACAAATAATAGTAGCCGTTGATTTTGTAAAGGTGAGGAGCTTCAACTAATTTAATATCCGTACCTTTAAAGATAATAGTAGATTCCCCGACTAATTTCTGCTTCTCCACATCGTATTCCTGAAGTGCAATACCATAAAAATTATGATGATGGAGACGGTGATCCCATTTCATATTCACCAAGTACTTTTTCCCAGATTCATCATGATATAAGGAAGGATCAAAACCAGAGCTGTTCAAAAAGATAGGCTCCGACCATTCGCCATCAATAGTGTCGCAAGTGACAAGATAGTTATGACAATCTTTCCACTGTCCCTCGGTGACTTTTACATCCGTAAAAATTAACCAAAATTGCCCATCACTATAGGATAAGGCGGGTGCCCAAACACCACCTGAGTTAGGATTCCCCATCATGTTCAATTGACTAATACGATTAAGAGGGCGAGAAGCTAAACGCCAATTTTTTAAATCCTTGGAATGATAAATGCCAACACCAGGGAACCATTCAAAAGTGGAAACGGCAATGTAATAGTCTTCACCAACTCTGCAAATACTTGGATCTGGATTAAAACCGGGTAATATTGGATTTCGTATAGTTGTCAATTGTCATCATCCTTTGCATCTAGTTTTGTCCCATTAAAGCCTAATATAGCTATTAAAAAATACAAATCGAGGTTAAGCTTTTTAGAATTAATAGTACTCCTAATAATTACTAAAATAGAATTTATTTCAATATAACAATACATATAACACTAGATTCAATAAAATGGCAAGTCATAATATTTTGACGATTAATTAGGATAAAATAGTATCTATTCCAAGAATGTATCTTGTTGGATACTGACACTCAAAAAGTTTTCGATGGAAAAAGCAGCAACCCCTAAGGCAGTAGATCTTGTCGACAGTTCGGAAAAATCGATTTGCAAATCATTTTGTTGGAACCATAATGCTTGGTTTGCGATTCTTTTATTTAACGGCTTTTTTAGCCATTTTTCTGAGTAGGCCAATCTGTTACCGATAATAACTTGCTGGGGATTAAAGATGTTAATAATATTATTAATACCAATACCTAAGAAGTCTCCAGTTTGTTCAAATAATTCAATGATCTCATTATTTCCGCTCTCTGCAAGTGTTACTAATCCTTCTAAATCCTGCATATCTGATGGGATATCCAATTTTTCTGCCTTTCTAGTGAGTGCCTGCTCCGAAGCATATAATTCCCAGCAACCTTCGTTTCCACATCGACATTTAGCACCATCTGATTGAATCGTCATATGACCCAGTTCACCCGAAAAACCATTGGATCCTTTGTAGAGAGAACCATTGAGTATTAATCCTACACCGATACCAATTCCAGCACTTACATAGATGACGTTTTCAAAATCTTTTCCGGCACCGAATTTTTTTTCGCCGTATGCTCCGGCATTGGCTTCGTTTTCTATGATGATTGGAAGATTATATCTTTCTTCTAGCACCTCTTTGAGATTTATATTGCGCCAGTTTAAATTAGGTGCTAACAGAATATTATCATCCTTATCTACAATGCCTGGTACACCAACTCCAATTCCTATAACACCATGTGGGCATTCAGGAGTGGAGATGAGGAGGAATTCTATTGTTTCAAATAATATAATCTCAATTTCTTCATAGGATAGATTCTTAAATGTTATTTGCTTCTCTGTGTGAATGTTTCCGTTAAGGTCTGTTAGTACTCCGAGTAAATAGTTCACTCCTAAATCTATTCCGATGGAGTAACCCGCTTTTTCATTGAACAGTAACATCACTGGTCTTCTTCCTCCGCTGGATTCACCTGGTCCAGATTCATAGACAAGATGTTCCTCTAGTAAATCATTTACTAATGAGGATACGGTACCTTTGTTTAAACCGACCTGACTTGCAACAGATGCTCTGGAGATAGGGGAGTTGTATTTTATTTTATCTAGAACTAGCGATTTGTTCCCTTTTTTTACAACATGATGATTCCATGTTTGGTTGGCACTCAGTTTCATCCTACTTCAGCTCTTTCTTTCTTTTTTTCACTATTCTATCATACAAACGAGAAATAAAAAAACTTTGTTTATCCACTAGACTAACATAGTTTTCTTTGCTACAATGAAAACGCATACAATAGTCAGAATATTGTTGTAAAAATAATTTGGGGTGGGGGAAATAAGAATGAAAATCAACAAAATGATTAAAATTCTACTATTTGCTTCTGTGTTTTATTTATTGGCTGGGTGTTCAGATTCAAGTGACACATCATCAAGTGCAAGTGGTGACAAAGAGATTAAGTTTATGCATTTATGGCCTGAAGGAAGCTCCAAACAACATTACGATGTTGTAAATGAAATTATAGCCGATTATGAAAAAGAACATGATGGAGTCAAGGTTGATCTGGAAGTGTTAAGCAATGAACAATATAAAGATAAACTAAGAGTTTTATCGACATCCAAAGAACTTCCAGATGTAGGCATGACTTGGGCGGCAGGGTTCTTAGAGCCTTATGTTGGAGGTAACATGTTCGCTCCATTAGATGATGTCATTGAAGAACAGCTAAGTGATAGCTTTGTTCCTGGAACTGCAGAGGCGTATGCATTAGACGGTAAGACATACGGTTTACCATTAGAGCTAAACATTGTGACGCTGTACTACAATAAGGCAATGTTTGATGAACAAGGTTTAGAAGCACCAAAAACTTTTGAAGAATTAGAAAATGTCGTAAAAGTATTTAAAGAAGATGGAATTGATCCGATCGCTTTAGGAAACAAGGATGCTTGGACGGGATCACTATGGTATATGTATTTAGCTGACCGTCTTGGTGGAGCAGAAGTTCTTAACAAGGCAATTGATCGTTCAGGTTCTTTTGAAGATCCAGCATTAGTAGAAGCAGCGCAAAAGGTTCAAGACCTTGTAGATATGGGTGCATTCGTTAATGGATTCAATGGATTAGCAGATGAAGAAGCAAAAAGTATGTTCATGAGTGAGCAAGTGCCAATGTATTTAATCGCAACATGGGACTTACCGAACTATACAACAAACGAAACTGTTCCACAGGAATTTAGAGATTCTGTTGAATATCTAAAATTCCCTACTGTTGATGGAAAAGGAGATATGGATAGCTTTGTGGGAGGTCCTGGAGTTGGACTATTTGTAGCAGAGGATTCTGATGTAAAAGAAGAAGCCAAAGATTTTGCTGCCTACTTTGTAAAACAATGGGGAGAAAAAGCGGTTACACAAGCTGGTGTAATCCCGGCTACTAAAGTGGATGCTGATTCATTAGACCTTCCTGAGATGTATATAGATATTTTGAATGAATTAAATCAAGCAAGTAATATTACACTATTTGCAGACGTTCAAATGAGTCCAGATGTAGCACAAGTGCA
The DNA here is from genome assembly GCF_048572895.1 of Psychrobacillus sp. BM2. GTDB lineage: Bacteria > Bacillota > Bacilli > Bacillales_A > Planococcaceae > Psychrobacillus. The sequence goes on from NZ_CP183878.1 coordinate 118,121, forward strand.
TTTAGATTCCATTCAAGCTCTATTTGGAAAACAAATGACTCCAGAAGAATTTGCAAAAGCTCATGAGGATGCTCTTTCAAAATAGTAGATAAATGAGTCACGTTCATAATTACTTATTTTTAGATAAAATATGATTACTTATATGGTTTTATATTCATTTATATATAGTAGACTTCGTTGATTGAAGCCGTGCCTACGGAAAGCGTCCGCCTGGAGCAAAAATCAACTTTATTAGAATCTTACTATTAACTTCTTTATGAAATTGGTTCAAGTAGCTGTAAAGGAAGAAATTTAATGAAAAAAAGAGGGTTATCCTGTTCAGTTGGATAGCCCTTCTCTACCCGGTGAGGAAGGAGTTGACTGTTATGAACAAGGTAATGTCTAACAAACTGTTAATAGCATTATATATTTCACCTGCACTTTTACTAGTTCTAGTATTAGTATTCATTCCACTAATTCTTTCGGGCTACTATGGCTTAATGGAGTGGGATGGAATAGGGGATAAAACATTTATTGGATTAGAGAATTATATAAATGGTCTTCAAGATATGAAGTTTTGGAGTAGTGCCTATCATTCATTCTTGCTGGCAATATTTTCGACACTGAGCTTAGGGATCTATTTAACGATATCTTTTATATTGGCATCCAAGATAAAGGGATCGGATCTACTAAGAAAGATATATTTAATACCGATGCTATTGTCCTCCGTTGCGATTGCACAGCTTTGGATTAAAGTGTATAACCCGTCAAATGGTATTTTAAATGTGTTTCTTAAGCAAATAGGAGTGGAAAATCCTCCTGCTTGGCTGGCAGATCCATCTCTAGTTTTATTTGCAATTTTCATCCCAATTTTGTGGCAATATGCAGGCTTTTATATTTTGATTTATTATGCTGCATTAAAGAATATTCCAGAGTCATTAATCGAAGCAGCAAGAATCGATGGGGCCTCTGCATTCCAAATTGCTACGAAGATTAAGTTGCCATTGATAAAGGAAGTCGTAAGTGTGACGGTCGTATTAGCAATAGTTGGATCATTAAAATATTTTGATCTAATATATGTGATGACTTCTGGTGGTCCTAATGGTGCAAGTGAAGTAATGGCATCTTACATGTATAAGTTAGCATTTTCAAGCTATAACTTCGGTTACGGAAGTGCAATTGGATTCCTTCTATTAATAATTACATTAATCGTAACCTTTATCGTTCGCAAATTAACTACACCAAAAGAGAGAATAGAATATTAAAGGAGGAATGTATATGAAACGTGTAGGCTACTTTTTTCTGTATTTTAGTCTATTGGTTGTAGCATTGTTTCAAATCGTCCCGCTAATATGGTTATTCATCTTCTCATTAAAAGATAATCGAGAAATATTTGCGGGTTCTCCGTTTGCATTGCCTTCGCAGTTCAGATGGGAAAACTATCTAAAAGTGTGGGATGGAGGTATAGGGGGTTACTTTTTTAATAGTGTTTGGATCACGGCACTTGCGATTGTGTTAACTGTTCTTTTCGCAAGTATGGCTACTTTTGCGATTACTCGAATGAGATGGAAACTAAGCGGCGCAGTTCTTAGTCTATTTATCATTGGACTAATGATTCCTATCCATTCAGCGCTAATTCCACTATACAGTATGTTTTTAAGTGTCAATTTAATAGATAATCCTCTCGGAGTAGTTATTACATACACAGCCTATAATCTACCAATTACGATGATGATTTTACTTGGTTTCTATTACACGCTACCGAAGGAAATTGAAGAAGCGGCTGTTATCGACGGTTGTTCTGTGAATCGAATGTTTTTCCAAGTTATTCTCCCGATGACTGTACCAGTAATGTCAACTACTGTAGTGATTAATATGATTTATAACTGGAATGAGTTTGTGTTCGTTAATACGTTTATAAGCTCTGAAAAATACAAAACGTTAACAGTAGGCATTCAAAACTTCATTGGTCAATATATGACGGATTGGGGTGCGATAGGGGCGACTCTAATTATAAGTGTACTACCAATCATTATTGCTTTTATCTTCTTTAGCAATAAAGTAGTTGAAGGTATCTCTGCAAGTGCTGTAAAAGGATAAGAGGAAAAGTGCAAGTGCCTATGTTATCAATGGAGGTAGACAACAAAAATATAGCTTCACTCTATGGGAAGCTATATTTCATTGCTTACTTTTAATGCTTGCTGTTTTTCACTCACTTTCTGAAATGCATGTAGACTAAAACGCATCGATATAAAAGCGTATATACTTCCGCCAAATATAAATCCAATTGCTGGAAGAAGGCTTACTAGATAGAAGAAAGGCAACAAGCATAGAAAGATTAATAGAGTTGTAATCGGATTGATAAGCATGATAAAAAAGGAATTTTTTATAACTTGCCATAATTTTAAATCGAAGTGTACAAAGGATGGAAATAGATAACATAGGAACATGATGAACAATAACATAAAAGCAAACAATGGTAGGTATGTCCAAGTTAAAAGTTCATTAGTTGTAGATTTTATGTAAAGAATATCCAATGCAATAACGACACTGACTAGGGAAACGAAGACTCCAAGTAAATTACTTTTAAAGAATTCATCTCGATAATGTTTCCAAAAGGTACTAAACAGCGATATATCTGTTTCTCCTTTCAACCATTCTCTTACGATAGCAAACATCGAAACAGTGGAAGGAAAAAATCCAAAAATCACGCCGCCTAGTAAAGTAAATAAGATCCATAGCAAATTTAAGTAGGCAAATTTTGTAATCCAGTCGACTATATTATATATAAAACTACTTGTAGCATTCATAGAGAACCACCTTTGTTTTCAATTTATTTGCAAGAATTGGTGAATTATTAATAGCATACACTTTTTATTTACTAAAATACAACTTTGTTCGGATGATTAACAAACTAATAAAATCATTTACCCTCAGACATAAACCATCGGGAATGCCTGAGATAAAATTCAGGAGGTATAATAATGGTCTATTTCCAAAATGTTGAAAAAGTAAAATTTGAAGGTGCCGCTTCGAAAAATCCTTATGCGTTTAAATTTTATAATCCACAGGAGAAAATTGGCGGTAAAACGATGGAAGAGATTTTGAGATATGCCGTTTCATACTGGCATACGTTTACAATGGATGGGTCGGACCCGTTCGGAGCAGGAAGTATGAACCGCCCTTGGGACAAATTTAGCGGGTTAGATTTAGCTAAAGCACGGGTAGAGGCATCATTTGAGTTTTATGAAAAGATGGATGTCCCGTTCTTCTGTTTCCATGACATTGATATTGCTCCCGAAGGAAGTAATTTAAAGGAAAGCAATCATAACTTAGACGTAATTGTTAGCATGATAAAAGATTATATGAAAAATAGTAAAGCAAAATTGCTTTGGAATACGGCTAATAACTTTACCCATCCTCGCTTTGTTCATGGTGCAGCAACTTCAAGTAATGCGGATGTTTTTGCCTACTCAGCGGCTAAAGTGAAAAAAGGATTAGAAATTGGTAAGGAGCTGGGTGCTCAAAATTACGTATTCTGGGGTGGACGTGAGGGTTACGATACTTTACTAAATACAAATATGAAACTAGAATTGGATAACTTATCTCGTTTCTATCATATGGCTGTAGACTATGCGAAAGAAATTGGCTTTGAAGCACAATTCTTAATCGAACCAAAACCAAAAGAGCCTTCTACTCACCAATATGATTATGATGTTGCAACTGCTCATGCATTTTTACAAAGCTATGGTCTGGAAAATTATTTTAAATTTAATATCGAAGCAAACCATGCAACACTTGCTGGTCACACATTTGAACACGAGCTTCATTATGCACGTATTAATAATATGCTTGGTTCAGTTGATGCGAACCAAGGTAACCCACTTCTTGGCTGGGATACAGATGAGTTTCCAACAGATTTATGGACTACGACTCTTGCGATGTATGAGATTTTGCAAAACGGTGGACTAGGCAAAGGAGGTTTAAACTTTGATGCGAAAGTTAGAAGAGCATCATTTGAACCAGAAGACCTGTTCCGTGCACATATTGCTGGAATGGATGCTTTTGCAGTAGGCTTACGAGTTGCACAAAATCTAATTGATGATAAAGTACTTGAAAATGTTGTGGATGACCGTTATAAAACGTATAAAGAAGGTATCGGATTAGATATAGTAGAGGGTAAAACAGACTTCCATAAGCTAGAAGCGTATGCTTTGGGACTTCAAGATATTAAACAAAGTTCTGGTCGTTTGGAGCAGATTAAGGCGACCATCAATCAATATTTATTGCAATCATTCAATAAATAATTGAATGCATTTAGTAGGAGAGTTGAAGCTATGAATTATGTTATTGGAGTAGATTTAGGAACTAGTGCTGTGAAGATATTGCTAGTCGATAAAAATGGGGAAGTAGTTCGAAGTGTATCGAAAGCTTATCCTTTAACACAAGAAAAAACTGGTTATAGCGAACAAAATCCTGAGCACTGGGTGGAACAAACATTAGTAGGATTAAAGGAGTTATTAAAGGATTTTAAAGGTAATGCAGCGAATATTGAAGGGATGAGTTTTTCGGGGCAAATGCATGGCCTTGTTCTATTGGATGAACAGAATGAGGTTCTACGTCCTGCAATTCTTTGGAATGATACGCGCACTACGGCTCAATGTCAGCAAATCTATGATGTGATTGGGGAGGACAGACTGCTTCAAATAACAAAAAATCCTGCTTTAGAGGGTTTTACGCTACCGAAGATATTATGGGTGAAAGAACATGAGCCGCAACTATTTAAGCGGGCAAAGACATTCGTCCTTCCAAAGGACTATTTGCGATACAGACTTACAGGTGAGCTGCATATGGAGTATTCGGATGCTGCAGGAACACTACTATTAGATGTTGGTAGAAAAGAATGGAGCACAACTATATGTGAGTTATTGGATATCGACCCTAGTATATGTCCGCCACTGTTAGATTCTCATGACGAAGTAGGTACTATTTCTATAGACGTTACACAAGCTACCGGTCTTTTTACTACAACTCGCGTATTCGCAGGTGGTGCGGATAATGCTTGTGGTGCAATTGGCTCTGGAATTTTAGAGGATGGAAAAACGCTTTGTAGCATAGGGACATCTGGTGTGATATTATCCTATGAAGCAACTCCAGATAAAGACTTTAATGGGAAGGTTCATTATTTTAATCATGGGGTATCGAATGCCTTTTATACTATGGGAGTAACGCTTGCTGCGGGCCATAGTTTGACTTGGTTTAAAGAGGTTTTTGCGAGTGAAGAATCGTTTCAGGAATTATTGACCGAAGTAAGTTCAGTTCCGGTAGGTTCTAATGGGTTGTTATTTACCCCCTATTTGGTTGGTGAAAGAACCCCCCATGCAGATGCAACAATTCGTGCTAGTTTCATCGGGATGGATAGTTCGCATCAGCGTAAGGACTTCGTTCGTGCTGTTTTAGAAGGAATCACATTCTCCTTAAATGAATCGATTGAAATCTTCCGGAAAAACGGTAAGTTAATAGATACTATTGTATCTATTGGCGGGGGAGCTCAAAATGATGAGTGGCTTCAAATGCAAGCAGACATTTTCGGTGCGAAAATTATTAGATTGACTAGTGAACAAGGTCCAGGAATGGGAGCAGCAATGCTAGCAGCCTATGGGTGTGAGTGGTTTGATTCATTAAGAGATTGTGCGGAAGAGTTTTTGAAGGAGGATAAACAGTTTACTCCTATTAAAACTAATGTGGATAAATACAAAAAGTTATTTGCTATTTATCAACAGGTTTACAATCAAACAAAGGATCTGAATAAAGAACTTTTGGAACTTCGTAAGTAAGGATGATTAATAAGAGCCTCAACTAAATATAGTTGGGGTTCTTTATTTACAAATAGGGAGGAATGAAAGATTTGAATTATCGTCAAATAGGCAATACCGATTTAAAAGTAAGTGAGATAAGCTTTGGTACTTGGGCAATTGGTGGAGCGTGGGGACAAACAAGCAATGAGGAATCATTAAGAGCACTAGATTATGCAATCGGTAACGGGGTTAACTTTTTCGATACTGCGGATATATATGGTGATGGACATAGTGAAGAGCTTTTAGCAAAAGCAACGAAAGGAAAGCACGAAGATATTCATATTGCTACGAAATTTTGCAGAGCAGGTGATGTTCATGATCCTAATACGTATTCCATAGAAAGTGTCACGAAATACTGTGAGGATAGCCTGAGACGTCTTGGGAGAGAGCAAATTGATTTATTTCAAATTCACTGTCCGCCTCTAGAAATTTTAAAAGATGGGCAAGTGTTTGATGTACTGGATCGTTTGAAGAAGCAAGGGAAAATTCGCTATTATGGTGTAAGTGTAGAAACTGTGGAAGAAGGACTACTGTGCTTGGAGCAGCCTAATGTTCGTAGTCTTCAAGTAATTTTCAACATCTTCCGTCAAAAGCCGTTGGATGAGTTATTTCCAAAAGCCAAGGAAAAGGGAGTTGGAATCATTGCTCGTGTTCCGCTTGCAAGTGGACTATTGACTGGGAAATTTAACGTTGATACCAAGTTTGAAACAGACGATCACCGAAACTTTAACCAAGGTGGAGAAGCGTTTAATGTTGGTGAAACTTTCGCGGGATTAGGATTAGAAAAAGGCGTTGAATTAGCAGGTAAACTCAAGTGGATTGCAGAAGGTAGAGATAATATGACCCGCGCAGCATTAAAGTGGATATTGGAACATGATGAAATTTCATGTGTCATACCTGGCTTTAAAACAGTCGCTCAAGTAGAAGATAACTTGCAGACAATGAATGTAAGTGGATATACAGAAGAGGAAATGCTGAGGCTAAAGAGATTTTACAAGGAACAAGTCCACGAGGCGATTAAAGGAGTATATTAAATAAAAAAGCGTTCGGGTCATAGCACTAAAACTAAAAACAAAGGAATGATTAAATGGAAAACATTCGTTGGGGAGTATTAAGTACGGCAAATATCGCGCAGCAACAGCTAATTCCCGCAATGGGCAGAGCGAGTAATGCGGAGTTAATTGCTATTTCAAGCCGAGGAAGTCAAGTGTATGAAGTAGCTTCTAAATTTGGTATCTCTAGAGCCTATGAAAGCTATGAAGAGCTTCTGCACGATCCGGATATTGAAGCTATTTATATCCCTCTACCTAATAATTTGCATAAGGAATGGGTAATTAAAGCCGCAAAGCAAGGAAAGCATATACTATGTGAAAAGCCAGTTGCATTAACAACCGGAGATGCAGAGGAAATGGTGGAAATATGTCGAGAAAACAACGTGAAGTTCATGGAAGCCTTCATGTATCAGCTACATCCACAGCATAAGCGTGTTAAAGAAATTATATCCTCAGGTGAAATTGGGGACATTAAGCTTATCAAATCTAGTCATTCCTTTTTCCTAGAATCGCGTGTCAATAAAATAAAAATGGACAAGGCAATGGGCGGAGGCAGCCTTTATGACGTTGGTTGTTATAGTATTCATGCCATCCGCTATTTGTTAGATTCTGAGCCAGTTTCTGTGCAATGCTTTGCTGAGCTAGATCCTGAAACCGGTGTAGATTTGAGCACATTTGGATATTTGAACATGGGTGGTGGTGTACGTGCCATGTTTGACTGTAGTTTTGATATGACTAGAAGAAATGAATATGAAGTAATAGGTACAAAAGGTACTATCAGAGTACCTTTCGCTTTCCGACCAGATAATAACGGTGGAGTAGGAAAAGTTATTACTCAAGTAGCAGATATAATCCGTGAAGAAAATGTATATGGAGATTTATATCGACTAGAGGTGGAGCATTTTTCCAATGTAATACAAACGAATGGCGATCCAGAAGTTACAGGAATTTCTACTATTAATAATATGCGGGTAATAGAAGCTTGTTATCAATCTATCCAAACGGGAGAACTCGTAGAGATTAAGTAACATAGGAAAGGGCTGAATTGAGAAGTGTTAGTGCAAGAGAAATTATTTGGATTTATAGATAATCGGCCCGTTACATTGTTTACAGTAAGAAATAAAAACGGTTTTGAAGTATCCTGCATGAATTATGGGTGCGTAATTATCGAGATTTTAGCATCTGACCGAAGACAACATTACGAAAATGTAGTATTGGGGTTCGATACATTAGAAGAATACGGTCAAAATGCCAAGTATTTAGGAGCTGTTGTAGGTAGGGTTGCTGGTCGTATTAAAGGAGGATACTTCCGTTTAGGAGAGAATGTCTACAATATTACAATGAACGAGAAAAACAACCATATACATGGAGGACCTAAAGGATTCAGTCATGCGCTATGGGATGCTACCGTGTTGGAAGGAGATCAGGAAACAACAATCGAATTTACTTATTTAAGCAAAGATGGGGAAGAGGGTTACCCTGGAAACCTGGAAATGAAAGTAGCTTATACGATTCTAAACGATAAAGATACGCTATCTATAACATATACTGGAATTTCCGATAAGGATACATTAGTAAATGTAACAAATCATTCGTATTTTAATCTTAGTGGAAATTTGAAAAGAGATGTATTGGGTCATGAACTCATGATGGATAGTCCTGCGTATTTGGAGTTGAATGAGGAATTTCTTCCAACTGGAAATTTAGTACCTGTAGAGAATTCTGTATTTGATTTTCGAGAGAGTCGTAAAATTGCCGAAGGAGCGGCTTCTGTTCATCCTCAAAATGTATTAGTCGGCAACGGTTACGATCATCCGTTTTTACTGAAAGAAAGCGAACCTAGCATAATGGTGTTGTCAGATGAGGAGAGTGGTCGCAAACTAGTAGTAGAAACGACAGAATCTGCCGTCGTTCTTTATACAGGAAATAACTTGGGCAGCTCTACATTAATGAGAGGTGAACAATTAAGGGATTATTTAGGTGTATGCTTGGAAACACAAGGTCCACCTGATTCTATTCATCATCCCCATTTTCGTTCATCAATCTTAAAAGCGGGGAAAGAGTATAAATCAACGACGATTTTTTCCTTTGGAGTTATTGCAGGTGAATAGTAAAGAAAAAGCCGAGGGAAAGTGTAAAATGACTTTTTCTCAGCTTTAGTCGTATTGGTTAAAATTGAATTTCGTCTGGGTCAGGACCGATGCGAACATTTGTAGCAATCTCAGCAATTGCTTTCATATCTTCAGATGATAATTCGAAGTCAAAGACATCAAAATTCTCTTTAATACGACTAGGAGTAATTGATTTTGGTAGAGCAACTCGTCCTAACTGTAGATGCCAGCGAAGCACGACCTGAGCTGGAGATTTCCCATATTTTTCGGCAAGCTGAAGGAATAAGTCAAAATCTAAAAACTTCCCGTGCATTAATGGGCTCCATGCTTCAATATGAATACCTTTATTGTTTAAATAGTTCACAAAATCATGCTGTGGCAATTGTGGATGTAGCTCAATTTGATTGACCATAGGAGTCATCAATCCAGCCGACTCTAGTTGCTCCAGATGATGTTCTTTAAAATTAGACACACCGATTGCTTTTATTTTTCCTTCATTATATAGCTCAATAAGCGCACGCCATGCTTCTACAATTCCATCTACTGGCCAATGGATTAAGCATAAATCCAAATAATCCGTTTTTAAACGGTTAAGCGACTCTTGAAATGCCTCTTTTGTACGACCTGCACGAACATCATCATTCCAAATTTTTGACGTCAGGAAAATGTCCTCACGTGCAACACCAGAAGCAGCAATTCCTTTTGCAACTCCTTCTTCATTTCCATAAGTAGCGGCAGTATCGATATGACGATACCCAACGCGTAACGCTTCCTCTACGGCTGCTGGAGCTTCTGTTTCGTTGTCAACTTGCCATACACCAAAACCAATTTGAGGGATTTTCAATCCATTGCTAAGTGTTATAAATTCCATATATATCTCTCCTCTTTAAAAATCTAATATTAACATTTGAATTCCTTCGTATCCATTAATAAGACATTAAACTCCAAATCTCTGTCTATATCCACATTTTCTGCACATTTCTTCGACTGCTTCTCTTCTTGTGAATCCGTCATACAAATTATTTGCTCGTTCACTTTCAATAATGTCGGAGAAAGAATTGTTATTAATATTCCCTAAGTTAATTACGCCTTCTCCATCGAGACAACAAGGTACGACAGTCCCATCAACAAGGATAGCTGCTTGGTTTCGAAGTGCATGACAAAAGCCTTTTCCATCATCTTCTGGTGCAAATAAACTCGGCCATTGAAACTCATGATCCTGGCTTAAATAGATGTTATGTGCAATTTTAATCCCTTTACCTGGCTGTACCTTTTCTTCAATCTTAAAATCTAGATTATATTCTTTTTCAAGTATTTCTAGTGTTTCTCGATTTCTACGTTGTGCTGCCTCTGAAACCTGATCCTTCTGTAAGTTCCATAGTCGGTAGGAGATAATAATATTATGTTCCTTGGCTTCTCGTACAAAGTCCAGTATATCTTCCAAATATTTCTCGCGATTTTCAGATCCTTCATGACCATCGAAACTATGTAAAGAAAAATTGATTTGACGAAGTGCTGGTTTGCCCAACAGCTTATGTCTATTTTTATTGATAAGGGTACCATTAGTCGTAATATTAACTTTAAAATCCTTGGCATGACTGGCATCTAATAATTGGTCAACCCGTGGATGTAAAAGTGGCTCACCTTTTACATGGAGGTAAATATATTTTGTATGTGGTCGAATCTCATCTAATGTTTTATTAAAAGCATCCAGTTTGAGGATTCCTTTTGCTCTACTTGTCGGTGGACAGAAGCTACAAGCAAGATTACAAACGCTAGTAATTTCAATATACATTTTTTTAAAGGTTTTCAAGGTATGTTCTCCATTTCATTTCTTATTACTCTCATTTTATCAGATTATCTCCTTTTGTTGATGGTTTTTGAACATAATAAAACATCCCCAAATGGCAAGTTGACCATTTGGAGATGTTATTAAAATTAAAGATCTATAATTTCATCATATCCGACCATTCTATCCATATGACTAGCAATCATAGCAATAATAGTACTGGCTTCATCTTTTTTAAAAGTAAAGGTACTCTCATCTTCGAGCTCCTCGTCATCTGTCCAAATACGATTCACCCTACGGAGAACACCATCGCCATTTGAACTGTCTACACCAAACTGATAAGTTACTTCAATTTCATCTTCTATTAAAAATGCAGTGACTTCAGGGGTTTCCCATTCCACATCAATTTCCTCGACTGTAATTTCATCGTCTTCGTCATCTTCCATATAAACCAATTCAATATCGGTATCGTCCATAAGAAATTCGTGAAAGCTTTCATGAACAGCTTCTATAATATCAGTAATATCATCCAATATTATTCTCGTAGGTTGAAGAAGTTCTTCATCGAAGTTTTCTACATAGAATTCTTCGTTATAAGGATCAAATAGAATGGTACAAAAATAGTCTCGTTCCTCTTCATCGGTACTAATAAAAAATTCTATCCTTGGATGTTTAGAGGCCCGATTAATATTCATATGCCCGACTTGATCATATTCTTCACAAATCGAGTTCAAATGATCCTGCAGCTCCTCTGTTACTCTGTCAAACCATTCCGTAGTAATAGTCATTACCGCCCCTCATCATTTTCTCCTACTATCTTGTCCAAATTGGGAATTATTATTCCGGTGAATAAAAGAAATTTAGGACCTTCGAATATTTTAAAAGAGAAAGGGGACGTTAAAGTGAAACTTCAATCAGTGAGGGTTTTATTCATCACCCATTGATTGTTAGTTGAACCATTCGGTCTTTTACGGGCAGTTATCTCCCGCTTATGCTTGATTTTCTTGGACCAAGCCTTAAAGTGGGAGTCTTATTGCTCGTTAATGCGGGATAAAATGTGTATGACTAAAAACAAAGTGGAATTGGAATGACTAGTAAGGATAAACCAAAACCAGAAGACTGATCAGATAACGTGAAAAAGTTGAACGAGAACATGGAGGCTGCCGAAGAAACAATGGGGCACACTTCTGGCAATGATCAAGAAGCTATCCGAAAAGAGATTTTAGAAGAGGCAGAAGACCGTAAGAAATAATAAAAAGAAGAAGACCTATTGATTGTGCATCAATAGGTCTTCTTACATTATGAAGCGGGTGAAGAGAATCGAACTCTCATCATCAGCTTGGAAGGCTGAGGTTTTACCACTAAACTACACCCGCATAATATGGTGGCTCAGGACGGAATCGAACCGCCGACACAAGGATTTTCAGTCCTTTGCTCTACCGACTGAGCTACTGAGCCAACTTCGATTGTGCTAAGCTGTGAATCTCTTTGTCAGCTTCATTTGTTCAGTCTGTCACGTACTTTAGTACGCTCCTTCCATCACTCAATCGCTTCCTCGACCTTCTTGCTTATCACCAATCTCAAATTAGATTGAAATCAAAAAAAATGGCGGTCCCGACCGGGATCGAACCGGCGATCTCCTGCGTGACAGGCAGGCATGTTAACCGCTACACCACGGGACCATTTGGTTGCGGGGACAGGATTTGAACCTGCGACCTTCGGGTTATGAGCCCGACGAGCTACCACTGCTCCACCCCGCGATAATATTATACTCACAAACACCATGACACTACGCTCATGAAAAGTAAGACACCTGCTTCGGCTGACGCCTGCATCGGTGTTAATCGTCATCTTCGTTTGACGATTTGCTCCACCCCGCGACAATTAAAAATTTACAACTAACAATAATAAAATAAAAAATGGAGGAGGAAGAGGGATTCGAACCCCCGCGCGGTATGACCCGCCTGTCGGTTTTCAAGACCGATCCCTTCAGCCGAACTTGGGTATTCCTCCAGAGTTAAATAATAGTTTGGATATATTCCAAATCATCATTTGCGACTTTTATATTATATAACACTATTGATCAGAAAGGCAATGTTTTTTTTTGAAAAAATTAAATTAGATTCTAAAAAGGTGGATTTTGTTAGTTTCTTTGTGTTTAAATTTCCGAAAATCTCGCTAGGCTAAAGTAATGTAAATACACTATCTCTTTATTTCACAAACTTTAACATACACTTCTATTTTTGGGACATCCTAAGAAAAAGTAATATGAGGTGATAAAAATGATTATTGAAAGGTCTTCGGAATGGGCAGAGGGTTTGATTAAACGGCTGGAAAATGTTGAGCCATGGGATAATTGGACTCTTTATAATATGAGTTATGATATTGCAAAAAATAATTTAATCACGGAGTTTACAGGTCTTCAATCTCCTAAGTATTTGACTAATTTAAAACCGCTTGAACATCAATTAAAGGTTGCGGAAACAGTTATTGAAAGGATGAATGGAAAAGCAATATTAGCTGATGAGGTGGGACTTGGTAAAACAATTGAAGCTGGTTTGATATTGAAAGAATATCTTGTTCGTGGATTGGTAAAGAAGGCTTTAATATTGGCTCCCGCCTCGCTTATCAATCAATGGGTAGAAGAGCTGCATTATAAATTTTATATACCTGCTGTACCTTATAAGAAAAATACTCCGTTAGAACATTGTGACGTTGTCGTTCTAAGTATGGACACCGCTAAAAAAAGTCCTCACAGAGAGCTCATCTTTGCACAGGATTATGACATGATCATTATTGATGAGGCGCATAAGTTAAAAAACCACAAAACTAAAATCTACGAGTTTGTGCAAAGTTTAAAGAAGAAGTTTTGCTTATTATTAACTGCGACTCCTGTTCAAAACGATGTGTTTGAATTATTTAATCTAATTTCGTTACTAAAACCAGGCCATCTTGGAAACTTCGAGGCTTTTCAATCAGCGTTCTCTGCTAGTAAACATGATTTAGAGCATGATGACTACTTGAAGGAGTTAGTAAACCAGGTGATGGTTCGAAATCGTAGACAGGACACAGGGATTGAGTGGACAAATCGCCAAGTAAATATTATTCCCATACAGTTTACAGAGGAAGAAAAAGAAGTGTATGACATGATAGTGGATCTAAAAAATATTTCGCCTATATTTTCAGGGGCGTTTTCGATGATTACACTTCAGAAGGAAATGTGTAGTAGCAAAGAGGCTACATTCCTTACGTTAAATAAAATGCGACAAAATTGTACTAATCCCGAGGAAAATGCTTCTGTAGAGAATGTTATGCAAAGATTAATGGCGTTAGAGAAAAACTCAAAAGCAGAGAAAGTGTACGAAATAATCTCACAAGCAAAGGATAAAGTAATTATTTTTACGGAATATAAAGCAAGTCAAGCATACCTGCAGTGGTATTTACACACAAAAGGTATTACGAGTGTGCTTTTTAATGGGAAATTCAATAAAAACAAACGAGATTATATGAAGCATTTATTCAAAGAGCATGCTCAATTGTTGATAGCTACTGAATCGGGTGGGGAAGGGATTAACCTTCAATTTTGTCATCATGTTATCAATTATGATTTGCCGTGGAACCCAATGAAGTTGGAACAACGTATAGGACGTGTGCACCGACTAGGTCAAGAACATGATGTTCATATTTACAATTTGGCAATTGATAACACAATAGAGATAGATATATTGAATCTACTCTACAAAAAAATTGATGTTTTTGAAAAGGTTGTAGGTGATTTAGATGATATATTGTCCGCTTTCAAACAAACAATTTAAATCGGGACATGTAAAGGAGGATTTAAATGTATCCGCAACAAGTTCAACATTACTTACGAACTTTTTTCTCCGAAAATAATTGTCAGTTCATGAATGATACTGATCACTATCTTACCGTTCAGCTGACGATTGATATGGATAAACGAATTATGAATAGACCTTATTATTGGCAATACGTCGAAAGCGTTGGTGGAGTGCCTAGTCCGTCACAGCTAACATTAATAACGGACCAAACAAAGCTAAATGAGAACATTAAAGGAGAATTAGTACATTTCGGTTCACCACGATTGAACCAACTCTTTCAAGCAACGCATGAAATGGGTGCTTTTATCCAAATGTTTGAACAGGTGGAGGAAACGATTAACCGTCCAATATTAACACCATGGCTAGGGGTGAATTATAAAGTTTCCTATTACAGCAACCAAACGAAAGAAATGCTTCATTCACTAGGTATTAATCTAATGAATGGCAATATAATAACGGATTTCCATGCTTCCTTAAACGAGATGAATATAGCTTCTACAATGCCACTAAATGCTTTTTTATTACCTTACGTTATAAAACCGATTCGTGGTTTAGAGCGGTTAGATGGAATAGTTGAAAAGGTCATTCAGCAGGATGATCATTCATGGGCTGACCAAGCAAAAAAAAGATGGCAGCGAGATATACGGGTGTTAGAATTCTTCTATGAGGGAGTAGAAGAGAGGCCAGAGTGCTACGAAATGGAGAAAACAGCATTACAGCAACAATACGAAGCAAGAATAAAGATTGAAATTATAAATGGCGGTCTGTTTTATTTGAAATAGAACTCTTTATTAAACCCATCTTAAGCCTATGCTTGAGATGGGTTTGGTTTTATTTTATTGTCGAATAAAATATTTCACGACTGTGCTATATTCCAAGCAGCTGAAACCTAAACCGTCTTATATTTTATTTTCCACAAGCCTTGCTTGATTTAATCCATAAAGAGAGCCTTCTTACATGTTTGAATGTAGGAAGGCACAAAGTATACTTTTAATTTGTATTGTCCTGAATCTAGCATCGAGTTACGCCTTAGGGCTCTCCACAAAGGAAGCCTGAAATACTTTCCATGACTTGTATAAACGCTTATGCTTTTGTTATTTCTTTTGAACAGTAATCGTCCAAGCGGCATCACCAACCTGTTCATAGTTAGTAACATTATGCCCTTCTTCTGCAGCCCAACGAGGAATTGTATCCGTAGCTTGCGTACAATCAAATTCAATCACTAGTTCATCTCCTGAGCTTAGCTCCGCGATAGCTTCTTTTGCTTCTACTAAAGGAAAAGGACAAACCATTCCCATGACTCCTAATACTTTTTTCATGTATAACACTCCTTCTTTATGCTGTTGTAACACTTGTTTGTACGGTTGCTTTACTATTTTTTTCCTTCCGTCCACGAATGAAGACGAAGTAAACAGCTGTCCATGTACCGAGAATCATGAAGATCAATGCGATCCATCCCTGCCAAGTCATTAAAGCCGTCATAACCAAACCGTTCCCAATGGAGCAACCACCTGCCAAGCTTGCTCCAAATCCCATTAAGTTACCTCCAGTAAAACTGGTTAATCCAGTTTTAACATCAGGCATTCTAAAACGGAACTCACTGCTTGCTTTAGCGGCAACAAATGATCCTACCAGAATACCAAGAACTAAAAATACTCCCCAGTTAATGAACGCCATATCTCCTGTAGTTAAAAATTGCAAGATATTTGCAGATGGAGTAGTAATACCTAAACCTGCAATTCGACCAGTTGCAGAGCTTAATGGCCAAGCAAGAATTGCGATTAGTCCAACTAATAGTGCCGTTACAAATGGATGCCAGCGCTTTTCAAATAAAATATGTGCCAACCCGTGTTTTTTTTGCTTAAGTGTTGGAATAACCACTTTTGGTTTTGTAACTTCTTTATAAATAATCCAACCTACAACAGCTAGTAATAGCGCAATTAAAAACCATACGTTTATACCTAGTGTATCTGCCATAGAATTCGATGGTAATTGAGATTGTTGAATGGTTTGATTTAACGGACTTAGTGGGCCTGTTTTCATAATTGCGCTCATTAACATATATCCAGCTAATGCGATCCAACTTCCTATTAAACCTTCTCCAGCCCGGTACCAAGTCCCGGTAGCGCAACCACCAGCTAATACAATACCGATACCAAATATAAATGATCCTAAAATAATTGCAAATAATGGTAAAGTACCTGTGGGAATTTGAATGACTTCAAGTGCGACCAGTGTATAAACACCTACACTTTGAACTCCAATGGCAATAAGTAATGCATAGAACATACGATTGTCTTTCGTTAAATACATATCACGAAAGCCACCAGTCAAACAAAATCTTCCGCGTTGCATCACAAACCCAAGCAAAGCACCGCACAACAAACCAGTAATAATCATTTGTACCAAGTAAATACCCTCCTCTTAATTCCTACTAAACTGATATGGATATATTATCTCAATTTTTTATTTATTTCAATAGTTATTTTGAAGGTAAAAAAGTAACTGCCGTAGCTATAAATAAGGATTTTGATGAGTGAATAAAAAATGTTGATATATTTAACAAACGGAGTGAGTTAGTTTAATGAGATAGAAGCTAGTTGGTTATACGTGATTATTTGGGGTTTTAAAGTGAGTATTTATACTAAGTAGGCGAGCAGTTTCCTTGAAACTACCGTAAAAAAACTCCCGAAATGGAAATTTCGAGAGTCTGTAAATTTACCTTCTTAAATACGAGAATAGATTTTTCTCCTAGAATCTAATCTTCTCGAGTATTTTCCATTCTTTGTTTATTCATATAAAGTATCTTCTACTGAGCCGTTTTCCTCGTAAATGGTGAGTATTCCATTCTGTTCGTTCACGTACGGTTTTGCTTTTTGGAGTAATTCTTCTTTCGTTTCTTCCACAAAAATAGCTCGTTTTCCGTCTCTCCTCCTGAGTACCCAGTCAGTTTCTCGGGAAATAACTTCGTAGGTGACACGATCTTCTTCATCCCCGTGTATTGCTTTTCGTGCCTGAGAAGTAGCAATAGAAATGGCCCGACCTTCCTCATAATTATCTCTTAATAAGGCATTGGCAATTTCGATGGCTTTTTCTCGTACATCTGCATCTAAGTTTTTCATAGAATCTGGATAATCATTTTTATTCCATGGCATTTTTAACGCCTCCTTAGCATTCGTTTTCCCGTTTCTTAAGGACTGAAACGTTTTGTGAATCAATACTTTATCGAAATGGCATAATAACATACTAAAGAAGTAATATTACAATTGTTGCATTGTGTCGAATCCTGTCATTTAAATGATATTTTCCTCTAATGATATTGCAATGTTTCTGTCATATGTAGGTGGTATGATGAATCTCGTTAGTGAAAAGGAGGAAATTCATTTTATGAAAAAACACATTATTGCACTAACCGCAATCGTAACACTATCAGTAGGAGCGGCAGGTCAAGCGTCTGCATCAAGCGTTCATACGGTAGAAAAAGGTGATACACTTTGGTCTATTTCTCGAGCAGAGAATGTAAGCGTGCAGGATTTACAACAATGGAATAATCTTAATTCAACAGTTATATATCCATCTCAACAATTAAGAGTAGGGGAAACTATAGATACGTATGTCGTTGTTTCAGGAGACACATTATCTAATATTGCAGAAAAAAATAAAATGACTGTAGAACAATTAATGACGAACAATCAGCTAACAAGTGATTTAATCATACCTGGAGATAAATTAGTATTGGCAGGATCGAAGGTTGTACAGCCAGAAGTAAAAGGAGCTACGACTACTTCAGTTACTTCTAAAACTCCAGCTGCAGAGACTAAACCGGCTACTGCTACAAAAGAGTATATGATGAATTCTTCAGCATATACTGCATCATGTGCAGGGTGCTCGGGAATCACAGCAACTGGTATTAATCTAAAAGCGAATCCGAACCAAAAAGTTATTTCTGTTGACCCAAATGTAATACCGTTAGGATCAAGAGTATGGGTAGAGGGTTATGGAGAAGCAATAGCAGGTGATACTGGCGGTGCCATAAAAGGAAATAAAATAGATATTTTCATCCCATCAAAACAAGCAGCACTCGATTGGGGACGCAAAGTAGTGAAAGTGAAAATATTAGATTAATCGACCTGAAAAATAAAGAGATTCAGCGAAGTTAGAACTCGCTGAATCTCTTTTACTTTGAAAAAATATTTTATCAATAATTTTAATAAATCTCACACTTGCTAGTATGTAAACTCCATTAGTAAACATATTGAGGCATAAGGTCTGTCCCATTAATTTACTAATGAAGTTACAACATATAACTATGAACTACAGCGAAACATTGAATTTAAGCTGGGAATTCAATTAAGGAAATTTCACGGCAATCTGCAACTACCAATTCGCCCCCTGTTTCTCTAAAGTAGGCAAGGTGAGTGCGCTCGTCAAAGCTTACAAAACGAAATACAGCCGCATTAAAACCATCTACAACAATCTCATCAACGCGATAATTTGGCGGTAGATTATCTAATAAACCACAAATACCATCTCTTCTATTGTTCAATTATTTTCACCTCCATCTTAAAAGAGGGAATACTATAATATATTAATTGTTATAATCTATCGCTAGGTTAATATCTTGCCAAAATAGTTTTATTTAATAGAAAGAGAAACTTGGTGGGAGAAGAAGTCTATTTTACAGAAAAATAGGTCGGACATGACGGAAGTCACGACCAACCATTTTTAAAAACGAGGGAAAAAGGAAAAGCATTGACAAGCGATTTCAACCGCTGTTGTTTTTTTATTCCCATTTAATAGCTTCTATTTTTTCGATATCCACTGATATAGTTTGCATTTCATTTGAAAAGAACGCAATTCCCGTTTTTTGATTGATTAGAATTATTTTTTCTACAGCAATTGCTAATCCGCTTACTGTTACTTCTGTAATAGGATAGTTGGGGGGAAGTTTGGATAGAAATCTTCCTATATTTCCTTTTGAGTATAGCGTTTTTTCTATTAATTCTTTTATTTCCTTTAGTGAACTTTCTTGGTGAGTGCATTGTTTATTTAAATTGTCTAGCATTTGTTCGTTTAATCGAATTAGTGAGTCTTGTCTATCCATTGATTGTTTATTCACTGCATAGTGGCTTTCTAAATTATTTGTTATTTTTTCAAGCTGTCTATTTTGACTATCAGAAAGCTGCATTAGAAAGCCCTGTTGCCTATTTAAACTATCCTGTAAATAATTGTATAAATCATCCTGTTGGATAATTTGAAGTTTGATTTCCTCTAATATTAATTCATCTATTTCCTGGGCTAGCGGCTGTTTCTCGCCAGATTGTTTTTTGAGGTGGTTTTGTTCTTTTAATTGGTTAAAGATTAAATCAAATTGACTGTTTTGATTTTCCGATAAATTACTAATCGCTTCGTTTTGTCGATAAAACTGTTCGTGTAACAGATGAAATGCTTCTTCTTGGTGATCAAGTTTGGACTGCAGACTATTAAACGTTTCTTTATTTTCTTGAATTAACTGATCCTGTTTTATTTCATGGAAACGGTTCTGTTCTTCCGAATAGTTCGATACTATAGTAAAAAATCGCTTTTGTTCTTCCAACACATTTTGGATAAAATCGTTTTGTATATCTAATCGCTTTTGTAGTTGTACTTTTACTTCCGCTTGATGATCAAGTTGGTGTTTAATGTTATCGAAAGAACTGATTTGTTTGATAGCGAAGTTATTAAGAAAATTTCTTTGTCTATTTAAACTTCCTTGTATCTGGTATAACACTTTATCGTGATTTGTTGCTCGTTTACTCTCTAGCTCGTTAAGTTTAGACTGGTTATCAAGATGTTCGTTGATTGCTTGCAGTGTAAATTCTTGTTTTTGTAAATGTGATCCGTAGCCTCTCGTCGTCTGTGCAAGATTGAATAATATCTTTTTTATATTTCCATAATCATATCTATGATTATTATTTAACTTGTTAAGAATCGTGCTTTGATCATGTAAGTCACGTAAAATGGTTTCACACGTTTGGTCCAACTGAGAAACAGAGTTCATAAAACGGTGATTTATAGATGTTTGTTCTTCTAGAAATTCTAAATGCTGATTGGTATAGAAATGATCTTGGTTATTATTCTTTGCCAAGGCAGCAGAAACCAAATGGACCTTTGATTCTTTCAATTCTCCATACTCCTTTTACACGGAAAGTCATTATGCCTTATTTTATGAATGATATTGTTATTTGTGATGAATTAAATTGTGGATAAAATAAACATATAAGAAAAGGTGGTAATTCTATGTTGTATTCAGGTGTTCCATCACTTTCAGTTCCTATGGTGCGAGTCATCACCGTAACTGGTAATGGGGTGGTAGAGGCCTTGCCAAACTTTGTTCAACTCCAAGTAGAAGTAAGGACAGAAGGGGAAGAGGTACAACAAACTCAGGCAGAAAATGCAGAAATTATGTACCGTGTTATTCAATCCTTGTTGGATTTAAACATTCCAAGAGAACATATACAAACGGCAGCTTTTAATGTTTTCCCACGATATGACTTTATAGAAGGCGAACAGCTATTTAGAGGGTATCAGGTGACGAATGCTCTTACGGTTAAAATAGCAGATATTGAAAAAGCTGGTATAGTAATCGATGCTGCGGTGGCGAGTGGTGCCAATAGTGTATCGTCTATTCAATTTGGGCTAGATAATCCAGAGCTGGTCTATCAACAGGCACTTCAGCTGGCTCTTCAAAACGCACAAACGAAAGCACAAACAATTGCTCAGACGATGAAGCTCGCATTATATCCACAACCGATTTCCATTGTAGAAGAGCAGCAACAAAATGAACCAGTACGTTATAAAACGTTATCGATGGCTAGTTCACAAGCGGGAACACCGATTGAGCAAGGGGAAATTTCTGTAAGTGCAACCGTCACTGTAAAATACCAGTACTAACGTGCTAATAAGCTCACAACAAAAAAGGTCCCTAGGTATACAAATTTATATACCGGGACTTTTTTGAAGATAAGAAAGCATAAAAATGTCCTATGAATATTAGGTTCATGAAACTTAAGAGAACAAACAATCCTAAGATTTTTGTTTCAGGTAGACGCTTTTCGCGGGTACGGCTTCCCCTCTAGGAGTAAAATCGTATCTTTTATCTAGTTAAACAAAAACGAACTAACCTGTTTCAAATAGTTGTAGAAGGGTGACTGACATGCGATCGCCATAAGATGACCGAAAAAAGTGAGTATTGGTTGTGGCAATCGTCACAACCAATACTCACTAAAAATTCACTCGGTAATCCTATAGCAAAACGTCTGTCCAAAGCCCTTCGAAAACGATAGAAATAGGTTTTGGCCTTTAAGGACCGGTTATTTTTTTGCTAGGTTTTTGTTAGTTATATCAAATATTAAACTTAGACACTCTTACTTGTAAATCCTCCGCAAGGTTGGCTAAAGATATAGCAGCCGCCGTTACTTCTTCCATTGATGCTAGCTGTTCTTCAGAAGCAGCAGCAACAGAAGATGAACTATCAAATGTGTTGCTTGCTACTGTAGACATATTATTAGCGTGATTTGCAACGTCCTTCACAATGATATGAATGTTATTTGCTATTGAAGATATATCTCCAACTTGTTCTTTTACCTGTTCTACAGATATTAAGATTTCTTCGAAAGTTACTTCCGTGTGATGAGCAATCGTAAGCCCGGAGTCAACTTTTTCCTTTACACCATTAATAGATGTTACTGTTTTCTTCGTATCCTTTTCAATTTCTTTCGCAATATCGGAAATGTCGGAGACAGATTTTCTAGTTTGTTCCGAGAGTTTTCTAACCTCATCTGCAACTACTGCAAAGCCCTTACCTGCTTCACCAGCACGTGCTGCTTCAATGGCTGCATTTAGGGCAAGCAGGTTCGTTTGGTCTGCAATGTCCGTGATTAGTTTAAGGATGTGAACGATCTCTTTTGAGCGCTCATTGAGAGTAACAAGTGCCTGATCGGTTTCTATAACAGCGTCATTTATTAATCTCATCTGAGCTACTGTATCTTGAACAAATGCAGATCCTTGCATGGTTTTCTCATTTGTTACAATCGTTATTTCCATTGTGTCTTTTGCTTTTTCTGCAATTAGAGTAACTGCAGTCGAGCTCTCTTCAGCAGAACGAGCTGATTCTTTTGCCATATTTGTTTGGTGTTCTGCTCCTTCTGAAACCTGTTGAATCGAAGTAGAGATCAATTCAGTACCCTTCATCGTTTCGTCTGCACTTGCCATTAATTCCTCAGCAGAAGCAGCTACTTGATTGGAGCTATCAGAGACATGTGTAATGACTTCTCTCAAATTCAGTGTCATTTGTTCAAAGGATTTTTGTAGTGTAGCTACTTCATCACGGGTTTTAACTTGTACAATTTCGACTGCCAAGTTCCCATTTGCAATTTCCTCTGCATTTTTAGTAATCTCGCGGATTGGTCGAACAATCCTATTCGTAAAGAAAATCACTAATGCAATACTACCAACTAATAAAAGAACTACTAAAATAATGGAAATGGAAATAATGCCATCAATTTTGTTTTGCAAATTGCTTTGCATAATTGAATATTCAGCAGTGATACTTCGTTTTAATTGAATAACATCATTGATTAATCCCCTAGTACGAGTTGATTGTCGCTTTATCTCGGCAAGGTTTTGCTCTGTGATTGCTTGATTGGAATAACTTAATACCTCTTCGTACTTTTTAGATATACTAGTATTCAGCTTTTTCTGTTCCGTTGTTGATAAAGAAGAGGATAGCTGATCATTTATTGACTTAGTTGATGCTAAGTCTTGTTCAATATCATTTTTGTTACTTTCTGAGACGTTGAGAGAATACACACTCAATGATTTTTGTAAGCTTTTTGCCGAACTATTTAATTCCTCTACTTTAACTAAGGCTTCTACAATTTCTTCCGTAGATGATTTTAATGCGGATAGTTGAATTATGTTATAGCCGATAATACAAGTAGATAGCAGCAATGGGATAATGGATATCATTAATATCTTCTGTCTAAGCTTCATATTCTAGTCACCTAATTTCTATTGTAGTATTGTGATTGAGCCACTTGCGATTTCTTCTTGCAGCTTCGCTAATCGATTTTGCTCGGCAGGAGAGAGCTCAATTACACGAATAGGTGCTATACTTACACCATTGTCTTTTATGCCTAATGCTTGATTTTTTTCAGCGATTTCACCGGTTTCTACTAATTCTTGTATAGTATTAAAAATAGCGACATCGACTTGTTTTAGCATGGAAGAAACTATTGAATTTTCTGCCAAATAAAACTGGTCACTATCTACTCCAAATGAATAAGTGCCAGTGCGTTGGGATTCGTTAATTGCACCTACACCTGTGAACCCTGCTGCGGGATATATAAAGTCCGCATTGGCTGAAATCATTTCTTTAGCAATGCTTTCACCCAATTTGTCATTGCCGAAGTCACCAGCGTATTTGGACAGCACTACTGCTCCGGGGTTTTCAGATTTTACACCGGCTGCAAAGCCTTTTTCAAATTTTTGAATGAGGGGAACATCCTCGCCCCCAAGAAATCCAACGACGTTACTGGTTGTTTTCATACCGGCAATTGCTCCTAATAAAAATGAGGCTTCCTCTTCTTTAAATGTTACGTTGTTTACATTGGGGAGGTCTGATTGAGCATCTACTAGTAAAAATACTTTTTTAGGATATTTTTTAGCTATTGTTTCCAAATCTTTTTGGATTGAAAAACCAAGACCAATTATTAGGTCATTATCGTTTTGAACTAGCTCCTCTAATCCCTTTGCATATGTCTCCGTTTCTTGTATTTCTCGATAATCAAACGAAATATTTAGCTCATCACGGGCTTTTTCTAAACCTGCAAACCCTAAATCAGAGAATGATTGATCTCCAAGGCCAGCATCGGAAAGCATAATACCGACTTTTATTTGATGGTTTTCGGAAGAGGATTCCTTCTCAGTACATCCCGTAATAATTAATAAAGATATAAATAATAAAATAATAACAATACTTTTCTTCATAAAGACACTCCTAATGATAAATAATTGATACACTACACTACTATCGTCTCAAACTCAAGATACTTAACATATCTTTGTGTACATTAATAATTCAGAAATTTAGGGGAGAACATAAAAAAGGGGCAACAGTTTGGCTCCTTTTCTTGGAAGATAGGAAAGTGTATAAAAATGTCCTATGAACACTGGGTTTGCCGCATTTTAAAAAACGAATAATACTATGATTTCCGTTTCAGGCGGACGCTTTCCACGGACGAGGTCGAGCCTCCTCAGTCGCTATGCTCCCCCTGCGGGGTCTCGACTTTCTCGCTTAGATGATAAGATTGGCCAAATTTTAGAGAGTGATTAAATTAATTGTAATCGCTTTTGAATTAGGTATGCTGCTATTATCCGATGATAGTGGGAGAGCAGATTTTCTTTTATACTAGTGGAAAAAAAGAGAAATAGTAAGTAGTTACTAAATAAAGAAGCGAAATAGCGAACGAAATTGCATCTTCGTGAGCTTGCTCATTGATTAGGAAAGTATCTTTTCTCTAGTTATCAAAAAATGCACTGACCTGTTTCTAAGCGTTGAAGGAGTGCAATGGACAGACAAACGCCATAAGATTATCGAAAAAAGAGATTCTAGTCGTGACGTTAGTCACGACCAGAATCTCTAAAAATTTCATCGGTAATAATATAGCAAGAAATCTGTCCAAAGCACTTCGGAAACGTTGGAAACAGGTTTTGAACTAAAGGACTGGGTGACTTTTACCCAGTTTTTCTTAGAATAGGATGATACTTTGTATTGATTTGCTAATTTCAAATTAGGTTTGTTAATTTATCCTAACCCATCCCCTATATGTTGTTATTGCTGATTCCAAACAACAAGTTTTGTCTCCATCATTTCATGAATCGCATACTTTAGACCTTCTTTACCAGTACCGCTTTCTTTCACACCTCCGTAGGGCATTTGGTCGATGCGATAGGTAGGAATATCATTAATCATGACACCACCAACCTGTAGTTCCTTCGAGGCTTTAAAAGCTGTTTGTATATCATTTGTGAAAATTCCTGCCTGTAGACCAAAATCGGAATTGTTGATGGCAGCGATGCCTTCTTCGATAGAAGAGATACGATTGACTACAACGATAGGGGCAAAGACTTCCTGACAAGAAACCTTAGAAGTTGCAGACACATTAGTTAAAATAGTAGGTAAGAAGACACCATTTTCTATAGTCCCACCAGAAATTATATTAGACCCTTGTTCGACGGCTTCCTGTACCCAGTTTAGAGCACGTTCTTGTTCGTCGGGATGAATCATAGCTGAAATGTCTGTAGACTCATCATTTGGATGTCCAATTACTAGCTTGTTAGTTAAGAGAGAAAATTGCTCCAGAAACTCATCGTATACTTTATCCATTACATATGTTCGCTGTAAAGATATGCATACCTGACCTTGGTTAGAGAATGCACCCATTACACATTTTGGAACAATTTGAGAAAGATCTACATTTTTATCGATGATCAAGCCTGAGTTAGAGCCTAGTTCTAATGCTACTTTCTTTAATCCCGCTTTATCTCGAATCCCTTTTCCAACAGCTGGACTACCAGTAAACGTAATCATTTTTACTTTGTCACTTTCTACTAGTGCATCTCCAACAGTTTTTCCGCTACCTGTAATGACATTGAATGCACCTTTAGGTAGCGTGGTTTGATCGATTAACTCCGCTAAAAAAAGTGCGGAGAGAGGGGTCTGTGATGCTGGTTTCAAAACGATTGTGTTGCCCGCAGCAATAGCAGGACCAACTTTATGCGCTACTAAGTTTTGAGGGAAATTAAACGGTGTAATCGCAGCAACTACTCCAACTGGTTCTTCTATTGTATAGCCGAAACGATTTGCACCGTTTTTTGCACCGTCCATCGGAATCATTTCTCCAGTTATTCGTTTAGCTTCTTCTGCCGCAAATTTATATGTTTCAATCGTACGATCAATTTCAGCTAACGCATATTTAATCGGTTTTGCAGCTTCTAAAGAAATGATTTTCGCAGCTTCCTGACGATTATCGATAAATAATTGCGTGATTTGCTCTAGAATTGCAGCCCGTTCATATGCAGTTAAAGCTGCCATTTGTTTTCTTGTTTCATATGCAATGTCAATCGCTGTTTCTACTTCCTCATGAGTTGCTTGTGGAATCTGTGCTATGACTTCCTTTGTATGAGGGGAGAGTAGTTCTGTATATTTGCTTGAAGATTTCCATTCACCATTCACGTAATATTGCTTTTTCATCGAATCATCCTTTCGAAATTATACTTCGTGTGATTAGCCGATTTTGATGGCAGGATCTAGAATACCTGCCTTAACTTTACCATACCCATTAATAACAATTCTAAAAAAGTCGTTATGTATTCGAGTAATCAAAAAAGTCGCTTGATGTGTGTACACCAAGCGACTCGTTTTATATTTTAATCATTATCAAGTTCAAACTCTAGGACATCCCCTGTGCTTGCTTCGATTGTGAACTCCGCTTTGCCTTTTGCTGTGCGCGATTCTATTTCATATTCAAATCGATCATCATCTGAATCTAATTCAATTTCTACTAATGTTCCTTTGATTTGTTTTTGAGCAATTTCAATTGCTTTAGCCTCTGTTATTTGCTCAGTATTAGAAGGTAATTGAGCTCGATCATTATCATCATCTTTATCTTCTCGTATATTTAAAATTTGTGCCGTGTTAGCTTCCACGCATACTTCTTATTCTTTTGATTCTTCTCCATTTATATCTATATCACAAAATGTTTTTCCGTTTCCTTGTTCCAATTCTATACTTTCAATTGTTCCATGCCGTATATAAACTCTTTTTCCTTTTCTCTTGTAAATTCGTTTAGTTGCTTAATTCGAGGGAATAAGTAACTATAACTAATTATGTTTATGAAAGTGAGGAGATATATTTTGCAAATGTCCTATGAAGAATGTGTGAAAGCATGCCAAGAGTGTTTGGAGGCATGTAATAATTGTTTTCAGGCCAGCCTAAATGAAGATGATGTGAAAATGATGGTGGGTTGTATTAGACTAGATCGAGAATGTGCAGATATTTGTAGTTATGCTATACAAGCGATGACTCGTAATAGTCCATTCGTTAAAGAGATTTGTGATTTATGTGCTAGAATCTGTGAAGATTGTGCAGAAGAATGTGCAAAACACGACCACGAACATTGCAAGCGTTGTGCAGAAGCTTGCCGTAAATGTGCAGAAGCTTGTCGTCAAATGATTGCATAACTATATAATTAGTAAATCCAATTTTCGAGTGGATGAACTGCCCCGTAAATGTTAGACACCAAACTAACATTTACGGGGTGTTTTATATATTTTATAAGTTTTAACAAGATGCAATAGGGAAAAGATGATGAGGAAAGTTCGAAAGGGAAGGGTGTATGGACATGATTAATAGTTTTCCTCGTGAAGAAGGGTTGAATCACAGTCTGAGTTTGTTAAGAGAAGGGTATATGTACATTCCAAATAGAAAGAAAAGCTTTGCCTCCAATGTATTCGAAACTCGCCTGTTAGGACAAAGCGTAATTTGTATGAGTGGAGAAAAAGCAGCAAAATTATTCTATGATGAAGAGAAATTCATAAGAAATGGGGTAGCACCTAAGCGTTTGCAAAAGACTTTGTTTGGTGAGGAAGGGGTCCAAACATTAGATGATGAGGCACATCGCCATCGTAAGTCGATGTTTATGTCATTGATGACAAAGAGTCGCCTAGAAGCTTACATGAAATTACAGAAATACAATGGCGACTTGCTGCAAAGAAATGGGAGCAGATGGAGCAGATCATTTTGTATGATGAAGCTAAAGAAATCATGTGTAGAATTGCATGTGAATGGGGAGGGGTTCCGATTAAGGGGGAGGGAGTAAAAGAACGAGCGGAGCAGCTAGCTGTCTTGTTTGAATCTCCAACTGCTCTTGGTCCACAGCATTGGAAAGGGAGGCATGCCCGTAAGCAGATAGAGCATTGGGTAGTAGGTTTGGTTAATCAAGTTCGAGAAGGAAATCTTACTCCACCTGAAGGTACAGCGTTACGTGAAATCTCTTTGCATAAAGATTTGGAAGGTAAGTACTTAGAGGAAAAAGTAGCTGCTGTCGAAGTGGTAAATATTTTAAGACCTATTGTAGCGATTGCTATTTATATTAATTTTACTGCACTTGCAATTCAGCATTATCCTGACCAAAAAGAAAAGCTAGAAAGAGCAGAACCGAAGTATTTTCAAATGTTCGTTCAAGAAGTAAGGCGTTTTTATCCTTTCTTTCCAATGGCTGCGGCTAAAGTAAGAAAGGATTTCACTTGGGAAGGCTATTCGTTTAAGGAAGGAACCTTGACGTTGCTTGATTTGTATGGAACAAATCATAATACGGAATTGTGGGATAATCCAGATATATTTAATCCCTATAGGTTTTCTGGGTGGAATAAAAGTCCATTCGATTTCATACCTCAGGGTGGAGGAGATTATATGATGGGCCATCGTTGTGCTTGAGAATTTGTGACCATTGAAATAATGGAAGTATCACTCGACTTTTTAGTTAATCATCTAACTTATCAGCTCCCTGAACAAGACTTAAGCTATAGCTTGGTTAGTATGCCAAGTATCCCGAAGAGTGGGATTATTTTGGAAAATATTCAGTGTAAATAAGAAAAGCCAAAAACTAGTATTCATCCACCTAGCATCACATTGTTATAGAGAATTTAAATTGAATCAAAAAGTCCCGAGTGTTTAATATACACTCGGGAACCAATTCAAAGATTTTTTTATTTTGCTATTTAATTTTTTCGCATGTAATGAATCACGAAAGTCGCTACAAACGTAACAACCAGAATCGTGAAGAAGACATAATGGCTAATATGAAGACCAAATACGCCTAGCATCATTTTAGCTGCAATGATTAATATTAACACATAAGCACTAGTTTCCAATTCAGGAATACGGTCAATTAGCTTAATGAATACTCCCGCAATCCCACGCATCATCAGAACTCCAAGCATTCCCCCAAGTAGTAATATCCAAACTTGATCACTAATACCGAAAGCAGCTAATACACTATCAACGGAGAATGCGATGTCCATCATTTCAACTGCTACTACTGTACCCCAGAAAGTACCGAAAAGACGAATAAGTAATCCTGTCTTATTCACACCTTCAACCATTTCTTCCTCTGTTCCAGCTCGTTTATCCATGAAGTATTTGATCGCCAAATAGGCAAGATAAAGAGCGCCGATTACTTTTACCCACCAAAGTTTGATGAGGAAAACACCTATTCCAATAGCTATAAATCTAAAAATATATGCACCCAATAATCCGTAAAATAATGCCTTTTTACGTTGCTTGACAGGTAAATGTTTTACCATAACAGCTAAAACAAGTGCGTTATCAGCTGAAAGAAGTCCTTCCAAGACAACTAGAGTACCGATTAACCCCCAGCTTACAGGATCGGTTAAAACTTGGACCCACATGTCCCAATCAAAAAACATTGCGTACGTATCGATAAAACCGTTAATTATATCCATTAATTTTCAAATTCCCCTCGGTTAAGATCAGGTTAGCTCAATCCAAATTCCGTAATTAGTGATGCTAGGCCGCCTTGGAACCCACTACCAATTGCATTAAACTTCCATTCATTGTTGTGCCTATAAATTTCTCCTACAACAAGTGCTGTTTCTATGGAGAAATCTTCCCCTAAGTCGTATCGCATAATTTCTTCATTTGTATCTTCATTCACTATTCGTATAAAAGCATTTGAAACTTGACCGAAATTTTGTTTTCGTTGATCTGCATCGTGAATAGTTACAGTAAAAACAACTTTTTGGACTGCGTTTGGTACAAGTGGTAACTTAACGAGGAGTTGCTCATCATCACCATCACCATCTCCGGTACGGTTATCCCCAGTGTGGATAACTGAGCCTTCCTCACTTTGAAGGTTATTATAAAAGATAAAGCTTTTTTCATTGAAGGCTTTTCCGTTACCATCTACGATAAAAGCAGAAGCATCTAAATCAAAGTCATCTCCACCACTATATCTATTCGTATCCCAGCCTAGTCCAACTAAGACATTTTTTAATCCTGGATTCGTTTTCGTTAAATCAATTTTTTGCCCCTTCGATAGGTTAATAACTGACATTTTGTTTCCTCCTCATCCATATTTAAAGTTATTTTTTTTGACCATCTTCATATTTCTTTTGTAATTCTTCTAAACGCAGACGACCTTGTTCTCTCATTTTACGATTTTCTTCTTCAATAGCTTTTGTTTCGTTCATCCCGCGCATAATCGTATCCCATGTTTGTTCGATTGTTTCAATTTTAATGCTAGGTTGCCCTGACATTCTGGCGATATCTACACTTTGCTTAGATATATCATTAGCATTACGAAGTAACATTTCATTCGTTCTACGATCTAGCTCGCTCATCGATTGTGCAACAAGGTTTTGTCTTTTTGCCGAAATTGCATTGATAAGTCCTGTTTTAAAAATCGGAATAGTTGTTACGAATGCTGAGTTTATCTTGCCGATTAACTTTGTATTGCCTCGTTGCAACATTCTAATTTGTGGAGCTGATTGGTAGGATACCTGTTTTGCCATTTCAAGATCATAAATACGTTGATCAAGTAGCTCAATTGCGTTTTGCAAAGAATTCAGTTCCATTAGAACTAGTTGATCGCCATTTTCAGCTTTTTGCTGTAGATTAGGTACGAGTTGTCTTAACTGATTGACCTTTAACTCGCCAGCTACAATATACTTTTCTAATTCCATAAAGTAGTTGAAATTTTTGTCGTACAAATCTTCTAACGTAACAGTAGATTTTTTCATTTCTGTTTCATACTTCGTTATTTCCACGAACACTTTATCGATCTCGCCACCCATTGTTTGATACTTATTGAATAGCTTTTCAATTAGTTTTTCACCTTGTTTAAAGATTTTACCGAAGATAGAGGGCTTTGCAACAAAGTCCTTTTTATCGAATTTATCCATAATTTTGCCTAACTGTTTTAATAGTTCACTCGATTCTTCCATGCTACTGGACTTGATCGTACTTAAGATTTGTCCTGTAAATTTGGAGATTTCGTCTGCTGGTTCACGACCAAATTCTAATAGCCCAACCTGATTTTTAGGGTCAATTTTTGCGACTAACTGTAAAACTTGCGGGTCACGTTTCAGCTGAGCTTTTAAATCATTGCTTTCTTCCATCATTTGTTCTTGTTGGTCAATTTCTAACTTTTGTAATTCCATGTTTTCTCCCCCTATTTCTATAGAAACTTCTTGA
The DNA here is from genome assembly GCF_048572895.1 of Psychrobacillus sp. BM2. Taxonomy (GTDB): domain Bacteria; phylum Bacillota; class Bacilli; order Bacillales_A; family Planococcaceae; genus Psychrobacillus. The sequence goes on from NZ_CP183878.1 coordinate 150,066, forward strand.
ATATCTTATGAACTACACTTGGTTCTTTGAATGGATCATTGAAGCTTCGGTCGTCCATCCAGTGTATATCAAAGGTACCTTCTTGTACCCATTTTTCTATATCAAGATGCCCTTTAGGATTCACGATAATAATATCCAGCCCCAAATGGTGCATCATACATAAGGCATTGGCGTCAGATCTTGATAGTTCAGGACCTTTCTCCTCGTTATATATAAATATAGTTGGAACAAATTGAGGATAATCGAAGGTCTGTAATAGACGAATAACAAAATCAGGTAAAACCATGGATTGTGCAAAGGCATATAATTGTAAGTCTTCTATTGTTTCATTGGACTGTCGAATGAGTATTGGCTCGTTAACATGTTTGGCAATTGTTTCACCGATTACAGTTTGCGTTCCGAGTGGGAGCTTGTCATAAGTCCACCAATTAGCAGCTTTCATTTTTTCGGGATCTAGCATACCATCTGCTTTTAAAGCATCTCGGTAATGGAAAAGCTGATTCGTTTTTTGTTCCTTCGTGAAAGGGAACTGGCGAATTACATGCGTATCATTTCGTTCTGTTAACGAATGAACATTATTCCAAAAACGTTTTCTGTTTTTGTCTATACCTAACAGTTTTGCGAAAACTACCGGAATTGTTACCTGTTGGTTACTAACCTGGAAGTGAGGACGAATCATTGCTCTTTCTTTAGAAATTAAGAATGCCTCATCTTCTGTAGTTTTCAAACGGATAGAGTTAATCGAATACGATTTAAATTGAAATGGCTTGTAAAGTCCTGAATCGTCATGATGTAAAAGCTCGTCAATTTCTTGAGTTGCTTTAAATGCAACAGTCCCCGCAATTTTAGGCATTTCGTCTGGTAATGGTTTGATATCATGGGAAACCTTTGGGAAACGGTAACTAAGATCATCGGTAATTGCTAGTAGGTTTTTCGGCCATGGTTCATCACTTGGATTGAAAATAACTACATGGAGACCGAAATCAGCTAGATATGTAAGAAACCATTTTTCACTTGGTGTTGCACTGCCGTACCAAAGAAACGCTGGAAGACCTTGCTCGAAATCTATCTTTTCAAGTGCTGGTTCTACATGATTGAAAATCCACTTTACTAGATCAGTAGTTATACGACGATATTCATGGTGAAGTGTGCCTTCTGTGTAGCTATTTTGTAGCTTCTTGAGTATATCTATAAAAACGGTTCTAATTCGTCGATTTAACCCTAAATCTTTCATATTTGGCAATAAAGAATAGCCATCAAAAAAGGCAACCATTCGATTTGGAGAAAGTCCTTTTTCTTTCCGATGCAAATCAAAGAGTTGGTTGAGAGCTCGTAGTTTCTCAGCAGAAATTTCTTTGTTAAGTGCACCTGTCAGAATGCTCAGCTTTCCTAAGGAATCATTGACTTGTGTATGTAGAATCGAGAAATACTCATCTTCATCTAAGGACATGCCAATGTATTGGCAAACTAATTGAGGATACGTTAAGTTTTCTCCGTCAACTGAAACGAGCGAAGGGTCTCCTAAAGAATCTTTCAACCATATACCTGTATTAGATGAATCCCACGATTTCATCCTAATGGGATTTAAATTCACCATGGGCTTTCCCTCCTATTCATACATATTATAACAAATAATCGCTTACCTTATTTAATATTTCTTCTCCTGCTAATACTCCCGCTTGGTTTGTAATAGAAACGTGAGAGGGGAGGTCTCCACCTTTGAGAATTGCTTCGCCATGGGAGGGGATAAAGCCTTGATTTGCCTTTAAAACCATCTCATAGTCAAGCATGGAATCTCCTGCAGCAATGACAGTAGTTGCGGCAATTCGCTCTTTTACAAATTGAAGAGCAGTCGATTTGTTTATGCAAGTAGGCATGATATACACTTTTCTCCCCTGGTGGGAAAGAGTGAACCCTTGCTGATAAAAAATTTCTGAAAGATTTTCAAAATCTTCGACTGAAAAGGTATGTTCATCAATGATTAAGTATACAAACCATGATTCTGCTTGCATAACTTTAAGGACAAATTTGTTTTTTTTATATGAATCCAGTTGAGGTAGTACATGTTCTATAGAAGTGAGATCCTGCTGCATCTGTGCGATTACTTTATCGGACCATTCAGCAAGTGGGTTGCCATCTTCCAGGATCACCGCACCGTTTGATACAATTGCATACTTTGGTTTTTCTGCTGTGTGAAATAATCCTGTAATTCGATTGTATTGTTCGGCTGTTCTAGTTGTCACGGGTAAAAAGGTTATAGAGGAGGCGATTTGTTGAAACAGCTGAAGACCTTTATTGGTCATAAATGCAGTTGGTTTTTCATCCACCCATTCTACAGCTGCAAAATCCTGTTCGCCAACTTCTTGACCTCTTGAATTTTTACTGTATATAAGTGTTCGATCTAAATCACTAGCAAATAGGATTGTCATAATCGATCCTCCGATTCTATCAGTCCGATGGCAAGGTAAAAAAGTCCAGGCACAATTTCGGTAGGGATATTTTTTTCTTTACATAAGAGTAGGATATGTCGTAGGGATGGATGTTTATCATCGCTAAGCAATATTTTAAATGGCTTTCTTCTTAATAGCACTCTTGTCGTTTCTCCAACACTTGGCTTTACCTTACTAATATCAGCAGTTTTATAGAACTTACGAGCAATGGATTCCACTTCCTGCATGCCTTTCCAAGTACGTTCGTTTGTGATTGGAAAATCTTTTATAAGTTCTATTATGACTGGTTCCTGGTCTTGGAATCTACTGGATATATTTTCGATAAACTCGTTGGATACATCCACTTCTGCAAGATCAGCGTAATATTTAGCTCCGTGAAAATCATCTGCTCCTTGAAATGCATTATTTAGTACAGTTCGACTGACTAATCCTGAGACTGTTGAGTTCAAGCAAGCGTTTGGAATAAGGAAGTCTTCTCTCGTTGCGAATAATGTGGCGCATTCGCCTGGATCGGTTAAAACGGCAAGATCATCATTTAAGTTAAAGTCGTAGGCCGCATTTAACTTTTGGATCGACTTAGTTAGCTCATTTTGTATAGCACCTTTTCCTGTCCAACCATCAACGAATTGAAGATGACTTTTCGGATATAGCTCTTTAATAGTGCGAACAGCCTTCTCGTCAATTCCTTTTCCTCTTAGTATAGATATACTAAAGTGTGGCCAATTAAGTTTCAAATGTTTTTCTGCGTATTGTTTCATTAAAATCCCTATTGGACTTCCTGCACGTGCAAGGGAAACGATTACGACGTCATCTGTACCTGCGAATCGTCTAACCCTTCTACATAATACCCCGACTAATTGGGCTATATGATCTGCCGAGTCAAGTAAAGATTGCTTATATAGTTTTGTATATTCAGAGGTTGGTCGATTTTCAATCGGCAAAGATTCGGAGTAGTGACTGCCTGATTGAAATAGTTGTTCTCTAGATTCAACAGAAGACTCAATCTGAACGTCCGATAAATCCTTCAGTAAAAAAGTGATATCTTCCGCAGGATAACTAGATTTAACCAATCCATCTAAATTAAGATCCATTTTTTTCACCTCTATCTGGTAAAGAAAGAGATACCCAAGAAACGGGTGCTAAAGTTTCTAAATACGAAAGAAGTGGAAACCAAGTGGCATGATCTTGAACAGACTCAGAAATAACGATGATTTGCTCGGCATCTATTTCCGAGAGATTGTACAAATATTGGTCAATACCATTGGAATCCGGCAGCTTAAATTTGCATTTGTGCTGTATAGGATAAGATTCTACTGTTTTTGCTAAGATAGGACTCCTTGTGGTAGTTTGCACTTTTGTGTCATTACCAAAGGCAAGTGCGAATCTATGTGGGAAATAGATGTTTTCTCCAATACCTATAACTAGAGTGGATTTATCCCTTTGCGTTTTAGGGAGCTTGTCTATAAATCTTTCTATCCAATCATCCATTTTTTCGTGAAGATCACTTGTTAAACCAAATCTACCTGTGAAATGACAATACGCTGCATGCTCACTCCGATGCTTCGATGTAATTTCTAGGGATAATTGTTCGTCAGCGAACACATCAAATGGTTGGACCCCGTTTAGGAAAGGTGTTTCTTTTTCTTCAATTGATGCTTGATTTAGTAGGGTAAATTGTCCACCCATAATAGTGATAATTTCTGCAGAAATATTGTGTTCGTTCATTAGTAGGGTAAAATCATTTTGATGTTGTTCAGTTCTCCAGTCCAAGATAGATAGAATTTTATACCGTTTGCCTGGAAAAGAATTATTTAATGCAACGATTAAATTAGAGAGTGTAAGACCTGTAGTTATTTCATCATCTATTAACACAATGGTTTCTGCATCCTGTAATGTTTGTTCAGATGCATAGACGCTGTGAGAGGTTGCGTGGGAATGCTCTTCTTCAAAATAAAAAGAAGGTTCCAAATGTAGGATTTCTTCTCTTGTTGTATGAATGTAATGAGCATTTTGAAAGTGATGAAATACTGCATGGCCAAGACCAGTTGCCGTTTCAGCAAATCCAATGAATACGGTGTTATTTGGTAAGTTTGACTTAAAGGTCAAAGATTTCAAACTCAGTTTTCGATCTGGAATTTCTGAATTAACCATTTGAACAATTTCATTTACTAGTGGATGACCTTCTAAACCTTCATCCTCCATAAGCATAGAAGCTAAAATAGAGCCTGTTCCAAGTGAAATGGCTGGATCCACTGCTAAATGCTTACCAAGAAGTCGACTGACGAATAAAAATTGTCGTTTTTTATTAATTCTCACGGCCATTTGGAAAAGTGACTCTGGTAAGAATTTATACGGATTATATTTAATGTCGATTACTAACTTTAAATCTCCATGTAGATTATAGGTTTTTAATGTATTGAAGGAAGTCGAGTGATGTAACATTTTCTTTAAACACCCCATATATTTCTGCTTGAGCAATAATCTTCATAGCCCAGCTGTAATGAGGTTTTACCTCATTCATTTTGTTTCTAGCTGAACTTCGCAAAACACCATTTGTTGCAGCATTGTTTTCTACGATTAAACACGCGTCTTCAAATAATTCTTTAGACACTATATATGCACTATTAACAATATCGATTTGAGAAGGGTGAATGCACGTTTTCCCGTAGAAACCATTTAAAACATCCAACTGAACCTCATTCCAAAGAATGGACTCTATACTATTTGTATCCGTGAATAGACGGAAAGAATCCTGAGATTCAAAATACTCGTAAACAGGACCGGAAATGACAAAGTTATCTTCTTTACGATTGAATTTGTTTAATATATCGGTCAAACAATTAGTGATTAGGAGCAGGTCGTAGATTGTTCTATTTCCAGGACGTCTTTGACTGAAGAGGCTAGTAAAATCGGTTGCCCCAACTCGTATAGTGAGTATTAGGTCTTCAAACTGTTTGAAAACTGTATATAGGTTAGAAAGTTCTTGCTCTCTAGTTTCTGTATAAATAATTTCTTTCGTTTCCAAAATGGGCAATGCATATAAGTGAATAGAGTGTTGAAGGTTTAAATTTTGTAAACATAAAAAAAAGCTTTTTACATTATGAGAGGTACATTTTGGAAGAACGATTCCTGTGATATAACTAATAGCACTTCCTAATAAAGTCGACATTTTTTCTAAATGTTGAACGGTTCTTATTCGGATAAACAAGAGTGGGATCTCATTTGTATCTATTAAGCCATTTAGATCATTTTGTTCTATTAATTTTAATTCATTCACAACGTTTTGTTCTGCTGCTGAAAGTTCTGAATCGGAAACAGCATCTTCTAAACAAATGATAGCACTTGTTAAATTCTTTAAATTATTATTTGATAGTTTATAGCTGAAATTGGGCATTGAACCTGGTAAGTATAAAGCTGCTCCCATAGCCATCCCTAATTTTTTTCTTTCCAATTTTTTGGAAAAGTCGCTAGGTGGTATATGAAAGAATTGACGTATCTCTTTCTCACTAACCCCTTTGAATTGTCTCATATTTTCCACTCCTAAGAATGAAGAAGGGGAGTTATTAGGTATACCCAAATACCTCGGCTTTCTTCAGATGCTAAAACAAAAAGCAAGGAAGCATGCCCTTGCTTTTTGAGAGAAGTTATTAATTCAAGCCGAAGTCTGAAACTAATGCTCCAAGACCGCCTTGGTATCCACTTCCGATTGCATTGAATTTCCATTCGTTATTATGGCGATATAGTTCACCAACAACGACTGCAGTTTCAATGGAGAAATCTTCACCAAGATCATAGCGGATCAATTCTTCTTGTGTATCTGCATTTAAAATACGTACATATGAATTGCTTACTTGACCAAAGTTTTGCCCTCTGTCTTCTGCATCATGAATTGTAATACAAAAGGCAATTTTTTCAATAGATGAAGGAACAGTAGATAGATTTACATTTACTGACTCGTCATCTCCATCTCCATCACCCGTACGATTATCTCCTGTGTGAACAACAGCCCCGTTACCACCAGTAGTGTTATTGTAGAATACAAAGTCGCTTTCTGATGCACATTTGCTGTTGCTACCTAATAGAAATACAGAGGAGTCTAAGTCAAAATCTTTTCCTCCGTCATATTTATTTGTATCCCAGCCTAAGCCTACAGTTACATTTACTAAACCAGGATTCGTTTTTGTTAAGTCTACCTTTTGTCCTTTTGATAAGTTAATGCCCATTTATAACCACTCCTTATAAGTATTTGTTTGCAATTGAACCGATATCTAAATCTGATGTACCTTCACCGATTGCAGAGAATTTCCAATCTGATCCGTTACGGTATAGCTCTCCAGGAATAAGAGATGTTTTACCAGCATAGCTTTCACTTAAATTATAATGAACTAGTTCTTCTTTTGTGCCGTTATCCACTAGACGGATAAAAGCGTTTTGAATTAGTCCAAAGTCTTGTTTTCTTTGTTTTGCTTGATAAATGTTTACTATAAACACCAATCTATGTACAGATGGTGAAATAGCACTTAGATTTACGTTGATCACTTCGTCGTCTCCATCGCCGTCTCCAGTTAAATTATCCCCAGAGTGGACAACGCTACCATCTTGACTTGTTTTATTTCCAAAATATATAACATGCTGCTTAGATACTAATTTGCCTTTTTCATCTAAAAGAAGTACAGAAGCGTCGCAATCGATAGCCGCCCCGCCACCACTACCTCCACCTAATAGTCCACCTAAAAAACCACCACTTTTTTTCTTTTCCACAGGGTCCCATCCTAGTCCTACCATAACACTGGATAGGGAAGATCTACCCTTTGTTAAATCAATTTTTTGACCCTTAACTAAATTAATGCCCATTCTTGTACCTCCAAATTTAAGTCATACCATATATACGAGGAAACGATGCAATAAGTTTCAAAAAAACCAAAGCTTTCTTATGCAAAGGATAGTTTGATTTTATCAGAATTTTTCAGCTTTTGCTATTAAGTTGAATAGCGAGTACGTAGAGAAAATCCTCTGGAAGGTGAGTAATGAGAAACAAGGCTAAAAAATATGGTTAACATATTTTCAGCCTTGTAATAATTAGTTTTCTTTTAAAAATCCAATTAAATCTCGATGATTATCCGGTGTAACGCCATGCCCTTCATTATATGTTTTAAAAGTTACATGAGCTTTCATGGTTTCAAAAAAATCTTTACTTTCGATGCCCCATTGTGATGGAATTACATAGTCATAATCTCCATGAGAGATAAAGATGGATAAATGATTAACGTTACGCTTGCTATATTCTGTTTTAACAAACTCAGGAATATATCCACTTAATGCTACTACTTTGCTAATTTCGCTACCCATTGTCAGCGCAATTGTTTGTGCAAGAATGGCTCCTTGACTAAATCCAAGTATCGTAATGTCATCATCATTTAAATTGTACTCCACAATCGCTTCTCGAATGAAAGCTTGAATATGCGTTACGACTTTATCGAAAATATCCCTTACAGGTTTGCCGATTTCTTCAATTTCGAAAAATGAGTAGCCAGGTTTTCGGACGATAGGACCGCGTAAGCTAAAAATATGATGCGTGTTCTCAAAATCCTTCACTAGCTGCGGTAAATCTGCTTCATTACTCCCCATACCATGCAGTAAAAATAGGGCAGGTTGTTTTTGTTCAGCGTTGTTGGGTGCTGTATGAATAAATGTAAAAGGAGATTTCATGTATTTTACATCCCTTCGATTATAATATGTCTATTTTATCATAAGTAGATATAGGGGCCTGCTGTGAAAGCTTTAGCTGGTCTTTTTTTCCGTACAAATTAACAATAATAACACTGGTAATAGCTACGATTCCTCCAACAATAGACAGGAGGGAGGGAAGTTCATTTAACCAAATCCATGTCACGAAAATTGCAACGACAGGCTCTAAATACAAAGAATTGGACACAGAACTAGCTTCACTATAGGACAATGCTATAGCCCATGTTAAATAGGCGATGGCAGTCGGGAATATACCTATATAAATGGCAGATAAATTAGCCTCTAACGTAGCGTGCTGAATTCCCTCGAACAGTCCAGGTGCAAAGAATAGAAAAGGGATAGTACCAGTCCAAGTAAAGTACGCAGTCAATTCAATGGCACTGTACTTTTTAAATAAAGGTTTTTGGTATACAAAAAAGATAGCTGTTGAAAAAGCGGCGATGAGAACTAAAAATACTCCAGGAGAAATACCTAAAGAGCCTCCCCCCGTTCCTAAAGCAATTAAAATAATGCCAACAAAACCAAATGCTAATCCAAACCACCCGATTTTTCCTAGACTTTCCTTCAATACAATAATAGCTATTATAGTCGTGAAGATAGGGGCGGAACCAATCAGCATACCAGCTGTTCCTGCAGATATCGATAGTTGTCCAAATGTAACACAAAGATGGTATATATTAATCCCGATAAAACCGAGCATGACTATTTTAAAGATATCTTCCTTTTGAGGTAACTTAAAATTGACTCCAGGCCAAAGTGCGATAACAAGAAATATTATAGAAGCAATCAGAAATCGAACTAATATTAAATGCCCCGCTGAATAGCCACCCTGTAAACTGGCGCTAATTGCCGCAAAAGAAGAGCCCCAAATAACGACGGTGAATAACGCAAGTATTAATGCTTTTGTATTCATTTTCTTCCACCAAACTTTCTAATCATTGTTGTTAAAAGTAAACAATTAATCCTACAACAAATTTCTACATCCAACAAGTGGAGGAAAAGAGTATTTTGGTATAAAAACCCTATATGCAAGTATTTGATGTTAGGAAGCAAGTAACTATAGGATGAAAGCAAGTAGCATTGAATTGTAGTCATGATGCTTAAAAAGAGTAGAGTACCGTAAAAATATTCACGGTTCTCTACTCCTTGAGATTGCTAGCTATTAATTTAGTTTGATTTGTCTAAAAGTTATTATCTATCTTGAAAGTTAATCGCTGCCATTCCCAACGTTTTCGCCGCTATGAGCATAGCTTTTTCATCGAAATCGAACATTGGGCTATGGTGAGGGAATACATCCCCTTCAGGCATAGCACCTGTAAAGAAGAACGTACCTGGGATTTCTTCTAAATAGTAGCCAAAATCCTCACCGATCATCAATAATTCGGATTCATTTACTTCATTAACTCCAGGAACAGTTTTGGCAATATCAGCTAAATAATCTGTTTCTTTTTTGTGGTTAATAACTGGCGGATAGCCTCTTTCATATAGGAAAGAATAAGAACAATCCGCTGTAAAGCATGTGCCTTCTATCACACGTTGTAATTCATTTTCCATTAAATCTCTAACATCCGGTTTAAATGTGCGAACGGTACCGGTCATTTTCACGGTGTCCGCAATAATATTAAATGCGTTGTCTGCTATGAAAGAGCCGACAGAAAGTACTGCAGATTCAGTAGGGTTCACACGTCTTGCCACTAATTGCTGCAAGTTTACAACTAATTGAGAGGCCACTACAATAGAATCCTTTGTGTCGTGTGGATTTGCTCCGTGTCCGCCTTTACCCTGGACTGTGATAGAAAATCGATCTGCTGCCGCCATAATGGGACCACTCTTGTATTCAATAGTACCCAGAGGAGTTTGAGACCATAAATGTGTACCGAAAATTACATCTACTCCTTCTAAACAGCCAGCCTCAATCATTGGTTTAGCACCACCTGGAGCATATTCTTCTGCATGCTGATGGATAAATACATATTCACCTGCCAATTGTTCTTTAAATTCATTTATCGTACGAGCAAGTATAAGCAATGCAGCAGTATGTCCATCGTGACCGCATGCATGCATGACACCCGGAACTGTCGATTTATAAGGAACGTTTTTTTCATCTTGTATTGGGAGAGCGTCAAAGTCTGCTCGTAACGCAACGGTTTTACCTGGAAAAGCACCTTTTACTCGAGCAACTATTCCATTACCACCAATATTTGCTTGGAAAGGTATTTGTAAATCTGCATAGAATTTTTGTATATATTTTGCTGTTTCGGTTTCTTGAAATGATACTTCGGGATGCATATGTAAATAACGTCGAATACTGACCATTTCATCGTATGATGTCTCAAGCTGCTTAATAATATCCATACTCATTTTTAATAATCTCCCCTTATCTGATTTTCATTAAATAAATTATATCAAAGATTGACCCAGTTTTTATGAACTTACGCATAATTCATTTTAAATAGACCAAGCTATTTGTATAGCAAATTAAAAGGAGGAAAGATATAGTGAATAAATTACTGAAATTAGTTATTATGATGCTTCTCATCGGCTTATTGACCGCTTGCGGAACTAATAATGACGATAAGGCAACAGACAACGGCACTGATAAAGCAACGGAAAACAAGAATACGGTAAATGAAGACATGAATGGTAATGATGACGTTACAAATGGTGGAACAACAGGTAATGGAGTAGCAAATGGTACAGAAGGAAGAAAAGTAGAGCTAGCGGATGAAGTGTCTAATAAGATTAAAGAGTTAGAAGAAGTGGAATCGGCAAGTGTACTAGTTACGGACAATAATGCATATGTGGCGGTGGACCTTAAAGAAGGTGTAGATGAGACGGAAGCATTAAAAACTAAAATTTCAGATGCAGCCAAAGCTGAAAATGCTAATTTCAAAAATGTATATGTATCCGCAAATCCCGATTTTAGCAAGCAGTTTAAAGACTACGGGGAAAGAATTCGGGCTGATGAACCAGTCGAAGGATTTTTTGATGAATTTTCAGATACAGTAAAAAGAGTATTTCCAGACCAAGCTAAGTAATTATGAATGAAAAAACCGATTCCCAATAGGAATCGGTTTTTTCAAGGAATTATTTTACTTCAATCCAATATTTGCTTTTACATCGACTTCCGCATATTTTCGTTGATCTGCACGGGTCCCCACTAGTGTTCCGATCCAGCCACCTATAAATCCAGCTGGAACCGAGATAAGAGCAGGATTAGTTAGTGGGAAAATTGCTTCACCTGTAAAGAACATTGAACCATCTACCGCCCACAAGTTGGGACTTAAGCCGACGAGTATTAGTGCGGTAACAAGACCAGTAATGATTGCAGCTAAGGCGCCAGTTGTATTAAAGTTTTTCCAATAGATTGTATAAATAATTACTGGTAAGTTGGCACTTGCTGCTATACAAAAAGCAAGTGATACTAAGAATGCCACGTTCATAGTCTGTGCACCGAGCGCTAATAGAATAGAGAAGACGGAAACTCCAACTGAAGCAAGACGAGCAGCATTCATTTGTTCTTTTTCTGTTACTTTTCCTTTTTTAATAATTTGTCCATATAAGTCATGTGCAAAAGCGGAGGCACCTGATAAAACGAGTCCTGCGACTACTGCTAAAATTGTAGCGAATGCAACTGCAGAGACAAATGACATTAAAATGTCGCCGCCTAAAGCTTGTGCAAGTAAAGGTGCAGCCATATTTCCAGCTGGATTTGCAGCAATAATTTTATCAGAACCTACCATTGCAGCAGCACCAAATCCTAAGAAAATAGTTAATACGTAGAAAATTCCTACAATCCAAGTAGCATAAACAACGGAGCTACGAGCAGTTTTTGCATCTTTTACAGTAAAAAAACGCATTAATATATGTGGTAAACCAGCGGTTCCAAGTACTAATGCAATCATCATCGATATCGTATCTAATCCATTTGTATATTTCACACCTGGATGTAGGTATGCTTCACCATTAGCAGTGGCAGACTTCATTTCGGTGAACATTCCAAAAATATTAAAGTCGAATTCCCATAATACTAAGAAAGAAATAAGAACTGTTCCGACCATCAACAAAGCGGCTTTAATAATTTGTACCCAGCTAGTGGCGGCCATTCCACCCCAAAGTACATAAATAGTCATCATGACACCCACTAGAAGCACTGCGATCCAGTAATCGATTCCTAATAATAATTGAATAAGTGCGCCTGCACCTACAAGCTGTGCAATCATATAAAACAAAACAATTGTTAATGTACTTATTGCAGCAGCTGCACGAATCTTTTTTTGATCAAATCGGGCAGTAATCATATCAGCGAGCGTATATTTTCCAAGATTGCGTAATGGTTCAGCTACAATATATAACACGACCAAGTACGCAACTAAATAACCTATACTATAGAAGAATCCATCAAAACCAAAAAGCGCAATTGCTCCTGCGATACCTAAGAAAGAGGCTGCGGATAAGTAATCTCCAGCAATTGCAATCCCGTTTTGCCAGCCAGTTAATCCTCCACCAGCTGTATAAAACTCACTCGCTGAATTTGTACGTTTCGAGGCAATATACGTAACAAATAAAGTCAATGCTACTATTCCTACAAAAAATGATAATCCTATTGCATTCATTCATAATCACCAGCCTTCTCTTTTTCAAAAATCTTCTCGGCTTCTTTATCAAAATCATTTGCTCTACGTACATAGATCATGGATAATACCCAGGTCATCACAAAAAGTAAAAGAGCATAAATCCAAACCCAAGCTATATCTCCAAAGGCGTTATTATTTAAAATAGTCGTATAGGAGGTCAAAATAGGAAGCAAAATATAACTTAGTAAGAAAAATATTGTAATAGGTAATATAAATTTTTTCTTCTTCCTTTTTAAGGTCTTAAATTCTGTACTTTCAGCGATCACCGAATAGTTGGGACTATCCGTTGTCTTTTTGTAGCTTGGATCTACGCCTTTTTTCGACAATTTTTTCCTTTTTTCTAGGGGTTTCACCGTGTTTGAAGCATTTCCAATATTATTCGCCATGCACGTTCCTCCTAAAATATATTTAATTTTTAGAATTTTCCATCTAAAAACTGTAAACCTATCATAATAAAGATTAATAGAGTTGGCAATGGTTAATTCACTAAAATTTCATAATTTTGCCATAATTGTCATTGGAATTATATGTGATTAGTTTAAAAGAAAAGATAGATAAGTTGGATTATGCATTTTCTAAGGTAAAAATGATAACATATATAAGTTGGACAAAATACGTAAACACTACTATAAAGAAGGAGGTTTGTTCATGAGCCAATCAGCAACCTTAGTTAAAACGATGCGCTGTAATTTAATGATTACAAATAAGGCGCGCAAAGGAATTCAGGAATGGTCAACTGATGAACATGCCTTTTTTAACATACAAAGTTCTTTTGAAGTACATATCGAAAAGCGCCCGTTAAATAACCATGGGAATACGCCGCTTTCCATATATTTTGATAATGTAACAAACATTAAGCTAACAGAAAAAGTAGATAATCGAGTATTGGTGATGGAGTGTATCTTGCAAAAGGATGGCTTGCTTGCAACTGGCTTTTATGTGAGGGGTCCAAAGGTTCCAGTTCGAACAAATCGTCGACTTCCCGTTAATTTGACATTTGTTACTGCTAGAAATAATGGAGCAGGAATGCCACTTGCACTACACACGAAAATTCAAGATCTTCCTGTTGCAGAAGAGCGTTCAGAGTATGTGAAAAAACGAATTTCTAGCTGGGAAGGCTACTTGAAGATTCAAGAACGTAATGCAGATATTGCAGATATAACTAGTCCGTACTCTAAACTTGTTTTCAATGCAGATTTTAGTCGTATGACATTGCATGGTTGTACGATGAATGCGAACGAATGGAAAAATCTAAGAGGTCTTAGTGTTACGTTAAAAGGATTCCAAAACGATGTTGGCGATATTTTGAAATCAGACAGAGTAAAACAAACGATAGAAATAGAGATCAAACCCAAGTTTCGTGAACTAGCTAGGAAAAACCAATGGAATCCTAAATCGAAAGAGGCAGTGTTTAGTAATTTTGCCTCCCTTAGCCAAATAAGACGTCTGCGAAAGGGATTTGAAGATTTGCAAAATGGATTTGCTGCCAATCCAAACCTTGAGAAAATCTTATTTGAAGACCGACCGACCATTCGTATAAACGCAAAACGTAAAGAATTAGAATTCCATAACCAGCTAAACGAATTTCAACAGGAAGCAGTTATGGGGGCGATGTCTGCAGAGGATCTGTATGTCATTCAAGGTCCACCTGGAACTGGAAAAACGACAGTAATATCTGAAATATGTCAGCAAAATGCTAAGGCCGGCTTACGTACGCTTGTTGCGTCTCAATCTAATTTAGCAGTAGACAATGCCCTTAGTAGATTACTTTCAAACAAAGAAATACGTATTCTACGATTCGGTAGGACAGAAAGTATTGAAGAAGAAGGCAAGAGGTTTATTGAAGAAAATGTAGGACAGTACTGGAAAGAACAAACCTTAGCTACTTTACAGAATGAATTGGACGAGCATTCCTTAAAAGAAGGTCAGCTTCTTGAACAGATAATTGAATCTGAGCATCAAATTGAGGAATTAAATAAGGAACAAATATTATTAAAAAAAGCGATTGAACAAAAAGCGGAAGCGAAAGTTGAATATGAAGTAAGAATCGAAGAAATTAAAAAGCTAAAAAAAGAATTAGTGTTATTGAAAAAAGACCATGAACAGTTAGAAATTAATGTTCTAGAAGAACAAGGCAAGTCAGAAGCTTTATCCAACGAAATTAAAAAAATGGAACAATTCATCGAATCGAATTCTTCGAAAGATGAGTTATTAGAAAAAGTTAGTCATCTACTAGTAAAGACGAAAGAAGTACAAGATCTCCTTTCATACCGAGAGGCGATAGATTCCTTACATAAAGTGGAAACGTCCATGGAAGAATCTAGAGAAAAGTATAAAAGTACAGAAGTAAAACTAAATCATCTTGAGTTGTTCCGGAAAGAAATAGATTCTATTAGAAAAATCGACCAGCTGAAAAGTAAAATGGCAGAATATAATATGGAACTTTCTGTACCCTTACAACAGCAAACGGCAGAGTTAGATGAACTAATAGATCATATTAAAACCTTCGTCGATTGGCAGGATTTAAATGCTCGCTTATTATCGGCAATAGATTATGTAGAAAAGCTACTTCGAAAATACAAATTTCCCGTGGAAAATGTTCGAAATAATATTGGAAGAAGTGGTATTCTTTTTGATTCGACCTATACGATAAAAGAAATTCATCAGTTTATGAATAGATTGAAAAATATAATGACCTCTGGAGATGACGATCTCACGACGGAGAAATTAGCCATTTTACTAGAGGGTCTCTATGTAAGAGAAAAATTTGTTATGAAGCAGAAATCGGCCGTTCAGTTGGCAAAAAATAGTTCGATAAAAAAATTTCAAACGATTAAAACCCAGGTGGTTAGTGATACTAGCAGAGAATCATTGGCTCTTCAACAACTCAAAATTGAATTAGCCAAAATGGCAGTCAGCCAAAAGAATCAGCTAGAGCTTTTGAAGAATAAAGTAAAACAGCTACAAACAGAAATTGCTCCAATCGATTCACTACCAACCTCATCAGAGCTAAAAGACAAAAAGTTCGAAATGGAAGGATCTATTGTAAAATTAGAAAAAACAGTAGAAACTGTTATAAGCTATATGGAACAACTGGAAATGAAAAAGAATCATTTTCAAAAGACGACCGAGGAACTAGGGGAGATAGAAGCGATTCTCCAGGACAATGAGCTAAAAACAAAACAAGTGAATGCAGATGGTTTAGAGCAGGAGCGTATACTAAAAGCTTTAGATGAAATCCTGCTTCAAAACCCAGAACATGCACTCGAAAAAACTGTTGAAGCTATAAAAGAAATTAAAGAGGAAATGGTAAAACTTCAGCTAGAGAAGAATCATCTTCCAATCACCCAAGCAGTTCAAAATGAATGGTACTCATTATTAAAAGAAGCAAATGACCACGATTTAGATGAAATTCGCAAGCTATATGTGCGTCATGCCAATGTAATTGGAACAACATGCGTTGCATCAGCTCGTAAGGAGTTTATGGATAACTATCCCGTTTTCGATGTAGTTATAATAGATGAAGTTTCTAAAGCAACACCACCTGAGTTACTTCTACCAATGTTAAAAGGTAAGAAAATTATCTTAGTTGGTGACCATCATCAGCTTCCTCCTCTTGTTGGGGAGGACACTTTAGATGAAACACTACAAGCAATATTAGATGAAAGCGATAATCTGGAAGAAAAAGATGAGTTGAAAAAGCTTTTGAAAGAATCATTATTCGAGCGTTTATTCAAAAATTTACCTAAGACGAGCAAAACGATGCTAGCAATCCAGTATAGAATGCATGAAAGTATAATGGAGACAATTACCCCGTTTTATGAGGAAGAAAATTATCGACTACAATGCGGATTGGTCGATTCTGACACAGCTCGGGATCATCTACTTGAATCACGCCATGTGAAAAGAAAAGATCATCTGCTATGGCTAGATATGCCAAACGAAAAACCGTATTTTGAAGAGCGGATGAAGGATGGAAAAAGTCGATTTAACCAAGCGGAATTAGATGCTATTCGTGAGATTCTATTAGATTTGAATGAAGCTACAGCAACTGCTAAAAAAGAAGGTAGAATGGATCCAGATGAACTTAAAAGTATTGGGGTCATTAGTTTTTATGGAGAACAAGTCAAACGAATTGACCGCCTTATAGGGCAACAGGTTAACTTATCTCATTTGACCTTCCGAACTGGAACTGTGGACAAGTTTCAAGGGATGGAAATGGATGTCATTTTACTAAGTATGGTAAGAAACAATCAAGATAAGAGTGGAGATATAGGGTTTGCAAATGATTACCGTCGATTAAATGTGGCATTATCACGAGCGAGAGAGCTGCTTGTTTTGGTCGGAAGCTCTCAGATGTTCACAAAACGAGCAAAACAAAGAACTTCTAGAGAAATGTATGGTCGTTTGCTTCAAATTGTAAAAGATAAGAACGGGTTGATTAGTTCTCAGGATATCATGAAGAAATAATGCTTTTTACTATAGGAGTATACTAAAATGAACGAACTGGAAAAACGTCTAAAAAAAGAATTGCAACAAAATATCCAAGTGAAAATAGTGTCATCCACCGCATGGACGATTCCACTTCATACAATTGAAGTGGAATACAAACCTGTAAAGCGTATAAAAATGGATGTTCTAATGAAAATGATGCTGATAACCTGTCAGAAAGCAAAATTGACAAGTGCTAAGCAAATCAGTGAATTACTCCTTGTGGAGCAGCTATTTATGGAAGACTTGATCAATATTATGAAGAGAACTCGTTTAATCGAAATAAAAGATCAAGTATTCGCGCTAACAGAAAAAGGGTTTAGTCAGCTTGAGGACGGAATATTTGAGGAAGAACTAGATGCTCGAAGTCAGAACCTACTTTATAGCCCAAGTCATTGCACTTTTTTACAAGGAGAAATAAAACCAGCATTGGACGGGGAAGAAACGTTGGACCTCTATCGGCATGCATCAGAAAAAAAGGCCAGATTAAAATGGGAAGACGTTGTTCTAGTAGATGCACTACAAGCAAACGGAATGGAAACTGTGGATGGTGACCTTCAAACCGTAGTTTCTGAAATTGTCTCCAACTCTGAATTATATGTGGATGATGTTCCTTGTTTTGAATTTATTTTATATAACAAATCAGAAGACCTCCTTTATGCACGAGTTTGGAATACATTCCTTGATCGGTGGGATGAAGTGCTCGAAAATGAGTTGAATGAAAAAGAGCGAGTTGCTTGGCGTGAGACATATTTGAATCTGGAAAAGTGATTATTATACACGAGAGCAGTTCGCTTCTATATAAGAGCAAAAATAGCGTGAACGAGAGAGGTTCACCTCCATACGAAAACAACATGAAAAAACCCGTTAAGCATACTAGTGCTTAACGGGTTTTCTGCAATCATTTTAGTGCTTTATAGTATTCCTCAATCGGAATAAACAATCCAACTTTCCCATGCTCCTCATTGTCTAAAGTGGCAAATACAACACCAATTACTTGTCCATCCTCATTTAAAACAGGACTTCCACTATTTCCTCTATATACTGGAGCTTCCATCATCATTACAGGAACATTCCAATCACTTAGTTGGTGAAAATCAATTAATGACCCTTCATTCGCAATCCCGGTAAATTTGAGAGGATTTCCGATAAATGTGATAGGATCACCGAATTCATAGGAGGGGTTTTCCGAAAGCTCTAAATAAGGCAAGTCTTCTTCATCGACCTGTAATACTGCAAGGTCAATAGATGGATAGGTTTGTATAACAGCTGCATTAAAACGTCCCGCTTCAGGAAAACCAACTATTACGTTGTCATTATCCTCCACAACATGATAATTAGTGAGAATCTTTCCTTCACTAGAAATAGAAAATCCAGTTCCTTTGCTGTCATCTGTTAAAACAACAACTACAGCCTCTTTATATCGGGCAATATCCTCCTGTGCAGAAAGCCTAGCGGAGGTCTTGATAAATTCAATGGCAGGAATGGAGTAAATTTGAAAAATCATCGCAAATGTATTGACGAACAAAACGAAAGCCATTGTCCAAAAAATCCATCTTGGAAAAGGTCGCTTAGATTTTGACCTCGTTTTTTCTAACGCTTCTTTTTCAAGTGCCTCTCGCTGTGCTTCCAGAACTAGTAGCTGTAATTCTTCATCACTAATTTCCTCAAGCTCACTATTTGGTTGGTTGTTATCCACTTCATCACACCCTCATTCCAGCATATCTTTACTTTCTATTATACCTAATCATAAAATGAAATCATTTCCATTGATAAATTGTTGAGAAGAGTATATTATATAAACATAAGCTGCATTGTACGTATGGATATTAAGTTTTAACCTTTAAGCTGTAACAGGGAGTTTTATATAGAGCTGGAATGACACGCCTTATTCTCTTTTTAGACAATGAGGACATGCAGGATAGTTTCTGCGAACACCCACTTTGAGGAGTGGTGGTTTAAAACTTTCTAATGAATGTACGGCAAAGGCGGCTTACTTAAAAAGACTATTACAACAACATTTATAGAGCACTCTTGCCAGGAATGGTAAGGGTGTTTTTTTTTTTTTTTTTTGAGGGATAGGAAAGTATTTAAAAATGTCCTGTGAACACTGGGGTTTCGGTGCTTGAAGGAATGATAAATATCGCTGATTTCCGTTTCAGGTGGGGACAAAGGAACGAAGGCTTTGCCACCTCCTGTGGCAAAGCCTTCGTGACCAACGTCCTGTTGGCCTCCGCGGGGGGAGCGATGAACCATCACCATCGCTTGTGATAAGATTAGGTTCAGGGAAGTTTGGTTATAGTTTATAACCTGGAAGATACAGTGAAATTCGTGGATATGCACAGGATTTAATAGAGATATTTACTGAACTAGAACTAAAAGAGGTACCTTTTGTTGGGCATTCAGTTGGTAGCGCCATTGGTATGTTGGCATCTATTCAAAAGCCTGATTTATCATTGTTTAATATATATACAACGGTTAACCTTGCAACACGATTAACCCGTTGTGATTTTTAGAAAAATGAAAAAGAGTGTTCCACTAAAAATAAGTGGACACCCTCTCTTGTTTTGGATCAATTGTCTTTTTGAAGATGCTTTCTTAGAAACTGAATGACATCATCAAATGCATTTTGCACAGACTCACTTTGCCAATCCTCATCAAATACATGTTTGCCATTTGGAATAGTTATCAACTGGTTTTCAACTCCAGCTTTCGTCAATGCTTCAGACATGTTTACTGATTGTTCATATGGAACATCTTCGTCTGATGTTCCATGTAATAAAAGTGTTGGCGGATAATCCGCATTTACAGAATTTATTGGGCGAAACGGTAGAAGATCTTTTTCTCCCATGTCGCTTATTTTATCAATCCAAACACCATTTTGTCTTGCATACATATAGATGGCATAACGTTTTTGAATCGGTCCAACGGTAATGACTTCATTTGATACGAGCATGTCGGCAAGTTCTTTTGGGACAACTGTCATTTTTTTGTAGTGCGGGCTTGGTTTTAGTGCCCACTCTCCAGTAATATCACCGTATCCATAAAACGAGACAATTGCTTGTGGTTTTATATCGAATGTACCAGATAAAAGGGCAAGGTAGCCACCAGCTGAGCTGCCAACCACTGCTATTTTTTCTGGATTATAGTCAAACTGTTGTATACCCTCAAGTTTTAGCCAGGAAAGTGCATCTTCAATATCTGTTTTTATAGCAGGAATTTTTGTTTCGGGTGCAAGCCGATAGTCAATCGAAAATACATTGAATCCCGCCTGTACATAAAATTCAACCTGTTCAGCTTTCATATCTTCTCTAGATCCCCAAAATAGCCCCCCACCATGAATATAAACAATGACAGGAGCAGACTGTGTAGCGGTGGGATAAAAATCTGCTTTTATTTCGAATTGTTCACCTTTTTTATAAACGACAGTTGTTTTCATCTTGTTGTGACACACACCTTTTATAAAATAGTCAATTTTTATCATTATAATCTAACTAATCTTTGAATTAATTCAACTTAATGATTCGGTATTATTAATTATATCATAAAAATAAATGGCCTTTAAATATGCAGTAAATTAGGAGAATTGCTCATAAACGTTAAAAGGAAAGACAAATCACTCATACACAGCCATAACCTACTTTTATCGAAAGTAAATAAGAAAAAGGACAATAATATTTATCCGCTTTTACTAAAAGTATGACCTACATTTTATCTTCATTATCAAATGAATCTCTGTTCCCCTCTCTAGTATAATTAACTGTTGTATATAATTTTGAAAGAAACAAGTAAATCACAAATAATAAGTCTTTGTTGAAAGCGCTTGCTAGATGGTTTCGCATCTATAATATGAGTGGATTAAGGGAATATTAATTGTTAGGAAATTATCCTCCTATTACAAAAAATATTGAAGAGGTGTTTATTAGAATGGCCAAAATCTTAGTTGCAGGGGAAATTCCACAAAAGGGACTAGACTTGTTAGAAGAAAGGCATGAGGTAGAGGTATTCCAGGGTGATACGTTAATTTCAGAAGAAACATTAAAAGAACGTATTAAAGATAAAGATGCCCTATTAAGTTTATTATCAACACCAGTCACAAAAGAAATTATTGATCTAGCTCCGAACTTGAAAATTATCGCAAATTATGGAGCAGGCTTCAATAATGTAGATTTTGAATATGCAGCAGCTAAAGGAATTCCCACTACCAATACACCGATTGCTTCTACTGCAGCAACAGCAGATTTAACGATAGCTCTTTTGCTAGCGGTTGCAAGGAGGGTGGTAGAAGGTGATGAAGTATGCCGAACAGTTGGCTTTAATGGCTGGGCACCACTTTATTTCCGTGGTCGTGAAGTAACAGGAAAAACAATTGGAATTGTGGGATTTGGACAAATAGGACAAGCAGTCGCAAAAAGGGCTGCGGCGTTTGACATGAAAGTTGTATACTATAGCCCACACCAAAAAAGCGAAGAGATAGAGAAATCATTAAATGCTACATATGTTTCACTTGACGAATTATTAACTCAATCTGATTTTATTACACTGAATTGTTCATATAACCCAAGTATGAAACACATGTTTAGTGCGAAACAATTTGAAATGATGAAAAGAACAGCTTATTTAATAAACTGTGCACGTGGTCCTATTGTAGAAGAAGTAGCTCTTATAAAGGCGTTAAATGAGGAAGTAATTGAAGGTGCAGCATTAGATGTATTTGAATTTGAACCTTCTATTGGTGAAGGCTTGAAAAAACTAAAAAATGTTGTTTTAACCCCTCATATTGGTAACGCCACATTTGAAGCTCGAGATGCGATGGCCGTAATGGCAGCTGAAAATATTGTAAAAGTATTAAATAACGAGAAACCGCGCTATGTAGTGAACGGAGTAATTTAAAGTAGGGAAAAAAGTAAAATTTTTTTAAATCTAAGTGTTCAAATAGTTAAAATAAACATGTTGAAAAATTCAAAGTCCGAATAGCTCAAAATAGTTTGGGAAAAGCTAAAGAGATTTAGTTTAATAGGTCAATTTGTTCCTGTTATTAAGCTACTTTATGATATGTCGTTCTTTACAGGGGCAATTAGAGCTATATTCATGATAGCTATCAAAAGGCGTTAAATTCAATAGAAGATGAAATATCCTAATACTAGGGAGGAACTGTAATGATGTATGATCTAATTATTAAAAATGGAAATGTTGTATTTCGTGATGGAGTCCGTCAAGTCGATATCGGAGTTAAAAATGAAAAAATTGCTTGTATAGCTATGGAAATAACAGATGAAGCAAAAGAAGTTATTGATGCTAGTGGGCAATATGTGATGCCTGGAATGGTTGACACGCATGTTCATATTAGTGAACCTGGTAGAACTGAGTGGGAAGGATTTGAAACAGGGTCAAAAGCAATGGCAGCTGGAGGTACGACAAGTTATGTTGAAATGCCACTGAATGCATTACCGGCAACAATTAATAAAGAAGCTCTTAATCTTAAACTTGATGCTGCAATTGACCAAAACTATGTTGACTATGGTTTCTATGGCGGACTTGTACCCGAAAATCTAGATAAACTAGCAGAATTGTCTGATGCAGGTGTTTTAGCATTTAAATGTTTCCTTTCAGATATTACGAGTGATATTCCTGGAGACTTTACTAATGTCGATGATTATACGATGTATAAGGGAATGCAAAAAATAGCAGAATTGGGTGGGATTTTATGTATCCATGCTGAAAACCCTTCAGTTACGTCTAAGCTTACGGAAGAAATGATTAGAGAAGGCCGTACATCCGCAGCGGATTATGTTGATTCACGTCCAATTTTCACCGAAGTAGATGCTGTTCAGCGTGCCATTTTGTTTGCAAAGGAAACAGGTTGTAAATTACACTTAGTACACATTAGTACCTCAGAAGCCATTCAGGTAATTTTAAAAGCACGTTCGGAAGGATTAGATGTAACGGTTGAATCTTGTCCACACTATTTTGCGATGACTGCTGAGCAAGTAGCGGAAATTGGTCCAAAAGCAAAATGTCAGCCGCCACTTCGAAAAGCTAAAGACCAAGCAAAATTATGGGACGAGTTATTGAATGGCAATATCGACTGGTTAACTTCTGACCATTCACCATGTACGGAAGACCTAAAACAAGGCAATATATTTGAAGCATGGGGCGGAATTAGTGGGGTTCAGAATAACGTTGATTTAATGTTTGATTTAGCTGTAAAGCAACGTGGTTTAGCGGTTGAAAAGTTTGTCGATTTGATTGCATTTAACCCTTCCAAACGTTTTAGCTTGCCTTATAAAGGGGAAATAGCTGTATCTAAAGATGCAGACATTATATTATTAGATCCAAACCAATCCTATGTTGTTAAAAGAGAAGATTTATATTATAAAAACAAACATAGTGCCTATGAGGGCAGAAAAATCGACTGTCGTGTAACAAAAACGATTGTTCGCGGTAATGTAGTTTTCGATTTACAAAAAGGAATCGTAGGAGAACCAATCGGGAAACTATTAGTAGCTGTAAAATAAAATAGAATTTCGAACTTTTTTACTAAAGGGAGAGCGATAATTATGACAAATTACGATTTAATTATAAGAAATGGTCACATTGTAACTTCTCAGTCAGTTGCAAAAGGAGATATTGCGATTAAGGATGGCAAGATTGCCGAAGTATCAATAAATGAAGGAATTAGTTCAAAAGGTGCTAACGAAATAAACGCAGAAGGTCTTCATGTTTTCCCCGGTTTAATAGATTCTCATGTGCATTTTAATGAACCTGGAAGAACGGAATGGGAAGGCGCTGAAACAGGAAGTAAAAGTTTGGCTGCGGGAGGAGTAACGACTTATTTTGATATGCCTTTAAACAGTACACCCCCAACGATAAACAAAGAAAATTTAGATTTAAAAAGAAAACTTTCCGAAGAGAAATCTGTTATTAACCCGAACTATTGGGGCGGGCTAGTACCGGAGAATATTGATAATTTAAAAGAACTTTACGATAATGGTGTCATCGGCTTTAAAGCATTTATGTCGCCAAGTGGTATAGATGATTTCCATCATGCTGACGATGCAACGCTTTATAAAGGAATGAAAGAAATCGCCTCTATTGGTTCACTACTTGCTGTCCATGCGGAAAGTACGGTAATTTGTGAACAGCTTGCAACGAAGAAGTTGCAAGAAGGGAAAACTTCTGCACGTGATTTTGTTGAGTCAAGACCGATTATTTCAGAGATAGAAGCTGTTAGAAGAATTATTTCTTATGCGGAAGCAACGGGATGTAAACTACATATCGTTCATGCGAGTAGCAGAAAAGTAGTTCAAGAAGTGGAAGAAGCAAAACGCAGAGGCGTAGATGTGACAGTAGAAACATGTGGACATTATTTATCATTAACTGTAAAAGACCTAGAAGAAAAAGGTGGGTTAGCCAAATGCGCGCCTCCTTTACGAGATGAAGATGAGTTAGAAGATTTATGGGTGGCAGTTGCTAATGGTGAAATTGATGTGATTTCCTCTGACCATTCTCCAGCACCGGCTTCAATGAAGACGATTACGGATAATTATTTCGAAGGTTGGGGTGGTATTTCTGGGGCACAATCAACATTTAATATTATGCTGACAGAAGGCTATGCAAAACGTAATTTACCTTTGGGAAAGATTGTTGCTTTAATGGCAGTAAATCCTGCAAAAATATTTGGTTTATCCAATAAAGGTGATATTGCTGTTGGTTATGATGCAGATTTCGCAATCGTTAATTTAGATGAAAGCTTTAGATTAGAAAAAGAAGATTTGTTCTATCGTCATCAACATTCACCATATGTAGGTATGACATTTAAAGGAAAAGTTAAGACAACCATTGTAAATGGTCAGGTTGTTTATGAAAACGGTCATTTTCCAAAACTATAAAAGAGTTTATATGTTGTGATTAACAGGTAATAAAGGATTACAAAGGGCTGAGGTATTTCTCGGTCCTTTTCTTAGTAGAGAGGAGGGAAGCTATTTGGAATTTCGTGTTGAAGATGTTTTGAAATTATCCTCACTCAAAAAGGCAGTTGTATTAAGCGGGGAAAAATATTTGCATAAAGTTGTAAAAGGTTCAACCATTATGGAAGCTCCAGACATTACTGACTGGTTAATAGGTGGAGAATTAATTTTGACAAGTTTATATCCTATTCGTTTTTTTAACGAACAGGAGCAAAAGCAGTTTATTGCGAAATTAGCTGAAAAAGAAATTAGTGCATTAGTGATTAAAAACCATCGTTTTGTAAATGAGATTCCCCAGTCTATCATCGATGAAGGGGAAAAGTGTAAATTGCCGATCATCCAAATTCCTAAAGAAGTTCCTTATGTTGATATTCTGTATCCTGTGATGGGAGAAATTTTGAATACTCAAGTAAAAAAACTTCAGTATTATAAAGAAATTCATGACCAGTTTACCGCTTTATCGTTGGCTGATGAAAGTCCAGAAAAAATCATTGAGACATTAGAGAAACTAATTGGAAATCCTGTCGCCTTATTTGACCGAAATTTCTTTTGTTTAGCTTCCACACTCCCTTATCTAACCAATTTCGAGATTATCGAAAAATATTATCACTTTGACAAAACAGAAGAGATGAAATTCCCTCATTACCGGCAAATTGTTAAGTACCTTGAACAAAAAGAGAAAATTGGACATCAAATAGTCGTTCCAATTGAAACAATTAACCATATAAAAACTTACCTATTAATCGGTGAAATGAATAAACCTTTGGAAGAGCTTGATTTTATTGCAGTTGAAAATGCTGCAACTTCACTTTCGCTAGAATTAGTCAAGAAATTTGCTGTGGCAGAAGTAAACAAACGATTTAAAAATGATTTACTGGAACAATTAATCGAGGGAAAAATACCTTCCAATATTCTTTATCAAGATGCCAATTTAATTGGTTGGGATATAGAAGGATCATTTGCAGTTGTGTTATTCAAAATAAGCAAGAACAATGAATCGATCTCTTTGAAACAAGTGAAACGAGGAATATCTAAAGGCAATGAAGAGACGTTGCTTCACGAAGCTATTTATCAGTATGTACCAGATGCGATTATTGGCAGTAAAAGCGGTTTAAAAGTAGTGCTTTGGAAAGTCGATATTGAAGATCGAGAATGGTTGATCAAAATTAAAGAAAGAGTATCGACCATTTTAGATTTGGTGAAAAGACAAGATAACGAAATAATTATTCAAGTTGGGATAGGGACACTATCAGAACATATAAATAATATTTCCGAAAGTTATATAAAGGCTCAAGATGCGTTGGAATTTGGAGATGTTTTAAATGGTAAAGAATCCATTACATCTTATTCTGAATTAGGGGTTTTTAGGATGCTCGGTCAATTCACTAATTCCGAAGAGTTAAAGACTTTTATTCCGCCATCTTTACAGACACTGTTAAATTATCAACATACAAATAAAACTGATTTGTTAACCACATTAAAAGTTTTTTTACAATGCAATCAAAATGCGACAAAAGCTTCTCAACTTCTTTTTATCCACCATAAAACAGCTGTATATCGTATTGAACGTATCAAGGAGATTACAGGGATGAATTTTGATGATGCTGAAGAAATGTTATTAGTTCAAATCGGATTAAAGATTACCGAACTTCTTGAACGGGAAAAAATCCATAAATATTAAATTTTATCATTGAAAAGATAAGGAAGTGTTATTGAATGGTTAGAAAGACGTATAGTGCAAAAAATGTAACAGCATCAGGGCCATATTCACATGCAGTAGAAGCGGATGACTTTATTTTTTTATCTGGTCAGACAGCAATGAATGCAGAGACAGGAGAAAACTTGCAAGGAAATATTGCAGAACAAACCAAACAATGTTTTACAAATTTATTGGAAGTATTAGAAGCAGCAAATCTAACACATGATGATGTTGTGAAAGTAAATGTATATCTGACGGATATGGATCATTTTTCGTCTATGAATGAAGTATATAAAAAGTTCTTCAACGATCCATACCCAGCTAGAACTTGTGTGGCAGTTTTAGCATTACCGTTAGGTGCGGAAGTAGAGATTGAAATGATTGCCAAGAGAAAAGTATAACTAATTTAATGTACTAATTTTAATCGAGAAATAGTCTCTCACTATCTGCACGGCACTGGTAAAATTCCAGTGCTTTTTCTTTTAGGAGACTAGAATGAAACTATTGATTCACTAAATACCTTGAAGAATTTTTAGTATGTAATTTAGTTTTTAAACTTTCTTACCTATCAATCTGAATTTTCGCTATTGCCACTTATTTTCCAGAGACATTATTTATGTCTAAATTCCTATATTTCCATAGAAATAGATTGTTCAATGTGTACAAAAGATTGTTCAATGGAGCCATTATTGTAACTATTGTTATGCACAGTATATAGTAAAGGCTTGTACATTTTGTTTAATAGACATAAAGACCTTCTTTATAAAGCTATGTATAATAAGTATGTTCATCATTATGAAAACGTTTCCGAGAGGATAAAAAAGTTAATCCAATGAAACTCGAGGTTATTTAACTAATTAAAGTGAAACTGCCAATTATGGGGAGAAAATTACCCTTCCAAATGCAAACACTGATTATAGTGTAATAATTATTTAGTAACAGGTTAAACTTTATTTATCGTTAAAATAAACGTAGCTTCAAAACATCATACGATAAAAAAGGAGTATGGCATATGTCTACAACAAATGAAAGTTACGATACAAAAGTGACGCAGATTGAACATATCACGGGATTGGATGAATCACTACATCCGAAAACTGATAAAGATAGGACTGTTAAACCAAGAGACTATATTTTCATGTGGATGGGCGATGGGGTTAACATAGGTAATATGACATTAGGAGCCAGTGTAATTGTAGCAGGAGTGGCAACGTTAAATGTTTTCCAGACAATGCTGGCAGCTTTAATCTCAATTGCGATCATTTCAACAATTTTCGCATTAAATGACCGTCTAGGCTATACAAAAGGTATTCCATATGTTGTACAACTTAGAATGTCATTTGGAACAAAAGGTACAGTTATTTCTTCTTTATTACGTGGTATACCTGCAATTGTATGGTACGGAATTCAAAGTTGGATTGGTGGTACAGCTTTAAATGAAATAGCGAAGATCGTTACGGATGGATCATTTGATAACATATTTGTTTGTTTCGTTGTACTACAGTTAATTCAAATTGTTATATCGCTATATGGTTTCCATGCAATCAAATGGGTAGAGACATTTGCTTCGATTGTTTTCATGATAGGACTTATTTATGTGTTTGGTCTTCTTGTATCAAACTATAGCACTGAAATTGCTCATACTTGGGTAAAAGCTGAAGGTTCGTGGGGATTACCGTTCTTCGGGCTCATCATGGTCTTTTTAGGGAATTATGCAGGTATCTTTGTTAGTGCTGCAGACTATTCCAGAGAGTTGAAAACTGGTATAAGTAATAAGAAACGTGGATTATTATACTTTACACCAATCACTCTTGCATATGGTTTTGTTATTGTTATCGGAGCAATGTTGGCTTCTGCAACAGGTGTAACGAATCCTGCTATGGCACTCCCAATCGTTATTGATAATCCTTATATTTCTGTAGCTGTATCGGCATTTATTGTATTAACAGTAATTGCGACAAATATGGTAGCAAACGTTGTACCACCAGCATATGTTATAACATTGCTAACAAAACTTAAATATAAAGTATCTGCGATTATAACAGGATTGCTTGCTCTTTGTGCATTCCCTTGGTTGCTTGTACAAGAGTCATCGGCTGCAGGTCTGAATTTGTTCGTATTAATCTATTCTGCATTTTTAGGACCGGTTATTTCAATACTCTTAGTCGAATATTATATTTTAAGAAAACAAAAAGTTAATACTACCGACTTATACAATGAAGAAGGTCCTTATGCCGGATATAATCCAGCAGGCTTGATCGCGATGTTGATCGGTGCGGCCGCTGCATTTGTAGAGGTCGAGCTGGCATGGATAATTGGTGTAGTAGTAGCAGGAGTAGCTTACTACCTTCTATCGAAATATGCCTTTAAAGGCTCAAGTTTCAAAAAAGGAACGATTTTCGAAAAATAAATATCCTTTCTGGAAATACCTCATGGAGAAATATCTCTATGAGGTATTTTTGTTCTTCATTTTGAACAATTATTTGTGCAAATGAACACAAACCTAAACTTCCTTGTTTGCAATAGATAATAAAAGTTCGTTCTTTGGCTAACTGACCTAAAGAAGTATAACTTTTTATTTTGTATAATAATGTAGCTCACTAATATAATAACGTTTTTAGAGTTTAAAACAGTGTTATTCGAATCTAATGTTGTTATGGAATCAATTGGTTGATTGAGTCTGAGAAAGAGAAAAAGTTTCTTAACGAATTAAACAAAGAGTTTCGATAATTAGTGACCTCATGAGGAGGGATTTTTTTTGAATCATATAGAGAGAAAGCGATGGTTGCCGGCTATAGTAATGATGTTTTGCCGACAAAAGAAGTGGATCGAAATTGGGGTATAGCGAATTTTTTCACTATTTGGATGGTTCTGTTGTGAAAATAAAGAGACATAGTAAGTGTTTGACTCATAAAGAAGGGAAATAGCGAACGAAATTGTATCTTGGAGAGCTTCTCCTATAAATAGGAAATTAGCTTTTCTCTAGCTATCCAAAAATGCATTTACCTGTTTCTATACGTTGTAGGAGGGCGACGGACAGGCAAACGCCATAAGATTACAGAAAAAAAGATACTGGTTGGTTGTGACGGAGGTCATAACCAACCAGTATCTTTAAAAACTCACGCGGTAATAATAAAGCGACAATTCTGTCCAAAGCACTCTGTAAACAATAGAAACAGGTTTTGAACATAAAGGAACTAAGCATTCTTCTTGTCCCGTTTTTCTTAACTAAAAGCCTCTTCCTCTTCTTTTAGAATAGAGCCGATGATGATGGCGACGCGTATCCGCAAAGAGTCAATCGGATCACGAAGGGAGCAGCTTAGCAATTCCTCTGCTTTTTCTATTCGATATTTCACCGTGTTTCGATGAACGAATAATTTTCTTGACGTTTCCGAAAACTCACATTGAGCATCTAAGTAAACTTGAATCGTTTTTACTAGTTCCTGCTCTTCCTTTGTTTTTGGATAGGCCAATGATTTTAATGTATTTTCATAAAGGGCTTTTAATTCTTTACGAGGAAGGGATTTTAACAATTCCTCCAAATCCCTTGTTTTGTAATATTTTATAAACCCTTTTAAATTTTGTTCGTATCCTGTCAGTATCGCTTCAACAGCTTCATGATAAGTGGTAGGTATTTCTTTAAGGGATGACACTGAGCGGCTTACTCCAAAGGAAAGGGTGAAATCTCCATTGAAGTTTGCTTGGACATTTTCTATGAATTGTGTGATCGCATTAATTTCTTCCTCACTATATTTTGGAAACTGTAAAATCATGGCGAAGTACTTTCCTTTTGTAAATAAAGTAGCTTCGAAACCTCCATGTATAATATCATCTTCAAGCTGGTCGTAAACGCTATTATGCAACTCTCCGACTTTTTTTTCGTAAAGTTGCAACGTTTCATATACTTCCCCTTGAGCGTCGATTGTACATACTACACATACATTCTCCATGCCTTTTTGGAGTCCGTAATAGTTAGATCGGCTAAATATCTCTTCATCGGACTGGATTTTCATTTCGATTAAATCAGCGAAAAAGTTATTTTTTAACAATCTCGAGTTTTCTTCGATTGCTTGTTCTTTTACGATTGTAAATGAAATGACATTGCCTGCCTGTTCTATTGCCATTTGTGAAGAAGGATATGGTAAGGTGAGGGAATCGAAAATGACGAGCATACTTGGATATTGACGCTTTGTAGGAACCGGAAAAGTAGAAACACTTTGATGTTCCCTTGATGGGATTGAAAACGTTGTTCCTTCTCGTGCAACAAGTAAGTCTTCATTCACCTTCTGAAGGATCTCCTGTTTAATATCCTTCATTGATTCCTTCAAAAAATCATGACTTTGGGCAATCTTTTCTCCCCTGTGATTCAATAAAAGGGCTGGACGTGCTAAAAGATAGCCTAATTGTTCTAATAGAGCACTTAAACTGTATCCTTTGATGAGCATATTGGAAAACTCTTTTTGAACATGCAATGCATAATACAGTTGCTCTGCCTCATGATCATTCAAATAATTCAAAATATGGCGGGAAACTTCACCTAATGTATGATTTGTCGGTAAATCAATAATTGGAAAAGCAAGATCATCAGCCAGTAATTTTACTTCAGGCGGCAATTGATGAAAGAATCTGCTGATTTTGATGACAAGGCCAGAACAATTTAAGTTGTGCATTTGTTTGATTAACTCGCAGAATTTCTCTGTATCATCCTTAAACGCATATCCGGTGGAAAGGAGAAGATGGTTTTCAGCCAAGAAATTAATCACGTCAGGCGTATCGGATATATTTACAAATTGTACATTTCTAGTTAGACCGCGATGGCCTGCAAGTACAATAGCTTCCTTCATACCTTCCAATATAAATAAATCATTTATGGTTTTCATGCGAATACCCTCTCTATATAAAGATTTCATAAAGAATTTAATCTAGCTACTATGTTGTTCATTTTACGTTAAAAGTAAACAAAAATCAAAGCATAAATTGTTCATAGTAAACAATGACAATTCCAACCGATAGCTGTAGACTGAATAAATAATGGTCGAAAATTAGGGAATACTATAGAGTGTTTATAATTTACATTTGGTAAATCCCTATAATGAATGCGAAGCGGTCGTATTAACTGACTGTGCAAGCGTTATTACCGCCCATTCAGCACTAAAGACCAACTAAGTATTACCAGTTAAGATCCTAAACACTGCTGAAAAAGGGCGACCTTCATCGTTCTGGAATATCTCCTTTGCGCGTTGAAAACCAAGTTTTCATCATATCATCTAAGGGTATGTCAAGTACTGGGCAAACAACTGGGGAACGAATTTAATTCCCTTGAAGAGATGAGCCTTACACCTGGTGTAGATATGTTAGCGGGAGTTCTAGTAGGTATCAAGGCTGCTGTTTATTTATAAAAGAAAAGGTGATTGTTATTAATGAGTTATTAAAATCAAGCAACTGGATTTCGGGCTTACAGTGGCTCTTTTTTATTTTTACCAACATAGTTGTTATACCGATTACTGTAGGGACGGCATTTGAACTTTCCTCAGGCACAATTGTCAATATGCTTCAGCTTTCCTTTATCGTGACTGGGTTGGCATGTATCGTTCAAGCGTTTTTAGGGCATAAACGAGCAATTATGGAAGGACAATCGGGACTATGGTGGGGTGTAATTTTAACACTTTGTTCCACGGCTGTGGCACAGGGGATGCCTTTACCTATTTTGGGGGGCAGTTTAACGGTTGGAATTATCATTACCTCCATTTTGACTTTTTTGATTGGTGTAACAGGGTTTGGACCTCGTTTAGCCAATTTATTTAAGCCTGCTGTAATGGGAGTATTTATGTTTTTATTCGGATGTCAATTAATTGGTATCTTTTTAAAAGGAATGCTAGGCATTCCATTTGGCAACCAAGCAAGGGATGCGCATATAGACGTATCGATTTCTTTATTATCAATAGTGATAGCAATTATTGTGATTGTGATTAGTGTGAAGGCACCTTCAAGTATTCGACGTTATGGTTTACTTATCGGAATTGTTGGTGGTTGGATTATTTATGCGCTTATTTTCAAGCCAGAAAATCCTGTCAGTGAAGCTACATCGTTTGGCCTTGAACTATTCCCATTAGGAAAGCCTGCATGGGACATCGGAATTATCATCACGACTGTTATTGCAGGATTGTTAAACTCGGCAAATACGGTTGGTGCGTTAAAAGGAACTGAAAGTATGTATGAGGTGGAAACGACTAAATCAGAATACAGAGCTTCCTTTACGATTACAGGTATTTTCACTCTTATAGCAGGATTTTTTGGACTTGTTCCAAATTCACCTTACGTTTCTTCGATTGGTTTCTTAAGCCAAACAGGAATAATAAAAAGAATTCCGTTTGTTCTTGGTGGATTTATGTTTCTCATAATGGGCCTCATTCCACCTATTGGCCACTTTTTTTCACAGCTTCCATTAAGTGTTGGTAGTGCAGCGTTATTCGTCTCTTATTTGCTTCTTTTAAATTCTTCCTTGAATTTCTTCAAACAGGTTGAATTCAATACGGTCAATATTTATCGTTCTGCTGTTCCATTGTTTGTAGGTGTTGTGATCATGACTCTTCCTGCTTCTTATTTCGTTACAGTTCCAAGTGTGATTCGTCCAGTTCTTAGCAGTGGATTATTAGTAGGGATCATTCTAGCTCTATTATTAGAGAACCTTTTCAAATGGGACAGTTACGGTAATGAAAAGAAAGACGAGCAAAAGGATATAGGGGACACGATTACCGATAAAACCGATTTACAAATATAATAATGAATGCGAATTAAAAAGGGTCTGAAAGATTTTTTCATGCCCTTTTGGCTTGCATAAACTTAACGGTAAAAAAAGTAATGGCTTTTTCGAAAACATTTTGAGTGACTGAGCCCTGCTAATTTTTATGGAATGGATATTTGACTTGGAAATTATAATAAGTGTACTTTCGACTCGATTTTCCGAAAGTTTTCTATTATCAAGACGGGTTGCTCATAAGGGATATCCCCATCATTGTTTCAGGTAGAAGGAGTGTTGACGGGAAATTAGATTTTTATATAAGTTATCCATCTTAGTTAAATGAAATGAAAATCTTCATCTCTATATGCTAAAGACTATTTTTATGGCAACGATTACAATGAATAGTGTAGCTAAACACTAAAAACAATTCAGTGCATACTATCTGTATGTATTACAAACAATAGTAGCGTTACCAAAATAATTATAGACATTACATAGCGCAGAAAAGGATGGTGAAATAGATGAACGATATGAAAGATATTGTACAAAAGCTTGATCATCTAGCAGAAGAAACAGCTAGCAAGCTTGAATGGTTAGCCGAATTCGGAAAAGATCCTGAAGGCGGAGTTTCTCGTTTACTCTATACAAAAGAGTGGGTTGAAGGTCAACACGCATTAAAAGAATGGATGGAAAACGAAGGCCTGGAAGCTCGATTTGATGATATTGGGAATTTATTCGGGACGTTAACAGGAAAAAACACAAATGAAACTATTTTGACTGGTTCCCATGTGGATACTGTGAAGAATGGTGGCCGTTTTGATGGTGCATATGGAATTGTTGCTGGAATTCTTGCGTTGAAATACTTGAAAAAACATTTTGGTCAACCAGTAAGAAACATCGAAGTCATTTCTATGGCCGAAGAGGAAGGAAGCCGTTTTCCTTACTCGTTTTGGGGCTCCAAAAACATTGTCGGTTTAGCGAAGCGTGAAGATGTTGAAACCATCAGAGACTTCGATGGTATTCCATTTGTTGTGGCGATGAAAGAGGCGGGCTTTGGCTTCGGAGAAGAATCGAAGGGTCCACGTAAGGATCTAAAAGCTTTTGTAGAAGTTCATGTTGAACAAGGAAGTGTTTTGGAAACGGAAAAAACGGCAATTGGTGTAGTAAACAACATTGTCGGGCAAAGACGGTATACGGTAGAAATAACAGGTGAAGCTAATCATGCGGGTACAACGCCAATGGGTTATCGGAAAGACGCTGTTTTTGCCTCAAGCCAAATGATCCATGAAATTATTTCGATGGCTATAGAAACCGGTGATCCTCTTGTAACAACGGTTGGTAAATTCGAAGCTTATCCTAACGTTGTGAATGTCGTACCGGGAAAAGTCGTCTTCACAATTGATGTTCGACATACGGATAAACAAGCTATTATTTCTTTTACAGAACAAATGACAGCAAGAATGCAGGAAATTTCTAAAGAACATGAAGTAGAAATGAATATCGATCTGTGGATGGATGAAGATCCAGTTCCAATGGATCAAAAGGTCGTTGAACTTATCGAAAAGCAATGTAAAGAAAACGGCCTCAATTATAAAGTAATGCACAGCGGTGCAGGGCATGATTCCCAAATCTTTGCTCCTGTTGTTCCGACAGCTATGCTGTTTGTTCCAAGTCTGAAAGGTATCAGTCATAATCCAGCTGAATTTACAGAGCCGGCAGATTTGGCGGAAGGTGTGAAAGCACTTATTGGTGCTCTTTACGAATTGGGCTATAAAGAATAACACTGTGAATTCGATATACAGATGAAAATATAAGCAAACAGAGGAGAATGTAAAAATGGGTTATCCAAAAGATTTACTTTCAAGCAGATCAATTATTAAACCAGGTCAATATGCTCTTATCGCTCCAGAGGGGTTAGTAAATAATGTCATCCCTGGATTTGA
This sequence comes from Psychrobacillus sp. BM2, assembly GCF_048572895.1. GTDB lineage: Bacteria > Bacillota > Bacilli > Bacillales_A > Planococcaceae > Psychrobacillus. The sequence continues at coordinate 185,746 of NZ_CP183878.1, forward strand.
AAATTGTAGAATTTCAATCTTAGGCTCACCGAAACTTGGTGCAAGCTTTGTCGACTACGTAGTCACAATGCATGAAGGTGGAAAGAACAGCGAAGGTTACTGCGGTGAAGAAGATGTAGAATGCTTTGTTTACGTTCTTAGCGGAAAAGTGAAGGCGAAAGCGGATGACCAAGAATTTGTTTTAGAAGAAAGCGGCTATTTATATTGCCCACCAGGCGTAAAAATGTATTTGGAAAATATGGATTCAAGTGATTCCCGCCTATTCCTTTACAAACAAAAACACAACCCATTAAAAGGACGCAAGCCATGGGTCGTTTCGGGCCATGCGAATGAAATCGAGTACATGGACTATGATGATATGCACAATGTACATCTTAAAGATCTTTTACCATTAGATCTTGCTTTCGATATGAACTTCCACATACTTTCATTTGACCCGGCAGCTAGCCACCCATTTGTTGAAACACATTACCAAGGGCATGGTGCCTACCTGTTATCTGGTGAGGGTATGTATAATCTTGATAATGAATGGATTCCAGTCAAAAAAGACGATTACATCTTTATGGCTCCGTATGTGCATCAAGCAGCGTATGCAGTGGGCAGAGAACCATTAACATATGTTTATTCCAAAGATTGCAATCGTGATGCAACACTTTAACATTTAATGAACTTAGAAGTCGCCACATTTTGTGGCGACTTCTAAGTGACCAACATCCCTTGACCAACATCCCTTGACCAACATCCCTTGACCAACATCCCTTGGCCTAAAGCCTCCGACGGATGTCATAGTCTTTCAAAGGAAATTAGTCAAGCTCGCTTGACTAAAATTCTGCTGAGCTCAACAAAGTAAAGCAGAATCAAATACGCGAAGACGCATTTGATTAATCTACAATGTAATAAATAGAAAAGACATATATCAAAAAAAAAGTTGGTGTCTAAAATGAGAGTTACAAAAGAACAATTAAAACAATTAATACAAAATAAACTTCATAAAGCAGGCCTTCAAGAAAGTCATGCAGATACAGCTGCAGATGTTCTTGTATTTGCAGACGAAAGAGGAATTCATTCCCACGGTGCCATGCGTGTTGAATATTATGCTGAAAGAATTGCTAAAGGTGGGATTAATACAAACCCTGACTTTAGATTCGAAAAAACAGGTCCTTGCTCCGGCGTTTTCCATGCAGATGGCGGAAATGGCCATACAGCTGCCAAATTGGCAATGGATGAAGCCATAAAAATGGCAAAAGAAAATGGTATTGCTATTGTTGGAGTGAGAAATATGTCCCATAGCGGAGCGATTTCTTACTTTACTCATCAAGCTTCACAGGCTGATCTTATAGGAATTAGCTTATGTCAGTCAGATCCGATGGCCGTTCCATTTGGTGGAGCAGAGCCTTATTATGGCACGAACCCAATTGCCTTTGCTGCACCAAGTTCTGAAGATGGTAAATCCATGACTTTAGATATGGCAACAACAGTTCAAGCTTGGGGGAAAATTCTTCATGCAAGATCAAAGGATGAATCTATTCCTGATACATGGGCAGTAGATAAAAATGGCGAGCCAACAACAGATCCTTTTAGTGTGAATGCATTATTGCCAATTTCGGGACCAAAAGGATACGGGCTAATGATGATGGTTGATGTTTTATCAGGTATTTTACTTGGCCTTCCATTTGGAAATAAAGTTTCTTCTATGTACGATAATTTAGCTGAATATCGCAAATTAGGCCAGCTTCATATTGTCATTAATCCAGAATTTTTCGGGGGTATAAGCGGCTTCAAGAAAGATGTTTCGCAATCAATGGATGACCTAAACCAGATAAAACCTGCAACAGGCTTCACAAAGGTTTTATATCCTGGTCAAAATAATGATGTTGTAATCGAAGAGTATAAGGATAATGGCATTGAAATTGTAGATGATATATTAGAATACTTACGTTCTGATGTAATCCATAACAATCAATATGATCATAAAGATCCGTTTGCTAAGTAGTTTTTTAAAGTACAAATAAGTAAAGTCAAATTCAAAGGGTGAGAAGGAATGAGAGTATCAAAGGAGCAATTGCATGAGTTAATTTCTACAAAAATTCATAAGGCTGGATTAACGGAAGATCATGCTTCTGGAGTTGCAGATGTTCTTGTTCATGCAGATGCAAGAGGCGTACACTCTCACGGAGCAATGCGAGTTGAGTATTATGCTGAACGAATTGCCAAAGGTGGAATTAATAACCTCCCGGAATTTAACTTTGAAAAAACAGGACCATGTTCAGCGATATTTGATGGTGATAATGGAGCTGGGCACGTTGCGGCAAAATTAGCTATGGATGAGGCTATTAAAATGGCCAAGGAAAACGGAATTGCTATAGTAGGTGTAAAAAGAATTAGTCATAGCGGTGCGCTTTCTTATTTTGTTCAGCAAGCAGCTAATGCTGATTTAGTTGGTATTTCCGTTTGTCAATCCGACCCAATGGTTGTTCCATTTGGTGGAGCAGAACCTTATTATGGGACGAACCCAATTGCGTTTGCTGCACCAGGGAAAGACGGTAAACATATTACTTTTGATATGGCAACTACTATACAGGCGTGGGGGAAAATCCTTCATGCAAGATCGAAGAACGAGCCAATTCCTGATACATGGGCTGTTGACAGCAACGGGGAACCTACAACAGATCCATTTAAAGTAAATGCTTTGATGCCAATTGCTGGACCAAAGGGATATGGACTAATGATGATGGTTGACGTGCTTTCTGGCATTCTGTTAGGTCTGCCATTTGGAAACAAAGTATCTTCTATGTACCATGATTTAACTGAAGGTCGAAATCTAGGTCAACTTCACATTGTTATTAATCCAGAATACTTTGCTGGACTTAGTTCTTTTAAAGAATCTATAGCTCAAACAATACAAGAATTGAATGATATTAAACCAGCTACAGGTTATAACCAAGTTTACTATCCTGGACAAAGAAGTGCTGAAAGAGAAGAAGCATACGAAAAAGACGGCATTGAAATTGTCGATCATATTTATGAATATTTAACTTCAGATGTTATTCATAATAATGCTTATGATCATAAAAGTCCTTTTGCATAATAAATGGAAAAAACGCTGTATTAAAGGGCGGCAGAAAAGAAAGTCGCCCTACTTAAATGGAATACAATAAATATACCAATACTTTTGGGATTTTTATTTGTATGCATTGCAAAATTTGCAGTTTCAATTATTTAGGAATGTAGTAATTGGACAAGTCATTTTTACAAATTAGAAGAAGAGGTGCATTCAAACATGCTTTATACAATTGTTAAACAGAATTCCTACCAGGATTCAGTTAATTTAATGCTTCTTACAAACAAAATTTCCACTATGGAAGGCATTAACAAAGTTCAAATCATGATGGGAACTCCGTCTAATAAAGATATTTTAAAGGCTGCTGATTTATACACAGAAGAACTTGAAAGTGCTGCGTCAAATGATATGTGTATAGTAGTTGATACTGACTCAGAAGAGAAAATTCAAGAGGTTCTTGAAGAAACAGACAACTATTTAAACAACCAAGCAATCTCTGCTGGTAAAGAAGCTTTCGAAACTGTTCGCTCTTGGGATAAAGCAACAAATGCTTTGCCAGGTGCTAATCTAGCAATTATTTCTACGCCAGGTCAATATGCCGCTGAAGAAGCTGAAAAAGCACTTGATAGAGATATGCACGTACTAATATTCAGTGACAACGTAACGGTTGAAGATGAGCGTCGTATTAAAGAAAAAGCACATGAAAAAGGACTTCTTGTAATGGGTCCTGACTGTGGTACAGCGGTAGTTTCTGGCGTGCCTCTTGCTTTCGCGAACGTTGTTAAAACTGGAAAAATTGGTGTAATCGGAGCTTCTGGTACAGGTATTCAAGAAGTTACAACAGAAATTGACCGTCTAGGCGCTGGAGTTAGTCATGCAATCGGTACCGGTGGTCGTGACCTTTCCGAAAAAATAGGTGCGATTACAATGTTAGATGGTATTAAAGCATTAGCACAACATAGCCAAACAGAAGTAATCACATTAATCTCAAAACCACCTGCTAAAGAGGTTCGTGATGAGGTAGTTCAATTACTTCAAAGTATTTCTAAACCAGTTGTTGCTATTTTCCTTGGTGAAGAACCCCATAACCATGAAGGCAATATTTATTATGCTAACACACTTGAAGAAACAGCTGCGATTGCTGTTGATCTTGTTAAAGGTAACCCAATTAAGTCAAGTTACAACAAATTACAAAGTCAAATACCTGCTGTAAACTTAAAGCCGGAGCAAAAAACAATTAAAGGTCTATATTCAGGCGGTACATTAGGTTATGAAGCAGCTACTTTAATTAGTAGAGGTCTTAACTATGATAATACTGGTGCTCATGAGGAAGGATATCTTCTAAGTGCAAATGGATTTGAAGTGATCGACCTAGGTGATGATATTTATACACAAGGTAAACCGCATCCAATGATTGATCCAGATACTAGAATTCAATACTTCCAAAAAGCAGCACAAGATGAATCAACTGCAATTATCCTATTTGACCTAGTCCTAGGATATGGTTCTCATGAAGATATGGCTGGCGCACTTATTCCTGGTATCGAAAAAATTCAAAAAGAAACACAAGCAAAAGGTAAAGAAATTTACTTCGTAGCAACTGTATGTGGTACCGACCAAGATCCACAAAGCATTGATGAGCAAAAAGCAAAATTAGAAAAAGCTGGAGTTATCTTACGTGATAGCAACAACCAAGCAACTCTTACTGCATTAGCTATGCTTGATATTCAAATCGAAGAAGTACAAAAAGAATTAGTTCCTGCAACAGAAACTTCAACAGTTGAAATTACTGTTTCGGAAGCTGTCCAAAAATTATTAACTGAAAAACCAAACGTTGTTAACGTTGGATTAAAGAAATTCACAGAAGCAATTACTGCTAACGGCGGAAGAGTTGTTCAGTATGACTGGCGTCCAGTTGCTGGCGGTAACGCAAGATTGCGTCAAGTTTTAAGTGTACTTCGTTAATCAAAAAAAATTATTCAAACTTCAGGTCAATAAATTAAATGACCAATGAATTTTTAGGAGGAAGCATAATGTACGGACAATTTAAAACAATTGACGAAGCAAACAGAGCAGTTATCGATAAAGTAGTATCGAGTGCACCATTTTTAGTGGATGTTGTTCCAGCTAAATCTGTAATTAAAGAATTAAACGAAAAAGTATTACTTCATGCAGGACCACCTATTAAATGGGAAAACATGACAAGCCCGATGCAAGGATCTTGTGTTGGAGCTACATTATTTGAAGGTTGGGCATCTAACGCTGATGATGCATTTAAAATGCTTGAAAATGGAGAAGTCAAATTCATTCCTTGTCACCATGTGAATGCGGTTGGTCCAATGGGTGGAATTACATCTGGAAGCATGCCAGTTCTTGTTGTAGAAAATCGTGATGGTGGAAATCGCGCATATTGCACAATGAATGAAGGTATTGGTGCGGTTCTACGTTTTGGTGCCTACTCTGAAGATGTAATAAACCGTCTTGGATGGTTCAGAGATGTACTTGGACCTGTTATTTCTAAAGCACTTAAAGTAAAAGGCGATGGATTAAACGTAAACGTTGCAATGGCAAAAGCAATTACAATGGGTGACGAGTTCCACCAACGTAATATTGCTGGTTCACTTATTTTCTTAAAAGACATCGTGCCATACATTTTACAAACAGATGTAAATGAAAAAGACCAGCAAGACGTAATCCAATTCTTAGCTGATACAGATCAATTCTTCTTGAATATTGCGATGGCAACTACTAAAGCAGTAATGGATACAGCTCGTGAAATCCAACACGGTACTGTTGTAACAGCAATGTGCCGTAATGGTCATGAATTCGGAATCCGTATTGCTGGTATGGGCGACCAATGGTTTACAGCACCAGTTAATACACCTCAAGGTTTATTCTTTACTGGTTATGATCAAGACATGGCTTGTCCTGACATGGGTGACAGTGCCATTACTGAAACATTCGGAGTAGGGGCATTTGCAATGATTGCTGCTCCTGGTGTTACACGCTTTGTAGGTGCTGGCGGTATGGATGATGCAGTTACTACAAGTAATGATATGATGGAAATTTGTATCGATCATAACCCTAACTTCTCTATTCCAACTTGGGACTTCAAAGGTTCTGCCCTAGGAATTGACGCAAGAAAAGTTGTTGAAACTGGAATTGAACCAATTATCAACACAGGTATTGCACATAGAGAAGCAGGAGTTGGCCAAATTGGTGCAGGTACAGTTCGTGCTCCATTAGCTGCCTTTGAAAAAGCGATTGATGCATACGCTGTAAGCCTTGGTCTAATTGATCCACAATAAATGAATAATTGCACTCTTTTTGGAGAGGACTATAGTTATCTAGTTCCTCTCCTTCTTTATAACAATGAAAATGGACACGTTCATAGTCGTTTTTCTAATGGCTTTAATATTAAAATGGACGATTCTCTAGTGTTTATAGGGAATAATAAGAACGGTCTCCTGCCATTTGGAATTCATCTTCGCGAAGAAGATATTTTAAGTGCTGTTTCCTCTGTAAATATTGGAGATTCAGTTATTTGGAATAGAAGAACAGACACCATTGAAATACCAGGTATAACGATCAGTCTTGAAAGAGGCAAAAGTTTTAAAAATGAATTAACTACTTTAAAAAGCTCAAAGATTTTTAAGGATAGTTTTGAACGATTTTGTTTACAGCTAAACGAAATAGAAAACCAAACTGGACTGAATATTTCCATCCGTGAATTTTTAACTAAGTATGTTGAAGGTGAACAAAGATGGAATGAAGTAGAACCATATTTGATTATGTTGGTTGAAGCGGCCGAGTCAAGTGATGAAATTTTAATAGAGAAAGCTCTTAGATACTTTCTTGGAAGAGGACAAGGCTTGACTCCCTCAGGGGATGATATGATTGTCGGGCTGCTTGCCTTTGATGCAGTTTCAGGTTTTCTTTCCACTTGCTTTTATAAAAAAGTTTCAGAGCTAATCGAAGGTGAGTCGATTACAACTGATGTGGCAAGAGAGTATTTACGTTATGCACTTAAACGGGAATACAGCTCAACCGTTTCCGATATGGTTAATACACTTGCAAGCGGTAATGCTTCTAATTTCGAGAAAGCCTTTCATGACTTAATTGGAGTTGGACACAGTTCAGGATTGGATACTGTATTAGGTATTGTTATAGGAATGTTAGTTTTTAGAAATCAAAAAATAACCGAAACAAATTAAAAGGTTGGAGAGTGTTTATATGAGTAAAGTCGTTCTAGCGATTGGCGGAAATGCCATTATTAAAGAAGGTCAAGTAGGTACGATTGAAGAACAGCGCCAAAATATCATGGAAAGCGCTGAGCCTGTTCTTGAATTAATGGAACAAGGCCATACGGTTGTTATCACTCACGGAAATGGTCCGCAAGTTGGTAATACGTTAATAAGAGGAGAAATGGCTAAATCTGTAGTCCCAGAATATCCTTTAGATGTGCTTGATGCGGAAACTCAAGGAAACTTAGGTTACTTAATCCAACAAGCTTTTAAAAATAAGATGGTTGAACGAAATATTAATAAAACAATTGCAACTGTAGTAACACAGTCAGTTGTTGCTAAAGAAGACCCAGCATTTGAAAATCCTACAAAACCAATTGGGCCATTTTATTCAAAAGAAGAAATGGAGAAAATTGTAGAAGAGCGAAATCTTTCGTTTGTTGAGGACAGCGGAAGAGGATATAGACGTGTTGTTGCTTCTCCAAAACCTACAAGAATTGTAGAAAAAGAAGCGATTGAAGCATTGCTTGATAAAGATATTACCGTTATTACTGCTGGTGGAGGCGGAATTCCTGTAATCGAAAATGGCGGAAAATTAGAAGGCGTTGAAGCTGTTATTGATAAAGACTTCGCAAGTGCATTACTTGCAGCTGACATTAATGCCGATTATCTATTCATTTTGACAGGTGTGGAACAAGTTGCCATTAACTTTGGTAAGCCAAACCAACAAAATCTGTTGGAAGTGACTATTGAAGATTCACTTCGCTATCTGGAAGAAGGACAATTTCCAAAAGGAAGCATGGGTCCAAAAATTGAAGCAGCTATTCTTTTCCTACAAAAAGGCGGAAAGAACGTTATCATTACTTCTATTGATAAGCTTCAAGATGCTCTTGCTGGTAAAACAGGTACACGTATTGTAATGTAAAGTTAAATATATAAATTTGGTCTGTCTATCACTACCTCTGAAAAGAATGTAGCGGTAGACAGTACTTTTTATTTTGGGGAATTAAATTACTTAAATTCTTTCTTCATTGTCCCTGCATATTTTTATTTACTACATAATTGTCATTACCAGTCTGAAAAAGAATTGAAAACTATGTTCACATTTTAAAATAATTCATAATTAGTGACGTAAATATTCTGAGTATTCACTATAGGCAGAAACTACGAGGGTGAGGCAGGAGATATCAATATGGATAGTAAGCAAAGATATCAAATACTTTTTAATAAAATCAATCAATATAACTCAGGGAATAAAGGAATCACAAGAGTTGCTTATACAAATGAAGAACAGGCATGTACACAAGCTTTTATGCGAATGTGTAAGGACGAAGGATTAGATATCCGGATAGATCAATGTGGAAATGCAATTGGGAGAAGAGAAGGTAGAATAAAGGGACTTCCACCTGTTTTAATCGGTTCTCATTTGGATACTGTTTATCAAGGTGGTAATTATGACGGGGTAGTCGGTGTTACTGCTGCATTGGAAGTTGTAAAACGACTTAATGAAAAAGGAATTGAAACAGATCATCCAATCGAAATAATTTCATTTGCTTGTGAAGAGTCTTCTCGATTTGGTGTTTCAACTTTAGGAAGCAAAGCGATGGCGGGTACATTTGATAAGGAAAAAGTTAGATATTTAAAAGATCGTAATGGAGTAACATTGGAAGAGGCACTTTCTCTATGTGCATTTGAAATTGATAGTGTTGAATATGCAAGTAGGGAAGATGAAAATATAAAGGCTTTTTTTGAACTGCATGTAGAGCAAGGTCCTGTATTAATGAACGAAAATAAAAAGATAGGTATTGTTACCGGAATAGCAGCTCCTGTTAGATTTTCTATAAGAATAATAGGAACCCCTTCACATTCTGGCACAACTCCGATGAATATGCGAAATGATGCTCTTCTAGGTGCATCCGAAATAGCGTTGGAACTTGAAAAAGTAGCAATTAGTGAACAAAATTATGGAACTGTTGCTACGATTGGAGTTTTAGATATTCAATCTGGCGCAATGAATGTAGTGCCGGGTGAAGTAGAAATCAAAGTTGACATTCGAGGAACTTCATTAGTATCAAGACAGCGTGTGTTAGACCATCTAAATCGAACGATTGAGTTAGTGGGAAGAACTAGACATTTAGAAATCTTTAGTCAGGAGATTATTTCGGAGGAACCAGTAATATTATCTACTGAAATTATTAATGCTATGGAAAAAATTTGCAAGGAACAGGATATTTCTTATAAAACAATGCCAAGTGGAGCAGGTCACGATGCTATGAATATGGTAAAGCTATGCCCAACTGGTCTTATTTTTGTCCCATCTGTAAATGGCTTAAGCCACCATCCGGATGAGTATACTGATCATGATGATATATTAATAGGTATTGAAGTATTAGAGAAAATTGTAATTCATTATTCTAAAATGGATTTGAAAATTTAGGGAAACAAGAGAATATCTCAAATTCAGATATTGGATTCAGATTAATATTTTTCATACCAACAGTTTGTTCGTCAATACGGATAATTATTTGAGATATTCAGCAATTATTATAAAATTAATTGCGCCTAGGTGAAATTGCATCCAGTTCTATTCAAGATTTGTGACATCAGCCTAAGTCTTGGGTCAACAGGAGGCTGGTTACTCAGGCATTGCCGCAGAATGCGATGATTTTAGCTCTGTTCTAAAAATTGAACGGGGCTATTTTTTTGCGGACAAAATTTATCTTCATTCAGCAAATGTTATTACGACGAGCTTGCGGGAGCGAGAGTTACTAGTCAATTAAACATGAAGGATGATGTCATTGAAAAAAATTATGAGAATTCCTTTAAAGTAGTAAGTATGCTTTACTATTTTTTGGGTAAAGTAAAAGGTACCCAGTAAGTTGTGGATATAACTTTGAAACGAGGTATCTTTAAATATGTCTCAAAAAGCTTTTGATTTAACACCACTAAAGAAACAATTAACAAAAAGCTTAGAAAGTATATCATTCGAGATAAATAAAGGAATAAAAACATTAAACAATGATAGTTATTGTGTTTTGGGGGAGCTTAAAGATCTCAAGGATAAATTTGAAGAAGTAGAAACGATGGCGGCTTCTTTTTACCTAAATAATTATTTATCACCTTATACTGATAAATACTTGGAAGTATCTAGTTGCATTCAGCATTTGTCTCATCAAAGACATGGTGCATTAATCGTGATTGAGCGGAAGGACCAAGTGGACCCATTAATTAGAGCTGGTACAGCTATTGGCGCAACATTGACTCCATCATTATTAGAATCTATCTTTTATCCGGGAAATCCTTTACATGATGGTGCTGTATTAATAAAAGGAGATAAAATATATTCCGCTGCGAACGTTCTTCCATTATCAAACATATCGTCAGGTGGAAAGAAACTGGGCACCCGGCACCGTGCAGCGTTGGGACTTTCCGAAAAATGCGATGCGTTAGTTCTAGTAGTTTCAGAGGAATCGGGAATTATTTCTTTCACCATAGATGGAAGTCTTTTCCCAATAAGTGTGACTAGCTCTATCATTTAAACTTATAGATACAACATAATGTCTCATAATTTATAGGTTGGGCTTTAATGCAATTCAATATTTGCTAAAGTGTTGACAACTAAAATGAATTCATGGTATATTTAGTTCGAATTAAAGATACTTTAATTAATGATATATTAAATAAAGATACATTAGAGGAGTGATACGATTGGAATTAGCCACAAAAAAGTTGAATGCTGTTTCCGTTATCCTTCGTGCCTCCCAATCGATTCAAGAAGTAATTAGAAAAGATGCTGCCAGATATGAATTGAATCCTACAGAGTTTGCTGTATTAGAATTACTTTATCAAAGAGGCGATCAGCCGATTCAAGTGATTGGGAAAAAGGCTCTCATTTCAAGTAGTAGCATCACTTATGTGGTAGATAAGCTAGAACAGAAGAAGTTTGTTGTTCGTAAAGCATGTCCGGAAGATCGTCGTGTGACGTATGCTAGTTTGTCTAGTGTGGGGAAGACATTTATGGATCGAATTTTCCCTCCACATGAGAAGAAGATGGAAGAGATCTTTGGCAGGTTAACGGAAGCAGATATGAACAAAATGATAGAACTACTAGAAAAAGTGGAGTATTATAAAAATTAATTTTTTTAGTAAATACCTCGGATTCGAGAATTATTAATTAAATGCAAAAAAGGAGGAAACATAATGAACCATTTAAAAGGAATACACCACGTGACAGCTATAACGAGTAGTGCAGAAAAAAACTATGAATTTTTCACCTATGTATTAGGAATGCGTCTAGTAAAGAAAACAGTCAATCAGGACGATATTCAGACTTATCACTTATTCTTCGCAGATGACAAAGGTTCTGCGGGTACAGATATGACATTCTTCGATTTTCCAGGTATTCCAAAAGGAACACATGGAACCAACGAGATTTATAAAACAGCTTTCCGTGTGCCAACAGACGCGGCACTTGACTACTGGGTGAAACGCTTTGATAAGTACGAAGTAAAAAATAATGGTATAGAAGAAGTGTTTGGCAAGAAAACTATTTCATTTGTGGATTTTGATGATCAACAATATATGTTGGTTTCTGATGAATTCAACGAGGGTATCGAATCAGGAACACCTTGGCAAAATGGTCCAGTACCATTAGAATTTGCGATTACAGGTTTAGGACCAATTCATATTCGGATCGCACAATTTGATTATTTTAAGGAAGTATTGGAAAAAGTAATGTTAATGCGTGAAATCGCACAAGAAGGTTCACTGCATTTATTTGAAATTGGTAAGGGAGGCAATGGGGCACAAGTAATAGTGGAATATAATACGATCTTGCCAGTCGGCCGCCAAGGTTATGGTACAGTACATCACGCAGCATTCCGCGTAGAAGATACGACAGTGCTATATGAATGGATTGAACATATGCAAGCTGCTGGTTTTGGGACTTCAGGTTATGTGGATCGCTTCTTCTTTGAATCGTTATATGCTCGTGTAGCACCCGGCATTCTTTTTGAATGGGCAACAGATGGTCCTGGATTTATGGGAGATGAGCCTTATGAAACAGTTGGAGAAATCTTATCGTTACCGCCTTTCCTAGAAGGGAAACGCGAACAGATTGAGGCAGCCGTACGACCAATCGACACAGTTCGAAGCACGCTCAACATAGAAAAAGAGTACTTTTAAGGAGGTGAAATTGAAAAAATGGGCTTTTTAAATAAATTATTTGGAACACAAGAACAACAACATGAGGAGGAAAAAACAATGACAAAATCAAATATAGGTATTATTTTAGGTTCAACACGAGAAGGACGCGTTAGTCCACAGGTTGGAGCATGGGTAAAAGAATTAGCAGACAAACGTGGAGATGCAAACTACACTATTATCGATATCGCAGATTTCAAATTACCGCTATTAGGTGAAGCAGGCGGCGACGCATCAGGTGCGGCAGCTTGGTCAGCAGCCATTGCAAAACAAGACGGATTCGTGTTCATCGTACAAGAATACAATCACTCGATCACAGGAGCACTTAAAAATGCATTAGATTACTTACGTGAAGAGTGGAACAACAAAGCAGCAGGTATTGTATCATACGGTTCTGTAGGTGGAGCTCGTGCAACGGAACATTTACGCGGTATTTTAAGTGAATTACTTGTAGCACATGTACGTGTACATCCAGCATTATCATTATTTACAGACTTTGAAAATGGTACTGACTTCAAACCAGCTGCAGTTCAAGCAGATTCAGTAAACCAAATGCTTGACCAAGTTATTCCTTGGACAAATGCTTTAAATACAGTACGTAAATAATTATTAATGATGTAAATCTCTACATATCACAAAATGTGCATGTGCACATTTTGTGATTATATAAATAAATTTTGAGCAAAACGCTATCAAGTAGATTGAAGGTTTCGCTCAGAGTTTATAGAAGAAAGGGAGGGAACAAGATGAACAAGATAGCAGGACATCATCATATTTCCATGATTACCAAAAAGGGTCAACAAACTAACATGTTTTATCAAAAAGTGCTCGGACTACGTAGGGTCAAAAAAACGGTCAATCAAGATGATCCGAGTATGTATCATCTGTTCTATGGAGATTTAACGGGCAGTGCAGGAACAGAGTTATCCTTCTTTGAAATTCCAATGGCAGGAAGAACGAAACGAGGAACGAATGCCATTACACGAATTGGCTTACTAGTTCCGTCTTATGACAGTTTACTATATTGGAAGAGAAGATTTGAATTACTCGATGTGAAGCATGGGAAGCTGACCATGTATGCCGGTCGTGAAGCACTTCATTTTGAAGATACGGAGGGTTTGCGCTTAATCCTATTGAATAATAATGGCGATGAAGTACCGACATATTGGCAGTCTTGGGATGATTCAATTGTTGTAGAGGAGCATCGTATTCTTGGAATGGGTGCAGTGGAAATTACTGTACAATCACTTAATAGCTTAGCAAATACATTAGAAAACCTATTTGGGTATGAACTTGATTCACGTAAAGAAAACGAAGCTATCTATCAGTCGGTAAAAGGCCAGGCTTTTGGTGAAATTGTCATTGTGGAACAAAAGGGTGCGAAGGAAAAACCTGGAAAAGGTAGTGTGCATCATGTAGCTATCCGAGTAAAAGATGGTGGGGAGTTAAGGGAGTGGCACCAGCGTATTCGAGATTTTGGTTTTGAAGTTATGAAAATAACAGACCGTTACTATTTTGAGAGCTTATATTTTAGAGAAGAGAATGGGATCTTATTCGAGTTAGCGACAGATGGACCAGGATTTACAGTGGATTCTACCATTGAATCCCTAGGTAAAGAGTTAGACTTACCACCATTTTTAGAAGGCAAACGAGCGGAAATCGAGGCAAATTTGGCACCAATAGAGTAAAGGTAGGGAATAGGTATGGACTTTACAAAATTAATAGATATACGTAGATCTGCAAGTAACTTTTTAAAAGAAGTGAAAATGACTGAAAGTGATTTAAAACCTATTTTTGATGATTTAAAGCTGACCCCTTCAGCCTTTAACTTACAACATACAGAATATGTAGTTGTCTTAGATGAAGAGATGAAGGAAAAAGTAAGAGTAGCTGCAAATGGACAGTACAAGGTACATAGCGCATCTGCAGTTATTCTAGTATTAGCAGATCGTTATGCTTATCGTCAAACAGAACGCCTTCATGAAGGAATGAGAGACTTAGGGATCATTACAGATTTCGAATTAAACAAAATGATCCAGGAGAATAACGAATTCTATGAAGGTAAAGGGGAGCAATTTATGAAGGAGGATGCGATTCGAAATGCATCACTTTCATCCATGATGTTCATGCTCTCTGCAAAAAATCGTGGATGGGATACTTGTCCAATGATTGGTTTTGACCAGGAGAAGGTACGTGAATTACTTCATGTTCCAGACACACATGAAGTAGTATTGATGATTACCATAGGAAAAGAAAAAATAAGTAGTCGGCGTTTACGTGGGTACCGTAAACCAGTCGATGAATTTGTAAAATTTATCAACTAGAGGAGGAAATAATGATGAAAAAACATACTGCGGGAATTCACCATATTACAGCAATCGTAGGTCATCCACAGGAAAATATAGATTTTTATGCAGGTGTATTAGGATTACGCTTAGTTAAACAAACAGTGAATTTTGATGATCCAGGTACTTACCATCTATATTTTGGAGACGGTGGAGGAAAACCAGGAACAATTATTACATTTTTCCCTTGGGCGAATGCTTATCAAGGACAAATTGGAGACGGTCAAGTTGGAGTTACAACGTATGTAGTGCCAACAGGATCATTCAGTTTTTGGATAAATCGTCTTGCAACTTTAGCGATTCCATTTAAAAAAGCGGAGCGTTTTGGTGAACAAGTGATTCAATTCGATGATCCACATGGCTTACACTTAGAACTTGTTGAACGTGCTGAAGGTGAACAAAACAACTGGACATTTGGTGGGGTAACACCAGAAGTAGCGATTAAAGGCTTTGGTGGTGCAACACTTTACTCAAGCAGACCAGAAGAAACGGCTAAAACATTAACGGATGTAATGGGACTTGAAGTGGTTGGAACTGAGGGTGATTATACACGCTTTAAAGCATCAGCAGATATCGGCAATATTATAGATTTAAAAATGGTCACTGGTGTAAGAGGTTCAATGGGTGTCGGTACCGTTCACCATATTGCATGGCGTGCACAGGATGATGTAGATCATCTTGAATGGCAACAATATGCCATGAATCATGGCCAACATGTAACCGAGTTGAAAGACCGTAACTACTTTAATGCATTGTATTTCCGTGAGTCAGGGGAGATATTATTCGAAATTGCAACAGATCCTCCAGGGTTTGCGCATGATGAAACGCTGGAAACAATGGGGACTCAGTTAATGTTACCCCCACAATACGAGCAACACCGTGAACAATTAGTTAATTCACTAATTCCAATTCAAGTGCGTCCAATCAACTAATAAGGGGCTGAACATATTGATTTCAATTGATCCAAAGCAAAATAGTGAGCGAGATAATTATAAACTTTTAATTGGTTCCATCATTCCTCGACCTATTGCTTTCGTTACCACACAATCTGAGGATGGAATTGTTAATGGGGCACCATTTAGTTATTTCAATATTGTTTCATCAAACCCTCCGATGGTGTCACTTGCTATACAAAGACCTGATGGACGTGTAAAAGATACTGCTCGTAATATTTATGATAACCAACAATTTGTTGTGCATATTGTGGATGATAAGAATGTAGCGAAAATCAATGAAACAGCAGCTTCATTACCTGCATCGGAAAGTGAAATCGAATTGGCGAATCTAACCCTAGTACCAAGTGAAAATGTTATTGTACCGGGTATAAAGGAAGCAAAAGTTCGAATGGAATGCAGACTAGTACAAGCAATTCCTCTAGGTGGAGAAGAACCTGGTAGTGATTTATTCATTGGAGAAGTTGTACGGTTTCATATAGCTCAAGCAATTTATGAAGACGGTCGGATCGATCCACGTGGTTTAAATGCTGTCAGTCGTTTAGCTGGCACTAGCTATGCAAAAATTGGCGAAATTTTTTCTATGGAAAGACCTAAATAGTAAAAAGTACGCTAGAATTAAACCTTTTGAAAGGAGAGAATTATTATTATGGAACATATTTTTAAACAAGGAACAAATAGCCAGAAGCCAGTCTTATTACTATTACATGGTACTGGTGGAAATGAACATGACTTGTTATCTTTAGCAAATATTGTGGATCACGAGGCTTCTGTACTCAGTGTACGAGGGAATGTATTAGAAAATGGAATGCCTCGTTTCTTTAAACGCCTAGCTGAAGGTATATTTGATGAGGAAGATTTAATATTCCGTACAAACGAGCTTAATGCTTTTTTAGATGAAGCTTCAGCGGAGTATAAATTTGATCGTCAAAACATCATAGCTATCGGTTATTCAAATGGAGCAAATATAGCAGCGAGTCTTCTGTTCCATTTTAAAGATGCATTAAAGGGTGCGATATTACATCATCCGATGGTACCAAGACGTGGTATCACACTCCCAGATTTAACAGGAATTCAAGTATTTATCGCTGCCGGAACAAACGATCCGATTTGTCCACAACGAGAATCAGTTGATCTGCAACAACTTTTAGAAGATGCAAATGCATCGGTTGGAGTTCAATGGGTAAATACAGGACATCAGCTCACAATGGCAGAAGTGGAAGCTGCTAAAGAGTGGTATCAACAAATTTTTCAATGATCCGTCTGAAAACTAATCGGTAGCCAATCCGATTAGTTTTTTTAAATTTTCCTGTTGTTTTAGTAGAGAGGGGAACAATAAATGAAATTTAATAGTCAATCAGTGGTGGAGAGTAATGTTTTAGAACTAGTGTGGAACAATACGAACGAAGCCATTTTTACCATTGGGTACGATGGAAGAATTCTAACAGCAAATCCGTCCTTTACTGCTATACTGGGTTGGGAAGAAACCGATTTTAGAGAAGATTCTTGTTTTCCATTTTTTGCAGATAATTCACCAGAAGAACATCAGAAACAATTGACACAATTTAAGCGGGGACATGACATTCCTTACTATGTAACGAGAAGAAAACGAAAAGACGGGATCGTTTTAGACATATTAGCTTCCTATCGTGCGATTAATAATGGGGAAGTACTTGCTGTTGGTATGTATAAAGATTTTTCCGAACATATGAATATTCAACGAAGACTTCAGGCAAGTGAAGACTGCTATCGGAATTTAGTTGAATTTATACCCGATGCCATTTTTGTAGAAAGTAACGGGAAAATAGCTTTTGTAAACTCTCCAGGAATTAGTTTAGTTGGTGCCAAGAGTGCACAGGAAGTAATTGGTCAGTCAGTTTGGCAGTTTATTAGAACGGATGATAAAATTACGCTTAAAGCTAAAATTCAACAGGTCATATCAACAAAAGAGCCAATTATTGAACGGCTTTTACGTTTCGACGGTGAAACAATCTGGGTGGAAATTATCGCAATGGCGATTGTTTTTGAAGGTGAATCTGTTATACAAATATTATTGAGAGATATAACTTCCAAAAAAAATTATGATGCACAACTTGAATTTTTAGCATTCCATGATCCATTAACAGGTTTAACAAACCGACGTTATTTTACGACACAGATTAATCAAGCAATTGAAAATGCAGAGAAAAAGAATCATATGCTAGCAGTGATGTATATCGATATCGATAAATTTAAACGTATCAATGATTCGTTAGGTCATGATGTAGGGGACCAGCTATTGAAGCAATTTGCAAACCGCTTAAAAGAGCACGTAAGAGAAGAAGATGTTCTTTGCCGAATCGGAGGGGATGAATTTCTTATTCTACTAAACGGCCTGAAGGATAAGAAAAAAGCGTTAGAAATAGTGTCACGCTTGCATAAAGCCTTTCAAGTTCCATATCTCATTGACAACCAAAGAATTGTCGCGACATCTAGTATTGGGATCGCCATGTTCCCTGAAAATGGGATAGATTCAAAAATACTCATTTCACGTTCAGACGCAGCACTCTATCTAGCGAAAGAACAACGCAATGTATTTCAATTCTATTAGATATCTTGTTGGTATGTGCGCTCTTTGTTCACGATAAAGATAATAAAAAGAACATATGTAGAATATGTACCCGAAGCAACAAACCATTCGAATTACGATAAAGCGGTTGCACATTGATGAAATATTGGCGCGATAAGTGTGATTTTTGTTCTATTGAAAAAGAGTATCCAACCCCACATAACAACATCATTTTTGTTATTATGTGGGGTTAAACTATGGAGTAAAAGCAAAAGTTTGGATTTATAACTGGGTAGTAGAAGTGGATTCTTGAAAGATAAAATTTTTTTCATAGAAAAAACCCTTTCAAGTATTCTTGGAAGTTTCATAGACTATGTTTGTCAGGTACTTGATTAACAACTGTTTTTTATATTAGTTACAAAAATTTTGAAAAGTAGGGGAATGCAAAATCTATTTACAAAGCATTGGCTACAAAAAGCGCTTCAAGTTTGAAAAGATTTATGAAAAGAAGTTAAGATGTAGAAGTGAATGGCTGAAATAACAAGTAATTGGATGGTTACATATAAAAGTAATTACAATAGAATCTGATTATTTAGAATGATTTGCAAATATAAATAATAAGGACTGTTACATATGGATTGGAGACCAGACCGAAAAGCAAAAAAGGCTATATATAAACAACTTGCTGAGTATATTGAAAATGGAATAGCAGATGGTACATTTCCACCTGATAAACTACTACCATCCGAAAGGAATTTAGCGAAGGAACTAGACTTAAACAGAAGCACAGTAGTAGCTGCATATGATGAGTTGGAGTCAAATGGACTCATTCAAAGAACCAGAGGAAGTGGGACTACCATTAGTAAAGATATTTGGGGTATTGCAAAGAAGCGAATTCCGAGCTGGAATAGGTATATCGAGGCGGGTTCTTTTTTACCTAATCTACCTGTTACGCAAAGAATAAGAAATGAAACGGTAGATCATAAATTAATTAATTTAGCTAGCGGAGAACTGTCGGAAGACCTATTTCCCATGAGTTTCCTAAGAGAAATTACTTCAACTCGTTCCTTTATTGGAAGCTTGGGATATGATCACCCTCAGGGCAGCGCTATCTTAAGAAATACCCTGACAGAACATGTAAGTAAGTATCGAGGAATCGAAACCAATCCTTCCTCAATCCTGATAACATCTGGTGCGCAACAGGCCTTACACTTAGTAGTTCAGTGTTTGTTAAAGCCTGGAGACGCAATTGCAATAGAAGACCCTTCCTATAACTATAATCTTCCTATTTTTCAATCAGCAGGCTTAAAGGTACATTATTTGCCTGTCGATAAAGGTGGCATCAATCCCAATAATTTGCTGTTATTATACAAAAAACATCGAATTAGAATGATATTTTTAAATCCTGCTTATCAAAATCCTACGGGTTCTTTATTAAATGAAAGACAAAGGAAAGCTATTTTAAAGATATCGTCTGAACATGGAATTCCTGTAGTAGAAGATGATCCCTATAGTTTAACATCTTTTACTGGAGAAAAAATCCCTACACTAAAATCAATGGATGTTCATGGGAATGTTTTATATATCAGCTCTTTGTCAAAAATTATCGCTTCAGGATTAAGAATTGGTTGGATTATTGGACCAAAATCAGTTATAGAAAGATTATCTGATGCAAAACAACAAATAGACTTTGGTCACTCCAGCTTTACACAATGGATTGCAAATGATTTTATGGAATCTGAAAATTTTCAGTCTCATATTAAAAGATTGGTCAAGGAATTAGAAAAACGAAGAAATCAAATTGTCTCAAGCCTTAATTTTTATTTAAAGGATCAGGTGGAATTTTCTACTCCACAAGGGGGCATTCATATATGGTGCAAGATTAAAAAAGACTATAATGAAGTGCAATTACTAGAGGAATCTATTAAAAGGGGGATAATTTATGTCCCTGGTTCAACAATGGGATCTAAAAAAGGTTTTGTCCGATTTACCTTCGCTAGGGAAGATGAAGAATCAATCGAGAAAGGAATTAAACGATTTGCAGAAGCACTTCACTTTCTTTAAATAACTACTATTATCTTAGAATTTACTTAAGAATCATGATCTTCATGATTCTTTTTCTATTTAATGATAAATGGATGGTCAAAAAATAATTGAATTGGATGGTCACAAAAAAATTGAAAGGCTTTATGATGGAGAAGTGATTAACCATATAGTATATACACAAAAAATATCGAAGCTTTCTTGTTCAAGGTGGAGAAGATGTTAAATTTTAAAAAATAAGTGTAATCAAAAGACCTTTTAAATAAAAAACGATAAGGCGGAGAAATAAAAATGAACTTTTCAAAATTAATAGATCATACATTACTTTCACCTGCAGCTACCGAAAGAGAAATAATCAATTTATGTCAAGAGGCAGATCAATACGGTTTTGCTTCTGTTTGTGTTAATCCTGTATGGGTAAGCTTATCTGCAGAACTTTTACTTGATTCGGATGTGAATGTGTGCACGGTTATAGGATTTCCTTTAGGTGCGAACACGACCGATACAAAGGCATTTGAAACTATAAATGCCATTGAAAATGGGGCTACAGAAATAGATACAGTAATTAATATCGGGGCATTAAAAAATAAAAACGATGCACTAGTTGAAGAAGATATACGTTCAGTTGTGAATGCTTCAAAAGGAAAGGCACTAGTAAAAGTTATTATAGAGGCATGTCTATTAACTAATGAAGAAAAAGTACGAGCATGCGAATTGGCTGTAAGAGCTGGTGCAACCTATGTCAAAACTTCAACGGGCTTTTCCTTGCATGGAGCAACTGCTGAAGATGTTATGATAATGAGACAAGCAGTTGGATCAAATGTTGGGGTTAAAGCATCAGGGGGAGTAGGTAACATAGAGGATATAAAATCGATGGTTGCTGCAGGTGCTTCAAGAATAGGGACTAGTTCTGCTGTAAAGATATTTGGATGACACAAATTGATTTAAAATCATAGGTTATATTCTTTTCTACTAATGCTAAACAAGTACCTACAGGTAAATTTGGTAACCAGATATTATCCAAGGAGTTGATATGAATGACGTGGATTACTGTTCTTATTATAGTAATTAGTATAATTTTAAAATTTTTAATGAGTCCACCGAGTGCTCTTGTAGGATGGGTTGTAAGTAAATTTGCACTTCATCCAAAACTCGATCCAAAAGATATTACTGTAACATTTAACGGAAAGCAATTAGAAGAGAAAGAAAAAAATAGATTTACCGACTATTTTAATGGAGCTCTATTTTTAGAAAGAAATCATATATTCCCAGGCCATGAAGAATTGTTTCTAAATCCAGAGACAGATGTTATACCATTTGTCATAAAGGTAAGAAGGAAAAAAAAAGAAATAAATTTCTTTGTTTATAGTGACGATGACCAGGTTGATGTAGTTAAGCAGTGGAAGAAGAAAGTAGCTAATTATACGCTTAGTTCCGAGTCTCTACAAAAGTTTACTATTTAAAATAATATAAATGTAAAGAAAAATTTAGATTTACCAATTTAAGGAAACACCGATCCAATTCAAACTATGAAAGCTGCTCTCTTAGTTTCGGATAGTTTAATAAAAGAAACCTTGCTTATTTATGCAACTATTAGATGACTTTGGTATTCCACCAGAGTCATTTTTTTTGGAGCCTTGCCAAAGTTTATTTGAAACTCCAAGTACTTGAACCCTCACAAATGTTTATCTATTAAACTATAGGGAAGAAGATAAATGGATGCATATAATAAGGAGATGAGTAAATGGGGAACTTTGGAAAAGCAAAAACTGCTGCCAATCAAGCTCCTGCAAATGCCCGTCTAGAGCTAGCAGCAATGGCAATGGAAAGTAATAAGAATCTTCATGAAACTGGTAACGGTGGGGATAAAGGTTCTTCGGAGGTGGTGGATGTGAAGCACTTCCATAAAGTTATTGATCAATGGCCTCCTAATTCTAACAGGGCAGCCCAAAACACTTTTAACTTTTACGGACCTCCGAATGAAATAACACCAAGCCGTATACTTTGGTACAATAATGGTCCATGGAAAAGAACGATTGCATTTCGTGATGAAGTACCACATGATTTTCCAGAACCACATACTGATGTACTCGAGCAATTTATTGATTACCACGTTCCAGCAGAAAAAGTAGGCGATGTTGCACTATTGGAAGGCAGTATCGTTATTGATAGAACGAAAGGAGAGGTATCCGTTCACTGCGACAACGAAGGAGCGAATACGCTATCTTTAAATATGATGCATGAAATTGTAACTGGCAAACGGACACCCGAAGACGCAAGAAAGTTTATAGCAAAAGAAATTGTTGAATATATGATGAATCGACCTGCCCCTTATGCGGAGAACTTCCAGTTTGAATTGCCAGTTGGAGAACAGTGGGACCCTGACAACAGGGTTGTTCAAGATGAAGAATTAATGCAAGCAGTTGAAAACGCAAAAGAACAACTTAAAAAAGAGGGTAAAATTTGATTAGAGTTATTACTCTTTATGGAAAATGATTGAGGATCAGCCTACTTAGAAAAATTATTATAACAACTTTTATAGAGCACTCTTTCCAGAAATGGTAAGGGTGCTTTTATATGTAACCGCACGACAACTAAAATGAATGGAATAAATAAACACTTTACAAAACACGCTAAATATTATTTAATTAGTTAGGTGAACTAACTAATATTAATTAGTTTAAAGGAGGACACGAATATGTATTCGATGTTTGTTGAATTTAAAATTTTTCATCGACCTTATGCGAATGGTTTGCAGCGTGTGTTAAGCCCATTCCAGATGTCGGAAGCGCAATGGGGATTGATCCGATATATATATGAAGTTGGTCCTGCGACAAATTCAGAAATTGCTTTATATTGGAGTGTTGAGAAGCCATCAGTTACAGCACTTGCGCAGAAACTTATTGATCAACATTTGATATACGTAGTTTATGGAACAGATAAGCGAAAGAAAGTATTGCATTTAACAGAGGAAGGCATAGTTAAATATCAGCAATTAAAAAAGGCAGTTCATACTTTCCAATCTTCGCTTCTAGAAGGCATAACTGAAGAAGAATGCACGATAATGGAAAATGTTTTAGAAAAGTTGCAACAAAATATTAGGAGGTAGTGGTAATTCATGAACAAGGAAAAACTTTGGACAAAGGAATTTATAATCGTTTCAACTATAAATTTTTTGGCAACATTAGTATTCTTTTTGCTAATGGTAACAATCGCATCTTATGCAAAATCAGAGGTTGTAGCATCAACTAGTACGGCGGGCTTAGTATCAAGTATTTTTATTATTGGTTCATTGATAGGGCGAATTAGTGCGGGACGTTTCATCGGACAAAAAGGACCTATTAAAATATTATGGATTGGTTTAACTTTATTTACAATTACATCGGGACTTTACTTCTTGGCGAATAGTATTTCACTACTTTTGGCTAACCGATTAGTCCAAGGGATCGCCGTTGGAATTATTGGTACAGCAACGGGTACCATTGTGGCTCATATATTGCCAAGTGCTCGTAAAGGAGAGGGGATTGGCTATTTTAGTTTAAGTGCTATATTAGCAACAGCTGTTGGGCCGTTTATCGGAATTCTACTGATGAAAATGGACAATGGATTTACTATCATGTTCACGATGAACTTAGTTTTATCCATTATATGTATATTATTCTTTGCAGCTGTGAAACTAAAATTACCTCCTATTAAACAACCAGATAAAACAGAAGAAAAAACTTCAATTTTATCTCAATTTATCGAACCGAAGGCAGTACCTATTTCCTTTATTGCATTGATCATCGGGTTTAGTTATTCAGGCGTAATGACATTTTTGTCGTTTTATGCGGAGTCCATTAATCTAGTTAGTGCAGCTAGTTATTTCTTCTTAGTTTATGCAATTGTTATTATCTTCTCTCGTCCATTTACAGGTAAATTAATGGATTCTAAAGGTGCAAACATTATTGTATACCCATGCATTGTACTATTTGCTATCGGTATGTTTTTATTTAGTCAAGCTTCCGCAGGTTGGATGTTACTTCTAGCAGCAGCATTTATAGGTTTTGGTTATGGGAATTTTAATTCCGTTGCACAAACGATTGCAGTTAAAGTGACAGAGCCTCACCGTTTCGGTTTAGCTACTGCAACCTATTTTATCCTATTTGATTTAGGTTTAGGTGTAGGACCTTACGTTTTAGGATTCATCGTGCCAGAGACTGGATATCGTGCAATCTTTGTATCAATGGTTGTAGTAATTATTATTTGTATTCCACTTTACTATTTACTACATGGTAGAAAAGATAAAGAATTAATAAAAACAGCCTTGTAAAACAATACGCCTAACGAAATATCATTTTCGTTAGGCGTATTTTCTATTTAAGGAGCAGCTATCGTTTCTACGGAGAGTTCGTTTCCATTTTTAGTTTTCCATTCCCACGGATTTCTTTCATTTCCAAACTTTCAGTAGGGAAGATAAATGTCCAAGGCATACTTGTTTTTGGTTTAATAATTAACTGAGGAACAGTAAAGATATGTTCTGCAATAATTGTTTCTTTTTCTATATAGGTAAATTTTTGATTTTGAAAAGTTAGTCCTGTATTTGAAAAGTTGTGGATTAGGACAGTGATTAAAACTTCTCCTTTATAATTCATTGCTTCCCAAATGGGCTCCAATCGAATACTTTGCCCATCTTCTGTACTACTATTTTGAAAAATATTGGTTATTAGTTCCCTATCTTTGAGAGCAATAGCATGCTCCCAGGAAGACTCAAATTGTAAATTTTGCATATATAAAACTCCTCCAATACATAATCTCCTTCAACTATAATATTGAACTTCAAAGAGTAAAACTTATCAACCATTTAGCCTTTGGTGCATGGTCGAAATGAGCTCTATGCTATTCGACAAATAAGGGCAAAATTATATAGTAAATCTAAAGAACTAGTTACGATTGGTAAGAATGATAAAAATGTACTGTCAATTTTGAAAGGAGTAGAAAAAAGTAAATTATAGATAAAAGACATTGAAGATATTGGTTTAAGGGGAATTTTTAAAAAGTTTATATAGTTAATAAGGATTACTTTAAATTTCGGAGAAAATTTTTGGTTAATTTAATTTTTCTACAAGTGGGTAGAATTAATTATTTATTTAAAAAGTACAAAAAATATAAATAAATAAACAAAAAGTTATTAATTTTATAATTTATAGTGGTGCCAACGATTCTGTAGGTTATTTTTTCGATATATGGCTTTGTAAATAGCGACTATTAACCTATTAAAAAAATATCAAAAATAGTTGATTTATATTAATTTTGAAAATTCGGATAATTGTCGACAGAGTTCGACAGAAATTAGTTTTGTATACCTTTATTGTTGTAGTTACACCAAGAGAGATTTAGATTGCCACCATTGATTCTATTTACCAAAATTTATTGGGAAGGAGGAGAAGGTGTTTTTTTATGGTCTTTTGTAAGTTCCATTGGTAAACAAGTCTTAGTAAAATTCAGGGAGGAATGAAGTTGAGGAAGAAAAAAAGTCAAACTAAAGTTCTAAGTGTCGTAGCTAGCGTACTTATGACATTTTCACTTGTTGCACCAAACGTTGTTAGTGCGGAAACGGCAAGCAAACTTCACCAATCGTTCAGGAATTCAAGTTCTAATTCTCTTTCTGCTAAGGACAAGCTAAATAGTCGATTATTGGAAAGCTTTAAAAGTGATGATAAAGTTACGTTTCTTATAAAATTCAAGGAAAAATCAGATTCCTTACAAGTAGCTGAAGAAGCTAGGAAAAAGGCTGAAAAGGCAAATTTGTCTTCTCATAATACTAAGCTTATTCAGAGATCTGCAGTTGTATCAGAACTGAAGTCTACTTCCATGGAGTCTCAGCAAACCGTTGCAGATTTTCTAGAGCAAGAAGTTGCGAAAGGGAATGCGAGGGATGTTGAATCGTACTATATAGTTAATGGAATGTCTGTTACGGCAACTCAGGAGATTGCTGAAAAGTTGGCTACATTCCCAGAGGTAGAGAAAATCTTACCAAATGAAAACCGTCAATTATTTACTACCAAAACAGAAAATGCAGTCGTGCCAAAAGCAGAAACTGCAAATGTTGAATGGAATGTGGAACGTGTTAAAGCTCCAGAAGTATGGGATATGGGCATTGACGGTGCCGGTACTGTAGTAGCAAGTATTGATACAGGTGTCCAATGGGACCATCCAGCATTAAAGGAAAAATACCGTGGCTATAATAAGGCCAGTGGAGCAGTTTCTCATGATTATAACTGGTTTGATGCAACAGCAGGACGTGCTACACCATATGATGACCAAGGACATGGAACACATGTAACGGGAACAATGGTTGGTAGTGAGCCTAATGGTGCGAATCAGATTGGAGTGGCTCCAGGAGCAAAATATATTGCTGTTAAAGCATTTACTGCAAGTGGTGGATCAGATACTGATTTACTCGAAGCAGCTGAATGGATTTTAGCTCCAACAGATGCAGAAGGCAATACACGAGTGGATATGGCTCCAGATGTAGTGAATAACTCATGGGGTGGCGGAGCAGGACTTGATGAATGGTACCGTGATGTGGTGATTAACTGGCGTGCAGCAGAAATCTTCCCAGAGTTTTCCGCGGGAAATACTACGCTTACTAATCCTGGTGGAGCAGGATCTGTAGCAGCACCTGCTAACTATCCAGAATCTTTTGCAACAGGAGCAACGGATATTAATAATTCTGTAGCGAGCTTCTCGTTACGTGGACCTTCTCCGTATGCAGAAACTAAGCCTGATATTTCTGCACCTGGTGTAAATATTCGTTCGTCTGTCCCTGGTGGAATTTATGAAGGTGGATGGAATGGTACATCCATGGCAGGTCCTGCAGTAGCAGGTGTAGCAGCATTACTTAGACAAGTGGATGCTAACATAACAGTGGATGAAATGGAAGAGATTTTGCTTAATACAGCGAATCCATTAACAGACTCGGTGTATACAACAGTTCCGAACCATGGATATGGCTATGGGTTAGTAGATGCATATGAAGCAGTTGGGTCTATTATGACAGGTCTCGGAACACTAAAAGGACAAGTTTCACAGCAAGGTGATGATATAGAGGCTCCGTTATTTGAACATATTGCTCCAAGTGAGACATATGAAGGATTGGATTTACCTCTAACTATCTCGGTTACTGATAATATCAGTGTTTCATCAGTAATTCTTAACTATAAAGATACGGATGGTTCGTGGCAATCGATTGAAGCTGGCCGCACATCTGGAGATTACAAAGATGGTGAATTCACAGTAGTGATTCCAGGAGATTTTATTACTGGGGAAACCTTTACGTACAAATGGACGATTAATGATTTTGGAAACAATGAAGTAGTTAGTGAAGAATATGTAATTCAAGTGAATCCAGGTATATCTGTGGGTTATTCAGAAGACTTTGAAGCAACTCCAGTTGGTTGGACTTCTTTTGGAGAGAAAAATAGCTGGGAATGGGGTATCCCGACAGTAGGTCCTGAACGTGCAGCATCAGGAGAAAAAGTGTATGCAACTAATTTAGATGGAACGTATGAAAGTTCTATGAATGCGACGCTTGTTATGCCTCCAGTAGACTTGCCAGAAGGAAATTCATACATCCAATTCAAGCAGTGGCACGAGTTCGAACAGTCTTCTTCAGGAAGAGCGTGGGATTATGGTCATGTATTTATCTCTACCGATCAAGTCGAATGGACTCAGCTTTTAATGGTTCAAGGCACATCTGACGGTTGGATGGATGCAGAGGTTGACTTATCCGCATATGCAGGGCAGCGTGTATACATTGGATTTAACGCTTTTTCAGATGGAAGTGTTGTGAAAAATGGCTGGTATTTAGATGATGTTGTTTTAGCGGATATTTCCCAAACTGGAAAAGTATCTAAAGGCAATAAAGTAAACAAAGGCAATAACGGCAATAAAGCAGGAAATAATGGAAATAAAGCAAATAAAGATAATAACAAGGAAACAGATAAAAAATCATTAAAAGAAGCAATTGATCCTAAAAAAATTAGACCAATTATGCCAGTAAAGGAAGCGCCTCCGGTAGTAGATACAATTGTTAATCCAACACTATTACCATTAGGTGCTCAAGTAAGTGTCTTAGAATCTGGTCGCTCGGTTTATTCAAACCCGGCAGATGGTACGTATTCACTTACACATGGTGCAGGAACATTTACAGCCAAAGCAGAAGCTTACGGATTTGAGTCCGAAGAAAAGTCTGTAACGATTGAAGCAGATGGTACTACAACTGCTAACTTCACGTTGATAGAAATGGAAGAAAATACGGTAAGTGGTGTAATCACGGACCAATCGACTGGAGAGGGAATTGAGGGAGCAACAGTTATTCTTGTCGAAGATGCAAATGTAACGCCTGTAGTAACAGATGTATCTGGTAATTACACTTTAACGGCATACGAGGGAGACTATACGCTTAAAGTAATTGCTCGAGGCTACCATAGCCAAGAAGTATCAATTACAATTAGTGCAGAAGTGATTACACAAAATATTGCATTAGAACCCTTCTACACATATCCGGGTGGAGAAATTGGATATGATGATGGAACAGCAGAAAATGCACGTGCATTCAATGCTGAGGGAAATGCGTGGGCGGTAAAAATGTCCCTTCCTGAAGGCAAAGAAAATGGAATTGTAGCAGATGGAGTTTTCCGTTTCTGGGATACAGAATGGCCAAGTCCAGGTGGCACGGCGTTTGCAGTTGAAGTTTGGGATGCGAGGGGAGCAGATGGTACACCCGGTAAAAAACTTGCAGGTCCTATTGATGCAACAGCCCTTCGTAATGGTGAATGGACGGTAGTTGATCTCACGGAACACAATATTACAGTGAATGGCGACTTTTATATGGTATATCGTCAAACTGTAGCAAACCCGAATTCACCTGGCCTTGCAACAGATGAAAACGGAGTAAACGCAAAAAGAAGTTATCAAGGTGTTTCTGGAGCATGGTCACCTTCTCCAGCAGAAGAAGGAAATTATATGATTCGTGCTCGTGTTAGCTATGAAGTAGTTGGTCCAGTAATTACTTCACCAGAAGCTGGCTTAGTAACAAATGAACCGCAGTTTACAGTAGAAGGAACTGCTTCACCGACAACTACAATTGAGTTACAACAAAATGGAGAAGAAGCTGGCTCAGCAGTTGTTGAAGAGGATGGTAAATTCGCTATTGAAACTGAATTGACAGAAGGCTCCAATGAGTTTATAGCGGTATCTGTATTAAAAGATCGAGTAACGGGTCAATCTCAGCCTGTCACAGTTATACTGGATACAGCAAAACCAGTACTAACAATTGATAGCCCGATAAATGGAGGAAAAACAAATCGTGAAACTGTAACTGTTCAAGGTACTATTGCTGATGAAAATTTAGACTATGTTCGTGTGAATGGTCAAGCTGCAACAGTATCTAACGGTAAATACTCTAAACGAATTCTTCTAGATGAAGGACTCAACGAAATCATAGTAGAGGCGAGTGATAAGGCAGGTAATAGTGAGTCGAAAACAGTCACTGTTACAGCGGATTACAATGCACCTGAAATTTCAAATCTGAAGCCGGCAAGTGATCTATATTTGGCAACAGGAAGAAGCGTTAAAATTGAATTTGATAGCGATCCAGGTTTAAAACCTTCGTTTGTTATTCATATGCCATTAACCAATCTAGGTCTGTTGAACAATGCAACTGAGCTACCTATGATGGAAGTGGGCGATGGACATTATGTTGGTTATTGGACAGTGCCTGCTGATACTGTTGCAAATGGAGCAGTTATCGAAGTAAAAGTAGTCGATGAATTTGCGAATGAAACACGTCAAAAGGCTATGGGTAAATTATTTGTCAATATTCCTGCACCAACGGAACAGTCAAAAGAAGAGAAGACTGAAGTAAAAGAAGAAACACCAGTTATGGAATTAGCAAAATAAGAATACAAAAAGATGCCAAAGAGGAAAATATCCTCTTTGGCATCTTTTTTGCATTCAGAAAAGAAATAGGATGATTTTTGAAGCATATGATGGTTTAAAAGGAGTGTAAACTTGAATGATTATGTGAATGTGCTATTGAATTTTCTGCCTCCTACCGCATCCATCCTCGAATTATCTGAACTCCCTAATAACCCTGCGGTCCTATTGGCCGATATCGATAACGATCAGATCAATGAATTAATCGGAGCATACAAATATAAAGACCAAAATTACTTAGTGATCTTAAAAAATGTCCAAGATCAGTGGCTACCTTTAATACACATAAAAGGAAGTGGATATGGAATTACAAGCCTAATGGCTGCGCCAATTACAACTAATTGGGTGAATACACTTATTGTCGGTTGGCAAATAGGTAGCGAATGGTCCAAGTTAGATTTATTGCAATGGGTGGATGGTGGAATTATACGATTACCTACTTCCAATATAGCTTATAGTAAATTGGAAGTAGAAGACATGCCTGGTCTCTATGGTCCAGATGGTCAATATGAACTTGCAATTTGGGTTCATGATACAGGAGAAGCATACAAAGTAGATGTATATCGTTTCGAAGAAAATAAGATAGTTTTAGCTAGTGATGTATATCCGTATTACTTTAAGAGAGTAGAGGATTATTATGAAAGACTACTACAATCCAATGATTTCTCTTATTATTGGTATTACTTAGCAGAAGCGCAAAAGAAGGCTGGGGATTTGGAACAGTTTATGATTTCTATTGATAAGGCTTTGGCTTTTAGTGAACCGTATCCTTCACTGGAGTTTTTGCTAAATATGAGGCAACAAGTGTTAGAGCGTATGCAAAATATGGACCATAACAATGACGAGATTATTGTGTATTCCAGAGGTGATTTGACTGGGAATGGATTTTTGGACACTGTTTACCTAACTGGAGAAAAGACGGAAGGGAGTCCATTTTGGCAGAACATCACTTTAAATGTTTTATATCAACATGAAAATACGTTAGAGAGAGTTTATTTGAAACAAAATGTCGGATATAATCCAACCATTTTTCTTGGTGACTTTACTGGAGACCAAGTAGATGACATTTTAGTTGTTATAGATACCGGGGGAAGTGGGGGGACAATTTATGCATTTGTCTTTTCCTATGCTCATGGGAATATACAACAAGTATTTAACGTAGAAGAGTTCAATGAAACCACTAAATATGAAGTCCATTATGAAAACTATTACCAAGTCAAAGTAATTAGCTCCAATCCAAATAAGCAGTATATATTAGATTTAACGTATAAAGGAAAAGAGTATTTATCGGAAATATATGATGACGACGGAATTCTAAAAGAACCAATAGAAGGTTGGGTTGACCCCGTTGGCGGGTTGTATCCTATTGACTTTGCTAGGGACGGTACCTACGAACTAATGGCTTTTCAAGAAATTGCAGGAAGATATCATGCTGATGGATTAGGGGATGTTCAAACGGTACTCAAATGGGATGGGCAGAAGTTTATATCTGATAGGCAAAATGTTTCCATCTATGGAAAGGATATTTCTTCGAATTAGTAAAAAGAATAAGAAAGTATAAAAAATGTCTTGTGAACACTGGGTTCATGGTACTTCAAGGAATAATAAATACCGCTGATTTCCGTTTCTGGTGGAGACAAAGGAACGATGGCTAAGAACGCCACCTGAAATGAAAATCAATTATATGAGTAGTACTCCTCTATAAGATTTGGCAAAGTATTTCGCATTGATTATAAAATCAGCCAAATTTTATTTAAAGATGAAGCCATTTGTAAAAGTGAGGAATGAGAAGTGTTATTATTTCATGATGGATGAAGGAATTAGACTTTCTTTTTACTAGTGGAAATAAAGAGAAATAGTAAGTGTTTACCAAATAAAGAAGCGAAATAGCGAACGAAATTGCATCTTCGTGAGCTTACTCTATCAATTAGAAAGTATCTTATCTCTAGTTGTCCAAAAACGCATTAACCTGTTTTTAAAAGTTATAGAAGGGTGAAGGACAGACAAATGCCCTAAAATTACCGAAAAAGGAGAGGCTGGTTGTGACGTCAGTCGCAACCAGCCTCTTTAAAAAATATTCGGTAATAATATAGCAAAACGTCTGTCCAAAGCCCTTCGAAAACGATAGAAACAGGATTTGACCTTAGAGGACCGGGTATTTATGCCCGGTTTTTCTTGTTTAGATTATTAAACATATACTTAACAATGTCAGAAAGTAATTGCATGTTTATGTCACGACGTGATATAGTCGTGACGTGACATAGCGGAGGTGGGAATTTGGAAAAATTACTAAAAAAATATATACCGATGACCGAAACTGCCTTTTATATACTACTTTCTTTAACAGAGCCAACCCACGGCTACGGCATTATTAAACGTGTGGAAGAATTAACAAACGGTAGATTAAAGCTAGGATCAGGCACGATTTATGGTACTTTAACTAAAATGCAAAATGATGGAATGATTATCGTATTTTCAGATGAAAAACGTAAAACCATTTACGAAATTACTAAGCTTGGCAAAAATGTGATGCAAGCTGAAATTATTCGATTAAAAGAATTATACACAAATGCCATACGCTTGGAGGAGGAATTCAAATGAAAAAAATGAGGTGGCTTTGGAGTTATCGAATTGATTCTACTGAAATATGGCTTGAAGATTTAATGGCAAAAGGTTTTCATTTAAAAAGTTTTAACCGTTTTACGAGGGTGTTTACATTTGAGCAAGGGGAATCGATAAAGAAAAAAGTACGTATTCATTATGGAGACAAAGCAATTGCTCCAAAACTTGTTTCTGCTGGTTGGGAAACTGTGGAAAATTCCGGTAAGTGGCAAGTACTCACAAATGAGAAGCAGCATATTTCTATTTTCCCTAGTAAGGATTCACTGTTTAAGCGCACTCGATTGCATGCTTATATGTATCTCTTAATCTCGACCTTCTACTTATCATCTTATTTATCATTTTTATTTATATTTGGTATTATGCTAAATATTTTTAGTGAAACTTTTCAAATTGGCCCATTATTAGTACCTACAATTATTTATTCGCTACTAATCGCGTTAACAGTTTTTGTATTTAGGTCTTATCGTAAATTTGAAAAGCAATTACTCGGTACTAGCGTCATCAAAAAGTCTGGAACGAAGAAAATCCGTAGAATTCGTCCCGGTTGGATGTATGAGCCATTACGAACAACAATTTGGCTTGAGGAAATGGCAGAACGGGGCTATGAGCTTGAATCCGTTTTTGCAACAATTTTCACGTTTCGTCCAAAGGAAAAAAGTAATATTGCTTATGAGGTAGCATTTGAACCGAAAATTAATGCAAATTACTTTCAGCTTCACAAGGATTTTGGATGGGAGTTAAAATATACCTCCAATATTACTTGGCTAAACTACACCATTTGGGGGATGCCTTATGAAGAGGGGGAAGAAAAGCCTGCATTTTCCTATGATGAGCTAGAAAGAAAAAAAGTCGCGAAAAAGGCTTTTTTCATGAACTGTGGTATATCTCTTTTCATTTTATTAATTTGTTCACAGTCAATATATATGAATATCGTCACAATTGATGGACCGTTTTTGGACTGGTCATACATGGGAGTAATTCGCGTATTGCTTATGGTAATGAGTGTATTTTGGATCTTTTTGTTTGTCCGTATCGTTATGGGCTATCGAAAAGAGTTGAAATTAATAAGTAGTGAAGAATTTAGATGACTTTTTCCCCCTGAATAATAAATTATTCAATCGTGTTCACAAAAAAGACAATAATAATTGACAAATTTGTGAACTTGGTGAATAATATATGTATAAAGGGGTGTTACAATATGGAATCATACGTAAAAATGTTGCACGCTACCAAAATGGTCGGAGCTACTTTATTAACAATAGGGATTGCTATTTTTTTATACGGAGCATTAATTAGTGAGTTAAGCACAGTTATAGGTATTGGAATAGGTGTAGTAATGGGAGCAGTATTTATATTCCTGATTGGAATGATATTAGTGGCTTCTGAAGAAATGATTTTAAACTCTAATAAATACAAAAAAGAGAGCGCTTAAAATAAACGCTCTTTTTTATTTGTTATAAATAGCTGTAAGATAAATGAAAGGAGGATCATGACTATTCTATAGTCATGATCCTCCTTTTTATGTGCTTTTACATATCCCAAACTAATACAAGCAGCGTACCGAAGATAGTGAGTAAAGCAATGAGTAAAGCGTAGTAAATATTAAGGTAAATTGAACCTTTATCCTTCGTCTCACCAGCATGCATAAAGACAACTACCTGTAAGCCTGCCTGAACGAATGCAGTTATTAGGAGTACTGTCATTCCCACAGCGTAGGACATATCAGTAAAGTAAACCAAAAGTGCCACAACAGTCAGGACTATTGAAAATGCAAAGCCCATTACTTGTTTAATAGGGAATAATTCTTTCATATTACATCATTCCTTTCAAGTAGATGAAGCTAAAGATGAAGATCCAAATAATATCAAGGAAATGCCAGTAAAGTGAGAAAATAAATGATTTATTGGCTGTTTCCGGAGTTAAACCACGTTTTTTAATCTGTATTAGGATAAATAATCCCCAGAAGAATCCCAATGTTACATGCAAACCATGCGTTCCTAAAGTCGTAAGTAGAGCCGCAGTAAATGCACTTGTTTGTAATCCTGCACCCACATGTACGTAATGAGAGAACTCATAGATTTCAAAACCTAGGAAAGCTGCTCCTAAAATCAATGTAACGATAAAGAATCCCATTGTTGCTTTTTTCTTATTTAAACGCATGGCATGAATAGCTAGCCCAATAGTAAAGCTACTTGTTAAAAGTAAAATGGTTTCCACAAGCACTGGTGCTATTTCAAAAATTTCAGCACCAGTTGGACCATTGCCAGTACGATTTTCTAATGTGAAATATGCGGTGAAAAGTGTTGCGAAAAGCATAATTTCAGCACCAATGAAGATCCAAAAACCTAGTATTTTCAGGTTATTTTCTTCCGTACTATATTCAAGTGGAAGCGAGTTATCTACCTTCATTTTTTAGCACCTCGCAATCTTGTTTCCGTTTCTTTAATTTCTTCGACAGAAATATATCTTCCATGGTCTTGCTCAAATGAACGGTAAACTAAACAAGCCAAAATACCGATTAATGAGACAATTACCACTGGCCATATACTAAATACCAGGGCGAAGCCAAATACAAAGAATATACAACTCATGATAAATGGTAAACCACTGTTATTTGGCATATGAATCTTTTCTATATCGCCTTTAAATAACTCATGTCCGTTTTTCTTAGCGTCCCAGAATGCTTGTGTAGAAGCAACCTGTGGTGTAATCGCAAAGTTATACTCTGGTACAGGGGTATGCGTTGACCATTCAAGTGAACGTGCATCCCAAGGGTCGCTACCAATATTTCTTGGAGAATAACGAATACTATAGTAAATGTTATAAACAAGTAGAACAAAGGCAATTGCCATAACTCCAGCACCGACAAATGAAACCATGTTCAATAAACTAAAACCAGTAGATTCAGAATACGTATACATACGACGTGCCTGACCATCTAAACCAGTAATATACATTGGTATAAAGGCTAATACAAAGCCGACTGATAGTATCCATGCAGTCCATTTACCAAGTCTCTCATTCAACATGAAGCCAAAGATTTTTGGCCAATAGAATGTAAGACCAGCAAGCATGGCATAAACTACCCCTGGAATAATTACGTTATGGAAGTGAGCAACTAAGAACA
Organism: Psychrobacillus sp. BM2; assembly: GCF_048572895.1. GTDB lineage: Bacteria > Bacillota > Bacilli > Bacillales_A > Planococcaceae > Psychrobacillus. The sequence goes on from NZ_CP183878.1 coordinate 221,872, forward strand.
TCGTATTGTGATATTGATAGTCAGCTGCTGACATCGCAAGCATTACACCGGTAACACCACCTAATGTAAACAGTGGAATAAAGAGTACCGAATAAAGCATTGGTGTTGTAAACTCGATTTTTCCTTTCCATAAGGTGAATAACCAGTTAAATATTTTTACACCCGTTGGAATGGCAATCGCCATCGTTGTAATAGAGAATATACTATTTGCAAAGGGACCTTGACCCATTGTAAAGAAATGGTGAGCCCAAACTAAGAACGATAATACAGAAATAACTACCATGGATGCAACCATCGACTTATAACCATATAGATTGCGTCGTGCAAACGTTGGAATGATTTCACTGTAAAGACCAAATGCAGGTAATATCAAAATGTATACCTCAGGATGTCCCCAAACCCAGAATAGGTTAGCCCAAAGCATATCCATACCACCATTATCGGTAGTGAAGAAGTTTGTTCCAAATAATCTATCCATCGTTCCCATTGCTAGTAATACTGTTAAGACAGGGAAAGCAAAAACAATAATAACGTTGGCTATGAAAGCCGACCATGTGAACATTGGCATTTTCATAAGAGTCATGCCAGGTGCTCTCATTTTTAAAATTGTCGTAATAAAGTTAATACCAGTCATAAGTGTACCGATACCGGCTATTTGAATAGCAATCATGTAATAGTTCGTCCCAACAGACGTACTGAACTCATTACCTGCTAACGGGAAGTAAGATGTCCAGCCTGCATCAGGTGATCCACCTATAATAAATGATAGATTGAATAATCCCATTCCCATAAAGAATAACCAAAAACTTAAAGCATTTAAGCGTGGAAATGCAACATCTCGCGCTCCAATTTGTAGAGGAACAAGATAGTTAAAGAAAAATATAATGAACGGCATAGCCATAAATAGGATCATAACTACTCCGTGCGTAGTGAAGACTTCATTATAATGTTGTGAATCTAAAAATGTATTTTCAGGCATAGAAAGTTGATAACGCATCATAATTCCATCTACGCCACCGCGGAACAGCATAAGTAATGCTGTTAGTAAATACATGATACCAATTCGTTTATGGTCAACAGTAGTTATCCATTCGCGCCATAGGTATCCCCATTTCTTAAAGTAGGTAATTCCTACAACAATCGCAAGCATAGTTAGTCCAATACCAACCATGGATGCATATATTAAAAAGCTTGGATGTGGTACTGCAAAACGATCAAAGAAATCCATACTTTTGTAACTCCTTTCGGGAATTTATACTACCTCTTAATGATTTGTGTGTTCAGAATGTTCATCTGAATTATGAGACTCATGTTCGTTATGTTGGTCATGATCTGATTCTTCCGTATTAGTATCTGTTGAACCATGATCATGTTCTGGTGGAGGAGCAAACTCTAAGTGTGTTCCTGTATAAGTAGAACGACCAAGATGTCCTGGCTCTAACAATTCCTCAAACTTATCTTCAGTAAGAGGTGAAGCAGTTTCATGTACTTCCTCTACCCACTCCTGGTAATCAGCGGGAGTCATAGCAGTAACTTCAAATGTGTTTTCTGCAAATCCAGCTCCACTGAAGTTTGCATTTCTACCCATAAATTCCCCAGGTTGATCTGCTGCTAAGTGTAAAGTCGTAATCATATCTGACATCGCGTATTTTTGCCCACCTAGCTGTGGAATCCAGAAGCTTGTGATTGGACCATATGAATATAGTTTAAATTCAATAGCACGATCCTCCGGGATGTATAGATAGTTTACTGTTTCGATATTTTCTTCGGGATAACTAAAATGCCATTTCCAGTTAGATGAAGAAGCATAAATAATTAAAGGCTCCTGATCTTCGTAACCCGCTGGAGTTGCTTCGACTTCATAGTTACTTTTTATAGAAACAATTGAAAGAAAAGCGACGATCAGAATAGGAATACCGATACAAATTGCTTCAACAATTGGGCTTCCTTCAATATGTGGTGGCTCGTAATCTTTCGGTTGTTTAGAAGCACGGTATTTTAATAAGACAAACACTAGAATTGCTAAGACAACAATAACTATGCCTAACATTAGCCAAATAGATAACATAATATCGTCAGCCTGTGCTTTTGCTTGAGGACCTTTCGGATCTAAGACAAGTAATGGTTCACAACCGGTTAACACGGTGGTAATAGTGATAACCATAGTTAAAAGAATCCATTTCATTTTTAATTTCATAGGTCTACCCCTTCCCAGAATATTTATATAAACGCATAAAAAACAGATGTTGTCTCTGTATGCCTCTATCTTAGTACCATGAATTGAAAAAACAAAATGAAAAAAAGCAACTTCACAAAACGTTCATTAAGATGTGAACAAATTAAAGTAAATTGGTAACGTAATTGTGAAGTGTGTGGAGATATGTGGAAAAATAGGAAAAAGGGGCAAGCGAAAAGGCTACAAAACAACTATTTGTTGTTTTGTAGCCTTTGATAGTGCATTGCTTCAATTTAAGTAATATATGTGAGTTCAGTAAAGGATTAGTATTATATCATTTTTAATAATGCTTCTCTTCCAATCATTCCTTGAGTGATACCAAGTTCCTCCGCTTCATAAGTGATGGATTCGAGCGGTGCATCTAGTAGCTGGGGAATTGTTTTTACTCCAACAGCTCTTCCGGCAATCACCTTTCTATCTTTCAATTTTTCATTCAGTAACGCTACGTCTAAAGCACCGCACATTATATATCCTTTATCATTGGTGACAACGAGTAAATTCGTTTTAGGCAACTCTACAGAAATTGATAAAAATGTATGTCCTTCAATATTAATTGGTTCTAGGTTAATCATGACAAAACAGTCCTCCTTTTCCTATCACTACAATTTATGAAATAGATAGAAAAAGCGTGTTTATTCGTAAGCTAGTTATCCAAAAACGCACTGATCTGTTTCTAATAGTTGCAGAAGGGTGACGGACAGACCAGCGCCATAAGATTACCGAGAAAAGAGCAGCTGGTCGTGACTAACGTCACGACCAGCTGCTCTAAAAAATATTTGGTAATACTAAAGCAAAACGTCTGTCCAAAGCCTTTCGAAAACGATAAAAACAGGTTTTGACCTTAAAGGACAGGGCATCTTTTTGCCTGGTTTTTCTAATGGCCAGGTAAAAAGATAAAAGTAATTCAGTATTTATTGAATTGTAGTTGCGTAGTTAATCATCAGATTAATGGTAAAATAATAAAAGGGAATTATTTACGCAATATTCAAATACAATTATGGAGGCGATATGGAAATGGCAAACAAGTATCCGAAAAAATTAAATGAAAGAATTTTTTTAATCGATGGATTTGACATGGGGGAGTCAGAACGCACAGGTACGTATGTCATCGATGAACAAGAACTTACAATAATAGAAACTGGACCAAGTCCGTCTGTAAAGCATGTGAAAAGTGGAATGGAATCATTAGGTTTTTCATTAGACCAAGTTAAATACATAATCGTTACTCATATACATCTAGATCATGCGGGAGGAGCGGGGCTTCTATTAAAAGATTGTCCAAATGCGAGAATAGTTGTTCACCCAAAAGGCATTAGGCATCTAGAGGAACCAGAAAGGCTGATAGCTGGAGCAAAGGCAGTTTATGGGGAAAAGTTTGAAGAATTATTCGATCCCATCATTCCGATTCTCCATGAACGAATGATCATAAAAAATGATGGGGATATATTAAAGATAGGGACAACTTGTATATTAAAGTTTTTTGATACCCCTGGTCATTCTAATCATCATTTTAGTATTTATGATCCGATTAGTAATGGAATGTTTACGGGAGATACGGTTGGTGTTCGCTATGAACAACTGATATCAGATGGTGTTACGTTCTTTTTACCATCCACCTCACCAAACCAATTCAATCCAACTGCTATGCATAGAGCGATAGAGCTTTTTGTACAAATGGATCTTCAATACATATATTATGGACATTTTGGAGTTACGAATTCTCCAAACGAAGCACTTTCTCAAGTTTCGATGTGGTTAAATATTTTTATGACAGAAGCAGAAGCTGTGTACGCGGAAGAGAAGGGATATGATGAGCTAGCAGAGAGACTCGATAAGTTAGTGAAAGAACACTTGAAAAATGAAGGTGTTTTTGAAAGTCATGATGTATTTAGATTAATAAAATTAGATTTAGAAGTAAGTTCTATGGGAATGATGGATTATTTAGCAAAAAGAGAAAAGGCATGAGAAGTGCTTTTAAGATGGTCGTAAATTTGTAATTACTGAGTAATCCCTATAAACTTATAGGTATATTTGTAAAGAAAAAGGGGAAATTTGGTGGAGTTCTTTTTAATCATCTTATTATTATTGGTCATTATTGGATTATCTAATTTTATTAATCATTTTTTACCGTATGTACCAGTTCCGTTAATTCAAATTGTACTTGGGGTCTCGCTTGCAGCTTTACCTTTAGGAATACATGTTGAATTAGAACCAGAACTGTTTTTTATTCTTTTTATTGCCCCGTTGTTGTTTTATGACGGAAAAAACGTTTCTAGACATGAGTTATGGAAGTTACGTAAACCGATTTTAATGCTGGCACTTGGACTAGTGTTCTTAACCGTGTTGGTAATAGGATATTTAATACATTGGCTGATATCATCAATTCCATTATCTGCAGCATTTGCACTAGCGGCAATTCTATCCCCAACAGATGTTGTAGCAGTCGGAGCGATTTCTAGTCGTGTGAGAATACCTAAGACAATTACGCATATTCTAGAAGGCGAAGGTCTGATGAATGACGCATCTGGATTAGTTGCCTTTAAGTTTGCTGTTGCAGCTACTGTAACAGGAGTGTTTTCGCTAGCTGAGGCAAGTGTAAGTTTTGTGCTAATAGCATTAGGTGGGTTTCTTGGAGGAGCGGTACTTGCCTATTTGATCATTCGATTGAAAGTGTTTATACGTCGATTAGGTATGGAAGACGTTATGCTTCATATGCTTATCCAATTACTGACACCTTTCATTATTTTTTATATAATTGAACACTTTCATCTATCTGGAATTCTTTCGGTTGTAGCAGCAGGTATTGTACATGCCATTTTCAAAGATCGTGAACAGTCACCAGCTATACAATTACAATTAGTGTCAAAAAGCACATGGACGATTGTTATATTTATTTTGAACGGACTTGTATTTGTTTTACTTGGATTACAAATTCCAAGTGTTTCTCGAGAGATATTTGAAAGTCCATTATTTAATAATTATCAGGTAATTATGTACATCTTCATCATTACTGCAGCTCTATTGATACTACGTTGGCTTTGGATTTATGTAGCTTGGTGGGTTGGTTGGTTAATGAAAGAGAAAAATTTAACTAAGCCTTCTATTCGATACGTTGCTATTACAACTATTGCAGGAGTTCGAGGTGCGGTTACTTTGGCGGGAGCCTTTACAATTCCATACTTCTTAGCGAATGGCGATGTTTTCCCGCAGCGTGCATTGATAATTTTTATAGCAGCTGGAGTAATTCTATTGACACTTGTTCTGGCAAGTATCGTCCTTCCTTTACTGGCAAAATCGGAAAAAGGAAATACGGAGGAAGTAAAAGAGGAAATGGAAAAATTAGTTATTCTTCGAACGGCTGAAAGAGCAATCAGTACATTGCGTGATCTAACAACGGAAGAAAATCGTGGAGCTGCTGTTTCGATTATTGCAAATTACAATCAAATAAGAAACCAGCTACTATTTGTAAGTGAGGATGAAGCAGACCGTATAAAAGAACTAGAAACATCAACTCGCATGAAAGTCTTGGAAATTGAAAGTGATTATATAGAAAAGTTAAAAACAAATACCAAAATTGACCGCGAATCACTTTACTTAATCGAAGAACATATTCATCGAATGCGTGTGGCTGTTACTAATCGCTTACTATATAGAGTGTTACTTGTTTGGACAGTTATTAAAAGAGGATATTATAATATTTTGAAGATATTTCTGCATAAAAAACGTGATACATTCAAAGTTCGTATAGCAAAAGGCAATAAAGTAGTGAGTTTTAAAGTAGAAATGGCAAAAGCTGCTATAAAATATCTGAGGGACACAATGACCTCTGAAAACGAGGTAGTTAATGTACAACTTATTGGAGAGTACAATGATATGATTGTTAAATTTAAGCTAGCCAATAAATTAACCGATTCGGGACATTATATCAGTGTGCAAAGAGAGCTACGTGATCGGGCTTTTCAGGCAGAACGTGATGAAATTCAATACTTGTATCAAAATGGTGAAATATCTATGGAAATAACTAGGGAAATGCGAAGACATATTAATATTCGAGAAGCTTATTGGATGGAGGAAAATAGCATCCATTCTCATTAACAAAATAAGCAGAATCGCCGACAAGCGTTGGGCAAATATGGAGTAACAAGTATACACTTTCTTGTCTTTTGACAAAACGTATCGACTAAATACAGTCGGTGCGTTTTTTATATTTCCTTATTGTCTTTCTTCAAATTAACAAAATTTAATCATAATTTATTCTGTGTAATCCTTAAATGGAAGGTGATACTACGAAGAGTTAGACGAAGGAGGAAGGTAGAATGACGATAAATAAAGAAATTGAAGCGTTGAAAGCATACACCACTATGAACCGAAGTGTTTTGAGTATTTATTTGAATACAAATCCTGGTGATCCTGAGCAACTAAATGGTGCTTGGGGGATACATCTAAAAAGTGGTTTGAAGCGTATTGGAGAGTATATAGAAGCTTCTGGTGATGAAAAGGAATTAAAAGCATTTAATCATGTAAAGGAAAAAGTAAAAAATGAAATGGAAAAAAACTCATTAGAGTTACGAAAGGGCGCTGTCATTTTTGCCAGTGCAAATGATGATTTGTGGTCTGTTCATTATGTGCAGGTACCTGTAAAAACAAATTTCTATTGGGAAAACCATCCTGTCACGGAACAACTGGAGTATATGTATAAAGCATATCCAGAAGCAGGTATAATCATGCCTAGCTTTGGGGAAGTTCGTATTTTAGATACGGCATTAGGCTTTGTTCGAGATGATGTAACGTTCAAATATGATCCAGTTTCTGAAACGTGGAATGAAAAGGTCAAATTAGATAGTAGAGGAAGACGAGCGACTGCTGATAGCAAAACTGCTGTTTTAGACACAAAATACAGATCCAACGCGAGTACCTTTTATAAAGGAATGAGAACAACGATTGAACAGTTAAAGAAAAAAAGAGGTTGGCGAGAGTTTCATGTTGCAGGAGAGGCAGAAATGGCGAATGCATTTACAGAGACATTACGGGATTCACCAGCAAGCTGTATTTACAAAAATTTAAACAACAGTAAAGCGAATGAAGTGATTCATCAAATCCTCGAAAAGTAAATTCAAACATACTTGAAAAATATTAACAAAAAGTCCAGTTGTATTTGGTGGTATAAATGATAAAAAAAAACACAATATAAGCTTACAAGGAGGTGAACAACATGCCAAACAACAATCAACTTCTAGTACCAGGCGTTCAACAAGCTCTTGACCAAATGAAATATGAAATCGCACAAGAATTCGGTGTTCAACTTGGAGGAGAAGCTTCAGCGCGTGCTAACGGTTCCGTTGGCGGAGAAATTACTAAGCGTTTAGTAGCTCAAGCCCAATCACAAATGAACGGAAATCAACCTAGCTAAAAATTATTTGGTCGGTGGAAAATTCCACCGGCTTTTTTTCTTTAGAAAAAAGCTGAAGGGATCTCCTCAGCTTTTAATGGTAAACAATTTATCAATACATAAGCCCAAGCGGCAAATCTTAAATCTAACTAACACTCTGTATGGATAAGCACCGGCGAGCAATTTCGGATTCTAATAGTTCTAGAAATTCTGGACTTAGTTTCAGTTTTTTTGCTGTTAAATAAGACTCGATTAGAAGATCGTCAGACATTTTACTCATAAACCCTTGCACCTCCGTTTTCATTAATTAATATGGAAAAGTAGATATATGCTTCTTTGTAATGGTGAACAAAATTTAAAAGGTTCAGGAATTTATTATTAAGGTAAATAAAATGAAGAAATTCAGTTTTCTTTCTAAGACTAATTTAACAAATATCTCACTTAAGAACAACTGTTCTATTATCCACAGGGATTAGTGGATAATTTGTTAATAAGTTGTTAATAGTAGTCCGAAACTTATATATACCAGTGTGAGTTATGTGTGTAAAGTTATCCACATTTTTTAAAAACTCGAATTTTGTCGAAAAATTTCCCTGAAAATCATTTAAATAAAGGTTCTAAAAACATTTTTCTATGAAAAAAATAGAATTTTTTTAGGTTTTGTCTAAAGTAATCCCAGTTTTGAAAATATTTTCGATATAGTGGAAGGAAAATTGTTAATATATAAACACTTATCCACATAATTTAGTGGATAAAGTGTGGATTACTATTATTTTATACAGCTTATTATAGATATAACATGGTTTTAGTTGTGCATAACTTTATCCACAGTCATCAATTTTATGTATTTGTCGAAGTTTGAGTGTAATTGGACAATCCATTATAAACATAATATGTTTTAAATCATTAAAAGGAAGTGAATAGTATATCCAATAAAAAGTGTAAAAAATGCAACAAACTAAATGGGAAAGGAACTTGTACATGTAAATAACAAGTCATGACCCTCACGAAAAATAGTGGGGGTATGACTTGTTTTTGATAATGAAACTGCTATTTATGATTGTTATCCTTGACTTCAACGGTCAAATATTTACTCTCCGTCTTCATCTTCAAGCTGTTGGTCTACATCTTCTTCGATATTATCGTCTACATCCGAATCATTTTCTCCATCTCCACAGCCCGCTAATAAACCTACTGATAAAAATGCAGCTGCACCTATCTTCCACCAATTTTGTCCCGCGATAGACTTTTTAATCATGTAAAATTCCTCCCTTTTCTTATTATTTCTTGTGTATTAGTAAGTACTTACCCCAGAAGCATTTAGTTCTAAACATTTTTTAGAAGTTGACATATACTCGTGATGTTTTTTACATGTTGGTAACAATAAGATAAATTCATCAAGAATAACCCGTAATATTATGCTAAAAGAACATAGATCTGACCAAATAGTCTATAAAAAAACTACCTCTTCGACTTAGGAAGAGGTAGTTATATCTTGAAACTCACGAGCAGTTTCTTTTTTTAAATACATAAACGTTTTTTCTACATCGACACTAAAGATACGATCTTCTGTAATTGAAGAAACGATGCCTCTCATTTCTAGCCACTTGTTCTGTAAGGTAGGAGATATAAGATTATTGCCTCTATATTCCACTCCTTGCACCGCACAAATTGCCTCAATCGCGATGACTCTACGACTATTTTGAATAATTTGATGGGCATGTCTTGCTCCAATCGTTCCCATGCTCACATGATCTTCCTGATTTGCGGAAGACGGAATAGAGTCGACAGAGGCAGGGTGGGCCAAGGTTTTATTTTCAGAAACAAGGCTTGCTGCTGCATATTGTAAAATCATAGCTCCAGATTGTAATCCGGGCTCTGGGCTTAAAAAAGGTGGTAATCCTTCATTTAGATGTGGATTTACTAAACGTTCAATTCGTCGCTCAGATACATTTGCAAGCTCAGCCATTGCAACCTTTAAGAAATCCATGGCAAATGCAATTGGCTGACCGTGAAAGTTTCCTCCTGAAACGATTACTTTTCCATCTTCGACGATTAAGGGATTATCCGTAGCTGCATTCATCTCAATTTCCAGTTTTTCCTTCACATAAGCAAGGACCTGCCAGCTAGCTCCATGAATTTGAGGTATACATCTTATAGAGTAGGCATCCTGGACACGTTTTTCACCTTGTTTAGTTACAAGCTGACTGCCTTCAAGCCACCCGAGCATCCTTTTTGCAACTCCTACTTGCTCGGGATAACCTCGTGCTTCATGAATAGCTGGATGAAAAGCATCTGTAATGCCGTATAGAGCTTCCATTGTCATGGCGGCAATCCATTCACTTTGATAGGCAAGTGTTTCAGATTCTAACCAATTGATAACTCCTTGAGCCGTCATCGCTTGCGTTCCATTTATCAATGCAAGACCTTCTTTAGCTTCCAGTACTATGGGTTTTAAATTATGTTTTTCCCAAACTAGATGAGATGGAACTTGATCGTCCCCGTCCCAAACGAACCCTTCTCCTATTAAAACTAAAGCAAGGTGGGAGAGGGGAGCTAAGTCACCAGAGGCTCCAAGAGATCCCTGCTGAGGAATTACGGGGTGAATGCGATGGTTCACCATGTATGCCAGCCGCTCTAATACCTCTAAACGAATGCCGGAAAATCCTTTAAGTAATGCATTTAAACGAAGAACGACCATTGCACGTGATACAACTTCCTCGAATGGTTCTCCCATACCACATGCGTGGGAACGAATAAGATGTAGTTGAAGGGCGTGAACATCAGACTCGTTTATGCTCACATCACTAAATTTTCCAAAGCCAGTGTTTATACCATAGACTGTTTGACCAGCTTCCACAATCTGTTCAACGACCTTTCGACTTTTTACAACATTTTCTTTTGCACAATCATCTATTATTATTTGTTCATGCTGATATAAAATAGCTCGCATATGTTCTAGTGTAAGGTCATTTCCTTTTAAATTAATCAAGACTAATCACATTCTTTCTACGATGAATTAATTGAGGCCGGTAAGCCATTGAAAAAAGTACAGGTACCTGTTTCTGCTTTCCAAAGTCATTTTAGTAGGACTAATTTCATGTTGAACCGACGACCTGTACTCCTTTTTTCCACACGCTATTCACATGATTTACTCCAAACAAATACTGTAGTTGTTGGTAATTTGGAACGTTCCAGAGCACAATATCTGCTTGTTTGCCTACTTCTAAAGAGCCGACCTTATCCTCCATTTGAATAGCACAGGCTGCATTATATGTTGCCGCACATAAGCTCTCTGCAGGAGTAAGCTTCATCGAAATACAGGCTAAGTTCATTACAAGCGGCATCGACGTTGTAGGAGATGAGCCAGGGTTGCAATCCGTTGAGATCGCAACTGGCACACCAGCATCAATCATTTCTCGGCCTCTCGCAGCGGTCTCTCGTAAATACAAAGCTGTTGCGGGAAGTAAACATGCGATGACCCCGTGTTTGGCCATAGCGGCAATACCAATATCCGATGCTTTCAATAAATGCTCTGCGGAAATGGCTCCCACTTCTGCCGCAAGCTCGGCTCCTCCATATGGTTCAATTTCATCAGCATGAATTTTAGGGATCAACCCTAGTTCTTTCCCAGCCTCTAAAATTCGCTTCGATTGCTCAGGAGTAAAGACACCTACTTCACAGAAGACGTCATTAAACTTAGCAAGCTTTTCACTAGTTACTTTAGGCAGCATTTCGTTCACGATCAAATCAACGTATTCATCTTCTTTTCCTTTAAATTCAGCGGGAACAGCATGTGCTCCCATAAAAGTTGGAACAATATCTACTGGATGTTTTTCCTGCAATCGCTGCATAACGCGAAGTTGTTTTAGTTCCGTTTCCATATTTAAACCATATCCACTTTTTCCTTCTATAGTAGTAACACCATGAGCTAAAAAGGAGTCTAGTCTTTTCTCTGTAGGTACAAAAATTTCATCTTCAGTTGCTTCCCGTGTCATGCGGCAAGTCGCATGGATACCTCCGCCAGCATTCATAATGTCCATATAAGTGGCGCCTTCTAGACGCATTTCAAATTCGAGCTCACGACTTCCTCCGTATGCGACATGGGTATGTGGATCGATAAGTCCAGGTGTGACGAGTTTTCCAAATGCATCAATGATTTCCGCATCATCTAGACGGTTTGCATACTTTCTTTGAAGCTCCTCTGTTGTACCTACAGCTTGAATTACTTCATTTTCCATCCATATACTTCCGTTTTCAATAATAGAAAGCTCACTCATGGCCTCTTTCGTTCGGGCACCTTTTTGTTCACTGGCCAGGGTAACTAATTGAGATATATGCCTAATCCAAACTGCTTTGCTCATAAGCCTTAGTCCTCCTTTTCCATCATCGGAATATGGATACCTTTAGCACGTGCTGTTTTTTCTGCAAGCTCATAACCAGCGTCAAAATGACGAACAATCCCCATACCTGGATCTGAAGTGAGCACTCGTTCTAATCTTGCTTCGGCTTCTTTTGTTCCATCAGCCACTATGACCATACCAGCGTGAATGGAATAACCCATTCCGACCCCGCCTCCATGGTGCACAGAAACCCATGTTGCTCCCCCGACTGCATTGATCATGGCATTTAATATCGGCCAGTCAGCCACTGCATCGGAACCGTCTTTCATCGCTTCTGTTTCACGATTTGGGGAGGCGACTGATCCTGAATCTAGATGATCTCGTCCAATGACGATTGGTGCACTTAATTCCCCAGAGGCAACCATATCATTAATAATTTTCCCGAAGCGTGCTCTTTCTCCATAACCTAGCCAACATATTCGGGAAGGTAGGCCTTGGAATTGGATTTTTTCACGAGCCATTTTAATCCAGTTGCATAGATGAGTGTTATAACTAAACTCACGTAGTATTACTTCATCCGTTTTATATATGTCTTCAGGATTCCCAGATAACGCAACCCATCTAAAAGGTCCTTTCCCTTCACAAAACTGTGGGCGAATATAAGCAGGGACAAATCCCGGAAAGTCGAACGCTCGATCAAAACCTTCATCTTTTGCAACCTGGCGTATATTATTTCCATAATCAAATGTTATTGCTCCTTTATCCATTAATTCCACCATAGCTTTTACATGTGTGGACATGGAGGCTTTTGATAATCTGATATATTCATAAGGATTTTCTTTACGTAAAGTTGCTGCATCCACTAATGAGGTTTGAGAAGGGATGTAGCCGTTTAAGGGATCATGTGCGGAAGTTTGGTCGGTCAACACATCTGGTGTAAAACCACGAGAAATCATTTCAGGTAATATATCCGCTGCATTTCCAACAAGTCCAATAGAAAGAGGTTTTCCGGCTAATTTTGCTTCTTCTGCTAATTTAATTGCTTCATCCAGTGTATGCGCTTTCAGATCTGTGTAACGCGTTTCAATGCGTCTATCTATTCTCGTTTCATCTACTTCTATAGCAATACATACTCCACCATTCATCGTCACTGCTAATGGCTGAGCTGCACCCATACCACCTAAACCAGCTGTAAGGGTAATCGTATTTTTTAACGTTCCATTAAAATGCTGTTTAGCAAGTTCAGCAAATGTTTCATAAGTGCCTTGAACAATTCCTTGAGAGCCAATGTAGATCCAACTACCAGCAGTCATTTGTCCGTACATCATTAATCCCTTTTTGTCGAGTTCATGAAAATGCTCCCATGTAGCGTACGCTGGTACTAAATTGGAGTTTGCTATTAATACACGTGGTGCATCGATGTGCGATTTAAATACCGCTACTGGTTTTCCTGATTGGACAAGCAATGTTTCATCATTTTCGAGTTCCTTCAAGGAGCGAACTATTGCGTCAAATGCATCCCAGTTGCGAGCTGCCTTTCCGATACCACCGTAAACAACTAATTCGTCAGGATGCTCGGCTACCTCCGCATCTAAATTGTTCATAAGCATGCGTAGTGCTGCTTCTTGCAGCCAACCTTTCGTATTCAACTTGGTTCCTCTATAACGAATAATTTTATCGTTTGCTGTTCCCATTCAAATACCTCCTCGATTTCTACTTCTATTCTATCTAAAATTTCTAACTATTTAAGGATTTTTGTGAAAAAAGTAAAAATTTCTCATCTGCTAACGGGGTAAATTATTAGCATGGTAGTGTACCGTAAAAGGGAAATGAAACTCTTTTCAATATTAATCGTCTGATTATTCAGATATGTAAAAGGGGGCAATTTTTTGAAAAAAGCATGGTTATTCTTAGTCACCATAAGCCTATCCGTATTATTAGCAGCCTGTAGTGGAGATGACGAGTCAGCCAAGATGAGTACGAGTACGGAAGAAAGTGCATCTGATTCAGCGGAATTTGCAAATGAGGAACAAAAAAGTGTGGAAGCAGAAGTGGAACAGGAGGGTGCAACGGAGGATATAGAGGCACCAAACACTCGCATGATCATTCATCAGGCTAGAATTAGCACGAATGTAAAGAATTTAGAAAAGGCTCAGCATAATATGGAACAAAAGGTGAAGAAGTATGATGGCTATATTGTGGAGTCCAATGTGTATTTGGAATCTGATGAAACAAGTACTGGAAAAATGGTTGTTCGAATTCCGGAGAAGCATTTTGAAACATTTTTGTCCGAGGCAGAGGCAGAAGCTTCCAAAGTTTTGGAAAAAAATGTAACTGGACAGGATGTAACTGAGCAATATGTAGACTTAAGTTCTCGAGTAAAATCGAAACGTGCAGTGGAGGAACGCTTACTAGCATTTATGAAGGATGCTGAAAAAACAGAAGACCTACTGAAAATTTCCACTGACCTGGCAAAGATCCAAGAAGATATTGAGGTGCTCGTAGGTAAAATAAATTATTTAGAAAACCAAACATCCTTTTCCACGATTGAACTAACTATGTATGAAAACCGTGTCATTATTCCAGAAATAGAAAACAAAGACTTAAATACATGGGAAAAAACGAAAAAGCAATTTATAACAAGTACAAATTCACTTTTATCGATAGGCTCAGGGGTTATAGTGTTTATAATTGGTAATTTACCAGTGCTAGTGCTTTTAGCAATTATTGCTGCTATGGTAGTTTGGGTAATTAAGAGAAGGAAAATAAAAGAATAGTAATCTAAAATGATGTGTTCTAATTGGAACATATCCTATAAACAGTGAATAAAGCATCTCTTGATCTCACAAGAGATGCTTTATTCGTGTAGAGAAATTGGTATCATAATTTCTAAAACTTCATACTATGTATAAACTACTCCCATGAATGGAGGGAAACATGGACATTTTAAACAAAGTAAGAAATTATCGAGAAGAAGAGAACCAGCTCAAGTGGGAAGGTACGTTTGAAGAATTTTTAGCGATTGTGAAGGAACGTCCAGAGGTTGCCCAAACGGCACATGCACGGGTTTATAGCATGATAAAAAATGCAGGGCTTAATGAACAAGAAAACAAAAAACAATTTACATTTTTTCAAAATGAGATTTTTGGATTAGAGGAATCACTAGAGCGGCTAGTGGAAGAATATTTTCATCCTGCAGCTAGAAGATTAGATGTACGAAAACGAATTTTATTGTTAATGGGACCAGTGAGTGGAGGAAAGTCTACAATTGTTACACTACTTAAACGAGGGTTTGAACAATATTCTCGTACAGACGAAGGCGCGGTATACGCTATAAAAGGCTGTCCAATGCATGAGGATCCTCTGCATTTAATCCCTCAGCATTTACGAGAAGACTTCTATGATGAATATGGAATTCGCATTGAAGGAAGTTTGTCCCCTTTAAACTCGATGAGGCTTGAAAAGGAATATGGTGGGCGAGTAGAAGATGTCATAGTAGAGCGGATTTTCTTCTCAGAAGATAAACGTGTGGGAATTGGAACCTTTACACCATCCGACCCTAAATCCCAAGATATCGCTGATTTAACAGGCTCTATAGACTTTTCAACAATAGCGGAATATGGTTCAGAATCAGATCCACGTGCATATCGCTTTGATGGGGAGCTCAATAAAGCGAATAGAGGAATGATGGAGTTCCAAGAAATGCTGAAACTAGATGAAAAATTTCTTTGGCATTTATTATCGTTAACCCAGGAAGGAAATTTTAAGGCAGGTCGCTTTGCATTGATCAGTGCAGACGAATTAATCGTAGCCCATACCAATGAAACCGAGTACCGGTCATTTATAGCCAATAAAAAAAATGAAGCGTTACATTCACGTATTATTGTCATGCCAATCCCTTATAACCTAAAGGTCAGCCAAGAAGAACGGATATATGAAAAGATGATTAGAGAAAGTGATATGACACATGTTCATATTGCTCCACATGCACTAAGGGCTGCTGCAATTTTTTCCGTACTAACGAGGCTCGAAATTCCTAAAAAAACAGGAATAGATCTCGTCAAAAAAATGCGCCTGTATGATGGAGAAAATGTGGAAGGCTTTAACGACATCGATGTGGAGGAATTGAAGAAAGAATCTCAAAACGAAGGAATGAACGGAATTGATCCACGTTACGTGATCAACCGTATTTCTTCAGCGATTATTCGTAAAGAAATTCCGTCGATTAATGCCCTAGATGTGCTGCGTTCTTTAAAGGAAGGGTTGGATCAGCACGCATCCATCTCTGATGAAGACAAAGAAAAATACTTGAATTATATAGCAATCGCTCGCAAAGAATACGATGAAATTGCAAAGAAAGAAGTACAAAAAGCATTTGTTTATTCATATGAAGAGTCAGCGATTACACTGATGAATAATTATTTAGATAATGTCGAGGCTTTCTGCAATAAAAACAAAATGAGAGACCCACTGACTGGGGAAGAGATGAACCCAGATGAGAAGCTAATGCGCTCCATTGAAGAACAAATCGGTATTTCTGAAAATGCGAAAAAAGCATTTCGAGAAGAAATACTCATTCGATTATCGGCATATGCAAGAAAAGGAAAACGTTTTGAATATAATTCGCATGAGCGTCTACGTGAAGCCATCCAAAAGAAATTATTTGCTGATTTAAAGGATGTCGTGAAAATTACGACTTCAGCGAAGACACCAGACGAAGCTCATTTGAAGAAAGTAAATGAAGTAGTGGCAAGATTAATAGATGAACATGGATACAACTCCACATCAGCCAATGAGCTATTGAAATATGTTGGTAGTTTACTAAATCGATAGAAGTAAATGCAATAGTTATAAGAATGGACGAATAACATAGCCGAATGATTAATAAAGAAAAAGGCAATTCCATAACCGGTTATTCGGTATTTGGATGCCTTTTTTCTTATCAGTTCATAACATCAATCTCTACATTTTTGGTTTACATCTGCAATAAGAATGACAAACGGGCATATGATAAAAAATAGGTAGGTGTTGAGAAAAATGGAGAATAAAGAAACAAAACAATTTGTCGTATCGCAGGAAAATTGGTCATTGCACCGAAAAGGACACCAAGACCAACAACGACATATGGAGAAAGTGAAGGAAGCGATTCAAAACAACTTGCCCGATTTGATCAGTGAAGAAAATATCATTATGTCTAATGGACGAGAAGTCATTAAAATCCCGATTCGCTCACTAGATGAATATAAAATAAGGTATAACTATGATTCATCCAAACATATTGGGCAAGGTGATGGGGATAGTCAAGTAGGAGATGTTATTGCAAAAGGCTCAGGAGATGAACAGGGAAAAGCGGGGCAAGGAAAACAAGCAGGTGATCAGGCAGGTCAAGACTATTATGAAGCCGAGATATCTATTGCAGAAATAGAGCAAGAGCTTTTTAATGAAATGGAATTGCCTAATTTAGAAGAAAAAGAACAAGCGGAAATTACAACTGAACATATTACATTCAACGATATACGGAAAAAAGGTCTAATGGGTAATATTGATAAAAAGCGTACGATTATGACTGCTATTAAACGAAATGCAATGAAAGGGAAGGCAGAAATAATGCCAATCCACCAAGATGACCTGCGCTTTAAAACATGGGATGAAGTAGTAAAACCAGAATCGAAGGCAGTTGTGTTAGCAATGATGGACACAAGTGGATCGATGGGGAACTTTGAAAAGTATTGTGCAAGAAGTTTTTTTTTCTGGATGACAAGGTTTTTACGCTCCCAGTATGAAACGGTGGAAATTGAATTTATTGCCCATCACACAGAAGCAAAAGTTGTATCGGAAGAAGCGTTTTTTTCAAAAGGTGAAAGTGGAGGCACGATTTGCTCCTCGGCATATATGAAAGCGCTAGAACTCATTCAGGAGAAGTATAGCCCTTCTCGGTATAATATCTACCCTGTCCATTTTTCGGATGGAGAGAATATGACCAGTGATAATGTGAAATGTATTCAACTAGTGAACGAACTAATGGCGGTTTCCAGTATTTTTGGCTATGGCGAAGTAAACGCTCATAGTAGATATTCCACCTTAATGAACACCTATAAAAATATTGAAAATCCAAAGTTTAGATACTATGTCTTAAAAGAAAATCAAGACGTTTACGAAGCGCTGAAGAGTATTTTTCAAAAGGGAGCCAAGTAATGGAGAGAAAACTACAACATGCCATTGCGGAAATTACCGAAATCGCCACAGCATTTGGTCTCGACACGTATCCGATGAGATATGAGATTTGCCCTGCGGATATCATTTATACATTCGGTGCGTACGGTATGCCCACACGTTTTGCCCATTGGAGTTTTGGAAAACAATTTCACAAGATGAAAATGCAATATGATTTTGGACTAAGTCAGATTTACGAATTAGTGATTAATTCAGATCCATGCTACGCATTTTTATTGGACACAAATAGCCTCATACAAAATAAGCTGATTATTGCGCATGTACTCGCTCATTGTGATTTTTTCAAACATAATGTCCGTTTCTCTAATACACGAAGAGATATGGTGGAAAGTATGACTGCAACCGCAGAACGAATTGCAGCCTATGAGATGCTATATGGAAAAGAAGAGGTTGAAAGTTTTTTAGATGCGGTTTTAGCTATCCAAGAGCACATCGATCCATCCATTATGAGACCTAAATTGCCGGTTTATGAGGATGAGGACGAAGTAGAAGTCGTACGAAAAACAGCTTATGATGATCTATGGAATTTGGATCATCAAGAAGATAAGTCAAGATTGGTGCTTCCTTATCGAAAAAAATTCCCTCCGAAACCCGAAAAAGACCTGCTCCTTTTTATAGAGGAATATAGCAGTGAGTTAGAGGAATGGCAACGCGATATTTTAACGATGATGCGAGAGGAAATGCTCTACTTTTGGCCACAATTAGAGACGAAGATTATGAACGAAGGCTGGGCGTCCTATTGGCACCAACGTATATTAAGAGAAATGGATTTAACGAGTGATGAAACAATTGAATTTGCTAAGTTAAATGCCAATGTAGTGCAGCCTTCTAAAACTGGCATCAATCCATATTATTTAGGTGTAAAAATTTTCGAGGATATAGAAAAGAGATATAATAACCCAACAAATGAAATGAAAGATTTGGGAATTGAAACTAATTCCGGTAGAGAGAAAATGTTTGAAGTAAGAGAGATAGAATCAGATATTTCTTTTATTCGAAATTACTTAACTAAGGACTTGGTGAAACGGGAAGATTTATATTTATTTGAAAAGAAGAATGGCAACTATGAAATAACAGATAAGGATTATGAAAATGTCCGCGATCAGCTTGTGTCGATGCGAGTAAATGGAAGCTTTCCTTATATCGTAGTAGAGAACGGAGACTATATGAGACTTGGGGAGTTATATTTGCAGCATGGGTATGAAGGAACGGAACTAGATCCTCATTATTTGGAAAATGTTCTGCCGTATATCCATCAGTTATGGGGGCGAACAATCCATATGGAAACTGTCGTAGATGGAAAACAGGTTTTATATACTTTTGACGGAAAAAAAGTTTCGAAAATCAATATGTAAGGTAAAGAATGGGATTCTCTATGCGAGAATCTCATTTTTTATGAGACAAAGTATATGGAATATCATTCAGTGAACCAAATGTTCCTGGTATTTTTAAAAATATAGCAAGGTTGCCGATTTTCGTTTCATGCGAAAGCGATAGAAACAGGTTTTGAACTTAAAGGGCCGGGTATATATTTGCCCGTATTTTCTCAAAGATTAAGAAAATATATAAAAATGTCCTATGAATACTGGATTCATGAAACTTAAGAGAACAAACAATCCTATGATTTTAGTTTCAGGTTGGCGCTTTCCGAGGGCATGGCTTCAGCCTCGGGCCAACAG
Organism: Psychrobacillus sp. BM2; assembly: GCF_048572895.1. Classification (GTDB taxonomy): domain Bacteria; phylum Bacillota; class Bacilli; order Bacillales_A; family Planococcaceae; genus Psychrobacillus. The sequence continues at coordinate 241,753 of NZ_CP183878.1, forward strand.
GATGTTGGTCATGAAGGCTTTGCCACACGATGTGGTGCTCTTAGCCTTCCTCCCATAAACGGGGTCTTCAGCTCGCGCTGTTCCCGCCGGAGTCGCCACCTTTCACTAGAATCAATTAGTGGGTAGTACTACATGAGAAGATTTGGCAAAGCATATCGCTTAGATAATAAGATTAACTCCAGTTAATGTAGGGATAAAATGATTAGTAATCGCTGATGAAGTAGAAATACTGTAATTCAATGATAGATGATGGCAGAAAATTTTCCTTTTATTAGTGGAAATAAAGAAAGATAGTCAGTAATTATCGAATAAAGAAGTGAAATGGCGAACGAAATTGTATCTTCGTGAGCTTACTCGCTAAAAATTCACTCGGTAATTCTATAGCAAAACGTCTGTCCAAAGCCCTTCGAAAACGATAGATACAAGGGGTTTTGACCTTAAAGGACCGGGTATTTTTTTGCCCAGTTGCTCTTAGTTTATTTTAAGCTTTGTTCAAAATGCTATCCTCTAAAACAGAAAACTTATCTCCGTATACTTTTGTTATATGCACATCTCCCCATGCACAAAGCGCACTTAAAATACTTTCAAGACTTTTCCCATAATCGCTCAGTTCATATTCTACTTTTGGCGGAACCTGGTTATAGACAATCCTATTAATAACACCATCTCCCTCTAACTCTCTAAGTTGCTGCGTTAACATTTTTTGAGTTATCTCAGGCATAAGCCTCTTTAATTCACTCGTGCGTTTTTTTCCGTGTGTTAAATGGCATAATATGACGCATTTCCATTTACCGCCAATGACCTCCAATGTTGCTTCTACAGATATATTATATTTTTTTTGTTTCATACTATTTCTCCTTTAATAGGTACTTAAAAGTATCTATAGAACTTTATAGTACCTATATTACTTTAAAGTGCGTACTTTTCTTTTTAATCTCTTTGAATCATAATAACATTTGCGGGTAGATTTACAATATATTTTGGTCTCGCGGAATTTATTTATCCCGCATTCGAGGAAGGTTGAGAAATAATGACTTTAGATAAAAAGAGAAGTATGTTTGCATTATTGGCATTAGCAGTAAGTGCGTTTGCAATAGGAACGACTGAATTTGTCAGTGTCGGGCTATTGCCACTAATATCTAAAGACTTGAATATATCTTTGACAACAGCAGGATTGACGGTTTCATTGTATGCCCTTGGTGTAACAGTGGGTGCACCAGTTTTAACATCTCTTACTTCAAGGATGCCGCGCAAATCCTTACTACTTTGGATAATGATTGTGTTCATTATAGGTAACGGAATTGCTGCTAGTGCAACAAGTGTAACAGTGCTTTTAATTGCACGTGTCATTTCTGCATTTTCACATGGTGTTTTTATGTCTATCGGTTCAACGATAGCTGCTGATTTAGTACCAGAAAACAGAAGAGCTAGCGCAATCTCTATCATGTTTACAGGCTTAACGGTCGCAACTATTACAGGAGTTCCTTTTGGTACATTCCTTGGACAACAGTTAGGTTGGCGTTTCGCTTTTGTTGCAATTGTCGTGATAGGCATCATTGGATTTATAGCAAACAGCATACTAATCCCTTCAGATTTAAAAAAAGGCACATGGACCTCGCTACAAGTTCAAGTAAAGCTTGTAACAAATAGTAGATTGTTATTAGTCTTTATAATTACAGCACTTGGTTATGGTGGAACATTTGTCGTGTTCACGTATTTATCCCCATTGCTTCAGTCTGTAACAGGATTCGAACAAGGAACAATTGCAATAATATTGCTTGTTTATGGGATTGCAATTGCAGTTGGGAACATGATTGGTGGAAAGCTTTCCAATAAAAACCCTATTGGCTCACTTTTTTATATGTTTATTATTCAAGCGATTATACTCCTGCTATTAACGTTTACTGCTCCTTTTAAAGTTGTAGGATTAATAACGATTATTTTAATGGGAGTATTTGCATTTATGAATGTTCCAGGACTGCAAGTATATGTCGTAATGTTAGCCGAGCGCTTTGTACCAAGTGCGGTTGACGTTGCTTCTGCTATGAATATTGCTGCTTTTAACGCTGGTATTGCGATTGGCTCTTATTTAGGAGGAATTGTCGCTGATTCTATCGGTCTCATCCACACTGCGTGGATTGGGTCGATAATGGTAATGATTGCAGCAATATTAACTGGTATTAGTAAAAGGTTGGAGAGAAAAGACCAACATAATTATTAACAGATGGAGGAAATTATTATGAAAAACTTACAATCTATAAAAACACTACACAATGGTGTGGAAATGCCTTTATTAGGGCTTGGAGTATTTAGAGTAGAGGATGGACAAGAGTTAATAGATGCAGTGAAAAATGCTATAAAGCATGGATACCGTAGCATCGATACAGCAGCAATTTATGAAAATGAAGTAGGAGTTGGGCAAGGAATCCAAAAAGGTATAGAAGAAGGGGATATTGCAAGAGAGAATCTTTTTATTACTTCAAAAGTATGGAATTCCGAGTTAGGTTATGAAGAAACAATTGCAGCCTATGAAGAAAGTTTAGCTAAACTTGGACTAGAATATTTAGATTTATACTTGATTCATTGGCCAGTGGAAGGGAAGTATAAAGAAGCGTGGAAGGCTCTAGAAACACTATACAAAGAGGGGCGTGTAAAAGCGATTGGTGTAAGTAATTTTCAAATGCATCATCTAGACGACTTAATGAAAGACTCTGAAATTAAACCAATGATAAACCAAGTGGAATATCATCCGCGTTTGACACAAAAAGAATTACAAAAATTCTGTAGGAAGCATAATATTCAATTAGAGGCATGGTCACCCCTAATGGCAGGACAATTACTCGACAATGAAGAACTTCAAGAAATAGCATCTAAGTATGGAAAATCTGTAGCACAAATTATCGTGCGCTGGGATCTTCAAAATGATGTTATTACAATTCCAAAGTCTACGAAGGAACATCGAATTATAGAAAATTCAAATGTGTTTGATTTTGAATTAACAAGAGAAGACATGAATCTAATCGATCTTTTGAATAAAAATCACCGAGTAGGACCAGATCCAGATAACTTTGATTTTTAATTTAATTATAAAATCTAAACGCATATAATAAAAACGAGATTCTACCATAATAGAATCTCGTTTTTTGCATAAACGAATAAAATTTTTAGTTAAATAGCGTGATTCTTCAGGCTGATCTTGCGATTTAGTACCCTTTACTTGCAATACGCAACATTTTAGCTTTTCACTAGAAGTTTGCCCAAGTCACCTTGCGATTAACATTGATAACCATTGCCACCGTAACCGCCGCCATCAACAAAAGCAGCCCCAACTACAATAAGCAATATAAACAAAACCACAATAAGTGTAAAACCGGAACCGTATCCGTATCCACCAGTTCCTCCAACCTCTTCATTTCCAGACATATTAATCATCCCTTCTTTCCTGTGATATTGTTAGAGTATTAATAAAAATAAATATTATCAGGGCTTCAAGGTAAAAAAATGTATTTTAAAATAAATGAACCACAGATTATAGGTATTCTGAATACATTAGAAAATGCTCAGAGCAAAAACTCTGAGCATTTTCTACGATGAATTATTTAAATTAAGAACCTACAAAATCCCCACCATCTACATGGATCGTTTGACCAGTCATATAACTGGAATCAGTGGATGCTAAAAATACATAGGCTGGAGCATTCTCTGCTGGCTGTCCCCGACGACCGATTGGAGTATCTGATCCATGTTGTTTCACCTTTTCTTTATCAAATGTAGCTGGGATAAGTGGCGTCCAAATGGGGCCAGGAGCCACTGCATTTACTCTAATTCCTTTTTCAATTAAGTTTAGCGCTAAGGAACGAGTAAAGGATGTTATAGCTCCTTTAGTTGCAGAGTAGTCGATTAAGCCAGGTGACCCATTGTAGGCTGTGATGGAGGAAGTATTGATAATCGTATCACCTTTCTTCATATGAGAAAGTGCGGCTTGGGATAAATAAAACATAGAAAAAATGTTTGTAGAGAAGGTTTCCTGCAATTGATCTGGTGTAATTGCTAGAAAATCGTCCGTTGGAAACTGTTTTCCTGCATTATTAACTAACACATTCAGCTGTCCAAATTCCTGAATCACTTGCTCTACTGCTTGCTGACAGTTCTCATCATCACTTAAATCAGTTTTGATGGATAATGCTTTTCCACCATATTTCTCTATTAATTTTGCTGTTTTATCCGCATCCTGTTGTTCATTTTCGTCTAAGTAAACAATAGCTACATTTGCGCCTTCTTTAGCAAATGCAATAGAAACTGCCCGTCCTATTCCACTATCACCACCAGTAACTATAGCTACTTTATCTTTTAATTTACCAGACCCCTTATAATTTTGGTCATCAAAAATAGGTTCTGGAGTCATTTCCGCTTCAATCCCTGGTTGCTGCTGCTGAGTTTGACCTGGAACTTTTTTGTCTATTTTTTCGTACTTGTCTGTCATTATCAATTCCTCCTTGAACTTAGTTGTTTTATTTATTCCCTCCCAACATAAAAACAAACGTAAATTCATGATTTGTCGGAATAGTTCATTACGTTTTTAAAAATTTGGAAGCGGGTATATATTAGGAGAATATACTTATTAGAGAGAAGAGCGGAGAATACAAATGAAACCAATAATAGGAATCACTACAGAAGTTCTAGAAGATGGCTGTTATTTTATGCCACCAGTTTATGCGAATGCCATTATACAAGCCGGTGGAATTCCTATATTAATCCCTCTAGTACCAGAGGAAGACATAGATGAATTGAGTAAACGGTTAGATGGCCTTTTTGTTACAGGAGGAGAGGATATTGATCCAAGTTATTACAATGAAGTTCCTCATGTGCATTTAAAGCAGATTACACCCCAATTAGATGAAATGGAATTTAAACTTATTCGAAAAATGTTGGAGCTAGACAAACCCTACATTGGAGTATGTCGTGGTTTACATATGTTAAATATTGTCCAGGGTGGATCACTTTATCAATCTATTCACTCGCAGCGGGAAGAACCGGTAATGCAGCATTTACAAAAGGCAATTCGAACGCATAGATCACATCCAGTAAAACTGGAAAAAGGTAATCGACTTTATGACTTACTACAGGAGGAAGAATTTAAAGTAAACTCATTTCATCACCAAGCGGTCAATAAAGTTGGGAAAGGCTTGGAAATAATTGCGAAAGCGACGGATGGAATAATTGAGTGTCTAGAAAGTAAGGACCATAGTTTCGTATTTGGCTTTCAATGGCACCCCGAAGAATTTGCTATTGATGGAGATGAGCCTTCAAAACGTATTTTTAAAGCCTATATAGATGCTGCTTTAAAGCGTAAGAATAAATAATATTAATACTTTGCTTCCTGAAATGATAAAATAAATAGATAATTCCTAAATATCGGGAGGCGAAGAAGATGACAGAAAATATTTCCTTAGTGGAAGCATTTAAACAAACGAAGTATCAAATAGCTGGAAATGGTAAAAGAGATATACAGGTTCTTAAAGAAGCATTTGATCAGGTAGATCGACAGCAAGAAAGTGATATATACGGCAATGGGAAGATTATTGAGGCATTTCAAGAAAAGATGGCCACATATTTAGGGAAGGAATCTGCCGTGTTTTTCCCAAGTGGTACAATGGCTCAACAAATAGCCTTACGAATTTGGTGCGACGAAAAAGGGGTTAAGAAAGTAGCGTACCATCCACTAAGTCATCTAGAAATCCATGAAGAAGATGGCTTAAAAGAATTGCATTATATCGAAACAATCTTATTGGGTGAAGAAGCAGGCTTGATAGAATTAGAGGATGTCCAAAATTTAGAAGAGGAAATTGCCTGCCTATTATTAGAACTTCCTCAGCGAGAAATTGGTGGAAAGCTTCCTGACTACCAAACTATTGTAAAAATCTCTGAGTATTGCAAGGAAAAAGGAATTCGATTGCATTTAGACGGAGCAAGACTTTTTGAAATTCTTCCGTACTATCAGAAATCGGCTGCAGAGATTGGTAGTCTTTTTGATAGTGTATATATTTCATTTTATAAAGGAATTGGTGGACTAGCTGGTGCTATTCTTGCGGGTGGCAAAGAGTTTACACAACAATCGAAAGTCTGGAAGCGTCGTCATGGTGGAGATTTAATAAGCCTGTATCCGTACATTATAAGTGCCGATTATTATTTTGATAAGAGAATTTCGAAAATGGAGCAATATTACGAAGATGCGATAGAATTAGCAGCTTTATTTAATTCATGCCCTTCCATCCAAACTAAACCAGCTGTTCCCGTATCTAATATGTTTCATGTACATATCGCTTGGCCAAAGGAGCAGTTAGAAGCAGTACTTGAAGAAATTTACTACAAAACAGGTATAGGTTTGACAAGTTATCTCAGACAAACAAACCAATCTAGCGTCAGTTTTGAGGTTAGTGTCGGAGATCAATACAATTCCATACCAAGAGATAAATTACGGGAAGTATTTCAATTACTTCAAGTTAAGCTAAAATAATGGATGAATAAAACTAAATAACTTACACACATTATTCTTCATGGAGGTGAAATTTCATGTCGAAGAAAAACAACAAGAATAACTCATTAGACCGTGAAGAATTTGGTTTCGGATATGATGTTAGTCCAGATGATTTAGATGTATATGTACAAAATAATAAGAGTCAGAAAAAGAAAAATGACGAAATCAAAGAAAAATTTAATTCTAATAATGAAGAAAAATAATAATGACAACATACCTATTAGTATACCCATTCACAAAACAATTATCGTTTTGGAGTGGGTTTTTTAGTTTTCTCATAATTCAATACTAGATTAAAAATAAATTGCAGTTCTATTTTTCCCTTTTATTTCTTACAGTGTAACAACAGCTAGAAAAAAGGGGATGGTAATTTGTTAATCGACGGTGTTTTTTCAGGAGGTGGACTAAAGGGCTTCGCATTAGTAGGGGCCTATCAAGTGTTAGAGGAAAAAGGATATCGATTCAAGCGAGTAGCAGGCACTAGTGCAGGTGCTATCCTTGCTAGTTTTATAGCCGCTGGTTTTACCAGTAAAGAAATAGAAGAGTTATTAAACGAACTAGATACATTAACTCTTTTAGATCCCCGAAAAACAATTCTACCATTGCCATTTATGAAGTGGATAAATCTATATTGGCGGCTAGGATTATATCAAGGAAAGGCTCTCGAAAATTGGTTTTTAGAAAAGCTTGCCTTAAAGGGAGTATATACCTTTTCGGACATCGAGCCAGGTTCACTGAAGTTAGTCGCTTCGGATCTTACAAACGGTAAGATGATGGTGCTTCCAGATGACTTAGAGCGTTACGGGATATCGGCGTCTAGTTTTCCAATAGCACGCGCTCTCCGAATGAGCTGTGGAATTCCTTTTTTCTTTGAACCTGTCAAATTGAAGGTTACCTCCTCTGAAACGATTATTGTGGATGGTGGTGTGTTAAGTAATTTTCCAATGTGGATTTTTGACAATGGAAACAAGAAGAGACCGATAGTAGGCATAAAGCTAAGTAGTAAATCAGAAGAAATGGAACCTCGTAAAATAAAAAATGGCTTAAGCTTATTTGAAGCATTATTTTCGACAATGAAGAATGCACATGATGAAAAATATATTTCACGAAAAATTGAAAAGAATATAATTTTTATTCCGGTGGAGGATTACGAAGCAACTCAGTTTGATCTGAGTGAAAAAATGAAAAACGAATTGCTGGAAAAGGGTCGAAGTCGTGCCATTCAATTTTTGAAAACCTGGTAAATAGAATGTTTAATTTGAAAAGATAAAGGAATAATAAGAAAGAGGATATACTAAAAGGAGAGGTTTATTCATGGCAAAGACTGCAAAAGAAGAAGCATTAAAAATCTTAGATAAAAATATGGTTGGTACGATGGCAACAGTTCAGCACAATAAACCACATTCTAGATATATGACTTTCTTTAATGATAATTTCACACTATATACTGTGACTAGTAAGAAAACACACAAAGCAGAAGAGTTAAAGCTTAATCCAAATACACATATTCTCTTAGGGTATGATGGACATGGATTTGGGGATAGTTTTTTGGAAATTGAAGGAACAGTCATTGAGTCAGATGACGAGAATATGAAAGAAAAGGTGTGGAACAAGGCACTCAAAGGTTGGTTCGATGGCCCGGAGGATTCAGACCTCTTAATCTTAAAAGTTACCCCTACAAAAATGCGATTGATGAATACAAAAGGAGAGGAACCTCAAGTTATACAACTTTAAAGCACTTCTCTCTATTTTACGGAGACCTTACTGATATTAAGTTAGGTCTCTTTTACTGCTGTTTTAATGAATCTAGCTTATCAAGATACTATCTTTGCTTAATCTTTCCACAATTCTTCTTTTTCGATAAAGCATCATCCCAGCTTCTGCAATATCATTAATCGCCGAACGATTAATAAAAGCACCAAAAACGAGTCCTGCAATTGGAACCATTTGAAATAGCTTTTTCCATCCGAACTGATCTCTGTAAGATAATACTACTTCACGCCAACCCTGGATCTCCGATAAAACCTCACGTTTTGTCCCTTCGTCTTGCTGGTCAAACTTAGATAACTGAGACAAAATAACTTGTTTTCCTACAATATCTGATGAAATAAATTGAAGACATTTAATAATAAATAATCGTTCCTTTTTGTCATTTGGATCATAACCATAACAAATGGCAATATCCTGTAACGTCTTCAGCTGTAAGCCTAATAGGAAAGGAATATCAATGGACAATGTAAAGATACCTCCAATACCTGTCCCAGCACCTTGAACGGTAGCTATATTTTTTCTGTTTTTCGTTATTCCTTCTACAGCCTTGTCCATTGTTGAAATAGACAAACCGTTCACGTCTTCCATATTTTCAATTCCCAAATTTGGAAAATAGGATTTGATCTTCGATGTTGAACTTAAATAACTGCCACCTGTTTGGACATATTGACCAAGCTCATCGATTAACGATCCCATTTTTGTTTGAATAAATTTTGGAGTCCATTTATCCATTAGTTTAAAAGGCAATCGACCAAGTTTTTCCCAAAACCATAGGTCACCCTGATCCTTCTCCCAAGTCTCTACTTTTACTAACTCAGTTTGTAACCACTCTTGTGAATCAACCATTACTTAAACCACCTCTTTTTATTAATACGTTCTTCCGCCAATATAGTTTCGTTGGAAGATACTATCATGTAAAAACCTTTTTTAAAGAATAGTAATTAAAAATATCCAGTGGAAACTGGGAAGCCCTTTGAAAAAGTTAGAAACAGGTTTTGACCTTAAAGGACGGGTCATCTTTTAGCGTAATTTCCTTTCTAGTACTAAAAATCCGAAGTGAAATCATTAGTTCTAGAATTATGACAACCAATCAAGTTCAATTTTGGCGTGAACAAAGACGCCATGATAGCGTTTACATTTCATTGAATAATAAATGTAAACGCTTTAATATGATAACCAATAAGAAACTTTAAAAAACAAATAAGGGGGAATGCAAAAATGAATACAGAACTACAAGAACAATCTGGGTTCAAGGTTAAAGTACAGCGTTTTGGTAGCTTTTTAAGTGGCATGATTATGCCGAATATCGGTGCATTTATTGCTTGGGGTCTTATTACTGCTTTATTTATTCCGACTGGCTGGATTCCTAATGAAGGCTTTGCAGAGCTAGTAGGTCCGATGATCAATTATTTACTGCCAATATTAATTGGTTTTACTGGTGGTAGACTTGTTCACGGTATTCGAGGTGGTGTAGTTGGTGCAACTGTAACGATGGGGGTAATTGTTGGAGCAGAAATCCCAATGTTCCTTGGGGCGATGATTGTAGGGCCTTTAGGTGGATGGGCTATCAAACAATTTGATAAGCTAGTAGAAGGAAAGATAAAAGCTGGATTTGAAATGCTCGTAAATAATTTTTCAGCAGGTATTATCGGTGGATTCCTAACACTGGTTGCATACAAACTAATAGGTCCAGCAGTTAACGCATTAACTGATTTCCTTGCAGCTGGAGTTCAATTCATTTTTGATGCAAACCTATTACCTCTTGCAAGTATTTTCATAGAACCTGCAAAAGTATTATTCTTAAATAATGCTATTAATCACGGGATATTAGGACCATTGGGGATTGAGCAAGCTGCAGAAGCAGGTAAGTCCATGCTGTTCTTATTGGAGTCAAACCCAGGACCTGGTCTTGGTATTTTGCTAGCATTCATGTTCTTTGGAAAAGGAGCAGCTAAACAAACGGCGCCTGGAGCAGTAATTATTCACTTCCTAGGTGGGATTCATGAAATTTACTTCCCTTATATTTTGATGAAGCCATTTTTACTTGTAGCAGCTATTGCTGGTGGAGCTTCTGGTATCTTTACATTGCAATTATTCAATGCAGGCCTAGTGGCAGCACCATCACCAGGAAGTATATTCTCAATATTAGCGTTAACTCCAAAAGGAAATCATATAGGAGTCATATTAGCTGTATTGGTTGCAGCTGCAGTATCCTTCCTAATCGCATCTATTATTCTTAAAACGTCTAAGGATATAGAGGAAGATGATTTACAAAAAGCAACGGAAAAAACTTCTTCACTTAAAGGGAAAGAAAGTAGAGCTGCAGAATTTATTAAAACGACAGCAACAGTTGATTCAGTTCAAGAAACTTCCCTTTCAAGCATAAAAAGTGTTATCTTTGCTTGTGACGCGGGAATGGGATCAAGTGCAATGGGAGCTTCTATTTTGAGAAATAAAATGAAAAAAGAAGGTCTTGATGTATCTGTAACGAATACTGCTATTAGCAATCTTCCATCAGATGCAAAAGTAATCATAACGCATAAGGATTTGACGAGCCGTGCGAAGGAACGGGTGCCAAATGCCTATCATATTTCCGTAGAAAACTTCTTAAATAGTCCGAAATATGATGAGCTAATTGATCAACTAAAAAAATAAAGACACATCCGAAACTCGGCCTATTTTATAGGCTGAGTTTTGCCAATGATTTTGGATCGTTAGGAATGAGGTGTTGACCATATTTATTTCGAGCAGAGAAAAAATGATTATTGAAGCATTGATAGTAGAGCAGGAAGAAATAACGATTAAAGAATTATCTAAAAAAATCGATGTGAGTTCACGAACTATACAACGAGATTTAAATAATGTCCAAAGTATTTTAGATTCCTATCAGCTTGAGCTGATTAGAAAATCAGGAGTCGGTGTTCAGATTATTGGGAACGAAGAAAGAAAGCGAGAATTAGTTCAACAGCTTCAAAAGTTCACGCAGAGGGAATATACATTGGAAGAAAGGTTAACATTAATCCTATGCATTTTGTATGAATCAGCTGAACCTGTCAAGCTCTTTTCCCTTTCCAAGGATCTAGGAGTATCGATTTCAACAGTCAGTGCAGATTTAATGAAACTAGAAGAACAGCTACAACCTGTCGAGCTTTCTATTTTGAAAAAAAGAGGGTACGGAGTAGAGTTGTCGGGTTCGGAAAATGCAAAACGTAGAGCGATAAGCTACGCACTATCTAAAACCTTGAAAGAAGAAGGCCTATTCTCCTTAATTAAAGAAAAGATTCATCAAAAATCGAGCAAGTATGAAGACCCAATTTCCGAAAGATTAATGCACCTTGTCGATAGAGAGAAGTTAGGAATGATTGAAGAGGCGATGAAGGAACTATACCCAGACTTCTCTTTGTCGATGACGGATAGTGCTTACGTAGGGTTGATCGTTCATCTTGCCTTGGCTATTGAACGTATTTTGCTTGGCGAAAACATTACAATTGATGAAGCATATTTAAAGCAAATAGCGCTAGAACCAGAATACCCTGCAGCTAAAAGAATTATCAATATGCTGATGGACCGTTTCCAGGTGGATATTCCTGAAGCAGAAGTTGGTTATATAACGATGCATCTTCAAGGGGCCAAACTACGTCAACAAGAAGGGGTATTAGTTGAGTCTTCTAATTTAGAATTATATAGACAAGCAAAGAAGTTAATTCGGGAGATGGAAGGGCAAACTAGCTTTCATTTATCGGAAAATGAATCCCTTTTGGAAGGACTCGTCACCCATTTAAAGCCTGCCATTTATCGTATCGAGCAAAATATGGGCATAGTAAATCCTTTACTAGAGGAAATTCAGACGAACTATAAGGATCTGTTTGAACAAGTAAAGGCAGCCACGCAAAAAGTTTTTCCAAAACTAATAATTCCGAATGAAGAAATTGGATATTTGGTTATGCATTTTGGATCTGCCTTAATTGGGGTATTAGGTAAGGGAGACCTAAAGGCATATATTATTTGTTCCAGCGGAATTGGAACTTCTAAATTGCTAGCATCGCGGTTACTAAGAGAAATTCAAGACATTTCAGAAGTAGCTAATATTTCCGTATTTGAACTAAATAAGTTGGCCACCACTATCACAGATAGGGATCTTATTATCTCGACAATTTACCTGCAGGACTTTCACAAAGAATACATTGTGGTTAACCCATTTTTAACTACAGAAGAGATTAACCAAGTTCAATTGTATGCAAGAAGGAAAATGCTTATACAAAAAGCCCATCCACTAGTAAAGGAAAGTCACACAACTGTAGACGTATTAACGGAAAAAATAGAAAAGCTACACGAGTATTCAGGAGTAATGCTAAAGGTTTTAAGAAATTTTCGAATTTCGTTGCTAAAAGAACAATCTACAGTGAAGCAATATATGCAAAATATTTGTTTGTTGCTAGAGGAAAGACAAATCATTGGAGAAAAGGAAATGGTTGTTGAAGCATTATTGGAGAGGGAAAAAAGTGGTGGTATTGGTATTCCAGGAACAAAACTTGCGCTATACCATACTCGCAACGAATATATTCAAAAACCCTCTTTCACTATTCACAAGCTTGAACAGGCTATTTGGATAAAAGGTATGGATGGAAATGACGTGAAAGTGGACACACTACTCGTATTACTTTCACCTGAAACACTTCTAAAAGCAGGTTTAGAAGTACTAAGTTTAATCAGTACTTTAATAATTCAAAATGACCAAAGTACCCAATTATTTGAAACAGGTGATGAATCTCAAATTCATTCATTTTTAACAGAAGAATTTGAAGCATTTATCAGAGTAAATTTAAATTAATGGAGGCGTTTTACAATGACATTACCAATTTTAGCAGAAGAAAATATTTTACTTAGTCAACAGTTAGCAACAAAGGAAGAAGCAATTCGTTTAGCTGGTCAAGTTTTGGTAGACAAAGGATATGTGGAAGCTGGTTATATAGAAAAAATGTTAGAAAGAGAAGAGATGACATCAACATTTATGGGGAACTTTGTTGCAATTCCACATGGTACAGATGATGCCAAAAAAGAAGTGAAGGAATCAGGTATCACTATTATTCAAGTTCCAGATGGTGTAGATTTTGGAGATGGTAATATAGTGAAACTGATTTTTGGTATTGCCGGTAAAGGTAATGATCACTTGGATATCCTATCTAATATTGCGATTACTGTTTCAGAGGTAGAGAATGTAGAAAAGATAGTTAATGCAGCTTCACCAAAGGACGTCCTTTCCTTTTTTGAAGGAGTGAACTAATATGAATGCTGTTCATTTTGGAGCAGGAAATATAGGTAGAGGATTTATCGGTTTGTTGTTGCACCAATCGGGATATAAAACATGTTTTGTGGATGTGAATGCAGAAATCGTGAATTTATTGAATGAGAAGAAACAGTACACCGTAAAGCTTGCTGAAGCATCTGGGGAAGAGCTAATCGTTGAAAATGTTCATGCGATTAACAGTTTAAAAGATCCGGACCTTGTCATTGAAGAGGTAGCAAAAGCAGATATTGTAACTGCAGCAGTAGGACCTAATATACTTCCCCTAATAGCTGGGTTAATAGCTGCGGGATTGAAAAAACGACTAGAACAATCGAAAAACCCTTTAACAATCATTGCTTGCGAAAATATGATTGGTGGTAGTGCCTTCTTAAAAGAGAAGATATATGAAGAACTAACAAATGATGAGAAGGTTCAATTCGAAACGTATTTTAGCTTCCCGAACACCGCAGTGGATCGAATTGTCCCAAACCAAAACAACGCCGATAAATTATCAGTAACTGTTGAACCATTTTACGAATGGGTTGTAGATGAGTCAGAGATAAAGGGAACCAATCCACCAATAAATGGAGTTACATTTGTTCAGGATCTGGAGCCGTTTATTGAACGTAAATTGTTCACTGTTAATACAGGGCATGCTGTTGTTGCTTACTTTGGTTATTTAGCTGGAATTCGCAATATGCATGAAGCCCTTGCGAATACGGAAATAAGAGGAATGATTGAGCAAGTTTTGAAGGAGACTAGCAGATACCTAACCGCAACTTACTCGTTTGATGAAAAAACGCATGCTGAATATGTGCAAAAAATCATAAATCGTTTTGCTAATCCGTATATATCAGATGATACAACAAGAGTAGGACGTTCACCGATGCGTAAGCTAAAAAATAATGATCGACTTGTTCGTCCGGCGACAAAATATGTAGAAATGTTCAACGAAAATCCTTTATACTTAGCTAGAGGGATAGCGGCAGCTTTACATTATGACTTCCCTGAGGACCCAGAAGCAAATGAAATACAAGCTATGATTGAACAAAAAGGAATCCAATTTGCGATAGAAAAAACAACTAGTTTGAAGCCAGGCGCGGATCTATTTGAATTGATTCATAAGCAATATGATGAAATGGCATTAAATAAAATAAAACCAATTTAAGGGAGTAGATTATTATGACAAACCATACGTATACAGTTGTAGCAGAATCAGGAATTCACGCAAGACCGGCAACGGGACTTGTTCAAATTGCATCAAAATATGTTTCCGATATTTCTATGGAGTATAAAGGGAAAAAGGTTAATCTGAAATCTATTCTTGGTGTTATGTCTCTAGGTGTAGGCCAAGGAGCAAGTATTTCTATATTCGCTGAAGGAACTGACCAACAAGAAGCTTTGGAGGCTATTGAAAGCTTCCTTAAATCTGAAGGGATTATTGAGTCATGACGGAAAATTTAATAGGAATTGCTGCATCCAGTGGTATTGCCATTGGTAAAGCCTTTTTAATGATAGAACCAGATTTAACTGTTACGAAAATTACAGTATCAAATAAGGATGAAGAGGTTATACGATTTCATGAGGCAGTAAATGCTGCTAAATTAGAGCTTCAAAAAATTCGTGACCGCGCCGAAATTGACTTAGGCTCGGAAAATGCCGCAATTTTTGATGCACATTTGCTTGTCCTTAGTGACCCAGAATTATTAGGTACCGTAGAAGGTAAAATAAATGACGATGCAATAAATGCAGAAGCCGCTTTGCAAGAAACTGCGGATACATTAGTTGTCATGTTTGAGCAGCTTGATAACGAGTATATGCGTGAGCGTGCAGCTGATATCCGGGATGTAACTAAACGAGTAATTGCAAGACTATTAGGTGTAGAAATACCAAATATCGGGTTAATAGATGAGGAAGTTATTATCATCTCCAAAGATTTAGCACCTTCAGATACAGCTCAACTAAATAGAGACTTCGCTAAAGGATTTACAACCGATATGGGAGGTCGCACATCTCATTCTGCTATTATGGCTCGTTCTTTAGAGATTCCCGCAGTTGTTGGTACAAAAAATGCTACAGCTGCTATTAAACAAGGGGATCTGATCGTTGTGGACGGGGATAATGGTGAAGTAATTATAAATCCTCCTAACGATGTTATCCAGAGCTATGTAGCAAAAAGAAATGAACAAGAAGTAGAGAAGAAAGAACTATCATTGTTAAAAAATAAGCAAACTATTACATTAGATGGTATACATGTGGAAATAGCTGCAAATATCGGAACTCCAAAAGACGTAGTAAGTGTACTCGAAAACGGTGGAGAAGGAATCGGTTTATATCGTACAGAGTTTCTGTATATGGAACGAGATTCATTACCAACAGAGGAAGAGCAATTTCAAGCATATAAGCAAGTACTTGAACAAATGGGGGATAAGCCTGTAGTTGTTCGAACATTAGATATCGGTGGAGACAAACAGCTCCCTTATTTAAATCTTCCTGAAGAAATGAATCCGTTTCTTGGTTTCCGAGCAATTCGACTTTGCTTAGAGGAAAAAACGATATTCAGAACTCAGCTTCGTGCATTACTACGTGCAAGTAATTTCGGAAACCTCAAAATAATGTTCCCTATGATTGCAACACTAGAGGAATTCAGAGAGGCAAAACAATTACTACTAGAAGAAAAAGCACAGCTTCAACAGGAAGGTACACTAGTATCAGATCATATAGAAATTGGTATTATGGTAGAAATTCCTTCGACTGCAATTTTGGCTGATCAATTCGCCAAAGAAGTTGACTTCTTTAGTGTTGGAACAAATGATTTAATCCAATATACGATGGCTGCAGATAGAATGAACGAATCGGTTGCCTATTTATATCAACCTTATCATCCAGCTATTTTACGTTTAGTTAAGATGGTTATCGAAGCTGCGCATACCGAGGGGAAATGGGCAGGTATGTGTGGGGAAATGGCAGGAGATTCAATAGCCATTCCATTATTACTTGGTTTAGGGTTAGACGAGTTCTCCATGAGTGCTCCTTCAATGCTAAGAGCTAGAAGTCAGATCAACCAGCTGACACAAATGGAGATGAAAGAGCTTGCGGAAAAGGCATTGTCTATGCAAACTTCTGAGCAAGTGAAGCAATATGTAAAAGAAACTTTAAAAGTCTAATAGATTAAAAGCTTCATGAAAACCCACTCAACATAGTATGAGTGGGTTTACTCATGAAGCTTATTTTCTTTTTGCTTTCGGGGTATCTTTTTCGAGCTCTTTAAATTCCTTGGCAAATTCTTCTCGAATGTCGCTTGGTTTAATCTTTAAATTTTTAGGAGTTTGAGGTAGTGAATCTTTGTTGTTGCTTCTTCCTTGTTTATTATCTCTTCCCATACAAAATCTCCTTTCCTTTTGTGCGTTCTATCTTAATATGGCTAATATCAATTCTTTTAAACGGCATAAGGTGAATTTTGTGGTATTAAGTGAGAGAGTAGTTCTGAGCTGATTAAGTAGCTGTAAATAAATTGCATCAATAGTAGTTAAGTGATCCAATGATTCCATTCACGTGGACGCTTTCCGCGGGCGAGGCTGAGCCTCCTCGCATTGCTGCGGGGTCTAGACTTTCTCGCTATCCCGCTGGAGTCGCCATGTTGCACTCCAACCAATAAGTGAGTAGGTATTAACTTTAGGCTATGTTAAAGGATAAGGTTGATTAATCATAACTGAAAGTGGAGAATAGGTTTTTTTTATAATTTTGCACCGTATCTTTATGTTAAATAAATATGAGATTGTGAAAGTGTTCACTTAAATTAACGGAGCAGTTTAGTTGAACAAGTATTATTATGTGAAACATGGAAAAACTATCTACACAATAGATTGTAGGTGAACAAAATGAAAACTATATCAGCTTGTTTTTTTATCTTGATACTGGTGGGTTCAATCTCAGCTTTCGCCAATTTCCCTACACAAGCAACGATAGGGAATTTTTTTTCCTTAAGTTATGCTAAAGAAAAAATAGAGAACGGGAAGTATGAAGTAGATTCTTTTTTCTCGTTACCAGAGAAAGAATTAACACTTTTAGAAGCATATAATTTAGGATTAGAACAAGGTAAAGAATTTGATAAAGAAACAATTCTTGTATTTCTGAACAGTGTTGATGATGAAACTGTAAGTGGTCAAAATGGAAAAAAAGGAGACTGGCAAGGAGTTTTCGCTTTGCCATCAGTTAAACATCAGATGATAATTGGTATTCAAAAAGGCAAACTTAAAAGTTACATAATAAGTGACAGTTCTGATGAACTAACTATTCCACAATCAGAAATTAAAATAGATAGTAGCCAAATTATTAAAATCGCTGTTGAGAAATTTAATTTACAACCAAGCCCAACAGAAGACCCTTTCTCACACGGATATCATTTTAGATTAATACGAGATGAGAAACACATTTTTCTTGGAGTCGATGGAAAAATAAATGGTCAAAGTGCTGAGGTCTTTTTTAATCCAAAAAACGGTGAATATTTAGGAAGTACAAAAGAAATTAAATAACTTCTTCTTCAACTACCGGGTAACTAACACTAAGACTATGAGTTCCCGGGGCAGCTTAGCTGGCCTCTGCCTTATGAATAGACCGAACGAAGGATGTAAGCGCACTGACGCTAAGAGACATGGGAGGGTACGTCGTCATAAGTTTCGCAGAGATCCATTGTGCATCACATAGTGGAGAAAAAAGCTAATGATTTCCATTAGTTTTAGCGAAGCGTACGCTCAATTTGGTAATAAAATCTATAAATTCAAGACTCTGTTTATTAAACAAAAGAAAAATAATTTTCTTAACTCATGAAGTGATGAAAACCGTTGATATCTCAATGTTTATAGAGGGAGTTTAGTTGAAGAGTGTTGTGTAACTTGTGTTCAACAATCGGGCCAAATAATTTATGAAGGTTGACTCATTATAATTAAAGGGGATATGTACTAATGAAAAATATTTTTGATCATAAGCATATAGCAGAAGTTTTAAAGCGTATTGACAAATTGAGTCCAAATTCACAACCACAATGGGGAAAAATGGATGTTGCCCAAATGCTAGCGCATTGTTCATCTTTCCAAGACATTGCAATGGGAAATTCTTTTCCACCAAGGAGTTGGTTAGGAATAATAGTAGGGAGGTTTGCAAAACAAATCATTTACAATGACAAGACATTGCCCCATAATATGTCTACTATTCCAACCATTTTGATTGCAGATGATAGAGAATTTGACACAGAAAAAGAAAAGCTTAAACAAAAAATTATCACATTTCAAAATAACGGACCAGAAAAGTGCACAACTCATCCGCATCCTTTTTTTGGAAAACTAACTTCTGAGCAATGGGGTAAAGGAATATACAAGCATCTTGACCATCATTTTAAACAGTTTGGAGTTTAATCATTGAAAAACAAAATGAAACGATGTGCATCGTTAGTTGAAGAAAGTTTCTCTAAGCCTAATCTCAATTACTGTTTGAAGCAACCAACAGTATATCTATTTATAATCTTTTCTTTTGCCTTAAACGGTCACGATTGTTGAAGAAGCGTCTCTTTTCTTATTAAACTAACGGGTGCGCGCGACAAGGTCTGTTATATACGCTTTTTAGCGTGAAAATACAGGAGATTTATTAAAATAGATTTCAACTTTACAACGGAGGATAGGAATGACGGAGCCATGTTTCCTGAAACTATCCCATCAATACTCCTGCATGCGTCCTGATTGACTGGTCATGGGGTGTGAAGCACAGGTAGATTCGGTTGAACTAGGCTGAAGCCATTCCTATGGAAAAGGTATGCCGAAGGATAGACCGCATGGCTGAAAATTAGATATGGTGAGAATAGTTCCTACATAAAGGAACTGACGATACTTCCGAAGGTACGGGTCTAAAGTTAGAACATGAGGAAACTTGTGTACCATCCAATGATGGGGTGAATGGTGTAAAGTAAAAATGCACCCTCTGAAATACACTATACCGAACAATGGCGGTATCCAGTTCACAGGCTTAAAGGAAGCACCTACGTTTAGAATGTATAGCTACGTTGTAAGGTACTTGGAAAGTAAGGAACGTTGAATTCAAGGGCTGTCACCCGAAACGTTTGCTAAGCCTTATGGCAAAATGCATTTGTCCTTATGAGGGTAGGGGTACGACCAGTGAAACCTCTGTAATGGAGGTGGAGGAACAGCCCCAAGTCTAGCGATAGGAAATAATTATTTTTCAGCCGTGCATTGCACCGGTCGGGTAAGAACGTGGGAACATCATCTCCTAGTAGAATGATGCCACAGTGCAAGCTCTTCGATGAAGAGTAACTTGCATTTGTTCGATAGCTTCATGTTTTTTAGTTTCTGATAGATACTTTTTTAATTGAATACTTTTATTAGCCTGTTCCAAGAAAAAGGCTAGCAACCCAATGCCTATAGATTGGATAAAAATTTCTGCAAACCAAACATCTAGAACCGGATAATTTACATATAGTATATTTAAAAGTACTATCTTTACTATGCTTATGCATAAAGAAATTTGCACTAAAAATTGAATACGTTTCCTTGTTGGTTGCCCTAAAAACCAAGGCGATATTTTCCATAATAGTAGTCCATAAAATGAACTGAATATGCAAGACATCCAGAACTCTATGTCGATACCTATGAAAATAGCGTGTAAAGCTATAGTAACTATGGCTAAGAGGGGACTAAGCCCTGCATAAAGAGCCCCAATGATAAAGGGGATATATCGCAAATCTAAGTACAGTTCTTCTTGTAATGGGTAACGAAAAACAAAACAAATGACTAGACTACAAACTAAGAAGACGGCAAATATTTTTTTGAGGGGTATTTTGTCTTTATCTCCATTAATCCAAGTTAACCCTAGTAATTGGAGAACAGCTAATAAGGAAAGATTGAATATGAAATGCATAATTATATCCATAGTACGATTGCACCTTGTATATTTTATTACCAATTATTGTTATCAACTCTCCTTTACCCTTTGGAAAGGTATTGGAAACGATATTTGGATAATTGTCCCTGACTTTGGTGTACTATTTATATGCATTTTTCCTGTCATTGGTAGGATAATACTTTTAGCAACCATAATATTCAAGGAATGATTTGCTGCATTACTCATAATAGAAAAATAGGATTCTTCCATTAGCTGAACTTGTTTTTTAGTTAATACTCTTGTGGCATCTGTAATTAAAATAAAAACATTTCTTTTAGTTTCAGAAACGTTAACTTCTATTAAATTATTCTTTGAAGATGATTCAATCATATATTTAAGCATATTTATAATACATTGTTGAAAAGCAGATTTGTTTCCCTTAATTTTTGTTGAGCTATCAGATCTGAAATAACTTTTACAGAATGGAAATTTGTGAAGGGTTCTAAAATATTTATAATAAGCCCTATTTCCTTTTGTACATCTAATTCTTCTTGAAAATCGAGTGATGGTTTGGAAAAGGTGAGGAAATCATTAGTAACTCTTTCTGCTGAAGCAAGCTCCTTCTTTAGGCTTATTAAATAATCATTTCTATTATCCATTGATAAGGAATGATTTTCTAATAATTCAACATATCCAATAGCAGTAGTTAATGGGTTTCTAATATCTTGAGAGATAGCAGTGCTCATTTGTTCGATTGTTTTTAGTTCAACTACTTTGACAAGCTCTTTCTGCCAATCTGAATTTTTTTCGACGATTTCAATGGTATAAGAAATCATGGCAACTACAAGGGTAGGCAAACCGATAAAAACAACCCATAAATCTATTTTGGGAATAGGGGAAACGAAACGCATAACAAGTTCTAAGATGGCAAAATTGGTAAAGAAGGTAGCAAGTGTAGCCCACAAAACTCTTTTGCTTGGTACCAGTTTTAAGAACCAAGGATGAATAAACGACAATAATGCTCCTAATAAGGAATAGACAATCGTTACACAGTAAAATCCATAATCTATGCCATAGGGAATACGTAATAAGATGATGACGAATAATAGAGTAGGACTCAGCCTAAAATATAAACTTCCAATAATAAATGGTACAAATCTAAGGTCAAATTTCACCTCATTATCATAATGATAAGTGAATAAATGACATAGAAGTAAAGATAAAATTAGACAAACTTATATACTTTTATGGTTGAGAATACCGCCCGACTTTTCCGTAATCATAAAGTTACCTCATTGCAAAATATTATAGGTTAATAGTACTTATGTATAACTAATTATACAATAAAATAATTAGAAAGTTTTGAAGAAAGAAAAAAACTCAAGTACATGGTTTTAACTTTCCAAGTACTTGAGTATTTTTACTTTTTATTGAAAAAGGTGATAAGTTGTTTCTTAGTAGGGGCTTGTATTTTGTAGGTTAACTCTCGATCGCCACTGTTTTCTATACGTGGAATAATGGACTCTATTACATTGAATTTCCAAAAGGATGGTTTACTTTTTGTACTCTTTTCTGTATCTTTTGTCATCATTTTGCGTTGAAATGGATGTAGCTTAGCCATCAAAAACTTTTCTTTTATACGTATCAATAAGTAACCTTCGTCTGTTTCAGGATTGAACTTTTTCATTAGGGATTCACCTAATTCGAACGTATTCGATTTGTTTTGAACAGATGGTGATAGAACTAAAATATTCCCTTTGCGGAACAATGCTGTATTCGACACTTGCTTGAGACCTAAATCATTAATAAGAAAATCTAAGTTCACTTGAGACGCTTCACTAGCGACTGACATATTCCATACCTCCTCAACATTTACAGACTCCTATGTTAAGTATACCCTATTTTCCCTAGGAAATCTTAGATACACAAAGAATTGCTTGATATTTTTTGAAATATTTATAAAATTATTGTGTATTTTCTTATCTATTTTTGACTAAACCTTAATTTTCTCTTACTTTCATGTTAAAATAAGCACTTACCAAAAGAGAAGGAAGTGTTAAGTATGGTAGGTAGAAATGATCCTTGTCCATGTGGTAGTGGGAAAAAATACAAAAAGTGCTGCGAATCAAAGCAGAATGATTCAATAGAAGAGGTACAAACAGAGGAACTAGAACGTGTATTACAATCCTTTTATGACCACTATCCAGAACGTAAGGATATGGAAGAATACGCAGATCTTGTGAAAGTATGGAGCAAAACGATAGGTGACTATTTAGACCTAGAAATGATTGAGGCTATCGTAATGGACGAGTTCTTTTTCCATTATAAACAGGAGATATGGCTAGGCTATCTTGAAAAGCAACAGAAAAAAATGGTACGACCTTCTACTCTAAATGTATTGAGCCAGTGGAACGAGCCACAGGTTTTTGTTGGGAAAGTGATAGAAGTGAATGAACATTATATGACAGTTTCTCACATACTTACAAAAGAAAGTATTTTGCTTAGACGAGAAAGTGATAAACCAGTGCCTGCTGGAGTGCATGTATACTGTTTCATCCTGCCAGATGGCTCTAACAAAGAAAATCATTATTTAGCTATTTCTAGCTTAGTTTTCTTCCCAGTTGATCATCAGGAAGTCTTCGATAAAATAGAAAAGCAATTTGAAAAACAAGAGATACTATCTGCTCCAGCATTTTTGAAGGAAACAGGAGCAACCTTATGGAAGTTGCTTGGAGAAAACGGCTATGAGGGTGGAGAATATACGCACTTTGAAGTCGGAGTATTACAAGTAGCGATAGATTTCTTAGAGAAAAATAATCGGGAATACGGCAATTTTATAGAAATAGTGGAAGATTATTTAGTGGAAAGACAGCCAAATGCACGTAAGGAAGTTGCAATTGCTGCAGGAGCTATTCGATTTGGTCAAGAAAATGGATTATTTGAACCATTTGGTATGACGATAAAAGAAATTGCAGAGACTTTTGAAGTTTCTACTTCTTCTCTAAATAAGTACTACAATGATTTAACAGAGTATTACAGAGGGAAATAGTTTAAGTATAAAAAGGGCTCTGCTTAGTTAAATAAGCAGAGCCCTTTTTTCAAGACTATTCACTACTGATCGAGACTCCTATTGGATAGAACTCCCTTTCGCAAGTAAATCGAACTGGAGAGCAAGTAAGTTGCCAAGCAACCTAAGTAAATAATTTTCAAGATATAAAGTATCAAGGTATATAGGATTTTCTAGAGTTGGACTCCTCTATTATGCTACGAAAGTCTACTTACACTGAGGTATTAAAAAACCAACCTTAATATAAGGTCGGCTTCTATAACTGATTATAAGAAAGTTCTACTGTATGCTAGACCCCTTTTGTAATCTAGAGTAAGTACTTTTTAAATAATCTAATTAAACAATCCTCCTAAAATACTCTTGCCCTTTGATGAGTCACTAGTTGTATTATCTGTTTTTGATCCACGGATAGGAGTATTTGTAAAACTACCGAATTGTTTTGCAAGTTTTTCCCGTGATCCTTTATTTCTCATTAAATATGCAGCTCCAAGACCTAGTGCGGTAATTGCCATTTTGTTTTTATTCATATAACTTCCTCCTTAAATTGTTTGGTTATGAATTGTTTTCCCGCATTTTTGGATGTTTAAACAATCGAATGGCTGATGTTTAGTAATTCAAAAAAAAGGATAAACAATTTAAAACAAACATACTAAAGAGGAGTGTTACAATGACCAAAAAGCATCCAGAGGATAAAGAAAAACAAGATATTACAGGACGCATTATGGATAATCCTGATCTATTAAATACGGAAAAAGAAAGTATTTTTGATACGGATGAAGATATGAAGACAGTCGACCCTATCCCGGTAGAAGAGTTAAATGAAAAAGTGAAAGATGAAAAAGATAAGCGAAATACTAAGTCTACCTCTGCAAGTGAAGAGCGTTATCCAGGATAGTTTTCTACTGGAACTGATTATTTTCCTAAACAATGGAGATAATTAAAGTGATAATGTAATCATTAAATAGAGGAGTGTTTTTAGAATGAAAATAAAAAAATATCCATTACTTAGTAGTGCTCTTATCTCATCCGCCCTATTATTAGGAGCTTGTGGAGATAAGGAAGAAGTGAACGAAGCACCTGATAAAGATACTGCTCAAAGTGAATTTGGTTTTCAGTCATTTGAATTGGATGTGGATACAGCAGATCAAAAGGATGCGATTGATGCCTCTTTTGATATTGATATATCCGAAACAGAGGCGGAATACGATAACAAATTAGAATCCATAAGCCTCACTGGTGATGAAGCCTATGCAGAGCTGGAGCCTATCTTCAAAGATATTGCTTTAACAAAAGATATGAGTAAGGAAGAAGTGATTGAAAAGGTTTCTAAAGCATTTGGAGTAGAAGAGTACACGGAATTCGAGTTAGAAGTAGAATTCTCTGACGGTGATACGCAAGAATTTAATGACAGAAAATAGAAGATGAAAGCCTTGAGATACGATGAAAATCGTTTCTTGAGGCTTTTTCTAGTTGCAGATGTTGGGAAGAATAATTACATTTTTATTACAAGATGATTAACAATAGCTACATTGTGTTTAGGTTCAATCGTGAGGGGGGATGTATGGAATAAGACTAATTTTGAGGAGGCAATACCATGAACATTGAATCGAATAGACGAATTGAAATTGCTCGTACGGAAGAAGAAATGTATGAAAAATTGGAAAGCCTACAAAATCAAGGGTATGCAGAAAGTGATATACATGTAATTTCAACTGAAAATGCACATTTAAATACACTTAGTCGTCATTCA
Source organism: Psychrobacillus sp. BM2 (assembly GCF_048572895.1). GTDB lineage: Bacteria > Bacillota > Bacilli > Bacillales_A > Planococcaceae > Psychrobacillus. The sequence continues at coordinate 267,056 of NZ_CP183878.1, forward strand.
GAAGTTTCTACACATGAGACTGGTACATTTATGGATAAGTTCAAATCCTGGTTTACTGGAGAAGACGCAGTAGCAGAAGGCTTAAGAAAATTAGATTTAAGTGAAGAGGAAAGAACAAGATATGCAGGAGAAGTGGCAAGAGGAAGTATTGTCCTCTACACAGATGTCCTAACGTTTAACGATGAACCGATGTATGGTACTCATGAAAACGAGTTTGAACAAGAATATACAGATACGGTTGGTACAGATGTAGTACAAAATCGTTTTATGGAAAATGAAGAACCAATTAGTGATTATGCTAAGGAACAAGGATTCACACCATCTAATAATGAGTACGTAAATAAAACAGATGGTCGTTTTGATGAACCACAGGATCGCTTTGCACGTGGGGAGACTTTTGCAACCGATCCGCATTTAGCTCGAGAAGAGGATCATATTGGACACTCAATGCAGGAAGATAGAGTAGTTAGAGAGTCTCGTCCGACGATTGATGAAAATGTTACGGTGGAAGAAAAAACATACGGAACTCAATCCCCAGGAGCCGATCCGAATCTAGGCCCAGCAGCATATGGGAGTGAAACGGTAAATGAAGAAGAGGAGGAAAGAATTTCTCATGATCAATATGAAGAAAAATTGGAATATCAAAGGAAACTAGATGAGATCCCTCCAACTAATCGACTATATTAAATTTCATTAAGCTAATAGAACCTCTCTAATTGGAGAGGTTCTTCTTTGTATTCTATTATGAGATAATAAGAATCAATCTAACAAAATGAGGTGGCGTAAAAATGGACTTTGTAGCTATTGATTTTGAAACAGCCAATAACCTGCGCTCAAGTGTTTGTTCAGTAGGAATCGTACAAGTAAAAAACGGAAAAATTTATAGAGAAATACACTCCTTAATAAATCCATTAAGCGAATTTCATTATTATAATACAAAAATTCATGGAATAACCGAATATATGGTACATGGTGCACCAACCTTTGAAGAATTTTGGCCAGATATGAAAACTCTTATTGAAGGTCAAGTTATCATTGCCCACAACGCAAGCTTTGACATGGGCGTTTTACAAGAATCCCTACGTCAATTTCATGAACCTTCTCCAATTTTTGAGTATGGATGCTCTTATCGAATTGCCAAAAAGGTTTGGCCACAACTATATAATCATAAGCTATCCACAGTAGCGAACTATTTAGGTATTAGTTTAAGACATCATGATGCTCTAGAGGATGCTCGGGCTGCTGCTATCATTACAGTGGAAGCGATGCAAAAGACACAAACAAATACAGTTCAACAGTTGGCAAAACTACATAATGTGAAAATAAACTCATCGATTCAAACGAAGAAACAACCAGCAACCAAGCGCAGTAGTAAAGCAGACGTGACTATCGAATTTTTAGAACCAGAAAATACAGAGTTAAATTCCAAACATCCTTTTTACGGAGCTCAAATTGTATTCACCGGAAGAATGCTCTCTATGACAAGATCGAAAGCAGCACAACTTGCAGTGAATTGTGGAGCGGTTTGCAAGGGGGCGGTGGACCATCAAACAAATTATTTAGTTGTGGGAGATAATGATTTAGCCAAATACCTACAGGGTATCAAAAGCTCTAAAATGCAAAAGGTGGAAGGCATGATTCAACAAGGGCTTCCAATTGAAATCGTTGGGGAACAGGACTTTTTAAGATTAGTTCGATATACAATGTAGTTACTTTGGGGCAGAAACTAGCTTTCAATTTAGAAAAGTCTAGATAATTTCTCTTGATTTAAATTCTGATATAATGTGTAAAGCGAACTATATTAGGATTTTTGGAGGAAACACATGAGAATCAAAACAAGAATAATTTTGGTCACGACAATCTTAATAGTATCGATAATGGGTGTGGGAGGATTTTCTACATGGGTATTAAGTGATGTTGTTTCTAAAAATAACGAGTTAAATAAATTAACAGAGATGCAAACAATTTCAAAGCAAATACAGTTTCGTCTCGCTGGGCTATCCAATGATGAACGAGCACTTCTTTTAACAGGTGATTTGACCTATGCAAAACAAATGGAAGAAAAGTCAGGGGATGTTCTAGCTCAATTTAACCGTTTAATTGAACTTGCTATTACAACTAGTGATAAAGATGTGATAGAAGGTATCCAAACTGATTATAACGAATTTTGGTCAGCAAGCCAGCAAGTAATACAAAATAGCACGGTAAACAGAACGAAAGCGGAAGAAATCCATTTTGGAGAAGAAAGACGAATACGGAAAGAAGTTTTGGATCCGTCGTTCAATAGTTTTATAGAACAATTAGATGATAAGACAACCCAAGCAAGTACAAGCATACAAGAACAATCTAAGGCTAGTCAGATTATCTTAATGGCAATCTCTATAATAGCGATATTGGTGGGGATCATACTAAGTATAATTCTCTTGAAAGCTATTATTAGACCTTTGCGACAACTAAAAGAACAAATGACTGAAATTGCGAATGGGGATGGAGACCTAACAAAAACAATTCACATAAAAAATAAGGACGAATTAAGTGAAGTTAGTGGAGCTTTCAACCAGTTTATTTCTTCCTTGAGAGAGATGATATCTCAAATTAGTTATTCAGCGGAACAAGCAGCTGCTTCTTCAGAAGAATTTTCTGCTAGTGCTGAGCAATCTAAATTTACCTCTCACCAAATTGCAGGAAGTGTACAAGAAGTATCAATTGCTATGAGTGATCAATCTACCATAATACTAGAAGGTACAAAAGCAGTTGAGCAATCCTTAAAGATTTTAAGGAATATGTCTGTATATACGCTCGAAGTATCAGAAGAAACAACTGAGGTTAATAGCCAAGCAGAAGACGGTGAGAGGTCTGTAAAAGAAATAGTTGCTAATATGGGGATTATACAGAATTCTGTGAATGAAGCTGATAGAAATATTAATTCATTAGCAAAAGATGCCTTGAAGATCGGTGATATAACCTCCATGATTAATGAAATTGCAGCGCAAACTAATCTACTAGCCCTAAATGCAGCAATAGAAGCTGCACGGGCGGGAGAACATGGAAAAGGGTTTGCAGTTGTTGCGGAGGAAGTCCGTAAATTAGCCGAACAATCTAGTAAATCGGCAAACGAGATTAAAGAACTCATTACACTTATACAAAGTACATCTAAAGAAACAGTAAACACGATTGAAACGGTGAAATCAAGTGTGAATAATGGTATCCAATTAACTTCTGGCACCGCAGTTCAATTTAAAGAAATAATGCTATCAATTTCACATGTTTCAGATAAGGTACAGGAAATAGCTACTCAAACAGAACAGCTAACTGGGGATTTCACGTCAGTCGCAGAAAAAAACGTACATGTTTCTGAGTTGTTCAATATAAATAGCGAAAGCACCAACGAAATAGCCGCTGCTACTGAAGAACAATTAGCATCCATGGAAGAAATCCAGATTGCTGCATCTTCTTTGACATCAGTTTCAGATTCTTTGAATGAAATGGTACATCGTTTTAAAATTTAAATTTAACAGACATCCTATGAGTAGAGATACTTGTGGGATGTCTTTCTTTGACGCAGCAAAGAAAGGTTGTCCTACTATAATGTGCATTCAAACCGCTTTAATTAATTGTATAATTGTGTTGTCCGGGTGAAATGCTAAGTTAAAAGAAGAGGTGAATCATCTTGGACAATTCAATATCATACGGTGATGACTATAAGTACATACCAGCAACTTCAGTAGGTAGTGGTATAGGCATAGAGGTTCTTCCGGACATTTTTTGTCATACTATTCAAATCGTCAATATCTGTTTAGTAGGCGATCCCAATTCTAACGATTTTGTTTTGGTAGATGCTGGTATGCCTTACTCCGCTGAGGAAATTATTTCTGTAGTGGAAGAACGATACGGTGTAAACAAGAAGCCCAAAGCCATAATATTAACTCATGGCCATTTTGATCATGTTGGAGCAATAATTGAGTTAGTAAAAAAATGGAATATTCAAGTCTATGCTCATGAGTTGGAATTGCCATTTTTAACAGGTAAAGAGAGCTATCCGAAGCCTGATCCAACTGTAGAAGGGGGATCTGTTGCAAAAATGTCTTTTATATTCCCTGTTAATCCTATAAATCTGGGCAACCACGTGGAAGCCTTACCTTCAGATGGGACAGTTCCTTTTATAAAGGATTTTCAATGGATTCATACACCGGGTCACTCTCCTGGTCATATTTCATTATTTAGAGAAACTGATAGGGTTTTAATAGCTGGTGATGCATTTGTTACTGTAAAACAAGAATATCTATATAAAGTATTCACACAGGAGCAGGAAATAAGTGGTCCGCCAAGATATCTTACCCCTGATTGGGAAGCGGCTAGGGAATCGGTAAATAAACTCGTCAAACTAAATCCAAAAGTAGCGATTACTGGACATGGTTTACCTATGCAGGGAGATTTACTGACAAGCAATTTACATTTGCTAGTCACTGATTTTGATTCGATCGCTTTACCTAGTCATGGAAAGTATGTAAATAAAAAATTACAATAAAAATACAAGATCTCATTCATCTAAAAATGAAGAGATCTTCTTTTAATTATCAGAATAAAAAGTTAAAATATAAATAGAATATTGAAAGGGGAATACATATGACATTTTCTATCGTTGGCTTCGATCCGCAAACAAAAGAATTAGGAGTAGCCGTTGCTTCCAAGTTTTTGTGTGTTGGAGCAGTTGTTCCATTTGCCAAGGCTGGCGTTGGAGCAATTGCAACTCAGTCCTGGGCAAATTTAGATTATGGGATTGATGGTTTGGACATGCTGCAAAGAGGCATGTCACCAGAAGACGTGCTAAAAGAGTTAGTGGCAAATGATGACAAGTCTGGTGCTAGGCAAGTTGGTATTGTAGATGCAAGCGGTCGTAGTGCTATACATACTGGGGAAGATTGTTTCGATTGGGCAGGAGGATTTGCGGAAGCGAATTTTGCGATTCAGGGAAATTTATTGGTCAGTGAAGATACAGTAAATGCCATGAAGGCGGTTTTTCTAGAAAATGGAGGGTCTCTTGCAGAAAGACTATTGGCAGCATTACAAGCTGGTGATATTGCAGGTGGAGACAAGCGAGGCAAGCAATCTGCTGCTTTGTTAGTAGTAAAAGAAAATGGAAGTTACGGTGGTTATACAGATCGTTATATAGACCTTCGAGTGGATGATCATGCTGACCCAGTGAAAGAATTAGCTAGACTCCTGAAACTTCATCAGCTTTATTTTACAGGAACAGCTCCAGAGGATATTGTGGCTATTGAAGATATGCTAGCGGATGAAATTCAAAATATGTTATATGAAAATGGTTTTTTAGATCGAGATCTTACAGAAATGGATGACTTACTAGATGCTATCCAGTCTTATCATCTCATTGAAAACTTTGATGAACGTGTTCAAAAAAGAGGTTATATCGATAAAAAAGTTGTAGAGTTTATGCGTATTAAAAAATAGAATAATACCAAAAAAGAATGCTTAAAACCTTACGTCTGCTATTCTCTCAAACACAGCTTCCATTTTGCAGGGCAGAATTCCCTACGTGGCGCAGCACTGTTTTTGCACCAAAATTTACTTTTCAAATTTGTTCTTCATAAGTTCAAACTTTTCACTTGAAACCGAGATAATTTATCCGATAATAACAAAGGATATCAAAGGTTTGATATGAAAAGAATCCGTGAAAGGAATGGAAAAGATTGGTGAAGTTTAAAAGTATCAAAAGCAAGTTGCTATTTGCGTTTACACTAGTTATTTTTGTAGTCATCCTGTTGGGTGTTTATAATATTTCGGTGGTCATGAAGAGCAATAATGAAGCGAAAAATATTGTAGAAAAAGAGCTGCCAGTATTAATTGCCAATGAGCAGATGGCGTTAACAATGGCGAATCGGATATCGACTGCCCGTGGTTATGTATTATTTGGTGGGGATTACCGAGATCGTTTCGATGCATATACGGAGCAAGGGAAACAATATGAAGGTGTTATCAGGAGCATACATGATTCTGAAGCATTTGATCAACTGATTAAGGAAACGGTCGCTTGGCGGACGATGATTGATACGAAGGTTTTTGATGAATATGATAGAGGCAACAAGGAAGCGGCATTAAGAAATTTAGATGCATCTGCAGTTGAAGTACGTCAAATCATGGCTGACTATGAAGAAATGGCGAAAAATAGTGAAGAGACTATCAATAAGACGGAGCAAGCTATTATAGCTGGAGGCGAAGCAACTTTACGGATCGTAATAATCGTTACCATTTTAGTTGTTTTATTTAGCATAGCTGCAGCTCTCGTAACTGCAAATTCGATAACCAAACCGGTAAAAGTGGTAATGGAACGAATGAACAGGATTGCGCAAGGGGATTTAAGTGGGAAGCCTATTGAAACAAAATCTAAAGATGAAGTTGGTAAACTTATCCATGCAACAAATGAGATGAGTAACAATATGCGTCAGTTATTAAATGAAATCAATCTTGTTTCTGAATCCGTAACGGGGCAAAGTGAAGAGCTAATCCAGTCTTCGGATGAGGTAAATGCAGCTTCCCATCAGATTGCGGTTACAATGCAAGAATTGGCTATCGGTATAGAGGGCGAGGCCAAGAGTGCAAGCGAACTGGCAGCGATTATGGAGTCCTTTACACGTAAAGTTGAAGAAGCGAATGAAAAAGGTGAAAGTATTCAAAGTTCTTCAAGTGAAGTGCTTGAGATGACCTCAGAGGGTAGTCGATTAATGAAATCTTCGAATGAGCAAATGGTGAAGATCGACCAAATTGTGCAAGAAGCTGTTCATAAAATCCAAGGATTGGATGCCGAGGCCCAAGAAATATCCAAGTTAGTTGTCGTGATAAAGGATATCGCCAATCAAACTAATTTGTTGGCCTTAAATGCAGCAATTGAAGCGGCTAGAGCGGGGGAACATGGAAAAGGTTTTGCAGTTGTAGCGGAGGAAGTGAAAAAACTAGCAGAACAGGTAACTGTTTCTATAACTGATATTACGGACATTGTAACGAATATCCAAAATGAATCAAGTTCTGTAGCAGGATCATTGCTAGAAGGCTATGAAGAAGTGGAAAAAGGCACCGATCAAATAAATATTACGATGGAGACATTCAATGGAATCAGCTCTGCTGTGACAGAAATGATTAATCTCATTCAAAGCGTTACAGAGAACTTATCCGACATCGCGGCAAACAGTCAGGAAATGAGTGGGTCCGTAGAGGAAATTGCGGCAATTTCTGAAGAATCATCTGCAGCAGTAGAGCAAACTTCTGCCTCCTCGCAACAAACGAGCAGTTCAATGGATGAAGTAGCGGGAAGCTCAAAACAACTTGCCGAACTTGCAGAAAAACTAAACGGACTAGTTCTGGAATTTAAGCTTTAGTATTAGGTGCTTGTCAATCACGCAATCGGGACACTATTCCGATAAATTGATTATTAGATACAGATGGCCTTGTGGAGAGAAGATCTCTGCGAGGCTTTTCTTTTAAGTAGATAACCGAAAGAAAGGAAAATAAAAAGACAGGATTGTTTAATCTCCAAAAGACAACTGAGTTTTTCGATGAAACAAATAATGTGCTTATAAACCATATCGATGAATCAGAAGTAGTTAGGGAAAAGCTTTTAGAGGCGGTTGATAAAGTAAAGGCTTTCAGGCAAAATAAACATAAAAAATATAAGGCTGGGACAAAACCTTCTTTAAAAATAATTAGCCCCGAAAATTTACAATCAGTAAATTTTTCGGGGCTTTCAGTTAGGGTTTCTACTACAGTTGTTTTTCGTTACTGCGGACGCTTTCTGGGGGCACGGACCTGAGCCTGTAGTCTCTCGCTGGTGTTGTTCCCCCAGGAGTCGCCACCTTCACTTCAAACAACTAGAATGTATAGGTTTCTAAAAATAATGTTATCAAATGACATATCTCCGTAAAGTGAAAAAACTGATATCGAGTTACCGATTGCATGTTTTTCAAATTTAAAGATTAGTTATGTCCAAGCCTCATTTTTTAAAATAAGAAGAAGGTATTTGCTAAATTTAATCAATATCTGATTAACTTTAGCATACCCCATAGTGCGTGCTTTTTTAGTTATTTATTCAATTTCCAAACCGCATAATTCAGTCCTAATGCAAAAGTAACCCATCCAACATATGGAATCATTAGTACTCCTGCTGTTTTATCCACTTGCTGAAATTCATAAGCAGTTAATGCAATGCATGCTAGCATAAGGCTAATTTCAAGAAGTGCAGTTCCACGTAATCCCCAACGGAAAAATAGAAAAGACCATAAAAAATTCAATCCTAATTGTAAGTCATATAAAGGGCCAGCAGGTGAAGAACCATTCCTCATATTTTTCATTTTTTGGTCTACACGGTATTTAGCGATTCCCATTGTGGCGTAAAGAGCAGTCCAAACAATTGGAAAAACAGCACCAGGTGGTGAGAAGGATGGCTGTTTTAGTTTTTTGTATTTTTCCTGAGCATTTTTATTGGCAATCCAACCAGTAATAGAGCCACCGATTACCGGGATTAGAATACTAATTGCTAATTTTTTTCTGTTAATACGACCATCTACTTGCAGCACTTCCATTTTCCAACCTCCTAAATTGATTTATTGTTTTATTCCCTAAACTTATTAAAATAATCTATACTTATAAAATTTAAGTAAATTGAAAAATTAGAATATGGTATAATTATGAAATTAATATAGATACTGTGGAGGAAAATATGAGACTTAAAATTATTCATACAAACGACGTACATAGTAATTTTGAAAACTTTAAAAAAGTAGTTACTTTAATCAATCAACATAAAGACGAAGACACAATTATATTAGACGGAGGAGATTTTGCCGATTTTAAAAGTATTGAGCTTCAAGGTACTAGAGGCATCGCTGCTATAGAGCTATTAGAAGCTGCAGGATACGATGCAATAACGATTGGCAACAACGAGATGTTCAATGGAATAGACACATTAGAGCATATGGCAAGTAATAGCCCTATTCCTTTTATAAGTAATAATTTGTTTAAAAAAGATCGTTCCTATATAAATGGAGTTAAACCTAGCGTTATTTTAGAAAAAAACGGGCTTCGAATTCTTATTACAGGATCTTCTCCTGACATGGGAGTATTTAATGATGGACTAGGTATCCATATGACTGACTATTCTAAAGCTATAAAAGAAGAGATAAATAAAAACGAAGGTAAGTATGACATTTGTATTTTATTAAGCCATGTAGGCACCTTTGCAGATGAACCACTTGCTGAAGAGATAAAAGAGATTGATATTATTATTTCTGCGCATGATCATAAATTATTTGAGCAAGCAAAGATTATTGATACGACAATTATGAATAGCGCAGGTAATTATGGGGAGCATGTCGGTATTATAGAATTAGAAATACAGGATGGAAAAGCTCAGCTTGTCCATTCAGAGACTATTTCAACGCAAAACATAGAAGAGAATGAACAGATAGAATCTATTTTAAGATTAAACAAAGGGAGTGCTATAGAAGCATTAAGTAAACCTATATATACAGTGGTACATCCTTTGTGGCATGACGTTGTGGAGGAAAACCCAATTACTAATTTAATAGCTGACGGCTTGAAGGATATATTGGGAACAGAAATTGGTCTTATCAATAGTGGTATTTGTAATGCAGGAATATTTCATGAAATGACACGAAAAAAACTAATCGAGATATGTCCTTCTCCATTAAATCCAACTTCCTTTGAGATTCAAGGTAAGCATTTACAAGAAGCATTGGAGCAGTCATTAGATGCGCAAATATGCTTGGCAGATGGAAGAGGTCCAGGATTTAGAGGGAGATTTGTAGGGAGGCTGCATGTTTCGGGACTTCAAATAGAACATGATGGGAAGAATATTCATGCAATCTACGTAAATGAGGAATTATTAGAAGAGGAAAGATGGTATTTAGTCGGTAGCTCCGATTATTTACAAAGAGGTTCTGGATATCCCAGTCTTGCTAACAATCGAAATGAAAAATATTTAGGGGAAGAAATAAAAGATGTTCTGCGTTTATATGGGGAAAAACAAGACTTTTGTGAGGAATCTTTTATTCAAAAATGGAAAGAAGTTTCTAAAATAAGGGGATAGAAACGTGGAGCCTAAAAAAATTAGACAACGGGGTATAATGATTGGAAGATTCCCTGTTGGAGAAAAAAATTGCATAACAGATGTTCATGGTGTGAAAGTTGGTCATGTTACATTAGACAGTCCGCTTAATGAAGGGGAACATGCTTGTACTGGAGTAACAGCGATTTTGCCCCATGGAGATAATTTATTTCAACAGAAAGTAGTTGGAGCAAGTTATATCTTAAACGGTTTTGGAAAAACAACCGGTCTTGTACAAGTGAATGAGCTAGGGTTAATCGAATCACCGATCATGCTGACGAACACATTTGGTATTCCAGCAGTTTCTCAAGGGACTCTTGAGTATATGCTAGAAAGAAACGCTGAAATAGGAGATACAACTGGAACGATTAATATAGTTGTAGGTGAGTGCAATGACAGTCGATTAAATTCGATTCGGAAATTTCCAATCGAGCCGAAGCATGCGATAGAATGTATTCAACAAGCTTCATCGGACGTTTCTGCAGAAGGTGCGATAGGAGCAGGAAAAGGAATGATTTGTTTTGGATACAAAGGTGGTATTGGTTCTTCCTCTCGTATTGTTGAAGATTATACTATTGGTTGTTTAGTCCTTAGTAATTTTGGTCGACCAGAAGATTTTCAAAGCGAACAATATAAAGTAAAAGAAGCGATTCCAGTCCCAACTTTTCCAAAGCCAGCCGATGGTTCTATTATGATTGTCTTGGCAACAGATGCTCCGCTTAGCAGTAGACAGCTAAAGAGAGTGGCAAAGAGATGTGGTATAGGACTTGGAAGAACGGGTAGTCATTTTAGTAATGGCAGTGGAGATGTAGTTATTGCATTCTCTACAGCAAATAAAGTTGCACACTTTACAGAGGAAAGTGTAGAAACTAGTATCCAACTGAGGGATGATCATCCAATCATGAACGATCTTTTTCAAGGAGCGGCTGAAGTGACGGAAGAAGCAATATTAAATTCAATGTCCCAAGCGGTAACTACTGAAGGAAGAATGGGTAACATTGCATATGCATATCCGTTTGACTGAGTATCCGGTCATAATAAGTCGGTAAGAAGTAAAGAGAAAGGCTGCTGTAGATGTTTTAACGCAATTATAGAAATATGTTTTTTACTTAATAACTTGATAAATTCAACTAGTGAAATGGGCGTTGGTTCTCCCGACTATATCACGATTTTGCGACCCCATTCGTTCTGCGGAAATTGATTAATAATTTAACTCAATTGAAATTATTTTCATTGAATGAATCCCAACTGGGCAATTACGAAGGTTATTCGTGATTTTGTAACAATTATTAATAAATGAAAATCCATTATAAATTGAAAGGAACTATGCTACTTTATGAATAGATTAGAAAATGATAGTAAAGTTCCGAAATCGTTTTCCAAAGTATGGATTGTGCTCCTATTAGGTTCACTCACTGCATTCGGGCCATTATCGCTGGATATGTATTTGCCAGCACTACCGATTGTTGCCGGTGATTTACAAACGACGACATCCCTAGCACAATTAAGTTTAACCGCTTGTTTGGTGGGTATTGCGGTTGGCCAGCTAATATTTGGTCCGTTAAGTGATATTCATGGAAGGCGCAGACCGCTAGTATATACGCTTATTGTTTACGCAATCGCCTCAGTATTATGTGCCTTTAGTACGCATATCTGGGTCTTTATTGGTTTGCGTTTCGTGCAAGGGGTGACCGGGGCAGCAGGAATCGTGATTGCCCGTGCGTCCACTCGCGATTTGTACTCAGGTAAAGATTTAACGAAATTTATCGCATTGCTTGCACTTGTAAATGGTGCCGCACCGATTCTAGCACCGATTGCCGGGGGAATAGTTTTAAACTTTACCTCGTGGAATGCTGTGTTTATTATTTTAGCAATTATCGGCCTGATTATGTTTTTAGGTGTACTACTCTTTCTACCGGAGACGCTACCTAAAGAAAAAAGGACGGAAGGTAGCATATTGGCAGTCCTTAAGACATTTGGATATTTATTAAAGGATCGTCTCTTTATGGGGATTGCATGTACACAAGCACTAATTATGACGAGTATGTTCGCGTACATCGCGGGTTCACCGTTTGTCTTGCAAAACCTTTACAATGTTACGCCGCAACAATTTTCTATGTTGTTTGCACTGAATGGTATGGGGATTATAATCGCAGCGCAAGTAACAGGGAGACTGTCAAGTACCATTGAGGAAGTAAAATTACTTTTCAGTGGTGTCCTATTGTCATTTATAGGTAGTGTTTTGTTGTTATTAGTGATTATATATAAAATGCCTTTGTTCGCAATGATTCCTGCTCTATTTTTAGTCGTATCAAGTGTTGGGATGGTTTCAACTTCTTCGTTTTCACTTGGGATGCAAAGACAAGGGAATTCTGCAGGAAGCGCTTCTGCGTTCCTTGGGCTACTTCCTTTTATCGGTGGGGCGATCGTTTCTCCGCTCGTTGGAATAGCAGGTGATCAAACGGCTTGGCCAATGGGAATCATAATTGTTTTTTGTAGCAGTATTGCTTTAGTAATCTTTATGTTATTTGTGAGAAAAAGTGAATTAAATATGAAAAACATTTGATGGTTTGTTTTAGACCCAAGTAAACTAAGTTTTTTATTTTTATATTGCGTAATAAAGTAAGCTATTAAAAGAGTACAAGGCCGTATCAAGGCCGTATCAAGGCCGTATCAAGGCCGTATCAAGGCCGTATCAAGGCATACCAACCACTTTCTCTTTGCGAAGTTTGAGTGTATAACCTCCATACAGATAACGCATTTCATGAATTTTGAACTAGAAAATGTAGACATATTGCAACATAAAGGAATTGTGGGTGTTGCTGTTGTGTTAGCGATAATGAAAGCGATTGACCATTCTCTTATGGCTCAAAATTTTTAGAAAAGATTAAGCAGTAGTATAAAATAGGATGTCCTTTATATTTGGAATGGACATCCTATTCATCTTATTATTCCTTAGCAAAATCTAGCTTCACTTTACCTTCTATAAAAGAGAGGCTGGCATCAAATTTTTGACCGTTTTCAGCTTCAAATCCTTTGATCATATTTGTTTTTCCTTTTGTACAAAGAAGCTTTATTTGGCTAGGTGTTATTTTTTTCTTTAAAAAGTATCCATTAAATGTCTGGGTACAACCATTTTTATATTCGGTGCAACCATAAAAACTTTTATGGGCAATGATGGATCCCTTTTGACATTTAGGACAGGTTACAATAGGATCTCTCTTGAATTTAGAATCATATTTTGATGGTCGAGGAGCTAGCTTTATATCAATTTGTTTTGTTTTTAAATGATTTGGGACCTCATCCATTAAGCTCTGGATAAACTTTGCGATGCTACCTAGAAAACGATCCATCGAGCCTTCGCCATTTCCAATTTTTCGTAAGTAAGCTTCCCATTTAGCCGTCATCGATGGACTAGCAAGAAGATTACCCTCAATAGCCTGACAGAGGACTCGTCCTTTATCCGTAATAGAGACGATATTTTTCGTGACATCAATATAGCCGTGGCGTTTAATCGTTTCAATGATCCCGCTTCGAGTTGCTTCTGTACCAAGACCTTCTACTTCTTTTAAAATTTCTGTTTCATTTTTATTATCCACAAGTTTCCCACAAGTTTTCATCATGGCGATGAGTTGACCTTCTGTGTAAGGCTTTGGAGGCTGCGTTTTTCCCTCTATTATATCAATATTACTTTCTACTATCTCCTGCTCACGTAGCGTAGGTAGGGAAGATTCCTCTTTTTCTGTTTCTTTAGAAGAACGTACAAATAATGATTTCCAACCTTTATCATGTTCTGTCTTTCCAGTCGTAAAGAAAGGCAATCCATTTACATTCGTTGTCACTTTCGTTTCCGTATATAAATAATCTGTATGGAACATAGCAAGTGTTGTGCGAACGATTTCTTCGTATAAATTCCTTTCCATACTAGATAGTCCGGCAAGTTTAGCTTGAGAAGGGAGCTTTTTCGTAGGTATGATCGCATGATGCTCTTGTACTTTCGAATTATCCACATAACGCTTTTTTGGTGAGAGTGAAGCAACCGGGAAGGGACACTCGATAAGCTGCTGATATTCCGATACTTGTCCAGCGATATAAGAAAATTCACTTGGTGTAATATATCGGGAATCTGTCCTTGGATAGGTCACCAGTTTCTTTTCATATAGCCCTTGCATTGTCTTTAATACATTCGCAGGGCTCGTTTTCCACAATCGGTTGGCAGTTGCTTGCAATGTGGATAACGAATGGAGCTGTGGAGGTGGCATTCGCTTATCTATCTTTTCTATGGAAGTAATAATCCCAGATGAATTTGGATGGATGTTATGTTTTGCTAGAAGGTCTTGAATAATTTCCCTTTTCGGTTCCTTAGCTTTAGCTTTCCCTTTATAGGTACCATGTTCAGCTGTAAATATAGCTTCGATTTCAAAGAATGGTTCCGAAACAAAGTTTTCAATTTCCATCTGTCTTTGGTAAATCAAGAAAATAGTCGGTGATTGGACTCTTCCGATTGGAAATACTTCCTTAATACCTTGCTCCTGCAATAAAAGAGAATATAATCTGGAGCCATTCATCCCTACTAACCAATCACTGATTTGGCGAGCCTTGGCTTCGTCGTACAATAAAAGATCCTTACGATTGTCCTGTAAATTACTAAAGCCTTTCAGTACTTCATCAACCTCTAAAGAATTGATCCATAAACGTTTAATCGTTTGACCGCGGGCCCCGCTTTGATTGTATATACTATAGAAGATATTCGATCCTTCGCGATCTACGTCGCATGCATTAATAACCGTATTAGTAGATTTAAGTAATTTTTTCACTACAGAAAACTGCTTGAATTTCCCTTTGGCAATCTGAAATTCGTACTTCTCTGGCAAAATAGGCAAACTTGCTAAAGACCATTTATTCCATTTGGGATCATATGTTTTTGGTTCTTTTAATTCAACTAGGTGCCCAATTCCCCATGTAATATAGGCGCCCTCTGGAAAAATAGGACATGGGTTAATCTCTAAATAACCTTCGTGTCGTTTAACTTTAAAAGCATCTGCATATGCTTTTGCCTGACTTGGTTTTTCGGCTAGGATGACCGGTTTCATGGTAGCACCTCTTTCGATCAAAAGAAACATTAGTTCTTATTATTATGTAGGAAAATTGGTTTGAATACAACTGTTTGGTAGTTGTGGAGTTTAAATACAGTTACGACGGTTTATAAGGTAAATGCGATGTATTAACAAGAATTGTGATGAAACCAAGATAATTGCAAAGGAAAAAATCTTTAATTATACGTGGTGATACATACAAAAAAATTGTCTCACAATGTTCTAAAAATGGTGGTCAAACAGGTTTTGAAGAAGTATTCCTATATGAACAAAGTGCAGATGATTATATGTTCAATAAACCTTATGCAATTCAATAAGGAGTTTTAAAATCTTAATCCAATAAAACCTTTCATTCTTTCACCTGAACTTCTTGAAGAAATCAGGAGGTATTTATCGATGTAAAACGAGTTTTTGGTTATCTAATCAGTAAACAAAATCCAGATTACAGTTGAGTTTGAGGGCTTCTGGATCAAGTACTTCAATGCAATTTCGGGATGTTTGAATGATTCCTTGATCGCGCAATTTTTTAAGGGAACGGGCAACCTCTAGCCTTGTTTCTCCAATGATTTCACCTATTTCTGCCTGGGTAAGGTTAATACCTATCTTGTTCAAGTAGTGGTTGTACATGTAAACGATGTTGCAGGTCTTAACAAAGGCAGAATCATAGCTGAGGGTAACAGATTCGTGCATGAATAGATTGGAATGCATAATGACATAATCCAGCATCGCGATGCTTAAATCGGGATTATCCTTCAGTGCCTGATAGAAATCTTTCGGTTGGATGCGAATCGTCTGGATATCGGTGATGGCGGTTATCATGAAGAAATCGACATCAATATGGAAATTGCCATTGATTGGTCTGCTTAAGGAGTAGGGGCAAATCGAACCCTCTCCGTGGAAGCAAATTGTCTTGCTGTCTCCTTCAATGTGGTTGACCGATAATTTAAAGATGCCGCTCTCTACGTAGTACAAGTATAAGGTATCGAGATTATTGGTTATGACACTGCCTTTCTCCAACAAGTACCTTTCCCCGATTTCCAATAAAAAAGGCTTGAAATCTGTAAACTGGTTTTCGAAAAAAAGATTGTTTTTCCCCACACTGTTCAATCCTCTCTCTATAAAGGTGCCTGTGCAATTATGACAATTCACACTTTGAATAAAAACACTTAAAACAAATCCCGAAAGAATTTAATATAATTGGATTTGTTCTTTGGGATTATACAATTGTAGTGTGTTTTTAAAATAGTGTCTTGCTCAGGTATCAAAAAAACTGTCCTCATTCCATTCATTATACTAATCTTTCTCTTCAATATCTCTTTCCACTCTAAATTTAGTGAATTAATAATAAATGGGTGTATCAAATGATATAGAAACCGCTTACATCATTTTGATAATCTATAATTACATAAACAGTTAGACATAATAATGGGAGTTTACTTCAATTATTTTGGCAAACTGGCTAAAAAAGTATAGAAAGAAGGGGTTAAATGGCAGTAATTTCTTTATTATCCCTAATCTTTGTAATCGCAGTGGGAGTTTACGCGAAAAAAAATATAGGAATTATATCACTTGCGGTGGCAATAGTACTAGGAATGATAGGCGGATTGTCAAGCAACGAAGTGATAAGCGGCTTTCCTACGAGCCTTTTTCTGAATTTGTTTGGAATGTTTTTCTTCTTTGCAATTGCACAAAATAATGGATCCTTGGAACTTTTATCCAAGAAACTGTTTGTATCATTTGACCGTTTTGCTATCTTGTACCCCCTTATAGTCTTTATAGTAAGCGCTCTCATAACGGTTGTCGATCCAGGTGGTTTGACGGGTTATGTGGTGTTGCCTGCAATTACTATGAGTGTTGGTTACCAGATGGGCTACAATCCTATTATGATAGGCGTTCTGACCATCTTTGGCGCGAACGCTACGCTTATGACACCGGTAGGCGTGTTTGGGAATACAGCCAACTTGATTGTCAGTGATGCTGGATTTCCTAATTATGCAACACAAATTCTACTAAATGGTGTAATCCTGTTCTCTATAGCAGGAATTTTAGTTTATATTGCTTTTCGCGGATGGAAAAGAAAACAACAGGCAGACGGTACATTGTCCTTGGAAGGTAGTGCAGGGTCAATCAAACTTCCAGCTTTCAGTAGGCAGCAAAAATTGACATTGTTGATGCTAGTATTGATGATTCTTGCGATTATGTTTTTAAAAACACATGCAGGTCTCACTGCGCTAGTTTTCAGTATAATCCTGCTGTTGGTTAAGGCTGCCGACGAAAAGGATGCCTTTCTGGGAGTACCCTGGGAAACAATATTCCTATGTATAGGAATTGGGAACCTTCTTAGTGTTATTGATACATTGGGCGGGTTAACTCTTTTAGATAGTATGTTGTCTTCAATTTCTACAGAGTGGACGTTGGCGCCTTTACTTGGTATCACTTCGTCGATTATGTCCTTCTTCTCACTAGCGATTGCGGGACCGATTCCGACTTTGATTCCTTCAATCGATGTGTTGAATTTATCGAACGGGAATTCGTTCATGGATATTGAATTGATCAGCACAGTTATCAATGGCGGATTCACGGCTGCCATTAGTCCCTTGTCGCTAGGTGGTGCGATGGTTCTTGCTGCTTACGGGACATTATTCAAACCTAGTGTTGAGGAAAGAACGAAAGTCTTTAATAAGCTGTTCCTAGTGGCAATTGTGATTTCGATTCTCGCTGGAATCCTAGCGAATACTGGTATATATAGAATAACTACAGGCTTATAATTCTACTTACTCTACTTCAATCAGTTATCAATCTTAATGACATAGTAATTTATTTTACTTAACTAGATGAAAAAGGTTTTGTTCTTAACTATATAATATGAGGAGGAATAGAAATGAATAGAAGTATTTTAAAAGGTATGTATGATGTGCATGTGCACTGTGGACCATCCACAGCAAACAGAGCAGTGGATGCTGCCGAAATGCTGAAGTTGGCGGAAGAAGACGGTTATGCAGGATTCGTCGTAAAAGATCACTATATACCAGCACTCTTGGGAACGAAAATGGTTGAGAAGCATTTAGGAAACGGCACTTGTAAGGTTTACGGATGCCTGGTTCTGAATAACGCAGTTGGTGGTCTTAATGTCGATGCTGTGGATAAAGCCAGACAAATGGGTACGGCAATGGTTTACTTTCCGACCGTCTCTTCTAAAACTCATATCGACGGTCACAAAGAAACAGGATTTGTTGGTGGAGCAGGTACCTCTGATGTAGAGGAAGAGCCAATCGCTATCGCTGATGAAAATGGAAATCTCAATCCTAAAGCCGTGGAAGTAATTAAGTATTTGGCCAAGCATGATATGGTATTGGCAACTGGACATGGCAACGAAATTGAAGTAGACGCTTCAGTCAAAAAAGCCTTTGAATTAGGGATGAAACGTGTCCTAGTAACGCACCCGCATTATCAGGTAGGAGCAACCATTGAAGATATGAAGAGATGGGCAGAGATGGGTGCCTATATTGAGATTAACGCCTGTGTGTTTAAAGATAGCGGTTCGAAAGTGGAAGCAGTAGTGGATCTGTCCGTGGCGAAAGAAATGATAGATGCTTGTGGTGTGGACCGCATCATTATTGATACAGACTATGGTCAGGCTGCTAATGGCTCACCGGTAGAAGGAATGTATAATTTCGTCAATGCCTTGGAAGAACATTTTGGAATCACTGAAGAAGAAATTAGCATCATGACTAAGAAGAATCCAAAAGAGTTGTTCAATTTCCAATAATGAATAGAAGAAACACCGGAAAATAATAATATAAAACAGGAGGAAATTAAAATGACAAACATCGATTATGGCAACCTGGAGAACCTTCCTTGGCAATTTGTGAGAGAAGGCATTACGCGAAAAGTATTCGGTATGGGTGCAGAACACATTAATGTCACAATCAATAAAATTGAAAATGGCAATGAGAAGAATCCGCATAGCCATGAAGAGAATGAACAAATTGCACTGATCTTGGAAGGTGAATGTGACTACTATGTAGACGGTATTCCATACCGAATGACAAAAGGTTCTTGGATTACTGTTCCAGCTGGTGTGGAGCATTATATTGAAGTCTACGACAGCCCTGTACCAGTGCTCAATATGGATATCTTCTATCCTCTAAGAGAAGAGTACAATGAATCGTACGGTAAATTCATAGAAAACTACCGTAAATAAATATCGATCTATGCCTAGCTAATTTGCCTGATTAGTTCAGAGTTTAATATTGTTATCTGTAGTGGCTCAAAGGAGAGAGTAGATAATGAAGATGCGTAATTTGGTCAAAGAGAAGTTGGAGAAAAACGGTCATGTTTTGGGTGCGTTCGTTGCTTCTGGCTCACCGACTAATGTAGAGATTTTAGGACTTAATGATTTCGATTTTGTCCTTATTGATATGGAGCATGCCCAAACTGATATGGAAACTATGGTGAATATGATACGAGCTGCGGAACTATATGACATGGCACCGCTCGCCCGCGTTTATCATTCAAATGATGGCCCTATGATGTCCCGAATGCTAGATGTTGGAATTCATGGTTTGATGATCCCTATGGTGGAAGCTAAAGAGCAAGCCCAATATATTATTGAAAATATGAAGCTTGCACCTCTTGGAAAAAGAGGGATAGGCGCAGGGCGCGGACCAAGATGGGGATGGTATGAAAATTACAACAAAGGCGAAGTGAACGATAACACCTATGTCATAATGCAGTGTGAAACTAGGAAGGGTGTCGAAAATATTGAAGAGATTTGCCAGACACCAGGTCTTGACTGCATCTTTATTGGAACAGCTGATTTATCGCAGGATATGGGCTGTTTTGGTGACAATAACAATACTGATTTACAAGCTGCGATTAATACGGTACTGGAAGCTTGTAAGAAGCACAATATCGTACCTGGAATCGTCACTGGTACGGCGGAAGAAGCAGCAAAACGAATTCAACAAGGTTTTCAGTTTGTTACGATCATGAATGACCTCGGATTCTTCAAAAGCCAGACTAAAAATCATATCGATACGGTTAGAAAAAATCTGTCAGAATAACTAAATAAGAATGGTAGTTGAAAATATTGCAGACTATAAACGAAAAAGGATGGTGAAGCAGGAATGATATCTGCTTCACCATCCTTTTTTTATTAATTTTTTAAGTACTAGTTCCTTATTTAATAGATTGATTATCAATGATGAGGTGTACCACTAAACCTTTCTAATTACTCGCTTTTTTCGCCATAGTAATAGGCAATCCATTCCACATATAATTGGTATCTGATTTTACTTGAGAACACCCCCTTATTTATTATTGCTTTTTGTAATAATAAATAAGGGGATTTGTCGATTTTACTTTAAAATGGAAATCCTTGAAGTGAAAATAATGAGTGCAATAACGATAAATACCATATGTTAAAATAACCGGCTTCACCATCTCCCTTTCAAATAATAATGGTTCCTGTAATTGTGACTTAGTAAATAAAAAATACAAATAAAAATCCCATTCCTAGGAGGGAATGGGATGGAATTCCATTAATCAGTTATGAGCAATAATTACTAATTTGCCTTCATCAAGTTCTTTTTCAGCCGCTTCTGCCTCTTGTTTAGAGATGCCAGCTGCTTCCATTTTGGCACGAAGCTCATCTCCACGAGAGGTAAACATGTTTTTAAAGGATTGTAAAAAACCTTGTTCCTTCATACCTACTTCTGAAGTGTCGAGCGCATCATTGATATCATCTGCTCGTTCTTTAAAATGGGCGAAAATATGAATATTGTCTCGAACGTATCCTTGTGTCTCAAGTTTTTCAATTTCTTGTTTAGCTTGAACTGCATTTTCAACTGTTAGTTTGACTGTCATGTATAATTCCTCCATTTTGTTAGTAATGTGTTCTAGTTTATATTTACCCCGTACTAGTTACTTTAAACAAAAAAGGTTCGAAGGAATCCAAATATGTGAAAGAAATGGTTGGTTTTGATATGCTTAAAAGAAAAAGAGAATGGATGTTATCTAGATGGAAAATAAATTAGATCAAGTAGCCAGCTTTAAAGCTGCAATGGGTAATTACCCTACAGGAGTCACTGTAGTTACTGCTTTTAATAGTGATGGTAAACCAATGGGAATGACTGTAAATTCCTTCGCTTCTGTTTCGTTAGATCCATTATTAATATTATGGTCTATTGATAAAAGGGTATATTCCTATGAAGAGTTTTTAAAAGTAGATAAGTTTACGGTGAATATTCTAGCAGCAGATCAAGGAGATATTTGTAATTTATTCGCTAGTAAAGTGGAGGATAGATTTGCTCAGTGTGAATGGAACAAGTCAGAGTTGAATTTGCCGGTGCTTTCGAATTCTTTAGCAACATTAGAATGTAAAGTTTTTAATAAAGTAGAAGCTGGCGATCATACAATTATGATAGGTGAAGTACTGCATATACAAAATGCTGCAAAAGAACCTTTACTGTATCACCGTAGAAATATCGGAGCTATACCGACAGAGTTTTATAAATGATTGAAAAGGATATCCTGATGGATGTCCTTTTTATATAATTAATTGTAAATAATTTCCTTTTTGTGAATAAATGCCACTTGAGAGCAAGTAACGAAATGAGAAGCACAAGTAAATCCAGTGGGAAAGCAAATAAGTAAAAAAACTCACCCAAGCTTGCAATAATTGGGTGAGTTTTTCTCAAAATTATTCCTCGGTATAAAAAAGCTTAAACAGTATTTCCCTTTGTGGAACTTGGAGTGTTTCGAACTTTTGTAAAAAAGATTTTTTGTCATAAGCGACGTGATGGATAGAAATTTCTGGTTTAATGGAAGAAAAGTCCACTATTGCATACGGAGCAGTATTACCTTTGGATACCCCAAGAGAACCTGGATTTAAGTATATTTTATCGTTCGTTTGAAATAGATGTTCTGGATGATTATGCCCAAAGCAAATAATGTCTGCGTGATAATCACCGAACATCGTTTCCATGTTATCAAGTGTAGGCTCTAAAATAGTATAAAAGGGCTCATCTCTAATATGAGCTTCACGCATATGTGCTTCTATATGGTAGTGAATGCCAAATAGACGCGTACCGTTAATTTCTTTTGCTATCGTTCTAGGTAAAAGGCGAAGCCGTTCAATACTTTGTTCGGACAGTTGGTTAGCAATCCATTCATGATGTTCACGTGTATGGTTATAGCTTTCGGGATGTCCTTCACCTAAAACAAGGGACAGTATTGCCTCATCATGATTACCGGTAATTATTCGAACATCGGAGCGTTCAAATAGTATATTTAAAACTTCATTTGTATCCGGTCCCATGGCAATCATATCCCCCAGGCACCAAATCTCTTGCACATCTCTTCTAGCATCTATTTCATTCAATACTGATTGTAATGCAAGTACGTTTCCATGAATATCTGTAATAATCGCTACCTTCAAAAATAATCACTCCTACAACTTAATCTACCGACTCTACTTTTTCTGTAGATTTCTTTTTGTGCTTTACATACTTCAATAAATAATAAATAAGAATTGTTGCGAAAATAACGCCGAAAATGACATATTCATCTAAGTCAGATGAGAGTATTCCAGCTGGAATTAGTGCAAGAATAAAGAAATACAGGAAATTTCCAATTGCAGTAGCTATAGTGAAAGGCACAATGCGTATAGTGCTAAGACCAGACAAAATATTAATCAGACTAGTTGGGATAAAAGGGAAAAGTCTTCCTTGAAGTACATAAGCAAAACCATTTGCATCTACCTTTTCTATTAATCCTTTATTGAACTTTTCGATAATAATTTCTTGGAAAATATAGCGTACACCGTATAGCACAATGATAGAAGCAATTACACTCGTAAACCAACTCCATAAAAAGCCGTTCAAAAATCCAAATAAAGTGATATTGATCGTAATAACTATGATAAGTGGGAATATAGTAAATGAATTTTGTATGAGCATCACTATGGCCATAAAAAATAGAGCATAGCCGATATTTCTTTCTAGAAATAGTTGGACCCCATCTATATCTCCATGCAATAAAGACGTAACAATATCTTTGTTAAAGAAGACGAAAACTATAATTAACAGCAAACCGCCCCATATAATCCATTGTCTTTTTGTAAGATGTTGAATTTTATTCTTCATTTGTTAACGTCACCTGGTCCTTTTCACTTTATTATCCAATCGTACCATGGTTTAAGGTTACAAAAAACTTTTAGACACTCTTCTTATAAAGATATTCAATTGAATTAAGTAAAGACCAATTCTATAAGACCAATTTCTTTTTAAGTTGATTAGCTGAAAGTAAAATTAAGTAGAGCGCAACACAAAACATTAGAATAGAACCGCAAATGACTACCTCTTTTACAGAAAACCATTGAGACGCCAATCCTAAAAAAAGAATAACGATAATTTGTATAACACTCGATAACATCTCATAAAGGCTAGATATTCTCCCCATCATTTCGGCTGGGATATTGGATTGAATATATGTCATAAATCCTGTGTTTGCAATGGATAGAAAAAATGAAAGTACAAAAAATCCTATACTAGCTAACAAATATGCTGTAGAAAAACTGTAAATAACATAACCAACAGAGACAAAAAGTGTCCCGACACTCATCAACAGTTTAGCAGGAGCGAATCTTACTAATACATTCGTGCAGATGGCACCAACTAAAAAGCCAATCCCAGCAATAGTGACAAGAGATCCATAGCCAGTATTGGTTAAATGAAGGACCTTCTTGGCAAAGGTCACTTCCATTGAATCTAATGCAGCAGTTAGTAACATTACCGTTTGAAACATCATATATAAGACGAAAAAAGGAATTGCTTTTCTACTAAAACGTAGAACTAAACTCCAATCATTTCGGATATTCAACCAAGTTATTCTTGAATTTTCAACAGTAGCTGTAGTTATTTTCCTAGGAAGTAGAAGTGTAAGAGCAGCACATACTAGAAAAATAACGACATTTACAAATAATACTTCTTCAAGAGAACCAATCATAAATAATATACCAGCAATTAGTGGACCAGTCACAAATGCACCCGAATGGACAAAGCTAAGAATTGCGTTGAATCGGTGTCGTATATTTTCCGGTAGCAAAAGCGTCATGTAAGTAAAGGATGCCGGCTCAAATATTGCCCCAGCCATTTGGATAAAAAACACTAGCATATAAATGAATAAAATGGAATCAGAAAAAGGGATAAAGAAGATTAATATTGCTCTTATCACATCTAAACACACCATAATACACTTAGTAGATACACGGTCAATGAGACTACCAGCCCAAGGTCCAACTAATAACTTGGTGATAGGTTTAATAATATATAATGCTACAACTGCCAAAGCAGATCCTGTTATTTCTAATACCATTAAGTTGATTGCTAATAAGTATATCCATCCTCCGATATTGGCAATTCCAACGGAACATAAATATATAATAGGAAACTTCCATTTGAATGAATTCATGCTAAAACCTCCGACATATTTAATTTGGCCAATAAAAAAATCCCACCCCCAAGACTGCTGTCTTAGGGACGAGATAATATGTCGTGGTGCCACCCTAGTTTGCCCTAATGTCACCATTAGTGGCCTTTTCAAGTACGGCATGTAAACATGCTTATACCCTAGCTCGATAACAGGAGCGACTGTCACATAATACCTTGGTTTTACAAGTCCTACGTGAGGCTCAGAGGCTTGTTTCAGTAACGTCATTCTTACCCATTTGCAGCTAACAGGGCTCTCTGTAAAGAAACTTAGATACTTACTCTTCTCTTCATAGCTTTTAATTTTTTATATCATATCATATCATATTTTCCTTTAAATATTGAATAAAAGTATAAAAAAGTTAGGTGAACGCAAACTTTAAAGGAAAAGGAGGGTCTATGATGAAATCTCTTACAGAAGCTATAAAAAAGTTTGCATTGCCATTTAATACTCCTGAGGATTTGAATCCTCTTATAAATGCGATTGGAGAT
Source organism: Psychrobacillus sp. BM2 (assembly GCF_048572895.1). Lineage (GTDB taxonomy): Bacteria > Bacillota > Bacilli > Bacillales_A > Planococcaceae > Psychrobacillus. The sequence continues at coordinate 292,273 of NZ_CP183878.1, forward strand.
GCGAAAATTGTTCTACTAGGGGAAGCTAGTCACGGGACGTCGGAATTTTATAAAGTTCGAACAGAGTTATCCAAGCGGTTAATAGAAGAAAAAGGTTTTAATCTAATTGCAGTAGAAGGGGATTGGCCATCCACTCAGCGAGTAAATAGATTTATGAAAGGATACGACGCAAAGGTTAGCGAACAGAATGTACTAAAAGCTTTCGAACGTTGGCCGACATGGATGTGGGCAAATGAGGAGATTTCTGAATTGATCAAGTGGCTAGAAAAATATAATATGGAAATAGAAGATAACAGGAAAATAGGATTTTATGGAATCGATGTGTATAGTTTATGGGAATCTTTAGATGAGGTAATAAGTTATTTGCGTAAAATGAATCCCGGAGGAACAGATATGGCTTTTGCTAAGAAGGCAATTTCCTGTTTTGAGCCTTTTAACCGTCATCCCGAAACGTATGCTTTTTCTTCTATCCACATTTCAGATGCATGTGTGGAAGAAGTGGTGAAGTTAGTGGCCTCAATTCGTAATAATGAAAAGCAATATGAAGCTGAACAGGAAGCAGATTTAAATTTAAAAATAAATGCATTAGTTGCTCAACACGCAGAAGAGTATTACCGGGCGATGGTTCGAAGTGATGAACTTTCATGGAATGTTCGTGATGAGCATATGGTCGAAGTGATTAATGAAATGATGGATTATCATGGAAAAGATGCAAAAATAATTATTTGGGCACATAACACTCATATTGGAGATGCGTCCGCAACGGATATGAAAGAAGAAGGTATGACAAACGTTGGAGAAATTCTTCGTTTACAGAACAAATCAGAAAATGTCTTTGCAGTTGGTTTCGGAACTCATAGAGGGAAGGTTATTGCAGCAGATGAGTGGGGAACTATTCCTAAGAAAATGACTGTTCCACCTGCTAGAAAGGATTCCTGGGAAGAAATATTACATCGTGTGGAAGCCATCGATAAGTTGCTGCTTTTTGACGAGGAGAATCGAATATTCTTTAATGATTGGGTAGGGCACCGAGCTATTGGTGTCGTGTATAATCCAGACTTTGAAGCTTATGGGAATTATGTGCCTTCTAAAATCGGGAGTAGATATGATGCCTTTATTTATATAGATGAAACAAGTGCATTATCACCAATCCAAGTTAATGAATGAAGAACAAGTACAGATGGAGAAGTCAACGAATTCTCCATCTGTCTATATTGCCTACAATCTAGATTTTTTCATTAACCACGTTATCAGTAATAATATAGAGCCTAAGCCAAGAGAAATTTGCCATTGTAATGTAAAGGATGGACCGACTTCCTTTATAAAAAAACTAATGATCGCAATAACTAAAAACCCACAGCGCCGTATAATCCAGCCTTAATCATCAGCTTTTTATCCGTAGCCTTTTCATCGAAAGATTTTTGACTTATTAACCCGAAAATCATTTTTACTCCTAATGCTGTCATAATCATTATCAATATGATAAGAAGTAGGGAAGAAGTGACATATACTTTTTCTGAATCTTCACCTCCGATTATGGGAATTATTATACTGCGCATTATTAAAAACCATCCAATTAAATTTATAGCTATTTCACACATAAATAGAAAGCTATCGCGTTTATTTCCATGTGGTAGATGGCTTGCGATCTCATCTGCGTATCCCTTAGGATCATCGCCAAAGATTTCTAACGCGGTTTTCCCGTCCTTTTGACCTTCTATTAGATGATCTAACATTTCCATTAAAACTTCCTCTGATTGCTGCTCAGATAAGGTTAGCTTAGTTCGGATATAGAGTAATAAATTCGTGTAATATTTCTCATTTTCCTCCGTCAATAACGCTCTTTTTTGATTGTTTTGTTCGATTAATTCACTCGCTTTCAAATGTCCCATCCCCTTTCGATAATAAAGCGTTAATAGGTACTGATAGCTGATTCCACTCTATGGAAATTACTTCAAGAGCCTCTTTGCCTTCAGAAGTTAATGAATAATACTTACGGTTAGGTCCAGATTCGGAAGGTTTCATTTCACCGATAATAAGCTTGTTTTTTTGAAGTCTTAATAAAACGGGATAGATAGTACCTTCGCTCACATCTTCTAAGCCGACTTTTTGAAGCTTCTTAGACAATTCATAACCGTAAACGGCTTCTTTTTCGATAACGGCGAGTACACAGCCATCAAGAATTCCTTTAAGTAGCTGACTTCTAATAGACATGTTTCGTCTCCCTTTCACTATCTTGTAAAACAAAGTAGTGGTGTTTAAAAAAAGCTACCTTGTTTTACAAAGTAGTGAAACCTAGTATAAAGAAAGTTTAAAATTATGTCTACTAGGTAAAAGGTCCAATTTCTTGCAAGGATTAAAAAAGACTCTTATTATCTGACAACTTCATGATAAACTAACAGTAACTTTAATAATGAATGTAGGAGGTACATAGTGGAAATTTGGAAAAAGTTATTAGTTTCTGTCGTTTCAATCGTTATGATTAGTGGTTCTATTTTTATTTCTACAGGTGAGGATAATACTGTAGAGGCTGCTACTTCGTACAATAATCTAAAAAGCAAAATTAACACTATAATGGCGGATAGCCGTATGAAAAGTGCAACAACAGCTCTTACGGTACGAAAAGCATCTACTGGTGAAATAGTATATCAATATAACGGAGATATAGGGATAACGCCTGCGTCTTCATTAAAACTGTTAACTGCAGCAGCAGCGCTAGAAACGCTCGGGGAAGACTATCGCTTCCCAACAGCCATTTATACCGATGGACAAGTACAAAGTGGTGTTTTGAATGGGAATTTATATTTGCAAGGAAAAGGAGATCCAACCTTACTAAAGACTGACTTTGATAATTTTGCAAATAGCTTAGTAAAACTGGGCATTAACAGGATTTCTGGAAATGTAGTAGGGGATGACACATGGTATGATTCTGTTCGACTGTCTGCAGGTATTTTAGCGGAGGACGAGCCATATTATTATGCAGCACCAATTTCTGCTCTAACAGTTTCACCCAATAGTGATTTTGACGCTGGATCAGTAATAGTTCAAGCGCTGCCTTCAACAAATGGGAAAGTAGCTAAAGTAACGCTGGCTCCCCAAACAAGTGTGTTACAAGTAGTCAACAAATCCAGAACCGTTCCTAAAGGATACAAAAACACGTTGAAAATTACTCGACAGATAGGTACTAATAAAGTAATTATTTCTGGAAACTCACCTATTGGAACTTATGGGGCGAAGGAATGGATTTCCGTGACAGATCCAACATTATATACATTAGACATATTTAAAAAGTCATTACAAGCAAAGGGTATCACATTTATACCTACTTCTATAGTAATGAAAGGGAAAACACCTAATGATGCAACGATTTTAGAATCTAAAAGGTCTAAGCCGTTAAAGGATATAATCATTCCATTTATGAAGTTAAGTAATAATACCCATGCGGAAATGTTAGCAAAAGAGATGGGGAAAGTGAAGTATGGAGAAGGAAGTTGGAATGCAGGTTTAAAAGTTATGAGAGAATATGTGGATGCTATTGGATTAGACAGTACTAAATGGAAATTCGAAGACGCATCTGGTATGTCTTATTCAAACAAGATTACAACTAGAGAATTATCACTTTTACTTTATGCAGTCCAGTCAGAGCCTTGGTATAAGACGTATAGTAAAAGCCTTCCAGTAGCGGGAATGTCTGATCGTTTTGTAGGTGGAACTCTTCGGAATAGATTGAAAGCTACTGGTGTTAGAGGGAACATAACAGCTAAAACTGGTAGTTTAGAAAATATAAAATCCCTCGCTGGATATGCAAAAACTAAAAGTGGTGAGACACTTATATTTACCGTGTTAACAGAGAAAAATAAGTCGAGTACAATCCCCGTTCTTGATAGAATTGCTACAATGATTGCTAATCATTAGTAATAGCGAAGCGTCACCTGTGTTAAGCACCGGTGACGCTTTTGTTTGCATAAAGATGAATTTAAAATTAGCTTAGATAAAATAACTGTTGATTTCTGTTACAGATGGACACTTTCAGCGATCGTGGTCGAGCCTCCTCGGTCCTGGAAGATGCTGGATACGAGGTGTCGGCAAAAGATGTTTCCTTAACTTTTGTCTCTAATGAATGCTCCTGCAAGAGATTTTGTTTATATACATAATGTTCAGTAGTATCTTAGACATCATGAATTATATTAAAAAATTTAATAAAAAAACACCCCCTAAGGGATGTGTTTTATTGATTCAATTGTCCACCGTCAACTGTGTAGATAGATTGATTGACATATGATGCTTCATCAGATAATAAGAATGATACTACATTTGCGACTTCTTCAGGTTCGCCGTAGCGTCCCATCGGAACGGCTTGAGCGAATGCTTTTGTAGCTGCTTCTCCTTGACCGGGAAGCGTATTTTCTTCAATTTGACGCATCATGCGTGTATTGATGATTCCAGGAGCAACGGCATTGACACGTACACCGAAGGGAGCTGCTTCAAGAGCGGCTACACGAGTGATACCAATTAACGCATGTTTCGACATGATATAGCCAACCATACCAGGAGAAGCCATTAGTCCTGCTCCGCTTGCAGTGTTAACGACAGCACCAAATCCTTGTTTTTTCAACACTGGCAACACATATTTCAACCCTAGGAAAGCTCCTTTAATGTTGACATTGTAAACCAAATCAAATGTTTCAATTGGATACTCTTCGATTGGCTTTGTTGTTCCTTCAACACCTGCGTTGTTAAAGAATGCATCAATTTGACCGAACTTTGAAACTGTTTCATCTACATACGCCTTAACTTCCTCTTCTTTTGCCACATTGGCTTGAAGAGCAATAGCACGAGTTTCATCTAAGCCTAAATCAACAATCACTTGTTGAACAGCTTCTAAATTTAAATCAACAAGAGCCAATTTAGCTCCCTCATCAGCTAGCTTTTTAGCTGTTACTTTTCCAATTCCACCTGCTGCACCTGTCACGATAATTACCTTATTTTCAAATTTACCCATTAAAAACACTCCTTTTTTAAATATAGTATTTTGAATTCGAGATAAAAACGTCTCGAACTCAACATACTATATGTGTAGAAACTTGTCAATTTACTTTGCTCCACACAGTATTGTAGAAGGTCGACGGACAGATAAAGTGAAACTTCAGTCAGTGGGGCTTCATTCCCCATTGATTGTTAGTTGAACCATTCGGGCATTAACGGGCAGTTCTCTACTGCCCGTTAATGCGGGGCAAACGCCTTAAGATTGCCAATACTCAATAAAAATTCACTCGGTAATCCTATAGCAAAACGTCTGTCCGAAGTACTTCGAAAACGAAAGATACAGTTTTTGAACTATAAGGACTGGGCATTTTTGCCCGGTATTTCTTAAAGAAATGAAACATTCCCGAAACTATATGTTGGCTCATGGTATTATCATTTTCTTTAAAAGAAGAGAGCATGGACATTAAAAATTTATATAGAGATTGGAGGGATGAAATATTCGTCACGTTTAGAGCAGAAATCGACTTTGTTTGGATTTTACTATTTAATATGCTTTTATTTAAATGGTGATTTTAAAGGGTTGTTTAACTTTTCATCTATGTACTATACTAATTGTGTAGTGAGGTGAGATAAGTGGCACGTGAGCGTAAGTTTACAGATGACGAGTTATTTAAAGCAACGAAGTTATTGCTAATTGGGGATGGATATGATTCCTTTACATTTAGCAAGTTAGCCTCGGTGATGGAGGTTTCTCGTGGAAGTATATATAAATATTATGAGAACAAAGATGAATTGATTTCGGAGTTTCTGATGTATGAAATGAATCACTTTCTCCAAGGTTTTAGTGAGCTTGATAAAACCGGAGATTTCCAAACACAGTTGTATCTAGTTATTGATTTTATTTTTAGTCATAGTGAGATTCATCAGGTAGTGGAGATTATCAATCAAATTCCTAAAAAGTCTTCCGATCGTGACCTATCCAATCAGACACAGTTAAATACATATTACATTAATATGTACAAACAATTTCAAGGATTGATCGAGCAGGGGAAGAAAGAGCAAGTGATTAAAAGTCATCTATCTGATGCTATAATTCTTGGGATGATTTTTCAAACTATTGCTATTCCCAATCATTTTGGGATTCCGAATGATGAATGGATAGCTTCCATCAAGGAGATTTTAAGTGATGGAATGTTTAAGAAAGATTAATTGACATACTTGTCACTTTTACACATAATGTAAAAGACAGGTGTGTTTTTTTGGTCAAAGTGACACTAGTGTCATTAATTAATTTGAGAAGGATGTGGACTTTTTGAAAAGGATACTAGGCAAAGTAACCGATTTTGTTGCGACTCGAAGAGGTATGTGGATTACGTTAGGTACATGGATAGTTCTAACAGTAATTCTTACGGTATTTGCACCAGGTTCAAGCGATTATAAAGTTTCTAGTGTAGCCTCGTTACCTGAGGATGCCAAGTCGATTATGGCTCAAAAAAATATCGATGAGCATTTTAAAGATGCAGAAAGTTTGCCAGGAATTCTTGTGCTTCAGTCGAAAGAAGAGATAGATATTGAAATGCTTGGAGCGGCCTTAGATAAAGTAGCTGCAGCAGATATAAATGGTCTAAAAGAAATGATTCCATTTAGTAGTCTGCCACCCCAAGCGTTAGAAGGTTTTTTCTCAGAAGATAAGAAAACATCGGTTATTCCTATAAGTTTTATCACCACTTTAGAAACTTCTGATTTAGAAGAGAGCTTGGACCAGGTGAGGGAAATTGTAGCAGAGGAAACCGGTTCAACAGTTTATATGACAGGGCCAGCTGGGATTGCTGTTGATACAACGAATTTATTTGAACGTGCTGACATTGTTTTAATATTGTCGACAGTAGGTATTATATTAGTTCTATTAATTGTCATTTATCGTTCACCACTATTAGCGCTAATTCCACTTTTAGCAGCAGGAATTGTTTACCAAGTTGTAAATCAATTGCTTGGAATTCTTGGTGCTAACGGATTAGATTTAGCAAGTCAGTCTCTATCTATTATGTCCATCTTGTTGTTTGCCGCAACGATTGATTATTCATTGTTTGTTTTTTCTCGTTATAGAGAAGAGTTAAAGAACTATGAAACTAAATTCGATGCTATGAAATATGCAATGCGTGAGACTGGAATTCCTGTATTTTTTGCTGGTGGTACCGTTTTAGCTGCAATGCTCGTACTATTCTTTGCATCATTTGGAGATTATCGTAATTTTGCCCCAATTTTTGGTACGACGATGTTTGTCATTATGTTTGCTGCTGTAACCTTGATCCCAGCGTTATTTACTCTTTTCGGTCGTAAGTCTTTTTGGCCACGTGTTCCGAAGTATGGAGAAAAAGAAGTTAAAGCAAACTCATTATGGAGTAAAATTGCTACATTTGTTGTCAAAAAACCTAAAATTGCAGCTATTTCAATACTAGTAATTTTAATAGTTTCAGCACTTAATTTATTTAACTTAAACTACGAATTTGATACGGTGAAGTCTTTCCCTAATGATATGCCATCACGTCAAGGATTTGAGGTCATTGAGAAAGAGTTTGCAAAAGGGGATTTAGCTCCAACAACCGTACTGTTTGAATCTGAAAGTGAAATTACAGAAGAAATTCAAGCAAGTCTGGTTGATCAGCTGTTGCAACAAGACTTAGTAAGTAGCGTCCGTCCTTCGGGAATTTCAGAGGATGGACTTGCGGCACAATTCCAACTAACATTCGAGGAAAGTCCATATTCAACAGAGTCAATGGACGCCTTGGAAACTATGGTGGAGGAAGCGGATAATATTGTGAAGGAAAGTGACGTAGATGGTGAATTGTACTTTGCTGGCGAAACCGCATCTAACTTAGATGACCGATCTGCAAATAGTCGTGATTTAATCATCATTGTATTACTTGAAACACTCTTAATCTTTATCTTATTAATTGTATTAACGAAATCTATTAAAATGCCAATTTACATGATGGGTACGATTCTATTGTCCTTCCTGGCTGCACTTGGTTTAGGGATGTTCTTAACTAATTTATTCTTCGATATAGATACGATTAGTAATCGTGTTCCACTATATTCGTTTGTGTTCTTAGTAGCACTAGGAATCGATTATAATATTATTCTTATATCTAGATATCTAGAAGAACGTGAAAAACATTCCGTGAAGGAAGCAGTGCAAATTGCAGTGTCTCACACAGGAGGGGTTATTTCGTCCGCAGGTATTCTACTGGCTGCAACATTCGCTGTACTGATGACACAACCAATCCAACTGCTATTTGTTTTTGGATTTATCGTAGCAGTGGGAATTATCTTGGACACATTCTTAATTCGTGGAATTCTATTACCTGCATTGATTGTCCTATTTGAAAAAGAGAAAAAATAATATAAACGCATGGCAACTTGGAATTATTTCAAGTTGCCATGCGCTTTTGTTTTTTAGAAAATCTTCTTTCGATCTCTTTCATCTTTGAGCAATTCAACAGCCTCACGGAAACGAAGAGAATGAATATTTTCTCGTTCTCTTAAGAAACGTAAAGCATCATTGATACCAGGATCATCTGAAATATCGATTAGCCATTGGTAGGTTGCTCGTGCTTTTTCTTCTGCAGCAATATCTTCATATAAATCGGCGATGGGATCTCCCTTAGATTGAATATAAGTAGCTGTAAATGGAACGCCTCCTGCATTCTCATAGAATAATGAATGTCCATGATTAACAAAATGTGCACCTAAACCTGCTTTTTCTAATTGCTCAGGGGTAGCATCCTTAGTCAATTTATAAATCATCGTTGCAAGCATTTCAAGATGTGAGAATTCCTCAGTGGAAATATCCGTAAGCAGTCCAATTACTTTATCCGGAACGGTATAACGCTGGTTCATATATCTGAGTGCAGCCGCCAGTTCACCGTCAGCACCTCCGTATTGCTCCATAAGATATTTTGCGAGCATCGGATTACAGGTGGTTACTTCGACAGGATAAAGCAACTTTTTTTCATAAACCCACATCTAATTTCTCCTTTCTAAGTAAATAAGGCTTATGCTTTTACTCCCAAGTATCTGTCTAGCTTCAGCGCCAAGCCCCTCGAGGCGCTTTTCGCATTTCTTTATAATTGCCATGGCCACGGATCTTGATTCCAGCGCCATCCTACATCTAGTGCCTGTCTAGAGGGAATGGATTTAAGGGATAAAGGTCCAAATTTATTTTCGTATTGTTTGCGTGCAGCCGCAGCTTTTTTAATCGCTTCTCTCCATTGTTCTAAAGCATCATCGTCATCCGGGTGTGTGTCTGTGTACAAAGTCCATTCGACAACAACAAAATCCATTTGTTGTACTTTTTTTAACAGACTTATTCTTTCATCAAAAGCACTCATGAAATTCCTTCCTCTCTGAAGAAACCATCCACAAACTTGGGCCAGAGCGAACCTTGCATTAGTGCCTCCTCGGGAGAATTTTGAGGTAGGCCAGGCTGCTGGAAATTTGTGAAAATTTGTGGGGGCAACACAAAATACTTCACGGTAATCGGAGGGCAGGGATCCCGTGGTGAAACAAAAGGCTTAAAACTTCCTCGAAAACTTGGATGTTCCAAATGTCATCACTCCTTCTACCCATCCTATGAAGCTAGAACTTGTCTAATTACGGCAACATAAAAACTCTTATCAGTTATGAAAAACTAATAAGAGTTTGGAATTTTTAATCTTTTATTATTTTAGGAAATGCCTAAGAAAAATAAAACTAACGGGATAGAAACAATGCTGATGAGCGTTGTAACTAAAGTTGTAAACGACACAAGATCCGGTTCAGTATTAAATTGCAATGCTAACATCGTTGTATTAGCTGCAGTTGGCATAGCTGCTAAAATAATCGCAACCTGTTTGACCGTATCATTAACCGGCAAGAAGTATAAAATTCCAACCGCTAGAAGGGGGGATACAATTATCCGAATAAAGGAAACTGCAGCAACGTATCGATAGGCAACCTTTTTTCGTGAAATGACAGCTAATTGCATTCCTAGAACGAGCATTACTGTTGGTATCGATGCATCGGCAACAAGTCCGACACCATCCATTACCGCCTGTGGCATGGTTAGTCCAGTTTCTTGTAAAAAAATACCGGTTGCAGCTGCGTACACGACCGGCATTCTAATAACGCGATGCAAGGACTGCTGCCATGTTGCCTTCTCACCACCACCAAGAGATGCAAAAAATATACCAAATGTATTGATGAACAAACCATGAAGGACCATGATCATTACAGCATAATCAAATCCGGTAGCCCCTAAAGCAAATAACACTACCGGAGCTCCGTAATTCCCACTATTCATAAACATGCCACCTAAAATCATCGCAGAAAGTTCCGAGCGTGAAGTCTTCATAAAAGTTCCAGTAATCCAAGTAATTATAAGTAAAATAAAGGCCAAAATTAGACAAAATAATACAATATAAAAATATTCCATCGTTAAGGCATTTGTATAGAAAGTTCGGAAAGCTAAAAATGGAGACATTAAGTATAGCGCAGCCGTAGAGATAGATTTAATGTCGAAACCAATAAATTTTTGCCCAATAAACCCGATAAAGAAAATAATAAAAACCGGTAAAATAATTAAAACCAGTTCCACTTCAACACCTTCAATCTGTAATTCTTTGTTTCTATTAAATTCACTATATCATATTAATTGAATAGAAAATGGCAATCTATGTGTAGAAATCTTACAATTGGAAATAATAAAGTAGGTAGTGGTCGGAGTTTAAGAACATTAACTCTATTATAAAGAAATAGAAGGGGGAAGAAATAATGCCGGCAGAAAAACTAAAAATTGGAATTATAGTAGGTAGTGTAAGAAAAGGACGTAATGCGGAAGCAGTGGCGAACTGGATGTATAATTTTGCTACAAAGCGTAATGATGCAGATTATGAATTAGTTGATTTGAGAAATTATAGATTACCTCTTCTTGGACAAGAGATTCCGTCACACCAACAAGAAGAAGCAAATTGGGCCATTAAAGGGTGGTCTGAGAAAATGGCAACATATGACGGCTATATTTTCGTAACTCCAGAGTATAACCATGCAATAGGCGGTGCATTAAAAAATTCATTAGATTACTTAAATCCTGAATTAAACAATAAGGCAGCTGGTTTAGTAGGATACGGCAATTTAGGAGGAGCACGTGCGCATGAAAATATGCGTTTGATCCTAGGAGAATTACAAGTTGCGGATGTTCGTACCGCGGTAACATTCTCGCTTATGTCTGATTTTAAAAATATGAGCTTATTCCAGCCTGCTGACTATCATGAAGGAAATGCAAATACAATGCTTGACCAATTACTTGCATGGAGCGGGGCCTTAAAAACACTTCGTTAATTTATTTATAAGAAATTCGAATCCAAGGGAATTATACTTTTTCCTTGGATTTTTTGCGTTATAATTAAAATGGAATATTATAAATTTTTAGATTTCAGTAAAAATAATAATGGGGTGGAGCAATGGATATTAATAACAAAGTCGCAATCGTAACAGGTGGAGCATCTGGATTGGGGTTTGCAACTGTTGAGCAGTTATTACAAAAAGGAGCTAAGGTAGTAATTTTTGATGTAAATGAAGAATTAGCAAAACAGGTTTCCCAGGAATTCGGTGATAATGTAGCCTACGAAATAGTAAATGTTACAGATGAAAGTTCTGTCCATAAAGCAATTCTGCAAACAGTAGAAAGACTTGGGGCAATACATATCTGTGTGAATTGTGCAGGAATAGCTCCTCCGCAAAAAACAGTTGGAAAATCTGGAGCAATGCCATTAGAAAATTTCAAAAAAGTAATAGATATAAATTTAATAGGAACGTTTAACACATTGAGATTAGCTGGTGCGGAAATGACAAAAAATGACTTGCTTTCGGAATCGGATGAACGAGGCATTATTATCAATACGGCGTCAGTCGCAGCATTCGAAGGACAAATGGGGCAGGCAGCTTATAGTGCTAGTAAGGCTGGAATAGTAGGGATGACCTTACCTATTGCAAGGGACCTATCTTCTTATGGAATACGTATTAATGCGATTGCTCCAGGATTATTCCGTACACCTATGGCAGCAGGATTGGATGATAGGGTAATAGAAAAGCTAGAGTCATTAGTGGAATTTCCAAAGCGATTAGGTCGACCAGATGAATTCGCTAAATTAGTGACTTTTATGATTGAAAATGAATATATCAACGGGGAAGTAATTCGACTAGACGGAGCAATTAGAATGCAACCGAGGTAAAGTCGAAAAGCTTAAGCGCCTACTCATGCTCCGAAAAGCGTTGGAAGAAATTCCGCTAAAGGCGGCCTTTGCCTTTACCGAAATTCTGAAGTGATCGAGGGGCAAGGCGCTGAAGCTGGACAACAAACAAAGGAAAGGGTGGAAATGATATGACAGAGGTTGTAATAGTAGAAGGGGTACGAACAGCAATAGGAAGAAGAAAAGGATCGCTTTCGGAATATAGACCGGATGAACTTGCGGCTATTGTTTTAGATGAGTTAGTGAATCGAGCAGGTGTGGAAAAAGCAGATATAGATGATGTCATTTTAGGATGTGTCACGCAAATAGGTGAACAAAGTGCGAATATTGCCCGTACTGCAGCATTGATCGCTGGTTTTCCGATACATGTTCCTGGGGTTACCATTGATCGCCAATGCGGCTCAAGTCAGCAAGCAGTCCATTTTGCTGCACAAGCAATTGCCTCAGGTGATATGGATATCGTTATTGCTGGTGGTGTAGAAAGCATGACGCGTGAGCCTATGTTTTCTAATGTAGGAAATACAAAAGTAAGTTCAAAACTAACCGACAAATTTGAGATTATCAATCAGGGATTATCATCAGAACGAATGGTGAAAAGATGGAATTTAACGCGTGAAGAACTGGATAAGTATTCTTCTGAAAGTCATGCAAAAGCTTTGGAAGCAATTGAAAAGGGTCATTTTAAAAAAGAAATTGTTCCTGTGGAAGTTCCACAAGCTGATGGTACGGTAAAAAGCTTTGCAATCGACGAAGGACCCCGTGCAGGTTCTACTGTTGATGTATTAAGTGGATTAAAAACTGTATTTGATGAGAACGGTGTGATTACGGCTGGGAATGCTAGCCAAATGAGTGACGGAGCTTCCGCAGTTCTTTTAATGTCACGAGAAAAAGCAGATGAGCTTGGGCTAAAACCAAAAGCTCGTATAATAGCTCGCAGTGTTACGGGATCTGACCCCACGCTTATGTTAACCGGTCCAATTGAAGCAACGAAAAAAGTGCTTTTAAAAGCAGGTCTTACTATTGAAGACATGGACACCTATGAGGTTAATGAAGCTTTTGCACAAGTTCCATTAGTTTGGCTTAAAGATACAGGTGCAAATATAGAAAAGTTAAATCCAGATGGAGGAGCAATAGCTTTAGGTCATCCGTTAGGAGCTACAGGAACAAAGCTATTAGTAACGATGCTCCATAGGCTAGAACGCACTGGTGGGCGCTATGGCCTTCTTGCTATTTGCGAGGGTATGGGTATGGCAAATGCCACAATTATTGAAAGAATTGAATAGGAGGTGTAGGAATGAGGAGATATAGATTCGAGACGGAGGAGCATGTGATATTTCGAAAGTCTTTACAAAGTTTTCTTCAGAAAGAAGCTGCCCCTCATTATGATTCATGGGAAAAGGATCGACTTATTCCAAAGGACTTTTGGAGGAAACTAGGCGAGATGGGCTATTTATGTCCACAAGTTGAGGAAGCTTATGGTGGACTCGGTTTAGACTTTAGTTTTGGTGTAATTATTTCAGAGGAATTAGAAAGGATCGGTTCAAGTCTTGTGGGAGTTGGATTGCATAATGACATTGTAGTTCCTTATATAGAGTCATTTGGCTCGCAGGAGCAAAGAAAGCGATGGCTACCTGGGTGTATTACTTCAGATTTTATAACGGGAATTGCCATGACAGAGCCTGGAGCAGGTTCAGACTTGGCCAATATACAAACAACAGCAATTCGCGATGGAGATCATTACGTTTTAAATGGACAAAAGACATTCATTACTAATGGTATTAATGGCAATCTATTTTTAGTAGTAGTGAAAACAAATTCTAAAGCAGAACCAAGGCATCAAGGGATGAGCTTAGTCCTCGTAGAAGAAGGGACCCCTGGGTTTTCGAAAGGTCGTAAGTTAGATAAGGTAGGATTACATGCACAGGATACAGCAGAGCTATACTTTGAAGATTGTCGTATTCCTATTTCTAATTTAATAGGAGAAGAAGGGAAAGGCTTTGGTTACTTAATGGAAAAACTACAACAGGAAAGATTAGTAGTAGCAATTTCTGCTCAAATTGCTTCAGAGGATATGCTAGAAATGACAATGGAGTATGTAAAGTCTCGTAAAGCTTTTGGAAAATCCATATCATCCTTTCAAAATACACAGTTTAAAATAGCTGAAATGGCAACAAAAATCGAACTTGGAAAGTCATTTTTGGAATCACTAATTGAGGATCATATTGCAGGAAAAGAAGTAGTTACTAAAGTATCGATGGCCAAATATTGGCTAACCGAAACTGCGAGAGAAATTTCGATTGAATGCATGCAATTGCATGGTGGATATGGTTATATGGAAGAATATAAAATTGCAAGAAGATATAGAGACATTCCCGTAGCTTCTATTTACGCTGGGACAAATGAAATAATGAAAGTAATTATTTCAAAGAACCTAGGTTTATAGATATTATAAAATGTAAAATTAGACTAATAAATAATTAAAGCTCGACACATGAATTAATTATTTCATGTGTCGAGCTTTATTAGTTTCCTGCATGTCGCCATTGTGTAGGAGTTCCGGCTTTTGGACAGTTAGGGAATGTAGCGCCTTCTTCTAATTCCAGCTTGTCGCCATCCTCATCGATATATGTACCAGATTCCGTTACTGGTTCTCCTGAATTATGATGATGACCTGCTGCATGCTTCCAATAAGTTGCTACTTCCGATTCTGGACAAGAGGGGAATTTATCGCCCTTATTTAATCTTTTAGTAATTCCAGCCTCACATGTGTAAGCTCCAGTTTCTTCTACTACTTCATCTGTTGCGTGCTCATATTGTTGGTTTCCCATATTAAATTCCTCCTTCATGTTTATAACCTCTCCTATTTTATTTACCCGGTGTAGCGTATCTAAAACATGACAGTTATACCTGAAGAAGTTTAATATTCTGTTAATTAGGAAATATAAACATATAATGAAGCTATTTTCTACTGTTTAGGAGGTGAAAACGTGGAAAGAAAGATAATAGCTATAATTATTTTAGGAATGTTTTTTATGATTCCATTTCAAGTTCAAGCAGAAGAATTAGAGGAAGAGCATGGAGGTTTGCTAAATAAAACAGGCGATCAATTATTAGGAACAACAGAGAAATTAGTCAACACCGTTCAAACGACAGTGAATGACGTTGAGAAAGCAATTCCAATCTTAAAACCTGTTACCGATGTAGTTTTTGAAGCTGAAAAGATTACTTTACCAATAGTAGAGGATGTAGTAATAGGTGCTACAGATACGACTGAAACTGTACTTATGGGAGTAGTGGAAGGTGTCGATAAAACCATAGAGACCTTGCCAGTAACTCCAGTTGTTACACCTATTCTTACAACTACAACCAAAACGTTAAATGAAGTGGTATCAGAAGTTCAAACAGTCGTGGATTCGAGCGAAGAAACCGTTAAGAATGTAGTAGATATAGTGGTGGAAGAAAAGAGTAGAAATCCTATTGTGGAGTCTCCAAACGTTCCGGCTGCAGAGGGTTTATCCCCAGATGCTACTAATACTAATTTTTTTACTGAAAAAGAGGAACTACCACCGATCGTTGAAACGAAAACACCGATTGATGTTAATGTAGGAATCGAACCGGTGAAAGAGGAAATCGCTCCTGAAAAGGTAGCTACTGAGGTTGATTTGAAAGGACCGGAAAAAGTGAATGAAGTTTACGGAACCAAAATGGAAGTGGATGACAAAAAAAGCTCTCAAAAAAATCCCTTGAAAATTATAACGCAAACAGTACTGGAAGGGGACGCAAAAGTTCCGGTTAATCCGACTATTCCATTAGGATCTGATCTCAAAATGACAATGACTTCGGGAGGAACATGGAATGGGCAAGGGAATACATTTTCTTCAGGAGGGTCTTTATTGTTAACTGGAAGTGATGTTTTTCATGGGCTTCTCCCATCTGAAGAAATGTTAAAGGAATTAACAAAGAAAAAATGGTACCACAAAAATCGCTATGCTGTTATTCAATGGATTCATACACCTTTGAGGAAACCACCAGTATTAACTCCTTTTTTATACGTGATTTAATTCATATAAAAAAGGAGAGAATAAAATGAAAAATAATAGCATGAAAGTATTCTGGTCTTTACTAGGTCTATGGGCTTTTCTACTGATAACACCGGCATTTGTGGCTGCGGAGGATAATGACTCCGATATGTCTTTGTCAACCGATATAAGTATATTGAGTGAAAGCTCCGAAAATGCAGAAATTCTAGATGTGGAAGTCAGTGACTTGCTTGGTATTGATAATCTCGATGTGAAGATTCCTAACAGTGAAGAAAATACAGAAGTATTAGCGAGTGTTTCTCTTAATGATGAAGAGATGGGTCATATAGAAGTTGATGTATTAACTAATACTGCAACATCAGAATCGAATGAACAAGCTGCTGTAAATCTAGCTGTTGAAGAATTACTCGGTACAGATGAGGTTGACGTAGAAGTACAGAAGTATAAAGAGAACGACTGGAACGATTCCTATTCAAACGAATCATCCGTAGCCGATGTAGCAGTAGAAGAATTACTTGGTACAGGTGAAATAGATGTAGAAGTACTGAAGTATAAAGAGAACGAATGGAATGGTTCTCATACAACTGAATCATCCGTAGCGGATGTAGCAGTAGAAGAATTACTTGGTATGGATGAGGTTGATGTAGAGGTACTGAAGCATAAAGAGAACGAATGGAATGGTTCTCATACAACTGAATCATCCGTAGCTGATATAGGGGTAGAAGAATTACTTGGTACGGATGAGGTAAATTTAGAAATACTGGCACATGAAGAAGATGCATTGACGAATGGTTCATCTAATAATGAAGCAGTTGTTCAAGCGACCATTGATGATTTAATTACAACGGATCAAATTGAACTGAACGTGCTTAAGAGCGAAGAAACAATGCAAAATCAAAGTCATATGGAGGAACAACAAGCAGTTCATTTAGAGATAAAGGATCTTCCATTGCTTGAAACATTACATGTAGGAGTATTGGAGAGTAAATCCACTGAAGATTCACCTCTTCTACAAGATGCCTCAGCTTTACTTACTGTGGGGCTTGGTGACGACTCATCTTCAACTGCTAGTTCACTCTTAGAGGAAGTGGAGTTAAATGTGTTACAAAACAGTCAATCCTCGAGTGATAATTTTGAAACAGAAAAGTCTGCTGTTGTAGGACTTGAAGTAGCTGATACAAGTTTAGGTGATCTTTCCACATATATTTTATTGTCTGAGTCAACAGATGATATGGATGATAATACTTCAAGTAATAGCGGTTTAGTAGAAGTGATTTCGGATGATTTAATTCTACTGGAAGATATTCACCTAGGTGTACTAGACAGACATATGAGAGATGATGGAGAAGTTAGTACTTTTTCTGAAGGTGTATTAGAGTTTAATATAGTCTCGGATTTAACGGATGAATTAGATGTAGAAATTCTAACGAATGACGAGATTACTGCTAATAGAGGAACTCACCGAAACGGAAAAATTATTTCTATCGGTTTGATAAATGATCTAGTCGGAGAAACAAATGTCGATATTCTGCCAACCGAAAGCTATGTAACTGCGGCTCTGGTTAATCCAATGCCACCGACTGAAGATGTTGAAGTAGTTGCGGAAGGTAACGCGGTGGAAAGCCCTAACGAAGATAGTTACACAGATAATACTCCAGTTACTAATGAAGATGGAGATATTGTAGAAGAGCAAAATCCGCCTACGGATGAAGAAATTATTGTCGTAGATGGAGGTGACTCTGGTTCAAAAGATACGATGATTGAAACTACAACTTTAACAGAAGGCGATGAAAGTCTGATTGAGGAAGAAGATGAGTCTGGTATAGCTGCCAATTTCAATAATATGGATGGTAATTCTTTCGCTGGTTCTTCCTTACCACAAACTGGAGGCTTTTTTACAGGAGTAATGTTATTAATGATAGCATTGAGTTTACTAGGTAGTGGTTGGACTATACGTAAACTTGCATAAAGGAGACCTACAAATGATGAAAAAAAGTGTAGGGAATATATTAATGATCATTGGATGTGTCTTACTCGTTATTGTTAGTTATGGGATGATTGAAAATAAAACACATCAAAAAGAATTGATTGAATCCTTTAAAGCTATAAAAACAGAAGCTGCATTAGCTCCGGATGAAAAAACGAAGAAAGCAATAACCCAAAAGGATTCGGTGGCTATAAGCGTTTTAAGAATTCCAACCATTCAATTGGAATCTCCTGTTATTGATGGAGCAACTCCTGCTAAGTTAAATCGAGCACTTGGAATGATAGCGAATTTAGATGCACCAGGCACTCCAAATGGAAGTTCAGCTATTGCTGGGCACCAGTCACATCAGTTTGGACACTTTTTTAATCGTTTGAATGAATTACAAATAGGGGATAGATTTGAATTAGAAATAAGCACGGATCTATTAGTCTATGAGGTGTTTGATATTCAAATAGTTAAACCAAACAATGTGGAGGTATTGAATCGTCAAGAAGGAATATCCATATTGTCGCTTATAACCTGTTACCCTGAAAGGTCTAATAAGTATCGCCTAGTGGTACAAGCAAAGCAGGTAGAAATATGAACAAAATGATTAAATTAAAAAGTGTGCATCCGATATTTGTGAACTGGATGCACACTTTTTTGGTATTTTGAATCTCTTTATTTCCATACGTCATTAGCGATTTGAATAACATGCTGAACTTTCGACCATTGTTCTTCCTCGGTTAAAAGATTTCCCTCTTCAGTAGATGAGAATCCACATTGTGGACTTAAACAAAGCTGTTCTAGGGGTACGTACTTAGTAGCCTCAGCAATTCTCTTTTTGATAAGCTCAGCATCTTCTAAATCTCCATGTTTCGAAGTGATTAAACCTAACACAATAGATAAATCTGAACGGTTAACATGACGAAGTGGTTCAAATCCGCCTGAACGTTCATCATCAAACTCAAGGAATAGACCATCTACATCTAATCCCGCAAAAATAGTTTCCGAAACTAGCTCATAGCTTCCACTTGTAATATACGTAGATTTAAAATTACCACGGCAAATATGCATAGTTACAAGCAAGTCTTCTGGACGTTTTGCAATGGAATCATTAATAGCACGTGCTGACAAAGCCAATGCTTCTTCCAATTCTAGTCCTTTTTCTTTTAAGGAAGCAATTCCTTCCTCAGAAAAAGTTGTTGCCCATGAAGTATCATCAATTTGTAGATAACGGCAGCCCTCGTCATAAAGTGCTTGAATTACACCTTGATACGCAACGACTAAATCGCTAAACAATTCTTCCTGGCTCGAATAAACGCCGTCCTCAATAGTAGCTCGGTAAAATAACATATTTGGACTAGGTATAGTGAATTTGACAACAGCATCGCCAGCAATACCTTGAAGAAACTTAAAGTGTTCAACCATATAATGAGTGCTAAATCCAATTTTCCCAGTTACTTTAATACCGTGAGCCCTAGTTTGTACACCTTTAAAAGTTAATCCCTTATCTGTGTCATAAAATTCTACCCCGTCAAATCCACCAAGGAAATCGAAATGCCACCATTTACGTCTAAACTCTCCATCCGTAACAGACTGAAGTCCAATTTCCTTTTGTTTTGCTACCAGTTTTGTAATTTCTTCGTCTTCTATTTGTTTTAATTGATCAGCTGTTATTTCGTTATTATCAAATTGTAATCGAGCTTCTTTTAAGCGAGTTGGTCGTAAAAAACTTCCTACGTGATCTGCCTTAAATGGTTTATTTACAACTAATGATTTTGACATTTATATTCCTACTTTCTGATTTTGTTTGGATGCAACTTCTAGTGCTTGTGCAAAGTCCGCGATTAAATCATCAACATTCTCTAATCCAACGGAAAAACGTAGTAAACCATCTGTTATTCCACGTTTTTCTCGTTCCGCTTTAGGCATCGCAGCATGCGACATTTGCGCTGGATATGAGAGAATTGATTCTACTCCGCCAAGACTTACAGCAAATACAGGGATTTTAACATTTTCTATAAATGCCTTTGCAATGGATTTATTCGGTAAACGGAAGGAAAGGACTGCACCTGCACTACTCGATTGCTTGTTATGCGTTTCATATCCTGGATGAGTGGAAAGACCAGGAAAAAAGACTTTCTCCACTAAATTATGTCCATTTAAATAGTTCGCAACTTTTTGTGCAGACTGTGCAGATTTTTCAAAGCGCACACTTAATGTTTTGATTCCTTGAATTAATGAAAATGAATCCTGTGCTCCTAAAATAGCACCGAATGAATTTTGGATAAAAGCCAAACGGTTACCTAAATCCTCTTCTTTAGTAACGGCAAGTCCTGCAATAATATCACTATGACCAGATAAAAATTTTGTGGCACTATGTAAGACAATATCAACCCCTAGATCTAGTGGGCGCTGATAAATCGGTGTCATAAATGTATTGTCTAAAAAAGTTAGACAATCACTGGATTTTGCGAGCTCTACGACAGCAGCAATGTCAGTAATACCTAGGCATGGATTCGAGGGAGTTTCGATATAAATTAATTTTGTATTTGGCTGAATAGCATTTGTAATTGCTTCTATATTAGTGAAATCTGCAAAAGTATGCTCAATACCAAAACGAGGCAAAACTTCTGTAACGAAACGGAAGGTACCGCCGTATACATCTTTGGTTATCACAATATGATCACCTGATGACAAAAGCATAAAAGCAGAAGAAATAGCCGCAATTCCTGAAGCAAATGCCAACCCTCTCGTACCACCCTCTAATTCAGCAATTGTTTTTTCCAGTGCCTCTCTTGTTGGATTCCCAGATCGACTATAGTCATAAGGTCCAAAATCATCAAAGCTTTCTTGATGGAAAGTGGAGGATAAATAGATAGGAACATTGACAGCTCCAGTTTTTATTTCCGAGTGCCCTCGAGTAGATGTCACGATTAGGGTAGTCTCTAGCGATTCATTATAGCTACTCATTTGATAGCCACCTCACTTTCTAAAGTAATGAATACCTGTTTTAAATCTGCGATTAAATCCTCTGCTTCTTCGATTCCTACAGAGAAGCGGAGCAGGCTGCTGTCAACACCTCGTGCATTACGCTCTTCTTCCGGGATATCCGCATGCGTTTGAGTAGTAGGATATGTGATAAAGCTTTCCACACCACCAAGGCTTTCAGCAAAAACAATTAGTTGAAGTCTTTCTAGGAAAGGTGCAACCCATTCACTTTTTCGCAAACGGAAGGAAATCATACCCCCTTTGCCTGGATATAGAACATCCTTAACTGAAGACTCATTTTGTAAAAATGCTGCAATTTTCTTGGCATTTGTTTCATGCTGCTTCATACGTAGGTGAAGTGTTTTTAATCCTCTTATTAATAACCAAGAATCGAAGGGAGAAAGAACAGCGCCTGAAGCATTGTGGTTGGCTTGCAGTAGTTCGCTTAGTTCAGTACCTTTTGTGACTACAAGTCCTGCAAGTACGTCGTTATGACCTCCAATATATTTTGTACCACTATGGACGACAATATGGGCACCCAATTCAATAGGACGCTGTAAATAAGGAGTTAAGAATGTATTGTCTATAATCAACAACAAATTATGCTTTTTTGCTATGTCCGCAAATAGCTGTATATCGAATTCTTGCATCAACGGGTTAGTAGGTGTTTCGATAAATAAAGCTTTCGTGTTTTCTGTTATCAAAGCATTTACCTCTTCAGCTGATTCAAATTTTGCATATGTAGTACGGATATTATAAGAATCAGCGTACTGGTTAAATAATCGATACGTCCCGCCATACAAATCATCAGGAGCAATAATCTCATCACCCGAATGGAAAAGGGATAAAACCAATTGTATTGCAGCCATACCAGAACTACAGGCAAAGCCAGCGTCTCCACCCTCTAACTTAGCAATTCCATCTTCTAAAATAGAGCGTGTCGGATTCTTAGTACGAGTGTAGTCGTATCCTGTGGATTGCCCTAACCCATTATGTTTGTATGCTGTTGATAGATAAATAGGCGGATTTACAGCGCCGGTTTTATCATCACTATGATTTCCCAATTGTACTAACTGTGTATCAATACTGTTCTTTGACATAAATATTCATCCTTTACAATTAAAATAAAAAAAGAGGATTCTCTAATAAGAAGAGAACCCTCGGGTAAATATCGAAGTTTGTCTTCTTATCTTCAAGACGTCATACGTCTATTGGAATTAGCACCATACCTCGACTTGGCTGGTTGCTGAGACATCTACGGGCCAATCCCTCCGTCTCTCTGGATAAGAAAAATATATGAAATTATCGAAATTTTAAATTTAAATAAGCTTAACACGTAGTGGATATTAATACAATACGCTTTTCGTTTAATATTATGACATAAGTGTCCATATTAAAACAACTACCCCGAGTATTAAAGATATCCATCCAACGAATGACTTGTAAGAATAAGCTAAAGCTACTAGCCCTAAAAGAACTGCTCCAGCACCTAACCAAAGCGGAGCATAAAAGAAACCTAGCACCCCTAAGACAATGCCCAATAAACCAACCCATAAACCTGTAGAAGAATTCAACATCCACACCTCCCATCCTATAATGTAGGAACTCCAAGGTATTGTGTCCCTCCCCATATTATATGAAGGAAATTGAGAAGGGGTATAAACAATCGGAGGAATGATTGCAGAGTAGAAGGGTGTCGTCGAAGTCGAAGATATTTTGCACTTTTTTTGCAAATCCAACATAACAAGCCCCTCAAAAATTAAGTTTCTCCAAAGCCCTCGAAAACGGTAGAAACAGGTTTTGTTAATGTATGCTTGAGCTTTTCTTCAAAAAATTCTTTATTGAAAAAAACAAAATACTAGAATGTTGTTTAAAATTTGTTATACTAACATACAGACCCGTTGGTATGTTAGGAGGAAAACCAGATATGGATACTAAATCACTCTTGATTGAAACTGCTACAACCCTTTTTCAGCAAAAAGGCTATAAAACTGTAGGTCTCAATGAAATTATAAAAGCCTGTAATGTTACAAAAGGAGCCCTTTATCATCACTTTCCAAATGGCAAAGACGAACTCTTGATTACTTGTTTACATGCTTTAAAAGAAGATATTACGACTGATATTGAAGTTATTTTCAGTAAGCATTCATCAACTGAAGATGCCTTAATATCAATGATTGATACGTTAATTCGTAGTTTTGAAACGGACGGTACTATTACTGGCTATACATTTAGCAGCATTGTTAGTGAGATGGCAACAATGAGTGAACCTGTTCGCAGCGCTTGCAGTGAATTATATGAAAATATTGAAAATATTTATTGCACAAAACTATTAGCGGATGGTTTTTCGGATGAAACAGCTGACTCTATTTCTTTATTATTGACTGCTACAATTGAAGGGGCAATGATGCTTTGTTTAACTCAACAATCGGCTGATCCTTTAAAAACAATTGCAAATCTGTTACCAAATTTATTGAAGAGGTTTTCATAAGAAAAACAGAGTATATTTTAATTCTAAAGACTCTGTTATATAGTAGGAATTGTCGGCTGTTTAAAAAAACAGCCTTTAATATTGCACTTAGGAAACAGTTGACTATCTTAGTACAGTTGGTTTCCACCAGATATTAAATATAGAAATTGATGACACTCCAAACGTTTTTTCCTTCATTACGTTATCCACTATTACACAACCGACACTGTTTTACCTCAACAATTAACATATTACCAAGGTCTAAAATAAGCTTTTTGAAAGGGAGAAAATTAAAGAATGCATTTAGAAAAAAGACTACCAAGAAACGGAAAAGAGGGGCTATTGTACGGTACTATTATTTCGACATTGACAGTTATATTTATGACATCATTTAACGTCATTCTTGGTGCTGGAGAGTTTAATGTAGAAGTATTTTTAACCATACTGAAGGCTTTACCGATTATTTGGATTATTGTTATGATCATTGAACCAACTATCTTCGGACGTATTGCAGAAGCTTTAGTAGCAAAATTCACTAAGCCATCTGACAGCTTTAATTCCAAGATTTTATTCCGTATTCTTTTCACCGTACTAGGGATGTCAATAGCGATGACGTTTGTTGGTGATATTGTAGGAAACGGTTTTACTCCTGAAATTTTCAGCAACTGGTTACAAAATTGGCCACGTAACTTCGCAGTTGTACTTATTGCAGAAAGCTTAGTAATTCAACCAATTGCACGTTTTGCGATGGTAAAATTACATGAGTCTCAAGACGGTAAGGCTCAAGCAGCAGACGATGTTGTGCCACAAGTACAAAATAACTAAAAAACGCTTAGACAAATTTTTGTCTAAGCGTTTTTTCTTTTTACATCACGAGTTCAGTCAGGAGAATCGCAATATCATATAGTCAAATCGCAAGTTGCGCATACTGCTACAACAATATTTTTATAGTGATTTGCCATTGTCTTAATCTCCTTTAAGTTAAATAGGATGAAATCAGTTTTTTATTTTGACTTTACATCTACTGGTTTTTTCATAAAGAATGACAGCACAAAGTTGATCGTTGCAAATACTAAACCTATTGTGAATACGAATGATGAACCTGATGCTGCTGCTTCTGGTAAATTGTCGCTTACTGTTGATAAGTAATTGTTTTGTCTTGATGATAATAGAGCAACCATAACCGCAATACCAACTGCACCCGCTACTTGTTGGATTGTTTGGGTAATAGCAATACCATCGGGATAGTATTGTTTTGGTAAAGAATTTAGTGTGTTTGTTTGTGTGGAAGCAAGTACTGCACCAATACCTAACATCATAATAATATGGATCACTACAACAACCCAAAGAGCCGCATCTGTACCTAATTGGGCATAAAGTGCATATGCGATAACTACTAGAAGGGTACCAGGAGTGATAATCGCTCTTGGACCATATTTGTCAAATAGTCCACCAATTATCGGTGCTAAAATACAGTTAAGTAAGCTACCAGGTAATAAAATTAAACCTGTTGTAAACGCTGCGATTAATAAAGACATTTGCATATACATTGGTAAAATTACTAACATTGAAAGCATATTGAAGAATGTAATAAAACTCATAAATACACCTAAAACGAAAAGAGGGTACTTAAATGCTCTTAAATTCATCATCGGCTGCTCCATTTTCATCTGACGCATGGAGAATAGAATTACTCCAACTAGACCGATAATAATAGATCCGATAACTATTGGACTAGTCCATCCATTGTCACCGGATACACTGAATCCGTAAACGATCCCACCGAATCCTATTGTTGAAAGAATAACCGACAGTATATCAAGTGAAATTTTCCGTACTTCATTCACATTTGGAACATAAAAGATCCCGATAATTAGTGATAATAATAGGAATGGTACTTGAGACCAGAAAATCCAATCCCACGATAGGGTATCTAAAATTAGCCCTGCTATTGTTGGGCCTAAAGCTGGACCAGCTAACATAACTAGTCCCATAATTCCCATTGCAGCTCCACGTTTGTTAGGAGGGAAGATGGTGAAAATGACATTTTGCGTTAAAGGTAAGTTAATAGCTAACCCTGCTGCTTGAATAATACGTCCTGCCAAAAGGAAGCCAAACGATGGAGATAATGCAGCTAAAATCGTACCTAATAGGGTTAAGATAATAGAAGTTAAAAACATTTGTCTTGTTGTAAATTTCTGCATTAGAATACCTGTTACTGGTATTAAAATACCTAGGGTTAAGAAATAACCTGTTGCTAACCATTGAATTGTTGTCGGATCTACCTCGAAAATTTTACTTAAATCTCCTAAGGCAATATTTAATGCCGTTTCACTAAAAAGTCCTACAAAGCCAGCTACTAATAGAGCCGTCATGATAGGGCCAGTCTTATAATTTTTATTCACTTGTTTTAAATCTCCTTGTTTTTAAAATTTGGGGTAGTACTTGGGCAATAACTTGGAGTGGTTCTTTTGCTTTTTGTATTAAGCAAAGTAGCATTCCACCCTCAATTGAAAGTGTCATGATTAAAGCGTTAGAAGAAGCTTCATTATTAGAAAATCCATCTGCTACTAATTTTTGAAAATAAATAGTCTGAATTTCTGAATATAATTTAGCGCATGCATTTCTAACTGAATCACTTAACGAAGCCATTTCGCTAACAATACTGCTAAAGGTATACCCTGTGAGTGTTCCTTCTGTTTCATAATTGGCAATTAGCTTTTCAATCATTGCGTATGTTGCTTCATTCGTAGTGGAATACTCTTCAAAAATTTCCGTGATATCCTTCATAATAGCTTCATTCAAGGACTGTAGGCATGCGATAAGAAGTTCTTCTTTTCCATTTGGAAAGTGATAATAAAGCGAGCCCTTTGAAATTCCACACTCTTTCAATATTTCGTTTAACCCAACACCTATATATCCTTTTTGTTGGAAAAGCTTTGTCGCGATATCGATTATCAGCGGTTTTGTATCCATTTCCGTAGTACACCCCCTACATACCAACCGGTCTGTTTTAAAGTATAGCAAAAAAAAATTCTATAATTCAAGTCTTTTTTTACTGTATTGCAGTATTCGTGTTCATAATTTAGACATATTCTTAGTGACTTATTGGACGCAACCTTCATGTGGTTACTCGCAACATAGGAATGCGTATCCGCAACTTTCAGATGAATATGCGCAACATTTAGCACCGTACTCGCAACGATTTAGTTATGCGCAACATTTAGCACCGTACTCGCAACGATTTAGTTATGCGCAACATCCACCCCGATATCCGCAACATCGGAATGCGTATCCGCAACTTTCAGATGAATATGCACAACATTTAGCACCGTACTCGCAACGATTTAGTTATGCGCAACCTTCATGTGGTTACTCGCAATATAGGAAAGCGTATCCGCAACTTTCAGATGAATATGCGCAACATTTAGCACCGTACTCGCAACAATTTAGTTATACGCAACCTTCATGTGGTTACTCGCAACATAAGAAAGCGTATCCGCAACTTTCAGACGAATATGCGCAACATTTAGCACCGTACTCGCAACGATTTAGTTATGCGCAACCTTCATGTGGTTACTCGCAACATAAGAAAGCGTATCCGCAACTTTCAGATGAATATGCGCAACATTTAGCACCGTACTCGCAACGATTTAGTTATGCGCAACCTTCATGTGGTTACTCGCAACATAGGAAAGCGTATCCGCAACTTTCAGATGAATATGCGCAACATCCACCCCGATATCCGCAACATCCCAGTGTATCAAATCAAATAAAAAAGAATGACTTAAAAAGCAAGTCATTCTCTAAAACCAATATTTATTTTCCGCCAAGTAGATTAAACAATCCACCTGCGATACTGCCTTCATCACGTGAACCGCCACCTGGTGTTTGAGGGGCAGCTGCAAATACTTTACTAGCTAATCTGCTAAATGGAAGTGATTGAATCCATACGGTACCAGGACCACGAAGGGTAGCGAAGAATAATCCTTCTCCACCAAATAAGGCTGTTTTGACACCTTTGACCATTTCGATATTGTAATCTACATCTGAAGTCATTGCTACTAAACAACCGGTATCTACTCGTAAAACTTCACCTTGCTGTAGAGACTTTCTATGAATAGTTCCACCTGCATGTACGAAAGCGAGACCATCACCCTCAAGTTTTTGCATAATGAAACCTTCACCACCAAAGAAACCTGCTCCTAGCTTACGTTGAAATTCAATGCCAATCGTAACTCCTTTAGCAGCTGCTAAGAATGCATCTTTTTGACAAATAATTTTGCCGCGGTATTGGCTTAAGTCCATCGGAACAATTTTGCCGGGATAAGGTGATGCGAAGTAGACATGTCTTTTTCCACTACCGGTGTTAGTAAACGTTGTCATGAATAAACTCTCTCCTGTAAGCATACGTTTACCTGCACCCATTAATTTGCCCATAAGGCCGCCACCGCTACCACTAGAACCAGAGGAGCCATCGCCGAAAATAGTTTCCATTGAAATGCCATCTTCCATCATCATTAAGCTGCCTGCTTCTGCAACAACAGTTTCTTTTGGATCCAATTCAATTTCTACAAATTGCATATCGTCTCCATATAACTTGTAGTCTATTTCATGATTATTCATAATTTCGCTCCTCCTAAATTGTTATTAACCAATTATACGATATGAAAGGTAAAAAGTTTCATTCTTAAAATTCTTAATTTTTTAAAGGGATTTAAAAACAAATATCGAATGTATTATTAATGGAAGCGTTTACATTTTAAACTGAAAAGAGGGAATCGAATGAAATTAACAAACTTTATTGATGGGAAATGGCAGGACGTGGGGAGTACTGAATATGTGGCGGTATTAAATCCTGCAAATGGGGAACAGCTGGCAGAGGTTAAGTTATCTACAGAGAATGATGTAAATCTTGCAGTAAAGGCAGCAGTGAGAGCTCAAAAGAAATGGGCACTAGTTCCTGCACCGAAACGTGCGGATTATTTATATGAGATTGGAAGAATAATGAAAGAAAAGAAAGAGCATCTAGCGCAAGTATTAACAAAAGAAATGGGCAAAGTGATCGAAGAGGGACGTGGCGAAGTACAAGAAGGTATTGATATGGCGTTTTATATGGCTGGTGAAGGTCGTCGTTTGTTCGGCGAGACAACTCCATCGGAATTGGCAGACAAGTTTGCGATGAGTGTCCGAGCACCGATAGGAGTGGTGGGGCTCATAACCCCATGGAATTTCCCAGTTGCGATTGCTACGTGGAAATCATTTCCGGCTATCGTTGCAGGAAATGCATTCATTTGGAAACCAGCAACAGAAACTCCGATGATGGCATATGAAATGGCTAAAATATTTGATGAAGCTGGACTACCACCTGGAGTTGCGAATGTCGTATTCGGATCAGGTTCTCAAGTAGGTACGGCTATGATTGAGCATCCTGATGTGAAGGTTATTTCGTTTACTGGCTCTACTGATACAGGGAGTAAAGTAGCGGAGCTTGGAGGTCGTCATTTAAAGAAAGTTTCTCTCGAAATGGGTGGGAAAAATGCAGTAATTGTAATGGAAGATGCCGATCTTTCATTAGCAGTGGAGGGTATTTTATGGAGTGCATTTGGGACTGCTGGACAAAGATGCACGGCATGTAGCAGGGTTATTGTGCATAAAGATGTAAGAGAAGACTTAGAAAGAATGCTCCTAGAACAAATGGAAAAACTAACGATTGGCGATGGATTAGATGAAACCGTCAAAATCGGTCCA
This sequence comes from Psychrobacillus sp. BM2, assembly GCF_048572895.1. Lineage (GTDB taxonomy): Bacteria > Bacillota > Bacilli > Bacillales_A > Planococcaceae > Psychrobacillus. The sequence continues at coordinate 321,769 of NZ_CP183878.1, forward strand.
GTTATTAATAAAAAAGCTCTGGAGAAAATCCATTCCTATATAAAAATAGGACAAGAGGAAGGGGCTACTCTCCTTACAGGAGGAAAAATTTTAAACGAGGCAGAGCTCGCACAAGGGAATTATTACGCACCTACTCTATTTACAGACGTGACACCGAATATGCGAATAGCACAGGAGGAAATCTTTGGCCCAGTTGTCTCCTTAATAGAAGTGAATACACTAGAAGAAGCGATTGAAGTGAATAATGGAGTGAAGTTTGGACTATCCAGTTCCATCTATTCAAGAGATGTCAACAAAATATTCCGTGCACAGCGTGATTTGGATACGGGAATTGTATATATTAACGCGGGTACAACAGGTGCAGAGATTCACCTGCCATTTGGAGGTACAAAAGGAACTGGCAATGGTCATCGTGATTCTGGGGTAGCAGCATTAGATGTGTATACAGAATGGAAGAGCATATATATAGATTACAGTGGGAAGTTACAGCGTGCACAAATAGACACTCAAGTAATAGGGGGATGATTACATGAAAATTGCTGTATTAGGTGCAGGGTTAATGGGGAAAGAAGCAGCTCGTGATTTAGTGTTAAGCCCAAATGTGGAAAAGGTTTTATTATGTGATTTGGATGTGGGACAGGCGAAAATGTTTAAGGAAAGATTGCAAAACTCCAAAATTGAAGTATTGAGACTTGATGCAAACGAAGACGATAGCATACGCAAAATAATGAGGGAAGCAGATGTAGTAATAAATGCATTATTTTATACATTCAATGAAAAAATAGCTAGGCTCGCTGTAGAAGAGGGAGTCCATTCTATTGATTTGGGAGGGCATATTGGAGGGGCAACAGATAATGTATTGATACTTCATGAAAAGGCTAAGGCTAAGGGGATTACTCTAATACCTGATTTGGGTGTCGCTCCAGGAATGATCAATATATTAGCTGGATACGGTGCATCTAAACTTGATGAAGTGAATGCTATTCGATTGTATGTCGGAGGAATACCAGTGGAGCCTGAGGGGATATTTGGTTACAATATCGTTTTCTCGTTGGAAGGCGTATTCGATCATTATACAGATGCTTCGCATGTTATAAGAGATGGAAAGCTTCAGGAAGTACAATCTCTTACTGAAGTAGAACCGATTACCTTTGAAGAGTATGGTGAACTAGAGGCATTCCATACTGCGGGCGGCACTTCAACTCTACCAAAATCTTTTCCAAATGTAGATACGCTTGAATACAAAACAATTCGATATAAAGGGCATGCAGATAAATTTAAACTGCTCGTAGACTTAGGGTTAACGAATAAAGAAACAATCGTCAATGTAAATGGCAATATGATAAAGGCTCGAGATGTATTGAAGGAAGTCCTAACTCCACAGCTATTACTAGGAGATAAGGAAGATGCAGTATTGCTGCGAGTAATCGTAGAAGGTTTAAAAGACGGTGTGCCTACCATCTATACGTATGAAATGGCGACCAAAAAAGACTCCCTTTCAGGTGAAACAGCAATGGCACGAGCAACAGCAAATACTATTTCCGTAGTTGCACAAATGATTGGAAATGGTGTCATCAAAAATCGAGGAGTATATCCTCCCGAGCTAATCGTTCCCGGTGAATTATATATCCGAGAAATGGCAGCAAGAGGCGTAGAAATAAGAGAATCCATTACTAGAGGTGAGTAAAGATGAACTTTGACTTCTCAGAAGAACAGGTGCTATTGCGCAAAACAGTTCGCCAGTTTGTAGATAATGAAATAATTCCTCATATTGCAAAATGGGAATCAAATGGTGCGTTCGATCCTGCCATTTGGAAAAGACTCGCAGACCTAGGTTTGATGGGTGTATGTGTACCTGAAAAATATGGTGGAAGTGGAATGGATTATAATTCACTCGCTATTGTTTGCGAGGAATTGGAGCGTGGCGATACAGCTTTTCGGACAGCAGTTTCGGTTCATACCGGTTTAAACTCTATGACTTTAATGCAGTGGGGGTCAGAAGAACAGAAGCAAAAATATTTAGTTCCACAGGCTAATGGTGTAAAAATTGGAGCATTTGGCTTAACGGAACCAGGTGCTGGTTCAGATGTAGCTTCGATGACTACAGTAGCGGTGCTAGACGGGGATCACTATGTCTTAAATGGCCAGAAGACATGGATCTCCCTTTGCGATGTGGCTGATCATTTCATCGTTTTTGCTTATACGGATAAATCCAAGAAGCATCATGGTATTAGTGCGTTTATCGTCGAGCGCACGTTAGATGGCTTTTCATCTAAAGCTATTAAAGGTAAATATGGCATTAAGTCAGGGAATACAGGAGAACTGTTTTTTGATAATATGCCTGTGCCAAGGGAAAATCTTCTCGGAAAAGAAGGAGAAGGATTTAAAATTGCCATGTCGGCATTGGATAATGGTCGCTTCACAGTAGCTGCAGGAGCAGTCGGGCTTTCTCTTGCATGTCTAGAAGCAAGCGTAAAATATAGCAAGGAGCGTCAAACATTTGGAAAAGAGATTGGCAGGCATCAGCTTGTTCAACAAATGATTGCCAAAATGGAGGCTGGTCTCCAAATGAGTCGTCTACTGGTCTACCGTGTAGGCGAACTAAAAAACAAAGGTGTGCGCAATACAAGAGAGACATCTCTAGCAAAATGGCAGGCTTGTGATTTTGCCAATAAAGCTGCAGATGATGCTGTGCAAGTGTATGGTGCCTATGGATACTCAGATGAATACCCAGTAGCTCGATATTTAAGAAACTCAAAAGCTCCAGTTATTTATGAAGGAACGCGAGAGATTCATACAATCATGCAAGCTGAATATGTCCTCGGTTATCGAGAAGACAAAACACTAAGCAATATGCTGCCGAAATGGCCATTTGAAGAATAAAAATGAACTCCAATTACCAACGCAAGAATGTTGATCACTACAGTGAATAACATTCTTGCGTTTTACGTTACAATCAAATCAAATTATATCATTATAGTTTAATAGGACTAATAATATTTTTGAATTTGGGTAAATATAGCTCCTTCATTATGCCGCTTGCTAGATATATCTTTCTCTTCGCAAGTAGATATTATTTAAGGGCAAGGGAACAGCTGGTGAATGCATGTAACTGATAGAGGAGAGAGTAAATTACCAACCATAATAAGTTGATATTTTCTGAAAATTCTTCCTATAGGTGTAACTAATTCCTTTTTCAAAAGTCTAATGGGTTAACAAAGAAAAAAGGAAGGGTGATCCATATTGAAAAGGTGGATTATTTCAATCGTTGCATTAGGTTTAGTTGTAAGCATAGCTAGTTTATTCTATTTCACAAAGTTATCTGTGACAGCCCAATCAGTTGTGCTATCTGGTCAAGTTTTTCAAGCCTCTTTTTCTTCCGCTCTAGGGAAAGATGCATTGGAAACTGGAGATGTGTTTGTGGAGGATCAGCAAGGGAAAAAGGTGGATGCGAATTATTCGCTCAATTCAAATGGTAAATCTTTAGAAATCAAGGGCTTAAATGAGGGCTCATATACATTGCATGTGAAAGACAAGCTTGGTTTTACTAAAACTGATTTTCCTTTTAAAGTATATAAAAAACTACCAACTGTCCAATCACAAGCCGAGCTAAAAGCCCATTTTGAAATGGTAAAGAAGCTACAAAACATTAAAAATGAGAAATTTGCCTTTACGGAAACGGTGGAGGAATCTTCCGAATTATCTTCTGATGCGAGGGGTGGAGGTGATCACTCTACAACGAACAATCAAGTCGAGGGTGTAGATGAGGCAGATATAGTAAAAACAAATGGAACCCATATATACTCGATAACGGAAAATAACATAGTAATTGTTAATATAGAAGACCCAACGAAATTGAAAGAGGAAACCAAAATTCATTTGGGGAGCGATTATTATCCAATGCAGCTATTTCTAACCGAAGAAACGCTAATTGTTTTGGCGCAAAAGAATACCTTTCAGGCAGTACCATATGAACAAAGTAGTAATGATATTGCGCGTATGTCTATGCCGATGGACTCTATGACGACTGCGTTGTTTTATGATATTGCTAATCCAGCTGTCCCGAAATTACAAAGAGAGGTCGGAACCGAAGGGCATATGTCTGGAGCTAGGCTGACAGATGGTACGCTCTATTATGTAACAAATGTCTACCCAAATTTTTGGATAATGGAAGAACAAGAAAATACGGAGTTGCGTCCTTACTCCTATGATTCTGAAAATGGGGGAACTGTGGAACCTTTACCTTACGAAGATCTCTCTATCTTACCAAATTCCAAGGAAGCGACCTATAGCATTATCACTGCTCTAGACGTTTCCAATCCGGAGAAAAATGAAGTAATCACGAAGGGTTATCTAGGTGGAAGTGAACAAATATATATGTCGAAGAATAATTTGTATTTAACTTCCAGTATTTACGAGGAAGGTAATTTTACCGATAAAATGTTTTGGAATCCAGGCTCTATGGATACAGAAGTGTTCAAATTTACACTAGACAAAACGGCTATCCAATTTGTAGCCTCTAATCGGTTAAAAGGTCATATTTTAAACCAATTTTCGATGGATGAATATGATGGATATTTCAGGGCAGTGACAACTAAAGGTAATAGCTGGAGTGAAAATGAAGTATCTGAAAATAACTTATTTATATTAGATGAAGGAATGAACCTGGTTGGCTCTCTTACTGGTCTTGCAAAGGATGAAAGAATTTATTCGGCAAGATTCATGGGTGATAAAGCGTATATGGTGACTTTCAAAGAAACAGATCCACTATTCGTGATAGATACCGCTACTCCTACTTCACCAAAAGTATTAGGTGAATTAAAGATTCCAGGCTTTAGTAATTATCTACACCCATTAGATGAAAACCATCTCATTGGATTCGGCTATGAAACGAGAATTGATACGCAAAGTGGTGGAAAAGAGCCTCTGGTTATGACGGAGGGGATGAAGATTTCTTTGTTTGATGTAAGTGACTTGGCAAATCCAAAAGAAAAAGATACAGAGGTGATAGGTGATCAAGGCACGTATTCGCCGATACAATATGATCATCATGCACTTTTTGAACATCAAGAGAACCATTTATATGGTTTTCCAGTATCTATTTACGAGAAACTACCTGATAAGGAATATGCTGATTTCAAACAGGATGGAGCAATAATCTATGAGATAACACCAGAAAAAGGAATTGTACGAAAAGGTGAATTACTTCGACCTGAAGTTCCTGGCCAAATGTATGAAGAATGGGAAAGCTCTATTCAACGAATTTTATATGCAGGAGACACAATTTATACAATTGCGATGAAAGAAATTAAAAGTTATAATATCCATACTTATAAACAAACTGGATTAGTAAAGTATTAGACTGAAGGTGGCTACTATAGTCACTTTCTTTATTTTTTGTATAAAGTAAAACTTTCAACAGTATTTGTTTTTTCAAAGCTGGTTCTATAAGATTAGTTTAAATGGAAGAAAGAAGGTGTTCCTCATTGGCAACGGATTATGAATTGGTAGTGGAAAGCTGTTTACTTGCTGGGCGTTTAATGATGGAAAGTGGTGCTGAAACGTATCGAGCAGAAGATACGATGGATCGCATGGCTGTTTCACAGGAACTGACGCAATCTCAAAGCTTTGTAACTCCAACCGGGATCATTTTTAGTGGAAATAAAAACCTTCCAACAAGATTAGTACGAATAAATGCTAGATCGACCAATTTAGGAAAAATTGCCTCAGTAAATAATGTATCTAGAAAATTAGCTTTTGGGGACATAACAATTGAAGAGGCATTTAGTGAGCTCCAACAGATTGAGAGTGAACGTAAAACCTATCCATTTTGGCTTCAAATATTTGCAGCAGCTATCGCTTCAGGTGCTTTTCTTTTATTATTTTCAGGAAAACTGCTAGATGTACCAACTGCCCTAATTGCAGGAGGTATAGGTTATGCAGTAGCAGATAGGTTAGAGGTAAGAACGAGGGTTAAATTTTTCGCAGAATTTTTTGCGGCGTTTATAGTCACCGTCATAGCCACTATATCTGTTGCCATTGGCTTCGGCATTGAATTAGATAAAATCATTATTGGATCAGTAATGCCACTTGTTCCAGGTCTACTAATCACTAATGCCATTAGGGATTTAATGGCTGGAAGTTTTGTGTCAGGTCTATCAAAGGGAGCGGAAGCTTTTCTCACAGCATTTGCAATTGGTGCTGGTGTCGCACTAGTACTATCACTGTAAGGAGGATGCTAATTGATATATGTAGCTCAAGGTATTTTAAGTTTTATCGCAGCGACGGCGTTTGGAGTAGTATTTAACGCACCGAAAAAATCACTATTTTACTGTGGGATAGTGGGAATGACTGGTTGGATTGTTTATATGTATGTGAACCAAGTAAATCAAGATCAGGTAAGTGCTTCATTTGCGGGGGCTTTTACGGTTGCATTCGTATCACATATAATGTCTAAAAAGTTTAAAATGCCGATGATTATTTTTAGTGTTGCAGGAATCATTCCGTTAGTTCCTGGAGGTACTGCCTATAATGCGATGAGAAGTGTTGTGGAAAAGGATTACGCGTTAGCTCTTGAATTTGCTTCCTTAGCCTTACTGATTTCGGGTTCAATCGCAATGGGCTTAGTATTTGCGGAGATTATTACCCAACTTTGGATAAAAACAATTGTAAAATTAAAAACAAAACCGTGAGCAAAGAGGTATTTTCTTTGTCACGGTTTTAAATTTATCCATAGCCAGCCTTCATAAACGTTATCTTTTTTTATAACATTTCTTCTACTTCTTCAGCGGAAATTGGAAGACTTACATAATAGCCTTGAACAGCATCACAGCCCATTTGTTTAAGTAGCTCAAACTGTTCGGCAGTTTCTACACCTTCTGCAACTACTCGTAAACCTAGTGATTGTCCAAATTGTACTAAACCTTGTACTAGCTTTTCTAGCTTTTCCTGTTGAGTTATAGAATTTATGAATGATTTATCAATCTTTAATTTGCCAATTGGTAGCATTTGCAAATAGCGTAAAGAGGCATAACCTGTTCCGAAATCATCTAACACAAAGACAATGCCGTCCTGCTGGAGCTTCTGTATTTGCTGAACAATTGCTTTTTCCGCTTCCGCCTCGAGTGCAAATTTCTCAGTAAACTCAATTTGAATCAGCTCTGGAGAACAATTGTACTTTTCTAGTACTTTTCGAATGGTCTTCACCATGTTTTTATCTCTAAATTCACGAATAGATGAGTTGAAGCTAACTTTGATAGGCATTCCTTTTCGTTGCCAAATAGCAGCTTGCTCGCAAGATTTTTCAAGCATATATTGACCGATTTCGTTGATCATTCCGGTCTCTTCAGCGATTGGGATTAGTTCTTCAGGAGATACAGTACCCAACATGCTATCTTCCCATCTTACTAATGCCTCTACTGAAGTTATAGCACCTGTTTTCACATCTTTTTGAGGCAAGAACATGACATGTAAATCATTATGGTTTAATGCTTCTAATAATCGTTTTTCAATTTGAACCTTACGAGAAAGTTTTGAATGATCAGACTTGGAAAGGGTAGTAATCATACTGCCGCCCTCTAGTTTAACCTTTTGAATCGTATTAGTAGTAGCTTTTAATAAATGAAGATAAGATTGCTGATCTTCGGGATATCTAGTAATAGCTCCGCTAACAGTAATCGGAATTACTTTGCTATCTAAGTAAATAGGATTTTGCTTTAAATAATTGGTAAATCCTTGAATATACCAATCACTTAAAGGAGTAACTATAGCAAAATCATCTCTACCGGATCTTGCAATAATAGAATCCTCAAAATAGATTTTCAATCGTTTACTAAACTCATTTAACATTTTTGTTTCTGTTTGATCATTGAAAATTTCTTTTAATGTATAAAATTGATCGATGCTAATGAAAACAAAAGAAAATGATTTTTTTTCATCGATATATTCATTTACTACTTCCTCTAAACGATGTCTGCTTAACAAACCTGTTTCTGTGTCAACATAAGCAATCTGTTCAAGTTTAGTTTGCATTAATTTCTTTTCGGTAATTTCCTCTTCCAATAATAAAAAGTAAGAGGTATTATTTTGGGTATCAGATACTGGGATACCTAACAAATTCACCCAATAAACAGTTCCATCTTTTGTAATTTTTTCAACGGCAGCTTGAAATGTTTTTCCGTCTCGTAGTCTAGTGATAATCTGATTACCAATTGCTATATGCTCCGGAGTATCTGGGAGTAACTGCCAAAAAGATTTTCCGATAATTCGTTTAGGTGTCCATGCACTTTTTTTCAAAAACTTATCATTTGCATGCATGATTAGTCCTTCACGATCTACATAGACTAGCATGAAAGAATCTGATAATCCTTTTTTGATGAGCTGAAGCTCATGAAAAGAAGATACTTCCATTAAATTATTTGTATCTGTTTTGATCTGAAATAATACGTAACGCATATCCTGCCATGCAAAAGAGTTTGCAACAATGGAGGTTTTTATAGCTTTTTTATCTTTAGAATAAAGGACTACCGGGCTAACCTCAAAAGGGTCTTCTGTATGCAAAATAGCTTCCCAATTTGCCGTAAAGTGTCCTTGTGTATAATCTGTAAAAAGTGGTACATCGGTGTCCTGGAAATCATCAATAGTGTAACCGAATTGTTTTTCTGCTTCTTGGCTCCACCAGACGATCTTACCCACGTTATTTGTCATGAAACTAGGTGTTGGCAAGTGATTAAAAACAGTGTTACTTAAGTTTAAAGATTCTTCTATGAGAAACATATTCAAGCCCCCTTAAATAGTCTATGATTATAATACATAGTTTCAAAAAATTAGTCATTAGTATAATACCATATATTCATTTGAATATAAATAGATGGGTAAAAAGTACTCTGGAAAGTGGGTGGGTAAAATGCAGAAAAGTAAATTTGTAAGGTCCAAAGGTATATTTCTAATTGTTTTAGGATCAATTCTATGGGGTGCTACAGGACCTATGATGGAATGGGTTTTAAATAATACAGGCTTATCTGTTTCTTTTTTCTTGACGGTTCGCTTAGTAAGTGCTGGATTATGTATATTATTTTTTCTGTTAGTAACTGGTAAGCAAATTTTTCTTATATGGAAAGATATTAGTTGGCTTAAACAATTAATTGTTTTCGGCGTACTAGGAATGTTGGGAGTACAATACACATTTGTAGCAGCAATTGAAGCGAGTAATGCATCGATCGCTACATTACTTCAATTTTTAGGGCCAGTTTATATTATTTTATTTTTATCCTGGAAGAACAAAATGTTTCCACCTAAATATCAGGTTATAGGTATTATTGGTACATTAATTGGTTTGTTTTTATTGTTAACGAATGCAAATGTGAGCTTTTTGTTAATTAGTAGAGAAGCATTACTTTGGGGTTTAGCAGTAGGAGTAGCATTTTCTATTTATACGGTCTATCCAGCTCGGCTTATGAAAGAATGGGGTGTTCTTGTTATTGTCGGTTGGGGAATGTTAATAGGTGGGGTGGTCCTAGCAACGGTTACTCAAATATGGAAAACGGATGAATGGATTTATCTTGCAGCATATCCTATAAACTTAATCGTCATAATTATTATTTTAATAGGAACCATTGCATTTATATTGTTTTTGTCGAGTATGAAATACATAACGGCAGTGGAAACAAGTATACTTTCCAGTATTGAGCCATTAACGGCGATGATTATTTCGGTATTTTGGTTTAGTCAAATACTTGGGGTATGGCAATATATTGGTGTTATTATTATGCTTCTATTTGTCACATGGCTCTCTGCTGCAGGGGAAATTAAATGGATACGTAAAAGTAAAGGATGACTTTCGAAATATTAAGTCATCTTTTTCTATGTCTTCAGTAGAGTTTATGGCATAATAGATTTTACAAGAATTAATTCGAGTGTCGAAGAATCTAGGGGTGTTTCCATTTTGAAGACAATTTTTTCATATTTATCTCCATATAAAATATTGGTTATCGTCGCTTTATTGTTTATGTTAGTAGAGCTTTCCGTGGAGCTTGTTCAACCATTGCTCATCGCGGTCATTATTGATGATGGAATTCTAGCAGGGGATCAGCAGGCTATTATGTTTTGGGGAAGTATTATGCTTGGAATTTCCTTTTTGGCATTCTTAGCAGGAATTATTAATACATTTATCGCCTCGCATGTTGTACAGAGTTATGGTTTCGATATACGTCAGGCATTATTTAAGAAAGTGCAGGCTTTTACAATGGCTACTTTTTTAAAGTTTCCAACCGCTAGTTTAATCACACGTTTAACGACAGATGTGACAATTACTCAAAATCTAATTTTCATGGGATTACGTATTATGCTACGTGCCCCTTTACTAGTTGTCGGTAGTATTATCATGTCCTTTATAGTAGACCCATATTTAGCTATGTTTTTAGTAATTGGTGCTCCTTTTTTATTAGTATTCCTTTATATTATGAGTCGGAATGGTTTAAAGCTATTTGGAAAAGTTCAAAAAAGGGTGGATCAGGTCACAAGAAAAATACAAGAAAATCTACAGGCAGTTCGTTTAATAAAAGCATATTTGCGTGGTAATTTTGAATCAAGTCGTTTTGCAACGGTGGCAGCTGACCTGAAAATGGATAATGTAAAAGCATTTCGAATTATGGAGCTAATATTGCCCGTATTACTCTTTGTCATGAATATCAGCTTGTTAGCGGTTCTATGGTTTGGGGCAAAAGAAGTTCAAACAGGAGATGTGGAGTTAGGTAAGCTAGTAGCAATCGTTAACTATGCAATGCGTATGACAGGTGCCTTTTCTATGTTTGCTTTCATTATTATTTTCTTCTCTAGAGCAAAAGCATCCTCTGAGCGTATGGAGGAAGTACTCCTTGTTGAGGAGGGAATTGAAATTATTAATACAGATTCGCCAGGGGCGGCTCCAAGGATAGGGGAAATTGAGTTTCAACATATGTCATTTCATTATCCTACGACCGATATGCCCGTCTTAAGAGATGTGTCCTTTAAGGTTAAACCGGGATCGAAGCTCGCGATTATGGGAGCAACTGGATCTGGTAAATCAACTCTTCTCAATTTAATACCAAGGTTTTTCGATACAACAGAAGGAGCTATATTAATAGATGGAGTCGATGTCAAAGAATGGCCGCTGGAAGAGCTGAGAAAGATAATTGGACTTGTTCCTCAGCAATCTATTCTTTTTACTGGAAGTATAGAGGAAAACTTAGGATGGGGAGATTCCACTGCAACGGAAGAGTTACTAAGAGAAGCTGCAAAACAAGCGCAAATTCATGACTCTATTGAACAATTCCCAGACCAATACAATACGAGAGTTGGTCAAAAGGGAGTCAATCTATCTGGTGGTCAAAAACAGAGACTCTCGATTGCACGTGCTTTGGTCAGAAAACCAGAAATATTATTACTTGATGATAGTACAAGTGCATTAGATGTATCAACAGAAAATGCATTATGGGAAGCTTTAGAAGAAGAGAATGCAACAATGCTTGTTATTACACAGAAAATCCGAACTGCAAAGGGTGCGGATCACATTTTATTATTAGAAGAAGGTCAAGTTTCTGCATATGGCACGCATGATGAGCTATTGAAAAACTCTTCTCTCTATAAAGCAATAGCTGAATCGCAGCAGGAGAGGGGCGAGCATGATGAACTTCATTCCTAAGCCTTTTGGATATGAGCCTATCATTACTAAAGAAGATTTAAAGAAAGATCATAAAAAGAAAGTTGATAAAGCATCGGATTGGAAGGGTGTTTTAAAAAGAATATGGAAGTTGGTCGATGAACAGCGGTTTTTATTAATCATTGTTCTGCTGATGGTCATCGTCAGCTCCGCCTTAGCACTAGTTGGTCCATATTTAATCGGAGTTATTGTAGATGAACATATTTCCAAAAGTATATTTGAAGGCTTAGCTAAAATTATAGGTGTACTACTCATCGTTTACTTGTTTTTCTCTCTCGCTACTTATTTGCAAAGCTATTGGATGATTGGTATTTCTCAGCAAACAATTTATAGATTACGTACAGGATTATTTGAGCACTTACAGAATCTACCCGTGTCCTTTTTTGATAAACGCCAGCATGGAGAGTTAATGAGTCGAATGACAAATGATATAGAAAATGTCAGCCAAACATTAAACTCATCCCTCATCCAAGTGTTTTCAAGTGTTTTAACCTTGGTTGGTACTACAGTCGTCATGCTTCTATTAAGTCCGGTGATGACTTTAATCACGCTTATTATTGTACCCTTTATGTATTTTGCGATGCGGTGGATTACGAAGCGTACATCTAAATTGTTTAAGGAGCAGCAAAAAGCAGTTGGTGAACTAAATGGAATGATTGAAGAAACGATTTCTGGTCAACGAATTGTAAAAGCCTTCTCACAAGAAGGACGGATGCAAGAAGAGTTTGCCGTTAAAAGTGAACGTTTAAAACTAACCGGATTCTGGGCGTTAACATACTCTGGTCTTATCCCAAAAGTGATGAACTTATTGAATAATACTAGCTTTACGCTTGTTGCTGCTGTGGGTGGATTATTAGCGTATTATGGGCATGTGACAATAGGGGAAATTGTTATTTTCACGGAGTATTCAAGGCAGTTTACTCGTCCATTGAATGATTTAGCGAACCAATTTAATACGGTGCTGTCTGCAATTGCAGGGGCAGAACGTGTTTTTGCTATTATGGATGAGCCTATTGAAGAAGATGAAGCCGTTGATAATACAGATTATAAGTTAAAGGGTAATGTAACATTTGAAGATGTGACGTTTTATTATAATAAAGAAGATGAGTCTCCGACTATTTCTAATGTATCTTTTCATGTGGAGTCAGGGAAAACTGCTGCTTTAGTTGGTGCAACTGGAGCAGGGAAAACGACTATTATGCAGTTACTTGCGCGTTTTTATGAAGTAAATGGTGGACGTATATTAGTAGATGGTATACCTATCGATCAGTTGCCTAGACATACGCTACGAAGCCAAACAGCATTTGTTTTACAGGATCCATTTTTGTTTGAAATGACGGTAAGAGAAAATATTAGATACGGTAAGTTAAATGCAACAGATGAAGAGGTGCTCCGCGCTGCGAAAGAGGCGAATGCACATGACTTCATCATGAAATTACCAAATGGGTACGAAACTATTTTATCGGCAGATGGTGGAGAAATTAGCCAAGGTCAAAAACAATTATTATCAATTGCTCGTGCGCTTGTTGCAGATCCAGCAATTCTGTTGTTAGATGAAGCAACGTCTAGTATAGATACAGTTACAGAAATGAAAATTCAAGAGGCGCTTGAACGACTGATGGAGGGCAGAACAAGCTTTGTCATCGCTCATCGATTGAATACAATACGCCAGGCAGATTTAATATTTGTAATGGAAGGTGGGAAACTAATAGAGTCAGGCCCACAGCAAGAGCTGTTGCAAAATAAAGGCAAATATTATAGTATGTTAACGAATTCAAAGGTTTAAGGAGACATAAATGAATATATCTGTAATGACTGTGTCGTTTCCATTAGATGTGGAAACGATGGAAGAAGTAAAGCAATTGATAGCTGAAGCAAAAACAGTGGATAAAGCCGATTATACTTCCCTGCTAAGCATCGCTGAACTAACCGATTTTTATACAAAAGGTTTTTGCGTGCTTGCTTATGACGACAATAGCGACCAGTTAGTCGGCGTATTAACATCTATTGATCGAATAGCAACACTGGATTTTGAGTGGAGTAGCGTAGTGCTACCTAGTGTTCGAAGATTAGGGATAGGTGAACGACTAGTAACTGAGTTAGTTAGAAATTTAGAATTACGAGCAGCGGCAGCGGATATCGCCTTGACTCCTGAAAGCTCGGAAGCAGGTAAGCAGCTTCTTCACAAATTCGGCTATACTTATGACTTTTCGGAGAGAACGATGGTAGCCGATGCAGAAAAAGTGGAATTAAATAGTGAAGTGGAAGTTTCACAATATAGCGATGAGGAGTCAGAAGTCGTTGGAGTATTAGTAAGCGCATTTGGTGACACGGAAGAAGAAGCTAAAGAGTTAATAGCGTTTAATACGCAAACACCTAATCGCCATTTGATGATTGCCAAACGTCAGGCCGAAGTAGTTGGAACGGTTACTATAGTTGATGATGGGGAGAAACTATGGGTGACAGGGCTAGCTGTTCATGAAAATGCACGTGGAAAAGGTGTTGCAACCTACTTATTGAACTGGAGTAAAAACGAAGCCAATCGAATGGAGAGAGCATCTGTCTATTTGGATGTAGAAACAGACAATGAACAGGCGTTATCTATTTATGAGAAATCAGGATTTACTACGGTGAGTAACACTCATTTTTATAAAAAAAGGTAACCAGTAAGATAACAGTGAGCAAATTGTGTGTTGATTTGTTCGCTGTTTTTTTGGTTGGTTATGAATCATATTACATTACGTCTCTACTCCTCGCTCTCGTATAGAGTGAAATCACTCTCGTATAAGCACAAATCACTCTCGTATAGGGGTAACTCACTCGTATGAAGTTGGTTCTCTCTCGTATAGAGTGTAATGTCTCTCGTATAAATCTAGGCATGCTTTATATGTATCATTCTTATTACTTCAGTAACAAAATACCTAAGACCATAAATGATACAATAAAGAAAAAACAAAATCGTAGGTGATGACATGTCCTTAAACAGAATTGAGCTTCAGCGAGAACTTATTCCATCATATAATCAGTATCCATTCTCTATTCCTTCTATCGCAAATCTACATCAACTGGAATTAGACAATAATGTTACTTTTTTTGTTGGAGAAAATGGATCGGGAAAATCCACTCTGTTAGAAGCCGTTGCGGATAAATGCGAATTTAATACTGCAGGTGGCGGTAAGAATAATTTTTACGAGGTAGATTCATCGGAATCGGCACTTGGAGATTATATAAGGCTTTCTTGGCTTCCTAAAGTAACAAATGGTTTCTTTCTTCGTGCGGAATCCTTTTATAATTTTGCCTCTCATATCGACCAAATGGGAACAGGTTCATATGGTGGAAAGTCCTTGCATCATCAATCTCATGGAGAAGCATTTTTCTCTCTTTTCTCTAACCGCTTTAGAGGGAGAGGTATTTATTTGTTAGATGAACCGGAAGCTGCTTTATCGCCCTCGCGTCAGCTGGCATTTTTAAGGATTTTACATGATTTAGTACAAGAAGATGATAGTCAATTTATCATCGCCACACACTCTCCAATTCTATTAGGCTATCCAGACGCTACTATTCTAAGTTTTGATGATGGGGATATTAAAGAAATAGACTATGAAGAGACGGACCACTATCAAATAACAAAATATTTTTTACAAAATAGAGAAAAATTTTTATTAGATATATTAGCGGAAGATTAAAAAAATTTCGATTGTTTACTTTCTTCTAAAGGAAATAAAGAGGTATAATAGTTTTAAGAAGGTACAAGGAGGTTGGCTTTATGAAAATTTATGCCCATAGAGGTTCTTCAGGTACGCATCCAGAAAATACAATTGCTGCTTTTCGAGCAACAGCAAAATTACCTGTTCATGGCGTGGAGTTCGATGTTCATATGACGAAAGACCACGAACTGGTTGTTATTCATGATGAGACGATTAATCGCACATCCAATGGAACAGGTTTTATTAAAGATATGACATTAGCTGAATTAAAGGAATTCGACTTCGGTTCTTGGTTCTCCCCAAAGTTTAAACAGGAAACAATTCCAACATTAAGAGAAGTGTTATATGTATTTAAAGATACAGATCACCACTTAAATATAGAATTGAAATCTGACATATTTCCATATGAAGGTATGGAGCAGGCGGTACTGCAAATGTTAAATGATTATCGATTAGATGCGCGTGTTGTTATCTCTTCATTTAACCATGAGATGGTAAGGAAATTTAAACAATTGGCACCTCCTATAGAAACAGCCGTCCTCTTTATGGAAGTTATGATAGAGCCGCACAAATATGCAGAAAAAGTAGGAGCAGATGCACTGCATACATTTTTCCCAACAGTTCTAAGACCGATGGGGGCGGAGGCGATTGCAAATGGCAAAAAAGTTCGTGCTTTTACTGTCAATGAAGAAAAGTACGCAGATTTGTTAAAACAAGTTGGAGTAGATGCAATTTTCACCGACTACCCAGAGAAAATGTGGAAATATCTTCAATCATAAGTAAAGAGACTACGAGAAATCGTAGTCTCTTTTTGTATAGGTTCAGAAAATAGAATAAAACAAATTGTTAACTAACCGTGAAAAAATTATTTAGAATAATATCATCTTCTTGACTATTTATTCTTTTTGAGACTTACTTACTTGCAGTATGGGGAATCCACCCATTTGTTGTTATTATGCAATTCCAGTGAGACTTCTTAAGGATAAAGGACTTATTTCTTCATCAACAAGTACATAAAGTAAGGTGCGCCAATAAGAGCAACTACAACTCCTGCTGGAATCCCATTTGGTTCGATGACGTTTCGACCAATTGTGTCAGCGAAGAGTAAGAGCCATCCACCGATTAGGATGGAAATAGGGATGAACAATTGATGACGCGGGCCTACTAATGATTTAGCGATATGAGGGGCCATCAAGCCTATGAAAGCAATTCCCCCAGTTACAGACACTGCAGAGGCAGCTAGAGCGACAGCAGCTAATAAGAGAATGATCCGCTCCTTCTCAATTGCAAGCCCTACTCCGATGGCAACGGGTTCATTTAAATTAAGGAGATTTAATTTATTTGCCTTATACAATGTAAACGGAATAAGAACGATTAACCAAGGTAAAAGGGCCAAGATAAATGGCCAATCGGCTCCCCAAATATTACCGGCCATCCAATGAGCGATGAAATCTACTTTTTGACGATCAGCAGAAGAAATAAAGACAATCATCAACCCTGAAAGAGCCATAGAGAAACCAATACCAATCAAAACTAATCTAACAGGCTGTAACCCAGTTTTTCGGTTGTACGATAAGATATAGATGAAAAAGGCAGTGATTAAAGCACCAGCAAATGCAACAAGTGGTAGTAAGTATACAAAAGAACCGGGTTGAATCGGCATAAATAAGAAGAAAATGGAAACCGCCACTCCGGCTCCAGAGTTAATCCCAATAATGCCCGGATCTGCTAAATCATTACGCGTAATACTTTGTAAAATAGCACCAGACAGTGCTAATGCCATTCCCGCAAGAATCGTTATGATAATTCTTGGTAAGCGAACGGAGAATAAAACAAATTCCTCTTTAAATGTCCCCTGACCAAAAAAGGTTGGCAACAGCCGATTAAAGGAGAGGGGAGAATAACCAATTCCAGCACTCAAAAAAGCAGTAATTATAATAAGCGAAAGTAAAATGATAAATATTATACGTTGTTTTTTTACTAGTTTACGTTGAATCATTGAAATACTCTTCCTCCTTTACGAACGATTACTAAGAAGAAAGGTAATCCCATAATAGCTATAATAGCGGCAACAGGAGTCTCATATGGAATATTTATAGTTCGTCCTACTGTATCAGCAAGTAGCATAAGGATAGCTCCTAATATAACCGACATGGGAATTATAAGCCGGTAATCCGTTCCAACAATTGCTCGGACAATGTGGGGTACCATCAAACCAACAAAAGCCATATTTCCTACAAGAGCAACTGAAGCACCTGCAAGTAAAATAACGACTACAAATAAGATTGTCTTTGTTTGAGTTGTTTTTTGTCCAAGTCCTACTGCTACTTCTTCATTTAAACTTAAAATAGTTAGCTGTCTAGATAATAATAGGGCAATAATGATTCCGATTGCGATAAAAGGAGTAATCATCTGGAGCTGACTCCAGTTCGTTCCTATTAATCCTCCAGCTGTCCACATAGAGACATCTTTGGAAATTTTAAAGTAGATTCCAACACCATCTGCAATCGCATACAAAAAGGCGGAGACCGCAGCACCTGCTAATACAATGCGAAGAGGAGAAAAGCCCCCTTTTTTCATCGCACCAATTCCAAAGACCATTACAGCACCAACCGCAGCTCCTATAAAGCATGCAATAGTGATACCGAAGTAATTGAGACCGGGAATAAGCGCAAGACTTATAGCAAGAGCAGCGTTTGCTCCCGAAGTTAAACCTAATAATCCTGGATCGGCGAGAGGATTACGGGTCACTCCTTGCATGATCGCACCAGCTACAGCTAAGGCAGCACCGACCAGTATAGCAGCAACTTCTCTAGGTAGTCGCAGCTCTCGTAAAATATTGATAGAATCGCTTTTTACATTAGAAAATAATGCTTGCCATACATCTTGTAACGATGTTGAGGCTGCGCCATATACCATAGAGATGCTGAACATTATAAACAGTAAAATAAGACCAATAACAAACTTTAAACTAAAATGCATAGAGGTTTTCATCGTATTATCCTTTCTACAAAAATAGCGGAGGAATCCCATAAGAATTCCTCCACTATCATTACTTACTGTTTTAAAAAGCTGTCTTTAAAGAACTCCAATTGATAATCTAACGAGATAGGATCATTAAAGTAAAATTCTTCTGCATTTGCTTCAAACAGTTGCCCTTTTTGAACAGCGGGAATATTTTTAAATACATCTGTCTCTTGGAATGAATTATCTTGATCTGCCACTTTACTAAAAATGACATAGTCACCTGCATATTCAGGAAGAACCTCTAAAGATAAAGCATAATAACCAGCTTCTAAAGCCATTTCTTTTACTTTTTCAGGCATATTCAGTCCCATAGCTTGATAGATAACTTCTGTCCCACGACCCCAATTGTTCCCGAATACATACAATTGTTTGTCGTAGTTTTCAATAACGGAAACAGTTGCATCCTCCCCAATTACTGCTTTAATTTCTTCTCCAGCTGCTGCTGAACGTTCTTTGAAATCATCAATCCATGCTTGTGCTTCTTTTTCTTTATTCAGTAGTTTTCCTATTTCTAAATGCTGTGTTAAATAATCTACTTTTCCATAAGTATATGTTACAGTTGGAGCTATTTCTTTTATTTTATCTAAGTTTTGAGTGGTAGAAGAACCGATGATTAAATCCGGGTCTAACTCAATAATTTTTTCTAAGTTTTCTTCCGATACTTCCTCCACATCTGCTAAGTAAGAATCGTATCCTGGGTTAGATTTTGACCACGAATCTACTCCGACTAGATTTACGTCTAGTGCAGCCACGTTTCCTGCATAAGTAGAAAGGACGACAACTCGTTTTGGATTTGCTGGAACTTCTACCGGTCCAGTTTCGGATTCATATGTAATCGTAGTAGGTTCATCTTTCGTGTCACTTGCTTTTGTATCCTTAGTCTCACTGTTGCAGGCACCTAAAATCAGTACTAATAAAATGGCAATCGGCAATAATAACTTTTTCATCTATTTTTCTCCTTTTAATAAATCGTATGTGATACACATTGGTTTACTTGTTCGTGGATCTATTCCGATTTCAGCATCTATATTAAAGACATCACGTAAAACTTCTTTCGTGATTACTTCTTCACAAGGCCCAGCTTTCACAATTTGTCCGGCCTTCAGAGCAACGACATAGTCTGCAAAACGTGCTGCTTGGTTTAAATCATGTAAGACCATTACAATAGTTCGTTTCTCTTGCTGATTTAGGCGCTGTAGAAGCTCTAGAACTTCTAATTGATGTGCCATATCTAGATAAGTGGTAGGCTCATCAAGAAATATAATCTCTGTTTCCTGTGCAAGAGCCATCGCTATCCATACTCGCTGACGTTGACCACCGGAAAGAGAATCGACCGGCAAATACTTAAATGTGCTAGTGTTAGTCACTTGAAGTGCCCAATCTATCACCTCGTAATCCTTTTTAGAAAGTCTTCCAAAACCAGATTGGTAAGGAAAGCGTCCATACGATACCAATTCCCCCACAGTGAGACCGCTCGCACTTTCAGGCGTTTGAGGTAAAATGGCCATCTTTTTTGCAAGAATTTTAGTGTTCTCTTTAGCAACGTTTTTACCATCTAATACTACTGCACCAGACTGATGAGAAATGATTCGTGTAATCGCTTTGAGAAGAGTGGACTTCCCGCAACCATTTGGTCCTATTATTGTAGTAATTTTCTGATTTGGAATTTGTACAGACAAATCCTTTACGATGAGTTGCTCACCGTAGCCAATGGATAAATCGTCCGTATATAAACGAACCATTTGAATACCTCCAAACTAATTCTTGCTTATTTTATTGATAACGATTATCATTATCATATTAGCAACTATATTTAATAATTTAACTGATGTCAACAAAATTTTTTGAGGTTGGGAGACTGAAGATGCATAATGTATTTGATGTGACGATTATTGGTGGAGGTCCAGCGGGTCTATACTCAGCTTTTTATAGTGGTTTAAGAGAAATGAAAACGAAAATTATAGAATTTCAACCTCAATTAGGTGGAAAGCTACATGTGTATCCGGAGAAAATGATTTGGGATGTAGGGGGGCAGACTCCGATTCCTGGTGAGCGTTTAATCGATCAATTAGTTCAACAAGGTCTAACATTTGATCCTGAAGTTGTAGTGAATGAGAAAGTAGATTCGATAACTCGTCGAGAAGACGGTATCTTTGTTTTGCATGCTGCTTCTGGCGTGAAACATTATTCGAAAACTATTATCATCGCAGTAGGAAGTGGTATTTTAAAGCCTACCAAGCTAGAAATCGAAGGGGCCGAACGATTCGAGGTCAGCAACTTAAACTACACAGTCAAATCAATTCAACGTTTTAAGGATAAAACAGTTATTATTTCAGGTGGAGGTAACGCAGCGATTGACTGGGCTAATGAACTAGAGCCGATTGCCAAAAAAGTATATGTAACATATCGTAAAGATTCGTTAAATGGTCACGAAGCACAAGTTACACAATTATTAGAGAGCTCGGTAACCTGCTTTTTCAATACAAAGATTACTAAGTTAATCGCTAATGATAATCACGATATGATAGAACGAGTTGCTGTTTTGGACAATGAAACTGGAGAGACAACGTATATAGAAATTGATGAGGTCATTATCAATCATGGCTATGATCGGGAAGCTGAGCTTCTAAAAAATAGTGAAATGCCAATTGATATTGCAGATGACTTTTATGTGAAGGGCACTAGCTCATGTCAATCATCCATTGATGGGGTTTATGCAGCAGGGGATATCATTCAATATCCAGGCAAAGTAGGCTTAATAGCTGGCACCTTCCAAGATGCTGCAAATGCAGTCAATCAAGCTAAGCAGTATATCCAACCTGGTGCTAATAATTATGCAATGGTATCTTCACACAATGAAGTATTTAAGGAACGAAATAAAAAGTTAGTGAAGCAACTCGTCTAAAAACAAGTATAAAGTTTTCCCACCCACTATAAAAAGTTGTCTCTAAGTAAGTTATACTTGGAGACAACTTTTTTATGTTACTGGTATATAAAATACTACAAGTGTGGAGTGCAAATTAACTAAGGAACTTGGAAATATTATCCGTTTCGCAAATAATTGAAAGTTGATCGCAAGTAAATATAGACCTAATGCAAGTAAGTCCTTTAAGTCTGCAAGTAATCTCCAGATGGAAACAAGTAAACAGTGGGGCCAGAGCAAGTAAGAACCAAGTAGGATTAATATGTAGTACTCCACTAGAAGATTTAGCCTGCTTTTCGCTAAGGATAAGATTGGTCAAATTTTAGAGAGTGATTAAATTATTGGTAATCGATTTTGAATTAGATATGCTGCGATTATCCAATGATAGAAAAAGAAAATAGATTTTCTTTTATACTAGTGGAAATAAAAGAAAAATAGTAAGTGTTGACTCATAAAGAAGCGAAATAGCGAACGAAATTGCATCTTCGAGAGCTTACTCTATCAATTAGAAAGTATCTTATCTCTAGTTGTCCAAAACCGCATTAACCTGTTTCTAAGAGTTGTAAGAGGGAGACGGACAGGCAAACGCCATAAAATTACCGAAAAAAAGTGCTATTGGTTGTGACGGATGTCACAACCAATAGCACTAAAAAATTAACACGGTAATAATATAGCAAAACGTCTGTCCAAACCCTTCGAGAACGATAAAAACAAGTTTTAAGGGACTGGGCATTTTTTTTGCGGTTTTTCTTAATCACCATCTAGCTTTATGTTCTTCAATACATCCCAGTAATTGTTTTACCTCAAGGGTAGGTCCATTTTCTAGCTGGATTTTGCCATTAAAATAACCCATCATTTGATGAACCTCGGAGTAAATAAGCTTCAAATCAGTTTTAGCAATGCGATGGAAAAATGGGGTGAATGTCAAATTCACTTCATCGGAAAACTTTGTGTTGACCTTCCATGGTTTCATAAAATCATTCGTATCATATGTAAACAATAAATCTTCATGAATTTTAGTCATTTTGCCATCAATGATAATAGCATTTTCAGTCATGCCTGTGCCATCTGTCCATTTACCTCCAAAATTCAATCCAACTCTTTTTGAACCAACGCGTTGAGAAGCAAATCCCCAGTTCCATAAAGCTTCCCTAGGCCAAACCCCTCTACCATAATCGAGTACTGCAAAATTGTCCTCTTGCTGAAAGTTAAAGCGAGAATTACCAACTTTCACATAGCCGGACGTTGGTAATGTATGATGCTTCCCGGTAAATTGAAACTGCGTGCGATTCCAAGGAATTACTACATTTAAAGACTCATCCTCAGCTGGGTGAGATATATGTAAATCAGCATGTAAAAAGTCACCATCGAAATCTGGGATAGTTACTGTCATATGAGTTTCATTTTGTATATACAGTAATTGGATGGACATTTCTTTGGAATGAAGTTGAATACTTTCCAAAATATTAGCGGGCATTTTTATTTTATTTCCCAAGGGAATCGTAACTGTCTTTTCAACATATCGTTGCGTTTCATAGTTGAGAAAATAGACAAAGCAAACCGCTGCGTAATCTAGATGGCTGATAGTGGCAGAAAAAAGAATATCATCCCCAAAAACACACCAATAATTCCACTTTTTCTTACGCATATAGTGACCTTTTAAATTGCTTTCAATTAGAGGCTTCTTTGCATATCCAATTGCTTTTGGGTTCAAATTACCTTTTTTATCGCAAAGTAAAGTAGGCTCTGAAATTTCCTTTTCTGCATGCTGTTTCACTGGCCATTTTCCTTTCATAAAGTAATTTGTCAAAAAAATAAATTAGTTTGTTAATTCCATACTAGCATATATTTTCTGTTTAATCATATAAACAAAATAGAGGGAGGATGAAAATTGGCAACTTACAATCGTGAGGCAGCAGTAGCCTATGCGCAAAAGTGGTGGAATAGCTATAACCCGAGGTTTCCAATGTTCGATGTGGACTGTACAAATTTCATTTCACAATGCTTGTTTGCGGGGGGTGCTCCTATGAGGGGGCAACCAAATAGAGAGCGAGGGTGGTGGTTGAGCAATGACACATGGAGTTTGAGCTGGAGCACCCCTCATTCCCTACGCTGGTACTTAGCGGGTTCTACAAAGGGTCTGCAGGCAACACAAGTTAATTCACCTGATCAGTTAGTCCCAGGTGATCTTATTTTTTATGACTTCCAAGGCGATGGTAGGTTTGATCATTCTACCATTGTAACAAGTGTTCAGAATGGTGTTCCTTACATTAACGCACATACGAATAATAGCCGTAATCGTTACTGGAGTTACGAGGATTCCTATGCACATACTCCAAGGACGAAGTATATATTTTTCCACATAAAAGATAAATTTTAACGTCGATTCAAGAATAGTTAAATCAATATAAAAATCAAACAGACTCCCAAAAGTAAAATCTCGGGAGTCTATTTATGTTTATTAAAAGGTATACCTCTAAATTATAAGAATATTTCGTCAAAATGGAGTATAATTATAGTATAGAGCAAATAAAAAGGAGTGGAATATTTTGCTTGTTTTAATAATTTTAGGAATTTCCGCTGTATGCATCGCATTCGGTGTTGTGTATGATTATTTCTTTCGAAAAAGCTTCAAAGAAACAAAAAGAGGTCCTGCTAATCTAAACGACGGTCAAGTGAAGCTAGATGTAGCAACGTACCAAGCTGTAAATACAATGAACATGCCATAAAAAATGTAGTGAAACCTGTTTCCGAAAGCTTTTGAAGGCGAAGTACTGTCAAATGCCATAAGGTTATCGAAAAAAGAAATGTTGGTCGTGACAGCAGACACGACCAACATCTTCAAAAAACAATCGGTAATAGTATAGCAAAATGTCTGTTCAAGCCCTCGAAAACGATAGAAACAGTTTTGACCTTAAAGGACTAGGCATACTTTTGACCCGGTTTTTCTTAAAAGATAGGAAAGTATATAAAAATGTCTTGTGCACACTGGGTTTGTGACACTTTCAGAAATAGCTAAGATGATAAGACTGTTCAAGCTTTAGAGGGTAATAAAATTATTAATAATTTGCCTTGAATTAGAAATGCTATTATCCAATAATAAATGGAGAAAGTAGATTTCTGATATACTAGTGGAAATAAAGAGAATTAATAAGTGTTTTTCCAATAAAGAAGCGAAATAGCGAACGAAATTGCATCTTCGGGGCCCGCACGATGCGGGTCAGGCAGTCGTTGCGATCGCGTTGTCGCGTACCTAGACAGTCATCTGTCTCTATGAATTAGAAAGCATCTTATCTCTAGTTATCAAAAAAGGTCTTAACCTCATTCTTACAGTTGAAGGAGGGCGACGGAAAGATAAAGTGAAACTTCAGTCAGTGGGGCTTCATTCCCCACTGATTGTTAGTTGAACCATTCGGGCATTAACGGGCAGTTCTCTACTGCCCGTTAATGCGGAACAAACGTCATAAAATTACCGAAAAAGGAGAGGCTGGTTGTAACGTCAGTCACAACCAGCCTCTTAAAAAATACTCGGTAATCCAATAGCAAAACGTCTGTCCAAAGCCCTTTGAAAACGAAAGATAAAGGTTTTGAACTAAAAGGACCGGGCGTTTTTTGGCCCACTTTTTCTTATGCCTACAAATACCAAAGTAAGGCAATTGTATCTTCACCAGCATGTACAGCAAGGGATGTGCTTATTTCACCGATAGTAAACTGTAAATTTGGTGCTTGTTGTAAAATAGCTTCTTGTAAGTCAATTGCTTGTTGCTCTGCGTTGGCATGCATTATATACACATGCTTTAGACCATCCTTATCTGTAGCTTCAACTGCCTTATTAATAAGATACTGGATTGCCTTTTTATAAGAACGAACTTTATCTAATTCCTTCAGTTCTCCATGTTCGTTTATTTGAATAATTGGTTTTATTTTAAGTAGGCTTCCTAGATAGAATTGTGCGCTGCTCAATCTTCCACCTTTATACAGCTGAGTTAGGTTACCTATTAATATGAAGTTACGAAACTTCGAAGTCATTTCCCTTAACTCCACTGCAATTTCCTGAAGAGATTGCCCTTTTTCTTGTAATTGCAATCCTTTTTCTACTAATCCTGTAATACCCGCCGATAATGAATGGGAGTCAATAAATTCTACTTGGACATGTGCAATCTGAGCACCACTAATAGAAGAAGAAAGTGTGCCACTTAGACTTTTAGAAACATGAATTGCTATGATAGATTCGTATTCCTTACTCAGTTTTTCATATAATACTGCAAATTCACCCGCTGAAGGTTGAGAAGTTTTAACTGATTCTGTTCCATTACGTATACGATCATATAATTGGTCGGGTGTTAAATCGATACCATCTACAAATTGTTCCAAACCAAAATGAATATTAAGTGGGAGAACATATACATCTGGATGATCATTTAATGTATTACTCACGTACGCGCTACTATCGACTACCCACGCAATTTTTTTCAAAGTCATTTTGAACATCCTATCTAATTTAGTATTTAAATGATAGTAATTATATCATATTAAGTCTAATTATATGTTCATTGTTTTGGATAAATATTATAAAACCAATAATATTAAATTGTTTATTTCCACCATCTACTTTTCCATGATTCCACGATATCGAAACGGTGACGAACTAGGATGATGAGAATAGCAATAGAAAGTGGCCAGAGGGGAACAAATGCAGGTATTATCCAAGATAAAATAGCATATGCACTAAATGCAAGGCTCATACTAAGGGTTGCACTTCTAAGTAGCGTCATCACAACGATAAAACAAATGACGAGCATACTAAACAATGTAGGTGCTATTACTAACGATACACCTATAAACGTTGCAATCCCTTTACCACCTTTACCTTTTAACCAAAATGGAAAAAGATGACCCAAAATTACCGCTAGTCCTCCTATGGCGATATATTGCAAAGAATATTGAAAATAAAGGCCGATATAAATAACCAGTACACCTTTTAAAGCATCTCCCAAAAATGTGAGGAAAAATGCAGATTTTCCAAGTACTGCACCAGCATTTCGTGCACCTAAATTACCACTTCTTTCTTTTCTTAAATCAGTTTTTTTCCATTTACCAATCCACCAAGCGGAAAGGAAGTTACCTATTATATAACTAAACAACCAATAGAAGAGCATGCTATCACCTCAGGTATATATGTCTGTAAAGTAAAAGGGGGAGTACTAGTTGAATCTTCTATTTTATTTTACACTAAGAGATAAGGAAATAAATATCGTATGATGCTCTAAATGAATCCTAGTCAAACGAAAAAAATCATGTCACTTTCTTATAAATGATTAAATTGGTATGATGGAGAAAATAACTTAGGTAGGGAAAAGGGAGAATGAGATACTAAATGGTGCAATCACTAACGGTACGCGATGCGATAATTCAAAGAAGGTCTATTAAATTATTTAATGGACAGCCTGTAGAGAGAGAAATACTATTATCTATTTTAGATGACGCGGTATGGGCACCCAATCATCAATTAAGACAGCCATGGAGGTTCATAGTGGCATGTGGAAAAGAATTAGATGATTTATATAGTGTGTTAAAGGAATTTGCACTTCCAAAATGGAAAGACCTTTCGGAAGAGGATCTGGTAAAACAAATGAAGAAATTTACCAATCCAGGCGGTTATGTATTTGTTGTTGTTCCTGAGGATGCCCGCCAAAAAGAACGTTTAGAGGATTATGCAGCAGCAAGTATGCTTGTACAAAATATTCAATTACTGGCGTGGGATCGAGGTATTGGATCTTGCTGGAAAACTCCTGGATACTTGGACAATCCATTGTTCCGTAAGGCTCTTGGAATTGAACCAGGAGAACGTATTATAAGCATGCTCCAAGTGGGATACTTCGATGAAATGCCAAAACCAAAAGATCGCAAAGGTGTAGAAGACCTAGTAACTATATTTGAAAAAAAAGATTAACTAAAAGTAAAGCGGGTGAGAGGCATAGGTCTCTCACTCGTTTTTTTAGATATTTAATATATTTAAATTTACCGTGATTACTGAGTTCAATGAACTTAGCTTACGGGAGATAAAACTAACTCTAGCTGTATCCATAACACCCACTTATATAAAAAAACACATGGATTAGAAAACCCATGTGTTCTGATAGTTATTTTTTTAAATCTTCTTTTGAAAGCTCAGCTAATTCGAAATAATAATCACCAATTACACGAAGCCCTTGGTCGAAATTTTCTAAATGGAAATGCTCATTTGGTGCATGGAAATTTTCAGTAGATAAACCGAAGCCCATTAATACGACCGGAAGTCCAAGAATTTCATCAAATGCAGCAACAATTGGAATAGAACCTCCGCCTCGAGTATATGCTGTAGGAACGTTATATACTTTTTCATAACTGCGTCCAGCTGCTTGAATAGCAGGGTGGTCAAAAGGAGTGATAAACGGTTTACCCTTATCGAATTCAGTTAATGTAACTGTGACTCCAGCAGGCTTGTTCTTTTCAATATGTGCTCTTAGTTTAACAACAATTTCGTCTGGATCTTGATCCGGTACTAATCGACAAGTGATTTTTGCACCTGCTTCACTTGGAAGTACTGTTTTAATACCTTCACCAGAGAAACCTCCAAAGACACCATTGATCTCTAAAGTAGGGCGTGCCCATACGCGTTCTAAATGAGTGTAGCCTTTTTCGCCGAATAATTCATCGACGCCAACTTCAGTCTTCAATTCGTCTTCGTCGAAGCCAAGAGAGGCATAAGCTTCTTTTTCCTCATCCGATAAAGGACGGACATTGTCATAGAAACCTTCTACTTCAATTGTTCCTTCTGCATCACGGAAAGAATCTAATATGGAAACTAATGCATGAATCGAGTTTTGAACGCCACCGCCATAAAGGCCGGAGTGAAGATCCCCTTTTGCACCTTTTACATCGATTTGAACGCCGCATAGCCCTCGTAAACCGTAACAAACTGCTGGCTGTCCAGGACCCTGCATTCCTGTATCGGAAATTACAATAACGTCTGCTGCAAGTTTTGCTTTATTATTTTCAATATATTCTTCTAGGTTAGGACTGCCAACTTCTTCTTCTCCTTCGATTAAAAACTTAACATTTACAGGTAAGGTTTTATTTGTTTGAAGAAGTGCTTCAATAGCCTTTACATGCATAAATACTTGTCCTTTATCATCACTTGACCCACGAGCATATAATTTATTGTCTCTCACTTGTGGTTCAAATGGTTCGCTATCCCATAAGTGAAGTGGATCCACTGGTTGAACATCATAATGTCCGTATATAAGCATAGTAGGTTTACCTTCTGCATGTAACCAATCAGCATAGACGACGGGATGGCCACTAGTTTTATCGACTACCACATTGTCCAAACCTGCTTTAGTTAAAGAATCTGCAAGCCACTCGGCACCTTTTTGCATATCAGCTTTATGTTCAGATAAAGAAGAAATACTTGGAATACGTAAAAATTGTTTCAGTTCTTCTAAATGTTCTACTCTTTTCTCTGTGAAATAATGGTCTAATGTAGTTAGTTGACTCATTACAATCCCTCTTTTCAAAAAGTTTCGTGAATAGAAATAGTATAGCATAATTTATCATTATACTCGGTATAATTAGTCATGATCGATATTAGTTTTGTGACAACTAAAATCACAATATGATATAGTAGTAAGAAAACATATGAACGTATTTAATACTCACAGGAGGCAACAATTTTGTACATAGAATTTGTACTTTTTGCTATTTCAATACTTGTATCGCTTTTTCTATCAGGTAGTGAAACGGCGTTAATGACAGTTAATAGGACGAAGGTCCAGCTAAGAGCAGAACAAGGAGACAAAGAATCGGAGAAACTACTTGCACTGCTATCAAAGCCGGACCGTATGATCATTACTATCTTAGTAGGGAACACTATAGCTAATATAAGTATGGCTGTCATTTTAATATTAATCGCAGAACACTTTGCATGGCATATTGGCTGGTCAATCGCGATATTAACCGTCTTTATTATTTTATTTTGTGAAGTACTTCCTAAAACGATTGCCGCAACGTTTTCGGATCGGGTTGCGTATGTAGTTTCGCCTCTTATCCGTTTGCTTGTCATCATTTTGCGTCCCATTACAGCGTTTATAGCTGAAATCACGAGTTTATTTATTCGAATTGGTTCAAAAGGTGCTATTACAGAAACGACCATTACGAAAGAAGAACTGCTATCCATGGTTGATCTTGCTTCAACGGATGGAACGTTTGAAGATGAAGAATCAGAACGTATAAAAGGAATGCTCGATTTTCCAAATAAGGATGTCTCCGATGTTCTTTCTACACATAGAACTGAAGTAGTCGGTATTCCTGTTGAAGCTACGTATGAAGAAGTTCGAGATACCATTTTGGAGCATCACTATACAAGGTATCCAGTTTATGACGATAGCTTAGATACAATTGTTGGTATGTTTTATTCGAAAAAGTTTATCGAATGGTCTATGGATACATCTGTAGGGCTCGATAAGTTTATCGATAAAGATCCAGTATTTGTCGTACAAACCTTGAGTATAGAAAAAGTATTTAAACTAATGCTGACCCATAAAAAACATATGGCTATTGTATTAGATGAATATGGTGGAACACTTGGAATCGTCACCCATGAAGATTTAATAGAAGAAATGATCGGGCAGGAAATAGAAGACGAAACAGATGATGACGAAGAAATTCTTGTGCATGAGATGACTGAAAGCCGTTTAGTCTGTGCAGGCAGAATGGAAATAGAAGAAGTCAATTCACTATTCAACATTTCTATTGTCAATGAAAATGAAACAATAGGTGGCTTTGTCTTAGATCAATTAGGGCATGTGCCAGAAGAGAATGAACAATTTGCCTACGATGATTTTATGGTCGAAATCAATGAAATGGATCGTAGTCGTATAGTGAAATTGACTATTACTAAAAGAGAAGTAGCTGCATTGCCAGAACTCGAAAAACAAGAGGAATAATACTCCTCTTGTTTTTTTGTAAAAAAGAGGACTTCCACCAATTTATAGCGAATAGTTGAATACGGGGGGATAAGCATGAAATTAGCAGAAGCTTTAATATTAAGATCTGATTACCAAAAGCGAATGGAACAGTTGAAAAATCGATTACTTCAAAATTCTAAAATACAAGAAGGGGAATCTCCGAACGAGGACCCTAAAGTATTGATTAAAGAACTGGATCAAATATTAGGTGATTTAAAACAACTTATAAAAAAAATTAATAATACAAATTTGCAGACGGCTTTTGATGATCGTCAATCACTCACTGATGCTTTAACAGAACGTGATCTTCTTGGACAAGAAAGAAAAATATATAGCGCTTTATTGGATGCGGCAGCTATGCAGCATGACAGATACTCTAGAACAGAGATTAAATATGTCACGACAATTAATGTTAGGGAAACACAGAAATATGTGGATGAACTATCCCAAAAGCATCGATTATTGGACACTAAAATTCAAGAAATTAATTGGCTTACAAATGTAATTGAATAGTTAGAAGTTGGTAGCGAAATGTAAAGGCGAGTGCAAACCCTCCAACGGGTCAAGTTGGCCAAGGGCAGAGGTTTCGGGGTAACCTCGAGGTTCAAATCCTCTACGTACAAGTTACACCCAGTACTGTCACATGAGCACAAGTTATTTTAAACAATTAACTACCGCGTACTGATTTTCATTTCGTGAGGGTGGATAAGGGGAACTTTTAATAGTTAGTGCTTTCTTAGCTTTTTTGACTGTATACAAACTGGAGGAATTCTAATTTGTCTACAGTCTTTTCATTATGAATTATGATGGAGTATGTAAGAAATGAACATTAAGTAAATATAGTTAAACAAGAAGTAGTCGCATGGTTAGTTTATTTTTCTCCTATTTTTTGGCTTACACCTTTGTAATTTTTCTGAAAGAGAATACGATGGAGGGTAAGGTTAAAGTTTGGCATTATAGAGTTAACAAGAAAAGCCGAGCGGAGGAAAATAACATGCAGGTTCAATTAGAAGAAATTTACGAGGAATATAACCGTTACATATATTATTTATCGTTAAAGTTAACTAAAAATCAAGTAGAAGCTGAAGACTTAATGCAGGAAGTTTGGGTGAAAGTTGTACGTTACGAATCTTATATGAAAGAAGTGGATCATGTCAAAGCATGGTTAACGACTATTTGTATGAATACATTTCGTGATCGATACCGTAAACAGGTCAGACGTAGCAAGTACGTAGCAAATCAACCAGAGCAATTAGATATTTCATTGCTGGACTTAATCGCGGCAGACGTATTAACTGTTGAAGAGCAATTAGAAAAAGAAGATGTGGGTGAAATGATTCGATCCAAAGTAAGTGAATTGGATGGTATATATCAGAAAACCGTTATGTATTTCTATGTACATCAATTTTCACTAATTGAAATTGCCGAAGTAATGAAAGTATCCATCGGCACAGTCAAATCTAGACTGTTCCGTGCAAAACAACGTTTGAAAGAGTTAATAATGAATGACGAATTTGCAAAAGATTCATTAGTATTAGCTTAATTATGAAGAGCCTTCCTTTGTTCCGACAATGGGAGGCTCTTTTGATTTGCTACGAGGGAAGAAGGGTTCAAGTATAGATTGAATTCTCTCTCGTATAAGGATGAATCTCTCTCGGATACGTAGTGATTGCTCTCGTATAGCATGCAACCATTCTCGTATAGATTTTCTCTCTCAGATAGGAGCCGGTCTCTCTCGTATGAGGATGAATCTCTCTCGGATACGAAGTGAATACTCTCGTATAGCATGCAACCACTCTCGTATAAGATTTTCTCTCTTAGACAGGAGCCGGTCTCTCTCGTATGAGGATAAATCTCTCTCGGATACGAAGTGAATACTCTCGTATAGCATGCAACCACTCTCGTATAGATTTTCTCTCTCAGATAGGAGCCGGTCTCTCTCGTATGAGGATGAATCTCTCTCGTATACGTAGTGAATACTCTCATATAGCATGCAACCACTCTTTAGTAATCATTAAGCAGAAAAGACCCTGAGTGCATATACACTCAGGGTCTGCATGTATTCCTTAGTCTTTAATAACTTCTTTACCAGTAGAGAACCATTCCTCTACGTTCCACACTTTTGTTACAAGGCCTTCATAAAATTCTGGTTCATGGCTAACGAGTACAATTGTACCCTTGAACTCTGTCATAGCGCGTTTTAACTCTTCTTTTGCATGAATATCTAAATGGTTTGTTGGCTCATCGAAGATTAACCAGTTCGTTTCTTCCATCATTAATTTACATAGACGAACTTTTGCTTGCTCCCCACCACTTAAACTAGATAGCGGACGGGAGATATGTTCGCTCTTTAGACCAGTACGAGCTAATGCGCCACGCACTTGGGCTTGTCCCATACTTGGATACGTTTCCCAGATAGCTTCGATTGGTGTAATATTACCGGCTTTTACTTCCTGTTCGAAATAACAAGGGGTTAAGAAATCACCACGTGTTACTGTTCCATTTAAAGGAGGTATTTTGCCAAGGATTGTTTTTAGTAAGGTCGATTTACCGACCCCATTCATGCCGACTAGGGCTATTTTTTCACCACGCTCAATTGTAAATGTCAAAGGAGGTAGTAACGCCTTATCGTAACCGATTTCCAAATGTTCTGCCTCTACAACATAGCGACTAGGACTGCGGGATTCCTTGAAGCTAAATTCAGGTTTTGCTGCCGTTTCAGGACGATCGATTCGTTCGATTCGGTCCAGCTGTTTCTGACGAGATTTTGCTCGTCCTGTCGTAGAGTATCGTGCTTTATTTTTGGCGATAAAGTCTTCTTGTTTTTTTATGAAATCCTGTTGCTTCTCATAAGCATCGATATGCTGTCTTTTATTCAGCTCGGCAAGCTCTAAGAACTTCTCATAGGATGCTGTGTATCTTGTCAGTTTTGAAAACTCTAACTGGAAGATGACTCCTACAATGCCGTTCATGAATTCTGTGTCATGCGAAATTAATAAAAACGCATGGGGATAGTTTTTCAAATAGTTGGAAAGCCAGTTTACATGCTCTTCATCTAAATAGTTGGTAGGCTCATCTAAAAGCAATACTTTAGGCTTTTCTAATAATAGCTTCGCCAGTAAAACTTTTGTACGCTGACCACCAGAAAGTGCCTCAACTGGGCGATCTAAGCCAATAGCGTCTAGTCCAAGACCTCTAGCAACTTCTTCTACTTTCATATCTAATGAATAAAAGTCTCCAGCATCTAAAGCATCTTGAATTTCTGCCATTTGCTCTAATAACACTTCGAGCTCTTCGGGAGTTGCATCTGCCATTTTTCCAATTATTTCATTTAACTCTGCTTCTTTTTTATAAAGTGGTAAAAAGGCATCACGAAGCGTATCAAACATCGTGCGACCCGATTCAAGACGAGTATGCTGATCTAAGTATCCATAATGGGTACCTGGTAGCCATTCCACACGACCTTCATCGTGAATAATTTCTCCTGTCAAAATATTCATCAATGTTGATTTACCAACACCGTTTGCACCTACAAGTCCTACATGCTCACCTTCGACTAAGCGAAATGAAACTTCCTTGAAAAGGGTGCGATCTCCGAATGTATGTCCTAAATTTTCTACTAATAAGCTCATGTATTTATTTCCTCCAAAAAGAAAGCTCTGCGGATTATGATAATTCCGCGAGCTGTTTGTTTAGTTCTGCAAGTTTTTCTTCCATTTTCGCTAGTCTACGTTCAGCATTTTCAACCTGAGTAGGATGGCCATTTGATTCTAATTTTTCCATATCACCTTGCAAGTTAATATAGTCCAATTTTAGCTCTGCAATTTCTGATTGTAGTTGTGACTTTGTCATCATCAAACACCTTCGTCATTTTGCATTTATTGTAGCATAAAAATGGACTTAGCGTACGATTTCTTGTTCCTCTTTCGAACTTGCAATCGTTTGTTCAATTAGTTTTACCAATTCTACTATGTTATTACTAAAATCAAAGCGTTTCTGTTTTTGTATATAGGCATTTCTTCTATTATCATGCAGGATAATTTCCATCACCGCATTTTGAAGGTAAGATTGTTTTATTTTTCTACCAAGTCCTAGGTTTGCGAAACCATGTCCTTCTTGTGGAAATGCATAGTTAACTTCTTCTTCATGTGCACAGAGTACGATGCAAGGTATTTGAAATTGTGCAACTAAGAATGGCATATACGATCCAGAAGTTATGACGATATCGCTATTTGAAAGGAACGTTTCGGGCTCCGTTGTAGAGATAATTTGTATAGATTTACGTGTAAGTGCAAAACGTTTTAGGTCGAGCACATCATGCTTGTAATGTTCGTCCACTAACACGCTAATCTGCAGTGGAATATGGAGCTGTACAAGATGTCTTAAAGTTCGATAAGTTAAATTTTCGGGATCTTCATGAGGGAAGGATACGATTATATGCGGGGGATCCTGTATCATGTTATTATTTTTATAGATAACTTTTTTTGTTTGAATATATCCAAGCGGACCAAGTACATAATGCTCTTTCGCTAAGTCCTTTGGATTTTCATACAGCGATTGAATAACAAGATCAGCTAAAGCCCCGCCATCTCCATGGTCGTCCAAATGAATAAGCGCACTACCCAACACTTTTAAACGACGAATTAGATCTTTTTCCGAATTTCCACCATCATGCATGATGCAAGTCGGATTAAAAGCTTTCATTTCCTCGATCAGGTGAGCATTATTTCTATACAGTAAAGGTTTAATCTGTTGTTTTTTTAAATATTGAATGAGGCTTGTATTAGAACTATGCACAAAAATTTCGAAGTTAGTTGGTTTTAATGAAGAAAGTAATGCTATTGCACGATCTGCAGGATAAAGTCCACGGTGTGGTAATGTATTCAATAAATAAGCTAGTTTCAAATTTCATCTTCCTTTCCAAAGGTTATCTCTTTAGTGTATGGATTTGTACTGGTGCTTATGACAAGGAGGGAAGTAATATGGCTAGAAGAGTAGCTATAGTAGTAGGTGCTACCGGTTTTACTGGACAGTTTCTAGTAAAACAATTATGTGAGAGTGAAGAATATGCAGCAGTTTCGGTAATAGTTAGAAGAGACTTTTCTTATAAGCATGCCAAGCTAGATATTCAGGTGAAAAATTTTGATAGATTAGAGGAAAGCGATTTAGATATTGCAGATGATCTATTTTGCTGTTTAGGGACTACGTGGAAAAAAGCCAAATCAAAAGAGAACTTTGAGCGAGTAGATTTAGAATATCCATTACGAATTGCTTCTTTAGCAAAAAAACGTGGGATTCCAAATTTTCATGTGGTTTCAGCGATTGGCTCCAATAAAAAATCTCTTTTTTTCTATAGTAGAGTAAAGGGTAAGATGGAGGAGGGATTAATAGAAATGGAGCTGCCGCATCTATTTATTTATAGACCTTCCTTGTTAACAGGGGGGCGGGGCGAGTTCCGCTTAGGAGAGCGCCTGTCCGAAGGTGTTTTCCAACTTATAAATCCTCTATTAATAGGACCTTTAAAAAGAATGCGCTCCATAGAAGGTAAACAGCTGGCTTTTTCTATGTACCATTACGCAATACATAATACAAAAAAGAATGTAACAATCTATAAACCATTAGATATTTTAAACGCTAAGCCTATGGAAAAAATAGAAGAACAGCCAATTTCACGAGAAGAATTATTCAATTGGGATAATCGAGGAGATATTTTTGTAGATCAGGAAAAAATTAATAAATAAGGGGAGACGCTATGTTAGATTCGATGTTATTCGTTTTAATGTTTGTTGTAGTATTAGGAATATTTTCGCAATGGTTGGCATGGCGTATACGAATGCCTGCAATAGTATTAATGTCGATAGTAGGACTATTAGTTGGACCGATTTTGGGACTGATCAACCCACAGGAGAGTTTAGGTGAATTGTTTAGCCCGCTTATTTCTTTAGCGGTTGCTATTATATTATTTGAAGGAAGTTTAAATCTAGATTTCCGTGAAGTACGGAGCTTTAGCAAGCCACTTACTCGAATTGTAACGCTGGGAGCTTTCATTGCTTGGATAGCAGGTTCCCTTGCTGCGCATTATATTGCGGGACTATCGGTTGCTGTCGCTTTTGTTATCGGGGGGCTATTTATCGTAACTGGTCCAACGGTTATTTTGCCGTTACTTAGACAAGCGAAGTTGAAATCTAGACCAGCGGCAATTCTAAAATGGGAAGGGATTGTAGTAGATCCGTTTGGTGCATTATTAGCTGTATTTGCATTTGAAGCCATCAAGTTTATAAATGGTGATGAATCGTTCACATCGTTTTTACTTTTCTTCGCAGGTTCCATTTTTTCCGGGGGATTGGGCTGGTTGTTCGGCTGGATCTTAGGGAAAATGTTTGAAAAAGGTCAGATACCAGAGTATTTAAAAGCACCTGTCGTGTTTGCGGTTGTACTATTGGTTTTTGTTTTCTCTGATGTAATTATGCACGAAACAGGTTTACTTGCCGTAACCGCTATGGGTATAACGATGGCCAATATGCATATTGCATCCATTAACGATATGAGACATTTTAAAGAAAATATATCCGTATTACTTGTTTCTAGTATATTTGTTATGTTAACGGCCTCTTTAAACTCTAGTATATTATTGGAAATATTTAATCCTCAAATCGTGTTATTCGTATTAGCAATGTTGTTTGTCGTTCGTCCTTTATCCGTATGGTTATCGACTATTGGAACAGATCTAATGAACAATGAAAAAATATTGATCGGATGGATCGCCCCTCGAGGGATTGTGGCCCTCACTGTTTCCGGATATTTTGCTACTGTGTTACAAGAAAGTGGTTATGAGGATGCAGAAATGCTTACTGCTTTAACATTTGCCCTCGTGTTTGCAACTGTAATTTTCCATGGATTGTCCATCGGATGGGTTGCCAAAAAACTCAAGCTTGTTGCTACAGAAAAACCGGGCGTACTTATTGTAGGAGGAAATGCCTTTACGGCAGAGCTTGCACTTTCATTGCTTAACGAGAAAATGGATGTTCTAGTAGTCGATAATTCATGGGAGCAGCTTCGATATGCAAGGAAACTAGGAGTCCCTACTTATGCAGGGGATATATTATCCGAGCAGACAGAGTATTCCTTAGATCTTGCTCCCTTTCCAAAAATGATTGCTGCAACCGAAATGGATGCCTATAATGCATTAATCTGCTCGAACTTTGTAGTGGAGTTAGGACGAGATGCACTATATCAAACTGCCTCTAGCAACATTTCAGAAAATGAGTACCATCCATCTATAGGTGGGAAAACGCTATTTAATAGCTCCGCGAATATTTATGATTTAACGGAACTTGTGTTAAAAGGCTTTGTCATTCGAAAGACTAATATTACAGAACAGTACGATTACAATCAATACTTAGATGCTCGTGCGAAAGAATCGACCTTACTTTATATTATTCGAGCAGATGGCACATTGAAGTTCTTTACGACCAAAATGGAACTCAGTGCCAATCCAGGTGATCTTGTTGTAAGCTTGACACCTCCAACGCATATACAAGAGACGAATAACCCCTCCGTCAAAAGGATGAACTTTGAGAAATAGGGTCTCTTTTTGCAATATTAGCACCTTTTTTTGATACAATAAAGGACGAATAAGGAGGTTTTTGTAAGATGAAAATTTTACTCGTAGACGGAACGATAATCGGCACAAAAACAGGTGTCATCCTAGATCAAGTGAAAGACTATATAGAAGAAATTAATCAGGAGTACACATTAGAAATTATTCGCCTTTCAAATTACGAGCATCAGTTTGTAGATGGACGTCCATTTGAAAATTACAATGATGATATGAAGCTACTTGTAAGTAAATTCGATCAAGCCGATGGATTTATCATTGCTTCACCTATTTTCCAAGGTTCTATACCAGGTGTGTTGAAAAACACATTCGATTTCCTGCATCCGAAGTCAATGCGCTACAAACCAGTGTCAATCGTGGCAAATGGGGGCACATACCAGCATCATCTTGTAATTGAAAATCAGCTTAAACCGATTTTAGATTATTTTAGATGCTTAGTTACACCGAATTATGTTTATACGCATAAAGACCACTTCGATGAAAATAATGTAATTATTGATAACGATGTACACGATCGTTTAAGAGAGCTCGCTCGTGTGTTTGTCGAATACGCCCAAATGAGCAAAAACCTTTGCAAAGAACCAATTGATGCACATTAAGTTAAGTCAAGATGTCTCGGTAACATGGAGGCATCTTTTTTATATGTCGTATTAATTTATTATTTAAATGAACTTTTTCAACTTTGGGATGTCTAATGTATAACAGAACAAGGGGGTGACCGAGTGGAAGAAGTAGAAACCGCTAAGAAAGCAATAATAGGGGATGAACAAGCTTTCTTACTGATAATGCAATTATATAAAGATACATTATATCAAACGGCCTTAGCATTTTTAAAAAATGAACATGATGCACTTGAAGCAATGCAAGAAGTAACTTTTCGGGCTTACCAAAAAATACATACAGTAAAAGAACCGATCTATGTGAAAACATGGCTAGTTCGGATCATGATGAATTATTGTCAGGATCAGTTGAAAAAGCGTAAAAGATATAGATCAAGCGAAATGGTACAGGAAATAGGATTTAACGAAGACACTACCCACCTAGAGATCAACGAAGCAATAGCATCCTTATCAAGCAGTGAACAGCAGCTAATATTTCTAAAGTACTTTCAAAATACGAAAATAAAAGAAATTGCAGAACTTGAGAAAATCCCAGAGGGCACTGTAAAGTCAAGGCTTCATAAAGCACTCAAGTCACTTAGAGACTTTCTATCGGAGAAGGGAGATGCAGACCATGTATGAAAAAGAAGAAGAAATGCTTGATAAAACTAAGAAAAAGCTAGAACAAGTTATTGTACCTGAACAGCTCGTAAATGATGCTATTCTACAGGGGTTATTCCAAGCGAAGTCCAGAAAGCGTAGGCGTAAAAAAACGCTATGGGCATTCTCAGTTGCAGCAATTCTGATACTAACCTTTGTGACGTCTATTCGTGTATCACCGACATTCGCAAGTGCTATTTCTACTATTCCAGGGATGGATCGGTTTGTGTATCTCATTCAGTTTGATAAAGGCATCGAAGCTATAGTTGAAAATGATTATTATGAGTCTATTGGTATTACTCAAGTTAAAAATAATATATCGTTTACGGTAGATGGAATTATTATCGATGAAACAGGTGCTGAAATATTTTACACTTTAGAGGCTCCGCATTCACTTGATAATATGGATTATGAACATATTAAGCTATTTAATGATGAGCATGAGCTAGTAGCATCGAGTAGTTATGATTTACCAGACCAAGAAACAGCAAATAGAAAAGTGGACCAATTTAGTCTTGTATTTGTTGAGCCAGAGCAATTTAAAAGTAATAATTTTGAAGTTCAATTTGAAGTGAAGCAGGCTAATAAAACAATATTATTTAAAGTGCCATTTACTCTTAAAAATGAAATAAAAGCGGGGAAAGTCTATACATTAAATGAAACCGTTGAGATAGATGGTCAACAAATTAGATTAAAAGAAATAAAAGTATATCCACTAAGAGTATCTGTAACTTTAGAATTTAATGAACAAAATGAAAAGAAAATATTGCAGTTTGAGGATATGCGAATAGAAGACGAAAAGGGAGAAGTATGGAGTTCCATTCAAAATGGAATAACTGGTTTTGGTGAAAATCAACTCAAAGTAAATACGTATTTTTTACAAAGTAACTATTTTAAAGAACCAAAAGAGCTTTACCTAAAGTTTGATAAGGTGCAGGCACTCCCTAAAGTAGAAAGCTACTTGCTAGTAGACTTTGCAAAAAAGGAAATCCTTGAGCAGCCATCCGATGGAAAAATGGAAGTAGTAAATGTTGGCGGTAATACAATTGAACTCAAATATCAGCCGATAAGAGAGAATCATACGTATTCCTTATTTTCTCAAGGAGAAAACGCTAAAGGCGAGATAGTTGATATAGGAATGCAAGCTAATTGGGGGGACGAAGAGGAGCAGCATGCAGAAATTACTATAGATGCAAAGGATATTATTAACCCCGTGAAAATAGATTTCATAGCATATCCCAATTACTTAGACGGCTCTGTTTCAATTCAAGTGAAATAGGGATGATGAACCAGTAATAAAAACAGGTGAAGAAAAATGTTCTATTTTTCTTCACCTATTTTTATTTGGCTTATAACTTTTTTTGTAAGTAGTTCAGTTCAAATTCATCAAGAGAAATTGGTTTTGAAAAGTAATAACCTTGGAAGTACGTGAGGCCGAGGCTATTCAAATAATCGACCTGCTCCTTTGTTTCTACGCCTTCCGCCAGAACATCGCATTTTAATCCTTTGGCAAGATTCATAAATGTGTGCAGAATGAGTTCGGCATTTGTTTCTTTACCAATTTTGTCCACAAAATACTTGTCGATTTTCAATTTATCTATTTGAAAATCGACAAGATCTGCTAACTTTGAATAACCTGTACCGAAATCATCTAGAGATAAGCGAATACCATGTTTTCGACAAAACGCAATATTATCTAAAATATTTTGATCAGTATCTAGATTTGCATTTTCCGTAATTTCAATATCTACCATTTGGGGTGGAATCCTATAATACTGGATAAAATGAATTAAATCATTAAAAAACTTTCTATTTCCAAGTAGCTTAGGAGTGATATTGATAGCTATTGGCTTATCAAATCCATAATCCTGAATCCATCTAGAAACTTTGGAAAACACCTCGCTGATTAAATACTTCGTTAGTTCCTCAATTCTTCCGCTATTATCGGCAATTTCAATAAACTCTGGAGGCGTAATATATCCGTATTCTGGATGAATCCAACGAGTGAGTACCTCTATACCAATTACTTCATTTGTTTTGGAATTGAATTGAGGCTGTACGACGAAGTGAATCGTTGTTTCCTTTAAGTCCCCATGTAATTCATTTTCAATATTAACCTTTCTTTCTAACTCTTCAATCATAGTGCGTTCAAAGAAACTGAAGTTATTTCTGTTTCGTTTCTTAGAAGCATACATCGCAATATTAGCATAACGAAATAGTAAGTCGGTGTCGGGTGCATCTTCTGGATACCGGGAAATTCCGATGCTAAGGCTAAGAGGAATAGATGGCACTGATATAGACTCAGAAATTTGTTGGAAGTCTTGAATAAGTTTGTTTGCAATTATGCTTAGCTGTTCATTATTAACTTCATCTGTAAAAATAACAAACTCATCGCCACCCACACGTGCAACTACTTTATCAATCTTTATAGTTTGGTTAAAAAAGGTGGCTATATCTACAAGAATTGCATCTCCTCGTGCATGCCCATACATATCATTTACCAATTTGAAACCATTTAATTCTATGTAGAAAAAGGAAAAAGGCTCATCGTTTTTTATTTTGTGCTGAAGAATATCATAAGTCATTCTTCGATTAGGCAAGTTCGTTAAAAAGTCATAGTACGCAAAGCTTCTTAAATCTTTTTCTATACTTTTTCTTTCGGCTATATGATGAAAAAATACCGACAATCCTCCCTCAGCTCTTGGATAGGCTTTTACCTCGAACCAAGTTGGTATAGAGGGGATGTAAATTTCCTGTTGCTGAGTTTTATTCTCCAACATAACCTGTTGAAGGAAAGGGTAAAACTCTGTATCTATTAAAGATGGACTTTCGGAATTAGAATAGTTAAAGCTGGGATGCACTTTGCTTAATAAGGTTTTTCCATATTCATTTATATAGGTGATATTCCAATGTTTATCCAGAGAAAAGAAAGCATCTGTCATACTTTCTAAAATACTAGTCGTCTCTGAATTCGCTATTACATGCTTTTTATATACCGAATAAATAATAATTGCACCTATTCGATCCGAAGAAAGCTTCAATTTATACGTATGGAATAAGTAGTGATAATCATTTTTTTCTATAAGACAAGTGAATTCTTTACGAAATTCATCTATTTCTCCACGCAGTACCTGTTGGATAGAATCTAATTGCTCGTAGTTATGAGTCGACTCCAATAAATCTGTGAAGCTAGAGTTTTCTGTCATAAGTAGTGTGTATTCGCTCGCGTGTTTAGAGTTATTCCACGCATTATTCTTATTTAATATCTTGCCAGTTTCGTCCAGTACGAGGATAAAATTTTCTGAAGTACTTAATATTGTTTTCGTAAAAGGATGAACTATATCCAACTATTTGACCCCCAAAAGTTCCAGATTGTTATGTCAATAATATCATTTACTGAAAGAAAAAGGGTGAGATAAAAGTAATGTAATAAT
The DNA here is from genome assembly GCF_048572895.1 of Psychrobacillus sp. BM2. Taxonomy (GTDB): domain Bacteria; phylum Bacillota; class Bacilli; order Bacillales_A; family Planococcaceae; genus Psychrobacillus. Next base: position 364,443 of record NZ_CP183878.1, read on the forward strand.
AAAAAATAATGTAATTATGACCAGATTAAGAATAAGTAGAATGATTTATAGTAATATTCTTAAAAAGTAATTAATAATAGTTGGAAACCCTATTTTAAATAGGACAAAAAAACTATACATCAAATCCTAATAGGAAATGGATGTACAGCTTGATTGGTGTTATTTTAAGTTCAATTTTTTTAATGCATCTGCAAGTGCAGTGTTTACTGGTTCTTCCTCTTGATCTTGTTTCTTTAAATACTTTTGTACATCGCGTTTATCGACTTTGCCACCTGAATTTTTTCTACGGCGTTCGAAAGCAGATAGTTTTTCACGGTATCCACATTTACAAGTGAAGATTTGGCCATCACCTTCACCACGCAATTCTAGTTTTTTCTTACATTGTGGACAGCGGGCATTGGTTACTCTAGCAACGTTTTTGCGGTGACCACATTCGCGATCCTGACAAACGAGCATTTTTCCTTTTTTCCCGTTAACTTCAAGCATAGGTTTGCCGCAGTCAGGGCAGCTTTTGGTCGATATATTGTCATGCTTGAATTTCTTTTCGCTATTTTTGATATTACTAACAATTGTTTTTGTATAAGTTTTCATTTCATTGATAAATACATTTTTACTCAATTTCCCTTTTGCAATTGCATCCAGTTTTTGCTCCCATTCAGCTGTAAGGGCAGGAGTTTTCAAGTCTCCAGGAACTAATTCTAGTAGCTGTTTTCCTTTGGAAGTTAGGTAAATATCCTTCCCTTTTTTCTCCATAAGGAATGAGTTGAAAAGTTTTTCAATAATATCTGCTCTTGTAGCTACCGTTCCTAAGCCGCCCGTTTTATCTAATGTTTTTGCCAGTTCTTTATCTTGGGTACCCATATATTTTGCTGGATTTTCCATTGCTGTAAGTAAAGATCCTTCATTAAATCTTGCAGGGGCTTTCGTTTGCCCTGAAGTCTCAGCCACTAATTTAACGGATAGTTTATCGCCTTTGTTCATACTAGGAAGTAGTTGTTCTTTCATGTCTTCAGTATTATCATCCTCATCAAAACGATTTTCGTAAACTTCCTTCCAGCCTGAAGAAAGAATCGTTTTTCCTTTTGCTACAAATATTTCATCGCCAATGGATGCTTTGACCGTAATTTGCTCATATTCAAATGGTGGATAAAGTACTGCTATAAAACGTTTAATAACTAAATCATAAACTTTACGTTCTTTGTCAGTAAAGTTAGATTGGATCACTGTTTCTTCTGTTGGGATAATTGCGTGATGATCGGAAACCTTGCTATCATCGACAAATGCTTTGGTCGCTTTGATGGGTTTTTGCAATACTTTGTTGGCGAATGGTCTATATTGACCAATTCCAGATGACTTTAATCGTTCTGGTAATGTCTCTACAATATCAGTAGAAATATATCTTGAATCCGTACGAGGATACGTTAATACTTTATGTCGCTCATACAAGGTTTGCATAATTCCAAGTGTTTCTTTGGCTGAATAGCCAAATATTTTATTGGCATCACGTTGTAATTCAGTTAGGTCATATAGTTGAGGAGCAAAGCTTTTCTTTTGTTTTTTATCCACATCTACGATTGTTCCTTGCTTTTTATCTACTTTAGCAACGATTTGTTCTACTTTTTCTTTGGAGAATGTTCTGGATTCATTCGTTTGCTTATCCACCCATGTGAGCTTTAGCTTTTGGTCCGTATGTGCTTCCACGCCGTAATATGTTTTAGGCTTAAAATTTCTTATTTCATCTTCTCGTTGTGCAATAATAGCGACAGTAGGAGTCTGAACACGTCCACAGGATAGCTGCGCATTGAATTTACTTGTAAGTGCACGGGTTGCATTTAACCCGATATACCAATCGGCTTCAGACCTTGCAACTGCTGCATGATATAAGTTTTCATAAGCCTTACCAGGTTTTAGATTTTGGAAGCCTTCTCTAATAGCTTTGTCTGTTACGGAGGAGATCCAAAGACGTTTAACTGGCTTGTTTACCTTTGCTTTTTCAATAATCCATCTCGCTACTAATTCACCTTCACGTCCAGCGTCAGTTGCAATGATAATATCAATGACATCTGTACGGACTAATTGACTTTTGACTGCATTATACTGTTTGCTAGTTTGCTTGATAACTACTAGCTTCAAGTCATTTGGGAGCATTGGTAAATCATCCAAGTTCCATGTTTTATATTTTGCATCATAACTTTCAGGATCTGCTAATGTCACTAAATGCCCTAATGCCCAAGTAACGATATATTTGTCACCTTCTAAATAACCATTTCCTTTTTTATGACACTTCAATACATTTGCGATATCTCGTGCTACAGAGGGCTTCTCTGCAATTACTACACTTTTCTTCATTTTATAACATCCCTTCGAACTACCATTAAAAATTAATATATCATACGTCAATGGCAATTGCAGTGATGGACGTACCTTTTCAACTTATAAGTTTCTAATTTTTAGTTGGACATGATGTGTAACTTATTACCAGAGGGGTCCTTCACTATAATCGAGCCATCAGCTTCTTCGAAAGGGAATTCCAAACGTTTAAGCTGTGATATTGTTTCTTCTATTTCCTCTTTCGTAAAGATAATTGTGAACTGTTTTAATCCTCTCGAATTGGGTGGCGGAGCGGGTAAACCAGTTCCAGACCATGTGTTCAATGCGACATGGTGATGGTAGTGATCTTTTGATAAAAATAGGCTTCCATTTCCTTTCTTGGTAATTGTAAAGCCAAGACCTTCCACATAAAATTGTTCAGTGATTTCAAGTTCAGAAGCTTGTAAATGCATATGACCAATGCGAGTTTTTTCTGGAAGACCAATCCAAGAAGGAGTAGCTTCTTCTACAAGCTTTTCAAAGTCAATCGGATAGGAGCCACCTTCGTATCCTCCATTTTTTGTTCGTTCCCATTTTTCAGGAGGAAGATCCACATAAATCTCAATCCCGTTTCCATCTGGATCAGTTAGATAAAGTGCATCACTATATTGATGATTTGCGGCTCCATCCATGGGATACTCGGTCTGAGAAAGATGCATAAGCATTGTACCTAAACTAGCGTGATCTGGTAATAGGATGGCAAAATGGTAGAGGCCGGTTGTTCCGATAGGTCTCTCCACTGAATCTGGCATTTCCTCTAAGACAAGTAAAGAGGTAGATCCATCAGCAGTTAGTGTTACTTTATTTTGTTCTTCTTTTAAAATACCAAAGCCAATTACTTCTTGGTAGAATGCCGATAATTTTTCAAGGTCCGATACGTTCAAATGCACTTCTTGCAATCGAGAAGGAGAGTTAGTGTTATATATTTCATAAGCTAGTTCCTTTGATTTGAACAAAAAGAACAGGGAAGTGAGAACTAAAACTAGTACTATACCGATAATAAATATTCGTTTGTTTATCATTGCATAAATCTCCTTTTTTATATAAACTACAATTTGTAGTGTAACAGGAAATTCCAAGTAATACAGCTATAAAATATTATGATATGAATCTTGAGGAACAATTGTTGACTAGAAAAGTCACTCGCACTACAATGAGTAATGTGGGGTGGATAAATCATGTTGATTCGAAAATTTAAAATTAACGAAAGTGGATTGAATCGTTTTTTTGGACCTCTTGAAGCAAAAATTATGGATATTTTATGGAATGACGTAGAAATGACTATAAAGGATGTTCAGCTAGTTCTGGATAAGGAGAAGATGACTAACTTTAATACAGTTATGACAGTGATGAACAGATTAGTTGATAAGGGTATTCTGCAAAAACGTGCAGATGGTAGATCATCACTTTTTAAACCAGTTCAGTCACGAGTAGAGTTTTTAAGTGAGCAGTCAAAAGAAATGACAAACGAGTTGATGGATGAATTCGGAAACGTTGTTGTCAGTCATATGCTAGATGCGCTAGAAGACGTAGATGATGATCTTGTAGCAAAGCTCGAGCAAAAAATTAAAGAATTGAAAAAGGATATGTAGTATATGTCTAAACGTCAATCATCTCTCCTATTTTTCTTGTCCCTTGTCATTTCAGGAACGATTTTTATTCAAATGGCTTTGTATGTCATATCTATGTTGGCAGGCTGGAATGTCAAATTTAATATTGTGGAAGTTTGTCATAGCTGGCTGAAAGCAATCGGATTGTCTTCACTTGAATATGCGCTTGATGCACTCGTAATCTATACGCTCTTATTTTCCATTTGGCATATAGGATCTCAATTTTTCTATGCTTCACGCTTGAAAAAACATTTTGAGCGATATAAAGATAATTTACTTACGAACGATATGAATCAGATGCATAGTAGTGGAAAAAAAGATTTCATCATCATTTCGAATCCGGTACCTATGGCGATAACCATGGGATTTATGAAGCCTAAAATTATTATATCGACAGGGTTGATAAACTTACTAACGGATGATGAGTTAAAAGCTGTCGTTGCTCATGAGATATATCATAAAGACAATCGTGATCCGCTAAAAATATTTTTACTTTCACTTTGTGCATCCACAATTGGCTATATCCCGATTTTAAAGTGGTTCAGCCATCAATATAGAATCATCCAGGAAGTATTGGCAGATGAATTTGCCATTAGGAAACAGGAGACATCTATGAACTTGGGTAGTGCACTTTTGAAAATGTTGAAAGTAGGCAAGCAAGAAAAAATGCCATTTGCTTATGCATCATTTGCAGACACATCTGTGAATTACCGGATTGAGTATATGTTAAATCCATTAAAGGATGTTCAGTGGAGGATTCCATTGAAAAAAGCATTTTTGTCATTGGTAGTATTTATTTTACTATGTGCATTTTTTATTTACGCTCTTGCGTAAATTTTTATCCAATTACACTACGTTATGTAGTTTTAATTTAAACTGAGGAGTGTTTTATATGTCAAAGAAATTATTTTGGTTCATCGGTGTAGTGGCGGTATGTCTTATTGCCATTGTCATGTTAACGAATGCTAAAGAAGATGCAGTAGTAATAGATTACGAGGGGCAACCTTTTCTAGGAGAAGAGTCTGCGCCAGTTGAGATTGTTGAATTTGGTGATTATAAATGTCCACACTGTGGGGAGTTTAATAACACACTCCTTCCAATGATCAATCAGGAATTAGTGGAAACAGGGAAAGCGAAATTTTACTTTATGAACTATTCGTTTATCGCGGCAGATTCAACGACTTCAGCACAATTTGCTGAAACGGTTTACCAGGAACTAGGTAATGAGAAATTCTGGGATTTCCATCATCTCCTGTTCGCCAATCAAACAAATGAATCTGGGGAAGCAAATTTAATGACAGAGGAATTTTTGAGTGCGGTGTTAGCAGAAGTTGCAACTGGAGAAGAAGTTGAAAAAGTGAAGCTTGCTTTTAACGACGGGAAGGCGAAGGAAGCTTGGGATCAAGATATGAGTACAGCGAATAATCTAGGTGTCAATTCGACACCAACAATTTATATTGGTGGTAAAGAATTTATTGGACAAACAATGGATGATTTTATAGAAATGGTAGATGAGGCTACAGATGATAAATAAACCGCTTCTTATAGCATGGATAACATCGATTATTGCGATGATAGGAAGCTTATTTTTTAGCGAGCGGATGGGATTTATACCATGTACGCTCTGCTGGTATCAGCGAATTTTAATGTACCCACTTGTCGTTTTCTTAGGTATTGCTTTTTACCAGAATGACGCAAAGATTTATAAGTATATTCTTCCGCTTTCGGTAGTAGGAATGCTAGTTTCTAGCTATCATTATGCATTGCAAAAAATTCCTTCTTTAAGTGAGTTTAGTGCATGTACAAACGGTGTTCCGTGTTCAGGACAATATATCAATTGGTTTGGATTTGTAACAATTCCATTTTTAGCACTCATTGCATTTACGTTTATAACTGGAATGATGCTTGTGCTGTGGAAACGCAAGTAATTCATTAAAGAAGGGACTGACCAAAAATGGATAAAAAGAAAAAACGCTTCTATATGCGTACCATTATTTTAGCTTTAATGGTAGTGGCGATTGTTTTTACTATTTATACAAATTTAACGAAGGAAAGAACTGCATTAATACAGGTGGGAGATGATGCTCCTGATTTTGCACTTGTGGATATGAATGGAGAAAAACATCAACTGTCCGATTATAAAGGCCAAGGAGTCTTCTTAAACTTTTGGGGAACCTGGTGTAAGCCATGCGAAAGAGAATTTCCCCTTATGGACATACAATACCAAGAATATAAAGATAAAGGGCTTGAAATACTAGCGGTTAATGTAGGGGAATCTAATTTTTCCGTTCAAAAATTTATAGATCGTAAAGGTTTAAGCTTTCCAGTACTAATCGATGACAACAAAAGTGTAATGGAAACATACAAGATTAATCCTTTGCCAACAACTTTACTTATTAACCCGGAAGGTAAAATTGAAAAAGTCATTACAGGGGAAATGAGCGAGGAAATGATTAAGGAATATATGGAACAAATTATTCCAATCTAATTTGATTAATAAGTAATAATAGGATAGATTAAGCTCCTGATTATAATTTCAGGGGCTTATTTCTTTATAAGAAGTAGGGACTTTTGAATGCTTTTGTTAAATAAATAAAATTATATATTTCCTTTCCTAGTATTAAAGTCCTTGCTTTATTTAATTTTCATAAAAATTTATTTGAGTCTTTGTGTGCACAAACTTTATGACAATAGTAAGTTTGAATATTTTGTGAAAGTGGTAAAATATTAAGAAGGATAACTATACGGGAAGAGGTGGAATAGATGACATTAGTAAGAGCAACTGGTAATGGTGCTACAAATGAAATAGCTGCAGTAGAGCAGCGAAAGCGTGCTTTTCAGCGAAAAGATGTAGGACAAGCTTATCGCAAAAACGCAGCGTTCTATCAGCCTAGAAAGAATCCTACTTTGACTGAGTTGGAGGATTTGTTACTTGGAAATAAGGAAAAAGAAAGCGTTTCCAATGAAGTGGATGCCGCAATTAAAGAGTATCAACAAATAGAAAAAAACAAAAATATGCTAGATATTAAAGGTCCTTCTGTGCCTGTGCAAACAATTGGAGGACCAACACTAGAAAAAACGATTGAACTCTTGGAAAAGGCTCGAAGCTCTGCTCTTGCTTCTGACGTACCATCTCCACAAGACTTAAGGATAGCAGCTAATGCTACTTCGAAAATTCAAACGGTTCAATCACAAATATTATTAAACCAAGAAGCGACTAGACAAATTGCGGTTGAAGCTAAAAGGCAAAAAGAAGATGAGGCAGCAGTATCCAATCGTTCTGTTCAATCGGACTTTCAATCTCCTAAAGTTTTGGAGGAGAATTTACAAAAAAGAAGATTCAGAGAACAAGCAATTGCGAAATACTCATTTCAAGTACACATGCAAAAATATGGTTTTACTGACCAACAGCCAAGTTTCTTCCATATAGCTTAAGAAGGGGCACTTGAACATGAGCAAAAAACTAAAAACGAATGCAGTTCGTAAATTAGAACAACAGAAAATTACGTTCGAATTAATTGAATATGAGCTTACTGGCGATCAAGTAGACGGGGTAACTGTAGCTGATAAAATAGGCTATCCCGTTTTTGTTGTGTATAAAACATTACTTGTTACGGCCGGAACAAATAAACATTATGTATGCATTATTCCTGTACATAAAGAGTTGAATTTAAAAGAAGTTGCTAAAGCGGTAGGGGAGAAAAAAGTGGAGTTGTTACCGCTGAAAGAATTGCTACCGACCACTGGATATATTAGAGGTGGATGTTCCCCAATTGGTATGAAAAAGTTATTCCCAACATGGATAGACACAAGTGCAGAGAGCTTGGATTTTGTTCTTGTAAGTGGTGGGAAAATCGGTCTTCAGGTGAAACTAAGCTTGCAGGATTTGCTAAAACTAACGAATGGTCGAATTGCAGAAATTATTAAAATGTGATGGTTTCTTTAAAACATCGTTATAATTGACCTACTATAGGCAAGTTTTTTTGAAGAAATATTTTTCAAAGGGAGTATATGCTTTTTAGTTATTATCTGTCTAGCTCTAGCGCCTAGCCCTTCGAGTCGCTTCAGACTTGCGAATAAAGATAAAAAACGCCTTTATTGCAATTCTTCCAGCGTTATCAGGGCTATCATAGACGCTTGCGCTTTTCTAAACAGGAAGTAGGATCTTTAGTATGAAGCAATTAGTTTGGCGTTGGGTATTTTTTGTTACTGGAGTCACAATGATGGCCTTGGGTATTTCCATGACTATAAAGGGACAACAATTTGGAATTGGGCCATGGGATGTGTTTCATATTGGTTTACATAATCATTTAGGTTTAACCATTGGTACTTGGACGATTTTGGCGAGTATTATCATTGTGTTAATCACGATAATGGGGACAAAGAAATTTCCTCAGCTTGGAACATGGTTAAATATTCTTTTTTTAGGTTCCTTTATAGATGTGTTTAACTGGATTTTGCCAGATATAACTAGTTACATAGGTCAGCTAGTTATATTTATTATAGGGGTTGTTGTGATAGCAGTGGGTGTTGGAGTTTATGTTTCTCCGAAGGTTGGAGCGGGTCCGCGCGATTCACTTATGCTATTACTCATGGTGAAAACAGGCTGGAGTATTAAAAAGGTGCGAACCGGTATTGAAATAATTGTGGCACTAGCAGGCTGGGCGCTTGGTGGACCGGTGGGACTAGGTACGATTATTATTGCTTTATTGCTCGGTCAGATAGTTCACTATTCATTGCCGTTATCACAAAAAATATTATATAAAATTTCCGGTTATACATTGCCGGATGTTAAAGAGAGTGTGGAAAATCAACCTTGATTTTCGCACTCTTTTTCATATTTTACCAGGTAAGTGCATATAGTATTTCTTGAAGGAATGATAGGGAGGATGATGCTATGAACGGGATAATTACTCATTATATGGGAAGGTCATATACAGGACAAGGTGTGAAAAGCTTTTATAAAGAAATTATTCAAGAAGCGAACAAAGTATATTTTTTTAAAGGACCGACTACCTATCGATTAACTGATATATTCAAGGAAATAGGCTATACAGCAGTACGCAGAGGTAAAAACATGGAGTGGTTTTACGATCCTATGCATGAAGATTTGCTGGAGGGTATATATATTAATGAAACAAAAACACTTTACTTACAAGCTGACACCGTAGATCCCATCTATTATGGAGCAGGGCATGAATGGGTTCCCTATTATGAAGCTTATAGTGATCGGAAACTCCGTGACATTGGTCCAATAGTAAAAGAAAAGCAGATTAATAATGATGTATGGCTAACAAAGGGGCTTCAAGCATTATCTCGAGCAAAAAAAATTCACGATGAATGGGAACAGCTTATACAGGTAGCTATCAGCTGGGATGGGATTAACGCATTGCTTGAAGAGCGTTCAAAGAAAAACATCGGTAATATTCAACTGCAAAAGAATCCAAAGGAAACACATCGTTTAATGGGGTCTCTTACTCCACTTGGGGCAAAAGATACGCTAGAGTCTATTTCCAAAAATTTGAAAACTAGATTGTATATAAAGGGTTTACCGGGTAGTGGGAAATCGTCTTTTATGAAGAAGTTTGGTGATGAAGCAAAACTGCATGGTTTGGATGTTCGATATATTTGGTGTGGCCTTGATGCAGGTAGTGTAGACGGCGTAGTGCTTCCTGAACTCCAATTATGTATTGTGGATGCGACAAGCCCTCATGTCTATGAGCCAGAGCGCACCGGAGATGAAATTATCGATTTCTTCCCACATATCGACAAAACAATGTTAGATGAGGGTAAAATAGCAGAAGTAAGAAATCGTTATGCAACTGAAATGGAGCTTGCCCAAGATTATTTATGCACGTATGCTGGAGAATCTAAAATGATTAAGATGCTTTACGATTCAGCCATTGAAGAGGATAGATGGAGTGAAATGCAGGAAAAAATGCTCGAAACAATTAGATGAATACAAGTGATTCCAACTAACAGAAACAATTATAGATCCCCGCTGACTAATGTCTGTGGGGTTTTATAATAGTTGCTTTATTTTCCTCCATCCCTTTAGCGTGGTAAGATAGAGTAGAATATTACTCGTGAAAGGATGAGGAACATGTCTCACGTATTAAATAATTTTTTATCCGAAAATTTAAATGAATTAAAGAGCCAGGGTTTATATAACGAAATTGACCCTGTAGAAGGTCCAAATGGAGCGAAAATCAGCGTAAAAGGCTCTGAGCTCATTAACCTATCATCTAATAACTATTTAGGGCTTGCGACAAATCCAGAACTTAAACAAATTGCAAAAGAAGCAGTGGACAAGTATGGAGTTGGAGCAGGAGCTGTACGTACGATCAACGGAACACTTGATCTTCACGTAAAGCTAGAACAAAAGCTAGCTGAATTCAAAGGAACAGAAGCTGCAATTTCGTATCAATCAGGATTCAACTGTAATATGGCAGCAATTTCTGCAGTGATGGACAAAAACGATGCAATACTGTCGGACCAACTAAACCATGCTTCTATAATTGATGGATGTCGACTGTCACGTGCGAAAATAATACCGTTCAACCACTCAGATATGGATGATTTACGTGCAAAAGCAAAAGCTGCAACAGAGTCTGGTCAATACAACAAAGTAATGGTAATTACAGACGGTGTTTTCTCCATGGATGGAGACATTGCAAAGCTTCCGGAAATCGTCGCAATTGCCAAGGAATTTGATCTGATCACCTATGTAGACGATGCACATGGCTCAGGTGTAACTGGTAAAGGGAAGGGAACCGTGAAGCAATTTGGACTAGAAAAGGAAATTGACTTCCAAATTGGTACACTCTCCAAAGCAATTGGTGTTGTAGGTGGATATGTTGCAGGTAAAAAGGATTTAATCGACTGGTTAAAAGTTCGCTCGCGTCCATTTTTATTCTCCACAGCGCTACCACCAGGTGATGTAGCAGCAATAACGGCAGCAGTTCAAATGATCATCGATTCCACAGAATTGCACGACAAACTATGGGAAAATGGCGATTATCTAAAAGCCGGTTTATCGAAACTTGGCTTTGATATAGGTGCCTCCGAAACACCAATCACACCGTGTATTATTGGGGACGAAAAACTAACCCAAGCATTCTCGAAACGACTATTTGAAGAAGGTGTCTATGCAAAATCCATCGTCTTCCCAACCGTACCAAAAGGAACTGGCCGCGTCCGCAACATGCCAACCGCAGCTCATACAAAAGAAATGCTAGATGAAGCCATAGCTACTTACGAAAAAGTTGGTAGGGAGCTTGGGGTAATTAAATAAAAATAAAACTAGCTATCAAGTTAAATACTTGGTGGCTACTTTTATAGGTAGAAAGCATGGTTAAGGCATGTGAGAGAATATACTACATGGATATTACTTTGGGATTCTGTAATGAGCATGAAGAAAGTAAATTTTTCCTTTTACTAGTGGAAACAAAAAGAAATAGTAAGTGTTTATCAAATAAAGTAGCAAAATAGCAAACGAAATTGCATCTTCGAGAGCTTACTCTATGAATTAGAAAGCATCTTTTCTCTAATTTTCCAAGAATGTAATAAAGCAGTTTCTAATGTTGTAAAGGGGCGACGGACAGATAAACGCCATAAGATTACCGAGAAAGGAGCTGCTGGTCGTGACGTTAGTCACGACCAGCTCCAAAAAATTAATCGGTAATAATATAGCAAAAAGTCTTTCCATAGCCCTTCAAAGACGATAGAAACAAGTTTGGAACATAAAGGACTAGGCATATTTTTGCCTTGTTTTTCTTCTCTAATTTTCCATCTCTTTCTCCATCCATTCAAACGAATACACAAGATTGAACTTCTGAACTCCTCTAGCCAAGTTAATACTCTCCTCAGCTGCTATTCGAAAAGCGCTCAAATCACCTTTTTCTTTAGCAATGATTGCATCTAGTGCATAAGGCATCCAATCAGTAGCCAATTTCCCTTTTAAAGAATGTGCATCCTCAAAATTACCTTTTAGCGCTTCTGCATAAGCTATGTAATATGTATGGAGTGGCTCTTTGCTTATTTGTGTAGAAAGCTGTTCAACCCGCGTTATATTGTTTTCAAATAAAGCTAAAATGGTTTTATACACTTGTTGCATATATGGCTGCTTGTATTTGGATAATATAAGTTGAATTGCACTAATAATTTCTTCGCGATTTCCAGTCTTTACTGCAAGTGCGTATGTAAATATAGGTTTTCTTTTATTTTTCTCCAAAAAGCGCTCAATTTTTTTCAAATCGTTGGATTTATATACAGTATAAATTGGTGGTAAAACGAGCAATACAACGTATACAACAATAATTACAATATAAATCAACCAAAATGGTTGCTCCAAAAATTGCAAAGCTACTGTTAGAACAACCCCAAAAATAAATATATATATAAATGGTAACAGTCTCATAGAATTCCCCCTTTATTTCATTATACCAAAACACCCTATTTCGAGGTGTTGTATTTATTGAATGAACATTGTATAATAACTTTCATAAAAGACTAGCGATATCAATGGTTTACAGGGCATCAGTGTACCCCTCAAAAATACAAATGTTTTTGAAAGGAAGATTTTATGAAAAAAATTATGGTTACCGGAGCTTTAGGACAAATCGGTTCAGAGTTAATAACCAAATTGCGAAAAGAATATGGTTCAGAAAATATACTAGCGACAGATATTAGACATATAGCTTCACCTGTATCGGAAAGTGGTCCTTTTGAAATTTTAGATGTGACAGACGGAGAAAGAATGCATCAGCTTGCAAAGGATTTTAAAGCGGATACGATGATACATATGGCAGCTCTTTTATCAGCAACAGCTGAAGCAAAACCTTTACTTGCCTGGAATTTAAATATGGGTGGGTTAGTAAATGCATTAGAAGCCTCTCGGGAACTAGGTTTGCAGTTCTTTACCCCTAGCTCTATCGGAGCATTCGGGCCATCTACACCTAAAAAGAACACGCCTCAGGACACACTACAGCGTCCGACAACTATGTATGGTGTGAACAAGGTATCTGGTGAACTATTATGTGATTATTACTTTAATAAGTTTGGTGTAGATACACGCGGTGTGCGTTTCCCAGGGCTGATTTCCAACGAAACCTTACCAGGTGGTGGAACGACCGATTATGCGGTGGATATATACTATAAGGCAATACAAGAAGGACAATATACATCGTATATTAAAGCAGGAACATACATGGATATGATGTATATGCCTGACGCATTACAGGCGATTGTAGACTTAATGGAAGCTGACGGAAGTAAGCTAATCCATCGCAATGCGTTCAATGTAACAGCGATGAGCTTTGAGCCTGAACAAATCGCAGCAGCGATACAAAAAGAAATTCCGACTTTCACTATGAATTATGAAGTAGATCCGATTCGCCAAGCAATAGCTGATAGCTGGCCGGATTCTATCGATGCAACAGCGGCGAAGGAAGAATGGGGCTTTTCATTTCAATATGATTTAGATGCAATGACAAAGGATATGTTAACTAAACTAGCAGCAAAAAAAGCAACGGAAACCTTATAAGGTCCGCTGCTTTTATTTTATTGTCTAGCTCCAGCACTTGTCGGTGCTGAAATAGGCACTGCCGCGAAAGTATATAAAAATGTCCCGTGAACACAGGGTTATCGGTGCTTTTAAAAATGAATAATACGACTGACTTGCGTTTCAGGTGGGGGTACAAAGGCTAAGAGCGCCACCTCGTGAGGCAACGCCTTCGTGACCTACCTCCTGTTGGCCTCCGCGGGCGTTGCCTCAGCCTCCTCACTGGAAAACACATGCTCCTGCGGTTACTCGTCGCAAAGACATTGGCCAAACAAAGTTTGGCCAATGTCTTCGCTGCGGGGTCTTCACCTAACGCTGTTCCCGCTGGAGTCGTCACCTTCCACTACAATCAATATGACGTGTAGTACTCTACTATCAGATTTGGCATAGCTTATCGCTTAGATAATAATAGCAGTCAAAGTTAATATAGTGATAAAGCCGTCTGTTGAATTAAGGACACTATTTTGTAATGAAGAATGAAGCAAGTAGACTTCCTTTTTTACTAGTGGAAATAAAGAAAAATAGTAAGTAGTTACTAAATAAAGAAGCGAAATAGCGAACGAAATTGTATCTTCGTGAGCTCCTGCTAGGAGTAGAATCGTATCTTTTCTTTAGTTAAACAAAAACGCACTAACCTGTTTCTATTAGTTGTAGAAGGGTGACGGACAGGCAACCGCCATAAGATTACCGAAAAAAGTGAGTATTGGTTGTGACAATCATCACAACCAATACTCACTAAAAATTCACTCGGTAATCCTATAGCAAAACGTCTGTCCAAAGTCCTTCGAAAACGAAAGAAACAGGTTTTGAACTTAAAGGACCAGACTTCTTTTTGTATGGTTTTTCTAAGTTAAAACAATATATGTGCTACAGCTGCAATGATTGGGAATGAAATAAACGTACGTAATAAGAAAATAACGAGTAGATCTTTAAAATTTACTGGAATTTTCGAGCCTAATAACAATCCACCAACCTCAGACATATAGATCAGCTGAGTTACAGACATTGTAGCGATGAAGAAACGAGTCATTTCCGATTCAATAGATGCTCCAAGAATAGATGGTAAGAACATATCCGCAAAGCCGACGACCATTGTTTGTGCAGCAGCAGCTGCTTCTGGTATACCGAAAAGCATTAGTATAGGTTCAAAGGGCTTACCTAAAATAGCAAATACCGAAGTATATTCTGCTAGCATTAACGCAATCGTGCCGAACGCAAGCACTACAGGAGCAACCCCAATATACATATCAACCACATTTTTTATACCATCAGAGAAAAAGTTACGGATTGAGCGGTTTTTATTTGCCATATTTAATGCGTTTTCTACACCATGCGTAACGGCATTATAGCTTTCAGGGTATTTCTCCGCATCCAAATCAAGTGGACGTCCATCAATATGTGTATCTTCTTTTCCAGCAAGTGGATAAATTCGTGGCATGATAAATGCAAGAACTACACCACAAAGTAGCACGGTTAAATAATAGGGAAGAAAGTATTCACCTAAACCAACCTGGTCTAATACAACGATACAAAATGTAATCGAAACTACAGAGAAAGTTGAACCAATAATTGCAGCTTCTTTTTTCGTGTAATAGCCTTCTTCATACTGTCTGCTCGTTAGCAAAACACCGATTGTTCCATCTCCAACCCATGATGTAAGGGCATCAACGGCAGAACGACCAGGGAGCTTGAACAATGGACGCATGATTTTCACCATCATCGTACCAAAGAATTCCAATAGTCCGAAGTTTAATAGAAGGGGAAGTAATAATCCTGCAAATAAGAAAATAGTAAATAGGAAGGACACTAATCCAGTCGGACTTAATAACATTCCACCAGTATTTTCACTCCAAATTACTTCAGGACCAAGCTGCCAAATGATTAAGATAGCAAACACTGCTCCGACAATCCGTGTAACTGTCCAAAAAGGAGTTACTTTGAACAGATTATTGATAAATGTATCCTCTTTCGGTCTGAAAAGAAAAATGATCGAACCAGCTGCTGCGACTAAAAGCGTTACCAATGCAAGCCATTGAACAATCGGTTCAAGCACTCCAGATAGTAAACCTGCTAGCCATGCGATAGGTATTTGAAATCCTCCGTCAATTGGTAGAGGAATCATGAATAATATAACACCTGCAATAGAAGGGAGCAGGAATAATAGCCAGGTCGATAGGGAAAACTTTTTCATGCAAAAGACCAACTTTCTATATATGTGAATATTTATACATCAAAAGACGATATTTATACATATTAATTCAATTGCATGAAGAAGTCTATAGCTATTGTAAAGTTCTTTTATTCGAAATCTTTGGAGAAATCGTATGTGTAAAAGCGTTCAAAGTTAAGCCAGTTTTCTGCTTCAGTTTCCCCATCTGCTAGACGTTTATCCATTTCCTCTAACATCCATGCAGTTTGCGAGATATGGGCACGCATAGATCCCATTTTTTGTTCTGCCGCTTCTTTTATATTATGCACAATATCTGGTTCTCCTAATACCTCCTTGGAATCATTAGAGAACGCAAGTGCATAAATCGTCGGGCGTTGTTCTACTGGCATACGTCGCACCGCGCGAATCATTGCACGTCCAGTCGCATCATGATCAGGATGTACAGCATAATTCGGATAAAACGTAATTATAAGAGAAGGATTCGTATCAGAGATTAGATTTTGCATCATCTCTACCATTTTTTCATCATCTTCAAATTCAATCGTTTTATCACGCAATCCCATCATACGAAGATCCTTAAGTCCCATTGCTTTAGCGGATGCAAGTAATTCTTCTTTACGAATTTGCGGCAATGTTTCGCGTGTGGCGAAAGGAGGGTTTCCTAAATTTCTTCCCATTTCTCCTAACGTTAAGCAAGCATATGTAACCGGAATTCCTTGATTGATATAAGTAGACATTGTACCAGATACTCCAAATGCTTCATCGTCAGGATGAGGAAATACTACTAATACATGTCGTTCCATTGGTAATGTCATTTATTTGTCCTCCTTAATAAGTAAATGGTGTTTTACTAATTTGTAACGCAACGGCTAGCTTTCCAGCTTGGTCATGACCTGCCATTAGTAAACGACCGTGTTCATCTAGTTCGAAATGGGTAATTCCTTGTGCATAAACCCAACCATGCGGAAGCTTCAACCCTATTCGGTGTGGAGATTCTCCAGCTATTTTCCCAAGTTCGTAACGAATCATTACGTTGCGAATAAAGGCACCCGCATTAAAAACGTTCTCGTTAAAATGGGCTGCATAAGCACCATTTGTCGTTTCTAAATGTATATATACATCCTCGTTTGCAAAATTATTCAAAAGCACTTGCAAGCGTTCTATTTGAACAAGTTCCATTATATTGCCTCCTAACATACTGTCTGCTACTAGTATAATGAAAAAAACTTCATGAAGCGAATGATTGAATTAGAGAAGATTACATAGTGATTGCAAATGGAGTAAGTTAGTTCAACTAGAGAGGAGTGTTTACTTGCTTTAGGTTGTTAGATACTTGCCCACCAAGTTGACTTACTTGTGTTCAAGGGGTTTTTACTTGCTTTCATTCTTTATTTACTTGCGCTTCACCAATATTTACTTAAGAAACGGTAATTTTATCCAAAGGTAAGTAGATGGATAAACATAAAAAAACACGCAGGTCATAGATGACTGTGCGTGTTTTTGGGAATGTATTATACAGTTGTTGTAGTTACTTCTGGTGCACCAAATTTTCCTTTAGCGCCATGAAGAACTGGCCCAACGTATTGATTTAATTTCCAACCATGTGCGATGGCAGCTGAAACAAATTCTTTCGCTTCAAAAACGGAATCAGCAACAGATAACCCATTAGCTAAGTTTGCAGTTATTGCTGCAGCAAACGTACAGCCGGCACCATGATTATAAGTAGTTTCAGTTTTTTCTGTTTCTAAAAGTGTATGATTTTGACCATCGAAAAATAGGTCTACAGCTTTTTCATGTTTTAACTGCTTTCCACCTTTGATGACTACATTCTTAGCGCCAAGTGCATGAATTTTTTCGGCAGCTGCTTTCATATCCTCGATTGTTTTCAAAGCTCCAAGTCCAGAAAGTTGACCAGCTTCGAAAAGGTTAGGCGTTACTACTAATGCGCGTGGAAGTAAAAACTCTATCATTGCATCCACTGTCCCAGGATTTAGGACTTCATCCTCGCCTTTACATACCATAACAGGGTCAATAACTACACTTTGTACTCCTGCTTCTTCTATAATATTCCCGGCAGTTTCGATAATTTCTTCTGTACTTAACATACCAGTTTTAATCGCATCTACATTTGTAGATAATGCTGTTTTTGCTTGACGTTTAATCTCTTCGACTGGCAATGAAAATACACCATGGCTCCAGCCGTTATCAGGATCCATAGTAGCTACAACTGTTAAAACATTCATGCCGTATGTACCGTGTTCTTGGAAAGTTTTTAAATCTGCTTGAATTCCAGCTCCACCAGAAGTATCAGAACCAGCTATTGTAAGTGTTTTTTTGATAGACATTGGACTTTTCCCCTTTTTCTATGGTGCGTATAATTACTTTATTGTATCAGATTTTGTCGGATATTTACATTATGGAATCTTCGGAGCAGTCCAAAACTTATATAAAACAAATAAACAAAAGATAGCTACAATACCCATTAAAAGAGAACCAACAAAAATTTCGTTTATCCATAATGAAACAGATAAAAAAATGAGAAATGCGATTAGCAGGATAAACACAAAAATAAAGCATCCCATTCCGATATTTTTAGCACCTTCCGGAACTTTACTTGTACTTGCTGCTTTTTCAATTTGTTTTAACTTTTCTCTATAGTGAAAATCTGCCATTTGAAAAATCTCCTTTTTTTTATCGTACCATGGTAGATTAGTTGTTAATAGCGAAACTTTTCGTTAATGTAAACGTAATAGAATTAGAGGAAAAGAGGGATGATATGCGAAAAGAGGACAAGATTCGTGAAATGGAAAAGCTTTTGAAGGAACTAAAAGCGCAGGATGAGACAGCTGCTACTATTGCAGAAAGCCCTTCCCGTAAAGGAATTAGCTTTTGGAAGATGCCTCGGGTTTTATACAAGTTTGGCTCTAAATCCTTCCTACTTATTGGATTATTCATTCTCTTATTAGTAGCAGCACTTCCATTCGCAGCTTTTTGGGCTATTAAAGGAAGTACGTTCACCGAAAGTAAGGGATCATTCGTTGAACAAGTACAAGCCCTAAATGAGTTGTCTACAGCCCAGGCATATACGAAAGTAATTATTGAAAGACAAGATAATGCAGTATTTGGAAAAGAGATCGGCATTAATTTGCCTGGTACGAAAAGACAGCTCCTTGTTGTTGTGCCAGGCTCTGTCAAAGCGGGTGTCGATTTTTCACAGGTGACTGCATCCGATATAGAAGTGGATGATGAGAATAGGACTGCCAAGTTAACATTGCCAAAACCAGAGTTTTTAGGTGGACCTGAGATTCTATTTGACCAGGTGGAAGTATTTTCGTATGAAGGATTATTCCGTGAGAAAGCGGATATAGAAGAAGCATATGAACTTGCGGAGACTGCGAAAGAGATGATGATTGAAGAAACAACCGGACAGGGTATTTTAGGATTAGCAGAAGAAAATGCCGCTAAATCGGTGAAAGAAATGTTCCAGTTAGTAGATTATGATGTAGAAGTGGAATTTAAGGAGTGACTTGAACATGCCAAGTTGGAAAGATGTGTTAAGAGAGGAATGGGAAAAGCCTTACTTTAAAGATCTACAGTTATTTCTAGATAATGAATATGCGAATCAAACCATTTTCCCAGCACGCAACGAAATTGGCAGTGCACTTAAAATGACCGCATATGATGACGTCAAAGTTGTCATTTTAGGCCAAGATCCATATCATGGGGAAGGTCAAGCCCATGGGATGAGTTTTTCGGTGAAGCCAGGTGTTCGTATACCTCCGAGCTTAAGAAATATGCTGAAGGAGCTTGCGGATGATTTAGGTTGTCCTTTACCGGATAGTGGATATTTAGAAAAGTGGGCAAAGCAAGGGGTTCTGCTGTTAAATACGGTATTAACTGTTCGAGCGGGGATAGCCAACTCCCATAAAGGAACGGGTTGGGAAACGTTTACGGATGCAGTGATTCAAAAGCTTTCCGATCGACCAAAACCAATTATTTTCGTTTTATGGGGCAAGCCGGCACAGTCCAAAATTAAATTGATTGATTCCGAAAAGCACATAATACATCAAGCGCCACACCCAAGCCCATTAAGTGCACATCGAGGATTTTTTGGGAGTAAGCCATACTCGAAGATCAATGCACAATTAGCGGCCTGGGGTGAGCAACCAATCGATTTTTGCCTATAAATATGCTACGATAGTCAGTGGAAAGTGGGGGAGGGCATTGGCTGTAAATTGTTTCAAATGTCGACACTTTTTTACTACATGGGATGCTCGGAATCCCCGTGGGTGTAAAGCATATGGATTTAAAACTAAGGAACTTCCCTCTATTGTAGTGCAGCGTTCCTCAGGAATGGAATGCTTGAAATTTGAACCAAAGCAAGTGGAGGGACAAAGACGATGATTTCTAATGAGCAATTATTAATGCAAATAGATAAACATCTAAAACACGCAAGAAATAATGGAAACGAGCAATCTGTCAGAGAATCATTAGTGGCAATTAAAGCATTATGTGACGTTGGTTTAGAAGTACAAATTCCAACACAGGCTCCTATTACTAGAGATGTACAGACAACTTCAGCAATTTTACCTACGCAACCAGTCGCTTTAAAAGAAGAAGATGCAAATGGAGAGTCCCTATTCGATTTTTAACAGAAAGAAGGAGAATTTTGTGCAATTTTTTATTATAGCAGGTGCCATTAATGGGTTTTTATCCGTTGCACTTGGAGCTTTTGGGGCACATCTATTAGAAGGCAAAGTTGCAGACAAATACTTATCTACATGGGATACTGCAGTCCACTACCAAATGTTCCATGCTTTAGCTTTAATAGCTATAGGTATATTGATGAGCAGCAAAGTACTTGGTCCTATCTCTACATTGAATACTGCTGGATATCTAATACTTGCAGGCATCATCATTTTCTCTGGTAGCTTATATGTGTTGAGCTTAACAGGCATTAGTATTTTAGGAGCAATAACACCTATCGGAGGAGTAGCATTTTTAGTAGGATGGATTATGCTCATAGTAGCCGCAGTGAAGCACGCAAGCTAATTGGAAAGTCGAATCTATTATGGGTTCGGCTTTTTTGGTTGAGGCGAGGATCCAACATAGCACGAAAAAAGCTTATTCGCAAAACGAATAAGCTTTAAGCATTAAGTGTAATAATTAATTTCTTCGTCAAATGTTACATAGTCTAAGTAAATCATAAGCATTAAGTATCTTTTGCCATTTGGATCACTAATAATAACATGATCGCGACCAGCTGCTTCCACATAGCCAGTAATTACTAAATTATTTCTCTCTTTGTTATTCTCGAACGTAAAATAGAATGTACCTAATTTCCCTCTGTTCGCTCTTAAAATATTTTCAATATAAGATTCTTCTGGTTGTCTACTAGCTGCCGGTAATTGTACGCTAGGTGGGGTCATAGGGTGTTGCATTTGCTGTTGTTGTTGTTGTTGTTGGGGAAATCCTCCAGGGTGCCAATAATATTGAACCATTCATACATCCTTTCTAAAGTTAAAGTTCTGGACAATCTGCAGTGGAAGGAGAGTAGAAGCAATGGGCTTTGAAACGGCCCGTATTCCATTGGTTATACCATTGTGCAGGGCATTCACCAGGTGGTTCAAAAAACCATAAAGAACGAGTTGCAGGGTGAAAACGTTCGCCATTAATAGTTCTTTGGGCAAGCCTTTTATCTTGCTCGCGTGCACGTTGATAGAAGTACGATTTCTGTGTTGCCTCAAATCCTCCGGGGCTTTGAAAAACCATTTCCTCCAGCGTACGGATATCTTTGAAATCTAAGCAGGCAGCACGAACTCTGTTTACTCCTACGTTCCCTACCATAAGCATGCCGAGCTCGCCTTCACTTTCTGCTTCTGAGCGCATCAGCCGTGCAAGTAGTTCCAATTGCTTCGTAGTGGATTTGACTACTGCCATTGCATCACCTCCTACCCATACACTATGCATCCAGATAGAAAATGATGAGCAAAGATTGTCTAATATCGAACGATTTTCCGTATATTGGCTTATCGAGATGCTTGGGCTAGTGGTTTACAAGCTTTTAAAAAGTATTTACTTGCGTTCATTCAGCGTTTACTTGCCTTACAGATAATATTGGAAATACATCCTATTCAAGAAAAGCCGGGCAAGAATACGCCCGTTCCTTTATGGTCAAAACCTGTTTCTATCGTTTTTGAAGGGCTTTGGACAGACGTTTTGCCAAGGCTGAAGCCGTGCCCGCAGAAAGCGTCCACCTGAACGGAAATCATAGTATTATTTATTTTACCAAGTCCCATGAATCCAGTGTTCACGGGATTTTTTTTATAAACTTCCCGTACTTTGTAAATAAAAAAAGACTGCATAGCTGCAGCCTTTATCTTTTATATATTAAAGAATGTAGAGCGTTTTTCGCCTGCAAGAATAGTACCTGTGAAGAATGATCCAAACTCTGCATAACGAGCGCTTACTTCATCAAAACGCATTTCGTATATTAATTTTTTAAATTGAAGCACATCGTCTGAGAATAGTGTTACGCCCCATTCGAAATCGTCAAAGCCGACTGATCCAGAAATAATTTGTTTAACTTTCCCAGCATAGCTGCGACCAATCAAACCATGGCTGCGCATTAAATCTTTACGTTGTTGCATTGGAAGCATGTACCAGTTGTCCTCGCCGTCACGACGCTTGTCCATTGGATAGAAGCAAATATATTGAGAGCGTTGAAGCTCTGGATATAAACGTGCACGAACATGTGGATTTTGATAAGGATCTTCATTAGATTCACCAGCCAAGTAGTTAGACAATTCTACTACCGAAACGTATGAATAAGCAGGAATCGTGAAGTCCGCTATTGTTAATTTATTGAATCTTGCTTCTAATTCTTGAAGCTCATCCATTGTAGGACGTAATGTCATTAACATAAAATCTGCTTTTTGCCCAACGATTGTATAAAAAGCATGTGCTCCCGTTTTTGCATCATCCGCAAGTTGCATTTCATCTAAAAATGCTACGAACTCATCAGTAGCTTGTTTGCGTAGTTCAGGATCTACTTGTTTCCAAGATGCCCAGTCCATTTGGCGGAAATCATGTAATACGTACCAACCATCTAATGTAATCGCTGCTTCATTCATTATTTATGACACTCCTTTAAGTTAAATAATCGCATATTAAGTGTATCATATACATTCAAACATTTCTTCTCATGACACGGCTTTGACATGACAATCTGTGACAAACTCGTGTATGCTTGAGGTAATAAAAAGGAGCGTAGGAGGAGACAATATGACGAATTTATTTGGAGAAATAAAAGAGAAATTAAGGGATGCCAAACTATCCATTATATTGCCTGAAGGAAATGACGAGCGAATTATTGAGGCGGCATTAAAACTGCAGGCTGAAGGAATCATTCGTCCCATCATTATTGGAAATAGAGAAGAAATTCCTTCTGCTCTAACCGTTATTAATCCTCAAACCTATGAAGAAATGGACAAGCTTGTCGCTGCTTTCGTAGAACGTCGTAAAGGCAAAGTGACAGATGAACAAGCGCGCGAAATTTTACAAGACGTCAATTATTTTGGAACAATGCTCGTTTATATGGAGCAAGCAAATGGCTTAGTAAGTGGAGCCGCACATACGACTGCCGAAACTGTACGCCCTGCATTACAAATTATTAAAACGAAGCCAGGGATCTCAAAAACAAGTGGAGCGTTCATCATGGTAAAAGAGGATGTTCGATATGTATTCGCAGATTGTGCGATCACTATTGCACCAACTAGTGAGGATTTAGCAGAAATTGCAGTTGAAAGTGCTAAAACAGCTACAGCATTTGGGATAAAACCTAAAGTCGCCATGCTATCTTTCTCTACAAAAGGCTCTGCTCAGTCAGAGGAAACAGAAAAAGTAGTGACAGCGACTGAATTAGCAAAACAGATGGATTCGAATATTTTAATAGAAGGAGAGCTACAATTCGATGCAAGTATTGTTCCAGCAATAGCTGCAAAAAAGGCTCCGGATGCAGCAGTACAAGGAGATGCAACAGTATTTGTGTTCCCATCATTAGAGGCAGGGAATATTGGTTATAAAATTGCACAGCGTTTAGGTGGATTTGAAGCAATTGGTCCTATTTTACAAGGATTGAATGCACCGGTAAATGATTTATCACGAGGTTGTTCTGCAGATGATGTATATAAGCTAGCTTACATAACAGCTGCACAAGCACTTATTTGAGGAGAAGTAATATGTCAGAAATAGAAGAATTATTGCAACAAGAAAAGTGGCGGTTTTGGGATCAATCGCTAAGTGGTAAAAGTAGATCCGCACTAGAATCATTCGCATCGGATGATTTACTCTGTCATTTAGTAGGGCAAGAGCAATCACCTGCAACCGTTCGTACATGGGTCCACTCTCAAACCGTTGTGTTAGGTATACAAGATCACCGACTGCCTTTTGTGGAGGATGCACAGGAGTATCTTCGCACACAGGGATATTCCCCAATCGTCCGCAATTCTGGTGGACTAGCTGTCGTCTTAGATGAAGGTGTACTCAATGTATCTATAATTTTGCCAGAAGCGAAGCAAGCAATAGATATACCAACGGGCTATGAAGTGATGCTTGCATTTGTCGAGCTTTTATTTCCAGAGGCGGATGGAAAAATAGAAGCTTATGAAATTATTGGATCGTATTGTCCAGGTTCATATGATTTAAGTATTGGTGGTAAAAAGTTTGCAGGAATTTCTCAGCGTAGATTGCGTCAGGGAATCGCAGTGCAAGTGTATTTATGTATTGAAGGCAGTGGAAGTGAACGAGCGGAACTAATTCGTAAATTTTATGAAATCGGCATTCAGGGAGAGAATACAAAGTTTACATACCCCGATATCAAACCAGAAGTAATGGCGTCAATGAATGAACTGCTTGGTACATCGTTCAGAGTAGAGGATATTGTCATTCGTATCCAACAGCTGCTCCAACAATTATCAGATATCGTTATCAATCAATCCGTCACACCAGATGAAATGGACCTTTATACGTTTTACATGCAACGAGTAGTAGATCGAAATAAGAAGATGCTAGAGAAATAATGTAGGAATTGGATACGTGGAGAGAACATGTCGTCTATACGAGAGAGCCACTCATATACGAGAGAGATTGGCTGTTATACGAGAGACCTCATCAGCCATATGAGAGAGAATCTGTTCCAAACGAGAGAGCCACCTGTAAACCGAGAGAGATTGGCTGTTATACGAGAGACCTCATCAGCCATACGAGAGAGAATCTGTTCCAAACGAGAGACCTCCTCGAACAATGCAGAGCCAACTGCCTAAACGAAAAACCGCGCCAGCACAAGCACAATCCCAAACCAAAGCAAAACAAAACCACCAATCTTTTAAATGATTGGTGGTTCTTTAGATACTAGGTTTCCATTTTTCTCCATTTGAAAAACGGGTACTGCTGGGATTTCCTCTTCGTTTAAAGTTACGAGACGTCTTGCGCGGTTCATGATTTGTACAAATTGCTCGTAATCTTGTTTAATAGCTGCGTTTTCTTTTTCTAGTTTTGCAAGTTCACTTTCTAATTTACGAATCTTTTCATTTGATATAGTTGATAGATGGCGATATCTAGAAATATCTGAATCACTATGCTGCAAACGTACGAGATATGCGATAATAATATCAATTGATAGTGCGGATACTGGAACGGATTGTGCACGATCACCTTCATCTTGTGATTTAGCAAGATAAATTCCGTTTCCTCTTCGTCTATAGTCTTTTCCTAATATACGAAGCTTTTCTTTTCTTTCTTTTTTCGCTTCCTTTAACTCACTTTCATATTGATGACGAACGACCGCATTCCAGCGAAATCCACATGCAGCTGCTGTTCGATTTAATTCATCACCAGCTTCTTCAAATGCGTTTAATTGAGTACTACCTTCTCGAACGTGACGTAATACCATCTCTGCAAGCATCTCATCATTTTCTGTCATCCAAGCGTCTTGTCTAATCTTTACCATGTTCTTCCTCCTACCATGTTCATAGTTTCGTTGTTCTATTAACATAATGGTCAACTTATTGCTCTTTTATTCACGTAATATACACTTGATAGCAATATAAACTTTAAGATACAATGACCTGTAGACTATTACTATTTAACATAATTCAGTTGGAGCCAAAATAAAAAATGAAATATGTTAATAACTCCGGCGGATGAAAGGGGTTGTGGACTATGGCAAATCATTTTCGAGTTTGCGATGAGTGTCAGGCCGTCAATTTAAAAACATTAATACCAAAACTAAAAGCGATTGATCCTGAGGCAGAAATCGAAGTGAAGGAATGTCAATCATACTGCGGTCCTGGACGTAAAAAGACATTCGCATTTATCAATAATCGTCCCGTTGCGGCGTTGACGGAAGACGAATTAATGGAAAAAGTACGCGCCAAGATAGCAGATTAATACGAACTTTTGCCGCCTTTTAATATGCGGCTTTTTTCTTTATAATAGATACTAAATAATAACTAGTACTTCGGAGGTGGAAAAATGAGCTATGCGACACAAAAGCTAGCAGAAGAAAAAGTGTTTAAAGATCCAGTTCACCGCTATATCCATGTCCGCGACCAGGTCATCTGGGATGTTATCGGCGCAAAAGAATTTCAACGACTTCGCCGCATCAAACAGCTTGGAACTACATATCTAGTTTTTCATGGTGCCGAACATAGCCGTTTCAATCACTCGTTAGGTGTGTATGAAATTGTACGAAGAATTGTAGATGATAGTTTTAGTGGACGTCCAGAATGGGACGATTCTGAAAGACTAGTAGCGTTATGTGCAGCGCTTCTCCATGATTTAGGACATGGTCCATTTTCTCATGCGTTTGAGAATGTGTTTGGATTAGACCATGAATATTTTACGCAACAAATTATACTTGGCGATACGGATGTCAATAATATATTAAAAAGAGTAAGCCAAGACTTTCCGCAACGAGTTGCTGACGTTATCGGTAAAACGTATTCGAATAAGCAGGTAGTTAGTTTAATATCCAGTCAAATTGATGCCGACCGAATGGATTATTTACAAAGAGATGCATATTTCACTGGCGTAAGCTACGGACACTTCGATATGGAACGAATTTTGCGCGTTATGCGACCAAGAGAAGATCAAGTAGTTATTAAATCGAGTGGAATGCATGCGGTAGAAGACTATATAATGAGTAGATATCAAATGTACTGGCAAGTATATTTTCACCCAGTTTCCCGCAGTGCTGAAGTGATTTTGACGAAGATCTTACATCGAGCAAAGGCATTAAGTGAAATGGGATATGATTTTGAACAGCAACCGACTCATTTTAGAGGTTTCTTTGATGGTACATATACTTTAGATGAGTACCTTGCATTAGATGAAGGGGTTTTATTGACCTATTTTCAGCTGTGGATGACAGAAAAAGATCCAATTCTGTCGGACTTGAGTAATCGTTTTGTGAACCGAAAATTATTTCAGTATATTGAGTTTGATTTGGCAAAAGATTATATGAAGATGAAAGAATTAGAGTCGTTATTCAACAAAGCGGGTATAGATCCAGAGTATTACTTAGTTTTCGATTCATCCTCAGATTTACCATATGATTTTTATCGTCCGGGAGAGGAAGGAGAGCGTATACCGATTCATTTGTTGAAGCCAAATGGAGAAATTCGGGAGCTATCACGTGAATCCGAAGTAGTGGAGGCCATCACTGGGAAAAGAAGAACGGATCATAAATTGTATTTCCCAGAAGATATTTTAACTAAAGATGGTAAGAAAAAAGCACTGAAAAAACAAATACTCGATTTATTAACATAATGTACTGGAAAGTAAAGGTGGGGTCTAGTTGATAGAAGAACATGCAAAAATTGTACAATTTATCGGAGCAGCGGACGGTATTACAGGAAGAAAAAAATTGCAAAAAATGATCTACATCGCAAAAAAACTTCAATATCCATACAAGGAAAAATACGAATTCCATTTTTATGGCCCTTATTCAGAAGAACTTACCTTACGAGTTGAAGAATTATGTAACATGGGATTTTTACAAGAAGAACGACAAGATAAAGGTTCATACGTTCAATATAAATACCAAATGACAGACGCAGGCGAGCATTTCACGCAAATGGCTCAAGTACCTGCTGCAACTCGAGATTTAGTAGCCTGCATTAATCAAATGAAAGATAAAAGCTCTCGCTTCCTAGAACTAGTATCCACATTATTGTATTTCGACTACCTACCAAAAGAGGAGCAAATCGAAAAACTTCACGTCGTAAAAGGGAAACTTAACTTCACAAATGAAGAAATCGAAGACGCATTTACATTTGTCATGAATCTCATGAATGAAAGAGCTATCCAATAGGATGGCTTTTTTTGTAGGAAAATTTCCCTCTTCGCAAGTAAAAGGTACCTAAGAGCAAGTAAACTGAGAAGTAGCGCAAGTAACAAATAAAGAGAGCAAGTAAATCACGCTTGAGCGCAAGTAAACGACAGGAAAGAGCAAGTAAGTCATAAAACTCGACCTAGAATAAATGAAACAAAAAACGAACCCTTCGAAAAGGGTTCGTGTCTGTTCTAATTATCTATCGCTGAACAACTTACCAGCAGTTCCATAATGATTTTTCGGCATTTCTTCGATGAATACAGTGACATTCTCTACAGGTGCGTTAACTGTTTCGGAAACAGCTGCAGTTACCTTCTCTACTAATGCTCTTTTTTGATCATCAGTACGGCCTTCAAGCATTTTTACTGTTACATATGGCATTTCATTTCCTCCTTTAGTGAAATTTTCTGTATACTAGTATCATAACAGAACGGAGGGAACTGTCGAATGACTAACGAAGAAAAACCAAAACAAAAAATTGGCTTCACGATTATTAAAAATGATCCGACCGATGGACATAAGGGATTCGGTATAGGTTCTCTTTCTTTAGAGAATGTATCTCCAGTCATTATTGATATAGAAGAAGACATTGCAAGAGTTGAAATAGGAGCAATGCATGCGAGAAGCGACACGGAGCGAGGCATTAAATTTACGACGAATCCAGAAGACTCAGCTGGAGGAAAACCGTATTGGCTAGTCTGGGTAACGATAGATTATAATCCGGAAGGACCTTATTTCGCTGGAGTTAGTGCCTGTGAAATGGTTATTAACCGTGAAAAACGCCGTGGCTTTAAAAATTTAGCCGATCATGTGAATCGTATGGACAAATCCATGAAACGTCAAATCTTGGTCGATTTTATGGATGATCGCTCCAAAAATATTTTACGCGAATTTTTGCAGTCTCATAACAAAGAAATGTGGGATAGAAGCGAAGAAAAGCTACATCAGGACTTGACTGTTTGAGCAAACTATTCAAATAGTCTGTTTAGGTGGTTGAATTAATAGTAAAAAGACAGTACAATTTAGTTAAAGCTTACTTCCAAGTAATGCTAGGACACTTAGTGGACTCAAGTAAGTAAATTGTTTGTGCGAACGGACAACCCAATCCAATCAACGCATTCTTTTTACAGAAAGCCAAGCTAAGAAAAAGCTTTCTATTACCTAAATATAGGTAGTAGAAAGCTTTTTATTATGGTTTTTTGTTGTAACAGATTAACCGATTAGTTGGAGGAATCGACCGATGTTATCGCAATACAACCGATTACTCACTTCTTTCAACCGATTCTCCATTTCCAAACCCTATTCAAATAAATTAAAAGGAAAGATGGACCAAGGAGAAGAGTCTTCCGAATTCTCCTCGAAAGTTTGCTGTTTCAATTTTGGATCAGTGCAAAGCTTAGTTGGAACATCTTTTTTCTTCAAATAGACTAGTCGCTGTTTTTTACAGGCAGATGTAGCGATTCCACCTGTTTCTATATCGACTATAACGCCTTGTACACCATCGGGAGCAATGAAAGGCTCGACTGGGAGTCCCTGATGAACGGCTTCCATAAATTCAATCCATACTTGTTTTGTTACTTGCCTTGCCTCTGCATCACTCACTTGTTTACCTTGATCGTACCCATTCCAAACAGCTGCTGTTAGCTGAGGGGAGAAACCTATCAAATATTGATCGGTATTTGTAGTTCCAGATTTCGCAGCATAAGGTCTAGTCTGTTTTGCTCGAATACTAATTCCTGTAGCTGGTGAGTAATCATTGAAAACTGGGTCGAACATGCCTGTGAGTAAATGCGATAATATAAACGAGTCTTGTTCGGATAATACCTTTTTCCCTTTTACATCGTTTTTCTCTATATCATAAATGACGTTTCCACTATTATCCGTTATTTTAGTAATGTACGTAGGTTTTTTCTGGATGCCTCCAGCAGATATGGTGTTATAAACTTTAGTCATTTCTAAAAGAGAAACTTCCGTCGTCCCAAGCGCTGTTGCGGGAGTATCCTTGACATTCATATCCAAATCAAATCTTTCTGCTAATTGTTGAAAAGGCTTATACCCTATTTGTTCTAACGTTTTAACAGCATAGATATTATCAGAAATTGCGAGTGCCTGTGCAAGTGAAATAGGGTGACCTGCAAACTCTCCGTTCACATTTTTCGGTTCATATTCTTGGCGTCCATTATCATATGTGAAAATAGTACGTTCACTTTTCATATAAGTAAGAGGGGAGAATCCATTTTCTAAAGCCGCTGCAAATAATAGTGCTTTTATCGTAGAACCAGGCTGTCTTTTAGCTTGCGTAACACGATTAAATGGGCTATCAGCGAAATTTCGTCCACCGACCATTGCCGTTACATAACCGGTATCTGGTTCCATACTTACGAACCCTATTTGTAATTCTCCGTCTGGCATCCACTTTTCAATCATTTCTTCTGCTACTTGTTGATGCTGTCTATTTAACGTAGTTTCAATCGTCCAGCCACCTTCTTCAATACGTCGACCTTTTCCCAAGGTAATTTCTGTAGCTTCTTTCCACACTTCCTCCAAAAAGTAAGGGGCAGTTTTTTGTTTAATTAAAGAGTCTTCCGCTTTTAATACGAAATTTTCGTTAACAGCTCGTTCCTTTTGGTCAGAAGATATCATTTGTTGGTTTTCCATCAATTTTAAGATTAGTTGTTGGCGAGTGACTGCTTTTTCTTCATTAACTAAAGGTGAATAGTAGGTAGGACCTTTTGGAATCCCGACTAATAATGCTGATTCCGCTAGAGTTAAAGATTTGGCACTCTTTCCGAAATAGAATCTACTGGCTGCCTCAACCCCATACATACCATGACCAAAGTACACAGTATTCAAATATCCTTCTAACAAATCATCCTTATCGTAGAATATTTCAAGTCGGTACGCATACAGTGCTTCATTAATCTTCCGAGTCCAAGACTTTTCATGCGTAAGAAACAAATTACGAGCGTATTGCTGGGTAATTGTACTGGCACCCTCCACCTTTTTTCCGGCTTTTACATCCTTTAAAACAGCAGAAGCAATGCGAGAATAATCAAACCCATGATGCTCATAAAATTCCTGATCCTCTACTGCAACAGTGGCTTGCGGTAGAAAAGGAGACATCTCCTCCAATGAAATCCAGTATCTGCGCTGATCTTCAAAACGATCACCAATAACATTTCCTTGACTGTCTAAAAAGACAGAAGAAATTGGCACTTGAATTATAGGAGCACCAACAATTTGAGCGTATATTCGGAGCGTGATGAGTGCGCCAAAAAGTGCACAACTAGCGGCAATACTTAAAAGTAACAGCCTTTTCCATCGTTTGCTTCGTATGACTTTTTTCTTATGTTGAATACGCCCCATGAAATCAACTCCGATCTAATTGATGTTTTCATTAGTATGAGAACAATAGATTCAAATTAAACGGAAAAACAAAAAAGTATTGCACTTTTGTCAAAAAGCACTATACTTTCAATGTATTTATTTTTTTTAATAAATAACAAAACCCATTATAGAAACGGAGATAGATAAATGGCTGGATTTTGGTTTACAGAGAAGCAAACCGAGAATTTTGGCATCACAATGAAGGTGAAACGCACTCTTCATACCGAGCAAACAGATTTTCAATTATTAGAAATGGCAGAAACAGAAGAATGGGGAAATATGCTCTTTTTAGATGGCATGGTAATGACCTCTCAAAGAGATGAATTTGTATACCATGAAATGGTGGCACATGTTCCTTTATTCACACATCCAAACCCTGAAAATGTGTTAGTAGTTGGTGGTGGAGACGGTGGAGTAATTCGTGAAATTATGAAGCATCCAAAAGTGAAGAAAGCAACACTTGTTGATATAGATGGAAAAGTAATTGAATACTCAAAAGTATACTTACCAGAAATTGCTTGTGAGTTAGAAAACCCTCGCGTAGATGTTCAAGTTGGTGATGGTTTCATGCATATTGCAGAATCTGAAAATGAATATGATGTAATTATGGTAGATTCTACAGAGCCAGTAGGACCTGCAGTAAATCTATTTACAAAAGGCTTCTATGCAGGTATTTCTAAAGCATTAAAAGAAGACGGTCTATTCGTTGCACAATCGGACAACCCATGGTTTAAGGCCGACTTAATTCGTCAGGTTCAAAAAGACGTGAAGGAGATTTTCCCAATAACAAATATGTATTTGGCGAATATTCCAACATACCCAAGTGGACTATGGTGCTTTACAATCGGTTCTAAAAAGTATGATCCGCTACAAGTGCCAGACGAGCAATTCTTTGATATTGAAACAAAATATTATACAAAAGAACTTCACAAAGCGGCATTTGTGTTACCGAAATTTGTGAAAGATCTAGCAGGGGAGTAAGTCTATGCGATTTAGTGAAGATTACTCTGGAAATGTATTTATTAAAAGCAAACAAAATTATGAAGAGGCGCAGGCTGTCATTTATGGTATGCCAATGGACTGGACAGTAAGCTATCGTCCAGGTTCACGCTTTGGTCCTGGGCGTATCCGTGAAGCATCGATTGGTTTAGAGGAGTATAGCCCGTATCTTGACCGCGAGCTAGATGACGTCAATTATTTTGATGCTGGGGATATTCCACTGCCATTCGGTAATGCAGCGAAAAGCTTAGAGCTAATCGCAGACTTTATCCGTCAATTATTGATAAACGGGAAAATCCCAGTAGGCATGGGTGGCGAACACTTAGTGTCATGGCCTGTCATGAAAACAGTGGCAGACAACTATGACAACTTAGCGATTATTCATATGGATGCACATACAGATTTACGTGAAGAATACGAAGGCGAACCGCTTTCTCATTCCACACCAATCCGTAAAATCGCCGAATACATCGGTCCAAAAAACGTCTACTCATTCGGAATCCGTTCTGGTATGAAAGAAGAGTTTGACTGGGCAAAAGAGAACGGCATGCAAATTCATAAGTTCGAAGTATTGGAGCCATTGAAAAAAGTGCTACCAACACTTGAAGGGCGTCCTGTCTATGTAACAATCGACATCGACGTACTCGACCCAGCGCACGCACCTGGAACAGGAACAGTAGACTGCGGCGGAATCACAAGCCGAGAGCTACTAGCCTCCATCCACGCAATTGCAAACTCTGGCGTAAACGTAGTAGGCTTCGATTTAGTCGAAGTAGCACCAAACTACGATCCTTCAGAACAAACTGTGAACACTGCTAGTAAATTACTACGCGAAATGATTTTAGGCTGGGTGAAATAGAAAGCGGTACTTAGTGTTACTGCGGCGAGCTTGCGCAGGAGCAAACAGTAAATACTGCTTCGAAGCTTCTAGGGGAAATGATCTTAGGGTGGGTTAAATAATCATTAATAAAACGTGATGTCTTCATGGCATTACGTTTTTCCTTTTGTATAAATAAAAAGAATCGGTCCACGCTGGGATAGTCTCTCCTACACAGTACCACCAGGATGTTTGTAGCATGCAGAAAGTAAATACATATCCCAATAAAAAAGAGGGAACCCTCATTTACTTGCTTTCCTTCTTTAAATACTAGCACTCGATGAAGATTTATTTGGAAAATGGCAAATTACTCCATTATAGTTGCTACTCTTGTCTTCTTCAAACTAGACTAGTGCCTTTCCTTGAACATGCGTAGGCAGACGATTCCGGAATCTATTAATAATAAAAACGCAAGCATATTGTTCATAATAGTGAACAATATAATCACGTTTTCTGTTGGAGATTTAATTTACACTAATTACTTTGATTGATATGTACTACTTTATTTCTTCCTGAAGTTTTAGCTAGGTAAAGGGCTTCATCTGCAAGCTTGTATAATTCATGAGTAGTTACTGCATCTTGTGGGAATGTACTGATACCGCCAGAGATAGTGATATCCAGTTTTTCACCTGAAGAGATTTGGAACACATTTTTTTCTATTGCTTGTCTAATAAGGTCTGCACTTTCTAAACTATTTTCCTCTGAAGTATTAGGAAGGAGGACAGAAAATTCTTCGCCGCCATTTCGAGAAACAATACCTCCGTAAGGATTACTAGCATCTTTTATACGAAGTGCCAATTCTTTCAAAACCTCGTCGCCGACAGGATGTCCGTATGTATCATTTACTTTTTTGAAATAGTCGATATCTAGTATTAGGAGCGAAAATACTTTATTTTTCTCTAAAAGATTTTGGACATATTCTTGAAACTTCCTGTTATTATTCAAACCAGTAAGGTGGTCTGTTACGGACATTTCCTCGATATGTCTAATCTTTTCAAAAAGATTGCTAAGTTGGTTTAAAACGATAAAAATAATTGAAAACGATACGATTGAATACAAGATAAAACTTATAACGGCCATCCAAGTTTCAAATGTCCAGTTGCCTAAGAAACCTATTATAAGAGAAGTATGTACAATTGAATATCCAAAAAAGTAGGGAACATTTTGAAAGGTCATTGTTTTCTTGAGGCTCAAAATTCCAATGACCAGTCCCACAATAATAGTGCTGCTTCCTGCTATCAGCGAACTTGTAGAGTACCCGTACATAAACAATCGGAACAGCCCGATAATTGTTCCACTTATAATAGTTGCAAATGGTCCTCCGAGAACACCAGATAAGGCAATAACGGCCATTCTGCCGTCCATAATAACGAAATCCGAAATGTTTATAGAGGTTAACATCAATAAACAACCGGTTAACCCGCTAAGTATTCCAAGAATAAATGGATTATATTTGGAAGATGGAATATAAATATTAAGCCTATTTTGAAATGGTATATAGGTAAGAATTGCAAAAGTAAAAAGAATACAAAAGTTAATAATAAAATCAATAAGCAAGATGGTCACCTTCTTAAAATATCTAGGTCCATTATACCTTTTTGAGC
This sequence comes from Psychrobacillus sp. BM2, assembly GCF_048572895.1. GTDB lineage: Bacteria > Bacillota > Bacilli > Bacillales_A > Planococcaceae > Psychrobacillus. The sequence continues at coordinate 399,416 of NZ_CP183878.1, forward strand.
ATGAATAGTGTATGACTTTTTGGTGAAAAAGTTGTCACTAACGTAAATTTTAAGATATAATATGAAGGTTATAGTAAAATATATGGATAGTGTGAATTGTCTTCATATCGATATTAATAATCGATTTTGAGGAATCATATAAACAAAATCTTTACAAAGGATGATAGGCATGTCTACATCATTACAAAAAATAGTAAATATACGATTACATTCCGCGATTCGTCATCCGAATGTTCAAGAAGAAACGATCGATTTAGAAACAAAAGGAACCTTAACACTAAAGGGTAGTCAGTATTATTTAGTTTACGAAGAAACACAAGATGAAAAAATCATCCGAACAACTGTGAAGCTAAGCGGAAAGAGTGCACTCGTTTTACGAAGTGGTGGAGTCAAAATGCGTCTGCCATTTGAACGTGGAGAGCTTCAAACAGGAAGCTATGACACACAATATGGCACATTAATGATTACAACAAATACGAAGCACTTACATTTTGAAGAGGGTCATTTTCAAGTAGAATATGAGTTGATCATAAATGAGGAAGTTGCTGGTACATATACATTAGAACTAATTTATACGGAGGCGGAATAAATGAACGCAGTAGAAAAGGTACAACAATCCATTAAAGACGCATTACAACAAGCAATAATGAAAGCGGAACTTGTTACAGAAGAGCAAATCCCAGCTATTCAACTTGAAGCACCAAGAGACAAAGCGAACGGTGACTACGCAACAAATATTGCCATGCAGCTAACAAAACTTGCGAAAAAGAATCCTCGTCAAGTGGCAGAAGCAATCGTAGAAAAACTTGATATGTCCAGAACTTTGATGGAGAAGATCGATATTGCAGGTCCTGGATTCATGAATATTACGATTCGTAAGGATTACTTAAAAGATGTAGTAAAGGCTGCCTTAACAGAAAAGGAAAAATATGGTCGTTCAACTTCAGGTGCAGGAGAAAAAATTCAAGTAGAATTCGTTTCTGCAAACCCAACTGGTGACTTACATTTAGGGCATGCACGTGGGGCATCTGTAGGGGATTCTTTAAGTAATGTGCTTGATTTTGCTGGATATGAGGTTGCTCGTGAATATTATATTAATGATGCCGGAAACCAAATTCATAACTTAGCTATTTCGATTGAAGCTCGTTACTTCCAAGCCTTAGGTTTAGACAAAGAAATGCCAGAGGGTGGATATCATGGGCAAGATATTATTGACATAGCAGCAGCTCTAGTTGCAGAGAATGGCGATAAATTCGTAGCAATGTCGGATGAAGAACGCTATAAAGCATTCCGTTCACATGGGCTAAAGGTAGAGCTTGCAAAACTACAAAAAGACTTAGCTGATTTCCGTGTTGGCTTTGATAACTGGTTCTCGGAAACCTCTTTATACGAGAACGGTAAAATCGAAGTTGCTTTGGATAAATTACGTGCTAATGGTCATATTTTTGAAGAAGAAGGAGCAACATGGTTCCGTTCAACTACATTTGGAGATGACAAGGACCGTGTACTTATTAAAAGTGATGGCTCATTCACGTATTTATTGCCAGACATCGCATACCATGAAGACAAACTCGTTCGTGGATTCGATCAACTGATCAATATTTGGGGAGCAGATCACCACGGTTACATCCCGCGTATGAAAGCAGCAATTGAAGCGCTTGGATATGAGCGTGAAAAACTAGAAGTATCGGTTATTCAAATGGTCCAATTATATAAAGACGGCGAAAAAATGAAAATGAGTAAACGTACTGGGAAAGCTGTTACAATGCGTGAGCTTGTAGAAGAAGTAGGACTAGATGCAGTACGCTATTTCTTCGGTATGCGTTCAGGCGACTCACATATGGACTTCGATCTGGACTTGGCAGTATCTCAATCCAATGAAAACCCAGTGTTCTATGCACAATATGCACACGCACGTATTTGTTCGATTTTACGTTCAGCAGATGAGCAAGGAATGAAGGTATCAACGGATTCACTTGAATTATTGCAAAGTGAAAAAGAAATAGATTTACTGAAAAAGATCGGTGATTTCCCACAAATAGTTGCAGACGCTGCAAAACTTCGTGCGCCTCACCGAATTGCAATCTATATCCAAGAATTAGCTACGACATTCCATAGCTTCTACAATGCAGATAAAGTATTAAACGCAGATAACCTTCCACAAACGGAAGCTCGTCTAGCGCTTGTAACAGCAGCACGCCAAACAATCGCAAATTCATTACGCCTGCTTGGTGTCTCCGCTCCAGAACAAATGTAAACTAAAACCCTCGACCTTGTTCGAGGGTTTTTCTAATTTTTCATCTTATTCGTAAAAAATCCTTGGATTTCAAAGTAGAGAACTTGGAAAATATATCCTAAAAGCAAGTAAACGCCACTCAAGAGCAAGTAACATTATTTCACCTCTTATGCGAGAGAGCCAAGCATCCGTACGAGAGAGATCTACGGCTATGCGAGAGAGAAAATGTGCTATACGAGAATGATACGGCTATGCGAGAGAGCTAAGCCTCTGTCCGAGAGAGATCCCCAGCTATACGAGAGAGAAACTGTGCTATACGAGAATGATACGGCTATACGAGAGAGCTAAGCCTCCGTCCGAGAGAGATCCCCAGCTATACGAGAGAGCAACTGTGCTATACGAGAATGATACGGGTATGCGAGAGAGCTAAGCCTCTGTCCGAGAGAGATCCCCAGCTATACGAGAGAGAAACTGTGCTATACGAGAATTATACGGGTATGCGAGAGAGCTAAGCCTCTGTCCGAGAGAGATCCCCAGCTATGCGAGAGAGAAACTGTGCTATACGAGAATTATACGGGTATGCGAGAGAGCTAAGCCTCTGTCCGAGAGAGATCCCCAGCTATACGAGAGAGAAACTGCGCTATACGAGAATGATACGGCTATACGAGAGAGCTAAGCCTCTGTATGAGAGAGATCTACAGCTATACGAGAATGATACGGCTATGCGAGAGAGCTAAGCCTCTGTCCGAGAGAGATCTCCAGCTATACGAGAGAGCAGAGCCTCTGTCCGAGAGAGATACCGCCAGATACGAGAGAGCCCATCTTACACCTACAACCAACAAATCATCTCAGAGGTCAGACAACTACTCCTTTAAAATGGAGTCGACAGTCGTAAAAAATAAGGTATAATGAAGGCAAAGCAACATGAATAATTGAATGCATAGAGGTGCTCTAGTAACGGATTACTAGAGTTAAAAGGGAAGCTGGTTAAAGTCCAGCACGGTCCCGCCACTGTAAGTGATACAACATATCACGAGTCAGAAAACCTGCCTATATGCTTTGCACCCTTTACCTACGAGGATAGGTTTGGTGTAGATCGGCTCATTGTGATTTCGTGCGGATTTATACCTATCTATCTCTCATCTAAAGGATGGGAGATTTTTTATTGCTTTAATTAGGAGGAATGTAAAATGAAGAAATTATGGCAGTTATGGATGACATCCCTAGTAGCAGTATTATTGCTAGTAGGATGTGGACAAGAAGAAGTAAAACCTGAGAATAATAACGATAGCTCGCAAACAGAAGTTGTTGTAGATGAAACAACTTTCCCAATAACGATGACGGATGCAGTTGGCGAAGAAATTACACTGGATGAAGCGCCGAAAACAATCGTTTCTATGCAACCAAGTAATACGGAAATCTTATTTGCACTTGATTTGAATGAAGAAATCGTTGGTGTTAATGATTATGATAATTATCCAGAAGAAGCGCTTGAAAAAGAAAAAATCGGTGGTATGGAATTCAATGTAGAAAAAATCGTAGCAATGAATCCGGATATCGTATTTGCCCATGAGTCTGCCCTAGGTATGGGTGAAGCTGGATTACAACAAATTCGCGATGCAGGTGTGAAAGTTTTCGTAGTGAAAAATGCAATTGACTTCAATGAAACATATACAACAATCGAGCAAATTGGTCGTGCTACAGGTAAATTTGAAGAAGCACAAAAAATTGTGGAAGATATGAAAGCAAAAGTAGAAGAAGTTAAAGAAAAAGTTGCAAAAGTTGAAACGAAGAAAACGGTATTCGTCGAAACTTCGGATGTTCCAGAAATTTATACTGCTGGTAAAGGAACGTTCATGCAAGAAATTTTTGATATGGTGAACGCTGAAAATATTGCTGCGGATCAAGAAGGCTGGTTTAAAATGGAGCCAGAAGAAATTGTGAACCGTAACCCGGATGTAATTATAGTGATGTATAGCTATGTGGATGGAATTGTAGATAGCGTGAAAGCTCGTGATGGTTTCGATTCTATTACGGCTGTGAAAAACGATGAAGTTGTACAAGTAGATGAAAACCTTACTAGTCGTACTGGTCCACGTCTTGCAGAAGGATTAGAAGAAGTTGCGAAAGCAATTTATCCAGAGGCTTTTGGTGAGTAAAGCGATGATCGGGTACATCTTGTCCATAGTTGCGCTTTTCGTTGCAATTTGGCTTGGTGTATCGGTCGGATCCGTAAAGGTACCGATCAGCACATTATGGGATACGGGAGCAGATCCAATTGCGACCAATATTGTTTGGAAAATTCGCATGCCACGTGTGGTGCTTGCTGGGCTAGTTGGTGCATCACTAGCCATTGCAGGTGCTGCATTTCAAGGATTATTAAAAAATCCGCTTGCCGATCCTTATACGTTAGGAGTGTCGTCCGGTGCCTCAGTAGGTGCCGTGGCTACGCTCTTTTTCGGTATTTCGGTGCCGTTTTTAGGAATTTACACATTACCAGTTTTCAGTATGATTGGTGCTCTAGTTACAATGCTGCTCGTTATTACTTTTGCAAAGCTAGTCGACAGAGCGATGAAAATGGAGACAATTATTTTAACAGGTATTATTTTTAGTTCTTTTTTAGGTTCTGTAATTTCGTTAATGATAGCACTGACGGGAGAAGAATTGAGACAAATTATTGGCTGGCTTCTTGGAAGTGTATCGATGCGGGGTTGGAGCTTCGTGCAAATGGCGTTGCCGTTTGTTGTTATTGGTACGTTTTTATTATGGTTAAATAGAAGAGAGTTAAATGCAATGCTATTTGGAGAAGAGCGAGCAAAGCATTTAGGAGTCAATGTGAAACAACGAAAAATGATGATTTTAATTGGCGGATCCATGCTGACTGGAACGGCGGTAGCTGTCTCTGGAACGATTGGATTTGTAGGACTTGTCGTTCCGCATATGACGAGACTGTTATTTGGTTCAGATAACCGACATGTGTTGCCGCTTAGTTTTATAAATGGAGCAGCTTTATTAATCATTTGTGATTTAGTATCTCGAACGATTATTTCACCAACGGAGCTACCGATTGGTGTTATTACGGCATTTATCGGAGCACCTGTCTTTGCATTTATCTTCTTTAGACAACGAAAAAAAGGAGGCATTTAACTATGTTAAAAGTGGAAAACGTATCAGGCGGGTATGATCGCAAAATAATCGTTAAAAACGTCTCCTTTGAAGTTGGAAAAGGGGAAATGTTAGGAATTCTGGGTCCAAACGGCAGTGGAAAATCCACCTTGCTAAAAGTAATAAGCGGAATACTAAATATGGAGTCTGGGGATGTCCTTATTGACGGAAAATCGTTAAAATCATATGCCTCCAAAGAACTTGCAAAAAAAATGGCAGTTTTACCGCAATTACATAGCCATGCATTTTCACATACAGTGAGAGATACAATTGCACTTGGTCGCTATCCCCATCAAAGCGGATTGTTTTCTTCTTGGTCAGATGAAGATGAAAAGGCGGTTATCGAAGCGATGAGACTGACGGCAATGGAAAGATATGAGCATCAAATGCTAGACCTATTGTCCGGTGGGGAACAGCAACGCGTATTTGTTGCCCAAGCACTGGCACAACAAGCGCCTATACTACTGCTAGATGAACCAACTAATCATCTAGATATTGCCCACCAAAAACAATTGCTCGATACGATTAAAACGCAGGCAATTGAAAAAGGAATCACGATTATTAGTATATTTCATGATATCAATCTTGCATCTCTATACTGTGATCGTCTGCTATTAATGGATCGAGGAGAGGTACAAGTAATAGGTGCACCGCATGAAGTAGTGAAGAAAGATCAAATTGAAGCGGTGTACAAAGCTCGTATTAGCACAAATCCACACCCGGAACGTCCAAAGCCTCAAATTACTATTCTTCCAGATGTAAATGAAAAACGGAATGAAGAACGAGTCACAACAGAGAATTTCCAAGTTACCGGTGATTTAGTTATTTTTCAAGCCCATGTACAACTCAAAACTTGGTCATCCGCAGTGATTAATGCGGGAAGCGGATGGTATAAAAACTTCGTCAATAGAAGAGTGGATGCCAACTACGCTTGTGATAATGTCCAGAAAGAAATGCTTGAATACTTGGCGAATCAAGGATTTTCCGAAGCAGATACAGTAGGGATGATGACTGCTGTCAATACAACGGATGCTGTTATTAAAGAATATGACACACCCTTTGGAAGCATCGTTATTATGGTTACCGCAGGTGTAGGGAACGCAGTGGACGTAACCAGAGCGCATGAAGTAGAAATGTTTCCTGCAATTGGGACTATTAATACATGGATAATTGTGAACGGAGAACTTTCCGATGAAGCTTTTATTCAATCGGTCATTACAGCAACTGAAGCAAAAACGAAAGCACTCGCATTTGAGCAAGTGAAGGACTCTCGTACGGGAACGATTGCTACAGGAACTTCAACCGATAGCGTACTAGTAGCAGCGACACAAAAAGGTACACATATTCCGTATGCAGGTCCAATTACGGAAATAGGTAAAAAAATCGGACTTGGTGTGTATGAATGTACAGTAGAAGCTATTCAGATTTACAAAAAAGCAAAAGGTTGGGAATAGGCATGGGCCCACATATAATAGCTATAGCGATCGGTTTAATACTGGACCGAATAATTGGTGATCCACCGAGCTGGCCCCATCCGGTCAAATTTATCGGGACGCTTATTTCGAAACTGACAGCTTGGTTGAATAAAGGAAAGGCACGCAAAGCGAAAGGCTTTTTACTCGTGTTTATAGTCGTCGGTATAACATTTGCCGTCACATTAGCTATTCTAATTGGAGCGTATTCCATTCATATATGGGTCGGAATTACGGTAGAAAGTATACTAATCGCATCTGGACTTGCACAGAAAAGTTTAAAAATGGCAGCAATGGATGTGTACAAACCATTAGTAGCAAAAGATCTACCAGCAGCAAGACAAAAGCTTTCCTGGATCGTCGGTCGCGATACAGACAAATTAAATGAACAAGAAATTACACGTGGCGTCGTAGAAACAGTATCTGAAAATATTAGTGATGGGATAACTGCTCCCCTTTTTTACGCTTTCGTGTTCGCTGGAGCTCCTGCACTTTGGGTATATAAAGCGATAAATACGCTCGATTCAATGGTAGGTTATAAAAATGAAAAGTACGAGGACTTCGGATTTGCAGCTGCAAAGCTAGACGACGTAGCGAACTATATACCGAGCAGATTAACAGGCTATTTAATCATGCTATGGGGCAAAAAAGAAAGTGGATTGCCATTTAGCAAACGGATGAAAGGCTGGTGGCGGGATGCGAAGAAACATCCAAGTCCAAATAGCGGCTATTTGGAAGCAGCCACTGCATATCAGCTAGGAATTCAACTTGGAGGCACCAATACATATAAAGGAATCGTTTCTAACCGTGCACTCATGGGGATTGGAGAGGTTCCATTATCGCCAAACCATATACTAAGTACCGTCTCTCATTTGAATACGGCTGTAGTTCTTTTTTTGCTGTGGATGATGGTCATTGGAGGGATTTTATTTGGAATTACCTAATCACGGAGCAAATGCTCATCACGTATATGAACGACTTGGAGTCGAAATGCCTAAAACAGTTATTGACTTTAGTGAAAATGTGAACCCGTTAGGACCACCAGCATTTGTGTATGAAAGATGGTCCGAATATGCACAGTTAATCACAAAATATCCGGATCCACTCGGAGAACCGTTTTTATCTGCGGCTGCAAAATATCATGATGTAGCAGCTAGAAATGTGATTGTTGGAAATGGGGCGGCGGAAATATTCGCAAGCATTGCAAAACGTTATGAAAATAAACGTGCGGTATTAATTCATCCAACTTTTTCCGAATATGAAGCAACACTGGCTCCTTACAATGTGTATATCAAAGAAATAATCGCAACTGGGAAAGTCCCTTTGGACGAAGTGCTCGATGAAGTAGAGTTTGCGGAAGTGATTTATATTTGTAGACCTAATAATCCGACCGGGTATTTCATCCCGTTAGAAGAAATTATTCAAATAGCAAAATATGCGAATCGTTATAAATGTGAAGTCATTTTAGACGAAGCATTTCTCGATTTTATAGATGAAAAAGAATCATTCATTCCATATTTGAAGGATTTTCCAAACGTTATTGTCGTACGATCGATGACGAAAATGTATGCGATCCCTGGTATTCGACTTGGGTATGCGCTAGCTAGTGAACCAATCATTAACGATATACGTTCGAGATTGCCACATTGGAATAGCAATGCGATTGCTACGACAATTGGAGCAGAGTGTTTGTTAGAGGAAGATTATCGAATGCAAGCAAAAGTTTTTGCAAAAGAAATGCGAGAACAAATGACGGTGTTTCTAAAAACATGGAACTGCATTGTATTACCATCTGTAACTAATTTTCTCTGTTTTCAACTGCGAGATTCCGCTCGTTCAAAGGAATTTTTCGAGTATTTATTGGTAAAAGGGTGCGTACTTAGACACACTGAAAACTTCAAAGGACTAGACGGAAAGTGGTTTCGAGTAGGAATGAAAGAAAGTTCTCAAATGGAGCTTTTGCAAAAGGAGATGACCGCATGGTTCGAGGAAAACTTATCTTCATAACTGGCGGTGTGCGCAGCGGAAAAAGTAGTTTTGCTGAACATTACTTAATGGATGAACAGGCAAAAAGAAATGTGTATATCGCTTCTGGCGTTGCAGTAGATGGTGAAATGAAAGAGCGCATACAAAGGCATCAAGATGACCGTGAAAACTATCCAGTTGAATGGGTGACAATCGAGCAGCCGCGCCATTTTGAACAAATTGTTCCGGGGATCCAACAAGATGATGGCATCCTGTGGGATTGTGTCACTACGTGGCTAGCTAACGAGCTATACGAAGGTCAAATGGAGAAAGTAGAAAAGCAGCTATACGAGACAATTGACCGGTTACTAGAAAGAGCTAAAGTAGTCGTCATTGTTTCAAATGAAGTGCTCGATGAAAGTTTGTCCAAACATGAGTCAGTAAAGCTGTATCAAAAATGGATTGGGACTATCCATCAAAAACTTGTTGCTAAGGCAGATCATGCCTTCGAAATGGAATATGGCTTAAGTCATCAGTGGAAGTGAGGAGTGCAGATGAAAGGATTAATGGTGCAAGGAACCGCTTCAAGTGTAGGGAAAAGTTTGGTCTGTACAGCTATTTGTCGACTCCTTGTAAATGAAGGGAAGCAAGTGGCCCCTTTTAAATCGCAAAACATGTCGGGCTTAAGCATTCATACAAAGGATGGATTAGAAATAAGTGTTTCACAATCTTTGCAAGCAAGAGCAGCAAAGATCCCTTATTTAGCCGAAATGAATCCTATATTATTGAAACCAACAGGGAATATGGAATCCGACATCATTATTCTAGGAAAAAAACTGAATTCAATGAGCGGAATGCACTACCGGGAGCAATTTTTTGAAGAAGGTCAAAAACTCATAAAAAATAGTTTAAGCATGCTGTCTGCTTCGTATGAGTATTTGGTATTAGAGGGTGCGGGCAGCCCTGTTGAAGTAAATTTACGTGACCGTGAGTTAGTAAATATGCGAGTTGCGGATATAGCGGATGTTCCAGTAATATTAGTTGCTAATATTGAGTATGGCGGCGTATTTGCATCGATTGTCGGCACGCTTGCACTACTGCCAGAAGAACAAAGAGCACGAGTAAAAGGAATTATTATAAATAAGTTTCAGGGAGACATTTCTTTATTTCAGGACGGGATCGATTTTATCGAAACATATACTGAAATAGATGTTTTAGGGATCATCCCTTATTTTTCAAATGAATTCGAGGAAGAAGACGGCGAATCAAAAAGTGAGAAAATAGCATCAGATGAACAAATTGAAGAATGGGCGAGCCATTTTAAACAGCATGTGAATTGGGGAAAAATCTTAACTATTTTATCTGATAATGCGGTGGAAAAATGAGTAGCATTTTGTTAGCACTTCAATTTTTTACAGTCATTCCAGTAAATAAAAACTTGCCAATGGAAAAACGATCGATCACAGGGATGTATAGTATTTTCCCTTGGATAGGGGCTGGTATCGGAGTAATTACTTGTTTAATGTTCTACTTCGAATGGAGTTCACTGATGACGGGATTTAGTATTGTACTTCTCAGTGTTGTATTTTCTGGAGGACTACATATGGATGGATTTATCGATACATCGGATGCATTTTTTTCCTATAAAGATCGTTTGAAGAGATTCGAAATACTGGAAGATCCGCGAGTCGGTGCTTTTGGTGTAATGGCGGTTGTGTTTTTAGTTATTGGTAAAGTAATTGTTATTTCCGAGGTACTTTCAACAGAATCGTTTCATTGGATTTTTGTATTGCTTATTCCTTTTTTCTCAAGAGCGACACTAGGTTTGTTATTTTCTCTAACGAATACTGCCAAGACGAGTGGGCTTGCTTATTATTTTAAACAAAAAATGAATGCGAATGTCGTTATAATTGCTACTGCATGTCACTTTTTTATCGGCCTAAGTATTTTAGGGTGGATGACAAATTGGATGGTTGCCATCACTTTTGCGATTGTGTTATTTACTTTTATTTGTCTATTCCGCGGTTGGGTATTGAAAAACTTCGGTGGAGTGACAGGAGATCTGCTTGGTGCAAGTGTGGAAACTTCGGAGGTGGTGCTATGGCTAACCCTTTTACTGTTATCCTCGTAAGGCATTTACCGACGCAAGGAAATCGAGACAAAAAGTATATCGGTTGGACCGATGAACCAATCATAACTGGAATGAAAACGAAAAAAATTACTTATGATGCCAAACAAATAATCGGCAGCGACTTGATGCGCTGCAAGCAAACAGCGGACCAGCTATTTAGTGGAGTTCCTTATACAGAGAATGCAAATTTTCGAGAATGCTCCTTTGGTGAATGGGAACAAAAAACATATAATGTATTAAAAGAAGAACCTCAATACAGAAATTGGCTGGATGATCCACGGCAAATGGCCCCTCCAAATGGAGAGTCAATGGAAGCAATGGAAAGCAGAGTGTTACTAGCTTTCTTGAAAATAGTGGAACAGGTAGAGCATCCGATAATCGTTACGCATGGAGGCCCTATTCGGTTCTTATTGACCAAGTTTGCAAATATAGATAAAAGTTTTTGGGAGTGGGAAGTACCTCATGGCACCGTGAATACTTTGCATTGGGACAGTAAAGAAGCTGTATTGGAGGGGAAACGATGCATGTCATTTTCGGTGGAGCATTTAATGGAAAACGAGCGTATGTAGAGCAGAGAATTCAAGGACGTAATGTCCAGTGGTTAGATGTAGAAGCGGATGCACATGTTTTATTGCCTAATATAGAAGTGATTATTGTTTTTGGGATTGAAAATTTGCTTGAATCCAAAAGCAAAGAGCTACTCGAAAAGATGGAAAAGTGGGATGAACAAGCTGAAGTATTAGTTATCGCGACAGAAATTGGTCGTGGAATTGTACCGATGGATGCAAGTATGCGCAAGCTTCGAGATGATGTAGGGCGATTTTATCAACAGCTTTTTACAAAGGCGGACAGTGTAACACGAATTTGGTATGGTATTTCACAAACTATAAAGGGAGTTGGGCAAATTGAAAATTTACACTAAAACGGGTGACAAAGGTCAAACAGGTTTAATCGGGGGAAGAACGGATAAAGACGATATTCGAGTGGAAGCTTACGGAACAATTGATGAAGCGAATTCCTTTATCGGAAAAGCAGTAACAGAGCTAGATTCAGCAAAGTTTAAAGATATTTTAGAGGATTTAGAAACGATTCAGCATGAGCTATTTGACTGTGGTGGAGATTTAGCAAATGTTTCAAATCGTCGTGTATATAAAATGACGGATGAAGCGATTGAAGCAATGGAAAAACGAATCGATGTGCTAGTAGAAGAAGGACCAGTTTTGGAACGATTCATCCTACCAGGTGGGACTCCCGCCGCGGCAACACTTCATATTGCGCGAACAGTGACTAGACGTGCAGAGCGTTTGACTGTGACTTTATCGAAAACACAGGAGGATGTGCCAACAGTAGTACAACGCTATTTAAACCGCTTATCAGATTATTTATTTGCAGCGGCTCGCGTAGCAAATGTGAGAGAAAACGTATCAGACGTCGAATACGTACGCAGTGCAAAAGTATTTAAAAACGTAGGAAGCGAGAAGAATGAAGGGAAGTAACGATACATGAAACTTCGATTATTAACACTTGCAGCAATGTTTGCAGCGCTATGTGCAATCGGTGCATTTATTAAAATTCCAGTCGGGATAGGAAGTGCCGCGTTAGATACGGTACCTGCACTGGTTTCAGCGACCTTTCTACCTCCAGTTTTTGCAGGAGCAGCATCGTTATTGGGTCATTTATCATCCTCTTTATATGCAGGATTTCCGTTAGGACCGCTGCATATAATTATAGCTACTGAAATGTTTGTCATTTTATTCATATACACAAAGCTACATCAAGCAGGGCATCACGTTTGGAAATGGATTTTCTTTATCTTTGCAAATAGTGTGCTAGCAACGCTTCCGTTTTACTGGATTATTTCACCGGCATTCTTTGCTGCGGCACTTCCCGGCATCACACTTGCAACTATTTTGAACGCGGTGATCGCTATGATTGTCTCCCCAGTAATGGAGCGAGTAATGGAACGTGTGAAAACTCATGCGTAATGCTATTTCATTGCCAAATGGTTTCGTTTTGACGACCGATAACTCCGCAGGCATCGGTGAAAAAATGGAAGACGTTGTTTCAACTCCGGATGAAATAGTTTCTTATTTTGCAGCAAGAGTTGCCTTACTTGAACAATGGGCAGCTAGTTCAACTCCACTGTCTATTGTCGTTCATAACTTTTCGGGCGATCAAAGCTGGGCTAAATATGTTGCTGGAATAAAAAAGCTATTTAACGAAATCGGTATAGAATGTCCGGAGATCACCGGCAGCAGTGAGACAAATATGGAAACACTGCAATCGGCAATCGCTGTGACAATGCTAGGTGAGAGAGTTGAAGAAAATAATAAAGAAGTTCGTTGGTATGTATATGGCAAGCCAAGTGTCGGTGAAGAAGTCATCAGGGATAGTGATAAAATCGCTAACTTGAAAAAAATTAGAGAAGCCTTAAATAGGGGACTAGTGCATCAGGTTTGGCCGGTTGGATCAACCGGTATTAAAGGCGAGTGTGAACGACTAGGGCTAGATGGCAATTTAGTTGATTGGGATATAGAGAAATCAGCAGGTCCAGCTACCACTGTTTTACTTGGCATTGATATTTTAAAAGAAAAAGAAGCAAAACTTCATTTTGGTAATTATTTTGAGGCTATCTCTTGACGGGATGGTCTTTTGTTTTAGTGAAATATGTTCGCTCTCTCATATAGAGTATAATCCCTCTCGTATAACCCAGCAGCTCTCTCGCATGGATTGCAATCTCTCTCATATAGAGCGCAACCCCTCTCGGATAAGACAGATTCTCTCTCATATAGAGCAATCATTCTCGTATAGCACAGTTTCTCTCTCGTACGGATGCTTGGCTCTCTCGTATAAGAGGTGAAATAACGTTACTTGCTTTCGATTGTTGTTTACTTGCGTTCGCAGTACCTTTACTAGCTTTCGAGTAGAAATACTGGCGGATGGGCTGACGTTACTTGCGCACGTAACCAATTTACTCGCGTTAAGGATAATTATTCCACATCATAAATCCCGATATGTGGAAACTTTTTCTATAATAAAGATTCTCTCGCTCATTTACCTCAGAAAAGTTACAAAATTCACATCTATTCGAATAAATAACTATTGACTGAATGCTCATTCAGTTTTAGTATATAATTACTTATATATTTGTTTAAGAATCTATTGTATTATTCTATTCATAATGTCATTTTACAACTCAGAGGGGGAGAAATAAGATGAATCCATTGTTAATCGCAAACTGGGTACTGTTTATCGCAGTAGTTCTGTATGCTTTAGGATTGTTCGCATATTTGTTGAAAACTAGATATACGTACATCAAACTAGGGAAGAAAGTCGAATTTGAAGATAATGTGAAGGAAAGGCTTCGCAAAATTTGGCTGTATGTTTTTGGTCAAAAGAAACTATTAAAAGATAAGAAGAGTGGAGCAATACACGTTATGTTCTTCTATGGTTTCTTACTCGTCCAGTTGAGTGCGATTGATTTTATATGGAAAGGCTTAGCGCCTGGCTCGCATTTACCACTGGGACCTTTGTATCCAGCGTTCACGTTTTTTGAAGAAATTGTTACATTAGTTATATTGGTAGCTGTTGTTTGGGCATTCTATCGTCGTTATATTGAAAAGCTTGTACGCTTAAAGCGCGGATGGAAAAGCGGTTTAGTATTAATTTTCATCGGTGGGTTGATGGTTTCTGTTCTAGTCGGTAACGGTATGGCAATGATTTGGCATGGTCATGATGCTACTTGGTCTGAACCAGTCGCATCTACTATTGCCGCTATTTTCCAGTGGGTACCAGAGGTTGTTGCAGTAACGGTATTTTATATCATGTGGTGGGCACATTTGTTATTCCTACTGTCATTCTTGGTATATGTTCCACAATCCAAGCATTTCCACTTAATCACTGGGCCGGCAAACGTATACTTCCACCGCTTAGACAAAGTTGGTAGATTACGTCCGATCAATTTTGAAGAAGAGGAAAATGAAGACCCAGAAGCTGAAGAAGAAATGCCTTCGTTCGGTGTGGGACGTATTCAAGACTTTACTCAGGCACAAATGATCGACTTCTACGCATGTGTAGAATGCGGTCGCTGTACAAATATGTGTCCCGCAACTGGGACAGGGAAAATGCTATCTCCAATGGACTTGATCGTGAAGCTTCGTGATCATTTAACGTTCACTGGAGCAGTTGAAACGAAGAAAAAGCCTTGGGTACCAGCACTAGCTTTCCGAGGAACAAAAGGAAACCAGCTTGCGATGGCTGCTGGAGCAGAAGGCGCAATAATTGAAGATATTTATAGCCCATCTCTAATTGGAGATGTAATTACAGAAGAAGAGATTTGGGCTTGTACAACTTGTCGTAACTGTGAAGATCAATGCCCAGTTATGAACGAGCATGTAGATAAAATTATCGACCTTCGCCGTTACCTAGTAATGACAGAAGGGAAAGTGAACCCAGATGCACAGCGCGCAATGACGAATATCGAGCGTCAAGGAAATCCGTGGGGACTTAATCGTAAAGAGAAAGAAAACTGGAGAGATGCACGTCCAGATATTCATATTCCAACAGTGAAAGAAGTTTCAAAAGCGGGAGAAGAATTTGAATATCTATTCTGGGTTGGATCGATGGGATCATTCGACAACCGTTCGCAAAAAATTGCTCTATCATTTGCACATTTGATGAACGAAGCAGGAGTGAAATTCGCAATTCTTGGCAATAAAGAAAAGAACTCTGGGGACACACCACGTCGCTTGGGAAATGAGTTTTTATTCCAAGAGCTAGCTGGGTCAAATATCTCAGAATTTGAAAAAGCGGGTGTCACAAAAATCGTAACAATCGACCCGCATGCATATAATATCTTTAAAAATGAATATGGTGATTTTGGATGGAACGGAGAAGTACTCCACCATACTGAAATGCTTTATGACTTAGTTCAGGAAGGTCGCTTGAAACCGCAATACGCAGTCGAAGAAACGATTACATTCCATGATTCATGCTACTTAGGACGCTATAATGATGTATACGACGCACCGCGTGAAGTTTTAAAAGCAATTCCAGGCGTGAAGCTAGTAGAAATGGATCGCAATCGTGAAACGGGTATGTGCTGTGGAGCAGGTGGCGGACTGATGTGGATGGAAGAGCATGTTGGAAACCGTGTGAACGTAGCTCGTACAGAACAAGCATTAGAAGTAAATCCGACCATTATATCTTCTGGATGTCCATACTGCTTAACAATGTTATCGGATGGAACAAAAGCGAAGGAAGTAGAAGAAACAGTTGGCACATACGACATTGCGGAGCTTTTAGAGAAATCGGTATTCGGAGAATTTATTCCAGCAATGAAAGAAGAAGTAGAATCAACAGTATCATAAATATATTGCAAATAGTCTTATAGTTTCGTAAACTAGAGTTAATAGTAGGGAGTAAATTTTACTCCCTTTTTTCTTACTAATGAAATCGAGCGAGCGTTCAGTCGTTTTTATTTTTATAGGAATTGAAAGCGCATACAACACAAAGTAAAACATAGCTTGGACAAAAAAACGCTGTGTCGAGCTGCAATTTTGTTAAACAGGGATAAAGGGGTGTTTACATTGACGAAAACAGTTATTTTGGATGGAGCACGTACAGCATTTGGGAAATTTGGAGGGGCATTAAGTTCTTTAACGGCATCAGACCTTGGCGGAGTGGCTATCAAAGAAGCACTAGATCGCACAGGGATTAATCCAGAGCAAGTAGACGAAGTAATTATGGGGACTGTTCTACAAGCAGGCCAAGGTCAAATTCCTTCTCGACAAGCAGCAACAAAAGCAGGAATTCCCTGGTCAGTAAAAACAGAAACTATCAATAAAGTTTGTGCTTCTGGAATGCGAAGTGTCACACTTGCTGATCAATTGATCCGACTAGGTGATGAGGAAATTATTGTTGCAGGAGGCATGGAATCGATGTCCAATGCACCTTACTATTTACCAAAAGGTAGATTCGGCTTGCGCATGGGGGATGCGACTTTGGTCGACGGTATGGTTTATGACGGGCTATCTTGTTCATTCCATCCAAAAAATGTTCATATGGGGACATATGGTAACTCAACAGCGGAAGCGTTTGAGTTATCTCGCGAAAAACAAGATGCCTGGTCGTTTAGAAGTCATGATCTTGCACTGAAGGCAATAGATAATGGGATTCTAGCAGAAGAAATTGTTTCGGTTGAGATTCCACAGCGAAAAGGTCAACCAATCGTCGTAAATGAAGATGAATCACCTCGTCGCAATACATCATTAGAGTCACTCGCTACGCTAAAGCCAGCATTTGGAAAAGAAGGAACCATCACAGCAGGTAACGCACCCGGTATTAACGATGGGGCTTGTGCAATCATCTTAACAAGCGAAGAAAAAGCAAAGTCACTTGGAAAAGAAGCCTTGGCATATGTTATCGGACACGCAGAAGTAGCGATCGAACCTGAAAAGTTCCCACAAACGCCTGGATTAGTCATCAACAAAATCCTACAGAAAACGGGTAAAACATTAGCAGAAATAGATTTATTTGAAATAAATGAAGCTTTTGCAGCTGTTGCATTAGTAAGCAGTCAGTTAGCAGGTTTAGACGAAGATAAAGTAAATGTAAATGGTGGAGCAGTTGCACTTGGTCATCCAATCGGGGCATCTGGTGCACGTATCATTCTAACGCTTGCTTATGAATTGAAACGCCGTGGTGGCGGTATTGGTATAGCAGCAATCTGTTCCGGTGGCGGTCAAGGAGATGCCATCATGATCGAGGTTCCAAAAACAGGAGGCAGTATAGCATGAACATCCAAAAAGTATTAGTAATCGGAGCAGGTCAAATGGGATCTGGAATTGCTCAAGTATGTGCTCAAGCAGGATTTGAAGTAAAACTAAATGATCGTGAACAACAATTTTACGATCGTGGCATCCAAACAATTACTAAAAACCTTTCTCGCAATGTTGAAAAAGGTCGAATGACGGAAGATGAAAAACAATCAGTTCTAAATAAAATTACAATGTCCCTATCTATTGAAGATGCTAGTGATGTAGACCTAGTGATCGAAGCTGCGGTCGAAAATATGGAGATCAAGCAGTCTATTTTCAAACAACTAGACGAAATTACACCAACTCATACGATACTGGCAACAAATACTTCTTCGCTACCAATTACAGAAATTGCAGCTGCTACGAACCGTCCGGAGCAGGTAATCGGAATGCATTTCATGAATCCCGTTCCAGTAATGAAGTTAGTGGAAATTATTCGTGGACTCGCTACATCCGATGAGGTATACACAGCAGTTGAAGAAATGACGACGAAACTAAGCAAAGTACCAGTAGAAGTAAATGATTTTCCAGGATTCGTGTCTAACCGCATTTTAATGCCAATGATTAACGAAGCGATCTATACGCTATATGAGGGTGTTGCAACTAAAGAAGCTATTGATGATGTGATGAAAATGGGAATGAATCACCCAATGGGACCCCTTCAACTGGCAGACTTTATCGGTTTAGACACTTGTCTCTATATTATGGAAATCTTACATGAAGGATTTGGCGACAGTAAATATCGTCCATGTCCACTTCTTAGAAAATACGTAAAAGCTGGCTGGTTAGGGAAGAAATCTGGTAGAGGTTTCTACACTTACGATTAAAAGGGGCATATATGATGGAGCTAAAGTTTACTGAAGAACAACTAATGATGCGCAACATGGTCAGGGATTTTGCTAAAGCAGAAATAGAACCTTTTATTGAACGAATGGAGCAGGGAGAGTTTCCTCGAGAAATCATTCGAAAAATGGGTGAACTTGGATTAATGGGAATTACGGTACCTGAACAGTACGGTGGCTCAGCAATGGATTTTACAAGTTACGTAATTGCCATTAACGAATTATCCAAAGTGAGTGCGGTAGTAGGGGTAATACTTTCTGTTCATACTTCCGTTGGGACTAATCCAATACTATATTTCGGAACAGAGCAACAAAAAGAGAAATACATTACAAAGCTTGCAACTGGTGAATATTTAGGAGCCTTTTGCCTAACAGAAGCCTCAGCTGGATCCGACGCGGGTGCACTGAAAACAAAAGCTATCAAAAAAGACGATCACTATGTATTAAACGGTTCAAAGGTATTTATTACAAATGGTGGAGAAGCAGATGTGAATATTGTTTTTGCATCGACTGACCCCTCTCTTGGTTCAAGAGGTATCACTGCCTTTATCGTCGAGAAGGACACACCAGGTTTTATCGTCGGGAAAGATGAACAAAAAATGGGTCTCCACGGATCTAGAACCGTAGAACTTACATTTGAAGATATGAAAATACCTATGGAAAACAGACTTGGTGAAGAAGGAGAAGGCTTTAAAATTGCAATGGCCAACCTTAACACCGGGCGTATCGGTATTGCAACACAAGCACTTGGTATTGCAGAGGCCGCTTTTGAAGCCGCTGTTGGATACGCAAAAGAGCGTGTACAATTTGGTAAACCAATTGCAGCAAACCAAGGTGTTGGATTCAAATTAGCTGACATGGGTACAGCAGTCGAAGCTGCTAGATTACTAGTTTACCGTGCTGCTAGCCTTCGGGAACAAGGACTTCCTTGTGGCAAAGAGGCATCGATGGCCAAACTATTCGCCTCGAAAACGGCAGTAGATGTTGCAATCGAAGCTGTTCAAGTATTCGGTGGCTATGGCTATACAGAGGATTACCCAGTAGAACGTTATTTCCGTGACGCAAAAATCACCGAAATTTATGAAGGCACAAGTGAAATTCAGCGCATCGTAATCGCGAAGCATCTAACAAATTAAAATCGGAAATTGATTGCAATTACGTTCTATACGAGAGAGATTACTGGTTATACGAGAGACCGCAAGCTGAACGAGAGCAATTCGGTTCTATGCGAGAGAGATTACTGGTTATCCGAGAGAGACCCCAAGCTATAAGAGAGACCGCAAGCTGAACGAGAGCAATTCGGTTCTATGCGAGAGAGATTACTGGTTATCCGAGAGAGACCCCAAGCTATAAGAGAGACCGCAAGCTGAACGAGAGCAATTCGGTTCTAAGCGAGAGAGATTACCAGTTATCCGAGAGAGACCGCAAGCTATACGAGAGACAACAAGCTGAACGAGAGCAATTCGGTTCTATACGAGAGAGATCGTGAGCTATACGAGAGACCGCAAGCGGAACGAGAGCAATTCGGTTCTAAGCGAGAGAGATTACGAGCTATACGAGAGACCCCTCTCGCAGTTACAACAAACATCCACACCACAAACAAAAAAGGCGGGATTTACAATGAATTTTCAACTATCAGAAGAACATGAAATGATTCGTAAAATGGTAAGAGACTTTGCAGAAAACGAAGTAGCGCCAACAGCTGCTGAACGTGATGAGGAGGAACGCTTTGACCGTGAGATTTTCGATAAGATGGCGGAGCTTGGGTTAACAGGTATCCCATGGCCAGAAGAGTATGGTGGAATCGGTTCTGATTACTTGGCATACTGTATCGCGGTGGAGGAACTATCCCGTGTTTGTGCGTCGACAGGTGTAACTTTATCTGCCCATACATCGCTTGCGGGTTGGCCGATTTTCAAGTTTGGCAATGAAGAGCAAAAACAAAAATATCTTCGTCCCATGGCTGAAGGTACAAAAATCGGTGGTTACGGTTTAACAGAAGCCGGCTCGGGTTCGGATGCGGGTGGTATGAAAACTACCGCAAAATTAGATGGCGATCATTATGTATTAAATGGTTCTAAAATCTTTATTACAAATGGTGGAATTGCAGATATATATGTTGTCTTTGCAGTAACAGATCCTGAATCGAAACATAAAGGCACTAGTGCATTCATTGTAGAAGCAGATTTCCCGGGGTTCTCTGTTGGTAAAAAAGAGAAAAAATTAGGAATCCGCTCATCACCAACTACTGAAATTATTTTCGATAATTGCCGCATTCCAAAAGAAAATCTACTTGGGGAAGAGGGGCAAGGGTTTATTGTCGCTATGAAAACATTAGATGGCGGACGTAACGGAATTGCTGCTCAGGCTGTTGGTATTGCACAAGGTGCACTAGATGCATCGGTAACTTATGCAAAAGAACGAGTGCAATTTGGTAAGCCAATCGTTGCAAACCAAGGGGTATCCTTCAAGCTCGCAGATATGGCAACTTCCATTGAAGCTTCTCGTTTGCTTACATATCAAGCTGCTTGGTTAGAGTCAAATGGCCTTTCATACGGAAAAGAATCGGCTATGGCAAAACTGATGGCAGGTGATACTGCGATGAAGGTAACAACGGAAGCTGTTCAAGTATTTGGCGGATATGGTTATACGAAAGATTACCCAGTAGAACGTTATATGCGCGATGCAAAAATTACGCAAATTTACGAAGGTACACAAGAAATTCAACGTCTAGTTATTTCTCGTATGTTAACTAAGTAATTGATGTCTATGGATAAGAAACATGAAGTAAAGACATCGGTCAAAGATGAGAATCTTATTGAAAAAAGACGAGACCAAATGATTCGAGCAGCCGTTACTTTATTTAAAGAAAAAGGTTTTCACCGCGCTACTACAAGAGAAATAGCAAAAGAAGCAGGTTTTAGTATTGGGACTTTGTATGAATATATTCGCACAAAGGAAGATGTACTCTATTTAGTTTGTGACAGTATTTACAATGAAGTGCACAGCAGACTATCACAAATTACTTTAGTAAATGGTACTACAGAAGACTTAAAAACAGCTATTCGTCACTACTATGGTGTAATCGATGATATGTCAGATGAGTTCGTAGTTATGTATCAAGAATCGAAATCACTTCCAAAAGGTGCATTGGAATATGTATTAACGAAAGAAATGGAAATGGTCAATATCTTCAATAAAATAATTATTGGTTGTATTCAAGCAGGGGAACTTGAGTTAACGGAAGCACAGGCACATCTTTACGCACATACATTAGTCGTTCAAGGACAAATGTGGGCATTTCGCAGATGGGCACTGCGTAAAGAGTATACGATTGAACAATTTACCGAGCTACAAATCAAATTATTACTACATGGGATGAAATAACATAATCATGAACACTCACAAACAAGGGGGAATTTCAGCATGTCTACGGTAGAAGTATATCGTCCAAAAAATCATGTACGATTCGTTACGGCATCCAGTCTTTTTGATGGACATGATGCATCTATCAATATTATGCGTCGCATTTTACAGGCGAGCGGAGCAGAGGTTATCCATTTAGGACATAATCGCTCGGTAGAAGAGGTAGTAAATGCTGCAATTCAAGAGGATGTGCAAGGAATCGCCATATCTTCTTATCAAGGAGGGCATGTTGAGTATTTTAAATATATGAAAGACTTACTCGTCGAGCGTGGTGCACCACATATACGCATTTTTGGCGGAGGCGGCGGAGTAATTATTCCGAAAGAAATAAAAGAACTACAAGAGTATGGCATTTCCGGCATTTTCTCACCAGAGGATGGTCGAAAATTAGGATTACAAGGAATGATCAATCAAATCCTAATGGAATGCGATGTAGCAACAAAAGCTAGAGGTGTAAACGAAGAGATTGCAGGTGTTACGACCGAAAATCCAGAGGTACTTGCCCATTTAATCACCGTAGCAGAGGAAGCACATCAAACGCATAATGAAGAAGCGGTTGAAATGCTGAAGCAAGCAAAAAGATTATCTAAAGGTACCCCTGTACTAGGTATTACAGGTACTGGTGGAGCGGGAAAAAGTTCATTAACGGATGAATTAATTCGTCGTTTCCTACAAGAACTTCCAGATAAAAAAATTGTCGTTCTTTCTATTGATCCAACGAAACAAAAAACGGGTGGAGCACTGCTAGGTGACCGCATTCGTATGAACGCAATATTTAATAAGCGTGTATTTATGAGAAGTCTTGCTACTCGAGGGTCACGTACGGAATTATCAGGAGCACTTGCTGACGTACTAGATGTTGTAAAAGTTGCTGGATACGACATGATTATTGTAGAGACAAGTGGAATCGGACAAGGGGATGCGGAAATTACGAATGTATCGGATGTTTCGATGTACGTAATGACTAGCGAGTTCGGAGCACCCTCTCAATTAGAGAAAATCGACATGATTGATTATGCAGATTTAATCGTTATCAATAAATTTGAGCGTAAAGGCTCAGAAGACGCACTTCGCCAAGTGCAAAAGCAATATCAACGTAGCCGTGAGCTTTGGCATGATGATCTAGATACAATGCCGGTTTATGGAACCATTGCTAGTCAATTTAATGATAAAGGAACGAACTCATTATTTGCGGCACTAGTTGCTACATTAAACGAAAAGACAGGATCCACTTGGGAGACTTCCTACGATCAATTTGTGAAAACGCAAAAGCAAAACGTCATCATACCGAATGATCGCCGCTACTACTTACGTGAAATTACAGATGCAGTTCGTGGATATCATCGCAAGTCCGAAGAGCAAGTAGGCTTTGCTAGAAGACTGTTCCAGCTAGAAGGTGCTACCTTACAGGTGAAGGAAAAAGCCTCAGATGATGTACTAGTTCAATCTCTCGAATCACTTGCTACAGGTGTTCGAGACGAACTGACTACAGAATCTAAACGTATTCTTGAAAACTGGGCGGCACTAAAAGAAGCATATACTGGGGACGAATTTATCACAAAGATTCGAGATAAAGAGATTCGCACCATTCTTCGTACGGAAAGCTTGTCAGGACTTAAAATACCGAAAATAGTACTACCTAAATTCGTAGACTATGGAGAAATTTTGCGATGGGTGTATAAAGAAAATGTACCAGGATCATTCCCTTATACGGCAGGTGTTTTTCCTTTTAAACGAGAAGGAGAAGATCCTAAACGTCAATTTGCTGGAGAAGGAACACCTGAACGGACAAATCGACGCTTTCATTATTTATCGAAGGATGACGATGCGAAACGCTTATCAACTGCGTTTGACTCGGTGACGTTGTACGGAGAGGATCCAGATCATCGTCCGGATATATACGGAAAAGTTGGCGAGTCGGGTGTTAGTATTTGTACATTAGAAGATATGAAGAAGTTATATGACGGCTTTGACCTATGTGCACCTTCCACATCGGTTTCCATGACGATAAATGGTCCTGCACCGATTATTTTGGCGATGTTCATGAATACAGCAATTGATCAGCAAGTACGTCTAAAGGAAGAAGAACTGGGACGTAAGCTTACTATAGAGGAATTTACAGAAGTTAAGGTTACTACGTTACAGGTCGTTCGAGGAACAGTTCAAGCGGACATATTGAAAGAGGACCAAGGTCAAAATACATGTATCTTCTCTACGGAATTCGCACTTCGAATGATGGGAGATATTCAGCAATACTTTATCGACCAAAAGGTACGAAATTATTATTCTGTGTCTATTTCAGGGTATCATATTGCAGAAGCAGGAGCGAATCCGATTTCACAGCTAGCATTCACGCTGTCAAACGGCTTCACTTATGTGGAGTACTATTTAAGCCGCGGCATGCATATAGATGACTTTGCACCCAATTTATCGTTCTTCTTCTCGAATGGATTGGATCCAGAGTATACCGTTATTGGTCGCGTTGCTCGTCGTATTTGGGCAGTCGTTATGCGTGATAAATATGGTGCAAATGATCGCAGCCAAAAGCTAAAATACCATGTACAAACATCAGGTCGAAGCTTGCATGCTCAAGAAATTGACTTCAATGATATTCGTACAACATTACAAGCGTTGATGGCGTTACAGGATAACTGTAACTCGCTTCATACAAACGCTTATGATGAGGCAATTACAACTCCTACAGAAGAATCAGTTCGTCGTGCAATGGCGATTCAAATGATTATTACAAAGGAGCATGGACTATCGAAAAATGAAAACCCATTGCAAGGTGCATTCATCGTAGAAGAAATGACAGATCTAGTAGAAGAAGCTGTTCTATCTGAATTCGATCGTATTAACGACCGTGGTGGCGTACTTGGGGCAATGGAAACGCAATACCAACGTGGCAAAATTCAAGAAGAATCTATGCACTACGAGATGAAAAAACATACCGGTGAGCTACCTATTATCGGGGTAAATACGTATTTAAATCCAAATCCTGCTTCCGAAGAGGACATTAATAATATGGAAATTGCACGCGCAACTACAGAAGAAAAAGAAACACAAATAACCAATCTACGAAACTTCCAACGAAACAATGAAGCTGAGACAGAAGAAGCTCTTGCTTGCTTGAAGCTAGTTGCTGTTTCAGGTGGCAACATTTTTGAAGAGTTAATGACAACTGTTCAAAAAGCGAGTCTTGGTCAAATCACGCATGCTTTGTATGAAGTTGGGGGACAATATCGTCGAAATATGTAAATGATTGATCCGAGGAAAATAAATTTAGTGTTCCAATGATTATTGGAACACTTTTTTCCTATTTTTTTGTATAATATACCTAGTATGTAGTAAAGGAGAATTTGGATGAGAAAACCTATTCACATTATGGTCATAATAATTCTCTTACTACTAACTTTTTTTCTATATAACAAACAACTAGCCTCTATTCCACTACTTTTAATATCGTTTTATTTGTTTGTCATTGCAGGAAAGAAAATTTCTCTTTTCAAAAAGAATAATTGAATGTAGCATATAACATACTTGTGTGTATATAATGAAAAGTATGCAAACGAACATAGAAAGGACGTGCACGATTTGAAATTTCGTGAAATGACAACAATACAATTACAAGAAGAATCGCTAATCGATCTAGCATTTGCGATTTTAGAAGATAAAAAAAACTCATTAACTTTAAAAGATTTGTTTGATGAGATTCAACATTATAATGGGCTTACAGATGAGGAAATGGCTTCCCGTAAACCTCAATTCTATACAGATATGAATATTGACGGACGCTTTTTAGCAATTGCTGAAAACCAATGGGGTCTTAGAGAATGGTATCCAGTAGAACAAATTGAAGAAGAATCAGCTCCTACCGTTAAAGTTCGCAAAAAGAAAGATAAGGTAGTAGATGACGATTTAGAAGATTTAGATGAAGACGAAATCGTATTTGAAGAAGAATTCGATGAGTTTGCAGAAGATGATGATGAGGACGAAGATGAAGACGAAGACGAACCAGTTATTGAATTTGTCGGAGAAGAGATTGATGAAGTAATAGAAGAAGACTTAATCGATGAAGACGATGATGAATTTGAAATCGATGAGGACTTAGACGAAGAAGAAGACGAAGAAGAATAATTCTTGACTTATTTTCTTAAACGCTATAAGATTTTATTGGGCTCTTTTTGAAGAGACATTACTCATGTGCATATGCGCTCCCCTGCGAAGAAGCAGGCGGAGCGTTTTTTTGTTATTGCTCTACTCTTATTTATTTGAATGTTTTAACGCATACTAAAATAAGATAATGTTCTCACCAGAAGTGGTGCGAACTAGATATTACATTAGGAGGAACATATAATGACTAAATTTATTTTTGTTACTGGTGGGGTTGTATCTTCACTTGGTAAAGGAATTACGGCTGCCTCACTTGGTCGTTTATTAAAAAATAGAGGACTAAACGTAACGATTCAAAAATTCGATCCTTACATCAATTTAGATCCTGGAACAATGAGTCCGTATCAACACGGAGAGGTTTTCGTGACAGATGACGGAGCAGAAACAGATTTAGATTTAGGTCACTACGAGCGTTTTATAGATATCAATTTGAACAAATACTCGAATATTACAACTGGTAAAGTTTACTCATCTGTACTAAGAAAAGAGCGTCGTGGAGATTATAATGGTGGGACAGTTCAAGTAATTCCACATATTACAAATGAAATCAAAGATCGTTTATTTTTAGCTGCAAAAGAAACACATGCTGATATCGTTATTACGGAAATCGGTGGAACAGTAGGGGATATCGAATCTCTTCCATTCCTAGAAACTATCCGTCAAATGAAACGTGATGTTGGTAGTGATAACGTAATGTATATTCACTGTACTTTAGTGCCATTCATTAAAGCTGCTGGAGAAATGAAAACAAAGCCAACACAGCATAGTGTTAAAGAATTGCGCAGCCTGGGTATTCAACCAAACGTTATTGTACTTCGTTCAGAAATGCCAGTTCCTCAAGATATGAAAGATAAAATCGGGCTATTCTGTGATATTAAACCAGAAGAAGTAATTGAATGTATCGATGCAGATTCTTTATATGAAATTCCATTGAATTTACAAGCACAGCATTTGGACCAAATTGTAGTGGATCATTTCAAACTTCAAACGCCTGAAGCGGATATGACCGACTGGATCGGCTTAGTAGACCAAGTAAAATCCTTATCGAAAAAAGTTCGTATTGGTTTAGTTGGTAAATACGTAGAGCTTCAAGATGCATACATCTCTGTTGTAGAAGCTATGAAACATGCGGGCTACAAATTTGATGCAGACGTAGAAGTGAAATGGGTAAACGCTGAGGAAGTGAATGATGCAAATGTTGGTGAAATCCTTGGCGATGTAGACGGAATTCTTGTCCCTGGTGGATTCGGAGACCGTGGAGTAGAAGGAAAAATCGCTGCTACTAAATTTGCACGTGAAAACAATGTACCATTCCTAGGTATTTGTTTAGGTATGCAATTGGCAACAGTAGAATTTGCTCGTTCTATTCTAGAACTTCAAGGAGCACATTCTACAGAGCTAGACCCAACAACTCCACATTCTATTATCGATTTATTGCCTGAGCAAAAAGATGTGGAAGACCTTGGCGGAACACTACGTTTAGGATTATATCCATGTAAGTTGACACCAGGTTCAAAAGCTCATCAAGCATACGGAGAAGAGCTTGTATATGAACGTCACCGTCACCGTTACGAGTTCAACAACGAGTACCGTGAGCAATTCGAAGCAGCAGGATTTGTGTTCTCTGGTACAAGCCCAGATGGTCGCCTAATCGAAATCATCGAGCTACCAGATCACCCATTCTTCGTAGCTTCCCAGTTCCACCCAGAATTTGTGTCACGCCCACAACGCCCACAACCGTTGTTCCGAGACTTCATCAAAGCATCCGTTGGTGAATAAGAAAAGAGGAAGCGCCTATTTAGGGAAGTCAGTCTAGAGACGCGACATCGTGTCGCAACAGCTGGACAATCTAGAAATGTGGAGGGCGTCCGTTTAGCTGCGACAAGCGCTGGAAGACTTGAAAGGAAAGGCGTCCTTTGCCTTTACTAAAAGTCTGAAGTGATCGAGAAGCTGACGCCTGGAACTGGACAATAAGAAAAGCGGTTAACATATAAAAAAAGAAGGATTACTCGCAGCATTTAGCACGAGTAATCCTTCTTTTTTCATTACAATTTATGAAAAACGAAAATATATTTCCTACAAATAGCATTGAAATAGAAGCGTTACTTGCTCTCTGGGCTTAGACTAAAAAGTGGACGAATACTTGCGAAACGGGAAAAACATCCAATAAAAAATGCCTAAAGAAAAATTTCTTAGGCGTTTTTTGTTTTGTGAAACATTCGTGTTGTTTCTCGCAACATTCACTAGGCACTAGGGAAATTTAAAAATTATTCACCGACAAGCATTTCGTTTAACTTCATCTTCACTGCTTCATATACAAATAATCCAGCTAACGTATGAGGGAGCACAATACGAGTTCCGTCTTCAGCGGGTAGCAGCCCTTTAGTAATTTTTGTGGAAATATATGTATAAGCAAGGTCGGCTAGCATATTGTCATCACTTATCGGTTCAGCTGCTAAAGCGCTAAAAGGGATAAACTCGTCATTTAACTTTTTAGCTAAGGCAAGAGCCTCTTCGTCATAGCAGGAACGAGTAAGAATCCAAACACGATCTGCACTTGTCATTTCAATTTCGGGTGACCAAGTCAGCATAGATGCGAAGGGCTCGGCTGCAAACTGTGCATTAACCGAAATACTTTTCATTTCCCCGAAAGCAGCAAAAAAAACGGTCCCTTCTCGAGCAGCAGCTTGCGCAAGTAAACGAGCGGTTTCCTCAATATTGTCTTCCTCTGAGCTGGAGATTCTTTGTAGTAATCCCGATAGTTGTGTAGTTAACATTTTCATAATAATTCACCTCTCATTTATTATAAAGCAAAATCCGTTATTTCGTATGTTATAGCTTAATGGGTAATATATCAGGAGAAAATTGAAAAAATTTTTAAAAAAAGAGGGAATGTCCTATCCCATATCGTATTATACAATTATGGGATTAATAAAGAAGGGGTTTGCTTGCCATGAAACATATCTTAATAGTGGATGATCAGTTAGGAATACGATTGTTGTTGAAAGAAGTGTTTACACAAGAAGGATATGAAGTCAGTTTAGCTGCAAATGGGTATGAAGCTTTAGAACTTATCAATGATCACAAAATCGATGGAGTTTTACTCGATATGAAAATCCCAGGTATGGATGGATTACAAATTTTAAAGTTGATAAAAGAACAATGGAAAGATATCCCGGTTATGATGATGACCGCATACGGAGAGTTGAATTTCATAGAACAAGCACAGAGATTAGGCGCCTCTCTTTATTTCACTAAGCCATTTGATGTATTTGAACTAAGAGATTCTGTGAATAATCTCCTGAAATAAGTTGGAACAGCAGGCAGTGGAAAACATCGCCTGTTTTTGTTATGATGTAGGAAGAAAGTAGAAGATACCATTTAGTTACTACATAGGACTGCTGTGATTGTTTTACACAGGATATACCTACTTCAGACTACTACTGGTGTCCGCAGCTAGACAACTAGAAATAAAGATATTTGTGGAGTGCAACAACAAATAGAGGAGGTCCATTTCAATGGCTTTAGTTTCGATGAAAGAAATGCTGGAAAAAGGGAAAAAAGAAGGATACGCAGTAGGGCAATTTAACATTAATAATTTAGAATTCACTCAAGCAATCCTATTAGCAGCTGAGGAAGAAAAATCACCAGTAATTTTAGGAGTATCTGAAGGTGCAGCAAAATATATGGGTGGCTTCGTTGCAGTAGTATATATGGTAAAAGGATTAATCGAATCTTATAAAATTTCCGTGCCAGTAGCAATTCATTTAGACCACGGATCTAGCTTTGAAAAATGTAAAGAAGCAATTGATGCAGGCTTCACATCTGTAATGATCGATGCTTCTCATCATCCGTTCGAAGAAAACGTTGAAACCACATCTAAAGTAGTAGAGTATGCACATGCGCGCAATGTATCTGTAGAAGCTGAACTGGGAACAGTTGGTGGACAAGAGGATGACGTTATTGCAGATGGAGTAATTTATGCAGACCCTGCTGAATGTGCAGAGCTTGTAAAACGTACAGCAATCGACTGTTTAGCACCTGCTTTAGGCTCTGTTCATGGTCCATATAAAGGGGAACCAAACTTAGGCTTCAAAGAAATGGAAGAGATTTCGAAACTTGCTGACCTTCCACTTGTTTTACACGGTGGAACAGGTATACCGACACATGATATTACACGTTCTATTTCACTTGGAACTGCGAAGATTAATGTAAATACAGAGAACCAAATTGCCGCAACTAAAGCGATTCGTGAGTTTTTTGCTTCTGATGCAGAGCAATATGATCCACGTAAATATTTGACACCTGCACGTGATGCGATTAAAGCAACAGTAATTGGTAAAATGCGTGAATTCGGAAGCTCAAATAAAGCCTAATAATAAGTAAGAAAAATAGCTATGGGGAGAAGTGTTCAAAAGAACCTTCTCCTGTTTTTCCATCATGAGGAGGATATTATTCATATGAAATTTTTTATCGATACTGCCAATTTTGACGAAATAAAAGAAGCGCACGCTTGGGGGATTCTATCAGGAGTAACAACGAATCCATCGCTAGTAGCAAAAGAAAATATCTCATTCCACGATCGCCTACGTGAAATTACAGCATTAGTAGACGGTTCGGTAAGTGCGGAAGTAATTGCACTCGACGCTGAAGGTATGATTAAAGAAGGTAGAGAACTTGCTGCCATTGCACCGAACATTACAGTAAAACTACCAATGACTCCAGAAGGTCTTAAAGCTTGTTCTGTATTCCGTTCAGAAGGTATTAAAACGAATGTAACGCTTATTTTCAGTGCTAACCAAGCATTGCTAGCAGCTCGTGCTGGGGCAACTTACGTATCGCCATTTTTAGGTCGTTTAGATGATATCGGTCATGATGGAATGGAATTGATCGCAAAGATTGCACAAATCTTTGATATTCATAATATTGATACTGAAATTATTGCAGCATCGATTAGACATCCACAACATATTACGGATGCAGCGTTAAATGGTGCACATATTTCCACAACACCTATTAAAGTACTAAAACAATTATTTAATCATCCTTTAACAGACAAGGGAATTGAAGGATTTCTAGCGGATTGGAACAATCGTAAAAGCGAGTAACAAGACGAAGGAGAACTGTATGGAAGTTTATAAAATAAAAGGGGGACAACGCCTTCAAGGAACCATTAAAGTGAGCGGGGCAAAAAATAGTGCAGTTGCACTTATTCCTGCTTCTTTATTGGCAAATTCCCCTGTAACTATTGAAGGTTTACCAGAAATTTTAGACGTTTGGACGTTGAAAGAAATCCTAGAAGAAGTTGGAGCTAAAGTAACATTTGAAAACGGAACAATGACGATTGATCCGACAAATGTTGTGGATATGCCTCTTCCAAATGGCAACATCAAGAAACTACGTGCGTCTTATTATTTAATGGGTGCCCTGCTTGGACGATTCAACAAAGCGGCAATAGGTTTACCTGGCGGATGTCACTTAGGCCCAAGACCTATCGATCAGCATATTAAAGGTTTCGAGGCATTAGGTGCATCTGTGTCGAATGAGCATGGTGCTATTTATTTGCGTGCACAAAATTTAGTCGGTGCTAAAATTTATTTAGATGTTGTAAGTGTAGGTGCTACCATTAACATTATGTTGGCAGCCGTGAAAGCAAAAGGTCGTACGATTATTGAAAATGCAGCAAAAGAACCTGAAATCATTGACGTAGCAACTTTACTATCTAATATGGGTGCGAACATCAAAGGTGCTGGAACAAATGTCATTCGAATAGACGGTGTAGAGGAATTACATGGTACAAAGCATACGATTATTCCAGATCGTATTGAAGCTGGTACATTCATGATTATGGCAGCAGTCGCTGGAGATGGTGTGACAATTGACAATGTGATTCCTTTTCACGTAGAGGCATTAACTGCTAAACTACGTGAAATGGGTGTGAAAGTGGAAGAATATGAAGAAAAGATTGTCATTCCGAAAGTGGAAGAAATATTACCAGTTGATGTAAAAACATTGGTATATCCAGGTTTCCCAACTGATTTACAACAGCCCTTTTCTGTATTGATGACCCAGGCAATAGGCACTTCTGTTATTACGGATACTATTTACTCTGCTCGGTTCAAACAAATCGATGAGCTGCGTCGGATGAATGCAAATGGTCGTGTGGATGGAAGAACGGCAATCATTACAGGCCCAGTGAACTTAGAAGCCGCTACAGTACGTGCTAGTGATCTTCGTGCAGGTGCAGCGCTTGTCATTGCAGGTTTAATTGCCGATGGAGAAACGGAAATCCAAGATATTTTCCATATCGAACGTGGATATAGCTCTTTAGTCGATAAACTTCAAGGACTGGGTGCGGATATTAGACGGGTAGAAATAAAAGAAGTGGAAATAAATAACGATTAATATTCTTCTATTGATGGTTTTATATTAAAAATAGAGAAATATATCATTATCTGTCCAGCTCCAGCGTCTAGCCCCTCGAGTCGCTTCAGACCTGCGGGGCCGCACGATGCGGGTCAGTCAGTCGTTACGATCGTGTTGTCGTGAACTTAGACTGACTTCCAAAACATAGGCGCTTACGCTTTTCTTAATATTGAATTTGACAAATATGCTACAATGAGACAGGAAGAAATACAGTTCGGAATTTGGATAATGCAAAACTGGAGGCTTATATTATAATGGAACGTAGTTTATCAATGGAATTGGTTCGAGTAACAGAAGCAGCAGCAATCGCATCTGCACGTTGGATGGGTCGGGGTTTAAAAATCGAAGCGGATGATGCAGCAACAACTGCTATGCGTACAGTTTTTGACACGATTCCAATGGAAGGCGTCGTTGTAATCGGAGAAGGAGAGATGGACGAAGCGCCGATGTTATATATCGGTGAAAAACTTGGTCTTGGCACGGATGGTCCTCATGTAGACATCGCAGTTGATCCTTTAGAAGGTACAAATATCGTAGCCTCAGGTGGTTGGAATGCACTTGCGGTACTTGCAGTTGCCGATCGTGGAAACTTACTTCATGCTCCAGATATGTATATGGAAAAACTTGCTGTAGGTCCTGAATCTGTAGGCCAAGTGGATATTAATGCATCTGTTTTAGATAATCTAAAAGCAGTTGCTCGTGCAAAAAATAAAAACATAGAAGATGTTGTGGCTACTATTTTAGGTCGCCCTCGCCACCAAAAAATCATTGATGAAATTAGAGCAGCTGGAGCACGTATAAAGCTAATCACAGATGGTGATGTTGCCGGAGCTATTAATACAGCATTTGATGATACTGGTGTAGATATTTTATTCGGTATGGGTGGTGCTCCAGAGGGAGTTATCTCTGCTGTTGGATTAAAATGTTTAGGTGGGGAAATCCAAGGGAA
Source organism: Psychrobacillus sp. BM2 (assembly GCF_048572895.1). Lineage (GTDB taxonomy): Bacteria > Bacillota > Bacilli > Bacillales_A > Planococcaceae > Psychrobacillus. Next base: position 433,019 of record NZ_CP183878.1, read on the forward strand.
ATTAGTACCTCAAGACGAAGCAGAGCTTGCACGTTGCATCAAGATGGGTCTAGATGTGAACAAAGTTTTACGTATGGAAGACTTAGTTAAAGGCGATGACGCCATTTTTGCAGCAACAGGTGTTACAGACGGTGAACTTCTTCGTGGAGTACAATTTAAAGGTGCCTTCAGTTCAACGCATTCCATCGTTATGCGTGCTAAATCAGGTACAGTTCGCTTTGTTGAGGGTCGTCACAGCTTAAATAAAAAACCAAATTTAGTTCTATAAAAGTAAGAAACTTTCCTTATGTTTTACCCGGCGACCAATCCCGCGTCGTCGGGTAACCTCTTATAAAACTTCTTTCTTCAACATTTCAAATTAGTAAAACAATAAAATATAATAAAGAGTGGTGCATTCCCATATGACACAAACAACAATTAATGAGTTAGAAAACATGACTCTAAAAGAACTATATACCCTTGCGCGAAAATTTAAAGTAGCCGCATATAGTAAACTTTCAAAAAAAGAACTTATTTTTGCAATCTTAAAATCTCGTGCAGAACAAGAAGGATTTTTCTTCATGGAAGGCGTACTTGAAATTATTCAACAAGAAGGTTTCGGTTTCTTACGACCGATTAACTACTCACCTAGCTCAGAGGATATCTATATCTCCGCTTCTCAAATTAGAAGGTTTGACCTTCGAAACGGAGACAAAGTAACAGGAAAAGTGCGACCACCAAAAGAAAGTGAACGATATTATGGACTGTTACATGTTGAATTGGTCAACGGGGAAGACCCGGAAGTAGCGAAAGAAAGAGTTCATTTTCCGGGATTAACAGCTTTATATCCTGATCGTCATATCAAATTGGAAACGGAACCTGATAAACTATCAACTCGTATCATGGACCTAGTAGCACCTGTTGGTTATGGTCAACGTGGATTGATTGTAGCACCACCGAAAGCTGGTAAAACATTACTTATTAAAGAAATTGCCAATGCAATAACAACGAATCATCCAAATGCGGAACTTATTGTTTTATTAATAGATGAGCGTCCAGAAGAAGTAACTGATATTGAGCGTTCCGTTAAAGCGGATGTAGTAAGCTCTACATTTGATGAGGTCCCAGAAAACCATGTAAAAGTGGCAGAGCTCGTACTAGAAAGAGCAATGCGCTTAGTTGAACATAAACGCGACGTGATCATTTTGATGGACTCCATTACACGTTTAGCTCGTGCTTACAACTTGGTTATCCCACCAAGTGGTCGTACACTTTCTGGTGGTATTGATCCAGCAGCATTCCATCGTCCAAAACGATTTTTCGGAGCCGCGCGTAATATCGAAGAAGGTGGAAGCTTAACAATTCTTGCTACTGCCCTTGTCGATACTGGATCTCGTATGGACGAAGTTATTTATGAGGAATTTAAAGGAACTGGTAACTTAGAGCTTCATTTAGACAGAAGTCTTGCAGAACGTCGTATTTTCCCAGCAATTGATATTCGTCGTTCCGGAACAAGAAAAGAAGAGTTGCTTATTCCGAAAGAACAACTGGATAAACTTTGGGCAATTCGTAAGACATTCTCGGATTCATCTGATTTCGCAGAACGCTTCTTAAGAAAACTTCGCCAAACAAAAACAAACGAAGGATTTTTTGAGCAACTATCTGTAGAAATGAAAGCACATCGAAGCGGCAAAGTATCGTTATAAACTTAACATTTGCATTAGACTTCTAAAGATGGTATTATATTTAACGTAACATCAGATTACACTTTTCTGCTACATATGCGATTGACATCAATCGGATCGTGTAAGGTATCAGTATCATAACCAACTCTGTTCCAGATGGTTCAGGGCGAGAGGAGAGATAGAGATGAAAGCAGGAATTCATCCCGATTACAAAGAAGCAACAGTATCATGTTCATGTGGTAACACATTCACAACTGGTTCTGTAAAAAACGACATTAAAGTCGAGTTCTGTAACGAATGTCACCCATTTTACACTGGGCGTCAAAAATTCGCAGCAGCTGATGGCCGTGTGGATCGCTTCAACAAAAAATACGGCATTAAAGAAGAAATTAAAGAAGACTAATACTGGAGTACCTGTAGAGCATCATGCTTTGCAGGTACTTTTGTTTTTAAGGTAGATATAAGTTTCGATAATAGTTCGCTTATGATATAAATAGATAGAAGAAATACATAGCACACAAGGAGACAAACCATGGCGCAATTATTTTATAAACACGGAGCAATGAATAGTGGAAAATCAATCGAGATCTTAAAGGTTGCTCATAATTACGAAGAACAAAATAAACCTGTTCTAATATTCACCCCGGGAATAGATACACGAGAAGAAGTTGGTCATATTTCTAGTAGGATTGGATTGAAAAGAAAAGCTACAGCTATCTACGATGAAACTGATCTATTTGAATTAGTTCAGGCAGAATCCCCAAAGCCATACTGTGTTTTAATCGATGAAGTACAGTTTTTAACAAAGGAACATGTTCTACAACTAACGAAAATAGTCGACGAATTAGATATTCCAGTAATGGGCTTCGGACTGAAAAATGATTTCCAAAACGAACTTTTCGAAGGTAGCCGTTACATGCTTATTTACGCTGACAAAATTGAAGAAATGAAGACCATCTGCTGGTTCTGTCACAAAAAAGCAATTATGAACCTACGTGTAGACGACCAAGGAAAACCTGTCTACACTGGCGAACAAATCCAAATAGGCGGCAACGACTCCTACTACCCAGTATGCAGAAAATGCCACGCCAACCCACCGCTATAAGATATTAAAAATCCACTTCATTTAATTCTATGAAGTGGATTTTTAAAAGAATGTATTAATTCTAAATGAACTTCCACTACTGATTTCCGTTTCAGGCGGACGCTTTCCGTGGGGGGGGGCGATGATCTATCACCGCCGCTAACGCGTAGATGTGATATCTCATCTGTCTCACTCATCCCACTGGAGTCTCCACATTCCACTTCAATCAATATAATGCGTAGTACTTCACTCTAAAATCTAGCATAAGCTATCGATTAGATGATAAGATTGGTCAAATTTTTTTTAGTGATAGAAGGGATTGTACGATTAGGTATACTATTTTGTAATGAAGGATGAAGAAAGTAGATTCACTTTTATACTAGTGGAATAAGAAAAATAGTAAGTGCTTACTAAATAAAGTAGCGAAATAGCGAACGAAATTGCATCTTCGTGAGCTTATTCTATGAAAAGGATAGTATTTTTTCTCTAGTTATCCAAAAACGTACTTACTTGTTCCAAGAAGTTGTAGAAGGGCAACGGGCAGACAAACGCCATAAGATTAACGAAAAAAGAGATGCTGGTTAGTTGTGACGGACGTCAAAACTAACCAGTATCTCTAAAAATTCACACGGTAATAATTTTAGCGACAAGTCTGTCCAAAGCACTTCGGAAACACTTGAAACAGATTTTACCTTAAAGGACCAGGCGTCTTTTTATTCGATTTTTCTTAAGAATAGGAAGCCATCCAGACACTTTTTACAGAAAAAGTAGCGAGAATGTTACTTTTTCTTTATAATAGGAATGATATAGACTTAAACGAACGAGGTGAGCTCGATGTTTGATCGATTACAATCGGTAGAAGATCGTTACAATAATTTAAATGAATTGCTTAGTGACCCAGAAGTGGTCAATGATCTAAATAAGCTAAGAGAATATTCAAAAGAACAATCGGATTTGCAAGCAACTGTTGATGCGTACCGTGAATACAAGGAAGTTAAAAGCCAATATAAAGACTCTAAGCAAATGCTCGAGGAAAAGCTAGACGCGGATATGCGAGATATGGTAAAAGAAGAAGTAAATGAATTAGAAGGACAAATCGAAGTTTTGGAAGAACGACTAAGGTTGTTGTTGATTCCGAAGGATCCAAATGATGATAAAAACGTTATTATGGAAATTCGTGGGGCTGCTGGCGGAGACGAAGCTGCGTTATTTGCAGGGAATTTGTTCCGTATGTACAGCAGATATGCAGAAACTCAAGGCTGGAAAATTGATATTATGGAATCAAATCCAACTGGTCTTGGCGGTTTCAAGGAAATCATTTTTATGATTAACGGAAAAAATGCGTTTTCCAAAATGAAATATGAGAACGGTGCCCACCGAGTGCAACGTGTTCCAGAAACAGAATCTGGCGGGCGCATTCATACTTCTACTGCAACTGTTGCCGTACTTCCGGAAGCAGAGGAGGTAGATGTGGAGATTCATGAGAAGGAAGTTCGCGTCGATACATTTGCATCATCTGGTGCTGGAGGACAATCGGTAAATACAACGATGTCTGCGGTTCGTATGACACATTTACCTACAGGAATTACCGTTTCCATGCAAGATGAAAAATCGCAGATCAAAAACAGAGAAAAAGCGATGAAAATTCTTCGTGCCCGCGTAGCGGATAAATTCCGTCAAGAAGCACAAGCAGAATATGATGCAGTTCGTAAATCAGCAGTAGGAACTGGTGACCGTTCAGAACGTATTCGTACGTATAATTATCCACAAAATCGTGTGACGGATCACCGAATTGGATTGACGTTGCAAAAACTCGATCAAGTCCTAGAAGGTAAAATGGATGAAGTGATCGATGCATTAATAATGGAAGATCAAGCAGAAAAATTAGAGAGAATGAACGATACCAATGTGTAAAACAAATTTTGAGGCCCTAAAACGGGCTTCTTCTTTTTTAGAAGAAAATAATCGTGAAAAAGAAGTTGCCCGCTACTTATTGCAGCATGTCTTACAGAAAAATTACTCCGAGTTAATGATTACTATATACGATGAAATCACTTCAGAAGCATATCAAATCTTTTGGACTTATGTAGAAGAACACGCAACCGGTCGCCCTTTCCAATATATTATTGGACAAGAAAGCTTTTACGGTCGTGATTTTTTAGTGAATGAAAATGTCCTAATCCCAAGACCTGAAACAGAAGAATTGATTGAAGAGGTCAAAAAAAGAGCCGCAAAGCTTTTTGAGGCAAATAAATCAATAAAAATTGCCGATATCGGAACAGGTAGTGGTGCTATAGCTTTGACGTTGAACAATGAAATTCCGAATTCAACGGTGACTGCTACAGACATATCCCCAGAAGCTTTGGGCGTTGCTAAAAAGAATGCTGAACACTTAAAGGCGAAAGTAGAATTTAAGCAAGGAGATTTACTAGAGCCAATTGCCGATCAAAAATGGGATATTATCTTATCGAATCCTCCTTATATCGGATCACATGAAGCAGAAAGTTTGTCGGACACAGTGATAGATTATGAACCACATCTTGCATTATTTGCAGAAGAGGAAGGCTTACAGCTATATAGAAAAATGGCTGCTCAACTTCCAAGTATGATGAATACTCCAAGCTTTATAGGTTTTGAAATAGGTTATACGCAAGGTCCAGCCGTACAAAAAATGCTTCAAAATGCCTTTCCACGGGCACTTGTTGAAGTTGTTCAGGATATCAACCAAAAAAATCGTTTTGTTTTTTGTACAATCACTGAATAAAATATGAATCTACTGGTAACAATGTTCCTAAGGGAGGAATGTTATATGTTACCAGATTACGAGATTAAGAAAGCACCGAGTATAGGGAAACAAATAGACGCAGTGATTTTCTTTGTGTGGATGCTATTACTAATTCAATTTTGTTTATTTTTACTGTTTCAACAGGGAGAAGAAGCGGAGGGTATTCGTTTCCGACTAATAGCAAATAGTAATACAATAGAAGATCAACAAGTAAAAAATGACGTGAAGCACCATATAGAACCAATCTTACAAAACTATGAAAGTAATCCACAAAAAACGTATAACGAGTTAGTACAGGCCATTGAGAAGCTATCCAGCTCACTAGACACTAATATTAATGTTACTAAAGGGCAGGCAATTTTTCCACCGAAAGTTTGGAACGATGGAATCTCTTCGCAAGTGATGACAGAATCGATTGTTATATCAATTGGTAGCGCCAGAGGGGATAACTGGTGGTGCGCACTATTTCCGAAGGTATGCTATAAAGAAGAAGTAAAGGAAGAAAAGCCTAAATTCTGGGTTTGGGAATGGTTGAAAAAGAAGTTTTCCACATAGTTATTAACAATTTTCTGAAAGTTACCAACAATTTGTGGACAAGTCCTTAGGGAAGGAGAAAAACTAGTATGAAAACTACAATCATGATTGTGGATAATTTATCATCAAATCAGTCTAGATATGCACAGGCTGTGGATTTATTAATAAAAGGAGAAGTAGTAGCTTTTCCAACAGAAACAGTATATGGATTAGGTGCGATTGCTACAAGTGAAGAAGCTGTAGCTAAAATATTCGAAGCAAAAGGCAGACCACAGGATAATCCACTTATTGTCCACATTGGCTCCAAAGAAGAAATAAAGGCATTTACTCGAGATATACCAAAGCTTGCGGAAGTGTGCATGGATATGTTTTGGCCTGGCCCATTAACACTTATCTTGCCATTAAAAACAGATAGTTTAGCTGAAAATGTGACGGCGGGACTACAATCAGTAGGGGTTAGAATGCCAGAGCATAAGGTAGCCCTTGAACTATTAAAACAACTAAAACAACCAGTTGCTGCTCCTAGTGCAAATAAAAGCGGAAAGCCCAGTCCTACAATGGCCGCACATGTATATCATGATTTAGAAGGGAAAATTCCCCTTATTTTAGATGGTGGAACAACAGGCATTGGATTGGAATCTACTGTGTTAGATTTTGCGAGTGAAATACCAACTATTCTTCGACCGGGTGGAGTCACAAAAGAAATGTTAGAAAAAGTGATTGGTCCTGTAGGTGAAGCAAAACCAACCGATCATGACGAAGCACCAAGGGCTCCAGGTATGAAATATGCACATTACGCACCTGATTCACCAGTCTATTTAATAGAAGATTCCATAGAGAAAGTTCAAGAAGCAGTAGAAAAAATACATAATGAACAGAAAAAAGTAGCGGTCATAGCAAGTGAATCATTTAATGAGGTAAAAGTAGACTATTTCTTTTCGTTAGGTAAAAAAGATCAGCTGAATGATGCAGCGCATTTACTTTATCAGGCATTAAGAGCTTGTGATGAAACAGACGTCGATATTATTCTCGCGCCAGTTCTCTCTAAGAAAGGCGTTGGAACGGCCATTATGAATCGTCTGGAAAAAGCGGCAAATGGTAAATGGTTTCATAGCTAATATTGTATTCTCGCTCGTCTATTTGCATACATTTAAGTATGCAAATAGACGGGGGAGATTTTTTTGTGGCGTGAAATCTTAGCAGGCGCCTTGATGTCTGTAGATGTACTTATTTTATTTTCATTGGTCGTATATCGAAAGCAAATTTTTACACTGGCTGCATGGGTGGCATCTTTACATATGCTTTTTCCGTTAATCGGTTATTATGCAGGTGTAGTTGTACAAAACTATTTGGCGTATGCAAGTCCTTATTTATCGGGTATCCTTTTGTCGCTAGTGGGTTTACAAATGATTTTAGCTCAGTCTCCAAAACAGGTACCACTTCTGTCACCTTATTTACTTGCGGTATTTGCAAGTCTAGATACCTTTTCAGTAAGTGTTTCGTTTGGTATGCTTAAACTAGAAAAGTTTGCGTTTATATTAAGCGCTGGATTCTTTTCCTATGTGGCTGTTTTTATAGCACAAAAGGTTATATTTAAATATACTTTTATGAACCGAGCACTTATTTTAAGGTTAGCAGGGGTGCTAATTTTGTTACTAGGTATTCTCACGTTACGAAATATTTAACAATTTATAAAGCATTTATAGGACTAATTAATATATACTAGAGATGAGGAAATAGATCTATGAATATTCTGTTTGTTTGTACAGGTAACACATGTCGGAGTCCGATTGCAGAGGCACTATTAAAGTCTAGGAATATTGTTGGTCTGGAGGTTCGCTCTGCAGGCATCTACGCAATGGACGGTGGGCGAATATCACGAAATGGACAATTGGTATTAGAGCAAAAAATGATTCCATTTACGCATATTACTTCTTCTGTAGATGAGACATTAATAGACTGGGCTGATCTTATCCTTACAATGACGGCCTCTCACAAACACGCAATTATTTTAGGGTTCCCTCATGCTATCTCAAAGGTGTATATGTACAAAGAGTTTGTAACCCCTGAAGATATCAAGGATGTATCAGATCCATACGGGGGAGATTTGTTTACATATGAAAATACCTTTCGAGAACTTCAAGTATTAACAGATGCACTAGTGAAAAAACTACAGGGGGAAATGGGATGAACCAAAAAAAGAAAAAGCACTTTTTTGGAATTCAAAAAAAGATTGTGCTATTTGTGACGATTTTAGCATTGATTACATATACAACAAGTGCTCTATTTATTCACTTCGTACAACCACTAATTTTTGATGGAGCAACAAGTTCTTGGAAGTTTGAAATTTTAACCTATGCACTTGGTATTTTCTGGTCCGGTGCTTTAGCTTATATTTTCAGTGGGATTATTATCAAGCCTTTATTCAATTTAGAAAAGGTCGCAATTTTGGCGTCTGAAGGAAAAATTGGTGTTGATGTAGAGGTGCCAAAATCGAAAGATGAGATACAGTCAGTGGCTATTGCATTTCAGGCAATGCTAGTAAATTTAAGAGAAATGGTACAAAGTATTGAAGATAATTTTGAAAAAACAAATAAAACAGTACAACAGCTTTCCATAGAATCGTCTATTGCTTCAGAACAGGCGGAAGCAATTGCTAGTACGATAGCTCAAATTTCAGAAGGCGCTGAGCACTCTGCCGTAGCGGTTCAAGAAACAGCTGAATCGGTAGAAGACGTAAGAGTTTTAGCTTCAGAAGTAAATCTTCGTGCGGAAAAATCTTCTGAACAATCCAATGAAATGATAACAGGTTTGTCCCAAACTACAGAGGTTATTCAATCGCTAGTGAATGGGATTCAAAAAATTGCTTCTGGTAGTGAAGCTGCCCTAGGGAATGTTCATCAATTAGAAGAGAATGCAGGAAAAGTAGAAAGTATTATTCAATTGGTTGGTGATATTGCAGCACAAACGAATTTGCTTGCATTAAATGCATCTATTGAAGCAGCGCGTGCTGGGGAACATGGTAAAGGGTTTGCGGTTGTAGCTGAAGAAGTTCGCAAACTAGCAGATGAAAGTGCTAAAGCCGTACAAGGTATTTCTGAACTGATTTTAGCTATACAAACGGATGTACAAACAGTTGTCCGTCAGATGACGGATCAAGTAAGCTTTGCAGTAGGGGAAGCTAAACGGGTTTCCGAAACTAATGAAGCAATTGAAGGGATGTCTGCAAAAATTCATGAGATGGCGGAATCAGTAGTTGAAATTTCTTCACTAGTGGAAAAACAATTAACAAATATAGAAAGCACGGCGCGTCAGTCACAGGAAGTTGCGGCCATTGCAGAAGAAACATCTGCAGGAGCAGAAGAGGTTCGTAGCGCAACGGATGAACAAGCTCGTTCCATCGAGCAAATTGAATCCGTATCATACGGATTAAAGCAACAATCAGAAGAGTTATTTAAAGTAATTTCTCAATTTGACCGGAAAACTAACTAATTCTCTCTATAAGTTTAATAGAGAAATAGAAAAACGATTATTATTGATTAATATTCGTTAAATGTTCGTATTTTGATATAAAGTTAATGGAAATAAGGGGGTTTCTTCTGTATTTTTCAGAAATTCGTCAAATCGTATAAAAATAATGCAACTCACTTTGCGTGAGTTGTGTTTTTTTATACAGAAAAATGATATGATGATATGGAGTAAAAACAGAAAAGAGGGAACGAGTTGAAAATTGCAATTTCTTCCGATCATGGCGGAAATAATCTTCGTCAGGAAATTATACAGCTTCTTGAAGAATTAGGATTATCTTATGAAGATTTTGGACCAAAAAGTAACGATTCTGTTGACTATCCAGACTTTGCGATGCCTGTAGCAGAGGGTGTGGCAAATGGTAATTTCGATCGTGGTATTTTAATCTGTGGTACTGGTATCGGTATGTGCATAGCAGCAAACAAAGTGAAAGGTATCCGATGTGCATTAGTTCATGATGTGTTTTCTGCGAAGGCTACTAGAAGTCACAATGATTCCAACATTATTGCAATGGGTGAACGTGTTATTGGAGCAGGGCTTGCAAGAGAAATAGTTTCTACTTGGCTTGCACAGGACTTTGAAGGTGGGCGTCATTCACGTAGAGTAGAAAAAATTTCAGAAATAGAAAACGCATAAGGAAGGGATTTCCTATGGAAGCGAAAAATTTGTGGATTGAACAAATCGAACAGCTTCTTTTAGAGATAGAGCAGCAAATAGTATTTCATGAAGATGATTTATTCGTCGTTGGCTGTTCGACCTCAGAAATTATCGGTGAAAAAATTGGAACTGCAGGCGGCTTAGAAGTTGCTGAGGCTTTATTCACCCCTTTACAAAAATTTGCAAAACGAAACAATATCCATCTAGTTTTTCAAGGCTGCGAACATATTAATCGTGCCATTACAATGGAAAGAAAAACACAATTATTATATAGATTACCAGAAGTATCAGTTATTCCAGTAGTTCGTGCAGGTGGCTCAATGTCTGCATATGCCTACACACAATTTAATGACCCTGTTGTAGTCGAGCATGTAAGTGCACATGCCGGCATTGATATAGGACAAACCTTGATTGGTATGCAACTTCAACCTGTAGCTGTACCAATTCGTTTGTCCATTAAGAAAATTGGGGAAGCAATCGTGTCGATCGCGAAAACACGTCCTAAGCTAATTGGCGGAGAGCGTGCATTTTACGGATGAATTTGGAGGAGGAACGAATAGTGGAGAAAATTTTATCACAAGATCCAGCAGTATATGAGGCAATGTTAGCAGAGAAAAAGCGTCAACAAGCGAATATCGAGTTAATCGCATCAGAAAACTTCGTATCAGAGGCTGTAATGGAAGCGCAAGGCTCTGTACTGACCAATAAATATGCAGAAGGATATCCTGGTAAACGTTACTATGGTGGCTGTGAGTATGTAGATGTAGTGGAAAATATTGCGCGCGATCGTTTGAAAGAAATTTTTGGTGCTGAACACGCCAATGTGCAACCACATTCGGGTTCTCAGGCGAATATGGCAGTTTACATGACTGCACTTCAACCGGGTGACACAATCCTAGGGATGAATTTATCCCATGGTGGGCATTTAACACATGGTTCTCCTGTTAATTTTAGCGGTATTCAATATAACTTTATCGAGTACGGTGTTAGCAAAGAAACGGAACTAATCGATTATGAAGAAATTCGTAGAATCGCATTAGAGCACAAACCCAAAATGATCGTTGCTGGTGCTAGCGCGTATTCACGTACAATTGACTTCGCTAAATTCCGTGAAATCGCAGATGAAGTTGGAGCATATCTATTTGTAGATATGGCTCATATCGCAGGCTTAGTAGCTGCTGGTCTTCACCCTAACCCAGTACCACATGCACATTTCGTTACATCTACAACACATAAAACATTACGTGGGCCACGTGGTGGATTAATCTTAACAACAGAAGAGTTCGCGAAGAAAATTGATAAAACAATTTTCCCGGGAATTCAAGGTGGTCCATTAATGCACGTAATCGCAGCAAAAGCTGTAGCATTTGGTGAAGCTCAAAAACCAGAATTTAAAGAGTATCAAGCACAAGTAATTGCCAATGCCAAAGCTTTAGCAGACAGTCTAACAGCAGAAGGAATCCGTATTGTTTCAGGCGGTTCAGATAACCACGTCATGCTATTAGACGTATCTGCACTTGGTCTAACTGGTAAAGTTGCGGAGCATGTACTTGACGAAGTTGGAATTACAGTCAATAAAAACACAATTCCATTCGATACGGCAAGCCCATTTATCACTTCTGGTGTCCGCATTGGTACACCAGCTGTTACATCTCGCGGATTTAAAGAAGCAGAAATGAAAGAAATTGCATCTATCATTGCTAAGCTATTAAAAAATAACGAGGATGCAGAAGTATTAAAAGAAGCAAAAGAAAGAGTTGCAACATTAACAAGCAACTTCCCATTATACGAATAAAATAAGATATTCGAAAGCCAGCTACTTCACTAAGAGTAGCTGGCTCTTTCTTTATCGATTCATCCGACAGTTTTAAAAGAGAAACACGTCAATGTTTACGAGAATCGCAAGAATGAACAGAAGAATCACTAGAATGTGGAAAGAAATCACCCGATTAAGTGAAAAAATATTAATTTTCATCCGAATAATCTGTTTCGAATAGACGCAATATTAAAAACGTAGGATTACTGTTTGTATCCTGCGTTTTTTGGTATAATTAATAGAATTTAAAATAAAACACAAGAGGAGATCTGCTAGTATGCCAAAAGTATTTGTATTCGACCACCCCCTTATTCAACACAAACTTACATATATTCGCGATGTAAAAACAGGCACAAAAGAATTTCGTGAATTAGTGGATGAAGTTGCTACACTCATGGCGTTTGAGATTACGCGCGAAATGCCATTGGAGGAAACAGAAGTAGAAACTCCAGTTCAACTTACAAAATCTAAAGTACTTGCAGGTAAAAAAATAGGGATAGTTCCTATATTACGTGCAGGAATAGGGATGGTTGATGGAATTCTTAAGTTAATTCCAGCTGCAAAAGTAGGACATATTGGACTTTACCGTGATCCACAAACATTAAAGCCAGTGGAATATTATGTGAAGCTTCCTGCAGACGTAGCAGAACGTGATTTCATTTTAGTAGATCCTATGTTAGCTACAGGTGGTTCAGCAATCGAAGCAGTAAACTCTCTTAAAACGCGTGGAGCAACAAGCATCAAATTTATGTGTTTAATCGCTGCACCTGAAGGAGTAGAAGCTCTTCAAAAAGCGCATCCAGACGTAGATATTTATATCGCTGCTCTTGATGAAAAGTTAAATGATCACGGATATATCGTTCCTGGATTAGGGGATGCTGGCGACCGTTTGTTTGGTACAAAATAAAGTGAAACTTCCATCATTGGGGAAGCTTCATCCCCGGTGATGGAAAAAGGAACTCAGGCAAATAACGCCGCGTCGTGCGGCAATGCCTGAGTAACCAACATCCTGTTGGTCCGAACCAATTGGGGATTTACAGGCTGTTCATGCCACCTATTTTTCTCGATTTTCCCTCACTATAATTGAGTTTTGGGTATTACAGCCTGTTTAACCGGGATAAAAGGAGTGTTTGTATTTCATGCGTAAATATAAAGTAATGACGATTTTTGGTACGAGACCAGAGGCGATTAAAATGGCCCCACTAGTCTTAGAACTTCAAAAACATCCTGAAGAGATTGAATCACTGGTAACGGTGACTGCTCAACATCGTCAAATGCTTGATCAAGTATTGGATACATTTAACATAAAACCAGATTACGACTTAAATATGATGAAAGACCGCCAAACATTAGTAGATATAACGACTAGAGCCTTGGAAGGTTTAGATAAAGTGATGAAAGAAGCTAAACCGGACATTGTACTTGTTCATGGAGATACTTCAACTACTTTTGTGGCGAGTCTAGCAGCATTCTATAACCAAATTGCTATTGGTCATGTAGAAGCAGGATTACGCACATGGAATAAGTTTTCACCTTTTCCGGAAGAAATGAACCGACAGCTTACTGGAGTAATGGCAGATATACATTTTGCTCCGACGGTAAAATCGGAAAAAAATCTATTAGAAGAGAACAAGCAACAAGACACTATTTTTGTTACTGGGAATACGGCTATTGATGCTTTGAAAACGACTGTAAAAGATGATTATACTCATCCTATCTTAGAGCAACTTGAGGGAAGTAGAATTATATTATTAACAGCGCATCGACGAGAGAATTTAGGAGAACCAATGCGTAATATGTTCCGTGCCATTAACAGATTGCTTATGGAGCATAAAGATGTACAAGTAATTTATCCAGTTCACATGAATCCAGCGGTAAGAGAGATTGCCAATGAAATACTAGGGGATAATGACCGAATTCATTTAATAGAACCATTAGAAGTTTTAGATTTCCATAACTTCGCTGCACGTTCTCATATAATATTGACTGATTCAGGTGGTGTTCAAGAAGAGGCACCTTCGCTTGGGAAACCAGTTATTGTTCTTCGAGATACTACGGAACGTCCAGAAGGTATTGAAGCTGGTACGTTAAAACTTGCCGGAACAGAAGAAGAAACTATATACCAACTAACAAATGAGTTGTTATCCGATGAAGTAGCGTATCAGACAATGTCTAAAGCAAGTAATCCTTATGGGGATGGTAAGGCTTCACAAAGGATAGTTGAGATATTAATAAACTTCCTTCAAAAAGAAGAAAAATAAGATTTGTCGATAAAATGTCGGAAAATTTGACTTTTCTAAGTTTTTCACTCTAAGCAATTGACATCATTTTGCCCCTATTGTATGCTTACAAAGGATAATCATGATAGGGGTTTCATGCTTGAAACGCTTGTCAGATTAACTTTCTACTAGATTCACAGTTTTTACTTAATAAGGAAAAATGTGAGGATTCTTTTCACGTCATATTAGACGTCCTATTAAAGGGAAAGCAATGTATTCTGCGATTCTCTCACAGCTTACCGGTTCAACTTCGTTCATAGAGATATGAATGGACGTAATATTAGAACCACTCCAGCATTACCAGTAATATTCCTTCATGTTGATTCTACAATTACATGTTGGCAGCAATTACTACCATTCGAAAATATGATTCAGGAGATTAAAGATCAATGCTAGAAATGCAACGTATATTTACGAAGCAAAAAAAGTACATATATTTTTTGCTCGCGGCTTGTGCGCTAGGTTGGGGTTTTACACCTTATTCGACAATTTTTGCAGGCTTGGCACTTGGTTCTTTATTTGGTCTGTACAATTTCTGGATTCTAGTTCGTAGAATGGAGAAATTTGATCGAGTACTTGAGAGTGGAAAAGGACGAGCAGGTTTAGGTACAACATTCCGATTTGCATCGGGTGTTGCAGCTGTTGCAATTGCCCTTGCCCTTCCAGAGTATATTCATCTTATCAGTACAGTTATCGGATTAATGATTCCCTATGTTTTACTTGTAGTAGAACGTATTATGTTTCATGTAAAAAATCAGCAATGAGAATGTGAAAGAGAGGTGAATTAATCGTGGAACATTCAAATCCCACATTTGAATTTCTAGGCATGACAGGGAACTGGTCCAATATTTTAATGTTAGCAGTGACTACACTAATAGTATTTTTGATTGCCTTTATATCAACTAGAAACTTAAAGATGAAACCAACTGGTATGCAGAACTTCATGGAGTGGATTATGGACTTCGTGAAAGGAATCATTAAAAGTAACTTTGACTGGAAAACTGGCGGTCGATACCATGTTCTTGGGATAACGCTACTTATGTTTATCGCAGTAGCAAACGTATTAGGTCTTCCATTCTCCATATCTTATGATGGAGTACTTTGGTGGAAATCTCCGACAGCAGATCCAACAGTTACGATGACATTAGCAGTTATGGTTATCATTTTAACGCACTATTACGGGATAAAGATGAAGGGTATGAAGGGCTATGCAGTAGATACATACTTGAAGCCAATGCCGTTCTTATTCCCATTAAAAATTATCGAGGAATTCGCAAATACGTTGACACTCGGTCTTCGTCTTTACGGGAACATTTATGCGGGTGAAGTTCTTTTAGGACTTATCGCAGGTTTAGCAACAACAGGAGCATTTGGCTTTGTTGGAGCAATCATTCCAGCAATGGCTTGGCAAGGTTTCTCGCTATTTATCGGCGGAATCCAAGCGTTCATTTTCGTTATGTTAACAATGGTTTATATGTCGCACAAAGTGTCGACAGACCATTAATATAACTGTTTAGAATCTTAAGCAGAAAAAAATAAAACAACATTCCAAGGAGGAAATTACACAATGGTAGGTTCAGTTGGTCTTTTAGCAGCAGCTATAGCAATCGGTTTAGGCGCACTTGGTGCAGGTATTGGTAATGGTTTAATCGTTTCAAAAACAGTAGAAGGTATCGCTCGTCAACCAGAAGCACGTGGAGCTTTACAAACAGTTATGTTCATCGGGGTAGCATTAGTTGAGGCGATTCCAATTATCGCTGCAGTTATCGCTTTCATCGTATTAAACAAATAATAAGTACAATCGATTCTAAATGGCGGGTCTTAATCCGCCATTCTCTTTATGAATAACACAACATATGAACTAGAAAACAATGATCACTATTAAATAATAGAAGCAAGATCTCTTATTAGCGTTTGAAAGGAGTGAAACAATCGTGTCTTTTGATTACCTTGTACTTGGTGCTAGTGGCCATGATGGGTTGAATACCTTGGATATTTTAGCTACATTATTCTTCTTCCTATTACTTATGGTTCTATTGAAGAAAGTAGCTTGGGGTCCACTTATGGGGATTATGACTCAACGTGAAGAGTTAATCGCAAGTGAAATCGCGGCAGCCGAAAATAGTCGCCAGGAATCACAGCGTTTACTTGAAGAACAACGTGACTTACTTAAAGAAGCACGTACGGAAGCTTTAGCGATTGTAGAAAATGCGAAAAAGCAAGGCGATGCATCTCGTGAGGAAATTATCACAACTGCTCGTTCTGAAGCTATCCGTTTGAAAGAATCTGCTATCCGTGAAATTGATACAGAAAAAGAAAGAGCGATTGCAGCGGTACGAGAAGAAGTCGTTTCACTTTCAGTACTTGCAGCGTCGAAAGTTCTTGGAAAAGAAGTTTCGGAAGAAGATAATCGTGCGCTAATCGAGGCAACGATTGCGAAGGCAGGCGAGGTTAAGTGAGCAATTCTACTGTAGCTAAGCGTTATGCAATCTCTTTGTTCGAGTTAGCAACACAAAAAAATGAAGTACAAGCAGTCGAAAATGATTTACGTGAACTCAAAGTTGTTTGGAATGGTAACAAAGATGTGAAAACTTTATTCACTTCACCAAAGCTATCTCTAGACAAGAAAAAAGAGTTAATCCGACAAATCTTTGCAAATGCGAACCCAATTGTTATCAATACACTTTTAGTACTTATTGATAAGAAGAGATTAGCAGAAGTATCCGACATTATTTCAGAATTTATGATCCTTTCGAATGAAGCTCAAGGTGTTGCTGAAGCGAAAGTCATTACCACACGTGCTTTGACAGAAGAAGAACGTGCAAACGTATCATCTGCATTTGCTAAAAACATAGGTAAACAAGCTTTAAATATTCAAAACATCGTAGATCCATCAATTATTGGTGGTATACGTGTTCAAATCGGAAACCGCGTTTACGATAGCACTCTAAGCACTAAATTAGATCGCTTAAAACGTAACTTGATCGGTTAATATTATGAATTATGAGAGGTGACATACATGAGCATCAAAGCTGAAGAAATCAGTGTCTTGATTAAGCAGCAGATTGAGAATTACGAATCTGAGATGAAAGTTAGCGACGTTGGTACGGTTATCACGATTGGTGACGGTATCGCGCGTGCTCATGGCCTCGACAATGTCATGGCTGGAGAGCTTTTAGAATTCTCAACTGGTGTTTTAGGTATGGCACAAAACTTGGAATCCAACAACGTTGGTATCATTATCCTTGGACCATACACTGACATCAAAGAAGGCGATGAAGTACGTCGAACAGGCCGTATTATGGAAGTTCCAGTTGGTAAAGAATTGATTGGCCGCGTTGTCAATACACTTGGTCAACCAGTTGACGGACAAGGTCCTATCGCAACTACAAAAACTCGTCCAATTGAAAGTCCTGCACAAGGGGTTATGGCACGTAAATCTGTGCATGAACCACTTCAAACAGGTATTAAAGCGATTGATGCACTTGTACCAATCGGACGTGGTCAACGTGAGTTAATCATCGGTGACCGTCAAACAGGTAAAACAACTGTTGCGATTGATACAATCCTTAACCAAGCAGACCAAGATATGATTTGTATCTATGTTGCTATCGGTCAAAAAGAATCGACTGTACGTAACGTAGTAGAAACACTTCGTAAAAAAGGTGCTTTAGATTACACAATCGTTGTAACTGCATCTGCATCTTCGCCAGCTCCATTATTATACCTAGCGCCTTATGCTGGTGTAACTATGGCAGAAGAATTCATGTTCGAAGGGAAGCACGTACTGATCGTTTATGATGATCTATCTAAACAAGCTGCTGCATACCGCGAACTTTCATTACTTCTTAAACGTCCTCCAGGTCGTGAAGCATATCCAGGGGATGTATTCTACTTACACAGCCGTCTACTTGAGCGTGCTGCGAAGTTAAATGAAACTTTAGGTGCAGGTTCGATCACTGCATTACCATTCGTTGAAACACAAGCGGGAGATATCTCTGCTTATATTCCAACAAACGTGATCTCGATTACAGATGGTCAAATTTTCTTACAATCTGATTTATTCTTCTCTGGTGTACGTCCAGCGATCAACGCTGGTTTATCCGTATCCCGTGTAGGTGGATCAGCTCAAATTAAAGCAATGAAGAGTGTTGCGGGTACACTACGTCTTGACTTAGCTGCATACCGTGAGCTTGAAGCATTTGCTCAATTCGGTTCAGACCTTGACGCTGCAACTCAAGCAAAACTTAACCGTGGTGTTCGTACAGTAGAAGTATTAAAACAAGACTTGAACTCTCCTATTAAAGTAGAAAAACAAGTTATGATTTTATATGCTCTAACACGTGGCCATTTAGATGATATCCCAGTTAAAGATATCAATCGCTTTGAAGCTGAGTTATATAGCTGGTTAGATACAAACCACACAAACGTTTTAGATCATATTCGCACGACTAAAGCTCTTCCTTCAGATGAAGATATGAACAATGCTTTTTCTGCATTCAAAAAAACTTTCGCAAAATCTGAATAATATCTTTGTCAATGTGAAAAAAACAATAAGGTGGTGAAATACCAGTGGCATCATTACGCGACATTAAAAGCAAAATTACGTCAACTAAGAAAACAAGTCAAATCACAAAAGCTATGCAAATGGTTTCTGCTTCTAAGTTGAACCGTGCGGAGGAGAATGCAAAAGCATATGTTCCTTACATGGGTAAAATTCAAGAGGTAGTCGGTGCAATTGCTTCAGGTACAAGTGATAGTGGACATCCAATGTTAACTACGCGTCCTGTAAAAAAGACTGCATATCTTGTCATCACATCTGATCGTGGTTTAGCTGGAGCATACAACAGTAACGTTATTCGCGCTGCTTCCAATGCAATAGCACAACGTCACGCTTCAAAAGATGAATATGTAGTTCTGGCAATTGGTCGTATGGGACGTGACTTCTTCGTAAAACGTGGTTCTAATGTAATCGGGGAAGTTATAGGTTTACCAGACCAACCAGCTTTTTCTGATATTAAAGAAATTGCGCGCAAAGCTGTTGGTATGTTCACGGATAGTACATATGATGAACTTTATATGTACTATAACCACTTTGTCAGCGCCATCTCCAGTGAAGTAACGGAGAAAAAGGTACTGCCACTTACGGATATTGCAGTAGAAACAGGCACAACTGCTTCTTATGAATTTGAGCCTTCAGCTGAAGCAATTCTAGAAGTATTACTTCCACAATATGCGGAAAGCCTGATTTTCGGTGCATTACTCGATGGTAAAGCAAGTGAACATGCTTCGCGTATGGCTGCGATGAAATCCGCGACAGACAATGCAGCTGATTTGATCAGCAATTTAACATTAGTATACAACCGAGCACGTCAAGCTGCTATAACGCAAGAAATTACGGAAATTGTCGGCGGTGCATCGGCTCTAGAATAGGTAAAGAAAGAAAGTAAGACAGGAGGGAACAGTAGTGAACAAAGGACAAGTACTACAAGTAATGGGTCCAGTTGTTGACGTGAAGTTTGACAACGGCCACTTACCAGCTATCTATAATGCATTGACTGTAGCTATTGAGCGTCCAAACGAAGCTCCTACTACGTTAACGTTAGAAGTAGCTTTACACTTAGGAGATGATTCTGTTCGCACAATCGCGATGTCATCTACGGACGGACTTAAACGTGGTGCAGAGGTAATAGATGCTGGTGCAGCAATTTCTGTTCCGGTTGGTAATGTAACTTTAGGACGCGTATTTAACGTTCTTGGTGATGTAATTGACTTAGGAGAAGAAATTCCTACTGAAGAGCGTCGTGATCCAATCCACCGTCAAGCTCCAACATTTGAAAACCTTTCAACAGAAGTTGAAATTCTTGAAACAGGTATCAAAGTAGTAGATCTACTTGCTCCTTACATTAAAGGTGGTAAAATCGGTCTATTCGGTGGTGCCGGAGTAGGGAAAACAGTTCTTATCCAAGAACTTATCAATAACATTGCTCAAGAGCACGGCGGTATCTCTGTATTCGCTGGTGTTGGTGAGCGTACGCGTGAAGGAAATGACTTATTCCACGAGATGAGCGATTCAGGCGTTATTAAGAAAACAGCAATGGTATTCGGTCAAATGAATGAGCCACCTGGCGCACGTATGCGTGTTGCTTTAACTGGTCTTACAATGGCAGAATATTTCCGTGATGAACAAGGTGCAGACGTACTTCTATTCATCGATAATATCTTCCGTTTCACGCAAGCAGGTTCAGAAGTTTCAGCACTATTAGGTCGTATGCCTTCAGCAGCTGGTTACCAACCAACACTTGCAACTGAAATGGGTCAATTACAAGAGCGTATCACGTCAACTAACACTGGGTCAGTTACATCAATCCAAGCGATTTATGTACCAGCCGATGACTATACGGATCCAGCTCCAGCAACAACTTTCGCTCACTTAGATGCAACTACAAACTTAGAACGTAAATTATCTGAGATGGGTATTTACCCAGCGGTTGATCCTTTAGCTTCTTCTTCACGTGCGCTTTCTCCGGAAATCGTAGGTAAAGAGCATTATGATGTGGCACGTCAAGTGCAATATACATTACAACGCTACAGAGAGCTTCAAGATATCATCGCAATCTTAGGTATGGATGAATTAGGAGACGAAGACAAGTTAACGGTTAACCGTGCTCGTCGTATTCAGTTCTACCTATCTCAAAACTTCCATGTTGCAGAACAATTTACAGGTCAAAAAGGTTCATACGTTCCAGTTAAAGAAACTGTTGAAGGATTCAAACAAATTCTTGAAGGAAAATATGACCATTTACCAGAAGATGCATTCCGTTTAGTTGGACGCATTGAAGAAGTTATAGAAAAAGCGAAAAGCATGGGCGTAGAAGTATAATAAATCGGACCAGGAGGTAAAAATATGAAGACACTTACAGTCAATATTGTCACTCCCGACGGCCCGGTATACGATTCTGAAGTAGACATGATTATCGCAAAAACAGCATCTGGTGAAATCGGTATTTTACCTGGCCATATTCCAATGGTTGCACCACTTGTAATAGGTGCAATAAAATTGAAAAAAGAGGCAAAAACAGAGTACGTAGCAGTAAGCAGTGGATTTGTGGAAGTTCGACCTGAAAAGGTATCGATCTTAGCTACATCTGCTGAGGTTGCTTCAAGTATCGATTTAGCTCGTGCTAAAGAAGCGATGAAACGTGCAGAAGAGCGTATTCAAAGTAAACAAGACTCGGTTGATTTCAATCGTGCTGAGCTTGCAATGAAACGTGCGATGAATCGTATCAACGTTTATGAGGGTAATATTTAAGTTTATTTCTTTATGTGGGATAATCTTAAAGCCTATGGCGAAGCCACAGACTTTTCAGGCAATTGTCGTGTAGCACGAAAGTGGCTTGGTGAGGTGAATTAGCCTATTATGATGTATGTGAAATAGGTTATAATACCTGCAAAGTTCTGAGCTAAATGCCTAGGTGAATTTGATTTAAATGAAGCGGGCAGAATAAATTCTGTCTGCTTCTTTTACTATTGCCTAAAATAGGAGGATTATAAATGGGATTATTAAATAGTGAACAAGCAGTAATTGCAATACTTGCAAATATCTTTTTTATTGGAATATCTTTCTATGCGTTACAGGCATTAATGATGGATAAAATAATAAAGAAAAATCGTGTATTTCAAGCACAACTATTTTATATTTTAACTAGTATTGCGATTGGCTCCATTGTCGCAAATTTTTTCTTGAATTTAACAAGTTGGTCAAACCAACTTCCATTTTTGTTCGACTAAAAAGATCCTATATGCTCATGCAAATTATGGGAAAGTTTGTATGAGCATGTAGAATCTTCACATATTTCCTGGGAAATTTTTTGTTCAGTAGGTTTACTCGCTTATACTACGGGTATTTTAAAGTTATCTACACGAAAAGGCTGGGTAATACGTATAATAGAACAAGAAAAATAATGGAAAAGCTCAAAAATAGTGTTTTAGATGCTTGTATGTAGTCGAATTACATTGTATGATGAATATTGTTTTGAATACCTAAAATTGACATCATACGTATTCTTTTATATAAAGCAAATGGATAATGAACGCGGAGGGAAAGTAGTGGACAAAATCATTGTTAAAGGTGGCCAAACGTTAAACGGGAAAGTACGAGTAGAAGGCGCAAAAAATGCAGTACTACCAGTATTAGCTGCAGCTCTACTTGCTACTAAAGGTAAAAACGTTATTAAAGATGTACCGACACTTGCAGATGTTTTGACAATAAATGAAGTATTGAAAAGTTTAAATACAGAAGTTAGTTATAGTCCTGAAAAGAATGAAGTAATCATTGATTCGCAAAAAAAACTATCAAGTGAAGCCCAATTCGAGTATGTGCGTAAAATGCGTGCTTCTATACTTGTAATGGGTCCAATTTTAGCGCGAAATGGATTTGCACGTGTAGCTCTTCCTGGCGGTTGTGCAATAGGCTCACGTCCTATCGATCAGCACTTAAAAGGTTTTGAAGCAATGGGTGCAGTAATATCATTCGGACACGGATTTGTTGAGGCAACTACAAATGGACGTCTAAAAGGTGCCAAAATTTATTTGGATGTTCCAAGCGTAGGTGCAACGGAAAATATTATGACTGCTGCGGCATTAGCGGAAGGTACAACAATTATCGAAAATGCTGCAAAAGAACCTGAAATTGTCGATTTAGCTAACTTTATCAATGAAATGGGTGGAAAGGTGAAGGGTGCAGGAACTGACACTATTCGCATTGAAGGTGTGGAAGAACTACATGGCACAGAACACCATATCATACCAGATCGTATCGAAGCTGGAACATTCATGGTCGCTGCAGCAATAACAAAAGGCAATGTACTAATTGAAAATGCAGTACCTGAACATATGACAGCACTTATATCTAAAATGCAAGAAATGGGCATTGAAATTACCGAAGAGGAACAAGGTCTTCGTGTACGCTCTGAAGGAAATCTAAAATCGGTTGACGTTAAAACTATGCCACACCCAGGCTTCCCAACAGATATGCAATCTCAGATGATGGCATTAATGATGACAGCACACGGAACTGGCATCATAACAGAAACAGTATTCGAAAATCGCTTCATGCATGTGGAAGAATTCCGCAGAATGAATGGTAATATGAAAATCGAAGGACGTTCTGTCATTATGGAATCACCATCAGACCTACAAGGTGCAGAAGTCGCAGCAACCGATCTTAGAGCGGCAGCAGCACTTATTATTGCAGGATTGGTCGCTGAAGGAATCACACGCGTAACGGAGCTTTATCACCTGGATAGAGGGTATGTCGATTTTGATAAAAAATTGGCAGCATTAGGCGCAGATATCGAGCGTATCGGTACCGAATCAGCTGAGAAAAAAATGCAATTAATATAACACCATATGTAAAGCACTATGCATGTATACATGTGTGGTGCTTTTTCGTTGTTTGTTCTAAGAGTACTCTCGCATAGAAGGCCGAACACTCTCATATAAGCCAATCACACTCTCGTATAGCTCCTGGTCTCTCGTATATCCCGATCAGCCTCTCGTATAGAAGGTGAACACTCTCGTATAGCTCCTGGTCTCTCGTATAGGCCGATCAGCCTCTCGTATAGAAGGTGAACACTCTCATATAAGCCAATCACACTCTCGTATAGCTCCTGGTCTCTCGCAAAGCCCGATGAGTCTCTCGTATAGAAGGTGAACACTCTCATATAAGCCTATCACACTCTCGTATAGCTCCTGGTCTCTCGCAAAGCCCGATTAGCCTCTCGTATAGAAGGTGAACACTCTCGTATAAGCCGACCACGCTCTCGCAAGCTCCGGGTCTCTCGTATAGGCCAATCACACTCTCGTAAGAACGAGGTACTCCGCAAAGCTGATTCAGCTATCTTTATTAGCAAGCTCTGTTTTATTATTGGTGTCGCTAAATGATTTTATTTATCAAAATTTAATTTTAGTAGTTTGAGATTTAATAGAATCATCAGCCTGTCCATACGAGCATATAGTATCTCTATGAAACAAAACATACTCTTTATAATCTTATGCATAGCCCTCTTGTTTTTGCCCTTTTTATTAATAAAAGAAAAACCAAAAGAAGAAACAGTACCTCCGCCAACATCGGAACTCGAAATTGAATGCCCAATACTAATCGAAGTGAAAGGGGTTAAGGAGAAAATTCCTCTAGAAAGTTATGTACTTGGAGTTGTGGCTGCTGAAATGCCGGTTACATTTCATGAAGAGGCTTTAAAGGCTCAATCTATAGCGGCAAGGACATATGTGCTTAGAGATACGAATTATGGTCAAAAACCAATTGATCCAACAGTATTAAAACAGGTCTATGCTAGTGAAAAAGATCGTAAGGAAAAGTGGGGGGCCTCCTTCCAACAATACGAGGACAAGCTCAAGAAGGTTATCACTGCGACAGAAGGAGAAATTATCGTCTACAAAGATCAACTAATCACAGCGATGTTCTTTTCTTCCAGCAACGGTCAAACGGAAAGTGCGGAAAATTATAGTGGAAATGTGATTCCTTACTTAGTATCTGTGCCAAGTAAATCGGAGGAAATGTATGCTCCAAATCGGACTAAGCAGTTTGAATTTACACATGGAGAATGGTCGAAAGCCTTTAATATGAAATGGACTTCAAGCATACCTAAAACTTTCAAAGTACAAAAGACAGATACGGATCGAGTAGAATCGGTACAAATGAATGGGAAGTCGTGGACAGGCCGTGAAGTTCGAACAATTTTAGGTCTACCATCTACTGATTTCACCATAACTTTTCAATCTGATAAAGTAGTAGTTGATACAGTTGGATACGGGCATGGGGTAGGTATGAGTCAGTACGGCGCAGAAGTACTCGCCAATGATTCTGTACTGGCACGAGACATTTTACTTCACTACTATAAAGGTACAGAAATAAAAAATTTTTCACCATGTTTAAAATCTCCTTGATTTGCAAACAATGCAAATAGAGGTGATGAAAATGAGAGAAGAACAAAAGAACAATACTTCTCAGAAGAAGAATAATAACCCGAAAAAGCCGTGGTTTTGGCCACTAATTTATGCAGGTTTTTCGGTGGCTTTTGTAGGAATGATTTGGGGCTACAATGTGTATGTTAGTGATGATTCAGCAAAGGATTCAGAATGGGCAGATGCAAGTAAAGATCCCGATTCAGTATCGATTGAAACAAATGCACAGGCAGAATCGATGAAATTCCCTTACAAAGAGGCTATGCATGATAGCATTGAGATCGTACAACACTTTTACAATATGGAAGCAGATGAAGCGACTCGTGAAAAGTCGATACTTGTATTTGATAATAGTTACGTGATGAATACAGGTGTATCTCTATCTATGAATAGTGAGCCTTTTGAAGTAGTAGCAGCAATGAGTGGAAAAGTAGAGGAAGTCAATCTAGATCCATTTGTTGGAAATGAAATTGTCCTGTCGCATGCTAATGGTATGGTAACCAAATATCGCTCTGTCACTGGTATTCTAGTAAAAGCTGGTGACGTTGTTGAACAAGGGGACTCTCTTGCAACGACTGCTGAAAATGAATGGAACCCAACTGCGGGTATTCATTTGCAGTTTGAAGTACTGCAAGATGGTGTTTTAGTAAATCCAGAGAGCTTACTAGCATTTTAATTCATAATAGCTAAGACGTATGCATAAATTGATGGAAAGTGTTCCTTTACTAACGAAAGGAAGAGTTAGTGCACGAAACGATTCGTCATAGATGCATACGTTTAGGTGAAATGGTCATTGAGACCAAAAAAACTGTCCGTGCTATCGCAAGCACAACCGGTCATTCCAAAAGCACTGTGCATAAGGATTTGACGGAAAGACTCCATTTAGTAGATCCGCAACTGGCAAAAGAAGTAAAAGAAATTTTAGCGTATCATAAATCGGTCAGGCATTTACGAGGTGGAGAAGCGACGAAAAGAAAGTGGAAAACGAAAAAAGAAGATAGAAGAGGTCGTGATTAGTAAGTGATCACGGCTTTTTCTTATTTTTAAGGTTATACACAGTCTTGTACCCGCCGCAATTGTCTTATATACCTAAATACTCTTAAAAACAATACTAAGTCGCACAATTAGTAGTGTTTTAGACCTAAAATTCATGCCATTTTTTCACATATTTTATTGTTAAATAAAGTGTATTTCTAGTAAAACTATGATAAAATTTAAAGTTAGAGACATATCGATTAATATACATAATGGTTTTAGCTGGGAAGGAGAAACATCAGTAATGTTTGCAAAGGATATTGGAATTGATTTAGGTACAGCTAATGTATTAATACATGTAAAAGGAAAAGGGATTGTTTTAAACGAGCCTTCTGTCGTTGCTATAGATAGAAATACAAAAAGGGTACTTGCAGTTGGAGAAGAAGCAAGAAAAATGGTCGGGAGAACTCCTGGGAATATTGTAGCAATTCGACCACTTAAAGATGGTGTAATTGCTGATTTTGACGTGACCGAAGCGATGTTAAAGCATTTTATCAATAAATTAAATGTAAAAGGATTTTTATCCAAGCCCCGCATTTTGATCTGCTGTCCTACAAACATTACTAGCGTAGAACAAAAAGCAATACGCGAAGCAGCTGAGAAGTCTGGCGGGAAAAAGGTCTATTTAGAAGAAGAGCCAAAAGTAGCGGCAATCGGTGCAGGAATGGATATTTTCCAACCGAGTGGTAATATGGTTGTTGATATTGGTGGAGGTACAACAGATGTTGCAGTACTATCCATGGGGGATATCGTAACGAGTGAATCGATTAAAATTGCGGGAGATGTTTTTGACAATGACATTCTGCAGTATATTAAAAAAGAGTACAAGCTTCTAATTGGAGAACGTACTGCTGAAAATATTAAAATCTCTATTGGAACCGTTTTTCCTGATAGTCGTCATGAAGAGATGGACATTCGTGGACGTGATATGGTTACAGGACTTCCAAGAACGATAACCATTAGATCTGAAGAAATAGAAAAAGCCTTAAAAGAATCCGTTACGGGTATTGTACAGGCAGCAAAAAATGTGTTAGAAAAGACACCACCTGAGCTATCTGCAGATATTATTGATCGTGGAGTTATCATAACAGGAGGCGGGGCGCTTTTACACGGTATGGACCATTTGTTGATGGAAGAGTTAAAAGTACCAGTATTAGTAGCTGAAAACCCAATGGATTGTGTTGCAATTGGAACTGGGATTATGTTAGATAATATTGACAAAATATCAAGAAGATAAATGCGAAATGTCTGCGGAGCTAAAAGATATGCCCGTATACTAGTTTGCATTAAACTGAAGTGGAGGCTTTCTTATGTTTCGCGGATTTAATACAGTTGCTTCAGGAATGATTGCACAGCAGCGTAGAACAGAACTATTAACAAATAATATGGCCAATGCAAATACACCGGGATTCAAAGCAGATCAATCGACGATTCGCTCGTTCCCAGATATGCTAATGTCCAGACTTGGGCCTACTCAAATCCCTACAAAGGATCCGATTAGTGGAAAATATAATTCCGAAGTTGGTGCAATTAGTACGGGTGTGTACATGCAAGAAACAATGGCATTAATGACTCAAGGACAACTTATACAAACAGACTTAAACACAGATATAGCATTGATCGATGGCTCCTTACCGGTTGATGAAGAGACAGGGCAAACAGGAGCGGTATTTTATCGTTTGCAGCATCCAACTGAAGGGGAAGCATACACGCGAAATGCGAATTTCACGTTAGATGGGGCAGGATACTTAACGAATCCCCAAGGTCTGTATGTACTGGATTCAGAAGGGCAACGGATTCAGCTACAAAATGATGATTTCCAAGTGGATTCAAGTGGTCAGATCCTCATAGATAATGCTGCAGTAACCCGAATTGGTGTATCCTTTTCTGCGCAGCCTAACACGCTTATAAAGCAAGATAACGGTTTATTCAAAACGGTGGACGGTACTGATCTTCCCTCTGCATATAATATAAATAATGTTAATTTCTCGATGCAACAAGGATATATTGAAGGTTCAAATGTAGACACTGCCAGAACAATGACAGATATGTTAACTGCGTATCGTGCATTTGAAGCAAACCAAAAAGTACTACAAGCATACGATAGAAGTATGGACAAAGCTGTTAATGAAGTGGGCCGCGTGAATTGATAAAGCTAATGCAATCTTTAACAATGAAAAGAGGTAGGCTTAAATGCTACGCACGATGATTACAGCGACAAATACAATGTCGCAATTACAAAACCAAATAGATATTATTGGAAATAATCTTTCCAATACAGGTACTCATGGTTATAAAGCGAAGGATGCAAAATTCCAAGAATTATTATATCAACAATACAATAATGATAAATTAGATAGAGTAGAACGAGATTCACCTACAGGAATCCGCTACGGTGTTGGTGCAACCCTCGCGCAGACGCAAATGAACTGGAAGCAAGGTAGTCTCCAATCTACAGACCGCGATTTAGACTTCGCTTTTCAAGAGCCAAAGCAATATTTTAATGTGCTTATGCCAGATGGTGCAGACGGACAACAAACAGCTTATACACGTCAAGGTGCTTTCTATGTTTCTCCGGTGGAAAATGGAGAGCTTATGCTAGTGAACGGTGATGGTTATCCAGTAGCTAATGCAGCTGGACAAGCAATTACTATTCCTGATGGAGTTACGGCATTTACTGTAAATGAAACTGGAATTCTAACGGCAACATATCCAGATGGTACTACTCAGCAACGTGAATTAGCAGTTTCTGTGTTACAAAAGCCGAATTCGATGGAACATCTGTCTGCAACATATATTGCGATGCCAGATAACCTACAAGAATTAGGTTTAAACGCAGAAGATATTATGACAGATCTACAAGGTGCAGATCGCAATGAAATAGCTATTGCAAATGGTATGTTAGAGTTGTCTAATGTGGATACATCTAAAGAGATAACGGATCTTATGACAGCGCAACGTTCTTATCAGTTCAATGCCCGTTCCATTACAATTGCGGACCAAATGATGGGACTTATTAATGGCATTAGATAATTATTCGTGTAAGGAGTTGTGTTTATGACAGAAGAAAGTAGAATTTCTGCTAGACAACAGCGAAGATTAGAAAAAGAACAAGAAAAGGTCAATGAACAAGCAACATCGACTAGAGCAACCAAATGGGTTCAAATCCGCATGTTTCCTATTTGGCTGCGTATACTACTCGTTATTCTATTCTTTGCTGGAGCAGCTATGACAGGACTCATGGTTGGCTATGGCGTACTAGGTGATGGTGAACCAAAGGACGCATTAAAATGGGATACATACCAGCATATGATTGATATTAAAGATGGTAAATAATCTTTTGGAGGATGATTCTATGTTAACAACAGAGCAAGTTCAAGCAATTTTACCCCACCGCTATCCATTTCTTATGATAGATAAAATTCTAGAAGTTGAAGAAGGAAAGCGTGCGGTAGGATTAAAAAATGTAACGATTAACGAAGAGTTCTTCAACGGACATTTCCCAGGATATCCAGTAATGCCCGGAGTATTAATCGTAGAGGCTCTTGCACAGATAGGGGCAGTCGCTGTCCTTCAAATTCCAGAGAATAAGGGAAGACTCGCATTCTTTACTGGAATTGATAATTGTCGATTTAAACGACAAGTGAAGCCAGGTGACCAATTAAAACTAGAGGTTGAATTGACAAAACTACGTGGTACTATGGGAAAAGGTCACGGAATCGCAACAGTAGATGGAGAATTAGTGTGTGAAGCAGATATACTTTTTGCCCTTGGACCTATTGTAGAGAAACAATAATTTGCAATATGGGGTTATATCATATAAAATAAGTTGGATTATTTAGAAATATTTATGCGTTGTAATAATGTAGGAGGTTTTATGCTTCATGTATAATGAGTTGTCATCAGGGATTAAAAGTAGTATTACTAGATCTATAACTAAGGCATTTGAAATATATATGACGAATATCGGTTGGGATGAAGAGCTTTTTACTATTGAAGACTTTGTGAAAAGTTGGCAATTGTATATTGTTGAATCTGCCACTTGGTTTGAAAAAGTACCTCAAGAGGTAAAAGAAAGTCCTGAATTCCATGAAGAAATAGCACTGAAAATAAATGCCTCTATCGAGAAAATTTTATCAGAACCAGTTAATGAAGATCTGATAGCTGCCATTGAGATTATGCAAGACAAATTAGATACTCATTTTAAATATGGCTGCAAAGCAGAGGCGTTATACGTTGAATCGCTTCTTAAGGAAATGCAAAAACAGGTATAAATACCATAGGATAGTTCCTTTTTTCTTGGATAACCTATCGTAAGTCACAAATAAGTGATGACGATATCTAAGAAAGGAGGAATTTTTTTATGTGGAAGAAAGTCGTTCCTACTGTAGCTTTATGTTCTTTTTTGTTAGTTGGGTGTAACAATACGAAGGATGCTATCCCAAACAACAATGAAACCCCGATGGAGGACGTACGAGATGATGTAAATACTCTATCGCCAAACACAAACAACGGGATGAATGACCATGGGAATGGAACGTTAAACGATGGAACTACTAACAATGGAACCCTCAACGACGGAACACTTAATAACGGAACAATGGATGGCGATAATGGTACCGGAAACGGAACTGGAACAGGTAATGAAAATGGTACAGGCAACGGCAATGTAAACAACGGTAAATGGATTAAAGAACCAAACACAGAGCTAGATGATGATAAATTGATAAACGATAAAGACAATAATATTAAATAATTTGTGAATAAATCAAAAAAAGATGCTGGCTCCTATTTGGGGGTCAGCATTTTTCGATAATTTCGCAAGTAAATGGCATTGGAGAGCAAGTAAACATAGATAGAGCGCAAGAAACCGATGGAGTAAAGCAAGTAAATATAGCATGACCGCAAGTAACCGTCACGTCAACGCAAGTAAAGAGTTATCGACTGCCGCTGGAACAAAAAATCACCGGAAAAAATGGATAATTATTCCGTTTCGCGAGTAAATGGCACTTGTGAGTAAGTAACCATACATAGAGCGCAAGTAACCGATGAAGTAAAGCAAGTAAATATAGCTTGACCACAAGTAACCGTCACATCAACGCAAGTAAAGAGTATCAATTGCTTCTAAAACAAAAAATCGCTAAAAAAATGGATAATTATTCCGTTTCGCAAGTAAATGGCATTGGAGAGCAAGTAAACATAGATAGAGCGTAGGTAAACTGCTGGAGTAAAGCAAGTAAATATAGCATGACCGCAAGTAACCATCACATCAACGCAAGTAAAGAATTATCGAGCCTATGGGCGGAAAATATTTTCACTAATAAAAAATCCCTGCAAAATTCACAGGGATTTCAGTAACAAATTTAATGTCCGTTCAATCAACAAAACTCCATTAGCAAAAGCCGGTATTACTGATCCTTCTTCAAGGCAGGTCGAATTTTCATATCATTTTCAAATTTGGAGAGTAACTCTTCGCCAGTTAATCCATCCTTGATTAGCTCCGCAAGCAAAGACTCTGCGTATTTTCTTCTTACTCGTTTCAATGTCCCTTTAAGCAAAACGGAAAGATGATTGCCAATTTGTTTAACAGAATAGGTCGCTACTTCAAAATGAGCGGGTTCATTTTCTGGATAAGAAATAATAACTTTTACATCATATACTTCATTAGACATTTTTAATTCATTAAAATAATTTTCGTTTTTTTGATCAGTAAATAGTTCTAAGATCCAAGAACGGCTTGAATTTTCCTGGTTGATAACAATGCCATCCTCAATTGTTATTGGCACTTCTTCATGGTCAGAAATAATACTTATTGAAATCATTTTGAAAGTTTTCATGCACAGATCCCCTTTGGAAAAGCATTAATTAGTTTCCATTATAGCATAGTGATTTAAGTGAAAAAAATAATAGTACAAACTATCAAAATAGCAATATTAAAAAATAGAAAGTCGATATAGAAAGGGTTTGAATGGAAGGAAGATTAAAGAATTCAATTTTGTGCGTGAAAAGTACTTGAAAATTAAATTGTAAGCTTTTGCCAACAATTTATACTGTCGGTATGATATGGCTAATGCTAATAAAGGAGGTGACAGATTGAACACTGTTTCGATAATCGGGCGTATGACGAAATCTCCACAATTAAAGCATTTGTCAGAAGGGAGGATGCAAACGGGTTTTGTAGTCGCGGTGAATAAAAGCTATAAAAATGATGAAGCGGATTTTGTGTTATGCACAATTTGGGGGAAACTCGCTGAAACAACCGTCAAGTATTGTGGTAAAGGGTCTCTTGTAGGGATAACAGGTAGACTTAATACAAGGTCGTATGAGAAGGAAGAGGGAGCTAGAGTATTCGTTACAGAAATAGTTGTGGAGGACATCCGATTTTTAGCAACAAAGAAACGAGACGAGGAACAACCAGTACAAATGACACAACAGCCAAATAAGAATAATGAGAGTGATTTTGAATTTCCAGTAACAACACCAAAACAACTACCAGTTTAATGATTGATAAGGCCGCAATCCTATTCAATGATTATCAAAAGAGTTAACCCTGACCGAAAATTTGTTTGGTCAGGGTTTTAAAAAAACATTATTAAATAGACAGTGTAAGTAAATCTTTTATGTCATGATCCGACATTTCAGTGATCCACTGACTAGAATGTATTAACTCCTCTGATAGCGCCTGTTTCTCGACTAGGAGCTTATCAATTTTCTCTTCAATCGTCCCAATTGTTATGAACTTATGGACATGAACAAAGTTTGTCTGCCCTATACGATATGCCCGATCGGTGGCTTGGTTTTCAACTGCTGGATTCCACCATCGATCGGCATGGAGCACATGGCTTGCCGCAGTTAAGTTTAGACCAGTTCCACCAGCTTTCAAAGATAATAAGAATACAGGAAACTCTTTTGCTTGGAATGCTTCTACCAAATGATCACGCTGATTTTTAGGCATACTACCAGTCAAAAATGGAGCATCAATTTCATATAGTTCTGTTAAACAATGCTGAAGTAAATGTCCCATCCCGATATATTGTGTAAAGATCAGACATTGCTCACCACGCGCTGCAATTTCGCCGGCAAGTGTCACAATTTGAGCCAGCTTCTCTGAACGCTCAAGCATATCCTCCGCATCATCAAAAGGCTCTTTTAAATAGAGTGCGGGGTGATTACAAAGCTGTTTCAACTTACTTAGCATTTTGAGAATGAGACCTTTTTTCTCGAACCCAGTAAGTGTGTCGAGCTTACTAACGGTCTCTTGTATAAGTGATTCGTACAAAGCCGCCTGCTCTGTAGTAAGGGCACAATACTCTCGTTGCTCCAACTTTTCTGGCAAGTTAAGCTGAAGCTCTGGATCCTGTTTCGTTCTTCTTAATAGGAAAGGCTGAATTTTCACTCGTAATTTATGCTTTGTTGTATCAGAATTATCTCGTTCAATAGGTGCAATATAATTTTCTTGGAACTTACGGAACGAACCTAAATAACCTTTATGGATAAAGTCAAAGATAGACCATAGCTCTGATAATCTATTTTCAACAGGCGTACCAGTCAGGGCAATATGGTGACCACCAGTTAACTTCCGAATAGCACGTGATTGCTTTGTATGCATATTTTTAATGTTCTGTGCTTCATCTAAAGTAATACTGGTCCATATAATTTCTGAAAGTGAATCAATATCTTGCATAGCAGTTCCAAATGTAGTGAGAACCACATCACTCGTCATATCAATTTCTTTTGTCCGAGAAGATCCATAATGTGTTTGTACTTTAAGTGAAGGAGCAAACTTCGCAATTTCTTTTTGCCAGTTACCTAACACGGAAGTTGGGCAAATAATAAGCGAAGGTGTCGACTGCTCCGTATTTTCATGGACATGTAGTAAATAAGATATCAACTGTATCGTTTTTCCGAGACCCATATCATCTGCTAAGCAGGCTCCAAATTTTTCATTTCGCATAAAGACGAGCCATTCTAATCCTTGCTGCTGATATGGGCGTAAAGTCGTCAATAAATTAGGAGAAATCTCCACAGAAGGGAAACCTTTTTTCTCCGAGAGCTGTGTCATAAGAGTTTGTAATGACTTTTGCATTTCAAATTCAAATAATGGATCCACATCAGTTTCCTCTTCGTCATCAAGTGCGAGTGCAAGTTCTTCAGGAATTTCACGGAACAGTAGCTCTTTTACAGTCCAATTCTCATCCTCAGATTTTCTTATAAGTTCTCGAACTTCATGCATCCAAGCAGAGTCGATACGGAACCATTCATTGCCAGCCTGTATAAACGAACGATTTTCATTTACCATCTGTTGAAACTCATCGGCTGAAATCTCTTGGCCGTTCAAAGAAAAACTCCAATTAAATTGCAGTATTTCATTTAGACCTGCAGTAGTTTTATATGAATTGGCTGTCTTAGCTACCGTTTTAATGCGCATTTTTGTATCTTTTACGGCCTTCAGCCACGCAGGTAAAACAATCTCAAAACCAAGTGCCTGTAGTTTCACTAGGTCATCACGAAGAAACATCCGTACTTCTTCATCAGTTAATGTGGAAGAATAGAATGTTTCTGGATTTGTTTGATCGATGGATGAAATAAGAGAAAACATTTTTGACTGTGTTTCTTCTATAAAATCACTAAATTCAACCCATTTATCAGGCAGTGCCTTACCTATAGGCAATGATTTCTTTCGATATGCAGGTGTCCAGTAAACACTGCTTTTTTTTCCACGAACTACTGTCTCTAGCAGCCATGTATCTTCCATTGCTTCCGGTTCAGACAATCTAAGTGCAACTAATAAGCTTGGATGAGTAGCTTGCGACTTGATCGGCCAGCCACCTCGTTGGAAAAATGGAATAAGCGGCTCGATATCCTCCATTGATAACCCGGATTGGAAAAGCTTTTGTTTAACAGCATTCCCAAGAAGTGCTTGCCCACTATCATCGATTGGTGCAGTAATTTTAAGTTCATTTCCTTCTACGTTTATAAAGTTCCATAAGTCAGGCGTTACCCAAACTTCTGCTGTGTCTTTGAATGTTTCTAACCATTTATTAGAATCTTCATTGACACCATCAAATAATATGAATGGATTCATTTTTCTAGAAAAAAGTTCAACTAACTCAACGGGAGAGGCGATAAGTGCATCGTCTTCTATTTGAGCATTAAGACCGAAAAAGCTTTCTCGATGATTTAAATATAAAGATGGTATCCACTTTTCGGCAGGTATATTTATCGAAACTAAGCGAAACTGTCCGTTTTCCAAAGGGTGAATATTTAAAGAAAATTCTTTCTTAATAGATAAAGGCTGAGTCATAATGGTAGGTTTCCTTTCTCTATTTCTTGTTGCAGCGCACGAAGGCGGCGATACTTTTCGCGAACATTTTCTACGTATGCATTCCAGTAGTCAGTATCATTCGATTTTTTAGCGGCTTGTTTCATTTTCTTCCAAATCCGAACAGCCTGTTTGTAGCTATAGCGATTTTTCTCTTGAATGAAACGCATCGCATAGTGATGATAAAGTGGAAGTAAAACGTCAGGAGCCTCTTCTTTTATAATCGAAAGTCCACAGGCTTCCGCATACTCTAGTGAGGAATTGGCTGATTGATGGAGGGCCATCCAATCATAGTAACGCTTTTCCTTAATGAGTAAGTTCGAATAAGACTGTAAGCCATACAGTCCAAAAGATTGATATACTTTTTCTAATTCGGCAGGCTGCAATTGAACTGTTTCAAATAAAAGCTCTAATCGACGAATGAGTATAACGCGTGATGGATTTAGTATTACCTCGTTTAAGTAATAAGAAACATGAGGCAACAGCTTTCGCGCTAAGTTGGTACCTAATTCTTTTTTGCCAGTTTGAAGTGCCTTTTCACACACTTCTACCCACTCAAGTAACTGGTTTGCTTCCATTTTTTCCGCGGCTATTAACAGTTCATCGGTCATGGACAAGGTTAAGTAAAAGTATGGTAGTACCATATTTAATGACATATCATCTTCTATAGTTTCTAGTGCCTCTAAGTATTTAACTTCCTGCATTCTTTTGTTTTTGTCTGTTACGAGTGCATCCCAAAAGGACAGATACACTTGCTTTCTATAGTGTACAAGGTTTTCCATATCGAAGTAAAAATGATGAATACGCACCATTATTTCCTCGTAAAATGGATCTGCTGCGAACATACGAGGTTTCGATGATAGTTGGTTTAAATGATCATTCAGCTCATCCAGGTATTCGTTTAAAAAATGAAGAACTCGATTTTGCATATTTGACTGTGCCAGAGGTTCAATATAAGGCCAGGATTTTATGAGTATAGAAAGTTCAACATACACATCGAAAATTGGCTGCCACTCGCGTTCAAATGGACGGGACTTTCGAAGTTGCGATTTCAAATCATGAACAGCAAATTCAAGTAAATAAAAACTTGTAGGTGGATAATTAGAGATAAATTTACGGAAAAAGTTTTCAACTATAATATCCCAACTTCTCGGACTACGTTCATCTTTTAGCAAAGTCAGTTGGACCTGATCGGCTTGTGAACGCCATTCAGAAATCCACGTAGACAAGGAATCATTTTGTTGATACAAATAAAAAACCGCTGCCACAATATGTCTACACGGTTTATGTATAGGACAAGGACAGTGAAAATTATCTTTTGTAATATGATATTTCACTTCAATATTCGTCACATCGCGTATCGTAAAATCGACCCGATGTTCTTGAGGGTAATAATTCGTTATAGAAACAGCACCGTTGCGCACAAAAAAAGCGGCACGACGAACAAGCTCCTCATCCTCTAACAAAGCAGGATGTAGCTTCTTCGCAATTGTATCCATAGACTGGTGAATCTGTTTATTATAATGGGTTGCAAGTTTTTGATAAGAAGTAAGGTTCAAACGGATCTCTCCTAAGAAAAAAGGCTTTCCTTCCATTATACGTTTAAAACCTGCTGATTAAAAGCTGAACCTAAAACAATTTGACTAAAAGGCGACGTAATAGCAGAAAAAGCCTCTACTTACCGTAATGTAAGTAAAAGCTTTAATCTTTCTTTAATCGATTTAAAATGTATTTTCTTCGTTCTTTGTCACTCTTGGCAAATTTAACGATATCCATGGTGAAATCACGATATTCTTTCAAGTGAATGACTTCATTCACATATTCATCTTGAAAGGTTTCTATGTATCTTGCTTTACTTTCCCTAGCTTCTAAAATCGGATTTTCACTTTTATAGCGTTTATCTTGGAGCATAAATAAAAACTGATCATCTGGAATTTTGTATTTTTCTTTTATTTTTGCTAGCAACTCAATGGAAATATTAAGATCGCCTTTTTCATATTTTGATAAGGCGGAATGATCTATACCTAAAATTTTAGCAGCTTCCATTTGTGTAATGTCTAGTCTTTCACGATAGGCACGCAAATGCTCTCCAAATATCATACTCATCCCTCCCATATACAATGCAAGGATAGCGAAAATAGAAGGACAATGAATAAAAATCGCTAAATTAGAGATATTCATAAAAAATATGAATATCTATAGTATAAGGAGTATACATCCACTAACATTAATGAGAAATATAGGAATTAATATAATGTAAAAGGAAGTGATAGCTATCGAAAAAATACAATTTTACATACCGTCCTTACTGGAATTTCAAAATAAACATTCAAGAAGGACTGAGGAAGAGATAAAGGTTGTTGGTATAAAGAAAAAGTATATAAAGTATTTTAGTGGATATCATGATAAAGAAATGACTCATATTGATCAAATTGTTGCGGAGGATTTCACTATTTATGATTTACAATTCGATTCTAACACCAAACTATTATCTTTTTATCTAGAATATGAAAGGGAGTTTAACCAATCAAAAGTACTGGAAAAAGTATTCCAAACGTTTATCGTTGAATACAACCCGCACTCATTCGGCTTTTTCACCATAGCAAAAGGAAAACGTAGACCAAGAACTTTAGTAAAATAAAGCCAAGTTAAAAAAGCGGATACAGAATACATTCGCTTTTTTTATTTGTCATATTATCGAATACAAGGAGTTTTAATAGGATCTTTTGATCATATTTATCGCCAGACTAGAGACAATTATCAGCATCGAAGAGCAAGTGCACCAATGAAATCCCTTATTTATAAATGGAAAATTATGCCGTTTATCAAGTAATAGCCAATTGAGTGCAAGTACTCAACTCGGGACTGCAAGTAAACAAGCAAACTCCGCAAGTATCTAACATCGAAGAGCAAGTAAATGAACCAAGCTCCATGGTCTTAGTGGTAAGTATTTCCCACCTGTAAAGTATATTTTTAGTTACATTAACTACACGAAATGAAGAAAATATGATAAACTAATAGTAATCAGAAAATTCTATTAAAGGAGAGGAGAATATGATACTAGTACAGTTAATGAAACCATTTTATACAAAGTTTGAAGGGAATAGTATTAAGATGGTTTTTGCCTACCAGTATTTTTCTATAAGGAAAGATGATGAGCTGTTTCATTTTATACCAGTGGAGGGCAAAGAAATCATTTTAAATGCGCAGACATTACAAGTAGAAAATTTATCGGAAGTCTTTGTTTTTCAAAAAGGAAATCGATTTATTAGATTGCCACTCTATCAATTATTACTTGTGTCAGATATCCATACACATTTACAAACAATTTTAGAAGAAGCAAACCAAGTCGACACACAAGAAGTTTCCATCGCAGGCGTGGATGAAGTAATCGTATTACTAGAACAGCAAAACTTGGAACGCATGATTGACTTTGCTTTGACGACAAAAAATAAGTCATTATTCAACAAACTACAAAAGTATAAAAAAAATTAACGGAGGATGTTACATTGTATAACTTTATCAACTAGAAAACACCTAACGAATAGAAATATTACGATAGGTGTTTTTATGTGCTTCCCAACTCAATAAGATGTAAAAAAGTAAAGAAACAATACAAATCCACTTGATCCAAGAACTCCAAACAAAATATCCCCCCAATTAAATCCAAACTTGTCGATTTTCATTTACAAAAACTCCTTTCCTGTCAATTTCCCGGGAAATAACTCGATTGTCTTTCAAACTTTACATATATACTCTCCTAAACTGAAAGGTATTAATCATTTTCAAGCGAATTATATTAAGAGTTCCCACATATTGAAAGATATTACAATGACGACGATATAAAGTTAAACGGATCAAAAAGGAGCTGAGATGATGCTTGGAAATTGGAATGCTACTGGACTATCTATTTTAAGGAACATGAATTCCCATTGGGCAATGGTAAATAAATCGATGGAACGCATTTCCTCTGGATATCGTATCAATCGAGCAGGTGATGATCCAGCAGGACTAGCCATCTCAGAGAAAATGCGTGCGCAAATTCGTGGGCTAGGACAAGCTTCAAGGAATATCCAGGATGGGATTTCCCTTGTCCAAACTGCAGAAGGTGCACTTAATGAAACACATTCTATTTTACAAAGGATGAGAGAGCTAAGTGTTCAATCAGCAAATGATACGTTAACTGACAAGGATCGGGATCAATTAGCAATAGAATTTGAAGAACTAAAAAAAGAAGTCTCTAGAATTTCAAAAGATACTGAGTTTAATACAAAGTCGTTATTAGATGGATCCCAAAGCTCTATTAAGATTCAAGCTGGTGCAAATGCCGGACAATATATTGAGCTGTCATTTGGCAATATGAATGCCACTAGTATTGGTGTACAGGATTTATCCATTTCTACTAGAAATGGTGCAGACAAGACGATTGAAGAACTCGATAAAGCAATTCAAAAGGTTTCGAGTGAACGCTCCAAAATGGGGGCTTATACAAATCGATTGGAGCACGCCTATAATAATGCAGTTAATATGGAAGAAAATCTGACTGCAGCGGAATCTAGAATTAGAGATGTAGATATTGCAAAGGAAATGATGGCACTTACTAAAGCAAATATATTAATGCAAGCCAATCAATATGTTCTAAGCTTGCATATGCAACAAGCACAGGGAGTACTGCAGCTACTCAAATAATCAAATAAAACAACGGTTATCTTATCTGAAGAGATAGATAAATATAAACTTTTTACACATAATATATCCAACTACGGATATCTTCTAGAAAAAGTATAGAAATATCTGCAGTTCTTGTAAATTTCAGTTAAAATAGGTTTATAGATATTGAAAAGGGGGAAACGGGATGAAGAGGTTTACTGTCTTAGCAGCAATCATCATTGGATTAATCTCAACGCCGATTTCCACATTGGCAGCACCACTAGATGAAGTGAAGAGTATAGTTCGTGTGCACTATAAAGGGGAGCTCCCCTCTAATATAGAAGAAATAGATTCTATTGAAGAAATAATGGAGCAGTTAGATCCCTACTCTGCTTATTTTACGGGTAAGGAATATGAGTCATATACAAACACCATCAATAATACGACGACCGGAATTGGTGTGACCATTGAGGAACATACGAGTGGTATTCAAATTGTCGGTACATTTGAAGGAGGGGCAGCAGGGCAAGCTGGAATTTCTCCTGGTGATATCATTCTTTCAGTCGATGGTATATCGACAATTGGCATGACGGTTCAACAAGCTTCTTCTATCATCACGGGTAAAGAAGGAACCACAGTACAGCTACTAGTTTTGAAAAGTAACAATACGAAGCAAATGTATAACATTACGCGTAAGAAATTTACGATTCCTGTCGTAATGAAAGAACTCTTGGCAGGCAATATAGGTTATATAGGGATGAACTCTTTTTCCGATGAGGGAGCAGTCCTCGTACAAAAAGCAAAAGATGAACTTCAAAAGTTAGGTGCAACTTCGTTTATACTAGATTTACGTAATAATGGAGGAGGATATGTACATACAGCAGAAGAGCTTATTGGTTTATTTCCCAACAGTCCCGATGCATTTAAAATTATTACAACTAGTGAGTCTATGTTAACTAAATCGACGAAGCAAAACTCGTTATTTCCTGCCAACACGAAAGTAT
Organism: Psychrobacillus sp. BM2; assembly: GCF_048572895.1. Classification (GTDB taxonomy): domain Bacteria; phylum Bacillota; class Bacilli; order Bacillales_A; family Planococcaceae; genus Psychrobacillus. Next base: position 474,363 of record NZ_CP183878.1, read on the forward strand.
TAGTAAATGGGTATAGCGCAAGTGCGTCGGAAATGACTGCAGCAGCGCTACTAGACCAAAACTCAGCATCTCTTTATGGGCAGACAACTTACGGAAAAGGTTCGATGCAATCTTTTTTTAACCTTTCTGATGGATCTATTTTAAAATTGACGATTGCAAACTTTACTGGACCTAAAGGCACCCCTATTCACAAAACGGGTGTGAAACCGAACTATGAAACAGCAGTAGGCTACGAGCTAATACAAGCACACAAAGATGCATTAGTGGAAGCAAATAAAAACTATAAAAAAATGTCCGCATTACATAATGTACCGACAACGAAACAATTTAGCATTACTTTTTCCGACAATATAGTACAAAATGCAAAGCAAAAAGTGGAATTAATAAAACTAGGAACTACAGATATCGTTCCGGTAACAATTGAACCAAAATCATCGAAACAGTTCGTTGTCACACCAACAGCACCACTAGAAAAAGGAGCAGCCTATCTATTATTCATCCATCCGACTTTCCAATCGAATGCAGGGATCATGATGAAAACTGGGGCCTATGTGGAAGTAACTGTTCAACCATAAGAGGGGGAACACTTGAATGTTTTTTGAATTTCGGTTTTGGAAATATCTTTTCAATAGAAACGATCTCATTATATCGTTAAAGGATGATGCAACGATGCGAGGCTTTCAGAGTCGAGTATGGTTCATCGCAATCTTCGGAATCCTACTATACGCCCTACGAGATATTTGGGGATTACATACGGAAGAACTAACAGCTCTATTTGTCAACGGCTACGAAGATACTTTTACAATTGCTAGAATCGTCTCTTTAATAGGGACAATAATTTGGTCATTATTATATATGGGCTTTCATTTCTTTGGAATTGCGTTCATCTTACATAAAGTTACGGATGTGGAATTATCAAAAGTAGCGGTCCTACAATTATTTGTTGTAGCTCTTTTATTAATGGAAAAAGCATTTAACTTTTTTCTGTACACAATAGTTGGCTACGCAACGAATTACTCCGTTCTTTCATTTGGTCCACTAGCAGCAACATTTATCGAGCATTCGTATGTCAATTATTTCTTTAATGAATTGTCCCTAATTACAGGATTAATAATTGCTATTCAGTTTCATTTTTTACGATCTTTTACAACGATGTCCACTCGTAATCTATTTCTATTATTAATAATAATTCAAGTGATTTTAGCCTTTATCACAGCAGGCTTTGAAGTACTCCCAATTGAATCATGGATCGAGGGGGGGCAAACCAAATGAATAAATGGTTAACAATAGGGGTTTCCATAGTTGTCTCAATTTTTATCGGGGCAAATGCGATCCTAATCTATTCGGATAAAAGTCAAATCAGTCGCACATTTTACGTGAGTGAATATGATCGTGTGTATGAAAATACATATGCAAAGGAACTAGAAAAAGAATCTATAGTAGTTCCCGCAAATGAAATAACTGTAACGATTGATGTAGAAGCAGTTAATGATATTGTTGTCGCGGAGGGGGATCGCGTGGAGGAAGGTGCTGACCTTGCTACACTGAAGACAGATTCTGCTGAAGACCAGCGTTCATTGTGGGAAACGGAGAAACAGGCTTATACGCTGGAACAGTCGAAGCTTCGTACTATCATCAGGGATCTAGAATCTGACCGTTCTGAAGCAGATTCTAGTTCATCGGGCGATAATCAGGCAACCGGTGGAACGGCAGATGAGATTGTAGATGTAAATGTTCAAGTAGACGTAAATGTTTCCCAAGACGGTAACTTTGCTCAGGGTATAGCTGATGCTAAGCAAAAACAAGCAGAAATAGATAGTAAACTTCAAATTATCGATGCTCAGCTTGCGCAAGATTCAGGTGGTCTTTCTTTATTAAGTCCAATAAGTGGTACTGTTTCAACTATAGAAGAGCGTAACGGAAACTTTTTTATACACTTATATGTAGATGAAAAATCCGTCATCACTTACGTAAAAGAGTCCGATTGGCACGACATTGAAGTAGGACAAACCGTTAAAATCTACTCAACCCATCGAGAAGGAGTAGTAGAAGGAAGCGTTTCAGGCAAAACACAAGTACCTGCAAATGCATCCAAATGGCTAACAGCATACGAGCAATTTGAACAGAAAATTGGCGAACCTGTCTATGAAGTTCGAATTCAGCTAGCAGAACAACTAGATACCCTGCCTTTTGCAGCGAATCTAAACTCAGTAATCATTACAAACCAAGCAGAGAACGCTGTACAAATAAAATCAAAATGGCTACTAAACCGCTCCAAGAAAGCAGCGGAAGTATACACGCTCACAAGTGACGGCAGAATTGCTCGTACTCCTGTTACCGTACCATTCGATTTGAAACAACATGCCGTCCTTTCAGAAGGACTAAAAAATGGTAACGTCGTCCTCAATGTAGACCAAAAAACAGACAACGCCGAGGCATTCCTACCATTCCCATTAGACCTCCCAACCTGGAACAGCATCAAAGCTGTCAATTGGAAAGACTACGTAAAATACTTGACCTATAAATAAATACCGTTGAAAACAACCGGAAAGCACGACGCTTCCCGGTTGTTTTTATGGAGGATGGATAAATTCAGCTATACGAGAGAGAACTAGGCTTATACGAGAGAGCCAAGCATCCATGTGAGAGAGAAATGTGCTTATACGAGAGAGAATCCGATCTATACGTGATTGCCGTGCTGTACGAGAGAGAACTAGGCTTATACGAGAGAGTCAAGCATCCATGTGAGAGAGAAATGTGCTTATACGAGAGAGAATCCGATCTATACGAGATTGTCGTTGTGTACGAGAGAGAACTAGGCTTATACGAGAGAGAATCCGATCTATACGAGATTGCCGTGCTGTACGAGAGAGAACTAGGCTTATACGAGAGAGCCAAGCATCAATACGAGAGGGAAATATGCTTATACGAGAGCGAATCCGATCTATGCGAGATTGTCGTGCTATACGAGAGAGTCAAGCACCTATACGAGAGGAAAATGTGCTTATACGAGAGAGAATCCCGATTTAAACGAGATTGCGATTCTATACGAGAACGAACTAAGCCTATGCGACAGACACAACCGCTCTACCACCTTCCCCAGCCTTTTCATCCAACCTCTTAACAACTGAATTCATCTTCGTTATACTAAAGTGAATCATTATGAACGACAGGAGTGGATGAAATGGATCCTAGATTTAAGATTGCACATCGAGAAGCGCTGATTGGTGTTGCGCTAGCGATTGTACATTTTATATGGTGGTTTGGTTTTGCATATGGGCTTGGCTCAAAACCGGTAGAGGAATATACATATATTCTTGGTTTCCCAGATTGGTTTTTTTATAGCTGTATTATAGGTTTTATACTTGTGGCAATTACGATTATTGTTCTTGTGAAATTCGTGTTGAAGGATGTTTCGTTAGAGGAAGAGGGGGATGAGCTGTGAATATACAAGTAATCTTCCCAATGATCATTTTTCTTGCCATTATTTTTTTCATTGGCTTTTGGTCTAGTAAGAAATTAGAATCATCAACAGGTGGTTTTTTACAGGAGTACTTTTTAGGTGGTCGTGAGCTTGGCGGATTTGTGCTAGCCATGACGATGGTCGCTACATATGGTAGTGCCTCGAGTTTCCTAGGGGGACCAGGAACTGCATACACGATGGGCTTTGGCTGGGTATTACTTGCGATGACTCAAGTAGTGACAAGTTATTTTGTCCTGCTTATTCTTGGGAAAAAGTTTGCGATTTTAGCTCGAAAATATAACGCTATCACATTAATAGATTTTCTGAAAGTGCGCTATAGCAATAGTAAAGCGGTTGTATTACTAGCGGCTGCTAGTATCATTATCTTTTTATTTTCCGCAATGACCGCTCAGTGGGTTGGTGGCGGTCGTTTAATCGAGTCGTTAACCGGTTTGAAGTATACGACGGCGTTATTTATTTTCGCTGTATCTGTACTTGTTTACGTAGTCATTGGTGGTTTCCGAGCAGTGGCGGTGACAGATGCCGTACAAGGCGGGGTCATGGTCATTGGGACGCTCATACTACTAATCGCAGTTATCATTGCGGGCGGTGGAGTACCGAATATTATGCAGGACCTTTTGAACGAAAATCCAAAACTAGTGACTCCATATGGCAATGAAGGAAATTTATCTGCCGCCTATGTATCGTCATTTTGGATACTTGTAGGAGTAGGGGTTGTGGGGCTTCCACAAATGGCAGTGCGCGCAATGTCCTACAAAAATACACGCTCTATGCACCGTGCACTAGTGATTGGCACGCTAGTTACTGGTTTTATCATGCTGAATATGCATCTCATAGGTATTTTCGCAAGACCAGTTATGCCTGGGATTGAAGTGGCAGACACTGTCATTCCGCTTGTTGCACTGAAAATTCTACCTGCATGGCTTGCGGGGGTAGTACTTGCTGCGCCACTTGCTGCAATCATGTCAACAGTAGATTCCCTGCTCATCCTAGTGAGTTCTTCTATTGTAAAAGACGTTTATATTAACTACATCAACCCAAATGCAACCGAGAAAAGAGTAAAAAACTTAAGTTTTGGGGTAACGACACTTTTGGGCACCATCGTCTTTTTATTAGCTTTAAATCCACCTGAATTATTAATCTTCTTGAATTTATTTGCTTTTGGTGGACTTGAGGCAGCCTTTATTTGGCCGATTGTGCTAGGCTTGTACTGGTCATATGGCAACAAATACGGAGCAATCGCATCGATGATTACAGGAATCGTTTCCTATATCGCACTCCATTTTTACAACGAAGCATACGGCAATCTATTTGATATTCATACAGTGGTAATCCCGGTTATCTTATCATTAATTGCGTATGTGTCATTCAGTTTATTGATCAATAAAACAAAATATATATATTAATAAGGAGATCCTCAGATGAATAAATGGAAAATATATGCAATGCTCGTATTTGTCATGTTCGCTTGGGGAGCTAACGTATCACTACTCAAATATATGGTGGAAGCAGTGCCACCCGTAACACTAACTGCATTTCGAATACTCGTAGCGGGTTTAGTCGTACTACCAATTTTATGGAAAATGAAACTACTACGTAAACCAACATCCGGTGAATGGAAGTACATTTTACTCGGAACGCTCACCAATGTGGTTGCCCATCACTATTTTCTAAACATGGGCTTGTCCATCACAAGTGCAACCCACGGGGGTTTAATCTTAGGAACAGGACCTATGCTGACTGCAATATCAGCGGCGATCATTTTAAAATATTTCCCTTCTAAATTTCAGTGGTTAGGACTAGTAATTGGTCTAACAGGGGTTGGCGTATCCATCCTAGTAGGCAGTGAAACTATGGGAGCAAATCTAGGTGATTTCTATGTATTCCTAGCAATACTTGTCCAAGTATTAAGCTTTATGGTAGTGAGTAAAGCTGCTAAAACATTAGATCCACGATTACTCACAGTCTATATGCTACTAATTGGTGCGGTAATTTTATTAGTGATTAGTCTCATTCAAGAGCCAGGTGCCATTAAGCAGTTTGGAGCAACAACACCAACCTTTTGGACAATATTCTTAGCGTCTGCAGTCGTCTCTACTGCAATTGGTCATCTTATGTACAATTACGCGGTAGGACAAGCCGGTGCAACGAAAGCGGCAATATTTATGAACTTAAACCCATTATTTTCATTAATTATATCCGCACTATTCTTAGGAGAGGTGTTACAGCTCAATCATTTCATAGGCCTTATCTTAATCGTAGCGGGTGTCATGTTAGGTTCAGGAGCCGCCGAAGATTTATGGAAAAAACGAAAAAACGTCTAAGTGGGTCATTATGGCCAAGTATGCATAGGTCTAATTAATTGAATTGATTTGTAAAACAGTGCTTTTAGTTCTATAATCAAATATAAGATTATAGAACAAAAGGAATGATTAAGTGGACTATAGAGAATTATTAAAACAGATCAATAATAGCATGGAAAAATTAGATTTGATATCTGCAAGAAAATATATAGAACAAAACCTCCAATTAGTAAGCGATTATAGACATCTGCTGCGTAGTAATGCAAGAGCATTATTTGACTTTTTAAGAAGTGAAAAAGACTCCGGGCGTGAGCCGTTAAACAGAAGAGAGATGACAATTATCTATTCTATAAATAGATATGCGAGTGCCTTTGATATTCGTGGGTTAAAATTGCTAGTCAATAATTACCCTGAATTGCTAATGAGACAGGAAATTCAAGCTTATTTAAATGATGATGCTTTAACCCTATTAGAAAGTATGAATGTAATTCAAAAGTATCAAGAACCAATCCCGGCCTTACAGTGAAAACCCCATATATTGCGTTAGTCTAGGTTCAAAGTGTCCATATACACAAGGAAACCTATAGCCTATACTTATATAAAGGCTACTTTGCAAAAGGAGCAATATAATGGACTTTCGAGAATTATTAAAACAACTTGATAAAAGTATGGATAGTTTAGATTTAGTGTCAGCTAGAAAGTATATCGAAGAAAATATAGATATTTTAACAAAAAATAGACAGCTTTTACGAGGTAATACTAGAGCAATGTTTGATCTCATCAAACAGAAAAAAGCTACAGGTGAAAAACCTTTAAGTCGCCACGAGATGACCGTAATCTATTCTATAAATACGTACGCTACTAAATTCGATCTCACTGGACTCAAATTAATAGTGAACAACAACCCAGAACTCTTCCTAAATGAAGAAATAAAACAGTACTTAAACGAAGACGCCAAAACGCTCCTCCAAGGCATGAAAGTACTCCACTAAAAAAGAACGCATAAACTGCGTTCTTTTTTTATGGGATAAATTGGATGATTATTTTACTCCGAAAGTAACAGCCTCACTAGAGTAAGTATCCAATAAACAAGTTCAAGTATTCACCGGTCGATCGCAAGTAAAAATAAAATTCACTCCGACCCCCATAAAAAGAGCAAGCCCTTCGAATAACTAAGTGTCGGTACAAAAGACCAAAATCTATACGAGGTGATGAGACTATGCAGATGAAATTCAAGAAAACTGGAGCGGCCCTATTAGTAGCGACCATTACGGTAGCTGGATCCAGTTATGCGTGGGCGAACGAGAATCTGTTTGATACGGTAGATTTGAACGAGGTGCTTAATAAAAAAGAAACTGAAACTCTTGAAGCACCGAAAACTTCTACACCAAACACTGCAACACCAGTTGTTACAGAAGAGTTGGATATTGAAATTCCAGAAGGATTCCCAGTTGGAAACTTAGCAGCCCTATCCAAAGCATACGAAAATGCCGGAAATGAAACTGCTAAAGCAGCGATAAAACGCAATGTAGAACGGGCCATTGCAAAATTTAAAGCTGAACAAACAGAGCATAAAACAGTGAATCCTGTAGTAAAACCTGTAAAAGAAGAACCTGTAGTGAAACATCCTACAAATGAAACTAAACATGCTACAAAAGAAGAAAGAAAAGCTCTACAACAAAAACAAAAAGAAGAACGTAAAGCACTACAAGCTGAGCATAAAGAAGAAAAGAAAGCTTTGGAAGAAGAACACAAAGCTGAAAAACAAGAAAAGAAAGCTTTGAAGGAAAAGCACAAATCTGAAAAATACAATGCCAAAAAACACGAAAACAAAAAGAACAAGGACCAAAAATAAATCCATTTCAAATAAAACACTATTTTTTGAGGATGAAATAAAACGTGTAGATACTTTTAATTTCGTCTAGTAATATAAGACAATATCAAAACAAAAATAGCACCGCTTTTCATTCTCTACTCAGCCGAGTACAATTATAGGCTAAGGGAAACATGAGAACGGAGGGTATGTATGCTCTTGTCAATTATGCAAGGTCTATTCAAAACAAAATCAAAACAAAATACGCAAGAGCTGATAACAAAGGCGCAAGCAGGTGATAAGGAGGTTCTAAATAGCCTCCTTCTTGCCCATACCCTATTTTTGAAAAAAACAGCCAGTTTCATATGTAAACGACCTATTGATGAGCAAGATGAAGAATTCAGCATTGCGTTAATTGGATGTCATGAAGCGATAATTGCATACAATCCAACTGAAAATACTTCCTTTCAAACATTTGCCCACTTAATTATTAAAAGACGCCTCATTGATTTTATCCGAAAAGAAACCGTTCGAAATAATAAAGAATTACTCTTCGATAACGGTGAAACTGAGTCGGAGGATGATCATTTTTTATTAAGACAGCATGCAGTAACTACATATTCAGAAGAGCAATTTACAGTATCGAGAAGAGAAGAACTTATAAAATACAGCAAATTGTTATCCAACTTTAATTTATCATTTGACGAACTGACAAAAGCAGCACCGAAACATAAGGACGCGAGAAAAACAGCCTTTCAAACTGCTCAAATTATTGCAGATTCAGAAGAGCTTTATGCATCATTAATAGAAAATAAAAAACTACCATTGAAAGAAATAGAAGCACTGGTGGAAGTCTCAAGAAAAACATTGGAACGACAACGGAAATACATAATTGCAGTTGTCCTTCTATTAAACAGTGACTTCGTTTATATAAAAGACTACGTGAAAGGAGAAATCATATGATGCGCAAATATAGAGGCATTGTTTGTGAAAAGAAGGCGACCTACTCTGTTTTTCTCACAGAAGATGGTGAATTTCTTCGTGGAGTTCCACTTATTGCAGCCGTTCAAATAGGCGATGAAGCAGAGTTTCATCTAATTGCTTCAGCGCCACCTATAAAACGGATGAAACCAATTTTCATAGCGCCAGCCATAGTAGCAGCAGTCCTACTCATATTTTTAGTTGCATCATGGTTTCCCCAAACAACTACCGCCTACGCCTACATACAAGTTGAAGGTGATTCGACTATTGAAATTGGAGTAGACGAAGGAGGCAAAGTTATTTCCCTTCATTCATCTACAGAAGAAATGAAAGATTGGGAGGGCCAATCGATTAATTTGGTATTAGCAAAAGCAGTACAGCAAGTAAGTACCGACAAGAAACAACTTGCTGTTACAACCGTTTATGAAAATGAAGACAAACCGAAGCTAAAAAAACAAATTGAAAAAGCAGTCAAAGAAGTAAAAAAAGCAAAATCATCTCCAGAAAAGAATTCTATAGAAACAAAACCGAAAAATGCAAAACCTAATAAACAAGAGAAAACAAAGCCTCCTGGACAAATTAAAAAAGAAGAAAAGATACCAAATCCAAATAAACCAGCAACAAATAAAGAACATAAGAATCCACCTAATCCGAATACTAAAAAACCAATGAAGGATAAGGGAAATAAAAACGAATCAAAAATAAATAAAGAACGGCCGACAAAAGAAAACAAACCAACAAATAATCGTCATAACAATCCAGGTCAAGAGAAGAAGAAAAAGAACAAAGATAAATCGAATAACGGAAACAACCCTTATAAAGATAACAACAACAACAATGGCAATGGTAAAAATAAAAATTCGGATAACTAAATCCGACCCCCTTTGCGCAAACTGAAAGGGGGTTTATTTTCATTAAATCATCAGATAAATATTCATGAATTAGTTAAAAATACATTTGACTTTATAATTATGCAGTATTATACTAATCATTATCTTACGGTTGGAGTGATAAGAATGAAAATAGGAATTATAGGAGCTACGGGTTATGGTGGTCTAGAATTAATAAGATTATTGCATAATCATCCAGATGCCGAGCGTATTGATTTATTCACTTCTTCAGAAGAAGGAATACAATTTTCGAATAAATATACACATTTAATGAATATTCACGATCAAGCGCTTCTAGCGATCGAACATAATAGACTTACAGAATATGATGTCATTTTTACGAGTACTCCCTCAGGGGTATCTACAGATATTTTACCCTCTTTAATAGGAAGTGGTCCAAAACTTATTGATTTGTCTGGTGACTTCCGTTTGAAAAACCCAATAGATTACGAGCAATGGTACAAAAAAACACCGGCTCCATCTGACGTATTAGAAAAAAGTGTCTACGGTCTAACGGAGTGGAACGAAGCCGCAATCGGGCAGGCAGATCTAATCGCCAATCCAGGGTGCTACCCGACGGCAGTTTTACTATCTTTGCTGCCGTTACTGAAGGAAAACCTAATTGACGGGGCGAATCTCGTCATAGACGCAAAAAGTGGTGTATCAGGAGCAGGTAACAAGCCATCTCAAATGACACACTTCAGCGAAACTAACGAAAACACTGCTATTTACAAAATACATCAACACCAACATATACCGGAAATCGAACAGGCGATTAATATATTTGCGGGCCAAACAGCACCGATCACTTTTACAACGCATCTCGTTCCGATGACGAGAGGAATTCTAGCGACAAGCTATGCCCCTCTTAAACCGAACGTAACTGAGCAACAATTGAAAAACGCTCTGAAAGAAACATATGCATATGATCCATTCGTCCGAATCATTGAACAAACGGACAAATTCGGTACCAACCAGGTATACGGCTCTAATTTCTGCGATATTCACGTGAAAGTCGACCCGCGCACAAATCGCGCAACCATCGTTTCGGTCATTGACAACCTCGTAAAAGGAGCAGCTGGCCAGGCAATTCAAAATATGAACGTGCAATTTAATCTCGACCAAACGACAGGGCTTCAACAAGTCCCACTATTCATCTAGAAAGAGGAGGAATAACTGATGACTACAAAAACGATTACGATGAAAAACATCTCCTATAAAAATATCGCTTCGCCAAAAGGTTTCCAAGCAACAGGAATCCATTGTGGCCTAAAACATAAGAAAAAAGATCTTGCATTACTTGTTAGTGACGTACCTGCAAGTGTAGCTGGTGTTTTCACAACGAATGCCATCAAAGCAGCACCATTACTTATCACAAAAGATGTCGTATATGAAACAGGTAAAATGCAAGCAATCATCGTCAACGCTGGGAATGCCAATGCCTGCACAGGAAAACAAGGAATGGCAGATGCCTATTCTATGCAAAAACTAACTGCAGAAAAATTAGGAATAGATCAATCACTTATCGGCGTTGCATCTACTGGAGTAATCGGGGAACTCATGAAAATGGAGCCAGTAACAACAGGTATCCAAAAGTTAGAACCTGTGGATGAACTGGAAGGCGCGATCGATTTTTCTTTAGCTATCATGACAACAGATACCGTAACGAAAAATACAACTTACCAAACAATCATTGACGGTAGGGAGGTAATCATCGCAGGAACGGCTAAAGGCTCTGGCATGATTGAACCAAATATGGCAACGATGCTTGGTTTTATTACAACCGATGCGAATATCGAATCCAATCATCTTCAGGACGCACTAAAAGCTATCACCGACGTTACTTTCAATGCAATTACTGTGGATGGTGACACATCGACTAATGACATGGTCATCGTGATGGCAAATGGAATGGCCGGGAACAATACGTTAACTCCAGACCACCCAGACTGGGAAAACTTCGTGGAAACCTTACACACTGTGTCTCAAGATCTAGCTAAAATGATAGCAAAAGACGGAGAAGGTGCAACGAAACTAATTGAAGTAGAAGTAAAAGGCGCCATTACTGACATAGAAGCTCGTAAAATAGCAAAAACAGTAGTAGGCTCTCCGCTCGTAAAAACTGCGATCTTTGGAAATGATGCAAACTGGGGGCGAATTATTGCTGCAGTAGGCTATAGCGGTGCGACAATTGATCCAAATGCCATTACAATCCTGTTAGGCACAACAAAAGTAGTAGAAAATGGTGAACCTGTTCCTTTCTCAGAGGATGATTTAATCATTTATTTGAAGCAGCCAGAAGTCAAAATCTTCGTCGACATTCATCAAGGCAATGGTCAGGGAACTGCATGGGGGTGCGATTTGACTTATGACTACGTCCAAATCAACGCAACTTACCGCTCCTAAACGCATCGTCATCAAGCTTGGCGGCAGTATGCTCGAGGGTTTAAATGAAAACTTCTTTACCAATTTCAAAAAACTTCAAGCAGCAAATCATGAAATCGTCATCGTCCACGGTGGAGGACCAGCGATCAATAAAGCCCTTGCTAGTAACGGAATATCGACCACTTCGATTAATGGAATACGCGTAACATCCGCTGAAGCAATAGGAATTGTACAGTCAACACTAGTCGGTCAAGTAAATCCAGCACTAGTTCACCAGCTGAATAAAAGCGGAATCCAGGCGATCGGTCTCAGTGGCTACGATAGTCAGTTATTGCAATGCACCATATTAGATGAAGCAACGTATGGTTTTGTAGGGGAAATCCAACAAGTGAATACCTCATTTATTGAAGTATTACTGAAAAATGGAATCACTCCCGTCATTTCAAGCATTAGCTGCACAACAGATGGAAACCCGTTGAACATCAATGCCGACACGGTAGCAAGTCAAATAGCGTTAGCAATAAAAGCGGAAAGTCTACAACTTGTTACCGACACACCGGGTATAAAAATAGATGGTGAGGTACAAGAAACTGTAACCTCTGAAAAAATTACCGACTGGATCACTTCGGGCGATATTTACGGAGGAATGATTCCGAAAGTAACAGCTGCTCTTGACTGCCTTACAGCTGGTATTCCAGCCGTTCAAATCGTCGGCAATCAGCTATCTGGCACAATAATTTTACAACAGGAGGTATATGCATGAGCTCTTTATTCCAAAACTATAATCGACGACCTATCCATCTTGTCAAAGGGAAGGGTACGATCGTTACGGACGATACTGGAAAAAACTATCTCGATTTCACAAGTGGTATAGCCGTGCTCAGTCTAGGCCATACTCATCCTGCGGTAGTCCAAGCGATTCAAAAGCAAAGCGAAAAACTTTGGCATATCTCAAACTTATTTGAAAATCCGGAACAAGAAAAATTGGCTGAGACCCTTGTAAACGATACTCACTTCGCCCACGCATTCTTCTGCAACAGCGGAGCAGAGGCGAACGAAGCAGCTATCAAGCTAGCACGCAAACATACTGGCAAGCATACTATCATTACATTTGAAAAATCATTCCACGGACGCACATTCGGCGCAATGTCAGCCACTGGCCAAGACAAAATACGCAACGGTTTCGGTCCACTACTCGAAACGTTCAAAACAGTACCCTTCAACGACGTAGCTGCATTAGAAGCAGTAATCGACGATGAAGTCGGCGCAATCATGCTCGAAGTAATCCAAGGAGAAGGCGGCGTAAATTCGGTAACGCCTGAATTTGCTCAGGCAATCTCTGATATTTGCACAGCCAACGAAATCCTGCTCATAGTAGATGAAGTCCAAACAGGCATCGCCCGAACAGGTACCCGCTATGCTTACGAGCAAACAGTCCTAAAACCTGACATTATCACGTTAGCGAAAGGTCTCGGTGGAGGCTTCCCAATCGGTGCCATGCTCGGAACTGCGGACCTACATGACTCATTAGGGCCAGGCACACACGGCACGACCTTCGGAGGAAATCCTCTAGCAGTTGCTGTCGCACAAACTGTATTAGATAACGTATTTGTACCGGAATTTATAGCAGATGTGAATAAAAAATCTGCTTACTTTATCGAGAAATTAAAAGAAGCTCTACCAACCAACCAGCTAGTCGGCTCTGGCCTACTACTCGGCATAGTCTGCGAAGAAGAAGTCGCTTCCTACATAACAGCTGCCGACGAAGCAGGTCTACTACTAGTATCAGCAGGACCAAACGTCATCCGCCTCCTGCCACCACTAACCGTAACAACCGAAGAAATCGACCAAGCAGTCGACATCTTACATGCAATCCTAACCAAATAAAAACTTGAATTAAAGCGCTCAGCGAACCGCTATTCACTCCCAAGGACCCACCAATTCGGCGGGTCCTTTAATAATGCCCGCAACATTGGAATATCCAAATAATCCCGTACCGCCAGTAAACCGCCTCCGACCGCTAGTATTCTACACCGAGAGCAAGTACCCACCCCAGCTCCGCGAGTAAATCCGTCTCGAGAGCAAGTACCCCCCATCCCTCCGCAAGTAATAACCAAACGGAAGCTTTTCGCCCGAGCGAAAAGCCAACAGCATTAAAGTTTCCAAAAAATTTGGTTATAGCATGTAATTTACGTTTCAACTAACCATATCGCAAAATTAACATCAAATTAATACAATAATATTCCCAAAATCAATTAATATTATTTTGCAATTTGAGCAACAATTCAATTCTTAAACCCGTTTCTTAAAGAAAATTCAATTCTCACCCTAAAACTCCCATTGAAATGCAATTTTTATTGTAGCTCTAGTAGACTATCACTAAATATGCTAATCTATCCTCGAGGTGATAAAATGATAATAAAACCATATGCACAAACTCTATATATGGAAGCACTTATCTCATTAAACAAACGACTAAAGAAAAGTCATCCTAAATTTATCTCTCTTAGTGAAGATGTGAAGCGTAATATCGCGGGAGATATAGGGGAAGAAGCAGTTATGAGTTTTCTTCAAAAAGTTAAACTTCCATACAAATTCTTTGCCTTCCATAACATTTCACTATATGGTGAGTCGCTATTTCAAATGGATGTACTATTAATTACACAGCACTATGCAGTGATCTTCGAAGTTAAGAACATCCAGGGGGAAATTGAATTTAAATCTCATCCCTATCAGCTGAGCCGAACATTATCAACCGGAGTAAGAAACTCATTCGACAGTCCTGAGATTCAACTACAAGAGTATATATATCAGTTGAATGTGGTATTTATGGCCGCCGGATTCTCGATACCTATTTACGGTGCAGTTGTTTTTCCCTTCACAAGCAGCTATATAAAAACCCCTCCAAGTGAAACAACCGTACTATTCCGTAATGAAATCAGATCTTATTTAAGAAAATTGAAAACGCATGATCCTCTACTTTCTTTAGAAGCACTTACCAGCCTCAAAAATTTTATTCTAAACAAAACTACTAATTACAAACCATTCCCATTAACACAACACTTTGCGATTAATCCAGATGACATTATCAATGGAGTAGAATGTACTACTTGTAGCCTTGTAGGAATGAAGAAAGTTGCCCGTCACTGGATATGTCCTAAATGCAGAAATATCAGCACTAATGCACATACAAAAACCATAAAAGAATATTTTCTAATATACAAAGACACCATTTCTAATACAGAATGTCGCCAATTTTTAAATCTCAATAATATGTACGAAGCAAATAGAATCCTAAAAAACGCGGACCTAGTAAAAACCGGTAAATACAAAGATGCTAAATATAAAATGGAATTTATAAAATAAAGACCTTCTATACTAGAAGGTTTTTTCATATGCAATAAAACCCCCCTCCGCAAGTAAAACCACCTTGAGAGCTAGTAACTCCAATTCCTCCGCAAGTACCATCACAAAAAAAGGGAATCTTTTCACTCCTGCGAAAAGCCAACAGCATTAAATTTCCCAAATAATCCCGTTCCACAAGTAAACCGCCTCCGACCGCAAGTAACCATTAATCAAGAGCAAGTACCCAACCCGGGTCTGTAAGTAAATCCTCCTCGAGAGCAAGTAAACTCATTCGCTCCGCAAGTAAAACCCAAAAAGGAAGCTTTTCGCCTCGGCGAAAAGCCAACAACATTAAAGCTTCCAAATAATCCCGTACCGCAAGTATACAGCCACCGACCGCAAGTAACCTATGACTGAGAGCAAGTACCCAACCCGGCTCCGTAAGTAAATCCTCCTCGAGAGCAAGTAACCCCAACCCCTCCGCAAGTAAATCCACCTCCAGAGCAAGTAACCCAACACCAATCACTCTGCAAGTACTACCGCCCCTCAAAAACACCCCCAACAAAAAAAGCCCTCCGCTCCCACGAAAGACCCCAAAACCTAAAAATCATACGTCATCGTCCAAATAGCCACTGCATCCGCATCGCCATCATTCATAAACCGATGCGGCAGCGAGCTATCAAAGTAAATACTATCTCCTTCGTCGATAAGGTAAACCTCGCCATCAATCTCAATCCTCAAACTACCAATAAGCATCAGCCCGCATTCCTCGCCGCCATGGAACATAAGCGGATCATCGGTGCCCTCGCCTGGCGATACAATCATCTTAAAAAAACTCATCTGTTTGCCGGAACTTGGCGACAAAAGTTCATATCCGACATTAGGTCGCACGCGTTTTATCAGATTACCCTCACCTTTACGGGTCAGCGTTACTGCATTATTCTCCTCTGACTCAAAGAACGAAAACACCGGAACCTTCAGGCTATGACTTAACTTCCATAACGTCTCTAAGGAGGGGGATACTTGTCCGCGCTCAATTTGAGAAATCATACTCTGGCTCACACTAGTTTTTTTTGCCAGCTCTTCTGACGTCAATCCTTGAGATCGACGTAAATACCTAATTCGCTTTCCAACCTCACTTTTGGGAAAAACCAATATTAACCCTCCTTGTGTATAAAAATACATTATGCAGAATAATAAAACATCTAAACATTAAAGTTATAAAATACTAACTTTACAATAAGTCACATAAACTACAACTACATATAATCTATTTTGCACCTTTTTCCAAGTAGAATCAATAATAAAAATATTATAACTAATTATTTTTATGTAGACATGTGAATAATAGTACTTTATACTACTAATAATTCACAAGTTTCATAAGGGGAACTTAATAAATAAAAAAACGGGGGTAAGATGATGAAGAAATGGTTAGCAGCAGTACTTATGATTACAGTTTTAATCATCGCAGGTTGTAGCAATGATTCGGGCGGAGGAGTATCGACGGAAAATTCTACAATTCAAAAGGTATTAAAAGAAAAGAAACTTATTGTCGGGATGTCACCTGGATATTTCCCGTTTGACATGAAAGATCCAAATGGCGACTTCGTTGGTTATGATGTAGACACTGCAAACGCACTTGCTAAAGCATTAGGAAAAGATATTAAAGTAGAATTTAAGCAATTTACTTTTGATGGTTTAATTCCTGCACTTAGAACAGGCGAGGTAGACATGGTTTTCGCTGGGATGACAATCCGAGGGGACCGAGCGTTGGCGGTTAGCTTTGCAGATCCATACTTCCAAACAGGTCAAGCTGTAATGGTACCTGGAACAGATAAAACAACAAAAACTTGGCAAGATCTTGATGTAAAAGGCAATAAAATTGCTGTAGGTATCGGTACAACTGGTGCGCTACTTGCAAAAGATGTATTTAAAAACGCACAAATATTAGACTTTGAAGAATTTCCATCCGCTGCAACTGCAATGGCGCAAGGGGAAGCCGACGGAGTAGTATATGATGAGCCGGCAATCGCGGTTTGGAAATTGAAAAACGGAGACTCGGTGAGAGAAATTGAAGAATTAATTTCTACAGAAAATCTTGGAATTGCTCTTCAGAAAAATGACTTCGACACAATTCAATGGGTGAACTCGTTCCTAAACAGCTATCTTGGAAGCCCTACCGAACTTGCATCACGAACTAAATGGTTTGAAACTTCCGACTGGTTAAATGAAGTTGTAGACGAATAAAACACTCTAGGGGGAATCAGCTATGTACAACTACGACTGGAGTGTCATACCAAGAAACATGGACGTCTTCATAGAAGGCGCACTTAAAACACTGGAAATCTCAGCAATCGCAATCCTTTTAGCGATTCCAATTGGTATCCTCTTTGGACTTGGACGTATCTCCAAAAACAAAATTATTTATAGCATCTCATCTACTTATATAGAAATAATGCGTGGCGTACCACTTCTAGTTCTTTTATTATGGATATTCTTTGTACTCGGACAATTTGTTCGGTTGGGCTCTTATTGGAGCGCCATTATTGGGCTTGCCTTCTTTTCCGCTGCATTTATCGCAGAAATTGTTCGCTCTGGAATCCAAGGCGTACCAAAAGGGCAAATGGAAGCAGCACGTTCACTTGGAATGACTCATACAAAGGCAATGAGACATATTATTTTGCCGCAAGCATTTAGACGAGTATTACCACCGCTTGCATCACAATTTATTATGCTGATAAAAGATTCGTCACTCGTATCGATTATAGCGGCAACCGACTTAACACTGAACGCCAAAAACCTAGTCGCAACATCATTTGCTTCCATAGAAGTATACACATTTGTTGCACTAATCTATTTCATCATGACATTCAGCTTATCATTAATCATTCGATACTTCGAAAAACGATTACTGAAAAGCGAAGCATAACGTTAAGGAGGGTGTACCCAAATGATTACTATTAAAAATGTCAATAAAAGCTTCGGCGACCACCACGTCCTAACAGACGTTTCGCTCGAGGTACCAAAATCGAATGTAATCGCACTAATCGGCCCAAGTGGAGCAGGGAAATCCACCCTAATCCGAACTATCAATGCATTAGAACCGATAGACACTGGCGAAATAGTCGTGGACAGCATCTCTATCCACGACAAAAAAACCGACATCAACGTAGCACGCAGTAACATAGGCTTCGTATTCCAAAGCTTTAACCTATTTCCGTTCCTAACCGCATTAGAAAACGTAACGATGGCACCGATGAAGGTAAAAGGACTAAGCAAAGAAGCTGCCGAAAAAAGAGGGAAAGAACTATTGGTCTCTTTAGGGTTAGATGACAAATTCGATGCTTACCCAAACAGACTTTCCGGTGGCCAGCAACAACGGGTAGCTATCGCACGAGCCTTAGCGATGGATCCACAAGTTATGTTATTTGATGAACCGACATCCGCATTAGACCCAGAAATGGTAACCGAAGTGCTCGATGCAATCCGCAAACTAGCACAAGACGGCATGACCATGGTTGTCGTAACACATGAAATGGGCTTCGCCAAAGAAATCTGCGACGAAATCGTCTTCATGGCAGAAGGCAAAATAGTCGAGCGCGCCGCACCATCCAAATTCTTCACCAACCCAGATACACAGCGTGCCCAAGACTTCCTATCCAAAGTACTAAACCACTAGAGCAATCTAGTGGTTTTTATCTTTCCCATTAAACATATCCTCACAAATTGCCCTATCTACCACATAAATCCACTAATCCACCTTATGAATCCCATGACAATTAACAGATTCTTACTGATTGGTAAAATATCCACAAATTACATGGATTCAAAACAAACAAAAAATGCTAATATCAGTTGAACACAGAAAGCTTATATCAAGCTAAAAAATTCGGGGGTCCAACATAATGAGTAAGTATCAAAAAATGTTCAAAGTTGCTTTAGCAACTGCACTATCTACTAGCATACTAGTAGCAGCATCACCCAATGCAACACAAGCAGAAGGAGTGAAAGTACCAACTTTTTCGGATGTAATAAATACACCGTCAAACCATCTTTACGCACCAGTTATGGATTTAGCTTCACGCCAAATCATCACTGGATACGAAGATGGAACTTTCAAACCGTACCAAGGTATCAATCGTAAGCAGGCAGCTAAAATCCTGGCTTTGGCACTTGATTTAAATCTAGACCCAGACAAGGTTAAAGATCCTGGTTTTACAGACATCAACAAGGATCATCCAAACTATGTTTACATCGCTGCATTAGTGGAAGCAGGAGTTATTAAAGGATATAAAGATAATACTTTTGGTCCAAACAACACGCTTACAAGAGCGCAAATGGCTAAAATGATTACTTTAGGATTTGAATTTGATCAAGTAACTCTAGCAGAAAATCCGTTTACTGATATTTCAAAAGACAAAGAGGTTGCAGGATTTGTTCAAACACTTTTTGCGAACGAAATCACAACTGGTACAACTGCAACAACTTTCAGCCCATACTCAAACGTAACACGTGGACAAATGGCTTCATTCATCTTCAGAAGTGAAAAAGAAATTGGTAATATTGCAGCAGAAGACTTCGGGCAAGTTACTAAAACTACTTTCACAGCTGGTGCAGGTCTAACAGAAGGACAAGACGCTAGCGATGTAGGATCATTAACAGTAGAATGGTTCAACCAAGCAGGAGCTGTACTTGGTAAAGGGACATTGAACAAGAAGTTTGCAACTGATTTCCCGACAGCTACACAAATTTCTATGCCGTTTGATGCTAACTTTAACTATGTAACAGATGGTTACTGGACAGTAGCAGGTGATTTCACTGGCGAACCAACTAAAGTGAAATTCACAGTAACATTCAAAAATGGTGACGTAGAAACAGCAGAAAACGCTAGAGTGTTATCTGGTAACATCGTTGCTCAAGACTTCGGTTTAGTTAGTGGAGACAGATATTCTGCTGGAGCAGGCCTAACTGAATACAAAACAGTAAGTGATGTCGATACACTAAAAGTTAAATGGTTTGACCTAGCTGGTAATGTAATAGGTGAAGGAACAATGACAGACAAATTTGCAAAAGATTACCCGGCAGCTACTGATATTTCAATGCCATTCGATGCAAACTTTGCGTATATTGGAGACGGATACTGGAATGCAGTAGGTAATTTCAAGGGAGAACCTGCTAAAGTAGAATTCTCGGTTAAATACAAAAATGGAAAAGAAGTTACTGTAGAAAATACAAGAACTGTTTCTGGGAACATTGAAGCACAAGATTTCTCTAACACTTCTGAAACAAGCTATTCAGCTGGAGCAGCTTTAACAGAAAACAAAAAAGTTAGCGATATTGAAACTCTAACTGCTGAGTGGTTTGATAAAGATGGAAAAACTTTAGCAAAAGGAACAGTGACAGAAAAATTTGCAACTGACTACCCAACAGCAACACAAATTTCAATGCCATTCGATTCAGCATTTGACTACGCAACAGACGGTTTTTGGAAAACAGAAGGCAAATTCACAGGTGAACCAACAAAAGTGACATTCTCTGTTAAATACAAAAACGGTAAAGAAGCAACTGTAGACAATACTTTAGTAAAATAAAACAAAATCCCAATCCATTGACCACTCCAAAGGTCAATGGATTTTTTTCATTAAACCCTCAAAACCTTTAACACTACAAAACCCACCGATTAGTTAAAATATTTAAAAGAGGGTATATAATACATGAATTAATACTATATTAAATACACATATAACTACAACCTTTAAAGTGTTTATGAATAGAATAAGTGATATGATGGGGGTGTAAATAATGAATCAGAAGGGATGGATTACTATGTCAGTAGAAATGATAGAAGCTGTAGAAAAAGTGCGAAATGGTTTTGGTATGGGAAGTCGAGTAAGTGTTACAGCATTAGGTCGATCAGCGAATTGGCGTAACGATTTAAACGAAAACTTAGCAATGGAAGTTGTTGATCGTAATGTAACAACCGCCGTTCTACTGAAACCAGAAGTATATCAAGCCATAATGGGACGGTTGGAGCAGTTGGAAATTGAACTAGAACAATCACAAATCGAAGCCCTATTCCAAAGCAGGGAAAACATGAATAATTGGGCGACAGGTGAAGAATTAGTAACAAAAGCAAACGACAATTTTGACTCTAGAATGAAGTATTTGAGAGGTAAGTTGAATAATGGAGATAATCAGTGAAGACATGCTGCGTCATGCAATTGACGTAATCGGTAGAACGGAAGGTATACAAATGGATGTAGATTCTTTGATCGATGACTTGTTTATCTTGTCAAATATCTATTCTACCGAACAAACATTTATACTTGCAGTCAATCAAATTCATCACTCTTTAAAACAAATTGAAAAAACAAGAACAATATGTACAGAATTATTCGGTAACCTATCGAACTGGCGGTCTTTTCACTTTCAAAGTAGACGGGTAAATAAACAATCCGCAGACTTACGCATTGTTTATCAAGACACAGGTGATTTCATTCAAGTTAGAGGATTTGGTAATAGGCATTTACCACACGATTTTTACAAAAGAATATACAAAAGATAGAGGAACGATCTTCGTAAAAGATTTTTCCTCTTCTTTGTGTGTTCAACCCCAACACTTCAATAATCGCCCATTCCCATAAAATATGTTATAATATTGCAAGGTAAAAAAGAAAGGAAGTACCCAACATGCAAAAAAAAATATGTGTGGTCGGCCTAGGTTATATCGGACTTCCAACCGCAGTTACATTCGCTAACCACGGCGTCCGCGTACATGGCGTAGACGTAAATGAAAAAGCAGTAAATATGATTCAAAACAAACAACTTCATATAGAAGAAGACGGCCTTCAAGAGCGCCTAGATAAAGCAATAGATGAAAAACTACTAACAGTTTCCACTAAACCAGAAGAAGCGGACGTATTCATCATTGCAGTACCTTCTCCGATTAACCGTGATAAAACAGCAAACTTAGAATATGTACGTCAAGCAACAGCATCAGTTGTTCCTTATATAAAAGAAGGAAATCTTGTTGTTCTAGAATCTACAGTACCACCAAAAACGGTTGAAAACATAATGCTACCAGAACTTATAAAAACAGGTTTGAAAATTGGTGTAGAGCTTTTCGTTTCTCATTCACCAGAGCGCGTAATTCCTGGTCGTATCTTCGAGGAACTGACGAACAATGACCGCATCGTTGGTGGGATCAATGATGAATCTGCCCAAATGACGAAAGAGCTTTATGAAACGTTCGTAAAAGGGACAATCCATATTACAGACGCTACAACAGCGGAACTAGTAAAAGTAATGGAAAACACATACCGTGATGTGAATATTGCATTCGCAAACGAACTAGCAAAAATTGCAGAAACACTAGATGTGAACATTTGGGAAGCTATTAAATTTGCAAACTTCCACCCGCGTGTGAATATTCACTATCCAGGTCCTGGAGTAGGGGGGCACTGTATCGCTGTTGACCCATGGTTCCTAGTTGAACTTAGCTCGGAAGCGAAAATCATCGAGCTTGCTCGTAACACGAATGATGGGATGCCAGGATACACGGCGAAAAAGACAAAACAAATCCTACAAGAAGTAGCAAACAAAACTACTGGTAAAGTTGCCGTACTTGGATTAGCCTTCAAAGGTAACGTAGATGATATGCGTGAAAGTCCTTCAACAGACGTGATCCAAGAATTACTAGAGCTTGGGTTAGAAGTAGTGTCATATGATCCGCATATTAAAACAAATACGCATCCAACACAAACACAATCTCTAGAAGAAGCTACTGCTGGAGTAGATGTTGTGCTTGTGCTGACAGACCATAACGAATTCAAAGCATTACAACCAGCTTCTATTCGTGAAAACGTAGCAACAGCAGTCGTTTTAGATACGAAAAACTGCCTACTTCGTCAAACATGGGAACAAGCAGGATTTGCTTTTTACACACTTGGTGATGCAAAAAATAAAAGCCAAAGTCAATTGGAGCATCAGAACCAATGAAAGAAATGATACTTGGTGTAAAAGTCGACACCGATAATTACGATGAACTCATAAATAAACTGTTCAAACGTATCGACAACAAAGAAAAATCACTCGTTGTTGCGATAAACCCTGAGAAGCTTATGAAAGCAAAGGAAGATCAGGCCTTAAAAGACCTCCTAAACCGTGCGGAATTTCAAATTCCAGACGGGATTGGTGTCATCCTTGCTTCCAAGCTAAACAAAGGTAATATCAAATCTCGCGTTACGGGTATAGATATGATGGATCGCATCGTAAGAGAAGCAGCAAGAACTGGGAAGTCTATATTCCTATACGGAGCAAAGCCAGGAGTAGCGGAAAGTGCAGCCGAAGCACTTAAGTTTACATATGCTTCGCTGCAAATTGCAGGTATACAAGATGGCTACGAAAAAGATAACGGAAAAGTCATTCAAAAGATAAACGAAGCAAAACCAGATATTCTATTCGTTGCGATGGGGTCGCCTCGCCAAGAAGAATGGATTGAAGCAAATCGAGACAAACTTCATCCATCCCTTTTCCAAGGAGTCGGAGGTTCATTTGACGTATTAGCTGGGAATGTAAAACGTGCACCAGGGTTTTTCCAAAAAACAGGACTTGAGTGGTTTTATCGTCTTGCAAAAGAACCGAGCCGCTTAAAAAGACAGTTAGTCCTACCGAAGTTCTTAATTGAGACTTTAAAAAAGTAAAAAAAAAATTCTAATATTTACTACTTGACGTACGTTTTGCTATTGAAGTATTGATCAAAAGATGGTAGCATGAAATTGTAAGGATCGTTTCCTCAGAATATATAAATTTTAAAAAAGTCGGTTGGTTGCCCACGCAAAAAAGCCTAAGTAGAACTTTCTACTTAGGCTTTTTTGTGTTACTTAATTATGCTCGATTACTTTTACGGACCAGCTAGTGAAATCTGGCTGTTCTTTTAGCACCATTTCATTAGGGAAGATGAATGTCCAAGGCTTACTTGTATTAGCTTGAACAGTAAGTGGGGGAAGAGTAAATGCACCCTTTGCCACCGTTTCTTTAGTTGCATCCATAACTTCAAGCGGTAGCTGACTAATAGTAATATCCTTTTCATGACCGCTTCTTATTAATACTGTTACGGACAAACTTCCATCCTCACTCAAGCTTTGCTGCAAGCCCATGAAATTGACTTCGTTTTTCTTTGGCGGAGTTAAATCCTCTACAATTTTTCTTAATTGATCTTTATTTGCAGTAGCTAAGGACTTCTCCCAATTCTCGTCTAAATCTAAACGGTGGGGAAGCTTTTGCTCAAATGCAATGGACCAGTTTTCCTTCAAAATTTGGTCAGCCGGAACAACTAAATGTTCCTTTTCAAAGGTAACAATCCACGGCATAGCGCTTTCTGCTGGAATTGTCCCTAGCTCACTTAAATCTGCATCCATACGACCAACTAATTTTCCGTCCTCACCGAACAAAACAAGCGGCGTGATACCCATGTTAATTTCTTTTGCCAATGATTGACGAAAGAAAAACTGTGCATGAACAGTTTCTCCTTCAATCTTTAACTCAATCGGTGCAAGGGAAAGTTGGTTTCGCTTTAAAGGTTGTAATTCATTTAAAAGAAATTGGAAATAGTATTGATCTTCTATTTGCTTTGGTTTGCCGCCATAGAAGTATAGTTTCGTTTGGATTTCTTCTTCCGATGCTTCAGCCGTTGTATCGATTAAGTCTTTCGAAGCGATAGCAGACTCTTTCTGTTGTTTCTTAGAAGTACGTTTGAAAAAAGGAATCATTCTACTTCTCCTCCATTTTGTAAAGTAACGCCATGCTCACGTATCAAATTAGAAATCTCCGTTGCGACTCCTTTACCAATTCCGTGAATCATACGAGTAAATAATTCTAAACCTTCTCGTTCATATTGTCTCATCGGATCCTCTTGGGAGTAGCTGCGCATACCGATACCTTCTTTTAGTTTGTCCATCGAATCCATATGAGTCAACCAATGCTGATCCACTGTACCGATTAAATATAAACGAAGCTGTTCCTTTTCAGTAGCATGTCTTAATAGCTCAAGAACCGTATCTTTATACAGATCAACCTGAGCATTCACTTGTTTTTTCGCAACTTCTATAGATAAATCTGTATCCCAAGCCGGAAGATCTATACCTGGCATCTTATCTAAGAAAACTTGGCGAAGTGCTTCAAAATCTTCCTCTGTATGAGAAATCTCCTCGTCAAAAAAGAAGTTAAGCTCATGTTCAGGGAACTCTTTTATAAAAGTAACAAATGTTTCTTCTATATTATCTCCGTAAATTAGGTGATCACGTAGCTCATAAATAGTTTTACGCTGAACATTTAATACATTATCCAGCTTCAAATTATATTCCCGTACACTATAGCTGGCACCTTCACAAATACGCTGCGTTCTTGTAACGAATTCCATTGCCTTTTTGTTCTCAATAAGACCATCCTTGCCTGCTTTCACATGAGATACTAATTTTTCTAATTCTTCTCCAGCAAAACGTTTGAACATTTCATCCTCAAGCGAGATGAAAAACTCGGAAATACCCGGATCTCCCTGACGACCAGAACGACCCTTCAGCTGATTGTCCACTCGACGAGACTCGTGAAGCTCTGTCCCGATTACATACAGTCCACCAAGTTCTGCTACGCCTTCTCCAAGGGAGATGTCGGTTCCGCGTCCTGCCATATTCGTTGCAACAGTGACAGTACCTTTTTGGCCTGCAAGTGAAATAAGCGAAATCTCGTGGTCAATACTTTTTGCATTTAAAACTTCATGCACAATGCCTACCTGTTTTAAATACTTCGAAACTTCTTCCGATTGAATGATAGAAGTTGTTCCTATTAATACAGGCTGCCCAGTTGCATGGAGTTCATTTACCTTTGAAGCAACCGCTTTATATTTGTCCTCTATTTTCGCATATATACGATTTGGTAAATCTTTTCGAATAATTGGTCGATTAGTTGGTATTTGCATCACATTCATCGCATACAATTCTTGGAACTCTTTTTCTTCGGTCTTCGCGGTACCGGTCATCCCTGATAGGAATGGATACATACGGAAATAGTTTTGTATTGTAATAGAAGCTTGTGTTTTATTTTCTTCCGTAATGATTAATCCTTCTTTAGCTTCAATTGCCTGGTGAAGCCCATTTGAAAGACTACGACCTTCCATTGGACGGCCTGTGAACATATCAACGAGTAATATTTTGCCCTCTTTAACAATATAATCTACATCACGGGCGAACATCATGCGTGCACGCAATGCTTGAATCATATAATGATAGAGCGTTTGATGGGCTAAATCATATAAATTATCGATAGAGAAGAAGCGTTCAATCTGTTCGATCCCTTCTTCTGTGTAACTTACTGTCTTCGTTTCTAAGTCAAACAGGAAATGCTTCTCTTGCTTAAATGATTTCACTAGCTTAGCGCATAGTGTGCTGAGCTGATCATGCACGTCCGTTTTCCCAGCGATTATAAGTGGCGTCTTCGCTTCATCGATTAAGACACTATCTACTTCATCGACTAAAGCAAAATGATATGGACGCTGTACACGCGAGTCTGCGTTGTAAGCCATATTATCTCGAAGGAAATCAAAACCAAATTCAGAGCCTATTCCATATGTAATATCAGCAGCATAAGCGGCAGCCTTTTGAGAAGGCTCCATCATAGGTAGCGTGATGCCGACAGTTAATCCTAAAAATTCATGAATCTGCCCTATTTGTTCCTGGTCACGCTTTGCCAAATATTCATTTACGGTGATGACATGTACACCTTTACCTTCTAATGCGCGGTAATAGGAGGGAAGAGAGGCAACCAATGTTTTCCCTTCACCAGTGGGCATTTCAGCGATATTACCGTCAGAAAGGACCATTCCTCCGATAAGCTGAACGTCAAAGTGACGCATACCAAGAACTCGGTGAGCTGCTTCACGAACAACGGCAAAAGCTTCGGGGCGAATAGCTTGTAGTTTTTCACCCTGTGCAAGTCTTTCTTTAAACTCAATTGTTTTGTTTGCTAACTCGATGTCAGAAAGACTACGCAATGTTTCGTCCCATTTATCTATTTCTAGTAATTCCTTCTTATATAAAGTTAGTTTTTTATCATCTACTGAGGGGAAAATCTTTTTCCATATGCGAGCCATTTGTTAATCTCCTTTTATATGAATACTCTTCAGTCAATAAGTATATCATAATTCAGACAAAATATTAAAAATTGGTTAAACTTAACTATTTAGGAAGTAGAAAAGAGGTTTAAGGAATATTAATCCAAAAAAACACTTGAAATTATCTTTTATTGCTATAGAATGGAAATGAGGAATCTAACAATTAGCTATAAAACTGGTAGCATTATGAAACTGTTTCCAATTTAGTAATTGACAGAATTCTATAACCACTCTATACTTTAATGTGTAGTTGGTAAACTATTATCATTTTGCCGTGTTAATAGTTTACAAATTTATTTTTACCTATGAGGAGGAAATTATCCATGGCTAACCAACCAACGAAATACAAGAAATTTTTAGCTGGTGCAGCTTCTGCTACATTAGTAGCAACAGCAATCGTACCAACTGCTTTAGCAGCAGACGCAACAACTGCAGCAACTGACTTTTCTGATGTAGCTGCAAGTCACACACACTACGCTGCAATTATGCAAGCTGTAGAGCGTGGATTATTCAACGGATACACAGATGGTACTTTCAAACCTGAAAACACTATCGACCGTAAAGGTGTAGTTAAATCTCTTGCTAACTATGTAGTTTCACAATCTGACTACAAAACTTATGAAGAGTATATCACTGCTAACAAATTAGTTGAAAAAGTAACACCATTTAATGATGTTCCTGCAACTCACGGTGATGCTGAATTATTTAACGCTTCTTTAATCGTTAAAGATTCTGGAATCTTCACAGGAAGCAACAACAACTTAATGCCTACTAACAACATTACTCGTCAACAAATGGCGAAAGTACTTGTTAACGGATTTGGCTTAAAAGATCTTGCTGGAGTTGAGTCAAAAGTTACTGACAACGCTAAAGCTCAAGCTGAATACGTAAACTTCATCAACATCTTATCTGAAAACGGTGTAACTGACCAAACTGCTTTCAACCCAACTGGAAACCTGAAACGTGGACAAATGGCTTCATTCTTAAACCGTTCATATGATTCAGCTCATAAAGTTGTAGCTCCTGAAACAGCTACTAAAGTTGTATCAGTAAGTGCGACTAACCTGAAAGAAGTTGTAGTGGCTTTTGACGGTTCTGTAGATAAATCAACTGCTAGCGAAGTTGTTAATTATTCAATTTCAGGAACTAATTCTCCTGAAGTGGATTCTGTATTAGTAGCTGAAGATGCTAAATCGGTAACTTTAACTCTTAAAGGCGAGTTAGTTAACCAAAATGAATACAAATTAGCTTTAAACAATATTAAAGCTGGAGATAAAGTACTTAACGAAAAAGATTTAGCTTTCAAACCTCTTGACAACACAGTGCCTACAGTTTCTAGTGTTGAAGCATTGGGGAACAAAACAATACGTGTAGCATTCAGTGAGCCTGTAAAACCTGCACAAACAGCTCAATTTACAGTAGATGGTAAAGTAGTAGTAGGTTCAATCCAAACTACAGGGAAAACTGCCATCATTAAACTATCTTCTTCACTTACAGATGGTGAACACACTTTAACAGCTGAGGGGATTTCTGATTATAATAACTTTAAAGTTGTTAAAGCAGATACAAAATTCAACGTTGTTGAAGATAAAACAGCACCAGTTGTAGCTTCAGTAGTAAGTGCTTCTTTTGAAAAAGTAGTTCTTAAATTCTCTGAACCAGTTGAGCAAGTATTTGCTTCTAACGTTTACTGGATGCAAGGCGCTGCTAAGAAACAAGCATCAAGCGTAAAAGCTTTATCTGATGATACATTTGAATTCACATTTGTAGGTGATAACAAACTTGTTTACACAACGGACTTGTTCGTAACAAATGTAAAAGATTATTCTGGTAATGTAATCGATAAAGATACTAAAGTTCAAGTATCACCAGTAATCGATCAAACACGTCCAGAAGTATTAAGTTCTGCTTTTGTTAAAGATTCAGACAACAAAAAAGTTGTAATTAAATTCTCTAAAACATTAGATCAAGATTCAGCTAAAAAAGCGTCTAACTATGTAATTAAAGATAAAGATGGAAAAACTCAATTAATCTCTAGTACAGTAGATGCTTCAAAAGATAAAGAAGTAACAATTACTTTACTAAATTCACTAAAAGACAACAGTGAATATACATTAACTGTTAATGGTGTTAGTGATAATACTACTTTGAAAAACGTAATTTTACCTTATACAACAACTTTAAGTGTGAAAGATGTAACATCACCAACATTGGTTAGTGTAACTCGTTTAAATAATACACAACTTTACGTTCAGTATAGCGAAGCTATGTCAACAAGTGGTGATGGATCAGTAGTAGATTCTTCAAAATACACAGTAACAAATACTGCTGAAAATAAAACACTTACTCCAGCTTCTTTCAATGTAACTGGAGATGCAAAAGGAGTTATTATTAACTTTAATGACACTCTTCCAGCGTTTGCAAACCTTACATTAAAAGCTCAGTTAGTAAAAGACTTAGCTGGAAATTATTTAGCTAACCTTACTGCGACACAACCTGTTATTGATAAAACTGCTACAACAGTTGATACAGTAACTGCAGTTGCAACAGATAAAGTAGAAGTGACATTCACTAAAGCTTTACAATCACTAAATCAAGGTGATTTCTTAGTAGAAGGCAATGAAATTGCTTACTCAGAATTATCTGCTGATGGTAAAACAGCTACATTCACATTAAAAACTGATTTACGTGAAGATGTGAAGAATGCTGCTGGTACTGGACTACTAAAACTTACAGTTGCAGGAACACCTTCATCTGTTGATATTTTAGGAGAAAAAATTGGTACAATTGCTGCTCAAGACATTACTGATGAAATTAGTGCAACTGTGAAAGCAATCGCATCAAACGATACTAGTGGACAAAAAATTAAAATTACTTTTAATGAAGGAATTAAAATTGGTTCATTAAATGAAGTGAAAACTGATTTCGTTATTAAAGACAATGAAGGAAAAGCCCTTTCAGTAACAGCAGCAGCTGTAAGTGGTGCTGGTAATGAAGAACTAGTTCTTACTTTAAATAAACCAGTTATTGCTGCTACAGTTTCAGTTAAAGATTCACGTTTCATTACTGACCTTGCAACAGATGCTAATTCAATAGCTGATGTTGATGCTAGAACTGTTGAGTTAGGTGGAGATAATCTTGCTCCAGCTTTATCTGCTGTAGGTGCAACAGTTGCTCCTGCTGCAACTGATGCTGCAACTCTAGCATTTACTTCTGATGAAGCCGGAACATATTACTATTTAGTATATGCAGATGCTGCTGCAGCACCAACAGTTGATCAAGTAATCGCTCAAGGAACTGCAGTTACTAAAGGTACTGGTGCAGCTCTTGCTGCAGCAAATTCAGTTGCTGTATCTGGTTTAACTACTGGAACTAGCTATAAAGCATACGTAGTAGTTGTTGATGCTAAAGGAAATAAATCAGCATTAGGTACAGCTACAACATTTGCAACTAACTAAGCTTTGGATATCAGGTTCTAAGTTAATTCTATTTTACTAAATAGAATATTTGAATGAGAGAAAGCCTTGTGGAGAGAAATCTCTGCAAGGTTTTCTTTGTATTTAGGTAGTGATATCGGATGTTTTTATGTACTGTGTACTATTCTTTTAATTTCCTTTCAGGGGAGAAGTAAACGTATATGACGGATTTGTATATTATGTAAGAATAATGTAGTTTTTGTGATGTTGTTGCAATGTAAATGGTGAATTATGTATCTACATTGATTAAGTTAATTTGATATTAGTAAGTAAAGGTTAGTAAGTTTAATACACGTTAGACAATTCTATCCTTGGAATAGAATAATTGAATGAGAATAAGCCCTGTGATGAAATCTAATACAGGGCTTTACTTTTAGTTGAGGATGTGTAATTCATTATTTTTTGAACAACATAGTATTCTTACTAATTTTGGCTACCTAGTGACATTTTCTGTTAAAAACACTTCTGAAACATGAAAATACAGGAAATTTTTTTATTTCAATTTTACAATGCCGAAGGATAGACCCATACCCGGAAAACCATCTATTGACCTAAGACAAGTCATTCATGAAGTAATAACTCGTTATGCACTGATTCATAGGTTACCAAAATTTATTAGAATTCTACTCAATTGTGATGTAATTTTTTATTTAGCTAATTTTATTAGAAAACTAATCGTGTCTTAAAAGGCTATATTTATTAAATAGAAAAGACAACTTAAAAGTCATTTAGAATAAAAGCATTTTTAAATAAAGAAATACTATTAAGCTCTAGTATTAATAGTTAGATAAAATTGGTAATATAGTAAGGGGTAAACAAATATTATGGGGGGATTATATGAAAAAAATTCGGATCCAAAATTTAAGAAGCTTAAAAGATACTAATGACATCGAACTCAAACCTGTCCCCTTCAAAAAGTAAAATTTCGAAAAAATTGCGATTAAATCTCCAAATTTGTAGTGTGATTTCTTTTTTATTGTGAGCTGTATGTTTATTCTAGACGGGATGAAGTGGACACATACGGTGGAATGGAAAAAGTGGAAAAAGAAATGCATGACAAAAAAGCCTTTCTCTGAAGGGTTTTAAAAATTCATTGTGAGATGTTAAGCTACTTTTTTGTATGTATGATAAAGCCCGTTTAACACAGGTGTTGTTTCTAATTTTGTTTCCGCAGCTTTTGTCGGAAGATACACAGGCGAAGGAATTGGTGTTTTCCCTTCTAATCCTTGATGTGTTCGGTTGGTGTTATAATAGTCTTTGATATATTCATGAAGTATTTTATGCAAGTGTAATTGGTTTAGTGGTATGATTTGATCTAATAATTCGCGTTTGATTGTTCCAATTACTCTTTCTGCATATGCATTTTGCCACGGTGAACGATAGGCTGTTCTCTTAGTAGTGATTCCCGGTGATGATAGAAATCGCTGAAAAGCCTTTGAACGAAAAATAGGATCATTATCATGAATGAGATATTTAGGTGCTTCCCCAAATGGCGTTGCATTTCTGAACTGTTGAATCGTCCACTCTGCAGTAGGGTTATATGTAACTCCGAAAGAAATAATCTTTCGAGTTCGATGGTCAATAATTACTAATACATAAAGTATGTTGAACGTTAAAGTTGGAATCGTAAAGAAATCTGTTGCCCAAGTAACTGACTGATGATTTTTAAGGAATGTCTTCCATGATTGAATTTGTTTTTCTGTAGGCGGTTTTCTTGTACCCGGAATATATTTAGCAATTGTATTTGGTGCAGGAGGTTTTTCAATTCCTAGTAGTTGTAGTTTCTCATGTATCTTCTCAGGTGATAACAATGGATTATCATGATGGACTCGTTTTATGAGCTTAATCGTTTCTGGAGATATTCTTGGTCGTCCTGGTTTGTTTGATTTACGTCTCCAGTGTAATTTGAAAGCCGATCGATGCCATTTTATGACTGTTTCAGGTTTGACAAGAATCAAGTGAGATTTCCAGTTTACCAAATACTTAGAAAGTATAACCCAAAGCTGTCTAAAAGCTGGAGTCGGAGTCGGTTTGGGCAGCTGTTGTTTTTCGAAACGTTGTTGATACCGTGCTAATTGACTTCGGAGAGCAATATTTTCAAGTTTAATATCTTTTGAAGATTTAAAGAAAAGCGAAAGAAAAGACATGAGATAGCTCATCCATTCTTTAAAAAATACGTATAGAGAACGAATAATCGACAAAATAAATCAACTCCTAAATAAAGAATATTTATTATTCATTCTAAATGAGATGATAGGAAGCTTCAATAGAATAAGAGTATGAGAGTAAACGTGCTTGCGTAAATTCTCTAGAAAATTGCGATTAAATTGAAATATAAAGATGTTGAAATGGAGCATTGTTTAGTTGTATTGTATTAGTTAGGTTACCAAGTTTGTTGCATAAATGAGGTATTTTGGAAGTTTCCAATACAAGAAAAAGAGCCGGTATATTATATTAGTATCCTGTAATTGAAAAATTAAAATAAAAAAATGAGCCCCAATTCGAATGTGAATTGGGGCTCATTTTTTTGGTTAGGCGAAAAACTTAAATATCTAAATCTAAATATCTACTAGTATTTTTATAATTCCAAGCAATTAATAATTCCATCAATATTAGTACTCTTTGGGAAATGTTTGCCTTCTTCATATTCCTTTAAATAAGCTTGTGCTTTTTCGATAATATCATTTAAATTGTTTTCAATATCGAAGAATCAAATGATGAGGTAACGCTCTGAAGGGTTCTCTCTTAGTCGATTAGCACTGGATTTAGTAAGAATGATCGTGTTATAAGCTCGGTGAAAAGGCGTGAGAAATTACCGTAACAGTCTTGGCTGACGAAAGCCTACCCGCGGGGGTGGTGTAATTCATGATGCTTGAGTTGAATGAATATGGTGAGGATGCGAAGAAACCTATAATAAATGGTTAAGCTGACAAACTTCTGGATGTAAGGGTCTATACCTGCGATACATAGAAATGTGTATATCACCAAATTGTGAGGTTAGCAGTGGATGAGTAAGACTAACTAATATGAAAATCCATGATATGTTACAGGCATATGAACGGCTAACAGGCTTAGAGGAAGCACCTAAGTTCATTCAATAATAGATATAATTCAACGTTGTAAGCTGATAACGTGGAGGACTTACTTTTAATGAAACGTTGGCTAGGAAAGCAGTAATGATATTAGTTACTGTATAACTTGTCTTAATATCAGTGAAAGTGGTGGCACAGTACCAATGAAATGTTCAATCCACATGGAGGGATAGCCACTAGACTAATAAAGATTTATTCAACCAAGTAAGGCAGTTCTTTGTCGATTAATAAGGTTCTTGTGAGACTAATAGAGGTTTAACTCCGAAAGGAGTCACCGACTTATTGAAACGGAAGAAACTGAGACACAATGAGTATTATAGTATGCAAGAATGTTTCGATACACTTTATGCTCAAAGTGTCAGTGGTCATCACTTCTATGACTTGACAGACTTAATGAGTTCTGAAGAAAATATACGTCTTGCCTACCGAAATATTAAAAGAAATAAAGGTAGCAAAACTGCTGGAATAGATAAACTAACAATCAATGATATTCTTCATATACAGGTAGAAGATGTAATAGCAAAAGTTCAAGCTATGTTTAGATGGTACAAACCACAACCAGTTAGACGGGTATTTATTCCAAAAGGGATAGATAAAACTAGACCTCTAGGGATACCTACTATTTGGGATAGAATTTTTCAACAATGCGTACTACAAATTTTAGAGCCGATTTGCGAAGCTAAATTCCATAAACATAGTTATGGATTTAGACCGAACCGAAACACTCATCATGCCAAAGCTAGGCTCGAATTTCTGATTAACCAATCCGGACTACATCATTGTGTGGATGTAGATATTAAAGGGTTCTTTGATAATGTAAGTCATAGCAAACTTTTAAAACAAATATGGTCACTAGGTATCAGGGATAAATCCCTTCTTTCTATTATATCTAGGTTATTAAAAGCAGAAATTGTAGGAGAAGGTATTCCTACAAAAGGTACACCGCAAGGTGGCATTCTGTCGCCTTTACTATCTAACATTGTGCTAAATGAATTGGATTGGTGGGTTAGCGACCAATGGAAAAAATTTGAAAGCAGATATACTTATTCGACCAATGGTAGTAAATATCAGCACTTAAAGAAATCGAGTTTGAAAGAGTGTTTTATCGTCCGTTATACGGACGACTTTAAGGTCATGTGCCGAACAAGGTCACAGGCAATTAAAATGAACTATGCATTAAAATATTTCTTGAGCGATAGATTACACTTGGAAACAAGTGAAGAAAAATCAAAGGTTGTGAATTTAAAGAAAAACTCTTCCGAGTTTCTAGGTTTCTCAATAAAAGCCGTAAGAAAAGGAAGAACGAGATTTGGGTATGTAGCAAAGTCCAATATGTCAAAGAAGGCTAAAGTAAATGTTTTCCAAAAGATAAAAGATGCCATAAAAGCCATCAAGAGGAAGCCTTGCACTCAGACCGTTTGGAATTTTAATACCGTTGTAATGGGTATTCAAAACTATTACTCAGCTGCAACTCAAATCACCATTAATTTGAATGAGTTAAATCTACATCTACGCAAGACGTTATACAATCGCCTAAAGAATATTAGAACAGAGGCAAGTTTCGGTGAGATGACTAAAACTTTACAGAGGCGGTACAAGGGTTACAAGGCTAAACTGTATAAAATACAGGATATGGTTTTTGTCCCTATTCACGCTCAGAGATGGAGAAAAACATCTTGTTTCTCTCAAGTAATTTGTAACTTTACAGTCGAAGGAAGAGCAAAAATTCATAATAGCCTAAAGGCTATTGATAAAAGTACGCTCTCTTACATCATGAGAAACTACATTCCAAATAGATCTATTGAATACAACGATAACAGAATCAGTAAGTTTGTAGCCCAGTATGGTAAATGTGCTATTTTGGGAGAAGAATTAGGATTTAATGATTGGCATTGCCATCATATAAATCCCTTCCATGTTTCAAAAGCTGATAGTTATTCAAACTTAATAATTTTGAATAAGACTATCCATCAATTGATACATTTGAAAGACAAAGCAAAAATTGAAAAGTTCTTAAAAGCTGTAAAGCTTTCAAATAAGCAAAAAGAAAAAGTAAATAACTTACGACTGAAATGTAACAATGAAATAATCTAACTTTGGAAAATAAGTACTCGTCTGCTTAATACATAGAAAGAATAAATTGGATTAGTTGGAACGCCGTATGCGGTGATAGTCGCACGTACGGTGTGAACAGGGGGAAAAGCTGGAGATAACTTCAAAGGCTTACCTATCTGTATGAATAACTGCTTGCAAAATTCTGATGTTTAGCTAAGGCTTTATCTGTTGAAGTTTTATTTATTAGGGGGGTTATAAAAATTCTTTAAGAAATGTAAATGTTTGCCAAAAGAAGTTGGCATTGGGCAAGTTACATAGGTGTTTTATGTGTGTCCCATATCGCTAGGTCAGTTCACTCCATATTTTTAGCGAGGAATTAGACTTTTAACCTTCAACAATCGCGCCCTTTAATGGAGTATCATACAGGAGTTTTACAACATCAAAAAGAACATAAAAAGAAAAATCCTGTTTAAATTAATACAGGATTTTAATCAAGCTTATTTTAAATTCACACCACACATATCATATCTAAAATGTGTGGTCCTTTTAATTTCAAGTGGTTTACTTATATAACCTAAATATTTACGAAGGATATAATGGTCAATGATTAGGCAGACAATTAGTAAATAGAATAGCAGAATATCAAGATATTCTTGCAAATTGAAGAATTTCAAATATATTCGAATATACTATCTAGTAAAAAAGAACCCCTTCTCATTAAAGAATGGCGGCCATTAAAATACATTCTATAAATTAACCAGGCAGACAAAGCATAATACTTGTTTGGCTATATTAAGTTAAGATTGATGGACAACCTGTATACATTTCAAACTATTATCCTGACTGTCGAACAATATGATCTGCTAGTCTAATAGCCAAAGCAGAGTTAGAAAGAACGGGGCCAGCCGCAGTTAGGCTAGGAAGAACACTATTATCCGCTACAAATAAACCTTGAACACCATGTATTTGACCGTGACGATTTGTCGCTGAAGTATTGGGATCATCTCCCATTCTACAGGTAGAGGCCTCATGCATGTCAGCACCTGGAGGGCGAAGAACTAAAGAAGACTCATCAAGAGTTACTCCCATGGCTTTTGCTGATCGTCTAATTCCCTCTTCCACTTGCTTAGCAGTTTGCCTATCCCTATCACTTAAGGAATACTGAACTTGCTGCCAAGGTACACCGTATTCATCCCGATCATTAGGATCAATATATACCCTATTTTCTCGTCTTGGCTGCACTCTGCCAAAAGTTGCGTATACAACCATGAGCTGATCTGGTAATACCTTATCTTCAAATTGCTGGTATGACCAATACTGATTTGGTCCTAGTATCTGGATGTGATATGGATCCTCATCCGTTTCAAACTTTAATATAGAAAGATTTCCAATTTTATCTGAAAATTGTCTTCGGCTAATCGTTCCAATCCCAATCATCGACACATGTCCTGTCAAGTAATGGCCAATTGCCGGTCCTGGAATTCCTGAATTAAGCAGCAGTCGTGGAGTCTCTAGGGTGCTAGCGGAAACAACCACATTTTTTGCACGGAGTGTGTGTGACCTCTTATTAGCATCAAATACTTGTACGCTTTGGACCCTATTATTGGGAGCATTCACTTTATATACGTATGCATCCACTGCAAGATCATAAAGTCTATCAAAACGAGCTGCCGCCAAAGCATTAATAGAACTATACCATGGATTTGAGTGGATTTCCCCTTGATGTGATGGTGTCATATCAAAAGCCAAAGGCATGTCATCAGCTTCTAAAATTCCTCCAGCATGTAGTCGATTTAAAAGATTCTTTTGCATGGACGAACCTTTCGCATAATCCCTTGTTACATGCAATAATTTTTCTGCCATTCCATAGTAAACGTCCAACTCTCTCCGATTAATTGGCCATTTGTTTAATTCAGAACGAATAGGTCTTGGAGTTGCTGCATTCCAGAATAATGACCTACCTCCAAGTGCATAAACCATTGTTGCACCGGAAAATTGAGGTAAGCGTTGTCCTAATGGAGTTGAATTACTTGGAACCAGTTCATCCCTTGATGTATTCACATTCTGAGTTGGGATATTTTGTGCATGGGAATGAAACAATTTATCTCCTTTTTCCAGAATTCCAATCTTCTTAGCCCCTTGATTTTTCCACAATTCACAAAGTCTTTGTAAGACTGCCCCTCCGCCTGGACCAGATCCTACAATAAGAACATCGTATTCTGTCCCTGACATTTCATCAAGGGTTTTTGTTGGAATCCAATTATTCTTATATCTCACGACCATAATGGACACTCCCTTCTAACAAATGAAATACAGTTAAGGATATGTTCTTCCGCTTAATTTAATGAGAAAAGGACCACCTTAAAATAGGTTTCCTTACAAACTTAATAATAATTCTTCACCAATTGATCCATGACCCAGTTCGTTCTAGCTCCGGAGACTCCAGTCTTGGCATTTATCATCTTGCCCAGTTAATTCAGCTACAATCGTTTCCAATAGAGGTTGATGGACATGCTGTAATGGCTCGAAGCTCCATTCCTTCGTTTAATTAGCTGTCGTCAACACAATCGGATCATTTCCAAAAGTAAATGAATTAACTTGGTAGTTTTAATGAATCTTCAACTAAAAGTAGCTTTACTTCAAGAAGGAGTAACGCTGTTTCCTTATTCAACTAACGAGTGCGTTAGTCAAATAGAGCAACGTCCTTTAAGACGTTGCTCCTTTTTGCATTTAAAAGTACTTCTGATAATACTCTTTCCTTAGCCTTCCACTTAATTGAGCATAGATCCTAGTTGTTTCACTTTTCTCATGACCCATAAGACTTTGTATGACTTCGATAGGAGCCCCATTATTCATCAAATGAGTTGCGTAGCTATGTCTAAGTTGGTGGGGGTGAATCTCCTTATTAATTTCCGCCCGATTGGAGATCCGCTTGATGATGTATCGCATTTGGGCGACACTCATTTTGTGTGGCTGTCTGGCTGTTACAAAAATAGCAGAGTTGTGATCATCACGGCTTTCTATGTAGCGTTTAAGCCATATATCGCAACGTGTATTAAAATAAACCTCCCTTTCCTTGTCGCCTTTTCCTCGAACGATCGCAGATTGATTAGACCAATTAATATGGTTCTTTTCTAACGCAACTATTTCTCCAATTCGACATCCGGTAGAAAACATGAATTCAAAAATAGCTTTTTCCATTGGAGAATGACAGGATTCACGAAGGTGTTCAATCTCCCGTTCGGTTAAATACTTGGGTATTCGTTTCCCTACTTTGGGTTCTTTAATTTTGGAAGTTGGATTCTTACTCAAGTAGCCTTCTTCATGGGACCAACGAAAAAATGATTTCATAAAGCGGATACGGTGTGCAAGACTAGCCGGTTTTAAATGCTTGCCGGATATAGCGAGATAATCTTTCAGTTTATTTGTATCCAGTAATTCCATCTCTACATCCTTAAAATAATCAATTAGAAGCGATGACTGTAATAGATAGGCCTTCAACGTTTGTGGCGAAAAGCCCTCTATTCGCTTGTCCGCTTCAAATGAAGCCCATGCTTTTGACAGTAACAATTCCATTCCCCCTAAAATAGTAATATTAAAAGGATTATTGCCAATTTAATAGAATTATAGACATAGGGCGTATTTTTACTAACCCAGGAGGTTAGTTTAAGAAAATTAAATATGGAAGGAATGTTTAACAGTGAATATTGAATGCACGCGATATCGAGTGAAACAAGGTAAAACAGAAAAAGTAAATGAGTGGTTAGCCTTTTTGAATGAACATATGGAAGATGTACTAGTTACCCTTGAAGGCGAGAAAATGTACATAGAAACGATTTTTCGAGAAGTACTAAATGGAGAAGAATATTTGTATTGGTATGCTGTTCAAGGGAAAGGTGTGATTGATGTAGATGAATCAGAACATTGGATTGATATAAAACACATTGAATATTGGGATGAATGTATTGATGAAACCTTTCAACCCGTAAATTTACAAACTGAAGTAGTGATGATTCCTGAAAAAGTAAGAGCTTCTATGAAGTAGGCACTTAGGGGTAAAGCCTTTGTTCTTATTGAACTATTGGGGCAGTAAAATGGGGGTGAATTTTTGAAAAGAAACAAAGTAATAATTTTCATTATATATGTGACTTTTTTATTGTGCTTAGTGTGGATTTTATTTCCCAATAAAAGTGCAGAAGTAAAAAGTTTCACCTATGAGATTGAGGAAAACAATGAAGAACTTATTATTGAAGCTAGCTATCAATTCACTAACAATACAGGCAATTTTAGTTATGCAACTATTGTTTTAGACAGTTTTTTTTATCAACGACTTAAGAATCCAGAATCTATTGAACCCATTTTTTTAAACGGTGGAGTATCTGGTTCTACAAGAATAATTATTAACAAAGAGGACTTAACTTCAGACTTTATTGAATCGTTAAAATCAAAGGAAAGAAATCCTTTTCATGCTATAAGTATAGGTGAAGAAATTATTTTGTAATAACTCAACTAACGGGGTGCTTTAATTAACCTGTTAGTTTGTATTAACAGGGGTGGGAGTATATGTTTAAAAAAAAGGAAGATAGAATGTGGGTTTATTTGGCTGTACCAACGTTTATTATAGGAATCATCATTATATATTATAGCGAACGAGATTATTATCAGTGGATTCTAATTTTTGCGTTTTTGACTATTTATTATACATAGCGTTTTCTTTACAGGAGGAAACAGAAGAAAAAAATAACCCTTCTTAAGCTAACGGGTGCTTTACTTCAAGAAGGAGTGAAGCACTTTTCTTATTGAACTAACGCGGCAGTCTAGTTTGAGAAGAAGCCGATAAAAATAATAGGTTTGTGTAACAGTAGGTTAAATCTACACGTCTATACCTTTAAAGGGGGAAGGTTTATGAAAAAAATTCTGTTTATATTATTAATTCTTATAAGTTTTACTATTACGGGGTGTTCAAGAGAGGGATTATCAGGTGGAAAACCACCAGAAGTCAATATAAATATTGGAAATGAAAATTATGAAACAAAGCTAGGTACTTATTGTTGGAAAGATGAATGTGTAGATACTGTTGGACCTGTTGAACTCTTGAAGGGAAAAGTGCCTATTAAAGTAAACCCAGGAGAGAAAGTATCTTTTTTAATGGAATATGAACCAAAGCCAACTGAATTCCATCTTATGAAAGTTAGTGAAAGTGATGAAAATGAAAATGAAGATGAAGTATTGATTGAAGAAAATAGCTTTACAGCACCTACTCGAAAAGGAATTTATTATTATTCTTCTTATGGCGTATGGTGGATGGATGATAAGGAAGAGAACTTATCTCATGGAGATGCTTTTTACGCATTTGCTCTAGAAGTAAAATAATTCTTATTCAACTAAACCAGCCAATAGTTTGTCAATATTTATTAATAAAAAACAAAATATTTCATGCTATACTAAATTTGTGCATGCCAAATAACCTTTCAATTTTCTACGTTTGGAAAGGTTTG
This sequence comes from Psychrobacillus sp. BM2, assembly GCF_048572895.1. Taxonomy (GTDB): domain Bacteria; phylum Bacillota; class Bacilli; order Bacillales_A; family Planococcaceae; genus Psychrobacillus. The sequence continues at coordinate 515,854 of NZ_CP183878.1, forward strand.
GGCTTTTAGTTATATTTTAACACTAGGCCAGATCTTGGAAATCTGATTTGCTTTTTAAAAGTGCATAAATCCAATGTAAAAGCTTGTTTGCACATGCTATTACAGCTACTTTAAAGGGCTTGCCTTCTTCACGTTTCTTATCATAAAACTCCCGTAATCTCTTATTGCGAGGAATGATTTCATCTGTCGTTTTCTTCTTACGACAATCACGAATGGCACTTTTAACGGCCATATATAAGGCATGTCGTAGTCTACTAGAACCTCTTTTGGTAATCCGATTCAAAGTACCTTTGAATGTACCAGATTCAAAAACACTTGGATCAATTCCTGCAAAGGCAACTAGCTTTTTAGGATGATTAAACCGTTCAATCTCCCCAATCTCCGAAATAATCGTTGCTGCGATTTTCTCACCGATACCGGGGATGGATTGGAGAATCTTATATTCTTCCATACTTTTCGCTAAAGCATCTATCTCTCTTTCCAGATCTGATAGATGTTTTTTATATTCCAGAAGCATCTTAATATACAAATTTATGCTTAAGATAAGACTATTATACAAAGTTTTCTGGAATGGGTTGCGATCTGCGGCAGCCTTTAACTTTTCTGACTGACTGTTTGCCCATTTTTGAGAACGACTTTTACAGAATTCCTTTATTTTTTTGGCGATTGTTTCTTCACTTGTTCCCATCACTTCCTCAGAAGTAGGAAATACTTGTAAGGTCAGTAAGGAGATATCTGAATAAAGATCTCCAAAAACCCCACAGTATTCAGGAAATACTTGATCTAAAACGGATTGGAATTGTAGTTTAGTTTGTACATACATACCTGTAATATTTTCATGTTGTCTTGTAAGATGACGTAAATTTAAGAGTTGGATTCCTCGCTGTTTATAAGGCTCTAGGTCCTCTTTATAAAACATCTCGCAGAGATGACGAGCGTCTATGATATCCGTCTTTACTTTACGTAAACTTGAACTCTTTGCTCGATACGAAACGAGTGGATTAACCATGATTATTAAATATCCTCTGTCTTCGAAAAATTGGAAAACCGGCGTATGATAATGGCCAGTAGATTCCAAAACAATAGGGGGCCTTTCTCCAGAAGCCTCTTCTATTTCTCTAATAAACTCTAAAAGAATTGTTAGTCCTTCCAGTGTATGTGCTACTTTAAAGCTCTTTTTGTACGGTTGCTTTTTATCCAAGAATGCTTGAACCTGACTTTCGCCTTTTGCCACATCCAGACCAATTACTGGATTCATCATTATTTTCCTCCTTGCCATACAATTAACCGGTAACCCCTATTCCTCCATGTAGTGTCATAGCTTCGCTTGTTATACGAGATCAGAGTCCCAACCAGCCTCAATCATGTTTCTACAAGTAGGGGGCGAACTGTTTAGTGGACGGGATCATTAGCCCCACGGGTGCTTACGTTCTATTTGAAAATGATATTGAAATAGGAAATTGGCTCAGAGCTATTCAAAATAAACAGTGGGAATTAAGAGAATATGAGCATAATTCACTTAGCGATATAAAAGAATGGAGTGAAATGGAGAGCAGTACCCCTCTTTTTAATCAAATATTTGTATTTGAAAACTATCCTTCCATTGATAAAAATATTGAAAAGAAAAATGAATTAGTCTTAGAAAATAAAAATTCAATTGAGCATACCAATTATCCTATGAGTATCACAATTAAGCCCGGGAAACAAATTGAATTTGAAATCAGTTATGTAGAGAGTGAATATTCGGGTGAATCAATTAGTAGAATTTTGGCTCATTTGAAAAATGTCGCTTTAGAACTTTCGAATAATTCCAACTCGTCACTTAACGATATAAAGATGCTGGGAGAAGAAGAAAAACATAAGATTATTAATGATTTCAATCACGAAATCAGATTACCAGAGAGAAAATGTAATATAGTTTCAATTTTCGAAAAGGCAGCTAATGAGAATCCCTATGAGGTTGCAATAAAATCAGGAACTCAATGTATTAATTACAAAGAGTTAAACCATAAATCCAATTTGTTAGCTTATTCTTTAATAAGAAATGGTGTTAGAAAAAATGATTTCATTGGTCTATCAATGAATAAATCGATTGATTTATTTGTTGGACTCCTAGGAATATTAAAGTCTGGGGCAGCCTATGTACCTATAGATCCAACTTATCCAAAACACCGAATTTCTCATATGATAACCGACTCTAATATTAAATTAATTATATCAAATGATGAAGTTCAAAATGAACTTAAAAATTATTCATGTAACTTATTCACAATATATCTGTAGATAATAAATTAAATAAAATGTCTTCTCTCCCGGATATGAACTCCAATGATGTATGTTATGTAAATTATACATCTGGCTCTACCGGGAAGCCAAAAGGTGTGATGGTTACACATGGAAATCTGGTGAATATGTATAGAGCTTGGGAAGATGTATACAAATTATCGGAAACTAATTCACATTTACAAATGGCTAATTTATCATTTGATGTATTCACGGGAGATTGGGTTAGAGCTCTATGTTCAGGTAAAAAACTCGTTTTGTGCGAAAAAATTCAATTAATGGATCCTAAGAGTCTATATAATTTAATGAAAGAAGAACGAGTAGACATAGGTGAATTTGTTCCAGTTGTATTACGAACATTAATTAGCTATTTAAATACTGAAAATAAGTCATTAGATTTCATGAAATTAGTGATTTGTGGTTCAGATAGTTGGTACACGAGTGAATATAACTTTTTTCAAAAGTTTATTGGTTCAAATACGAGATTAATAAATTCTTTTGGTTTGACGGAAGCAACTATAGATAGTTCATATTATGAAGGGAAGGAACTATCAAGTGATGAGGAAAAACTTGTACCTATTGGGAAACCTTTTAACAACCAACAAATGTTTATTTTAGACGAAAACCAAGAATTGTTACCAATTAATGTTTCTGGTGAATTGTATATTGGTGGAGCTGGTGTGTCAAAAGGATATGTTAATAATGAAAAATTAAATAAAAAATCATTCTTTATAAATCCGTGGGACAAGAATAATAAATCTTCTATGTATAAAACTGGAGACATGGCAAGGTTTTTAGAGAATGGCAATGTGGAATTATTAGGAAGAACTGATAGTCAAGTTAAAGTTAGAGGTTTTAGAATCGAAATAGGTGAGATAGAATTAGCACTTAAGAGACATCCTCTAATTGATAAGGCATTCGTTGTAGTTCAAACTGAAAATAAAGATAACAAAGTTATTGTTGGATTTATACAAACTTTAAAATCTTTAAGTAAGACTGATTACACAAATATAAAGGAATTTCTAGCTGATTATTTACCCTGGTATATGATTCCTTCATTTATTAAGGAATTAAAAACTATACCATTAACCCCTAACGGGAAAATTGATAAATTATCCTTGCCCTCTTTAAGAGAAATAAAATCACATTTTGTTCAATCTTATTCTGCGCCTATTAATGAAAATGAGAAAAGATTACAAAAATTATGGGAAGAGATACTGAATATTGAAACTCCAAGCATTGAAGAAAATTTTTATGATCTTGGTGGAAATTCATTACTGGCTATTCAACTCACCTTTAAAATAAAGAAACACTTTAAAGCTGATATAACTATAAAAGATGTAATGAAATTTCCAACGATAACTAGCTTTGCGAAACTTTTATAATTCACTAATTTTACTAAGAAGAATCCTGAAATCATCAGGTTTCTTCTTCAATTCATATTAATTCGAGGAGTAAATGATTTTGAAAATCAAATCAGGAGAGTGTCATATATGGTATTTCGATTCAAATGACGTATCCGTAAATTTAGTTAATATGTTGAGTGACGATGAAAAAATAAGATATTCAAGCTATAAATTTAAAAAGGATTAAAGCCGCTTTCTAAAGTCAGCAACTTCGTTAAGAATATTATTGTCATTATACACAAAAATTTCAGTTGATAATTTAATAATATGCAGAAAGTGTAATGAATGTGATAAATACCACGGTAAGCCAAGATTAATTAACTTTAAAGAAATAAATTTTTCAGTATCATATTCTCAGAATATGATAGTTATTGCTATATATAAAAATCACGAAATAGGGGTAGATATTGAATTTATTAATTCCGATTTCCCATATGAAGAAATAATAGAAGATACCTTGGCTATAGGTGAACTTAAAAAATTTTATAGTATGGGTCAAAATGAAAAATTAAAAAATTTTTACTTTTATTGGACTATTAAAGAAGCTCTTACAAAAGCTACTGGGAAAGGCCTAAATGATAAATTTAATAGAATTGAAATTGACCAAGATAATGATTCTATAAAAGTTATAAAATATCCTAACTTAACCATCAATGATGATCAAGACATTTCCTTAAGATCAATGACTTTTCAAGATAATTATGTGATATCCTTGGCAGTTTTTGATTCATTAAAAATTATAGAGTTTTTTAATGAGAGTGAAATTAAAAGTTACTTCTTGGGTGGTAAATGCAGGGGATTAAAATTACCTACCAATTCTATTTTATAAAAATTAAATAAAGCTCTAGTTCATACGGAATTAAAAAATGAAACTTAGTCAAATTATAACTTTTACAAATTAGCGTATTTGTTTCTCTTGTTTACTCATTTTTGTTTTTTGGGGAAACTATAATAACTACCTCTATACCAGAAACTTTTAGATAGATGATTCGATGTTAATAATATATTTTTTACCTAGTATTATAGAAATTATTTTATTAATAAACAATAAATCAAATAAAAAAATGGCTATCCCGAAAGGGGAGCCATTTTTTATTAAGGACACACAGGCCCTGTAAGCATTTCTCACTAATAATATTAGAAGTAAAAAAGACACCCACAAACTGTGAGCGCCTTTTGTCGAAATTAAATGCAATGGCTAACCAACCAAAGTGTGCTATTAACATTAATTCCAAATACAAGAGTAACACATATAATGGTGGTTTCTAAATGAAAAATATACCAATTCTATTAGAGGTAAAAAATCCACTTCTACTCTTAACAATCAGATCTGATAAATTTTTTTGATAAAAGGTTATATTGTTCTTTCCTTCTCAAATTACAAGAAGTTTAATTATTCCCTCGAATTACTCCTGCACCTATTCCTTCTCACAGTCAGGACATTAGCGTAATGAAATTGTGTTCTTTCGGATTGGATTCCTTGTAAATCAGCACCACAGGAGGACCAAATTCTACCAGTGGAACATGAATTAGAGATAACAAAAGAAGTAAGTAAACTAGCGTCCTTTGATACACAGGAAGCCTTCCAAAGACTGAAAAATCTTCAACTATCGATTAAAACAAGGTACAACGAAGCTTTGAACAAATATCAATCTGTATAAATAGACATGTGGGATCCAGCAGCGATTAGCTGCTGGTTTTTACTTTTATGTGGGATTGTGACCAACTTTTGGCATTAGACTTTATAATATACCAGTCTTATACTTATTTAGTAGTTGTTAAATCTACATAAGTAGGAGCAACTTTACTAAATTATAGTTCACAAAATAATATTTACCTATGAGGAGAAAATCATCCATGACGAACCAATCGACGAAATATCGTAAGTTTTTAGCTGGTGCAGCTTCAGCTGCATTAGTAGCAACAGCAATCGTACCAACTGCTTTAGCAGCAGAGGTAGAAACAGCAGCAAAAGAATTCTCAGACGTTGCTCCAACTCACACACATTACGGTGCAATTAAGCAAGCTGTAGAACGTGGATTATTCAACGGTTACACAGATGGTACTTTCAAACCTGAAAACACTATCGACCGTAAAGGTGTAGTTAAATCTCTTGCTAACTATGTAGTTTCACAATCTGACTACAAAACTTATGATGAATACATTTCTGCTAACAAATTAGTTGAAACTGTAGCACCATTTAATGATGTTCCTGCAACTCATGGTGACAAAGAATTATTTAATGCTTCTTTAATCGTTAAAGATTCTGGAATCTTCAGAGGTAGCAACAACAACTTAATGCCTGCTAACAACATTACTCGTCAACAAATGGCGCAAGTACTTGTTAAAGGATTTGGCCTAAAAGATCTTGCTGGAGTTGAGTCATCAGTTACTGACACAGACAAAGCACAAGATCAATACGTAGACTACATCAACATCTTATCTGAAAACGGTGTAACTGCAGTTACTTCATTCAACCCAACTACTGACGTTAAACGTGGACAAATGGCTTCATTCTTAAACCGTTCATTCGATGTTGCTCATACAGAAGTTAACACAACTCCTGAAGTTGTTTCTGTTAGTGCAGTTAACGCTAAAGAATTAGTCGTTACATTTAACCAAGCTGTTGATGCAACAGATGCTGCTATTAAAACAAAATATGCTTTAGAAGGCGAAGTAATTTCAAACGCAGTAATTTCAGAAGATGGTAAGACTGTAACTTTAACAACTGCTGATGAGTTAAAAGTATCAAATTCTAAAGTTACTGTTTCACCAATCAAAACAAAAGCAGATGCTACTGTTCAAACTTTAGAGTTCAACAAATTGCTAACATTTGCAGACACAACTCCTGTTGATGTTAAATCTGTTGAAGCAAAAGGAACTACAGCAGTTATCACTTTTGATGAGCCTGTACAAAGCGAAGGAACTGTAAGCTTAGATGGTGTTCAACTTGCATCTACTCAATATACTTTAGCTGGTAAAACACTAACAATAACAGGTTTAACGGCTGAACAATCTTATAAAGTAGATGTTGTTGGAGCAACTGACTTCGCTAACAATATTTCTAACCCTATCGCTGTTAACTTCACGGTAGCTAAGCCCGTAGTTGATAATTCAAACCCAACTGTATCTACTACAGTTAACGGTACTGAAATCACTTTTGATTTCTCAGAAGAATTGTCTAAGCAAAATCTTGATGGGAAAACTGGTCGTAATGAGTATGCAAAAGTAACTGTAGGAACTACTGTTTTCTACTTGACTGATGCTGAGATTAAAGATGCTACTGATAAAACTAAATTCACTGTAGATGCAGTATCTGTATTAGGTGCAGCGAAATTTATTAATGCAAAAGTTAAAGTAGAGGGACAAAAAGACCTAGCTGGTAACGCTGGGGATGCATTTGAATTCGATGCTACTCTAGCTAAAGATACAACTCCTGCTACTCTTTCATCTACTTCAACTAAAATGTTAGTAGCGGATGATACAACTGTTACTACAGACGTAGATGCTTTATACCTTACTTTCAATGAACCAGTTAATGTTAAAGGTGATTTAACTCTTAATACTAAAAATGGTATCGTCTATACAACTGGAAATGTAACAGCTGTAGATGAAGCTGCTGGAACTGATGTTGATGGTAACGGTAAAATTGAAGGTTCTGAAAAAAATACTGTTAAAATCTCTCTTGACTTAGATAGCAATTCAGCATACTCTTTCGAATTAGCTGCTAAAGCAGTAACAGACTTGTCTGGAAATGTGAATGCAGATACTATTACAATTAATGTTGCATCTGGTACATTCCAAGCTACACCTGGAACAGTTACAGCTTCATTAGTATTTGGCAAAACACCAGTTGCAGTAGATGCTACTAACAATAGAGTATTCACTGTTGAGTATGCTGCGGATGTTACTTCTTCAGCAACAACAGTAGCTAACTACACTCTTGGAGGAAAAGTATTACCTATCGGAACTCAACTTCAGTTTGTAGATGGAACTAAAAAGGTAAGAATCACATTACCTGAAGGTTCTATCGCTGCTAATGGTAGCTACATCCTTGAAGCTAAGAATGTTGTAGATACTAAAGGTAACACTCTTAAAGACGGTAAAGCTACAACTCCAGTTGTACTAAAAGAAAGCGTTGCTCCAGTAGCTTCTAAAGTAACTGTATTAGATAGCAAAACATTTACTGTTGATTTCTCTGAAGCAATTGCTAACCAAGCTACTGTTACTGGTTTAACAGTTAAGATTGCTGGTGAAACTGTAGTTCCTGCTTCAGTTGTAGCAGCTAATGGTAAGTTAACTGTTAAAACAACTAATGACTTAGCTCTAACAGACAGCATTGCTGTGGAGTTTAAATCAGCTAACTTAGTTGATGCTAATATGAACAAAGTTAAAGATGGTTCTGTTTCTAACTAATTTTTAGTACAATGTTCTAAAACAATTGATTCCGTTAAACGGAATAATTAAATAAAAGTAAGCCTTGTGGAGAGAAATCTCCGCAAGGTTTTTTTTTTGCTTCAACCTAGCATTACATAAAAGGACCCCCCCACATTACAAAAATTTCATTAACCTTACATAATTCACAATGTCATTATTACCGTTTATCTCCCTTTGTAAAGGAAATAGTACAGGTAGTGTAATCTATTAAAATCTCTATTACACTACTTAATATTATTTAGAACCTAGCACCTAAGATGAGGAGGAAATTTATATGACTAACAAATCAAAAAAATATCGTAAGTTTTCAGCTGGTGTAGCTACGGCTACCCTAGTAGCAACAGCAATCGCACCAACTGCTTTAGCAGCTGAGGTAAAAACTGCTGCAACAGATTTTTCAGATGTAGCTCCAACGCATACACACTACGCTGCAATTATGCAAGCTGTTGAACGTGGATTATTCGATGGTTATAAAGATGGTACTTTCAAACCTGAAAACTCTATTGACCGTAAAGGTGTAGTGAAATCTCTTGCGAAATACGTGATTTCTCAATCTGACTATAAAACTTTCGAAGAGTATATATCTGCTAATAAATTAGCAGATAAAGTAACACCGTTTAAGGATGTTCCAAAAACACATGGTGACAAAGAATTATATAACGCTTCTTTAATCGTTAAAGACTCTGGGATTTTCAGAGGCAGCAATAACAACTTAATGCCTGCAAACAATATTACTCGTCAACAAATGGCGCAAGTACTTGTGAACGGATTCGATTTAAAGGATCTTGCCGGAGCCGAGTCGAAAGTTACTGACAATGCTAAAGCACAAGACCAATATGTAAAATACATCAATATTTTATCTGAAAATGGTGTAACCGAAGTTTCTGCGTTCAATCCAACGGGAGACGTTAAACGTGGTCAAATGGCTTCATTCTTAAACCGTTCATATGATGTTGCTCATCCAGAAGTTGTGGATCCAACTCCGGAAGTGCTTTCCGTAAGTGCGGATAACTTAAAGCAATTCTCTATTACGTTTAACACAAAAGTAGATAAAGCATCTGCTGAGGATATTGCTAATTATTCCTTAACTGATGTAACTTCTGGTGCCACTGCAGATTTAACAAACGGTTCTGTAGAACTACAAGCAGATGGAAAAACTGTACTTGTATCACTTGGAACGGAAGCTCGTCAACAAGATGAAGTGAAAGTTACTGCAGAAGACGTAGTAAATGAAAAAAATATGGCTATCAAAAAATTCGATGGAAATGTAACATTCTTTGATAGAGCTGCACCAACAGTTGAAAATCTTCGTACAGTTGGTCCACGTTCAGTAGAGATTAACTTCTCTGAACCTTTAAAAGTTGCTCCAACTGTTAAATTAGATAATGGTTCTATCTCAACAGCGGTTGCACTTGATCCTTCCAATCATACAAGAGCGGTAGTTGAATTGGGTGTTGCTCCTACAACAGGTGAACACTCACTTGACATAGAGGGTGGCCAAGACTACGCTGCATTTAAAGTAGCTAAAACTACTAAAGACTTTAACTATGCTGTAGATACAACCGTACCAACAGTTACAATTGACAAAGCAGCACCAGATCGAGTTACTTTTAAATTCTCTAAACCAGTTAAAGTTGCAAACGCTAGTAATGTTTCGTTCTATCATACTGTTAATAACAGTGCAAATTATGTAGGAAATGGTCTTACTCCTGTGAATCCAGTAAATGGTTTTGCTGATACTTTTACAGTGAAGTTTGCTACACCACTTCCAGAGGGCACTTCGAAGTTATTTTTAAACACAAAAGAAAATGCCTTTGAAGATGCTTGGGGTAATGACGTTGCATCGACAGAATTATCAGCTAGCGTAGTTTCAGACAAAACTGCCCCTTCTGTTACAAAAGTAGATGCTTCAACTGACAAAAAATTTGTTATTACTTTCTCAGAAGAAGTTAATAAATCAACTGCAGAATTAGCAGCAAATTATGCTTTAACAGATTCTGCTGGTAAAGCTGTATCACTTAGTGGCGCTACTTTCGCTTACGACAATGCGAAAAAGACCGTAACCGTTACGTTGTCTACAAACTTAAAACCAGGGTCTTACGCATTAGTAGTTAAGAATGTAGAAGACTTATCCTATGAAAAAAATAAATTAACTTCACAAACTATAGACGTTGCAATCCCTGATTCAACAGCCTGGGATGTTAAAAGTGCAGTTAAAAGTGGAAATAATATCCGAGTTACATTTAGCGAAGCGATGAGCACAGAAGGGTTAACAACTCTTTCTAATTATAGTTTGCGTAATAATGACAAAATGGTTGATTACCCGGCTGGTACTTCAATCGTCGTTATTAATAATTCAACCATCGAGATTCGCTTACCTGCGGGAAATACAGCTATCAATAATGTTAATGGAGTACGTGTTAGTGGTTCACTTAAAGATGCAGCAGGGAATGTATATAGCAACACGGATTTCATTTTAAAAACAGTATCGAATGATGCTTTAGATGACGTCTCTCTTATAAAAGATTCTGCTTTGACAGCTACTAATAAAACTGTTAAGTTCCAATTAAACCAAGAACTACAAGGCTCATTGAATCCATCCATGTTTACTGTATCTGATCCATCACCTGCTGGAACATTTACATTTGGTGGAGCTTCCTATGAAAATAACGATGGGAAAGCAACTGTTACTTTAACACTTGCAGCTAACGGTACCACATTTAGCTTTGCACCAAACCAACAATTAAAAGTTGTAGCTACAGCTGGTGCTTTAACTAATACATTTGGAACTCCAAATTCACCAATCACCATACCAGTGAAAGATGGGATTGCTCCAAGTGTGGAGAAAGGTAATGACGGGAAATTATTAATAAGTAACAATACAGCAACCGGTGATGTTTCTGATTTCACTATTGATTTTGATGAAGGCCTATCAGCATCTACTGCTCTATGGGCTAGTGATTTAGTCATTACTGATGCGGCAGGTAACAGATTAAAAGCTGGGGATAATTATACAGTAACCGCATCTGCGGACAACGATATCGCAACTGTAGCTTTAGTAAATAAATACGCTGACTACAAAGGTGCTTTATCTGTTGCTACTGTAGCAAATCCAGCATATATCCGCGACGTTGCGAGTAATACCGCTAACGCATTTGCTGCAACTACTGTAACTATCGAGTAGTTTTTAAGAATTATATTTTGTAGAGTTGATTGATTAAATCAATAATAGAAGGCCTTGTGGAAAGTGATTTCTGCAAGGCTATTCTTTTTGTATTAATATTTCCTTATGATTTGCAACATTTAAATACACGATAGCCGATCAAATCCTGATTATGAAGCATAAATTTGTTATGCTCCTCCCATAATTCATAGAGGTCCATATGAATGTTCTTCGATGGATTTATGTCATTAATTTCGCTTTCAATAAGCCCAGATGGAGTACTTATCATTTCAACTTGAGTTAATCCAGCTTGATGTAACCGCAATATCCATTCTTCTTTATCTAATATTTCATTGATGCCGTATAGATTACATGCTTTTCTTTGCTTTTCTTCTGACAGATGTTGTTCAGCTGTCATTTCAACCATGATTAAATGCCCATCACTTTTTAAAACTCTAGAAAGCTCCTTTAACGACCTTGAAATATCAGTAAAAACTATAACAGACTCGGCTATTATTAAGTCGAAAGAATTATCGACAAAATCCAAGTTTTGTACGTCTCCTTCCATTACCTTGACTGGTGCCTCCATTTTTTTCAATCGTAGCTTAGCCTTTTCTACCATAATCGGGTGATTATCAATCGCTGTCACCTGACAATTAAATCTTTCAACTAAGAAAGCTGCAGTCTGTCCTGTTCCACAACCTATATCTAACACAGATTCATTTGGTTGAATATTTTCATTTTCCAATATAGATTTGGTTAGACTAAATCCACCAGGATGTGCACCACCAATTCCAAAATAAGCCAGTAAATCTAAATAAGTATTAGACAATGAATTTCCCTCCTATTATTAATATAACTATAGTATGCTAATAGCGTTTTTCATGACTTCCTTTGGGTCCCCATAATTTAGTCCAGACATCTAAGTTTGTGTCTGTTTTTTTTATTTGTCTATTTTTGTTGTAAAAGCACTCATTTTAAAACTTTATAATTTTTACAATAATTTAGTAATCTACTAAAACTAAAACTATTGATAGAAAAGAATTGTCTTCAAAAATAAACCACAAACTAAAGAAAAGCGTGGATTTTCGTTAGTTTTCCCTCTATTTTTGGGGCAAATCCATTTAATTTAGCTTTAATTTTTATAGGAATAAAGTATTAACAATCACTTAACATTAAAAATAATTTTGGCATGGTAACCTTTACTTAGGGATTAATCTGATCCCATGACTAGAGGAGGTCAGTAAATGAAAAAGCATGCTAGTTCTTATCAAAGATTATTCGGAGCGACATTAGCTACGGTGGTGTTAACTGGAACGGTTACAACAGCTGTACCAGTAAATACACTAGCCGAAGAGGTGAAAGTTCCTTCATTTTCAGATGTAAAGAATATTGAACATTTCTATGAGAGTGTTAGAAGTTTGGCTTCTAGAGGAATTGTAAAAGGTTTTGGCGATGGTACTTTTAAACCTTATCAATCAGTAACTCGAGGACAAATGGCAAGTGTTTTAGCGAAAACACTTGGGATGAATATGGAAAATGTGAAAAACCCAGGATTCAAAGACGTGAAAGTGACAGATGAGTATTATGGACCAATTGCAGCACTTGTCGAAGCAGGGGTAATCGAGGGGTATAACGACAAAACGTTTAAGCCGGGCGAACCACTTACGCGTGCACAGATGTCCAAAATCATTAGTCTTGGTTTTAAACTAGATGAAGTAAAGCTTACAAATACTCCATTTACTGACGTGAAAACTGGAGATTGGTACGCAGATTATGTCCAAGCACTGATCGCAAATAATATTACAACAGGTACCACTCCAACTACATTTGCACCATACGCTCACGTTACTAGAGGACAAATGGCATCGTTTATTGTTCGAAGTGAATCCCCTGTACAAAAAACGGCGAAATTGGTTGGCATAACAAATGAGTTAGTTGAGTTATCCACTGGAACATATGCTTTGTCGGCAGATTTAAAGAAAATATTAAATGCTTCAAATTCGGCAGCTCTTTTAGGAGCGGCTTTGGAATATACAGTTAAAGACGGCGTAATCGTTGGAATTACTTCGATTGAACTTACAGCAAATGGCAATGAAACAAACAATATAGTACTAGATGGACAAGGCTCTAAATTTGCAGGGACGTTACGTGTTAATGGTGACTATGTTTCATTGAAAAACTTAACGATTGCAAAAGATTTGGAAATAGGCAAAGAAGTAGAAAATAGTTTCAAAGCTTTTGACATCAAGGTTCTAGGGAAAACGAATCTTACTGATAAAAACTCTATAAGCAGAGGCAATAATGTACTTTCTGCAGCTGCTGTAGAAGCTAAAGAACCGAGTTTTGTTTTTACAGACTCTAGCATCCAAACTGTAGAAGTGTCAAAGAGTAATAAAGTAATAATTGAAGTAAAAGGAAATTCAACAGCTCAAGGATTCACTCTTTTATCGAACGTCCATTTAAAAGCCGATAAAGGAATTACATTGCCAAAAGTGAACATCAAAAAAGGAGCGACGAATGTAACGCTTGATGCATCAGTGGACAATCTCTCAATAGACACGCCTAATGCATTGTCGATTGATGGAACAGCCAATATCAAAAATGTCACTGTCGTATCTAAGATTAATCTAAAGCTTCAAACAACCGGAAAAATCGACAAAATGACTGTTGCGATTAAAGGTACTGCAATCACATTAGGTGCAGGAACAAAAGTCGATAGCTTTGATCTCCCAGAAGGAACAACGGCAAAAGATGCTATTGTAAATTTCGATCAAATCAATAGCGGCGGTACTTCTAATGGTGGAAATTCAAGTCCGAATCCAAGTCCGAATCCAAACCCAAATCCGGATCCAAATCCACCAAATAACGGTGATGGGAAAACGTTTAACCTTTCTTTAATGCACGTAAATGATATACATGCTAATACGGACAAAGCACCAAGGCTTGTTACAGCAGTAAAAGAAGTACGCACAGTTAAACCGGATGCATTGTTATTAAATGCAGGGGATGTTTTCTCTGGCACATTATATTTCAATGAATTCCTAGGTCAAGCAGACTTAGCATTTATGAATTTAATGGAAGTTGACGCAATGACATTTGGTAACCATGAGTTCGATCTTGGTTCATCAGCAGACGGTCACAAAGCATTAGTTGATTTCATTGAAGCTGCAAATTTCCCATTTGTATCCGCAAACGTAGATTTTTCAAAAGATGAACTATTCAAAGGTTTGTTTAATACAAAAATTACTTCTACACCTGAAGCAAAAAATATTTACACAGGAATTGTAAAAGAAATAAACGGTGAAAAAGTAGGTATATTTGGGCTTACAACTGCTGAAACAGCAGACATTTCAAGTCCAGGAAAGATTACATTCTCGAACTATATTGAAGATGCGAAAAAGATGGTTACAGAATTTGAAGAAATGGGAGTTAACAAAATCGTTGCACTTACACATATTGGATACGATGACAATCCAGCGGTAGATAACGATAGAGAACTTGCTGCAAACGTACCTGGAATTGACGTAATTGTTGGAGGACACAGCCATACACAACTAGATAAACCAGTAGTTGTAAACGAAGACAAAAGCGGTAATACAAAAGCACCAACAATTATTGTACAAGCCTACCAATATTCAGATTTCTTAGGGACACTAGATGTTGAATTTGATAAAAACGGGGTAGTAATAGGGCAAGCAGGAAAGTTAATTGCAATCAACGAAACGCAAAAAGATGCAGCGGGTAAAGATAAAAAGGATGAAAACGGAAAAACATTATATGTAATTCCAGATGATCTCGAAGCAAAAGAAATGTTAAAAGAATATGCAGATAAAATTTCAGCAATAGAGAAAGAAAAAATTGGAGTAACGCTTGCAAATACACTAGAAAACCCTCGTACAAGCGGAGCTAATCCAGAACTACAACCAAGTGTACGTAAAAATGAAACAATTCTAGGGAACTTAATCACAGATGGCATGCTTGAAAAAGCAAAAGAATTCAACAGCAACGTTGTTATGGCTTTCCAAAACGGTGGGGGAATCCGCACTACAATTCCAGCTGGTAATGTGACAGTAGGACAAGTAATTGCAGTACTTCCATTTGGTAACACATTAGCAACAATGAACGTAACTGGCGCAGAATTAAGAGAGGCATTTGAACTAAGTGTTAGCGTGTATCCGCTTGAAAGTGGCGGTTTCTTACATGTATCCGGTGCGAAAGTAAAATTCGATTCTTCAAAACCAGCTGGACAACGTGTAGTATCAATTGCTTATAAAAATGGTGATGGCTCTTACACTGAAATCGAAGAAGCTAAGACATATACAGTAGCGACAAACGCATTCACTGCTAAAGGTGGAGACGGCTATAACGTTCTTAAAAAAGCGTATGAACAAGGTCGTGTTACAGATCTTGGTTTATCAGACTGGGAGAACTTAAGAGACCACTTAATATCTTTAAAAAATTCAATCCCAGCTGAAATCGAAGGTCGTATTGTAGACGTTGCAGGACAAGTTGTAGAACCAATTCCAGATCCAATCACAGGATTCTATAACACGAACCCTGAAAAATTAGCAGTCTCTCAAATTGCTCGCTATGACAGCGGTAAAGGAGAAACGGGGACAGAGATTTTAGCATACGATGCGAATTTGAAAAAAGCTTTTGTAACAAATGGTGCAGTGAAAGGTTTTGATATTGTATCATTCGAAAATTTGAAATCTGGCACATTAACAGGAATTACAGAGACTAAAAGAGTTCTATTATCAAGCTTTAACATTAATGGGGTAGCTGATATTACTAGTATTGCTTCCCATCCAACGAAAGATTTAATCGCAATTTCTGCTGTGAGTGATCCAAAAACAGAACGAGGCTACATCATATTTGCAACGAAAGACGGAGAATTTTTGAAATCTGTCCAAGTTGGAGCATTACCAGACATGGTGACATTCACTCCAGATGGTAAAAAAGCAATTGTTGCAAATGAAGGTGAACCAGCTGATAATGCGGAAAAAAGTTCTGATTTAATTGATCCAGCAGGATCTATTTCGATCATTGATGTAGAAACTTATGATCATAAGGAACTACAATTTACTGAAGAAATGCTAGACGATAAGGTACGTATGTCTTATCAAGGTAAAGGCAAATCTTACTTGGCACAATTAGAACCTGAATATGTAACAGTGTCTGCCGACAGCCAAACAGCGTACGTTTCCCTACAAGAAAATAATGCAATCGCAACCGTAGATCTTAAAAATGGTGAAATCCTACATGTTAAAGGACTTGGCGTGAAAGATTTTTCAAAACCTGGTAATGAACTAGATGCGCTCAAAGATGGAGCAGTAAAACTAGAGAAACAACCTATACTTTCCTTCTATATGCCAGATGCAATTGAAACTTTCACGGTAGCTACAGGTGATACGACTCAAACGTACATCATCACACCTAACGAAGGTGATGCACGTGACTATGAAGGATTTAGTGAAGATAAAAAAGTAGAAAAAATAATTAAAGACGTTAAGTTGAATGCAGATAATTATGCCGGATATACACAAACTGAGCTAGATGCATTTGACTTAACGACACTAAAAGATTATAAAATTACAACGGAAGATGGGAAAAATGAAGCAGGAGTATACGAAGCGCTTTATGGATACGGCGGACGTAGCTTCTCTATCTTTAATGCAGAAACAATGGAGCTAGCATTTGATAGCGGAAGTGATTTCGAATCTATCATTGCAAACGATCCAAGACTAAAACAATACTTCAACGTAAGTAATGACAATGTAAAAGTAGATGATCGCAGTAATAGTAAAGGTCCAGAACCGGAATCGGTAGTAACTGGAGAAATGAATGGAAAGACTTACGCATTTATCGCTTTAGAACGGATCAGCGGTATTATGGTTTATGATCTTACTAACCCATCAAGTGCAGAGTTTGTGACATTCATTACAAGCCGTGACTTCTCTGGAGATGTCAAAGGAGATGTAGCTCCAGAAGGTTTAAGATTCATACCAGCTTCTGAAAGCCCGACAGGTAACGCATTACTTGCAGCAACACATGAAATGTCAGGAACAGTTGCAGTATATGAATTTGATGGCACTAGAGTTCCAGCAACACCAGTTTCTGCAGCTGATTTCTCTGGTACGGTCGAAGAACCAAAAGTTTATGAAGGTAACATAATTGTATCTGTTACAGAAGCAGAAAAACTAGAAAACGCGGTAATCATGGGAGATCTGATACTAACTGGTACCCCTCAAGAAACGTTCTCTATGACAAACATTGAGGTTAAAGGAAATGCAGATTTTTCAGGACTTGATGGAGATGTATTTAACTTTGATGGTTTGACAGTAGCTGGAGAAACAATTCTTTAAAATATTTAGTACAAAGCCCTTCTTCCTAATGGTTTGAAGGCTTTGTATTTAAAATAATAAAAGTTAATAAAAAAACTCTAGGAGTGAATTGGATGAAAAATAAAGGTATATTAAATCATGCTATTAGTAAGACTATGCTAGCCTTCTTACTAGTAGTTTCAATGATGACACCTTTCATATCAGCAACAAGTGCATCAGCAGAGACGCCAATAACAGTTGATGAAGCAATTGGACAATATGTAGTAGGTGCGAGTAAAAATATATCAGTGGAAGGTTATGTAGTAGGTTTTGTAGTGAGTGAAACAAGTGTAATAGGTACTGCTACTTCAAATACCAATTATGCAATTGCTTCAACTCCTGGAGAAACTGATTTATCAAAAATGCTATATGTTCAATTGCCAACTTCACCAGCTTCGTTAAGAACCGATTTTGGTTTACAGACAAATCCAACTAATATAGGGAAAAAAGTAGTAATAAGTGGATCACTTGAAAAATATTTTGGAAATCATGCAGGACTTAAATCACCAACTTCTATGGTTTTTGCGAATGAAGTACCTACTGATCCAGTAGATCCTAATTTAGTTGAAGTTGTAACAGCATCTACACCATCTTCAAGTGTTTCAGCAGGTACCGAAATTACATTATCAACTAAAACTGCTGGAGCAACAATCTACTATACGATAGATGGAACGGATCCTACTATTGAAAGTACGCCATATACAACGCCAATTATTATTAATGAGGCAACTACAGTGAAGGCAATTGCGGTAAAGGAAGAATTAGGAAATAGTGAAGTATCAACATTCACTTTTACTGTACTTGAAGCTCTATCCATCACTAACGCTCGTAAAGCTCTAAACGAAACAGTTCAAATTGAAGGAATTGTTACTACTAATCCTGGATTATGGGGCAATGGAGCATTCTATATGCAAGATGAAACAGCGGGTATGTATGTATACGCTAGCTCAGCAAATGTTCAACCAGGGGACAAAGTTAAAGTAACTGGTAAAGTAATAGTTTACTCAAATGAAGTAGAAATTGAAAACCCTACTATTGAAGTAATTTCATCAGAAAATAGCATTCCAGAAGCTCAAGTTATAGATCCATCTGGAGTGAACGAAGATACGCAAGGAGAATTAGTAAATTTAAAAAATGTTGCTATAACTGAATTAACATTTGATAATTATGGAACTTTTGAGTTTCAAGCATTAGCGGAAAATGGTGAAAAGGTTCTTGTACGTCATGATAATCGTACAGGAATTGCATATGCTGATTTTATCAAGTTTTTTAAAGAAGGCGATAAAGTAAATCTTACAGGTATCGCGGCGATCTATGGAACTACATTCCAACTTAAAACATTGGGTCTTGAAAGCTTTGACCTAGTGAACAAACCTGCAGTTTACTCTTCAGCATATGAAGGAACGGTACCGGTAGATACGAAGATTGAACTTGGATCAGGTTTGGAAGGTGCTGAAATCTACTTCACACTGGACGGATCGGAACCAACTCAAGCGAGTACTAAATACGATACTCCAATCTCTTTACCTACTGGAACAACAACTATTAAAGCAATTGCAGTAAGTAGTGAGACGGCAAGTCAAGTATACAAATTTACGTATACAATTATAAAAGCAGATGGTGTAATCATTCGAGAAATTCAAGGAAAAGATCATAAATCACCATATGTTGGTGCTACAGTGACAGATGTGACTGGAGTAGTAACGCATGTAATCGATGGGACAAACTTTGTGATGCAAGATGTGGAAAATGCAGATGATGACAATACAACATCAGAAGCTATCCAAGTAAATAAATCGGCAAATGGTGTTAAAGTTGGCGATAAAGTAAAAGTGACAGGTACTGTGGCAGAAAACGGTGGTGGCGTCAATCTGTCTACGACACGCATTAACGCAACTAAAGTTACAACTGATGGAACGGCAGAACTTCCAGCAGCACTTGTAGTAGGAACTGATATTATTCCACCAAATAAAATAATTGATAATGATAGCTTAACTTCATTTGATCCAGAGGAAGACGGTATCGACTTCTGGGAATCAGTAGAATTTATGCGACTTTCATTCCCGAATGCAAAAGTAGTTGGTCCTCCATATAGTGGAGCTACTCCAATCGTAGTGGAAAGTACAACAAATAATGAGTTCAATATATTAGGCGGACTTAATATTGCCGCGGATGACTATAATCCTGAAAAGATATTCTTAACAAATACGGGATCACTTGATATTACATCTGGAGATCATTTTGCCGGAGATGTTATTGGAGTAATCTCCTATACATCTGACGGATACAGAGTATTACCTGAAACATTACCAACACTTGTTAAAGGAAACAGAACAGTAGAAACGACACATATTGAGCCTTCTGTGGATAAACTAACAGTAGCATCTTACAATATAGAAAATTTCTCTATGACAACTTCCGATGAAAAGGTTACTAGAATTGCAAAATCATTTGTAACAAATATGAAAAATCCAGATATTATTACATTAGTAGAAGTCCAAGATAATGATGGTGAAACAAATTCAGGAACTGTCGATGGTTCTAAAAACTATGAACGCTTAATCGCGGCAATTACTGCAGCAGGTGGAAAAACGTATCAATGGACGGAGGTTGCACCTAAAGATAATGATAATGGGGGAGCACCTGGTGGTAACATTCGTGTTGGCTACCTTTACAATCCGGAACGTGTTTCATTAGTAAAAGGTAAAAATGGCACTGGTTTAGAAGGAAATACATGGGATGCAGAAGGAAACTTAATGTTGAATCCAGGGGTCCTAAATCCATCTAAATTTGTAGATACACGTAAACCAATCGCAGCTCAATTTGACTTCCAAGGGGAAAAAGTAGTTGTAATCGGAGCACACTTAAATTCTAAAGGCGGCGACCAATCATTATGGGGCTCTTCACAACCTCCATTTTTAGGCTCGGAAGCAGAACGCTTTAAACTAGCTACTACTGTTAATGCGTTTATCAAAGACGGATTAGCAAAAGATCCAAATTTAAATATCGTTCTTGCTGGAGATATGAACGACTTCGAATTTACAAAAGCACTAGAAATACTTAAAGGTAACGAAATGGTTAATATGGTAGATAAAGTACCAGCTAATGATCGTTTCTCTTATTTCTTCCAAGGAAACAACCAGGTACTAGATCATATTCTTGTTTCTAAAAACTTAGAAAATAAAACCAAAGCAGATATGATTCATATCAATGCAAACTATACAGAGGCTCAAGGCCGCGCAAGTGACCACGACCCTGTAATGGTTCAGATCGATCTAAAAGGTGAAGACGAAGAGGTAGATGTAACGCCAATCTCACCTGAAAAACTATATGATTTCAAAAATCTTACAACGAAGCAATTAACAATAACGAAACCAAGTATTTCACTCACTCTAGGTGAAAATACAATAATCACAAATGGCGTTCTGTTCACTGGAGATTATGCAGAATTCCATGGTGAAGGATTCGGAAATAAAACAGTAACAATCAGACCACTTAAAGCTGGTGCGATTATCGACTTCAAAGGAACAGCAATTCAAAAAGTAATTATTGATGGAGCAAACGTAAAACAAATTCGTGCTCTTCCTGAAAATGTAGCAATTGAATACATTAACGGAGCATCAGCAGCTAACATTCAATTCATAGACGAAGAAGGGAACCTCATTGAAGAGGTTCCTTCTTTTCCAAATGAAAACAAAGCTCCAATTGTCAAAAAAACAATTCCTAACTCAACTGTTGCAACTGGAGAAACTTTATCCTTCTTGCTATCAGATTACTTCACTGATCCTGACAAAGATGAACTAACATTCACTTCAACAAAAGGAATTATTGAAGGTGCTACATTAACATTAAAACTTGAAGCAGGGAGCCATATTGTTGGTGTTACTGCAAATGATGGTGAAAAGTCTACCACTGTAAGCTTTACAGTTACGGTTAAAGTGGATTCCGATGAAGAATCACCACTTGATACATATTACTTAGATGCGTTCGGAAAAGAAGGGCAAGCATTAAAAACAGCATTACATGAAATTATTGATGACCATACCGAGCTTTCTTACGACCAGGCATGGGAAGCACTTCGCGAAACAGATGAAGACCCGAATAATCCAAACAATGTCATCCTATTCTACTCTGGTCTATCAAGAAGTAAAACACTTAATGGTGGTAATAATGGAGACTGGAACCGCGAACACACTTGGGCAAAATCCCATGGTGATTTCGGAACAAGTAAAGGTCCAGGAACCGATATTCATCACCTTCGTCCAACAGATGTACAAGTAAACGGTTCTAGAGGAAATTTAGACTTTGATAACGGTGGTAGCTCAGTGAAAATTTGCACTGAATGTAAAAGCGACTCCGATTCATTTGAACCTCCAGCTAACGTAAAAGGTGACGTGGCAAGAATCCTCTTTTACATGGCAACGCGTTATGAAGCCGGGGATAGAGTAGATTTAGAACTAAACGAAAAAGTTAATAATGGAAAAGATCCTTTCCATGGCAAACTATCCGTCCTACTCGAATGGCATAAACAAGATCCAGTAGATGAATTCGAAAGAAATCGTAACAACGTTATCCAAAAATGGCAAGGCAATCGAAACCCATTCATCGACCACCCCGAATTCGCTGAGCTGATTTGGTGAGGTATTCTGTGAAGTGTCCCTGTGTACCACACAATTAAACTCAAAAGTATAGGGGGCTGTGCCCAAAGTCGGTGAAAGTCGACCTTGGGACGGCTCTTTTTTGTCATATAAAAGTTGTTGGAATGTCCCTGTGTGTCACACAATTTACACTATTGCTATTGTATCAACTCCGGCATATATCCGTGTTGCATAGTACCATTATTCAGTAAAATAGAATGATAGAGAAGAGAAAGTCTTCTGGAGAGATCTCTGCAGAGCTTTAGGTAGTGGTATCGGTTCTTTATATAACTTTGTGCTACTTTTACCATTTCCCTCCAGCATTTGGTGATGGTTTTTCAACCACGAACTCAGACAAAGCTACAATTGCATAACAAATAAAAAGGAAGCCAATCAATAGCTATGACCCACTGGCTTCATTTTGTATATTTATCTTTTTGTAGAATGTCATGAATGCACCATAAACATTGTCGGAAAACACTTTTTTTAAAAGTTTTTAGTTTATTACGCTCTTCCAAAATATATTGAATGGTACGAAAGTATACCAAGGAAACTATCCAAAAGAAGAATACTGAAAAGTCAAAAAGTACCCATTTGAGGGAGGCTGGATTGTTTAGCACTGTATATACTGAAGTTAGTTCCATTGCATGATGATCAAAATGAAAACGAAGTCTAAGGAGGCAGTGAATGACATAAAAAAAGAAGCTTAAATCTAGAATTGTATATCAAGCAAAACATGGCATTATAATTCTATTATCTATTGCTATTACAGGCTGAGGAATCAAGTCTAACTTGAGAGATTTAGCCAAACAATTCTCTAAAGTGGTGTAATAAACCACTTAGAACAAAATGCAACATTCGAAGTAATACTGCTTTTATACGATGAAATGGTGCATGGAACCAGGTTTACCTTATGAAAAGCAAAAGTAAACTTCGAAACAAAGCCTGAAAAAGAAAACGAGTAAGGAAAAGCAATACCAAAATTAAAAACTAAAACTAATTGGAGGAAATATAAAATGAGTATTAAACAAAAGTTAGCAATGGGAATTTTAACTGGTGGATTAGCTATTAGTATGATCGGCGGAGGAACTTATGCTTATTTCAATGATGTAGAAACTAGCACGAATCAATTCGCTGCGGGTACGTTGGATTTGGCAGTGAATCCGGAGACAATCATTAATGTGAGCAACATTAAGCCTGGCGACTGGATGAATCGTACATTTAAATTAGAAAACAATGGTTCCCTTGATATTTCCAAAATATTCTTGACTACTGAGTATACTGAATCGGTAGCAGGTTTTGGAGATCATATTGTCGTAGACTTCCTTAGAAATGACGATAAAAGCGGTCTTCTTGGGGCTAGTAATGTAATTGTATCCAAGAAATTAAGCGAATTGGCAAGTATGTCACCGGATGCAGTTAAAAATGTATCACCGAGCTTCTTTGGGATACAAGGCGGGGAAGATAGCGGTATCAAAGCTGGTACAAAGGATAATATGTACGTGAAGTTTAGATTCAATGATAGCGGTGCTGACCAAAATGCTTACCAAGCTGCTACTTTAGAACTGAAGTGGAAATTTGATGCACAGCAGACAAAAGGTGTATCGAAATAACGTATAATCGGGGAGGAGAGCCCTTCTCCTCCCTTATTTTATTTAACCAATCCGTCAGTGCCATTCCTTATATATATTTCTCAACATATAACTTTTTTTGTGTTTTGAGGAATATATTTAAGGATATTCCATGATAAATAATAGAAAGGCGGAATCGGATTGAAAAACAAGCGTAGACGCAGATATAAGAAAAAGAAATACGATTTTATCCTGATTTCTAAAATAGCAATGATTGGATACTTAGCCGTCTTTGGCGTAGGCTATATGTCGTCCGACACATCCGCATATTTAAGCAGCCAGTCGGAGGTTTCCCAGATAATCACTGCCGATATATGGGAAGTTGCGGAAGACCCTATTAATGGATGTGGTGAGGAAATCACCATTGATGAGATAGCGGGCGATGAAACCATTATCGTCACCGAAGGCAAAGATGAAGTTTCTAAGAATAAAACCGAGAAAGATGCATTATCGGGCGATGAAATCATTGTCGAACACGAAGTAAAAGATGATATTCCTATGGAAGAAAGCGAAAAGGATGGAATACCAAGTGTTGAAAGTAAGATTGACTGTGGCGACAAAAACGCCGTATCTAAAAAAATAGTTGAAGAGGACGCTGCGGGCAAGATCGATTGTAAGAACGAAGATGGTAGTCTTGTAGGCGAGAACGAAAAGGATGCTCCTTTAGGTAAGGAAGTCAAGGCAGACTGCAAAAATAAAGATGATGAACCTAAAGAAGAAATTCAAAAAGAAAAAGTTCCAGAAGACGTAAAAACGATTGAACCGATCATTAAGCAACAAAATGAAATAGAAAATGTGGAAAATGCAGCAGATAAAGTAAATGTGGATGATAACAAGGTAGATGACCCACAGAAGTCCAACGATGAAAGTCAAAAAGAATCAGACATCAAGGATGAATCTGTAAAAGAATCCAAGGATGAGAATTCGACTGAAAAGGATTCCACAAAAGATGAAACTTCAGAAACTAATGAAATAACCGACGCAGCAAAATAAGTAAAAATATAAAGAAAGCGGAAGGTGATATAAATGAGATCGAAACCGAAAATGAAAACAAAAAAGACAAAGATAAAGAAGTGGGTAAATAACATTGTCACGGGAATATTAATGATCCTGCTAATCTGTGTAGCTACCGTAGTAGTTATATCAAAAGCTTCCGGCGGAGAACCAGAATTTTTTGGATACCAGTTAAAAACAGTTCTGTCAGGATCGATGGAGCCAGGGATTCAAACAGGATCTATTATCGCTGTCAAATCGGCTGTAGTTAAAACTGGCTTCGAAAAAGACGATGTCATTACATTTCTGGCAGAAGAAGACATTTTGATTACACATAGAATCACAGAGGTAGTCAGAACTGGAGACTCCGTACTTTACCGTACAAAAGGCGATAACAACAATGCAGAGGATATGAATCCGGTTTTGTCTGATAATGTGGTAGCGGAATACACTGGTTTCACATTACCTTACGTCGGTTACTTCATTAATTTTTCGCAGTCTAAGAATGGTGCATTACTGCTGTTGATACCTGGATTCCTGTTGCTGATCTATTCTGCATTTACGATTTGGAAAGTGCTATCTGTAATAGAATTGCGTCCGAAAAAACAAGTGGATATAGTAGGAGAAGACAGTGGGAATACTCCTAGTTGATATGGTTTATAGCATATGTAAGGAGGTATTACCATGACTAAATTCTATCAGTTATTCTCGTTTCTTCTATTGATGAGCGTGATCTGTCTCTATCCTATGACGAGTGTATTGGCAGATGGTGAAAGCGACACAGCAGAGAAAGAATTAGACATCAGTCTTTCAACGAAAGAAAACTTATTTGATATCAGCAACATGAAGCCCGGTGATTGGGCGCCTCGGACCATTACAGTTCAGAATTCCGGAAGTAAAGATTTTGTCTACCAAATGCAATTACAAAACAGTGGAGAACAAAAACTTTTTAATGAGCTGTTGGTGGAAATCAATGCAGGTGATCAAGAATTGTATCAAGGGAAATTGGCCGAATTTAAATCATTGCCAGAAAGAAATCTTACAAGCGGCACCGAAGAAAACTTAGATATCACGATTCGTTTTCCAGAGCATCTTGGAAATGATTTTCAAGGACTTGAGTCCGATTTTGTTTTCACTTTTACGGCGGAAGGAAAAGATAATTCGACCGTTCAAGTCATGACAATGGGTCAGGTTGCCAGCGTCGGTCCAACATCAGTCGGACTAAGCCTACCTAGCACTCCGTCAAATATATTTATTTTTATATTATTTGGTACTGTGCTTGTAGTTGGTGGAATCGTGCTGATGATCATCAGACATTACAGACGGATGAAGATAGCTCAATAGACAATCAGTTAATGAGGAACTTTTGAGAAGCTGCCAATGCATGGCGTATCATGCATTGGCAGCTTTTTTGTTTTTCGTGAAGACTATGGTGAGTATGAGATGGGTAAAAATGAGGTTACCTAATGCTCATCAGATGAATCAAAGCTTGTTGAAATATGAAAACCACTAGTTGTGAGGATATCTAAATGTGGCTGACCGTACAGGATTTAAGTTGATTAGTGTCGGGGACTCTCACCATGAACAATTTCTTGATAACAGCTTAGGGTACATATACTCGTTCAAATAATTCTGCTAGCAGATGAAGTTTTCCTAATAGACAATCCAATAATTGGTGTCAAATTACTCTTTGTCATCATTGCTATCTCCTAGTAAATCTTGAATTGCTTGTTCATAATCAGTGAAATGTTCTTGTGTATATTCCATCCATGGAATTTGTTTTACACATAATAGGTCGATAAACTCACCTAATGTTTGACCAGATAATTCAGCAGCCTTAGCAAGAGTCACCTGCTTTTCTACAAAAAGTCCAATGGCTAGGGTCACTTTTACCTTACTATCAACATTTGTTCCATTTAAAGAATTGATTAATGGTAGAAAATCAGTTGGTAAATTTACTTGGAAAAAATCCATACCCACGGTAACCACACTCTTTTTTTGCTAGTATATCATCAAATTCGATTACCATCTTCTAAAGAAATTCTGAAAACTACGTGAATCGAATAATTGAATAATGATATACCTTACGGAGAGATTTCTGTAGCGATTTTCTTTTTGTCTTGGTAGTGATTTCGAATGTTTTATATTTAGCGTGCTATTCTATTGGATTTTTTATAACCTGGTACATCTCCTTATCGCTAATTACATCGCAATTCTTTTCCCCAGTCCTGACAAAATAATGGAATAAATTCCCGTTCCGCAAGTAAATCACCACTGAGCGCAAGTACCCAAGCAGAACCGCAAGTAACCACCGCCAACCCGCAAGTACCGCTCCATCGAGAGCAAGTATCCACCAGGTGACCGCAAGTATCGGTCTAATTGCTAATTACATCGCAATTCTTTCCCCCAGTCCTGACAAAATAATGGAATAAAACCACACTCCGCAAGTAAACTTCCACTGAGCGCAAGTAACCCAAACAGAACCGCAAGTACTAACCTTCAAACAGAAAGTACCGCTCCATCGAGAGCAAGTATCCACCAGGTGAACGCAAGTATCGGGCCAAAGTATAAGAACCTGCTGCCATATAGAGGATTATGCACCCCAAAAATAGAATATAATTATCTGTAAGATAGTTTTTTATTCGAAAAAGGGAGGTAGAGAATTGAAAAAAGCTATGAAGAAACTCAGCTTATTGTTTGTATTTGCGCTTGTATTGCAGCTGGTAGCTATTCCAGGTCTTTCATTTGCAGCTGAAACAGATACAGAGGCACCGACTTGGGTTACTCCAGTAAATTATTTAGCGCTTGGGGATTCATTGGCTACTGGCGTTACACCAGATAGTAAGCTAGGAAACGGCTATACGGATTTCATCGCAGAGGCTTTGAAGTCTAAGAAGGCTTTAAACTCATTCAACAAGGGTTTTAGTTACCCAGGTTATACGACCTCGGATATTTTAAAGGATCTTCAAGCAAATACGACCAAGCCTGTCTTTGGAATTGGCAATGAAGGCGATACCGCTGAGTTGCATAAGTCTATCACTGGAGCAGATATAATCACTATTAGCGCGGGAGCAAATGATATACTACCATACTTTAAAGTAGATGCTGCTACTGGTGTTCCAGCCGTGGATTTAGCAAAAATCATGACTTCTATCCAACAGGTTGGCGTTAATTATAGTCAAATATTAAAAGCTATTTATACGATTAATCCGGATGTTCAAGTATATATAATGGGCTATTATAATCCATTCCCACAACTAGATGCGAAATACCAACCGCAAATTGCTCAACTGATAAATGGTCTAAATGGGGCAATTAAAACTGGATTGACTGGCACAACTGCAACTTTTATCCCAACTGCTGAAAAAATTGCAGAAAATTACGCAGCAAACCTACCTAATCCACAAAATATCCATTTAAGTGAGGATGGTTATAAAGCAGTTTCAGACTTGTTTAACCAAAAACTAGTAGAAAACTATCCATGGGTTTCGAAGGATACGCTAACCACAGTAGTTTCCAACAAAACAACTGTGACATTGACATGGAAGCCTGCTTCTGACAATACAGGAGTAGCTGGTTATGCTATTTATAATGGAAAAGAATTAGTAGGGCAAGTAACTGGAGGCATCCTAACATATGAAATAGGAAATCTAGAAGAAAATAAAGCATATACATTTACAGTCGTAGCTTTAGATGCTTCGGGCAATATGAGTGCAGTAAATCCAACTGCTACAATTACTACTGGAATAACACCTGTAATTTTCCCGGATATCCAACAACACTGGGCAAAGGACTATATTACACAAGCTGTTGCTGCAGGAATAGTAAAGGGCTATCCAGATGGTACATTTAAACCAGAAAATAAAATTACACGCGCACAAGCAGCTTCAATCATCGTAAATGCATTAAAACTTAAAACAGACAAAGCGGCACCATTCGGAGATATTGGAATTTACGCTGCAGAAACACAAGCAGAGATTGCAGCCGCTTATCAATATGGCATTATAAAAGGAAGCAATGGGAAGTTCCGTCCAACCGAATATATAACGCGTGCTCAGCTGGCACTAATGCTGAAACGAACAGTAGAATCCGTTTCAGGAAATCCATATACTGTGGCAATTCCAGCACCATTTACGGATATTGCTCACTACGACGATGAAACAAAAACCGCTATTTCCATGCTCGCTACATTTAAAATTGTAAGTGGTTCAGAAGGCAAATTCATGCCAGAAGACACTGCAAAACGCGGTCAAGCGGCTAAAATCCTTATCAATTCACTAACATATTTAAAATAAAATAAGATTACCAAAGCGGCCGATAGTTTATCAGCCGCTTATTTTAATTTCGATTAAAAAGGTATAACTTGTGACCACCACATAACCCACAACAATTCCAAAAATAGCACCCCTATCCTCATAAATTTGTTATATACTAGGAGTAGGGGAAACTATTAACAGTATATTTCGTCTAATTTTTGCGGTCATATCCATTAAAAAGGGGGAAATTCATATATGAAAAAACAAAATAAGTTTCTAGCTAGTTCTGTAGCTATATCTTTAGTAGCAACAGCGATTGTACCAACGGCTTTTGCAGCAAGTTTCTCAGATACAACCGGCAACACGCACGAAGAAGCGATTTTTGCATTGGTGGAAGCTGGTGTTATTAACGGCTATCCAGATGGTTCGTTCAAACCCAATAAAACATTAATACGCTCCGATGTAGTAAAACTGATTGGAAAATATTTAGTAGCTGAGGGCTTCGTAGTACCGGAGAACTATAAAACAAAATCACGTTTTTCAGATATAGCACTTACTGACGATAATGACGAACTATTAAAATATGCAGCATTGATCAAAGATAACGGAATTTTTTGGGGAACTGAAGATAAACTTTTAGCTCAACAAAAAATGACAAGAGAAGATATGGCTATTGCCTTAGTTCGTCTGATGAATACCGAAGACAATACTAACTTAGAAGATTATGTGGCAAAGCAAGCATTTAGAGGTGATGTAAAAGATTTGGCTAACGCCAAAGAAATTGCTCGTCCATATATCGCTGTACTTGATTATTATGATATTACAAATCCTGCATTAGATAAATTTAACCCTAAAAGCACGACTACTCGTGGTCAATTTGCGACGTTTCTAAAAAAAGTCATGGAATTGAAGCCAGTAGAGATATCAAAATTCGAAGCTACTGGTGCCCAAGCGTTAACAGTAACTTTCAATAAAGTAGTAGATTCTTCTGCTAAAATTACCGTTAAAAAAGGAACTTCAGATGTAGAGATTTCCAGTGTTGAATTCGCAAAAGATAATAAATCGGCGAAGATTTTATTATCCGACAGATTAACAGCAGGAACGTATGATGTTGCGGTAACTGGAAACCCAGAGACAAGCCTATCAAAATCGACAACTGTAACAAATGAAGTAGTGACTGCAATTGAGTTTCCAAAAAATGCAGCAATCCCAAATATTGCGGGAAATAAAGTACGTATTCCTTATAAAGTAGAAAACCAATACGGAGAAGATATGACATCCTATAGTCATAATTTAGTAGCAAATACAGACGTAGCAGGAGCTGGTAGTGGTATAACTGTAAAGCCAACTGAAGGATTTATAGAAATCACCAAAGCTGCAGCATCCTCTAATTTTAAACTGGGGGATAATATCTCGGTTACTTTATTGGATACTAAGACTTCCATCTCAGCCTCTAAAAATGTTCGCGTTTCGGAACTTTCAAAAGTAGCTGAAGTGAGTATTAAAAATGTGTATAACGAATTGGATCCAAGTGCAACTTTAGATCCGGATGCTACATACGAAGACTTTCATCTAGTTTTAAAGGCAATCGATCAATACGGCCTTGAAGTGCCATTTCAAGATATCGCAAAAGACGTAACTGTTTCGATTTCAGATACAACGATTGTTGATGTGAACAAAAGTGTAACTTCACCTACTTTTTCACAATTGATAATCGATGGTCAAAAACAGACCGTTCTTGAGCTAAAACAACCGAAAACGAAGAAAACTGGTAAAACAACTATTTCAATCGCTTCAAAATCTACTGGGAAAACGACTAAATTTGTAGTGGTAGTTGCGGAAGGTGTGAAAGCTGATACGATTTCACTTAACACTCCAAATCTAGTTGTTGCAGATGAAAAGACAGAAGTGCCGTTCCAAATACGAGGAATAGATGGCAATGAAATCACGAGTGCAGTAACTTTAAATAAGCCAAATGGCGTGACTGTAACAACAAATGATGCGAATGTAAAAGCTACGATAGAAAGCGATCTATTGACGGGCAAAGCAAAACTAGTATTAACGGATTCCTCCAAAGCAACAAAAGATCGTCAAGTACTAATAACAGCAACAACAGCAACGAAGAGGTCAGAAACACTTCGCATAACAGTTAAAGCGAAAGCAGAAGCAAATAAGATTGTATCAACAAAAGACTTAGAAACAAATCTCCTAGTTGGCGGAGCAATTACATTAAACAAAGAGTCAATTATTGTGTTAGATCAATATGATCGGGAGTTTGTATTAAATGATTCAAACCTAGCAACAGCTGAAACAACTGCGAACGCTGGTAAATACCTCGTTAAAGTAGATGCAATGGATGACAAAGTAAAAGTTTCAACAAACAAAGTAATTTCAGCTAAAAACGAAGTAACCGTAACAGGCAATAAAAAAGGGGCAGATGCGATCAAGCTGACTTTACAAAAAGTAGATGCAAAAGGTATCGCTCAGGTCTTAGAGTCTAGTGCATATGATATGAACCTAAGAGTAATCGATAAAGCGAGCATCGTTTCCTATGAAATGAAACCTATTGCACAAATTTACGATAACCCATCGATTCTATCAGTAGAAAACTATGCTACCGAATTGATTGTTTACGGAATCACATCAGATGGCAATAGACTTGTTGTGCCAAAGGCTGAATATACCGTAATCACTGGGCATAATGATCTCGTTTACAATATATTAAACGGAAAACTATCCGTTCGAGGAACAAAAGATATTGTAGATAAAGAAGATAAGGCTGTTCCAGTAAAAGTAATTGTAAATGCTGATCGTCAGCCAGTAACACTTGACCAACAGATTATCGTGACAAAGGCAGAGCCACTTGCAAGTAGTATCGAGCTTCAACCAACTAATGGCCTAATAATTGGGGACCAAGTGATAAAAGTTCCGGCAACAACAGCAACAGTAAATATCTCTTCCGCTGATTTAAGAGCAGTATTGAAAATTACCGATCAGTACGGTGAAGATATATCCAAAGCTGCAGCAAGCCGTATCAAAATAACAGCAACCAACCTAGTTAACGCAGACGCGGACAATATAGCACCAACCGTAACAGGCAATGGAACCAATACACTAATATTTAAAGACGTAGAAAAAGGCGACACTTTCTACCTAACCTACATCGTAGACGGCAACACCCTAACAGCACAAGTAATCGTAGGCCAATAACACAAAAATCCTCTCAGATGAGAGGGTTTTTTGTTTATATGTAAAAAAATCCCGTTCCGCAAGTAAATCCCCCTCAAGCGCAAGTAAGCCAACTAATACCGCAAGTAAACATCGTCAAACCGCAAGTACCACGCCAGCGAGAGCAAGTATCGGCCTGGTGAACGCAAGTACCGGACTAATTGCTTATTATATCGAACTCCTTTTCCACTGAACCTGTAAAAATGGAAAAAAATCCCGTTCCGCAAGTAAATCCCCCTCAAGCGCAAGTAAACCAACTAATACCGCAAGTAAACATCGTCAAACCGCAAGTACCACTCCAGCGAGAGCAAGTATCGGCCTGGTGAACGCAAGTACCGGACTAATTGCTTATTATATCGAACTCCTATTCCACCGTTCCTTTAAAAATGGAATAAAATCCCGTTCCGCAAGTAAATCGCCATCGAGCGCAAGTAAGCCAACCAGTTCCGCAAATAAACATCGTCAAACCGCAAGTACCACTCCAACGAGAGCAAGTATCCCCCAGCTGAACGCAAGTACCGAACTAATTGCTTATTATTCGAATTCCTATTCCACCGTTCCTTTAAAAATGGAATAAAATCCCGTTCCGCAAGTAAATCCCCCTCAAGCGCAAGTAAACCAACTAATACCGCAAGTAAACATCGTCAAACCGCAAGTACCACTCCAGCGAGAGCAAGTATCCGCCAGGTGAACGCAAGTACCGAACTAATTGCTTATTATATCGAATTCCTTTTCCACTGAACCTGTAGAAATGTAAAAAAATCCCGTTCCGCAAGTAAATCCCCCTCAAGCGCAAGTAAACCAGCCAGAATCACAAGTAAACATCGTCAAACCGCAAGTACCACTCCAGCGAGAGCAAGTATCGGCCGGATGAACGCAAGTACCGAACTAATTGCACCGACCTCTTTTTCTACCGACCTAAATATTCAACGGTAAACACACAAGCATTGCTAACTACCACATAACATCCCAAAACTAACACCAGAAAGAATCCAAAAAGCGCCCACCTGTTTTTTTCAGGGGACGCTCATGTATAGTTAATATAATAAGACTAAACTCTGTTACTTTTAACTTTATTTTTTACGAACGTCCCAAATGTAACGAGCCCATATGCGGCAACAATCGATATAATTGGAAAGACGAGCAGTCCATATCTTGGAATGGTTAAGAAAATATTTGAGAAGAATATATATATTAAAAGTAAAGTGCTTATATATACAAGTGGTTTATGTTTTCTTAATAAAATTGCAGATAGGAAAGCAATCGTTACGACGAACATATTTTGATACTTGAAAAAGGCGAGCCAGAAGTCCGTAAACACGTCGGAGTAAGGTCCTAGTCCATCAGGATTTCCTAAGTTATCGAAAAATAACCATAAAGTTTTACCTATAGTAAACCAGCTGAACCAAAGTGGAAAGTCTGTTTCGAATCCTTCCATAATTCGTTGTTTTCCATATTCAGAATCATTTAATCCTGCAGCTATGGATTGCTGCACGAGATCCGCTTGAGGGATTAAGTAAAATGGATTTGCTCCACCTAGAAGTGGACCGCCTGAATGGGAAGAAAACAAATAAGGTTCCCCGAACATGATTAGATTTCGGATGACCCAAGGCACCATGACGACAACGGGTCCAATCACCCAAAGGAAACCAATTTTCACAGCTTCTTTAAATCCTTTATGACCAATAACGATGAACCAAGCGAACAACAACATGGGTGCTGGCGTTGCACGGAACATTAATAGAAGTGATGCAACGATACCAAATAAGATATGATAGCGGTATTTGTCTTTCGCTAAAGCAAATAAGAACAGCCAAATCGACAGAAGGAATAAAAAGATTGCCGGAATTTCCGTAAGTGCAGTTCTGAAGTAATGCAGAGGACCGATATGTGTCATGTAGAAAATACTAGCAAGGATCGCTACCCATTTATGTTTGAATAAACGCATCGAAATGGCATAAATTAGGATGACAATGCCAAGATTCAACAGCATATTTGACAATCGAAAGACCATAATATGATTCGTATTGAGAATGTCTGCTATTTTAAATAATACTGTTAGATATAGCGGATGACCGTATGTAACATAGGCGTTGGAGCCTTCAATATTATAGCCATAAACTCCATCAGTAATGAGCTGCCATGCCATTTTTGCATAGAGTGAGGCGTCTCTTGAACCGTAAGTCGAAATCGCTTCTCCAAATCGCTCCGGTTGGTTAAATAATGTTCCAGGGTGCATTATTAAGAAAAAGAGATTTACAATCAGATATATAACTAATAAACTAATAAAAACTATATGATTTTTAATGAATTTCATGTGAATCGATCACCTCTAAACTATTTAGCTACAAGATATACTCCAAATATGATAACAGCCATTCCACACCATTGAGTTGGTGAAATGGTTTCACGAAAAATGAACAGCGCAAGGACTGCACCGAAAACATAACCGATACTCTGACTTGGATACGCAACGCTAAGAGGTAACTTACTTAAGATAACAAGCCAGATACCCGTCGCAATAACATACAGCGTAGCTCCACCGATGAATAGTGGAGATAAGATGACTCCGATTATGGTTGAAATGCTCCATTGTTCAATTCCTGTTACAGCCATTTTCCATAAGATTTGCCCACTTACGAGGAGAGAAACATTAATTAATAACAATAGATAAACCATGTCTTATTCCTTCTCTTCTAATTTTTTTTTCAATATCGCCTGTTCCTGTGTTAGCGTCGTTAACTCTTTGTTTAGTTTAGATACCCTTCTGGTCAAATCAAAAATTAGAAGAATTGAAAACAATAAGCCAAATAGAAATAACAGGGAAGGTGCATAATAGATACCAATATAGCCGCTTAGCTTATTGATAAAATTCACATTAAGTGTTAGAAAACCCATTGCAAAACACGTGACAATCCATAAGAGGGAATACTTTGTCTCCAGAATTCCTCTTCGAACCGACTCGATGATGAAAAAAAACAAGAAGAGAACGATTAAAAATGAAAGCAAGCTAATATTCATATTAGTTCTCCTTTATCAATTTCTGCATAATAATTGAAAGCGTCACTTTAACCATATAATAAAGTGATTTAAATGGTGTAATAGAAGACACTCCTCCTTGACGTGCATGCATATTAACCGTTTTTTCAATAATCTTCATTTTTTTTCGCCGTAAATAAATAATTACTTCAGGTTCCGGATAATCACGCGGATAATCATAAGCAAATAAGGCAATAACTTTCTTGTTCATCGCACGGTACCCAGAAGTTGCATCTGTGAATTTTTGACCCGTTAACAAAAAGATGAGGTATTGAAAGTAATAAATACCAAAGCGTCGCGCTATACTTCCTTCATATGCAGTCTTTTCCACGAAACGGGACCCGATACACATATCACATTCTCCTGCGAGAACCGGACGTACAATTGCCGCCAAATCCTCTTCGTTATGTTGTCCATCCGCATCGAATTGAACAGCAACGTCATAGCCAAATTCATGCGCGTATCTATAACCCGTTTGAACTGCACCACCGATACCTAGATTATTTGCAAGATCTATCAAAATGATGTCCGGATGCGATCTCACAATTTCGGCAGTTCGATCTCTAGACCCATCATTTATAACACATATATCCACCGAGCTATGGGTCGTTCTTAATTTCTGTAGTTTTAAAATTGTACTTTCAATCGCTTCCTCTTCATTAAAAGCAGGAACGATGATTAAAACAGTCGAATCTCCAATATGAGTATTCAACGAAAAGCTCCTTTCATTACAAATACTAGTTTTAAAATCAACACTCTTGATAATAACATATTTTATATAACTGAACCAATTTCATAATGTTCACTGTTGATGCGAACTAATTAATGAGACACTAGTGATTTCATATATTTCTTCAATATATCTTCCACACCTTGACGTAAATCCGGCCTTTCTAAAGCAAAAGCAATTGTCGTATCTATGAACCCAAGCTGTTCACCGATATCAAAGCGTTTACCTTCAAAGTTATAGGCATATACTGGTTCACTTCTATTTAATCGCTCTATCGCATCCGTCAATTGGATTTCACCACCAGCACCGATTTTTTGATCTTCTAGTAGAGAGAAAATGGCTGGCGTTAAAATATATCTGCCGACAATCCCAAATTGGGAAGGTGCATCTGCCTGTTTAGGCTTCTCTACAAATTGACGAACCTTCATTAAACGGTCATCCGCATTGATCGGGTCTATAATACCGTATCGATGAACATCCTCTAAAGGCACTTTTTGTACACCGATAACACTACTTTGTACTTCATCAAAACGGTTGATCAGCTGAGCGAGACAAGGCACTTCACTGGAAACAATATCATCTCCCAGTAGAACGGCGAACGGCTCATCCCCGATAAACTTTCGTGCACACCAGATGGCATGTCCTAGCCCAAGCGGTTCTTTTTGACGAATATAATGGATATCGACAGTAGAAGGAGCCTGTACTTTATTGAGCAGGTCAAATTTTTCATGCTCCAATAAGTTTGCTTCTAGCTCATAAGCGTTATCAAAGTGATCTTCGATGGCGCGTTTATGCTTGCCTGTTACGATAATTATATCTTCAATTCCTGATGCGATTGCTTCTTCAACTATATATTGAATGGTTGGCTTATCCACGATTGGAAGCATTTCTTTCGGCATAGCTTTTGTGGCAGGTAGGAATCGTGTGCCAAGACCTGCCGCTGGAATAATTGCTTTTTTTATAGTACCGATTGTATCCACGTCCTTTATTTATTTATTTAACTTTATCACTATAATATCATCCTCGACTCGAACAGAATCGGGATGTGGCCAAGTAGGCATGCCTTCGAACCATTCGCTCTCCTGAATAGTCTGTTTTTCCTCTGGACTCGCTAAGTGGAAAGATTCTCCAAACTCATTGGCAAACAAATACTGATAATGATAAGGCTGTGCTAGCATCGTTTCTCCAATAACACCCGTCATAGATGGAAGTCTATCAGGTATCGTTGAAGAGCCCAATTCAGATTTCAAATAATATGTTCCAAATATCGCAAGCTTCGTAGCGTTTTCATAACCAGGAGTTTGTTCTATACGGTCCAGTACTCGGTTAGCATAGGAAATGGACTTTTCATACTTCAATGTCGTATTAAAATACGATATATTTGCGATTAGTCCAAAGTTAAACACGGTCAATCCAAGTACGATAACAGTAGACCAAGCAACACCTTGTCCAAATTTCTTTTCACTAACCATCTGGTCGTAAAATAAAATCGGGAGCACATAAAAACTAAAAAGTCCCATCACCATCAGCATGTGATATTCCACACCAGGTGATACGAAATACATACAATAAGAAAGCACTGGCATCATAACGAAAATGCCGACAGCAAGTATAATATGTACAAGTGGCAGTTTACGTAATGCCCATATAAAGCCGGCAATAGTTACAA
Organism: Psychrobacillus sp. BM2; assembly: GCF_048572895.1. Classification (GTDB taxonomy): domain Bacteria; phylum Bacillota; class Bacilli; order Bacillales_A; family Planococcaceae; genus Psychrobacillus. The sequence goes on from NZ_CP183878.1 coordinate 553,712, forward strand.
CTACTAAAAAGACATTCAATACATCCATAAAAGTCATTGCTGTATCTGCCCGGAAGCCGCCAAAGAAAAAGGCCACCATGGAATCCTTTATAGCAACAAAAGCCGATAACAAGCTCAAGGATCCAGCCCCAATTTCATTCAACCCCTGATAATCAGAAATCTCCCCTGCAAAGTAGGTTTGATAGATTTTAAATGTAATGGCATAAAGTATCATTCCAACACCAATCGTGAGTATGTAGCTAATCCATTTATAAATAATTACCTTTATCTTTTTATTGCTATATAACAAATCCTTTAACCATACTAACGCGATTAAAGTAAGTGCAAGTGGGAGATTGGCCTGATAAATTCCAACCGATAAATAGAAGATGAAAGCTCCCGCTATAAAGCCAAATCTAAACTTCTGTGTCACTAAAATTGCAAGGGCAGCAAGTAAAAAGCCCATCATATACCCATCAGCAGTGAACATATAAGAAAATGTCGAAGCAATAGTTGGAAAACTTACGACCAAACCAGCTGTTAACCAAATAGACAGGGTTTTCCGAAGCTTTAAAATCTCTACTATCAATACGACAGTTATCGCCAAATAAAGAATAGACAACGCACCGATAACAAACGGTAAGTCAAAATTGGAACTTATTCCACTAAAAGGACCGAGAAAAAAACGCCCTAGTTTAAACTTCAACTGCGTATTATGAATATTAATAAGTCCATCATGATTAGGTAAATAATTGACAAATGCGTACAAATGAATCAAAAAGCCAATAACAATACTGGCCATAAATGCAGACTTCCACTCCGGGCGAAGCCACTGCTTGAATTTCTCTAAAATTTGCTCTGGCATACATGTACTCCTTTTAATCATATTAATCCCTTCAAATTATAGCATAGCTAACTTCCGAGGAGTAATCGAGTAGGGAAATGGACATATCGAATGGAAAACAACCGAATATCGTCCCTGTGTAGGGAACTATTCTGAATAGTTCTCTACACAGGGACAGTTCACTATTGAAAGTTTTATAAAAGTACCCGTCAATATACGAGAGGGAGCCACCCCAACGAGAGAGATCTGCTTCTATATGAGAGAAGCATCTCCCAAACGAGAGAGATCACCGCTCATACGAGAGCGATTCTCCTCTATACGAGAGAAATCTGCTTCTATATGAGAGAGCATCCCCCGAACGAGAGAGGTCACCGCTCATACGAGAGCGATCTGCTTCTATATGAGAGAGCATCACCCAAACGAGAGAGATCGCCGCTCATACGAGAGCACCAACTCCCAATACGAGAGAGCATCTCCCGAATGAGAGAGCCCACCGCTCATACGAGAGCGATCTGCTTCTATACGAGAGAGCATCCCCCGAATGAGAGAGTTCACCGCTCATACGAGAGCGATTCTCCTCTATACGAGAGAAATCTGCTTCTATATGAGAGAGGCACCTCCCGAACGAGAGAGTTCACCGCTCATACGAGAGCGATCCACCTCTATAAGAGAGCGTTCTGCTTCTATATGAGAGAGCATCTCCTGAACGAGAGAGATCAGCGCTCATACGAGAGAGCACACCGCTCATACGAGAGAACTGCCACCTTTCACCAGGTGCAATGTATAATAGAAGAAAGACGAACAACTTTAAAAAGAAAGAGGTTTTACGATGAAATACATCATTGCATTCATACTTATCCTTTCAATCGGATGGATGACAGCTACAAAGGAAGCTTCAGCAGAAACGGATCAGCCGAAGATAGGAATTCTGTATCACGGACCAAGCCAAACATATACAAAGATGAAAAAATGGAGTCTCGTTAGTGATAAGGCAGATAAACTCTATCAGCTGTACCAATCACAGGGATTCCAGGTTTCTAAAATTACTGAAACAGAGTTAAAGAGTTTAAGTGAGTTACATAAATATGATGCAATAGTATTCCCGTATACGGTCATGATGAATGTAGCCGAGCGTGAAAATGTGAAATTATATATTCAGGATGGTGGAGGAGCTATCTTCGCCTTCGGGACTGCCCGTAATGAGTCCGCTCATATGGATACCGTCCAAAAAAATGACCGAACGCCTCTTATCTACGACACATTGACGTGGATATGGGAGTGGGATAACCTGACCGAAGTTTTTGCTTCTCGTTTTATAGATGACGTACAGTTAACCAATTTTACTGTTAAAAATACGTCAAACAAACATCCAGTTTTAACGAACACATATAAAGAACTTGGTAAAACGAGTCTATCTTTTACTAACACTAGACCAACCGGGGATTGGATTGAAGTAATCGAACCGTGGAACAAAGCAATTTCACCACTACTAACATATACAAGTTACTCAGCAACCGATAAACCAAATACTATTCAAAAAGGTTCGACAGGAGCAGCTTATGCAGTAGAATATGGCAAAGGTAGAATGGTATATATCGGATTTAAAATGTATGATCACATAACAGCTGGAAAATTACAAAACTGGGATAAGACAACCGGGGACAAGGATGGACAAGTATTCTTAAAGCATTCCCTAAACTGGGTTTCCGAACCACATACAACCGAATTGAAACGAAATTATAATGTCTCCCTCACGCAAAGTAATATCTCAGCGTATCAAAGAGCGAATGATTTTGTTGTGTACAGTACCGTTTCTGCCGAAAATAAAGGCAATGTTCCAGCACGGGGTACAGTCCATATAGAAGTGTTAGATTCGAATGAAAAAATAATCACTACCAGCAAAAAAATGTATATACCGGGACTATCTCCAGACAAAACTAGTTATCGAATACACAATGAAAAGTTTCAACTTTCTCTACCTAAAAAACTAGCTAATGGAACGTATACGATTAGAGCAATATTCACAGAAGGTAGAAAGGATCGCACTAGTATTGCCGAGCAGATTCCGGTCGTAGCATCAACGAAGACATTTAAAAAAGTATCCTCTTCCAACAATGCCGGCATCGGAGAGGTACCCTTCTTTCCAGATGTAAGTAAGTCAAATGCAGCCTACCAAGATATGTTATCTCTTTATAAACTAGGAGTTATTAAAGGATCCAAAGGTAAATTCTATCCAACTGGAACACTCTCACGTGTACAAGCAACGGAAATGATTTTACGATCATTAGGAATTAATGCATCCGCATCAGCTACAATGAACGTCTCCGATATGAAAAAAGGAGATTATGGCTACGCAGCCCTTGCCACCGGCGTCCGATATGGCATCATTGAACCACAGAATGGTAAGATTAATGCCTTCCAACCGATGAAACGCGATGTTATGGCAAAAGCAATCGTAAATGGATTTAAGCTGCAAGGCAGTACTGAACATAACTTTAAAGACATAAGTCCAACCAATCCATACCATAAAGAGATTACAACACTATATGCCCGAGGAATCACCACTGGTTTCACGATAGATAATACGTATCGCCCAAATAATACCGTAACCAGACAGCAATTCACGTCGTTTATCAACCGAGCACTGCACTAAAAAAAAGAATCGATCTAATCGATTCTTTTTTTTTCGTCCCTGTGTAAGAAATAATTCAGAATTGTTTCTTACACAGGGACAGATTCATGCAAATTCTCAAACACTCCTAGAAGTAGAAACGAATAATCTATCTTTCAAGTATTTTGGAATCTTTCTCTAATACCTAACATATGTTGAAAGGTATAGGAAATTTGGCAGTCCCTCAATGCGACTATAGATTAATAGGAGGCTAGTTTTATGAAAGAAAGAAGAAAGCTAAGACAACGGACGTATAAGGCAGCGCTGGCAATGGCTTTAGCAACTGGATCACTTGTAACATTGTCACCACCAAATGCATTAGCAGCGGATGCGAAAGAAAAATCCTTCTCCGATGTACAAGCATCTCAGCATTTCTATGAAGCTGTGAAGAATTTAACAGCTAGAGGAATAATTTCTGGTTATGAAGATGGCACGTTCAGACCTTCTGAAAATATTAGTAGAGCACATGCGGCCAAAATAATGGCGCTTGCTTTAGGATTAGATACAAAAAACGTAAAAAACCCTGGATTCAAAGATGTGAGTTCAAGCCATCCAAACTATGGAGCGATTGCTGCACTTGTCGAGGCTGGCGTTTTAAAAGGCTATGAAAATAATACATTCAACCCTGATGGCAACTTAACACGTGCTCAAATGGCTAAGATGCTAGTAAAAGGTTTTAAGTTTGAAGAAGAGAAGTATAGTAATTTACCATTTGATGATGTGAAAAACAATGAATGGCATGCGAATTATATTCAGACTTTATTTGCCAATAAAATCACAACTGGTAAGACAGCTAGCAAGTATGAACCAAATGCATATGTCACACGTGGACAAGCCGCATCCTTCATTTACCGAACAGAAACTACCAAAAAACAAGAAGCAATCATCATACAAAATATAGCTAATAATGAACTAACAGTTTCAGATGGAACGTACGCTATCTCTAAAAGCTTCGCGAACATCTTAAGTGAATCCAATTTAGCAGTATTGAAAGGTTCACATATAAAATACACAGTGAAAGACAAAGAAATCGAAAGCATTAGCGACATTGAAATGCAAACAAGCGGAAATGCTAATAACTACCTCGTATTGGATGGAAATGGCGATAAGTTTAATGGTGAACTTTCCACTAACGGCAATTTCATCACGATCAAAAACATAACATTAGCATCACTCCAAATAAAGCAAGGAACTACCTCAGTCACAGTCGACGCCAAGGTTGAAAAACTAAAAGTCCATTCCAAAACCGCACAAGTCACGCTCGGCACAAATGCTAAAATCGGCGACCTTCTTTTACCAGCTGGAGCAAAAGCAAAAGATATCATTCCAAACTATGACAAAGTAAAGGCAAATATCGCAAAGATTAATGGTGTAGCGAACCCAGATGCCAAACCAGTAACACCACCATCCTCTGGCGGAGGTTACACGAGTCCTGGAAATGGTTCAGAGAGCCCTGGTCAAAATCCAGTAACAGAAACCGCATCTACCCCGATATATTCGGGAAAAACTACGGTTACATCCGGAGATATCATTGAGTTAACTGTTACAAAGGGAAATAAAGTCTACTATACGCTAGATGGTAGTAATCCAACACCCGCTTCGAATGCCGTAGAAGTAAAAGACGGTAAAGTAAGTATTCCCGTACTAGGAAAAGGAAAAGTGACATTAAAAGCTTATGCCGTTTTAAATGGAGGAAAGGATAGTAGTGTAACCACTTATGAATTAACCGTATTAGAAAAAGATGACGAAACTCCAATCCTTGATGTGACAGGGGCAGCAATAAGCTCTCCACCAACAAAAACAACGTATCAAGAAGGAGACATGCTGGACTTAACCGGTTTAGTAATCACCTTAACCAAATCCGATGAATCAACCGAAGATGTTGGGTATGAAGACTTTGCCAAAAAAGGTATTACAGCAAGCAAAGAGCATGGCTCCATGCTCACAACAGCAGACTCAAGTGTAACTTTTACCCACACACTAAGTAATCAATCAGTCGAACAACCTATTACTGTAGAAGCAGCAACTGTGTGGGTGACAGGTGCAACAATAAGCACACCACCAACCAAAACAACGTATCAAGAAGGCGACACGCTGGACTTAACCGGTTTAGTAATCACCTTAACCAAATCTGATGAATCAACAGAAAACGTTGGGTATGAAGACTTTGCCAAAAAAGGTATTACAGCAAGCAAAGAGCATGGCTCCATGCTCACAACAGCAGACTCAAGTGTAACTTTTACCCACACACTAAGTAACCAATCAGTCGAACAACCTATTACTGTAGAAGCAGCAACTGTAACAGTGACAGGGGCAGCAATAAGCTCTCCACCAACCAAAACAACGTATCAAGAAGGCGACACGCTGGACTTAACCGGATTAGTAATCACCTTAACCAAATCTGATGAATCAACAGAAAACGTTGGATATGAAGACTTTGCCGCAAAAGGGATTACAGTAAGCAAAGAACATGGCTCCATACTCACAACAGCAGACTCAAGTGTGACCATTACCCATACATTAAGTAACCAATCAGTCGAGCAAGCTATTTCAGTTATACCTAAAAGTAATGCGAATTTTGAACTCTCACTTATGCATTTCAACGACACACATGCCCACTTAGATAATGCTGCAAAACGTGTGACAGCGGTGAATGAAGTACGTGCTACTAAACCGAACTCATTATTATTAGACGCTGGGGATGTTTTCTCAGGAACTCTCTATTTTAATGAATTTAAAGGATTAGCCGACTTAGAATTTATGAATTTAATGAAAGTCGATGCAATGACGTTTGGGAATCATGAGTTTGATCTTGGTTCATCACCACAAGGTCACAAAGCATTAGCAGATTTCATCAAAGCAGCAAACTTCCCGTTTGTATCTGCAAACGTTGATTTTTCAAAAGACAGCCTATTTACAGGCTTGTTTAATACGAAAATTGAAGAAAAACCTGAGAATGCCAATATTTATTCAGGAATAGTAAAGGAAGTAAATGGGGAGAAAATTGGGATCTTCGGTTTAACAACTGCTGAAACAAAAGACATTTCGAGTCCAGGAAATATCACCTTCTCTAACTATATTGAAGATGCGAAAAAGATGGTTGCTGAGTTTGAGAAAATGGGCATTAACAAGATTGTTGCCATCACACATATTGGCTACGACGACAATCCAGCAGTGGACAATGATATGGAACTAGCTAAAGCAGTCGAAGGTATTGATATTATTGTCGGTGGACATAGTCATACCCAACTAGACAAGCCAGTTTTAGTTAGCAAAAATGCTCAGCCTACAATTATTGTGCAAGCTTACCAGTATGCTGATTTCCTTGGAACATTGGATGTCACTTTCGATAAAAACGGGGTTATTGTAGGACATGCAGGAAAGTTAATAAAAGTTGCAGATAAGGCAGAGAATCCTGAAGCTGCAGAAATATTAAAGAAATATTCAAGTAAAATTGAAGCGATTAAAACGGAACCTACTGGCGCAACTGCTGTTAATGCATTGGAAAACCCTCGTATGGGTGATGTTCTTACAAATCCAAGTGTACGCAAAAACGAAACTCCACTTGGCAATTTGATAACGGACGGCATGCTTAATAAAGCAAAAGAATACAACAAAGATGTTGTCATGGCTTTCCAAAACGGCGGTGGCATCCGTGAAGCGATCAACCAAGGTCCGATTACAGTAGGTGAAGTAATCGCAGTGCTTCCATTCGGAAATACATTAGCAACGATCGATCTAACCGGTGCAGAAATCAAAGAAACATTTGAAATTAGTTTCAAAGAACTTCCGCGTGAAAATGGAGGATTCCTTCATGTATCAGGTGCAAGAGTAAAATATGATTCATCCAAACCTGTTGGACAACGCGTCGTATCCATTGCTTATAAAAATGCAGATGGAACTTACACGGAAATTCAAAATGACAAGAAATACACAGTTGCAACCAATGCATTCACCGCTAAAGGTGGAGACGGCTATACGGTGTTAGCAAAAGCCTACGCAGATGGTAGAGTAACAGATCTAGGTCTATCCGATTGGGAAAATTTACGTGAGCATCTTGTAAGTCTAGTCAACGTGGATCCAAAAGTAGAAGGACGCATTGTCGACGTGAAAGATGAAAAGCCAGATAATGAATACCCAGGTGGAGATATTCCTGCGAAAGATTTCTCAGGTACACCTAATGCACCAAAAGTCTACAATGGCGACGTGACCGTTTCAGTTACAAATGTGGCCTTCCTTGGAAATGCCATTATTAAAGGAAACTTAATCATTACAGGAGTTTCTTCTAATAATATGACACTTTCTAATATTACGGTTAAAGGTAACTTGGACCTTTCAGGGCTAAACGGAGAAACTCTAGATCTTGATGGAATTATGGTAGATGGAGACACCATTCTTTAATGCAATTTACCAAGCTTTCGAATAGAAATTAGAAAGCTTGGTAAATCATCATAATAACTTTACTAGAAATCCCTATATAAAAGGAGAACTGTATAGATGAGTAAAAGGAATTGGAAAAGACCCATAAATGCTTTCTTATCTGCAAGTTTAGTAGCTGGTCTAGTAATTCCAGTGCTGCCATCAAAGGCTATAGCCGCTACGAATGCATCTGACTTAATTATTTCGGAGTATATTGAAGGTAGCTCTAGTAACAAAGCACTTGAACTTTACAATGGAACAGGTGCTGTAATAAATTTGAGTGACTACTCTCTTGAGCTTTATGCAAATGGAGCAACTGCATCTACTGCAAAGTTAAATTTGTCGGGCACATTGGAAAATGGAAAGACGTATGTACTTTATAATAGTGCTGCGAATGCTGATATAAAAAGCAAGGGAAATCTTGCGAATAGTACCGTAGTTAATTTTAATGGAGATGACCCAGTTGTTCTGAAGAAATCTGGCACAGTTATTGATTCTATTGGGCAGATCGGGTCAAAAGTTGTCTGGGGATCAGATGTTACTTTAGTACGTAAAAGTAATATTCAATCTGGAGATTCAATTACGAGCGATGCTTTCGATCCAGCAGCAGAATGGACGACACTACCAAAAGATGATTCTTCTAATCTAGGCACCCACACAATGGACATTGGCAACCCTGATCCTGGAGAAACACAAGTCGGTGCGGTCAAAGTTTCAACGCCACCTTCAACTGTTACAGCTGGTACAGAAATAACCCTATCTTCGAGTACGGAAGGAGCAACCATCTACTACACTACGAATGGAGCAGCTCCAACTACTGCTAGTACCGTTTTTGTAAATCCAATCGTTATCGATAAAGATATGACGATAAAAGCAATCGCTGTAAAAGAAGGATTAACTGACAGCGCTATCGCTGAATTTACGTATACTATTTTAAGTGAAACTGGAGCGGTGTCAATTGCAGAAGCACGCAATACAGCTCTTGGTCAAACGGTGACTGTTAAAGGGATTGTAGCAGCAAACTTGAAAAATACAATTTCAGTTCAAGATGCGACAGGCGGTATTGCAATACGTCCTGCAAGCTTAGCTGCAACTGTAGGGGATGAGGTAACACTTACAGGTAAATTAGCAGATTTCAAAGGACTTCTTCAATTAGACGGTGCCACAATAGTTGCGAAGACGGAAAATGTAGGAGCTCCAAGTCCTAAGGTTGTAACTGGAGCAGAGGTAAATGAAAACAATGAATCCCAACTTGTTCAAGCAAAACAAATTACATTAACTGCAGTGAATGCAGGAAACTATACAGCAACAGATGGAACGACAGATTTCATCGTTCGTGATGAAAACAACTCATTAGGCTTAATCGTTGGTAATACGTACGAATCTATTACTGGTATTGTTCAACAGTTTGATGCGGATTATCAAATTATCCCACGCTCTGTTTCAGATATTGTGGCAGACAGTTCTATTATACAACCTGTAATAGCAAGCCCGGGAAGTGGAACTTTTGTTGGAAGCACAACAGTGACATTATCCACAACTACGGCAAATGCAGAGATTTTATATACTGTGGATGGAAAAGATCCAATTGGATTTGGTGTAAAATATGTATCTCCAATTAATATCACAAAGAATTCAACGCTTAAAGCAGTCGTAAAAACACAAGATGGCACTTTTAGTGAAGTAAAATCATTCGAATATACAATTACAGATAGTCTTCAAATTCATGATATCCAAGGAGCAGGGCACTTCACTTCTTTTGACAATAAAACAGTCGAAGGGATTCAAGGAGTTGTAACCTACTCATTCTTATTAAATGGTGCAACCTACTATCATATCCAAACACCGGATGCATTAGCTGACACGAATCCTAATACTTCTGAAGCCATCGTACTTTACAGTGGAACAAAAACATGGCCGATTAAAGTAGGAGATTTAGTATCGGTAACTGGAAAAGTAAGTGAATTTGCATACGATGGATATGATGATCGTCAAACAACAGATTTGAAAACTACACAAATCAATGTTCGAAATGACCAAGGTGGAAAAGTGGAAGTCATTAAAAGTGGCGTAGCTTTACCAGCTCCAATCTTAATCGATGAAACGAAAATGTCACTAGCTAAAATTGATAGCGACAATCTTACAGTTTTCAATCCGACAGTAGACGCAATCGATTTCTGGGAAAGCATCGAAGGAATGCGCGTGCAAGTTGGAAATGTGAAAGCAGTAGCGCCTCAAGAGCATGGCGACTTAATTACTGTTTTGGAAAACGCTCCAACGAACTCTCTTCATGGTGGAGTTTTATATGAAAAGGACAATCAAAACCCAAATCGCGTACAATTCCGTTTAGAACCAAATGGACCTGGTCGTGATTTCGAAGTAGCAACTGGCGACAAATTTAAAGGACCGATTACTGGAGTGGTAGGCTATTCATTCCAAAACTTTAAAATCTATGTCTCTTTAGATGAAATGAAAGCTGCCCATACAAAAGGAGCTGCAACACCAGAAAAAACAACAATTGTGAAAGCAGAAGATAAGTTAACTATTGCTTCTTATAACTTAGAAAACTTCTCGAATAACAAAACATCTACTACGGATGATAAAGCACGTAAATTAGCAAGAGCAATTGCTACAGATATGCAAAGTCCTGATATTGTTGGTGTCACAGAAGTACAAGACAATAACGGAGAAAGTACCGGAGATTCAAAGGCAGATCAAAGCTATGCAAGACTTATTGCAGCTATTAAAACTGCTGGCGGAGCAAACTACAAGTATGTAAATATTGACCCAGTAAACAATCAAGACGGCGGTGCACCAAATGCAAATATTCGTGTTGGATTCCTATACAATCCAGACCGCGTGAAGTTAACGGAAGGTGCTACACCAGGTTCTGCTACAACGGCAGTTGGCTACGAAAATGGCAAGTTAACGTTTAACCCAGGTCGTATCGATCCAACAAATAGCGCATTTAACAGCAGCCGTAAACCTTTAGCAGCACAGTTTGATTTTAAAGGTGAAAGCGTCGTAGTAATTGCAAATCACTGGAACTCAAAAAATGGTGATACACCATTATTCGGATCTATTCAACCGCCAAAATACGACAGTGAAGTCCAACGTAAAAAAATCGCAAAAATCGTGTCAGACTTTGTAGTAGATATTAAGGCGAAAAACCCAGCAGCGAATGTTGTATCACTAGGTGACTTTAATGACTATCAATTTGCCGATGCCCTTATAATTCACGAAAGTGAACATATGACAAATATGATTAACAAAGTGGAAACCTCAGATCGATACTCATACCTATATCAAGGAAACTCACAAGTACTAGATCATATTTTAGTTACAAAAAACTTAGAAAATAAAACAAAAATCGACATTCTTCATATCAATGCAGACTTTACAGATATGGCAGGACGTGCAAGTGATCACGATCCGGTAATGGTACAAATTGATATATTAGCAGATGATGTTGTTACACCGATTACAGCGGAAAAAACATACAACATCAAAAATCTCCAAACAAAGAAACTTACTATTGGTAAGCCTAGCGTTTCTATCACACTTGACGATGAATCAGAAATTACGGAAGGCATTATGTTAACGAGTAATTATGCAGAATTCCATGGAGACGGCTTTGCAGAACAAACTGTAACGATTAAACCAGAAAAAGCTGGCGCAAATATGGATTTCAAAGGTACAAATGTTAAAAAAGTAATCATTGATGGTACGAACGTAAAAGAAATAAGAGGCGCTGAAAATATTCAAGAGTTTGAATTTATTAATGGAGCAGATAGCAAAAATATTAAATTTACAAATTCTAAAGGGGAACCCATTGTGGTTCCTTCTTTACCTGGTGAAAACCAAGCACCAGTAGTAAAGAAAAGTATTCCAAGTCAAACAGTTAAAACTGGAGAGTCCATTTCGATCTTATTAACAGATCATTTCGCAGACCCAGAAAACCAAGCTCTAACTTTTACTTCCACATTAGGAACGATAGAAGGCGCTACATTAAAACTAACACTTGATGAAGGAAGCCATATTGTAGGAGTTACCGCTACAGATGGTGAAAAAAGTGTAACGACAAGCTTCAGTGTGCTTGTTACTTCCGCTAGCTCACCTACCGATGACTACTATAAAGATGCTATTGGAAAAGAAGGTCTAGCGTTAAAAGCTGCACTACATGAAATAATTGACGACAATACTCAACTTTCTTATGACCAGGCATGGGAAGCATTACGTGAAACAGATGAAGACCCAAACAATAAAAACAATGTCATATTGTTTTACTCAGGTGTATCACGCTCTAAAAATGCCAATGGTGGAAATGTAGGACAGTGGAACCGAGAACACACATGGGCAAAATCCCATGGGAACTTTGGCACAACTAAAGGACCAGGAACAGATATCCACCATCTTAGACCTACAGATGTACAAGTGAATAGCTCAAGAGGGAACTTAGATTTTGATAACGGTGGCAGTCCGATAAACAACTGTAACGAATGTAAACGAGCTTCTAACTCGTTTGAGCCACCAAATAATGTGAAAGGCGATGTTGCACGAATCCTTTTTTACATGGCAACACGCTATGAAAAAGGCGATAAAGTAGATTTAGAACTAAACGAAAAGCTAGGCAATGGAAGCGCACCCTACCACGGAAAGCTTTCGACCCTACTAAAATGGAACGAGCAAGACCCAGTCGATGAATTCGAACGCAATCGCAACAACGTCATCCAAAAATGGCAAGGAAACCGCAACCCATTCATCGATCACCCAGAATGGGCACAATCAATCTGGAAATAAATTCAAAAAGTTGTTACGGATGCTTGGCATCTGTAACAACTTTTTTATGTTGTTAGATTCTCAATATAAATTCAAAGTTCAACGTAAACCCGCCACAATTCACTATTAAATTTACATACTTTTAATCTTAAAAATATAAACTTACCAGATTCGTAATATATTTGTAATATTTTAAATGATACATTAATGTTTGCAACAATCACAAAATATGGTAAATTCAATATTGACTCACTATTTAAACTATTTTGTTTTTAATAGTGTAATTAATTAAGAGGGGGAAATAATTTGTTGAAATTGAAAAGAACTTTGCTAATCACAACTGCATTTATGTTGTCGTTTAGCCCTGCTGCATTCGGTATGACAGGTTCTGGTGCCAATATAGCGAGTAAGAAAAACTTACCTTCGTTAGAATTGCAAAAACCTGAACTGAATCTACCAGAGAGATTAGTAAATCCGGAAGACCCGGATGAAAAAGTACGAATTATCGTTGAACTTGAGCAAGCTCCAACGATTGAAAAAGCTACGAAAAAAGGAGTTCTTTATAAACAGTTAAAACCTTCAGAACGTGAGAGTTTAGAAGCAACTGTTACAGATGAACAAATAGATGTACAAGATTCTATCACAGATACTGCACCTTCCATAGAATACTTGGAAAACTTCACAACGGTATTCAATGGATTTTCAGCAGAAGTAGAAGCGAAATATGTCGATGAAATAGCAGACACTGCGGGTGTTAAAGCTGTCTATGAATCTACTGAATATGCACGTCCAACTGAAAAACCTGAAATGAAATATTCAAAAGAATTGGTACAAGCCCATGAAGCTTGGAACGATTATGGGAAGACTGGGGAAGGTATGGTTGTTGGTATCATTGATACTGGAATTGACCCGAGCCATAAAGATATGGTATTAACAAATGATTCCACTGGTGAGATTACTAAGTCAGAAGTTAGTGCACTATTAGCAGATGGTTCAATTAAAAAAGGAGAATATTTCACATCTAAAGTTCCGTTTGGATGGAACTACATGGATGGAAATAATGAAATATTAGATATTGGTCCAGATGCATCTATGCATGGTATGCATGTTGCTGGTACTGTTGGTGCAAACGGTGACGAAGAAAACGGAGGTATAAAAGGGGTTGCTCCTGAAGCTCAACTTTTAGCATTAAAAGTCTTCGGTAACGATCCGGGCTTTGCTTCGACATATGGTGATATTTATGTGAAAGCAATTGATGACTCTCTAAAATTAGGTGTTGATGTTATCAATATGTCACTAGGCTCAACAGCTGGATATGTTGATGCAAACAATCCAGAACAACAAGCAGTAAAAAGAGCAACAGAAAATGGTGTACTTGTATCAATCTCTGCAGGTAACTCAGCTTTATTTGGTGATGGATATTTCTATCCATACGCAGAAAACCAAGATTATGGTTTAACGGGTTCACCGAGTGTTTCTAAGGAATCTTTAGGTGTGGCATCTTTTGAAAATAGTACATTGACAGCATATAGCTATGCTTACCAAATTGATGGGGTAGAAGCTGGGCGTGCTCTCTATCTATTAGCAAATAATGCAGACCCACTAAAGAAATTATCTGGAAAAGTAGGTGTCATTGATGCTGGCTTAGGGAAACCTGAAGACTTTGCAGGAAAAGACTTTAAAGGAAAAATTGCATTGATTAAGCGTGGTGATATTGGTTTCGTTGATAAAGGAATTAATGCACAAGCTGCCGGGGCTGCTGGAGTTATTATTTATAACAATGCAGCGGGAACTATTAATATGGCTTCTGATCCTGGAATAACTATTCCATATATGTTTTCACTAAAAGCTGATGGCGATGCTCTTAAGGCTGCATTAAGTGGTGGTAAATCTGTTACTGTTCAATATGATGGTCAGTTTACAAATACAGCAAATCCGACAGCTGGATTAATGAGTGATTTTTCATCTTGGGGACCAACACCAAACTTAGATTTCAAACCTGAAATTACAGCTCCGGGAGGAAATATTTTCTCAACATTAAACAATGATAAATACGGTTTAATGAGCGGAACTTCCATGGCAGCACCCCACGTTTCAGGAGGAGCAGCACTAATTTTAGAACGTGTTGACGGTGATTTTGGAGTGACTGGCAGTGACCGCGTTCAGTTAGCTAAAAACTTGTTGATGAATACGGCAAAACCTGTTGTATTTGCTGAATATAGAGATGGAACAAATGAGTATGTTTCTCCGAGACGACAAGGTTCTGGACTTATGCAACTTGCTAACGCGCTAGAGACGGATGTAGTGGTAACCGAAACAACTACTGGAGAAGCTAAAGTTGCCCTGAAAGAAATTAAGGATAATAAATTCACATTTACATTAAAAGCTAAAAACTTCTCTAATGAGGAGAAAACCTACAATGTAAATACACAAGTCCAAATGGATGCACCTGCTCCTGCAGGAGGAGGTTTATATGTAAACGATCCTAATAATGACGGTCAATTTGTTTTGATAGAAGGGGAAGAGGTAGAGATTACAGCCCCAGAAAGTGTAACTATACCAGGTAATGGCACAACTGATATTTCTATCTCAGTAGATGTTACATTCATGGCTGAACTATTTGAATCTGTTTATACGAACGGATTTTTCGTGGATGGTTTTGTAACACTTACTGATACTGAAGAAGATGCAACAGGAAACGTTCCACTTACAGTACCTTTCTTTGGCTTTAACGGTGAATGGGATGACGCACCTATCTTTGATTACTTTGCATGGGATCCAATGTATTATTGGGGTTATACTGCACTAGCAGATGAGCAAGGTATGTTTATTGATGGTGGTGGAAATTTTGATACTTCTCGATTTGGCTTCTCTCCAAACGGTGACGGAGTGCGTGATAAAGCAATTCCTGCATTTTCTCTATTCCGTAATGCAAAAGAATTTAAAGTTGAAGTATTGGATAGTGATCGAAATAAACTTCGCACTATTAAAACTTCCAAAAATTTGACGAAACATTATATTTCTACTAATCCATACACTTATAATACTAGTTATGGTTGGGATGGAAAAATAAATAACAAGGCTGCAGCTGATGGAGATTATATTATCCAACTAAGTGGTGTCATAGACTTTGAAGGGGCAGAATGGCAATCAATTCAATTCCCAGTGAAAGTTGATACAGTAGCACCAACAGCTGATGTAGAATTCGATCCGGAAACTAAAACAGTAACGATTGCTAATTTAAGTGACACTGAAGGAGGAACTGGTGCTGATTATTGGCAAGTTCTAGTTAATGGAAAAATTGTAACAGATGAACTATCTGTATTAGATAGCGAAATAGTAGTAGATTCCATTACAAATAAAGATAGTAATATTACGGTAAAAGTTTGGGATGCTGCTGGAAACTTCAAGAATTATTCTTTCGATCTTGAAAGTGAAGAAGAAACAGAAAATCCGGTAATCTTTATCGACACACCTGAATTTTTTGATGCTTTTGATACTAATGAAATATTAGTATCTGGACATGTAGACGATGCTTCAAAAATCCTTTCTGTAACAGTTAATGGGGAAGAAGCGGAGTTTGACGGAATTAACTTTACGTATACTTTAACATTGGATGACGGTGTAAAAGATGTAATTGTAGCTACGGAAGATGAGTTCCATAACTCAATGCAGATTACACGTAAAATATTTGTAGATACACAAGTACCAAGTGTACAAGTTAAAAATAATTATCCTAAAAATACTAAATCCGAAACTGTAAAAGTAAATGTTACTGTAGCAGATAATTTTGACGAAATTAGTCTATATGTAAATGGCGACGAGAGATTTGCTCAAGCACTTTCTGAACCATACAAAATGGATGGCTTTAGTAAAGAAATTGAAGTAGACCTTGCCCTTGTAAATGGCAACAACGAATTTACATTTGAAGTAGAAGATTTAGTTGGACATAAAACAACTGAAACTATTACTATTAACAAGTCTGATGTTGTAGTAGAGGAACCAGGAAACGGTGGAGGTACACCAACTACTCCATCAACACCGTCGACTCCTTCTGCACCATCAACGCCGTCAACACCGACACCACCTACGACAACACCAGCAGTTCCTGGAAATGTAGTAGTGGATGACAAAAAAGTGGACGAGCAAGTGAAAGATACGAAGACTACTAGGGTTGAAGTAACAGTCCCTGCACCAACAGCAGACAAACCAAAAGTTAATGCAGAAGTTTCTGCAACAGCATTGAAGGCAATTGCTGATTCTGGTAAGTCTTTCGTTATGAAAGCTGGAGAAACAGGCTTGACTGTACCTTCGGAAGTATTAAAGGAAATCTCTAAAAATGGAAACGGCAAAACAAACTTCAAAATCAACCTAGACAAAGATGCAAAAGTTCCTGGTAATGGAACAACTGTATCATCTGTATATGATTTCGAAATCACAGTAGAAAAAGACGGTAAAACATCTACAGTATCTACATTCTCAAAACCTATTGAGGTTTCAGTTCCTGTGAATGCATCCGCAGTAAAAAATGCAGATAAAGTGGCAGCGTACTATGTGAATGAAAAAACAAATGCTTTAGAGTATGTAGGTAGTAAATATGCAAATGGAAAAGTGACATTTAAAACAAATCACTTCTCGAAATTTGTCGTAGTAGAAAACAATAAAACATTTAAAGATATAGAAAAATCATGGGCAATAGACTATATTGAGTCCCTTGCTTCTAAAACAATTATTAATGGAAAAACGGAAGATACTTTCGCACCGAACGATCAAATTACTAGAGCGCAATTTGCTTTATTGTTAACTCGTTCACTAAACCTTCCAAAAGAAGAATACCAAGGAACTTTCTCTGATGTGACAGAAGAGATGACTTGGAGTGTATACGAAATCGAAGCGGCAAATCGTGCAGGCATTATCGTAGGCAGTGCTGGTAAATTCAATCCAAATGAAAAAATCACACGCCAACAAATGGCTACAATGATTGTTCGTGCCATCAAATACAACGATGATTCAGCATTAAAAGAAGCAAATGGAAAAGTGAAATTTGCGGATGAAGCTTCTATCGGCGACTACGCAAAAGAAAATGTAGCATTAGCAGCAGAGCTTGGCATCATCAGTGGGAAAGAAGTAAATGGCAAACAAGTTTTTGCACCACTAGAAAATGCAACACGCGCACAAGCTTCTAAAATGCTTTACCACCTATTAGGAACATTTTAATAACTAGCTAAATTGAAGTCCTGTAGAGAGTCATCTCTGCAGGGCTTTTTATTAATGACTGACATGCCTTTCTATACGAGAGAGATCTTCAGCTATACGAGAGCGATCCGCCTCTGAACGAGAGAGCACCTTCTGAACGAGAGCGAATGCCATCGATACGAGAGAGATCTTCACCTATACGAGAGCGATCTGCCTCTATATGAGAGAGCACCTTCTGAACGAGAGCGAATGCCACCGATACGAGAGAGATCTTCACCTATACGAGAGCGATCTGCCTCTATATGAGAGAGCACCTTCTGAACGAGAGCGAATGCCACCGATACGAGAGAGATCTCCACCCATACGAGAGCAAACCACCTCTATACGAGAGACCTACCACCGAATACGAAAACCACACCCAAAATCCACCAGATCCTGCCCCAGAACTCACTCAATCCCCCAACAAAAATATCAATCACTTAATTTTTTCATAGCATGGCCCATCTATTCATACAATGTATAAGTATCACGTTAAACATCGCTGAATCTGATGTTTTAACAAAAATCCTAATGATACATGTAGAAAGGATGCGGTCTTTTAAGAACATGTAGAAACTTTGCGGCACAAATTTGCTGAACAGGGGGAAATCTAATGAAGAAGAAAAAAATGTTTAACAAAGCCTTTAATGCGTTCCTAATCTTTATGATGGTCTTTGCATTGTTAGCTCCAACAAATGCGTTTGCTAACACGGAGAAGAATCCGTTTAAATCAGAGCAACAAAGCGAAAGCGCATTAGCAATGAAAGCGGCCATCGCTGAACAACTAAATCTAACGAGTAATGGTCCAACACTTCACAAAGATTTACAAGGTTTAGCTGGGGATGAAGAAGTTGCAGTTATTGTTCATCTTTCGGAAAAACCTGTAGCACTTGAAAAAGGAATAAAAGAATTAGCAGGCAAAAGTTTCACGCAATCAGAGGCAAGTGCGGTGAAAGCGAAAGTAATTTCACAACAGGCATCTGTAAAAAAAGAGATGAACAATAAAAGTATTTCTTATAAAGAAATTTTTTCGTATAACACAGTATTAAACGGATTTGCAGCTAACGTAAAAGCTAGCGATATTTCCGAACTATTAACGATTAAAGGCGTTACATTAGTAGAGCCAGACACAACAATGTATGCAATGGAAGATTCTAGTTCACTTCAACCATCAAATCCAGAAATCGATACGCCAGTTGATGCTGCGATGAATACTAGTATTTCTTTCCTAGGGATCGAAAAGCTTTGGAATGAAGGAATCCAAGGGCAAGGTGTTAAAGTTGCGGTACTTGATACAGGAATCGATGCGAATCATCCAGAATTTGCGGGCATTTATAAAGGTGGAAAGAACTTTATCCCAAATTCATCTACCTATACAAGAACTCGTGCTGCGGATGATGCTTCTGAAACATCACCTGTAGAACGTCCAGCTGGAACACCTGAATTTCATCCTACTACTGGAAGTGAATTCTACACATCTCACGGCACGCATGTTGCCGGTACAATTGCAGCAATCGGAGCGAATGAGTACGGCATTAAAGGGATTGCACCTAAAGTAGATCTTTATATGTACCGTGTACTTGGAGCATACGGAAGTGGATCTTCTTCAGGCATTGTGAAAGCAATTGAAACAGCTGTAATTGAGAAAATGGATGTTATCAATCTATCACTTGGTGGAGGGGCTAACTCAGAAACAGATGCTGGATCATTTGCGATTAATAATGCAATGATGGCTGGTACAATCGGGGTTATTGCAACTGGTAATGATGGTCCAAATCGTGGGACGATGGGAACTCCAGGTACTGCGCGTTTAGGAATTGCAGTTGGTAATACTACGAATCCTGAAACAATGTATAACGGAGAAGTTAAAGTTACAGTAGGAAACTACAAGTTAACAAAACAACTTCAATTAATGGGTACTACTTTCGGTAAGGATGCAGCAACACAACTTCAAGGTGAATTTGACATAGTAGCAGTTCCTGGAAACGGGGAAGCAAAGGATTATCAAGGAATTGATGTGAAAGGAAAAGTTGCATTGATCTCTCGTGGAAGCATTGCATTTGTTGATAAGATTGACTATGCAAAAGCGAACGGGGCAGTTGCAACTATTATCCATAACTTTGCAGGTGGTACGAACGCACCGAATGCATCCGGAACATTCTTAGGAGACTCATTTGCATTTGTTCCAACATACGATATGTCCCAAACAGATGGCGATGCAATTCGTGCAGCGTTAAAAGAGGCAAAAGGAAAAGTTTCTTTTGGTAATTTTAACTCCACAAAAACTCTCGGAGATGATGTAAATGATTCCAGTTCACGTGGACCATCTACACCAAACTTTGACATTAAACCAGATGTAAGTGCACCTGGAACGAATATTATGTCTACTATTCCGATGTACAAAGCGGATTTCCCTAATGCTGTTTATAATGAGGCATATGATCGCAAAACGGGAACATCAATGGCAACACCACATATTGCTGGTATCGCAGCACTTGTTAAACAAGCAAACCCGAAATGGAATGCGTTTGACGTAAAAGTAGCCATTTCAAATACAGCGAAAATCCTGGATACCAAAAAGTATGATGTATTCGCACAAGGTGCAGGCCGTGTAAATGCATATGCGGCAGCTCATCCAAGTGCTCTTGCTTATGGACTTGATAAGGCCGTTTTAGATGCTACCGGTGCAGTGGTTGATAACCTAAAAGGGACAGTTACTTTTGGTCCACAGCCACTGACAGAAAATCGTTCTGTTACAAAACAAATTCTAGTAAAGGATTTGAAGGGTGCTGGAAGCTCTTATCAAGTAACAGTTGAAACGACAAAATCATTTGGTAATGCAAAAGTGACGGTGGATAAACCGACTTTCACGTTGAATGGCGATCAACTGTTAAACGTTACGTTAACAGCTTCAAAAGCTACAGCACCAAAAGGCTCTGAGATACTAGGATATATCCGCATTAACGGTGGAGGTTCCGAAATTTCATTGCCATTTGCAGCTGACTTAAGTAGCGTAGTACCAATAGAAATTAAGGATATGAAAATAACAGAAACAGACTTATCCTTTAATGGGGATAAGGTGAAGGACGAAGCCGTTCTTTCATTCACGCTGACTGGCAATGTAGCAACAAACTATATCGAACTTTGGGATATCATGAATCCTGAAGGTGGAGAATATGAAGATGGCTACATCGGTTACTTACACGCAGCTTCTTCCCTTGCGAAAGGATCCTATACTCTACCTATTAAGGGACAGTACCAACCATGGGACGGTACGCCTGCAACAACAATTCCAGATGGTTTATATACGATTGACTTTTCTGCAAGTTCAACTACAGGAACTCTTGGTGACTATGTTGGACCGGTTGTTGTAAAAACAACAAAACCAGTTGTTGCAGGATCTGTTAAAGATGGGGTAGCAACAGGTCAAGTAACAGACAAATATATCGAATATAATGAAGAATTATATTTGTATGATTTAGATTATGATTTAAATGAAAAACTACATGCTTCATATATTGCCACGGTTAATGGAGAAGTAGCTAATGCTGTGGACTTCGACTTGGCACAAGATGGCTCATTCACATTCCCGGTAACAGCTGAAACAGATTCTGTTAAAATTGTTGTTAATGATGCAGCAGGTAATGTGGGAGAAGCTTTAATATATGAAAAAGAAGAAGTAGAACCAGTAGTGACACTTTCTGTAGACCCTACAGAACTTGATTTAACTACAGGGGATACAAAACAACTTACAGTTACAGAAACATTAACACCTCAAGAAGGTGATGCTACAAATGCTGACGTAACTGCTGAAGCTACGTATGTGAGCGCAAACGAAGGCATTGCAACAGTGACAAATGGTCTAGTAACAGCAGTCGGAGAAGGTTCGACTACAATTACTGTTTCATATGGTGAGAATGAAGTGACTGTAAATGTGACGGTAACAAAACCAGTCGTTGTAGAACCAGAACCAGGTACGACGACAATCACTGTAAACCCAGCACAACTGAATATTAAAACAGGAGAAACGGCACAACTTGCAGTTACAGAATACACAACATCTGAAGAAGGAAATACTACAAATGCTGACGTAACTGATGAAGCTACGTATGTGAGCGCAGACGTAAGCATCGCAACAGTAGTAAATGGTTTAGTAACTGCAGTCGGAGAAGGCTCGACAACAATTACTGTTTCATATGGTGAAAATGAAGTAGTAAGTGTAAATGTAACCGTTACAAATCCAATCGTTGATCCAGACCCAGTTGTGACACTTGCTGTAGACCCAGCCCAAATAAACTTAAAAACAGGAGAAACAGCTCCACTTAAAGTTACAGAAACAACTACGATTGAAGGGGAATCTACAGACGTTGACGTAACAGGAGATGCAGAATACGACGTTGCAGACAAAGCAATTGCATCTGTAAAAGCTGGTACAGTCACAGCAAATGCAGCGGGTGAAACAACAATCGCCATTACACATGGTAAAAATACAGTAACGGTTAATGTAGTAGTTACTGATCCAGAACCAGTAAAAGAAATTAAATTAGCAGTAGATAAAACAAATGTTTCAATCGAAAAGGGTAAAACAGCTACTGTAAAAGTAACAGAAACAACAACAGTTGCAGGTGAATCTACAGATGTTGACGTAACAGCTAATGCACAATACGCTGTTGAAAACGCTGCTATTGCCTCTGTTGAAGCTGGTGTTATTACCGCTAAAGCTGTCGGTAATACAAAAGTTACAGTTAAACATGGTGACAAAGAAGTAACGATTAACGTAACAGTAACAAATCCTACAC
This sequence comes from Psychrobacillus sp. BM2, assembly GCF_048572895.1. Lineage (GTDB taxonomy): Bacteria > Bacillota > Bacilli > Bacillales_A > Planococcaceae > Psychrobacillus. The sequence goes on from NZ_CP183878.1 coordinate 576,438, forward strand.
CAACAAACCCAGGAAATCCTGGAGGTGGAGATGGTGGTGGAGGCTCTAGCCCATCTAACCCAGGGACATCGAATCCAAGTCCGACTAAACCAGACCCAGTAAAACCAGATCCAGTTAAACCTACACCACCAGTGACACCAACGCCAACACCAATTATATTTACAGACGTACCTGCTAAACATTGGGCTGCAGATTATATCCAAAAAGCTGCACAATTTGGCTTTATGAAAGGATACCCAGATGGCTCATTCAGACCAGAGCAATCTCTTACACGTGCACAAGCAACTTCCTTAATAGTTCGTGCATTAAAATTAGAAACAACAGAAGCAGCACCGTTTGAAGATATTGCAAGTTATGCGGCTGAAACAAAATCAGAAATTGCTTCGGGCTATAAATACGGCATTATCAAAGGAGATAATGGTAAATTTAAGCCTTCTGAAAAAGTAACGCGTGCACAGCTTGCTTTAATGATTGAACGCGCATATGCATTCAAAACAGGCAACAAGTACACGGCTACTAAAGTAGCACCATTCTCAGATATTGCTGCATACGATGAAGAAACGATCAATGCAATCTCTATGCTTTATGAGCTACAAGTAGTGGATGGATCAGATGGTAAATTTAACCCATCAAATCCAACAACTCGCGCTCAAGCTGCAAAAATCTTCACAAATTTTATGAGTGGCTTAAAATAATGAACTAAAAAACTCTCCTTCTGTCCAATTGGACGGGAGGAGAGTAAATTTTTGAACAATAAAAATGGAATAAAATCCCGTTCCGCAAGTAAGTCTATCCCGAGCGCAAGTTACCCAAGAAGAACCGCAAGTAACTCAAGTCAAATCGCTAGTACCACCCCATCGAGAGCAAGTAACCACCCGTTGACCGCAAGTATCGGACTAATTGCCAATTAAATCGAAATCCTTTTCCGCAGTTTTTACAAATTAATGGAATAAAATCCCGGTCCGCAAGTAAATCCCCCTCGAGCGTAAGTAACCCAAACACGACCGCAAGTAAACACCATCAAACCGCAAGTACCGCCCGATCGAGAGCAAGTAACCAACAAGTGACCGCAAGTAAATCCTTTTGCCCTAGCTTCGACAAAAAAAGAACATAATCAACAGCACAGATTGACGTATTATTTATAAAGCCGATGGTTATAATGACATAAGAAATAGCATATTTTAACAAGGATACTGTGAAATACTTCTTGTACATGGGCACCTAAGAAGTATGGAGTAATTGGTGCAACCGACCTGATTAAACTTGAGCAAGTGCTCGAGTTAATTGGGTTTTTATTATGAGATGGAGGTGACAGGTTGACGCTAATTGCTGTGTAGGCTTATATAACAGAGCAGTAGTTCTCAACTGTAGCACTTTAGGTAATAACGAAAGAGAAAGATGCACTAATCGGAGTAATTGGTAATGGGTAAAAGTATCGTAATAGATAAAGTGGAACTAGTAGAAACAACAGGCTTAAAGAAATTAGTAGAAGTACTTCCCTCTATCTTCCCTGGGGAAATCACAGCTCTACTGTTCAATCATAAACAATTGCTGAAAACTAGCGTAAAACCAATCAAATCGGAGGTGGACACTATTAACAAAAAATATGGCAAACGTATTATAACAGTGACTCAGGAAATGAAAGGTACACCGAGGTCATTTATTAAGTTGAATTCGTTTAGATCGATTCTTCAATTGGCAGATGAAAAGGGGCTTCCGGTATTTTTAAATAAGAATATGGAAGAGGGACGTCCCGTATTTTTTATCGTAGATGGCGATTGTATATATAATTATGAGACTGCGAGTAGAGAGCTAGTACGGAATACTACAATAGATCCAGCCATTAGTAGTGCGTATGCGAAGAGCTAATCTTGTTTACCAAATGTTAAAAAAGAGTCCATCAAGTAATTTGAACTTATTATTTCTATACCGCTATATTTCTCTACTATTGACTTCGTTTTTCTATTTGGTTGGACCTCAGCCTTCGCTTATTTTTAAAGCCGGTGTTGTAGTGTCACTAGGCGTTGTGGCATGGATTTTAACGGATTTACAATTGCGATATTTGGAGCATACGAAAATAGTGAAAATGATTGTTTTAATAGAGACGCTCGGTGTGACATTGCTGCTCATCCCAACTGGTGGCATTTCAAGCCCATTTATCTGGTATGCATTGAATCCCATTCTTGTAGCTGCAACCCTTTTAACCCCAAGGTTTAGTTGGGGAACATTAACACTTTACCTTGCAACTGCTACATTTATCGCTAATAGGAATGATAGCATAATCTTCGTTTTAGCTAACCAATCCTATTTTTATCTCGTCTGTATATTGATCACATTACTTGCTACTTTATTTTCTGGACTAACGAAGGAACTACTTCAAGTAAATGGAAAACTAGCGAATACGAATGAAAAATACCAAGAGACATTAGAGCATATCATGTCCCTTTACCATATGTTAGAAAACTCTTCTTCCCATAAAAATCCAAAAAAGCTAACAGACGCCATGACGATGACATTGATGAAATGCTTGCAAAAGGATACCGCCTTCTTTTGGGTAACGGATCATGCCTTTCAAAATAGCTATACATCAAATGAAACAACAAATAGAAATCTAGAAATGGATTTAACTAACGATTGGAAGCATCTTCGAAAACAAAAGGACGCTTTTACCCATACGTATCATAACGAACAATATTGGATGAAGGTTATTAGAACAACCGAGTATATAGGAGTAATTGGCGTAAACGCTTCTATTAATACAGAAGTAAAAAACACATTTTTATTCCACCGCATATTCGAATTTCTCGCAGAGCTAAGTGAAATGATGCTAGAGAGAATTCATATGGATCAAATGATGAGTCAGCTCTCAATCAGTGAAGAGCAAAATCGAATTGCCAATGAAATACATGATAGTGTGTCACAAAGATTATTTGGAATGGTCTATTCATTGCATAGTTTACAAATGAAAAGTCGGAATATTTCAACTGACGAATTAGAGAAGGAATTTGAATTTCTGTCACAGACTGCCAATACGACGATGAAAGAGCTACGAGCATCTATTTATCGATTAAGTACGGTTAAAAAAGGAGAAAAACCATTTCTTGTCCTTATCGAAAATTACTTGGTGGAATACGCAAAGTTAAATGACATTCGCATTGTCTATGACATTACAGGCAAGGAATCTTCTATTTCAGCAAATACAAAAAATGAACTATATCGCATCATTTGTGAAGCATGTGGGAATGCCGTTCGACACGGTAAGTGTACACTTATCGAAGTAAAACTAGCTTTGGAGGAAGAGAGAACTTGCTTAGTCATTAAGGATAATGGAATAGGTATTCAGACCAAGACTGTGTCTATGAAAGAACAAGGAATTGGGTTATCCAATATGCAAAATATTGTACATTCCTTAGGAGGTATATTTGAAATAGGAACCCCTTATAAAATGGGAACTACCATCCAGATTGATATTCCACATATAAAAACACATAAAAAACAAGAGGTGTTTGGGTAATGACAGTGGTTATAATTGACGATCATCCATTAATTCGAAGAGGGTTGAATTCACTATTTTCCTTAAGCGGATCATTGAAAGTGCTTGGAGAAGCTACTAATAGAAGAGAGGCTATCGAAGTGTTAAATGCAGTAAAACCAGAGATAGCAATAGTAGATCTTCGTTTAGGAGAGGAATCAGGGCTCGAACTAATAACAGAAGCAATCCGCTTAGGTATTACGAGCAAATTTGTCATACTTACATCCTCCACAAACGGCGAAGACTTTAAAAAAGCAAAAGAAATAGGAGTTGCGGGTTATTTGCTGAAGGAAGCACTACCCGAAGAACTATTGCATGCACTGCAAATGATCAGGAGAGGTCGTAAATACTACGATCCGACCGTTTTAGATTTAATGATGACAGAGAAAATCCCTGTAGAAGAAAGTGGTCATTTTGAACAGCTCACACCAAAGGAAAAGGAAATTCTTATCGAGCTCGGCAAAGGACATTCTAACAAGGAAATCTCTAAAACCCTCTATATAACCGAATTCACCGTAAAAAAGCACGTCAGTCAAGTGTTTGCCAAGCTTGGTCTCGCAGACAGAACCCAAGCCGCTTTATACGCTAATGCTAAAGGCCTCGTCAAATACGTTATAAACTCTTAAGGCGCCCCTGTGTTGAACCGCGTCCCTATGTCAGCCTCAATTGCTCCTCAAATTGTGGCTGACATAGGGACGCTTGTTAAATTTCGACATAAATAGACTTTATTCAGCAGCATAAAACGACTTACTTTTTAGGTAAAACTTGTATATAATGTGTTTATATAAACATATCAAGGATACTGTGAAATACTTCTTGTAGATGGGCACCTAAGAAGTGTGGAGTAATTGGTGCAACCGACCTGATTAAACTTGAGCTTAAGCTCGATTTAATTGGGTCTTTTTTATGAGATGGAAATGACGTTGTGAGCCGCGTCCCTGTGTCAGACTCAATTGTCCCTCAAATTGTGGCTGACACAGGGACGCCTATTAAGGAAACGGGAGGTACTGATGATTAACAAAAGATATGGTAAACGGATTATTACAGTGACGCAGGAGATGAAAGGTGCACCGAAATCGACTATTATGTTGGATTCGTTTAAATCAATTCTTCAATTAGCTGATGAAAAGGAACTTCCTATATTTCTAAATAAAAATCCACAAGAAGGGCGGCCAACATTTTTTATAGTGGATGACGATTACTTATATAATTACGAGACTGTGAGTAGAGAATTAGTACAGAATACTACAATAGAGCCACCCATTAGTAATATGTAAGCGGAGAACAATTCTGGTTTATACATATATAATTTCTTGGAAAGGGACATTCCAAGAAGGAAATCTCTAAGCTTGGTCTGGTAGATAAAACCCAAGCAGCCCTATACACTAACGCAAAAGGTCTCGTCCAATACGTTATAAACTCTTAAAAGAGTCATCTGGTCAGTTACAGATGGCTTTTTCTTGGTGTTTCTTCAGGCACTTATAATCATATGGAAACAAAATTATTTGTGCAATAATACTGCATAATATACCACAATATGACAGAGTTTAACCTGAATGGAAATTTTTTTGGAATATTTTGTTTTAGAAATATCTTTTTATATGATATAGTTGTCCCTATAGGACATTATTATTATAGTTTTAACAAACAAGGAGGAAATTGGATGAAGAATAACAAAAAAGCTTACCAAAAACTATTTAAAGCAGCATTAGCAACATCAGTAGCTGCAGGAGCAGTGGTAACTGTAGCGCCATTTAATACAGAAGCTGCAGGTTTCTCAGATTTAAAATCGACACATGTACATTATAGTTCAATAATGGATTTAACTGACAGAGGTATCCTTAAAGGTTTTAACGATGGTACATTGAAACCGGAAGCTTCCGTTACTCGTGGACAAGCTGCAAAAATTATTGCATTAACATTAGACTTAGATACGAAAAACGTTGTGAATCCAAATTTCAAAGATATTAAAACGGACAATGAATACTATGGTCCAATTGCGGCGCTTGTAGCTAAAGGCATTGTAACTGGTAAAGAAGACGGTACATACGCACCAGGCGAAAAATTAACTCGTAGCCAAATGGCGAAAATTATTACATTAGCATTCGGATTCCAAGAAGGAAAGCTAACAGATACAAAGTTTAAAGATGTAAAAGCAAATGATTGGTACAATGGATACCTTCAAACTCTATTAGACAATGAAATTACAACTGGAACAACTGCCACTACTTTTTCTCCATATGCAAATGTGAAACGTGGTCAGATGGCATCATTCGTAGTACGTGCTGAAGCAGCTGCAAAACCTGTAACAGTTATTAGTGTGTCAGATAACTCAGTAGAAACTTCAACTGGAACCTACACAATCGCGGAAGATTTGAAAAAAGTATTTAACGCAACAAATGCAGCAGCTCTAAAAAATGCAAATATTAAATTCACTGAAAAAGACGGTCAAATCGTTGCAGTGAAATCACTTGAGATTACTGCAGCTGGAACGGAAGCAGCTAATATCGTATTAGACGGAGCAAGTTCTTCTGTTGCAGGTAGCGTAAAAGTAAATGCTGACTACGTAACAGTTAAAAACCTTACGATCAATGGTGACTTACTTGTTGCAAACGGTGTAAAAAACAGCTTTCAAGCAGACAAAATTGCAGTAAAAGGTAACACAGAAGTTTCCAACAAAACAACAGGTGTATCTGCAGCAGCATTACCAGTAGCTGCAAAAATCACTTTTGCAAATTCAACACTAACTAAAGTTGTGTTAAACAAACTAAATGCATCACTAAACCTAACAGGTACTAGTTCCGTAGCTTCTATTGATGTAGATTCAAACGCTACAGTATCAGCAGACAAAAATATTACTATTCCACGTGTAACTGCTGGAACTGGTGCTAGTGAAGTAACACTAAATGCAGCAACAAAAGATTTCTTAGTAAATTCTTTAAACTTCGCATTAAATGGTACTGCTAAAATCGAGTCAATCACACTTGTAAAGGCAGATTTAAAACTATCACTAGGCACTAGCTTGGCTATCGAAAATCTAGTATTACCAGTAGGAAAAACTGCTTCAGATGTAATCAGTAACTTTAATGCAATAAAAGGACAAATTGAAAAAATTGGCGGAGTAGCAAATCCTGACTCAGCACCAGTAGTAAATCCTGGCACTGGTGGAGGCGGTGGTGGTGTAACTACACCAACAAACCCAAACCCACCAGCTAAAACTGCTCAAGATTTATTAGATGATGCGATTCTTGCTGGAATTACAGCTGCTGATACTGCAGACGAAACAATCTCAATCGTACCATCTGGCAGAACTTATACAGTTACTATTGGCGAAACTACAAAATTACGGAACTTTGTAGGTTTAGCAGATAGCATCTATACAAATTCTAAATCAATCGCTAAACTTCAAGAAGTAACAATTAAGTATGGTAACATTACACTAGATAAAGACTTTACGAATGTAACTGATATATCTTTTGGAAATGCTGTAACAGAGGCGTTAAAAGATATTAATGCAGTAATTGATGAAGATATTACTGAAGATTCTTCATTAAGCATACTTAAAGGTAAAACGGTAACATTTACTGTTGCTGGAGAATACAATGGAACTAAGGTTGGCGGAACATACACATTTGTTTTTGCTAATTAAGATGTAGAATCAAAATTATCAATGGTTGTAACCTATATGTCCAGGTGGCATATAGGTTTTTTCTTTTAAATAGGCTATGTTTTATACCGCTATTGTTTTTTAAAAATTTTGTTGATTGGAGTGCAAGACGGCGACTCCAGCGGGAACAGCGCGAGCTGAAAGCCCCGCAGGAACGTAGTGACGAGGAGATTGAAGCCGTGCCCGCGGAAAGCGTCCGACTGGAACGGAAATCAGTTGTATAGTTTAACAGGATTTTTAATAGTAATATATTTTTTTGTAGCCATCTATAAAACTACACAATCCACCAAATTACCACAATTTTCTATACGAACTACCTAATCTCATGCTAAACTATAGATAATATACTATTTTTAACAAAAGGAGAATTCCATGAGGAAAAAGAGAAAAAAGCTGAAAATCTTCCTACTGATATCTTTAGTTATTATCCTAGGAGCTGTTGGTTACTTACTATATGAATTTAAATTTAAAACATACGATGTAGCAGACGATGAGGTTTCAGAGATTGTGGAAGATCCATATATATTGGAATTACCGGATGGTAGCAAAATCACAATGGACAAAGATGGCAATGTAGTAGAAGACTATTCTTCAACCCAAACTGCTTCCAATGAGGGCACTTCAACATCTTCAACTGACGGTGGATCATCTGAACAAATAGCAACTTCAGGCCAAGGAAGCTCAACAGATTCCAATGATACTTCTACTACAGAAGGATCAGCTGGATCTACAACTACACCAGCTTTATCTGGCAGTACAACAGTAGAACCAACAGTTGGATCGATAAAAGAAAAGTATATCCCTGCTTTTAGTGCACTTGAAGGTCAAGCAGATGCAAAGATAAACGCATTAATTGGTCGTGCAAAAACAGAGTACACAAATAAAAAAGCAAATGGGGAAGGTATCGATTTCGGTTACTTCTATAACAAATACATGGCGGCTGCAGAAGGCTTAGAAGCAAATACGGATACAATTTTTAACGGAGTTCTAGCTGCGGTGGAAAAAGACTTGGTAGCAAATGGCTTTGATAAGTCCTATGCAAAAAGCTTCAAAGATGAATACGAAGCTACAAAAAAAGCAAGAAGAGATGGTATTCTTAGTAAAGCACTAGGAAGATAAATAAGTAGCGTCCCTGTGTCAGACTCAATTGCCACTCAAATTGTGGCTGACACAGGGACGCAAGAAAAAAATCCGTTAGGACCCATTGGGTACTAACGGATTTTTTGCCTAATTCCTTTTATGCATATGTATACACTTAGAAAAGTTAAAGCACCACACATATCTAGAAATACATCCTGCCATGAAGGAGTTCGCCCACCTGTCAGCTGTTGGTGATATTCATCGGCAATTGCCAATATAAGTGTGAACAGCAGCGCTAACAAAAATCGATATCTGATCTTTGACAAAATAGCATAGAAGCCTAATGCTACTAAACCAAATAGAAAGAAATGGGCACTTTTTCTAATAACAAACTCGACAAAATGATAATAGCCCCGTTCTTCGACAGAGATTATACGACCCCAATAAGGTATTTCAACTTTCTTCAGCTGATCTTCTAGAGGTTTCGCAGCTAAAAAGTCTTCAAATATAGGTATTAGAGACTGTTGCTCGTATGTTTGACTAGAAGAGAAAAACAAAATAGTCATGAGTATAAGTAAGAAAATTAGTTTTTTCATAATAAAATAGTACCACATATTGAGTAGGATATCATTTTCATAAAATAGTCGAAAATATACATATTCCATCGAAAACTGTGAGAATTTGTAATGTAACAGGTAGAATTTATGCTATAATGGAAACAATTAGTATATAAACCAATTGGGAAGTGAAGGGGAAACAATTTAATATGGAAGAAACTATTAGTTTACAGGATTTATTTAAAACGATTAAGAAAAGAATTGCTTTAATTATCGGGTTAACTTTACTAGCAGTAATTATTGCAGGCGTTATAAGCTACTTCTTTATCACACCAATCTATCAATCTTCAACACAAATTCTTGTCAATCAACAAAAAGTCGAACAACAACAACAATATAATTCCCAAGACATACAAACGAATCTTCAATTGATTAATACATATAACGTAATTATTAAAAGTCCAGCAATTCTATCAAAAGTAATTCAAAACTTAGACTTAGATACAACCCCGGCCCTACTTACAAATAAAATCACCGTTACGAGTGAACAAAATTCACAAGTAGTAACAATCAGCGTGCAGGATCCTGAATCCTTTAAAGCAGTAGATATTGCAAATACAACTGCACAAGTATTTCAACAAGAGATTAAAAACTTAATGAATGTCGACAATGTGAATATTTTATCACCAGCAATTCAACCGGAAAATCCATCGCCAGTTAAGCCGAACAAAATGCTTAATATGGCAATTGCTGGAGTGATAGGGTTAATGCTTGGGGTAGGAATTGCCTTTTTACTAGAATACCTAGATACAACTATTAGGAAGGAACAAGATGTAGAAGAGCTCCTTCAGTTACCAATACTAGGCTTGATAAGTCCAATTCCTGAAAACAAAGAAGTGGATCTTATGACAAATGTAAGATCACGACGGAAGAAGGTGTAAACATGGCTAAAAAGAAAAAAACAAATAGTTTAAAAGATGTAGCTCGTAAACTTGTAGTGGTAACAGACCCAAAGTCTGTAGTATCCGAGCAGTTTCGTACGACCCGTACAAACATAAACTTCTCTGTGCCAGATGGTGACTTAACTACACTTCTAGTAACGTCTTCCTTACCAGCTGAAGGGAAGTCTACAGTATCCGCAAATTTAGCCTGTTTATTTGCGCAGGAAGGTAAAAAGGTAGTTCTGATTGACGCAGATATGCGTAAGCCGACTGTGCACTATACGTTTCATCTAACCAATACGATAGGATTATCTAATCTCTTAACAAAAAAATCAGATGTAATGGAAGCAGTTAAAGAAACAGACATAGAAAACCTGAAAATTATTACAAGCGGGCCTATTCCTCCCAATCCTGCTGACTTACTTAGTGCAAAGTCGATGGATGAAATAATAGTAGAACTGAAAAAAGAATTTGATCTTATATTATTTGATGCACCGCCCGTATTATCTGTGACGGATGCACAAATTTTGGCTAACAAAAGTGAGGGAACTATCTTGGTCATCAGTGCTGGATCAACCGATAAGGATAGTGCAGTAAAAGCAAAAGAGTTGTTATTAGCGTCGAAAGCGAAAATCATCGGGACTATCATGAACAACTTCAAGCTTGAAAAAGATCATTACTACTACCAGTACTATGGTACTAACGAGTAAAAGCACTTAGGTGACTTTTACTCTTTTTTTATACCTTAAAATAGAAGATTTAGGAGAATTTAAAAAATGATAGATATTCATAGCCATATTTTATATGGAGTTGATGATGGACCAGCTCAACTAGAAGAGACAATAGAAATGTTAGAACAGGCGCTTAAAGAGGGTATTACGGAAATAATATCCACCTCACACGCATTCCATCCACAATTTAATGCAAGTGCTACTATAGTAACGGAACAAATTAAATTATTGCAGCAAACGATAGAAGAAATGCAGCTACCTTTAAAATTGCATATTGGTCATGAAGTGCGATTAAAAGACAATTTAGTTGAACTAATTCAAGAACAGAAGATTCACACGCTTGCTGGCTCCAAATATTTGCTACTTGAGCTACCTTCGAGTGGCATACCTAAATATACAGTAGATATTATTCATCAGTTATTATCAGAAGATATTTTACCTATCATAGCGCATCCAGAAAGAAACAAAGCGATAGCGGATAATCCATCTCGACTGGCAAAACTCATTAATCACGGGGCTGTTGCACAAATAACGGCTGGGAGCTTAGCGGGACATTTTGGACGAGGGATTCAGAAGTTATCATTAGAGCTAGTAGATGCAAACTTAGTACATACGTATGGATCGGATGTACATAATTTGAAAAAAAGACCATTTAAATTTGATGATGGGTTAAGATATCTAGAAAAGCATAAGAGATTAGATGCTGTCGACATATTTCTTGAAAATAATGCAAGAATCGTAGAAAACAACGAAATAATTATTTTAGAGCCAGAAGAACTAGGTAAACAAAAATGGTGGAATATATTTGCGTAAGTAAATACAATTTAATAATTTTGTGATGAAAGTAAGAAAGTTATTCTGAAGTCTATTATATTTTAGTACTAACGAAAATTCTGTGTATATAACTAAAGTCCTTAATTTACGGATGATATGGGTAAAAAGGAAATATATTCTCCCACTAAATTTCCAAAGTGATATAATTACTTGTAGCCATTTTTGGAAGATTATGTTGAAAAGGAGTGTTTAGATGTCCTTACAGAAAAGAATGTCGTTATTAATAGTTGTCGATTCTGCTATCGTATTATTTTCCATATATTTAGGATACTTTGTACTCTACCCAATAAACAATCTTTTTAGTAATACATTCCTTTTAGCGAGCTCTCTTGCGATTTTCATAGCTCATCATGGATTTGCTATGTATTACGGACTTTATCGAAAAGTATGGGAATATGCCTCCATTCGGGAGCTTGTATCTATTTATAAAGCAGTTACGCTGTCGATTTTAACAGTAGCATTAGTGCAATATTTAGTAAGAGGAGATGTATTAGTACGTGCATTATCTATTACATGGATGCTACACATCTTACTAATTGGAGGATCTAGGCTTTCGTGGAGAATATTCCGGGATACATATATATTAGGAGAAAAGTCGGCGGAGGAACGCAAACGAACATTAATCATTGGAGCGGGCTCAGCTGGAACGATGATTGCACGCCAGCTACTAAAAAATACAGATTCTCCACTAAAGCCAATAGCTTTTTTGGATGACGATGCTGCGAAAAAAGGCTTAGAAATCTTTAATATACGCGTACTTGGTGGATCAGACATTATTGCTGAAGCGGTATTAGACTTGAATATTGAGCATATCATTATTGCCATTCCGTCGATGGATAGATCGACTGGTGCTATTCTTATGCAGCGTTGCCTTGATACAGGTATCCGTACACAAACAATGCCACTTATCGAGGATTTACTGACTGGTAAGGTTTCTGTCAATGAAATAAGAGATGTGAAAATTGAAGATTTACTAGGTCGTGACGAAGTAGAACTAGATTTAAATGCGATATCTTCTAAACTAACCGATAAAAAGATTTTAGTAACCGGAGCGGGCGGCTCTATTGGTTCTGAAATCTGTCGACAGGTAATAAGATTCAATCCAAAAGAAATCATTCTACTCGGTCACGGAGAAAATTCTATCTATACTATAGACATGGAATTGCGTCAAAAGGTTTCACCCAATACGAAAATAATTCCACTTATTGCAGATGTACAAGATCGTAATCGAATCTTTGACATTATGGCAAAATATAAACCGGATGTAATTTATCACGCTGCAGCTCATAAACATGTACCCCTTATGGAGTACAATCCGATGGAAGCGGTAAAAAATAATATATTTGGTACAAAAAACGTTGCAGAAGCAGCCGATATATTTGGGATTGGTCATTTTGTCATGATATCTACAGACAAAGCAGTAAATCCCCCGAATGTAATGGGTGCTACAAAACGTTTTGCTGAGATGATTGTTCAGAATCTTGCGAAAGAAAGCGAGACGAAATTCGCAGCTGTACGTTTTGGAAATGTTCTAGGTTCTAGAGGAAGTGTCGTACCACTATTTAAAAAGCAAATAGCAGCAGGTGGACCAGTCACAGTGACAGACCCAGAAATGACTCGCTATTTCATGACTATTCCAGAAGCATCTAGACTGGTCATTCAAGCAGGAACACTTGCAAGTGGTGGAGAAATTTTTGTTCTCGACATGGGTGAGCCAGTGAAAATTATTGACTTAGCTAAAAATCTTATTAAACTATCAGGCTATAACGAAAATGATATAAGGATTAACTTCGCAGGCATCCGACCTGGGGAGAAGCTATTTGAAGAATTATTAGACGAAAATGAAATTCAAAGCAAATACGTATTTCCGAAGATTCATATCGGAAAAGCAACTCCGATCAGTACGATGGAATTAGAGTATGTTTTAGAAAAACTACCGGAAATTTCTATCGATGAGATGAAGCAATTACTAATTGGACTTGCTAATCGGAAGAATGTGAAATCATTGGTAGCGGCGACTTATGCGGATGGGGTTAATTAGTTACTGAATAGGGAGTGTATAGGATGCAAAAAGTTAGAAAAGCCATTATACCAGCTGCAGGGTTAGGAACACGCTTCCTCCCTGCGACAAAAGCAATGCCGAAAGAAATGCTGCCGATTGTCGACAAACCAACCATTCAATATATTGTGGAAGAAGCTATAGAATCTGGTATTGAAGATATTATTATTGTAACAGGGAGAGGGAAAAGATCGATTGAAGATCATTTCGATAACTCGTTTGAACTGGAGCAACTACTTGAAGACAAAGGCAAGATGGATGTACTAGCAGATGTTCGTAAATCCGCCAACATTGAAATTCACTATATTCGCCAAAAAGAACCAAAAGGTCTCGGACATGCTGTATGGTGTGCACGTAAGTTCATTGGTGACGAACCATTTGCCGTATTACTAGGAGACGATATTGTCCAAGCAGAAACACCAGGCTTAAAACAATTGATGAATGTGTTTGATAAAAAGCAAACATCCGTTATTGGAGTTCAACAAGTAGAAGACCATCAAACACATCGTTACGGTATTATTGATCCCTTATCACAAGTGGGTCGTACATATGAAGTTCGAAATTTTGTAGAAAAACCAACTGCTGGGACAGCACCATCGAATTTGGCTATTATGGGGCGGTATATTTTGACTCCTGAGATTTTCAGTTTCTTGGATAGACAGGAACAAGGAGCAGGTGGAGAGATTCAACTGACGGATGCGATTCAGTATTTGAATGAATTGCAGACTGTATATGCTTACAATTTTGAAGGTAAGCGTTATGATGTTGGGGAGAAGTTGGGTTTTATACATACTACTGTGGAGATGGCACTTCAACGTGATGAGTTAAGAACTGATTTACTTCTGTATCTTGAGAATCTATTAGAGCACGAGAAAAATCTAAGTAGAAAATAATCCACTATATAATAGAAGGAAGTCATATAAATGAACGAAAGAATCTTCCTTTCATCTCCACATATGAGTGATGAAGGCTATGATAACATCTTAACCAAGAGCAGCATGTGTATGCTTATGATTTTGAAGGTAAGTGATATGATGTTGGGGAAAAGTTAGGGTTTATACAGACTACTATTGAGATGGCTTTGTGGGATGATGGGTTGCGAGATGAGTTGTTGGTTTATCTTGATGAACCGATGACTAGCGTTTGGTGATATAGGAAATAGCATAAAGAAGCCCATTTGGCTTTGCTTTTATAAAGATTTAGATATTTGTTTACAAAGAGATGTAATTAATAGGAAGGCAGTCTTGATAAATCCAAGATAGAATATTTCTTCCAACCCCACATACTAGTGATTATTTAGATTGAATGATGAATCCAACTTAAGTATAAAGAAAGTTGGATGGGTATTTAGTGGTTTAGTAGTTGGTTGGACATAATGAAAATTCCAGTTAAGCACTAAGCAACTATAGTAACATTTATAATGCTATAAACCTAAATCTGAATAAAGCGAGGAAAACTTAAATGAAAGATACTGAAGTGAGAAATATACCTTTCTCTCCCCCTGATATAACTGATGCAGAGATTGCAGAAGTTGTAAAAGCGATGAAGTCTGGTTGGATTACAACTGGACCAAGAACGAAAGAGTTTGAAAAGAAAATAGCTGAATATGTGGGTACAAATAAAGCTGTTTGCTTAAATTCCGCAACTGCAGCTATGGAGCTTACTCTTCGTATTTTAGGGATAGGACCTGGTGATGAGGTCATTACTTCTGCATACACCTACACAGCATCTGCTTCAATTATTGAACATGTTGGGGCGAAGATTGTGTTAGTTGATACCGCATCAAATTCTTTTGAGATGGATTATTCAAAACTAGCAGATGCGATTACAGATAAGACAAAAGCTATAATTCCTGTCGATATAGCAGGGAAGATGTGTGACTACAATACGATATATGAGATTGTAGAAAGCAAGAAAGACCTATTTAAAGCAAACAACCAACTTCAAATGTTATTTAATAGAATAATTGTAATGACTGATGCGGCACATGCATTTGGAGCTGAAAGAAATGGATTGAAATGTGGACAAGTTGCAGATTTTACTTGCTTTTCTTTCCATGCAGTAAAAAATCTTACAACAGCAGAAGGTGGTGCTGTTGTTTGGAGTAATGGCATTGGGTTAGATGATAAATGGCTTTATAAACAATATATGCTATATAGCCTTCATGGCCAGTCTAAAGATGCACTGGCAAAAACACAAATAGGTGCATGGGAATATGACATTGTCTATCCCGCATATAAGTGCAATATGACGGATATAATGGCTGGATCTGGATTAGTACAATTAAATAGGTATGAAGGTCTCATGAAAAGACGTAAAGAGATTATTGAGATGTACGATAATGCACTATTGCCACTAGGTATTCAAAGTTTGCAACATTATGGTGAGGACTTTTCTTCTTCGGGGCATCTTTATTTAGCGAGGATTCCTAGGATTACGGAAGTTGAGAGAAATGAAATAATTATTAAAATGGCAGAGGCTGGGATTGCTTGTAATGTTCACTATAAGCCACTGCCTATGTTTACGGCTTATAAGAATTTAGGGTTTGAGATTAGTAATTATCCAAACGCCTTAGCCATGTATCAAAATGAAGTTACGCTACCACTCCATACTTTGTTAACAGATGAAGATATTGAGTATGTTATAAATGCATTTAAGAGTGTAATTAAAGAAGTTAAGCAAGGGTGATAGTATGTATAAAAAGTTATTAAAAAGAGCTATAGATCTAATATTAGCATTAATAGGATTACCTTTTTTGTTAATTATTTTAATAATTATTGGACCAATCATTTACTTCCAAGATAAAGGTTCAATATTTTATAATGCTCCAAGGTTAGGTAAAAATGGCGAAGTTTTTAGTATGTATAAATTTCGTTCAATGAAATTAAATGCACCTGATTTAAGAAATAAGGACGGATCAACCTTTAATTCTGAAGGTGATCATAGATTAATTCAGATTGGCAAGTTCATTCGTAAGACAAGTTTAGACGAAACACCGCAACTACTAAATATTATTAAAGGTGATATGAGTATCATTGGACCAAGACCAGATTTACCAGAAATGAATAAAAGATACACTACTGAAGAAAAAATAAAATTAGCTGTACTTCCTGGCATAACGGGGTATTCTCAAGCATTTTATCGTAATTCTGTTGAACAAGAGGATAAATTAAAGCAAGATGTCTTTTATGCAAAAAACTATTCATTCAAGCTAGATATAAAGATATTCTTTAAAACACTAGAAACAGTAATTTTGAGGAAAAATGTTTTCAAAGGAGAACAGTAATGGATCAAAAATATTATTTAAGAGCATTGGATTCGAAGGATAAGGATTATTTATTAAAGTGGAATAGAGATGATGAGATTAGAAATCTTACTGGTGCTCTCTTTCCAGCGTCATATCTTGAGCATGAACGATGGTTTGAAAGCAAAGCTCTATCAACCACAGAAAAAATGTGGTTAATCGTCTCTGCTAATAATGATGAACCTATTGGTACAGTGGGTTTAAAAAACTTAGATTATATAAACAGTAATGTAGAGATTTTTATTTATATTGGTGAAAAAGACTATTGGGGAAAAGGAATTGGGAGCCAAGTAATTTCTGAAATCGTTGACTTTGCTTACAATACTCTAAATTTTCATAAAGTATATCTCTACGTATTTGAATATAATAAAAGAGCTATAAATATGTATGAAAAAATTGGCTTTTCAGTAGAAGGTGAACTAATTGATAGTCTATATAGAAATGGCCAATTTTATAACAAATTTATTATGGGAAAGATAAGGGGTAAATTAATTTGAAAAAGTTAATTATACTTGGTGCCAGCATATTGCAATTACCAGGAATTATTACAGCTAAAGAAATGGGTTTGTATACAGTTTCTGTAGATATGGATCACAAGGCTATTGGAAGAAATTATTCAGATAATTTTTTTCAAATAAGTACCATTGATAAGGAAAAAGTGCTTGAAATTGCTTCCTCGTTGAATGCCGATGGAATTATGACCTTAGCTAGTGATCAGCCAATGAATACAGTAGCATATGTTGGAAGTAAGCTAGGATTAATAGTCATCCCGGAATCAGTAGCGATTAGTACTACTAATAAGGGAGTTATGAGAAATACATTAAGGAAGAATAACATCCCTATGCCGAACTATTCTATTGTTAAAGAGTTTGAGGGATTTATTAAAAGTATTAAAAACTTCAATCTTCCTTGTATTATTAAACCCACGGATAGTTCAGGTAGTCGAGGAGTGCAATTGAAATATGACTTAGGTAACTTAGAAGAATCATATATGTATTCAAATGAACATTCGAAAACAGGCGAAGTTATTATTGAAGAATTTTTACAAGGAAGAGAATTTAGTGTTGAATCTATTTCCGTTGACGGAAATCCAAAAATTATTGCTATTACAGAAAAAGAAACGACAGGAGCCCCATATTTTGTAGAGATGGGACATATGGTACCTGCAAATATCACTAAGAGTGAAGAACAACAAATTATTAGTACCGTGGAAGCCACAATTAAAGCTCTAGAAATTAATAATGGGCCGTCTCATTGTGAACTAATGCTGACTGAATCTGGCCCCAAAATAATTGAAATAGGAGCAAGGCTAGGTGGTGATAATATTACTTCTTATTTAGTGCCATTATCAACAGGTTATAATATGGTGAAAGCATCAATTAATTGCGCTATTAATCAAGAAAATAACGAGAAAATATTGTATAACAGATTCTCAATCATTAAGTATATAGATACAATAAATTCTGGACGGATAAAAGGAATAAATGGGTTAGAAAATGTTGAAAATTCACCTTATTTCATTGAAATGAAAATCTCAAAAAAAATAGGTGATAAACATGAAAAAGTCAAATCAAGTTCAGATAGAATTGGATACTTTATTGTAAGTGGAGAAGATAGAGAATCTCTGATTAAGGAAGCTAATAATTTATTATCTCAAATTGAAATAGTTATTGGTTGAGAAAATATTATAAAATATCTTTGAAGAAGATGTGTAAATGTAGGAATTTAGGTATTAAAAAGGGGATTAATAAATTGGCTAAAGTTTTGGTAACTGCACATTTAGGACGCCATTTTCGAATTTTTGGTCACTATGATTATAAAGTATTATTAGAACTGGGCCATGAAGTACATATTGCAGCTAATTTTAATGATCCTATTGATCAATTTGAAGATGATAGAGTTATAAAACATCAAATAGATTTTGCGAGAAACCCTTATAGTAAAGGAAATATCCGAGCATATAAACAATTAGTAAAATTATTTGAAAAAATTCATTTTGAATTAATACACACTCAATCGCCTGCGGGAGGGGCAGTAACTAGATTAGCTGCAAAGGTAACAAGGAAAAAGGGTACAAAAGTAATATATACTGCTCACGGGTTTCATTTCTTTAAAGGGGCACCTAAGAAAAATTGGTTGATGTATTACTCAATTGAAAAAATCCTAAGTAGAATAACAGGTATCATTATTACCATTAATGATGAAGATTATGTAAATGCCTTAAATAATCTGAATGCTGAAGAGGTAAAACATGTTCATGGTGTAGGGATCGATCTTGAAAAATTTCCTCCACAGACAGCAGCTAAGAAATTTGCAATGAGAGAAAAGTATAATTATAGAAATGAAGATTTTATATTAATTTATGCTGGAGAGCTTAGCTATCGAAAACAACAAGATCTGATTATTAAGTCAGCCGCGAAGTTAAAAGATGAAATTCCCAATTTAAAGATATTGTTAGCGGGTCTCGGAGCTTTAGAAGAAAAATTTAAAAGTTTAGCCAAAGATTTAAAAGTGGAGCATATTGTACAGTTTTTAGGATACAGAAATGATATTCCGAATTTAATGATGTTATCGGATGTTGCAATTTCGGCCTCAAGGCAAGAAGGACTTCCAGTAAATGTGATGGAAGCTATGGCTACAGGATTACCCTTGGTTGTAACTGACTGTCGAGGTAACAGAGATTTGGTTGTTGACGGTGAAAATGGATTTGTAATAAATTTAAAAAATGTCCGAGAATTCAGTGATGCAATTAAAAATATTTATATTAATAAAGAGATACATCTAAAATTTAGCGACAATAGTCTTGAAATGGTTAAACAATATTCCATTGATAAGGTTAAAGTAGAAATGAAATCAATCTATAATAATGAATTAAAGTGAGGCAATTAAATGATAATTGTTTATACTAGATCAAATCCTGTAAATCCAGATCCAAGAGTTGAGAAAGAAATGCATGCAGCACTAAATAATAATCACCAAACAATTGCTTTAGGATGGGAAAGAAGGAGTGAAATTGGTAACAAAATCACAAATTCTTATTTACATATAAATAATCAAGAAGTACCTATTATTAGATTTAATATAAACGCTGATTTTGGTCAAGGTTTAGGTAATTTAAAAGCTATGATAAAGTGGCAATTTAATTTAATGAAGTGGCTAATAAAAAATAGGAAAAAATATGATTTTATTCATGCTTATGATTTTGATACGGTACTCCCAGCCTTAATAATGAATTTATTTTTTAATAAAAAATATGTTTACGATATCTGTGATTTTTACATAGATGCTTTTGGAGTTCCAAATAAACTTAAACCTATTATAAAAAGAATTGATTTTTACGCTATGTCTAAAGCAGAGGCAATAATACTTGTAAATGAAATTAGGGATTCACAAATTGAGGGTAGTAAGCCGAAAAAGAAAATTTATATTCATAACACTCCAGTAGATTTGATTGGTAATTCTTTTGAAAATAAAACCCAAAATAGCAAACCTACAATTTTTTATGGTGGAATTTTAGCAGAAGGAAGAATGATTCTAGAAACTATTGAAATTTGTAAGAATAACCCGGATTGGAATTTCATTATTGCAGGATTTGGTCATATAGAAGACAAATGTAAAAAAGCAAGTGAAAAATATGAAAATATAACTTTTCTTGGCAAAGTAGATTATAAAAAAATAATAGAGAACACAAAAAAATCGGATGTAGTTTTTGCTTGTTATGATCCAGATGTACCAAATAACAAATATGCATCACCAAATAAATTATATGAGGCAATGATGTGTGGAAAACCAATTATTGTATGTGAAAATACTGGAGTTGATAAAATAGTAATTAATGAAAATATTGGATTAGTGTGTCGATATGATAGAACGGCTTTAGAAAATGCATTTATAAAAATTATAGAAAATAAGGTATTAAGTATGGAGATGGGAAAAAAATCTAGAGAATTATATCTTACAAAATACAATTGGGCAATAATGGAGAATGAGTTAAATGGATTTTATAACAAAATTGAAACCTTAATTAATATAAAATAACTATACTGAATTAGCGAATTAGACTTGGTATAAGCAGGAAGACTGGCAAGACATATACTCTGTTAAAAAAGGGGTTGGTATAATGAGGATTTTGTATGTAGTTTCTAGACCATTAGAGATTAATACATCTGCTTCTATTAGAAATAAAGCAACAATTGGAGGCTTACTCGAGCTAGGGCATAATATAGATTTGATAACTACAGAGTATGATAAAAACCATTCGAATTTTGATGGAAGTTTATCTAATGATAGATTAAATGTAACTTACCTAAAATTAAGCGGTATTCAGGGAATTGTTAAAATTAGCAGAAAATTCAAAGTTTTAAAACCTTTGAAAAATATTGCTTATAAAATAATGTCAAATTTTGAAATATACGATAACTTAAAAGGAATGTCGTCCTATGCTATGAAAGTTGGTATCAGTGATATAGATTATGATGTAATTATTTCTTCATCTGATCCAAAATCATCTCACTTATTTGTTAGTGAATTGTTTGAAAAAAATATCCTCAAAAATACGCCCTGGATCCAAATTTGGGGAGATCCTTTTCTTTCAGATATTACAAGAAAGAATAAATTAATGAAATTAAAAATTAATAAAGAAGAAGATAGACTTTTAAAATATGCAAAGAAAGCAATCTATGTTTCAAGTTTAACTTTAAAATTACAGAAAGAAATATATCCGCACTATGCAAAGAAAATGTATTGTGAACCCATTCCATATGTAAAAAAAGAAATTTATCCCATTAAAAATATAAAGGAAGAAACTTTAACATTTTTATACTGTGGAGATTATTCATCTAGGATAAGGGACATTAAACCGTTTTATGAAGCTATAAAAAATACCAAACATAAATTAATAATTTGTGGAGGTAGTGATATAAAACTTGAATGTACAGACCGTATTAAGATTTATCCAAGAGTTAGTTTTGAAAAAACTAAAGAGTTAGAAAGAGAATGTGATGTACTAGTCCATTTGAGTAATTTAAAAGGAACGCAGATTCCAGGGAAAATATACCAATACTCCGGGACGAATAAATTAATTCTATTTTTGCTTGATGGGGATTCAGAACTCCTTAAAGAAACGTTTATGAAATATAAAAGATACATATTTGCACAAAATAATATAGAAGTTCTTGAGAAAAGTATTGAACAAATAAATAAGAACAAATACAACAATTATAGATTTGTAGTCGAAGAATTTAGCCCTAAAACAATAGCTGATAGGATAATTAAAATATAGAATTAAAACTACTATAAATAATCCTATGATTGAAGGGTTATGCAGGATAGATATCATAAATTAGATGTAATAAAAAATATCTGGTTTGTTTCTTTTGGAACTGCTGCATTCGAATTTATATCTGCAATGCTATTATCTATTCCATATAAAAAATATTACCTAATGGATCCTATTTAAAAACAATTAAATTTATATCAATACTCTATATCTCAATGGCAATATTCATGGGGTGGTTTCATAGCTAGTTTATGTTAGTTATTGTACAGTTTTCCTTATTATATTACTACTTTAAAATATTCAATAAATAATTATTATGATTCTATTTATTGTAAAATGGGGCAGGGGCATGTTAATAAAAAAAACAAAAAGCATCTTGAACTCAGAGCAAAATAGACCAATTACCCAACTAATCACTGGTGCATCGTTAGCGCAAGCTATTACAATTATAGTATCTCCAATATCTACCCGTTTATATTCACCAGAAGAACTTGGTATATATACTTTGTTACTTACTGTAATATCATTATTTGGTCCAATAATTTGTGGGAAATACGACCTATCGATTGTTTCTGCTAAGGATGAAAAAGAAGCAATGGAAATAGCCGTTGCGAGTATTGTATTTTCTATCTTACTAACAATTCTAATTACAATTGCTTACTCATTTTATTTATCAAGTAAGCCAAATATAACAAATAAGGTCGGGATTTATGCTTATGTAGTGATTCTTCTTTTATTGATAAATTCATTATCAAATGTTTTAACTTCATATAATAATAGACATAAAGAGTATAAAACAATATCATCGGTTTATGTAATCAGAACCACAGTACAAAATATCGGTTTAGTTTCTTTAGGGTTATTAAAACTCGGAGTTATAGGCTTGTTGATATCCCAATTGCTTGGTTCTATTTCTGGTTTTAAAAAACAAAGTAGTAAACTTATAGAAAATGCATCACTTCTAAAACAGGTAGACATTAAAGGAGTCAAAAAAGCACTAATTAATTATAAAAATCAACCTCTATTTTCCATGCCGGCACATTTCATAGGTACTTTTTCTTATTCGATAATTAATTTATTTATAACTGGTTTATTTGGTCTAAATGTATTTGGATATTATTCCATGGCATATAGAATGCTTGGATTACCATTAAGTCTAATTAGTATGAATATTTCTAAAGTTTTTTTTCAAAGAGCGACAGATGAAATGAATGAAACAGGAAATTTTTTTAATACATTGAAGAAAATTACTATAATACTCTCCATTATTTCAGTTCCAATGATCATAGTTTTAATGTTTCTTGGACCCAATTTATTTGAATTGGTATTTGGAGACGGCTGGGGAACTGCTGGGGGGTATGTTAGAATTTTAGCACCTATGTACGGTATACGTCTTGTAGTATCAGCCTTAACTCCGGCATTAATTGTTGCAGGTAAACAAAAATTAGAGATGAAAATACAGGCACTCTTTATTCCGTGCTCAGTAATTGCGTATGTAACATGTAAATTTTCCAATTATGAAATTGAAATATTTTTAAAAATTATCTCATTAACTTATTCTATTATATATATTATTTTCTTTGCTTTTATTTACAAATTAAGTAAAAAGAAAAGGTTAGATGTGTGTTAATAATAAAAATTATCTAAGTAAGAAATGATGAACTTTTGGAGGTATTTATTATGAATAAAATATGTGTAGTGGGACTTGGCTATATTGGATTACCAACGGCTGCTATGTTTGCGAATACAGGGTATGAAGTCTTAGGTGTCGATGTAAATGAAAATGCTGTAAATCTATTAAATCAGGGAGACATTCATATTGAAGAAATCGGTCTTGGTGAATTAGTAAAAAAAGTGGTTCAGGAAGATAGATTAAGAGCTACTACTATACCAGAAAATGCAGATGTCTTCATTATTGCTGTTCCAACACCTAATTATCCGGGTCATACCGCGAATTTAGAATATGTAAGATCAGCAATTGAGAGTATACTACCTTACTTGGAAAAGGATAATTTAGTCATTGTTGAATCTACTATTCCTCCTCGCACCATTGATGACTTTGTGGCACCGATTATTCAAGCTGAAGGTTGGAATATAGGAGAGGAACTTTTTTTAGCGCATTGTCCTGAAAGAGTATTACCAGGAAGAATTCTAATTGAATTAGTTGAAAATACACGTATTGTAGGTGGAATTAATAACTTTTCAGCCCAAAAGGCTGCACAACTATACAGTACTTTTGTTACTGGAGAGATTATTATTACAAGTGCTATTTCTGCAGAAATGTCAAAACTTATGGAAAATACTTACCGTGATGTGAACATCGCTCTTGCTAATGAATTGACTAAAATATCAGATAAACTGGGAATTGATGCTTTAGAGGTAATTAAATTAGCAAATCGGCATCCACGAGTAAATCTACATCAGCCAGGGCCAGGTGTTGGTGGACACTGTCTTGCTGTTGATCCATATTTCATTATCGAAAAAGCACCAGAAGATTCACCACTCATTATTAATGCAAGAAAAATAAATAATTCTATGCCAGAGTTTGTTGTAGAACATGTTGATAAAATTGTTGATAGCAAGGGGAAAATAGCAATTTTCGGTCTAACATATAAAGGAAATATTGACGATGTCCGTGAGAGCCCGGCAATGGATGTATTAAGTTTATTAAAGGGAAAAAATTATATTTTATCACTTTTCGATCCACACGTTAAACAAGAGCAAGTTGGCTTCCCATTATCCACTTTTGATGAGGCAATCGATCAAGCAGATTGTATTCTAGTTCTTACCGATCATAATGAGTTCAAAGGTCTAGATGAAGTTAAGATTCATTCAAAAATGAGAAACCCAGTAGTTTTTGATACTAAAAATTGTGTCAAAATTAATAGTGAAGCGATTAAATACTATAACTTCGGTAATTTATACGAGATGAATGAGAAAGTAGAAACACTAGTATAATCTTATTTTATAGGTCACGATATGCTTATTTAATTTAGAGTAGGAGGCTATTTAGTTTGTTATTAGCTCTATCCTGTAGTCTTAAAAGTATTGTTGAAGAATGTCCATTCGGATATTAAGGCAATATATCCAATTCATATGAACCCAGTAGTAAAGCAAATTGCTAATGAAATTCTTGGGAATTGTGATAGGTTCAGAATTATAGAGCCTTTAGAAGTCGTAGATTTCCACAATTTCCTTTCAAGATCATACCTAATATTGACTGATAGTGGTGGCATTCAAGAGGAAGCCCCGAGTCTAGGTAGGCCAGTACTAGTAATACGTGATACAAGGGTGTGCCGGGAAGGCATAGCAGAGGGAACTCTGAAGTTGGTTGGACCTGATAAAGAGATTATTAAATTACTCCTCGAATATAGAACAGATTATGAAAAAATGAGTCAGGCAAGCAATCCATATGGAGGTGGTTCCGCAATTAAGAGAATTGCTGATTTATTGGAATAATAAATTTAAACGAGTCCCTATTGCTGCCAAAATTTCATCTTCAGAGGCTTCCTTTTTTAAAAGTTGTGTATTCTACTTTCGTTTCCAAGAACTATTTGGCCAGATTAAAAGCAGTTATCTCTGTTTAATTTACAAAATTTCTTACATATCAAAATGTTATGTACTAAAATAAGAGGAAATGGTTAAACCAACATTAATTATTACTTGTTAGTATCATACTTATGAAAACATAATTCAGTTATTTATTTGAATAAATTGTAAAAGGAGAATAACATGTCGATATTGGTATGCGGTGGAGCTGGTTATATTGGGAGTCACACCGTGAAAGAATTAATTGGTAATTATGAAGTCGTTGTATTGGATAATTTATCAACAGGATATCCTTTTTTATTAGAAGAAGGAGTAACATTTGTAAAAGGTGACTTAGGAGATGCATCTGTTCTTGACCTGGTATTTACTGAACATAAAATCGATGCAGTGTTTCATTTCGCAGCTAATAGCTTAGTTGGGGAATCTGTCGAAAACCCGTTAATGTATTATGATAATAATGTGAGTTCAACAGTGACTTTACTTAAGAAAATGGTTGAACACGGAGTAGGGAAATTTATCTTTTCTTCTACAGCAGCTACCTATGGGATACCAGACACGGATTTAATTACCGAAGAGACAGTAACAAACCCTATAAATCCTTATGGTCGTTCAAAGTTAATGGTAGAACAAGTCCTAGCGGATGTAGCTCATGTACATGATTTTCAATATATAGTTTTGAGATACTTCAATGCTGCTGGTGCTCATGATTCAGGTCAAATTGGTGAGAGCCATAATCCCGAAACTCACCTGATACCAATAGTCTTACAACATCTATTAGGTAAAAGAGATAAAATCTCCGTTTTTGGCACTGATTATAATACAGCAGATGGAACCTGTGTAAGAGATTACATTCATGTAACTGACCTAGCTATTGCCCATGTACTTGCATATGAGGGATTAGTAAGTGGAGAAGTATTTAATGAAGTTTTTAATCTTGGAAACGGTTCAGGATACTCCGTAAAAGAAATCATTGAAGTATGTGAAAAAGTGTCAGGTAGGTCTGCAACTGTTGAGTATGTCGATCGACGACATGGAGACCCAGCGGTTTTGGTGGCTTCTTCAGGGAAGATTAACAAATCTTTAGGTTGGAAACCGAGGTTTCAGTTGGAAGAGATAATCAAAAGTGCTTGGAGATGGCATTCGAAGTAGGAGATAAAAATGATTATATTATTACTTTTGATTTTCCAGTTAAAGTTATTATTAAAAGGCATAGCAAATAAAAGTATTACTAAGGCATCTTTAGGTGCAATTTTAGTAGGATTCGGTTCAGTATGTATACTTCATTTAGAATTTGCTTATACAGGGGTCTCTACTTATGGCAGCGATGAGCAAGTTTATTACAACGAAATAATTAATGCTATAAATTCGTTTGATTGGCTTGCTTATATTAACGATAAGTTTAATACTACGTATTTACTATATGGCTCATTAATTATAAATACTAGCTTAACAGACTCTATCATATTAATTAGATTATGTAATGTTCTCTTATTTGTAAATTCAATTTTATTCGTTTATAAGATTATGACGAAGTACATTGATGTTAATTATAATGTCTCAAGGTTTATGGTTTGGTTCATTTTGTTCAACGGAGTTGTTATTTGGACTGCCGTTAGAAATTTGAAAGATATTTTATTTCTTTATTTATTAGTAATTTTTATATATATATTATTTAAGTTACTTGAAAATATTAAAATAAATTTATGGTTAATTGTACCTTTAACTATAATTTACTATTTTATTCAGGATCTGAGACAGTGGTTTATTTATCTGCTACTGGTACTATTTGCATCAATCATTATAAATAGTTTATTGAAACGCAAAAAAATCTTTACACTTGCAACTTTAATCGTGGCATTAAGTGTCATTGTAGTACCTTTCGCGCAAAAAGGTCTAAATACATTTGATCTATATACGAAGACCTATAGTGTAACGCAACAATCTTTAGGAGGAGATTCTTTAACTCAAATGGTAAATTCGAGTTTACTGAGTTTACCAATGTCTATGGGGAGATTTATATTGGGACCTGGACCAATTAGAGCTTTGTTTGGAAGCGAGTCATTTTTATTTTTCACCTATACTGGTAATGTATTAATTTTCTTAGGAAGTTTGGCTTGGTGGTTATTCTTACCTTTATTTTTATTATCGTTAATATCATTAAGAAATATCAAAAAGAATTATATTATTTTCTTGGTCATGATGTTTTATTGGGTGGTTTATTCGATTGCGTATGCTGGATCAGGAGATACTAGGTTAAGAGCTGTATTTTATATTCTTGCAGCGATGTACACTGCACCGTACTTATCAAAAGTTAGGTTAACAAAAAATTACAATATGATTTACTATTTAATTTTGATAGCAGTCATTATGATAGGACTCTACTTCTCTACTTAGTAGGAGGATAAAGTGTGTTAATTATAATCCCACGGTATCCTCCACTCTCCTTAATCTTTAGCGACATATACTTCTTGTAGGAAGCTGAACTTTCCGTATTTTCCTTAAAGCAATTAAAAGCAACATCTCCATAGAAAACTTTGAATTTATCTATTCGATTATTATATTTTCTGGATAATCAACCTTCAAATTCAAAAATGATTTAAATCTGCTAGAGTCATACAGTTTCCACAATTGCTTAAAGTAATTCAAGAACGGAACGTACATAGAATTAGTGACGCGTCCCTGTGTTAGAAACAATTCTGACAATAGACTGCAATTCACAATTATAACATCTCATGTGTCCAATTTAAGGGAGTCAACCAACTGTGTTAGAAACTAAGTCTACAGAATTCTGACAATAGTCTACAATTCATAGGACTTTATAGAAAGCCTTGCAGAGCATAAACAGTTAAGGCGAAAAAAAGAGGGTTTAACCATTCTAAACTCTCGCAGTTATTGACTATAAGAGGAAAAAACCTTGCAAAGATTTTTCTTTACAAGGCACTATTAAATTATCTTTAGTTTAATGTGTTTTTTAATTTAGGAATATAATAATTCTCTACATATGGAGAATCTAAATCTACATAAAGGCGACCATCACTTAATAGCCAAAAAAATTCCCCACCATTACTCATTGATTCCGGATTTCCAACTGCTATTTACATTAGTTGGCTTCGTGCGTTTGTACACTGCAGGCCCGTCTTCTATAAGGTGAGTTGCATTGGACAGTTGAAAGTACTTATCTTCTCTAAAAAAGCATCCCTGTGTCAGAAACAATTCTACACTATTCTGACAATAGACTACAATTCACTATTTAAATAAGTATGCACTAAATAACGCCCGCTGAACAGTTGGGCGTTATTTAGCGATTCCATGTAAGTTATTATCTATCTTTAATTTTGACTATTCAAACTCTTTTTAGCTTGATACAATAGAATTATGATAGATTGTAAAAAACCACCACTTTTGTTTGCATTTCTCAATCTTTAAAGTAATGATGTAACAGTAAAATGGGATAGATAGGGGGAAGATTACATGGGTAGCGTGAAGGCTTATGGTCAATTTGAAAAGCGTAATGGATATACATATCGAACTAGAGCTTATTTGCAATGGGGTACGAGTGTGAAATCCCTAGGTGCTTTTCTATTGCTAAACCCTGGAAAAGCAAAACCTATAGAAGATGTAGTTTTGAAGGAAGGGGATGCATATTTCGGTGAAACAAAAATAGATCAATCTATGCAGCAGATGCAGAAGTTAGTAGAACGTGTTAATGCAGAGAAGGAATTGGATGGGCGTGTCCATATTTATAATCTATTTTCCTTGCGTAATACAAAGTATCAAGATGCTATTGCTATGTTTGAGAAATTGGTAAGTGTGGGTGAGATTCCTGTCATAGATGATTATCCATCATTAGAGGAATTGAAAAAACACCCTTGGATTTGCAAGTGCTGGGGTATTAATAGCAATGCAAATCGAAATCATTTAAGAGAAAGAAAAATAAAATGGAACGAGCTATTAACAAATGCAAATGTTCCTACATTTGGAAAGCTACATCCTAACAAGTTCGATTATTTCCATATCAGACCACATTTAAAAAAGGATCAAGATGTATTGCAGGAAGAATTAGTAGAGTTGTATCGAAAAGAAGTAGCTAGAAAGTTAGTCCATAATTATTCTTAAACAAGAAAAGGGGTTTTATAGAATGGCAGTCCCAATTTTTGATGAAGAAACAGAACAAATCCTTGATCGTATTCCTGCGGGAGAAATTTACCGTTATGTGAGAAAAGCCTACGATCATATTACCAAGAGTGCTTACTTCGCTATTGAAGATGGCTCTGATGATTATGATGAACGCGGTGGATATGATTTGGAAGCCCTTGATCAAATCGTAAAAAAAATGACGAGCAAGAAATTTGGAATGTCCGAGGAGAAAGTTTGGGCTCATTATGAGAAAGTTTCCTTTTACATAACAGCATTTAGATTTGAGCGAGAGAATAAGAGAGTGAGAGCAAGGATGAAATGAAAATGTATCTCTATGTTAAAAACTTCGTTGACGCGTCCCTGTGTTAGGGGAATTTTACACTAATCTGACAATAGACTAATTCACACTTTTAAATATAAATATCTAAGTACCAAATATCGCCCACTGATAGAGGGGTATAACCGCTATACTAAAAAGCGTCCCAGTGTCATAAACAATTATACACTATTCTGACAATTTGATACAATTTAGAGCTAGGTATAAAAGTTAAATAATGAAGAAGAGAGAATTGCTCCTGCAATTCTCTCTTTGGCTTTTTCCAATGAATACTTTCATAGATTACAAATATTAAGTATTAATATAATTTAATAAATAGGTTCTAAAATAATTCAGAATTCAATGAGAACCTGGACCTTTCACGATCTTTCAATTAAATTATTAGAATAATTGAAATTTTTGTTGCAATTGGATTATTCAATATTGTATAGTCTTATACAAGAATGAATAATAAAGGAGGGCGAGTATGAGGTCGATGCATTTTCTTCCAAATAGCGTGGAAGAAATTATTGATACCTACGACGAAGATATCATTATAACTTCACGTGAAGGGAAAATAATCAAAGTTACCCAAATAAGCGGCGAACATTATGGTATGAAACCTTCTGAACTTTTAGGGAAATCAGTTTTAGATTTACAAGCCCAGGGGATTTTCTCACCGGCTATTACACCAGAAGTTGTAGAAAAAAAGAAAAAAATTGTAACCGTTCAGATGACACCATCAGGACGAAAAGTATTAATAACAGGTATTCCGCTTTTTAATGACCATCGTGAAGTTGAATTTGTTATTAGTTATTCTTATGAGCTATCTGAACTAATCGTTATGAAAGAGTACTTGCAAGATTTAGAAACCGAAATGTCCAAAGTAAAAGAAGAGCTTGCCCACTTACGAGATCAGCATATTCAAATTAGTTATCTCATAATGGAAAGTCACTCTTCAGCTCGTGCCATCAAAACAGCTCTTAAAATGGCTCGTCTTGATGTACCGATTGTCATTCAAGGTGAGCATGGTGTTGGAAAAACATCCTTAGCAAAGTTTATTCATGCACAAAGCAACTACAGTGAAGGTTCTTTCATTGAAGTTAATTGCGGCTCAATACCAGAATCCATTTTTGAGAACGCTTTCACCGGTCAACTAGACGCTAAATCTCAAGGTTATCTCGCTCTTTCATCTGGCGGTACTCTCGTACTAAAGGAAATTGATCAACTGACGATAGCTGCCCAAGCAATCCTTTTTACCCTTTTAAATAAGCAAACGACTACTAGAATTATTGCCATTAGCGAAATGCCATTGGAAGAACTGGTCCATCAAGGAAAATTCCGAGAAGATCTATTCTACTTACTTCATATTGCATCCATTGCGTTGAAACCATTACGTGAAAGACCAGAAGATATTGAAAAAGCTATTTCTTTTTATTTACAAACATTAAATGAGAAATATCAATACAATAAGAAACTAACGGATGATGTGTACATTCATTTACTTCAGCTTGAATGGAAAGGAAACTTCCGTGAGTTAAAAAACGTAATTGAGCGAATTGTTATCGAAAGTGAAACGAGTTTAATCACTTTTCAAGATTTGCCATTACAATACCAACCATTAGAAGGGGAACAAATTGGTATTGAATTGGACGGTCAAAGTTTACCTCATATATTAGAATTTGTTGAAAGGAAAGTACTATTGAATACACAAAAGCGTTACAAGACGACCACGGAAATGGCTCATGTATTAGGAATTAGTCAACCTTCTGTCGTTCGTAAGTTAAAAAAGTACTCTACATCTTTAGACAAGGAAAACGAATAATTCCAAATTGGGTTAGAGGGGGGGCGATAAAGAAGAGGTCAGAAAATTTAGAGGAACGAAATGGAAAAAGCACTTTTACATTCATATTAATAGGGGGAATTAGGTTGAAGAAATGGTCATTGGTTGTATGTTCACTAATATTACTAATCGTATTAACAGCTTGTGGGAAGGAAGAAAGTAAAATCGCTACAAGTGGGAAAGTATCGGCACCGTTAAAAGTGACACTTCCAACATGGACTGGATATGGTCCACTTTTTTTAGCAAAGGAAAAAGGTTTTTTTGAAAAAAACGGGGTAGATGTTGAACTTTCTATTGTGGAAGGCTTAGGGGAACGTAAAGCAGCTTTAGCTGGCGGAAAAGTGGATGGTATGGCAACTGCGCTAGACGTACAAGTAACGCTTGCTGGTGCGGAGATTCCAGTTAAAGTTGTATGGTTATTGGACGATTCTTATGGCGGTGATGGAATTCTTGTAAAAAATGATATTAATAGTATAGAAGATTTGAAAGGGAAGAAAATGGCCTTTGAAGTAGGTTCGACAAGTCAACTGCTTGCATTAACTGCATTAGCTCAAGGTGGACTAACTGAAAAGGATGTAACAGTCGTACAAATGTCAGCAGGTGATGCTGGTGCGGCGTTCGCAGCTGGACAAGTAGACGCAGCTGTTACTTGGGAACCTTGGTTAACAAAAGGAGCACAAGCAAACGGGAAAGTATTGTTATCAACAAAAGATTTACCTGGAATTATCACTGATACTATTTCTTTTAAAGAAGATGTTATTAAAGACCGCCCTGAAGATGTTAGAGCATTCGTAAAAGCAATGGGTGAAGCGATGGATTATTGGAAGAATAATAAAAAAGAAGCAAATGAAATAATGGCAAAAGGCCTTAGTATTGATGTAGCAGAGTTTGAAGCAACTGAAACAGGATTGAAATTTTTCGGAAAAGAAGACAATGACAACTTATTTGGTCTAGATGGTGAAAAAGGATCCATTTATCAATCGACGGAAAATACTATTCAGTTTTACAAAGATCAAAAAGTGATTGAGAAAGACGTTAAAGCAGATGATCTAATCGATCCTAGCTTTCTAAAATAAGAAATAGAGATGTCGTTAACGTTTTAAAGCAAACGTTAACGGCACTATTTTCACAAAGATGTATAGAATGGAGGGGTTTTGATGGCAAATAAGTGGTTTACTCCTAAAAAAGAAATACCAAAGAAAATTTATACTTCAGTTGGGTTCCTCACGTTTCTTGTTGTTCTTGGATTATGGTCACTCTTAAGTTATAGTGGGCTCGTTAATGCCTTATTTTTACCTACTCCTACAACAGTGTTAGCAACAGGCGTTAAGTTATTTGTAAGTGGAGATATTCTTTTTGATATCGGTATTAGTTTTTCAAGAGTACTTACTGGATTTTTAGTTGCTGCGTTAATCGGGATACCTTTAGGAATACTAATGGGATCGTTACGAATTATGGAAGGCGCTTTTGAGCCAATTATTGGTTTTATCCGCTATATGCCTGCTTCAGCGTTTATTCCATTATTAATATTATGGATTGGCCTTGGTGAGGCAGAGAAAATGTCTGTTATTTTCTTAGGAACGTTTTTTCAACTAACTCTTATGGTGATGGATGTTACAAAGAATGTGCAAAACGATTTGATAGATGTCTCCTATACATTAGGAGCTAAGAATATTCAACTCTTCTCAAAAGTGATTCTCCCCGCTTCCCTACCAGGAATTGTGGATACACTTCGTATAACGTTTGGATGGGCATGGACTTATCTAGTAGTAGCTGAGATTGTTGGAGCATCTAGCGGTTTGGGACATATGATTATGCAAGCATCTCGTTTCCTGCAACCCGATAAAATTATTGTAGGCATATTGATAATAGGTTTATTGGGGCTTATTACAGATATCATGTTTAAATCTATTTACCGTGCTTCGTTTTCTTGGATGAGAAAGGATGGATACTAATATGGTAATACAGAAACTAGACATGCCAGCAGAAAGCTCCAACTTGGATACAGAAGAAATTGCGATTCCGAAGATCACTAGACCAAAGTTAGAAATTAAAGACGTAGGCAAAATATTTAAAACGAAGTCTGGAGAAACAGTAGCACTCGAAAAGACTTCTTTTACTGTAGAAGACGGGGAATTTGTAACCATTTTAGGACCTTCTGGCTGCGGGAAATCAACCATATTACGCATCGTAGCGGGCTTAGAAGAGTCAACCTCGGGTCAGGTTCTCTTAGATGGGCAAGAAGTTAATGGACCTGGTCCTGATCGTGGTATGGTCTTTCAATCTTACACTTTGTATCCATGGTTAAACGTTAAAGATAATATCACATTTGGTTTAAAGTTAAAAAATGTTCCTCAAAAAGAGCGGGATGAAATTGCAAAATACTACTTACAATTAATAGGTTTAGTAGGTTTTGAGAAACATTACCCTATCCAGTTGTCAGGAGGAATGAAACAAAGAGTTGCTATTGCTCGTGCTTTGGCCAACGATCCCAAAATATTAATAATGGATGAACCTTTTGGAGCTCTAGATGCGCAAACTAGAACTATCATGCAAGAAGTATTACTAAAAGCATGGGAAGAGTCTAAAAAAACAATTTTGTTTATTACACATGATGTAGATGAATCTATATTTTTAGCAGACTCCGTTTATGTAATGACAGCAAGACCTGGTCGTTTAAAGAAAAAGATTCCGATTACATTGGAACGACCAAGGGAATTCAGTATGAAAAGCACAGTGGAATTCGGAAATTACAAAGAGGAATTATTATCTCTTATTCGGGAAGAAAGTTTGAAGTCTATTCATTAGAAATTCTCTTCGCTACTAGTTATTTTAAGTGTCGCAATATGATTATGGGGGTCAATTTTATGGAAAACAAATGGGATCATCTACTAAAAAACATGCCAAATCGGTTAGCCCCGAGTATGGCTAAGGATCATCCAAATCTACCAGTAGTGAAAGAGGAAGGTTGTTACTACTTCGGCGCAGATGGAAAGAGATACCTAGATTTTACATCTGGTATTGCTGTAACAAATGTCGGTCATCGTCATCCGAAAGTTGTTCAAGCGATAAAAGATGCTGCGGATGGTTTAGTTCACGGCCCTTCTGGAGTAATCATGTATGAATCTATCTTGAAGTTAGCAGATGAACTTGCAGAAATTATGCCTGGGAATCTCGATTGCTTCTTCTTTGCAAATAGCGGCACAGAAGCAATTGAAGGTGCTCTTAAACTTGCTAAGTATGTAACGAAGCGACCTTATGTAGTTTCATTTACTGGTGGGTTTCATGGCCGTTCATTAGGGGCATTAAGTGTGACAACGTCCAAAAGTAAATACCGTAAATTTATGCAACCATCCGGGCTTACATATCAAATACCTTATGCAAATGTTAAGGGATGCCCTCCAGGGGCTGATCCTGAAACTTACGTAATCGAAAAATTGGAATCGGACTTTGCGACATTATTTAATCATCAAGTAACACCTGAAGAAGTAGCTTGTGTTATTTTAGAGCCTGTTCTTGGAGAAGGTGGTTATGTTGTTCCACCTAAAGGTTGGTTAAAGAAAATACGAGAAATTTGTGATCGTCATCAAATTTTACTAATTTTTGATGAAGTGCAAACTGGATTCGGTCGTACAGGCGAATGGTTTGCTGCACAAACATTCGATGTTACTCCAGACATTATGGCAATAGCAAAAGGAATTGCATCGGGTCTTCCGCTTAGCGCAACAGTTGCGTCTAGTGCACTGATGAAGCAATGGCCACTTGGAAGTCATGGCACAACATTTGGTGGCAATCCAATTGCATGTTCGGTCGCATTGACCACTTTGGAAATTATGAAAGAAGAAAACCTTCTTGAAAACACTAGAAAAATGGGAAGTTATGCAGTCCAACAACTAGAAAATATAAAAGCACGACATAGCGTAATTGGCGATATTCGTGCTGTTGGTTTAATGATAGGTATTGAAATTATTAATCCTGAAACAGGTAAACCTAATGGAGAAGGCTTATTAAAGATCTTGGATCTGGCTCTAAAAAAAGGAGTGTTATTCTATCTCTGTGGAAACCATGGAGATGTCATCAGAATGATTCCGCCATTAGTTGTGACAAAAGAACAAATTGACGAAGGTTTACAAATGTTAGATGAAGCAATAACAGAATATGAATCGACGTTAGTAATTGTTGAGTTAGTTTAGACAAGTAAAAACAGAAATGCTGAGTTAACAACATTTCTGTCTTTTTGATAATGTAAATGCAAAAAGATCTGTTAGCAATAAAACTGCCAACAGATCTTTTTATGATTGATTAATCTTCTAAAAATATTTTTCCGGGATTTAATAATCTTTCTGGATCGAATATTTGCTTCATTTGTTTCATATAGGAAACTGCTGCACCATGTTCTCTTTCTTGGAACTTTCTCTTACCAAGTCCGACACCATGCTCGCCTGTACATGTTCCACCAACTTCGATTGCTCTTATTGCGAGGGCTTCGTTTGTATACTCTGCTTTTTCAAATTCGCCTTCAACGTTTGGATCATAAAGAACAATTGTATGGAAGTTCCCATCGCCGACGTGCCCTAGAACCCCTCCTGTCAATCCAGTTTCATCAATTAGTTCTCGCGCATATACAATAAGTTCTGGTAACTTCGATATTGGAACGCACACATCTGCTCCTGTATTGGCCATTCCTTTTACATGCTGGTATGCATAGGACATTTCATGGCGTGCTTTCCAAAGTTCCATTCGCTCTTTAGATCCACTTGCAACATCCCAGTTGTCACAATCTAGTTCGTGCATTAATTGTTCGACAAGCTTTGCTTCTTCCTCAACCGCAGTCGTGAGACCAGCAAATTCAAAAAATAGCGAATGAGCAACTGGAAGATTATAGTCCCCGTATGCATTCACTTGTGCAATACTATCTGCATCAACTAGCTCCATACGCATGACTGGAATCCCGCTTAGTAAAATAGCCTGAGCGGCTTCAGCACATTCTTTTGGTGTATTAAATGTACATCGTGCTGCTATCGTATGTTCTGGAATCCCATGAAGTCGTAAGGTAACTTCAGTAATTATGCCCAATGTACCTTCAGATCCAGCAAATAGTCCTGTCAAATGGTATCCAGAAGATGACTTTTTAGCAAGTGAACCTGTATGAATTACTGTTCCATCAGCCAAAACAACTTCTAAATCGAGCAGCTGATCTCTCATAGATCCATAGCGAACTGCTGTCGTACCGCTTGCATTCGTAGCTACCATTCCTCCAATCGTTGCATCTGCGCCTGGATCGATTGGAAACATTAAGCCATGTCGATTTACGAACTTATTTAACTGTAAGCGTGTAGTACCTGGTTGTACGGTAATCATTAAATCTTCGGGTGAAAACTTTATGACATTATTCATATTTTCAAAGTTAATAGAAATCCCTCTTTGAATTGGAATGGCTTGTCCTTCTAAACCAGATCCTGCACCAAATGGTGTGACAGGTACTTTATGCTCACGTGCCACCAGCATTATCGCTTCAATATCTTCTCGTCCTTTGGGAAAGCAGACGACCTCTGGCTCTACTGGTGTATGAAAAGATTCATCATGGCTATGACGGAACAACTCGTTTTCATTTTGGCTAACAATATCATTTCCGAGACGCTCTATCAATTTGTGAATAAACACCTTAAAACATCCTTTACTTATTAAATTTTTTTGATCAACTTCATAAAAGAACAATAAATCATTAAATCCGAACGAGGCTCTAAAATCAACGTGATTATAATATTATAAAAGAAAATTCCGAATAATTTAATTATATTTAAAGCATTTCCCACTAGCAAGAAGTAAATTTCACTTAAAAGTGTCCCCAATAACTCTCCTTCTGGCCAATGGGTAGGAAGGGGAGTTTAGTGGTATCGGGAAAAAATTCCATTCCGCAAGTAAATCCCCATACAGCGCAAGTAAACCAACAGAACCGCTAGTAAACACCTCCAAACCGAAAGTACCGCCTTAGGGAGAGCAAGTATCCGGCAAGTGAGCGCAAGTAAATGCATTTTGGAAAGCTATAATAATGCATAAGTTAGCAGTTATCCACACCAAAAATTTCATTAAAAAGTTTAAACAAATTCAATAAAAGATGTTTAATCATTTTTTAACGGGGTATATAAATAGTACAAGGCGGAACTACCGTAGGAAGGGACTGGTAAACTATGTGTTTACAAGAGACTCCAATGGATGATTTGCACAGCCTTGGCGGAAAATTTGTTTTACTGACGAAAGGTACTCTCGTCGGGAACCGATATATTTAGGTTCCGATCCAACGTGTTTTACCTGAAAGTGAAAGAAAAGTTTTTTGTGGAAGTGCATCTGAATGTCTGATGTTTTATATCAGACGACCTAACGGCACTTACGAGATGAATTTTAAAATTGTCAGTTTTGGTTTAACTAAGCAACATTAACAAATTTTCCGAGTGTATTCCCTCTTTAGGGAAAGAAGAAAGCGTAGTCCTATTTGGATTACGCTTTTTTCTTTTTTTGCCCTATATACTTATTAAATACTAGGTTCTAAAATAATTTAGAATCATTGTTGGATACCAGGTTCTTGAACAATTCAGGATTCAACGAGAACCTGGTATCTTTCAAGAAAAAAAGTAATTTCCACATACTATTTCTTATCTTGGAATATGAATAAGAAAGAAGTGGGGTGAGGGCATGTCTATCTACGAAAATATTTTTCATTATTATAGAGGACAAACGAAAAATAGTTCAGAGGAAACAAACATTTTACAGGTTGAAAATAATGTAACAAAAGCCTTTATAAATGTTTTACAGCATTCATCTCCCGAATTAACTTCATCCTTTATAAAATTATTTGATTTAAATGCCGTTTCTATGGAAGGTTATGAATATCGATATCAAGTGAGTTCTCCACTTTCCAAACTAACATCTATAGCTGCAGTAGTAGGTATTGCAGAAAGTAAAAAAGTTAAAGCTGGAACACCTAGACAATATGGAATACCTGATGGAGCGATTATTTCAGATGATATTTCGCTATTAATAGAAAATAAAATTGGTTTTAACACTTACCTAGAACTAGAACAATTAGAAAGGCATAAAGGTAATTTTGCACCTGGTCAGTTGATCGCTGATAAACCATTTATCTTAACATGGAAAGAAATTCGAAGCTTTTTTATGGAGCAGTACAGGCATTTTGAAACTAAACAAGATTTAGTTACCTGTTTTTTGTTAAGTCAGTTTGAACAATTCTGCATTATTAACTGTATTGGTGACGTGCAGAAGTCTAAGGAATATTTCTTTTTAAGATTTGAGAAGTCAAAGGCGAGAGAACTTGCAAGAACTATAGATTCGTATATTTGTAATGATAAAGAATTTGCAGTTGCGGATGCTGGAACGAGTGATGGAATAGGCTATAAAAAAGTAGGGAAAACCAAGTTTGCTACACTAACAACTGCAAGACAACGGTGTTTAATCTTGCATATTGGAGAGGAGCACCTAAGTTTAGGTTTAGAAACACAAAATAAAATTGATAGTGAACTCGGTATTAAGTATCCTAGAAAGGATTATGAAAATACCAAATACCCTCATGAAGCATATATAAGGCTTGAATGGGTAGAGAGTTTTAGTCAAATAGAGCCGTATATTAAGTTGGCATACCAATCAAGATAGTAAAGTAAAGTTGGGTACTCGAGTTTCGAGTTGGGCACCAGTTTACCGAACAAAGTCAGAATTCAACGAAACCTGGAAAACGCGTCTCTGTGATAGAAACAACTCCGCAGAATTCTGACAATTAACTACAATTCAAAGGATCATCAAACAAAACCTCTAGCATTGAGGCCTTACGTCTTTATTGTTTACATTTAAAGAATTTTAGATGAAACATTGTTGAGCGAAGGTGAGACATTTCGCTTGAGGGTTCTACTAAAATTTATTATTATCTGCTAAAAATTTTGCATAATTGATTGTGTTTCTTGCTACATCTAATTCTCCGTTAAATATTACTGGTATTCCCGGTCTCCAATTCACTTCAAATAACCAAATTCTCTGATTTTCATCCATTCCAACGTCAATTCCTAGTTCATCCAAGTAAAAATCATCATATAAAGAATCAAAGTGTTTAGCAAAGCTTACTGAAAAGTACTCAAGTGTTTTTTTTACATTAATCCATTCATTACCAAACTCTATTTGCAAAAAAGGATCAGGAAACGCAGTAAAACCTCCGCTACCTAAATTTGAGGTTATGCTTCCCAAAGCTCCTATACGAGGGTAAATAGATGTGGTCATCCACTCACCATCTCCATTTTTTTGAACATGCAAGCGGAAGTCGAAGACCTGGCCAGATTTTATTCGACTTGATATAAATTTTTGAATGATATATTCTTCATCCTGTATTTTAAGTAATGCAAGGTCTATTAAGTCTTGTTTACTGCAACTTAAAATCTTACCTGAATCATTTGTTTTATATTTGTTGCCGTCTTCTTTTTCAATAAAAAGGATACCCGACCCTCTACTCCCAGAAACAGGCTTTATAATAACTTGATCATGTAATTCAATCATATCAAGTAAATCTTTTTCACCCCTAAATTGGATTGTCGGAATTAAATAATGTTTAAACTCTTTTCCTTTCTTAATTTTGTTTTGCACTTCGGATTTATCTCCAATGGAATGACTTGTAAATGGAATTCTTTTAGATAAGTAATCTATGGTTCGTTCTGCTTCGTCAGTTAGTGGGTAACTTGCATTATAAATGGCATCTGGAAAAGGATATTCTTTTTCCATCCATTTACCATTCTCATAGTATTTTCCTAATATTTTTTTGTTCTTGATATCAACTTTACCAGGTGTAAAGTAAAAAAAATCTACACCTTCTGCTTTTGCTACTACAGCATATGCATATGCCTTCTTTACTTTCTCAGGTTCAGCTCTATGATGCAGCATACCAATTAAGGTCATTTCTTTCTCAACTCCCTATTTTTTCACTTCATATATTTTAAATTAATCACCATTTGTCCCCAATATTAATACTTAGACGATTTACTAATTTTGGATCAATGCACTGTACACTGCAAAAGTTTTGTATAGACGCAATTACAATAGTATTCGTTTTTTCTAGTCGATAAGGAACGTGCTTTGTATCTGTATAATTACCCTCTACATCCATTGGACATAATAATGATAAGTAAACAAGCGAGTTGACTATGTTCTCAATTCGAAAGAAGCGTGTTCTATACGAAACTTGGGAAGTGGAGGTTATTCCATAAGCAAAAAAAGGTTCATAAGTAGTGGATGTATACAATACAATTGGAATAGTTTCACGCAGGATACCTTTGAATATTGCTAGCTTAGCCTTGTTCTGTGTATCATTAATTGTTCTCAATATAGATTCGAAACTATTGCTTGATTCGGTTTCATTATTTTTTTCTTGTTCGCTCTCACTCATTTTTTTTCACTCCTTTTTTTAAATAGGTTCAATATAAAAACGAATTACCTTTGCCGCTTCTTTAGCAATACTAATGGCTTTTTCTTTATTGACTGAAGAAGCTAAGATATATCCATATCGATCTCCCATTGATAAAGGCGGATGAAGTATTTTTCCTTTCTTAGGCTTTATAAAGACCTCCTCTACACCTGGTAGCCTTGAACAAATTTTTCTACCAGTTACTTTTATCAATGTACCAGTAGAATCACTCGTTAAATACTGTGCATATACAAACTTTTTATATTTTCTTTCCAATTTAGGCTCTTGTCCTAAAAATATCTTTATTGTCTCTTCGACTAAATTAAATCCATACGCTATTTCAATTATTCTATTCATTGCTCCCCCTGAAATGCGAGGATTTATCTCTATTAATTTCCATTCGTTATTTACTAGGCGCATTTCTAAATGACAAGATCCATTATCCATTTGAAAACGTTTTAAAATAGAGCAAACAGTTTCATATATTTTGTTATGGAAATCTACATCCATATCCGCCAACAGAGTATAACCAGTTACGATAAAACGTTCAAAAAGCTTAATATCTTGTTCAAGCACTGCTATTATGTGAACTTCTCCCTTGTACACACAAGCTTCTATTAAGTATTGAGGACCCTCTAAATATTCCTCTATTAATATCTCATCGCTTCCTTTGTCCAAAAAACTATTTATACACTTCATTAATTGTTTTTCATCACGGACTAATAAAACATCTTTGGATCCAGAAGAAATTGGGGTTTTCACAATTAGGGGGAGATAGCTTTTTTGTCGAGCAATAAAGGTCTCTAATGAATCCTCTTTATTATAGGTTTCAAAGTATGGAGAGACGGGAAGATCCTTTAATAATTCACGGGTCATGACTTTATCCTCCATTTTTTCTAATGGATCAGGAGGAACTTTGGTTATATTTAATTCCCTAGATAACTTTGCTGCTACATGGACATAAGGATCAATAAAGCTTAAAATCGCCACTACTTTTTTACCTTGT
Source organism: Psychrobacillus sp. BM2 (assembly GCF_048572895.1). Classification (GTDB taxonomy): domain Bacteria; phylum Bacillota; class Bacilli; order Bacillales_A; family Planococcaceae; genus Psychrobacillus. The sequence continues at coordinate 618,729 of NZ_CP183878.1, forward strand.
TCTTGTATTCCTCTTATACATACCTTTAATAAATTTTCATTAGTCAAATCCGTTAAAATCATTTGGTGAACTTCGGGGAAATCAACTCTGTTTTCAAGGTAAATTTCTCTGTCGGTAAGTAACACAGTAAAAAAGCCAAGTCTCGCAGCCGCTTTAAGTGCTTCTCTGCTTGAACCGGATTTGTTACTTCCGACAATTATAATTGTCTTCATAATCTATTTTCATCAACCTTTCATTTGCTCGCCTTTGGTGGCAACTTTGTTATTTGTAATAGTATATTCAAATGCTACTTGGCATAATTGGGTCTACTATGGTTTAAAGTTGTAATATATTAGATTTGGGTAATGGCGATGGTAGGTTAACTTTAAGATTCTCTGATTGGTTCGAAAAAATAATATGGTTAGACAAGAAAACTAAGATGATTTAGGAGGTAGCAAGAATATGTAAGGATCTGCTCTCGAATTAGAACAGCACCTAATAGTTTTGGATAGGGATAATAACTTGATAAAATCAAACTCTATTATTTTATTAGAAACAAACAAAAAAGAGAGGCATTAGACGATTCAATCGTCTAATACCTCGTTAAAAAGCGTTCCTGTGTTAGGAACAATTCTACTTTATTTTGATAATAGACTACAATTTACTATTAAATAAGCGAACGACAACTAACGCTCTCTGATAGGTAAAGTGTTAGTTGTAGTTTGCCTTGATAAATTTCATATGACTCATGGTAGATAATTATCAATCATATATTCTGACTATTATTTTCTATTCCATTTTCAGGAGGATTCTCCTGCTTTATGTCGAATTACAGTATATGGAATAGAGGGATAATGTGGGATCATTAACAGCAGAACAAAAAAAAGAATTAATTGTTATTGCGGAAAAATCATATCTTCTGGCAGTAAAAGTAAGGAGAGAGAATGGTGATTCATTCGATGTATATGGCAGTAAAGGTCATCCACTAAAGGATAGCTGCTATAACGTCTCTAGTTTGATTTATCATATAGTAAAAAATGAATATGGATTAACAAATGAAGATAACAAAGTTTATGATTGCTTAATTGTATTAGGTGAAGGTACATCTACATATACTAATTCTCATTATATTAATAAAGTGTGTGGAGAGTATATTGACGCTAGTATTGGACAATTTAACGATCAAATTAGTGATTTAGAGCTATCTCCTTATGATAACAATGAACAGTATTATAAAGAAATTAAAGAAAAAGAACCCTTGGATACTGATGCTATCAGAGAAGAAATTGATGCATATGAGTTTTACAGCGGTATTCCACAGTCATTAAAACTAAAACCTGTAAAAAAACAAAGTTTCATAGGAAAGTTTATGAGTAAGATATTTCTTTAGATATATGAAGGATTTACCTTAAACAATGTATCCCTCTTATATTATAGAAAAGTAGGGTCACCTTCGGCAGATACGGAGTCGTAGGTATCAGTTTATGACTATTTAGCTTATGCACTGCAATTTCATATGAATTTATAGGAATCCTCAATCAATAAATTGTTGGATTCTTTTTTTTGTATAAATATGAAATATTTAAGTCGTCATATAATGGTGCCCCCACCATGGTCGTGAAGAAAACAAGCTTCGAATCATATGACTTCGAAGCTTGCTTTTTTATATAGTTCCTTTTCTTTTATACAATGCTTTATCGTATGGATAAAAGTGTTTGTAATGGGTGTTGTATTTTTGTTCCAGGTGATGAATAAATCCATTTCTTGTTGGCTGCCTTTTAAAGCTTTATAGACAACGCCGTTTTTGGGATATTCTTGCTGGGCGACTTCGGTCACGAGCGTCACGCCGATTCCTGCGGATACTAATGAAAGGATATGGGTGACTCCTTCCGCTTCCTGATAGATGATGGGGCTCATATCTCCGTTTAAGCATATAGAAATAATCATGTCATAATAGCCGGGTTCTAGTCTTCGTGGAGCCATAATAAACGGTTCATTCTTTAATTCTTTGATTTCGATTGGTCCCGGTCTGGAAGCCAAAGGGTGATTTATAGGTAAAGCTGCCACAAACCGAGCGCTGTATATATGCTGAAAGTCTAAAGATGGATTAGTGATAGGCGGGCAGAGAAACCCGAAATGGATTTCTTTATCAGAAAGTGCCTTTAATTGATCTGTACTTGACATCGGATGCAAAGTCACTTTGACGTTGGGATAGCTTTCACGATGCGAATCGATTAACTGAATCAGGTATGAGTTCAAAGAGCCGGTAAAGGCCACTTTCAAGGTTCCAGCCTCTCCCATGTATATTTTTTTTGTATCCTCCACGCTTGATTTCACTTTTGCGAGTATTTCATAAACTTCCTCTAAAAAATACTTACCCGCCTGCGTTAATTGGACTGATCGGTTTGTCCGTTGAAAAAGTTTGACGCCCATTTCTTTTTCCAAATGAATGATCTGCTGGCTCAGAGGCGGTTGGCTAATATTCAAGCGGTTCGCAGCTTTTCCAAAATGCAGTTCTTCTGCTACTGCTACAAAGTAATGAAAATGTCGAAGCTCCATTACAGATTCCCCCCAAACAAGGATTAGGACCTTAAAGGTCTCAATCGGTTTGTTTTATATATTAGACTAAAGTAAGTTCTGTTGATAGTATTTTTTTAATAGTTACACCAATTCGGAATAATTAAAAAATAAGAAAGCGCATTCATAAAAATGGAGGAATAAATATGAATTCAACTTCACTTGTATTAAATGAGCTGGTTAAAAACAGTTTAAAAAATAATGCTAACAAAACAGCCCTTCATGTTAACGGGTCAAGTTTTACTTATAAAGAACTGCATGCTGATGCAAACCGTACTGCACAGGCATTGAAAAAAAGGGCTATTGGTCAACAATCACGTGTTGCTTTATTGCTTCCTAATTGTTACGAGTACGTAGTAAGTGAAATAGCGATTTATTATCTAGGAGCGACGAAAATCGCTCTTAACTCGATGGTGAGTGAACCAGATATTCTCTATATTTTAGAAGATGCAGAAGCGGAGTTATTAATCGTAGACAATCGCTTCCTACCAATGATTGAAAAAATCAAATCTAAGCTGCCCAAACTCCATACGATTATCGTGGTCGGTGCAGAAAAGACAGAGTTCAATGAATTGATATATTGGGAAGGTTTTCAAGCGGATGCTTCAGATGAAGAAGTTTCTGTTAAAAGTGAGCTATCGGATTTTTCATTTATCTTATATACAGGTGGAACCACAGGCAAGCCCAAAGGTGTCGTTCATACTTATGAAACCACCAGTCTGACTTTCATCTCCATCATTATTGAAGCGAATATTCAAAGCGATGAGAAAATTCTTGTGACCACTCCTTTGCCACATGCAGCTGGTTTGTATTTATTTTCTGGATTAATAAAAGGTGCTGAAATCTTTATTGAAGACAAGTTTGAAATAGAAACGGTGATGCGGCATATTGAAGAAAATCGTATTACTTACTTGAGCTTGGTGCCAACAATTTTATACCGGATGCTCGATTACATAGATGGGAAAGAGGTGGATGTTACTTCGATTCGGACAATTCAATACGGAACAGCACCTATAACTGCTGAGCGTTTGAAACAAGGCTTGTCTATTTTCGGGCAAGTGTTTTTACAAATTTATGGACTGACAGAAACACAGAGTGCCGCAACTTGGATGAAAAAAGAGTTTCATAGTATCGAAGAAGAATCCTTGCATTTATTGAAGAGCTGTGGAAGGTCCACGATTTTCTCTCAAGTAAAAGTTGTGGATGCCAATGGCAAGGATGTTGCAGTTGGAATGGAAGGCGAGGTTGTGGTAAAGGCGTTTACAAATATGATTTGCTACCTCAATCAGCCAGAAAAGACAGCGGAGGCACTAAAAGACGGTTGGCTGTATACAGGAGATATTGGAGTGATGGATGAACAGGGATTCCTGTATCTTCTCGACCGAGCAAAAGACATGATTATCAGCGGAGGTATGAACGTTTATTCGTCGGAAGTTGAAAATGTTATCCAAGAACATCCGGGAGTGGGCCAAGTGGCGGTCATAGGAGTGCCGGATCCTGACTGGGGAGAAGCGGTCACAGCATTTTTAACAGCCAAAGTTGAAAACTTGGAAATTACCGAAGTAATGGCAATCTGCAAATCAAAACTTTCTAAATATAAAAACCCAAAAGAGATTCATATTGTAGAGATCCTTCCGTTGACGTCTTACGGAAAAGTCGACAAGAAAAAGCTGCGTGAACCATATTGGGAATTAGCTGAACGGCGAATTTGACAAAATGATAAAGAGAAAGGAGTGCACTATATGAAGAAGTATGAAACCTTGATTGTCGAATACCGAGGACCAACACTTTATATTACGTTCAACCGTCCGTCTAAAGCAAATGCGATGAACAAACAAATGGATCAAGAACTAAATGATTTGATATCAGAAGTTAGTTCAGACAAAAAGCATAAATTTATCATTTTCACAGGAGCAGGAAAGGTTTTTTCGGCAGGTGCAGATATCAAAGAAGTGGGAAAAAGTATAGTAGAAAATGAGGAAGATTCTTCTTGGATACGAAAAGATCAAATCAACCGACAGGAATTTTTAAGAAAGTTAGATGCTTTGGACCAAATTACTATCGCCGCCATCAATGGACCCGCATTCGGTGCGGGATTGGCGCTTGCGATGTCTTGTGATTTTCGAATTATTGCAGATGATGCATCACTGAGCTTGCCGGAAATTGACAGGGGGATGTTTTTTTCTGGAGGTGGAACTCCACGTTTAGTGAATTTAATCGGTGCTTCGAAAGCGAAAGAGCTTATCATGCTCGGCGATATTATTACGGCAAAAGAAGCGAAAGACATTGGGTTGGTAACGAAAACGGTGGCAAGGGAAGAACTTTCGAGTACCGTGGATGAGCTACTAAAGAAACTAATACAGAAGCCATTCGACCCTTTACGAATTACCAAGAAAATCGTCCATGCTTCGGTGCCAAGATTTGAAAATCTGCTCTATTATGAAGCAGAATTGCAAGAGCAAATGCTACTTAATGGTGAAGCGCTTGAAAAGATAAAAGAGTTTGTCGGTCAGACAAAATAGGTCTAAATATAAGAATGGGTTTTGGAGATTTTCGGAAGCAGCTAGATAACATGAAAAGGAGACGAGTTGTATGACGAAAAGCAAAATAGTGAAATGGTGTTTATTAGCAGGAGTTGCATTGTTGTTGACAGCCTGCGGTAGTGGTGAGGCGGCAAATAAAGATGGGGTGTACGAACTGAGTTTTAATATCCAAGTACCATCTACTCATAAATTCCATACGGAAGTAGTTGAGCCCTGGGCAAAACTTGTCGAGGAAGAGACAGATGGAAAAGTGAAAGTGAATATTTATAATAGTGGAGCCCTTGGAACCTTAAGTACGGCTTACGAAGATATACAGGGTGGCGTTTACGATATTGGATATGTTAGTCCAAGCTTGCATCCAGATACAGAGTTATTCCCTTTATCAATCGGAGACCTACCTTTTGGAATATCAGATCCTTTCGATAGCACAGCGATTTTGAAGCCATTTATGGAAAAATTTATGGCTGAGTCTCTGGAAGGAGTGATTCCGGTTGGAATATCTGGAACTGATTCTTACCAGTTATACAGCGAAGCACCTGTTGAAACGATTGATGACGTGAAAAACAAAAAAATCATTGCTTCTGGTTACCAACGTGTAGATTTAATTAAATTATGGGAAGGGGTCCCGGTTTCCTTGGGGCTGGAGGAAATTTACACTTCGCTCGACCGCAATACCGTAAATCAAGCTACTTACACGTCGATTGGTGCAGTAGGACTGAAGTTATATGAAGTTGCTCCTTATTTAACAAAAATTGATATGGGAAATACCGCTCTTCTTTTCTTAATGAACAAAAATTCATTTGAATCTCTACCAGCAGATCTTCAAAAATTATTTGAAGATGAATTAGGACCGAAATTTGAAACTATGAACAGTGAGCTGTACAGCAGTGCATCAGAAAATGCGATTAATGAATTTGATAAAGCTGTATCAGAAGACGGTGGACGTGTTATTAAACTGAGTGAAAAAGAGCTTCAGCCATTTAAAGAGCCAGCGAAGGCAGTTTGGGAAGATTGGGTTAAACAAGCGAACGATAAAGGATTTGATGGACAGGAAATGATGGACTTCTATACGAAGACCTTAGTAGAGGAAGGGTTGACCTTCCCGTATTAATCCTTATGTGAAAGCAGGTGGAATTGTGAAGTATTTAACTTGGATTGTTAAATGCATAACCAATTTGACGAAATGGATTTCGTTTATCATGTTAATCATTTTGGTTCCATTAGTAACATTTTTTTCAATATCCCGGAGCTTTGGCGTTCCAGTTCTCGGGGATATCGAACTCGTTCAATTCAGTATGGTTGTTTTAATCATGGGTTCGTTAGCATATACCGAAGCAACAAATTCTCATATCTCCATTGGACTGCTAGTTGATAAGTTCCCTGCTAAAGTCCAAATTGTATTGGATTTTATAGCCCAATTTTGTACAATCGTCTTTGCTTTTATCGTTTGTTGGGCTTTCACTACAAAAATAAATTTGACGCAAATGTCCGATATGCTAAATATTTCGTTTGTGCCTTTTAAAATCTTCTTAGTGATTTGCTTTATCGCCTGGGCACTGGAAGCTCTTTTGAAATTTATAGGAATTGTAACGAATTACAGGACAGCTGAGAAAAGTGAGTAAAGTGAGGGGAAGAGTTTGTCTAATGAAATGATTGGCGTATTGGTTATTATTACAGTGTTTGTACTCATGTTTTTACGTGTTCCCATCGCCATCTCGATGGTTATACCGGCAAGTATTGGAATCATCTATCTCAAAGGATGGGATACATTATTAACTGCAATTAATAGTGTGGTTTGGAGCCAAAGCTACCATTATACGTTAAGCACAATCCCGCTATTTGTACTAATGGGACAGTTATTGTTTTTTTCCGGTGTTACAGATGATTTGTTTAGGACCTTTAAGAATTGGTTTGGCAATATGAAAGGCGGCCTAGGGATTGCAACAATTGGAGCCTCCGCAATGTTTGCGACTGCTTCTGGATCCAGCGTGGCTACTACAGGTACGATGGGTGTTATTGCTACAAAGGAAATGTTAAAGGCGGGGTATAGCAAAAGCTTAACTGGTGGTTCTATTGTAGCAGGAGGAGCTTTGGGAATACTTATTCCGCCAAGTACAACCTTCATTATTTATGGAATGATCACTGAGCAATCGGTGGGGAAATTGTTAGCGGCAGGAATCGTTCCTGGAATCATACTGACTTTATTTTTCATGCTGACGATTTATATTTGTATCTTGATTAAACCGAGTTTGATCTCAGCTCCTACCCATCACGTTGTGAGCTGGAAAGAGCGATTTTCTTCATTAAGCTCAAACGTTTGGATTATCTCATTATTCATTCTAGTAATGGGTGGTATTTACCTAGGGTATTTTACTGCCACTGAATCTGCAGGTGTAGGTGCATTCGGTGCATTTCTCATTGGTATAGTACGTCGCCGTTTAACCTTAGCGAATTTTACAGATGCCGTTATGGGAACTTTAAGAACTACGGGATTTTTATTTGCGATTGTATTAGGGGCTTTCATCCTTAATTATGTTCTTGTTTTGACAAGGGTTCCTAATTTACTTGCACAATTCTTACTGACGTCGAATTTATCTACCACAACAATTTTCATCCTAATCATCTGTCTTTTCATCGTGCTTGGAGCGATTATGGATTCCCTGGCAATGATGGTTGTTACTATACCCATCTTATTGCCGATTCTAGAGATTCAGAATTTCGACTTAATCTGGTTCGGCGTCATGATCGTATTAGTGGTGGAAGTCGCTTTAATCTCACCTCCTATTGGTATGAACGTATTTGTCTTAAAAGGAGTAACCAATGAACTGGAACTTGTTGATATTTTCAAGGGAGCTGTGATTTTTATCATTCCGATTCTTGCCCTCGTTGCGCTTCTTTATATTTTTCCAGAGATCGCGATGTTCTTACCAAATTCGATGGACTAAGAAGTTAAAAATCAAAAATCAGAATGGAGAATATTAAATATGAACCTAACAGAAAGCAAAAACCTATACGAGAAAAAGAACTTTGCCCGCCTGCCTGAATTTGGCAAGCTTGCTCCTGAAGCATTTAAAGCATTTGTCCAATTTGATAAAATTGCACTGCAGGAAAAAGCACTATCCGCAAAACTGAAGGAGTTGATCGCGGTAGCAGTAGCACATACAACCGGCTGCCCATACTGCATTGACCTCCATGTCAAAAATGCCAAAAATCTTAATACCACAAAAGAAGAAATGGCGGAGAGCATAATGGTGGCGACCGCTTTAAAAGCCGGCTCAGCCCTTGCCCATGGTGTCAATGCCTTGAATGCATATGACGAAACCGCGGATGAAGAGCTTTATAAAGAAGCTTATTTTAGCCGCCTATCTGAATTCTCAAAGCTCAACGGAGAAGTATTCAGCGCCTTCATCAACTTCGATACCTTATCGCTAAAAGAAGGACTCTTATCAGCGAAAGAAAAAGAACTAATTGCAGTCGCTGTTGCTCATACCACTGGTTGCCCATACTGCATCGCCTTGCATGTAAAAGCTTCTAAGAAAAAAGGAGCAACGAAAGAAGAAGTGGCCGAATCTATATTTGTAGCCACAGCCTTAAAAGCTGGCTCAGCTTTAGCACATGGCGTCAATGCTTTGAATGCATTTGATGAGGCTTGAGATTAAACCTGTCCCTGTGTAAGAAACAATTCGGAACTATTCCGACAATAGGCTACAATTCAATGTTAAAAATAACACTCACCTGATGAAAGGGTGGGTGTGTTATTTGGTGATTATCTTTAATCGTCTTAAAACATACTTTATATTCATTAGGACTCTATTAGATTTATAATGCGTCCCTGTGTAAGAAACAATTCTGAATCGTCTTGTACACAGGGACTGTTAAACTAAAAGCTGGACGGAAAAAATCCTTTCAAAACTTACATAAAAAAAGTTTAAACAAATTCAATAAAAGATGTTTAAACATTTTTAAGTGGGGTATATAAATAGAACAAGGCGGACCTACCGTAGGAAGGGATTGGAAAACTATGCGTTTACAAGAGACTCCAATGGATGATTTGCACAGCCTTGGCGGAAAATTTGCTTTACTGACGAAAGGTACTCTCGTCGGGAACCGATATATTTAGGTTCTGATCCAACGTGTTTTACCTGTAGTGAAAGAAAAGTTTTTGTGGAAGTGCACCTAAATGTCTGATGGTTTCATATCAGACGACCTAACTGCACTGACGAGATGAATGTTGAAATTGTCAGATACGGTTTAACCAAGCAACATTAACAAATTTTCCAAGTGTGTTCCCTTTTTAGGGAAAGAAGAAAGCGTAGTCCTATTGGGATTACGCTTTTTTCTTTTTTTTTGCCCTTGTGTACTTATTGAGAGAATCTGGTACCTTTTACTACTATAGAAGCTTCATCTTCCCAATCCGTAAAGTACTTACGACACTATTTTCAGTCCAATTTGGAAAAAACCTATTTCATTCTCGCAAACTAGTTAAAATAATTTTTAAAATTATCAAATAATTATGTTAAACTATTATTTTGCATACATACAAGTTAAATAAATAGCTATTAAATGGTTTTTATAAAAAGGTTAAGGACAACTATAGAATTTTTTTATAAGTGACTAAACTTTTTTGAATTTCCCTTTGATTCTACGTTTCATTAATATTAGACTAATGAATCTGAATGTTTAATATTTTCTTATTTGTTGGTTGATGTTATTAATTGAAAACTAAGTAGAGTTGAGGTGCTGATTTTGCTAGATGAGAAAAGTGTGTTGTTCAACGAAGTAGAAGGTTTAAGAGATGTTTTATTTAGTATTAGTGATTACATCCATGATAATCCTGAACTAGGTAATGAGGAATTTAAGGCAGTTCAGAAGATTACAGAGACATTAGGAAACTATGGTTTCACTATTGAAAAAGGGATAGCCGGTCTAGAAACGGCCTTTATCGCCACCTATAAAAATGGATTAGGAGGACCGGTAATTGGACTGCTTTGTGAATATGACGCTTTAAAGGATCTTGGCCATGGTTGTGGACATAACCTACAATCTGCGTCTGTAATAGGAGCAGCCATTGCTCTTTCAAGGCAATTGAGTCAGCATGATGTAACGATTCAAGTTTTTGGCACTCCTGCAGAGGAAACAACAAGTGGTAAGATTCCGATGGCTAACGGAGGCTATTTTGACCATCTTGATGTGGCTTTAATGATGCACGGTGGTGACCGAACAACAGTTGATGGAAGATCACTAGCTGTAGATAACTTTGAATTTGAATTTATCGGAAAGGAATCCCATGCTGCTGTAGCTCCTGAACAAGGAATTAGTGCATTAGATGGTGTTCTTATGACCTTTAATGGAATGGAATATTTACGAGAGCATGTTCGTACGGATGTTCGAATTCACGGCATTATTACGGATGGAGGGAAAGCCCCTAACATTGTACCAAAAAGAGCAACTGCCAAATTTTCCGTTCGTGCGAAGGATCGAAAATATTTAAACGAAGTTGTAGAAAGAGTTTTTAATGTAGCTAGAGGGGCGGCATTAGCTACCGGAACTAAGGTAATCATTCATCCTTTAAAGTCGCTAGAGAATAAGTTGAATGTTCAAAGTTTAAATGATTTACTCTTAGAAAATGCACGTTTTTCCGGTGCAAAGAATATCACTCCACCCCGTGAAAGAACTGGTTCTACCGATTTCAGTATTGTCACTCACCGCGTGCCTGGTGCATGTATACGTGTTTCTTTTGTACCTTATGGAACATCTAATCATACGGAAGAATGGGTGGAAGCCTCTAAAAGCAATGATGGAAATGAAGCAATTTTAGCAGCAGCCAAGACATTAAGTGGGACTTGTCTAGATTTAGTTTATTCACCGGAATTGTTAGATAAGATTAAAGCTGAATTCAAAGTTGCAAAACAATCGTTAGAAACCAATTCAGAAGTACTTGTATCAACTAATTAAACAATTTACTAACCAAAAATTAGGGGGATTTATATGAGGGGCAAATTTTCAACTCTTTCGATTTGTGCACTAGTTTCTATTTTACTATTAGCTGGTTGTACCACAACAACGAAAAGTGCAACTACAGAAGTTTCTAAGGCAGAGGATAAGACATTAATCATTTCCTTAGGCCCAGATCTTATGACATGGGATATCCATAACCATACAACTACAACTACTGAGGCTATTCACGTTAATGTATTTGATTATTTATTGATGAGAGACAAGGCAGGAGAAATTCAACCCCATTTAGCAAAAGAATGGAAAAGAATCGACGATATGACCGTTGAGTTTAAACTCAACGAAGGAATAAAGTTTCATAATGGGGAAGATTTAACCGCTGAGGATGTTAAGTTTACTCTTGAAAGAGTCGCAAAGGATGATACTCTTCGAAGTCATGGTGATTATGACACGATAAAAGAAGTTAAAATATTGGACGATTTAACGTTTCAAATCATTACAACCGAGCCTGATCCGATGCTTTTGAGCAGAATTTCAAGGCAGGCGTCTGGAATTTTACCAAAGGATTATATTGAAGAAAATGGATGGGATCACTTTGAAAACAATCCAGTTGGATCTGGGCCATTAAAATTTGTTGAATGGAAAAGGGATAATCAGGTTGTATTAGAGCCTAATCCTGATTATTTTGGAAAGAAAGTAACAAATGTTGACCAGGTTATTTTCAGAGCTATTCCTGAGGATTCCACTAGAGTTGCTGAACTTTTGTCAGGAAACATTGATATTGTTGCAAATGTTCCTCCAAGTGATTGGGAACGGGTAAAAGGTTCTGACAACAGTCAAATTGTTAATGGTCCTTCTAACCGAAATTATATGATTTTTCTTCGAACACAAGAAGGGTGGCCAACTTCGGATGTGAAAGTCCGGGAAGCGATGGACTATGCTATTGATGATCAAGCAATCGTGGATAATTTGTTAAATGGTGGTGGAACTCCTTCACTTTCACGTGTGAACCCAGGAGACATAGGAGCACAAGAGGAGTTATATGGAAAGTATAACTACGATGTTACAAAAGCAAAGCAACTATTAGCAGAAGCTGGATATGAAGATGGATTGACTATAGAATTATCTGGTCCAACAGGTAGATATATTCAGGACCGTGAAGTAATGCAATTGATAGCTGGGATGCTAGAAGAAGCAGGTATCAAAACAGACATGAATCTGATGAAGTGGGAACCATTCGTAGAGCTAAGAGAACAACAAAAATTTAAAGATGGCTACTTAATAGCGCTAGGTTCTTCGTTTTTTGATGCTGGTCAGTCACTAAATTACTATGGCACGGATCGTGCTAGTTCAATTAACGGATATAGTAACCCAGAAGTAGACCAGTTATTAAACGATGCTGAAACTTCAATGGATGAAAGCGCTCGCATTGAAATGTATCAACGTGTTCAAGATATTGCAAATGATGAAAAACCAATCTTACCGCTATTTCAAATTGACCAATACTTTGGAGTTTCTAAATCTATAGAGTATGAAACAAGAATGGATGAGCTTATTTACATTCCGGATATAACAAATAAGTAGTCTTATATTAAGAAGCACTATGCTTATTGCCCTTCTCTTTTTTCATAGGAAATAGAGAGGGGAATTTCCATAAAAACGTCATGGCCTTTGTTTTGAAGTAGCTTAAGCAATGTACATGAAAGGGAAGATTGTTATCAAAAATATAATATTACGTCGTTCAACTTAAGGGAGAGGATAGCCATGTGGAAATATTTAGCTATGAGATTACTTCAAATTCCTCCAGTTCTTTTTATCGTTACCATCATGATTTTTGTTCTTGTATATATAGCGGGAGACCCTGTGGCCACAATGTTGCCAGCAGATGCATCACCTGAGGAGATAGCTCAGTTTCGCCATGCATTGGGATTTGATCAGCCATTTTACGTTCAATTTGGAAATTATATTTTAGATTTGTTTCGGGGTGACTTTGGAGAATCCTATCAATACGGGACTTCAGCATTAGGACTTGTGTTAGAAAGGCTACCTGCAACGCTTGAGTTAGCTACTGCATCGATGATTATTGCAATTCTAATTGCTATTCCATTGGGAATATTATCAGCAGTAAAACCTAATACTTTCATAGACTTTTTTGCAACAAGCTTTTCTGTATTAGGTAAAGCTATACCAAACTTTTGGCTAGGAATTATGCTGATTTTAGTTTTTTCCGTCACTCTAAAAATGTTGCCGGTTTCAGGAACAGGAAGCTATGCCCATATTGTTTTGCCTGCCATTACTTTAGGAACAGCGATGTCCGCAGAAATCACGCGTCTTGTTCGTTCTAGCATGCTAGAGATACTTCATCAGGATTATATTCGAACAGCACGTAGCAAAGGCTTAAAATATTCGGCCGTTGTGATAAAACATGCTTTTAAAAATTCATTAGTACCTGTAATTACGATTACCTTCCTTCAAGCTGCAGCTTTAGTTGGCGGATCGTTAATAACAGAAATGATATTTGCTTGGCCAGGACTTGGGCAATTGATCATTCAAGCGGTCTATGCAAAGGATCTTCCAATAATTCAAGCCGCAGTTTTTGTTACAGCAAGCATGATTATATTTATCAATATACTGACGGATATTATGTACCGTGTACTAGATCCAAGGATAAAGTTTAATTAATGAGGAGGTAAATCGATGGAATTGAATAATCAGGCTGAGCTATCTCCTTATCCAGTTGAGAGCAGTAGACAAAAAGAAAACATGAGTAAAAAGTTTCTAGTACTATTAAAAAAGTTATTAACTAGCAAAACGGGAGTTGTAGGCCTCCTTATCGTGTTAACTGTATGTTTAATGGCGTTGTTAGCACCATTCATCGCACCTTACGATCCAAATAAAATTGATACTGCTAATATGCTAAAGCCGCCATTTTGGCTTCTAAACGGCGACTTAAGTCATATTCTTGGTACAGATAATCTCGGTCGGGATATTTTAAGTAGACTTATTTATGGTTCAAGAATATCTATTATTGTAGGTGTACTATCTGTAGTTGTCGGAGGGTTAATAGGGGTTATATTTGGTCTTATTGCAGGTTATTATGGCGGAATTGTTGATAGTCTTATTATGAGATTGGTAGATTCTTTTTTGGCGATTCCTACTACCTTATTTTGTATCGTCTTTTTAACGGTATTAAATCCTGGATTGTTCACCCTGGTCTTTGTCATTGGTGTAACGAATTGGGTTATGTATGCAAGTTTGGTTAGAAGTGAAACATTAAGTATTAAAGAAAGAGAATATGTAAAAGCAGCGAAGACAATTGGTGTTTCAAATTTTAATATTATTTTCCGTCATATTTTACCTAATGTTTTTTCCTCAATTATTGTCATTTCGACATTAAGTATCGCTGGAACTATTATTACAGAATCGTCTTTAAGTTTTTTAGGATTAGGAATTCAACCTCCTGCCATCTCATGGGGGATTATGCTGAGTGAAGGAAGGGAACATCTCGCAACTAGTTGGTGGTTATCGACTTTTCCTGGTGTAGCAATTTCGATTACAGTCCTTGGAATTATTTTTTTAGGTGAATGGTTACGGGATGTACTAGATCCTAGATCACGAGGAACTAAATCTTAGTGAATGGAGGAATGGAAATGACAAGGATGCTTGAAGTAGTCAATTTAAAAACTCATTTTTATACAGATAAAGGAATTATTCCTTCTGTTGATGGTGTGTCATTCACCATCGATAAAGGACAAACAACTGCAATTGTTGGTGAATCAGGCTGCGGTAAAAGTGTCACTTCTTACTCAATCATGAGATTAGTAGATTCACCAGGAAAGATTGTAGATGGTGAAGTTATTTTTGAAGGGAAAGACTTAACAAAGATTTCAGAAAAAGAGATGAGATCGGTAAGAGGTAATGATATTTCGATGATCTTTCAAGAGCCACTAAGTTCTCTAAATCCGGTGGTTAAAATTGGGAAACAACTGATTGAAACACTTATTCTTCATCAAAAACTAACAAAAAAAATGGCTAAACAACGAAGTATAGAAATGTTAAATAAAGTAGGATTACCGCGGGCTGATAAGATATATGAATCGTATCCCCATGAGCTAAGTGGTGGGATGAGGCAACGTGTGATGATTGCTATGGCATTGGCATGTAGTCCAAAGTTATTAATCGCTGATGAACCGACGACTGCTTTAGATGTAACTATTCAAGCTCAAATCTTAAAATTAATGAAAGGACTAAGAGATGATTTCGATACATCCATTTTATTAATTACACATGATTTGGGTGTAGTAGCAGAAATAGCCGATAAAGTGATTGTTATGTACTCTGGTCAAGTAGTAGAGGAAGCAGATGTATTTAGTCTTTTTGCAAATCCAAGGCATCCATATACAAAGGGATTATTAAATAGTACCCCCCATTTGGATGACGAAAAGGATGATCTAGAACCAATTAAAGGCAACGTACCTTCTCCAGCAAATCGACCTACTGGTTGTTCCTTTCATCCAAGATGTCCACACGCAAAGGCAATCTGCCGTCAAGAGAGTCCAAATCTAACAAGCTTGGGGGATTCCAATAAGGTCAGATGCTGGCTTTATGAAGAAAACCAGGAGGAGTTGCTTTATGCTGAAAACATTGGAAGATAGCATTCGTTTAAATGGTGAAACTGGACAGCAACAACTGTTGATCTTAGAAGGTGTCAAAAAGCATTTTGAGGTGGGAGGACATCTTCTTAAAAAGAATAAAGAATATTTGAAGGCGGTCGATGGTATCGATCTAACTGTAAATAGAGGAGAAACTCTAGGGATTGTTGGAGAATCAGGTTGTGGAAAATCAACGTTAGGTAATTTGATAATGGGTTTATTAAAACCTACAGAAGGAAAGATTATTTTTGATGGAATAGAAATATCTTCATTAAAAGAAAAAGAATTGAAGAAGAAACGGACAGATTTTCAAATGATTTTTCAAGATCCTTTCTCATCATTGAACCCGAGGATGAGATTATTTGATATCATAGCCGAACCGTTAATTACTCATATGAAACTCGATAAAAATGAATTGGAACAAAAAGTGTTTGAATTAATGGATGATGTAGGATTGGATCCTTCATACTCCAACCGATTTCCTCACGAGTTTAGTGGAGGGCAAAGACAAAGAATTGGGATTGCAAGAGCTCTTGCTCTAAAGCCTAAACTTATAGTATGTGATGAACCAGTTTCTGCATTGGATGTATCCATTCAAGCGCAAATATTAAATTTGTTATCCTCTATTCAAAAAAAATATCATTTAACTTATATTTTTATCGCGCACGGGTTGCCAGCCGTAAAACATTTTAGTGATCGTATTGGCGTTATGTACTTAGGAGATCTTGTTGAGTTAACAACGAAAGAGCAGTTATTTAAGAGACCGATGCATCCTTATACTGCAGGACTATTAGCTTCTGTCCCTATTTCTAGCCCTACATTAAGAAAAAATCGTATGGATGTTGGCATCGAGGGAGATATCCCGAGTCCAGTAAATCCACCATCTGGCTGTAAGTTTCATACGAGATGTCCAATTGCAACTCAAAAATGTAAAGACGTGCTACCTGAATTTACTGAAAAAGAAAGTGGTCATTTTGTTGCCTGCCATTTCCCATACTAGATTCATAGAGAAAAGCCTATAATAAGGCTTTTTTCATATGTTCAACAAAGCTTTTAACTGGTGATAGCTCAAGTGAAGACTCTCGGTACATTAGCCATGTCTTCCGGGTTATTAACTCATCATTTTCGGTTCTTAAATCATATGTGTAGAATGAGTCTTGTGAAGTAAGAGCTGATTTAGGAATGATGGCATATCCTAAATTATTCGCAACCATCTCTTTGCATGTTTCTACCTTATCAATCTCCATGCTAATCATTGGAGCTGATGTAAAGTTCTCTTGCCACCAATTTTCAATTAGTTTGGATAAAGGGTTTGAAGGCTTTTGCGTCTTTCTAATAAGGTTATTCGGTTGATAAGAAATCATTGGTGTAGAAGGCAACTCTTTCAGCTGGATAGGTCTATTAGAAATAATGGAAATTGGATCTTCATGTAAAAGTATCTTATCTTCATACCAATCATAGTTCCCTGTTACAATCCCAATTTGAATAACATTCTCTTTTAATAACTGTACAATCTCTGAACTCCAACCAGAGTTTATCTTAACTTGCACTTTAGGAGTCAATTCTAGGAATTTTTTAATGATAGGGGGTAGACTGTATAAAGCAAAATTACTGGAAACACCTATTCTGAGACGTCCCTGGGTATTATTTTTGATCAAACTCATATAATCCTTCATTTTACTTATCTCAAGTAGCATATTCTTCGAGAATTCAACTAAGTAATCTCCCTCGGGTGTAAACCTCATTTTGTTACCTTCTCGTTTCAGAATTTTAATATCATACTCCTGCTCAATTTGCTGCAGCCGATAGGTAAGAGCAGGTTGAGACATAAATAACCGATTCGCTGCCTTCGTAATATTTTGTTCCTCATGTATAATCACTAACAATAAGCAATCTTGTTCTTTCATAATTGGAATCTCCTCTTTAATGCGTCCCTGTGTAGTAAACAATTTTACACTATTCTGACTGTTAACTACAATTTACACTTTAATAATATTTAGCAACTATTTTAGAAAAGAGAAAGCAGCCAGTAAATTTCGGCTGCTTTCTTTTTGTATTCAGATTTATAACTCCAAGCTAATATAAATGCTATTAGAAACCATTACCATTATCATAAAGAGAATAATAGTAATAGTAATTGGAGTCTTTTGTAAAGCCAATCGTTTCATAAAGTTTTTGGGCCTTTACGTTTTCCTTCCCAGTTTCTAATAAAATTCCTTTTGCCTTAGTTTCTTCCGCCAAGCCAATTGCTTTATTTATTAGCTCTGTAGCGACTCCTTTTCTTCGAGCCGTTTCTTTCACATACAAATCATTTAACACCCATGATTTTTGCATACTAACAGATGAAAATGATGGAAAGAGTTGTGTAAAGCCAACAGGTTCTCCATCATCGTAGGTTATAAAAATTACGGAATCCTTTTTTATAAGTCTTTCTTCCAAAAACGCCCTTGCACCATTAAGATCCGATTCTTGTTTATAAAATAGCCTATAAAAGTCGAAAAGTTCCGTGAGCGAATCAAGATCGTTTATAGTTGCTTGATGAATATTCATATACGACAACCTCCAATTATTTTTTTCCTTGGACACGCACTCCATGACTGTCTCTCCAAAAGTTCGGATGTCCGATAAGAAATCAAATTCATCTGGAGAACTAAAACTAATGAACATTCGAATTGCTATAATCTTATGCTTTGGAATGACTAGTACTGCAACACCTGATAACCAAAATCTGAAGCGATATTTTAACTTAATTATATCATTGTTTCAAACTGTGCCCCCTTAATAACTGGTTAAAAAAATTCAAAATTCAATGTGAACTTGTTGCGTTTTTCCAGTACTATTCTTGTCAAAATTTATTCAACAAAACAGATGCGATTTCCCTTAGACTTGTAAAATTTCTCGATAATAAGTCCTGACGTGAAAGGACGAGTGGTAGAATTGTGGAAAGGGTGTCTCTCTCAATTCTCTCAAATATCTATAGGTCAAATTTTTGACTGGCATTTGTGCCCCTGTATTCTATTGCTGAATCTTGTTATCTATGTGACAATATAACTAAACATACTCAGCCTACCAATCGCAATAAGGGGACCAAAAAAATGCATAAAAACACTGACTTTTTCCGGATAATACCTTTTTTATATGTAATAATAGGACCTGTTTGGATTATTGGTACTGATTATTTCCTAACAATTTCTAATCTTTCTTATGAACAAATACTATTTCTGAATAGGTTTAAAGGTTTTTTGTTCGTTCTTCTTACAGCTATTCTTTTATTTGTCTTAATAAAAAATTTAAGGGATTCCAAACAAATTGAAGAAGAAAAAGAGAAACTTTCTTTTTTAATAGATACGATGCCCGACTTTGTTTCATTTAAAGATGGGGAAGGAAAGTGGCTTCAAATAAATAAATTTGGTGCTCAGTTATTCGAGCTTGAAGGCATCGATTATAAAGGAAAAACGGATAAAGAAATGGCCGAATATACAGATTTTTATCACGATGCTTTAATATATTGTATTGATACGGACGAAGAGGCGTGGAAGCATGGAAAGGTTAGTCGATGCGAAGAAATAATTCCATTAAGAGATGGTTCCAATAAAGTTTTCGATTCATTCAAAGTACCTATTTTTAATAATGATGGTTCCAGAAAAGGATTAATCGTTATTGGGAGAGACATAACCGCTTTAAAAGAAGCTGAGCGCAAGTTAAGACAATCCGAAAAAATGTCTGCTTTAGGTGAGCTATCTGCAGGTATAGTCCACGAAATACGAAATCCTCTTGCAATTATTAAAGGATATTTGCAAATGGGACAAAAGAAAACAATAAAACTGGATGAGCATATTGACCTGTTAGTAACTGAAATTGATCGTATCAATAGCATTGTAAATGAACTATTAATGATCGCAAAACCAACAGACATTACGTTTGAAAATAAAAACATTAATACCATTGTGAGTGAAGTCGTTCAATTGTTTTCAATAGAGGCCTCCCAACAAAAAACGAAAATAACCGTAAATGACCTAGATCAATTTAATACATACTGCAGTGAAAGTAAATTGAAACAATTGTTTATAAATATAGTGAAAAATGCTTTAGAGGCAATTTCAACAAATGGAGAAATCAACATCTCTATATATGAGAAAAATGAAAACTATTTTGCCGTTAAGATTGTGGATAATGGCTGTGGAATGGAAGAAAGCCATTTACAACACATTGGTGATCCTTTCTATAGCTTAAAAGAAAAGGGAATTGGTTTAGGTATGACTGTAAGCCTGAGTATTATAGAAGCACATAAGGGTTCTTTACAAATTACAAGTAAAGTTAATGTAGGAACAAGTTTAGAGGTATTGTTACCGAAAGTAAAAAGCGTCCCTGTGTAAGACACAATTCAAGAACAATTTTGGTTTGGTACCAGGTTCCAGAACCATTCAAAATAACCCGACCCTCCTAAACTAATGGTATAATATCGCTAATAATACTTTGATGGGAGGAAGTTTTGATGATAGATGAAAATCGTAAATTAAGGCAAAGCTTTGCTAACTTAAAGAAGGCTTTAGGTCGTTTGGAAGAAGCTTTGAATGAAGATCAAGAGAATAGCCTAATAGTTGATGGAACGATTCAACGTTTTGAATTTACTATAGAAATCTATTGGAAAATGTTAAAAAGACTTCTGCTGAGTGAAGGAATTGAAGCGAAAACTCCTCGTGAAACGTTGAAGGAAGCTTATCGAGTAGGATGGCTTCAAAATGAGCAAGCTTGGCTACAAATGCTTAAAGATCGAAATGAAACCTCTCATGCTTATGATGAAAAAATGGCTAGAAATATTCTAGAAAACATCGTCCGTTATTTTCCGGAAATGAAAACAACCTTTCATGACCTCCAAAGACAATATATGAAGGAAACTGATGAAAATGAATGAATTACTCAAAACACAAGTAAGAGAAATAGCTACTAGATATCCAGAAATCCAATCTGTTTTGTTATTTGGTTCCCGTGCCCATGGTGATTATAATAATTTCTCTGATATTGATTTAGCGATTAAGGCACCCAAAATATCTGACAAGGATTGGTTATCGTTAAATGAACAACTGGAAAACGAGTTAGATACACTTTTGAAAATTGACTTAGTTTTATATGAACAAGTATCGGAAGAGTTGCAACGACAGATAGATCAATGTTATCAAGTTATATATAATAATGGTCACTGAACAGTTGATGAGTATTGCGAACAGAATGAGCCGGTTATGCGGAGTTTTGAGGCAAGTGAGTGCGAGAAAGAGAAGCACTAGATTTATACAATCGATTTTTCATATATATTGATTTAATTTAATTTAATTACTGATAAATTACCCCGACGTAAGAATTGTACATGAGTGTATTGTTTGCCCATTTAGATTTTCTTTAAAGACCTGCATCACCCAGTCCGTGAAACAATCTTACATAATCTATCCTATTACACGTTTCTTTATTTTAGATCACCTTATAGTAATCCTATTAGGAAAGAAAACCACTGAGCTACATTAAAAACTCGTCCCTGTAAGAAAAAAGTCTACACTATCCTGGCACTAGTCTACAATTTAGGATTAGATAAGCTTAAGCAATAAGCAATAACCAATAACCAATAACCCTCATCTGTGAACAGGTGAGGGTTATTGAATGTTTAACTTTGAAAGATCAAATTTACTTTGATATCCCCTTCAGTAAAGTTAGCATAAGTGGCATAGAAAATGACTCTAAACTTCTATCTGTAGCCTGCAAACCCCAATGATATATTGCTCCCATATAGGCTTGGGTAACCATAGTTAACGTATCTTCAATCGAAAACTCTGGTTGTACTCTATCTTTTTCAATAGCTTCTTCTAATAATCTACGCATGATTTTAAACAGATAACGATTGGATTCTAAAAAGTATGTATGTTCGTCCGACTCTAATGCAGCGCTATATATAACCTTCATCAAATCTTTTCCCATTTCTTCCTCTAGAAAACGCATTAACTTCTGTGAAAAAATAGTTAGCTTTTCAATCGGGTCCATGTCTTCTGGTAAAGATTTGTATACTTCCAAATAAAATGTATCAACTTCCTTAAAGCGTACTAAGAAAACATCTGGTTTTGTTCTAAAATGTTGATAAAAGGATCCTTTTGACGTTTTACTTTTCTTTACTATATCGTCCACAGTCACCTTATTAAATCCTTTTTCAGCAAAAAGCCTCAACGCCACATCTAAAATTCTTTTTTTTGTTTTTTCTCCCCTAAGCTGTTTTTTCGTTATTTCAGTCATAAAATTCCTCCAGTAGTTATTGACAGAATAGTAACAATAATTATAAAATTAGACTACGGTCTAGTTTTTAAAAATGCACATATACTATAAGTGATAGGTTCATTCTATTTCAATCTACGAAGAAAAGAAAGCGCTTACTTATGACCGGACTAAATAATAGGAGGATGACAATGGATAAAGTTATTGAATCGCATAAAATTCGAACGTTGTTTAAAAGTGGGAATCAGATTTTATCAGGAGGCTTTGGTTTATCGGGTACTGCTCTAACTATTATTGATGAACTCTTAGAAACAGATATTACAGATTTAACAGTAGTGAGTAATAATTTGGGGGACCTAGGTCAGGGCTTACATAAACTATTTATCCAAGGAAAAATAAAAAAAGCAATTGGTTCTTTCTTTTCTATTAATAGAGAAGCAGTAATTGCATGGTCTAAAGGTGAATTGGAGATTGAATTATTACCCCAAGGCACATTAGCTGAAGCTATTCGTTGTGGTGGAGCTGGAATTGGCGGTTTTTATACAAAGACCGCTGTTGGAACCGAATTAGCAGAAGGCAAAGAAGAACGAGTAATTGATGGAGAAAGATATATTTTTGAAAAGGCGATTAAAGGTGATGTCGCAATTATTAAAGCGGCTAAAGCGGATCGGCTTGGGAATTTGGTCTACCATACGACAGCTAGAAATTTTAATCCAACAATGGCCACTGCCGGGAAAATTGTCATTGCAGAAGTAGATGAAATTGTAGAAGTGGGAGATCTGGATCCAGAATATATTGTAACACCACATGCATACGTGGATTATGTTGTTCAAAGTAAGTATTCCAAAGTAGGGAGTGAATATGTTGAGTCAAGATAAAAGACATGTTATTGCTAAAAGAATTGCAGAAGAATTAAAGGATGGTCAAATAGTCAATTTAGGAATAGGTATACCAACACTAGTGTCAGAGTACCTAGAGGATAAGGAGGTTTTCTTGCAGACTGAAAACGGCTTACTAGGAATGGGACCTCTAGCGACGGAAAAAAATTTAGATATCGATTTGATCAATGCGGGAAAAGAGCCAGTAACTTATTTGAAGAGTGCTTCTTTTTTTAGTAGTGCTGATTCGTTTGCATTGATAAGAGGTGGGCATGTAGATGTTGCGGTATTAGGTATTCTGCAGGTTGATATTAACGGAGAAATTGCTAACTGGGCAGTTCCAAACCAACCAATCTTAGGTGTTGGTGGAGCCATGGACTTAGTAACTGGAGCTAAAAAAGTAATAGTTGCGGCTACCTTATTTGCAAAAGATGGAACTTCTAAGTTAGTGAACAAACTGACTTATAAAACAAGTGGAATCCGCAGAGTAGATTTGTTTGTGTCTGATTATGCAGTTTTTAAATTTACAGAAGAAGGACCTAGAGTAGTAGAAATGCTTGAGCCTATTTCAATAGAAGAATTAAGTGAAAAGATAGGTTATCAACTGCAGTATTTAAATAGTCCAGTAGAGATTAATTAGCATTATCAGATGGATCAGTAATGGATCGGATGTCAAATTGGTTAAACACCTATTTACTACACATTCTAAATTGAAGGTAAAAGAAGGAGTCACTACATGAGTAAGCAAAGAACAGTAATTGTAACCGGGGGAGCGGGTGGATTGGGTTATGCTATTTCCAAAAAGTTTGTCTCTCAAAATGACTTTGTTTTTGTAGCAGATCTTAATCAGGAGGCTGCAGATAAGGTAGCAAGTGAGTTAGGAGAAAACGCCAAAGGGATTGCACTAGACGTGACCGATGAAGATAATGTTCAAAGGGTCATTAAATCTATTATTGATGAAAGAGGATCTATTGAAGTACTAGTTAATAATGCAGGACTACAGCATAGGGCACCAGTGGATGAATTTTCTTTAGAAAAGTGGGATTTACTAATAAGCGTCATGTTAACGGGGGTATTTTTAATGACTAAGCATGTTTTCCCGTTTATGAAAGAAAAAGAGTTTGGGAGAATTGTTAATATATCTTCTGTTCATGGGAAGTTGGCCAGCCCCGAGAAGGTTGCATACGTTGCAGCTAAGCATGGAGTAATTGGTGTAACAAGTGTGACTGCCATAGAAGGAGCACCTTTTAATATTACCGTTAACTCTATTTTGCCAGGACCTGTTCGCACACCACTACTACAAAGACAATTAGATGATTTGATGGAGGTTGGTAAAACAGAGCAGGAAGCATTGGCGACAATCCTTTATCCAAAACAGGCGATGAACAGACTTATATTACCTGAAGAGGTTGCCTCAGGTGTTTCATATCTTTCAGCAAATGAAGCAAGCGGGATTACAGGCGAGCACTTAAGCGTTTCCGGTGGAATGTAATTTAAAGTAGGGGGAATGACAAATGACAACATATATTATAGATGGTGCAAGAACGGCTTTTGGAAGCTTTGGAGGTTCTTTGAAGGATGTAAGTGATATAGATCTAGGTGTTGTAGCGACGAAGGAAGCTATTAAACGTAGCGGAATCCCGGTTTCAGATATCGATGAAATTATTATCGGAAATATTATACAAACAAGTGGGGATTCTGCTTATCTGGCGAGACATATTGGTCTGAAAAGTGGAATGCTCGAATCATCCAGTGCACTTACACTTAACCGACTTTGTGGATCTAGTATGCAGTCTATCGTCTCAGGTGCACAATCGATCGCACTTGGCGATGCGAATGTAATTGTTGCTGGAGGTACGGAAAGTATGAGTTTAGCTCCCCATGTTTTAAGAGGGACTCGTTTCGGTTCACCAAACAAAGCACCTCTTGTAGAAGATATGCTTTGGGATACTTTAACAGATAGCTATGTTGGTTGTGGAATGGGAATGACAGCTGAAAATCTAGCAGTAAAATATGATATTTCCCGTGAAGAACAGGATGCATTTGCAGTTACGTCACAGGAAAGAGCTATACAAGCTAGAGATAGCGGCCGATTTGCTGAGGAAATTGCACCGGTTACGGTTAAAGGTAGAAAAGGCGATGTAGTTGTTGATACGGATGAATATATTCGTGATGGTGCATCAATGGAGGGGCTAGCTAAACTAAAGCCTGCATTTAAAAAAGATGGAACGGTTACACCGGGTAATGCAAGTGGTATTAATGATGGAGCAGCAGCAGTTTTACTTGCATCTGAAGCTTATGTGAATGAGCATAAGAAGCTAAAGCCATTAGCTAAAATCGTTTCGTGGGGTGTAGCAGGTGTTGACCCTTCAATTATGGGGATTGGACCAGTTCCAGCAAGTAAAAAAGCTTTAGAAAAAGCTGGTTTAACTTTAAAGGATATCGGTCTATTTGAATTAAATGAGGCATTTGCAGCTCAGTCGTTGGCGGTTGTAAAAGAGTTAGGTCTTGATATGGACAAAGTAAA
This sequence comes from Psychrobacillus sp. BM2, assembly GCF_048572895.1. Lineage (GTDB taxonomy): Bacteria > Bacillota > Bacilli > Bacillales_A > Planococcaceae > Psychrobacillus. The sequence continues at coordinate 644,095 of NZ_CP183878.1, forward strand.
CGTTAACGGTGGAGCAGTTGCTCTAGGTCACCCGGTAGGTGCAAGTGGGACAAGAATTACGTATTCATTGGCACTTGAAATGAAGAAAAGAAATGTACGGTATGGTTTAGCTTCGCTTTGCATTGGTGGGGGTCAAGGTATAGCAATAATTCTAGAAAATGTGAACTAAAACCAACTAGGATGGGGAAATGAACTATGAAAATATTTTACAAAGGGGAGAGTTATTAATGAATCCAACAGTGAATGCACTTGAAAAAAGAGTTGTAAGTAAAACAATGATGCGTATCCTACCATTTATCTTAATCTTATACATTATTGCCTATTTAGACCGAGTTAATCTTGGTTATGCAGCCTTACAGATGAACGCAGAATTAGCGTTAACTGCTGAGGTCTTCGGACTTCTTTCTGGTATTTTCTTTATCGGTTATTTCTTTTTCGAAGTTCCTAGTAATATGATTATGCATAAAGTAGGTCCGAAAATCTGGATTGCTCGCATTATGCTAACATGGGGAATTGTAGTTATACTAACTGGATTTGCACAAACAACTACGCAATTGTATATTCTTCGATTTTTATTGGGGGTTGCTGAAGCAGGTTTCTTCCCAGGGATTATTTTGTATTTAACATATTGGTTCAGAAATCGTGAAAGAGGAAAAGCAACTGCAGTACTAATACTAGCTTTACCAATCGGCGGTTTAATAGGTGCACCATTGTCTACATGGATTTTAGACAATATCTCTTGGTTAAATATGTCTGGTTGGAGATGGATGTTTATAATAGAAGGTATTCCTGCTCTAATTTTAGGTGTCGTAGTTCTATTTTATATGACTAATCGACCAGCAAATGCAAAATGGCTAACACAGGACGAAAAGGATTGGTTAGAAGGAGAGCTTGAAGCTGAGCGACAAGTAAGCAAGAAAGTGAATAAAGTATCTAAATTAGAAATGTTAAAAGACTCAAAAATTTGGAAGCTGTCTTTACTCTACTTCGCTGCATATACAGGAATCTATGGTTTGTCATTTTGGATGCCAACGATTATTAAATCATTATCCGCAACTGCTACAACAAATATGGAAATAGGTTGGTTAGCAATGATTCCATCTCTTGTTGGAATTCCAGCTATTTTGTTTGTAGGGTGGAATGCGGATAGAACAAATGAGTATAAAAACCATTTACTCGTATGTTTCCTAATTTCGGTTTTAGGATTCATCGGATGTGGATTTTCTAGTAGTGTCTTTATGATGGTTCTAATGCTTGCTATTACATCTGCGGGCTTATATGGATTTACTGGATGCTTCTTTGCATATTTAACTTTCTTTTTTACTGATTCCACTGCTCCAGTCGGAATAGCAGTAGTTAATTCATTCGCAGCATTGGGTGGATTTGTAGGTCCAATGATCCTAGGAGCTGTAGCATTTACAACTGGAATGTTCATTATTGCTGGACTACTAGTAATAGGTGCAATCACATTAATGACTTTAAAATTGTCATCAGAACGTAAAGAAGCAAAGCTTACAAGCGCAAATATTAAGACTGGAACTTTGTAATTCGCCCCTGTGTAAGGAACTATTCTGACAATAGTCTGCAATTCACCATTAAAAATAACCCCCACCTGATGAAGAGGTGGGGGTTATTTGGTATTTTCCTTTACTCCTGATGAAACGTCCTAATATATCCATCAAAAAGGTCCCTGTGTAAGAAACAATTCAGAATTGTCTCGTACACAGGGACCTTTTATATTTCTTCCGTTTCCTTAAAAATCTCCCCAGCGATACCCATTGCCTGGACTGCTTTTGGAAAACCGACGTATCCTGCGCAGTGAATAATGATTTCGATAATTTCTTCTTTTGTCAGACCTACGTTTAAAGCTGCCTGTAAGTGTACTTTCAGCTGATCGAAAGCTCCCTGTGTGATAAGTGTTGTGAGTGTTATGATTTCCCGCTGTGAGAGAGAAAGGGTATCTCTAGAGTAGATATCTCCAAAGCCAGTAGACACAATCATCTGCCAAAAGTCAGGTGAAATTTTCTTCATTTCTTCCATGCCAGCTCGTACTTCTGGAGAAAATAATTCTTCCATTGTATGTAAACCGGACTCGTATCTTTTGTTGTTTTCCATCTTATTGCCTCCCCATAGTTGGTGGTATTTCGTTTTCATCGACTAATACTTCAATGACAATCGGTTTGTTTGTTTCTTGGATCTTAAGTAATGTTTCTTTGATTCTATCAGTCAAATCGAAAGAGTTATGACAGGTGTATGCTTCCAGTCCCATCGATTCGGCAAACAGGCGTACATTGAGTGGGGTCTTATATACACCGCCGATAGATGTACCAATCATTTTTTGCATTCCTTTTTCCACCATATCTAATCGTCCATTATTTAAAACGATGAACAGGACAGCGGAGTTATAATTGTACGCAGTTGAAAGCTCCGTACCATGCATGAACATACATCCATCTCCGACTAAGCACACAATCGTTTCTTTAGGGGCAGCTAATTTTGCACCGATGGAAAAGCCAATTCCGTTGCCCATTGCACCGAATATATCATCAAAGAAGAAAGTCCCAGGCTTGTATATGTCAAAGTGTTTGATACCGTAAAAAGAGTGGCTTCCATCATCTCCAAAAATAATCGCGTCATCTGGTAGCGCATAACGCATCGCATGTATTGCTTGGATTGCAGACACTCGTTCTCCGGGATTGTTCTCCTCCAGTTGGATCAACTTTATGGGTGTTAAAAAAGATTCGCTATCCGTTTTCGATATGTCCTTTAAAATTAATGTTAGATTCGCTTTTATATCGCCAAGTACTGGAGTAGTTGGAACTTGAATCGATTTACCGATAAAGGTTGGGTCATAATCGAAGTGAATGACTTGCTCCGGATACATTGCTTTTGAAAAACCAGCAAGAGACATATCACTAAGACTTGAACCGATGACGAGGAGTAGATCAACTTTCTCCTGTAAGTACTCGGTCGCTTCTACTGTACCCCCCAAACCGAATGCTCCCAATGAAAGCATGTGATTGGAGGGAAATACACCTTTTCCACCTGGAGTGGTGATGACTGGGATGTTCCAATGCTCTGCAAGATGCTGCACTTCTTCGTAGGCTTTACTCGAATGCACACCTTTACCTAGGAATAGGAGGGGACGTTTGGCCATATTCAGTTTTTCGATCACTTCACTCGTTTTAGGGGAAATCATTTTATAGTTCACTGGTAAATCGAGTTGGAATGGTTCGATTTCTTCTAACAAAATATCAAAAGGAATACACAGATGGACAGGACCTTTAACACCGGATAACGCTTTTTCCAGGGCATGCTGTAAGAACGGCTGTAGCATATCGCCTCGTTCTACCCGTGCACTAAACTTAGTGACGGATTTGAACATATCTACAAGATCAGTGCCAAATAGACTTGAGTCTTGTCCCATGGCTTTTCCAGTATCTTTCATTGAAGGATGCCCTGTGATGATGAGCAGAGGAAGATTAGAAGCTTTAGCTTGGCCAGCTGCCGTAAGCAGGTTAGTGCCGCCAGGGCCGGACGTACCAACTGCGACCCCGATTTTTTGATTCATTAAGGCATAACCGGAAGCTTCAAATCCTGCAGCGGCTTCCTGTTTACTTAATACAAACTCCATTTCATGGTGTAATATCTCGAATAATATAGGGGATACTGCCTTTCCTGGAATGCCAAAAATATGATGAATTCCCCAATGTTTAAAATTCGCTACTAATACGGATGAAGTGGTTTTCATACTGCCTTTCTCTCCCTTCTATTATGTCCCTGTGTAAGGAACGATTCAGAATAGTGTCTTACACAGGGACCTATTTAATATAAATTTTCTCAATTTCATCTGCTGGAAGTGGTTTGCTAAAGAAATAACCCTGTGTGATATCACACTGATGACTTTTTAGAAAGTCAAGCTGTTCCTTTGTTTCAACCCCCTCAGCAATCACTTCCTTATGTAGGTTGTGTGCTAATGAGATAATTGCTTTTACAATGACGGAATCCTTCTCATTATTCATTAATCCTTCCACGAAGGATTTGTCGATCTTAATATAGTCAATCGGAAAGTTTTTTAGATAATTGAGCGAGCTATAGCCTGTCCCAAAATCATCAATACTGATACCGAATCCGAGAGCTTTTAACTGTTTTAAAACGTCAATGGCGTATTCGTATTCCATTGCCATATATTCGGTAATTTCCACGACTACATATGCTGGGTCGATAGCATTACGTTCTAGCATTTCTTCCATAAATATTAGGAGATCTTTTGTAAGAAATTGCTGCGTGGATAAATTAACGGACATTTTTACCGGAGTCATTCCAGCATTCTGCCATCTTTTGTTCTGTGAACAGGCTTCATCTATAACCCATTCTCCAATTTTGGTGATCAATCCATTTTCTTCTGCCAGTTTTATAAATTTTCCCGGAGGTATTAGTCCTAACGTCGGATGTTGCCAGCGGATTAACGCTTCAAATCCAACCAGTTGACCGGTTTTGTTATTAACTTGGGGCTGATAATGGAGAACAAACTGATTGTTCTCAAGTGCACTTCTTAAATCGACCTCGAGCATGTATTCGTCCATCATTACATCTAATAATTCAGAGGTATGCATGACATAGCGATTTTTCCCTTGTGATTTTGCCTGATACATCGCATTATCTGCGTAAACCATAAGTTGTTCCATTGTAATTGGATAGTCAGGATAAATGGCAGCCCCAATACTCGCGGTTGTATGCAACTCTTTCTCCCCAACGTGAAAGGGTTGTTGAAACAGCTGGAGTATTTCTTTCGCTTTTTTTGTGACATAATCCACATCAACAAAATCTTTTAATAGGAAAATAAACTCATCGCCCCCCAATCGTGCAAGTATATCCTGCTCTCCAAGGCAACCACGTAACCGTTTACTTACTTCTATTAAAAATTTATCACCATAAGAATGACTAAAGTTATCATTAATAATTTTAAAACGATCGAGATCTATGAATAGGAGAGCCAAATTCCGATGATGACCAGCATGATTTTCCCGGATAATGGTTTCTAGCTCTTTTTTTATATGCCGTCTGTTGGACAAATTTGTTAAATCATCATGATAGGCTAAGTAATTATATTTCTCCTGCAATAAGTAACGATCAGAGATGTCTCTGAACTGACCAAAGGCCCCGATCATTTTATCTTCCTCATAAATTGGCTGGGCGTCGAAAAGGCAGACTATAAGATTGCCCGTGTCGTCCCTAAATTTTATTTCCTCATTTTTAAAAATCTTTCCATGTTCTAATACTTCTTTAAAATAGGCCCCTGTTAAATGTGATTCCTGAATATTTCTCCCCATAACCGAATCTCTGCTATTATTTGAAATTTTTTCAGCAAAACTATTAAACTCGGTAGTGATTCCGTTCTCATCCGTAATAACAATTCCATTTCTTGTTCTACTTAACATAATCTGATTCATAATATTAAGCTTCTTATTTTGTTTTCGTAATAATAATTCTCTTTCGATAGAATCGACTACTTGGGCTAACATCGTTAAGAAAAGGGGATTCTGAAACTGGATAGGCATCATGAGAGACACACTACCGAGCAAGTTGTTTTCATCTGTATAGTGAAATGCCGTCCCATAACAAGCTATCTCATGAAGAAAAGTGTGGTAATGATGTTCGCCAATAAGACTGATGGGATGTCTTTGCTGCAGTGATAAACTAATAACATTCGTGCCTGTATCCTCTTGGACAAATAGGCTACCAGGCATAATCCCAAATTGTTCTATAGTAGACTTAATCGTTTCATCCCCTTCAATTTCCAAAAGGTAACCAGCTGCATCCGACACAACTACAAGTATCGGTGTGCCTTTTAAGGAATCTAGTAACTTATTCGAGAAAAAACGCACTACTGAAAGGATTTCACTATAAGATTTTCGCTTCTGTTCAAACTCAACCTCGCTTAAAAAATTCTTCGGTCTCGATATCTCATTCGGATCCATCCCGGCCACTTCGCACATTCTCTTAGATTCTGTAATATAGTATGGTTCCGTCGTGTTCATATTTTCCTCCTAAAGCCTTTTACGTTATCTATACCCTAAAATGTCCCTGTGTAAGAAACAATTCTACAAATTTTCGACAATTAGCTGCAATTCGCTCTTTAATAATGTTTAGCATACTGTTTTAGAAAAGAGAAAACATCTGGTAATACTTGGGCGATTATGTAAATACGTCCCTGTGTAGAAGTTCTGTCCCTGTGTAAGATGCAATTCTATAGTATTCCAATTAATAATAAAAGCACTTTTTTCTCTAAAAATGTTGGACAACCGATTTTTTAGCATTTCGGAATTCAATGAGAAACCATTACCTTCCTTTATACTCCAATAAATCATCAGTAATTCTATAAACCTCGAAAATTATTAACTGAAAATTATAAATAGTCATTCCATTCGCTTAACTTTTATGTTATATTCATAATCATTACACATATACTGTAATTTCATAAGGGGTGTTTGAATGGATGATATTCATCTTAAGATCAAGGAGTTAAGACAAGAGAAAAATTTAACACTAAAGGATTTAAGTGAACAGACAGGTCTTTCTTTAAGCTTTTTATCCCAAATTGAACGAGGTGCTTCCTCTTTATCGATTACCTCTTTAAAGAAAATATCGGATGCATTGAATATTCATATGAACTATTTTTTTCTTGAAAGTAATGATCATCAACGGTTTGTTGTTCGGAAGGAGGATCAGCATAGTTTTACGACAAATTTAGGAAGTCAGATTTATACAAGAATGTCTGGAACATTTGCAGGCCGAAAGCTGGAGCCATTGACTGTGACATTGCCACCTAATATGAAGGAAGATCATCCTTATAGCCACAATGGAGAAGAGTTTTATTTTGTGTTAGCTGGTGAAGTTGTTTTTTATATTAATAATGAGAAGTTTCATTTGTATGAAGGGGATACTATTCATTTCCCTTCTAGTTTTAATCACCAATGGGAGAACCCACTTGAGACAGAATCGGTCGTGTTAAGTGTCTTAACCCCAATTATATTTTAACTAAATAGGAGTGTGATCAATGTGAGAGTTGCTACTGATATAGGCGGCACGTTTACAGATTTAGTATATGTAGATGATAATGGAAATTTTGGAATTGCAAAAAGTAATACGACACCTCCCCATTTTGAAGAGGGCGTATTGGATGTTATTAAGAAAAGCGGAGTAGATAAGTATCCGCTAACAATGTTCATACATGGTACTACCGTAATCATTAATTCTTTAACAGAAAGAAAAGGTGCTAAAACGGCACTAATTACAACGAAAGGCTTCCGGGATGTACTCGAAATTGCTCGAGGTAATCGACCAGATTTATTCAATGTTAAATATGATAAGCCTAAACCATTTGTGGAACGTTATTTACGCAAGGAAGTAAGTGAACGATTGAACTACAAAGGGGAAGTTTTAGAACAATTAAACATGGATGAAGTGAAAGAGGCAGTTGAATATTTTAAAGCAGAAGGAGTAGAAGCGATTGCGGTTTCGTATCTTCATTCGTATGTGAATCCTTCCCATGAAAAACAAACTGTTCAATTAATTAAAGAGATTTGGCCAGAAGTGAAAGTAACTGCATCTAGTGATATTACACAAGAATGGAGGGAATACGAAAGAACGAATACCGCTGTATTGAATGCATATGTACAACCAGCTGCGACAACATATATTGATAATTTGGAGCGAAAATTATTCGAACAAGTTAAAATTGAGCAGCGTTATATTATGCAGTCCAACGGAGGAACGACCAAGTTTGAAAAAGCGAAGGAATCTCCTATTAATATGGTAGAGTCCGGACCTGTGGCAGGAATCCTTGGTGCAGCCGTATTAGGAGAAATAATTGGCGAAAAGAATATCATTGCCTTCGACATTGGAGGGACAACGGCAAAATGTTCGCTTATCGAAAATGGGGAAGTAAAAGTTTCGACTGACTATTATATCGAAAAAGATAGCCGAAATGCAGGATACCCAATAAAAACGCCAGTTGTAGATATCGTGGAAATTGGAAATGGCGGAGGTTCTATTGCATGGATTGATGAGGCAGGTTCCTTGAAGGTTGGTCCACAGTCAGCGGGTGCAAGTCCTGGTCCTGTTGCATATGGTCAAGGGGGAACGGAACCAACGACTACTGATGCAAATCTCGTAACAGGTAGACTTTCCTCTTCCAATTTCGATTATGACGTTAATTTAGAAAAAGTGAAGTCAGCTATTTCTTTAAAAATTGGAGATCATTTTCAGATGTCAGCAGAGGAAGCGGCACTCGGTATTATTCGTATTGCAAACTCAAATATGTTAAATGCTTTAAAACTAATCTCTATTCGAAAAGGACATAATCCGCAAGATTTCACCTTGCTCGCATTTGGTGGTGGAGGATCTATGCATGCACCAGCACTTGCTTTGGAACTAGGGGTGAAGAAAGTAGTTATCCCTGTTGCATCACCAGTATTTTCTGCTTGGGGAATGTTGATGACAGATCTTCGACATGATTATATCCAAACGTATATCAAACGTATGAATGAATTGACAATAGAAGAGATTAATCAGCAATGGGCAGAAATTGAAAAAAATGCATTCCATCACTTTGATGAAGAGGGGATGGAAGCGAGTAATGTAGAATTCCAACGCTTTGCTGATATGCGCTATTTAGGGCAAGAGCATACAGTGAAGGTACCTGTTTCTAATGGGAATTGGTCAGAGTTGGAAAAACTACAAGCAATTGAGGCTTTCCACCAATTGCATGAGAAGAATTTTACGTTCAATCTACCAGAATCCCAAACAGAAATAGTTAATATTCATGTAACTGCCTTCGGTAAAGTTCCTAAGCCAAAGCTAAAAAAATTAGAGCGTGTAGGAACATTAGAAGAAGCGAAAAAAGAAAATAGAAATGTGTATTACGAAGAGGATGGTTGGGTGGATACCCCAATTTACGATCGTGATAAATTACCACCTGGTGAAGTTGTACAAGGTCCAGCAATCGTGGAAGAAAAAGCTGCTGTAACGGTTATATATAAGCAGCAAAAACTCTATCTAGATGATTACGGCAACATTATCATTGAGAAGGAGGAAAACTAAGATGACAACAACTAAACTAGATCCATTCACACTTGAGATTGTAAAAGACTCTCTATTATCCGCAGGAGATGAGATGTTCGTTGCATTAGCACGTACTTCTATGAGTCCAATTATTTATGAAGTACTGGATTATGCAAGTGGCTTAACAGATGCACATGGGAATCTATTAACACAGGGAAATGGTGTAACGGGGTTCATTGGTATGCTGACGTTTATGGTAAAAGAAACATTAAGGAAATACCCTGGGGAGAAATTAAAAGAGGGAGATATCATTATTATTAATGATCCTTATCAGGGAGGGGGCTCCCATCTATCAGATGTAGGTCTTGTAATGCCAATTTTCTATCAAGGTGAGCTTGTAGCTTTTTCTGCAAACAAAGCTCACTGGACTGAAGTAGGTGGAAAAGACCCTGGTTCCTTTACAAATGATTCAGTAGATATCTTTCAGGAGGGGCTTCAATTTTCCTGCATTAAGCTTTATGACGAAGGGAAATTAAATGAAGGAATAGTAGAAATTATCCGCTCTAATGTTCGATTCCCTGACTTATCATTAGGAGATATGTTTGCTCAAGTAGCTGCTCTTCGAACAGGAGATAAACGAGTAAGAGAATTATGTGAAAAGCATTCTATAGAAACTATCCTAGCCGCTATAGAATATCACTTAGATCATGGGGAAGCTATTTCTCGTCAAGAGTTGAAGAAACTTCCAAAAGGTGATTTCTATGCGGAGGACTTTATTGATACAGACGGGATTGGGAATGGACCTTTCCCTATTAAAGTAAAGGTTACTATAACGGATGATGAGTTTATATGTGATTTTAGAGGAAGCTCACCGCAGGTTCCTGGTCCGATGAACTGTTCTTATACGGGACTTGTATCTGCTGTCCGTGCAATCTTCCTAGCCATTACAAACCCTGAGCAAGACGTAAATGATGGGGTATTTCGACCATTAAAAATCATGGTGGATCCAAAATCTATCATGTCAGCAGAACGACCAGTTCCTGTTTCAAATTATTTTGAAACACTACTTGGTAGCTTAGATTTAGTTTGGAAAGCAATGGCTCCTCATATTCCTACTCGCTTGAATGCGGGGCAATTTTTATCGATATGTGCTGTAACATTATCAGGAAACCATCAAGATACCGAAGAACCATTTCTAATTGTAGAACCATCTGTAGGAGGTTGGGGAGGTTCAATCGATAAAGACGGTGCTTCTGGACAATTCTGTTTTTCTGATGGGGAAACGTACAATGTACCTGTAGAAGTTGCGGAGACTAGGTATGGAGTATTGCTCGACGAATATAGCCTTCGACAAGATGGTAATGGAGCAGGTGCAGGAAAATTTGTTGGGGGGAAAGGTGTTATTCGCTCCTACCGCGCACTTTCCGATGGACAAGCGGTAACAGTGACATTTGGTCGTAATAAGTTTTTGCCTTGGGGAATTGATAAAGGACATCAAGGTTCTCCAAATGAATTTTACGTGAAAAAATCTACAGGCGAAGTAGACGGTCCTTTCGGAGTTTATCCACGTTACAAGTTGAATACAAATGATGTCGTTCAACTGATGACTGGAACTGGCGGTGGTTACGGAGATCCACTAGAGCGCTCTGCTGCTCAAGTTGCGTCAGACGTAAAAAATGGTTACTTTACAGCAGAAGAGGCTCGCCAGTATTTCTTAGTAGAGGTAAATGAAGAGACATTCGAATATCAAGAATTACCTGGAAGAAGCTAAATTAAAGGAGATTATTGAAATGAAAAAACAAACAGTACAAGTAACAAACGAAATTGTGCAAAACTTATTCCATGATCAATATCCAAATACAGAAGTGAAGTTTGGATTTGTAACTGTCCCAGTAGGAGAAAGATTGCCTAAAGAAGGAACGAATGCACATGAGGAGCAAGAATACTCTTATATGCTAAAAGGAACTCTGCGAGGTGTATCTGGTGGAGAGCCTTATGAAATAAGTGCGGGAGAAGCGTCACTGATCCCAGCGGGTGAACAGCATTGGTGTATAAATGATGGAGACGAGCCAGTGGAATTAGTATTTGCGTTAGTAAAGGGTTAATAAATAATGGGGGGATAATAGCCCCCATAAAAAAGGGGTGTTATAAATGGAGAATTATAAATCGGAAGAAAAAACATCATTTTTAGGAAACGATCCTGCCTTAACAGCTATTCCGGAAAAAGATCGTCAGCATTGGATTACACCAGCGATGATATTCGGTGGACTGGAGTTTACGATTCCGGTATTGATGGTAGGAGCAGCATTAACTGCTAGCTTTGGCTTAAGCAAAATACTTTTTATTCTAATCATTGCACTATTCGGATTTCAATGGGTTGGTAACACTTTACAAGGATATATTGGTGCAAAAACAGGTAGATCCTCTTCCGTTATTGCAAAAACAAGTTTCGGATCCCTTCAAGCAAAGGTGATCGTTGGATTAACGATATTTGTTGTATCCCTTGGTTGGTGGGCGCTACAAACTGCAGTTGCTGGTAATGCGATGTCTGCCATGTTTGGTATCGATTATGAAACGAATTGGATTGGATGGGCAATTGTAACAACTATTGCCGGACTATTATTCGCAGCACCTTCTATCATAGGTTATGGTTCGATGAAATGGACTGACTATCTTGCTGTACCATCCGGACTTATTTTGATCATCGGTGGGATTTACCTTGCTTTGAAAAACACAGGGTGGGAAACAATAACTTCTTGGAATCCTGAACCTACAATGACTATTTTTGCTGCTATCAGTTTAGTTATTGGTGTAAATGTTTCACAATGGGTAATCGCATCTGACTATACACGTTACGCAAAACCAACTTGGAGAGACAACTGGATTATCCCAAGTGGTATCGTCCTAATTGGATTTCCGTTATTTATAGTAGGAGCTATTATGTCTGTTGGAATTGGAGATCCGGATATTGTTAATGTCATGATGAATCTTGGCTTTCCGGTATGGGGCTTTCTTATTCTTTGGTTAGCAACTTGGACGTCTCAGCTAGTAAACAATTATAGTATGGGTCTTGCGCTAGCTAACGTATTAAATGTAAATTCTGGTAAAGGGCGTGCTATTCTTACATTAATTGGGACAATAATCGCAATCATCATCGCATTAATGGGTATTTTACAATATTTCGAGGACTTCTTATACTTAACGGCACTATTGTACCCAGCAATTGCAGGTGTTATGATGGGTGACTTTTTCTTCATTCGCAGACAGGAATGGAAAGACATCCCGGGTTGGAACTGGATGGCTACTATCGCAGTAATCGCGGGGATTATTGTAGGTTATATCACACAATATATTAGCCCAATGGGATTACCTGCTGTTCAATCTCTATTAGTTTCCATCGCAGTATATATTATTGCAATGAAAATTAAAAAGAAAGTAGCACCAGACCGTTTTACTGTTTGAGAAATAAATTCGTCCCTGTGTAAGAAACGATTCTGACAATAGACTAGAATTCAATATTTAATATTGTTTAGTATACTGTTTTAGAATAGAGAAAGCAGCCAGAAATATATGGCTGCTTTTTTTGTATTAGTGTGTTGTCTCTGTGTAAGACACAATTGTTACGGGTGTGGGGTAATGTTCAAAAATTCTATTTTTAGCTATTGGAAGTCTATTTGAAGTAGATGGAGCAGACTACCATAATCAAATAGATAACTATTTAAGTGAACCTTCTTGCTATAGATGTAGTTGAACCCGTTTTAGAATAGAATACACTATGATTGAATCGGCCGTATTAAAAGAGCTGAATTTTTAGTGATGCCAAACTCTTAACAATATTTCCTATAGGAAAATACTTCTTTATTTACTAATTAATTTACTGTAAAATCTCCTTTTCCTAACAGCTTGTTTTCGGAATTGAACACTTTAATTGTATAATTACCAGCCTCTTCAAAAGGAGTAATAGTATATTGCACCCAAGCCCATGTAGGATCGATTTCTTCATCGTAGCTGTAATAAATGTTTTCCACATCTCCATCATGCTTGATGACTAAAATTTTTATTGGTGACCCTATTTCTTTGTTGCCGTCCAATTCGAAAGAAACTTGTTCTTCTAACGTAAATGTATCAGTAACCTCTTCAATCCTATTTTCACCTAGGTGTCCAATTGTCAATGTGTAAGATTCTTGAAATTGCCTAATTCCACATCCCGAAATCATAACCAAAAACATGATTAATAAGGACCCTTTTATAGCTATCTTATTTACTCTCAAAATCATTTCCCTTCTTTTTAAAAGTTCCGTTATAAAGGCGTTGTAACAAGATATGCCAGGATATTTGCATCTGTAACCGTTTAGGCTATAAATAAAAAATGTCCCTGTGTGAGACACAACTCAAAAACAATTCGGAATAGTGTCTGAATTGCATCTTACACAGGGACTAAATCCTTTTTGAAGAAATAGGATTTAACAAGGTGACTGTTATTAAAAGGATATTGTATAAAGCAGTATTTCCACATACAATCAACATATCAAATAACTTAAATCTAAGGAAAAACAGCATGAAAAAAACTATATAAAAATCATCACTATTATTGGGATATTACTAATAAGTGCATTTGCCTTGAATTCCATTCTAGTGCAAGACAAAACGATTACACCAAAAGCAGAGAATGGAGTTTTAGATTTACGCAATTATGAGTTCAACGGAGACAATTCAGTAGAAATGAATGGAGAGGTGTCACCTATGTTAGAAAAAATTCATTATAATTCAAAGCCCGTTCATCGAGTAACCGCTGAATGGGCTTTTTGCTCGGAACGGCCGTGCAGTGAAGGAGCTTTGGCTTTGAGATGGATTGTGCTCACTTCTTCGATGGGGAGAGCGGTCAGCGGATCAAGATGGTAGAGGAGGTTCTGGAAAAAGTCCTGGTGTAAGAACAATTCTGACAATTGACGACAATTAGCATATTTTACTAGGCAAGCACCAAATAACGCCCACTTGACGAAACAGTGGGCGTTTTAAAAATGCGTTTTTGTGTTAGAAACAATGCAAAGCTAGTGTTCACAATATTTCTCATTTATAGCCACTTGGAAATAATATGCAGAAAAAACTATTTGATTTACTAATAGGTAGATTTCACTATGTGGATTCATTTTAAGTATTGATCTTTCTTAGTCTTTTATTCACCCTGCTTTGAATCATTCAGAAAATCAATAAATGCTTTTACTTGAGCTAACTCAAGTGTAACATCCCGATAATATATCCACGTATTTCTTAGTAAATATCTATTCTCATTTAATAGAATAGGTGCAATATACAATTCCTCATCATTATTAATACAAATCTCCGGCAGAATAGCGTATCCTAGACCATTTAGTACAAGTTCCTTGCATGTATCTAACCGATCTACTTCCATCGAAATCATTGGTGGAGCCGAATACGTTTCCTGCCACCAGTTTTCAATTGTATTTTTTAGCGATTGGTCCGTCTGATAATTCACTCTTGGCAAGAAAGGAAGATCCTCAAAGTCTACCTTTTTACTAGAAGCAATACAAATCTTTTCTTCATGTAATAATATCTTATTTTCCTTCCAGTTATAATCGCCTCTTACAATTCCGATATGCGATTCTTCTTTTTGGAGCAATTGATGAATATCGGAACTCCATCCTGTTTTTAAATTCACCTCGACATCCGGGTATACTGCTAAAAATTCTTTTAATAAGGATGGAAGTTCATATCGAGCAAATAGGCCGGAAACACCTAATCGCAATGTACCTTTTACGGTATTATCCATATTTAAAACATGCTCTTTCGTCTTTCGTAACTGATAAAGCATTTCATGTGCATATTGGACAAGAAATTCTCCTTTTACCGTGAATTCGACTCCTTTTTTTCCTCTAGAGACGATTTTAGTATCAAATTCTTTTTCCAACTGTTGTAATCGATATGTTAGCGCTGGCTGCGAAATATAAAGCCGTTGTGCTGACTTCGTTATATTCTTCTCCTCATGAAGCGTAGTTAATATATGCCAATCTTTTTCATCCAATAATAGCCCCTCCTTTTCAATGAAAGAATATTCAATCAATAAATATCATCATATCACTTGATTACTTATTCATAAATTTTTTTTATGGATTGAAATAAATAAACGATATTATATTTATCTTTCATTTTACTTTACTATAACGTTAAAGAGTTACCATAACTGAACAGGAGGAGTCAGCATGTCAAATACACAAAGTTACGATGTAGTTGTAGTTGGAGCAGGGAATGCAGCATTATGTTCGGCAATAGCAGCAAAAGAAGGTGGAGCCAGAGTTCTTGTATTAGAACGAGGACCAGTGGAAAAACGCGGAGGGAACTCATTTTTTACAGATGGAGCGATTCGTGTTGCTTACAATAATTTAGATGCTATACGAAAGGTCATACCAGAATTGACAGACGAAGAAGCAGAATTGATTGTGATGCCTGAATACGCTGAAAAAGATTACTATGATGATTTGATGCGAGTTACAGGTGGAAAAAGCGATTCTGGATTGGCTAATCAGCTTGTTTCTAAATCTTATGAAACGATTGCATGGATGCGAGATCAAGGGATAAAATTTGAGCTAAATTATGAAAACCAATCCTTTATACAAGATGGTAAACGCCATTTCTGGGGTGGTCTACCTATAAAAACGGAAGATAAAGGCGTTGGGTTAATGAAGCAGCT
The DNA here is from genome assembly GCF_048572895.1 of Psychrobacillus sp. BM2. GTDB lineage: Bacteria > Bacillota > Bacilli > Bacillales_A > Planococcaceae > Psychrobacillus. The sequence continues at coordinate 659,870 of NZ_CP183878.1, forward strand.
TTTTGCGAGAGTGAAAGAGCTAGGCATCGATATTTGGTATGAATCACGCGCAGTGAAATTAATTAAAGAAAACGATCAAATTACAGGTATTGTTGTGGAAAAAGACGAGGAATCAATTACGGTAAATACCACTAGTGTCATACTAGCTTGCGGAAGTTTTGAGGCAAATAAGAAATTGAGAAGTGAACATATCGGTGAAGAATGGGAAGCTGCAATTGTCCGGGGTACTGAATTTAACACTGGTGACGGTATTTTCATGGCACTAGAAGTAGGAGCTCAAAAATTTGGAGAATGGTCCGGCTGCCATTCGATTGGGACAGATTCTAACGCACCGATCGTGGGGGATTTTACAAAACCAGGTGATATTTTCAAAAAGCATTCGTATCCATACAGTATTATGCTCAATAATGAAGGAAAACGTTTTGTAGATGAAGGAGCAGATTTGCGGAATTATACGTATGCCAAATATGGGCGCGAAGTATTAAAGCAGCCTGGACATGTAGCATACCAAATTTATGATACACAAGTACGCCCGCTGTTGCGGAAAGAATATGATTTGCAAGAAGCTACTTTCTATCAAGCTGATACGCTTGAGGAACTTGCGAATTTATTGCCAGTAGATAAAGCGCAATTCTTGGAAACAATCGAGGAGTATAACCAAGCTGTCCAAGAAGGCGATTACAAACCAGCTGAGAAAGATGGTAAAGGAACGAAAGGAATCACTCCACCTAAATCGAACTGGGCACTCCGAATTGAGCAAGGTCCATTCTACTCGTTCCCTGTCACATGTGGAATTACATTCTCGTTCGGAGCATTACATGTAGATACATCGGGAAAAGTGTTAAATAAAGAAGAACAACCGATTAAAGGACTGTTTGCAGCAGGTGAAATGATTGGTGGAATCTTTTACGAAAACTATCCAGGCGGATCTGGATTGATGTCAGGTGCTGTTTACGGTAAATTAGCTGGTACATCCGCTGCACAGTATATTTTGGGTAAAAATGCGGAGCTAGTGAACTAATTTTATACGAATAGAATACTCCCTGATTTTTGTGTCGGGGAGTATTCATTTAAATAATAATGTAGGCGTTTACAAAAAATGCTATTTAAGAGATTCATACTATCTGAAGGGGTGAAGTAGTAATGATGAGAACGGCAAAATGGAAAGGTATTCTACTAGGAACTGTTATGGCGATAGGGTTAGCTGGCTGTAGTGGATCAGGGAGTAATACGGCGAGCGGAGCTAATAAAAATATGTATCCTGAAAAAGCAATTGTTGTCGTAGCACCTTCTGGACCAGGCGGAGGCTGGGATCGAACAGCACGGACATTTACGAAAGTAATGACAGAAACCAAGCTTGTGGATGAGAGCATGATGGTTGAAAATAAGCCCGGCGGTGGTGGTACTGTCTTTATTGCTAGTTATGCCACACAAGACGCTAAAAATGACTATAAATTATTCACGGGCTCACCTCCCGTTTTGATCAATCATTTAAAAAAAGAAGGGAATAGTCCATATGGATATAATGATACGGTACCTCTTGCTCAATTAACGAAAGATTATGGCTCTATTGTCGTGAAATCAGATTCTAAGTATAATGATCTCCAGTTTTTACTAGATGATTTGAAAAAGGATCCCACTTCTGTGACATTTGCAGGAGGATCGGGTCCTGGCTCGATGTACCATTTAGTTTCCATTTTGCCCGCGTATAAGTCTGGAATAGATCATAAATCAATCAAATATGTATCGTATGATGGAACCGGAGAAGCAATGACTGATTTGCTAGGTGGTAATGCTGACGTACTTGCAACAGATGCCTCATCCGTAACCCAGTATGTAAAAGCTGGCGAAGTAAAAGTACTTGCGGTCGCTTCACCAGAGCGAATGGGAGGGGAACTTAAAGACGTTCCAACTATGAAAGAACTAGGAATCGATGCTGAGTTTATGATTTGGCGAGGAATTTTTGGGCCGAAAGAGATGAGTGAAGATGCGCTTAGTTATTGGAACGATAAAATTCAAGAAATGGTAGAAACTGAAGAATGGAAAACAGCTATGACAAGTTCTGGCTGGGAAAGTGACTATAAAAACTCAGAAGATTTTAAACTATTTTTAGATCAGCAAAATGATCAGATTGCTGAATTGCTTAATGCGCTAGATATGGCTAAATGATAAATACAGATTAAACTAGGGTATCCGGTTCTGGAACAAATTGAACTGGATACCCTATTTTTTGTAGGGCACTGAAAACTCATATATTTGTGAAATGGACGTTTTTTACTGGGTTACTGTTTTGTAATTAGAGGTATAGGCAGCAAAAATAATAAGTGCAAACTCTTACTTAGGTTCTAGTAACGAGGAATCTTTTGCCCAATCAGAATTCAATGAGAACCTGGTACCACTCATTATTTCAACGTTTTTGTGGTTTCAAGTTGTTCGAGTCAAGTTTTTAAAAACTGGATCCACGTTCTTTTTGCTTGAGATATGTAGCCATCTTTTTTCAAAGCAATGCCGATTTCCCAATGGACTGTTTGATCGATAATAAAAAATGTCCCTGTGTAACACACAATTCAATTCTAAAACAACTGGGAAAAGTGTCTGAGTTGCATCTTACACAGGGACTAAATCCTATACCTACCGCAAAAATCCATCAAAAAAATATTGTATAAAGCAATATTTCCGCATACAATCAACATAACAAATAACTTAATCTAAGGAAAAACAGCATGAAAAAAAACTATATAAAAAACATCACCATTATTGGGATATTACTAATAAGTGCATTTGCCTTGAATTCCATTCTAGTGCAAGACAAAACGATTTCACCAAAAGCTGAGAATGGAGTTTTAGATTTACGCAATTATGAGTTCAACGGAGACAATTCAGTAGAAATGAATGGAGAGTGGGAGTTTGTTCCTAATAAGCTGCTAGATTCCCCTGCATTTGATAGGCAACAATCTTATGTTGTAAAAGTTCCATCATTATGGACAAACTATGACTTAGATGGTGAACAAATAACGAAATATACTAGTGGTACGTATCGGCTAAGGATTTTATTAAATGATTCGCCCGAAGTGTTAGGGATAAAAACAACAAATATTCGTATGTCGAATGCCATTTATATGGATGAAAAACTATTAGGTAAAAGTGGAATTCCGGCAGAGGACTCTGCATACACACCTCATAATATCCCGTATGTCTCTTATTTTTCTCCTGGCGCAGATGAGATAGAAATAATTGTACAGGTTGCCAATTTCGATTATGCGTCTGGTGGAGGGATTTTAGGTTCTATCTATCTAGGCGATCAAGATAGTATTGGAAAACTTCGGGAAAGTTCACTTGCTTATGATTGGATAACAATAGCAGCTTTTTCTACGATGTTTATCTATTTTTTAGGTTCTTATTTGCATGCTAGGATTGGGAGGGAGCAACTTTTCTTTTCCCTATTTTGTTTTGCCAATGTGTTATATGCCATTTCCCACGGAGAAAAGGTTTTTTTGCAGCTGTTTCCTTCAACACCCTATGCATTATTTGAAAGAATCCAGTCATTATCAAGTATTTGGATAGGTTTGTTTATGTTATGCTTTTTTGTCACATCTTTAAAGCCATTTGCAAACAATAAAATAGTGAAATTTTTGTATATGCTAAGTATCTTACTCACTGGATCTGCCCTGCTACCAGTAAAGATTAACTCTAGCCTGCAAATTTACTATTCTCTTTATATATTTATCATTTTAGTTTTTATCATTTATTTACAAATTATTGCGATATCAAAAAGGGCAGTAGGTGCCTCTTATTTAATCTTTAGCACCTTCACCATTTTTATTTATTTCACTGTAGGAACGTTAAATGTTTCGGCAAACTTTGCGCTCAATTCATTACCACCTTTATTTCCTTTTATTTGTTTAACGATGCTCTCACTTTATATTTCCCATCGTTTCATGGATTCTTTCTTGAAAAAAGAAGAGTTGTCTAAAGCTCTCATACGTGTGGATAAGTTGAAAGACGGGTTTCTTGCGAAGACATCTCATGAATTTCGAACCCCTTTGCATGGAATTATAGCTATTTCCCAGTCCATGCTGGAGGATAGTAAATCTTCATTGACGGTTGATGAAGAAGAGAAAATGGATTTAATCATAGGGACTGCTCAGCGCTTGTCTAACCTAGTAAATGATATTTTAGATTTTTCGAAACTGAAAGAAGGGGACTTACGTGTCCGCATTACCTCAGTGGACTTATTTGCTATTACACATGTCGTAGTGGAAACTTTTACGTACATGATAGACAAAGATGTGAAGGTCGTTAATCATATCCAGCGTGGGCAATTTGTATTGGCAGACGAGGAGCGACTCCGTCAAATTTTATATAATTTAATAGATAATGCGGTTAAATACACTATTCGAGGGAAAGTAGAGATTAAATGCTTCGAACAGGAAGAAAACGTAGTGATAGAAGTTAGTGATACTGGTATCGGAATCGCTCCAGAGAATTTGCAATTTGTATTCGAGCCTTTTCGGCAATACAGTGATTCCACTGGAGGAACTGGTCTCGGCTTAAGTGTTACGAAAGAGCTCGTTCACATTCAAGGCGGGACAATTTCTGTAGATTCAGCTCTTAATAAGGGAACTACATTTTCCGTGACAATGCCAAAAGCAACTCAAGTTAATAAGGCAAACCAACATGCTTTTTCGCTTCCTATCCCTACTGTTATAGAAAATAAGGGTCGAAAAAAAGTGATTATTGCAGATGATGACCATGTTAATTTGAAAGTACTCATAGATACGCTGATGATGGAAGAGTATTTCATCGTCGCCGTTGATAGTGGAAAAGCGGTTTTGGAGCAGATAAAAAAGCATCCCGATGTCGATCTTGTCCTATTAGACATTATGATGCCGGAAGTTTCTGGATATGAAGTATGCCAACAATTGAGAAAGTCCTATTTACTCTCAGAACTTCCTATATTAATGCTCACAGCGGCAGTTCGACCAGAAGATATGATTGCAGCGTTCCAGTCTGGCGCAAATGATTTTCTACACAAACCCTTAGATACATCCGAGTTAAAGACTAGAATAAGAAATTTACTTTTAATGAAGGAATCGTCCGAAAATGCAGTGAAGATGGAAGTAGCTTTTTTACAAGCGCAAATAAAGCCTCATTTTATTTTTAACGTATTAAACTCCATACTTTCCCTCAGCTATATAGATTTGGATAAGTCACGTGTCATGATTACAGACTTCGCAAACTTTATGAGAGGAAGCTTTTCTTTTGAAAATACGCATAGTCTAGTACCGTTGAAGAAAGAACTTTCGCTGATTCAATCCTATGTTAATATTCAACGTACTAGGTTTCCAGAGCAATTAGAATGGAAAGTAGAGATGGAAGATCCACTCCATTGCTTTATTCCCCCTTTACTACTGCAGCCTATCGTTGAAAATGCAATTGTTCATGGATTGAAAATGAAGGAAGGCCAAGGCATGGTAAATCTCACCGTTAAGAGCGAAAATAACATGATCATTTTCCGAATAACGGATAATGGAACAGGAATGTCTGAGCAGCAGCTACAACAAATTTGGAATATAGATAATGGTCATGGCGTTGGACTTCTAAATATAGAAAAACGATTAAAATATTATGAAAATACATCTATTGAAATAACTAGTGAGGAAAATAAAGGAACAATAGTCGAATTAAGATTTCCACTAATCCAAAGTGAAAAGGAGGGACATTAAATGTTAAATGCCGTATTGGTCGATGATGAAATTTTAGCAATCGAATTATTAGAGGCAATGCTAAAAGAAATTGGAGGAGTCGAAATTATAGGGAAGTTTTCCAACCCATTAGAAGGATTGGAAAGTTTGGAAGTACTACAACCCGATATCCTATTTCTTGATATAGAGATGAAAGAAATGAACGGTATAAAATTAGCTGAAGATATAGAATCATTGGCTTCTCAAACGGAAATCGTATTCGTTACAGCTTATGATGAGTATGCGCTAGAAGCATTTAATGTCCATGCCGTGGATTATATTTTAAAGCCGATTGAAAAAAGTCGTTTAGAAAAAACAGTGCAAAGAATTTATCAGCGTAGAAAACAACCTGATTTTCCTTTTAAACGGGAATCTTCTCTAAGAGCAAACTTTCTTGGTGGCTTTCGACTAATTGACCAGCACAATGAACCTATCAAGTGGAGAACGAAAAAGGTAAAAGAGTTCTGTGCCTATCTTATCCATCAAAATAAACCTGTACACAGGGAACAGATTATGGAAGAACTCTGGCCAGACCGTACCTTAGATAAGGCTTCGGTAGCGTTGCATACAAGTGTCTATCATTTACGAAAAGAACTAAAAAATCATGGATACCATGATTCCATCAAGTATGTAGATGAGCGCTATTCCTTATCGATTGAGTTAAGTAGCGATGTGCAGAATCTTAAAAAATTTATAGGTCAAACACAAGTCAAAATAGAAGATGTTAAAAAGCTGATAGATTTATATAAGAATCATTACTTAGCCGAAGAATATTATGACTGGGCGTTGGAAGAGCGAGGACAATTGCAGAAAAGGGTTGCACAGTTTTTAGAGAAATTCGTTGTGACTTCTTTTATGGAAACAGACATTGTATTAAAAGAAGCTATTGAAAAGCTCATAGAAATGGACCCTTGGGAAGAAAGATACACATTATACCTTGTTCAATTTTACATCCAACAAGAGAACAATCCAGCAGCTATTGAATCCTATAACAGGTATAAAACTACCCTCTGGAAACAATTAGGGATAAAGCCACAGGAAAAACTAGAAAACTTGATTAAAAATATATAATAATGACTAAATCCATCTGATTTTTATCTATTAGATGGATTTTTTGTCGAATTTTGTCAGAGATGTTCAGAAAATGTCTAGACTAAAGGTCTATAATATCTCAAGGGTACTAATAGAAAATAACTAGGAGGACTGACAATTGAACATGAAAAAATTGTTTATTTGCACACTTATCACTATGATGCTACTTTCATTTCTACCATACAATGTTGACTTAGTAAGTGCTAAAAGTGAAGAGGGTACTGCAAATGAATTGTATGAAGAAAAAACTATTGAAAATATTGCTGTAGGAAAATTAGTTACTACTAGTAGTAACTGGAATGACACTCAAAATGGAGAAAAGGCCGTAGATGGAATTACGGGTTATAACTCCTCATGGGTATCTAAAACGGGTAATAATGAATGGCTGTTATTAGACTTAGGGAAAGAATACACAATTAGTAAATGGATTTTGCATTTTCATAGTGCCTATAGTAATGATTCTGTAAAATTGAAAATAAGTAACGACGGAGAAACGTGGCAGGATGTAGACTCTGTTTCGGGTTCAGAATCTATAGTTGTTGATTCACGTAATAAAAAATATGATCGATCTGTAGAGATACCATTTACTACAAGGTATGTAAAAGTTTTGATAGGGGCAAGTATCCCACTTGCTAATATTACAGAAATTGAACTTTATTCTGAAGTAGATCAGTCTGAATCTGATGAAGTAATAGTACCTGGATTTAAAGGAATAAGTAATTCTAATCATTCTTCAACTTTTATAAATGATGGAGTATCGGTTTTAATTGATCCTGAGTTAACAATTTCAGGGATTATAGATGAACTAGGTGGTGCTTCAGTTGTTATCAATAATTTTAATATTGGAGATCAGCTTAATTTTACTAATACTGATAAGATATCAGGTGTTTACAATCAAGAAAATGGTGTTCTGATTTTAAATGGACAGGCTACTGAGGAAGAGTATCAAGAAGCATTAAGTTCTGTTTCATATTCAACTACATCCAGTAATATTACAGATAGAACATTTACGTTTAATCTCGGAAGCTCCCTTTCTTACAATAATCATTATTATGAATTTATAGAAGCTAGTGGGATTTCATGGACTAATGCAAGGATAGCTGCAGAAGCAAAAACTTTTTTTGGTCGTAAAGGCTATTTAGCAACAGTTACATCACAAGGAGAAAATGAATTTATTAAAGAAAAAACTAGTGGTAATGGTTGGATAGGTGCATCCGATTATTATACAGAACTTAATAGAGTCGTGGGAAACTATTATACTGATCAAGCCCAGGCTGAAGGACAGTGGTATTGGGTAACAGGCCCAGAGGCTGGTACTCAATTTTGGCAAGGGGGAAGTAATGGTTCTTCAGTAGATGGTGGTTATGAAAATTGGTATGTTAATCCTAATGGTGTACGCGGTGAACCTAATAACAGTGGTGGAGAACATTACGCACATATTCTAGGTACAAACGGTGCGTTTTGGAACAACAATGACACAGCCGGATATGGGAAATGGAACGACTTTCCAGATAGTCTACCTGAACATGTCGAGGGATATGTTCTAGAGTATGGAGGTATGGAAGGGGATAACGAAGCTATTACCATTAGCACTTCCAAAGTAAGTAAGTTTAAAGTGAGTGAGTTAACACCTTTAGAAAAGGTTAATGCCGCAAAAAAAACAGGTAATCTTGAGGATATGATTGCAGCACTAAAAGATCCTGGGCTTGGTTTAACTCTTCCAGAAGGATTTGAAGATTGGGAGCAATTTGCAACAAATATAAGAAATTTAAATGAAGAACAAGTTAATATAGAACAAATCCAGTTTATATTGAATTTTGATAGTTTACTAATGGGTGCTTTCGACGAAGCGGAACTAGAAATTATTAAGAATAAAATCACCAATTTTTTTGAAATGCTTTCCGATTCTGGTTATGTTTTTCCGAATAATAGTGAATACGATAAACTTAGTGAAATAGCTCAATCATTCCTAAGTATGTCCGATATCGACCAAGAGATTATTGCCTATAGTACAAAACTTCATTATTTAAAAGAACAAAAACCAGGAAACCAAATATTTGTAGAATTAATGTCTTCAATTCCAAATTATAAATCTATTAATAGGGTGAATTCAAATAATGAAATAGTAGATGTTTTAACGGCGCTACGTTTACTACAAATGGAATCTGAACAGTTCAATATAGATCTACCAGAGTACCTAATGGATGATTTTAAGTTGAACTTGGATAAATTATCTAATTTATCCTTTGCAGACGTTAGGTATCAAGATCTAGCCCAATGGATGTTAGACAAGCGTCCAGCTAGTGGTTATGAAGATTTTGGAGAAATCCAAGCAACATTTGATCTTTTCTTTAAACCAGTTGCACCAAATGTAACAGTAAATGATAATACAAACAGACTGATTGATGCAGACGATACAATGGAATATTCCACGGATGGCGGCACAAGTTGGACAACTTATAATCCAGTTCAAGCCCCAATCTTCACAGGAAATGTAACAGTGCAAATTCGTGTGAAAGCAGCTGGAGATACGTCAGTGGGGTTAGTAACAACAGTGATTTTCACGAAGAACCCTGCATCAGTGACTAACCCGTCACCAACAGCAACACCAATACCAACTAGCCCGACAACTGAACAAATCGTGGTTGATGTTGATGGAGAAAATGGGACGAACTTAACGAAAACACCAGTTATCCGTACGACTGAGCCGAATGGCACCGTAAAGGACAAAGTAGCAATGACAGAGACACTCGCTAAAGAAATAGTAGTGAAAGCGAAACAACAAGGTGTCGATACAGCACGAATTGTCATTCCAGATACAAACGACAAAGTAGCTGAAGTCAATGTGGACATTCCGAAGTCCGCATTAAAACAGCTAAATGCTGGCAACCTGAAGCTAGAAATTGTCACAGATAATGCTGTGATATCTATACCAACAAAATCGATTTCTGGATTTGCAGAAGATTTATACTTCCGCATCGTACCGATGAAAACGGAACAACAAAGAAAACTAGTAGAAGAACGTGCGAAGAAGGAAGAAATGATTCAAAATGTCGCACAAAATCAAACCGTGCAAGTATTAGGTCGCCCAATGGAAATTGAAACAAATATGCAAAGCAGGGAAGTTTCGATTGTTCTTCCATTAAAGGATAGTCTGCCATCGGATGAGAAGAAGCGTCAGGAAATACTTGATAACCTTGGTGTCTTCATCGAGCATAGCGATGGAACAAAAGAGTTAATGCAAGGTAAACTTGTCAAGATGAAAGATGGCTCTGAAGGTATTGAATTTATGATTACGAAATTCAGTACATTCACATTAATCTATATGGATGGATGGAAGGAATACCAGGATGACCAGAAGCAAATCCATAAACCTTATATTAACGGGGTAGGAGAAGGAATCTTCCGTCCAGATGCGGATGTCACGCGTGCCCAAATGGCCAAGATGTTAGCTCGTAATTTGTTAGATATAGATTCTAGCAATCAACTATCCTACAAGGATGTCAGCAAAACCCACTGGGCATATAATGACATACTGAAAGCAAAAAATGCAGGTATTATGGTAGGAACAAGTACAGATAAATTCAAACCAGAAGGAACAATCACCCGCGCTCAAATGGCAACGATCGCCTATCGTTGGATCGAAGCAGAATGCAAAAATGATTCATCTAGTTTTGAGAACTGTGGAAAAATTTCAAACTATAGCAAATCAAACTACAAAGATGTTCCAGCTAACCATTGGGCAGTACAAGCAATCAGTTTCATGAAAGTAACTGAAATAATGGTCGGTTATAACGATGGAAATTTCAATCCCGAAGAAAAGCTGACGAGAGCTCAAGCTGTAAAGGTGCTCAATCGTATTTTCAAACGCGGACCATTAACAGAATCTACTACTTCGACATTTAAGGATGTCCCAACTACCCATTGGGCATTTGAAGAAATTGAAGAAGCAGCAAGAGAGCATTCATATAATGTCAACGTGGATGGGAAAGAAGTGTTAAAGAAATAATAGCAAGAGGATTGTCTTGATTCTTTCAAGCAATCCTTTTTTTTATACATTCCTTGAAAATCGCTGTGTAAGGAACAACTCTGAATTGTCCTGAAGTTGTGTACTACATACCTTTTGGTGAAAACGGATTCACTTTTTTATCAATTCAGATATTTAGTGTAGATAAATGAGTAGGTTGAGATATAATAGAAAGTGAATAATTATTCTAGCAAAATATAAAGGTGGATGTTTAATGAAGAAAAATAAGTTAATATGGCTTTTGGGCATGGTTTTAATAATCGGGATCTTTTTAGTTGCATGCGGAGAGCAAGATAAAGCTGATACGTCTGAGGATACAAAAGACACAGGAAATGTAGAAGACATAGAAGAGGCAGCAAGTGAAGAACTTGATGAAGAACAAATACTAAATTTAGTAGAGCGTGCAGAGATTCCATCAATGGACTCGGTTCTTGCGGATGATGCTGTTTCTTTCAACGTACTAAACAATGTTGCCGAAGGATTATATCGCTTGAACCAAGAAAATATAGCAGTTCCAGCAATGGCTGAAAGTGAGCCAGAAGTTAGTGAAGATGGTTTAACTTATACATTCAAACTACGTGATGCAAAGTGGTCAGATGGTTCAGCTGTTACTGCTAATGACTTCGTGTTTGCATGGCAGCGTGCAGTTGACCCTGCAACTGGATCGACTTACGGACCTTATATGATGTCTGGAACTATCAAAAATGCAACAGAAATCTCTGCTGGTTCGATGGATAAAATGGAACTAGGAGTAGAAGCGAAGGATGACAAAACGTTGGTTGTTACACTAGAACGTCCAGTCCCTTATTTTGAATCTCTTATGGCATTTGGAACATTCTATCCACAAAGCGAAGCGTATGTAACTGCACAGGGATCGAATTTCGCTGCAAACTCAGAAAGTCTATTGTCCAACGGGCCGTTCATCCTGACAAACTGGGATGGAACTGGTCTAACTTGGTCAATGGAAAAAAACCCAGAGTATTGGGATGCAGAAACGGTAATGCTTGATACGATTAACGTAGACGTTATTAAAGAACCTGGTACATCCGTTAACTTATATAATAATGGCGAAAAAGATCGAGTTGGGCTATCTGGAGAATATGCAATGCAGTATGCAGATGACGAAGAAGTGGAACAAGTTTTAAAACCGACTGTATACTATTTAAAATTCAATCAAGAACGAAATGGGAAAAAGACACCGATTTCAAATGTTAAGCTAAGAAAAGCACTTGCAATGTCATTCAACAAACAAGACTTGGTTGATGTAATTCTTGCGAACGGTTCCATCCCAGCAGATTTCCTTGTGCCAACAGAGTTTGCATACGATGAGAACAAAAAGGATTTTCGTGAAGTAAATGGCGATATGCTTCCGTTTAATGCAGAAGAAGCTGCTAAATTATGGGAAGAGGGCATGAAAGAGGAAGGCTTGACTGAGGTGAAGCTAGAATATATCAGTGGAGATACTGAGCTTGCAAAAAATATGGATGCTTATTTGAAGGCACAGATGGAGACAAACCTTAAAGGACTTACACTAACAATTAAAAACGTTCCTTTTAATGTTAAATTGGATTTAGATGCTGCTCAGGATTATGATATCCAAAGTACTGGCTGGGCGCCAGATTTCCAAGATCCTGTTACTTTCGTGGACCTATTTCAATCAGAGTCATCTCAAAATAATATGTCTTATTCTAATGAAAAATTCGATAATCTTTTAGATCAAGCAAAAGGTGAACTCTCTTTGGATCCAGCTGCACGTTGGAAAGCCTTAGCGGAAGCAGAGAAAATTATTGTTGAAGAAGATGCAGGGATTGCTAATATGTACCAAACGGGATCTATGTCACTACAAAAGCCTTACGTGCATGGCATTGTCGCACACCCATTCACGGGAGACTATAGCTACAAGTGGGCTTATATTTCAGGTAAATAGAGACGCTGTGTAAGAAACAATTCTACGCTATTCTGACAATGGACTACAATTCATAAACTTAAAAGAAGAGTAAAAGCAGCCGAAGTATTATTTTCGGCTGCTATTTTTGATATCCGCATATTTGGAAAATATAACTACAAACATGCGAGTACCAAGTTCATATATAACTCAAAACTCAAGGAGAAACTGGTACCTTTAAGATTTGTACCAATTTTAACCGTTTTACTTCACAATACAAACTGTTCCATACACTAAAACATAACGTTTGCTTCGCTCTTACTTCCCAAGGAGTCATTAGATTTTGCAAGATAAGTTCATTATTCTAAGGCTACCTAGGAATAAGCGAATCGTGCATGACTCAAAAGGAATATAGCATTGACGGATTTTGAAGATGTATTGATGCAGTTTGAGCCGATGATTTCTGCTTGTATTCGAAAGCTAAGTATTTACAAAATTCACGAGCTCTATAGACAGGCTGGTCGAATTGCATTGTGGAAGGCATGGGTTAAGTTCGATGTGGAAAAAGGAGATTTTGCACCATATGCATACCGCTCGATATACGGTGGAATGCTTGACGAATTAAAAAGAGAAAAGCGTCAGGAGGAGCAAGTCGACCTTGTGGAAGATGAAAAATTGGCGTTTTTATTGGAAAAATCTCTTGTGACAAGCTTACTGCGAGAGGATTTAGAAATAGCGATTGAATCATTGCAATCGAGGGAGCGAGAGCTGTTGATGTGGATTTTCGTAGAAGGGATCTCGCTACAGCAGGCTGCAAATAGAGCTGGGATAACGATACCGGGTATTAAAAAGAGGCGGGAAAGAATGCTTGTAAAATTGAGAGAACGTATTGAAAAATAGGATTTGCAGGTGGATATTGGCTAGTCGATGGATAATAGGTTTTCATACCGCCGCTTGATGTGCCAAGATCAAGCGGTTCTTTTTTCATTCATTGTAGAAACTTTGTACAAACTATATAATAATATTTTATACGTGGAAAGTGTGAGGTGAATATATGGGTAGTTCATTGAAAAAATCTAGAGTGACTTTATTGACCCAAATGACCTTACTTATAATAGTTGTAGTTTTGACAAGTACTTTGCTAGTAAGCCTTCTTTTTTCTACGATGCTTGACGATATTGTAGAAAATTATATGGGAAAGCAGGCAATGACAGTCGCTAAACTAACTGCACAAAATCCCACGATTATTCAAGGGTTTGAAGACGCCCATCCATCACATATTATCCAACCAATTTCAGAAACAATACGTCAAACAACTGGCGCAGATTATGTAACTGTTGCGGATGAAAAAGGGTTACGTTACTCACATCCTAATCCCGAAAATATTGGAAAACCGACAGTGACGAGTAATGATCCAGTACTCCAAGAGCATCGGTCAATTATTTACAGGGGAAGCGGAGTGTCTGGACCCGCTATAAAAGCGAAAACACCTATTTGGAACAACAAAGGGGAAGTTATCGGTGTTTCTTCGGTAGGTTTTTTAGTGAATAATATAGAGCAACAAGTGCTAGATTATAGAAAACGTATTATTCACTTAGCTATTATTCCGCTTATTGTAGGAATAGGCGGTGCAATATTGATAGCTAGAAGGTTAAAGAAACTGATTTTCGGTTTGGAACCAGAGGAAATATCTTTTCTTTTTACGGAAAAAGAAGCAACTCTTGAGTCGATTCGAGATGCAACAATCACTGTCAATATTGAAAGAAAAATTACATCCATGAATAAAAGAGCACGTGAATTATTTAATGATCAGCAGCTAATTGTCGGATCAGTTATTACAGACCAGCAGTTGGAAAAACACATTGATGAAGCAATTGAAACAAAGGGTGCTTATACAAATAAAAAGCTGTTATTCAATCAACAACTTTTCATACTGGACGCTTCTCCAATAGTAATAATGAACAATATCATGGGTGCGGTTTTAACAATAAGAACAGTATCTGAAGTTGAACAATTGACCGAAGAGTTTTCAAAAATAAAAACCTTCTCCGAAAATATGAGAGCACAAAATCATGAGTTTTTGAATAAATTAAACACGATTTATGGGTTACTCACCCTAAAAGAGTATGACCGTGCTATTCAAATCGTCTCTTCAGAAGTTAGTGAAAGACAAGATATCATATCTTTTCTTATGTCATCTGTAAAAGATCCTTTAATAGCTGCCTGTTTACTTGGTAAAGTGAATCGTTCGAAGGAATTACAAGTAAGTTTGGAGATTGATGCTGATAGTAAATTGGACAGTATCCTAGATAATTCTAAATCGAATCATTTCGTTCCAATCATTGGCAACATTATAGATAATGCAATGGAGGCAGCAAGGAAAAAGCAAGCAAATAAAGGTCTCGTCAAAGTATCTTTTACTGATTTGGGTAGAGAAATTATTTTTGATATCGAAGACAACGGTCCGGGCATACCAACAATGATGGAAGATATTATTTACCAGGATGGATACACGACTAAAAGTGGAGAAAATCACGGGATTGGTTTGGCTATTGTAAAAAATTCACTCGAATTATTAAATGGTCAAATCTATGTTGATAAAAGTGAGTTAGGTGGGGCAAGATTTACAATCGTGATCCCACAAAACAGTTGGATTAAAAAGGATGTGTGAATATGTCTAACGAGACGATTAACGTAATAATCGTTGAAGACGATGAAGATGCAACGAATATCTATAAGCATTTTACCGATCAAATAGATCATTTTAAGGTCGTTGCTACAGCAAGTTCGGGGAGCCAGGCATTACAACTATTGAGAGTTATGCAGCCCCAGTTGCTTTTACTCGATGTATTTTTACCCGACATGAATGGGATTGAACTACTTAGAGAAATTCGAAAAGAGTATCGAGGGATAGACGTTATTATGATCACCGCTGCAAACGATACTGAAACGGTTAGTGAAGCAATACGCGGTGGTGCTTTCGGCTACCTTATAAAGCCTATAATAATCGATAAACTTATTGCTGCGCTTAAGCAATATGACGTTGTAAGAGGTCAGTTACATCAAAGTCAATCAGTTAATCAAGACAATATAGATGACTTATTTCGATCGAACAATAAGATTCAATCGGTAGCTAGTACTCCTAAAGTGACTTATCCAAAGGGGATTGACAAGCATACATTGAAATTAGTCAGAAGTAAGATTCAGAACATCAATGAGAGTTTAAGCGCAGATGAATTCAGCCAAATTGTGGGAATAAGCTATTCAACGATGAGAAGATATTTGGAATATCTAGTTTCACTTGAAGAGATGGAAGTATTAATCTTATATGGAAGTGTTGGTAGGCCAGAGAGAAAATATAAACTGCTAATCAATTAGACCCCTATTGAGGCTCAATAGGGGCTTCTTTGTGTAAAAAACCGTGAAAACTATGGAAATAATGAAAATAATAAAACTTAAACCTATTATTCTCTTTTTATATTCGATATATCTAATAACTGATAATATTCTAACAGGAAAGCGCTATCATTTAGTTCGATTTTAACAAGATATTATAAGAACGGTGAACATATTTAGAAAAGTGAGGGGATTTAGAGTATGTTAGCTTTATTAGGATTTTCAATGGTTGCAGTATTTATGTATTTGATCATGTCTAAACGACTTTCAGCGCTGGTTGCTATTATGGTCGTACCTATAATCTTTGGTATTCTTGGCGGATTCCTAACTGAGTTAGGACCAATGATGCAAGAGGGCGTAGAAAAAGTAGCTCTTACGGCTATTATGATATTATTCGCAATTTTATACTTTGGAATTATGATTGATACGGGTCTATTTGATCCTTTAATTTCTAAAATATTACAAATTGTTAAAGGGGACCCTTTGAAGATAGTTGTGGGGACAGCTGTATTATCTATGATGGTTGCGTTAGATGGAGATGGAACGACTACATACATTATTACTGTTTCGTCTTTGTTGCCTCTTTATAAGCGTCTTGGCATGAACCGCTTAGTATTAGCGACAGTAGCAATGCTCTCCATGGGAGTTATGAATATGACACCTTGGGGCGGTGCATCTGCTATGGCAATGGCGTCGTTAGGGCTTGAATCTTCAGAACTATTCATCCCAATGATTCCAGTTATGGGAATCGGTCTTATTTGGGTTCTTGTCGCTGCATTTATGTTGGGGAAAATGGAACGTAAAAGAGTGGGGGTTATTGAACTTGAGCCGCTACAAAAATCTAAGAATAATCAGTTCCAGGAGGATCTAGAGCTTGCTGCAACAGTTGAAGTTCCAGATTACAAACGACCTAAACTCGTGTGGTTTAACCTTGGTTTAACGATTGTCCTTATGGCTTGTTTAATCATCGATTTTATGTCTTTAGCAATTCTATTTATGATTGCTTTTGCAATCGCATTGCTTGTCAATTATCCAGAATTGAAATTACAGCAAGAACGTATTGCAGTTCATTCTAAAAATGCGCTAGCTGTTGTATCGATCGTTATTGCAGCCGGTATTTTCACTGGTATTATGAGTGGTACTGAAATGATTGATGCAATGGCAAAAACATTAGTTGCTATTATTCCTGATGCGTTAGGACCTTATTTAGCCGTAATTGTAGCATTTATCAGCGCACCTTTTACTTTCTTTATGTCAAATAATGCGTTCTATTTTGGAGTGCTTCCAATTATTTCTCAGGCTGCTGAGGCTTATGGGGTTAGTGCTGTGGAAATAGGGCGTGCTTCGTTGATGGGTCAACCAATTCACGTATTAAGTCCTTTAGTTGCGGCAGCTCATTTATTAATCGGCTTAGTTGGTACTGAATTTGGAGAATTACAGAGATTTGCGGTGAAATGGGCTTTTGGTACCGTAACCGTTATGACAATTGCTGCAATTATATTAGGTGTCATTACAATTGGATAAATCAAAAGTGAGTGGTACAGAGATGAGCAACCAAGCCTAGTTTTCAGGTGTCAGGTTCAGGAACAATTTAGAATTGTTTCAGAATCTGGTGCCTCTTTTTATATACAAAGGGACAGGAAATATTTTTCTATTATAGGACCAAATTCTAAATAAAATATAATAAAAGGAGTATTTAGGGATTATTATTAAAATATTGAATATTTTTAGTATATTTAGACTAGTAAGTTATGTTGTGATTTGATAGGATAGACTTATAGGGAGGAGACAAAAAAGGGGGAAATGTTATGAAGGATATTAAACGTAATTCTGAATTGATTGATAACCAAACATTAATGCTTGAACCCGTTTTTAAAGATAAGGTAAAAACACGAATCGTGACGACCCATGGAACTTATTATTCAGAAGAGAGTACATTGAACTTACTTGAAGATGCGTGTAATCGATTTGCATCTACGTTAGAAGGACGTTTGAAGGCAATGAGAAAGTTAATGAATTATTTGATGAAAACACCACTACTAATAGAACCGAATAATTTTGGTGCTTTTCCAACGATGTCCTATAGGCATGTGGAGTGTGTATGGATTTTCAATCATCCTTTTTATGTGGAAGAGGTAAGCAAAGGAAAATCAATTGTTCTTTTTTCAAATGGAATATCTGTACCTGTGAATTCTTCGAAGCATGTATTGTTAAAACAACATCAAAGACTACACACCTCGTTAAATATATATGGTATCCACCATCGAAATAAGTAGGGTACATAGGAACTATAAGTTAAGCGTTTCTATTGTTTATGTAACTAAAGGCTAGTCACTGGCATTGAAGTGTACAAAAATATTGTCTCCTAACTAAATATTTACAAGTGTGGCGTCTGAAGATATTTTCAGATGCTTTTTTCATACAAGTGAAGGTTGGTTAGTAACTATATTAAAGTGCCAGGTCTAAATTAGCGCACCAATTAAAAACAAGATCTAAATATTAATTCAACCACCACTTCACTTCCATATAGCCACCTAGAATTTTGTTGATTTCTAGGCTCCTCTCATGTTCAAACTCAAACAAGCATATAATACAAAAAGCAACAAAGGAGAAAAAACACTGAATCGTAGAATACTAGAAAAACAAGCAATACTGCTGGATGTCACAGCGAAAGACTGGGAAGATGCAGTACGTATTTGCGGAGAAAAACTTGTGCAAACGGGAAAAGTTGCAGTGACTTATGTGGATGCAATGATCCGAAATATTCATGAGCTTGGACCATATATTTTAATAGCACCCGGTGTTGCCATGCCTCATGCACGTCCGGAAGATGGGGTTATTCAAGAAGGAATTAGTGTCGTTGTCTTGAAGGAAGAGGTTGCTTTTAAGCCTGGTAAGGAATTTAAGGTATTAATCGGCTTGGCCGCTTTAAATAATGAAACACATATTGACATATTACAAAAAATTGCGGAGGTGATTTCGAAAAAGGATTCAATGGAGCAACTAAAAAATGCAACAGGGTATGATGAAATTCTTCAGTTATTCCATGAAAAAGAGGAGCATAAGCCATGAAAATACTAGCGGTTTGCGGAATGGGTTTTGGATCTAGCATGATGTTGAAAATAACGATCGAAAAAATATTAAAGGAAAAAGGCATAGCAGCGGATGTGGAAACTGCCGATTTTACTACAGCTTCGAGTATTTATGCAGATATCATTTTCACCAATGAAGAATTTGCTAAACAATTGAAAGGAGGGAAGGTAAAGGTTGTTAGTGTAAAAAATATTGCAGATGCAAATGAAGTAAGAGGCGCATTGGAGTCAGTATTAAACACATAAGGGGGATTAGGTATGGCTTTTATTGAATTCTTAATGAATGAGATTCTAAGCATTCCTGCTGTGTTAGTTGGTTTAATGGTATTTATTGGACTCGTTGCTCAACGTGCTGCTACTACGAAAGTGATGTCTGGGACTCTTAAAAGTATTATTGGTTTTCTAATTTTAGGTGCAGGTGCGGGAGTCATTGTAGGTTCGTTAGATTCGTTAGGTGGAATTATTGAAGAAGCCTTCCATATTCAAGGCGTCATCCCGAATAATGAAGCAATCGTTGCTATTGCTCAACAAATGTTCGGTACGGAAACAGCACTTATTATGGGATTTGGATTTGTTGCAAATATTTTATTTGCTCGTTTTACACCTTGGAAATATATCTTTTTAACTGGGCATCATACATTCTTCATGGCGGCTTTGTTGTCTGCCGTTCTAGGGACATCTGGCATGGAAGGGGCTACTTTAGTAATTGTCGGTTCCTTGCTATTAGGCTTTTTCATGGTATTGATGCCAGCACTTGGTCAGCCATTTATGAGACAGGTAACAGGTAATGATGATATTGCGATTGGTCACTTTGGAACATTTGGTTATATTTCAGCTGGTTTAATAGGAAAATGGTTTGGCAATAAAGCGAAATCTACAGAGGATATTAAAATTTCTGAGAAATGGGCATTTCTTAAGGATTCATTGATATCTACTGCTTTAACCATGATAGCTATTTTTATCATATTAGCTGTTTTAGCAGGTTCAGATGTTGTGTCTAATTTCTCAGGAGACCAAAATTATATTATGTTCAGCATCATGCAAGGTATTACATTTGCGGCAGGTTTAAGTATTATTTTACTCGGTGTGCGTATGATTCTAAATGAAATCGTGCCAGCATTTAAAGGAATTGCAGATAAGCTTGTTCCCGGTGCAAAGCCTGCACTAGATATACCGATTGTTTTTCCTTTTGCACCAACTGCTGTAATGATTGGTTTCCTTTTTAGTTTTGCTGGAGGGCTTATTAGTATGGCGTTGTTAGGTGTCTTGTCATTGCCACTGATTATCCCGGGTCTTGTTCCTCACTTTTTTACTGGAGCTGGAGCGGGAGTGTTTGGCAATGCAACAGGAGGTCGAATTGGTGCTGCTGCTGGAGGATTTGTAAATGGTGTTTTGATAAGCTTTTTGCCAGCATTTTTACTACCTGTTTTAGGAGAACTGGGTTTTGCAAATACAACATTTGGTGATTCAGACTTTGGTGTAATCGGAATTATTATTGGATTTATTGCAAGTCTGTTTAGCTAAAAACTTTTAGGTAGCCTTCTTTCGAGATGAGGAGAGGGTTACCTAATTTTAATTTTAATGAAAAGAGGTACTTCATTGAAACAATCAATTGAACAACTAAAACTGACAGCTACCGTACTGAGAAAAAGGATACTATCTACTGCCTATTATAAAAAACAGGGGCATGTTGGTGGTTCCTTATCATGTGCGGATATTTTAGTTAGTTTATTTTTTCATCAATTATCTATTGATCCATCTAATCCAAAATGGGAGGATAGGGATCGATTTGTGCTATCTAAGGGTCATACGGCATTGGGGCTCTATGCAACACTAGCTCTGAGGGGATACATTTCTGAAGAAGAGCTTAAAACCTTTGATCAATATGAATCGCGACTACAGGCGCATCCGGATATGACCAAGTTGGATGCATTAGATATGTCTACTGGATCTTTAGGACAAGGATTATCAGCAGCGGTTGGTATGGCTATTGGTGCGAAAAGATTGAACAAGGATTTCCATGTCTATTGTTTGATAGGAGATGGGGAATCTCAGGAGGGACAAATTTGGGAAGCAGCAAATATAGCTGAAAAATATAAGTTAGATAACTTGATAGTTATTATGGATCAAAACGGTCTGCAGCAATATGGGTGGAAAAATGGCATTAAAAGAATGAATCCAGAGCGTTATGGAAAAAGAAAGTTTGAAAGTTTTGGATTTGAAACATGGGAAGTAGATGGACATTGTATGGAGGATTTAATAGCCGTGCTGACGGAAGTGAAGGGTAGGAAGGATGGACGCCCTAAAGCGGTAATTGCAAATACGACAAAAGGTAAGGGTGTTCGTTTTATGGAAGATAATTATGTCTGGCATTCGAAAGCCCCCAATGACGAGGAGTATCTTATGGCTTTAACCGAACTAGAGGGGGGAATTTAAACAGCATGTCGATAAGTGTACGTGACCAATTCGGAAAGCACTTGGCGCTAATAGCAAAAGAAGATTTCAGAGTTCTTGCTTTAGATGGAGACCTTGGAAACTCGACCCATCTGGATTCGATAGAGAAAGAAACAGTCGATTCCTTTTTACAAATGGGAATTGCTGAACAAAATATGGTAGGCGTGGCAGCAGGCTTAGCTTCAGTCGGATTTCAGCCTTGGGTATGTAGCTTTGCCACTTTTTTAACGAAAAGAGCATTAGACCAAATTGTCGTCAGTGTTGCCCAGACCAACTTCGATGTGAAGCTAGTCGGAAGTTATAGTGGTTTGCTGACAAGCAACACTGGTAAAACGCATCACTCTCTAGATGATATAGCCATCATGACGACGATTCCAAATATGACTGTCATTGCCCCTGCGGATCCAGGTGAAACTGTCGCTGCTATGAAAGCTATGCATCAAACAGCTGGACCTATGTATTTAAGACTAACTAGAGATGAAACGATTCCTTATTTTTTGCCTGATGTTGAGTTTGAAATTGGAAAGGGTAGAACGCTGACGGAAGGTACGGACGTGTTAATGGTAACTACCGGAAGTACGACCTATCGTGTTTCCGAGGTTATAAAACAAATGGAAGGCGTATCAATCGCGCACCTGCACTTTCCAACCCTTAAGCCATTTGACAAAGAATTACTATTGGAAGGTGCAAGAAAAGTTGGTCTTGTAGTAACAGTAGAAGAGCATTACATACGTGGTGGTCTAGGAAGTATTGTTTCGGAAATATTATCGGAAGAATTACCTAAGAAAGTCTATAGAATCGGAGTCCCCGATAGGTTTTTGGGTTGTGGGACGGATGAGGAGTTGTTGGAGGCAAGTGGACTTTCGGTGGAGGAAATTAGAAATTCGTTGTCATGTGCCCTGTGTAACAAACAATTCTGATATTTAACTAAAACTAATACTCTCTCCTGCGAATGAGTAGGGAAGGGTATTTTTGTTGTCCCTGTGTACCGAAATATTCAGAAAACTGTAGACATTTGTATTTTCTTTCATTACACTTATATGTGAACATCTCAATGATTTGACCTCTTCGAAGTTTAAACTCCCTGAAACTAACATCTCTTTCTATCATCCCATGATTGTATAAATTTAAGAATAGCGAGGTATAAAATTGACAAGAAAAAGAAACTTAAATCCGGATTCGTATTACCATGTCATCATGCGTGGTAATAATCGACAACCTATTTTCGGTACACACCGAGATATGTTGGAGCTCATGAGAATCTTCCAACATGCCCACGATCGTTATCCCTTTCATCTACTAGCCTACTGTTTTATGACAAACCATTACCATTTATTGATGAAGACAGAAAGTGTGCCATTAGGTAAAATTATGGGACACATCAACCGAAGATACACCGCATCCTTTTCCAAAAGGTATAATCATGTCGGACGAATTTACCAGCGTAGATACTTTTCAAAAGAGGTGAAGTCGTATCCGGGGTTACTAGCTGTTAGTAAATACATACACCGCAACCCTATAAACACCAAGCAGCCCTTAGTTAATCGTCTTGAATGGTATCCATATAGCTCCTATCCATTTTATTTCGATGAAAGTAAAAAAGCCCCAAGGTTTCTTAAAGTAGACATACTGAAGGAGTATCTCCCCCACCCATTGGAGAAAACGAATGCTGAATACTGCAGTTTTTGCAATATGGTCCCTGTGCAGCAAACAATTCTAAAAGAATCGAAATATTAACTATAATCCATCTTTAAAGAGCGAATAGATAACCAAAGTTCAATTTTGAAAGAAGTGTCAGAATAGTTTCCTACACAGGGACAAAAAGTGGACAAAAAGTAGTTCATTTCAATTGGAACGTTTATAATAAAAAGAAGG
Source organism: Psychrobacillus sp. BM2 (assembly GCF_048572895.1). Classification (GTDB taxonomy): domain Bacteria; phylum Bacillota; class Bacilli; order Bacillales_A; family Planococcaceae; genus Psychrobacillus. The sequence goes on from NZ_CP183878.1 coordinate 683,435, forward strand.
AGACGTTTACAGGGAAAGTAGGAGAAAAAATGGCATCGATTGATCAAGACCTTTATGAATACCTAATAGAAAACACTAGTAATATTACGAGCCAATGGTTTGCCGCAAAACGTGATTTTAATGGCTCTTTTTATTCCAATAATCCAAATCCCAATATAGATCAAGTTTTAATGGAGCAGCATGCTTTGACTATTAGGACTGTGGCTTATGCTTTTTTGGAGAAAGAAACTGGCTTTCAGGAACAGCTTCTATTGTGGACAGATACAGTACCTAAAAGTAGAATTGAACATAATACACCGATTCATGATGTAATACAGGCATTAAATAAAACTCGTGAAACGATATGGCTTTATGTGGAGTACTTTGCAAATGATCGCCTTGATGAGTTGTCATGTACTCTTATACTAAAATGGAGTCGATTATTTAATACAGCATTTGATCAGCTTATTCATAGCTTCTCGTCAAGATATTATGAACTAGCCAACAATAGATTGAATGCCCAACAATCTTTGATAAATGAATTGAGCATTCCAGTGATACCAATTTTGGATGGTGTTGGAGTATTACCGGTTATTGGAGTTATAGATACGGAACGGGCAAGATTATTATTGGAATGTGTGCCCTATAAATGTGTAGAAATTGGTATAGATAAACTTTTCATAGATATTTCGGCTGTTTCGGTTATGGATACAATGGTAGCAAATGAAATGTTCCATCTAATAGATGTACTTCAATTGCTAGGCATCAAAACTTCCTTATCTGGCATCCGCCCTGAAGTGGCTCAGACTTCCATCCAATTAGGAGTGGATTTTGGCAATATTTCTACTTTTAGTTCTTTAAAGCAGGCATTGTTGCGGACAGGAGTTTATAATCGTATACCAGGAAAATAAGAGTAGGTAAAAGGAAAGTTGGAATTATGAGCTAGTTGATTTTTGACTAGTGAATATTACTAAAAATAATCATACCTTCTAGCCACTATATATAGGAAACAAGTATGGATAGGTGCTTGTAAGATTGGAGAGTCATGTTTGATGAAATATTTCATATATCCCGTAGTGTTATTTGTGTTAGTGCTTTTGTTGCCTAATATTTCCTATGCGCAAACTGGAACTGACGAGAAATCATCTGGGACTGATAGAGTAATAGTTGAGGTTTTAAATGAGGATGGGCAAGAAGAGTTTGAGAGTTTAACTTGGGATGAGTTAGATAAGATTGAAGATGTTCAACAGGTTGAAGTGTTAGAACCCGATTATATTCGTTCCATTGGTGTTGTGAATTCCAATATAGCGATGAATCCTACTTGGTCTGCAAAGCGAATTGGTGTGGAGCAGATGATGGAGCAGTTAATATCGAAAAAAAATGATGTAATTGTTGCTATTATTGATACGGGAGTAGATAATACGCATCCTTTGCTTGCTGATAGAGTGATAGAGGGATACGACTTTGTAGATAATGACAGTGACCCAATGGATAAGCATATGCACGGCACGCATGTCGCAGGTATTATTGTACAATCGACGCCACAGCATGTGAAAGTACTTCCTATACGTTCCCTGGATGCTGATGGGAATGGGTATGATACGAATATTGCAAAAGGAATTCATTATGCGGTAGATAACGGTGCCTCTGTTATTAATATGAGTTTAGCAGGAGAAAACTATAGCACTTATTTGGCAAATGCCATTGAATATGCGATTCAGCATGATGTTCTTATAGTAGTTGCCTCCGGGAATAAAGGGATGGATACCGAAAAGTTTTATCCTGCCTCTGAACAAAGAGTAATTGTCGTATCAGCAACCGATCAAAATGATCAGGTAGCAGATTTTAGTAATACAGGAGCATCGATTGACATTGCAGCACCTGGTGTAAGCATTCTTTCCAGCATACCTGGAGGAAAATATGCCCTTATGGATGGCACATCAATGGCTGCGCCCCATATTAGTGCCGTTGCCTCCATGCTAAAATTAGATGATCCAACTAGAACCATTCGGGAAATAGAAGATTTACTCAAACGTTATGCGGATGATAAAGGTGCAAAAAACTGGGATTCACTTTACGGTGAAGGTATTGTAAATGTATCATCCTATCAAAAGTACTCCATTATTCAGCAAAAACTGGCATCAGCTGATTACATAGCGTTACCAAAATCTACAAACGTCCCACTTGATAAAAAATGGACCATCAACTTTAATCGTATTCTCACGGATACTAAAATCATCTCTGTCTTTATGTATTCCGATGAAAAAGAAGTCCCGATTAAGGTCTCTTTTACAAGAGGTACAGATAAGTTAATGGTGACACCTGAAGCTAATTTTGAAGCAAATTCTTCCTATCTGCTCGACATACGAGTTGCTGGTGGGGAACGATACATGATGAATTTCCAAACAGCTTTAGTTGAAGACTGATAATTGCTACCGAAAAAGAAACCATTTTGAACAAAGATTGTTCACAATGGTTCCTTTTTCGGTTGTATAGTTTATAGTTATACGGCGTCTATTTTTTTATAGGCATGAATAAAGATGGATTTAATACTTCGCTTTCAATAACAATGGCTGTTAAACCTATATCTGTTTTAGTTTCATGCCATTCATCTTTCTCCCAAAAGATAGCATCTCCCGACTGAACTTTGAAGTATTCCTCTTTTTCACCTCTAACATATCCTTCACCATTCATAATCAAGAGAAGCTGAGGCGTTACTGCTTGATGATAACCAATGACACCATTTTCATCTAAGTGCATACAGCCTATATGAGTTTCCTTGTCAGTTTGAATAATCCTAGACATTATAAAATCTGAATTAAATTTTGAAACCGTTTTTCCATTATTTTTACCAAAATTATAAAATTGCATTTTGAACCTCCTACTTTTTTGAGAATGGACTCCGTGCTATTATTTTACAACTGGCACGTTCACCTTGTTTACCCAATCTTGAATGAATCGTTCTTGATGCGAGTTCAAATGAGGTAGGTTATTACGGGAAAAGAATCGATGTTCGTGACTTTCTTCCGTTTTATGAAGTAATTCCCCTGAAAAACAATTAGAATGGAATATTATCTGTACACTAAAAACTCTATCGCCGTTCTGATATTCGGAAAAACCTTGTTCACCGGAATAAAGACCAAACAACTGCAATCGTTCCACTGTTAATCCTGTTTCCTCTAATGTCTCTCGCATAGCCGTTTCAAGAAACGTTTCACCAGGCTCCATAACACCACCTGGAATACCCCACACATCATGATCAGTCCGATGCTGTAGTAAAATCTGATTTTCATGTTCAATAATAATGCCACAACCTATAGTCATTAGCATCTCATTCCCAATCAACTTACGAATTGTTTGTATGTAATCCATTGTTTTCTCCATGTTTTTTAATAGAAAAACTCCAAATGCTTTAAGTCCTGTTTATAGTAATCTAATCTATCTTGTAAAGTACCGGTATGAAATTCAAATTTATGACCATCTGGATCAGTAAAGTAAATAGATTTCATATCTCTTTCATCTCTGAGACGACCGGGTAATATGTTTACATTTAATTCTTCTAGTTTGTTATACATGTTATCAAATTCTGCTTCTTCAATTGAAAAGGCAATATGTGTATATGACTGAGTTATTTCATCGCGGGGTATGTCATTCTCTACATTAAGAGCAAGCCACATACCGTTTAAATCTAAGTAGGCAGTGCTTTTACCTTTTACCAATAACTTAGCATCAAATACTTTTTGATAAAAATGAATAGATTTTTCCAAATTAGAAACTGAAAATAAAAAATGGTTAAGACCTTTTATTGACATTTTAAGCGCTCCTAAGCTTTAATACTTAATGCTACTAAAATTTTGCTTTAATACAATAAGTTCGACAAATAAAGATTTAATCCTTCTTGGATTAATGGTCTTCGTAAGTTCAATTAGATTTACCATTATGTGGTTATACTGATTTATGTGGCAGACAAAAGAACTTATATATTGGTTAAGCGTATATATGCACTTTGCTATGGGTATTTATAAGTAAGTCAAAAGAATTATTTTTATATAATACCTTGAATTCGAATCTTTCTTTGACTTTCCTATCTTATTAATTTACCATTTGTATAGTGCTTTTTTTAAGGAGATCCCTATGATAAAAGAATGGAATTTTTTACGTGCTGTTACATGTTTATGTATTGTTTTTCTACATAGTACGACCTGGACAGCATCGCATGTTTCGTACCCAGAAATTGAGTATTATCATTTATTTCGTATACTTCTATGCTATGCAACGCCGACATTCATCATTTTGTCGGTAATTATATTAGCAAATCGTTATCCGGACAGATTGCCAAGAAACTTCTGGGGAAGTAGACTTAAGTTTATTTTTTTACCATTTGTCTCGTTCGCTATTATAGATGGGGTAATTGTGTCGCCTTACCTGTATCCGGGTACTGATATTGTGGATAAAATACTTCGAAATATTGTAACAGGCGCCTTTGAAGGATGGTTTATCCTTGTTATTTTCCAGTTTTATTTTTTACATTACCTCGTTACAAAGTACAAAGTTTCTATAGCTTGGTTGATTCCAGGAAGTATTTTAATCATGCTGTGGTACTTAACCTGGGTGAATAAGAATCCGGATTTATTCCCTGTTTTTAACCATATGCTGAAATTACCGTTTCTTGCATGGTTTGGATATTTTGCATTTGGTTATATTGTTGGAAAACACTATACGGTAATTTCGCAAAAACTTTATAAGCATAGATGGGCAACCCTATTATATGTCGCCGTTGCCTTATCATTAGTTTTTCTTTCCTATGAAGCTGGAAATACAGTAGTCCAATCCCTTAGATTCGATCTGTTTCCATTTGTTATATCGGTTACCTGTGCTTTGCTCGCTTGGGGACAAGCTATTCCTCGTTTCAAATTAATCACATTAGTCAATAACTATGCATTTGGAATTTATCTTGTACACTGGCCAGTTCAGATTTTTTTAGCTCCAGTAACGGCAAATTATTTCCAACAGACAAGTACAAGAGTTTTGGCATTGTTTTTTATCTCTTTACTTCTAACAATGATTATTATAAAACTAATCTCTCTGCTGCCTTTTGGACAGTATATTGTGGGGAGGACAAAGAAAACAGCTCCAGCTCCAAATGCTATCAAATTGGAACCGATTACACAGTAGTAGATGCTCTGCACTTAATATAGTGTAGAGCATTTTTGATCAGTGATTTACTTAAGCACAAACAAATTTAAGTGCCTTAATTGCATTCAGACGGTATAATGGTCACTAGGTGATAAATATGAAAATAATCTCAATCTTAATACCAGCATATAATGAGGAACAGGTTTTACATACATTGATCAATCGATTAGATGCAGTGACAAGCGATCTGCCGAATTATCAATTTGAGTATTTATTCGTTAACGATGGAAGTACGGATAATACGCTATTTTTGTTAAAACAATTGGTCAAACATAGAACCGATATTTCTTATGTGAACCTTTCACGGAATTTCGGAAAAGAAGTGGCGATGCTTGCTGGATTTGATCATACTAAAGGACAAGCAGTGATCATAATTGACGCAGATCTACAAGACCCTCCAGAGCTCATTCCTGAAATGATTGGTTATTGGGAGCAAGGCTATGATGATGTATATGCAAAGCGTCGCAGTAGAGCAGGGGAATCTTGGTTTAAAAAATGGTCATCTTCGCGGTATTATAAAATACTTGAAACTCTTTCGAATATTCCGGTGCAGCGCGACACAGGCGATTTTCGTTTGTTGGATCGTCGTTGTATTGATGCTTTGCAACAATTACGTGAAGGACAGCGGTACACAAAAGGTATGTATAGCTGGATAGGCTTTAATAAGAAGGAAATTCTATTTGACCGTGATCCGCGTGCAGCAGGGGAAACGAAGTGGAATTATGGAAAACTTTTTAATCTGGCTATCGATGGAATTACATCTTCTACAATTGCGCCACTTCGCTTCTCTTCTCTCTTTGGTGTAATAATTTCTGTAGTTGCCTTTTTCTTTGTAGTTATTGTTGTTATTCGGGCGTTATTATTCGGTGACCCAGTACCTGGTTATCCATCCCTTATGGCGGTAATCCTTTTTTTAGGCGGTATTCAGCTTTTGTCATTAGGGATTATTGGAGAATATTTAGGGAAGGTTTTCTATGAAACGAAAGGACGACCGGTGTATTTTGTAGATGAATATGTTTCCACTATAAAAAAAGATGATTCGGCTGAATAAGCGTGAATCATCTTTTTAATATTTTTCGGGATAGAAAAAATGTAAATGGGATGGTAACTACAGAAGCAATAAGAGCCCCGATTCGATCATCCACTCCCAAATATGTAGAAAGTATATATAATACGATTGTCGATATAATTATTTGAACGACATATGTCAAAGGAAATTGAAAGAACTTTCGCCATGTTGGTTTTGTATTATATGTAAAATAGGAGTTCAAATAAAATGATCCGATCATACTTATGACAAAAGCTATCCAGTGGGACGGCAAAAAGTGCCAATCTATTACCTGAGAAAATAGTAAATACCAACCATAATAATGAAGGGTATTTAAAACGCCGACAATTATAAATTTCATTAACTCATTGCGCATCTCAAAACCTCCATAAAGTGTATTGTACCTCAAAATATATTTCGTAGTAAACTAAGCCATAAAAAAAGGTCTTGTATCTAGCAAATTATAGTAATAAGGTAACTATTATTCGCTAGTATTCGACTGTACACTTAAAGAAGTACATAAAGAAATGGGGGAAACGATGAAAAAATCACTAAAGTTACTCGGAGCATTTTTCATCATGCTCTTGATCTGGAGTAGTTATACAAATATAACTGAAGCTTCCGCTTTTAGAGAAGTATATACCGTAAATAGTGCATCAGGAGTACTCCTAATGGAAGCTCCATCTACTGAATCTGCATCGCTACAACAGATGACCTACGGTACTTATGGAACAGTATTTTCAATTGATAACGGTTGGGCCCATATTCAAGTGGATGGAATAAGTGGTTACGCACCAGTAAGTTATTTGAAAAAAGCTACAGGGACGATTAAAATAGCAAGCTCTATAGGTGGCGTTATAGTCCGAGAATCTGCAAGTCCAGCGAGTAAGAATCTTGCAACACTAAAATATAAAATGATTATTGAAGAATTTTCTGCTGAAAACGGGTGGTCATTCGTTCAGTATGGCAATATTACTGGTTATGTTGCCTCTAACTTCATTGGGAAGCCTGCTACGTATTCAGCAACAGTAGCATCAAAAAGTGGAGTGGTCGTGAAAAATATTGCGAGTACGAGTGGTGCAAGTGTTGGTGTACTTTCGAATGGAAAGGCTGTCGTAGTACATTCGGAGTTAGCTGGCTGGGCTTATGTGACAGCGGATGATATGCAAGGATATGTTGTCGCAAGCTTTCTTTCAAAGGGAGCACCAGCACCAAACACTCACAATATAGTAAACCCTAAACAAGTTATTACCCATAAGCAAATGACGACTTATTTACAGCAGATAGCAGCAAAATATCCAAGCTTCACTGAATTAAAACAAATAGGTTCCTCCGTAGAAAATCGACCTATTTATGCAATCCGGGTCGGAAATGGGAAAAAGGAAGTATTATTTGATGGTTCCGTTCATGCAAGAGAGCATATGACGACAAATGTCCTGCTCGAAATGATTGACACATATAGTGCACACTATGCTGCAGGAAGTTCTTACGAGGGCTACAATGTTAAATCTGTTTTGGATAAGACTGCCATCTGGTTTGTGCCAATGGTAAACCCTGACGGCGTCACGCTTGTTCAATTAGGAGCAAATGCTGTAGCGAACAAGTCTAGCGTCCTTGCTATTAATGGAAGTAGTAATTTTAATCGCTGGAAGTCCAATATACATGGTGTCGATTTGAATGATAACTTTGATTCGAGATGGTCCAAAATAAACAATTCTCGCCCTGGTCCTTCTTATATGCAATATAGAGGTCCAAGTGCATTTAGTGAGCCAGAAGCACAGGCTTTAGGGAATTTTATGACAAGTCGACCATTTAAAACGAATATCTCCTATCATTCATCTGGTCAAATTATGTACTGGTTTAATTATCAAAAAACGGCAGAGCTTAATAGAGATAAAGGCTTGGCCAATCAATTATCTCAAATTACGGGATATAAGGTCATGCCTCCACAATACCTTCCTGGTTCTGGGGCCTCTGGAGATTACTTTATCCAAGAAACAGGAATGCCAGGGATTGTCCTTGAAATTTCCCCATATGCAGGCGAAAACCCTGTCCCATTAAGTAGATGGGATCGTATTTGGAAAGAGAATGCGAAGGTTGGCCTATTTGTTGCAAATGAAGCCTCAAAAAGATAGTCTTTCCACCTACAAACCAATTAGGTTTGTAGGTTTTTTTATCTTATTGACAGTAATCGACATTTCCTAGTTTACATATTTTACTTAAGGGGTACTTGATTGTAAAAGTATAGTAGGTAAGGTGGGGAGAAAATGAGGGGTAGTTTATTGTTTAAAATGTTGTTGGGGTGTTCGTTTGGTATCGTTTTCTTTTTTCCTAGTATAGTTCTTAGTAGTTCAGGAGAATCAGCAGAAACAGATAGAGTAATAGTCGAAATAACTGATAAAGATGGAAATAAAGAGATAGAAAGTATTCCTATGGAGGAAGTACAGCCAAAATCATCCTTCACGATATCTGCATCATCGAAAGATCAGATGAACGTGCTACAGCCAGACTATATTCGCACTATCGGGATGGTCAAAACAGCGGAGTATACCAAATCGTGGGGGGCAACTAGGGTCGGAACAGACAGGATGAAATCGCAGTTTACTACGACAGGCGAAGATGTGATCGTTGCAGTTATCGATACAGGTGTGGATTATACCCATTCCTTCCTGAAGGAGAGAATGATCGCTGGTTATGATTTTGTAGATAATGACTCGGATCCAATGGATGAGCATTTTCATGGCACGCATATAGCTGGCATAATAGCCGAATCAACTACAGCAAGCGTCAAAATCATGCCAATTCGTGCGCTAAATGAATCTGGCAATGGCTATGATTCGAATATTGCTAAAGGTATACGTTACGCAGTGGATAATGGTGCATCCATTGTGAATATGAGCTTCCAAGGAAATGAATATTCCGAGCATTTAGCAGAGGCAATTGACTATGCACTTTCTCACAATGTGCTTATGGTCGTAGCCTCTGGCAATAAAAGTGATGATACTGCAAACTATTATCCTGCCTCAGAAGAAAAAGTGTTGGTTGTTTCCGCAACTGATCAATCCGATAATATAGCTAGCTTTAGTAACATTGGCGGGTCCATCGACGTATCAGCACCAGGTGTCGGAATACTTTCAAGTATCCCTGGAGAAAAGTATGCAGCCTTACACGGTACATCCATGGCAGCTCCTTGCGTAAGTGGAGTAGCAGCTATGTTTCTCGTGGATGATCCTACTAGAACCATAGAAGAAATAGAAAAACTGTTAAAAACATATGTCGACGATAAAGGCGCTGTAAACTGGGATCCGCTATTTGGAGAAGGCATCCTAAACGTCTCTAACTTTGAAAAACATTCATTTATTTCTAGCGCATTTAGTTCAAGCAATTATATTAATTTACCCGAACATACCAATGTCCCTTTAGATAAAACATGGACCATTTTGTTCGACCAAGTATTCTCTGACGACTCAACAGTTGCTGTTAAACTATACACAGAAAACTATGAAATCCCCATTCAACTGAAACCAGATTTAAAAAATAAAAAAATCATTGTATCTCCAACTAAAAACTATCAAATGAATACAGAATATCTATTAGACATACAAATCCAGAATGGAAACAGATACTTGATGCGATTTAACACAAAATAAAAATTATAGCTAGTGGATACAAAGATTTGGTTTGTATATCTACTAGCCTATTTTTTGGGGTTATGTGGTTTTCTTTCGTAACCTTTTACGTTGCAGTACGTTGTTAATAATATGAGTAGTAAACTAAAGAGATAAGGAGGGGAAGTAAATGAAGAAACTAATGTTGAGTTTAAGTTTTTTATTAGCATTCGGGTTAAGCTTTTCATCTATTGCTCAAGCAGCGGGTTTTCAGGATGTTAAGACAAGTCATCCATTCTATGAGCATATCAATTATTTACATGACGAAGGAATTGTGAATGGTGTAGAAGCAGATCAATATATGCCAAGTAATTTTGTAACGAGAAGCCAAGCAGCATTAATGGTAGCTCGGGCTATGGACTTCGATCTAACTGGCAAAAAAACTATTTTTACAGATGTGGGTGCTGATCACCATGCATCTGGTGCTATTCAATCTGCAGCTGATGCGGGAATTATTAATGGTTATCCTGATGGAACTTTTAAACCAAATAATATTGTAACGAGAGGGCAAATGGCAAGTTTTATAGCGCGAGCATTTAAGATGAAGGATGAAGCTCTTCCATTTGCGGATGTTCCACTGAATTCATCCGCATATTCGGATATTCGAAAAGCAACTGCATTTGGAGTTGTGAGCGGTTATGAAAATGGCGAATTTAGACCGAACGATTCCGTGACTCGTGCACATTTTGCTGGATTTTTGGCAAGAGCTTTGAATGATGATTTACGTTTGACAGTGGAGGCATGTGGATACAAACAGGATTCTAGATCAAACCCAGATCGTCAAACGATGAACTGCCTGCTAACAACCGCAGCTAGAAATGCTGACGTGCCAATTCCGGCGGAGATTGTAAAGGCAGTGGCTTCCGTAGAAAGTAATGGATGGGTTCATTTCCTACCAAATGGTGAGCCAATTATTAGTAGCGACGGCGGTATTGGAGTGATGCAAATCACGAATACTGCAGGATACGACTTGGAGCGTATAAAATATGATTTGGAGTATAATATTGAAACTGCAATCGATATACTTGGGAAAAACTATAAGAGAAGTGATTTACCGAAAATCGAAAATGCTAGCCCACAAGACTTAGAGAGTTGGTATTTTGCTATAATGGCCTATAATGGTACAAAAGCCGTCAATAGCCCGGTATATCAGGCAACTGGTGAAAGAAATGCGAACGCATACCAAGAGCGAGTATACCAAGCAATAGTGAAAAATGGATTACTAGAAACTAATATTGACTTGCTAGACTTTAACAAAGAGGATTTCACTTACGGAGAAGAAACAAATAACTCTATTAAATTTAATAAAAAGTCATTTCCGTTGACGTCAAGCACACCAACTACTGAAGGATATGGAAATGGAGATAAAGTAAAATATAATGGATCAGGTCTTCGTAAATCAGCTAGTACTCAGTCGCCACTTACCGCGACTAGTAAAGGGGCTGTAGTCACTATCATAGGTTCACCAGTATTTGATGAAAACAAAAGCTCCACTAATCATTTTGTTTGGTACCCCGTCCAAACAGTAGTAAACGGAAAAAGTGTGAATGGATATATCGCTTCATCATACATTGTAGAATAGCTTGAATTATTGAACCGATTTCCTTTTGAGGGAATCGGTTTTTTCTCTCCTAAAACTTGCTAACTACCACATAACCCTATTTAACAATCACATAAACTCAGCAAACCATTACATAATTCTACACCCACCACAAAAAACTTGCTAACTACCACATAGCCCTATCTAACAACCACATAAACTCAGCAAACCAACACATATTCTACACCCAACACTAAAACTTCGCTAACCAACACAAAACCTCATCCAACCAACACAAAACCCTATCTAACGAGGATTAAGAAAGTACTTTTCCCTATTAACGCATTGACTGTTTTCAAAATTTACAAATTTGTTACACTATTCGCCTTTATTTTTGCTACAATTGTATTGGTTTTATATTCCAAGATGAGAAAGAAGGAATTTAGTTTATGTGGAAAAAAGTTTCAGCATCGGCGCTTGCTTTATCGCTTACAGTTGGTGGATTTGCAAGTGTTGACCATGCTTCTGCGGCAAAAAGTCCAGATGTCACTCGTGGTGAGTATGTAAAAACAATGATCGATGCAATGGGTATTGAGTTAGGTACTGGTAAATCTGTAAAGTTTAATGATGTTCCAGAATCATTAAAGCCTTATATTGAAAAAGCGCTTGAGTTAAAACTTATTACTGGGAAGTCAGCTACTGTTTTTGCTCCAGATGAAAAACTTTCTCGTGAGCATGCATTTATCATTGCGACAAGAGCTATTGAGACTGATAAAGCTTACTCAGAGGAATTACTAAACAAATTTACAGATAAAAATAAAATTCGCACATCTAGTCGTAGTGAAATTGCGAAAGCGGTAGGATTAGGTTTCTTAAATGGATACCCTGATAAAACTGTAAAGCCTTCAAATATCGTAAGTAAACATGAGATGAATAATATTTTAAAACGCTTCTTGAAGGAATATAAAAATTCAACTTCAACTGTTTCTTTAAGAATCCTAGGTACTTCTGACATTCATACGAATATCGTGAACTATGACTATTACAAAGATACAGAGTCTAATAGCTTAGGACTTGCAAAAACAGCTACACTTATTAAAAATGCACGTTCAGAAAATAGTAATACTTTACTATTTGACAATGGTGATGCGATACAAGGTACACCACTTGGTTCTTATAAGCAGGCAGTGGACAAGTTAGAAGATGGGGAAGAACATCCGTCTGTGACAGCAATGGAACTGCTTAAGTATGATGGTGCTACATTCGGAAATCATGAATTTAACTATGGTTTGGATTATTTGGATGAAGTGACAGATGATGCAAACTTCCCTTATGTGAATGCGAATATTCGTGATGCTGCTACTGGTAAATTAGCTTATAACCCATATGTTTTAATCGAAAAAGAAGTGGTTGATTCCAAAGGGCAGAAATCTACTATTCAAGTAGGGGTAACAGGTATTGTTCCACCAGCTATTCTTAAATGGGACAAGTCTCATTTAGAAGGAAAAGTGAAGGTCGACGATTCTGTACAAGCAGTAGAGGCTATCGTGCCAGAAATGAAAAAAGCTGGAGCAGATGTAATTGTAGTCCTTTCCCACTCTGGACTTGGCGATATGAAGCATGAGGTTGGCGAAGAGGATGTAACGTATTTACTAACAAAGGTTAAAGATATAGATGCGATTATTACTGGTCATGCGCACCAAGTATTCCCTGGAAAAGTGGATGCTTCGCTTGCAAATGTAGACGTGGAAAACGGTACTATGAACGGTGTTCCAGTTGTTATGCCAGGTAAATTTGGTAGCCATTTAGGGGTAATCGATTTAGATTTAGTCAAAAAAGGGAACGAGTGGGAAGTAAAACAATCTAAAGCAGAGGTTCGTGCAATTGCAAAAGATGCAACGGATGTAGACAAAACCATTGTAGATGCTGTAAAACAAGCACATGAGGGAACTATCGAATATGTACGTCAAGCAGTTGGTACAACAACAGCCGACATCCATAGCTATTTCTCACAAGTACAAGATGACCCATCTATCCAAATCGTAACAAATGCACAAACTGAGTACGTAAAAGCAAAACTAAAAGGTACGGCAAATGAAAAACTTCCGGTTCTTTCCGCAGGTGCTCCATTTAAAGCTGGAACAAGAAGCGACCCTGAGTATTACACATATGTACCAAAAGGCGAGTTAGCTATTAAAAACGTAGCAGATCTATATTTATACGATAACACTGTGGCAACTGTAAAAGTTACGGGAGCTGACATAAAAGAATGGTTAGAAATGTCTGCAGGGCAATTCAATCAAATCGACGCAACGAAAACTGGCGAACAACAACTAATCAATGCAGACTTCCGCTCATATAATTATGACGTAATCGACGGAGTAACATATGAAATCGATGTTACCCAACCAGCAAAATACGATGCTGACGGAAATCTAGTAAATGAAAAATCATCACGTATCACGAACCTTCAATACGATGGCAAACCAATCGATTTAAAACAAGAATTCATCGTAGCAACAAATAACTACCGTGCGAATGGAACATTCCCAGGAGTGCGTAATGCAACAGCAATCGAAATCTATCCAGATGAAAACCGTCAAACAATTATCGACTACATTCTTGCAGAGAAAACAATCGATCCATCTGCTGACGGCAACTGGAAATTCGCAGCACTTCCAGCAAAAGCAACAATCGTATTCGAATCTTCTAAACAAGCAGAAAAAGTAATTCCTGCTGATGGCAACATCAAATATGTTGGCGAAGGTACAGACGGATTCGGTAAATATTCTATTAAATAATATATGTTAGTTGAAATCACCACCGCTTTTGGAGCAGTGGTGGTTTTTTTTGTCCCTGTGTAGCAAACAATTCTGAAATCTTAAGTTATAATGAGAACTTTATTACTTGTTTATTAAATCTTAGTGACATTGACTGTTTTCGACATAATTTGTATTACAATAAATAAAATTACATAATACCAAGATAGCGGGAGGAAGTTGCATGATCACGACCGAGTTAAATGAAGACTTTAAAAAAATATTAGAATACGGATATGTTTTAGGAACTGAAAATAACACGATCAAAGCAGACGAGCTAATTGAGGAGTTATCTGAGCAATTAAGAGGGATGTTAGATAAAAACAAGGAATAAATAACAAATACACCCGCGGATTTCAGTCCAGCGGGTGTATTTGTTAAAAACCATATGGAAAAGTATTCCGTTTCCCAAGTAACTACCACTCGAGAGCAAGTAAATAGGAAATGAAAGTAAGTAAGCCTCTACGAAGACCAAGTAAGCCACCAATGAACGCAAGTAAATATCACACTAGTGCAAATAAACGTTCCAATACCTGCTCAGAAGTATCTCCAATTCCCTTCTTATGCCAATTCCTCTACGGTAAGCCCTCGAGATTTAAGTAAATCAGAGTAAAAAGGATCATTTCCTAGGCAATAAATGCGGTCGCAAAACGAAATAATTTCATTCATATCATGAGATGTATAGATGATCATTTTTCCTTCGTTTTTTGCCAAGTTCACCAAGTAGTTTCCAATCTCTTCTTTGGATCGCATATCTATTCCAACAGTCGGTTCATCGAGTAGGATTAATATGGGGTCGTGAATAAGGCTGATCGCGAGATTTAGTTTTCTTTTCATTCCACCGGATAATGACTCGACTGGTTCGTCCCATTTGTTTAGTTGCATATCGAGACAAAGCTGTTTGCATTCTTCTAGTGTCCTTCTTTTCCAAGATAGCTTTTCGAAAAATAGAAAGTTTTCTGCCACAGTGAATTCCTCCCATAAGGAGATTTCCTGAGGGACATATCCTATTAGCTTGCGGATGCTTTTAATATCTTTTGAATATGAGTAACTTTCCAATTCTATACTGCCGCTGGATTGAGGTAGTACCGTTGCTAGAATTTCCAATAGCGTGGATTTGCCGGCTCCATTTTCTCCAACTAAGCCGACAACCTCCCCTGGATTTACTAGAAGATTTACATCGGTTAATATTTTGTGTTTATGATAGCTTTTTTGTAGGGAATTTACTTGCAGCACGCTGACTACCTCCTTTAACTATTGAAATAACAATAATTACTGCTAAAAAACTATAAGCGAACTCACCATGTAACAATGAATAAACAGGACTGAAAGATTCCAACCATGGCCATCTACTTATAATAGAATCAATCGGGATAAATGCGCCACCACATATCGTTAAAATAAGAGAGATCGCAATAGCGCAAATATAATAGAAGAAACTATTAGTGAAGTCCCGCGCAAGTAGAGCTGCTAAAATATTTATCGTTAGCCTAAAGCCAAGTAGAGCAAAGAACAGCCGAACACTTGGAGATGCAAAATTGAATAAATGGAGGACATATATAGTAACTAAATCCATAACAAATAGTAATACCGTATAGAACAATAAATTCCAAGAAATATAGCTATTTAAAGATATTTTCGTAAAGGTCCAACGCACTTTTATTGATGTATTATTTGCTTTCACGATCCAATCGAACAGAAATAATGTAGCGATGATTTGGAAGAAAGTCCAAATACCCCAAATAGATAGAAGGGAGGTGCTTTCACTTGCTGTTTCTGCCGGTGTCCATTGGAACGAAAAGCTTGTCGTGATTAGCTGTTTCTTTTCCTGTTTTTCTTTACTCGTTTGGAAGATTTTTTCTCGATCCCATTCTTCACTGGAGCCATACTTTTCATATAAATCTTTAATTTTCGTAGCTGCTTTTGTACGAGTTGCTTCTTCTTGAACGTATGAGCCAATTGTTTCTGCAAGGGCAAAGTAAGCAAAGGATCTATTGGATGAATAAGCCTCAAGAAGCTGAGAACGACGATTATCTAGAATATCTTCCTCATATCCATCCTTAATGACAAATACACTATCAAGCTCATGTTTTTCTAATAGATCTGTAGCCTCTGGAAGGTCTAGTAAGTTGACCTGTAGGTAATCTGTACCGATTATTCTTTGGACTAGATTATTCGAAAGAGTGGTGTTTTCCTCTATTACTAAACCAATTGGAACTTTGGATTCGTCGCCTAATTTATTTAACATACTGAACGTTAAAATAGCTAAAAGAAGTGGCAGTATAAGCCAGGCTAATAAAACCTTCCATTCCTTCCTCATTCGCATCGCTTGTATACCTAGAACAGCTTTCATTGTATCCACCTATCCTTCCACCGGGTTGAAATCCATAGAAGGATTAGCCCCATAAAGACCTGAATTCCTAAAGACGTAAAGCTTGCGTAGTTTCGGCCAACTAACACAATTTCTACAATCCACTGGAAGCTCTCAAACGAGAAGAAAAATGGCAATGCATTCTTGATGAATAAAGGAAAATAAATCGTAGGAATTAAGGCTCCGCTCGAAACTATCCATAATAATACAAGGAAAAATTGAAGGAGCAGCACTACTTTTTTAGATGAAATCCATAAGTCTATAAGGGCTAAACCTATTAATAAAAGTAATCCAAATAAAAGGATGAACAGGAGCAACCGAAAATAATCTAACATAAATAACTCCACTGCGAAGTATTTGCTAATCGGAACAAAGGAAATACTAGCAAATACAATACTTACAAAAAGTGAAACAAATATTTGCGAAACAGTCGTATGCCAATGAGTCACTCCAAGTAGCTTCCACCGATTTCGCATAGCTGCATGCGTATCTTTCCTTAACAATGAAAAGCTGCCGAATAACCAGATAGTAAATGCGCTAAACCAACCAGCTACTACATAATAATTAGTGGGGGAGGTAGTTGTTATGTTCGTAACGACTTCTTCATCTAGAATTTGGCCGCTTCCTAATGTGTATAAAGTAAACTCTATAAAAGTGTCAAATAGAAGCTTTTCTAGATCCTCTTCAGGAATATATGTATTACTAGCATAGTCATAAACTGTTAGAATATTAGCTTGAGCAGTGGAAATATAACGGGTCATACTTTCCGCTAATTCTTTTACGATGAAACTATCTACCGTTTTAGAGGGGTTGCCAACAATCGTAAGAGAGACAGTTTTTCCTTTATATAGCTTTTTAGTGAATCCATCTGCAAACAGAATATATGCACTTATTTCATTGTTATCTATTTGATCATTGGCAGCATCCATAGACATAGAAATGATATTGATGCCTTCTTCTTTATCGAGAGTGAGGGACATGAATTCCAGTAGCATATTCGTTTCTTCTGTTTGGTCTTCGTCTACAAAAGCAACGGTAACAGGTGCTTTAGCTGATGGAACAAATAGAGAAGCGACAATTCCAAGTGTAGAAGCTAGTAGAAAAATAGGGAAAAGAAAAAGCAGAAGAAGCGATTTCCACTTCTTCTGAATACTTTTTCCATATTGAGTCGTAAAGAAAGCAATCTTTTTCAGTTGGATCAAGATGCATTCACTCATTTCTTTAGTGGTTTAGTACATTTCTTGTTCGAATTGCTGCATAATGTTCATACCCCAGCCTTGCATTTCTGGGTAAATGTCTTCGGAAAGGAATTGCTGTAGCGAATTAGAATCCATCGTTCCGATATTGACCATTTTTTCTGAGTCAGCTGGAAGATTTACTTTTTTAATAATCTTGCTTTCTTGATTCACTTTTATAACAGCGTTTGAACTTTCATCAATTGTTACAACAAATTCATGGTCTGCTTGCATAGAGTCTTTTTTGTAGTTTGAATTTCCATTCCATAAAAACTCCATTGGTTGGTATTCGTCTCCAATAATAAATTTACGTTCAAATGTTCTATCATCACCTGATAGTTTTTCTTCTCCGTTATAAACAAGACCAGCCTTATTATCGTCTAAGAAGGAAATTTCATCTTTATAGGTTCCATCCTTTGTTGTAGTAAGATCACCTGTAAAATGTAATGGATCGTTATCCATACTAATAGTATAATTCCAGTTTTGCGCGGAATCTTCTAGTAATTGTGTACCAGTAATTTCTAATTTACCTAAGTCCGCTATTTCCGTATTGATATCTCTTTTAACGATTAAATCGGCATCATGCCAGATAGTAGATTTTATACCTTCAGGTAGGTCAATATCTTCTACCGAGCTTATTAAGTTATCCATTACTTCATCAAATTCAAATGTTGCGTCTGGAGTACTAACGGCTGTAAACTGCTCAAACGAGCTTTCCAAGTAATCCTCAACTATTTCTTTAAATTTTGGATCTTTCTTAGCTTTCTGAAGAACATCTATTAAAATCTTCTTCACTTCAGCTTCTGTAAGTGTCATGGATACTTTTTCTGCTTTAATAGATTTGCCATTTACATCAATTTTTTCGTCCGAAGTGGTAAATGCCTCTTCTGGTAAAGATTTATATAGATACATCATGTATTCTTCTTTTAAATATTCGATATTTTCTTCCGATAAAATATTATTTTTGCCAAGGAAATTTTCTAAGCCAAGCTTTTCGCTACCGGAATAACCTGGATCTATTGCACGCATTAAGTTTCCGTAATCTTTATCTTTCAATTGAAGTAATTGATCATAAAAAGGAAGTCCTAAAATAACTTCTTCTGTTGTGATATAACCTTTAATGGGTTCAACATCCACTCCAAGAATCGTTGCATTGATCTCAGCTTCTACCTCTTGCTTATTTGGATCACTTGCTATCCGTAAAGCAATATTAGAGTTATTTACTACTTGTTCTATTTCGGAATTAGTACCATCTTGATATTCACCTGAAAAGTCATATATGCTATCGATCACTTTAGTTGTTCCGTATTTTGCCCATTCAGTCTCATTTTCATAGCGTGTTTCGACAAGGTCTTGGATATGTTGAATCGTTTTAACTTCCGAATAAAAATATTGTTCCTTCGGTGTTTTGTTCACTAGAAAAAAAGCAGATGCCCCTCCAGCTACAACAAAAAAAGAAATAATAGCAATAATCCATGTCTTTTTCTTCATAAAATCTTCCTTTCACTTCCATATTAGATAAATAATAGATTTTTTTCTTTATTTTACATCCTATGTAACTATAAATTATTATAGCAGATAAATAAATTCAAGGGACTATTTTTCTATATAAAATCTAAAAAATTAGTAATTTCACTTTTTTTAGACAAAAAACTCCAATGAGTTGATGCTTTAATATGATTCTACTTAAAATAAAATAAGTTGATTTTTCTGTCTATTTAAATTACATTTATTATTGAATACATGTAGTATACATGTATAAGAATAGTGCAATGGAGGAGGTATTAATAATCTACCGGAAAAAGGTTTTCAATCTACTATACAAGGAGGAAGAAAATGAAAAATGTATTAAATTTTGTTTTTCTATTAAGTATGGTTTTAATGGTAACTCTCTCGTTACCTAGTATAAATTCTGTATCGGCCCAAGATTTGCAGATACAAAATTCCAGCTTTGAGGATTCGACAGATAGTGGAGGTATCCCTGGTTGGACACAGAATTTTGGTACTACCGGCGTGACGACAGTAGAAAGTGAGTTTTATAGGGGTATGAAAAGCTTAGAAATTAAAGATACAAGTAAGAATGAAAATCTTGGTTTAATAAGTGATGCAGTTCCTGTTACACCTGGTAGGGAATATACTGCATCTGCAAAAATTAAAACGGGTTCGAATGGTGCTGGAGAAATATACATTCGTTTTTTTGACCAGCAAGGTGCTTATATTACGGGTTTCAATAAATCGATAAGTGGGGCAACCTCATGGTCAGATATAAACATCACAGCTATTGCGCCTGAAACAGCTGCCTCGGCTGCTATTTTGTTTTATTCAGGTAAAGCGAATATAGGAACCTTTTATTTTGATGATGCTAGTTTAATGGAGGTCAAGCCTGTAAATCCAATTGAAGAAGTTGCAGAGGATTTAGGAATACAAGTTACAAAAACCACTGTAATGTTAGGGGATATCGGGAAAGACTCTCATGGAAATGATGTTTTGTACACAGTTGTGGCGGGCATCCCTTCTAAATTTGCTATTGTCGATGTGGCTACCGAAAAGTTAATAAAAAGCTATACATTAGAGGATACGTCTGGAGCTTGGGGTGTAAAGGTTGCTTCCGATGGTTCCGTTTATTTGGGTGCCTATAATAAGGGCTTTTTATATCGCTATTTTCCTCAAACCGATGAATTAATCAATCTTGGGCATCCGGTTAAAGATACAGATGCTGTGCTTTATCCATTTGCTACAGCAAGTGATGGGAAAATTTATGGAGGTACCTATGGATCAGGAAGTGTATATGAATATAATCCTGCCACTGATAAATTTACAGATTTCGGAAGGATGGCTGCAGGACAGTCATGGATTAGAAGTGTTGCTTTAGATGAAGTTAACCAAAAGGTCTATGCTGGAGTCGGTAGTCAAGCACATTTAATAGAATATGATATTGCTACTGGTGAAAAGAGAAATGTGCTTCCTGCGCAATATGCAGACATTATTTCTGTTTATGATATGAATTTGATAGACGGAAAATTATTTGCACAAAAAGAATCAAAATATGAGATGTTTATTTATGATACAGAAACTGGAAATTTGGTAGAGGCTACAAATGGTGATACAGGTGAGAAGACATATGATATTCCTGAATCCTCAAGAGGAGTTTCAGAAAAATCTCCCGTTGCCAATAAAATTTATTACACTCATATGGGGATATTACATGAGTACAATTTGGATACGGATACTTTCAAATCGTTAAATGTAGATCTAAAAGGAAGCGCAATTAGTTATAAATTTATCCAATTAAGTGAAGAAGGTTTTCCAGGATATACACTTGTAGGTCTTTCCGGTAATGGTGGTCTAATGTATAAATATAACCTGGTAAATGGAAACCTTAAGCTGATAAATTTAGATTTACCTTCTGAGTCTGTGTTAATTCATGAGTTGGCGAAGGGACCAGATGGGAAAATATATAGTACCGGTTATCTGCCTGGTAATATGAGTGCATTTATCCCTACTTCACAGGAAACTGTTCGATTTGATGGGATTGGGCAAAGTGAGGGAATGGCTAACTTAAACAATAGAATGTATTTAGGAATTTATCCTAATGCCAAAATGTATGAATATGATCCTTTTAAAGCATGGGATCGAACGGATTCGAGTAATTTAAATCCTGATTTATTATTTAGCTTGGAAAAAAATGATAGCATCCCGGGTTATACACTGCAAGACAGACCCTTCGCGATGCTTGGAGTGGATGATCATAACAAGTTGTTCATAGGTACCGTACCGAAAAACGGTAGTTTAGGTGGAGCATTTACAATATATGAACCTGGAACAGAAAATGATCCAGAGATTTATTGGAATTTGATGAAAGACCAAAGTATTGTTTCTTTAGCCTATGCGAATGGAAAGGTATACGGCGGAACAACTGTAGCTGGAGGGCAGGGATCTACACCTACCACAACAGAAGCAAAATTATTTGTATGGGATATTGAAAAACAAGAGAAATCCTTTGAAACGGTCCCGGTACCAGGGAAAAAAGCATTAACTTCACTAGTAACTGGTCCAGACGGAAACATTTGGGGGATGTCAGATGGTACATTATTTGCATTTGACACTGCTACAAACAAAGTAATTTATAGCAAGGAAATAGACCCTAAAGCATCAAGTAGCTGGAGAAATGCATCTCTTGAGATTGGAACGGATGGGAATATTTACGGGATAATTGGTAATAAGTTTTTCAAGTTTGATCTAGCTAGTAACGAGCATGAATTCCTAGCAAGTGGTGTAGAACATTTAGCGCAAGATGATTTTGGAGCCTTCTATTTATCAAAAGATATCAACTTATATAAGTATGAGGATAGTAGTTTGCTTCAAACGATTAAAAGTGCTGAGCTGTCAGTTGATGAACAACGACTTACAGTTGGAGATACTACGCAGCTTCATCTTAAAGCAATTTTAAAGAATAATAGAAGCACCTATGAATTAGCGGGGAGTACTATTGAATACACAGTTAGTAATTCAAAGATGGTTTCTATAAACGATGGGATTTTGACGGCACAAAAAAGTGGAAGAGCAAATATTACAGCGAACGTCACATTAAATGGGGTAACCGTTAAAAGTAATACCGTCTCTGTCTGGATCAATAATAAAGGTGGAAACAATAAGTAGAATAATTATGAAGTTCCCTTTTTTATGAATAATAAATTATATATAAATGTCTCGTCAATTCTGGGTTCAAGGTATTTGAATGAATGAATGAATGAATGAATAATACCGCTGATTTCCGTTACAGGTAAAGAAACGAAATCTAAGTGCGCCACCTCGTATGTCAACGCCTTCGTGACCAACTTCCTGTTGGCCTCCGCGGGGTGAGCGATGAACCATTACCGTCGCTCACGCGTCGATGTGATGGTTCATCTGTCTCACTCATCTCTATTAATGGATTGGGCATATCTTTTTCCGTTTTTTTTAAGTATTAAATTGATTTAGTTTCAGGCGACGACTCCTGCGGAAAGCGTTAGCCTGAAACTAAAATCAAAATTTTTAGTTGAACCTAAAAATAAAGCCTTTTACATAATTGTTGTTATTATTAAAAATTTCAAATAATTTATTGCTTATTCTAGAAAACTATAATATGATTTAAGAAAAGAGTTTATATACATGTAAAATACATGTATATAAATTACTTCATAGAGGTGCTGAGAAAATGAAAGTAGCGAAAATTGGTATTCTTTTTGATGAAAAAGAAGCGGAGTTAAGTTGGTTAGAAGGACAGAATATTTTTGATAGCTATTTATTTGAAATTCTTGATCATGTAAGACTTCCATATGAAAAAGTAGATATAAGTAGTAAATACGAATCGTTCGATGTACTAATCGTAAATCATTTGAGTGATAGTGAAGAGGCAAGCAGCAAATTATTAGCATATGCAAACGCTGGTGGAACAGTGATTTCCTACGGTGGATTAAATGCTATTCAAAGTAAATTAGGTTTTTCTAATATGTTTGCTCCTCAAAAAGGATATGCGGATTTATCTGCCTTCTTAAACCATCATACACCTTTACGTTTTCTAGATGCACAGCCTTGGGCACAGGAAAATGATTTAGATGTAACGGAATTTGGTTCTGTAGTCGATGAGTCAAAAACATGGCAAGGAGCATCGGCATTACAACAGATTAAATATGGATCTGGAACTATTGAACGCTGGTCTATTACGATTCCTCAAACGATAGTTGGACTACAGCAGGGAACGAAGCCAGTTTTTGAGGATGGAACACCTGCGCCGGATGGTTCGGCAAATTTAGATGAGGATATTTTAAAGGCAGAGGATGGTTTTGAACTGGATTGGGTTTTGGATAGAGAATTCACAGAAACTGGAATGCCTTTTTTCCCACATCCATATGCTGACCTTTGGAAAGAAGTAATTGTCGAACATCTTTTGAAAATAGTGCTAGAAAAAGGCTTAACTCTGCCATTCTTAGATTATTGGCCTGCTGACGTACAGCATATTGCGATGATTTCGCATGACAGTGATTTAAATGTAAATGAATCCGCGCAAATCACTTTAGAAACTTTGAAGGCAGAAAATGTTCAGTCTACGTGGTGTATGATTGCACCTGGTTACAGTCCAGCGATATATGATCAAATAAAAAAGGATGGTCATGAAATTGCTCTCCATTATAATGCATTAGAGCAGGATGAAGGAGTTTGGTCAGCAGAAGCTTTTCAAACCCAATTAGCATGGGTAGAAAAAGTGACGAATACAGACCATACTGTTTCCAATAAAAACCACTATACTCGTTTTGAGGGCTGGGGAGAGTTATACACATGGTGTGAAAACAACGGTATACAAGTGGATCAATCGAGAGGTCCAAGTAAAAAAGGGAATATTGGTTTTTTATTTGGCACATGTCACCCTTATTTTCCAATTGCTTGGGCGGATGAAAAAAATAGATTATATGATGTATTGGAGATCGGCTTTTTAACGCAGGATTTAAATCACAATACATTATCAGATGTTAGTGTCATTCAGCCATTCCTTGATGGAGTGAAGCGCGTAAATGGAGTAGCGCACTTTCTGTTCCATCAATACCATATTTACAATCAGCCGAAAGTAAGAGAGGCCATTGTTCATCTAATAACGACTGCTAAAGCCCAAGGATTTACTTTTTGGACTAGTAAGCAAATCAATGATTGGGAACGTGCACGTCGAAGAGTAACAATTGATAGTATTAATCCTTCTGGAGCTATAAAGTTAACTGCTCCGGATGAAGAAAATGATTTTGTGATACTTATTCCTATAGCCGAAAACCATTCAGACGATGTAGTAGTGAAGCGATTTGGGGTTAACTGTAAGCAGGTTAAAGTGAAAAGAACCTAATATGGGGGACTTAAAATGGGAGAAAATATACTAGCATTAAATGGTGGTACGAAGGTGAAAACGACTGCCTTCGGTAAAGGGCAACGCTTCGGGTTAGAGGAGGCAAAGGAATTACTAGAGGCACTTGAGCAAAATACATTATTTTATCATTTTGGCAATAAAGTAAAGCAGTTTTTACAGAGTTTTAACGATCTTTATAAAGTTAAATACAGTGTAGCAACTTCCTCTGGGACCGCTGCACTACATGTCGCACTTGGAGCGGCTGGAGTTACTGTTGGAGATGAAGTTATTACTAGCCCTATTACAGACCAAGGGACTGTTGTGGGAATTCTCTATCAAAATGCTATCCCAGTTTTTGCTGACTTGGATCCTTATAGCTACACGTTGACTGCTGAATCGATCGAAGAAAAAATAACCCCTAAGACGAAGGCAATAATTGTTGTACATCTAGCAGGTAATCCTTGTGATATGGATCCTATTATGGAGCTTGCAAAAAAATATAATCTCAAGGTAGTAGAGGATTGTGCTCAAAGTTATTTAACGACATACAAAGGGCGACTAACCGGTACAATTGGAGATTACGGCTGTTTTAGTACAAATGATTTTAAGCATATTTCTACTGGTGACGGTGGAATGGTGACTGTAAACTCAGGTCAAGAATCAGATTATTTTACTACGCATGCATTTGCTGATAAAAATTATCGAAGACAAGAAGATGCTGTGATGAAGGAATTAGAATACCTAGCGCCGAATTATCGTATGACAGAGCTACAGGGTGCGGTGGGAATTGCGCAGCTAAAAAAGCTGAACTGGATCTGCACAAGACGCAACGAGCTAGGGGAAAGATTAAAACAAGGACTCAGTACTATTAAAGTCATAAATCCGATGAAAATTACCGACGAAGGCTGGTGTAGCTATTGGTTTTATATGCTCACCTTAAATTTGGAACAGTTAACGTGTTCTAGAGAAGAATTTTCAGAAGCTTTAGCAGCAGAAGGAATTCCAAACCAGCCTGGTTATATTCCGAAGGTGTTATATGCACAGCCTCTATTCCAAAACAAACAGGCATATTTGAAGAGCCATTATCCATTTGATCTAGGATCTTATGATTATTCTCTAGGAAGCTGTCCAAACGCCGAGAATATTTTAGAAACGGCCATTCGATTAAATATAAATGAATTTTATACAGACCAAGATATAGAAGATATGATTATCGCGATCAATAAAGTTTCTTCCTATTATAGTAAGTAAATAATTTTGAAAGGAGGGTCACAATGCATAAAAACCTATTTATAGACTATGGTATACCTGTTTCAGCTGAGGAAGAAAGAACAGCTGCAATTTGTATGAATGCGGAAGGTGACTATAGGTTTGTTATTGCGGCCAAAGGGTTCGTTATTATTATCGATCTTGAAACCGATCATATAAAACAAGTATTCTTTCCTGAAAATAACGATGAATATCCTTATTCCTCGTTTAGCAGCAATGGATTATTTTATACCGGTGCTGCAAATATGTTCATGGTATTGGACCCTTTTTTAGAGCAATTTATTTATTTTAAGGTCATTGAAAACGGGGAAGAAATTGTAGGGTTTAGCTTTGGGGAGGATATTTTAGGCAATATTTATTTCACGTCGTATCCTCATTGTCATTTGCTTTGTTACTCGCCTCGCCGGGAAGAGATTATCGACTTCGGCAGTATGGATCTTACTGAAAAGTATCCGGGAAGTGTAGCAGTGGATCAAACAGGGTGGGCATATATAGGAATTGGAACGGAAAGGAAAAATATAGTTGCCTTTCATCTAGAAAAAGGTTTAAAGAAAAACCTTATCGCAGAATCACAAAGGGAAAAGGGAACTGGCTATATCCACTTAGGAGAAGACGGATTAGTATACGGACATATGGAAGCTTCAAGTACTCCTGGGTGGATGAAGTTCTCTAATGGAGACTTTGAAAATATCGATGCAGATAAACTATCGCCCTCATATTATACTGGAATAGCATTTCAAAGGATTCATCGGTATCAAGAGGGGAGCTATCGTATAGAAAGATACAGTCTGTCTGAAGGTTTTATTGAACTTGTTCATAGAGAAACAGCACAGACAAAAAATCTACATTTTAGCTATACTTCGGATGGAGCAAAACTATCTACTATTTACCTTGGACCAGATGATTATATATACGGAACATCTATGCATCCGCTTCAATTTTTTCAATTTGATATGTCCTCGAATAAGACGACCAATTTTGGTGGAGAGGTTATTGAAAAAGGTGGAGGGGGCAATATTGCAGCCTATGCTTCCAATGGGAATTTTCTTATAGGAGCAGCATACGCAGGTGGAAAGCTATACGTCTTTGATACTTTGAAGAAATTTAGAAAGAGTGAAAATCCAAAATTGGTACTGGAGGAAGAAAGTATTCACCGACCTCGCTGTGCCATCGCTTTAAAGGACCATGAACATATTGTTTGGGGAGGATTTCCGGGATATGGAATGGTCGGAGGAGCGTTAGGTATCTATCATATTGAATCGGAAGAAAACCATTTGCTGTCGCATGACAGGGTTGTGGAAAACCAAAGTACGATTAGCCTTGGAGAACTGAGCTCTGGAGATATTCTTGGTGGAACGAGTATTGAAACGCCTGGTGGAGCATTGTCACGAGAAAAAGAAGCTCATTTATATGTATTAGATTGGGAGACTCGTAGGGTGAAAAATAGTTTTGTTCCGATAGCAGATGCCCGTGAAATTGCTCAAATCTTTATCGACCAATATGACCGTGCACATTGTCTTACGGAACAAAGCATTTACTTTGTATGCAATCCCACTACCGAACAGGTACTTTTCCGGAAGGATATATCCAGCTGGGGCCAAATTGTTCGAAATGGTTTTGCCTATGATTTGCCAACTAATACGCTTTATTGTCTCCTTAGTCATACATTGCTCAGTATGGAGATACAGGTGGAACAGTGTGTAGAACCGAAAGTAGTTCATACGCTACCGATGAGTGCTAGTAGTGGTATTGTTCATAAAAACAGTCGAATCTACTATGGTAGCGGAAGTCATTTATGCAGTATTCAAATTGGGGAAGCTTAGGGGGGAGACAATGTATACATTAAAAGCTTTAGAGAAGGATGGAGCTCTACCTTTATTACATAATGTAAATGATATTGACGAATGGCATGAAAAAAAATCTACGATACGTCAGAATTGGTTAGATTGTATAGGTGGTCTTCCTCCTCTAGTCACATCAAGTATGAAGATTAACTTCTGGGAAAACAATACCGATTATTACCTGATCAATATTTGCTATTCTACAGTTTACGAGGACTGGGTACCTGCAAACCTATTAGTTCCGAAAGGACTTATAGAAGAGAATTTAGCAACAGAAAGTGATGTACTTCAATTATTGTCCTCTAGAAGCGGCGAGCAGTTCCGAGCAGTGATAGCACTTCATCCTACGAGCGAAATTGGAAAAGAAGATATAAGTACAGTAGCAGGTAGGGAAAATAGACAATACGGACTGGAGCTTGTAAAAAGAGGATTTGTGGTTCTAGCTCCAGATACTATAACGGCAGGCGAACGAGTATTACAAAACGAACAGCCATTTCAAACGGCAGCATTTTATAAAAGTCATCCAGAGTGGTCGGCGGTTGCTAAAATGATTGTGGATCACAGGCAGGGGATAAGCTTATTGGAGGAACTAAATATCGTAGACAACTCCAAAATTGGTGCAATCGGGCATTCACTTGGCGGTTATAATAGCTTCTTTCTAGCAGGGCTCGACAGTAGAGTTAAAGCAGTCGTTTGTAGCTGTGGATTCTCTCTTATCGCACAAGACTCGGAGAAGCATCGGTGGGGCAGGAGAGAGTGGTTTAGCCATATCCCAAAAATTAGTGACTATATCAATGAAGGAATCGTACCGTTTGAGTTCACTGAAATAGCTGCATTAGTTGCACCAACCCCCTTCTTCCTATGGATGGGGCAAAATGATCGCATATTTCCTCAGTGGGAACCTGCAGCAAAAGGGGTAGCTGAACTAAATTCCTTATATGAATGGATGGAAAAAGGAGAACGATTTACATCATTGATAGGGAATGCTGGACATGATTTCCCACCTGAAATTCGCCAAATTTCCTATGCATTTCTAGAAAAATGGTTGAGCTAAAGATCTTTCAAGTTAACATCGCAAATATGCTATTCTTATTAAAAGTAGGGCAATCATTGGTAGGGAGTTGTGACAATTGCTAAAAAGAAAAAGTGTATTTGAAAATCGCTACAATAAGTTTATGCATGAATTAAAAGAAGAAATTATCTCAGGAAAACTAAAACCTGGTGAATTCATTCTCCCTGAAAACACATTAAGTAAGGTGTATGAATTAAGCAGAGTTTCCATTAGAAAGGCTTTGGCAGAGCTTGTTGAGGAAGGTTTAATAGAAAAAATCCCTGGAAAAGGAAATAGAGTAACGATTCCAAACGATACACAGAAACAGACTATTACACTTGGGTGGTTTTCTAATTCATATGAGATAGAAATTATACGGAAAATTATCAAACGTTTCGAACAGCTCAACCCATTCATAAAAGTAAATCTTCAAATAATACCTAATGGTCAATATATATACAATCTTACACAGTCTATAAAGCATGATAACGGACCTGATGTATTTATCGTATCTGACTATCACTTTCGAGAACTAATGGAATCGAATTCCTTAGATATGTTAGATCCTTTCTTACCGGAGCATATTGATGCAGAAAAGGATAGCTATAAGCAAGTGTTTGATATGTTTACATATAATCATGCGGTTCCTGTAACACCATTTGTATTTTCACCAGTGATGATCTGCTACAATCGACGAATGTTTGAAGAGGCAGGAATCTCTAAAGACTTCAAAATGGAAAACTGGAATGACCTGTTAGAGCTATCTACTCGGACAACGAAGGGAATCGAAAGCGATAGTATTATTAACGAATACGGCTTTTGTTTTTCATCTTCCACCAATCGCTGGCCGGTATTTCTTTTGCAGAACAAAGGTACATTCATGGCAGATGACCGATCTAAATCAATTATGAATAGAAAAGAGAATATCGAAGCGCTAAATTACTGTGGTGATCTAATGTATAAGCATCAAGTCTCGCCTATATTCTCTCATGGGAGCAATGAGCTAGCTGAAAATCTCTTTATGAGAGAAGGAGCAGCAATGATTTTGACGACTTATTATTTTATGAATGAATTTAGAGACCATAAGATCAAATGGGACGTCCTACCGCCTCCTCAAAATGATGCACCAGGAACACTTCTTTTAGGAGGTGCTTTAGGAATAAATGCAAATAGCAAAATAAAAGAGGCAGCACAAGCACTTGTAAGCTTTATGGTAAGTACAGAAGCGCAAACATTGCTCAAGCAAAATGGATGTACGATTCCGATGCTTCGCATAGTTGCAGAGGATAATAATCTTCTCCAGCCGGGCGTTCATCCTGATCAATATAATGCTTTTAAAGAAGTAATGGGTTCCTCCAAGACGATTAGAGACCTTCATCTAACAATCGAGGAATTTGAACTAATTGAACGAGAGATGCAATTTTTCTGGGCCAATATGGAAAAAGCAGAGGATACATGTAAACGAATTGAAGAGCTTCTAAATTTAAAACAAGCGACGTATAGCGGTTAACCCGTTATCTAAGGGGTGTACTTGTGATGAAATTTGCTCAACATCTTAAGCAATTAATGCCAAATCCTCGAATTTTATTTAACGACGAGGAACTAAAAGAAATGATAGCAAGACTAGCAGATGACAAACTTGGAAGTGGCTTAGATTTTAACAATGCATGGGATAAAATACTTGAACTAGCAGAGTCCTATGTCGAGGAGAAAGAGTTTACGGTACTCTATCCGAGCTGCTCGGTTCAACTGAATATTCCTTTGCCGTTAATACAACTAGAGCCTGTTGGAGATCCACCAGGATATATAGATTATCCTTTTTGGACGATGTATTCTCGAGCTGTTGAGGAGAGAATCAGGATTTTAGCATTTGCCTACGGAGTGACGAAGGAAAAAAAGTTTGCTGAAAAAGTAAAGGAGTATCTCCTCTCACTCTCCTCATTTACAAGATGGTTTGAATTTCCGTTAAGAGGTGTGGAAGGAAACTTAAGTAACGCTCACTTCACTTTAGGTGCTGCAATTGGTTTCGATGCAATCATGCATACTTTATCCACTGCGGAGAAAAAAACGATTAAACAGGCTATTTTGACAAAAGGTTTACAGCCTTTTCGTATAGATTTTAACAATCATGATAGCCATAATATTATTGCATCAAAGCAGGTAGCAATGCTTATCGGGTCACTTGCTATTTTAGATAATGATTGTAGGGACGAGGTGGAAACCTTCATCCTCCATTCATGTACTTATATTAAGAATTATTTAGATAGTAGGATGAAAGATCCGGATATTGAGGGACTTTTGTATTTAAATGTCGCAGCAAGGCACCTTTTTATGGCTGCGGATACATACCATCGTTCTACAGGAGATGACCAATTTCTCCAGCATCCATACTTTCGTTATCTTCCTGATCTTTTCATGTACTCCTTAGGGACAGGTGGAAAGATGAGCTTTGTAAACTTTTCGGATTCATTTTATAGCTTGGATATTTCCTATCTTATGGCAATACTTGCATCGAAAAACCAAAACCGTATGGCAAGCTGGTATGTGCATAAATTCTCGGAAAGTCATTTAGAAACATTGCTTCATGCGATTAATCTACCCGAGCCTTTAGAGCCAGATAAATACTATGAAAATAAACGCTCTAATATATTTTCTACAATAGGCTGGGCCATACTTAGAAGTGGCTGGAAGGATCGTGATCATCTATTAGCATTCAATTCAAGCAGGTCAGCAAAGGATCATAATCATTTTGATCAAAACAATTTTATAATACATGTTGCCGGAGAATGGCTAATATCCAATCCAGGCTATCAGGATTATGTGGAAGGCCCAAGGAGAGATTTTACGATTGGGACAATTGGACATAATAGTATGCTTGTTAATGGCAATGGACAATCTAGGTTAGGCAAGAGTAAATTTGTAGACTGGTATACTTCTGACCATTATTCTTTTGTTTGTGGAGAAGCAGCCGGCGCTTATGACAAGAGTATTTCACAATGGGAACGAAAAATAGTACAAATCGATAATAGCTATTATCTTATTATAGATAAGGTAGCTAAAGAGGATCCAGATAGTGTTCTCAGCTTTCTTTTCCATACTACAGAACAAATAAATGTAGGAGATAAAAACATGCTGCCAGGGGAGAAGACAGAAGAAACACATATCAGGTTCGCTGGAGAAAAAGCTTCCGTTTCTCTTTACAATTGCTATCCAAATGACGCAAAGAAAAGTGTGGAACAGCATAAGGGAGCAGAAAAGTATGGCTCTTATCTACAGATAGTGCCTCTTGATAAGGAACAGCTGCAATATATGATAACGATGCTTGTTCCAGAAGCTTCAAATAACGAATTTTCTTATTCAGTAACTAGAGATGGTTCTCTTTTTCAAATGGAGGTTAGTCGTCTAAACATTTTAGATTATATTCTTGTAAATGAGGAAAGTGGGTCTGTGTGGCAAACATCCTCTAATGGTGAAATTGGTTATCAAGGAGAACAGGTTTGGGTTTCATTTCAAGATGACAGTAGCAAGCTAAGTAAGTTAACTGTCGTGAATGGTAACTGTTTGAAGGTACAAGAAGAAACGATTTTTCAATCGTCTGAAGACATGAGTATCTCTGCTCATATTGATAAAAAAGGTGCAAAAATACAGCTTGAGCTTTTAAAAAATACCCAGATTTTGCTGAGAACTCCGCAGCCTATAACCCTATTAGTAAATAATGAGGAGAATTTAGGAACGTATAAAACGGAGAAGGGAATGCTTGAATTACAGCTAAAACCTGGAAAATATGAAATCGAGCTATACTTTTAAGATGGTATTAATTTAGTTCAAGGTGACTGAATTTTCAATGAAAATATGTATTTAAGAGGTGATTTACATGGAACTAACTGGATGGAGAGGTTCTTTATATCATTATATGGATTGGGCATTGAAGCTTGCCTATCTAAATATTCTTTGGCTAGTTGGAGTAATCATTGGTGTTGGCATTGCGGGTTTTTTTCCATCAACCGTAGCAATGTTCTCTGTACTCAGAAAGTGGACGCAAGAAGAGGAAATAAAGGTATTCACCCATTTTAAAAATGAATATAAAAAGGAATTTTTAAAGTCCAACAAATACGGCTATTCATGGGCAGTACTTGGGATAATAATATACGTGGATCTACAGTTTTTCCGTGGCATACCTACTATTTGGGCATTAATTGTTTCGTTATTCTTTTTTATACTCGGCGCTATTTATATAGTTGCTTTACTCTATGCATTCCCGGTTTATGTTCAATACAAATTGACTTTAAAGCAATATTTTCGAAACTGCTTATTAATTGTTCTTTCTAATCCATTGTTTTCTGTGCTAATGGTTTTAGGGTTTTATTTTCCTTATTATCTGATGATGAAAGTTCCAGGATTACTTCCATTTTTCGGTGGGAGCCTTATAGGCCTAGTATTAATGATTATTTCTACCAAAATGTTTACAAATTTAGAGAAAAATAAAAAGGAAAATGAAGAAAAAAAAGGAATATAACTTTAAAAAAATATTGAATTATTGTAAAATTTGAACTATTATTAAATACATGTAATATACATGTATTGAAAAGAGTTTGATAGAGAAAGGGGAGATTAGTTATTGAAACTAAAAACAAAAAAATTGAGACGCTGGATTCGACATTAGCGGTATCAAATAATATCCCGACTAAAAGAAAAAAGAACTCATTAAAAAAGAAATTATGGCGTGACCGCTATTTATTACTCTTAATCTTACCTGGAATTTTATATTTCCTTATATATCGCTATATACCAATGGCAGGAATTCTTCTAGCGTTTAAGGATTATAGCCCATTTCGTGGATTTGCTGATAGCCCTTGGGTAGGATTAAAATACTTCAAATTAATCTTTGAAGATACGGAAGTTATTCAAGTTATATGGAACACACTACAAATTTCGATGTTACAAATATTTTTTGCTTTTCCAATCTCCATTGTACTTGCCTTAATGCTTAATGAAATTAGAAATCAGGTATATAAGAAATTTCTTCAATCTATTGTGTATTTACCTCATTTCTTATCCTGGGTAGTTGTTGTTGGGATAACAGTTATTTTTCTTAGAAGTGAAGGTTTAATAAACAGTGTTCTAGTGAATTTTTTGGAGGTCAATCCAATCCCATTTTTAACAGATCCAGCATTGTTCAAGCCTATAGTCATTTTCCAGGTTATCTGGAAGGAATCAGGTTGGGGCACTATTCTTTTCTTAGCGGCATTGTCTGGGGTTAGTCCTCATTTGTATGAAGCAGCTGTAATAGACGGAGCTAGTCGATTGAGACAGATGTGGCATATCACTTTACCAGCACTGAAGAGTACGATTGTGATTCTCTTAATCCTTCGTTTAGGAAATGTTATGGATAGTGGTTTCGAGCAAATCTTTCTAATGTTGAATCCTTTCAATATGGAAACAGGAAATGTACTAGACACTTATGTATATTTTAAGGGTATTCAGCAGGCTAATTTTAGTTTCGCTACAGCTGTAGGGCTATTTAAAGGAATTATTGGTTTAATACTCGTCGTTCTTGCTAATAGACTTGCGAAAAGGTTTGGGGAAGATGGCTTATATTAGAATACCATCTTAATAGATTTTTGTAGGGGGTAAGATTATGTTCAAAGCTACTGGTGGCGAAAGGGTAATGGAAATTTTTAATAACATACTTTTGTTATTAATATCTGTAACAATGCTATTTCCCTTCTTATACATTTTTTCCGTTTCATTTTCAAGTGTAAGTGATGTACTTAATAGTGATCTCCTTTTATGGCCAAAGGAATGGGTGACAGATGCTTATACGTATATTCTAGGGTCCGATCAATTTATCCATTCCCTATGGGTGACAGTTTATATCACAGTGGTAGGAACATTTGTTAATCTGGTTTTTACGTCAACAATGGCCTATTCACTCACAAGAAATATTATTGGGCAACGGTTAATCTTATTCTTAGTATTATTTACAATACTATTTTCTGCTGGAATGATTCCAACTTATATTATTGTAAAAGAAACTGGCTTATTGAATTCGTTATGGGCATTAATCATACCTGTGGCGATAAGTCCTTTTAACTTAATCATCATGACTCAATTTTTTAAAGGGATTCCTGAGGAACTAACAGAGGCAGCAATTATTGACGGGGCTAATGATATTCAAATATTTTCTAAAGTAATTTTACCACTGTCTAAGCCTGCTTTAGCAGCATTTGGTCTATTTTATGCAGTGGGCCATTGGAATAGCTATTTCACAGGAGTTCTCTACTTGAACGACCCTGCAAAGTGGCCGATTCAAGTTATTTTACGACAAATTGTCATTGTCAATGAACCAAATGCTGCGTTAGGAGGTCATGCGGCAATGTTAGAGGCATTACCTCCTCCAGAAACGGTTCAAATGGCAGCTATTTTGTTGGCAACCTTACCAATACTTATTGTTTATCCATTCTTACAAAAACATTTTGCAAAAGGAGTGATGCTTGGATCAGTAAAAGGATAATCATTAAAAAGTTGTCTGTACGATTGTTGAACGAAGCCTTACTAAAAAGATTAATGGAGGGGTTAATGTGAAAAATAAGCACTTAATAATTGGCTTTCTACTTCTTTTCCTCAGTTTCATGTTGGTAGCTTGTACGGATGAAAACGCAGGTGAGAAAGAAACAGACAAAGAAAAAGATACTGCAGGAGAAACTGAAAAAGCTCCAGATGCGCAAGTTGATCCATTTGATCATAGTGAAAAATATGCAATCACGGGGATGACATTCCGTTTTGGTGATCCACCTCCGTTAAGTAGTCCTGGTATTGATATGATAAACGAGCGCTTTAACGTAGATTATAAACCAGAGATTATTCCACAAGGTGATTACGTGGAAAAATCGTCTGCCATTGTAGCTTCAGGTTCAATGCCAGATTTAGTTGGTTTCCAAGCTGGTGATACACGCTTTTATCAATGGGCTGAAGACGGGGCATTTCTAC
Source organism: Psychrobacillus sp. BM2 (assembly GCF_048572895.1). Classification (GTDB taxonomy): domain Bacteria; phylum Bacillota; class Bacilli; order Bacillales_A; family Planococcaceae; genus Psychrobacillus. The sequence continues at coordinate 719,313 of NZ_CP183878.1, forward strand.
CTTTAGATGATTATCTATCACATTACGCAACATTAGGTAAAATCCCAGACTATATTTACAATTCTTTTAAAGTAAATGGCAAGATATATGGGATTCCACGTTATTCTCAACCATTTCCTTTGACGCCGATTATTCGGAAGGATTGGCTAGACAAACTAGGGTTAGAAGTTCCAACGAGTTACGAAGAGCTGGAGAAAATTGCTATTGCATTTACTAAAGAGGATCCAGATGGTAATGGTAAAGCTGATACTTATGGTGTAGCTATCGGAGAAAATATCAATCCAAGCTTTAATATGGGAACTTATTGGGACTTCAACGCATGGTATCACCAAAATGATAACGGTGATTTTATCCCTGGTATCATTTCTGATGGAAGAAAAGATTTAGTTCAATTCTTTGCTAACCTTTATAAAGAAGGAGCAATGACGAAGGATTTTGCGGTTCTTGATTGGGCAAGTACGAATAATGAGTTTTATTCTGGTAAAGCCGGAATTTTCGTTGGTGGAGTGTCAGGTATGTCTCAAGAATACTTTGAAGGATTACTATCTATTAATCCTGATGCAGAGCTTGTAGCAATCCCACCATTTGAAGCACCAGACAAATCAAAAGGATTCACAATGGGTTCAGGTAACTCAGGGATTCTTGCTTTAAATGCTAAGCTTGCGGACGATGAAGGAAAAATTTTCAGAGCATTAGAGCTAGTCGATTTCGGAAAAACATATTTCCCAGCTGAAGAAAAAAATCCTCAAAATGCTGACTTTGACTTCTATTTAGGTAAAGAAGGAACTGGTTATAATATGGAAAATGGATTACCTGTCCAAGTTCCAACATTCTCTTCTGAAGGTCTATCACCATCAACATATTTCTTGGATAACAGAGAACAGGTTCCAGAGGATGCAGCGATCAACTATGCTGACAGCTACACTCTACCAGAATTGAAAGAAATGACAGTTTCGTTACAGGAAATGTTTGAATCGAACCAAATGTACATCGACCCTTCTCATGGGGTTCTGTCACCGACTAATCAAGAAAAAGGTACAGACTTAATGCAATTCCTAATAAACGAACAATCTAAAATGATCGCAGGCCAAAGACCAGTATCTGATTGGGATGCTCTTATTGAGGAGTACTTGGCAAAAGGCGGCGAGGCAATAATTAAAGAAACAAATGAAGGAATCAAAGCAAAAGGCTATACAGAAAGACAATGGAAGTAATAAATAAATGGCCTGTTCGCTAATGCGAATAGGCTATTTTTAAAAGACTAAGAAAGTATAAAAAAGTCCCATGAATACTGGGGTCATGGTACTTAAAAGAACGAATAATGCTACGATATCCGTTTCAGGTGGACGCTTTCCGCGGGCACGGCTTCAGCCTCCTTGTCGTTTCACTCCTGCGGTGTCTTCAGCTCGCGCTGTTCCCGCCGGAGTCGCCACCTTGCACTACAATCGATTAGGTGAGTAGTACTACATTAGAAGATTTGGCAAAGCATATCGCTTAGATAATAAGATTAGCCCAATTTAATGTAGGGATAAAAAGATTTGTAATTGCTGATGAAATAGAGATACTGTTATTCAATGATAGAAGGAGGCGGACAATTTTCTTTTTACTGGTGGAGATAAAGAGGAATAGTAAGTGTTTACTAAATAAAGAAGCGAAATAGCACACGAAATTGTATCTTCGTGTGCTTCCATTAAGAATAGGAAGTGGCTTTTCTCAAGTTATCCAAAAACGCACTAACCTGTTTCTAATAGTTGTAGAAGGGCGACGGACAGGCAACCGCCATAAGATTACCAAGAAAAAAGGCTGGTCGTGACGCAGTCACGACCAGCCTTTTTAAAAATCAAACGGTAATCTTATAGCAAAACGTCTGTCCAAAGCACTTCGAAAACGATAGAAACAGGTTTTGACCAAAGGATGGGGCGTTTTTTTGCCCGTTTTTTCTTAATAAGGTTAGTTAAAACATGAGGACCTTGTATTGTTCTTGAAAACTCCCCTGCCTATTAAAGACATATTATAGTCATGTCATAAATTCAGTCGGTAAGTTAATATAATTATAGAGTATTCAGAATACTTAGTAAGGGGAGGAATTAGTTTGGATGTTGAGGGGAAATCTGTATCAGCAAAGGGCAGTGAGGTCGTAAAAAAGAAGAATATATTTTATTATCTTGGACCTGCTTTAATTACTTCTGCATTAGTATTGGGGCCAGGGAGTGTTACGCTTTCTTCTAAAATTGGGGCAATATATGGAACCCAATTAGTTTGGGCTATTATTTTAGCCATTATTTTAATGATGGTCTATACAGAAATGAGTACTCGGATTGGTTTAGCCGCGAAGCACAGTTTCGTCCAAACAATTAAGAAAAAGTGGGGATTGCCCGCAGGAGTATTAATCGGGATTGGTGCATTTTTGGTTACTGCCTCATTCCAGGCAGGTAATGCAATTGGTACTGGGATAGCTGTATCCGCAGTTACGGATATGGATCCAACCATTTGGATTATCATCTTCACTCTCCTATCCATTGGTTTGTTATTTGCAAAACAGTTTTATCAAATTCTGGAAAAAATGATGCTTGTTTTAGTTGTCATTATGCTGCTAGCGTTTTTAATCACCGTAATAGTAGTGCAACCATCCATTGTTGATATTTTCAAAGGATTTATACCAGTATTGCCTGAGGGTAGTATGGGGTTGATTATTGCTTTATTTGCTACGAGTTTTTCTATCGTAGGTGCCTTATATCAATCATATTTAGTTAAAGAGAAGGGCTGGAAAATTAGCGATGCTGCAAGCGGTCGTAAGGAATCATTTTTAGGAATCTTTCTTCTAGGTTTTATTTCCTTTCTCATAATGATCACAGCTGCAACTATTTTAAAGCCTCAAGGACTTGTTGTGAATGATGCAAGTGAAATGGGCTTAGCGTTAGAACCACTTTTTGGTAGCTGGTCTACTTTTGTCTTTATGCTTGGGTTGTTCGGGGCATCCTTTTCATCCTTGATGGGGAATGCCACGATTGGTGGATCCTTGCTAGCTGATGGACTAGGACTCGGAAGCAGCCTATCTAACTTAAAAGTGAAACTACTCATTATTTTAGTAATGCTCTTCGGTTCTATTATTGGGATTGTATTTGGGTCTGCCCCTTTGAATCTAATTGTTTTTGCACAAGCAGTTACAATATTTGTGGTGCCTTTCATCGCAATTGCTATTTTAGTAGTAGCTAATGACAAAAATATTATGGGAGAGCTTAAAAATAAACTATTAAGTAATGTTCTAGGGATTATCGGATTGCTCGTATTAATCTATTTAGCTTTTAATAATATTAAAAATATCTTTTTCTCATAAGAAAAGATAGGAGGAATTCATGTGAAAACAGTTGAAGAACTAGAAAATTTAATGACTGAACCATCAGAAGCACTAGTAAAGGATATGCGAAAAATAGAAGGGAATATTTTGATATTAGGCATTGGAGGTAAAATGGGGCCAACATTAGCAATAATGGCAAAAAGAGCCATTGATAAAGCTGGGCTTGATAAGAAAGTGATAGGGGTATCACGCTTCTCAAATGGAACATTGAAAGAAGATCTAGAAAAAGCGGGAATCGAAACAATTTCCACAGATCTATTAGATGATGAACAATTGAAACTTCTGCCGAAAGAGAAAAATATTATTTATATGGCAGGCAATAAATTCGGTACAACTGGCAATGAACACTTTACCTGGGCGATGAATACATATCTGCCTGGTAGAGTAGCAGAGCATTTTAGAGGCTCCAATATTGTGGCTTTCTCAACGGGGAATGTATATCCATTAGTGCCCTTGACATTAGGTGGCTGTGATGAATTGCATGAGGTTGCTCCAGTTGGAGAGTATGGTCAATCCTCTCTTGGAAGAGAGCGAGTGTTCACATATTTCTCTCATAAAGATAACTCGCCATTGACTGTTTTTAGATTAAATTATGCGATTGATATGAGATATGGAGTACTACTCGAAATTGCTCGTTCCGTATATAACGAGATTCCTTTAGATTTATCCATGGGTCATGTAAATGTGATTTGGCAGGGAGACGCGAACGAATATGCAATTAGGTCGTTATTAATCGCAAGCTCACCTCCAACCATTCTCAATGTAACCGGGCCAGAAACATTACCGGTCCGATGGCTTGCAAATGAGTTTGGTAAATTGCTAGGCAAAACTCCAATATTCGAAGGAGTAGAAAAGGAAAATGCATTACTGAATAATGCGAGTAAGGCACATAAGCTATTTGGATATCCGCGTGTCTCCATACGAGAAATGATTGAATGGACAGCGGACTGGGTAGCAAACGATGGAGAAACTATAAATAAACCAACTCACTTTCAGGAACGGAAGGGGCAATTCTAAATGGCTTTATCAATCGACCTACAAAAGCATTTACATGAAGGAGCCTTTATCCCAGCTCATCCCTTAGCATTGACAAGTGATAAACAATTAGATGAATATGCCCAAAGAAGATTGACTAGATACTATATTGAGGCTGGCGTAGGTGGGATTGCAGTAGGTGTTCATACAACTCAATTTGAAATAAGAGATCCTGAGTTCAATCTGTACGAAATTATTTTACGTTTGGCGATGGAGGAAGTTGAAAAAGCTCAATTGCAACGTCCGTTTCTCAAAATAGCAGGTGTTTGCGGAGGTACGGAACAGGCATTAGAAGAGACGAAAATAGCTAAAGCATTAGGATATGATATGGTCCTTTTAAGCAATGGTGGGTTACATGATTATTCGGAAAAGGAACTTATTGAACGGACGAAAGCTGTTGCAGATGAATTACCAGTGTTTGGGTTTTATTTGCAGCCAGCTGTCGGGGGACGAGTTTTTAGCTACGAATTTTGGGAGGAATTTGCTAGTATCCAAAACGTAGTGGGTATTAAAATGGCGCCTTTTGATAGGTATTTAACACTGGATGTTATTCGAGCTGTTTGTGCCTCTCCAAGAAGAGATGAAATTGCACTCTATACTGGAAATGACGATAATATTGTCTTAGATTTATTTACAACATATGAATATGAAGTAGATGGTAAAGTGGAAAGCAAAAGCATAATCGGTGGCCTTTTAGGGCATTGGTCGGTATGGACGCACGAGGCTGTAAACCTCTTTGAACAAATAAAACAGGCAAGGCTTCAAAAAGAATTAGATAAGCATTGGTTTTCCATTGCGCAAAATGTAACAGATGCAAATTCAGCATTCTTTGATGCTAAAAATAGCTTCAAAGGAAGCATCGCAGGGATTAATGAAGTGTTGAGAAGACAGGGACTTCTGCAAGGAAATTGGTGTTTAACTGATCATGAAGTTCTAAGTCCGGGTCAGGCAGAGGAAATCGATCGTGTTTATGCAACCTATCCAAAGTTAAATGATGATGCATTTGTACAGGCTTTTCTTCGTAATGATAAAGAACAATAAGTAGTTAGAAGGGACACATTAATATGTGTCTTTTCGTGCTGGAAAGGAGAATAGTATGAAATCTCATATAAAGGTAGGAGTAATTGGTCCGTTATGGATTTATGACACACTTGTGCGCTGCTTTACTCTTTTTCCTACCATACAGCCGATATTCCGTTTGGCTGATGAACTGGATAAAGCAAAAGAATTCACAGTGGAGCTCAAAGATAAAGTGGATTGTTTATTTTATTCGGGAAAAATTCCATACTTGGTTGCTAAAGAAGAGGTGCCAATGGAAGTACCACCCTTCTATATACCTTTAAAAGGTGCGGGTCTGTACCAGTCGCTCTATAAAATGAAAAATAGAATGAATTTCACTCATGTAAGCTTTGACGGAATTCAAAATGATTATATTGAAATTGTAAGGGGTAATTTAGAAGAAACATTTAGTTTCGACAACTACAATGATGTAGTTACGCTTGAGAATATAGAGGATATAGTAAAATTTCATATGGAGAACGTGGCAAAAACACCTAATACTGTTGTCATTACAAGCTTAAAACTAGTAAGTGAATTATTAACAAATATTAATATTGTGAATGAATGGCTGAAGCCTTCAGAAGAAGATATTATTGTTGCTATCGAACGAATGCTATTAGCGACTAACCAACGAAAACAAAAAGAAATGCAAATCATTATTGGCAGAATCTTTATAGAAAACTCTAATACGCTAGCAACCGATTTTATGACAGAGCAGCAAATTCAAAAAAGAAATCATTCTACATATCGAATGCTACTCCATTTTGCTGAGCAAATGAGCGGTTATTTGACGGCATTAAGTAGTACGGAATACTTGTTTGTAACAAATCGTGGAATATTTGAAAGGGTTACGGAAGGTTATAAAGTATTGCCGATTGTGGATGAATTAAAGATAAAATTAGGGGTCACCTTATCCATTGGGATAGGCTTTGGATATTCGGCATTAGAAGCAGGCTCCCATGCCAGAGTTGCACTTATACAAGCACAGGAAAACGGGGGAGATAGCTGCTATATCGTTAATGAGGATAGAAGTGTATTTGGACCAATTGATATAACAGCTCCTATGAAATACCCACTTGCGGTGACTGATCGACTGTTAATACAACAATCAGAGGCAGTTGGTATGAATGCAGCGAATATAGAAAAGACGATTGCCCTAATACGAAGAAAAAAGAAAAATGAATTTACTGCCCATGAGCTAGCTTCAGTGTTAGGAATTACACCAAGGAGTGCGCACAGAATTGTTCAATCTTGGTTAGACGCTTCTTTAATCGAAGTGATTGGGACAGAGAAAATATCGAGAAGAGGTAGACCACGGCAAGTTTTCACTCTAGTAAATAGTGAGGAGAATAGTATATGAATATAGGTTTAATAGGTTTGGACACTTCGCATTGTGAAATTTTCACTAGATTATTAAACGATTCTAGTGCTCCGTATAATGTTAAAGGAGGTCAAATAACACATGCTATTCCAACATATTCAGAGGATTTACCCATTAGCCGCGAGCGTTTTCCTAATTACTATGAAATAGTTACAAAGAAATATGGAGTTATTCCAGTAGAAGACGTCAAAGAACTGATGGCTGCTGTCGATGCAGTAATCATTGGGACAGTTGATGGAAGAAATCATTTAGATTGGTTTAAGAAAATAGTGAGCTATAGTAAACCAATTTTCATCGATAAACCAGTTGTCATGAGTAGCGTGGAAATGCAAGAATTGATCAATCTCAGTAAAATGCATAACACGCCAGTAATGAGTTCCTCGTCTTTAAGATTTTCAGAGTCAGTTGCAGCTGTAGCGAGTAACAAAAATATAAAGAGTGGCTACTTTTTCGGACCTACCCCTCGCCAAGAACAAATGCCGGGATACTTTTGGTATGGAATTCACTTACTTGAAATGGTCGTCACCATTTTTGGAACAGAAGTGGAAAAAATGAACATAGAGAAATTTAAGGATTGTGAACAAATTCATCTAACGTTTACTAATGAAAAACATGCAATCCTTCGAGGCGAAAACGACTGGCATAATCGTTTTGGAGCAATCCTACACTCCAAGAAAAGTGTTCATTCCTTACGCTTATGGGAAGAAAAAAAGCCTTACTACGCTGGACTGATCGAACAAGTCGTGCACTTTTTTGAAACTGGAGTATCGCCTGTAGCGATTGAAGAGACGAAGAGAATTATTGGATTGATTGAAAGGATTAATCGATTAAGTAATGAATAATGTGCCGTTAGAGGTGATTCAATCACTTCTAGCGGCCTTTCTTTTGCCTTAAAAGTTATCGAAAGGTGTTAGAGATAAACTGCCACATAAAAGGTAGCTATCACCACTTAAATTCCTCGAACCCCCACATAACTCCTTTCAACCGCCACATAAACTCCTAGTCTTATCCTTCTTTAATCTTTTTGTATTTAAGAATGGTATTCATTTTCTGTTCAAAATTAAATTTAGTCATAAAAAACTACACCCCCGTTGTTTTTTGTTTTTGCAACTGGGGTGTGGTTCAAATCTAAGCCGACTTTTTCTAAATTATTCTTCAAAATGTCCTTTTACAAATTTAAGTGAATTCGCTAGTTCCTGATCCAGTTGGTCTCCACTGGCGTTACTGCTCAAATCACGCCATACTTTAATATCTTGTCCAACCTGGCCTCCCATTTTTACAAATGGCTCCATCACGACAGAGTCAGAGTAGTTGATGTCTTGGAGTGCCTGTCCAATGCCAGTCCAGTCTAGTGAACCTTTGCCAGGAACTTTCCGATTGCCTTCTCCGATATGTAGATGACCGAGATAATTGCCCGCAAGACGGATGGCGTCTGGGATAGAGTCTTCTTCGATATTCATATGAAATGTATCAAGCATGACTTTGACATTAGGTTTGCCTACTTCTTTAACATAGTCGATGGCTTCTAGCGTATCGTTTAATAAAAATTGTTCAAAACGGTTTAATGTTTCTGCTAGTAGTGTAATATTCAATGGTGCCGCATAGTTTGCCAGTTCTCTTAAACTTTCAATAGAATTTTTGCGGACCTCTGGCTTATTGAACGGTTTGGAATAATCGACTGGCCAGTACGAATAGACAGTCCCCCCAATTCGATCAATTCCAGCTTTATGACATTGATTGAGTACTTTCTTCATAAAGGAAATTCCATTTTTTCTTATTAGTTGGTCTTCCGAACTTACATCAAACTCCTTTGGAATACCGATTCCCGCGGTAAGCTGGATATTGGCTGCTTTTGCTGTTTCTTTTAGATGAGCTAGTTCATCATCACTTAAGTGAACTAAACCAAGAGCAGCCACTTCTAAAATATCAAATCCTAGTAGTTTTACTTTTTCAATATAAGGAACGAAATCTGTTTCCCACTCATTTTCCCAGTATGCAAAATATACTCCATATTTCATATTTACAATTCCTCCTTCAAAAATTCTAATGTTATTAGATAATGACATTGCGATATTACGACTTGATGATATAATCATAAATAAGTCTTTTACTTTTAGTCAAGTCTGAATATTATAATATATGAAAGCATTTACATTTGAAAAGGAGAGAATATAATAATGACAAAGTTGGATAAATCTGTTCCAATTCCTCTTTATTTTCAGTTAAAAGAATTAATTCTTCGACAAATTAAAGAGGGGTCTTATAAAGTGGGAGATGCTATTCCTACTGAAAAAGAGCTTAGTGAAATTTATGACATCAGCCGCACAACAGTTAGACAAGCCATCACTGAACTTGTTCAGGAAGGTTGGCTATACCGAGTAAAAAGTAAAGGTACTTTTGTAAGGGCTCCCAAAATTGAACAAAGCTTTATTCAGGCACTTGGATCATTCAATGACCAGATACTTGAACTGGGTATGTCACCGAGTACAGAAGTGCTAGATTTTAAAGTAATAGAAGTTCCTGATGAAGTAGCAGTGCATCTAAAAATAGCTGAAGGGGAAAAAGTCATTTACATTCATCGCAGACGTTTTGCTGACAGTGAGCCTATCGTGATGGTGGAGACGTATTTACCATATGACAAATGCGGATTTGTGTTAGATCGTGACTTGGTTAAAGAATCACTGTATCCCATATTAAGTGAAGAAAACGAAACTCAAATTTGTAAAATTCGCCGTTTCATTGAAGCTGTGGAAGCTACGCAATATGATATAAAAAATTTAAATATGACAAAAGGTAAAGCAATACAGCAATTTATTTCGATTGGTTTTAATTATAAAGATGAGCCGATTGAATATTCTTTGGCACGTTATAGAGGAGATAAAAATAGATTTGAAATTGTCATTACTGCTACAAAATAAGGGGGACATAAGATGGCTACATATATTTTAGCTCATGATTTAGGGACTTCAGGTAACAAAGCTACGATATTCAGTGTGGAAGGAAAGATGTTAGGAAGTAGTATTTCACCGTATGCTACACATTACTTTAATGAAAAATGGGTAGAGCAGAATCCAAATGACTGGTGGAATGCTGTATGTGATTCTACGAAGAAATTGATTGAAGATACTAGAATTGATCCCGCTGAAATAGCAGTTGTTAGTTTCAGTGGGCAAATGATGGGCTGTTTGGTTGTTGATGAGCAAGGAATTCCACTTCGTCCATCAATTATTTGGGCAGATCAACGTGCAATTGTACAGTCTAAAGAACTGGAGAAGCAGTTAACACAACAAGAATTTTATCATATTGTAGGTCACCGCAACACACCTTCATACGGTATTCAGAAATTGATGTGGCTCCGTGATAACGAGCCTAAAATTTATGAAAAAACATACAAAGTATTAAATGCGAAAGATTATATTGTCTTGAAACTGACAGGCCAGTTCGTCACAGATTACTCAGATGGTAATGGAATGGGTTGTTTTGATCTTGAAAAATTGGAATGGTCAGACCGCATTATTGAAGCAAGTGGTATTGACAAAGCAAAATTGCCGGGTTTGCAACCATCAACATATATGGCAGGCGGAGTGACTGAACAGGCAGCTGCAGCAACTGGTCTCGTTCCGGGAACTAAAGTTGTGATTGGAGCAGGTGATGGTGTAACAGCTAATATTGGCGCTGGTTCTGTGAGTGAAGGTAAAACATATTGCTCTCTTGGAACTTCTGCATGGGTGACAACGACATCAAAGAAACCGATTTTTGATCCAGATATGAGAACTGTAACATGGGCACATGCAATTCCTGGATATTATGCTCCAAACGGCACAATGCAATATGCAGGTGGGTCGTTCAGTTGGATGAAAGAAACGATTGCTACATCGGAGCAGATTCAAGCTAAGGAAAGTGGTAAATCTGTATATGACCTGATTAATGAGCAGATTGAAGCGACAGAGCCAGGATCAAACGGAGTACTATTTTTACCTTATTTACTCGGTGAAAGAGCACCCCGCTGGGATACGGCTTCTAAAGGCTCATATATAGGTATTAAATCAGATACCACACGCGGTGAGTTACAGCGAAGTGTGTTAGAAGGCGTTACATACAATCTAGGAATCATTTACGATATTTTGAGTGAGCATATTGAAATTGATCGATTAATGATTATTGGTGGTGGTGCTAAAAGTGAGGTATGGCGTCAGATTATTGCAGACGTTTTCCAAGTTCCGGTGGAGGTACCCAATTATCTAGATGAAGCTGGTTCCATGGGTGCAGCAATTATCGGGGGAGTGGGAGCTGGATTATATGACAACTTTGATGTCATTGATCGTTTTATCCGTATTGAGAGCTCTCAGGAGAATAATCCAGAAATGCAAGAAGTGTATAAAAGAGCAAAAGATAAATTCGATGATTTCTATGTTGCTCTTCACAGCATTTATGAAAAACATCAGCTAGAAGGAGTGAAGTAAAATGCCATTAGTTTCAGGTGATACGATTTTAAGACACGCACGGGAAAATGGCTATGCAGTATGTGCATTTAACATCGAAAATATGGAAATGGTGCAGGCAGTTATAGAAGCAGCCGAGGAGAAAAATTCGCCAGTTATTATTCAGACTTCAGCAAACACAGTAAAATACGCATCTATGACAATGTTTTACGCAATGGTACGAGCAGCAGTGGAAAATAGTCCCGTTCCAGTAGCTTTACATCTGGATCATGGAGACAGTCGCGATCTTGCTTTAAAGGCTATCCAGGCAGGTTATACGTCTGTAATGATTGATGCTTCTAAACAATCGTTTGAGGAAAACATCCGACAAACAACAGAAGTAGTTGAGATTTGTAAACCAGTTGGCGTGTCAATAGAATCAGAATTAGGTACGGTTGGTGGAAAGCCGGGAGATATTGAATATGGTGCCGATGGTTATACAAAAGTGGAGGAAGCAACCGAATTTGTCGAACGCACAGGTGTTACTTCGTTGGCAGTAGCTATTGGTACGGTCCATGGAGTCTATAAAGGTGAGCCGAATCTTGATCTTGAATTACTAAAAAATCTGCGCAGTAAAGTAAATGTACCGCTTGTGTTACACGGTGCTTCGGGACTTTCTGAGCAAGATATAAAGCATTGTGTCGAGTTCGGTATTAGCAAAATAAACTATGCGACTGAGCTACGCATTGCCTTTTCAGATGCGGTAAAAGAGTATATTACTTCCCATGAGAATATCATCGATCCAAAGTTATTTACAAAGCACGCACGCCAGACCGTTAAACAAGTAGTAATAGAGAAAATGCATTTATGCGGTAGTAGTGATCAAGTTAAACAAACGACATGGTGGAAGCCACAGTGAGCAAATATTTACTTGGAATTGATATTGGGACATCTTCTTGTAAAGTAGCGATTTTTGACGCTGAGGGAAACGTGGCTATTCAGCATTCTGCTGAATATCCGCTTTATTATCCGGAAGAAGGTTGGGTCGAACAGGATTCTGAGGAATGGTGGCAAGCTATTGCGAGTTCTATACACTATTGCCTTGAGCATTCAGAGGTTACGTCAGATAAGATTGCTGGTATTGGCATCGCTGGACAAGGGTGGTCTGCTATCCCGGTAGATCGTGATGGGAATAGTCTGCGTAGGACTCCAATTTGGTTGGATATACGAGCTAAGGAAGTAATGAAAGAGTATGAATCTCAAGTGACGGAAGATGAGATCTTTGAACTTTCTGGGAATGCTTGGTCTGCTTCTTATACAACACCAAAGATACTTTGGTACAAAAAACATGAGCCAGAGTTGTTTGAAAAGACCTATAAATTCCTACAGAGTAACAGTTATATTGCTCTGAGACTGACAGGTGTTTTTTCATCAGATCGCTGTCAGAATTATGGTCTACATTTCTATGATCCTGTTACATACACTTATAACGAGCAAATGGCCGGAAAATTGGGGATTCCACTTGAAAAGTTCCCTCCAATTTATGAATGTCATGAAGTAATTGGATCGGTAACAGAACAAGCTGCAAAATTGACTGGTCTCAGTGTGGGAACACCAGTTGTCGCAGGAGGCCTGGATGCAGCATGCGGAACGCTTGGTGCTGGAGTAGTTACTGCAAATCAAACCCAGCTTCAAGGAGGCCAAGCAGGTGGTGTCAGTATTTGTCTAGATACACCTAAAATGCATCCGAAACTTATTTTTTCACCACATGTAATTCCGGAAAGATGGCTTTTGCAGGGAGGAACTGTTGGTGGAGGAGGTGCTCTCCGCTGGTTCAAACAAGAGTTTGGCGAAAGTGAAAGTTTTCATGAATTGACCCAGCTAGCTGAAAAGGTAGACCCAGGGACAGATGGTATGTTATTTCTTCCCTACCTTTCAGGAGAGCGAAGTCCTATATGGAATCCGAAAGCAAAAGGACTTTTTTATGGGCTAAGCTTCGATAAAACGAAAGGGCATTTGGTGCGTTCGGTACTAGAAGGTGTCGCGTTCTCGGTTAATCACAATCTACTTGTAGCAGCAGAAGCTGGCGTTCCAATTCAAGAACTGGATATTCATGCGATGGGCGGAGCAGCTAATAGTGAGCTTTGGGTTCAGATATATGCGGATGTAATAGGTCGTCCAATTCGTGTACCTAGTTCAGATACAGCAACCACATTTGGAGCAGCTCTTCTTGCAGGTGTTGGTGTTGGCATGTATGAAAGCTTTGAAGAGGTCGTCGAGCGAACTGTTACTATACGCAGAGAGCATCAACCAAATTTAGAAAATACAGTAGTTTATAGAAAAGCGATGGATCAGTATCTGAAGCTATCTAATGTTATGAATGAACAGATATACAACTAGGAGGTAAAAGAAATGAAAGCAGGTGTACTGAACGCTAAGGAAAAACTAATTTATGAGGACGTGGAAACGCCGGTACCAGGTTCTGGTGATGTCCTTATCAAAGTAAAATACACAGGGATTTGTGGTTCTGATATTCCAAGAGTAAATGGTGATGCAGCTCACTCATATCCGATTATTCTTGGACATGAGTTTTCAGGAGAAGTGGTTGAAATCGGTGATAACGTGAAATCACTCTCCGTTGGTGATCGTGTGGCTGGTGCCCCATTACTACCATGTATGGAATGCGAATACTGCATTAATGGTGATTACGCTCTTTGTGAAACCTATAGCTTCGTCGGTTCCAGACGTTCAGGGAGTTTTGCAGAATATGTATTGGTGCCTGAAAAGAATGCTATTCGCTTTGATTCTTCTATTTCATTTGAACAAGGAGCTTTTTTTGAACCTATTACGGTCGCACTGCATGGCATCCGGCGACTAGACTTCCAACCAGGAAAGTCTGTTGCCATACTTGGCATTGGGAATATAGGATTTTTCACATTACAGTGGCTGAAAATATTAGGTGCAGGGCATGTGACGGTATTTGATATTAGTGAAGAACGACTTGAACTTGCTAAAAGATTTGGTGCAGATGAATGCGTTAATTCTTCCAATGCTACTTTCTTGGAGCAATTAGATGGTCGCCGTTTTGATTATGTATTGGAAACCGCCGGAAACACATCGACTATTAAACTTACATTTGAATTAGTTAAAAAGAAAGGAGCTGTTTGTCTCATTGGAACGCCGACTAAAGAGCTAACCTTCTCCGTCCATGAATGGGAACAGCTCAATCGTAAAGAGTTTTTCTTGACGGGATCATGGATGTCATACAGTCAAGATTTTCCTGGTGAAGAGTGGATTGAAACTGCAAAATATATTCGCTCGGGTGACATTAAAATTGATGAGTCGTTGCTTTTTAAGAAAATTCCACTAAGTGAAATTGCCTCTGCATTTGAGATGTTCAAAACACATGGAAAGGTAAAAGGTAAAATACTAATTGATAGTGAAAAGTGAGGAGATTTAACTTGATTGTCACAGTTACTTTGAATGTAGCACTCGATCAGTATTATCATGTTCCTGGCTTTAGTAAAGGTGACGTCCACCGTGCATTAAAGAACATTCCATCTGCTGGTGGTAAAGGGCTCAATGTAGCAAGGGTGATTCATCAACTTGGCTATCCAGTATTGGCTGTTGGTCTCACTGGTGGTCACACAGGTCAGAGAGTCATTGAACTATTAAATCTAGATCAGATACCACATCAATTTACAGATACGGGTGTGGAAACGAGAGAATGTATTAACATTGTGGATGAAAATAGTATATCTACAGAAGTATTAGGAACAGGGAATGAAATTAGTCCTGATGTTGTTAATCGTTTTATCAAGGACTTCGAAGAAATCCTTGGAAGAGCTACTCTTGTAACAATGTCTGGAAGTGTTATGAAAGGGCTGCCAGTTGATATTTATGCTCAGCTTATTAGTATGTGCAGTATGAGGAATATCCCAGTTGTACTTGACACTAGTGGTGATTATCTCGTGAAGAGCTTGGAGGCTGCACCATTCGTTATTAAACCAAATATTCATGAATTGGAGCAATTATTTGGTACAACATTGGAATCCGAAGAACAGGTAATCGCCGCTGGAAACAAATTATTAGAAAATGGAATCGAAAATGTAATTGTATCCCTTGGCGAGAAAGGGGCACTCTTCATCAGCCAAAAAGGCGTCCTTCGAGCTACTCCACCAAAGCTAGACGTAATAAATACAGTTGGTTCTGGTGATTCAATGGTGGCGGCTATAGCTTGTTCTATGATAGATAATCATGAAGACGAGACGAAGCTTCAGTTAGCAATCGCGGTATCGGCTGCGAATACGCTTTCAGAAAAAACAGGTGATATTTCAACTGAATTGGTTGAGCAGTTCCTACAGCGGGTAACAGTAAAAAGAATGGAGAGGGGATGAGAAAATGGAAATACTAGAGAAATTATTTTCATTAAAAAATAAAACTGTTTTGATTACCGGAGGGGCGCGTGGAATCGGTAAAACAGTTGGGGAGCATCTGGCGGCAGTAGGTGCAAATGTCGTTATTTTCGATATAAACGGAGAGGCGGCAGCTCAAACAGCAGAAGATATTGCGCAAAAGTATGGCTGTAAGACTTTCTCATTGCAAGTAGATGTAACGGATTATGATGCAGTGAAAAAGGCTTTGGAAGAATCGGTTAAACAAATGGGTTCAATTGAACTTCTTTTTAACAATGCAGGTATTGTCATACAAAAACCTGTGATTGAAGCAAGTCCAGAAGAATGGCTAAAGGTTATTGATGTCAATTTAAATGGTGTCTTTTATGTGGCTCAATTATTCGGAAAGTACCTTATTGAAAACGGTATCAAAGGTTCAATTGTCAATACTGCTTCTATGTCAGGTATCATTGTCAACTACCCACAGTTACAAGCATCTTATAATACTTCAAAAGCAGGGGTTACGCAGCTGACAAAGTCATTAGCCTATGAGTGGGCAGAACAAGGAATTCGCGTCAACTGTATCAGTCCAGGTTATATCTTTACGGAGCTTACTTCTTTTGTGAGAGAAGATTGGAGAAACCAGTGGGCAGATCTGACTCCGATGAAGCGACTTGGCAAACCAGAGGAGCTTGCTGGTGCAGTAATTTATTTGTTATCTGATTCTGCATCTTTTGTGACAGGAAGCGAGTTCGTTATAGATGGAGGATTTACTATCGTTTAATTGAAAATATCAATATTTTGAAATATTAATATAAATAAAAAATGCAGAATAATTAAATATATTATTGAAAACGCTATCAATTAGTTGTATAGTAGAGTCATATTACAACATTGTATTGTAGTGACATTACGATGCAACTATGTAATTAACAAATAATTTATAGGGGGAAACAGCATTGAAAGCAAATAAATTATTTCTTTTTACAACTCTACTTCTTATGATGTTAGTAGTTGCAGCATGTAGTTCAGATTCAAATGAAGCAAATGGGAAGTCTGGTGGAGGGGATGATCAGATTAAAGTCGGTTTTGCTATCAAAACACAGGATTCACCGTACTTTGTTTCACTTGTAGATGCAGTAAAAGAGTATGCGGAAGCTGAAGGATGGAAATTAACAGTTTTAGATGCAAATGGGGACACAACAAAAGAGGCAGAGAATATGGAAACATTCATTGCTCAAGGAATGGACATGATTTTCCTAGATGCAATTGAACCAGATGCGGTAGTTCCAGTTATCAATAAAGCTGCTGAAGCAGGCATTGGTGTTATAAACCTAGACAGCGGTGTTAATGCAGAGGCTGATGATATTACTACTGTTTATTCTGATAACAAGCAAAATGGCCGTTTAGTTGGGCTTGCTTACGCTGAAAAAATGGGTGATGAAGAAATTGTATCAATCACTCTTAGTGGTGCAAAAGGAAATGTTGCAGGAGAAGAACGTCGTACAGGATTATTTGCAGGTATCCTTGAAGGTAAATTAGGAGTTTCTGAAGATGAAGCTTGGAAACTAGCTAAAGAATTAGATTCTCAACTTGCTTCATCAGGAAAAGCTTCCAATGCAGAAGCTAAATTCTCTGTAGTTGGACAAGGATGGGGTGCATGGACTCGTGAAGATGGCCTTGAAGCAGCAGAAGATTTGATCACTGCGAATCCAAACCTGACAACTGTACTTGGAGAAAATGATCAAATGTTATTAGGTGCAATGACCGCTCTAAAAAATGCAGGAATTGACAATGTAGATATTGTAGCAGCGGCTGATGGTGCACTTGAAGCTTATGACCTGATCAAAGAGGGTTCATACTTTGCAACTGGAGAAAATAGTCCGTACAAAGTAGCGAAACTTGGAATTGAAATCGCAAAAGAAATAATTGTTGATGGAAAAGATCCAGAAAGCTACGAAGAAATAACAATGACTGAACCAGCAGCAGTTACAAAAGATAATGTAGATGATTACTACGATTTTGGATTCTAATTAATCATAAAGTAATACAGATTATCTAGGAATCCTCCTCTTGTTTGTTGGGAGGATTCCTATTACATAAAAGAAGTATTTTCAGCATTAGTACACTGGAACGACGGTTTGAAAGGGGGACTCATTATGGATTCAAATTATATTGTTGAAATGAACCATATTTCCAAACACTTTGGAGGAGTTAAGGCTTTAGAAGATGTGCATATGAAAGTAAAAAAAGGTGAAATCCATGCACTAATTGGTGAAAATGGTGCTGGAAAATCGACGTTAATGAAAATTTTGGCAGGAGCTTATGCAAAGGACGATGGGAATATCATTATCGATGGAAAAGAGGCTACAGTTTCAACTCCAAAGGCAATGATTGATCTCGGCGTTTCTGTCATTTACCAAGAATTCATGCTAGCACCTGACTTATCGGTAGCTGAAAATATTTATATTGATAAATTAAGTAGTGGTGGATTATTTATCAATTGGAAAAAGCTTCGAAAGAATGCGAAACAGGAGCTCGAAAAGATTGGTTTTGGTCACATCGACCCAAATCAAAAAGTAGGGGAACTGAGTGTTGCTTATCAGCAAATTGTAGAAATTTGTAAATGTCTTGCTAAAAATTCGAAAGTTCTTGTATTCGACGAACCTACGGCGGTGCTTACACATTCTGAAACTCAAAAGTTATTAGAGCTAATTGTCAAACTGAAAAATTCCGGTGTAACAATTGTATATATTTCACATCGTTTGGAAGAACTTTTCGCTATAAGCGATAAAATTACTGTTTTAAAAGATGGTAAGTATGTAGGCACTGTTGATACAAATACGATAACAAAAGATCAATTAGTTACCATGATGGTTGGTCGTGAAATTTCAACGCTTTTCCCTGAACGTCATGCTTTAGTTGGCGAAGAAGTCCTAAAGGTAGAGAATCTGAACGTCGGGAATCATGTAAAAAATGCCTCATTCACGGTTCGTGCTGGCGAAGTAGTGGGGTTCAGTGGCTTAGTAGGTTCTGGGAGAACGGAAATTATGAGAGCTATTTTTGGAGCTGACAAGAAAGAGTCAGGTTTGACTTATTATTTAGGCGAACAAATAGACATCAAAACACCTAAACAAGCTATCAAACTAGGAATTGGATTATTACCTGAAGATCGAAAAAAACAAGGATTACTATTAAGTCAGTCTATCCGGATAAACTCCACAATGGTTTCCAATCAAACAAATGGATGGATTTCCCATCGACAGGAAAAAGACAATGTCTTGGAATTACTAGCTCGTATCTCAACAAAATATGGTTCTACTGAAGATCCAGCAGATAGTCTGAGTGGAGGTAACCAGCAAAAAGTGGCACTTGCCAAATGGCTTGCAATAGATACAAAGCTTATTATTTTGGATGAACCAACAAGAGGTGTCGATGTCGGAGCTAAAACTGAAATTTATAAAATCATCAATGATCTCGCGGGAAAAGGAGTAGCTGTAATTATTGTTTCTTCGGAAATGTCTGAGATTATTGGAATGTGTGACCGCGCATATGTTATGCGTGAAGGTGAAATCATGGGAGAAGTCAAAAAGGATGAGCTCACAGAAAATAACTTAATCAAACTAGCAATGGGGGTTTAAAACTGATGTCATCTGCTACAAAGAAATTCAATTGGAAAGAGTTTATTATTAACAACAATACATTTTTGATACTTCTACTGCTAGTCGTAATTAGTGCACTGCTATCAGATACTTTCTTAACACCAATGAATCTTCGTAATATTCTTCTTCAACAGGCAGGTCCAATTTTAGTAGCTATTGGTCTTCTGTATGTTATTTTGGCTGGTGGTATTGACTTGTCCGTCGGTTCCTTAATGGCACTTGGAGCAACCGTTTCGGCTCTATTAATAACTGATATTGGATTGCACTTTTCAGTTTCCATTGGTATTGCTGTTTTAGTTGGTCTGTTATTTGGGGTATTTTCAGGGTTCTTGGTTGCATATACAGGTATTCAAGGATTCGTTGCTACTCTGGCAACGATGACTATTGCACGAGGTATAGCATTTGTGATTACTGAGGGTCGACCGGTACGTGTGGAATCGAACACAATCGATATACTTGTTAGCAAAGATTTAATGTATCCTATTATTTTCATTACGATTCTCCTAATCATTATTTTCACTATCATCCAAAGGTATACAGGATTTGGACGCAAGATTGTTGCAATCGGAAGTAATGAGACGGCAGTGAAATTAGCGGGTGTTCGTACAAAGCTTTATGTAATGTCGACTTATGCGATTTCAGGTGCACTTGCAGCACTTGCGGGTGTATTTATAGCTGCTCGTTCTTCAACAGGAAGTGCGACTGTAGGAATGGGGCAGGAACTAGATGCTATTGCGGCGGTTGTAATTGGTGGCGCAAGCCTAATGGGTGGTCGTGGTTTTGTTCTAAATACAGTAGCAGGTGCACTAATTCTTGGATTAATAGGTAATATTATGAACCTAATGGCTGTTCCTTCGTATCCACAAGATATTATTAAAGGGGCTATTATTATCGCAGCAGTTCTACTTCAGATTGCAACAAGTAAAAAAGAACGTACAGTTTAATCATCTCTATTAAAAAGGAGAGACATTAATGAAGACATTTGTGGTCAATAAATTAAACCAATTTTCCGTTGAAGAAGTTCCAGTTCCGGAAATCACTTCGAAACAGGCACTTGTTAAAACGCTTGCTTGTGGAATTTGTGGTACTGATGCGACAATTATCGAACAGTCATTCAAAGGATTCGGTCTCTCTGATTATCCAATGATGCTCGGTCATGAGGCGGTTGGAGAGATAGTAGAAATCGGTTCAGAAGTTACAAGTTTTAAAATAGGTGATTTAGTTATTCTTCCATTTACACCTGCAATTACTGGCAACAATCCATTTAGTTCTGGCTGGGGAGCATTTAGTGAATATGGTGTTGTAGATGATGTCAAAAGCTATACATCTACTGAAGAAATTCCTGAAACAGCATATGCCCAAAAGAAACTGCCGTCATGGATTTCAGTAAAAGAAGCACCTGTTTTGGTTACATTGCGTGAAGTATATAGCGCGATTCAACACTTTGGTGTTCAGCAAGGACATTCGATTGTAGTCTATGGCAGTGGAACGGTAGCTATTTCTTTTGTGAAACTAATGCGTTTACGTGGAATAGAGAATATCACTGCAATTGTAAGAAGTGAGGAAAAAGGGAAGTTACTCAAGGAATTCGGTGCGGAAATAGTGATTGATAGTTCTCTAAGTTTGGTGAAGGAACAACTGCTAAAAAGTAATCCTAATGGGGTTGACTTTGTCTTGGATGCTGTTGGATCAGAAGTGGTTATCAACGAAGGACTATCTCTATTAAAAGACCGTGGTGAAATTCTCTGCTATGGGGTGCCTAAATCGACTAATTTAAAACTTGATCTAGAGGATGTTCCTTATAATTGGAATATCAATTTTCAGCAGATGCCTAGAAAAGTAGAAGAAGGAGCTTGCCACGAACAAATCATTCAATGGGTAGAGGAAGAAAAGCTTGTGCTCTCGGATTTTGTTTTTACTACTTATCCCTTTGAACGAATTACAGAAGCATTCCAAGATTATCTTTCAGGCAAGACAAATAAGAAAATTATTATCACTTATTGAGAAATGAGGGACTACAGTTGAAAATGAAACAAGCCTTAATGACAGAACCGGCAAAAATTATTTTTCAGGAAGTAGATGTTCCGGAAGTAGGTCCAAAACAAGTAAAACTGAAAATGCAAAGAATCGGTGTATGTGGATCTGATATTCATGTATTTCATGGCAAGCACCCCTACACTTCTTTTCCAGTAGTTCAAGGACACGAAGTTTCTGCGGAAGTTGTGGAATTGGGTTCAGAAGTTACGTGTGTAAAGAACGGTCAGAAAGTTACTGTTCAGCCTCAAGTAGTCTGTGGCAAGTGCTTCCCATGTCAAAATGGAATGTATCATGTTTGTGAGGAACTAAAGGTTATAGGCTTCCAAACAACTGGTATGGCCTCTGACTATTTTGTTGTAGAGGAAGATAAGTTGACTATCCTTCCAGATTCAATTGGATGGGATGAAGGGGCTATGATTGAGCCACTTGCTGTAGCAGTACATGCAGTTAAACGCGTTCCTTCTGTGGAAGGTAAAAACGTACTTGTTATTGGTGGAGGACCGATTGGAAACTTAGTTGCTCAGACAGCAAAAGCTCTAGGTGCCAAAAAAGTTGTTGTAGCAGAGTTAAGTGTTACTAGACTTCTGATGGCTAGAGTATGTGGTATTGAAACGATTAACAGCAAAGAGGAGCAATTGACTGAAGGTATTCTGCGCCAATTTGGAGAGGAAAAATCAGATGTTATTTTTGAATGCGTCGGCTCTAGCTTTACAGTTGCACAGGCAATTGAAGTAGCACGTAAAGGAAGTACGGTTGTTGTGGTGGGAGTTGTTTCGGATCTTACCAAAGTGAATATGGGTTATGTACAGGATCATGAGCTTACTATACTAGGAAGTGCTATGTACCAATCTATGGATTTCGACCAAGCAGTGGAACTAATCTTGCAAGGCAAGATCAAACTGACAGAATTAATTACAGATAGATTCTCATTTGAAGATTATCTCAAGGCTTACGAAATTATCGAAGCTAACAAAGATAAAGTGATGAAAGTTATGATTGACATGAACTAAGTAGCATATATTTTTAAATATTAATGTAGTGACATAGTAATGTTGTATACATAAACATAAATCCGGAGGGAAATTGATGGCGAAAATACTTATCACTCCAAAATCATTTCAAAAGTACAAACAGAAGCCTTTTGAAATGTTGCTAGCAGCAGGCTATGAAATAATTGAAAATACGTCAGGTAAAACATTATCAGAGGATAATTTGCTAGAACTTGCTACTGAAGACATTGCTGGAATAATTGTAGGTGTCGATCCACTTCCTCCAAGGGTTCTTGAAGCGTTCAAAGGCCTAAAAGCCATTTCGAAATATGGGGTTGGAATGGATAATATCGATTTAGAAAAAGCAAAAGAAATGGGAATCTCGGTGAGAAACGCAATCGGCACAAATAATATCTCCGTTGCTGAACTTGCGATCGGTCTAATGTTCGAAAGTGGACGAAGACTTTCTTCTACTATTAATGAAGTCAAACAGTTAAGCTGGGATCGCATAATTGGTACGGAGCTGACAAACAAAAATTTATCGGTTTTTGGTGGAGGACAGATTGGTAAAGAAGTGGCTAAGCGAGCACGAGGGCTAGAAATGAATGTTACAATTTATGATCCATATTTTAATGACCAGGAGTTTCTCGATACTTACGAAGTTACAAGAACAGAAGAATTTTTAGATGCTGTGAAACAGGCTGATATCCTCACTCTTCACTTGCCAGTTACTGAGGATACCAAACATCTTATCAATGAAAATATCTTGATACAGATGAAACCAAGCGCAATTTTAATCAATACAGCACGTGGAGAGCTTGTTGACGAAAAAGCACTTTATGAAGCGCTAAACAATGGCACGATTGCAGTTGCTGCACAGGATGTCTATTCACAGGAACCTCCTTCCAAAGGAGACTCGCTCGTGCAACTCCCTAATTTTATCCTTACACCGCATATTGGTGCATATACAAATGAAGCTGTAGAACGAATGGCTGTCGTTTCAACACGAAACCTCCTTGAAATGCTGGAGATTTAGGAGTGATCCAAATGAGAGAACGTATGGTTACCACTGTTAAGGGAGATATCAGACCGGAAGAAATGGGTATCACGCACGCCCATGAACATTTATTTATCAAGCCTGGACATCCTGCGAAGCAAGATCCGGCGCTTTGCATTGATGATTTTGAACTGACGATGAAGGAATTAGCAGAAATTCAAATTCTTGGTGTTCAGACCATAATAGATGCCCAACCTGTGGGATCAGGACGTAATGCTCGGTGGCTTACGGAAGTAGCCGAACAATCTGGTTTAAATATTCTAGCTTCTACTGGGTTTCATAAACTATCCTTTTACCCTAATGATCACTGGATTCGTACAAAAGGCTCAGAGCAACTTGCTGAACTTTTTATAAATGAATTGACAGAAGGCATGTTCGCAGATGGAGAAGGTGACTGGCCATCAGAGCAACTTCCTGCGCGTGCGGGATTGATTAAGACAGCCACTGACATGCAAGGTACCGCAGGAAGATATTTCGATTTGTTTCGTGCTGCTGCAAAAGCCGCCCTCACTACTGGTTCCCCTATCATGAGTCATACAGAACTTGGCTATCACGCTCTCGAACAAGTTGCATTGTACGAAAGTCTAGGGGTTCCTGCCGAACAGTTAATTATATGCCATCTCGATAGGAAAATGGAAAATGCGGATTATATGCTACATGTAGCGTCTACTGGTGTTTTTTTAGAACTCGATACAATTGGTCGCTTCCATTATCACTCTGATGAAGAAGAAATAGAACTAATCCATCGTCTTCTAGATGCCGGACATGAAGATCAAATTCTGCTTAGCCTTGATACAACAAGAAAGCGAATGAAGTTTTACGATGGTGGAAGTTTTGGTATGGATCATCTATTGGCTCATTTCATTCCCATGCTTAAACACGCAGGTGTGACGGAAGAAATCATTCAAAAGATGTTAGTGAGCAATCCCGCCAAAGCTTTTGCCAAACGATAAGAAAGGGTGATAATTGTATGGTACAACTACCTGAACAGGCAACAGTTCCAACAATGTATTTTATAGGTGTAACAACGACAAAATCGTCTATCATGACGTTATTTCCGAAATGGGCAAAGGTACTTGGCTTTCCCAATGCTGTTCTCAAAGGGATAGATTTAGCGATTCATGCTGATCCGTCTGAGTACAGAAAAGTAGTCGAATTTATAAAAAATGATGAACTTTCCCTTGGAGCTCTTGTAACTACACATAAAATTGATTTGTATGAAGCAGCGAAAGATTTATTTGATGAAATGGATCCGTATGCAAAAATGTTTGGAGAACTATCTTGCATCTCAAAAAAGGAAGGGAAATTGCGAGGGCATGCCAAGGATCCAATCAGTAGCGGGATGGCACTTGAACGGTTTATTCCAGATAATTATTGGAGCCAAAGCGAAGGTGAAACATTGCTTCTCGGTGCTGGTGGCAGCGCGATTGCAATTTCTTCCTATTTAATGAACGGTGAAAAAGGTAATGAAACACCAAAGCGTCTGGTCATAACCGATATGAACGAAAAACGGCTAGAAGAAATAAAACATATCCTATCTAAAGTCAATTCGGATGCGAATGTGGAATATCACCTCATTTCAAGTTCAGAAGAAAATGGTGCGCTACTTCAGTCCCTAGCAGACAACTCACTGATCATTAATGCAACTGGACTTGGTAAAGATAGACCGGGCTCACCATTGACTGATGCTGCACAGTTTCCTTCTAATAGCTTTGTATGGGAACTTAACTATCGTGGGGATCGAGATTTTATGCATCAGGCACTTGCACAAGCTGAGAGAGGGCAGCTTCAAGTGGAGGACGGTTGGATTTATTTCTTGCACGGCTGGACTCAAGTCATCGCAGAAGTGTTCCACCTTCCGATTGAAGGGGAAACATTTCAGCAAATTGAAGAGATTTCAAACCAATCACGATAATTATTAGTAGAAAGAGGGACATTTAAATGATAGAACCAGTAAAAGCATTAAATATAGATTTTAACTTAGCCACAGGATTGTCGACAACAAGAGAATCAACTAAAAGACAATTATCCCGCATGAAAGGGATGTACTACGACGAACAGGCTTTTGACAAAAAAGTTGCTACAGAAAATGATCCTCTTATCTATGAATTCTATGAGTTAGAGGTACCTCAAACAGAAGGAGATATCTTATTTGGTACTAGCATTGTGTATCCAGGTAAAGTAGGTAATGAGTATTACATGACAAAAGGTCATTTCCATACAATTTTAGAAACAGGTGAAGTATATTACTGCCTAAGTGGCGAAGGCTACATGTTAATGGAAAATCCGGAAGGCGACTGGCAGATTGAAAAATTTGAACCAGGTCAAGCGGTATATGTACCGGCTCGTTATGCACACCGAAGCATCAACATAGGAGACCAACCTCTAGTAACTTTCTTTTCTTTCCGTGCAGATGCGGGTCATGACTATGGAACAATTGAGACAAAAGGATATCGTAAACTGGTTGTTGAAAAAGATGGCAAAGCGGAAGTCATTGATAACCCCAAATGGGCTTAAGGAGCTGAAAAGGATATGTTGATGAAGCATCAAGTAATTTCCAAAATAACAGACTCTGGACTTGTTGCGGTTGTACGTACCGAAAATACAGAACAGGCTAAAAGAATTACGGAAGCAGCATTAAAAGGTGGGGTATCTGCAATTGAAATTACTTATACAATTCCTGGTGCTACAGAAGTCATCCGAGAATTAGCAGAAGAGTTCAAAGAGGACATCCTCATCGGTGCCGGTACAGTACTGGACGCTGAAACTGCTCGCATTGCCATTTTGGCAGGATCTCAATATGTGGTAAGCCCTTATTTCAGTGAAGCTACTGCGACTCTTTGCAATCGATATCAAATACCATATATGCCCGGTGTTATGACAATTGAAGGTGTCGTAAAAGCGTTGGAAAGCGGTGCGGATATTTTGAAAGTATTTCCTGGGGAACTTATGGGACCTAAAGTGATAAAGGCGATAAAAGGTCCGATTCCTCAAGCTAACCTTATGCCTACAGGCGGTGTAAGTGTGGATAATGTTGGTGAGTGGATTAATGCTGGAGCAGTAGCGGTCGGTGCTGGTGGTAGTCTAATCGGTAAGCCAGATGTAGACGGTTACGAACAAATTACAGAAACAGCTAAACGTTTTATAGAACAAATCAAACATGCACGTCAAAAATAAAAACTGAAAAGACACGAATTCTTAATTAGAGGATTTTGTGTCTTTCTTTTCAATAAGGAGGTAAATGCATTATGGACAGCATCATTTTTGATCTTGATGGAACACTTTGGGATTCTAGAAAAACAGTATCTAAATCCTGGTCCAAAGTTGTTCAAGAAGTAAAGTATGGCCAGGGTGAAGTTACCGAGGATGACCTAAAAAAAACAATGGGTCTACAGATCAAAGACATCGCAGCCCGCTTATTTGACTATTTAGATGAAGCGAAACAAATGGAACTCATTCTTATATGCTGTGATAGAGAGCAGGTAGATTTAAAACGTGAAGGAGGGGTTTTGTATCCGGAATTAGAGGAAGTACTTCAAAAATTATCTTCTCGCTATCGCTTATTTATCGTCAGTAATTGCCAGGAAGGATATATTGAATCATTTTATTCGTATCATGGGCTTGAAAGATACTTTCTCGATTTTGAAAACCCGGGCAGAACTGGACTCACTAAAGGAGAAAATATTAAACTATTGATGGAACGCAATAATATCTCAGCGGCAGTGTACGTAGGTGATACACAAGGTGACTGTGATGCAGCCAAATTTGCCGGGGTTCCCTTTGTATTCGCTAATTACGGCTTTGGCAATCCAGACAGCTATGATTACTTGATCGACAAGCCTTTTGACTTAGTAGATCTGTTCCTTTAAAGTGTTTCTTGGAATTCATGTCAAGTTCCTTCGGCGTGGATAAAAAGAATGACGGCAGTGATTATGTTAAATTAGATGTCCATTTGAGGAAAAGGGAGTCTACTTTGGGGGAAACATCCCAGTGGAGCAATTCTTCCTATTTAATAGTGAAATAACATGCTTATACTATAATATGAAAATAAGGTTTCCTACCTAATGTAGGGAGCCTTTTTCAACCAATAGGATCTATCCTCTGTTTTTTTAATAACTCTGCAAACTGATTTGCTGGTACTGGTTTGGAGTAAAGATATCCTTGAACAGTTTGGCAATTAAAGCTTTGTAAAACTTCAAGCTGCTCCTTTGTTTCTACTCCTTCAGCAATGATGTTCTTATTCAAGCGGTTTGATATCTGAATGATTATATGTACAAAAAAATTCGCATCCTCATTTTTAGAACTGCTAAGGTTCTTAATAAAGGAACGATCTATCTTAAGAATGTCAATTTTGTCATGGAACAATTGTAAGTTAGACAAAGAAGCGTAACCCGTTCCAAAATCATCCAACGCAATTTTAATTCCTAAGTTTCGTAGTTCATCTAACATAGAGAAGACGACAGTTTCATTTTCAAGAATAGATGTTTCAGTAATTTCGATTTCTAAGTATTGCGGATCTAATTGAGTTTCCTTCAATGTTTCCATAATGCTACAGATTAAATCCTTCTCAAGAAAGCGAGAAGCAGAAAGATTAACTGATACTGGAATCTTTGACAAATTCGCATCCTGCCAAGCTTTGTTCTGCTTACAAGCAGTGTACTTAACCCATTTTCCAATTTGATTAATAAAGCCAATTTTTTCTGCCAATGGAATAAAATTATTAGGTAAAATTAACCCTAACATGGGGTGATTCCATCTAATAAGTGCCTCGGCTCCAATGATTAAACCTTTTTTCGCATCCACTTTAGGTTGGTAATATAATTCAAACTGGTTCCGTTTTATTGCATATACAAGGTCCAATTCCAGTGCAGTCAAGGAAGACGCATATTCTTGAATGCTTTCAGTTCCTTCTATGCCATTCAAATTAAAAAAGCTATTTTTTTGATGATTATTTTTCTTATCTGCGCTATGCTTAAGTAGTGAAGACTGACTTACATCAAGATATCCTGTAGGCTGCATTGGTTTCTCTCCTTATATACAATATGGTTTTGATTAGAGAAGTCCAATAAAACTAAAGAGATAATCATTTTATTGGACTTTGTTTGAGTTAGTAAATATATGGTAAATCTAAAGTGGTAATAGGATTTTTAGCGACTAGAGTAGTTTCACTATTTACATTTGGATAAAGAGCAACAGCTAATACGATTAATAAGATAATTGATAATTTTTTCATGTTTTTTACCGTCCTTTTTTATATTATATGGGGTGATACTGTTGGAGATGAAATATTTAGGTTTAGAGATTAGTAAGTTGAGAGCTGAAATGGGTATGTCCCAAAAAGAGCTTGCAAAAGATATTTGTACACAGTCAACTATCAGTCGAATTGAGGCTGGAGAAGTATATCCAGCAATAGATACATTATTGAAAATCGCATTAAAGCTCCAAGTCCCAGTGGAGTATTTTATAGAGATGTTATTTCATAAAAACGTACTTGAAAGTGAAAAAATAATTAAAGATATTGAATTTCATTTAAAGGAGCATAATTATAAAAGAGTCATCTCAATCATTAATGAAAATAAAGTAGATAAAGATAATATTTGGTTAAATTTCTACTTAGAGCACATCTTAACTACGGCACATTTTAAATTAAATATGATTACTCCAGACGAATGTATAAGCAGACTTCAAAGTATTTTGAACTTTTCAAATCAAACGACTATCCAGTTCCGTTTTTTGCATATCAAAATTAATAGCACTATAGCTAACGTTTATGGAGAAATAGGAGAGATACAAAAATGTTTATACTATTATAATAAAATCCTAAAAGAACATATTCATAAAAATTATAATGACTATAAAATTTATGAAACTCTGATCACGGTTCTATTTAATAAGTGTAAAACACTTTACGATATTCAAGACTACGATGCAGCACTAGACACCGCTAACCAAGGAATACAAAAATCTAAAGAAAGTTCTTTTATGTTTCTAAATGGACAATTTTTGTACTATAAAGGCCAGTGCCTAGAAAAAACAGATGCTCCACTAGCGGAAATCAAAGAAGTGTATCAACAAGCTTTATTCTTCTTCGAGTTTCAGGATTTACCTTTTTACATTCAAGCCATTAAACAAAATAAAAAACAATTTTTACTATAGACTGGTAGTCATGTTTTGATATTCATGAAGTTTCTATCGATAGAGTGGTTACCTCCAATCCTATAATTAAGAAATATCCTCTTTCATTACTAAATGATTATTTTGTAATAGAGTACTATTTGCTTAACTAATAGTGTTTTAAATACTTTTTACATTTCAAAT
The DNA here is from genome assembly GCF_048572895.1 of Psychrobacillus sp. BM2. Classification (GTDB taxonomy): domain Bacteria; phylum Bacillota; class Bacilli; order Bacillales_A; family Planococcaceae; genus Psychrobacillus. The sequence continues at coordinate 749,024 of NZ_CP183878.1, forward strand.
ATACTAGATTTACTGAAAAAAATCTGTAGCATATGCATAAATGGATATTTTGTTAAGCGGTCGAATATTAATTTCGACTGCTATTTTTATCTAAAGCCTCTTTTGGTTGCAGCAGAAGCGTCATAAATTGATATACAATGGAGATACTAATGCTATATAAGGAGGAATGCGAGATGAAGGTGCGAATGGAGTGGGTGTATAAAACGCCGAGAGGAGCGGAGATGGAGTTTTATTCGGATGAGGTGCCAGCTGCGCAGGCATTGTTGTTTGCGGAAGATATGGAGCGAACGGGGCGACTAAAGCAAGTGACATTTGTTGATCGGTTCGATAGTTCGTGGACAGTGAAGGAATTGAAGGGATATTTGAAAGGTATTGAGACAGAGCCACATAATGTAACGGTATATTTCGATGGGGGATATGACCGTGAAACGAAAAGTTCTGGGCTTGGTTGTGTCATTTATTATGAACAGAATGGCAAGGCGTATCGGTTGAGACGAAATGCACCCGCAACAGGTTTGGAATCGAATAATGAAGCGGAATATGCTGCGATGCATTTAGGGTTACAGGAATTGGATTTACTTGGTGTTCATCATTTACCTGTTCGATTTATAGGTGATTCACAGGTAGTTATCAACCATTTAAACGGCGAGTGGCCGGTAATCGAACGAGATTTAACTGGTTGGGCTGATCGGATTGAAGGAAAGCTATCGAAACTTGGAATTCAAGCGGAGTACGAATTAGTACCGAGGAAGATGAATGGGGAAGCAGACCGTTTGGCTACACAGGCTTTAAGTGGTGTTGAGATTCAGGCTGTTATTGAATTGGTAGGGGATTAAGTTAAATTTTTCACTTAGTTTCCTAATTACATATTGAAAACACCAGTGCCCACAAGGGACAATGGTGTTTGTATTTTATACGTGTGCTGTATTTTGTTGTTTTGCTGGTGATTCGTTATTAGCTTCATGTAACGATTCTTCTTTTTTCGGTAATTTCTTTTGTTGAGATTTAGGAAATGCTTGTTTTGCCTCTGCTTTTGAGTTGGCATCTTGTACATTTTCATTATAATACTGAACGCTTGTCATAGCACCCTCTTCGACCATACGATTATCATCTGGATCGTGTGGGTCAGAGAAACCTGTTTTTGTCATTTGACTTGGTTTTGTGTTTTTAGAAGCCACCATTGAATCAATCTTTGTTTTAGAATTTTTTACTGCTGTTTTTACTTGTGCTTTATTGTTTTTACTTGTGAGATATACTGCTGCAAGTGCGGTAGCTGCCCCGATTATCATGGATCTTTTATTTCCGTTTGCCACAATCATCACTCCCTTTCTATATCTATACCCACTTCTTTTCAAGCTCAATCCTTTTTCATCTGTCATTTTATAAATTATATTAACAGTACAAATGCCCGATAACTTACATACTAAAAATAGGATAAAATAATAGTCGACTTACAACAAGAAGGAGAATAAAAGCATGACAGGAAACACACACATCATAGGCGGTCTTGCAGCAAGTCTTGCTTTTGCCCAGGTTACAGATTATGAACCCATTCTAGTAGTCGGTGCAGGAGTAGTTGGTGCTCTAATACCCGATATTTGCCATGGAGGTAGTAAAATCGGTCGTAAATTTAAAGTATTATCAAAGGTGATCAACACCCTTTTCGGACATCGATCATTCACGCATAGTTTGCTATTTTTAGTATTGATAGCTATTCTTTTGACCTCGTTTATCGACAATGAATCTATCGTTACGGGTATTCTTGTTGGTATGGCGAGTCACTATATCTTAGATATGGCAACAAAAAATGGTATTAAATTATTGTATCCACTAAAGATAACGGTCCGATTTCCTATTACAACAAGAACAGGCGGAACAGTAGAGTACCTTGTATTCGCAGTATTATCACTACTTACAGTGTATTTTGGTTATGGGGTATTTGGAAAATACATATAGTCTCTATCTTCTGTAAAAAACAAAAGAGGCTTTTTCCATTTGTCTTGGGGGCAAAACAGTGGAGAAAGCCTCTTTTGTTAGTTATTGAACTCTTGCAAACCCAAATCCAGAAGCATAGTCGTCGCCAGTTGCTGCGCCAGTGCCTCCTTTAATATCTACTGCTTTTGCACGATTTTGTAGATTTGTGCGAAGCTGTATATGAGTCCAGGAAGGATTTTCAGACCATACTTTTGCTGCAAGTCCAGCCACATGTGGAGTAGCCATGGACGTTCCACTTATTGTATTGTACCCACCGTTATTCCAAGTAGAATATATTGCGGCTCCCGGAGCAGAAATTTCTATGTCTCCTTGTTGGATAACATAATCTCCGTCCGTTGAACTATAACCGCGGGATGAAAAGTCCGCAACACGGTAAGTTCCATTTTGCTGACGATTTTCTAGTGCAGCAACAGCTACTGTATTTACTAATGCTCCAGGATATCCGATAGACCCTTGCGCGGGACCGGTATTACCAGCAGCAGCGACTATTAAAACGCCTTTACCATAGGCGTAATTTACTGCACTAGTTATTAGACTATTACTAGCTGAAGAACCAAGTGACATATTAATAACTGTTTTTGTTCCAGTAGAAGCTGCCTGATCAGCTGCATGTCTAATAGCTGCAGCTATGTCGTCTGAATAACCAGAGCCATCATCCCCAAGCACTTTATAAGCCCATAAATCTGCACTTGGCGCTACTCCGTATATTCCTGCTCCATCACTGCCACCATCCGCAAGGGCAGTTCCTGCAACATGCGTGCCATGACCATTTGCATCATTACAGCTATTATTGACGATTGGTGTAGCAGTCGTAAAGTTTTTGCATTGTTCTACCGTGTTAGTTAAGTCATAGTGATTAATATTTACTCCAGTATCTAAGACAGCGATGTTAATACCCGCTCCACCTGATGTTGTCGTTAAACTGGAATCATTATAGATAGCTTTTATGCCCCAAGGTGTTTGTTGGGTAGGATATTCTCCAGCCATTTTGTCAAATTCTGTGGAACGAAGATCTGCATCAAGCGTTACTTTTTCAACCTTCGTTACGGTAATATTTTTATTATTTTGGAGTGCATCAAACTGTTTTTGATTCATATTAGTGGAAAATCCGTTCTCCGTTAATTCCCAGCGAACGTCGTATTGATTCTTTATATTATTTTTTGTAGATTTAGTATTACTCTCTACATAAACGCGAAATGTCTCCATACCTTTTGCAGAATCAATTGCCTCGTTAGAAATTGCACTTACTGATGAGCTTGCTTGCATTGGTGCTGCTAATGATCCAACTAGTACTGCACTTAATAATAACAATTTTGCTTTGTTCATTTGTCCAATCTCCTTTTCAGTTTGTATTTGAAGTGCAACTTAAAACTAGCATAATTAAATAGTTTTGTTTATTGGGAAAATTTAAACTATTATAATGGTAAAAGAAAAGCAGAAAGAAAGTGATTGTGTGAAAATAGGTCCATTAATCAAATATCATCGAACGAAGAAAAGAATGACCCAAGCAACGCTCTGCGATGGGATTTGTTCAATCACGCATTTGAGTAAAATTGAGAATAATAATAGAGAAGGAAACTCTGAAACTATTCGATTATTGCTAGAACGGCTAAAAGTAGATATTAGTGAATTAGAAAAAGGAGAACGCAATATTCGACATTTACTCGATGAATTTGTATCCCACCTGCAATATTATGAATTGGAAAAGTTACCACCTGCTTATGAGCAATTAGAAAATTATAAGGATTTTATTGTCTATACGGACTATATGTACTTATATGAGCTGTATAAGTTGAGATACTTTTTGTCTGTAAATGAGCTAAAGCTAGCCGAGGATCAATTTAGATGGTTACAAATACATAAACAAAATTTTTCCCAACATGAGTGGTATTTACTTTCTTACTTCCATTCGATATTTTTAGTATTAAGAGGTAAATATCACGAAGCAGATAAGAATCTTATGGAGATCATTCAAAAAAATATTAGTTTAGGTGTCTTTGAAGGAGAAGTTCTTTATCATATTGCAGTTGTTAAAGGTCATTTAGCAGAATCAAATCAAGCAATCATTTATGGTGAAAAAGCCTTGGAATATTTCAAGGAACAGATTAATTTTAGAAGGATTTTATACACGTTGTTATCGCTTTCTATGAATTATTCACGAGTAAAGGTTTATGATAAAGCACTAGAAACTTATGGTCATTTGTTGAGAAATGCAGAAATATTTAACTACAGTTCTTTACTTCCTCAGGTTTATCATAATATCGGGGATTTACATTATATAATGGGGAATTATTCTATAGCGAGAGCCTATTTTAAGAAAAGCCAGACAAAAATGCCAAAAGACACGGAGGATTTTCTATTATGTTTGTTCAATATTGGCCAAACAGAATATCAATTAGAGAATTGGGATACGAGCAGAGGTAATTTCGAGTTATTAAAAGAAGAAGCTAATAGAATTAAGGTTTACCAGTACGGAATGTATGCTACTTTTTATTTACTACTTTTAGATAATACAAGGGCAAAGGCGATGGCTTATTTAGAGGAAAAATTACTACCATATACATCGACTAATGGGCGTTGTGCAGATGCACATAAACTTTTTTCAAACATACTTTCCGAATTTTATAAGGAGGAAGGCAAATTTGATAAAGCAGTTCTATTTCAGATTTAGGGAGGTGATTCTTTATGAAGAAAGCTCTATTAGTTTTAGCTCTTATAGTAGTTTCTATTTCCATCAACCTTAACGTAGACAATATAGAACTGTTGGGAAATAGTAAGCTAACAGATAGTTTATCACTTCCAATTCATCCTCCAATTATTTAAATGTAGAGTCATTCTTTAACCGGTATTGAGTTAATTTTACTCATGTACCGGTATTTTTTGTTGTTAAGTAAGGAAAGTGAATATTCTCATATTGACTATGTGGTAGGTGAAATGGGATAGTTAAAGAAGATTGAACAAATAGGGGGAGTTATTGTGGGAACAGCATTAGTGTTGGGCGGAACAAGATTTTTCGGTGTACAGCTAGTCGAATCTTTATTGGAACAGGGGTTTGATGTAACAATTGCCTCGCGAGGGAATGTAGAGGACCCCTTTGGAGATAGAGTAAGTCGCGTAAAGGTCGACCGGTTAGATGTAGGTGATATGCAAAAGAACTTTGTAGATACAAAATGGGATATCATATTTGACCAAATATGTTACTCCTCTCAGGAAGCAATAGATTCAATAGACGTGTTTACGGGGAAAACGAAAAAATATGTATTCACATCTTCTAAATCTGTTTATGAACAAGCTAGCGCAGATAAAGGATTTACTGAAGAAGACTTCAATCCTTTTGAATATAAGTTAAACGTAGGACCAAAGGAAAACTTTACCTATGGTGAGGGTAAAAGACAGGCTGAAGCAGCATTTTTCCAACGCGCGCCCTTTCCAGTCGTTGCAGTAAGGTTTCCAATCGTAATTGGACTTAATGACTATACAGAAAGACTAAACTATTATATTCAAAAAGTAAGAGATCAAGAGGATGTGCATTTCGTCAACCTAGAGGCCGCTATGGATTTTATATCAGAGGAGGAGGCTGGTGATTTTTTAGCATGGATTGGTCAATCTGATTTTGAGGGTCCAATTAATGCGACATCCAATGGACATGTGAAAATGGGAGAGCTTCTTGAATATATAGAAGAAAAAGCGGAAAAGGCTTCGAATGTGGTTGCAACAACGGAGGAAGAGAGCGGATCTCCATACAATCCATACAATATTTCAGAGACTTGGTTGATCAGCAATGAAAAAGCAAAATCACAAGGATACGAATTTAAAGATTTGAAGGAGTATTTGCCAGAACTAATAGGTGATGCATTAGCTAAAATGAATGAAAAGTAGGCTTGATAAACATCAACTTGTTGCATCAATTCATTTATTGGTAATGAAATCATGCTCACCTAGGGAGCAAGCATACATTTTAATATAGTAGGATGTTGTAACAAGGGGGTGTTTAGAGTGAGAGCTATTATTGGGGTTTCGTCAAATATAAAAGAGGATTTGCTTTCGGTTCCATTGAGTAATGTACGTGCAATCACACAGTTCGGGGGAGTACCAATTGTGTTGCCAAATTTAGTTGAAGAGGGAATTGAAGAGATTGCAGGGACAATTGACGGCTTATTATTAACTGGTGGTGGAGATATTGATCCCACCTTGTTTGGTGAGGAGCCGCTGCTTGGATTGGGTAGTATCGTGCCAGAGCGAGACCTGTTTGAAGTGGCACTTATTCAAAAGATGTTGGAGTTGAATAAGCCGGTTTTAGGAATTTGTCGTGGTGCCCAGATTCTGAGTATAGCAATGGGCGGGGATATGTATCAGGATATTTATTCGCAAAAAGATGGACCATTATTACAGCATGATCAGCAGGCTCCAAATTGGCATGGCTCCCATTTTGTAGAAATGACAGAAGGATCATTGTTACACAAAACTGTCGGGGTGGATAGGTTTAAAGTGAATAGCTATCATCATCAAGCGCTGCGAAATATGCCAGTTGGTTTTATCGTCAGTGGTGTTGCAAGTGATGGTGTAATTGAATCCTTTGAAAGCACAAAGCATCCATTTGTAATGGGTGTTCAGTGGCATCCCGAGAGCTTAATAAGTAAAGGTGATGCTCATTCGTTCGCTATTTTTGAAGCATTTTTGAATGCATGCAAAAAGTAAAATTATGTCTAGCTCTGCGCTTTTCTTTTAGACGACTGTTTTTATAGCAGTCGTTTTTATTATTCTCCTTTTTACTCAAAAAATGTGATTCATGAAAAGTTTTTTCTGGGGAAAGCTATTTGAATAATGATTATGGAGGTATTGATATTGATGAGCTGGCTGAAGCTAGGATTTTCTGTTTGTGTGCTTTCTTTTTGTATTTCAACGAATGTTTCTGCTGCGGAGAAGGAACCGACGCGGGAACAGATTTTGGAAATGCGTATGGATTACTATATAAAGTATTCAAGTGAGATGCTACCGTGGTATTACTTGGCAGCAATTGATCAATACGAACGTAATCTGCAAGAGGTTCGAAGTGATCTTCCGAAACGAGATGGAGTTGTGGCATTCCAATTTTCGAATGACTTTTGGGTTGGATTATTAAATCCGATAAGGGATGATCGGAATAGCATATCCATCACTTTTTTTGATGGTAATGGACTTGATGGGAATAATGATGGTTTCGCCGATCTAAAACAAGATGATGACGTAATGTTTACGCTAACTAATTATTTGAATGAACGGATCGTAACAGAAGAAGATTTTGAAAAAACTTTGAAGGAATATTACGTTCGAGATGAAGCGGTTAAGCAGGTAATGACAAATGCTAAAATTTATAAGTATTATAATACTTTAGATCTTGATGGACGTGCATTCCCACTGGCTCTTCAGCATGATTACAGTTACCGCAGTACTTGGGGTGACAGTCGCGGCTGGGGTGGCCGACGCATGCATGAAGGGACCGATCTGTTTGCTTCATATGGTGTTCCAGTGAAGTCGACAACTTATGGAATTGTTGAAACGAAGGGCTGGAACGATTTCGGTGGCTGGCGTGTTGGGATTCGAGATGTTAATAATACCTATCATTACTATGCACATTTATCGGGTTATACGAAGGAGTTAAAAGAAGGCGATATTTTGGAGCCAGGAACCGTCATTGGATACGTTGGTAGTTCGGGTTACGGTCGTGAGGGAACCTCAGGGAAATTCCCGCCACATTTACATTACGGGATGTATAAGTTTAATGGTCGTACAGAGTGGGCTTATGATCCATTTCCGTTATTGAAGCGTTGGGAGCAGCAGGAAAAGAACGCTAAAAAGAATCCAGCAGCAAGTTAGTTGCTGGATTTACTTACCGATAAATACAAGAGTTAGCCAAAAAAAGTGAAGCATTAGCACAATTACATAGAGGGAAATTGTTACATTTAATAAAACCAGAATGAATGGTTTTGATTCTAATTTAGCCACTATACCGATCAATAAAACGGGAAGGGCGATTTTGACAATATAAAAGCCTGTGACGTTAATTTCATATATACTACGCATAATCGGATTAGATTCAGTTATATGATGACTCTGAATGCCAAAATCGGTAAATAGGGCATCAAAAGCAGCAAGTATTAATAGAATAATACCCATTTTAATCAGTCTATTTCGTGGTAATATGGAGGAAATTGAATGCAAAGAAAGCGTACCCCTTTCATGTTTTTATAAGTATGTGATAGAAGTAGTGGATTATATTCTTGATTTTTAAAAATAGATTACAAAGAAAATAGTTAGGAAAGGATGTGCCGAAATTGAAAGATATTCCATTTGTATGTTCTTGGAGTGGTGGAAAGGATTCTGCAATGGCTTATTACCGGGCAATGAAAATGGGGATGAAACCGAAAAGATTACTGACCATGTTTGAAGAGGAAGGAGATATTTCTAAATCCCATGCACTTCCCCTTGAAGTAGTGGCCGCTCAGGCAGAACGTTTAGGAGTGCCGCTATCTATAAAGGAAGCAAGCTGGAATTCCTATGAGGGACAATTTATAGAGGCGATGGATGAATGCCATGCGCAAGGAATCACCCATGGTGTCTTTGGAGATATAGATCTTGTGGGTCATTTAGATTGGGTACAAAATACGTGTGCAAAATCGGATATTGCCGCAGTGCATCCATTGTGGAAGGAGCCACGTCGCAAGATAATATTGGAGTTATTAGATGCAGGATTTGAGGCCTGGATTGTGGTCGTAAACACTACGATGATGCCTGCAGAGTTTGTTGGGAGAAAATTTTCGAAAGAGTTAATCGTAGAATTAGAAAATCTAGGGATTGATGCTTGCGGAGAAAATGGAGAATTTCATACTGTTGTCGTGGACGGTCCAATTTTTTCAAAAAGAGTTCCTATAAAAATCGGACAAGCTATCGTAAAAGGAGATTATGTTTTCACACAGGTAAAATTGGATTGAAAAAAGCTACGATCTCTTTGATTATAAATAATAAAAAAGGGTATCGTAAAGAAGTAAATACATATAATTTTGAAATGGTGGAGAATATTAATGACGAAAATGAATAGAGGAATTATAACTGCACTTTCAGCAATTGGGCTAGCACAGGGCTTGAAGGTGTTAACACACAAAAAGCTAACGGGCAATTGGGATCTAAAGCAAGCATTTACCACTGGTGGAATGCCAAGCTCTCACTCAGCGGGTGTCGCAGCATTGGCATCTTATGTTGCTGCAAATAAAGGAACTCGTCATACAGAAACTGCCCTAGCAGTTGTTTTCGGGGCAATTGTTATGTATGATGCGCAGGGAATTCGAAGACATACAGGTGAAATTGCACAATTAGTAAATGACTTAGAAGATAATATTGTGACCCTTTCGGGAAATTTCCCTAGCTTTGAATACGTCGAGAGAGAAGGCGAACTAAAGGAACTTCTAGGCCATCAACCAGTAGAAGTTTTGGCTGGTGCACTATTAGGAACTGCTTACGGAGTATTATGCGCTAGATTGGAAGATTGATCCATTTCTATTTAAAGCCAAGTTAGATAGAAAATCCAACTTGGCTTTTTACTATTGATTCTCGTGGATATAGGTTTTAGTCTCACCATCTTCATACTCAATACTTAAATCGAAATTTGTGTACTCATCTACTTCAAAGGCCGAAGCTACCCTTTGAATTACTTCTTCATCACTCATATCTTGCATGGGTTGCAGTTCTCCGAGAATTGGTTGGAGAAGTGCATTGGCAGCTTGCCCTTGTGAATTATTAGCGGTGTGCATATTAAAATACAAGGCTTCCTCTTTTTTACCAGTGTACTGAGCCACAACAGCATCCGCATTATCTGGTGTGTCGATGTGAAGGTCGAAATTAACGAATCCATATTTTTTTTCGGGATTTTCTTCTTTGAATGTTTCATCTACTGTACTTTCCTCTTCTGGATTTACTACAGTACTATTGGGCACATTCTCGTCTGATTCATCATTATTATTGCCACCACATGCTCCAAGAATTAGTGCAGAGGTTAAAATTGTAGTGGTAAGTATTTTATATTTACTAGTTTTCATGCTGACTGCTCCTTTCGAGGCGTAAAAACCTTTAGTATATTAATAGCCTAAAACAGTCTTGAGTAAACAATTACATTTACCTCAGTATATATTCAAATCAATTTGACCATTAAAAGTTGTTAAGATAAAAGGGTTAGACTGAAGAAAGTTTGGGTAAAAGAGTATGAAGGAGATTTATAAATAGGAAGGTGATTAAATGAAAAATTATACGGAAATTACGTCAGTAGATCAGTGGAAGAAAGTTTTAGAGCAGTCAAGTGAAAAACCAGTAGTCGTGTTTAAGCATAGTACAACTTGTCCAGTAAGTGCTCATGCGTATGAAGAGTTCAGTGATTTTGATAAACCGATGGATCGTTATTTGGTGAAGGTTATAGAGCACCGGCCTGTATCTAATGAAATATCACTAGACCTGGGAATTCAACATGAATCTCCTCAAGCATTTGTAATATCGAATGGGAATGCTATGTGGAATGCATCGCATTGGAAAATTACAAAAAAGGAGTTAGATAAGGCAACAGCATCTTTATAAAGATTGGAGTAAAGGAATGGAACCTATACTTAAAGTAAGAAATTATTTAGTGGATAATGCAGAGACGATTATACGAGAAATAACACATTCAGCACTGGATAATTTAACTATTAAATTGATGCCAGAAGAGCTAGAACATGCCATTCAAAAAAATATACAGTTTTTAGTATTGTTGGCAGAGTCATTGCAAGACTCCAAAGAGTCAGCAGAAGAAGAACTTAAACAATGGAGTAAACAGACCGGTGAAGAAGAAGCGAAAGTGTTTCATCAATTTTCTGCCGTCATAAAGCCATATGCTATTAATCGATTATTATTTTCACAAAAAATTTCTGAAATTTCCATAGAGAATAAGTTAACAACAGAGGATGTTGTGAGAGTGAATAATCGATTCTGTTATTTGATGGATGTAAGTATGATTGAAACGATTCGTGCGTATGAAATTTATCGTGATAAATTAATGAAGGATCATCAACGAAAAATTAATGAATTGTCCGCACCGATTGTTCCTATTAAAGATGGAGTAGCTGTTTTACCGCTAATAGGGGCGATTGATTATACTCGTGTGCAGCATTTGTTAAACTATGTAGTACCTACCATTCCAGGTTTAAAGGTTGACCACCTAATTATAGATTTCAGTGGTATTATGGCAATAGATACTGAAATAGCCCAGCATATATTCACAATTCATAATGTGCTCGGATTATTAGGTATTCATGTGCTATTCTCGGGAATTCGACCTAATTTATCGATGACAGTGGTCCAAGCAGGAATTGATTTTACTTCTTTTAATACATATGGAAGTGTTAAACAGGCTATTGATAGTTTAAGATTATAGAATTTAGTTAATCCAATCCTTTATTTGAGGTATTGGATTTTTTTTTTTTTTTTTTTTTTTTTGAAGATTAAGAAAGTATATAAAAATATTCCGTGAACACTAGGTTTGTGGAACTTGAAAGAATGAATAATACTACTGATTTCCGTTTCAGGTGGACGCTTTCCGCGGGCGTTGCCTCAGCCTCCTCGCTAAGCTGCGGGGTCTTCACCTAACGCTGTTCCCGCTGGAGTCGCCACCTTCCACTACAATCCATTTAATGTGTAGTACTCCATTATAAGATTTGACAAAGCATATCGCTTAGATAATAAGATTAGCTCCAGTTAATGTAGGGATAATATGATTTGTAATCGCTGATGAAATAGAAATACTGTTATTCAATGATAGATGGTGGCAGGTAATTTCCTTTTAATGGTGTAAGTAGAAGAAATAGTAAGCACTCGCCTTGTAAAGAAGCGAAATAGCGAACGAAATTGTATCTTCGAGAGCTTGCTCACTATATAGGATAATTATCTTTTCTATAGTTATCCAAAAAAGCACTAACCTGTTTCTAGTTATAGAAGGGTGAAGGACAGACATAAGCCATAAAATTACCGAAAAAAAGGGATGCTGGTTGGTTGTGACGGACGTCACAATCAACTAGCATCCCTAAAAATTCACTCGGTAATCCAATAGCAAAACGTCTGTCCAATGCCCTTCGAAAACGATAAAAACAGGTTTTGATCTTAAAGGACCGGGCCTGGTTTTTCTTATATTTCTGTTTAATTTTATTCGGTGGAGGGTAACTAATTTATGTGAACAACATGAAAAAGGTTGAATAGAAGGAGGAGAAAGCATGCTAGATCGTTATTACTGGAATGATACATTATCTTATTTACCCGAGTTAGTTATTGCTATACTTGTACTTGTTATTGGATTTATCGTTGCGAAAGTATTGGAAAATGCTACGCATAAATTATTAAGAAAGTTTCGGGTGAATGAACGTTTAGGAAATACGAAGTCCAAATGGACCGTAGAGAAGGTTATTAGTAAGGTTGTATTCGTTATTGTGTTGATATTAGCACTAGTTTTATTCTTTAATATTTTGAATTTGAATACGATGGCAACACCATTTGTTTCGATGTATTCAGGATTGACTGGAGCATTCTTGAATGTACTAAAAGCCGCTTTAATATTATTATTTGCATGGGTGTTAGCTACTGTTGTGAAAAAAGGTATTCAAATGGCTGGTTCGAAGCTCAATTTGAATAAATACTCAGAGAAGGCAGGATTCGACGCAAAACCTGAACACCAAGCGAAGTGGACAGATACTGCAGCAAAGGTTGCTTATTATTTAATATTCCTTTTGTTTATACCAGCAGTATTGAATGCATTAGGAATTGATGGATTAAGTGGACCGTTTGAAGGAATGCTTGCAAGCTTCTTTAACTTTATACCAAAGTTAATATCTGCTGCAATCGTCTTTGCAATTGGTTGGTTTGCTGCGAAACTTGTTCGTAATTTACTAGAGAAATTATTACAATCAGCAGGAGTGGACCGTTTAGCGGATAAATGGAAGCTTTCTTCATTTGTTGAAGGTACTAGTTTATCAAAAGTAGTTGGAATCATTGCATTTATACTAATTATGATTCCAGTATCGATTACAGCTCTGGAGATTTTAGATTTAGAGGGTATTTCAGGCCCGGCTATTGCAATGTTAAATGATGTTATGACAATGCTGCCGAAGATTTTCGTTGCAATTGTATTAGTATTAGTGGGCATTGTAGCTGCTAAATGGGTTAAAGATGTTGTTGTCTCCTTACTAGAAAAATTAGGTGTAAATTCTATCTTTGGTAAAATGGGATTCAAATCTGATAGTGGAACAGCACCATCGTTTGCTACATTATTAGGAACGATTGTACAGGTTGTTATTATTTTGTTATTTGTAGTGGAAGGTCTTCAATTATTAGAGCTAGACTTTATGGTAACGTTGGCTACGGGTATCTTTGCATACTTGCCATCTGTAATAGCGGCGATTATCATTCTAGCAGTAGGATTCTGGTTAGCTAATTTAGCAGAAAAAATAGTTGGCAATGTGATGAAGCATTCATCAGGAACACCACATTTCCTTCGTTATGTAGCGAAATATGCTATTTTAGCTTTTGCTTTATTCATGGCATTAGATCAATTAGGTATTGCTGCTTCTATTATTAATGCAGCATTCATCCTTATTCTTGGTGGAGTAGCATTGGCGTTCGGACTTGCATTTGGGCTTGGAGGCAGAGAGCATGCTGCAAAATATTTAACGAAGATGGAAAAAAGCATAAATGATGCAGAAGTATCACCAGAAAAATATCAACAAGAAAAGGAATCAATGAAAGAATCATTTAAAGAGAACTTTCAGGATCCTAAAAAGGCGGAACAAAGTTTAAAAGGCACAAACCCTCACGTAGACGAGGTAAGTCCAATTCATGAAGCGGATGTAAATGAAGTAAGTCCTGCGCACGAGGAAGACTCACCGAGCACGGGTTATAATATTCCATCGACGGATGATCTACACCCTTTTGAAGATTTACCACCGGTAAACGAAAGAAAAGATGAACAATAAGATATGGCTCCAGCGAGAAAAACCTCGCTGGAGCTTTTTTAATAGAGAGAGTAGTTTTCCGACTGATTATTCAGAATTACCGACCGATACTGTTACATATTCAACCGATTCTCATTATTTCGCCTAATATCCAATCTATCATCCCATTTATGTAGTTATGATTTCTTTACTAATTATGTATAATAGTATTAAAGTTTTAATAATCAGTGACTTCTGAATATTAAAATTATTAAATGTTAAAAGGGGGAATAGAATGTTTGTATCAGAGAGATTGGCATATTTGGCAAAGGAACAGCCATCGAAAATTATTACTTCTTTTAAAGGTAGGGAGACAAGCTACGAGGAATTATTCGAGCAGGCTAAACGACTTGCGGGATATTTTCAGGTCAAAGGGTATAAACAAGAAGATATTATAGCTGTATATTTGATAAACTCAGATTACTTTTTGACTTGTTATTATGCCTGTCAGCTTGGCGGATTTACTGTTTTACCGATTAACACAAAGTTAACAGCAGCAGAAGTCAATTATATATTTAATCATTCAGAGGCAAAGGCTTTAATATATGACACTCGTTTACAATCGATATTAGACGATATTCCAGAAGCATTGAATAGTTTCGAAGATCTTTTGCATGTAGGAGAAGAGGATACGCTACTCACTGTATTAAATGATCAAAGCTTGTTATTTAATGAAGTAAAAGTGGATGGAAATACAACGACGGTTATTTTCTATACATCAGGTACGACGGGAAAGCCAAAAGGGGTTATGCTATCAGCGGCAAATGTTCGAGCAACGGCTAAACTTTATGGAGAGGCCCTTGAACTAAATTCAGCGGATCGTATGCAAATTGTAGCTCCTCTTTTTCATTGTGCAGCCAGTCATGTATTTAGTATTCCGGTTATTTATGCTGGTGGAACTGTCGTTATTGAAGAAGGTTTTTCTCCAGAACAAACGATGGATACATTGGAAAAAGAAAGAATCACCGTCTTCTTTGGTGTACCAGCAATGTATAGTATTTTATTGAATAGCTCCAAAATGGAAACGCTCAAGCTATCTAATTTAAGATTATTTACGTATGGTGCGGCCCCTATGCCGTTTGAGTTAATCCGTAAAATAAAGGCAATATTCCCGGAAGTGAAAGTGCAGAATATATATGGTCAAACGGAAAATTCTCCAGCGGCAACGACGTTAAAGGATCATTATGCACTTGAAAAAGTAGGTTCTGTTGGTGAACCGGTGCCCGGGACACAGGTACAAGTTGTCGATGAGCAGGGCAAACCTCTACCGACTGGTCAAGTAGGAGAAATAGTCATAAAGGGCCCACAGTTAATGAAGGGATATTTAAAAAATGAAGAAGCTACGAAACAGGCAATTAGAAATGGCTGGTTATACAGCGGTGACTTAGGACGAATGGATGAGGATGGACTATTATATATTGTGGATCGGAAAAAAGATATGATAAATCGTGGCGGAGAAAATGTTTACCCGGTAGAAGTAGAGGAAGTTCTGTATGAAATACCTGAAATACTAGAAGCAGCAGTAATCGGTATTCCTCACAAGGTATATGGAGAGGTTCCAAAAGCGTATGCAGTATTAAAAGAAGGTAAGGAACTGAAAGAAGAAGATGTCTTGACGATATGCTCCAAAAAATTAGCTAAATATAAACTGCCGGTTGAAGTAGAATTCATTGATAGTTTACCACGCAATGCAAGTGGAAAAGTGCTAAAGACTATACTGCGCAATTAAATTAGATATTAGATACCTTAGCATTCTATTTAAGTCATTTAAATAGAATGCTTTTTATATTGTCAAGTGCTGATAATTATTGAAAGCCTAAGAAAACCTCTATCTAAATAATATCATGTACAAATAAATTAAAAATCCATAGGAAAAAATTTACTACATTAAAAGAACTCTAATTGGTTCGTATGGGAAAAAACCATAGTTTTGAGTATCTTTGTATCGAGGTTTTTTTGCGAGGTAATATCCCAAAAATGAGTAAAAAGTAATCAATATATTTTTATTTAGTATTTTTGCGCTTAAATATTCTCTTTTTGTCCAAAATCAAAAACAAAAAAATGTTATATAAATTTAGTAGTGAAATTACGTGACAAAAGTCTATGAGTTTATAGTTCTAGAAAAATTTTTGGATTTTTGTAGTAATTTTGACTATAAGAATATGTAGTGGTATCTATTATATAAAGGAAAAGTTTGCTAATACTTCTACCATATTATGTAGTTTGTAAATTTTCAAAAAAATTTGCAAATTTATAAGAAAATAGGTTTATAAATTAGTAGATAGAGGGTATCGGGTATTAGTTGAACTATAATTTACTCTTTTTTGCAAGTAAAGGAAGTATCTGTGAGGGCTTTTTAAGCACAACGCAGTTATTTTATAAATGCCACAAAATTTCAAGATAAGGGAGATGTATGGAATGTCAGGAATTATTCGCGTAACACCAGCTGAGTTAGATGCTATGGCTTCTCGCTACAACCATGAATCAGGGGAGGTTGCTTCTCAAATTGGTCGCCTAGACGGAATGATCGGTGAATTGCAATCAATGTGGGAAGGTTCTTCTAGTGCTGCTTTCGCTGAGCAATATGAAAGACTTAAGCCTCATTTCAATGAAATGCGTGAATTATTAAGCGAAGTAGGTATTCAATTAAGCCGTGCTGGTCAAGCGTTGCAAGATGCAGATCAACAAGTTGCTAGTCAAATTCGCGGATAATCTATCTTTTTGAGCATGTCAAAATAGTAGAGCGTCATTCCCATACAGGAAGGCGCTTTTTCCTTAATTGGGGTGAGAAAATGTATATAGAAATTACAGTAGATCTTTCTAAATACGATGGAAAAGTCTTTGATCTAAGACTTTCTGATTACTATACAATGAAAAAAATGATTGATATTGCCTGGCAGGCCAATTCTATCTCCAAAACTCCACGCGAAGGTCATTGGGTGCGCGTAGTGAATAAAGATAAAATATTCCCTGGACATTTGACGTTAGCCTATTGTGGGATAACGACAGGTGACCGAATTGAAATTATTTGAAGGAGCTACAAAGATGGCCAAACGTTCACATACATACTTAAAAAACCGAATAGGTGCAGAAATAAATGAAGAACCGCTTAAAACTACTTTTGTCTTTCAAAAAGAGCGAGTAGGTTTTAAACGAACCGAAGAAATTATTTTTCTGAAGGAAGTTAATCCGAAAATAAAAAAAGACATAGTAATAACCGACGACGAGCTAATTATTCAAGCGGATATCCCACCGTCCTTTAAGCGTTTTGATGTTATTCAAGCGGAGGATGAAAAATCTCGTTGGATGTTTGCGTACCAACTGGTGGAGAAGGTTTATTCGCATCCATACCCTCGCTTAAATTTAATCGTATCCCCAGAAAACATTGTGTATAGCCGAGGGATGAATCCTGTATTTCTTTATTACGGGGTATTAGGAAGTTTACCACCCTTTGAAACAAATGATGAGCGCGTCTGGTTAGAAACCAAAGCCGTAGTTGCAGCAGCAATAGACGGCTCTTTCACATTTGAAGAGTATTTAAAGTACTCCGAGATTCTTGAACTAAAGGAAATGGGCGCTACCATTATGTCGATGAAAGAAAGTGACTCTTTACTGGACTTCATAAGTGAGCAAATGGAGCAATTAGAAGTAAAAGAACAAGAAAATGTGAAGCTTCCCCGGAAAAAGTGGAAAGTAACCAAATGGCTATCGATTGGGCTAGCTGTACTTATTATTCCAGCAATTGTATTTACAATCATATATTTTGTACATGAAAAGCCAAAAACTAAAAGCTTTATAGATAGTCAAGCATCTTTCCTCGGTCAAAACTACAGCCAAGTAGTAACAACTTTAAGTCCTTATAGCGTTAAGTCCATGCCATATATTGTTCTTTACGAACTTGCGTACTCATCTGTTACCAATGAACGCTTGGATGAAGAACAAAAAGAAAATGTACTTTCAAATATTACATTACAAACCGATGCGGATTATTTAAAATATTGGATTTATCTTGGTCGTGGTGAAGCGGAAAATGCGGTAGATATTGCTAGGGCAATGGAAGATGGCGAGTTAATCACTTATGCTTTGTTGAAGTTAAGAGAAGAAGTGAAGGCAGATAAAGATTTAACCGGTGAAGAAATGCAAGAAAAGCTAAACGAAATTGATCAAGAAGTAGAAGAATATGAAAAGTTGATGGAAGAAGTAGAAGAACAAGAACTACAAGAGCAGCAAGAACTTGAGCAGGCACAAAAAGAACAGCAAGAACTAGAGACAAAACAAAAAGAGCAACAAGAACTAGAGCAAAAACAAAAAGAACAGCAAGAACTAGAGCAAAAACAAAAAGAACAACAAGAACTAGAGCAACAACAGAAAGAGCAACAGCAACAAACTAATCAATCAGAGTGACAGCAAACAGAGGAAGAAAATGCGGATAGACAAAATTCTAAAGTGGTTTGAAAGAAGGTGTAACTATTGCAACAATTATGGTTGTTTTACGACGAAAATTATCAGCGGATTACTCTACCAGAAAGTGACTTTACATCTTTAACCATTGGTCCTGCCATTGAACATGATATTACAATACAGACATTTCCATTTGTTAATGGTCCTATTACATTAAAAAAGGAGAAAGATGGGTTAGTTGCTTATAGTGGAGACAATTCCTTTGGAAGACTGACAGACGATGAGGGTCTTACGATTGAACAGAAAGAAAAAGTGATTCATTTGTATGCTTCTTCCGCTCCAGCATCTTCAAACACGTACTTTATAGACTTTGATAATGAGATTTCATTTGATACCCAATTAGAAATTGCAACGTTTCAAAGACTGAAAACCAGTTTTCCAAGAGTAGAGTCTGGACACTTCTCGATAAATAAAATAAATGATGGTTGGATTATAAAGAAAGATTTCGGCTGCCCTCTATATGTAAATGGCAAGTTAGTGGAATCTAACACGGTTCTGGCTGACGGGGATGTGCTGCAATGGGCATTCATGGAAATAAAATTACTCCAAAAAGATTTACTAGAAGTGTCTGCTTCGGTTCCTTATACAACAAAGCTTTCAATAATAGATGTACCGAAGTCTGAAATTCTGCAGATGTATCCTGACTATCGTCGTACACCTAGAATGATTTATGATCTTCCAGATGACAAAATTTCGTTAACATTTCCTACCCAGGAAACGGATGATTCCGGAAGAGGATTATGGCTTATTATAGCTCCACCACTTGTGATGCTAGTTGTCATGGCACTTGTAGCAATCTTTATCCCAAGAGGCATTTTCGTTATTATTTCCATCACAATGTTTTTAACAGTTTTAGTCACCTCCACTGTTCAATATTTCCGTGACAAAAAGAAGCATAAGCGAAATGCGGAAAAACGGCGCAGGGTATATAAAGCCTATTTAGAAAACATGAGAGAAGAGCTTTACGAGCTAGCCGAGAAACAAAAGAAAGTGTTGAATTATCATTTCCCTAATTTTGAAGAAATGAAACAAATGACTAATGACTTATCCAGTAGGATTTGGGAAAGAACACTGGAGAGCCATGACTTTTTAGAGTTTAGATTAGGAACTGGAAATGTGAAAGCTAGCTACGAGATTAAACTATCCTCTGGTGATTTAGCTAATAGGGAAATAGATGATTTGCTCGAACAAGCTCAGCGAATGGAGCAGGTATACAAAGAGATTCCTTCTGCACCAATTACAACGAAATTATCCGAAGGTATTTTAGGATTAACTGGTAAAGAATCAGTGATAAAGCGTGAACTTCAGCAAATAATTGGCCAATTAGCATTTTCTCAAAGCTATCATGATACAAGATTTATATATATTTTCAAACATGAGGAATATGTGGATATAGAGTGGATGAAATGGTTACCCCATTTTAAGCTACCGCATATGCATGCAAGAGGATTGATACATAACGAAGAAACCAGAGATCAATTACTATCTTCGTTATATGAGATTATTCGGGAACGAGATACAGATGATCAGAAGGGCAAAACAATATTTGCACCACATTTAGTTTTCTTCGTTTCGGATTACTCATTACTTGCAGAGCATGTCATCTTAGAATATTTGGAAAGCAAACATACAAAAGACCTTGGAATTTCGGTTATTTTCGCAGAATCTGCTCAAGAACGAATGACTGAGAATGTTCACACACTTATTCGATACGTAAACGAACGAGAAGGGGATATTCTCATTGAGGCAGGCAGGGCTGTAGATATTCCATTTAACTTAGATGAATTTGATGTGAATACTAACGAACGATTTAGCCGAATGCTTCGAACGTTAAATCATCAAATAGGTATAAAAAACTCTATTCCAAACTCGGTTAGTTTCCTAGAGATGTTCGGTGTAAAAGATATTGAAGATGTTCCAATAGTTCGAAATTGGACATTAAATGAATCAGCAAAATCACTTGCTGTACCGATTGGTTTTAAAGGAAAAAATGAGCTTGTTGCACTTAATTTGCATGAGAAGGCGCATGGTCCTCATGGTTTACTAGCAGGTACAACAGGTTCTGGTAAAAGTGAGTTTCTACAGACGTATATATTATCACTTGCAGTTCATTATCATCCACATGAAGTGGCTTTCTTATTGATCGACTACAAAGGCGGAGGAATGGCACAACCGTTCAAGCATATCCCGCATTTATTGGGAACAATTACGAATATTGAAGGCAGTAAAAACTTTAGTATGCGAGCACTTGCTTCTATAAATAGTGAGCTGAAACGGAGACAGCGACTGTTTGATCAATACATCGTTACGCATATTGATGATTACACGACACTCTATAAAGAAGGAAGAGCGATGGAACCACTTCCACATTTGTTCCTCATTTCTGATGAGTTTGCAGAGTTAAAACGGGAGGAACCGGAATTTATACGAGAGCTTGTGAGTACTGCTCGCATCGGTCGGAGTTTAGGTGTACATCTTATTTTAGCTACACAAAAGCCTGGTGGAGTTATAGATGAACAGATTTGGAGTAATGCGAGATTCCGAGTTGCACTAAAGGTACAGGACGCATCGGATAGTAAAGAAATTTTAAAAAATGGGGATGCAGCATCTATCACCGTAACTGGCCGCGGTTATCTACAAGTTGGGAACAATGAAGTATATGAGCTATTCCAATCTGCATGGAGCGGGGCCCCTTATAAGGAAGAAGTACTAGAGGGAGAAGATGATGTCGCGATTGTCACTGACCTCGGCTTATACCCACTTTCTGGTATAGCAACAAATGTGAAAAAGAAATCGAGTGGAATGACAGAAATGGAAGCAGTGACAGCGAAAATTGCGGAGACAACTGCTGAGATGAATATTCAAAAAGTAGCTAGTCCTTGGTTAGAGCCTTTACCTTTACGTCTTGAAAATCAACTAGACATATCTAGTAGTCCAACTGGATTCCCTATAGGAATGATTGACGAACCAGATAAGCAAAGTCAGACACCAATTGCATATAACTGGACAAAGGATGGAAATCTTGGTGTATTTGGTTCCTCTGGCTATGGGAAATCATCTACATTGCTTACAACTTTATTGGGACTTGCGGAAAACCTTTCCCCAGAGCAAATAAACTTTTACTTGCTCGATTATGGAAACGGATCGCTATTACCACTTAGACAGCTCCCACATACAGCCGATTACTTCACGATCGATGAAGAACTGAAAAGAGATAAATTAGTTAAGATAATAAAAGAAGTAATCGCTAAACGTAAAATTGCCTTCCAGCAATCAGAGGTTAGTAACATTCATATGTACAATAAGCTATCAACGCAGGCGTTACCTCTTCTATATATAGTCGTAGATAATTATGATATTGTCCGTGAAGAGATGGAAGAGTTAGAGGCTCAACTAATTCAATTTGGTCGTGATGGGCAATCACTGGGAATTTATTTGTTTGTGGCTGCAACAAGAGTTCAATCCGTTCGACAGTCCTTGATGAATAACTTAAAAACGAAGATTGTCCACTATTTAATGGATACGACGGAGTCATTTACAGTTATCGGCCGAGTACCATTTGACTTAGAACCATTCCCAGGTAGAGCAATCGTGAAAAAAGAGGATGCCTACTTTGCACAAATTTACCTACCTGCTAGTGGAGCTGATGACTATGAAGTATTGGAGTCCATTAAGTTAAAAGTGAGTAATTTACGAAAACAATACTTGGAAGAAATTCTTCCAAAACCAATTCCGATGCTCCCGCTCGAGCTTACATCTACAAACTTCTCCTTCTACTTGGATGAAAAGAAAAAAGATGGAATCGTTCCAATTGGGCTGGATGAGGATACAGTGCTTCCAATTTCCATTGACTTTAAGAAAAATCGTCATTGTCTACTTATTGGACAGGTTCAAAGAGGGAAGACAAATACGATTAATTGGATGCTTCGCACACTTTTAGAACAGAAGACAGGATTCATTTCTATATTTGATTCGTTTGACCGAGGGTTATCAAGATTCGCTGATTATGAAGCCATTGACTATTTGGAAACAAAAGAGAATTTGGCAGAATGGATTACTCGAACCGAACAATATTATGCTGAAGTAGAGCGAACTTACCTTGAAAATA
Organism: Psychrobacillus sp. BM2; assembly: GCF_048572895.1. Lineage (GTDB taxonomy): Bacteria > Bacillota > Bacilli > Bacillales_A > Planococcaceae > Psychrobacillus. Next base: position 771,626 of record NZ_CP183878.1, read on the forward strand.
TTCAACTAGGTAAATCTGTAGAAATCACCCTTTCTTATTTCGTCATCGATGGATATACAAGATTCCTACAAGTAGCTGATATTAGTCTGCAGGATAGACTAGCTAAATTGATGAAGCGTTACTCTCACCTAGGCTTTAATGTCATCATGTCAGGAAATAATGCTGAAATCACGAAGGGCTATGACGCCTTTACGAATGAGCTGAAGCTTGTCAGACAGGCGCTCGTGTATATGAAAAAATCGGAGCAAACATTGTTTACAGTTGCGTATGAACGCAAAGAAGCAGAGCTTCCACTTGGATTTGCACATTATATTTTGAATGGGAATGCAACGAAAGTAAAAATTCCATTAAGTGAGTTGGAGAGGACGAACATACAATGAAATCAAGTAAAAATGCCAGATTATTAAAATATGGTGTTGGAATTCTATTTATCTTAGCTATTCCCATTATTTTCTTCCAGCTGATGGGCGTTAATATTCTCGATTTGAATAACACAAATAAACGTACGATTGCTATCGTAAATGAAGATATGGGATTAACGAAGGATTCAGAAAAGGTACAAATGGGTGTGGAAGTAGTATCCATTTTAGCGGATGACTCGGATTACGAATGGAAAGTGATGGGGCGTGGAGCCGCAGAGAACGGACTAAAATCCAACCAGTACGACGCAATTGTCTATATACCCTCCAATTTCTCGGGTAATATAATGTCTTATGACGAACAAAATCCGAAAAAAGCAGAGTTTGCATATCAAGTACAGCGTCAGAAAACTGGATTACGTAAAGAACATGTTTTACATGAGATAGAAGTAGCAACAGACCGAGTAAATGATAAAATCTCTACTTTGTACTGGAGCTATATAGCACAGGAAATGAACCATATTAAAAAAGAGTTTACGAGTATTTTAGGAAAAGAAACAGAGTTCCTTAGTGCCATGTCTGCCTATTATAAGCCAGAATCACAAACATTGGCTGAACAAATGCAAAGACAAAAGGACCAAATGGCATCTTTGCAAACTACGATCGGATCTGCAAATAATGCACATACTAGTCGTATTGAAAACGCTGATTCGTTTGGCTTACAAATGAACAACTTCATCACCTATGTACAGCAATATAAGGAATTTCAAGATACACAGAGACAAATACTACAGCAAGTACAGGATGACAGTCTAGCCAAAATTCACGCAGCTGCGGCAACCCAAGCAGAGCAATTCAATCAGTCTGTGCAAATGCTGGAGGATAGTAATAACAAACTTAATAATGAAATTCAAAAAGTAAATGCAATCGTTGATACAAATAAAGAAAAATTTGAAGCATTATCGGAGCTACGTAAAAACGAAGTAAATCGTCAGCTTAAGGACTTAATAGTAGTACAAGGTACGGCAATCGACCGCTATAATAATACCATTTTAAGTAATCTTGAAAAAGGCATTGAGACAGGAAAAAGTAGCAATGCAGTGCTTTCAGCAGCTTCTCTAGGAACAGAGCCAAATCAGCTTACTCCTATTAAAGAACAGCTAGAGCAAAAAGCAGCGGAGAAAGCTTCTGCTACTTTACCAGGATTAGAGCAAGAACGTTGGAAAGTGGATAGTATATTATCTGCATTAACTTCCTTAAAAACAAAAGTAGCTGAAACGGATCCTTCATCCACTTTTATAAGCGAAATTGATCAGCTTCAAGTGGAACTTGGTTCGATTACAGCAGGCTTAACTGAAAGAGAAACTACATGGTTAAATGCAAACCAAACGGGAACTACTGACTATTCAAAAGCTTCTACAGAGTATGCAAAACTATTAGAAAACTATAGCTCTATTTATAGAGAATATGAATCTGTCCAACAGGTTGTAAATACTTATCCAACTGATACTGCACGTATAGGAATGGAAATAATACAAAAAGAAGAGGACTTGTTAGCAAATACTCACCTATCAAAGAATCAGAAAGCTAGATTACAAGAGCTCTTTGCAAAAGGTGCAGCTAAAACAGATACAAGTTCTTTGTTATCCTACTACGCTACGTTAGAACAATTTGAATTCACTCTAAATGAGGGTGGAGATAGTGCCAATAAGGATGCAGTTTTAAAGGATGAAATTTTAACAGCTTTGCTAAAAAATGCAGTGGATATTAACGAATTGGAATTAGAGGGTTGGGACTCTGTATCAGCGACTATTCCAGAAACTGAGCTAGGAATGTCCGACTTAAGTACAACGTTTGCGGCCATCATGTCAGGTTATAAAGAAACTGCGGAACAGCAACATGCATCGCTCGTCAATGAACTAAATTCTATTGATGAACAAGCAAATGTATTACTTGCACAAATTCAAAATCCAGCGAATATGATTCCGTCTGGCGAGCCAGTTGCAGCTACTTCAGAGGGAGAAGTAATGGCTGGTCAACAAAATGTAACTAGTCAGCTTGTAACTTTAAGCGGAATGATTCAATCCTTATCACAAAAACAAAGCAGTTTAGTAGATTACGCAAATGACCTAACTGTGAAAGCAGACAATATAAAAGATACATCCAATGAATTTAGTGGTAAATGGGATACGAATGTAGCTGCCATGTCTGAATTCGATAATGATATTCAAGACTTTCTTGCCAATACTTATGTAGATGGTCAGGAAAACGGATATGCCTTTAATCACTTTGTGAACCCACTTGAAGTGAAAGGCGAAGCAGCAGTTTCTGATGAAATGGAGAAAGTCCCACCTGTTATTTTATTTATCATTCTATTAATCAGTAGTTTGTTAATCGGATATTTCTCTTATCAGATGAAAGAAGGACCAATTGGTCTCCAATTAGCTATGACAGCTTTATTGTCCGTACTTGTTGGACTAATTATCAGTTTCTACAGCATCTATATGTATATTTTAAATGACCATCGTGCATTAGAATGGACAATTTTCACGATTCTGTTATTGCTTGCAGGCGCAGCCATCATTCGTGTGGCTTTAGAATTCGGACAATCAGTTGGTTGGCTTGCTAGCTTGGCGTTGATGTGCTTATATATCATTCCATTACTAATACTTGCAGTGCCAGATATTAATATTCCAGATGTTTTATCTATCGTTTATATGTCTATTAAATATGAACCGGAAACTAGCTTTATATGGGGAGCAGTAATTACTGCGGTTATTGCAATAGTGATGCTAGGGACTACTTTCTTTATGAATAAAAACAAAAGTAATAAATCAAAAGCATCTGTGGCAGATGAAGCGTATGAAAGTTAAATTACGTTTTTTGTTTCCAATATTGTTTTTAATACTAGTTGGAACTAGTACTGTTGTTTTTGCGGAAGAACCAAAAAAGGTAGAAGACTTAGATCCTGTTATTTATGAAAAGCTAGAATTTAAGAAAAACACAGATTATCTACATGATAAGAAAAAAACAGAAATGAAAAACACAATTCCTCAGAAGCAAGTGGATATATATTTTGATGGAAGAAAGAAGCTTCCTAACAGAGGAGACACTTCCTATTTGTTTCAAACGATTGAACGTGGGGAGAAAAGTACCGTAACAGCAAAATCCTCTGAGCTAAAACTATTTTCTGAAAAGGATATTACTTTAGCGGATGTACCAGTTTCCAAAATGGAAGAGGAATCCTCTAGTAATAGTGTAAGAACAATCCTGTTTTTTGGCTTAATAGGGATTGGTATTCTTACTTTGTTTGTCATTTTCTTACCGAGGTTAGTAGGTACCTCGGAATCTACTGAACCAGCCAAATGAAAAAGGGAGGAAATGTATATGCCTGGATATTATTATGCTTTATTAGCTAAAAGGAAGGACGATCTGCAGAGATTAACTGCATGTCAGTCTTCCTTGCAAGGAAAGCAATCCGAATTTAATACAAATGAACCTAAGTGTTTAGAGCCGGAGCTAACTGCCACTACTTGGCAGGGAACTCATGCAGATAAGTTTGACGATATTCGAGAATCAGGTATTCATACTAGCTATGTAGATATATCCGGGAGTCAATTTTCTAATGTATTTAGTGCAATCTCTACGAGAATAAGTGAATTGAATGCAGAAATTGCATCTATTGAACAAACAATCGCCAATATTTTAGCGGAGCAAGAACGCGCGCGTCAAGCGAAAGCAAACTAACTTGCAAGGGGGAGAAACGTTATGTCTACAGAAGTTAAAATCGTCTATGCTGATGTGGAAAATCAACTTGGAGAAATGACTGGTGCAGTTGAGCTGCTAAACCCAAAAGCAGAGCCGCCTATTACGAGGAATACACTAGATGTTGTTACAAAGTTCAATGAATTATCCGTAAAGTTGGATCAATTACTTGTAAAATATCAAACATTATCAACCAAAAATATTCAAACTACCACTGCCTCAGTAGACTTTATGGAAGAGTCCGATCAAAAAATATCAGCATCTATGGCATGTACCATAGATGGAACAAGTGTGGTGGCGCGATGAAAATTTTAGATGTACAACCATTCCATGATGGTCTAAGTCGCAATATTAATATGCTTACTCGCCTTGAAGGCGAAATAAATGCCATTCAAACTGCAGTTCAGGGCTTAGTTGCTATGGAGGAATCACTTAAAGGAGAAGGTGGAAATGCAATAAGATCATTTTATAATGATTGCCATTTGCCTTTTCTACATTTCTTTTTAACGTTTAATAATCTATACAATACTACGCTTACTACGATGAATTCCGCACTGAATGCTTTGGAGCCAGATGCTAATGGCTATATTCGACAAGCGTATTTGGAAGGAGAAGTAGAAGAAGGCCTAACAGAAATTTCTCAAGTAACAACTAATTTAACGGATGAATCCAATAACCTCATGGATTCTGTTTCCGATATAGTAGCCTTGCCGCATTTAGATGACAGTGGTGTACAAGAAGGTGTTGCTAGTGCTAGAACTTCAAGGGATAATACAGTTACTGATCTCAATGAATTCGATTTGACTCAGACAAACGCGTTACTTCTAATTGAAGCTGCTATTTTTAATATGGAGGTTTGGCTATCAGATATTGAATATTTAATGGAGGAAGGATTAACGGGTGTTAACTTCCCAGCGGATACTTGGAATTCTGTGCAGGATGCAACACCTATTGGTCAATTCTATTTGCAGCATCAAATAGATATGCTTGCTGCTAATCCACGAGTTGAAGAAAATGGTGTAGATGTATCTGCTCCAGCCTATACAGAGAAGAGTCTATGGGAAGGTATTATGTCTACCGTTGGCGTTAATATAAACGATTGGAAAGACAAACCTATTAATGCAGGAGCTAGTTTGTTAGCATTTTCAGCCTCCGGGCATGCAACTTATAAGGATGTAAGATTGGCTTCGAAAGGGTTTGGTATTAAAAGAGAGACAAGGGTAACGAAACAAGGTGTCTCCAAACCAGTTCTAAAACTTGACGAACCTCAATTAATAAAAGTAAAAAATAAAACCTACTCAGGGCCTAACGCAACAAACTATGAAAAGATTTTCAAAAGAGTTGACCCAGCGACAAATGTAAAAGTCGCATTTCGCTATTCTACCAATAAGCTTGGATATGTTGGTGTATTTGCTACAGTAGGCGGCGATATTTTTCATGGTATACAAAACGAAGAGTCGGCTAGTCAAATAGCGAGTAATGTAACTGGAGATGTAGCGGTGGCAGGTGTTTCTATTGGAGCTTCCGCTTGGCTCGGAGCGCAAACAGGTGCAGCTGCCGGAGCTTTAGGGGGACCAGTTGGAGTAGTAGCAGGTGCTGTTGTGGGGTTGGCTGTAGGTGTAATCGTAACAACGGCTATGAATGAGATAAAAATATTTGATGTAAATAATGATGGACAAAAAGATTCTGTAGGAGATGCGATTAAGATAGGAACTAAAGGACTAATCGACTCTGTATCTTCTTGGTTCAAATAGTGGGGAGAGATTTCTAATAGAAAAAGATAGAATGGACAAAATTTTTTCATCATATTTAAAATTTGAATCACCAACACGAAATAAACAGAGTATTATTGGTGATTTTATTGTACTTTTATATTTAATAGGAATTCTACCAATTTTAGGAGATCCTTTCTCACTGCCATTTTTCTTAGCAGCTATCATTCCAGCCATACTGATAACTTTATGGGGAATGGTTTATATAGTGGACCCTTATAAAAATGAAAAGACCTATTATTTGTTTTTAGGGGTGTATGGTATTGTCAATACGTACGTTTTTTTCATTCTTGTACAGAAACTATTGTACATTAATATTGGAGCATCGGGACCAGAAGCATTTTTATTCAGCTTATTACTGTTTATATTATTAATATTAGGAATGAATTGGATGAACTGGAAGGCCCTTTATAGCGGTACTTATTATAAGCTTCAGCAAAAAACGAAAATTCCTGTTGGTTGGGCAGCTTTATCAGGAGTTTCATATGTATTGGGACAGTTTATACTATCTCTTATCTATACAGATTCGGGTATAAGTATACTGATTATTGTTTGTCTCTCTATTATATCGCTCTATCCAGCGTTCTTATCAATTAATATTCATCGCTACTTTTTCGTACGAAATAATATGGAGACGGTCAAGCAGTTTTACCCTGAGTTTGGATTAGCAAAGAGTGATAGGTATACGAAAAGGAAGAAAAAGAAAAAAAACTAATATAGTCAATTTAAAGTTACTTTGGAGTGAGATCCTATAAACATAGATAGAATGTCCAATATCTTTGTATCGTATTTAAAGTTTAACTCACCAAGATTTAATAAACAGAGTGTAATAGGAAATTAGGTGGTATGAACTGGTTAAATTGGAAGGCTCTTTACAGTGAGACGTATTATAAGCTACAACAAAAACGTTCTATTCCGGTAGGCTGGGCATTTCTAGCTGGGGCTTCGTATATATTGGGACAATTAATATTGTCATTTGTTTATACTGAATCGGGAATAAGTATATTAATCATTGTTTGTCTATCCGTTTTATCATTGTTTACTGCATTTCTTCAATTAACATTCATCGATACTTTTTTATTCGAAAGCATATGGAAATAGTAATAGAAATGTATCCAGAGTTTGGATTACTAAAGATGGAGAGACGCGGGGAGAAAAAGAAAAAGAATAAGAAAACCTAATCGATTTATTTCGATTTGAAGTAAGTTAGAAGAGATCCTCAAAAGAAAAAGAGAAAGAAGGGAAAAGAATGATTCCAACATTTACAGTTCAGGATATTTTTGTAATGATGCAAACGTTAAATACAAAAACATTAATAGGTTTTTCCAATCCCTTCGAACATCTAACAAAATACGAAATTGAAAAAGAATGGGAGAAAACCTATAAAAAACTCCATAAGCTTAATCTTATTGATTTAGTAAATAAGGAAATAAAATTAGAAGAAAACTTCGGCAATGCTCTATGGATTATGTCGCGTACTAATATGGTTGTTGAGATTATAAAAGATGGAAATCAAAAAAGTTATTTTTACTTTAGTAAAGATCATGTAGTGGAATGCAAAGAGAACGATGAAAGCGAATATACATTATACGTGCATGGAACTCCCGATCACGTATGGAATAATGTCATTTATCCCCGAATGCTTGTGGGTGTAGAAAGTCACTCTTCCAAGGCGAGTGAAACTATTTTTGTTCCTCCTGTAGCGTATAATGAATGGGTAAAAGCTGGAACAGTGATAGATGTGCAGACCTTGGAAACCATTAATTCTAGGGGAAACTGGAAATATATTAGTAGTAAATTGGATTATGCACTAAAAAATATGATACACAATAATCGATTAATGGTATTTTTCGAAGAGGATTCCCATTGGGTTATCGAAGGTATGCATGTTTTGACATCTCCTAATAATAATTGGACATTTAAAATGATTCAGAAGGACAATAAGGAATTATTGGAAGGTAAACAAAGTACAAATTTGGACATTGTTTCGGAGATTTTAGAGGTATTAGTAAGGGTGCAAGATAAGAAAGTAACGATGAATAAATGAAAGTAGAGACATCAAGCACTTTTTCGTATAGTCGAATATAGTGCTTGATGTATGTTAGATTGGATTTCTTATGTATTTTCAATGATGTATTTTGACATTTAAACTTTCTAATTGCGCTAGGTTAATCGTATAATTGTTTTCGGTATCTACAAATAGACCACCATTCACTTTATTCCTTTCAGCTGTACGGATATCTGTATTCGTTTCGAATATCAGATTATGACCACCTTTAAACTTCAGGTAAAATTTATACTTTTTCAATTGACCAGTATTACGCAATTTTCTCCCTCCTTTCATGAAGTATATCATTCGTCTCTATAAAGGTTAATAGATAGAAAATAGTTTTATTGGGTATATAGTTTATGAGACTTAATATGGATGCCCTTCTTATAGAAATAAATTAGGCGATACGACTTAAGTAGTATATAATGAAGGGATGCTGAAAATACTGAATTAGAGAATATAAAGGAGTTTGAATTATATGGGAAACAAAACTATAAAAAATGAATTACCAGAGAACTACGAAGAACTAAAGAAAGCAGCCAATCGTACTGCAAGCTGGAAGGCACGTTATGATGCAGTAGTTGAGTTAGGTAAGTACAACCATAATCAAGTGAAAGACATTTTAAGAACTCGCCTTGCAAATGATCCTGTTTACAAAGTACAAGAGGCGGCTTTCCAAAGTTTATTAGATTTTGGCGAAGAAGCACAATTACCAAAGCGTAAAAAGTTTGAGTTAGTAAAAGGAGCAAACAAAGTGTTTGTTCGCGTTAAGAAGAGTTTACCTAAAGATCATACTTTCGAAGAATATTTAACAAAATTAAAAAGAATGCGTATCGATGTATATGATACGTACGAAGGTGACAAAGGCGAAGAATTCAAAACTTGGTTAGAAAAAGAATGGTCTAACTTAAAATAATTCATATGTTAAATACTAAAAGAGAGCAATTGCCGTCCTGGCAATTGCTTTTTTGTATATGAAGGAAATTATATGACATTTGGAGCAGGAAGGGACTTTTAAGTGTTGGTTAAGGAGATTTATGTGGTACCGACATTTTCGATGCTTTAATTTTCCGTTTTCTAGATTAAATTATAAGCAAGTTAGTTTAGAAATAAATATCACAAATTTATCAGCCAGACTTCTATAATGATCAACACACATAGATAGAATCAAGAATTAATTAATTTAAAGTTTTATAATTAATAAGTAATATTAATAAAAAGTCGAAATAGATTGACAGTTTTTGGTGGACCACCTATATTTTAAATAGATAGTTAATATTGATTGGAGTGAAATTATCATGGGTAAGTTATGGGATACACCTGAAAAGCTTCGTACTTTACTATGTGAACTGGTTAGCTGGGATAGTATTACGTTAACAGAGGGAGAGCGAGCATTTGCCCCTAAATTAGTAGAGAAGTTTAGAGAATTACACTATTTTCAAGATCATCCGAGTCTATTACAAATGCATGATGCAGGACTTGGTAGACAAGTAGTAACTGCTTTATATAAACACGAGGAAGCGACAGAGACGATTGTGCTCATCAGTCATTTTGATACGGTTCAGACAGAGGAATACGGTGTTTTGGAGCCGCTTGCTTATTTTCCAGAGGAGTTAACAAAAAAGTTAATGGAGAATCCAGAAGAATTGCCTGAAGTTGCTCGTACTGATTTGGAGACTGGTAAGTATTTGTTTGGACGAGGCACAATGGATATGAAGATGGGGCTTGCATTGCATATGCAGTTGATCGAAAAAGCGAGTGTCGAGCAGTGGCCAATCAATCTTATTTTGACAACAGTTCCAGATGAAGAGGTAAATTCAGCTGGTATGCGTGCTGCGGTAACTCATTTGGTACGTATACGTGAAGAGTTTGGTTTAACGTACAAGCTATTTTTAAATAGTGAGCCTTCTTTTTCTCAAAATCCTACTGATATTGCCGAGTATATTTATACAGGCACAATAGGTAAAATCATGCCAGCAGCTTTGTTTTACGGGAAAGAAACGCATGTGGGAGAACCGATGAAAGGTATGACTGCCAATTATATTGCATCCTTCTTGACGCAGCGAATGGAGTGGAATGACTCATTCCGCGAGACGGACCTTGGAGAGAGCACGCCTCTACCTGTTTCATTGCAGCAAAAAGATTTGAAACTTTCTTATTCTACGCAAACACCGTATCGTGCAGTTGCCTTATATAATGTTTTTTTACTAAAACGAACTGCTGCGGAGGTAATGGATTTATTCGAGCAAGTAGCAGAAGAGGCAATGCATGCATTGAACGAGAATTATTCCATAATTTGTGAGCGTGAGCAGGTAACGGGAGTAGGGGAAGTAAAAGTTATACGCTATGAAGAATTACTAGCATATGCCAACAAAAAGTTAGGATTAGAACAAGTGGAGTTGCTTAAAGAACAAAAGCTGGCAAATGAAGAATGGGATGACCGAGAAAAATCACTTCGTATAGTAGATGACTTGATGATTCAATGTCAGGAGTTAGCACCAGCAACAGTTATCTTATTCGCTCCACCTTATTACCCAGCCGTTAACACTTCTAATGATCCACTGATTAGAGATGCGGTGGAATTGATGAAGCAATCAGGCTTATCATTTAATAATAAAATTGATCAAATCCATTATTTTAATGGAATTTGCGATTTAAGCTACGTGAACTATGAGGATGAAGGTAAGGGCTGGACTGCTTTTGAAAATAATACACCAGTATGGGGAGACACCTACAATATTCCATTTGACGACATGGCGAAGTTAAAAGGACCAGTCCTGAATGTTGGTCCATTCGGTAAGGATGCTCACCAAAAAACGGAGAGACTTCATGTAGACAGTGCATTTGTGGAAATGCCAATAATGTTAGAAACATTGATAAAGAGTTTATATTAAATAGATGAATCCAGGCTTCCTTAAAATGGGAAGTCTTTCTTTATTTGCTTGGACATGTAGGTTACTTACTTTCAAGAGGAACATACCTGCTTTCACTGTCAGTTTACTTGCTCGGAATAATGAATTACTTGCGGAACGGAAAGGTTATCCATTTGTACATTCGATAGTATACTAGATAAAAATGTATATACTCTCAGTCTGCACAAATATGAAATTTTTAAGACTATTTCGCATATTTATAATTTTTGGTTTATGAATATGTTGAATAGTTGGCGTTTATTAGAGATAATGATACTAATAATTTTTTACGATAGGAGTAATTGAATGGAAATAACAACAAGAAATAATACGGAACATAAAAACAGAGCGAATGACTATGTGCATGAAGTTTTCGAGTTAGTAAAAAACAGAAATCAAGGGGAAAAAGAATTTTTACAGGCAGCACGTGAAATCTTTGATTCACTCCGTCCTGTATTTCTAAAGCACCCTGAATATATACATAATGGAATATTAGAACGTATAACAGAACCTGATCGAGTTATTACGTTTCGAGTTGCATGGGAAGATGACACTGGCAAGGTTCAGGTCAACCGTGGTTTCCGAGTTCAGTTTAATAATAGCTTAGGACCTTATAAGGGCGGAATCCGTTTTCATCCAACAGTAAATAGTAGTATTATGAAATTTTTGGCCTTCGAGCAGACATTTAAAAATGCATTGACCGGACAACCGATTGGCGCAGGCAAAGGTGGATCTGATTTTAATCCAAAAGGAAAGTCAGAACGTGAAATAATGCGATTTACACAAAGCTTTATCACCGAGTTAAGCAAATATATTGGGCCTGATATGGATGTACCTGCCGGAGATATTGGCGTTGGAAAGAGAGAAATTGGTTATATGTTCGGGCAGTATAATCGTCTAAGAGGTGGTTATGAGGCCGGTGTGTTCACCGGAAAAGACCCAAATCATGGAGGAAGCCTTGGTCGTAAAGAGGCTACAGGTTACGGTACAGTATATTTTGTGGAAGAAATGTTGAAAACAGTAAATGATAGCTTTGAAGGGAAAAAAGTAGTGGTCTCTGGATCTGGCAACGTTGCAATATACGCTATGGAGAAAGCAATAGAGCTTGGCGCAGTGGTGCTTGCGTGTAGTGACTCTTCCGGATATATTTATGATCCTAAGGGTATTGACGTAGAAACCATTAAACAGTTAAAAGAATTTGATAGTAAACGAATAAAAGAATATACAAAGACTCATCCAAATGCTGTCTATCATGATGGCTGCAGGGACATTTGGTCGGTAGCCTGTGATATTGCTTTACCATGCGCCACGCAAAATGAAATGGAAAAAGATGATGCCATTATGTTAATACAAAATGGAGTGCGGGCAATAGGGGAAGGCGCTAACATGCCTTGCACAGAGGATGCAATTCTTGCCTTCCAAGCAAGCGGTGTATTATTTGGTCCAGCTAAAGCAGCAAATGCAGGCGGAGTAGCTGTTTCAGCAATGGAGATGTCGCAAAATAGTATGCGTTTAACGTGGACGGTTGAAGAAGTAGATGAAAAGCTAAAGCAGGTAATGAAGAACATATATAATAGCTGCTATAATGCCGCTGAAGATTACGGGCATCCAGGTAATTTAGTAATAGGAGCAAATATAGCAGGATTCCTTAAAGTAGCGGACGCAATGGTAGCACATGGAATTCATTAAAACGAATAGGAGCAGCTCTTGGTAGTTAGAGAGTTGCTCCTTTTTCGAAAAAGAAAGTATAAAAAAGTGTCTCGTGAATACTGAGTTCATGGGACTTGAGAGAATGAATAATACTACTGATTTCCGTTTCGAGTGGTCGCTTTCCGCGGGTGAGCGATGAGCCATCACCGTCGCTAACGCGTCGATGTGATGTCTCGTCTGTCTCACTCATTCCGCCGGAGGCCACCCTACACTACAATCAATTAAACGGGTAGTACCCAACAAGAAGATTTAGCATAGCTTACCGCTTAGATGATAAGATTGTTCAAATTTAGAAAGTGATAAAATTATTTTTGATCACTTCTGAATTAGAGATGCTATTAGTTAGTGATAAATATAGAATGTAGATTTACTATTTTTCTAGTGGAAATAAAGAGAAGTAGTAATTATTTGCCCCATAAAGAAGTGAAATCGCGAACGAAATTGCATCTTCGAGAGCTTACTCTATGAATAGGAAGGTGTCTTTTCACTAGATATCCAAAAATGCAGCATTTACCTGTTTCAAAGTATTGTAGAAGGGCGATGGACAGGCAAACGCCATAAGATTACCGAAAAAAAAGGGATGCTGGTTAGTTGTGACGTCTGTCACAACCAACTAGCATCCCTAAAAATTTACTCGGTAATCATATAGCAAAACGTCTGTTCAAAACCCTTCGAAAACGATAGAAACAGGTTTTGACCTTAAAGGACCGGACATCTTTTTGCTCCTTTTTCATATTTGACTAAAGCTTAAATTTACCTACGATCTGATTTAATTGGTGTGCAATCTCATTTGTCTCATTAGAACGGTTTGCAATTTCATCAATCGAAGCTGTTGTTTCTTCAGTTGCTGCTGAAATAGTTGTAGTAACCTGTTCAATCTCTCGTATCGACTCGGTAAGCTGATTGATCAATTCTACGACCTGTTTCGAATTATCTGCTTCTATAGTTGTCATATCTGAAATCATGGAAATTTCTTCGACGGTTTTTGCAACCGCAGTAGAAATATCACTTAATGATTGGGATGTTTGATGAACAGTCGAAGAGCCAGCTTCGATTAACTTCGTACTTTCTACTGTAGAATCTACTACTTGCTTAATGCTTTCAGTAATGTCTTTTATAATTGTTTCTACTTGTCCCACTTCAGTATTCGATTGTTCAGCTAGTTTTCTAACTTCCTCTGCGACTACTGCAAATCCTTTTCCATGCTCACCTGCGCGAGCAGCCTCAATGGAAGCGTTAAGTGCAAGTAAATTAGTTTGAGCGGCAATTGCCGAAATAGAGCCAGTAATTTGTTGAATCTGTGTTGTTGCCTCATTTAGTCGTCCTATTGTTTCACTAGTTTCAATAGCAGCAGATCTGATTTTATCCATGTCACTACTAATCTCACTTGCACGAGTCAACCCTTCTTCGGCAGTGTGCATTGTTGTTTTGGAATTTACCACAGTTGTATCTGCACGTTCCTTTGAATTTTGTAAACCTTGTGCTAGACTTTGCAAAATATTGGAGGAACGTTCTGCTGTAATTGTTCCGTCAGATACTGATGCAACAGTTTCACTCATATTAGTTGATACTTGGTGCACTGCATCTTTCATTTCGTTTAGTGAAATAGAGTTGTTCTCGACATTATTAGTTAATTGAACAGAAGTTGTTTGAATCGTTCCTATAATTTCTCGTAGGTTCGACGCTAATGTATTTAAAGTTCTACTTAAATCTCCAACCTCATCTTTACTTGTGAAATGCGTGTCATTGACTGTTAAATTACCTTTTGCAATTTCACCCGCATGTGCAATAAGTGCTGAAAGCGGTTTTGTTTTTCTTCTTATTAAAAATAATGTAACTAATGATGCCAAAATCAATGGAATCAAGCTAATAAGTATTCCTCCACTAACAACATCCCAAGTACGATCTGTAACAATAGAAGCATCAAAATCAATGACGCTAATAGCTATAATATTTTTTGAAGGATCATGATCTTCAAAAATAGGGGCATAGCCAGAAAGTCTTTTTAAGCCAGCAAACTCATAAGCATCGGAATAAGTAGAATGTTGCATTTCTACTAACATTGCAATAGCTTCCTTGTCTATATGAAACTGATCTCCAGCTTTAAAGCCATCTTCCTTTAAATTGTCATCCAGAGCGAGTAATTTACCATCTAAATCTATAATATACTGTGTTTCAAATATATCTTTGTGTGCAGTAGTCCAATTTAGTTGCTCACTAACCTTACCAATGGCTGACGCATCTCCTGCAATGATTTTCTTAACATCATCAGGTTGTATCAATCCAGTAGTAATATTTGCGCACCCATAAGCTTCAATACCAGCTGCCTTATAAAGTTCGTCATACGCAGTATTATATGTAGCAACCGAAGTGATTAACAGCATAGAAGCAATGATACCGACAATAATCATCCCTAAATGCACTGTTAAGCTATTTTTCATTTTAAATTCTCCCCTGTCTAACTTTGCATAAAACCTATATACACATTTATACCATAAAAAGAGGTATAAAAGATACAGTTTTATAAATAGGAATAACACGAATATGTGACTAATTAACTTCCAAGTTATATCCTTTAGACTTAGTTTTTATTTATTTGGTTATCGAAATATTGTAGAAAACAATATGTTGTAAACATTTTGTAACAATAATTAGGTCTTTAAGATATCAAATTTATTGGTATTAATGAGTTTATCAAGAAAGTTTATGTAATATTATTGTTACACAACTGTAAAGTTATATTTGTTTAAAAGGTGATAGTATGGGTATAGAGAAATTTTCAGAAAACATATTAAATCAAATTTTTCAATACACATCTTGGAGGAACATAAATTTTGACTTCATTGTTTAAGAAAATCATTGCAATCTTTAGTTTAACTGTAGTTTTAGCCGCGGGAACATTTGCAGGAAATACAGAAGCAGCAAGCACTGTAGCATCCAATGAAATAGTATCAAGTGCGAAAAGTTTAGTAGGAATTAAATATAGTTATGGTGGAACAACGAAGGCAGGTTTTGATTGTTCAGGTTATATCGGATACGTTTATAAAAGCAAAGGAATTTATTTAGCAAGAACTGCAGCAGGAATGTACAACTCTGGAAAAGCGGTAAATAAAGCAAACTTAGCAGTGGGAGACTTAGTTTTCTTCAATACAACTGGTAAAGGCGTATCCCATGTTGGTATGTACATAGGTAGCGGTAAATTCATCCATGCTTCGACATCTAAAGGCGTTCGCGTTGATAAATTAAATGACCCTTATTACTGGGGCAAAAAATACGTTGGCGCTAAAAGAGTAGCGACTGTAACAGTAGCAAAAAAATAATTTTAAATTCAAACGTTTCAGCTCATAGCTGAAACGTTTTTTCTTAAAGAATAATAAAAATAAAAGTGTGGTGGTGATTTTATGAAAATTGTTATTAGCCCTGATTCCTTCAAGGGTTCTTTATCTGCTTTAGAAGCAGCTCAGGAGATGGATAAAGCCATCAAGGAAATTAATCCGTCCATCGAAACTGTGTTACTGCCAGTTGCAGACGGTGGTGAAGGAACGCTAGATGCACTTATTGCGGCAACTCATGGAAGTATTACTCAAGTGGAGGTTCATGATCCTTTAGGTCGTCTAATACAAGTGGATTATGGAGTCCTTGGCGACGGAGAGACCTGTGTGATAGAAGTGGCGAGAGCATCAGGTATTACTCTTTTAGAGGAAAAGGAGAAAAATCCTTTAGTTGCATCCACGTTCGGAACTGGAGAGCTTATTCTTCATGCACTTAACTTGGGATATAAGAAGTTCATAATAGGGCTGGGCGGTAGTGCAACAAATGATGGAGGAACAGGGATGCTGCGTGCTTTAGGCATGAAATTCCTCAGTAAAAACGGAGAAGAACTTGCATCTGAACCCCGGTTTTTAAACGATTTATATGAGATTGATGATTCAGCTTTTGATACAAGGGTAAAAGAATGCCATTTTAACATTGCTTCTGATGTGGATAACCCCTTCGTAGGATTAAAAGGTGCAACTGTAATATTTGGTCCGCAAAAAGGAGCGACACCAAATATGTGTAAAGAGCTTGAAGAGAATTTAGTCCATTTAGCAAATAAAATAGAAGAAGTCACGAACATTTCACTACACAACTTATCAGGTGCGGGGGCAGCTGGTGGTCTAGGTGGAGCATTTCTAGCATTTTTTCCAGTCCATATGAAGCCAGGCATTGAAGTGGTGATGGAAGCAATAAATTTTCAAATGCAAATTGAAGGTGCAGATTTCATAATTACAGGTGAAGGTAAATCGGACCAACAAACACTTTATGGAAAAGCACCTATTGGCATAGCCAAAATTGCAAATAAACATGGCATCCCGGTTATCTTAATCTCTGGATTTATTGAGCCGGAAAGTATTCCGGACCTATCGACCTGTTTCACAAAACTTGTAAGTATAGTAAATACGTCAATTTCTGTTGAAGAATCTTTGAGAAGACCTTCTTATTATCTAAGAGAGAGATTAAAAGAAACAATGGAATCGATTGTATAAGATGATGCCAATATATATAGAACAAAAGCAAAAACCGATTCTCATTTTTACTAGAATCGGTTTTTGCTTTACTTAATTGTTACTGGTATTGTTCCAACACGATTTCCAGATGCATCATAGCCTATAAACATTCCTTCTGAGAAGAGGGAAAGATCTATAATTTCATCTAATTTTTTTTCAAGAGCAAAATAGTTTTGTCCTCGATAAATTAGTTCATAATCAATATCCCCCTCTAAAGAGGAGAACCGAACAATAACTCTCTCCACATCACCACAGCCCTTATCAATAAATGTATTCATATAAAAGTTTGATGGTGTGGACTTAATCGTCGGTGAGATAAATCCTTGGTTATAATTTGAGCACCCAGGTGGATGCGTTTCGCAAGTTACTTCGTCCAGAATAGATTGATAAGTAGAGGCAAGATCTACATTTTTTTCTACGTGATAATAACTTCCACCCGTACTATTTGCAATTTGCTCCAATAAAGGTTCATTTAATTGATTTGCGGAACCAAGTCCAATTGTGAATATCTTAATATTTTTATCTTTTGCTTTTTGAAGTGATGAAAGTATTTTACTAGTGCTAGATTTTCCGTCGGTTAATAAAATAGCAATTTTTGGAGTAGAATCATTTGAAAACTTGTTAATAGCTAAGTCTAATCCATCTGCAATATTAGTTCCACCAGATTGACCAACATTTACAAAGGTAGAACCAACATAACTAGCCGAACCTTGGGCTAAGAAGTGTCCTTTAGAATTAAAATGAGCACCGATGTTTGTAGGAGCATGAAGAGCAGAAATGAACTCTTGAGATTTAGACACTCTTAATCGTTCACGGTCACTTCTTTTCATACTACCTGACGAATCGATAATAAAACCAACTTCAAAATTTCTTGGGCAGCTATTGTCGGTCGTAAGAGGACGATCAATTGGAATCTGATGACTATGCGTCTTATTTACAATAGAAGATAATTCGCTTGAGTATCTTGGATCCTTCACAGAAATCCTTGCACTCAAGGAGGCATCACCCCAGTTGTAAGAACTAACACTAGTACGGGCAACACCATTGACAAAGCTTACTTCTTTATTTGCCAAAGAAAGATTGGATGAATTGAAGACTACTTTCCCTTTATAATCAGAAATTACTTGACCACCGGGTAGGACAATAGTAGCTTTTATGGAGACTAATCCATCTTTATTATTATTTTCAACTACATGCTCAAGACGTAATTCTGCTTGTGGTACATAGGTAATATTCACGTTTACTGGTGTTCTGTAGCAGGACATGTTTATATCATTGCTTCTGTTATCGCTAACTTTAAAGGAAATTGTATCAACTACAGTTTTAGTTGATTTTTTTGCTGTAATTTCTGCAGTTAAATCAGCTCCATCCGTGTACAGAAGAGGGGAACCAGAAACCTTTTCACTTTTTTCATTTGTAATAACTGCTCCAGACTTGGATGTAATTACAAATGGGATGGATTCATCGTAAGAAATATTATTTCCATAGCAGTCCTTTAATATTATCGTTACAAATGACGAGTCTACACCGTTTGCAATAAGTGTAGGGGATTCGATATCCAGACTTGCTATACGCACATCATGAGTGGAAGATGGCGTTTTTGCAGGCTCTTCAGAACTAGGTGTAGGAAAAACAATCGTTCCTCCATCTGGAAAATCAGTTGGTAATTCACTTGCTACATTGTCCTTACCAGTAGGAGCACTACGTAGACCTTTTATACTGAAGGTTCCTCGTTTTGCTATTCTATTTAGAAATACGGTTGCATCTGCACGAGCCAGTGTGCGCGATGGTTTAAAATCTTCATATGTTTTTTTACCATTCGTTCCTGTAGATAAATTTTGCGTGTACAAATATTGGACAGCATAGGTTTCTGTGAGGTCATAGCCGTCAATAGCAGCGATAATTCGTGCAAACTGACCTCTAGTTACCGCTTTTCCTCTTATTTGTGTATTAGTATACCCATTTACTGGCATATTTTTACTTTTGAAATATCGATAATATCCAGATGCGCTATCCTCATTTTTCTTAGCTACATAAGGAGAGATTGCCTTATAGGTAGTATCAAATTTGGATAATACGGAAACTAACTGAGATTCTGTGATTTCTTTCTGTGGACCAAAAGTTCCATCGGGATATCCTTGCATTATGCCAGCTTTAGTTGCCCATTCAATCGATGGATATGCCCAAAAATCATTTTTGATATCTTTGTATAGACTAGCAGCACTTGTACTTTCCTGTGTAAATGGTATTGCTAGAAACAAAACAATAAATAGAAGTAATGACCGTAAAGTAGTTTTTTTCATCTAATTATTCCTTTCTATCAGTCAAAGAAGAGCATGTCATCTCGATAGTTTTGTTTTAGATCGGACTCTAAGAAGGTTAAAAATCTAGAAATCATTGCGGAAGATTGCGCTCTTGTAAGAGATTGATTTGGATTGAAACGGTTCTTTTCATCTCCATTAATAAGTCCTAGCTCTGTTGCAACATACACACTATCTTTGGCATAGGCAGGTATAATCTTGTCATCAGCATAGTTAGTAGTGAATCCAGGACTTGGAGCACGTCCTTCCATTCCTAAAGCTCGTACAAGAATCGCCACCGCTTGAGCTCTTTTAATGGGTTGGTTTGGACCAAATGAATTTGGATTAACTCCATTAATGATTCCTTTTTCAACAGCACTTTCAATGTATGGATAATCGGGATGTTTAGGATCAAGATCAGCAAAAATAGCCTTTTTCGAAGCAGCTTTCTTTTGAGGTTCTTCAAAAACCCGTAAGTTAACAGCCTTTAACACACCTACTGTAAATTGGTATCTCACCATTGGAGTATTGGGAGAAAAAAATTGACTTGCTTCATCAAAAATACCTAATGAATATAACTTCTCTATATCACTCTTAGCCCAATGATTCGATAAGTCACGAAATTTCGGCACAATTAGACGATCGATTTTTGGAACATTAACTTGATTGAGATGAATAACACCCTTTGTAACTTTTGGATGGATAACACCCTTGGAATCTGTATAACTAGTAGCAAAGGGAATATCATAATTGTATTCAGAAATCATATTACTGGAGCTAATAACAGAATGTCCTCCAACAAAGCTTGAGAAGGAAGGAGTATTCGGCTCATATTGAAGTGTTCGTGATTTGCTATCAGAAACCTTACTTGTAATATAAGCAGTGCCTTTACTTGTATTTATCTCAAAATCTAGTAGCTGTGTCTCCGTAGCTCCCCAGAAGTTTTTATAGCCCACGTCTCTTCCATTTAGAAACACGGTAATGGTTTCTGTATTTTTAGCACCCTTTGCTTTTTTTAAATATATTTTTCTTCCGACTACATTCCCAGAATAGTAATCACTAGCTGGGCGATTATCAATTACAGATGCTTGAGAGAATTGATAATCATCTAATGTATAAGTATCCCCATCAATTGTTACTTTTTCTGAGTAGCTTTTTATAGCAGTATTGGAGGTTGTTTGTCCTTTATCAAGATGTGCTTCTAAAGTCGAAACGTATGACATGCTTCTAGTTAGTTTATCTCCATTGGGATTAGAAAGATTGAACTTGTATGTAGTTGTAACTTGGTTTTTACTTGCTTTCTCTGAAATGGTAGCTTTTCCACTAAATTTAATAGGAGCCCCTGATAAGAAGAAAACCTCTTCATACGTATACTCGTTCAGGACACCACCGTTAAAATCTGGTGCCTTTGCTTTTGTCTCTGTATTAAAGAGAATTAGTGATAAAAATATGGCTACTAAAGAGATAGATATCCGTTTAATGCTTGATTTCTTTTTAATTGTAAACCCTCATCTCATGTTAAAGTTGAATCGACATATAGTTTAGTAACTGTATGTCGATTATTTATGTTTTAGTAAATAATAAAATCTACGGCATGTGGATAACTTATACAAGTGATTATCCGTCAAGACTCCAGCGATTTTCGCTTTTGTTCAAAAAAGTATATAAAAAGCTGCATGAACACTGGTTTTATGGAACTTTTAAGAATGAATAATATTACTGATTTCCGTTACATGTGGACGCTTTCCGCGGGCGAGGCCGAGCCTCCTCAGTCAGGCGCTACGCTTCTTCCCTGTGGGTCTCGACTTTCTCGCTTATCCCGCTGGAGTCGCCACATTTCACTTCAATCAACATATAGTGTAGTTCTCCACTCTGAGATTTAGCAAAGCATATCGCTTAGATGACAATAGTAGTAAAAGTTTATAGAGGGATAAAACCGTCCATCCGGTTAGGAATACTACTTTATCATGAAAGAAGAAAGTGGATATTCTTTTAACTGAGTCCATCTCATCCTTACTTATTTGAAGATAAAACACGTATATTTAGGTGGTTTTATATCCAATTATTCGTTTATAAAAAGTGGAACTAGTTGATTGGAGCGCAGAGCGGCGACTCCAGTGGGAACAGCGCGAGCTGAAGACCCTGGACTGAGCGTAAGCGAGGGAAGCGGCTGAAGCCGTGCCCACGGAAAGCGTCCGCTCGTAGCGGAAACCAACGGCATATCTACGTATCAGTTCTTAAAGGACTGGGCGTCTCTTGCCTGGTTTTTCTTATTAATCTACAAAAATTAGTCGACCTTTAATAATCGATTCATGAATTATAAACAATCTATCATTTGGCTTTAAGTCATTAACAGAAATTACTTTTCCTTCTTTAATAATAGTTGCTTGTTCTATATTCATATTGTATATTTTTCCTGCTTCTTTCCATATACCACTTTGCCACTGACTAACGTTTTGGACACGAATAGTTGTCCCACCTATTGTGCTTTCTAAACGACCGACAGACACTAAATTGGAAATAGGTGATGAGCTTCCTACGATATGACTAGCAACAATTTGATTGTTCTTTACGTAAAAGTATCCATACTTCCCAATTCTCTCATCCATTTCATTCCTAGGAACTACTTTTAGTGTGGCACGTCTAAAGTCTTCCACCACATTAGTGTCGTCACTAAAGTTAAGTGTTATCGTATCGGCATTAGACCAATAATTATTTGATAATTTTTTTGCATTGTTTATGATTAAATTGTATG
Organism: Psychrobacillus sp. BM2; assembly: GCF_048572895.1. GTDB lineage: Bacteria > Bacillota > Bacilli > Bacillales_A > Planococcaceae > Psychrobacillus. The sequence goes on from NZ_CP183878.1 coordinate 793,796, forward strand.
TTCCGGTAGAAACAATTTTTCCAAAGTAGACGGTGTGATCTGCAAGGTTTGGACTCATGAATCCATCATTGGTAATGTGAATAACATTTGCAAATTTGCTAGTGCTCGGGCCGTCAGTCACCACAAAAGCAGTTCCGCTTGATTGTAGACTATAAGAATCTACTAATCTTCCATTTCGGATAAGAATGGAACCGTCATGATAAGGTAATAATCCTACATTTCTTAATCCTATTTTTTTGATAGATGTGTTAATAGAAGTCATAGGTTCATAATATGTGCGTTCATTATCTCGCTTAATAACCATCTTTTGTATTACTTCTTTTCCAAATTGCTTTACAGTAACATAGTAAACATCATCGTATGTATAGTATCGTAATTGATCCTGTTTAATTTGCTTGTTTCCTACGTATATCGGAGTTTTATTAGTGAAAGTTTTAGCGGTATTATCTATGGAAATTTGTGATTGCCATTTCCAATCTCGAAAAATTTGTTCATCATTTACGATTAATTTGTTTTGGATAGGATCAATCTTCTGTATTTTACCTTTATACAGATTTTCTATAACCTCTCCTTGAGTATTTATATCTACAGAAGTAATAATTTTAGAGTCATACTCGTCTATTTTTAATTTTATTCGATCTCCTTCATACAAAACGCTAAGATCAGATATCTTTGTATCTTTATAAAACTCAGTATCGTTATTTATATAGTAAGTTTTAGAGATTCCGCTATCTAATCTAACCGAAAGAAAGGTTCCTTTTTTGTCGATTCTGTTTATTGTTCCTGAAAATGATTTGCCAATTGCATCCGTATTTTCTTGTGATACATATGATGTACCACGAAGTTCCACTACCTTGCCTAAGTTAACATCTGCTTCTAGTGCCATGCCTATTTTAAAAGCATCAATAGATGTTGGAAGAGAGTTTACTGAAAGTCTAGTATACTTATCGATTTTAAGAGTCAATTGTTTGTTTTTATTATTTTTAATGGTAATTGACTTGAGATGTTTTTGAGATGAGCCATCACTCTGCTTAACAGTCTCAAAAGTTACATTATCAAAGTTTCCTTTAATTAGTGTTGCTCCAAATGTTTCGGATGGTAAAAAAAGTAAAGTACACAGAAACAGAATTGGGATGAATAATAACTTCTTGAACAAATTTTCTCCTCCTCATAATTTATAAATAGTCCTAGACGTTATATCGACTAATAATCTAGGTTTGTTATAAGAATTGGAAATTTTATAGTATAAATCAAAATTGTATAAAATTTTTTGAAAATAATTTCAAAAAGCTATTTCTAATTTTCGTAAAAGTAGTATAATTGCATATAATATATTGCACATTTAAAATCGTTGCAATTTAATAATTTTACTTGATAGGGGAAACATATTATGAGTAATCTAAAAATTCAGTTTACTGAAAATGAAATGAAGAACGAGAAAACACCAGCAGACCAGCTAGTGTTTGGGACCAAATTTACAGATCATATGTTTATCGCCGATTATACTGAAGGAACAGGCTGGCATGATCATCGTATCGTCCCTTATCAGCCACTTACATTAGATCCATCTGCATCTATATTACATTATGGCCAAACGATTTTTGAGGGAATGAAAGCTTATTTATCGGAGGATGGAATCGTTCGCCTGTTCCGTCCAGAACAAAATATGAAACGTATGAATAATTCAGCTGATCGCCTAAGCATGCCACAAATAGAAGAAGAATTAGCAATTGAGGCTTTAAAACAATTAATTCAATTAGACAAAGAGTGGATTCCTACAGAGCCTGGAACATCTCTTTATATCAGACCTTTTATGATTGCAACGGAAGCACATCTTGGGGTATCAGCTTCTAAAACATATAGCTTCATCATTATCATGTCACCAGTTGGTTCTTATTATAAAGAAGGTATTCACCCAGTGAAAATATTAGTGGAAAGTGAATATGTTCGAGCAGTTGCTGGTGGTACTGGAACAGCTAAAACTGCAGGTAACTATGCCTCTAGCTTAAAAGCACAGGAAGTAGCGGATCGTGAAGGGTACGCACAGGTTTTATGGTTAGATGGACTTGAGAGAAAGTATATTGAAGAAGTAGGAAGTATGAATGTGTTTTTCAAAATTGATGGGGAAGTAGTTACTCCAGCTTTAAATGGTAGTATTTTAGATGGTATTACGAGAAAATCTATCATTGAATTATTAAAGTATTGGGGTGTTCCAATTACAGAACGTAAAGTTTCAATGGAAGAAATTCGTGAAGCTTACTTGAAAGGTAAACTGGACGAAGCTTTTGGAACTGGTACCGCTGCTGTTATTTCACCAATTGGAGAATTACGCTGGAAAGGTGAGTTATTCTACGTAAATAACGGAGAAACAGGAGAGCTTTCCCAAAAGTTATATGATACATTAACTGGAATTCAACGCGGCATTATCGAAGATCCTTTTGGCTGGGTTGTTGAGGTAGAAAAATAATGTTTTACTAGTCGCTTCTCTTCACCGAGAGGCGATCATTTTGTTTAGACAGAACGGAGAATAACGATGAAACCACTAATTGGTATATGCGCTAACTATTTATCTGACGACACAATTGGAATTGCAGCTGGTATCGGTGCGAAAGATCAGGAATGGCAGTTGCTAGCAGATGATTATATCGTAGCTATTGAAAGAGCTGGAGGGGTCCCGGTTATTTTGCCTATTACAAAAGATATAGAAACCTTGACTCCACTACTTCAAAAATTGGATGGGATATTATTTTCTGGCGGCTCTGATATAGATCCATATTTATACGAAGAATATCCGAAGTTTGGCTTAGGAGCTATTGAACCAAAGAGGGATGCTCATGAAGTTAAGCTAGCTCGAAAGGTTTTATCGGAAATGAACATTCCGGTACTTGGTATTTGTCGTGGAATGCAGTTGCTCACGGTGGCAACAGGCGGCAAACTTTTCCAGGATCTAGTATCTCAAAAACCAGAGGGGATTAACCACTCCGTACCAAAATCAATTAGACATCATGCATTCCATCCGGTTCGTATTGAAAATAGCTCTCTTTTATATGATATATTTCAAGAAGAAGAACTGAGAGTAAATAGTTTCCATCACCAAGCAGTAAAAGAACTAGGTAAAGGTTTTAAAGCGACGATGATTGCTCCTGATGGAATTATAGAAGGAATGGAATGGGAAGAGTCAAACCGATTTGTTGTAGCCGTTCAATGGCATCCTGAAATGATGGAACAACAAGTGGATACAGTGCGTCCGATTTTTAATGCTCTTGTAGAGGCAAGTAAAATGACTGCCCGTGCTATCGGGCTAGTCCCATCTGCAGAGACAATAGCGTAATGATGAAGTGAAGAAATCCTTCCTATGTCAAACTATATTGACGATGGAAGGATTTTTCAACTTCCATTTGAATGTTTTCGCAATACAAATTATAACTTTCCGTCTTTTGTTCAGGATATTTTTTGATCAAAGCAGGTAGTAAAGATGTATTTATATAAGAAGGTTTAAACTTTTTTTCATCCACATAAAATGGATAGGAGCTATACGGGTAATTCTCTAATTTCCCCATAATAGTTCTTTGTGTATAAAGATGATTTTGATGTATAGACTTACTCACTATTAATAACTCCTTTGGGTCCGAAATCATATTAGTGTAATATCTAGTTTCATATAATTGGTCATGGAATTTATATTTTCTCTTAAAGTAGTTGGAGTATTGTTGGTTGATAAAAATTAGCACTTCAGAAAGTGGTACTCGAGGAGAACGTATAAGTAAATGATAGTGGTCGTTCATAAGACTATAAGCAATGATCGTGAAGGAGTAAATTGTATTTGCCCGCCCAAGCGTATGAGTAAAGAACTTGAAATCTCCTTTATTCATAAAAATACGTTGTTTGTTATTTCCGCGCATTGTAATATGATAAAAGATTTCTGGTTGCCAAACCTTTCGGATATTTCCCATAGGAACTTCGCCTCCTCTATATTGACAACACCATATAATAAAATAGAATAAACAACAATTGTCACAATTCAATATTATAAACAACAATTTCATTCCCGATTCAAAAACGCTATTAAAATTTAGTTATTCCTCGATAATAGCCGTCAAAATAAAATTCTTTAGGATTACGTTTTTAATAAATTCTAGAGTTGGAAAAGTTTTCTCCTTTTTTAACTCTTATTTAGAAACTGCTCTCGCTTAATATTGTATGATAAACTAAGGAAAAAGGGGTGCATCTATGAAGGACAAGGTGTTAATTGTAGAAGATGAAAAAAATATTGCACGTGTTCTTCAGTTAGAGCTAGAGTTTGAGGGATACGCTGTAGATATTGCATATACTGGAATAGATGGTTTGATCAAATATAGGGAGCAAAAATGGGATTTAGTTTTACTTGATTTAATGCTTCCAGGTTTAAATGGGTTGGATGTATTAAGACGAATTCGTGCTACGGAAGATGAAACACCAGTAATTTTGTTAACTGCAAAAAATAATACAGAAGATAAAGTAACTGGATTGGATCTTGGTGCGAATGATTATGTGACTAAACCCTTTGAAATTGAAGAATTGCTAGCTCGTGTACGTTCGGCAATTCGTTTTGCTAAATCATCTACACCGGTACCTATTCTTGATGAAAATGTACATATATTTGAGTCGCTTTTATTGAACGAGCAAACACGTGAAATTACTAATTCTGGAATGTCTATCAATCTGACACCTAGAGAATATGATTTATTGTTATATATGATGAAGCACCCGAACCAAGTGTTGACACGAGAGCAGCTCTTGGATGCTGTGTGGGGGTTCGATTATTATGGAGATACGAATGTTGTAGATGTTTATATACGTTATGTTCGAAAAAAGTTAGAAGAAAACCAGCAATCTTCTCATATACAAACAGTACGCGGTGTCGGATATGTGTTGAAGGAGCAAAAGAATGAAGCTTAAAACGAAAATACATCTATTTTCTACCTTATTGACACTCATAATTATGGGGTTAATGAATATAGGTGTTTATTTTTTATTTGAAGATATGGCCTTTGATACGGAATACACTCAGCTTAACTCGGATGTAGATGAAATGATAGGTGCATTAAGTAAGTTACAAAAAGAAGATGATCCTGCCACAATCTTGCGCACATATATACAGCCTAGTGGTGGAGTTCGGGTCTTAGATAGTCAAGGAGAGTTACTATTAGTTGTTCAAACAATGGAAGAAATGTCTTCCTATCGACCTCATTTTGAAGTTGATGAACCATACTCTATAGGAACGCTTGCAGGTACACCTGTTTTAACGATAAGTAAACCAGTTATTTGGACAAACGGGGAAGTAGTAGAAGTACAGACGATGAAACAATTATTGGATGTAGGAAAAAATTTAGATTTCCTTCGTCTTATTTTAGTTGGCGTAACTGTAATCGGGATGTTATTGATGACTGCTTCAAGTATAACATTAGGGAAAATTATTACGAAGCCGATCAAAAAATTAATACATACTATGTCTCATAGTAGAATTTCTGGAAATTATGAAAAAATAGCAGTTCGACCAAATAGGAAAGACGAAATGGCTCAAATGGGTATAGCTTTCAATGAAATGATGGAGCAGCTGGAGCAAAATTATAAAAAGCAGGAGCAGTTCGTGTCTAATGCTTCGCACGAATTAAAAACACCATTAACCGTTATAGAAAGCTATGCAAAACTCCTGTCTCGACATGGCTTTAGTGATACTGAAATTGCGGAAGAGTCTGTCCATGCCATCATCAATGAAACGAGTAGAATGAAGGCAATGGTGTCTCAAATGTTAGTTTTAGCAAATAGTAATGGAAAACAAAAACATCGATATGAAATGATTGATGTGCGAATTTTAGTAGAAGAAACATTACGTTCAATGCGAACTGCTTATAATCGAAAGTTTTTATTGAAAGGTGAAGGTCCTTTTTATGTGAATACTGATACAGAACAATTGAGACAATTGCTTTTTATCATTTTGGATAACGCGCGGAAATATAGCGAAAAAGAAGTAAAGACAACTATATCGGAAAGTGAGAAAGGAACAACTATCTCAATCATGGATTATGGTGATGGTATCCCCAAAAAAGACTTGGATCGAATTTTTGATCGTTTTTACCGTGTGGACGAAGCAAGAAACCGCAAAACGGGTGGCACTGGACTTGGTATGGCTATTGCAAAAGATATTGCAGATCGACTTTCAGCAAAAATAACAATTGAGAGTACGGTAGGATTTGGTACAACCATCCATATTTTTCTTCCTTCTAATCAAATTCTCATCGATTTTTAATGTTCGTCACTTAAGATGAATTGGAGGGGGGATGCGAGAATGAGGTTTACAAAAAAGAAAAAAATTGTATTCGTCTGTCTTGCTACATTCGGCATAATGGTAATTGTATTTATAGCAAATACGATTGATGCTAATCGCATACCTATAACAGAAAACAACGTCCGCTCCCAACTTGAGCATATGTACGATGCAGAAGTAGCAGAAGTAAAGAAAAATGAAGATGTTTATGAGGCGATTATTGCAAAGAGTGGACAAGTGTATTTGGTCGAAATGAATGCAGCCACTGGTGATGTTAATTCGCTAGAACACACAGATGACTTTATCATCGAAGAAGTACCCTCTATACAAAAAGAAATAACTGATAAAGTAGTAGATGATAGCCCTGCAAAAACTCCGTCCACAGAAGACAAAGTTAAAAGTAAAAAAAAATCTTCTACTGGAACTTCTAAATTGGTTGTCTCAGAAAAACCAAAAGAATCTTCGGAGAAAGTAAAAGTTGTTGAAAAACCTAAAGACACAGAGAATAAATCAAAGAAAGGCACCTCTTCTAAAAAAGAAGAAAAAGTGGAAGAGAAACCTATTAAAAAAGTCATTAAAAATGCTATCAAAGACGTGTTAAATAAAGAAGAAAATAAAACAGAAACGGCTAGTAAAGAAAAGAAAAAAGTAGAAGTTAAAAAAGATGAAATAGCAAAAGCAGAAGTTTCCAAAGCAACTATTGAATCTGATTCGATTAAATTAGAGCCTGAGAAGATAGAGGCTTTAACGTCAGAACCAGCAAAAGTAGATGCTCCTAAAACAGAAACAGCAGATGTTCCTAAATCTGAAGAATCGATATCCTCCAAGGAGACTATTTCAATAAAAACGGAGGAAAAGAGTGAGGATGTAGAGAAAAATGCTACGGTTCTCATTACTCCAGAAGAGGCTACTAAGCTTGCTCTTGCTTCTCAAAAAGGAGTAATAGAAAGTAATACCTTTGTTCGAACAAATGAAGGGGGCTATTACTTAGTTGTTATGGCAATAGAATCATCCAAAGAGAAGAAATCAAAAGCAACTGTGCAAGTACATGCGATATCCGGAAAAGTACTTTCGATTACTTGGGAGTAAATGTTCTCATCAAATTCTAATTTAACTCTCCAGAAATTCTCATTTACTTTCTATATGATAGAAATAACAAATGAATATTGCAAAAAATAGTAAACAGGGGAAATATATTAGGGCAACCAACCTTAAATTGCGTAATAACTAAATAGATGCCTATAATGAATACACCTCATTCTAACCTTCCCCGTAGAATGAGGTGTTTATTATTTAGCCCTTAGCTATTAAAGATGAATATTTAACTTAAAAACCGCACTTTCCATTACTGGAGAGTGCTTTTATCTTAAAGTATAAGAAAGCTTATAAAAATGTCCCGTAAACACTGGGTTCTCGATACTTTAAGAGTGAATAATGCTGCTGATTTCCGTTTCAGGTGGACGCTTTTCGCGGGGGGGAGCGATAAGCCATCACCGTCGCTTGGGCGTCGATGTGATGTCTCATCTGTCTCCCTCATCCCGCCGAAGTCGCCACCTTGCACTACAATCAATTTAATGTTTAGTACTGGGTTATAAGATTTGGCAAAGCGTATCGCTTAGATTATAAAATTAGCCAAATTTTAATTTGGGATAAAGCCATTTGTAATAGCGGTTAAATCAGAAATGCTAATATTTCATGATGGATGAAGTCACAAGACTTTCTAACTAGTGGAAATAAAGAGAAATAGTATGTGTTTGCTCCATAAAGAAGCGAGGTAGCGAACGAAATTGCATCTTCAGGCCCGCACGATGCGGGTCAGGCAGTCGTTGCGACACGATGTTGCGTACTTAGACTGTCATCATCTCTGTTCTATCAATTAGAAAGAATCTTTTCTCTAGTTGTCCAAAAAGCACTAAACTGATTCTAAAGTTGTAGGAGGGTGACGGACAGACAAACGCTATAAGATTTACCGAGAAAAAAGAGGCTGGTCGTGACGTAGTCACGACCAGCCTCTTTAAAAAACAAACGGGAATAATATAAACGAAAAGGTCTGTCCAAAGCCTACTGAAAACGGTAGAAACAGTTTTTGAACTTAATCTTTTTTGCCCTGTTTTTCTTATTACTTACGTTTGTTTCGTTTTGTTAAACGACCAAGTGCAAATGCACCAGCAGCAAGACCAATCATTGTATTCGTATTTTTATTGAAAACTTGTTTTACAACTAGGTTCATATTGGCAGGACGCTCTGCTAGGCGACGCATGAAATAGCCATACCAGTCTTGACCAAATGGTACATATGTACAGAAATTATAGCCTTCTTTTGCAAGTTGAAGCTGCATTTCTGTGCGGAAACCGTATAACATTTGGAACTCAAATTTATCATAAGGAATATTATTGTCTTTGATAAACTGTTTAATATGGTTAATCACATTATGATCATGAGTAGCAATAGAAGTAAATTTACCATTCAATAAATGCCATTCTATCAATTCTACATAGTTTTTGTCAATTTCTTCCTTTGTTTGGTAAGCGTATTCAACAGGCTCCTTGTAAGCCCCTTTTACGATACGTAGACGGAAGTTTTTATACTTTTGAATATCTTCAACTGCACGATAGAAGTATGCTTGAATAACAGTTCCAACGTTATCATAGTCTTTTGAAAGCTCGTCCAAAATATCAAAAGAAGGTTGTAAATGTTTGTTGGATTCCATATCAATATTGATGAATGTACCATATTTATGTGCGATTTCTACAATTTCTTTTAAGTTATTAAAAGCGAACTCATAGTCAATATCTAAACCAAGCTGAGATGGTTTTAAAGAAATATGTGCATCTACTTGATGCTCTTCGATTGCTTCTATTACTGCAATTATTTGGTTTTTAGCAGCTATTGCTTCTTCTTTTTCGAAAACAAATTCTCCTAAATTATCTACTGTACAAGAGATACCCATTGCGTTGAGCTTTTTAATACTTTCAATTGTTTCTTCAATGTTTGTTCCAGCAACAACATGTTGTGCACCCATTTTTAAACCATATTTTTTTGCTGCCCCATTTAATACTTGATTTTCCGACAAAGCCATAAAAATATCTTTTAACATTGTAATGCTCCTATCTCTGTTTGGATGCCTAAATTATATCATAAATTTCTGCAAAGTATCTAACCCCATAACAGAAGCCTTCTTTTTTGTCATATTGTATCAAAAGAAAGATTTCAATTGTAACATTTTGTATTCTAATATGGTTGTAGAGCCCCTGATAATAACAATTTTAAAAATGGGATTATTACTGAGCTATTACCGTTTCTTTAATACCGTTTATTCAATTGAACAAAGGGTATTTGGTGGATAAGCACAGATTATTTCGTTATGTGTAGAAAAATAGGAAGATTCTTTGCAGATGAGGAACATGCTTACACTTCTATTTACTTACGAAAGAGGAGGAATTTTTTATGAAGAATAACGGACTAAAAGTTACTGCTGCAACAGTTTTACTATCGGCCGGTATTTTGGGAAGCTCCTTAATAGGAGATGCACATGGAAATGATCAAAGTAAAAATAGAGGGCAATCTCATCGAATGATGGATAAGAATCATCATAAGCAAGAAAAAAGTGATTATAACAACATAAAATGGGAGAAATCGAAGAAAAAAGATAATCGTGCAAATGGTAAATATGAGAATAGGTTTAATAAAGATAAAAAATCTGTGAATGTGCAAGATATAAATTATGTGGAAAAGCAGAACAGCCAAGTTAAACAACAGAAAAAAAGTGACAATAAACCGAAAGCTTCGACAGTAACTTATGCCGAGGCGGATGCTTATGGAAAAGATACTATATTGCCATTGATAGCAGGAATTGAAGCAGCTAAAGCTGATTTGGACTGGGATAACTTGTTAGCAAACTATTATTCTTTAAACAAAGCAATAAAAGGAACATCTATATTCAATAGAGTGGAAGGAGAAAACAATAAAGTAACATTAGCGGCAACATATAATGCCCCTGCAAAAGAGAAAATTGCAGAATTGCGATTACCTTTAACAATTTACGCAGGTATTAAACATGCAGAAGCTAAGCTTGATAATGGTGAAACCAATAGAGCAGTTGCAAAATTACACATGCTCAAAGAGTTAATGAATAAAATAGAAAATGTTGAAGGCAACGTCCTATTACAGGATTTGGAAGCAAAAATTAAAGCGCTAGAAACAAAAGTTAATAATGTACCAGTTCAAGATTTCGTAAAAGTACCAATTTAGTTTTTAAAAAAGGCTCGGACATAATAATGTCCGAGCTTTTTTAAAGAAAGTATATAAAAATATTCCGTGAACACTGGGTTTGTGGAACTTGAAAGAATGAATAATACTACTGATTTCCGTTTCAGGTGGGGGTACAAAGGCTAAGAGCGCCACCTCGTGTGGCAACGCCTTCGTGACCAACCTCCTGTTGGCCTCCGCGGGGGGCGCGATGAGCTATCACCGTCGCTAACGCGTCTATGTGATGGCTCATCTGTCTCACTCATCCCGCCAGAGTCGCCACCTTTCACTACAATCAATCAGTTTGTAGTACTCCACTAGAAAATTCAGCATAGCTTATCGCTTAGATGATAAGATTGGTCAAACTTAAGAGAGTGATCAATTATTTGTAATCGCTTTTGCATTAGAAATGCGATGATCCAATGATAGAGGAAGAAAGCAGATTTTCATTTATACTAGTGGAGGTATAGAGAAATAGTAAGTGTTTACCAAATAATGAAGCGAAATAGCGAACGAAATTGTATCTTCGTGAGCTTACTCTAGGAATAGTTAGTAGCTTTTCTCTAGTTAACCAAAAATGCATTAACCTGTTTATAAAAGTTGTAGAAGGGCGACGAACAGACAAACGCCCTAAGATTACCGAGAAAAGAGATGCTGGTCGTGACGTTAGTCACGACCAGCATCTCTAAAAAAACATTCGGTAATACTAAAGCAATAAGTCTGTCCAAAGCGCTTCGAAAACGATAAAAACAGGTTTTGACCTTAGAAGGTGCTCAAGTTTCTTTGGTATAAAATGACTACGAAATTAGATTAGCGCGAGTCTATTCAAAAACTAGCATGTCCAACATAAAACGCTCTATTACTTTCATGTTTGGCTCAAATCCGATTCCATTAGCCTTCGGTACATCTATAAAACCGTCCGTCACAATTATTTCCGGGGAAATGATATCCTCTTCCCAATAGTGAGAAGATCCTGCGGTATCTCCAGGAAGTATAAAATTTGGTAGGGAGGTTAAAGCGATATTATGTGCACGTCCGACACCTGCCTCTAACATTCCACCACACCAAACAGGAACGTCCTTTTCCATACAGTAATCATGAATTTTCTTTGCTTCTGTAAGACCCCCAACACGAGCAGTTTTAATATTAATCACTTTTGTACTACCAAGTTCGATCGCTTTTCTTGCATCTTCTACAGAAAGGATACTTTCATCCAAGCAAATAGGGGTATTCAACTGTTTTTGTAATGTAGCATGATCGACAATATCGTCACTCGCAAGAGGCTGTTCAATCATCATTAGATTATAATTATCGAGTTGTTTTAATAGCCCTATATCCTCTAAAGTATAGGAAGAATTCGCATCTGCCATGAATGGAACATTAGGAAATTCTTCTCTTAGCTTACGAATCACTTCTATATCATAACCAGGTTTAATTTTCACTTTAATACGTTTGTAGCCATCTGTAATATATTGCTGTACTACCTCTAGTAGCTTGTCCGTGCTTGATTGGATACCAATGCTAATACCAACTTCAATCTTTTCGACAATTCCACCAAGAGCTTTTGATAGTGACTGATTATTTCTTTTAGCGTATAAATCCCAAATAGCACCTTCAACCGAAGCCTTTGCCATATTGTTTTTTCGGATTGGAGCAAATATTTCACTAACATCATCAGGATGACTGATGTTTTTGTTCAAGAGTAGTGGTATTAAAAAGTCTCTAATCATATGTAAGGTAGTTTGAACCGTTTCTTCTGTATACCATGGAGCTTGGAAAGCGGCAGATTCTCCCCAACCACTATTCCCTTCTTCATCGAATACTTCTAGTAAGAAAAACTCCTTTTCCTGCATACTTCCGAAACTAGTGACGAATGGATTTTTCATCGTCATTTTCATATGGCGTATGATAATTTTTTTTATAATCATTTTTTTACTCCTTTAGTTAACGATATCATTCAACTTATCATGTCCCAAATCTTAAAACAAATAAAAAAACCCTACAATAGTAGGGGAAATTATTGTGGATCGAACTCCTCTTTCTCCAAATCTATTGGTGAAATAGGTGCTCCCTCCCAAATCATATGAAGTGAGGCTTGTATATCTGGGTCATTTCTATATGCCATTTCTTCTGGTTCAACTGGATTTGGATTTGGTTTAATAGAAAATTTCCTCCTCATACCTTTCTATTATTATATTATTCAAAAACAGAATATGACATGATACATTAAAAAAATATTTTGAATACCAAAATTGCAGCAAAAATGAATTTTTGTAGCGAAAAGGTAGTAGAAATGACATAGTCTCATTTAATGATGAATTCCGACAATTGAATTAACTTCATAAGTGGATACAATAAAAGAAATGAAAGGGGTAGATAAGCTATGACTGTTGAGTATCTAGTTCAAGTAATGAATCGGAGTATTCAAAAAGTAGAGGAAACGGTTGGCCAGGTAGAACGTCATACACATATGTCAAAGGCAGATCAGCATCAAATTATGCAAGCGGTTTTAGAACTAAGTGACCGGATAAAAATACTCGAAATGCAAGTAGATATAAACAAGCGGAAAAGAATCAATAAAATATTCGCACATGAACATCATAAGGATTGACATACTACTAAATATGAGGTAAATTACCAGATGGACGAACATTTCAGTTCATTTAATAATAAATATTCGTATTTGGGAGTGTAAATGATGGAAAACGTATTCGATTATGAAGATATTCAATTAATTCCGGCAAAATGTGTGGTTAATAGTAGATCGGAATGTGATACTACAGTCACACTTGGAGGCCATACATTTAAATTGCCAGTAGTACCTGCTAATATGCAGACAATTATAGATGAAAATATTGCGAATTATTTAGCTGAAAATGGTTATTTCTATATTATGCATCGTTTTGAACCACAAAAACGTATTGCCTTCATCAAAAGTATGCAGACACGTGGCTTAATTGCATCTATTAGCGTTGGTGTCAAAGAGGAAGAGTACACTTTTGTAGAGCAGTTGGCGGAAGAGAATCTTGTTCCTGAATTCATTACAATAGATATTGCACATGGTCATTCTAATGCAGTCATTAACATGATTAAACATCTTAAAAAACATTTACCAAAAAGCTTTGTCATCGCTGGTAATGTAGGTACTCCAGAAGCAGTAAGAGAGTTAGAAAATGCTGGAGCGGATGCAACAAAAGTTGGTATCGGACCAGGGAAAGTTTGTATCACGAAGATTAAAACTGGATTTGGAACTGGTGGCTGGCAGTTGGCGGCGTTACGTTGGTGTGCAAAAGCGGCTAGCAAGCCAATAATAGCAGACGGTGGAATCCGTACACATGGTGATATTGCGAAATCGGTTCGTTTCGGAGCTTCCATGGTTATGATTGGATCTCTATTTGCAGGACATGAGGAATCTCCTGGTGTTACAGTGGAGAAGGACGGTAAACAATACAAAGAATATTTCGGTTCAGCATCTGAATTCCAAAAAGGTGAAAAGAAAAACGTTGAAGGTAAAAAAATGTTTGTAGAATATAAAGGACCTTTAGAAGATACATTGAGAGAAATGGAACAAGATTTGCAATCCTCTATCTCTTATTCAGGCGGAAATAAATTAGAATCAATTCGTAATGTAGATTATGTAATTGTGAAAAACTCTATTTTCAATGGCGATAAAGTTTACTAAATATTTATCCCGGTTTAACTAACTATCAGCGGGGGATGAAGAAAACCCCAACTGCTAGAAGTTTCACTGTATGTTATTTTAGACCCTCTAATGGTATAATAAAGTTGTTGTTTATTAATTGAATAATAACATTATTTGAAAAGAGGAGTGTTCTAAATGGCTGTAGATGTATACCTTACTTTTAACGGGAATTGTCGAGAGGCTGCTGAATTTTATGCAGAAGTATTTAAGACAGAAAAACCAGAAATTATGACATTTGGCGATTCGCCACAAAACCCCGATTATGTGTTGCCTGAAGAAGCAAAAGATTTAGTTCTACACACTCGCTTAAATATTAATGGTAGCAATGTAATGTTCTCTGATACATTTCCTGGATCGCCGTTTGTAGCAGGAAATAATATCAGTTTAGCTTTTGTAAGTAAAGAAGAAGATATGGTCAAATCCGCATTTAACGCACTAAAAGAAGGCGGTAAAGTGAGCATGGATCTCCAAGAGACTTTCTGGAGTAAATGCTACGGATCCTTAAGAGACAAATTCGGTATCGAATGGCAATTCAGCCATGAAACCGATCAAATGCCACAATAATATAAAGGGTTATGCAACGTTTTAATATAACGTCGCATAGCTCTTTTTTTATAGTCCTGTCACTGGGTTCTAAATAATCCAAAAAGTAATGATAAACTTAGCCCCTTTAAAGTATACTTACATATAAATATACTAGAAAATGAATAGAAGGAAGAGATAAAATGATGAATATACGAATAAACCCTCGAGCGCAATCATTGAAAATTCCTGGGACTCGGCAATTCTCCAATCAATTAGTTAATTACCCAGATGCGATTAACTTGACGATTGGTCAGCCAGATTTTCCAACCCCACTTTCTGTAAAAGAAGCAGGTATTCGAGCAATCGAGCAAAACTTAACGGGGTATTCGCATAATGCAGGGCTTCTAGAGCTAAGAAGTGCTGTGAACTCTTTTTTCTCCGATAAATATGGTTTCTCGTATGATATTGAACGTGAAATAATTATTACAAATGGGGCTAGCGAGGCGATAGATGCAGTATTCCGAACAATATTAGAAGAAGGGGACGAGGTTATTTTACCTGCTCCTACTTATTCAGGCTATGTGCCAGTTGTTGAACTTTGCGGAGCTAAAGTGGTGTATTTAGATACGACGGATACTAATTTTCAGCCATCTGCGGAAAGACTTGCGAGCTTGATTACAGATAAAACAAAAGCTGTTTTTTTCAATAACCCTTCTAATCCAACTGGTGTTGTTCTAACTAAAGAGACGATGGATGGATTAGTCGATGTTATAAAAGAAAAGAATTTATTCGTCCTAACAGATGAAATATATAGCGAGAACACTTTCTCTGGAAAGCACCTTTCCTTTGCGAACTACAAGGAAATACGCGATAAATTATTTTATATTCACGGTGTATCCAAGTCGCATTCGATGACTGGCTGGCGAATTGGTTTCTTGATGGGGCCACCAAAAGTAATGGAGCATGTAGTAAAGGTTCATGCCTTCAACACAATTTGTGCATCACTACCTGCTCAATATGCAGCAATTGAGGCATTAACTAATGCAAAAGACACTCCAAGTGAAATGAATTTGGAATATGTGAAAAGACGTGACTTTGTTTATAGTCGGTTAATGGAGATGGGGCTGGCAGTTGAAAAGCCAAATGGAGCTTTTTATATTTTTCCTGATATAAGAAAGTATGGAATGAATTCATTTGATTTTGCTACGAAGCTATTACAGGAGGGCGGAGTAGCTGTAGTTCCTGGAAGTGCATTTACCTCATTTGGGGAAGGTTTCATACGAATTTCATATGCGTATAGCATGGCTGTATTAGAAAAAGGATTAAATAGACTAGAAAAATTCCTCCTTACATTAAACAAATAATAATACTAAGACACTAGACGTTTGTTTAGTGTCTTATTTTTAAATAACACTTGAAGTTTACGTTAACGTAAATGCTATGCTCAAAATATATTCAAGGGGAGCGGGGGCGAGATGAAAAGTATTTCAGAAGTTGCAAAAGAATTCAATACTACGACGAGAACTATTCGCTATTATGAGGAACTGGGGTTGTTAAGTCCCATTCGCACTGACAGTAACCGAAGATTTTATCGATCCGCCGATTGTGCCAAGCTAAAACTCATTCAAAGAGGAAAGCAATATGGCTTTCAGCTAGAAGAAATAAAAGAAATGGTGCTGCTATTTGATATGGACCGAACGGGAAGAAAGCAATTAGAAAGAACGATTGAATATGGCAAGGAAAAAATTGCGGAAATCGAGGAGAAGATTAAGGAACTAGAGGAAATGAAAAAAGAAATGGGCTCATTACTCCATCTTTTTACAGATAAATTAGAAAACCTAAAAAGGGAGGAAAAATAATGAATTTATCTAGATTATTAGAGCATAACGCAAGGAAGTATCCACTCAATGAGGCTGTAGTTGGGATGGGGCAAAGACTTACCTACCAAGCATTAAATAATTTAGTAGAGAAGTTGTCAACTGGACTATTGAAATCGGGCATCAAGAAAGATGATAAGATTGTTCTATTTATGCCTAATGTTCCCGAATTTATCATTACTTATTTTGCTGCACATCGAATCGAAGCAGTAATTGTCCCGATTAATGCAAAGTCTACATTTGCGGAAATTGAGTATATTTTAAACCATGCAGATGCAAAGGTATTCGTTGTGCATGAGCTTTTATTTGATACAGTAAAGGATTTACATACTGAATGTCTCCTTGTAAAAACTGGTGGCGAGCACGAGGGATGGATTACGTTCAATGAATTGACGAAAGAGAAAATGGAAGCGCTTCCCATCACATCTTCTACGGATGATGAGCCCTCTACAATTCTATATACGTCCGGAACGACGGGGCAGCCAAAAGGAGTGCTTTTCAGTCACCGTAATGTTCTGACTGTAGCAAAAATGATTTGTATCGAAATGGAAATGAAACCAGAAAGTCGATTGCTATTAATGATGCCGCTTAGTCATTCTGCTCCACTTCATTTATTCATGGTAGCTGGTGTAATAGTTGGGGCAACACTCGTTTTAACACCGACATTTACGCCTGATTTACTGCTAAAAACGGTAGAGGAGGAAAGGACGACCCATTTCTTTGGTGCTCCTGTTGCCTATTTAATGACCGGCAAGAATCCCGCAATTGAGCATACAGACTTAAGCTCGATGAAGTGGTGGATTTATGGGGGTGCTCCATTGTCGAGTGGAGAGGTTTTATATGTGAAACAGGCGTTTAAAACGAATAATCTTGTATGTGTTTACGGATTAACGGAGGCGGGTCCAAGTGGGACGCTGTTGTTAGGACCTGAACATGAGAACAAGGCAGGTAGTATTGGAAAACGAGCTGCATTGTTCACGGAAATTAGAGTTGCAGGTGCAGGTGGAGAAGATGTAAATGGAGATGAGGTCGGGGAAATTTATCTTCGAGGCGATGGAACGATGCTGGGCTACTATAAAAATTCCGAAGCAACTGCAGCGACCTTTGGTGGAGATTGGTTAAAGACAGGTGATTTAGCTCGCGTTGACGAAGATGGGTATATATTTATCGTTGATCGGAAAAAGGACATGATTATTTCAGGAGGAGTAAATATTTATCCGAAGGAAGTGGAGGATGCGTTAATTACCCATGAAGCAATTTCAGAAGTAGCTATTGTAGGGGTTCCACATACAGAATGGGGCGAAACCGTTAAAGCTTATTTTGCAGCAAGCAGACCAGTAGAGCCAAAGGATTTAATAGAACATTTGAATGGAAAAGTTTCCTCCTTCAAAATACCAAAGCTCTTTGAACAAGTTGAAGCTCTTCCACGGAATGCATCCGGGAAAATTCTGAAGCAGTCATTAAGGGAAGTAGGTAAATAAAATGGAAAGAGCAAATTACTTTGCAGGAGATGAATCATTACAGGATATATTGAAGTCAAAGTTAAATCCAGCATTCCATGTATATGCGCAGGATCAGCTCCAAGCATTTGGAGAACTAGTAGCAAACGAAATAGATGAACGTGCACGCCATACCGACCGTGAAGGAGAGCCGAAGCTTGTTAAATATGATAAGTTCGGGGATGATCAGTCAGTCATTTGGGTAAATGAAGGCTATAAGCAGACAGTAAAGGAGACATATGAAACAGGCATAGTAGGTTATTTGCATAAAGAAATACCGGAGCTTGGACAAAAAGGAAACTATGTTTATAGCTTTGCGCAAGGATATGTATTATCTCAATCGGAACCCGGATTTTATTGTCCTGTAACACTGACGATGGCTACTGGTTATTTGCTTGATCATTATGCGAACCAAGAGGTGAAAGAACGATTTCTTCCCCATGTTATCGCAACGGGTGATACAGAACTTTACGAAGGTGCGACTTTTTTAACGGAGCGTCAGGGTGGATCGGATGTAGGTGCCAATGAAGTAAAAGCTATTGAGGAAGGAGAGCATTATCGTTTATTTGGAGAAAAGTATTTTGCTTCAAACGCTGGAATGGCTGGAGTTGCCATGGTGCTTGCACGAATCGAAGGTGCTCCAAGCGGCTCTAAAGGACTGACGTTATTTGCTGTTCCTTGGAAAAATGCAGATGGTTCATTAAATGGCATTAGGATTCGTCGATTGAAGGATAAACTAGGTGTTCGAGCAGTTCCAAGTGGAGAAGTGGAATTTGAAGGCGCTTTAGGATATGTAGTTGGAGATCCTGCAAATGGGTTGAAATACATGCTGGAGGCACTGAATCTTTCGCGTATTTGTAATATAGTAGCGTCACTGGGCATTATGCGTCGAGCTTATAATGAGTCATTTGCCTATGCGGAGAAACGGACTGCATTTGGCAATAAATTAAATGAATTTCCTATGATTCAGGATTCGCTGGGTCGGATGCGTGCGAAGTTAGAGATAGAACTTTATACAACCTTTGATCTGATTGAGCAGTATGATCGGGTCGTAAGTGGAGAGGCTTCGAAGGAAGAAATTATTTTGAATCGATTGTTTATAGCTTTGTTAAAGAAAGAAACGGCCGAGCAAGCGATTCACTTTGCACATGAAGCAATCGAGATGCACGGAGGTAACGGCTATATCGAGGACTTCGTAACTCCTAGATTATTACGGGATGCCCAGGTGCTGACAGTATGGGAAGGAACCGCGAATATCCTAGCACTAGAGCTCATACGATTGGTGAATAAATTCAGTGTCCATCATCTATTTGTTCAAGCAATGGAGCAGCGACTTCAAAAATGTGAGGAATCAAACCTGAAATCGATCGTTCATGAAAAGCTCCAACAACTTAGCACGGCATTGGAGATATTCGCCACTTTACAAGAGGATGTCCAAACATTTGAAGCAAAAGCACTTGCTAAAGAAATGGTACGTATATATGAAAGTGTCGTAGCAATAGAAATTGCCGACAAACCGCATATTGGATTATTAAGTACCATTTATATAGAAGAAACATGGCAGCTACGTAAATTAGGAGATGCTATGCTGACCTGTGAGTGGTTTAAAGATATCAATCGTATTCAAGCGAAAGAGTGATAACAATGTATAAAGGAAAAGGCTATTCCGTTTTATAGGGAATAGCCTTTTTGAGTTAGTATAAATGGATGAATATCCCGTTCCGCAAGTAAATGCCACGCGAGCGCAAGTATTCAACTCGAGATTCAGACCTATATGAGAATGCCATGATTATGCGAGAGAGAAATGAGCTTATACGAGAGAGCTTCATACCTATACGAGAATGCCATGATTATGCGAGAGAGAATTGCCTCTGTACGAGAGAGAAATGAGCTTATACGAGAGCGATTCATATCAATACGAGAATGCCATGATTATGCGGGGAGAGCACAAGTATATCCCATCATGCCCGCAAGTATTCATCGATCAACCGCAAGTAAACAACTCCCAGCTACAGCTTACCACTATTCAAGCTCCAAATGTTCCTTCAAAAGCATCGTCACTCCAGTTAGCTCATCTTCATCGGGCACATAGTACCAAATATCATTCATGCGCTTGCCACTTCCCTTTGTTAGCGAAATAGATTCTACATTTGTAAGTGCATCCTTATAACCTTTTTGAATATCTATCATTTGATCGAACGTCATATTCGTCCGGATGTTGTCAGCTAATGTGGTCAATAACTCCTTGTAGTGGAGCAAGCTATTCAAAGAAGCACCTTTCTTTAAAACGGCTAGGAGAACTTGTTTTTGGCGTTCCTGTCTCCCAAAGTCCCCCTGCGGATCATTCATCCGCATGCGCACATAACTAAGTGCCATATCCCCATCTAAATGGATTGGACCTTTTTCAAATTGATAATCGTTTTCCTCGAAAGCAGAAGTGTTCTCGACTGTAACACCTCCGACACTATCGACAATTTCTAAAAAGCTTTCCATATTAACCTGCACAACATAATCAATGGGAATATCTATTAAGTTTTCGACCGAATGAAGTGCCATATCTATTCCACCAAATGCATACGCGTGATTTAATTTGTCCTTTTTATCTAATCCGATGATTTCCGTATATGTGTCTCTAGGGATACTCAGTACTTTTATCGAAGCAAGAGAGGGATTAACAGTGAGTACAATAATAGTGTCTGAACGTCCGACATCTGCCTCGCGTTCATCCACACCGAGTAATAATACCGAAATTGGCTCTTTTTCTACGAGCTCTACTTCCGTCACTCGAAGTTTAGAGACTTTACGAATTTCAGGTTCGTGGATAGTTTCGAGTGTCGTAGTTACATTTTTATAAATACTAGTAGCGTATACAGTTCCACCTAAAAGTAAGCAACTAATAATGGTAATCCAAATTATTTTCTTCGACATTCATGGTCCTCATTTCTTATAACTACAAAGGCTTTTCGTAAATATATGAATACATGCTCCTGATTATTAATCTGGACTTATGTAAGTATGCATAGTTTCTGATTTTATTAAACGTATTAAAATGAAACCTGTTTCCTGCATAAGTGAGACACAGCACCTGCCAAGGCCCGAGTGGTTCAACTAACAAACAGTGGGGGGGGAAAGAAAACTCCTACTGTTTGAAGTTTCACTTTTTCAAAATCATAGTTTAGTAAAATTTAATATTTCAAATTATCTAAACTATAGTATAGTTAAAGAGATTGATAATATAAAAAGGGATGGTGCAAGAATGTACAAAAGAACTTATAAAAGTATAGCAGCATTAACAATTGCGGCTGGTCTAGGGTTAGCTTTAACACCTCAAACTAGTTTAGCAGCTGAGGGAGATTTCAACCTTACTGTTATGCATACGAATGACACACATGCAAACGTAGATGCAGTTGCAAAGCGAGCGACTGTTGTAAAACAGATTCGTTCTGAACACAAAAATAATCTGCTTCTTGATGCAGGGGATGTTTTCTCTGGAACGCTATATTTTAACCAATATACTGGTTTAGCTGATTTAGAGTTTATGAATTTATTAAAATATGATGCGATGACTTTCGGAAACCATGAATTTGATCTAGGTTCTTCGTCTGACGGTCATTTAGGTCTTGCAGAATTTATCAAAAAAGCTGAGTTTCCATTTGTAAGTGCCAATGTTGATTTTTCGAAGGATGCTCTATTTAAAGGTCTTCAAAATAAAGAATATTCATCAACAGCTGCTAATGGACAAGTATATAACGGGATTATAAAAGAAGTTGGTGGAGAAAAGGTTGGTATTTTTGGTTTAACAACTTCAGAAACTGTCGACATTTCAAGTCCTAATGATGTAGCGTTCACTGATTATGTAGAAGCTGCAAAAGGAGCAGTAGCTGCATTTGAAAAAGCGGGGGTAAATAAAATCATAGCGCTTACTCATATTGGCTATGATGATGCGGCGAAATACGATAATGATTTATTGCTTGCAGAAAAAGTACCTGGAATCGATATTATTGTAGGTGGTCATACACATACGAAACTGGATGCACCTAAAGAGCTAACTGTAAAAGGGAAGCCAGTTCTTATCGTTCAAGCAAATGAGTACAATAAATTTTTAGGTCAATTAGATGTTTCATTCAATACTGAAGGGGTTATTACAGATCACACAGGAGTCTTACACGATGTTGCGGCAGTAGAAACTCCAGATGCAGAAACTGCTAAACTACTAAAACCGTATGCTGATTCGATTGAAAAAGTAAAAAGTACATCAACAGGAAAAGTGGCGGATGCAGGACTTAATGGAGGACGCGGACTTGGTGGCGTTCGTACAGCAGAAACAAATCTCGGTAACTTAATCACAGATGGTATGTTAGCAACTGCTAAAAAAATTGACGCTGAAACTGTTATTGCTATGCAAAATGGTGGAGGTATTCGTGCTTCCATTGATGCAGGAGATATTACAGTTGGGGAAGTTTTGACTGTTATGCCTTTTGGTAATGCATTAGCTATAGCGTCTGTGACAGGAGCAGAGATTAAATCTTTACTGGAACATGCTGTGGATGAGTTTCCTAAAGAAAAAGGAGCATTCCTACATGTTTCTGGTTTAAAGTACACTTTTGATGGTACCGCAGAAGCAGGTAAACGTGTTCTAAGTGTACAAGTAAAAGAAGGCAATAAATATGTAAACTTAGATAATTCTAAAACATATAAAGTAGCAACAAACACATTTACTGCAAAAGGTGGAGATGGCTTTAAAGCCTTTGAAACTGCTTATGCTGAAGGTCGAGTAAGCGAACCAGGAAATGTTGACTGGGAAATGTTTATTGAATACATTACAACTCTTGATAAAGTAAACCCAGTGGAAGAGGGAAGAATTAGCGTTGTAATACCATTTAATGACGTTAAAACAACTGACTGGCACTACTCATATATTCAAGATTTATTCTATCTAGGTTTATCAAAAGGAACTACTAATTCTACCTATTCACCAAACAAACAATTGACTCGTGCTCAAGCTACGTCATTAATCGTACGTGCTATCGGTTTGGAAGCAAAAGGAACAGCAACATTTACAGATACAGCTAATCTCCATGCTGATACAAAAGCTGAAATCGCAGCTGCAGCTGAGGCTGGGATTGTAAAAGGTGTTAATGGGAAGTTCTTGCCTCACCAACCTGTTACTCGTGCACAATTTGCGTTGATGCTTAATAGAGCATATGATGCTAAAGCTGAAGTTGATTATGCAGTAAAAGTAAAATCTACATTCACAGATTTAGGGAAATACGATGGAGAGTTTGTAAAAGCTATTAACATGATAGAAGAACTAAATATTGGTTCTGGAACTGATGGGAAATTTAGACCTACAGAAGGAACAACTCGTGCTCAGGCTGCAAAATTTGTTTCTAACTTTAATAATCTATTAAAATAAATACTAATAAATCCCTTCATATACATTATATGAAGGGATTTTTGGTTTATAGTGGACTTCTTGTGTATACTTATTAGAAAGGAGGTAATTACTTGAAAAAGTTTAATAGATTCTTATTGCTAGGATTATTCATGGTCTTTTTGTTTCCTGGAATGGCACAGGCCTCTCTATTTACAGATGTTAGTGAGGATGAGTGGTATTATCCAGTATTAGTCTCCAATCAAAAGAATGAAGTGATTAATGGGTATCCAGACGGGACTTTTCGTCCGAATAACTCGATTAGTAGAGCCCAAGTAGCTCAAATTATTAATAGAGTCTTAAAATTACCTGATTCTACTAATTACAAGCCATCATTTACAGACATCACGAGTGATCATCCTGCGTATAAGGACATAGCAGTGCTAACAAAAGCTGGAATATTTAATGACGGCTTGAATTTCAATCCTAATGACACATTAACAAGAGCACAACTATCTAAAATTATCGTTTTAATGAATGATTTTCAAGTTGAAAAAGAAGTAAAAGTTCCTTTCACAGATGTACGTGAAGACCATTGGGCAGCGCCTTACATAGCTTTTTTAACTAAAACAGGAATCACAACTGGTAAGACGAAAACTTCCTTTGCGCCTAGTAGTGCAGTGACCAGAGTCCAGGCGTTAGTACTATTAGATAGAAGTTTGGAATATAAGAAAAATCCAGCAAAAAATGAAATTATCTATGATCCATATGAAAAAGAATATAAAAGTATAGAACAAGCAAATGTGAGTTTTGTCTCTGAAACTATTAAACTAGTAAATGCAGAGCGAAAAAAACAAGGATTGACTTCCTTAGTTGAAGACAAAACGCTATCCCAAATAGCATTTATAAAAGCGGAGGACATGGTTGTCCATAACTATTTTGAGCATACTTCGCCAATATATGGAGCTCCTTGGGATATGGCAGGAGGGTTTGGTTACTTCTATAAAACCTTTGGAGAAAATATTGCACATGGCTACGAAGGATCTGCTGAGGTAGTTACTGCTTGGATGAATTCTCCTGGTCATCGGGCTAATATACTAAACAAAAAGTTTACGACAATTGGTGTAGGCATAGCGTTAAACGATAACAATCAGTATTATTACGTCCATATGTTCTCCAGCAAATAATTTTAAAAAAGCTGAATCAAGTCACATAGACATTGATTCAGCTTTTTTATCGGGTTGCTCAATAGAACACTCTTTAAAGAAATAAAATAAATAACTGACTTGCTTCTACCATATTCATTACTATATTATAGTGTAATATAGAAAAACTTGTAAATTTATAATGTATTAACGAAGATAATCTCCCTTTTTATCAAAAAGTCGAGGAATTTGTAGGGAAATTATAAAATTGAGTAAAAATGAGGATATTAATGGAAGGGGATTTTTGATATTATCGTAGAAGGATAAAGGAGAGGAGCTCAAAAGTGTTAGGTAAAATTAAACAAATTGTTACTATCAGTCTTGTGCTAGTATTAGCTTTTTCGCTTTCACTACAGGCGAAAGCTGCAAATACTTTTTCAGATGTATCGAATTCGGACGAAGGTTATCAGGAAATTGAATATATATACAATAAAGGTATTATTAAAGGCTATGAAAGTGGTGGAGTTCAGAAATTCAAACCAACTGAAGTATTAACTCGCTATCAAGCAGCAAAAATGCTTGTTCTTGCAAGTGGACATGGGCCGTTAAAGGTTAGTAAATCGAGTTTTAAAGATGTAAAACTAACAGATTCTGATTATATTGAACAAGCTGTAAAACTTGGGTACATGTCAGGAACTGGAAATGGCAACTTTAGTCCTTTTAAACCTTTTACTAGGGATGATATGAGTAAAGCTTTGGTTAAAACGTTTAAATTGAGTTTAACTGAATTCGCAAACAAGCCTATTGTTTTTTCTGATATAAATAATAATGCCGATTTAGCTAAGTATGTAAAGGCTATTTATTATAATGGTATTACACAGGGTTCCGATAATAAATACATGCCAAATAATGGCGTGACTCGTAGACAATTTAGTCTTTTTGTAGCTCGTGGAATGGAAGACGAATTTAAAGTATATAAAGAAGAAGTCGAAGGTGTAACTTTACCTGATTCAAGTAAATCTATCGGACAAGTCATTATTAATGTTAATAATGATACGCTTAATGTTCGATCAGCACCAAACAATTCTGGGACAGTTGTCGGTAAACTAGCCGATAAGGAAAAAGTATTTGTTTATGAAGTCACAGGTGATTGGTTAAAAATAGATTATAAAGGTGAATTACAATACATTAGCAGTGCATTTACAAGTTTCTTAGATATTAATGACAAGGAAATTGGTGATTCCACTGGAAAAGTATTAACAACCTCTCCTGATTTAAATATTAGAAGTAAACCAACATCTAGCTCGACAATTATTGGTATGGTAAGTCAAAATACAGAATTACAAACGTACGGATTATATGACGGCTGGTATTTAGTAAAAGTGGGTAATATCCCAGGTTACATAAGTGCAAGCTATACAAAGGATGCTACAATACCCGAAGACACTGGATCTGATAGTTTAGGAGACGTTATTGGTAAAGTAACAGCAGCATCGCTAAATGTTCGGAGTGGTCCAGGAGCAACATATGCGAGTGTCGGTAGTTTAACAAAAGGTAAAATAGTTACAGTAGAAAGTCTTAATGGCTCTTGGGCTAAAGTTAAATATAGTGGTGGACAAGGGTATGTAAGTAAAATTTATCTGAAACTGTTAAATCAATCTGGAAGTGTACTAAAAAATAGAATTATCTTAATGGACGCCGGTCACGGTGGAAAAGATCCAGGTGCTTCTAGTCAAGGTGTTACAGAAAAGAGTATAGTCATTAAAGTGGCAAAACTTGTGGAACAAAAGCTTAAAGGTGCAGGAGCAACGGTTATCATGTCTAGAAGTGGTGATACGTATCCAACACTTCAAGACCGTGTGGCATTGTCTAAGTCTACAAACACAGAACTTTTTGTTAGTATACATGTAAATGCTGCAGCTAGTAAAAGTGTTACAGGAACAGAAACATTCTATAACTTATCAGCGAATGACAATGGAGCTGAAAGCAAAGTTCTTGCTACGAAAATTCAACAAGAAATTATAAAAAATGCAAGTATGAATAATCGTGGTATAAAAGAAGGAGAGTTTTACGTCATTAAACAAATGGAGATTCCTTCCGTATTGGTTGAACTAGGTTTTATTACAAATCAGCAAGATTTTAATAAACTAGTGAATGATAAATATATAGAAATTTATGCTCAATCCATATTTAATGGGATTAGAGATTACTATTCAATTCAATAATATTAACAGGCAGTGCCTAGTCAAATAGTGACTAAGTGCTGTCTTTTTTTCTTGACATCTTTTTGTTACTTCCTTGTTATTTATATGATATATAACTGTAATGTTTGGCGACACAAAATGATGTTATGCTTACTACAGAATTTGTTATAGAGAGAGGTTTTACAACATAATGTTTAAGAAAGTTTTAAAAGTATGTTTGCTTAGTTCAGCAATACTTATGATGAATGTTACAGCTGCAAATGCAGCATCGCCAAGTGAAATTAAAACGAAAGCTTATAATTATATAGGAACGCCTTATGCCTACGGAGGCACTACATCTAAAGGCTTTGACTGTTCAGGATTTATCCAACAAGTATTTAAGGATGTAGAATTAGATTTACCTAGAACGACCTCAGAACAATATAAAGAAGGTACAAGCGTTAGTAAAAGTAATTTAGAAACTGGAGATTTAGTATTCTTTAATACATCAGGCAATGGAGTTTCTCATGCTGGAATATATATTGGATCTAACCAGTTCATACATTCATCAACCTCGAATGGTGTTAGTGTTTCATCTATTAATGACCCATACTATTGGGGCGACAAATACATAGGTGCAAAGAGAGTATTACAACAACCGCAAGCGATAGAAAAAGTCGAAGTAAAATCCGCAAGTATTGATATGAGTATTTTTGCTAGTAGAGCAGAAGTAGCAAAAAGTATTGCAGGAAAGCTGAATCTTCCTTTAGCGAATAACCAAACAAGTTACTCAGATGTTAAAACAACTTCGGAATATTATGAAGCGATAAATTCAGTTACAGCAGCAGGAATATTCAGTGGTAATGAAGAAGGTAAATTTAACCCTTCGAAACCAATTACAAGAGCACATGTTGCAAAAGTTTTAGTCGAAGCATTTAATCTAAAGCCTGCAGCTGGAACGCATAATTTTACAGATGTAGATACAACTCATTGGGCAAGTGAATATGTTCAAATTTTAGCTCAAAATGGAGTAACAATAGGGAAGCCTGATGGAACCTTCGGAATAAACGACAATGTTACCTATACACAAATGGACACATTTATAAACAGACTAAAATAACATTAATAGTTAATCTATACCCTTTAAGCAGTGTGTGTAAACCATGAACATTCATGGAAATTATACTACTTCTTAAAGGGTTTCTATTTTGTATAAAAATTAAAATTTGAAGTTAAAATTTCCTTGTAGAAAAAGGGTATAAACTTTTTAATGCGAAAATGTATTTCATAAGTAAATATGATATAATAAAAAAATGCAATCTAGGGACTAGTAAGTTCCAAATGAAAGGAAGAACAAGATGAAGAGTGTTTTTGTCCTTAGGCTCTGCAATATGATGACATCATTGAAAATTATGTCAGACTTGCAGATTATGCTTAGAAGAAGCGTAAAACTTGTATATAAAGTAGCCTCATCTATTTATCAACAATTGCATTCGAAAATAAATTATGATGTTCTAATACTTCCTAGCAGTACGGGTGGGATTAGTTATGAATAAATTAAAGTTCGCATCTCTATTTTTACTATTATCTACAATTATTTTAAAATTCTCCAGTATGATTCGAGATCTTGTTATTGCAGCTTATTTTGCGGATTCCTTTGAAGCAGATGTATATTTTGCCGCTATGACGATTCCAAATGCAATCATCTTGTTCTTATTAACTGGTATGAAGGATGCTTTTTTACCAAGTTATTATAAGTTTGAAGGGATAGGTAGAGGAGATTCTCATTTAACCAATATTATTAAAGGAACATTTTGGATAGCATTAGGAATAGCCATAATTGGAATGTTACTTAGCTCTCCGATTATACATATATTTTATCCGAGCTTTTCCGCATTTGAAGGCGGAATGGAAATTGCTATTTGGGTAAGTGTCATTTATTTTGGTTCCGTTGTATTAGTTGGAGTAAATGCTGTTTATGAAGGTTACTTTGATGCACAGAAGAAATTTTCATTTTCTGTCTTTTCTCAGACAAGTGTAGTTTTAGTTACAATTATCTTTACACTTCTATTCCACGATTTAATAGGAATACTAGCTGTACCAGTTGGTTATTTAGTTGGAACTATCTTGAGTTTACTTATAAAATTTGTTTATCGTACGCCGAAGAAATTTGTTAACTGGAAACAGAAAATGGATAGAAAAGAAGTATTCGATTTTTATGGAATTTTCCTTCCTGTTGGCTTAACTATAGCAGTCGGTCAAATAAACTTAACGGTAAATTCTTTTTTTGCAGCTAGAATAGGTGTGGAGGGTACAGTCTCCAATCTAAACTATGCATTTAGACTAGTTAATATTCCACAGGCAATCTTTGCTGTCACAATAGCAACCATTGTATTTCCTATTATCGCCAGTGCAAGGTCAGAGAATAATATGTTAAAATTTCGTAGTGGTATAGAAAAAGGAGTATTATATTTACTAGTTTTCTTAACACCTGCTTTAACTGGAATGGTCTTTCTAATGCAAGAATTAGTAAGTGTTGTATACGAACGTGGTGCATTTACTTCTGCTTCCACTCAAGTAACAGCATCCTATGCAGTTTTATACATAGGCTCTACGTTCTTTTATTCGATTCAGGCGATCATTGCAAAAGGGTTCTATACATTGGAAAAAGGTCATTATATGATGAGAATCGGTATAATTTCAATTTTCCTTAACATTGCATCGAACTGGATATTTTCGAATTATTTCGGTGCCGAGGGTATAGCGTTTTCTACCTCCATTGTTGCAGTTCTATATTCCACTATTACGTTTGTAACGTTATGGAAATTGATCGGTGGTATGAACAAAATCTATTTGTTGAAAAATACTTTACAAGTAGTGATTGCAACAGCTACAATGTTTGCGGCTATAAATTTGGTTGATAAATTTACCGAAATAGCTGATTTACCACCACTATTACACATTTTAACAATTGCTTTACCAGGTGCAGTAGTTTACTTTTTAGTTCTCATGTTATTCAACAATGAATTCGTGAAAACTATTTTATCTAAGGGAGGAAATTCATCATCTATCTAGTGTGATGGTTACTAAATTATGAAAAATAACATAAAAAAGCAAATTAAGAATTTAAATAAAATCGATACATTTTCACCTTATTTCTTTTTACCGTTTATATTAGTTTTGTATTTCTTTATCAGCCTTTTTGATTTTCATCGATTTGAGTTATTTAATGTAAATACATCTATTTGGCCATCAGTTATCTTAGCGTTAGTCTGTTATTATATAGGAGTTTACTTTGTAGATAAAAAAGGATGGACATTCCCTACCTTTGGACTTTCGTTTCTTAGAGGATATGTAATTTGGATGATCTGGGCACTTGTAATAATAGGCGGACTTGCGTATTTTACAATGATGACAGGTGGAGATGTCGGAATTTCAGATGAGTCAGTGCGTCGTAATCTGGATCCTAAGTTAAACTTTTTAAGTCAGTTACTTTGGTTTGGTGCTATTCTCATCTTATCTCTAAAAATTATTAAAGAAAAAAATATGACTAAAGGTAAATTGCTTCTATATGCTGTTATTTACGGTGTAATAATGGTGATGTTCCTAATGATGGGATATAGAACACCAATTATTTTGATGCTATTTACCGGTCTTATTATTTTCCACTACGCTGTTAAACGTATCAAATTAACTTGGTTTTTAACTACTTTATTAGTAATAGGAATTTTCTTCTCGTTATTCGGTTTCTTTAGAGTACTGTCTGAAGATACATCTAAGGATTTTAACTCAAGAGAGCAACCTGATGTTGAACTTTCAGTGACTGATGCAGAAAAGTTAATTTCGGTTGAAAGAAAAGTTAACCTTGTTCCTAAATGGATTCGTTCATTGAACGGAGAGGCTGTTACTGGTCATATCGTATTAAGTAAAATTATTGAGTATACAAAAGAAGAAGAATATCTAAATGGTGAAATTCACGGTGGTATCTTCTCTACAATTTTACCTGGTGAACAAATTTCACCTCGTATGAAGGTTACAGAAATCGTTAACTCGTTGAGCGTTGAAGAAGGTAAGTATATAACTCGACCAACAAGAACTACGACTCCAACCTATATTGGACAGCTCTTCTTAGATGGAGGTTACTTGTTAGTTGCAATAGGATTCCTTTTATATGGAGTGATTATTTCCATGTTGTACAATCAGGTGAAACAAAATGGTTATGATAGTTATCAAGCAGTAGCATTTGCTTTTGTATTAACTATTTTCACGGTTTCCATGCATACCGGGTTGCTTGACTTAATATTCCTGCTAATGATCGGATTTGTTGTATTAACTGCAGCACTGAGTAATGCTAGGAGTACAAAGGTCAATACAAAAAATATATAATGAAGAGTCTCACACCAGAAACTTAGTGTGAGACTTTTTTTAAAAGATTAGAAAGTATATAAAAATGTACCGTGAACACTGGGTTTGCGGTACTTTTAAAAATGAATAATACTATGATTTCCGTTTCAGGCGGACGCTTTCCGCAGGCGAGGTCGAGCCTCCTCAGTCACTATGCTCCCTGCGGGGTCTCGACTTTCTCGCTTATCCCGCTGGAGTCGCCGCCTTTCACTACAATCAATCAGTGTGTAGTACTCCACTAGAAGATTCAGCATAGATTATTGCTTAGAGGATAAGATTGATCAAATTTTAGAGAGTAATTAATTTATTTGTAAATGCTTTTGAATTAGAAATGCGTTTATTTACTAAAAGATGGAGAAAGGAGATTATCTTTTCTACTTGCGGAAATAAAGAAAAGTAGTAAGCATTTGCCCCATAAAGAAGAGAAGTAGCGAACGAAATTGCATCTTCGAGAGCTTTCTCTATGAATAAGAAAGTATCTTTTCTCTAGTTATCCAAAAACGTATTAACCTGTTTCTAAGAGTTGTAGAAGGGCGACGGACAGTCAAACGCCATAAGATTACCTTAAAAATTCACTCGGTAATCACATAGCAAAACGTCTGTCCAAAGCACTTCGAAAACGATAGAAACAGGTTTTGACCTTAAAGTACTGGGTATCTTTTTTTGCTCGGTTTTTCTGTTTTAAAAAAAGAAAGAGCAGAATTTATCTGCTCTTTCCATAAAAATTATTTAACTATATTAAGCTCGCGGACTAAGTCTTTATGAATATATAGGTTTTGGTAGCTAGGTGAATCTGAAAGGATTTCAACAAAACCATTAGTATCTGGATTCATTATAATAACTGGCATATTAGAAAGCTTATAAGTGAAGGCTGCTGCGAAATTTAGTGATGCATCCTTACGTACATTGACACCAGTAGTTGTTGTCATTCCTATTTTATATGTTCCAGCGTCTTTGAATCCTAACGCTTTATCTATCTTGAAGTATTGTCCAGCTGCTTTTGCACCCCAGTATGGATCTGATGCATATCGAACATTAAAGCCGATTGTTTTGTTTCCGAACACTGCTCCATTTGCATAACCTGCAGTAGGTGGAATATAATTTAAATTCCAGAATTTTTCCATTAACTCTGTAATATTGGATTCCACGGATGTGAATTTTTTGTTTAATGGATTTGTATCTGTTACATATAAACCAAATAGGTTATTATTCGTTGAAGCTTGATTACTTAATCCGTAAGCACTTTCGTTTTGAGCAAGCGCCAGAATCATGAGAGCGTTAACCTGATACTTTTCTTCTGTTTGTTTTAACACTGCTCCTAATCCTACTAACTTACTGTTTAGCGTTGCATCTTTGTAAGTTGGATAGCTTGTTGGATAAAGCGTATAAAGATTTTCAAGTCTTGCTAATTCACTCATAATATACGAGTCTATTTCCTCGGCAGTATAATTCGTTTTAGAACGGGCAGGGAGGAACTGATAGTAGTTAAAGTATTCCCCGGCTATTGCTGTATTATTTTCATTATAAAAAGTATATCCATTCCAGCTGTAATATTTTTTTCCTGCCTGTAGTACTGAGGGTGCTTTTCCGATAATATAAGATGCTTCTCTATTAGTTGAATTATAGAAAATTGTATGTTTTAGCTCTCCGTTTGAGACGCTATAGTACGATCTATTTGTTAATAATACATACGGTTTCAATACTGCTTTATCTAGTTTTACATACCCGATGCGATCAGCATATTGTACCTTTGCCCAGAAAATGTTCTTTCCGGAGTAATCGACTTCAACCTCTGTCCCAAGGTATTCCATTTCGGTATCAGTAGTTGCTGAAGTTGTGACAAATCTAGTTTCTTCTTTCGGTTGGCTATAGACGACTGTGTATCCGTTTGTAATTACTAGACCAGCTGGCATTTTAATAATTTTTCCATTGCGTTCAATGATTTGATTGGTTTTAGTAACACCCTTTAGTGCATCTTCAAATGACTTATACTGTTTACTATTAACTAATTGCTTGTTTACTATTTCTTTAACTTCAAAGGAGAAGAAATCTGGAAAGTCTGTATATCCATTTTCTTTTGCAACTTCTACTAATCTATATATGAAGGTAGCAGATTGAGCAATAGTTGTACTTTTTTGTGGATAAAAGAATACTTTATTTCCTTCGGTGCTACCTTTTATAATACCTAGGTTTGCCCCTATAGAAACATCAGTTCTATACTCTTCCAAAATATCTTTAGAGTCTGTGAAGCTTAAAGTGCCAGTGTTTTTAGGTATTACTAAATAATCTAAAACCCGTGAGATCATAACGGCCATATGCTGACGTGTGATAATGGTATTTGGTTTAAAGCTTCCATCAGGATAGCCCGTTATTATACCAACTTCTGCAGCACTCAGGATATCTTTGGCAAATGGATTCGTAGAATATACATCCGTAAATGTACTTTCACTGCTTGCTGGTAGTTGTAAAATTTTCGCTAAGTAACTAGCAAATTCTCCCCTAGTAACAGCACGGTATGGATAGTATTTTCCATCCTTATCGGGAAGCAAAATGTTATTCTCTGTCAAATATGTTAGTGACTTTTCATGTGTATTGCCTGTAAAAGCGCTAGCCGACGCATTTGGACTAGTAAATATACTAAAAGAGAGAAGTAACGAAACTGCTAAAATAATTAATTTTTTCATAATGTAGCACCTTTCTAATTATAGCTTGACTCATATTTTAACAGAATAGAACATTTTCTTTAAGAGTAAAAGGTCTCTAGTTTTATTAAATATGGTAAAAAGACTAAATAAATGAAACAAATGGAACATAGAATTCAATCCTTTACTTTGTTATGCTTTTAATAGAATGAAAGGATGGTGTAAGCTCTTAATAAATTGGAGCGTGTTAATGATGAAAATAAAAGGTTTTAAGATTATTTTAATGTTACTAGTACTTATGATTATGATGCCTCTGCAAGGATTAGCAGCTCAAACAGTAAACAAAGATATGAAGTTATCCTCTGGAGTTCAGTATAAACAATACACAAATACAGGGGCTAAGGTTAACTCTATTAATCATTTATCTATTAATCTAAATGATGCTTATACAAAGGTAAAAATGGGATTGCCAAAAGATTTTAATAGTAAAGCAACGACAACTAGTATCGCAACAGGTGACTCCGTCGAAGGTAATCGAGTTGTTGGTGCAGTAAATGCTGCATTTTTCGACATGAGTGAGGGATACCCTCTGTTTTTAATCTCTCAGCAAAATGAAATATTAAATGGTGGAGTTCTTTTAGATTCAACTACAGAATATTTCAACCAACCGATTGCTTTTGGTGTAACCGCTGATGGAAATGCTGAAATAGATTTGTATGATTTCGATATCAAGATGAATTATGATAATTTGTCTTATGATTTATCTGG
Organism: Psychrobacillus sp. BM2; assembly: GCF_048572895.1. Classification (GTDB taxonomy): domain Bacteria; phylum Bacillota; class Bacilli; order Bacillales_A; family Planococcaceae; genus Psychrobacillus. Next base: position 828,471 of record NZ_CP183878.1, read on the forward strand.
AATGAATAGAGAACGACGTGCAGATGAGGCAATTATTTTTACTCCACAAAATGTTAAAACAACTACAGATTCAAATCAATATGGTATAGAAGTAGTTTTTGAATCCGATACACCCATCAATTCTACATACTATGGTCAAACAATAACTGGTAAAGTAAAAAGTATTCATGTGGCCTCTACCGCAAAAGTGGCAATACCTAAAAATGGCTTTGTACTATCCTTCCATGGTTCGGAATGGCGTGCTATTGGGGATAAGATGAAGATAGGAGAAGAGGTATCAGTTGAATTTGATATTGACTCCAAATGGAAAGATTCAGAGTTTATGCTGGCAAGTGGACCAATGCTAGTAAAGGATGGAAAGAAACATGTTACGATGAATCTATCAAGTGCTAGAGCAACGCAAGTAACTTCTCGTAGTGCAATAGCAGTTAGTAAAGACAAAAAGACAGTTCATCTTGTAACGGTGGATGGGGCAAATAAGAAAGGGATGAATATGTCCCAATTTGCAGATTATCTAGTTAGCCTTGGAGTTGATCGTGCGCTTAATCTCGATGGTGGTGGTTCAACAACTATGGGTATTAGAAACTACGGAAGTAATGCAGTCGTTCTAGCAAATACTCCTTCTGCAGGATCTCAACGACAAGTTTCAGCAATCTTAGAAGCAATCAGTACGGCTCCGACAAGTAACCCAAGTACTATCAATTTAACTCGTTCTAACGTTGGTACTATGTTAGTAGGTGCAACTTCATCCTATAAGATTAACTATATATTAGATGAATTTTATAATCCTATTACAGTAAGTTCTAGCAAGATAGCAAATACATCAGACAATAACCTAGTGTCGTTCAATGGTACAAGCTTTACTGCATTAAAAGAAGGTTCGGATAGAGTTCGCATAAATTACGATACTGCGTACCAATCATTTCCTCTAACAATCGTTTCAGCACCTACTAATTTGACGATTAATGCTAGTGGGAAAACAGCTAATATAAATAGCAAGCTGACATTTACCGCAAATGCAACAGATGTGGATAAGAAGTCGCTGATTTATTCACCAGAACAGCTGAAATGGTCAGTTGAAGGTGGTATTGGAACTATAACATCCGCAGGAGTATTCACCGCTGGCAACAAAGCAGGAACAGGTAAAGTAGTTGCACAGTTAGGTACAAAAACAGTATCGGTCGGGATAGAAGTTAAAACAAACGTAACTTCAAAATTTACTGATATCCTAAATAATAATCCGTATATAACAGAGATCAACTATTTAACAAGTAATGGCGTTATAACTGGATATAAGGATGGGACATTTAAACCTAATAATGACATCACTAGAAAAAATGCAGCTGTAATAATTAGTAGAATAATGAAAGACATAGATTTAAACAAAGTTACCGATCCGAATTTCAAAGATGTGCCAAAAACACATCCTTATTATAAAGAAATAGCTGCAGTAGCAAATTTAGGTATTGTAAATGGAAAAGAAAATGGATATTTTGACCCGAATGGTAAACTAACAAGAGCTCAAATGGCGAAAATTTTAGTTAATGCATATAATCTTTCGGGAACAACAGATAAAAAATTTACAGATGTACCTAGTAAACACTGGGCAGCTAACGATATAAATATATTAACCGCAACCGGGGTGACTACTGGTTTCAATGATGGAACATTTAAGCCAGAAACCCCTATTTCAAGAATGCATTTCAGTGTATTTTTATATAGAATAGATCAATAGATAATAAAAGCCTCTCCATCGTATGTGGCGAGGCTTTTATTATGTTATAATCAGATATTATAAAGACAAAAGGATGTTAAATAGATGAAAATAGGGATTGTGGGGAACTATGGAAATAATAATAATGGGGATGAAGCAATTCTTTCAGGTATTCTCCAACAATTATTACATACTTTCTCTATACAAATAGAAGATATTACGGTTTTCAGTAACAATCCTCAACAAACTGTTAACCGATATGGCGTTAAAAGTTATCCTCTGTATTATAAAAAAGGGAGGAATTTTAATACTTTTATACATACGTACAAAAAAAATAGAAAATATATTCAATCGCTAGACTTGTTGGTCATTGGTGGTGGTGGAATCCTTATGGACTTTTATAAAAGAGAGGCGCAATTGTTCGGAACGTATGCGTTGATGGCCAAAAACATGAATGTACCATACGTGGTATATGGCTGTGGTGCAGGTCCTATTCACACCTCTATGGGAAAATGGAGCTTAAGATTTATGTGTAGGTTTGCGGATAGTATATCTGTCAGAGACCCACAATCGAAGCAACTTTTAGAAAGTATTGGTGTCAAAAGACCGATTACCATTATAGGCGATCCAGCTTTTACATTAAAAACAACTACGAAAGTTTATAATTCAACTCCAACTAGAATAGGAGTTTCTGCAGTGCCATTTTTCAATTCGAATTATTGGCCACAGGGCAGTGAATCTAAATACAAGTCCTATATTAATAGCATGGCAAAAAATTTAGATAAACTAGCGGAGCAACATGATGTTAAGTTTACTTTTTTTGGAACTAAGTTTCCACAAGATGTGGATGCTACAAAACATATTAGAAACTCTATGAAACACAAAGAGCAAGTGGAGATTATCGATGAAAATTTAATGCCGCATGAAATACTTGAAATAACGAATGGTCAAGATATTGTTATCGGAACTAGATTACATTCACTTATACTAGCAACTGCAACAGCTACTCCAATCATTGCAGTTTCCTACCATAACAAAGTAAATGATTTTATGCATTTAGCTGGCTTAGAGGAATTCTGTTTTAGTATGGATAGTATTGAACAGGATGAGCTTATGTTCAACAATGCTTTTTGTAAGATGAAGAACGACTGGGATGGAACTGTAGAAAATACAAAAAAACTTTCCGTTCATTTTAATGAAGAAGCCCATAATGGGGTTTCACAATTTACGAAGGCAGTGATGAAATAATATGAAGAAAATTTTTGTCATTAGTAATATGTATCCTACCTCCAATCATCTATCTTATGGAATCTTCGTGAAGAACCAGGTCGAAGCTTTAAGAAAAGCTGGTATGATTGTCGAAATTGGGGTAAATACAGACCCTTCAACCGGGATGAAAAACGCATTGAAAAAGTATCTTTTTTGGGCAATGAAGGTCATGAAAAAAGGACTATTCCAAAAAGGTAGTATTTCTATTACGCATGCTCATTATGTATTTCCATCAGGAGTCTTTTCATTATTATTAAAGAAAATCTTTAAAATTCCTTATGTAGTAACTGCACACGGTGGCGATATTGAAAAAATGGCAAAGAAAAATGCCACTATTCGAAAATGGACAACTCGGATTTTACAAGAAAGCTCGCATGTCATTGCAGTTGGACCGGTTCTCGCAAAGCAAATAGAAGTAGACTTTCACGTGCCTAAAGAGAAAATCACTATTATGAGCATGGGTGTTAACCGAGAAGTTTTCAAAGAAGGCGATAAAAAGGATGCTAGAAAGCTTTTAAATTTATCACCAGATGAATTCATATTCTCTTTTGTAGGAAATGTTATTAAACAAAAAGGTGTGGAAGAATTACTTCAAGCTTTTGAACAGGTTAAATTGAATACAAATAAGCGAGTAAAGCTAGCGATAATTGGCTCTCGACGAGATGTATCGTTTATGGAAAAAATTGCACCGCTTTTAAACGATGATGTGCTATTAATCGATCCTGTTAAACAACAAGACCTTGTAACATGGTTTCAAGCAAGTGATGTATTTGTCCTACCGTCGCATATTGAAGGCTTTGGTTTAGTTGCATTAGAGGCTCTTGCTTGTGGTACACCAGTTATCGCTTCGGATGTTGGTGGACTGTCTTCATTATTAGCAGATGACGCAGGCCATTTAGTGGCATCGCAAAATATGAATGCATTGAAAGAGGAAATGTTAAAATCGCTAGAAGCTGAAAGCTATTATAACCATGAGGCAACCAAGAAGGTATTATATACGCATGATGAAAAAATTATTATTCAAAATCTTATATTAATCTATGAGTCTGCTATACAAAATGGTATGAAACAGTGAATACATTTTTAAAAATTATAGGAGCAGTAGCTGTTATTAATATAATTGCTAGATTGTTTGGCTTTTTAAGAGAAATGATAATTGGATATCAGTACGGTACAGGCTATATAGCAGATAGTATTTTCACCTCATATACCATTCCAAACTTCCTTTATTTAGTTATTGGTGGTGCCTTTACAACTGCGTTTATATCCATTTACAATCAAAACAAAACGAATCAAGGACTGTTTGTAAAGCAGGCATTTACTACAGTCCTTACGACAATCTTGGTTATCACTATACTCATGTTAATAGCAACTGAACCAATCTTGAATTTATTCTTCAGAGAAATGTCTGAGGAGGAACGGAGTCTTGCCAAGAGCTTGTCGTATTGGATGATGCCTTCGACAATTTTCTTAGTCTTATCTACTTGGTTTAGTGGATTGTTAAATGTAAATGGCAAGTTTCACTTATCTAGTTTCTCTATTCTCCTATATAATGCAGCATTTTTAATCATTTCAGTTGTTTGCTCTTACTGGATTGGACCAATCGCATATGGAATTGGTGCGTTAGTAAGTGCAATTATGATGGTTGGATTCCTTATAAAAGGGTATAAAAAGCTAGAGCAGTTTCCAATTGGACTATCGTTTCAACAAAACTGGACAACAAAACAACTTTGGCAGCTTGCACTTCCAATTATGCTTGGTGGAGCAACGATTCAATTTTATGCACTCATACAACGTATATTTTCAGCAACACTTTCCGACGGGTTTGTTTCGGCAGTAAATTATGCTACGAAGCTTACACAATTCCCACAAGCTATATTAATGACAGCAGTCACCACAGTCATTTATCCAATGCTTAGTAAAAAAGTTGCGGAAAAAGACGATAATGCCATAAAAAGTATTTATACAACAGGACTTAGATATTTAGTTATGCTTTTAATCCCTGTTACAATTTTTTCATTTTTCTATGCAGAAAACCTTATTCAAGTCATATTTGAATACGGAAACTTTGATGAAGTTTCAACTATGATTACAACGCCGATTTTAAAAATATTTTTATTAACGATGTTTTTTTTAGCGGCAAATACGTATGTAACGAGATTCTATTATGCAAAAGGGAACTCAGTTACACCAGTAGTTTTTAGTATTATTAATGTCTTTGCCATTAACATTTGCGTTATTTATTTATTTATCGACTCCAACGGGGCATTGGCAATTGCATGGGGGACATTAATTTCTTCTGTTATTAATTTCTTGATGTTATCTGTATACGCTAAAAGAAAATATGAATTATCATTTTTTAATAAATGGAATAACGGGATAGGAAAGATATTCGTAGCAATCTTTTTTGTGGGAGTATTAACATATTTATCAAGTGAGTTTATACTAATATCTTCTAAGTGGTTAACATTTTTGGTTGGATTGAGTATATTTGGAGTCAGTTATGTGTGTTTCTTCCTATTGCTTAAAGTTAACGAAGCAAATATAATTTGGATGAAACTAATTGGCAGTATAAAACGTTTAATATATAGAAAAAATAAATGATACAAAGTTAATATCCATGATATAATGTATTGGATTTGATTTGAAACTATTACAGATTTAGATGAGGAGGAGAGACATGCTTGCCTTTACACTTGTGTTGGCATTTGTCGCATCCGTACTATTTACACCACTTGTAAAAAAATTAGCGTTTCGCGTTGGCGCAGTAGATAAACCTAACTATAGAAAAGTCCATGCTAAAATTATGCCGAGACTTGGTGGACTAGCTATCTTCTTGTCTTTTGTTGTTGCTTTTTTTGTATACCGACCAGATGGCCAACATGACAAAGCGATGTTGCTTGGAGCGTTAATCATTATTATTACAGGTGCTTTAGATGATATGTTTGAGATTACTGCAAAAGCAAAATTACTTGGGCAGCTTCTAGCAGCCGCAAGTGTTGCCATATATGGTGGCCTTCAAATTGAGTTTATAACCATACCATTTATAGACTATCAATTACAATTTGGTTATTTCGCAATCCCTCTTACTATATTGTGGATTGTCGCAATAACAAATGCAATAAATTTAATCGATGGTTTAGATGGTTTAGCAGCAGGTGTTTCTACGATAGCTCTTTTAACATTATCAGGAATGGCTATTATAATGGGAACTCCATTCGTTGCAGCAATGGCGGCTATACTAGCTGCTAGCACATTAGGTTTCTTAGTATTTAACTTTTACCCAGCGAAGATATTCATGGGAGACACGGGTGCATTATTCCTTGGATACATGATATCAGTGCTTGCATTACTTGGATTTAAAGGTGTAACAATGTTTGCCTTGATCATTCCTGTTATAATGCTAGGTGTACCAATTTCGGATACTTTCTTTGCGATGGTTCGAAGATATCGTGCGAAACAACCGTTAATGGCACCAGATAAATCTCATTTACATCATTGCTTGTTAAATGTAGGATTTACACATCGTCAAACTGTGCTAATTATATATGCAATAGCAGCAATGTTCGGAGTTGCCGCATTGATATTCTCACAAGCAACCATGTGGGGAGCAATTCTTTTACTTGTGATTATGCTTATCGTCATTGAATTATTTGTAGAAGCAGTTGGGTTAGCAGGGAAGAATTATAGACCACTCATTAATTTAGTGAAAACAATAGGTAAATCATGAAAAAATAGCCTTTCATTCTAGTATATAGAATGAAAGGCTATTTTTGTTTTTACTTCCACAAAAAAGGAGCAATGAAGAAAATATCTTCATTGCTCCTTTTTTTGTTAATGACGATCATCTGCTGCGTAATTGTTGTTTGTATCTGAGATGTTGTCTGAAATATTGCTTGTTTCTGGCTGTAGCCCAAGATGGCTTTTCAGAATATCTCTTGTTTCTTCTAGGCTTTCTTCTTTTAGCTTCCAATAATAAGTTCCTGTAGACATATCATCATAACCGTCCAGTGTTAGCGTATCGATTTGTGGAAGGCCTCCTTTTATATATTCAAAGAAGGATTTCATTTCATCGAATGTTAAATCTGTCTTCATATTATCTCCAACAGCTTCAATCACATCACCGTATTTAGTAAAGGAAGAAGCTGAACTAGCTTTCTTGATAATTGAAGAAAGTATCATTTGTTGACGTTTACCTCGTTCGATATCATTATCAAGCTTTCTAGTTCTTGCTAAAGCTAATGCTTCTCGACCGTTAAGTTCCTGTAACCCTGGCTGTAATTGTACAGTTCGTTGATCGTTTTCATCTTTTTCTAATAACTTATATGGAACTTCAGCTTCGATTCCACCTAACGCATCTATTACATCTATAAATGCATCAAAATTCATCTTCACATAATAATCTACTGGCACCTCTAGTAAATCTTCGACGGTTTCGATGGAAGCTCTAGTTCCACCATAGGCATGAGCATGAGTGATTTTATCTTTATACCCAACTTCATCAATATAAACATATGAGTCGCGTGGGATACTTACTAATTTTACAGTTTTGGATTTATTGTTTAATGTCGCAAGCATCAATGCATCGGAACGGCTGTTTGTGTCACCTTGACCACGCTGTTCACTGTCGTCAATTCCTACAAAGAGAATAGAAATATTGTCATTTATAGGTTCAACTTTTTCTGGCCGCAATGGAGTTTTTTCACGCTCTACAACTTCGAATGCATTGCCAGCAGCGCTTTCGGCCTTTTTGGTTAAATAAGCTGCATAGGTAGATAAAGAGATAAGTAATGACGCAACTATTATCAATGAAACAGTTAATATTTTGCGCTTTTTACTACTTTTCTTTATCTCCTTTTTATATGATCTTCTATTCATTTTTATAATCTCCCTTTATTCTAGATAACGCTAATAAGACGAAGAATCGACAAAATAGTTTCATTAAATTTGCCATGCCCCTTATTATACTATGGAATTGATAATAGGTAAATTTAATTCATCACAAATTCTAAAAACTCTTTTTCCACAAGCTCGATTTTCGCTTGCCCATTAGTGATCTCGGCCATCCAGTTTATAAAGATTGCTTCTTCATTTGCTTTCGTAAATACTAATACTTCGACAAGTTCTGCGTAGTTTATTTCTTTTAAAGGATAGACGGAGTTACGTACTTCATTTTCAACTTTTCCTAGCCACGTATAGTCGATAGAAACCTTCAATAGATGATGTAGTTTTCGTTCCACTACTTTTGCAGCATCTATCCCTTCTGTTGTAGCTTTCCCGTAAGCACGGATAAGTCCACCACCGCCGAGTTTGATACCACCAAAATAACGAGTGACGACCACAACTGTATCCTGAAGGCCTTGTTTTTTTAGTACCTCAAGCATTGGTACTCCTGCAGTTCCACTCGGTTCACCGTCATCGTTTGCCTTTTGTATGTTGTCATGCTCTCCAATAATGTATGCGGAGCAGTTATGATTAGCACTTTTATGCTTTTCTTTGATATTATTAATAAAATCTTGTGCTTGTTCCTCGGTTTCGGCTCGATTCACATAAGTGATGAAACGTGATTTCTGAATGATGATTTCGCTCTCTCCATAGCCCTGTACAGTATGGTAATCTTTTCTCATAGATATATTTCTCCTCCTGATTCTATTGAAACATAGTTGTAAAGTAATTTTAATTTATTTTTAGTCACTTAGTGCTATAATAGGATTTGTCATCATAATTGAATGAGGACTCATTTGGACGCATAAAGGAGAAAAAACAGATGACGAATAAGAATTTTGAAAAACAGTCGTTAGATGTTATTTTCGATCGGATGGTCGAAGTGATGGATCATTCTAAAAAGGATATATTCATTATAAGCGAACAAAGTCGACAAAGCTTTGAAGAAATGAAAGTGGAGTTAGAAATTATTCGTGGAGATATCGAAACGGTTATAATTGAAGGAGATATGCTTGAATCGAAATCTAGACTTGCCAGAAATCGGTTAGCAGAAGTCTCTAAAAATTTTGAATCATACGATGAACCACAAGTTCGCCAGGCCTATGAAAATGCAAATGAAATTCAAATAAATCTTCTCATCAAACGTAGCGAGGAACGGCAACTAAGACATCGAAGAGACGATTTAGAACGCAGATTACAGGGCTTACTGGAAATGATTGAACGTGCCGATCATCTGGTCAATCAGGTGAATATCGTCATGAATTACTTAACATCCGATTTGAAAAATGTAGGAGCAGCACTTGAAAATGCAAAAATTAAACAAGATTTCACCTTGAAAATTATCGAAGCACAAGAGGAAGAACGCAAAAGACTTTCAAGGGAAATTCATGATGGCCCCGCGCAAATGCTAGCGAATGTACTACTAAGAACAGATTTAATCAATCTTACATATCAGCAGCGTGGCGGAGACGAAGCGATGAAAGAAATTATTGACCTAAAAGAAATGGTCCGAAATGCCCTATCAGAAGTACGTCGTATCATCTACGACCTTCGACCAATGGCATTAGACGATTTGGGGTTAATACCAACGCTTCGAAAATATATAACGACAATCGAAGAATACAATCCAATAGGTAAGATTAATTTCCAAACTTTTGGAGAAGAGAAAAGGCTAGAAACCAACTTTGAAGTAGCTATTTTCCGCATAGTTCAAGAGTGTTTAACAAATGGAACAAAACATGGAAAATTTACAGAAGCATGGGTGAAAGTTGAATGGTTGAAACAAAAGATAAATATTATCGTCAAAGATAATGGAGCTGGATTTGATCCAGAGGTAGCAAAAGAAAAATCCTTTGGTTTAATCGGTATGAAAGAACGAGTAGATTTGTTAGAGGGAACGATGAAAATTATTTCATCCCCTGGCAGAGGTACTACTATTTTGTTTAGTATCCCATTAAATGAGGAATAGTAAAAACGGCTTTTTAATTATAGGAGGAAATGAACATGACAAAAATAATAATCATAGATGATCACCAACTATTCCGCGAGGGAGTAAAACGTATTTTAGATTTTGAAGACTCTTTCGAAGTAATAGCAGAAGGTGACGACGGCAATGACGTCCTAAGCCTTTATGAAAAGCATCTACCAGACGTAGTATTAATGGACATCAATATGCCTACTAAAAATGGAGTAGAAGCAACAGGCGAATTATTAGAAAAATTCCCAGAAGCAAAAGTAATCATCCTATCTATCCATGACGATGAGTCATACGTATCACACGCACTAAAAACAGGCGCACTTGGATACATGCTAAAAGAAATGGATGCCAATGCAATCGTATCAGCGATCAAAGTAGTAGCAAAAGGCGGATCATACCTACATCCAAAAGTAACACGTAACCTAGTTGCCGAATTCCGTCGCCTAAGCGAGCGCGAAAACAAAGGAAACTTCCATCAAACAGAAATTCGTCGTCCATTCCATTTACTAACAAAACGTGAATGCGAAGTACTTCAATTACTAACAGATGGCCAAAGCAACCGCACAATCGGAGAAACACTATTCATCTCCGAAAAAACCGTAAAAAATCACGTATCCAGCATCCTTCAAAAAATGAACGTAAACGACCGCACCCAAGCCGTAGTAACCGGCATCAAAAACGGTTGGGTTGAAGTTCGATAATCACAATGAATCCCACTCTTGCTTTTGCAAGAGTGGGATTTTGTTTTGAACAAATACTTCATAAAGTCGAGAAGTTGCGAATCCGAGAAACATTGCGCATATCGCAATGAATGTTGCGCAAAAGCTCCCAAAAGTTGCGAGAAACTCGCCCGAAGTTGCGTATACACCTTCGAACGTTGCGCATCCGAGAAACATTGCGCATATAGCAATGAATGTTGCGTAAAAACCCCCAAATGTTGCGAGAAACTCGCCGGAAGTTGCGTATACACCCCCGAACGTTGCGCATCCGAGAAACATTGCGCATATCGCAATGAATGTTGCGCAAAAGCCCCCAGATGTTGCGAGAAACTCGCCCGAAGTTGCGCAAATTCCCTAAAACGTCAATCACCAATCCATCACTTCTTACTATTCTCCACAAAGTAGCGACTGGGACCAGACCCATTGGCTATCAAATCCATACTATTCAACATGCGCGACGCAGCATATTTAGAATCTATCATGCAAAATCTACGAAACTCTTTATTGGTAATTTTTTTATCAATTATCCAAAAGTAATCCTTCACAGCTGATAAATGTGCATAGCGATCATTTTTCCCGCATGCTCTACAACTCCACGTTGTATGTACACGTCGCATCCCAAAAACCCCACAACCAGGACACTCCACACCCAGTCGTATTTCACTCGGAGGAATCCGATAATGTTCGCAAAGTGGTGTATACACAAAAGCAGATCTGTTCTCCTGCAGAAACTTCTCAACAACCTCCAACTCTCCATCTGAAAAACTATTCCCGACACAACTATTGTACATCTGAGTTACTCTCTCAATCATGCTCTCTAACTTATAAATGGGATAATGGGTAGGCTTTTGCACAATGCGGTTGGACTTAGCGGTCATGATCACAGCGCCAGTCACTTTCATCTGTGGAAGGGTCTTACGTAGAAATTCTTTCATGAAGCGAATATGTCGCATCAATTGAAAATATGGATTAGAAATAGGGGTCTCTGTTCCATTTTCTTCTTTATAAAACTCATCTAGCTCTTCATTAAAATACAAGCGGCCACTTATATTCTTCGACTCGAGCACGATACAACATCGGTCGGTCACAACAAGACAGTCAATTTGCACTTTCCAATCATCCATTTCCAAACAGACATCCGAAAAAACGCGAAACTCACCGGGCAAACGTAACTCCTTCAATCTATCAACAAGTCGGTCCTCACCGCGTACTCCAGCCACCTGTTTTCGAATCTCTTCTCGAATAAAATCAGCAATACCAGAACCGTCACGCATCCTGTTCAACAAAGCAAAATGTCCACTCAAAACTTCAGCTCCTTTCTACCTATATCTTACAATCCGATACCAGAATATTCTACCTATTTATAATGGGAACTTAATAATTGAGTTTTCGTCCTAATTATGACAAAATAACCTTCAGCAGGAGGAGACATACATGAAAATAATCCAAACGATTACACTCGCGGCCTTCGCACTGACGCTGGCAGCTTGCAATAGTAACGAAGAAACAAACCAAAACACTAATTCCGCAGGCGACATCGCTCCAACAAACACACAAGCCACAACAGATCACGGTGCGGAAGACAAAAGCGAAACCGATGTCGGCTTTGAAATGACAGGTGGCAATATTGAAGAAGCGGCTAAAGTACCAGAAAAAGAAAAAACAGCAATAATCGACTCCTTCACGGAATATATGGAATCATTCAACGAAGAAGATACTGAGCGCTACATGAAAACAATTTCCAAGAATCCAGAAGGCTTCAACTACGACGATGAAAAAGTGAAAGTCGAACAAACCTTCAATGATTTTGACACAATCCGTACTGCGGACAATGTCACCATCATCGAATACGACAAATCACAGGCTCAAGTATTCTCTAATATCCATACTTCACTAGAGCAAATAGACACAGGCGCTAAGCTAGACCAGAACGGCCGCCAAGTAACTGTGTTCGTCAAAGAAGACGGTAAATGGCTAGTCTCCAGTGTCTACTATATAGGCGAATCAACTAAATAATCACACTTACCTCAAACGTATATGACAAATATCATGTTTGGGGCTTTTTTCTGCTATCATTTCTTCCAATTATTGAGTAAACTTACAAATAGGAGTGTGATTTATAAAATGAAGACAGCAATCGTAACCGACAGCACCGCATATATCCCGAAAGAAATTCGAGACCAACTGAATATTCATATGGTGCCGCTAAGCGTTGTTATCGGAAATAACACCTACCAAGAAGAGATAGACATTAACACCACAGAATTCTACGATAAAATCCGAAACGCTGGTGCTCTCCCAAAGACATCCCAGCCTCCTCTAGGGAAATTTATCGAAACATATGAACAACTAGCGAAAGAATACGATGCAGTTATCTCCATCCACCTATCAAGTGGCATCAGTGGAACACTAGCTGGAGCAGAACAAGCAGGGGAAATGGTTGATGGCCTCGACGTACGCACGTTCGACACAGAACTTTCCTGTATGGTCCAAGGTTTCTATGTACTAAAAGCCGCTGAAATGGCCGAAGAGGGTGCTACTCCAGACGCAATCATTCAAGAACTAAACAACATGAAAAAAACGACGCGAGCATACTTCATGGTCGATAATCTAGACCATCTCCATCGCGGTGGACGACTAAACGGCTTCGAGCGAGTCATTGGTTCAGTACTCCAAGTAAAACCTATTCTACACTTCGAAAACAAAGTCATCGTGCCATTCGAAAAAGTACGTACCCGCAAAAAAGCGATGAAACGCATCTCGGACATGCTTCAAGTAGATGCAAACCAATTCAAAAGCATAAAAGCAACAATCATCCATGCAAACAACGAAAACGAAGCAATCGCATGGAAAAACGAACTCCAAGCAACTATGCCAAATGTAGATTTCACGATCAGCTATTTCGGTCCCGTAATCGGTACACATCTCGGTGAAGGCTCAATGGGACTTGGTTGGTATAAAGTGAACCTTCAATAAGTGGGGGTCTTCATTCCCCACTTATTGTTAGTTGAACCATTCGGGCTTTTACGGGCAGGTGATCTCCCATTTATGATTTATGTCTCGGCCAAGCCTTGAAATGGGAGTCTTACTACCCGTTAATGCGGGATAAAAAAACTAATAAGGAGAATGCCCATGAACGAACAGCTGCAACAATTTCTCACTGGCCGAATTTGGCTTCGCGAACACACCCCATTCCGACGTGAAGTCATCGAAGCTCACATCGACTCCGGTCACATCCACCTAAAACCCGGCATCACGACACACTCAAAATCCTACCTTTTTTGGCAATCAAAGAAGAACATCTGCAACAGATGCCACAACACGAACCAAAGCTTATTTCAATCATTCAACTGCGCACGCTGCAACGAAACTTGTACCTATTGCCGCCACTGTATACGAATGGGTCGGGTGAGCAGTTGTTCAGAGTTACTACTTTGGGACAAGCAGCATGCACGCGGCGCGAACGTTCATGTCTTTGCATGGAGCGGCCAGTTTACCTCACTTCAGCAAAAGGCAAGTGAAGAACTACTTTCTAGTGTCGAACAAAACCAATCCCACCTAGTCCACGCGGTATGCGGGGCAGGAAAAACAGAGCTTCTATTCCCAGCTATATTTGCAAGTCTACAAGCAGGCAAAAGAGTTTGCGTTGCTGCCCCAAGAACAGATGTTATTTTAGAGCTATTCCCTCGCTTTCAGAAAGTCTTCCCAAACACAATAATTCACGCACTATACGGCGGCGCACCTGACCAACAAGGATTTGCCGAATTAGTGCTCGCTACAACCCATCAGCTTTATCGATTTGAACATGCCTTCAACGTCGTATTTGTCGATGAAGCAGACGCCTTTCCCTACTATGCAGACAAAACACTCCAACAAGCAGTCACCAAAGCTGCCAAACTAGATGCTGTCATTCATTATGTAACAGCCACCCCTACCAAATCATTAAAAACAACCAATCAATCCGTTCTCACAAGAAGATATCATGGCCACGATCTACCAGTACCCCGATTTGACAGTCTATGGGGATACACTAGGCAATTAAAAAAAGGGGAAATTCCTCCTAAACTACAAAAGTGGATAAATGAAAAAATAGAAACGGAGACGCCTTTTCTCGTCTTTTTGCCTACAATTGAAGTGCTAGAAAATTTCCCAGGAGAGTTACCGAGAGTCCATGCGGAGCACCCAGATAGAAAAGAACTCGTCATGCAATTACGCGAAAAAAAAATACCTGGTTTACTGACAACGACCATATTAGAACGTGGAGTGACAATAGAAAATGTCCATGTAGCTGTAGTCGGCGCAGAGCAACCGATTTTCACCTCCAGTGCCCTTATTCAAATAAGTGGACGAGTCGGTAGATCAGCGCAGTATCCAGATGGAGACATTGTGTTCTTTCATCATGGAATTAGCAGGGAGATGGATAAAGCGCAAGAGGCGATAGAAGGGTGGAATCGAACTTGAATTGTTTGCTATGTGGCACACCTTTCCAATCTACGCCAACCTGGTCCGAGCTTTTTTTATATCAACTCGATTCATCTACTTGCTCAAGATGTTTCGAAAAGTTTGAAATAGCTGAGTCGACCATTGATTTTACTGATTTTGTCGGAACTCCTTATGAAGGAGTGGTCGACTCAGTCTTTTGTTTATACAGCTATAACGAAGCCATGAAAGAATATCTACACCAATACAAATTCCTACAGGACGTTGCATTAGCGAAAGTATTTGCTGGGAAGCTGCAACAGATATTTCAGACGAAGGAAGGCATTGTTGTCCCGATCCCCATGCACCCAGAAAAGTTAATATTACGCACATTCGCGCAAGTCGATGAAATGCTAAATGCAGCACAAATTTCCTATCAACAATTACTTATTAAAACTAAAACGGAAGCACAAGGAAAGAAAACAAAAAAAGAACGTTTAAAAACAACAAATCTGTTCGAAGCGATCCAAACAATTGAAGCAACCAATTATATTTTATTTGACGATATCTACACTACAGGAGCAACCATTCATCATGCAGCAAAGATTTTAAAAGATGCAGGAGCAAAAAGAGTCGATGCAATCACTTTAATAAAAGGCTAACTTGCCGATATAAAGAGTGAAATTATAATCTGGAGGTAACAACATGGGTGAACTAAAAAATTGTCCGTCATGTGGCGACTTTTTTAACTATACGGGACTTAGAGAAGTATGTAACAACTGCGCAATGAATGAAGAAAAACAATACGAAGTAGTATACCGCTTCCTACGCAAACGTGAAAACCGTGCAGCAACTGTAGAGCGAATTGTAGAAGCAACCGGGGTAGAAGAATCACTCCTACATAAATGGGTACGTAAAAACCGTTTACAACCAGCCATGTTCCCAAACCTAGGCTATCCATGCGACAACTGTGGGAAAATCACACAAACAGGAAAACTATGCGTATCCTGTACAGAAGAACTAAAATCTGGACTTCGTCAATTCGATGCAGCAAAAGAATTCCGAGAAAAAGTAGCGGAACAAGAAAATGGTACTTATTATTCAGATGGCAAGAGAAAATAAACTCTCACCTTGTGTGGGAGTTTTTACTTTATCTAAAACTGACAAAAACCCTAACTGCAACATAAAAGCACTTAACTGGCACATAAACTCGCCTAATCACCACATAATCTTCCACTAGCTCCAATCAATCCCACCAAAAAACCCTCCAATTCCAATCTCGCCATTAATTCCCAAGACCTATTCCATACAAATCGTTCAAATTACTCTAAACACTTCATATTTCATGCCGAAATAATACATAGACACTTCGAAAAGAAGAGGGGAGGACGAAATTTTATGAAAATCACAAACGTTGGTTTAAACCAGATAAATCCATACAAACGCAATCAACAGCAAGTTGAAAAAACACAGCAAACAACTAAAACAACTGCAGATCAATTGGAAATTTCGTCTGCTGCTAAAAGCATGCAAACAAAATCACCAGTGGAAGTAGAACAAGCAGAACGAGTTGCTGCTATTAAAGCCGATATCGATGCAGGAACATACAAAGTAGATGCAAAGAAACTAGCATCTAATATCCTAGATTATTACCGCATCAAGTAAAAGGAGCTTACAAACATGTCCATCGATAACATTTTGCAATCACTAACCAAACTAGATATGCTCCACAAAAGCTTGCTAGAGGTTGCATACAAAAAAACAGAAGCTATCAAAACGGGGGACATGGACAGTCTGAACCAACTGCTCAAGGATGAGCAGGCACATGTAGCAGGCATTTCACAGCTAGAACAACAGCGTCAATCAGAGGTAACGGATTACCTTAGAGCAAAAGGAATTGCTCCTACTGACAATCCAACTGTTGCGCTTGTCTTAGAAAATACCAACACAGACGAAGAAAAAGCTCAGTTAACAAAAGCCCGAAATAATCTATTACTAACATTAGAAACCTTAAAAAACCAAAATGACCTAAACCAAAAACTAACGATGCAATCACTGCAATTTGTTAATTTAACATTAGATGCATTAAGACCAAAGCCAGACCAAATAAACTACTCGAGATCTGAAGTACAAAGTCCGTCAAAAGACAAAGCCTACTTCGACTCACAAGCATAAGGAGGCGAACCCATGGGCTCTACATTTATGGGACTAGAAACAAGTAAACGCGGACTCTATACGCAACAATCCGCTCTATATACAACAGGTCACAATATCTCCAATGCAAATACAATAGGCTATTCGCGCCAACGAGTGAACATGGAAGCAACATTAGGCTATCCAGGAACAGGTCTAAATGCTCCGAAAATCCCAGGTCATCTTGGTACAGGTGTGCAAGCAGGATCTGTTCAGCGAATTCGTGATACTTTCATTGACAATCAATACCGTCAAGAATCCAACAAACTAGGTTATTGGGAATCAAGATCTCAAGCTATAACACAAATGGAAGATGTGCTGAACGAACCTTCCGATTATGGTTTAGCTAAATCGATGGATGAGTTTTGGAAATCACTTCAAGACTTAAGCGTCAACCCTGAAAACGGCGGCGCACGTTCTGTAGTAGTTCAACGAGGTATTGCGGTAGCGGATTCCTTTAACTACTTGTCGAAATCCATTACTCAGATTCAAGAAAACGCTGGTAAAGAAATCGGAATCTCTTTAAAAGATGTAAACTCCATCATAGAGCAAATTGCTAGCATCAACGAACAAATAAAAGCAATCGAACCAAACGGCTATATGCCAAATGATTTATACGATGCTCGTGACACTTTACTAGATGAATTATCGACGTACTTCCCGATTGAAACGAAAAATGAACCTTCCGGCGGTAATGCACTAGCTATCGCGGAAGGTTCCGTGACTGTGTCTCTGAAGTTGAAAGACGGTACAACCTTAAAATTGATTGATGGAAAAGATTTTGCTCAGATGCGTACCTTTGGGGATAATAAAGAAAAAGACGGCATTACTCCAACCGGAAATGTAGAGGGTTTCTATATAGTTAAAGTCGATACTGATGGAAAAGACATTAATCTATCAAATGATTGGAAAGATCCAACTCCAACTAATCCGGAAAAACAAACTATTACAAATTTCAGCGACCTAGGAAAATTAAAATCACTTGTAAATTCATATGGTTATGAATCTGGTGATGCAACTAACCCTGTAAAAGGTCTATATACTGATATGCTTGCAAAATTGGACAAAATGGCAGAAGCATTTGCAAAGGAATTTAATAAAATTCATATGGGTGATCCAGCTGACACTGCAAATTATCCACAAGGTTCAGATATTTATGGAAAACAAGGTGAAGTTTTCTTTATTAATAAAGATGACGATACCGGAGCTGGAATAACTGCAAAAAATATCTATATTTCTTCAGACATTATTACAGATCCGGGTAAAGTAGTTGCTTCTGACTCTAAGCCGGGTGATGCTGAGCCCGGTAATGGAAAGTTTGCATTAAAGTTAGCAAACATGAAATTTACAAGTCTGGATGACTTAGGTAAGGTTAGTGCTCAAACTTATTTTGAAGGTTTAATCGGTCAACTAGGTGTAGATGGTCAACAGGCTACCCGTTTAGCTTTTAATTCAGCGACACTTCAACAAGCTGTTACTGAACGTCGTGCTTCTGTGAGCTCTGTGTCACTTGATGAAGAAATGACAAACATGATCATTTTCCAACAAGCATACAATGCATCAGCTCGTATGATCACAGTAGTAGATGAAACACTAGATAAAATTATAAACGGCATGGGCCGAGTGGGACTATAATAGGGGGAACTAAATATGCGTGTAACCCAATCAATGCTATCAAATAATATGCTTCGGAACTTATCGAATAGCTATAATAAAATGGGAAAACTCCAAAATCAAATTGAAACAGGTAAAAAAGTGACTCGCCCTTCTGATGACCCAGTAGTGGCTATGAAGGGAATTGGCTACCGAACAGCATTAGACAAAGTAGAACAATTCCAACGTAATATAGGAGAAGTAAATAACTGGTTAGATAGTTCGGACGATGCTTTTGATAAAGTAGGTGCAGCATTGCAACGTGCTAACGAACTAGCGGTAAAAGCCGCAAGTGATACAACAACAGATGATGATCGGAAGAAGGTTCAGAGTGAGTTAGATCAACTAAGACAACATATTCAAAACATCGCTAACACAAAAGTTGGAGACAAATATATTTTTAGTGGAACTAAAACAACCACACCTTTATTTGATGAAAAAACGGGTGGATACCCGACAACGAACACAGATGCATTTAATAAAGACGTGGAAATAGAAGTGTTCGATGGGATAACACTTAAAGCGAATACAAATGCAATAGATATATTTAAAAATATCGATCAAATGTTTCAAGATATAAAAGACGGAAATGTAAACTACAGTGAGGCTATCGGAAAAATTGACGGACAAATGAATGAAATATTAACAACACGTGCTGACATAGGAGCTCGTCAAAATCGTGTGGAACTTATGAATGATCGATTGCAATCACAAGAAGTAATTGCGACAAAACAAATGTCTGAAAATGAAGACGTGGATATGGAAAAAGCAATTACTGAGATGATTACACAAGAATCGATTCACCGTGCAGCCCTTTCAGTAGGAGCTAGAATTATTCAACCAAGCTTAGTAGACTTTTTAAGATAATAACAAAAGCGTTTGGACAACTTGTTCCAAACGCTTTCTTTAAAGGGGTAGCAAAATGAATATTCCCAAACTTCAAGTTCAATCAACAAAAGCGCAAATCAATTTAAATATACAAAAACCAGTGCAACAAATTGAGCAACCAAGTGCCAATCTAGATATTCAACAACCTAAAGCAGTACTAACGATGAAAACAACGAAACCACAACTTTCCATAGACACGGAGCAAGCCCGGGCAGATGTCGATTTAAAAAGCCTAAGAAGAAGAATCGAAGACTTTGCGGCAGAAGGACAACAAGGTGTATCAGATGGCATCGCCAGACGTGCGCAGCAAGGCACCGAACTGATGAAAATCGAAAATGGAGGGAATCCGATTAAATCCCACGCTCAACAAGCGGGAAGGCAACCATATTCTGGCATAGCAATTAAATTCGTACCTTCTTTCGGTAGCGTAAAAGTAGACTATCAACCAGGAAGTATTGATATTCAAGTAGAACCTCAACAAGTGATTAATAATACAACAACCAATAAGCCAATTCACAACTATACACCTGGAAAGGTGACGGTGGAAATGCAAGAACACTCTTCCATCAAAATAGATTGGCTTGTATAAATAGATAGGAGAAATTATATGAATCTCAGAACAGCATATTCAGGAGAAGTAGAGATTGATACTGCCCAAATACTTAAGTTCGACCATGGAATACCAGGCTTCGAAGCTGAAAAAGAATTCGTGCTACTTCCAATAGAAGATAATGAGGAGTTTACTGTCCTACAATCAGTTCAAACAGAAGCACTGGCATTCATTGTGACAAATCCTTATAACATCACGGTAAACTATAATATTGAACTAGACGAAGCAACGGTGCATGCTCTTCAAATAAGAGAGCAAAACGAGGTTGCAGTTTTTGCAATTGTATCGTTGAAAGAAACAATTGCGGAATCGACCATAAATTTAAAAGCACCTATTATTCTAAACACATTCAATAAAAAAGCTAAACAAGTAATCTTAAACAACGAAGATTACAGTATTCGTCATCTTATATCTTCAGAAAGTCAAACGAGGTGATTAAATGCTAGTATTATCCCGTAAAGCTGGGGAAACGATTTGGATAGGGGAAGACGTTGAAATCGTAATCTCAGAAGTAAAAGGAGAACAAGTAAAAGTAGGAATTAGAGCACCAAGAAATATAGATGTAATTCGTGGCGAATTAAGACAGGATGTGTCTACATCGAATACAGAAGCAGTACTAAAAAATATCGACATTTTCAAACCAAAGAAGTAACGAATTAATAAATCGACAAAAAGATTCAAAAAAGTTTATAAAACTATTAAACAATGGAAAAACATTCCGATACTATCTATGTAAGCAAGAAAAACGGGGTCCGGCCGGCTCGGTTCTCTTGTCTCATACAAAAACAAAACACTGCTCACAAGGAAGTGAGCAACACATTCCAAGGAGGAACTAATAATGAGAATTAATCACAACATCGCAGCGCTTAACACACACCGTCAGTTGAATGCTGCATCAACTAACCAATCTAAATCTATGGAAAAATTAGCTTCAGGCCTTCGTATCAACCGTGCAGGAGATGACGCAGCTGGATTAGCGATCTCTGAAAAAATGAGAGCTCAAATCCGTGGTTTGGACCAAGCATCAAGTAATGCACAAGATGGTATCTCAATGATTCAAACAGCTGAAGGTGCATTGAACGAAACTCATTCAATTCTTCAACGTGTACGTGAACTTGCTGACCAATCAGCAAACGGAACAAACACTGCTGATGACCGTAAAGCGATTCAAGATGAAGTTAAGCAATTAAAAGAAGAAGTTGACCGTATTGGTAATACAACTGAGTTTAATACTCAAAAATTGTTAAATGGTAATCTACAATCTGCTGGAGCTACTGTTGGTGCTAACGCTACCAATGGTTCCAATGTTTTAACTCAAACATCAGCAAAATTAACTGCTCAAGCTGATTTTGATGCTGTTGATGGAAGTGGTATTACTCTTACTACTAAGGATACTATTAAAATTGATAATGTTGAAATTAAAGTTGATTGGGATAAAGGATTAACAGATGCTGAAAAGACTCTTTTAACAACTGATTATACCGGCGGAACGATGACTGATTCCCAAAAGGATGATATTAAAACTGCACTTAATAGAGTATTAAACGATGCTGTTAGCTCACATAATGCAGCAAATGGTACTTCAGTATCAGAAGTTAAAATTTATGAAGCTGGCGGTAAGTTAGTACTTGAGAGTGGTTCTAAGGGACAAACATCTACATTAGATACTACTAACGCTGCTGTATTAGGTACCTTTGTAGATGCTGCAGCTAGTACAATTGCAGGAAAAGACAATCTTACTACAGCTGTTCCAGCTGAAAAATTATCATTTGAAGTAAATGGTGTGAAATTACAAACTGCAGCATTAACTGCGGCACCAGCTGGTACTGATGCTACGACTGTAGCTACTGATATCCAAGCGAAAATGAGAACAGCAATTGATACTTACAATAATGGTGCTGGGTTAACTAAAGGTATGGATGGATTCATAGATAAAGATACGCTATTTGTTGAAGCGAAGGATGGTCATTTCTCTATAACTTCAACTTCTGGCCCAGTAACATTTAACGAATCCGAAGGCTCAACTTTAGTTAAAGACCTTGGATTAAGTAAAGCACAAACTGAGGCATCAGGTAACGGTGGTATGACATTCCAAATCGGAGCAAACAAAGGACAAACAATTACTTTTGGTGTTAATGATATGCGTTCTGCGGCTCTTGGTATTGCAAATGTTGATGTTTCATCACAAGCAGGAGCTTCATCTGCTCTAGATAGTTTAGATAAAGCTATTAAAACTGTTTCGTCAGAACGTTCAAAATTAGGTGCTGTTCAAAACCGTTTAGAACACACAATCAACAACTTAAGCACATCTTCTGAAAACCTAACTGCTGCGGAATCTCGTATCCGTGACGTTGACATGGCGAAAGAAATGATGAACCAAACAAAGAATTCTATTCTTTCCCAAGCAGCACAAGCAATGTTGGCTCAAGCGAACCAGATGCCTCAAGGAGTTTTACAACTTCTTCGATAATCGATTCAAGGGCGTCTTACTTGGTAACGGGTAAGAGCATCACTGGGTGAATTGCTGGAACTTCCTTAAGTTCACTTTCCTACAACGCAGTTGGAAACGGCAAACGTGAATGGTCGAAAAAAAGTGAAATTGGATAATCAGCAGCCAAGCTCCTACGAGGAAACTCTGGAGAAGGTTCAACGACTAGGATATACTGTCTAAGGCATTAGCTATGACAATGAAATCCGTAGGGTGGCAATAGCCATTCGAAGTGCCCAGCCCCTACAAGACCACTTGAGGGTGAAGATATAGTCTATTCTATGATCGAAAGACATAGTCGCAAAGCAAGCGAACCAACAACCACAAGGCGTACTTCAATTATTACGTTAATCTGGTTAAAAAACGCGGTCCGATATTCGGATCGCGTTTTTATATAATATTAACGGTCTGTATTATCCGTTAGAAATGAAGGCAAGTATAAATTATTTCTTATTTTAAGTTAAAGGTAGGTATATTCATGATTTATGTTTCAACAGATGATAGTCTTATGGGTATATGGAAAGAGTTTACAGACAAATTTAAACTCGATAGATTTTTTATATCTCCAAATGGAGATTTATTTGATCATTAATTGAAGCAAATTATGGAACAAGATGGATTGGCCTATATAGACCCAACTCAAACATTTTTTCGTGCGCGAATTAATGAAAAAGATAAACCCATGGAAAATAAGACCTAAAAGATCCCCCAGCAAATATAGCTGGAAGTGGTCGACTAAATCCCAAGCACATACCGGTAATGTATATGGCATACGATGAACTGACAGCGGTGGCTGAAACACGTCCATATGTTGGAGCACATGTAGCGGTAGCAAGTTGCAAAACCAAAAGAAGGTTAAAAATCTTAGATTTATCTGACGATCATAATAACAACGAGAAGACAAATAACTTCAGAAGATTAATCAGCCAACTTTTTTCATAACCATATGGTCCACATGAATCAGAAAAAAGTTATGTTCCTACTCAGTATTTAGCAGAGTATATCAAGAACAATGGTTTTGACGGAGTGATCTACGCCAGTGCACTCCATAATGAAGGTCTTAATATTTGCGTATTTAAGCCTGAAGAAATTATAGATAGATTATCTAAAGGAAGTAATAGTTAAAAAGGTCAACATTGAAATTGAATAAATATTAGAAAATATCCCTGTGTTAGAAACTATTTTGGAGATTAAATACAAACTAAAGAGAGTTAAGTTAAACTATCAATCATTAGTGTTTCTTTATCTTTTTAAGGCAAACGGGGAAAGAAGATTGCACCCGAAAGTCCGCCTATTCGAAATTAGTGTGCTTGGAAGTTACGAAAAGGGAAACGAATACATCACCATTAATATCTGAATAATCAGATATATATTCTAATCATAGAAGAACTAGCCTTAACATCTAATACAGGTGTTAGGGCTTTTGTGTTTTTATGAAACTATTTAAGGAGGAATTAATCATGGAAGAAAACCAATCAAAGGCAGTACCAGCAAAACGTGTAGATATTCTGTCACTTCGAATGGTAAAGGAAACAAGTTTACTTTACAAGGATCACACTGTACGAAGTCCAGCAGATGGTTATAAGTTATTCAAGCAATTCTTAGGTGAGTTAGACCGAGAGTATTTTGTGGTGATGTGTTTGGATGTGAAGAATCAACCAAGAGCAATCAATGTGTGTCACATTGGGAGTTTGAACGCAATAGTTTTGGGTACCAGGTACTTACACAATTCGCAAAATTAACCCATGCAAAATAACGTTTTATACGAAGATTCCACGATGCATCGCATAGAGGCAACGGATGATGTATTAGAAGTCCCTTTTATCGAAATGAATAATTGTTTGAGTATCTGGTACCTTTTCTTACTTGGATAAAAGAAATGATCTAATTTAAAATGGAAAATTTTGGGGTTAAATTTACATGGAATGTAGAATCTGATAGTTTTGATAGGGACAATCCTGAATCAGATATTATTTGGAGCTATGTAAGGATTTACTTATACGTAAGTGTTCATTTTCTAATTTAATTATAAAATGAGATCGATCATACAGCCTTTGCAATAGGTTGTAAGGTCGATCTCATTATTTGTACCTAAATACTAAAATAATAATAAATCCATGTATCTATGCTTCTCCATTAATCCTCAATGTCTTATTAGTAACTACCTCACGAAATAAAAGACTTCAATTGCTATTAATAACTTCATTGTTAGTTTGCTTAAATGCAGCTCAATAAAAAGAGTTACTTTCAAAGTATATCCCTCCAATCGGAGGTACAAACAAAATAAGATAGTAGTATTATGCTCAAATATCCAATAAATTATTCATAATTATAGTTCGTGAAGCCTCCATATGTCAGAAACACTTTCTATTGTTTCATATCATTGAAATAACTGTGATATGAACATTAAGTTTTTTTGACAAGGAAAATGTTCAATGATTCAACGCTTTGATTAAAGAAAATAAATGCAAAGTAGTCGGCATAAAAAATAGATTGTACTTTATTTAGCACATAGGGGAGCGACTATATTATAATAGTCGCTCCCCCCGATTTTTACATGACCTTTTATAGCTTGTTAACTAAGACTACAAGTAGCAAGACGAGCGTCAGATATAAAATAATAACTTTATCTATACTAAACATTACTACCCCTCCTTATAATTTTATTAATACCGGGGGGGGGAGTCGCCTTGTTCAGTTTTAGCCAATTTAAAAAGAAATTATACAGATAACTCTCATTGCATAAAAAAATAGAATTCCAGACTCTAACACAATGATTAATCATGAAAGATAACAGTTTCTATAATAGTTTTGAAATGTATTTCGTGTTGGCATATTAAAAAAAATCCCTTTAGTTCGAATGTTATTTATTTAAATATTCAATTATCTAATACCATACACTTATGCGCACTGCTCTTCCTACTACAGAAGTTGAATGAATTAAATCTCAGCTTGTTTCCTCATTTTCGCATGATGCTCCCAACCTCCATAAGTTTTTCATATATCCTTGAATTAGTTCTTTAGATCTTTAATGAAATAGATACAAATACCTGGAATGAGGATATAATAATATACAAATAGTTTCGTATACATAAATCGGATGCATGAAATTATTCATACAAAAGTGATGAGGAGCAACCTACATGTTAAATAGCACATTAAAGAAAGAATCTGTTGCTAAGCTAAAGCAGGAGGTAAGCGATTATGAGTTGGCAGCTAAAAGAGCACAAAACCACGCAATCAGTTTGCATAATAATCGAACAATCGCTGTGGATGTCATTAAAAGTGTAGAAGACTATGTAAATACCTTGACAAATACTCCGAAGGAATTTGTTCAAGAGTTTGCACAGATAAATATTAATACAGCCAGTTTTAAAGTATTAAGTGAAATTACATATGATGAAAAGACAATGATAAAAATTGCGGGTGGGGGTTCAGCGGCTGGGGTGGCAGCTGGAGTCGCTACAGCTGCAATGGCACCTGCTGCAGCAATGGCTATCGCAACAACTTTTGGAACGGCTTCAACTGGTGCAGCTATTTCTGGTTTATATGGAGCCGCAGCTACAAACGCAGCGTTAGCTTGGTTAGGTGGTGGCGCCGTAGTTGCGGGAGGAGGCGGTATGGCTGGTGGAAGCGCTTTGCTGGCATTGGCGGGTCCAATCGGTTGGGGAATCGGAGCAGCTAGTTTATTGGCAGGTGGCGTTTTTGCAAGTAAAAAAAATAGAGAAGCCGCTATCAAAGCAGATAATGAACGGATTAAAATTAATAAGGAGAAGCGAAAGTTACAAGCTACCACTTTGGAAATTTCTAAACTCCTAAACTCTACAAAAAAGCTTACTACTCAGTTGAACCAATCTATATTGCAGTTTGTCACTAATATAAAGGATATTAAATCTTTTTTACAATTCTCTCAAGACCAACGTGATGAAATACGTGCAATCATTAATAACACCGAAAGTTTATCGAAATTGTTTATGAAGGAAATTGGGGAAAATTAATATGACTAATGTTTGGAAAGATCAAATGATTGCAGCTGGAGTTGGTGGGTACAACGACTGGAAAAGCACTTCACTTGCAAAACAAGTGGATACAATTATTCATGAAAGATTGCAGCAGCAATCTACTCAAAATGATAACTTTGAAGCTGCATTATCTCAAGTTATGAAGATGCGTCAATTTTTATCATCTCCAAGTAATATACTTGGTTCAGAAAGAACTAAACATGGTGAAATTGCAGAGCACTTGGAAGTAAATATTCGTAATGCATGGGCTGTATTACGAGGACAGGAAAAAGTGGCTACTTTTGAAGGGGTAGGTAGAACAGCCCCAGAAGATTTCATATTGAATGGTTTAAAGTATCAATTGAAGTTTATTAACGGAACGAATAATACACTTTCTCATGTATTGGAACATTTTAGTAAATACCAGGATAACTCAATGAATTATTCTATTCCTAATGATCAGTTCCAAGTAATTCAAGCAATTAGAAATGGACAAATACCAGAAGGACTTAGCGAAAAGACGGCAAGAGCTATACAAAGCAAAATTGAAAAGATTGAACTAACATCAGGTCGTCCCTTCAATGAAATCGTAGAACCGTCCATAGCGAATTATGATGAAGTTCAGTTGGGTAAAATAAGTGAAACAGTCTCAAAAAGCCAAGAAGAGCTTATAAATGAAAATCAAAAGATACAGGATACAATCGAAAAAAATTCAGATAAAAAAATCAAAACAATAGAAGCGGATAAGGGGCCATCAATAAGTGAAGGAGCAAAAGTAGCAGGCACTGCAGCTGCGATAGGGATAACTGTAAAAGCAGTTACGGGTATCTACTCAAAAGTAAAATCTGGCAAACGTTTAGAAAACTTCGATGCAGACGATTGGAAAGAGATAGGTTTGGACTCTGCAGTAGCAGGAGGTAAAGCGGGTCTTGCAGCTGTAAGTATATATACGTTAACGAACTTAGCCGCTATATCAGCACCATTTGCTGGAGCTGTTACAAGTGCTGCTATGGGAATTACCTCTCTTGCAACAGATCAACGAAGAGGAAAAATCGATATGGATGAATTTGTCACTCAAGGCCAAATCCTCTGTTTAGAAGCAGGGATTGCTGCTATTGGCGGTGCGATTGGTCAGACGCTAATACCTGTTCCTATCATAGGTTCTATTTTAGGAACGGTGACTGCCAATTTAGTGTGGGGATTAGCGAAAGGTAAACTTGGTAATAAAGAAATGGAATTGAAAGCAAAATTAAACGCTTACGCTGACTCGCTCCTAGTCAAAATAGACAAGGCCTATCAAGATATTATTGAAAAGATTGAGAAGCAATATAAACGTTTTGACTCGCTAATTGAGGCTGCATTTGATTTCCAAGCTAACGCTGCTACATTGGCAGCAGCATCTGTAACCCTTGCACGAGAAGTTGGCGTTGAAGAAAATAAGATTTTAAAAAATGATGCAGATTTAGAGGCGTATTTTCTTATTTAATACATCCTAATTAAAAGTAACTGGTTCTCTAATAATTCCGAATAATTAGAGAACCGGTCACCTTTCACTCAGTTTATCGACGTAACAAAACTCAGTCAGAAATATTGGGCTGCGTTCTGTTATTTTTAAACGTTAACTTTTTTGTAAATCACTCCATTTGTACACCACGGACCAATAACTTCTATGTAATATATCGCTAATAACTTTGTCAGTGAATCTGAGCGATTTCAGTATGATGAGTAATTCTATTTCATCATCTGAATATGCTTTGCTACGTGTACTTGAGCTAGTTATTATATGATAAAATGGATATTTAGTTTTCCATTTAATAAATTCTTTCGTGAAGCGATAATTCCAATTTGTTTTATAAAACATGGAAGGACATTCTAAAATTACAGAGCGTATAACTTGAAGGAATTTAAAAGTTTCATTCACGCTTGTTGTTTTGAGTACATAGCCAAACCCATCTTTTCGTTTACTTAAAGAAAGGTTTACCTTGAAATAAATTGAAATATGTTCTTTTAAAATTTCTAAGTCTGGTTTTGTAAAAGATTGTAGATAAAGATAAATATGCGGTGTTAAGTATACTTTCTTTAATCTGTGATTTATTCGATAAGAAATGGACAAGGAACCGTCGTCCATATAAAGTGTAGCTAAAAAAGAAGGTAAAATACAATCCTTTAAAATCTCAATTGGTAAACGTTTTATACGACTGTCACTATAAAAAAGTCGTTCTAATTCAGTAAATATAGGCAATGATTTTGAAAGTACTTCGTTTTTCTTTCGATTAAAATAAAGTAATCCTTCTAGTTTGTTTATTTTCCATTGTCGGTAGAGCAACTGTCCTTCTCCAAAATGCTCCCGATAACAACTGTTTTTTCTTCTAGTTGCCGTAGTTATCTTCGCAAGGGTTCCATCTCCTAATATACTAGCTAGCAAAATATTATACTGTTCTTCTGCAAGCAACTCTTTATATAATCAGATTTAAACTCCCTCCCTCCTATTAATAGAGCGTTTGTTCTTATTATAACATCTTTTAATATTTTTGTTGCTAGCAATAATCTTAATGATTCCTTTTGTCTATTTTTCATATGGTTATTAAAAACATTTATTCACAACCGATATAAACAATAAGATATATATTCACAACCGATATAAACAATAAGATATATATTCACAAGGGGGCAAGACCCGTATGGTCAATCGAATAACTGATTCTGTTGTAAATATTCCACCCAATTCAACTGTAATAACAACTGATGTCGAATCAGTTGTATCCACTTCTACTCAATCTGACTATATTCCAATATCAAAGGAAAGTGCTGAACAAGAGTATTTACCTGCCGAAAAAGCAAAGAAAATGACAGATAGTATGAATCGGTTTATGGAATCGACTAATACAAACTTGCGATTTCAATACCATGAAGAATTACAAGAGTACTATGTAACGATTGTAGATTCGAAGACAGATGAAGTAGTGAAAGAAATTCCTTCCAAAAAACTTATGGATATATATGCAGCTATGCGTGACTTCCTTGGAATCTTAGTCGATCACAAAATTTAGAGAGCAGGTGGACCTATGCGTATTACGGGATTAGCTAGTGGTATGGATACAGAAACAATGATAAAAGATATGATGAAGGCACAGCGTATTCCTTTAGATAAAATAATGCAAAAGAAACAATACATGGAATGGCAACGAGATGATTATCGAGCAGCGAATAAAAAACTATTTGATTTTCGCAACTTAACAAGTGATACAATGTTGCGTCAATCTACTTATATTCAAAAGACGGTGACTAGTTCAGCTCCAGACGAAATTAGTGTAAAAAACGTAAACTCGACAAGTGATTTCACTGGTAAAATTAAAGTGAAACAGCTTGCAGAAGCGGCCACTATGCAGAGTACTGACCGAATTTTAGCTCCTGATGCTGATTTAACAAAAAAATTAAAAGAATTGGACCCTTCAATGGTACCATCTTCTTTTACTATTAAAGCTATAAAGGCAGATGGAAAGTTAGATCAAGATGGTTATGAAGTGAAGATTGATGAAAACTCCACTATGCAAAGTGTATTGAATGACATTAACAAAAACTCAGGTGTCAATGCTTTCTATGATTCTTTTACTGGAAAGATGGCTTTTACTGCAAAAAATAGTGGAGAAATAGCAAATACGCTTGATCAAGATGGAAATATTATTAACCCACCAGAAATTGTAATCGAGGAAGATACTAAAAACTTCTTGAAATTTGATACAGCAGTATCGACAGAAGGTAAGAATGCCATATTTGTTTACAATGGTTTAGAAACTCAGCGTCAATCCAACACCTTCCAAATCAATGGGTTCGAAATCACATTGAAAAAAGCAAGCGAGACGGATATTACGTTTAGTTCAGCTCCAGACACAGATAAAATTCTTGCATCAGTAACTAAATTTGTAGATGAATATAATAAATTGATCGAGAATTTAAACAGTGAGATACGCGAGAAAAAATATAGAGATTTCCAACCTCTTTCTTCTGAAGAAAAAGCAGATATGAAGGAAAAAGAAATCGAACTTTGGGAAGAAAAAGCAAAGAGTGGGACACTTCGGAATGATAGTGTTATTTCTAGTGCATTAAGCCAATTACGTTCTGCTTTAAATTCAGCTGTTGGTGGAGTAAGTGGTGCAGATAGATTAAGTGAAATAGGAATTACAACTTCAAGTAACTATATGGAAAATGGGAAATTAGTGATTGATGAAGCGAAATTGCGTAAAGCAATTTCAGATGATCCTAACCAAGTGTATGAACTATTTGCAGCAGATGGTGCTACGGATTCGGAAAAAGGATTGGCTAGAAGATTAGTCGCTACTGTGGATGATACGCGTAAGAAAGTTATAGAAAAGGCTGGTACAGATACAGCAGTAAACACTACTTTCTCACTTGGGCGTACATTAAAAGGATTCGATGATCAAATTAGTCGATTTGAAGACCGTCTACAAATGATTGAAAGTCGCTATTATAAGCAATTCTCTGCCATGGAATCTGCAATATTACGTGCAAATAACCAGTCTTCCTATTTGATGAATGCATTTAGCAGCTGACAATAATAAATAAGTTACAAGCGTTACAAAAAAGAGGAGTGTTATTATGGCTGTAAATAATCCATATCAAGCATATCAACAAAATAGTGTGACTCAATCTACACCTGGTGAGCTAACACTTATGTTATATAATGGCTGTTTGAAGTTTTTGAACCAAGCGAAAAAAGGTATAGAAACAAAAGATATTGAACTAAAAAATACGAATATCCAAAAGGCGCAAAATATTTTACGCGAGTTAATGATTACTTTAGATCCATCACAAACTATTTCTCAATCAATGGCTAGTTTATATGAATATATGATTAATCGCTTAGTAGAAGCAAATATAAACAATGATGCTGCTCTTGTGGATGAAGTATATGGACTGACAACTGAATTTCGTGATACATGGAAACAAGTTATTCAAATAAATCGCCAAAAACAATACGGCTCTACGGGTGAAGTATGATTCGAGAGAGTCTAAATGCTTGGAGAAATGTTACGGAACAATTGGTTCACATTTTAGATGAGCGAGAAGAAGGAAAGCGAGATGCTATTATTGCACAAATAGAAGAATTATTAAACCAAAGAGACTTTTTACAACCTTCCATCCAAGAACCTTTTACGGAGGAAGAAAAGACATTTGGACAAGCGCTTCTATCATTAGAAAAGATTCTTCAAGCAAAGTTAAAAGTGTATATGAAAGATATACGTATAGATATTTCTGACCAACAAAAAAAGAAAGTTTCTGTGCATGCGTACATGGACCCGTACAATCAAGTATTCCGTGACGGTACTTTTTACGATAAGAAAAAATAAACAAACCGGCATTAGCATCTGCTCGTGCCGGTTTGCTTGTATTTACATATGAATTGGAGTTTTTAAAATGACAACCTTAACAGAAGATCAAGTACAATTGGTTCGAGAATACACAGCAATGCTCCAGAATGTTGATGAGGCATTCGAGTACGTTATTGCTAGTTTTACAGATTACTCAAAAACAGAAGGCGACCTTGTGTTAAGTGACATTCTTACTGCTTTTGTTCAAATTATTCAAGTGAATGATGATTTGACTACTATTTGTCATGAGAATAAGGAAATAAAAAATTCTATTCTTGATTTTCCAAACCTTGTTGAAGCAGCTGGAAAATTAGACGGTATATTTGAAAAGTCTCAGGAAAAACAAGAAGTAGTACAACAAGAACTTTACCCGGCATATAAGCAGTGGTATGAATCTATTTATCCGCAACTAGTTGTATATACACAAGTATAAGTTCTAACCCAATGATAAATTCATTGGGTTATTTTCTATACTAAACCCAAGATTCAATTAGTTGCCGTTCATCATTCACTTAATTATCCTTTGAATATATGAGTGAACAATCATTCATGTCGTTTTAGTTGTATTTCTCACCTTATTTACGTACTGATATTCCCCGGGAAATTAAATAAAAATTATAATGTGAAAATTTAGTTTCAATGTTATGATGATATTAATAGATAAGTAGTTAAATAGAAGGAGGGTCTATATGTTCAAGAAAGTGCTTATAGTAACAGTTTTACTTACTTCATTTGCAACAACTGCTAGTGCTAATGCCTTGTATGAAGTCAAAAAAGGGGATACATTAACGAAAATAGCTAAGGTAAACAAAGTAGCTATCAATGATCTCCGTTCATGGAACAAGCTGACAAAGGATAGTATTTTCATCAAACAGAAATTAATCGTTAATAAACCCATTGTTGCGACTAAAACACCAGCAAAAGTAGTTGCTGCGAAACCTAAACCTGTGATAGTTACGAATACGCCTAAACAGGAAATCGAAGTTTCACCGATTGAAGTAAAGGATGCTCAACTATCCACCGCACCAATTATGAAACAAGCAAATAATTTATCTATTAAAGGACAAGCCATATATTCTTTAATGATAGACTTGTCAAAATATTTAGAAGGTATTCCGTACTTATATGCTGGTAATACGGCTGATGGATTTGACTGTAGTGGGTTTATTTATTTCCTTCATGCGCAGGCAGGGCTAGATATTACGAGACAAAGTAGTGAAAGTTATTTTGCCCAAACTGCTAATGTGGTACTTCCAGTTGTAGGGGATCTAGTGTTTTTCGAAAATACATATAAACAAGGAATCTCTCATATGGGAGTTTACTTGGGAGATAATAAATTTATCCATGCTGGGTCAAAAGGGGTGGAAGTGGCAAGTTTAGAATCCACTTACTGGAAAGAACATTTTGTTTCGTTTAATCGATTCAATTCATTAACTGTAAATTAAAGCAGAAGCATAGGAGGATATGGCATGAAATGGACTATTGCTAAGAAAATGTGGCTAGGGTTTGTTGTTATTCTTGTGTTATTAATTGCTGTGTCGAGTTTATCGATTATGACCTTAATGAATAATAGTGAGAAATATCAATTTTTGTTAGATGATCGAGTAGTTAAAGTGAATCTTGTTAAGGACATTGAGATATCTCAAAAAGACACAGCAAGAGCGTTAATGGATTTTTTACTATTTAATACCGATGCAGCGAGACAACATGTAGAGGAGAACCAGCAAAGAACCAATGAGTTATCTGCTGAATTGCGCAATAAATTGTTTTCACCAGAGACATTAGATATGATAACTGAATTTGAAAATAAAAATGATATGTTTGCTGCTATAAATGCAGATGCCATTAAGGCGAAAATAGAGAAAGATACTTCAGCGGTCAATAAATTCACAGCAAATGCTAAAGAAACGAATACCGGTGCGCTAACAGTATTAGGGGGAATTGAACAGTATTTACAAGCTGATATGGATACGACAAGAGAGGAGCTTTCTAGCTATGAGGCTGGAGCAAAACTTTTTGTTATCGTTTTAGCTATATCGGGAGTTATTCTAGGAATTCTTTTAGCCTATTTCATCAGTAGAAGTATTTCAAAACCTGTGAAACGTGTTACTGCGGGCCTTACAGAAATTGCAACTGGCAATTTAAATGTAGAGCCTATAGTGATTAAAAACAAAGATGAAGTAGGAGAAATGGCTTCCGCTTTTAACACAATGTCTAAAGACCTACGCGGGATAGTTTCTGGAGTTCGAGATTCTTCCATGCAGCTTGCCGCTAATGCAGAGGAACTTTCGGCTAGCTCGGAAGAAAGCTTGGCATCCTCTCAAATGGTTGCGAAATCTGCGGAAGCTCAAATGGTATCGAGTGAACAGCAAGTGCACCATATGGATTCATCGGTTCAGTCCTTGACGGAGCTATCGCAAGGTATCGGTCAAATTTCTGTTAGCAATGAAGAAATGTTACAGGCCGCAAATGATGTGCAAAAACTAGTCTATACAGGTTCTAATGTTGTATCAGATGTAGCTAAACAGATGGATACTATTCACACTACATTCAATGATACGACTATTATCATGCAAAATATGGCGAAGCATTCTAATGATATTCAAACTGTTACTGCTTTAATAACCGATATATCCGAGCAGACGAATTTATTAGCGTTAAATGCAGCTATTGAAGCAGCGAGGGCTGGTGAATACGGCAAGGGCTTTGCGGTTGTAGCAGATGAGGTACGTAAACTCGCAGAGCAATCTAAGAATTCTGCTACGGAAATAGCCTCTATGGTGCAACTGATTCAAAGTGCTTCTGGAAATGCTGTTCATGCTATTACAGCTGGAGGCGAAAAAGTGGAAGCTGGTATTGCTAAAACGACGGAATCCTTAAGAGTATTCCAAGGCATTGAAGAGGCTGTTGGAGAGGTTGGTCTTAAGGTGGAATCGGTTTCGGCAGCTATTGAACAAATTCAGGCAATGGCAGAGTCCGTTTCTCAGGGTGCGTTAGAAGTACAAAGACTCGCAACGCTTGCAGCAGACGGCGCTAGTGATACAAGTGCTACAACCGAGCAGCAAATAGCAGCGAACGAAGAAATTTCGTCCAATGCGCAGGCGCTAGCAGATCTTGCTGAAGCGTTACAAAATAATGTTAGTCATTTTAAAATATAGTTAAATCTGTCAATCCTATGTCGTTTTATATGACATAGGATATTTTACTAAAATAAACCAAATTATATATGTCCAAATACCCCTGTGTTATGTATAATGATATAGTTACATTAGAATTATATGAAAATAATGGATATAGGAAAAAGGGGATATATATGAAATTGACGATTTCAAAAAAAATGTGGTTTGGTTTTAGTGCGGTACTACTATTACTGGTACTTACAAGTGTTATTACTCAATACGGAACGAAAACTTTAACGAGTGAGTATAAGGATATTCTGAATGATGATATGGCAAAGATTGATCTAGTAGAGGAAATTACTGTTATTCAGAAGGATATGGCAACTGCTGTATTAGAATTTGTTATGTTTGGTAAAAGGGAGGCTGTCGATAAGTTTGATGCTGAAATAGAGAAAGGCTCAGTTGCAGCAAGAACTTTAATCGAAAAAGCTACAGATGCAGAATCTGTTAAGTTAATGAAGGATCTTCAAACGGAAACAGTAATGCTATTTGAAAACAATAATAAGATTATTGAGTTGAAATCGGCAAATAAACCTTTTGAACAATATGCTGCAAAATCTTCGGAAATTAATACCGGTGTCCTTGGTATTTTAGCAGAATTACAACAAATTCAAGAAGAAAATTTGGCAGATACAATAGTAGAATTAGACAAGCGTGAAGCTAACACATCGAAACTACTAATTATTATAACTATACTGGCAATTATTAGCGGTATTTTGATTTCTTATTTTATCGGAAAATCTATTTCTAAACCTATTCAAAAGGTTACAGCTGGACTTGAGGAAATTGCTAAGGGTAATCTAGCAGTTGAGCCGATCATTATTAAAAATAAAGATGAAGTCGGTGTAATGGCAACGACGTTTAACAAAATGTCGAATGATTTACAGCAAATTGTATCCAGTGTTCGTGACTCTTCTATGCAATTAGCAGCAAATGCGGAAGAACTTTCTGCAAGCTCAGAAGAAAGTCTTGCATCTTCTCAAATGGTAGCGAAGTCTGCGGAAGAGCAAATGATTGCAAGTGAAGAACAAGTAAAGCATTTGGATTCATCTATGGATTCAATGGAGGGCTTACAACAAGGCGTATCAGAGATTGCATCTAGCAATGATGAAATGCTACAAGCGACGGCTGGCGTGAAAACACTCGTAACAAAAGGTTCCTCAGTCGTTTCTGAAGTAGCTGACCAAATGGAAACAATTCACACTACCTTCACAGAAACAACTGAAATTATGAAAAACATGGCTAAACATTCAGACGAAATTCAAAACATTACGTCTCTTATTACCGATATTTCTGAACAAACGAATTTACTTGCATTAAATGCGGCAATTGAAGCTGCTCGTGCAGGTGAATACGGTAAAGGATTTGCCGTTGTTGCAGAAGAAGTACGTAAACTGGCGGAGCAATCGAAGAATTCTGCATCAGAAATCGAGTCGATGGTTCAGTTAATCCAATCTGCCTCTGGATCAGCAGTTAAAGCTATAACAACTGGTGGCGATAAAGTGGAGCAGGGTCTTGCAAAAACAACAGAATCTCTTAATGTTTTCAATGAAATTGAAACTAGTGTTGAAGATGTAGTTCAAAAAGTAGAATTAGTATCATCTGCCATTGATCAAATTCAAGAAATGGCTCATTCTGTTACAGAGAGTGCCGGGAAAGTACAAAAAATTGCGGCACATGCTGCGGATGGCGCAAGTGATACAAGTGCTGCTACTGAACAACAATTAGCTGCAAACGAAGAAATTTCATCAAATGCACAATCTCTAGCAGATTTAGCAGAGAAATTACAAAATAAAGTAAGTCATTTTAACCTTTAATTTACAGTGACTCTAAATCGCAAGCTGGATTTAGAGTCTTTTATTGCTTAATAAATACAATATTTAGAAAATAAATATAGTAAACTTTCAGCTTGTATAATTATATTTGCCTAGCAACTAGTAGAAAAGGGGATAATAATGAAACTTACAATTTCTAAGAAATTATGGGGTGGATTTTCAGCAGTACTTGTTTTATTAATAATAGCGAGTGCCCTGTCTATGTATACAACATATGACATAACGAATAGATATGATTCACTAATCGATGAGGAAATGGAACGTGTGTCTCTTGTCGAGAAAATGGAAGTAATTCAAAAACAAATGTCGACTTCCGTGCTAGAATTTTTGATGTTTAATAAACTATCGTCTGTAGAGAAACTAGAAGCCAATTATAATGAAGCAATAGAGATTACAACGTCCCTAGCAAGTAGTATTGACGATTCAGCTTCCATAGAGTTAGTAGAAAAATTACAGGAACAATCCAAACAACTTTTTGAAGCAAATAATGAAATGATCGAATTAAAAAAAGTAAACGGTATGTACTCAAAGTTCGCAGCTCAGTCCACTCAGCTTAACCTCGGGATTAGTGATATATTAGTGGAACTAAAAGCTGCTGAAGAAAATAATGCTGATCAAACAAGAGAAGAACTAAATACATATGTTAAAAATGCTAATATCGTTACATTAGTATTAACGATTCTTAGTGTTATAGTCGGTGTCCTTGTATCTCACTTCATCAGTAGAAGTATAGCTAGACCTATTAAGAAAGTGACGAATGGGCTCGCAGAAATTGCAGATGGCAATTTAACGATAG
Organism: Psychrobacillus sp. BM2; assembly: GCF_048572895.1. Classification (GTDB taxonomy): domain Bacteria; phylum Bacillota; class Bacilli; order Bacillales_A; family Planococcaceae; genus Psychrobacillus. The sequence goes on from NZ_CP183878.1 coordinate 866,547, forward strand.
AGCCGATTGTTATTAAGAATAAAGATGAAGTTGGGGACATGGCAACAACGTTTAACAAAATGTCGAATGATTTACAAAGAATCGTGTCTGGTGTCCGCGATTCATCGATGCAGCTAGCAGCAAATGCTGAAGAACTTTCAGCAAGCTCTGAAGAAAGCCTTGCTTCCTCACAAATGGTCGCAAAATCTGCAGAAGCTCAAATGGTAGCAAGTGAAGAACAAGTGGGACAAATGAGTGCCTCTATGCAATCTATGACTGGATTACAAAACGGGGTAACCCAAATTGCTTCTAGTAATGACGAAATGTTAAAAGCTACGGATGGTGTGAGATCACTCGTTACACAAGGGTCCTCCGTCGTAACAAGTGTAGCTAGTCAAATGGACACCATTCATGCAACTTTCACTGAAACAACAGAAATCATGAAAAACATGGCAAAGCATTCCAATGAAATCCAAAATATCACATCATTGATTACAGATATTTCCGATCAAACGAATCTGCTAGCATTAAATGCAGCAATTGAAGCAGCTCGTGCTGGAGAATACGGAAAAGGCTTTGCAGTAGTAGCAGAAGAAGTGCGAAAACTAGCAGAGCAATCCAAAAACTCAGCCTCTGAAATCGCATCAATGGTACAGTTGATCCAAGCAGCATCCGGTTCTGCAGTCAAAGCAATTACCTCAGGCGGAGATAAAGTAGAAGAAGGCCTGTCAAAAACAACGGAATCCTTAAGCGTCTTCCAACAAATCGAAACAAGCGTAGACGACGTAGTACAAAAAGTAGAATCCGTCACAACCGCAATAAGTCAGATCCAAGAAATGGCTAGTTCCGTAACCGAAAGTGTCCAACAAGTCCAAACACTGGCAACACACGCTGCAGACGGTGCAAGCGACACAAGCGCCGCAACCGAACAACAACTAGCAGCCAACGAAGAAATCTCATCAAACGCTCAGTCCCTAGCCGATTTAGCAGAGAAACTTCAAAACGAAGTAAGTCATTTTAAAATATAACAAGAAACGACTCCTATTTGTAATAGCAATAGGAGTCGTTTTTTTGCATAGGGAGCGAAGTGTTGCGCATAACGGCTATAATGTTGCGAAAAAGGCACATAATGTTGCGCAAACCGGATTAAACGTTGCGCAAACCGGGTAAAACGTTGCGAGAAACAAGAAAGTTGCGCAAACGGGCTATGATGTTGCGAGAAAGGCACCTAATGTTGCGTAAAAACGAAAAAGGTTGCGCAAACCGAGTTAAACGTTGCGAGAAAAAAGAAAGTTGCTCATGCAGGATATGACGTTGCGAGAAAGGCACATAATGTTGCGTAAAAACGAAAAACGTTGCGCAAACCGCGTTATATGTTACGCAAAATTCTCCTTTCGAACCATCCTCAGTTGGAACCAATCTAATCGATAAAAATATCTATCACAATACATGTTTAATTCCTGCAATAGGGAAGACCTTACTGATTATAAAATGAAACTAGGGAGTGCCTTTATTTTTGTCTAAAATTATCTTTTATTATTCTAGAACTCGTCACAAAGTTTCAGGTGAAAATCAAGTATACTTGCAGTAGGGAGTTGTTTCGAAATGTATACATTCATTATTTTCATACATGTGATTAGTGCAGTATTATCGATTGGTCCATTTTTTGTTCTATTTCCTTTATTAAATAGGATGAAAGGTAAAAATAAAGAGATGATAGATACATCATTAGAAGTGTTTCAAGCAGCAATTCGGCTTGTCAAACACGCGGGTCATGTACTTGTTGGATCGGGGATTCTTCTGGTATGGCAGGGACACTGGCCATGGACAACCTCGTGGGTGATTATGACGATTGTAGTGATGGCAAGTTCTATAGTATTTTTAGCAAGAGCATTTAAACCAAATATACGTGAATTCCAAGCAGGTTCGATTGATTTAGATAAGCTCATAAAAAAATTAAAGTCGGCCGTGTGGAAATATATCTTCTTGTTATTAATCATGCTATGGTTCATGGTTGCAAAACCTAGTTTGTGGTAATAGATACCCCTTTCTCGAAATGGAGAAAGGGGTATCTTGTTTTTACTAATAATAATAATAATAACTGAAAATTCGAATATTTTATTTGATAAATAAGAATATATGTTCTATAATCAAAAGAAATGAATGGAGAGATTCGCGTGGTATGTTTAATTCGAGAGGATAAAATGGTCTACCGCACAGAGTTATTGGATTTGAGGAATGATTTTGTTTTTAAGTCTTTTTTTATAAGAGCTAATCATTTGTTAATAGATTTCTTGAACACGATTTTAGATTTTACGATTGTAAAAGCGGATTTAATTGATTCAAATTTAGAATTAATGCATTCAGATGATAAATTTTCCATGATGGATTTGAAAGTAGAGACGGAAAAAGGGGAACGCATTAATATTGAAATGCAATTGCAAAGTCATGAAGCATTCCCAGAAAGAATGCTTATGTATTGGGCAAAAATGTACGCTACACAAGACAATAAAGGAAAATCCTATAAAAAGTTAAATAGGGCAATTCAAATTATCGTAACTGATTTCAAACTCTTGCCTAAACCAAATTATTATAGTAAATTTCAAATAATAGATAGCGAAGACGGAACCGTTTTTTCAGAGCATTTAGAGCTGTATGTCCTGGAGTTACCAAAATTAAATGTTAGTCAATTAAAGCAAATAAATAAGCTAGAGAAGTGGTTACTGTTTTTAAAAGCTGATCAGAAAACAAAGGAGGCATTAGCGATGGAAAGTTCAGTGATGAAAGAAGCATGGGACGAAATCGAACGTCTCAGTCAAGACCCAAAAACCGTAGAAATTGCCTTGTCCCGTGAATTTTTTCTAAGGGATCAATTGCAAAGGGAAGAAGATGCATTAAATAAGGGCCATAAATTAGGAAAAGAAGAAGGCAGAGAAGAAGGCAGAGAAGAAGCTAAAGTAGAAGTAATTCTTTCGCTCTATGGTTCAGGGATATCCGTTCAAAAAATTGCTGAAGCAACTACCTTCTCAATTGAGAAGGTAGAAAAAATTATTGAAAATAAATTCAAGTAAAAAGGAAAAATCATTTTGCACACAGTGCGAAATGATTTTTTTATATAGATAAGAAACTACAATGTCTGACGATGTTTCACGTTAACAAGCAATCGAATTGTGGTTAACCACATTAAATTGCAATAATTCGTCAAGAGATTTTGATCCAAGCTGTAACTTGGTTTCCACATAAAGATAAGCGTACTTGCGATTTCCAACAAGTAATTTGCGATTTGAGCATGTGTTCTAGCGATACTCGCACCTGACCTTGCGATTCGAAGCGTGTAATTTGCGATTTGCAAAAAGTAAGCTTCCCACACTCCTGCTAGTAATCACCTCCACATAATCCAATAATCTCCTATTATAATAGCAACTTCCAAATACATGTTTTCCCCTTTCCTTCTTCAACCACATAAATATCTTCCATAATCCCGTCACTTTAACAAAAAGTTCACAATTATTTTTTATTTCTGCGAAATGCGATATATCGCAGATGTAAGCGATTACAAACAAAAAGAATATTCAAAAATGACTGACAATTATAAAAAAGGGTGTTGACGCGGCATTTTAAAGGCGATATGATATCAACAATATATTAATTATTGTGAGAAAATTCACAATGATAAATATTCTGAAGCTGCAAAGCTAAATGCTACATAAGCGGAAAGTATAGGAGCGATTGATTTGAGAAGTGACATGATTAAAAAAGGCGTTGATCGCGCCCCACATAGAAGCTTGCTTTACGCAACTGGGGTAAAGACGAAAGATTTAGATAAACCGTTTATCGGTGTTTGTAACTCCTATATTGATATTATTCCTGGCCATATGCATTTAAACAAATTTGCAGAGGTCGTAAAAGAAGCAATTCGTGAAGCTGGAGGAATTCCATTTGAGTTCAACACAATTGGTGTAGACGATGGAATTGCCATGGGTCACATCGGGATGAGATATTCACTTCCGAGTCGTGAGCTTATCGCAGATTCAGCTGAAACAGTGATTAATGCCCACTGGTTCGACGGAGTGTTCTACATTCCAAACTGTGACAAAATCACACCAGGAATGCTAATGGCAGCAGTAAGAACGAATGTCCCATCTGTGTTTGTTTCAGGTGGTCCTATGGAAGCTGGAACTTCAGCTAATGGAAAGCAACTTTCACTCACATCTGTGTTTGAAGGGGTTGGTTCTTATAAGTCGGGTGGCATGACAGCAGAGCAACTACTTGATATTGAACAAAATGCATGTCCAACATGTGGTTCATGTTCAGGAATGTTCACAGCTAACTCCATGAACTCTTTAATGGAAATGCTGGGAATGACTCCCCCTGGTAATGGAACGATCATTGCAACATCCGATGAACGTCATCGCCTAATAAAAGAAGCTGCACATCATCTTGTACGTATGGTTAAAGAAGATGTAAAACCAAGAGATTTAATAACTAAAGAAACAATCGATGATGCATTTGCGCTAGATATGGCAATGGGTGGTTCAACTAACACTGTTCTCCATACATTAGCAATTGCACACGAAGCTGAAATTGAATACGACGTGAGAGAGATCAATGAAGTAGCTAAGCGTATTCCTTACTTATCGAAAATTATGCCAGCATCTGATTACTCAATGCATGATGTACATCTTGCAGGAGGAGTTAGTGCCATTATAAAAGAACTTTGTGAGATTCCTGGAGCTGTTCATCCAGATCGACTAACGATTACTGGTAAATCACTCTATGAAAATGTCAAAGAAGCAGAGATTACTAATGATCAAGTCATACGTCGAAAAGAAAATCCATATAGTCCTGTAGGAGGCTTATCCGTATTATTCGGAAATATTGCTCCTGAAGGCGGAGTTATCAAAGTGGGTGCGGTGGATCCTTCTATAAAAGAGTTCACTGGTAAAGCTATTGTGTTTGATTCACAGGAAGCAGCACAGCAGGCAATTGATGAAGGTATCGTTCAAGCAGGTCATGTAGTGGTTATCCGCTATGAAGGTCCAAAAGGTGGACCAGGGATGCCAGAAATGCTTGCTCCAACTTCCGCAATTCAAGGTCGCGGTTTAGGAACACAAGTGGCACTTATAACAGACGGTCGATTCTCCGGAGCGTCTAGAGGAATTTCCATTGGACATATTTCTCCTGAAGCCGCAGATGGTGGCCCGATTGCTTTAGTACAAAATGATGATGTGATCGCTATTGATTTAACAAATAGAACGATAGATTTACGAGTTAGCGATGAGGAACTTGCTTCCAGACAAGCAAACTTACAGCCATTTGAACCAAAGATTAAAAAAGGCTATTTAGCAAGATATTCAAAACTAGTAACATCAGCAAGTACTGGTGGAGTAATGAAAATCTAGAATCATATACGCAAAAGTGAATTTGATTAAAAACCAAATATAAAAATCATTGATGAGGCAAAAGTTAAAGGAATCTTGTATTTACAGAGAGCCGGTGTGGTGGGAACCGGCAGTACAACCTTTAGCGACATCCCCTCGGAGTGAAGTGTTGAACGGGAAACCTTTTAGATACTTCCGGGTGTAGTTTAGCTACTCTCGTTATAAATGGATGGTGGGCGTTTGCCTATTGTCTGCGAGGTAGCGGTTGCGCTACGAACTAGGGTGGTACCATGAAAAGAATTTCATCCCTATACAAAAGAACGAAGGTTTCTTTGTGTGGGGTGAAATTCTTTTCTTTTTTATAAATTAGACTTTAGTAATTTAAAGCACCAAGTCAAACAAAGATTTCTAAGAACACTGGACGATTTGAATAAAAGGAGGAATTAATGATGAAGTTGACCGTTGAGGAAACTGAGCAAGTTTATGAAGAGCCGATAACCGCAGAGGCTCCAATGCAGTTGAATGGTGCGGATGTTTTTATTGAAACGCTCCATAAACATCAGGTAGAAGTAATATTTGGTTATCCAGGTGGTGCGGTTTTACCTCTTTATGATGCATTGTACAAAAATCCGATTAAGCATATTCTTGCTAGACATGAGCAAGGCGCTATTCACGCTGCTGAAGGGTATGCACGAGTTTCTGGGAAGGTTGGGGTAGTAATTGCCACTTCTGGCCCAGGTGCAACAAATTTAGTTACCGGTATTGCTGATGCAATGATGGATTCGATTCCGCTTGTTGTGTTTACAGGGCAGGTCGCTACAACCGTGATTGGTACAGATGCATTCCAAGAAGCAGATATTATCGGAATTACACAGCCTATTACAAAACATAATTACCAAGTAAAGGATGTAGCAGATTTCCCAAGAATCATTAACGAAGCTTTTCATATTGCTTCTACAGGTCGTCCAGGACCAGTTGTCGTAGATATACCTAAAAATATGGCTACGAGTATCTTTGTAACGTCAAAGGAAGAAACACAGGAAGTAAATCTTCCAGGATATCAGCCAACGACAACGCCAAACTTTTTACAAATTCAAAAAGCAGCGCAAGCTATTTCTACTGCAAAGCAGCCGCTAATCCTTGCAGGAGCAGGTGTATTATTCGCGAAAGCTTCAGACGAACTAGCTGCATTTGCTGAAAAGTATCAAATTCCGATAACGAATACACTTCTAGGATTAGGTGGTATCGAAGGAAATCATCCACTTTTCCTAGGAATGGCGGGCATGCATGGAACGTATACAGCCAATATGGCAATCCAAACATGTGACTTACTCATAAATGTCGGTGCAAGATTTGATGACCGGTTAACAGGAAATTTAAACTACTTTGCACCAAACGCGAAAGTAGTTCATATCGATATAGATCCAGCGGAGATTGGTAAAAATGTTCCGACCGAAATTCCAATCGTAGCGGATGCAAAAGAAGCTTTAGAAGCACTCCTTGCTCAAGATTCACCGAACGGCAACACAGCAGCATGGCTGGAAAGCTTGAATATTTCAAAAGAGCAATATCCGTTCCATTATCAAGCGAGCGAGGAACGTGGGCTGCTCCCACAGCAAGTATTAGAACTAGTACATGAGTATACAAACGGGGATGCCGTTGTCACAACAGACGTGGGGCAGCATCAAATGTGGACAGCACAGTACTATAAATTTAACCAGCCACATAACTGGGTAACATCGGGTGGACTTGGAACGATGGGATTTGGTTTCCCAGCAGCCATCGGAGCACAGCTTGCAAAACCGGATGCGAAGGTAGTTTCAATTGTTGGGGATGCAGGCTTCCAAATGACTTTACAGGAGTTATCTCTATTGCAGGAGCTAAGAATTCCAGTAAAAGTGATTATCTTAAACAACCAAGCACTTGGAATGGTTCGCCAATGGCAGGAGACATTCCATGGGGAAAGATTCTCGCAATCACTTATTCCGGTTCAACCAGATTTTGTGAAACTAGCGGCAGCCTATGATATTAAAGGCTATAAGATTGAAACGTTCGAGGATGCAAAAGTTCAGCTAAAAGAAGCGTTAGAATCCGATGAGCCAGTATTGATCGATTGTCGAGTAGTGCAAAGAGAATGTGTCTATCCAATGGTTGCTCCAGGTAAAGGATTACATGAAATGATTGGAGTGAAGCCAGAATGAAACGAATTATCACAGTAACCGTGTTAAATCAAAGTGGAGTTCTCAATCGTGTCACTGGCCTACTCATGAAGCGTCAGTTCAACATAGAAAGCATCACAGTGGGTCATACAGTTCAACCAGATATATCCAAAATGACATTTGTCGTAAATGTAGAGGATGAACAAAAACTGGAGCAGCTATTAAAGCAGCTACAAAAACAAGTAGATGTATTGAAAGTAAATGATATTACGGAAAAACAAATTGTCGTAAGAGAGCTGGCGCTCGTGAAAGTCGTGTCGCCACCAGCTGTAAGAGCAGAGATCAATAGCATCATCGAACCTTTCCGAGCTTCCATAATTGATACAGGGAAAAATGTTGTCACATTCCAAGTAACAGGTAGCCCCGAAAAAATTGATGCGTTTATTGATTTGATAAAGCCTTATGGCATTAAAGAGCTTACTAGAACAGGCGTAACTGCATTTGTTCGTGAGACGCAGAAAGTAAATACACCACAGTTATCCATATTAAAATAACATAAAAAAACCAAATTCGAGGAGGAAATAACAATGGCTAAAATGTATTATAACGGAGATATCAACGAAGGACTTTTACAGGACAAAAAAATCGCAATCATCGGGTACGGATCTCAAGGTCACGCACATGCACAAAACTTAAAGGATTCAGGATTTGACGTAGTCGTAGGAATTCGTGTTGGTAAATCATTCGACCAAGCAAAAGAAGACGGTTTAGCAGTTTACTCTGTAAAAGAAGCGGCTGAAATTGCAGACGTTATCATGATTCTATTACCAGATGAAAGACAAAAAGCAGTATATGAAGCTGAAATCCAACCTTCGTTGAAAGCTGGTAAAACACTAGTATTCGCACATGGCTTCAACGTACATTTTGGTCAAATCGTTCCTCCAGCAGATGTGGACGTATTCTTAGTAGCACCAAAAGGTCCTGGTCATTTAGTGCGTAGAACATTCGAAGCAGGAGCAGGAGTTCCTGGATTATTCGCAGTTTATCAAGATGCAACTGGTCAGGCAAAAGACCTAGCTCTTGCTTATGCTAAAGGTATCGGAGCTGCTCGTGCAGGCGTTTTAGAAACAACTTTCAAAGAAGAAACAGAAACAGATCTATTCGGAGAGCAAGCAGTGCTTTGTGGTAGTACAACAGCTATCGTAAAAGCTGGTTTCGAAACATTAGTAGAAGCTGGTTACCAACCGGAGCTTGCTTACTTTGAAACATTACACGAATTAAAACTAATCGTTGACCTAATGTACGAAGGAGGAATGGCTACAATGCGTTCTTCTATCTCGGATACAGCTGAGTGGGGAGATTTCGTTTCAGGTCCACGTATCATTGACTCATCTGTAAAAGATCGTATGAAGGATGTATTAACAGATATTCAAGATGGTACATTTGCAAGAGAATGGATTAAAGAAAACGAAACAGATCGTCCAAAATATAACGCTATTAAACAAGCAGAATCTGAGCACCAAATCGAAGTGGTTGGAGCAAAATTACGTGAAATGATGCCTTTCATCAATGAAGGGAAAAAAGTCAAGAAAGAAGTGGTGACTAGTGCGCAAAATTGAAATTTTTGACACAACGCTACGTGACGGCGAACAATCAGCTGGTATTAACTTAAATACGAAAGAAAAGCTAGAAATTGCTCGTCAACTTGAAAAGTACGGTGTTTCCATTATTGAAGCAGGGTTTCCTGCTTCATCCCCTGGGGACTTCGAAGCAGTTAAACTAATAGCAGATACGGTGAAAAATTCAGTCGTAACAGGTCTTGCCCGTACAATCAAAAGTGATATCGAAACTTCATGGGAAGCATTAAAAGGTGGAGTGCAGCCACATCTGCACACATTTATCGCAACATCTCCAATTCATATGCAATATAAGTTAAACAAAACACCAGAACAAGTAATTGAACTTGCCGTTGAATCTGTAAAGCTAGCAAAAAGATATTTTCCATTAGTACAGTGGTCAGCAGAAGATGCAACTCGTTCCGATAAAGAATTTTTAGTTCGCATTATGAATGAAGTGATTAAAGCAGGGGCAACAACGATTAATATTCCAGATACAGTAGGCTATGCAACCCCTATTGAATACGGTACTTTATTCAAATACTTAAGTGAAAACGTAACAGGTATCGAAAAAGTGAAATTATCAGCTCATTGTCATGATGACTTAGGAATGGCTATCGCTAATACTTTAGCAGCTATCGAAAATGGAGCAACGCAAGTAGAAGGTACGATTAATGGTATCGGTGAACGTGCGGGTAATGCAGCACTGGAGGAAGTAGCTGTTGCACTACATATTCGCAATGATTATTACCAAGCCGATTCAGGAATTATATTGAAAGAAACAAAACGTACTAGCCAGCTAGTAAGTCAGTTGACAGGTGTAGTTATTCAGCCAAATAAAGCAGTTGTCGGAAAAAATGCATTTGCCCATGAATCTGGTATTCACCAGGATGGCATGCTAAAAAATCCAGAAACATATGAAATTATTACACCTGATTTAATCGGTGATGTAGCAACTGAACTTGTTCTTGGAAAACATTCTGGTCGACATGCATTCTTCTCAAGAGCAGCAGAAATGGGCTTCCAATTGAGTGATGATAAGCTCAATGCGGCATTTGTTGCATTCAAAAAATTAGCTGACCGTAAGAAAGAAATTAGCGAAGAGGATTTATTTGTTTTATTGACTGACCAGCAGGTGAAGAGTGGAGAAGTGGAAGTGTATGAATTAGAGGAATTGATCATTCATTACGAAAACAATATTCCTACTTCTACTATTACTGTAAAAGTACCAACTGGTGAAAATGTTGTGGAAACTTGCGCTGGTTCAGGTGCTGTAGAAGCTATTTTCAATACATTGGAAAAAATCGTAAAAGGCGAAGTTCGCATTTTAGACTATCGTGTATCATCTGTCTCCAAAGGTCGGGACGCACTTGGAGAGGCTATTGTTAACTTAACATACAACGGCAAAACATCATCTGGCCGTAACGCTTCTCAGGATGTATTAAAAGCATCTGCAAGAGCGTACATCAACGCTATCAATCGCCAATTAGTAAACGTTCAAATAAAGGAGCAAGCCGCAGTAGGACAATAAATAAGTGTAAACAAAAAAATGGGAGTGAATGGGATGGAAAAAACGATAACGGTATTACCGGGAGATGGAATCGGTCCAGAAGTAACAGAGGCAGCAGTAAAGGTGCTTCAAGCAATTGCAAATCGCTATAACCATACGTTTAACTTGCAATATGGTCTGATTGGTGGAGCAGCAATAGATGCTTGTGAGAATCCACTTCCAGAAGAAACTATAAAAGCATGTAGCCAAAGTGATGCCATCCTTTTAGGCGCAGTAGGTGGGCCAAAATGGGATCAAAATCCATCTCATTTACGCCCGGAAAAAGGGTTGCTAGCTATTCGTAAGCATTTTGGACTGTATGCGAATATTCGTCCAGTCAAAGCGATTCCTGCTTTACTAGAAGCCTCTCCTCTTAAAAAAGAAGTAGCGGAATCAGTAGATTTAGTTATTGTTCGTGAATTGACTGGGGGCTTATATTTTGCCGAGCCACGAAAAAAAACAAATGATTACGCATTGGACACTTTAGTTTATACACGGGGTGAAATCGAACGAATCGTGGATACTGCTTTCCAATTAGCAAGAAGTCGTCGTGGTAAGCTTGCCTCAGTGGATAAAGCAAACGTACTAGATTCTAGTAAATTATGGCGTCAAATCGTAGAAGAGAAAAAACAAGGTTATCCGGATGTAGAAGTAGAGCATATGCTTGTGGATTCCACTGCGATGAAGCTGATCACAAAGCCAGATTCATTTGACGTAATTGTAACGGAAAATATGTTTGGGGACATTTTAAGTGATGAGGCTTCCGTAATCACTGGGTCCTTAGGGATGCTTCCTTCGGCAAGTACACGTGAGGATGGCTTCGGTTTATATGAACCAGTCCATGGCTCTGCTCCGGATATTGCTGGAAAAAACAAAGCAAACCCAGCGGCAACAATTCTTTCAACAGCTATGATGCTACGTGAAGCGTTCCAAATGGAAACAGAAGCGGCAGCTATCGAAGAAGCAGTATTTAATGTATTGGATGACGGTAATTTCACGAGCGACCTTCAGATTAAAGGGAAACGAGTGCTTTCTACAACAGAATGGACGGCAAAAGTGATAGAAGAATTAGACTCAGAATTTGTATCAGATAGTATTATGCTTTCTTATGTCTAACCAAAAGGAGAGGGACTAAATGGCAAAAACGATTATTGAGAAAATTTGGGATGAACATATTGTGTATGAGGAAGAAGGTAAACCAGACCTTCTCTATATCGATTTACACTTACTCCATGAGGTGACATCTCCGCAAGCTTTTGAAGGGTTACGACTAAATAATCGCAAGGTTCGTCGGCCAGATCTTTGTTATGCAACGATGGACCATAATGTACCCACTAGAAATAGAGAACAGATTAAAGATGTTATCGCTCGTAAACAAATCTCTACACTGCAACAAAACTGTGAAGAATTTGGCGTTCCACTTGCCAATATGGACCATCCCGATCAAGGTATTGTCCACATTATCGGACCAGAGCTGGGTCTAACTCAGCCTGGAAAAACGATTGTTTGTGGAGACAGTCACACGTCTACACATGGTGCATTTGGTGCCATTGCTTTTGGTATCGGAACTAGTGAAGTAGAGCATGTTCTTTCTACACAAACACTTTGGCAGGCTAAACCCAAAACAATGCAGATTAAAGTGACAGGTGAGCTTGGTTATGGTGTAGCAGCAAAAGATATAATTTTAGCAATTATTTCGAAGTTTGGAATCGATATGGGTACAGGTTACATTGTGGAATATACTGGCGAAGCGATTCGTAAGCTATCAATGGAAGAGCGTATGACCATTTGTAATATGTCGATTGAAGCAGGAGCACGCGCTGGTTTGATCAGCCCAGATGAGACGACAGTTGATTTCTTACGAGGACGCGAGCATGTACCTTCAGGGGAAGCTTTTGAAAAAGAAGCAGCACGTTGGTTAGCTCTAGCTACTGATGAGGGTGCTAGTTACGATAAAACGGTAGAAATATCTACAGATGAAATCGAACCATTTGTAACATGGGGTACTAATCCTTCTATGGGTTCTGGAGTATCGCAAAATATTCCGTTCACATCCGATTTCGTGGAAACAAGTGACCAACAAGCACATGAAAAAGCACTTGCTTACATGGGTCTGGAACAAGGAATGCCGTTAGAGGATATTGCTATATCAAATGTGTTTATCGGTTCTTGTACGAATGCTCGTTTAAGTGATCTTCGTACAGCAGCAAATGTAATTGCTGGTCGCAAAGTACATCCAAATGTAACCGCAATTGTCGTTCCAGGATCACAAACGGTTAAAAAACAAGCAGAGCAAGAAGGGATCGACCAAGTATTCTTAGACGCAGGATTTGAATGGCGCGAATCAGGCTGTAGTATGTGCCTAGCGATGAATGATGATATCGTTCCAGCAGGAGAGCATTGCGCATCTACTTCCAACCGAAACTTTGAAGGTCGTCAAGGGGCTGGTTCAAGAACGCATCTGATGAGTCCAGCAATGGCAGCAGCTGCAGCTATCGAAGGCCATATAGTGGATATTCGCAAATTTGGACTAGTAAATGCATAAGGAGGAAACCTCATGGAGCCTATCAATGAAATAAAAAGTGTCATTACACCTTTAAATCAGAAAAATGTCGACACTGACCAAATAATTTCAAAAGAATTTCTAAAACGTATTGAACGTACGGGGTTCGGTAAATATCTTTTTTACCACTGGCGTTTCGATGCAAATGATGAGCCGATTAAAGACTTCGTATTAAATGATGAACGCTATAAAGATTCTACTATCTTAGTAGCACATGATAACTTTGGCTGTGGCTCCTCCCGTGAACATGCACCTTGGTCCATTTTGGATTATGGCTTTCGAGTAGTCATTGCACCAAGCTTTGCGGATATCTTCTATAATAACTGCATGAAAAATGGAATCTTACCGATTAAGTTATCTGTTAGTGAAGTGGAAGCATTGTTAAACAAAGAAGTATATGAAGTAGCGGTAAATCTAGAAGCGCAAACAGTAACAGGTGCTGACGGTATTGTATATTCATTTGACATTGATCCGTACCAAAAGAAAATGCTTCTAAATGGTTGGGACGAAATTTCATTAACCTTTCAATATGAAGATAAAATAAAAGCTTATGAAGAAAAAGTAGCTCAAGCATAAGAAAAGCTCTACCTGAGCTCCAAAAAAAATAGCTAATTAGGAGATGGTTTTGTTGGGAATTCATACGACACTGTAGGTTTATATGATGCATCTGAAAGAGTAGCGGAGTTCGTGCATCGCACACCGTGTAAAAGATCGGCCACATTCAATAAAATTACCGAGAAAAATGTGTTTTTGAAATTAGAAAACCTGCAAAAAACTGGGTCATTTAAAATTAGAGGCGCTATGAATAAAGTATCTCAGCTGAGCGAAGTAGAGTGTGCCAAAGGATTAATCGCAGCCTCTGCCGGTAATCATGCTCAAGGTGTCGCATTTGCTGGAAAAGCACGAAATGTACCAGTCACGATTTTTATGCCACTTGGAACGCCCGTTTCGAAAGTAAATGCTACGAAAGGGTATGGTGCAACTGTCAAATTAGTTGGCCAAAATTTTGATGAAGCGTATATTGCTGCTCGTGAGGAACAACTTCGAACAGGAGCAACATTCATCCATCCTTTTGACGATATAGCAGTTATCGAGGGGCAAGCAACTGTCGCGATGGAAATGCTTCAACAGCGTCCAGAGCTAGATACGATTGTCGTTCCAGCAGGCGGAGGGGGCTTACTTGCAGGAACACTTCTTGCAGTCAAATCCATCCGTCCAGATGTCCGAGTTATCGGCGTCCAATCCAGCAACGCCTCGGCAATTGCCTTAGCGTATAAAGGAAAAGGAGACGGTTTGCTACCATTCCAGGGCAAAACAATCGCGGAAGGCATTAACGTGAAAACACCAGGAAATCTGACTATGAACATTATTCAAGCGCTCGTGGACGATGTGATCACCGTGAGCGAACAAGAAATAGCATCTGCTATTTTGTTCACGCTCGAACGCGAAAAAACGTTTATCGAAGGTGCGGCCGCCGCAGCTGTAGCGGCAGTATTGAACCACCGTATCCCAGGTACATCCCAAAATGTTGGCATCATCGTAAGCGGAGGTAACTTCGATGTTAGTAAACTAGTCGAATGCCAACAATTATGTACGGATATGCCGTTAGCTAAATAATGACTGTCAAAACACCACTAGCCAGTTGAGGATAGTGGTGTTTTGATGTGTAGAAATAATGGTGTGTGGATGAATGTTAAAAAGTGTTGCGCATATGCGCCCGGATGTTGCGCGAACAGGGGATAATGTTGCGTATAACGCATGGTAAGTTGCGCAAACCAAAAACGTTGCGTAAACGTGCCAAAATGTTGCGCAAACCAAAGACAACGTTGCGCATATGTCACGGGAAGTTGCGCAAAATTATATTGCTGTCTTCATCCTGCAAAAATGCGGGGATTCTATCCCCGCATTTTGCGATTCTCGTCAATTACCTTGCGATTCTACACGTTCAATTTGTGATTCTTACTTCCTCGTACTTAACTTAAACTCATCACTTGACTTTATTAGGTAACTAAAATATAATTACTTACGAAAAGTAACCAAACAATCAAATGGAGGAATTCACATGAAATATCATAATAAACCAAACACATTTGTAGAATTAGTAGAGTTAAAGGTAGTGGATCTTCAACGTTCAATGGACTTCTATGAAAACATAATAGGCTTTAAAGTACTGGAGCAACAAGCTGACAAAATCTATCTGACTGCCGATGGGGAGACAGCACTTCTATCTATTGAACAACCAGCTGATATTATGCCGACACAACAAAAGACAACAGGATTATATCACTTTGCTCTATTGTTACCGACACGTGCTGATTTAGGTGCTGTTTTAAGACACTTCGCAGAGATTAATATTCGCATTGGAGCGGGAGATCACTTAGTTAGTGAAGCATTATACTTAAATGATCCAGACGGAAATGGAATTGAGATTTACACTGATCGTCCAGATTCTGAGTGGAAATGGGAAAATGAATACGTTGAGATGGCTACACTTCAAATCGATGCGCAAAGTATTTTAGCAGAAGGTGCAAGCACTCCGTGGAATGGGCTACCAAAAGGTACAGTAATGGGACATATTCATTTACATGTTGCTGAACTGGATGCAACGAAGAAATTTTATCAAGCATTAGGTTTTGATGTTATGACGCCTAATTATCCTGGAGCATTATTTATGGGATCAGGTAAATACCATCATCATATTGGTTTAAATACTTGGGCTGGAGTCGGCGCTCCTCCTACACCAGAAAATGTAGTTGGGCTAAAGGCATTCACAGTAATTTATCCAACAAACGAAGAGTTACAAGCTGCAATTGCTAATGTCAAAGAGATCGGAACTGATGTGTCAGAAGAAAATGGAGTATTTATAGTACAAGACCCTTCACAAAATAAAATTAAATTAACTATTAAATAAAACAATGACTCCGAGCTAATCGGAGTCATTTTTTGGTCTTCTCCCTCTATTATAATGCCTTCAGCATACCGCCATCGACTACTAAACTTTGGCCAGTCATATACGTATTTGCTTCGGAACATAGAAATGCGATGATATTCGCAAATTCGGCAGGTTCGCCGTATCTTCCAATCGGAATTATTTGCTTGAATCCTTCTATTACTTCCTCTATGGATACTTCTCTTTTATCAGCAGCTATTTGGTCTAACTCTGTGACACGATCTGTCTGGATTCGACCTGGACCTACTGTATTGATTAATATGTTATTTCCTGCGTATTCTCGAGCAATACTTTTCGACAATCCGACCATCCCTAATCGGAATGTATTCGACAGGATTAGACCGTCTAGAACCTCTTTTGTAGATGATGAGGAAATATTGACGATTCTTCCGAAATTCTGTTCTTTCATATGTGGAAGCGCCAGTCGAATTGTGCGGATATAGCTAAGCAGATTCTTTTCAAACGCTACTCCCCAGTCTTCATCAGACACCTGCGCAAATCCACCAGCTACCGGACCGCCAACATTATTTACTAAAATATCAATGCCACCAAGCTTTTCTAGGGCCTCGTTAAAGAGTTGTTCGATATCGCTATTTTTTGTCATATCACAAATGGTGTAATACACTTCTGGGTTTCCACTTTTTGATTTTATTTCCTCAAGAGTTGCTTGAAGTTCTTCTTCATTTCTACTAGATATCATTACTTTTGCGCCTTCTATTGCAAACTGAAGGGCAGTTGCTTTCCCTAATCCTTTGCTAGATGCTGTCACAATTACTCGTTTATTTTTTAAGCCTAAGTCCATGTTCCGCTTCCTTCCTCTATGTACTACTCTTATCGTACATCGAATTTTCAGATTTGTCTTTGTAAATTTCATGTTAAGTTTCAGAAAACACACTCATTTGTTTGGAGGATTATGCTATATTTCAAAGTGGGAGGTCGGAATACCTATGAAAAAATGGTCTGCAATTCCACTGCGAATGAAGTATTTAATAGCAATTTTTAGTTCCTTTATCTTATTTGGTATGATGACTGTTTTATTGATCATCCAAGTAGTGCACAATCATGAAATAGCTGATGATATGGAAATTTCATCACAAAATGTCGAAAGTGCAGACATTATGCGATCGGAGGTAGCGAGATTATATATCGCCATTACCAATTTCGCAGGAGACCCATTAGAAGAATTCGACAAAGATTATGAATTGACAAAAGATAGTCTAGCAAATTTACTAAATGTGGCAAGTGCGCAAATGCCCTATGTAGATTGGGAAACCTTCTCAGGAACTTTACAATCAATTCAAAATACATACGAGACTAATTTAAAGAAATCGGTTATTAACAAAGAAAATGTCGCAAAACGAAGACAGCTTCAATCGATCAATGAAAAATATACTAGTCTGACTCTAATTTTAGAAGAAACTAGACAATATGAATCTGACAAAAGAGAAGTTTTAATAGAAGAAATGTCCGAGAGTCAGAAAAACACAATTGTTATTGTAGTTGCTGCGTTCCTAATAGCAGGTTTACTTTCACTAGCTCTAGTGTTAATGACAAATCGACAAATTAAGACCCAATTAGCACAGGTAGTCTTATCTGCAAAAGAAATATCTGAAGGGAATTTAAATAGTCAACCATTACAAATTTTAACGAACGATGAAATTGGGGAAGTTTCCGGTGCGATGAATGAAATGCGAGGAAATCTAATAGACATCGTAAAAACGATTAAACATACCGCGGAGAAATTAAGTAAAAATAGCGCAGAGCTAAAAGAATATTCCGCGGATACTGTAGATAGCACAAATACCGTCAAACTTGCTATTCATGAAACGAGTGGAAGTATGCTAAAGCAAAAAGAAACATCTATTAGTATCCGCTCCTTCTTAGAGGAATTCTCTCTTACTTTTGGTGCAGCAACAGGAAAGGTAATCGAATTGAACGAGTATTCCACTATTGCTGTACAAATGGCTGATGAAAGTACAATAGCATTGAAAAATGCTGCCGGAGAATCAGCAAAATTACGATCATTATTTAAAGAAGCGGATAAAGAAAGAAAATTACTTCAGGACCGGACAGAGGAAATTGCACGGATGACAACAATCGTCCAAACGATTTCAAAGCAAACGAACCTACTAGCACTAAATGCTGGAATTGAGGCTGCTAGGTCTGGTGAACATGGTAAAGGCTTCGCAGTTGTAGCAGAAGAAGTAAAAAAACTTGCAGATGAAGTGTCTGGAACAGCTAATACCATTCACCAAATATCAAATTCTATTACGCAACAGGGAACTCAGATGGCGAATGTTTTTGCTGATGGTCTGGCTACATCCAAAAATAATGCAGCTACGTTTGAGATGCTACATCATAAAATGGACAAAATAGTATCTTATATACGAGATTCCAAAAATCAAAATGAACATATGAAAGATTCCATTTTAACGATTGAAGAAGAAAAGAATACTTCTGAGAGACTCATTTTTGCATTAATAGAGTCCATTGAATCTAACACAGCGCAAATGGAGCACACAGAAGACATGCTTTTATCTAATGTTCAAACTATCGAAATGCTTTCTAAATTGATAAACGATGTAAGCGAACAAGCAATTATTTTGGAAAAATCAAGCACTAGATTTGTCATATAAACTATACCTAACAAGTAGTTTTTTCTATACTTGTTAGGTTTTTTATTGTGTAAACCCTTGAAAACATTGAGTTTCTCTTGTAACACAATTGTTACATAACTGTAAAATTAAAAAGGTTTAAAGAGTGGTAACATGGGTTTAGAGAAATAATCAGAAAACTTTAGACCTTGGGGGAACACGATGAATTTAAAATCTATGTCGCAAAAAGTCATGGCTATAATAGTATTATCAGTTCTCTTAGTAACAGCATTCGCAGGAAATACAGAAGCTGCAAGCTCTGTAAATTCATCTGAACTAGTAGCAACTGCTAAAGATTTGATTGGAACAAAATATCGTAGTGGCGGGACAACGAAAGCAGGATTTGATTGTTCAGGATTTGTAAATTATGTGTATAGTGATGCAGGAGTTAGTCTTTCACGAACTTCTTCAGGATTGTACGCTTCAGGATCGAAAGTAGATAAAAGTGATTTAGCTTCTGGAGACTTAGTATTCTTCAATACATCTGGTAAAGGTGTATCGCATGTTGGTATATATATAGGTGACGGGAAATTTATCCATTCATCCACTTCAAAAGGTGTGAAAATCGATAAATTAAGTGACCCATATTATTGGGGAGATCGCTATGTAGGAGCTAAACGAATTGCTGATGTAACAGTAGCATTAAACAAATAAAACATATACATATCTGTTCTATCGTATAATTTACGGTAGAACTTTTTTTATACTCAAAATATCTTCAATTGTTCTCATATCATTTGATAATTCTTAGTTAATTCTGCATAATGAAAAAAAGATAAAATAAGTTAATATCGGAAGGGGAAGGAATTTGAAGTACAATCGTAATGAATATTTTCGTTATACATTTGGAGAGCCTTGTGATGCCACATTTCGGCTAATCAAACAACCTGTAGGCAACGCTGGAGTAGAATTGTCTAAAAAAGGTGCTTGTAAAATTATAGATATTAGCCCAAATGGCTTGAAAATGTTTAGCGAATTATTTATATCCATAGATCAATTACATCATGTGGAGTTGAATTTCACCTTGGATACAAATCCTATTTCGATGGTTGGCGAATTTGTATGGTCTCACCGAAAAGCATTTGGCCATGAATATGGCGTAAAGTTAGTCGGAGACAGTGAAAGTGAAAAAATGATTATTGGAGAGCTAAAAAACCGTAGTCGTAAAGAGATGGAACTTAAAAAGTAAAGATTATTACAAGTTTCGACAAAAAATAAATAAAAACTTTAAAATAAGAAGGATATTTTAAAGGTGGTGTTGAATTATATATATAGAGTTAAATTAAAGGAGGAGTTTACATGCTAAACTTTAACATTCGTGGAGAAAACATTGAGGTGACTCCTGCAATACGTGAATACGTTGAAGGGAAGATTGAGAAGGTAGACCGTTACTTCAACGAAGAAATTCAAGCAACTGCAAACGTTAACTTAAAAGTGTATAACGACAAGCAAACAAAAGTAGAAGTAACAATCCCTATGAAAAATTTAACACTGAGAGCAGAAGAACGCAATGCAGATATGTATGCTGCAGTCGACCTAATCGTTGATAAACTAGAGCGTCAAATTAGAAAGTATAAAACAAAAGTAAATCGTAAGTTCCGTGAGCGTGAAGGTGTAGCAACATTTTTTGCGACAATTGATGCACCGGATGCTGCAGTTGATCACACGGAAGAAGATGAATATAATATCGTTCGTACTAAACAATTTGACTTAAAACCGATGGACCAAGAAGAAGCAGTACTACAAATGAACATGCTTGGTCATAATTTCTTCATCTTCACAGATGCTGAATCTAACGGTACAAATATTGTTTACAAACGTAGAGACGGTAAATACGGCTTAATCGAAACAAACTAAGTCCATAAAACAAATAAAATAATTCAAATACCGAACTCTCCTCTTAGTTTTGAGGAGAGTTTTTTAATAAAGATAAGAAAATGTAGACGAACACTGGTGCTAGGCATTTAAAAATGAGTAAAGTACTAATTTGGGTTTCAGGTGTTTACAAAGGATCGACGGCATAAGAGCTCCACCACGTGAACGCAACACCTTTGTGACGAGCCTCTCGATATCTTACGGTAATGATGTAGCAATGTCAGACTGAAGCATGCTGAAAACAATAAAAAAATAGGTTTATTCTCTTTAAAGGTACTTGCGTTTTTCTCATTTATTAGTGTACCTTATTTGCGCGCCTTTAGAACGAATGGTAAAATGTAGAGTAAGACTAAATGGGAAGTGAAACTAGATGCTGGGTGTATTAAATAAAGTGTTCGATTTAAACAAACGTGATCTAAAACGCTTAGAAAAAATTGCGGATAAAGTAGAAGCATTAGAAAGTAAAATAGAAGCATTGACTGATGATGAGCTTCGCGCGAAAACAGATGAGTTTCGTGGTCGCTATGCTAAAGGCGAAAGCTTAGATAGTTTATTACCAGAGGCATTTGCCGTAGCACGTGAAGGATCTAAACGTGTGCTTGGAATGTTCCCTTTCCGTGTTCAAATTATGGGGGCAGCTGCTCTTCATGAAGGTAATATTGCAGAGATGAAAACGGGGGAAGGTAAAACGTTAACTTCTACCCTATCCATTTATTTAAATGCAATTACAGGGCTCGGTGCGCATGTCGTAACGGTTAATGAATATTTGTCTAGCCGTGATGCTGCTGAGATGGGACAATTATATAATTTCCTAGGATTAAGTGTTGGATTGAACTTAAATTCATTGTCTAAGGAAGAAAAACGTGAAGCCTATGCGGCGGATGTTACGTATTCGACGAACAATGAGCTTGGATTTGATTATTTACGAGATAATATGGTGCTGTACAAGGAAGATAAAGTTCAACGTCCACTTCACTATGCTGTAATCGATGAAGTTGACTCTATCTTAATCGATGAAGCAAGAACGCCTTTAATCATTTCTGGACAAGCAAACAAAGCAGCACTTCTTTATAAACAAGCAAATGCCTTTGTGCGTACATTAACTAAAGACGTAGACTATTCTTATGAGGAGTCTACAAAAGGTGTAACACTAACGGATACTGGTGTAGAAAAAGTAGAAAAAGCTTTCAATATAGATAATTTATTTGATCTGACTCATGTTCGTTTAAATCATGCAGTCAATCAATCATTAAAAGCCCATGCTTCTATGCATCTGGATATCGATTATGTCGTTCAAGAGGGCGATGTTGTTATCGTCGATTCGTTCACTGGTCGTCTAATGAAAGGTCGTCGTTATAGTGATGGTCTTCATCAAGCGATTGAAGCAAAAGAAGGTCTTGAAGTTCAAAATGAGTCAATGACGATGGCTACGATTACGTTCCAAAACTTTTTCCGTATGTACGATAAGCTGTCGGGTATGACTGGTACAGCAAAAACGGAAGAAGAGGAATTCCGTAATATATACAATATGAATGTTATTGCGATTCCAACAAATCGTCCAATTGCAAGGGATGACCATGCAGATTTAATCTATGCTTCTATGAATGGTAAATACGAAGCGGCTGCGGCTGACATTGCTGAACGCAATAAAAATGGTCAACCAGTTCTAATTGGTACTGTTGCCATCGAAACCTCTGAAATTATTTCGAAATTATTAACCAAACATGGCATTCCGCATAATGTATTAAATGCCAAAAATCATGAACATGAGGCAGAAATTATTGCGACTGCTGGACATTTAGGCTCTGTGACGATTGCCACAAATATGGCTGGTCGTGGGACAGATATTAAACTAGGCGATGGTGTAACTGAAGTCGGTGGTTTAGCAGTAATTGGGACGGAACGACATGAGTCTCGTCGTATAGATAACCAATTACGTGGACGTTCTGGTCGTCAAGGAGATCCTGGGGTAACACAGTTCTACCTATCGATGGAAGATGAATTGATGCGCAGGTTTGGCTCTGATAATATGCGTGCCATGATGTCGAAGCTAGGTATGGATGACACTCAACCAATTCAATCGAAGATGGTATCTCGAGCAGTGGAATCAGCGCAAAAACGTGTAGAAGGAAATAACTTCGATTCACGTAAGCGCCTATTACAATATGATGATGTACTACGTCAACAGCGTGAAATCATATATAAAGAACGTAATGAAGTATTAGAAACCGAGAATATGCGTGCACTTGTAGAGTCTATGCTATTCGGAGCAATTGAACGTTTAGTTTCTTCTCATACAAACTCTGAGAATAAGGCTGACTGGAGTTTAAAAGGAATTGAAGATTACGTTCAAGCGAATTTATTGCCTGAAGGGGTAATAACACAATCGATACTAGAAAAATTATCTCCTGAAGAAATGATCGAAACAATCAAAGAAGAAGTACTTCGTTTCTATAATGCGAAGGAAGAAGAAATGACTGCTGAACGTATGCGTGAGTTTGAAAAGGTAGTATTACTTCGTTCTATTGACTCCAAGTGGATCGATCATATCGATGCAATGGATCAACTTCGTCAAGGAATCCATTTGCGAGCATACGGACAAACTGATCCACTTCGTGAATACCAAAGTGAAGGCTTTGCAATGTTCGAAGCAATGGTCGATTCCATTCAGGAAGACGTTGCGAAATATGGGATGAAAGCGGAAATTCGCAATAACCTGGAACGCGAAGAAGTAGCAAAAGGGCAAGCTGTAAATCCAAAAGAAGAAAGCGGCCCAGTGAAGAAAAAACCAGTACGCAAAGAAGTTTCCATCGGACGTAACGATCCATGTCCATGCGGAAGTGGAGAGAAATTCAAAAACTGCCACGGAGCAGTGCAATAAAGAAATGTGGAAGGCGCCACGAAAGCCGTGACAAGCGCTGGAAGTATAAAGGAAAAGGCGCACTTTGCCTTTACCTTTATACTGAAGCGGTTCGAACGGCTGGCGCCTGGCACTGGACATAAAGAAAAACGCGGGCAACCAGAGTTTAGACAAAAGAAAGTCGGAGGAAAACAAATGATAGAAATAGCAACAGTACGCAATGAATTAGATAGAACTTCAGGAAAGTTAAAAGACTTTAGGGGGTCTCTTTGACTTAGAAAACAAAGAGGTTCGTATTCAAGAATTAGAAGAGCTGATGACATTTCCAGATTTTTGGGATGATGCACAGGGAGCTCAAAAAGTGATTAATGAAACCAATGCATTAAAAGCAATAGTAGAAGAGTATCGTAGTCTTGAGTCTACACAAGAAGACCTAGAGATGACTTTGGAATTGATCAAAGAAATGCCAGATGAAGAGTTACAGGAAGACCTTGGTAACGAGTTAAAAGAATTTACCAAAAAGCTTAGTGATTTTGAATTGCAAATGCTACTTAGCGAGGAATACGATAAGCATAATGCAATTTTAGAATTGCACCCTGGTGCTGGCGGTACAGAGTCTCAAGACTGGGGTTCGATTTTGTTACGTATGTACCAACGATGGGCAGATAAACGTGGCTTTAAAGTAGAAACGATTGATTATTTACCTGGGGATGAAGCTGGTATCAAATCGGTAACGTTACTGATAAAAGGACATAATGCATATGGCTATCTGAAAGCGGAAAAAGGCGTGCATCGTCTTGTTCGTATTTCGCCTTTTGACTCATCTGGCCGCCGTCATACTTCATTTGTTTCCTGTGAAGTAATGCCTGAGTTTAATGATGAAATAGAAATAGATATTCGCACAGAAGATTTGAAAATTGACACGTATCGTGCAACTGGTGCTGGTGGGCAGCATATTAATACGACTGACTCAGCAGTTCGTATTACACATTTACCTACAAATACAGTTGTTACTTGTCAATCAGAGCGTTCACAGATTAAAAACCGAGAACATGCGATGAAATTATTAAAATCAAAACTGTATCAGCTGAAAATTGAAGAACAAGAAGCACAATTATTGGAAATCCGTGGAGAGCAAAAAGAAATCGGATGGGGAAGTCAAATACGTTCGTACGTATTCCATCCATATTCCATGGTAAAAGATCATCGTACAAATGAAGAAAGCGGTAATGTCCATGCAGTTGTAGATGGGGAAATCGATCCGTTTATTCATGCTTATCTACGTTCAAAAATAAATTAATAGACGTTTTACACACCGATGTTATAATTATATAACATCGGTTTTTTTATTTTTCAGAATACAAGGGATAGGGGAAAGAGCAATGAATATTAATGAGTTGAAAAACGAAGATTTAAAGAGAAAAAACTTCATTTTATTTTTAGCTTATGGATTAGCAGCAGGTCTTGGATTACTAGTTCAAATTATTATTCAACAGGCAGCAGTTGTTATTATTTCTATTGGAATACCTTTTGTTGTAGTAATTATTATGTATTTAGCAGCTAGAAAATCAATACGTGTCGCATCTGTTCTTCCTTATTTTGTTATAGTCGCAGGAGCGATAACAGCTGTCAGTATGAGTTATTTTAATGAAGTAAGTATTGCCACAATCGTATTGGCTCTATTCATCCTAATTTTGAGTAGCTTACATTCTAAACAGAGTATTTTTATATTCGGTTACATTCTGTGCGTAGGCGCGATGATTGTAAATGTGATGTTGGATAACTCAGGTATATTTGAAGGACGAACTGTGAATATTTTCTTTATCCAATTCATCATGGCCCTCGGAATTTTCTTACAGGTGAGACAAAGTAAGAAGTTATTCTCCAATGTTGAGAAACTTATAGAAGATGCTAAAGCTAAATCAGATGAAGATACGTTTCTACATCAAAAATTAGAAACTGCTGTATCTGTCATTACGACTAATTTGGAGCAAATTCGCACTAATACATTTAATACCAACAATGCGCAGCAAGAAATGCTTGTTGCTGTAGGTGAAGTTAGTATTGGTTCTCAAAAACAAGCAGACCACGTAATTGATATTGTAAAAAATACAGAGGCAACTTCTGACTCAGTGAAAGAAATGGCCGGACATTTGCATGAGATTGTTAAACAAGCAGAGTTAGCGGAACAGAATGCTTCGGATGGTTCTATGGTAATGGAAAAAATGAAAAATGAAATTGATGCATTTACAGTCTTTTTTGTAGAACTCAATAAAACGTTCAATGGACTTTCCGAAAAAATTAATGAAACAAATAATTTTGCTAGTGATATTCGCCAAATTACAGCACAAACTAATCTTCTAGCTTTAAACGCCTCCATAGAAGCCGCAAGAGCCGGTGAACTAGGAAAAGGATTTGCTGTTGTGGCAGAAGAAATCCGAAAACTTGCAGGAGTAACGGATCAATCACTGGAAAAAATAGATGATAATCTAAACCAATTAAATAAGTTCAATCAAGCAGCCCTAAACAAGCTAGAAAACGGTGTAAACCAAATTTACACTCAAGTAGCAACTGCCGATAAATCGAATAAATCATTTAATAAACTTCATGAAACAATGAGGAATTTGCAAAATGAGTTAGCTAAATTCCTACGTGATGTGGATGTCATTTCAAATAATACAGAATCCATTAATATTAGTGCCAATGAATTTGCTGCGATTATTGAAGAAAGCACAGCAACCGTAGAAGAATTCAACGCAACACTTGTACAAATAACCGAAGATCAACAGGCAACTGCCAAATATATAGATGAAACATATAAGGAAGCACAAAGTATTAATAAAAAATAATTATTACTTTAAAAGCGTGTCTTTGAGACATGCTCTTTTTTAATAGAAAGAAAATTTTGTGCAGCTTTGAACTAAGGTTTCCAGAATCTCCAAAGTATCTCGGAAACTAAAGAAACTGGTTTTGGTCTTAATCCTATTTGTTTTTTTCTTTCGTTTTTATGTATAACTTTCCTATGTTGAGAGATAACATATACACAACCCTCTAATTTCATTCACTTCACCTCGTCAACACGCTATCTTGCTGAAGTTCACAAATTACTTGCCACTTGTTATACTAGTGCAGGCAAACACAAGTATTTGAATGAAAGAGGATATGAAATGGAAACTAATAACAATCGTAGACTATATAAAGAACCACATCCTATTATCAAAAATTCGAAGGATTATGTATATGTAATTATTGGTGCAGCCATCATTGCAGTTGCATTTAACGTCTTTTTATTACCAAACCAAGTAGCTTCTGGTGGAGTTAGTGGAATTAGTACAATTTTAAAAGGAGTCTTTGGTTGGGAGCCAGGACTTGTCCAATATGCTTTCAATATTCCATTATTTATAGCAGGACTTATCTTTTTGGGTGCAAAGTTTGGTATTAAATCCTTCGTTGGTACACTAGTGTTGCCGGCGGTAGTGCTAGTGACTTCGAGTTGGGAACCATGGACGATGAATCCATTGCTTGGAGCTTTATTTGGCGGAATTACTGTAGGTTTGGGCTTAGGAATCGTTTTTAGAGGTGGTGCTTCCACAGGTGGAACTGATTTAGCAGCACAAATTATTACGAAGTATACAGGATTTTCTCTTGGGACAAGTGTACTTTTATTGGATGGATTGATAGTACTTAGCGCTGCATTCGTTTTCGACATAGAGAAAGCTTTATATGCGCTAATTGCTTTATTTGTTACGACAAAAACGATTGATCTTGTTCAACTAGGATTTAGTCAATCGAAAATGATTTATATTATTACGAATAAACAAGATGAAATTAGAGATGCTATATATACCGAGATAGATCGCGGTGTAACAAAACTTCCAGCTTATGGTGGGTATACGAATGTGGAACGGCCAATTTTGATGGTTGTGGCATATCAGACAGAATTCACAAAGTTGAAACATATCATTAAAACTATTGACCCTGCTGCTTTTGTCATAGTTTCGGATGCCTATGAGGTTCTGGGAGAAGGTTTCAAAAGATCATAAGTTAGGTATACTAATTATGCAGACTTAATTCTATTTTAGGGAGGAAGAAACATGAACAAAAAACTATTAGCTTTAATATTTGGAGCAGGGTTAGTTCTAGCTGCATGTGGTGGCGGTAATGATAATGCCGATAAAGGTACAGATACATCAACTGGCTCTGGTACTACCACTGAAACAGCTTCAGTGGATGCAGAAAAGATCGTTAGTGCAAAATGTATTAGCTGTCATGGTCAAAATTTAGAAGGGTCAGGTAACTTCCCAGCTCTAAAAGATGTAGGCTCGCGCTTATCAGAAGATGAAATATTAAATGTTATTGAAAACGGTAGAGGGGCAATGCCACCAGGAATTATTTCTGGTGACGACGCTAAAGCAGTAGCTAAGTGGTTAGCAGCTAAGAAATAATTTTAGAAAATCAAAGCCTTCATATGAGATCAGCTACTCTTTTTGAGTAGCTGATTTTTTTGAAGTTTATAAAATGTACCCAGTTGTTGAAGCGCGACAGAGACAAATAACATGAAATTACCAACATCTCTCTAAAATAATCGGTAATAATATAGCGGTAAATCTGTCCAAAGCTCTTCGAAAACCATAAAAACAGGTTTTTAACTTAAAGGACTGGGCATTTTTTGCTCGGTTTTTTTAGAGAAAGCATATAGAAATGTCCTGTGAAAACTAGGTTTGGGGTACTTTAAAAATGATTAATACTATGATTTCCGTTTCAGGCGGAGACAAAGGAACGATGGCTAAGAACGCCACCTTCCACTACAATCAATTAATGTGTAGTACTCCACAAGAAGATTTAGCCTGCTTTTCGTTTAGATGATAAGATTGGTCAAATTTTAAAGAGTGATCAAATTATTGGTAATCGATTTTGAATGAGATATGCTGCTATTATCCAATAATAGTGGAAGGAAGCAGATTACCTTTTATACTAGTGGAAGTATAGAGAAATAGTAAGTGTTTACCAAATAAAGAAGCGAAATAGCGAACGAAATTGTATCTTCGAGAGCTTGCTCATTGTATAGGATAGTAATCTTTTCTATAGTTATCCAAAAAAGCACTAACCTGTTTCTAAAAGTTGTAGAAGGGTGAAGGACAGATACAAGTCATAAAATTAACGAAAAAAAGGGATGCTGGTTGGTTGTGACGTCCGTCACAACCAACCAGCATCCCTAAAAATTCAATCGTTAATCCTATAACAAAAGGTCTGTACAAAGCCCTTCGAAAGCGCTAGAAACAGGTTTTGAACTTAAAGGACCGGGCGTTTTTTTTGCCCGGTTTTTCTTATTGAAACAAAAGCAGGAATCACCTCGAATAATGTAGAACTTTAGTAAGTAGGTACAAGGTAGTTAAGTGTATTTAACTAGTTAGTATAAAACATAGATTTGTTTTTAAAAAATCTACCCTTATTTACCTATAAATTGAAATCTAATTGTAACAAACAAAAGCGCTTCTAATGTTATAATAGGCGTGTTGCATTTTATGACGAATCTAATTAGGTGGTTTATTAATGATAGAAATGATAAATGTCTACAAAAAGTATCCAAACGGTATTGTTGCCGCAAACGGTATTGATGTAAAGATTGAACAAGGCGATTTTGTCTACGTAGTAGGACCAAGTGGAGCAGGTAAATCAACATTCATCAAAATGATGTATCGAGAAGAACGTCCAACCACTGGAGATATTTTGATCAATGGTGTCAATTTAGCAACTCTCAAAAACAATAAAGTACCATATTTAAGACGCCAAATCGGTGTAGTATTCCAAGACTTTAAATTATTACCACGCTTGAATGTATATGAAAATGTGGCATTTGCATTAGAAGTTATAGAAGAAACACCTAAAGTAATACGCAAAAAAGTTATGGATGTATTAGAGCTAGTTGGACTGAAACACAAAGCAAGAATGTTCCCAACAGAGCTTTCCGGGGGAGAACAGCAACGTGTGTCTATTGCTAGGTCTATCGTGAATACACCAAAGCTTGTTATAGCGGATGAACCTACGGGAAACTTGGATCCAGAAACCTCATGGGAAATTATGAATATATTCGAAGAAATTAATGCTCGAGGAACAACGATTATCATGGCAACTCATAATAGAGAAATTGTTAACACTATTAGACACCGTGTTATAGCAGTTGAGGGTGGATTAATCACTCGAGACGAATACGGAGGAGAATACGGTTATGAAGGGTAGAACATTAGGAAGACACTTCAGAGAAAGTATTAAGAGCATCAGTCGAAATGGGTGGATGACATTTGCTTCGGTAAGTGCAGTAACAGTTACATTGTTACTTGTCGGAGTGTTCGTTATGATTATGATGAACTTAAACAAGGTAGCAGATGACTTGGAAAAAGACGTAGAGATTAAAGTCTATGTCGAATTAACATCAGATGAAGCTTCTATAGCAAAACTAGAACAAGAGATTAAAGAGACAAAAGGGGTAGCAGAGGTCAAATATTCTCCAAAAGGAGACGAGTTAAATAAATTAGTAGTTGATTTTGGAGAGGATTTACGATTATTTGAACAACAAAATCCATTACATAATGTATTTTATGCTAAAGCTACCAATCCTCAAGAAACTGAAGCAGTGGCTGAGAAATTAGATCGTCTCGATAATACGTTTGAAGTAAAGTATGGAGAAGGTAAAATAGAAAAGCTATTCTCGTTTTTAAATACCGGTAGAAACGTTGGACTAGTATTGATTTTGGCGTTGTTATTTACAGCAATGTTCCTTATCTCTAACACGATTCGTATTACAATTGTTGCAAGAAGAAGAGATATTGAAATTATGAAGTTAGTAGGAGCAACGAATTGGTTTATTCGTATTCCATTCATCTTAGAAGGTATGTGGCTTGGAATTTTAGGCGCCATCGTTCCTATAACGTTAGTAACAGTACTCTACTATAATATCTATAGTTTGCTAGCTCCGAAGTTAGAACAAGGAAAATTATTTGAGCTACTTGAGTTCTCACCATTTATATATCAAGTGAACGCTTTGATTTTATTAATGGGGGTACTAATAGGCGTTTGGGGAAGTTTCATGTCAGTTCGCAAATTTCTACGTGTGTAGTTGGAAAATTGAAGGGAGCAAGAAATTTTGAGAAAACAGTCTAAATGGATGCTACGAATTATGGCAATAGCTACTACAGGAGCACTTTTAATAACGACTCCGAGTGCGTTTGCAAATACATTAGATGATTTAAAAAACGAACAAAAACAATTAGAGCAAAAGAAAAATACAATTGACTCAGGCATTAAAGATACAGAAGGCAAGATAGATCAAAACGTTTCAAAAATTGATCAAATTATGGCACAAATAAAAGAGTTAGATACTAAAATTATTAATACCGAAGCACAGATTTCTGAAGTGTTAAATCAAATAAAATTGACAACAACTGAAATTGAAAAATTACGTGCTTCTATTAAAGAGCTTGAAAGAAAAATTGAAGAACGTGATGAACTATTAAAAGAACGTATCCGTGCGGTTCAAGTAAGTGGAGGTTCTGTTAGTTATCTAGATGTATTACTTGGGGCAAATAGTTTTATCGATTTCATCGACCGCTTTTCTGCAGTTAATACGTTGATGGAGGCAGATCGTACCATCTTAAAAGAACAAGCAGATGATAAAGCGCAATTAGAAGAGCAGCAAGCGAGTTTAGAGAAAAAACTACAACAGCAGGAAGATAGTAAAAATGAGCTTGTCAGTTTAAAAGGTTCTCTAGATAGTCAAAAAGCTTCTAAAGGTAATTTAGTGGATCAGTTAGAAGTAGAGCAAGCAAAATTGATCAATCAAAAAGAAGTATTAGAAACGGAATATGATGAAATCCTAAACTTAAGTCAAGAAACGCAAAATAAAATTGTTGCTGAACAAAAAAGATTAGCAGAAGTAGCAAGAAAAGCAACAGAAGAAAAGAAACGTAAAGAAGAAGCAGAAAGAAAACGTCAGCAAGCAGCAAGTGGTGGTTCTTCAACAGCTATTCCAAATGTCTCTGCTGGATCTTGGACAAAGCCTGCATCTGGACGATTCACTTCTGGATATGGTAGTAGAACTCACCCGATTCATGGGGTAGTTAAAACCCATTATGGTATAGATATTGCGAACAGTACTGGTACACCAGTACTAACTGCTGCCGATGGAGTTGTTTCTTATGCTGCTCCGCTTAGCACATATGGAAATGTTATTATGGTGACACATTCTATTGATGGTAAAATCTTCACTTCTTTATATGCGCATTTAAGCAGTATTAAAGTAAGTGTTGGACAAGTAGTATCGAAAGGGCAGATTATAGGAGCGATAGGTACTACTGGTAATTCGACTGGGCCTCATTTACATTTTGAGATACATGTTGGAAACTGGGAAGGTATGGCTACAAACTCTGTAAACCCATTGAGATATATTTCTTTATAAATTTTAAACAACGCTTTTCCATTCATGGAGAAGCGTTGTTTTTTTGTTAGTAACAATTTCATAAAAATCTTTATGTATTTCTTCAATAATTAAGTGCTAGATAATAGTAAAAAGGTAATACTATGATTTCCGTTTCATGCGGACGCTTTCCGCGGGCGGTCCGTGAGCCTCCTGCGGAGTCTCACCTGGACACGCTGTTTCCGCTGGAGTCGCCGCACTGCACTTCAATCAATAAGTGAGTAGATATTAACTTTATAATTGAAGCGACTTAGTATTATAAAAACGATGATTCGACTAGGTTAATGAAAGAAAAAATAATTATTAACTTTTAGAATTTCCATTCAGTAGCATCGGTGGTAAATAGGATGTGCGGCAAGCGCACATCCGTTAAGAAAGTTTCTCCATATATAAATACATTTTTCAATTCACTACATAGTCACAGATTTAGCTCATTTAATTCGTATTTAATGCGGTAGATGACATATAATAAGGGCAGTGAAATATTATCGTGCCAGTAGGAGGTATAATATGAAGAAAAAAATTATTGGGCTGTTAGTTATAGCTGCATTAGTAGCAATCGCAACAATATCCTTTGTAAGAGATAATATTGATGAACAAGAAGCATTTGCAGGCGAGCAATTGGGTACAGATCTTGCCAAAAATCCTGCGAATGAAGGGTTAGGTCAAGGGAATACCGCACCTAACTTTACACTAACTACATTAGAAGGCGAGGAAGTTACACTCGCAGATTATAAAGGAAAGAAAGTAGTGTTAAATTTATGGGCAACCTGGTGTGGTCCATGTAAAGCAGAGATGCCACATTTACAAAATTATTACGAAGATATGGCAGAAAAAGAAAATGTAGAAATTTTAGCTGTCAATTTAACTAGTTCTGATGTTGGGTTGGACAAAGTGAAGGCGTTTCAAGAAGATTATGGACTTAGTTTTCCGATTCCATTAGATGAAGATGGTGTTGTTGGGGATACCTATCAAGCAATTACGATACCTACAACTTATATGATAGATACGACAGGAACCATTCAAAATAAGATTGTTGGACCAATGGATGAGCAAATGCTAACAGATTATATAAGTAATTTAAAATAAGAATCGATTTTTGGGCAAGTATTAAACTCCTCTTACCACACATATATTAGTGGAAAAGTAGGAGGTTGAACTTGCGCAAAAGTCGGTTTTTTCTTTATGGATTGTTCGTCGTTATAATATTAGGCATCGGGTATCTATGGTTGATGAAGCCTTCAGCCACGGAACAAAAAAATGTAAGTGATAGTCAAGTAATTGATGAAGCGTTTCAATTGATCAAAAAAGAGGCAGTGTTCTCTAAAAATGAAAAAGTGCTCGTTGAAGGTGCAATTCGTGGGATGGCAGAAGCATTAGAGGATCCACATAGTACGTATTTAACCAAGGAAGAGGCTGCGAACCAAGAAGCATCACTTGCGGAAGAAAGGGTTGGAATTGGGGCAGAGATAATGCTTTCTGCAGGGAAGTTTGTCGTGGTGGCACCTTTAAAGGATTCCCCTGCCTTTAAAGCTGGCTTAAAGTCTCAGGATGAAATTGTTCGAGTGAATGAAGAAAGAGTTGAAGGAAAGTCAATGACGGAGCTAATACAGCTGTTAAGTGGTAAAAAAGGAACTAGTTTAAAAATGACTGTGTATCGAGCTAGTGATAATCGCCATGTCGAATTACATATGAAACGTGACACGATTGCGATGCATACGGTTTCTAGTGATATTTATGAAGTAGATGACTATTCAATTGGTATTGTGAATATCACGTTATTTGGTGAGAAGACTGGGGAAGAGTGGGAGAAACAAACGAAAGCCCTGGTGGAACGAGGGATAGATGGGCTTCTAATTGATGTAAGAGGAAATCCAGGCGGCTATTTATATAGTGTATCTACTATTATTGGTACTTTATTGCCGAATGGCTCCACTTTCGCTTATATGCAAGATGCAAAAGGTGTGCTGGAAATGCTCAATACCGAAACAAAAGACAATCAGTATTTAAACAAACTTCCTGTTGTACTGTTACAAAATGGTGGTAGTGCTTCTGCAAGTGAAGTATTGTCTGGAGCACTAAAAGATAATAAACGTGCGATGATTGTCGGAGAAACTAGTTTTGGTAAGGGGACTGTTCAGGAAACACATCCACTACAAAATGGAGGAAAGCTTAAAATCTCTACTCATAAATGGCTTACTCCAAAACAAGAGTGGATCCATCATAAAGGAATCCAAGCGGATTTACAGGTTGAACCGGATGAATTATATACGATGGACATCAAATATTATCAAGGTAATTTTCGTGTAGGCGACTTTGGGGAAGAGGTAAAGTATGTTCAACAAGTATTAGGAGCACTTGGTTATAATATAAGTCGTCAAGATGGATACTTTGATGAAGATACGGAAGATGCTATTGAAAAATATCGACAAGAGAGAAGCTTAGATGAATTTAACGAGATCGATGATGCTCTCTTCCAATCATTAACAAAAACTATTCTCGATTATAAAACTAGTAGAGAAAATGATAAACAGTTCCAAATGGGAATTAGTTATTTACTTCATGATATGAAATAACAAATTAAAGACGAAAAACCTATACGCAAAGCCCTCTCCGTTTGTTACAATAATAGTTGTATAGTTGCAAGTGAGGGGGATGCGTATGGTGCAAGAAGTATTAATCGAATTGGCTAAAGGAATTGGACGTTTTTTCCTTCATCCAGCAGTATATATTACGCTTCTCTTCTCGATATTGATCGGATATGTTCGAGTGAAAAGAGAAAGAAGGCAATTTCGTACAAGATTATTATGGGGATGGACCGAAACCAAGCATTTCTTGCTAGATGGTATAGTTTGGGCCCTCATTTTATCTGTTATCAGTGTAGCTATCGGATTAGTTATTCCTAATTCTTGGCTTTGGATATATAGCGTGTGGATGATATTATTTATACTTTTATTTACGTACCAGTTAGGTTCTACGGTTTATACTATTGCATTAGGTGCGGCAACAGTCTATGCTATGTATACATTTAGCTGGTCATTTGACGTATTTTCATGGACTGTGTCTGGACTAGATATTTTACAGGATGGAATAGTGCCAATAGCTATAATGGCCGGACTGTTGCTTATTGTAGAAGGTGTTCTTATTCAAAAACATGGTGCTACGCAAGCCTCTCCAAAACTAGTGACAACTGCTAGAGGTATGGAAGCGATCGTCTATCATGTTAAAAAACTATGGTTATTGCCTATATTACTTATAATTCCTGGAGATGTTATTCC
Source organism: Psychrobacillus sp. BM2 (assembly GCF_048572895.1). Classification (GTDB taxonomy): domain Bacteria; phylum Bacillota; class Bacilli; order Bacillales_A; family Planococcaceae; genus Psychrobacillus. The sequence continues at coordinate 901,884 of NZ_CP183878.1, forward strand.
TTCGTATATACCGTATTGGCCACAGTTTTCACTTGGAGAAACTACCTTTTCTTTGATTTTATTTCCATTTGTAATTGGCTTTCAACAAAAATCTCAACATTCCCTACCTATTCATTTTTTCGTAGAATACGGAAAAATTGTTTGGCAACTAGGGATTATTATTACGCTAATTGCGGCTATCGGTTACTTTGTGCCACTAGTTAGTGCAATTGCCCTACTAATTGGTTTAATAGCAAGATTGCTTATTACGATCATAAAATACCAACAAGAAAAGACAGGAAATTATGCTGTCTCACCACAAACGAATGGTGTTATGATTGCGGGAGTTCTGTCCGGTTCTCCAGCTGAAAAAATGGGTCTATTAATAGGAGAACGTATTGTCAAAGTGAACGGACAAAAAGTTGAAAACGAACAGGAATTATATGAAGCGGTTCAAATAAATGCCGCCCATTGTCGGTTAGAAGTACTGGATTCAAATGGAGAGTTACGTCTTCGTCAGCATATATTATTTAGACATGATCATTATCGACTAGGTCTAATCTTAGTTAGATAGGAGAAGCAATGGAATCACTATCACTCACAACTCAACTAATATTGGCTATTTTTGCTCCTGCATTACTCGTCGTACTATTTACACGTATCACATTCAATCATTATGTTGCGCTAATATTGACTGTCGCATTATTTGCCGCATCGGTCTACGCAGGCTACACACACAGATGGTGGATTTATATGATCGACGCCGCTTCACTCACATTCGGCTTCTGGTATAGTACGCATATGAAAACTAGTAAAAATAAAAAAAATCCGCCTCTTTAACCAAAGAGAGCGGATTTTTTGTATATGAACACTGAATTCATGGGGTTTAAATGAATGAGTAATACTACTGATTTCCGTTACATGTGGTCGCTTCCCGCGGGCGAGGCCGAGCCTCCTCGTTCGCTACGCTCCCTGCGGGGTCTCGACTTTCTCGCTTATCCCGCTGGAGTCGCCACATTTCACTACAATCAATAAAACGTGTGGCACTGCACAAGAAGATATAATATAGCGTATCGCTTAGATGATAAGATTAGTCAAAGCTAATATAGGGATAAAAACGTCTATTGAATTGGGGATACTATTCTGTAACGAAGAATGAAGCAACTAGACTTTCTTTTATCTGGTGGAAATAAAGAGAAATATTAAGTAGTTACTAAATAAAGAAGCGAAATAGCGAACGAAATTGCATCTTCGTGAGCTTCCTCTATCATTAGGAAAGTATCTTATCTCTAGTTATCCAAAACGCTTAGTAACCTGTTACTAAGCGTTGTAGGAGGTCGACCGTCAGACAAATGCCATAAAATTACCGAAAAAGGAGAGGCTGGTTGTGACGAAAGTCACAACTAGCCTCTTAAAAAAATACTCGGTAATCATATAGCAAAACAGCTGCCAAAAGCCCTTCGAAAACGATAAAAACAGGTTTTGCCCTTAAAGGCCCGAGTGTCTTTGCCTGGTTTTCTTAATTATGTACAAATAAACTATCAAAATATCAGACTATATATCGCTAAAACTCCAATGGTACCAAGTACAACAACCATCACATTTGAAAATAGAAAAGCTAAGCTAAAAGCAACGACCGTTCCTATTAAACCAAATAGAAGATTATCCTGCTGCACATATAAAATTGCAGGGAAGATTAAAGCGCCTAAAACTGCATAAGGAATATTGCGTAATACACCTGATACGACTGGAGGCAGTTCTTTTCCCTCTAAAAAGGTGAGAGGAAATGCCCTTGGAATATACGTAACCAGTGCCATTCCAAGTATTGTCCACCAATACCACATACCCATTAAGTTATGCCCCTTTCGGTAAACTTTTGCCGCGTTTTGTGTAAATTATTTCGATAAAAATAGAAGCTGCTAATGTAGCGACTAAAATGGACCAGCCCGTCGACAATAGCTGAGTCCAATAAAAGAACCCATTAATCATAGCTGCAACTAGTGCGAGCATTACTACTTTTCTGCTTCCACGCATAGAGGGAACTAGCAGTCCAACAAACATCGCATACAAAGCAATGGACATTGCTGCTTGTAAAAATGCCGGGAGATTTGCACCAATGACATGACCAACTGCAGTAAAAACAACCCAGCTGCTATACGCTATTAAAGCTACGCCAAAAGCAAAAGGTGTAGCTATTTTCTTGCCTTTTTGGGTAGCTAATACCGAAAAACTCTCATCTGTGATCCCAAAAGCATAAATTCCTTTAATCCATCTTTTTTCACTTTGCATCTTTTCATTCAGTGCGGCCGTCATTAGGAAGTGACGAATATTAACGACAAACGTATTTAAAACGATTAAAATAGGATCAACACCTTTTGAAATAAGCGTGAGGGACATATATTGTGCTGCTCCTGCATAAACGAAAATACTCATGGCTGTAGCTTCCAAAATGGAAAGGCCAGTCGTTTTAGCTAGCAGGCCAAATGTCAGGGCAACTGGAAAATAACCGATAGCAATACTGATCCCCGCTTTCAATCCTGAAAAAAATGAATTATTTTTCACAAAACGTTCACCACCTAAATACATAATCAACAAATTATACTATAAGAAGAACGTTTTATGTACAGTAATATTGGGAATAGTATAAATATACATATTTGGAGGAGAGCCAAATGCCGGAATGGTTTTCAATAGAAACATTAACAAATTTAACACATGATTATCGAGCACTTGGACCACTAATTGGAATCCTATTGCCCTTTTTGGAGGCATTTCTCCCATTTTTGCCGCTAGTCGTTTTTATCGTAGCTAACGTCAATGCATATGGCTTACTGATTGGTTTTCTTATATCCTGGATAGGGTCGGTTGCCGGTTCCTATGCGGTATTTTTAGTGATTAGAAAATATGGACGAGCACGTGCATTAGGATTTATTACGAGGCATGTGAAAATTCAAAAACTTATAAAATGGGTAGAAAGAAATGGATTTGGACCTCTTTTTTTACTCGTTTGTTTCCCATTTACACCTTCTGCATTAGTTAATATTGTTGCAGGTCTTTCAAATATAAAGAAAAATACTTATTTCTGGACGCTAGCATTAGGTAAGCTCATAATGATTTTCGTTGTTAGTTTTATTGGATCTGACATTAAGGCATTGATCACTCAACCAATTAGAACCGCTATTGTTATTTTGCTAATTGCTATTCTATGGTTTGTTGGGAAAGCAATCGAAAAAAGGATCAATAAAAAAGTAGAGGCGGATTTTAGATTAATCAGCAGTGAAAGAAAAAACAAAAGAGGAGAAAGTCTTGAATAATGTAAAAAAAGAAATGTTGGAATGGTTGACTGCACTAGTTATTGGTATTTTAATCGTAATGTTCGTCAGAATGTTCCTTGTGACAAATTATGAAGTAGTGGGACGGTCCATGATGCCAACATTGCATAACAAAGATAAGGTGATTGTTAGTAAACTTTCTAAAATTGATCGGATGGATATTGTGATTTTCCATGGGGATCAGCGTGAAGATTATGTGAAGCGTGTAATTGGTCTACCAGGTGATAAGATTAGCTATGAGAACGATGAGTTATTTATTAACAATAAAAAGGTAGAAGAGCCTTTTCTACAATCTTATAGTGCATATGAAAATCCAAATGATAACTTCACTGGAGATTTTGAATTGGAAGAACTCACCGGAAGTAAACGGGTTCCACCAGATAAGTTGTTTGTTTTAGGGGATAATCGGATTTCCAGTTTGGATAGCCGATATTTTCACTTTGTAGATAAAAAAGAAATTGTTGGTGAGGTAAAGATGCGCTACTGGCCCATCTCGCAGGCAACAACTCAATTCTATTCCGAATAATTTCCCTCTTTCGTAGTATGTTTTGTACAATAGAGATAGGAAATTATTCGGTTTTTTTAATACTGCACTAAATATTGGATAAATCTTCCGTTTCGCAATTAAATCAGCATCGAGAGCAAGTAAGTCGAAGTGGAAGCGCAAGTTACCAGTGAAAAGGTAGAGATTTCTCCATTGAGGAACTTTCTAAACTGCCATTTACTGCTGTCTCAAGGTTTTGTTGTTTCTTTCTTAATTTAACCTTTTTCAATCAACGTTTTTATAATAATAAATCTGTTCAATTTTAAATTTGCTATCTACTCACTCAATTTATTGAAGTGAATGGTGGCGACTCCAGCGGTGGCCAACAGGATGTTGGTCACGAAGGCGTGGCCACACGAGATGGCGTACTTAGCCTTTGTTCCTTGAAAGCGTCCATCTGAAACGGAAATCACAGTATTACTTAATTTAAATAACCTTTTAAAACAATAACTTCATCTGAAAGGAGATTGAAGCCAGTGTCGTTACGAATAGTTAGTGGCCGATCAGGCTCCGGAAAAACAACCTTTATCCATCAAGAAATGATTACAGAACTACAAAAAGCTTCTATAGGAGACCCAATATTCTACATAGTACCTGACCAAATGTCATTTTCCAGTGAATATGACCTTGCAGCAGAATCAGGACTTCCTGGACTAATTCGAGCACAGGTAACGACATTTAAACGATTAGCATGGCGTGTCCTCCAAGAAACTGGTGGCATTTCCAAAGAAGAAATAAGTGGTTTCGGTTACCGCATGCTCATACGTAGCCTACTTGAAAACCACAAAGACGAATTTACGCTGTTTAAACGGGCAGCAACTAAAAGAGGATTCACCGATCAAATTGAAGTATTGCTAAAAGAGTTTAGTAGATACTGTATGGATTATTCTACAATGGCAAATGCCCTAAGTAATTTAGAAAATGTGAATGCACCTAAAACACTTATAGATAAATCCTCCGATATAATGCTGATGCTTGAAAAGGTAGAGCAAAAACTAGGTGTCAGTTATATTGATGGGGAAGGGTACTTAACTTTATTAGCCACTAAAATAAAAGACTCAACATTACTTGCAAAAACAGATCTATACATCGATGGATTCACTTCATTTACACCGAGAGAATTAGAGATTATCGAGGAATTAATGAAACAAGTGAAGCGCATTACAATTGCCCTTCCTATGGAAACCTTGCAGGATGCACTAGATGACCAATCACTCTTCTATCAACCAGCAAATACATGTGCAATATTATTAGAAATAGCGCAAACCGAAAAAATTGAAATAGAAGAAACGGTATATCAACATGAACAGAAACGTTTTATATCACAGGAAATTGCACATATTGAGGCTAATCTAGATCAGCTTCCACCCCTGCAAATAAAGTCAGAGGGTAATATTCGAATAACGGAAGCTGCCAATCGTCGTGCAGAAATGCATGCAGTAGCAAGACAAATACGGGAATTGATGCAACAGAGAAATATTCGTTATAGCGAAATGGCTATTTTACATAGAGATGCAGATACATATGAAGGATTAATTGAGACAATTTTTCCACAGTATGATATTCCTGCTTTCATTAGTAAAAAGAAACCGATGTTACATCATCCGCTCATTGAACTTAGTCGGACAATTTTAGAGATAATTCGAACGGACTGGAAATACGAACCAGTTTTTCGTGCAGTGAAGACTGATTTATTTTTTCCATTAGATGCTCCTAAAAAAACATGGAGAGAGCGTGCAGATCGTTTAGAGAATTTTGTGCTAGCATTTGGAATATACGGAGATAGATGGCTGGATGAAAGACGCTGGGTGTATAAAAAATATCGTGGCTTAGAGTTTTACTCCAAAGTGCAAACAGATGAAGAAATTAGTATTCAAGCAGATATTCATACAATGAGAGACTTGATCGTCGAACCCATTAAAGTCCTTTCCGATCAGTTGAAACAAAGCAAAACAGGAAAGGATTATGCAATAGCTATCTATTCCTTTATAGAATCACTAAATGTCTATGAAAAACTGCAAAGCCTGAAGCTAGCAGAAGAGGAAAACGGCCAATTACTTCTAGCTTCCGAGCATGAGCAAGTTTGGAACGAGTGGGTAAATGTAATCGACCAGTTTGTATTGATGTTTGGCGAAAAAGAAATGTCCTTAGAGGAAGTAACAAAAATTTTAGACGAGGGTTACGACCAGCTAGCTTTTTCAAGCATTCCACCTACGATTGACCAAGTGATTGTTGGAAATGTTGATATTATTCGTTTAACAAATATAAAAGCTGCTCTTGTGGTTGGCGTAAATGATGGAGCTTATCCAAAACGGATGGATCATGAAGGATTGTTAACAGATACAGAGCGGGAATGGTTCACGCAAATAGGATTTGAACTTGCACCAACGTCGAAAATGCGTTTGATGGACGAAAATTATTTAATATATAAAGCATTCGTAACAGCATCCCATTTTTTATACGTATCGTATCCGATGGCAGATAACGAAGGAAAAGCACTGTTGCCTTCCATGTATATTAAAAAACTACATCAAATGGTAAGTGATTTACCTGTTGAAGTTGCTGTCGTGGATCCGAGTGATATGCTATCAGATGAATTAGATTTGACTTCCATTAGTCACCCACGCCCTACATTGCCTTATGTTGTCATGCAGCTTAGAGAAGCACTAGAAATTGGGGAGTTATCGCCAGTTTGGCAGTCTGTATACCAATATTATTTAGAGGATCCATATTGGACAAAGTTAATGAAGAGAATTACCAAGCCCCTAACTCATGGCAATAAAACCGAAAGATTAAATGAAGAAATGACTGCTGCACTTTACGGGGAAACGATGCTATCCAGTGTGTCTCGTGTAGAAAAATATTATAGCTGCCCATTTGCACATTACGCATCTTACGGCTTAAAGCTAGAGGAACGTGAAGAGTATAAACTAGAAGCACCTCAAATGGGAGACTTATTCCATGCAGCTTTAAAATGGATTGCTGATGAGACGCAGCGTTTAGATTTACTTTGGTCGCAGTTAACTCGTCAGCAATGCTACCAGCTTGCAAAACAAGCCGTCGATTATATCGTGCCTGTGTTTGTTCACCAATTATTATTAAGCACAAATCGCTATAGATATATCCAACGTAAATTGGAGCAAATCGTTGCCAATACATTAATCGCTTTAAGTAATCATTCTAAAGGATCTGGCTTTGTTCCAATTGCAATTGAAGCTGGATTCGGTCCTGGTGAGGCATTGCCAGCACTCGAAATTCCACTCAAGCGTAATCGGAAAATGCAATTACGAGGCAGAATCGATAGAGTGGATGCAGCCAATATTAACGGCAATATGTTTGTCCGGATTGTCGATTATAAATCATCTAAAAAAGGGATTGACCTGAACGAGGTTTACCATGGTATTTCTCTTCAAATGTTGACTTATTTAGACGTTGCTGTAGAAAATGCAGATATTTGGCTGCATGAGAGTGCAGATCCTGCCGGAGTTTTATATGTGCATATGCATAACCCTTTTATTCAATCGCAAAAAGAAATGGAAGATGCGGAACTTGAGGATGCTATCTATAAATCATATAAGATGAATGGTCTACTGCTCGATGATCCAGAAGTTATTATGGAGATGGACGATCAGATTTCAGGATTTTCAAAAGTTATTCCCGTACGGATGAATAAAGACGGAAATCTGTCGAAATCATCGTCCAAAGTTGTAGAACCGGAGCAAATGAGATTGCTGCAATCCTTTGTTCGTAAAAAGCATGAACAAGCAGGAAACGGGATGAATGCTGGGGATACTCGTGTTCTACCATATCGAATAAAAGATAAAATGCCATGTAATTATTGCTCGTATCGAAGTGTTTGCCAATTCGATCCCGGGGATCCGGCGCAACAAGTACGAGTATTAAAAGTGGAGCAGCCAGAAATAGTAGCAGAAAAAATTCGACAGGAGATGAGTCCAAATGAAGATTCCTAATATGCCAGCAGAGCTAACATGGACACCTGCACAATGGAAGGCAATCTGGGCAACGGGTTCAGATGTGCTCGTTTCCGCTGCTGCAGGTTCTGGGAAAACGGCTGTCCTCATCGACCGACTCATTCAAAAAGTGATTGCCAAAGAACAGCCGATCAATGTCGATGAGCTATTAGTCGTTACCTTTACTAATGCTTCAGCTGCAGAAATGCGCCACCGTATGGGAGAGGCACTAGAGAAGGCAATTGCGAACGACCCAACATCCAATCATTTACGAAAACAACTCAGTTTGTTAAATAAAGCGCAAATTTCTACACTACATTCGTTTTGTTTAAATATTGTACGACAGTATGCGTATATGTTAACGATAGATCCAGGTTTCCGCATTGCAAATGAAACTGAAGCAGCGATAATGAGAGACGATATGTTAGCAGAAGTGCTTGAAGAGGCTTACCATGTCGACAATCCAGAAGCAATGTACCGATTGTCGGACAGTTTCACCTCCGATCGTGACGATCAATCGATAGAAGTAATGATTGAAAAACTCTATTCCTATTCGCGCGTACACCCAGAGCCTAGGAAGTGGTTGGAGGCAATTCCAGAGGCATATAATCTACTGGAAGATATGACGATAGATGAGCTATCATTTATTGGCCCATTGAAGCTTGCAATCATTCATCATTTAGAAGAGGCAATTGCCGTAACCGAAGAGATTCGTAGACTTGCAAATGAACCAAATGGGCCAGCACCTCTTGCAGAAACTGCAATAATTGATCAGCAAATGATTCAAGAGGCAGTAGATTTGATGAAGAATAGCTCGTGGCAAAGCGTTTTTCATTACTTCCAAGGTATTAAATGGGGAAGAGCAGCAGCGATAAAAAAAGATTCCTGTGATGAAGGATTGAAAAATCAAGCGACTAATAAACGCACTAAAGTGAAGAAAATAGTCAATGACCTAAAGGATAATTACTTCACTCGAACACCAGAAAGACTGCTAGAGGAAATGCGATTAATGGCACCACAGCTGCAAAAACTTGTGGAACTTACTATAGCTTACGGGGAAAGGTATACCGCAGCTAAAAATGAAAAAGGTCTTGTAGACTTTTCAGATTTGGAGCATTACGCTTTAGATATTTTATCTGAGAAGGATGAAAATGGTGAACTTATTCCTTCCGATATAGCAAAGGAATATAAGTCTCGTTTTAAAGAAGTGTTAGTAGATGAATATCAGGATACAAATTTACTACAAGAGACCATTTTACAGTTTGTGAAAAGTGGCGATGAAAACACCGGGAATATGTTCATGGTAGGAGATGTCAAGCAATCCATCTATCGATTCCGTTTAGCAGAACCAATGCTATTTTTAGGGAAATACCTTGCATTCCATGATCTTCCAGTCGATTCTGGTATTAAAATAGATTTAAATGCCAACTTCCGCAGTAGAAAAGAAGTGCTGCATGCAACGAATTATATTTTCAGTCAAATTATGGGGGAACAAGTAGGGGAAATCGAATACGATGAAGCTGCTTCGTTAAAACCTGGAGCACCTTATGAAGAAACCGAAACACCTGTCGAGCTTGCTCTCCTATATGAAGTAGAAGATGGCAGTGCGGAGCCGAGTGAGGAAGAAGAAACGATTGAAGTAATGGCCGAAGAGGAATTAAAAAAATCGCAAGCCGAAGCACGATATATTATTTCGAAAATAAATGAAATGATTCAGTCTGAAGCAACTGTTTATGATCCGTGGAAAAAAGTTCATCGACCAGTTCAATTTAGTGACATGGTTATATTAATGCGCTCGATGACATGGTCTGGAGAGGTTACCGAGCAATTTAAAGAAGCTGGAATTCCTTTGTACGCAGAGCTTTCGAAGGGATATTTTGAAGCAATTGAAGTGCTAATTATGCTTCATACGCTTCGTACAATAGATAATCCGTATCAGGATATATCCCTTGCATCTGTTCTAAGGTCGCCATTTGTTGGGCTAACAGAGTCAGAATTAGCACTTATTCGTTTATCTGCTCCAAAGGAACCATTCTACGATGCAATGAAAACATTTGTGTCGAGTGGGGGAGCTGGGCTATCGTCAGATACAGCTGAGAAACTACAAAGATTCTTGCTTCAATATGAAGATTGGCGCGATTTAAGTAGAAGAGGCTCACTCGCAGATTTAATATGGCAAATATACTTGGATACGCATTACTACGAAATAGTAGGTGCGATGCCAAATGGCAAGCAAAGACAAGCGAACCTTCGTATCCTTCACGACCGTGCAATCGATTATGAGAAAACTTCCTTCCGAGGACTGTTCCGCTTTTTACGTTTTATCGATCGTATGCGTCAACGAGGGGATGATTTAGGGGCGGCACGCGCTATTGGGGAAAAGGAAAATGTCGTCCGTTTAATGACGATTCATTCTTCCAAAGGGTTGGAATTTCCGGTTGTGTTCTTAGCTGGAATGGGTAGACCTTTTAACCAAATGGATTTTAATGAGTCTTATTTATTTGACCAATCGTTTGGGCTCGCGGTAAAAGCAATTGATCCTGACAAGCGAATTTCTTATACTTCTTTGCCATTTTTGTCTATGAAAGAGAAAAAACAAATGGAGTTGAAGGCGGAGGAAATGCGTGTTTTATATGTGGCGATGACACGTGCCAAAGAGCATTTATTCCTCATTGGATCTATAAAAGATTTAGCAAAAACGTTGGAAAAATGGGAGGATGCCCAAAACGTTTTGAGTGATGAAATGCTGCCAGGCTATATGCGTGCGAAAGCAAAAGGCTATTTAGACTGGATTGGGCCAGCTTTAGCGAGACATACAAATTTCAGCCAGCTATCGGATGTAAATGAAGCAAATATCGTGGATAGTGAATCCAAATGGAAGATTGTCGCTATATGTGTAGATGACTTAAAACATGTGGTACAAGAGGAAGAAAAAGAAGCTATTGTATTGGAACAACTGATAGACCCTGCAAAAAGTCTTTATTTAAAGGAAATTCAGGACCGTTTCGACACAAAATATACCCATGAAATCACTACACATAAACGTTCCAAGCAATCAGTAAGTGAGATGAAGAAAATTCAGCAGCTGATGGAACGCTCAGACGATGACTATTTTCAAATGTCTGGTCCTACTAGTCTGAAGAAGATTGCGAAGCGTCCTTTCTTCCTACAGCAGGAAACAAAATTGACAGGTGCAGAAGCAGGTACCGCAGTCCATGCTTTTATGCAAAACGTTGATCTTCACGAGGAAAAAAATGAGGAGCAGGTTCTCCTTTTTGCAGAAAGACTTGTAGAACGTGAAATTTTAACGAAAGCTGAACAGGCTGCTATAGATCCAAGTAAAATGGTTCGTTTCTTCCGTTCAGATATAGCTATGCGATTGCGAAATGCGAAAGAAGTTATGAGAGAATTTCCTTTTACGTATGCACTTGAGGATGATGATGGCGACAAACAAATTATTCAAGGTGTCGTAGATTGTCTATTTTTAGAGGATGATGGACGTTGGGTTTTATTGGACTATAAAACGGATAAAGTAAAACATCTAGTTAAGGATGAATCGTTACTACAGCAAGAAATGCAAAAACGCTATCAAATTCAATTGTCTCTATATACACAGGCAATCGAGGCGATTTTAAAAGTACAGATAAAAGAAAGAGTACTATACTTATTTGATGTAAATAGAACAGTGTCATTATAGGGGGAGAAAGCTTGCTCATCAAACCAACTGGAGTAAATGAACGCATCATCTCAATAGATGTTATGAGAGGGTTCGCCTTACTAGGTATATTCGTCGTGAATATGTTGTTTTTCCATACTCCATACATTTATATTAACCCATATACTTGGTATCAAAATCCAAGTGATTATGAAATGTTTAAAATGATTGACATTTTTGTACAAGGAAGTGTGTATCCGTTATTCTCCATGTTATTTGGATACGGGTTGGCTATGCAATTTATGAAGTCTGAAGCAAATGATAGTCCTTTTGCAAAATTTGCTGTTCGTAGATTAACCGTTTTGTTATTAATCGGATGTGTTCATGCTTTTCTTATATGGGCAGGAGACATCTTGATAACGTATGCTTTAGCAGGATTTGTTTTAATACTTATGATTAGATTGAAGCCAATTTGGTTACTTCTTATAAGTCTAATCTTATTTTTAGTACCAAATGGTTTACTTAGTGGCTTAATGTACTTGGGGTCCTTAGTAAAACCGGATAGCGTGATTATTTATGCTGGAATACAGGATATCGAAGCATCTGTACTTGCATACGGTCAAGGATCATGGACGGATATATTTTGGCAACGATTAAATGATTGGCTTAATATGAATGAAGTAAGTGCTGCACTCCTATTAATGTTCATTACTATTGTTCCATTCCTACTATTAGGTGCAGCTGCAGCCAAATGGAAGCTTATCGAAAGAGCGAAAGAGTTAAAAGTTTTTTGGATTGTTACAACAATAGTTGCATTAGCTTTAGGTACATCCATTAAATGGATTCCTTATATAAAGGAAGCAAATGCATTAACGATGTATATCCAAGATGTTTTTGGAGGACCACTACAAGCAATTGCTTATGCAGGAGTCATCGCCATGCTTTGCTCCATTCCAATTGGTGCTAAGATACTTTCGCCAATTGGGAAGCTTGGTAGAATGTCCATGACAATATATTTAATGCAATCGATTATTGCAACTACTATTTTTTATGCCTACGGATTCGGCTTATACGGTAAGATTGATATAAGCACTGGGACATGGATGGCTGTCGGTATTTACGTGCTACAAATAGTTTTTGCAGAGATTTGGTTTATGAAGTTTAAGCAAGGCCCTGTTGAGTTATTATGGAGAAAACTGACTTATTCGAATAGTTTAGCGAAAATAGATGAAAAGAAAGTTAATTTGTAATAGACTTATAGATAGATTCAAAACTATTAAGGGAGTGTCCATTAGATGAAACTATTATCCTACCGTTTAAACGACAAAATTTACTTCGGACCAAAAGTCAAAAAAGAAGAGGCAGTATGGGATGTTTTTCACATTCAGGAGACGCTCCAAGTATTATCCGAATTTCCAACTACGATTGTAGAAGGTGTGCGTTTAGGAATGGATTTTGTCGAACAAATCCGTAAATTAGTAGAAGCTGCGTTAGCGGCTGAAAATCCAAATAGTTATAAACGTTCTTTTACAGAAATCGAGTGGCTGTCACCAATTCCGCGTACCCCAAAAAATATTATGGCAGTCGGTAAAAACTATGCTGACCATGCGAAAGAAATGGGTGGCTTAGCAAGTGATTTTGTTGTATTTACGAAGTCTCCAACTTCCATTGCAGCAGATGAACAAACTCTTTCACTACATGCAGATATAACAAACTCCTACGATTACGAAGGCGAGCTTGCAATCGTTATTGGAAAACAAGGAAAAAATATTCCGGAAAAATTGGCGTATGATTATATTTTTGGATACACAATTGCTAATGATTTAACTGCACGTGATTTACAAACAAAGCATCAGCAATATTTCTTAGGGAAGAGTCTAGATGGATCTTGTCCGATGGGGCCATTCTTAGTGACTAAAGATGAGTTGCCAAATCCACAGGAACTAGCTGTCGTGACGAAGGTGAATGATGAAATTCGTCAAAATGGGAAAACCTCAGATATGGTGTTTTCAGTTGAAAAAATTATTGCTGAAATTTCAAAATCGGTTAGCCTTGAACCAGGCGATGTAATATTAACAGGAACCCCTGCAGGTGTAGGTAAAGGATTTAATCCACCACGCTACCTAAAATCAGGAGATATAGTCAAAATCTCGATTGAAGGAATAGGTACATTAGTGAACAAATTCGAGTAACATGGTACACTAAATAGGATAGTAGTAAACTACAAGTATAATTGAGGTGGAAAAAATGGATTTTCTAGCAAGAACTGATTTACACATTACCACTTGGGTAGTCGCACTAATCCTATTTTTTGTAGCATTAGCGATTGCTAAACCTAAAGTAGTTCATATGATTTTACGTTTGTTCTACATCCTAATCATCATTTCTGGGGTTGCTTTGTTCATCAAGGGCATGGACTTTGGTGAAGGAATGCTTTACGGATTTAAATTCCTAGCAGGCATATTAGTAATTGGAATGATGGAAATGACTTTAGTGAAAAAGGCAAAAGGGAAACCGTACACAACTTTCTTAGTGTTAGTATTTGTTTTCTTTTTGATCGCACTTTTCCTTGGATTCAAATTACCAATGGGTATCAACTTTTTAGCATAGGTTTTGGGAAGCTTTCACTTAGTGAAAGCTTCTTTTCAATTCAACTATATTCTAGTATTTTGAGAGAGAAGAAGGGAGGAGGAGCAAATGGGAATAACAATGCTAATATTAGTCATTGTCCTAATGATTGCATTTGTAGGCACATCATTTGTAATTGCCAGCCTACAAAAAAACAACACCGATTCTCTGGGTGAACACCAATCACAAATCCTTCAAGAATTCCTTAAAACTGGAAAGCCACCGGAATGATCGGTGGTTTTGTTTTGGAATAAAAATTTGTCACAAGGGTAGTGGTGTTAAGGGCTATATGTTCGATGTTATGGACTATTTCGTTACACTTATGGGCTAAAGTGGAAAATTTAAGGGCTATATCGAAGTTTATAGGCTCCTATTGATGATTTATGGGCTATCTGCGAACATTTAAGGGCTTTTTAATCGTCGCATAGAGCAAGTATCTACCGTAGTAGAAGGGCGAGTAACCAATAGGTAACAGATTTTAGTGACTACTTCGCAACCTGTCACAGTTTGGACGAAATATTATAGATATTTATTGCTTTAATTGCGAAACGATAGCGATTAAAACACAGCTTTGCTAAAATGAAATGTATATGCGTCAAAGGAGGATTTACCTTGAAGTTAACAAAATGGATTGTAACTGGATTGCTGATGAGTAGTCTTTGCCTAGCGACAACTCAAGTGAGCAATGCAGAAACGAATAGCTCTATACATAACGAAAGTATTTATGATCTATATGTAGATCGTTATTTCAATAAAATAGGAACGAATGATTATGATGTCGACCCAAAAGATCCAAATGCATTCGCAGGTGGGGATTTTCTTGGTGTTATGGAAAAAATGACGCATATTAGCGATATGGGCTTTACTACTATCTCGATTGGTCCTGTTTTTGCAACAGAATCCTATGATGGAAAGCGGGTTTTAAATTTTGATGAATTGGAAAGACACTTTGGGACTCCAAAAGAATTTAACGAGTTATTAGACAAATCTCACGAAAAAGATTTAAAGATTATGGTTGAATTTCCTCTAAATAATTATAGTGAGAACCATATTTGGGCAGCTGATAACGAGAAAAAAGATTGGATACTCTCAACAGAAGATGGTCAAATGCATCTAGATTTGACAAATACTGATGTACAACAAGCTCTTATAGATACACTCGTAAATTTTGCAGAAACCTACAAAATTGATGGTGTTAAATTGTCTGAGTTAGAAGGGGCACCGACTTCATTTATTAATGATTTAATTGCAGCTGTAAAAGAAGTGCGCGATCCTATGTATGTCATAGCTCTTGAAGAGTCAGAAGCTAATTTTGATCTGGAATATTCAGAACAGCTAATGCTAGATTTCCGGGACACTTTTAAAAATACAGATTTACCTTCGGAGTCTATTTCTTTAGCAAATGAAAATAATCTTTTAATGGTGGATCATTTGTTGACCGAGCGAATTACATATTATAGTGCCATAGAGAATATGTTCCCGCCAACTCGTATTAAAATGGCGATTGGTACTATTCTTACATTACCAGGTGTACCTTATATGACATATGGTACTGAAATAGCGATGAATGGTCAAAATCCACAAGATAGCCACCAAATTATGAATTTCCGTGTAGATGAGGAGCTAATTGAATATTTAAAAGACATGGCCTCCATCCGAACAAAATCAGAAGCAATGCGAACTGGTAAAATGGAATTGTTAGAAAATAAAGATGGTTATGCCGTCTATAAACGATACTCTGATGAAGAAACATTTATCGTTGTTGTTAATAATACAAGTGAGACAAAAAGGATAGACATCTCTAAAGAGGAAATAGGCGAAGACAAGGAACTACGTGGTTTATTTGAATCGGATATAGTCCGTGCTACCGATGATGGTACATACCGTTTAGTACTGGATAGAGAAATAGTCGAAGTGTATCAAGTTAAAGAAGACAAAGGGCTAAATGGTGCCTACATTGCGGCAATGGCCATCGCTTATTTATTGTTTATGTTATTCTTAGTCATTGTTTGGAAAAAAGGGAAACAGCGTAGATTGGATGAAGAGAAAAAATAAATGAAAAAACTGTTCCCATAAAAATTAGGGGAACAGTTTTTAATTAAGCCAATTTATTTAAAAAGAATAATCCCATTGTTCCGGGACCGACATGCGCTCCGACTGTAGAACCAATGGAGTGAATTTCAATACTCTTCGGATGAAATCTTTCCTCAATCATTTGTTTTAAATCTAGTGCTGTAGGTTCATCATCACTATGACAAAGTGCGATGGATTGTTCACTAATGCTATCACCACGTTCGTCCATCATATCAATCATTCGCTTCAATACTTTTTTGCGCCCACGGATTTTTTCAAGGGGAACTAGCTTGCCATCCTCCACATGAAGAAGTGGTTTAATATTAAGTAATCCACCAACAAATGCGCTCGCTTTCGAAACTCTCCCACCACGTGCTAAGTAATCCAAATCCTCCACGGTGAATAAATGCTCCATATGCTCTGCATGAAAACGTACTTTTTCAATAATTTGAGCATTGTCCAATCCTTCATCACGTAATTTAACTGCTTCTTTTAATACTAAACCATACCCTAGCGATGCACATTGCGAATCGATAATCGTTAGCTTTAAATCTGGATAAGTTTCTAATAACTGTTCACGCATCATCACAGCTGTACTATACGTTCCAGAAAGGGCCGATGAAAATGCTATATATAAGCCCTCTTCTCCAGATTTTGCAAGATCCTCAAACAAGCGTAAAAATAATTCCGGTGAAACCTGTGAAGTTTTTGGATGCTTTCCTGCACGGATTGCTGCGTAAACTTCAGAAGAATCAATACCAATAATGTCCTCATATTCATCCTCATCAATATGAACTCTAAGTGGCGCTAAAAGAACGTTGTTATCTTCAAAGAAAGCTTTTGGTAAATCTGTAGCACTATCAGCAAATATTCTCATTTCCCATCCTCCTGCAACTAATTATTTAGTTAATTTTAATCTTTCTATTAAGAATTCTGCAATACCATCTTCATTATTTGTTAACGTTATTTCATTGGCAATACTTTGAAGAGGACTTATGGCATTTCCCATTGCTACTCCAACACCGGCATACTCTATCATTTCTAAATCATTATCTTCATCACCAAATGCAATAATGCGTTCCTGTGGAATATTTAAAAACTCCGATACTTGTGATAATCCAACAGCCTTATTTAAACCATGCTTTACAATCTCGATGACATCCCATGGGGCACCCCAACGACGATGATCAATTACTTCTGCGTGTACATCTCTTAGATGCTGACGAACTAAATCCACTGAATCTTCTTCTGCATGGATGAGTAAACTTGTTGGATCAGTTTTCAAAAGAGACTTTAAATCTCCCGTTGTTACGTGTGGATTCCCTAATGAAAAAGCCGAAAGTATTTTTTCATCGTGATAATGTAAATACACATCATCTAGTACCTCAGCGAGCATATTTTTGATGGAATAACTTTCTACAGCCTCTACTACTTGTTTAACAACCTTTAAATCTATCGGAGTATGTACAGTTTTCCAAGAAGAACTTCTAGGATGATGAACAAATGCCCCATTGAAGTTAACAATTGGTGTACTCAAACCTAGCTCTTTATAATACATTTCACTGGATCTATATGGTCTGCCAGTGGCAATCATCACTTCATGTCCCTCGTTTTTTGCTTGTTGCAGTATGTGTTTAGTTTTGGTTGAAATTACCTTTTCATCGGTCAATAAAGTTCCATCTAAATCTAGCACGATTAAATGCGGTTTCATAAAAAAACTCCCTTCTATCTTACCTTAAAGTGTATCGTTTTCAATGAATAACGTCAAAATATGTAAAGTGAAACTTCAATTAGTGGAGTTATTTTCGTCTCCACTAATTAAAAAAATGAACTCAGGCAAACAACGCCGCTTCGTGCGGCAACACCTGAGTGACCAACATCCTGTTGGCCTGAACCATTCGGGCTTTAACGGGCAGTTAATTTTACTGCCCGTTAATGCGGGATAAATCAACCTCTTTGTACTCTCCAAATTACTTTGGTAGAATAATAATAGAAGAAAGGCGGGATATCAATGATAGTCACTGATGAGACATGGGGAAGCATTCCGTTATTACATATCTATAATGAAGAAATTAAAAAGAATGCTCCAATTGTCATCTTTTTACACGGATTTGAAAGTGCGAAAGAACATAATTTACATTACGCATATCAGCTTGTTCAACAAGGATGCCGCGTCATTCTACCAGATGCACATTTACATGGTGAACGAGATGAAAAATTAGATGAAGTGGAAATAAGTTTACGCTTTTGGGAAATAGTTTTAACTACCATTGAAGAAGTTGGACTTATTAAACATGAATTAGAACAACTTGGCTATTTCACAGATCAAAAAATTGGTGTAGCTGGGACGTCTATGGGTGGAATCACAACTTTAGGTTGTTTAACGGTCTATCCGTGGATTGAAGCTGCTGCCATTATGATGGGAACGCCTGGTTATGTAGAGCTCGCAAAAGCACAAATAGCTTCGGTAGAGAAAAAAGGATTCAAAATACCATTGAATGCAGATGAGCGAAAAAATATGTTTGCCACATTATCCAAATTTGACGCATCAAGCCATCTGGACAACCTTATTGAGACACCATTATTTTTCTGGCATGGGGAAAAGGATCCTGTAGTACCATATGAACCAACTTCCCGATTTATCGCTTCTCTAAGAAAACAATACGATAAAAAGAATATCGTATTGATGAATGAGAAAACAGCAGGACACGCAGTATCAAGAAAAGGAATGCTAGCTTCTATGCAGTGGCTTGCAAACAGTTTGGCATAAACGGATGAGTTTGATATGATTGAGATATAGAATAGAGGAGGTTTTCAAAATGAGTCAAGATGCAGAACAAGATATGAAGGATAGTATGATGGCCGCTCTTGAGAACGTTATCGACCCTGAACTAGGCATTGATATTGTCAATTTAGGTTTAGTATATGATGTACAATTAGCAGATGAAGATATCGCAAAAGTTACAATGACATTAACATCAATCGGTTGTCCAATGGGTCCACAAATTGTCGATCAAGTAAAAACAGCACTTAGTGAACTGCCTGAAGTAAAAGATACAGATGTAAATATTGTCTTTAATCCACCATGGTCAAAAGAAAATATGTCCCGCTACGCTAAAATAGCACTTGGTGTAAGATAATAGCGATATATGTAAGAACAAAAAGTCGAATCCATTAATGGTTCGACTTTTTTTAAATAGGAACAATAGAAATATACCATGAACACTGAGTTCCCAATACATTTAAGAGTGAATAATACTACTTATTTTCGTTTCAGGTGGAGACAAAGGAACTATGGCTAAGAATGTCATCTTTCACTTCAATCAATTAGTGTGTAGTACCCGATTATGAGATTTAGTATAGCTTATCGCTTAGCTGATAAGATTGGTCAAATTATTTGTAATGGATTTTGAATTAGAAATGCAATCATCCAATGATAGAGGAAGAAAGCGGATTTCTTTTGTACTAGTGGAAGTATAGAGAAATAGTAAGTGTTTGCCAAATAAAGAAGCGAAATAGCGAACGAAATTGTATCTTCGTGAGCTTACTCTATGAATAGTTAGTAGCTTTTCTCTAGTTAACCAAAAATGTATTAACCTGTTTATAAAAGTTGAAGAAGGGCGACGGACAGACAAAAGCTATAAGATTACCGAGAAAAGAGATGCTGGTCGTGACGTTAGTCACGACCAGCTGCTCTAAAAAAACATTCGGTAATACTAAAGCAATAAGTCTGTCCAGAGCACCTCGAAAACGTTAGAAACAGGTTTTGAACTATAAGGACCGTGCGTTTTTTTGCTCGGTTTTTCTTAGAGAATAAGAAATTATATAAAAATGTAAAGTTAGCACAAGGTTCAATATATATTTACAAAATAATTATTATTGCTCGTTTTGAATGAAAATAAGAGCCTTACTACATTTTCGAGTGTAGTAAGGCTCTTATTGTATAGAAAGTTTAGCAATACGTAGATTTAAATAAAAAAAAATAAAGTTCAAAAAAAAATGTCTTGACTTTTCTAAATATTTTAAATTATTATATTAATTAATATAACGTCATATGACGTTATAAAAAAACGGAGGTGTTTTAATGACACAAGAACAACTTACATTGGATGAGAAGTTGAATAAGGCAGAGGCAGGAAAGAAAGTAAAAATGAGTGGAGTTCACTCAAGTCAAATTGAAAAAATAATTTCGGCTGTTAAAGAAAGAAATATTCAAAATATCTTCTTTGTTGCATGTGGTGGCTCAATGGCTTCACTTTCATTTGGAGAGTATTTTATTAGTAAAGAGACAAATGTCCCTAGTTATGTTTTTACCTCAAATGAATTTATTCATCGAAATCCCAAAGGACTTAATGAAAATAGTCTTGTAGTAGTTCGCTCTCATTCTGGCAATACCCCTGAAACTGTTGAGGCAGCAAGTTTCGCAAGGGAGAAAGGAGCATTAACTGTAGCGATTTCAATGCTTGTAGATTCACCTTTGTGTAAAGAAGCAGAATATATCATGCATTATAATTATAAAGATGATTCAAACGCAATAGATTGTGAAGTTGGAATGTTTTATACATTCATTTTTGAATTATTGCAAGCGCTCTCTCCTAATGAAAAATATTCTCGTGTTTTAAATCAGTTATCTAATTTAGATGAATTGTTGGCTAAGAATATAAAATTATTCTCCACAGCAGGTAATGAATTTGGGAAAAAATATAAGAGAGAAAATATAATTTATACAATGGCTAGTGGTGCTTATATTCATCATGCATATTCTTTCACAAGTTGTTTGCTGATGGAAATGCTATGGAAACATTCCAATGCTATTCATTCAGGTGAATTCTTCCATGGACCATTTGAGATTACAGATTACGATGTTCCTTTTCTAGTGATATTGGGAGATGGGCCTAGCAGACCACTAGATCAAAGAGCATCGGATTTCGTGAAAAAATTTAGTGACAAAGTAGAAGTAGTAGATATTGAAACCCTAAACTACGATGGAATTGATGAAGATTTGAAAGAATACTTTGGTCCTGCACTTACAGGAGCCGTATTACGTGTTTACGCTGATGGACTTGCAGAACATACAGGTCATCCACTATCTGTACGCCGCTATATGTGGAAAATGGAATACTAATCTATTAACTAATCTTAGCTTTTATATTATGGATCTATTAAACGAGGAGAGAGGTGTTTTATAGTGAAGAAAATTCTTAGTCTTTTAACTTTCCTAGGTCTTCTATTACTAGTTCTAGCTGCTTGTAATTCTGATGAAGGGGCTACTACCCCTGCTAATGCTAGTGTGAATAATAAAGATATAGTTGAAATTGACTTTTTTCACCGTTGGCCAAATGAACCAAGAAAATCATTTTATGACCAAAAAATTGCTGAATTCCAAGAAGCAAATCCTAACGTAAAAATAAATGTTGACTCAGTTTTAAACGATTCTTATAAAGAGAAGATACGCGTATTAGTCTCAAATGATGGTCTACCAGATATCTTTTCTTCTTGGTCTCATAGTTTTGCTGAAAACCTTGTTAGCTCCGATCGCATCATGTCACTGAATGATATTATTAAGGAAGATGCAGACTGGTCTTCGAATTTTATGGAAACACAATTTGATGGTTTCACTTTTGATGATACCACTTACGGAGTTCCGTTCACGGTTGATGGAAAAGCTTTCTTCTATAATAAGTCTATTTTTGAGGAAAATAATATTCAGGTTCCTAAAACTTATAATGATATGATTGATGCTCTTGACTCTTTACAAAAAGCTGGTTATGAAACACCTTTAGTGGAGGGACTTACGAATACTTGGGCAATCTCTCACTATCTTGGTACCATTTTCCAACGTATAGTAGATCCAGAAATTCTTGCTCAAGATTATAATACTTCAACTGCTAAATTTACTGATGAAGGTTATATTAAAGGATTAGAAATTTTCCAAGAACTTACTTCTTACATGGGCGAAGTTTCAACTGCAATCGATCATGAAGCTGCTAGAAACATGTTTGCTGCAGGAGAGGTGCCGATTCTTTATATGCAATTTGCTGAAGTAAAAATGGTTCAAGATATTGGTGATGTAAATATTGGATTTTTTAACTTCCCATCAATTGATGGAGGTAAAGGAGACCAAACTGCTTTGACAGGTGCACCAGAGGGCTGGATGCTAAGTAAAAATGCTCCACCTGAAGCTGTGGAATTTTTGAAATTTTTAACTTCACCTGAAACAGCTATGGAATTCACAAAAGTTGATGGTCAATTAAACGCTATTAAAGGTGGAATAACTGAAGAAAATGCAAATCCGACTAGTTTAGAAGCATATGACATCTTACTAGATTCTTCATCTACTGCAGTTTGGTTTGATAATGCTGTTGATATTAATGTAGCGGATATATTTATGCGTGGTGGGCAAAGTTTAGCTACGAAACAAATTACTCCTGCTGAGATTATAGTAGAGGTCCAACAAGCAGTTAAGAAGCTTCAATAACATTTTTTATTAAATTTAAGCCCTAATGTTCATGGAATATTAGGGCTTATTAAAAAGAAGGAAGGTTGCTTGTATGATTCTTAAAAGAATAAAACTAGTTCCTGTGCTTTTTTTACTTCCTAGCCTACTTTTTTTAGGGGTATTTGTTTATATCCCCATAGTTCAAAATTTTTTTAACAGTTTTTTTGATTTTAGTGTTTTTTCTCAAACTAAGGAGTTTATAGGATCTAGATACTTCAAAGAACTTTTCGAAGATAAAATTCTTATGACCTCCTTTGCGAATAATATAAAATATGCAGTAATCTCAGTAATTTTCCAAGTTTTTTTTGCTTTGATTTTAGCAACTATACTAGAAGATAAATTATTTAGAAGAATAGCCCCTACTTTAAGAGTAATATATTTTATCCCCGTTATGATTTCTATTTCAGTTATCGCATTGTTATTTAGCTTTATCTATAACCCACAGATGGGATTATTAAATAGTTTTTTAGAATTAATTGGACTTGAAAGTCTGGCGAAGCCTTGGTTAGGAAATGCTACTACAGCAATTTATGCTGTGATTGCAATGTCACAATGGCAAAGTGTTGGGTTCATTACAATGCTATTCATTGTGGCTATACAAAAAATTCCGAAAGACTTATATGAGGCCGCTGATATAGATGGTGCAGGTAGAATTCGAAAGTTTTTTAACATTACAGTACCTCAAGTAAAAGAAACAATGTTTGTGAATATTTTGATAACAGTTACAGGCTCAATGCTTGTCTTTAATGAACCATATATTCTTACCAGTGGTGGTCCTGGTATTAGTTCTATGACATTATCTGTGCATATGTATCAACTTGGATTTATAAAAGACAATATGGGATACGCTTCAGCTGTAGCTACCCTTATCTTTGTAGTGACTGCTATATTTGCTTTAATTCAAATAAAAGTGTCCGGCACTGGAAAGGACGAATGAAATGACATTACTTAATACGAAAGAAGATGTTTTGAATAGGTCTCCTGTTGCTCTTGATCAGAAAGTACGCTCTAAGACGGATTTGCGTAGTAAAGTATCTAAAAATATCTTTTTGTTAGGTCTATTATTCTTTGCTTTTATTGTTCTGTATCCGCTTTATTGGATGTTCATCTCCTCTTTTAAAAGTTATGATGAGATTTATAATAATGTCTGGAGTTTACCATCTGTTTGGCATTTTGAGAATTATATTACTGCATGGTCACAAGGTATATCAAGCTACTTTTTTAACAGTCTATTTGTAACAACCCTTACAATATTACTAGTGGTTTTTATTGGGTCTATGGCAGCATTTTCTTTGTCTAGGTATAAAACCAAATGGGTCAATGTGGCACTTATTTTTATCATTGGCGGTTTAATGATGAACCCACAAGTAGCATTGATACCACTTTTTGAAATCCTAACATGGATGAATTTAATTAATACCCATTGGGCCCTGATTCTTACATATGTAGCGTATCGGCTTCCTTTGAGTATTATCTTAATACGTGCATTTTTCTTGAGTATCCCAAAAGAGTTAGAGGAATCTGCAATTATTGATGGTTGTAGTGAGTTCGGAATTTATTATAGAATCTATCTTCCACTATCTATACCAATCCTAATTACGACTGTTGTTCTAACTGCATACTTTGCATGGAACGAGTTTTTATTTTCTACTGTGTTTATTGATTCCAGTAACTTAAAAACGATACCATCAGGTTTAATGGGATTCAGGGACGCTCTTAGAACTGATTGGGGAGTGCTATTAGCTGGAATGGTAATTGCTTCAATCCCTATGATTATTTTATTGATTTTACTACAAAAATATTTAGTTCGTGGTCTAACTGAAGGCTCTGTGAAAGGATAAGGGGGAATAACTTATGAAACTTATAGCTATAGGTGATAATGTTGCAGATTGTTACTTGGATCAAAAGAAGTATTATCCAGGTGGAAACTGTGTAAATGTTGCAGTTAGTGCAAAGAAAAATGGCGCAGAACATGTATCTTATATTGGAATTTTTGGTTCTGATGATATAGCAAAACACATTGAATATGCGCTTGATCAAGAAGGAGTGGACCATTTACATTGCAGGTATGCAAAAGGAATAAGTGGGCTACCACAGGTTTCTTTAACTGAGGAAGGGGAACGCATATTTGTAGGGGGACCTAAAAACACAGTTCAACACCTTTTCAAAATACAGCTTACGATAGAAGAATTGAAATTTATAGAAGACTTTGATTTATGTCATGTTAGTGTTTATTCATCCATGGAGAGTGAGCTTGAAAAATTGGCAGATTTAATTGAAATTTCATATGATTTTTCAAACCAGCTTGATTTGAACTATATTAGAAAAGTAGCTCCCTACATTTCATATGCCTTCTTTTCTGCATCTGAGTTGTCCTCAGTAGAATTAGAAGAGTTTATGGATAGCTTGAGCGAATTTAATTTCAAGGTAGTTGGTGTGACTAGAGGAGGGCATCCAGCTATGTTTATTCATAACAGTAAAACTTATTATCAAATATTAAGACCCATTTCTGTCATTGATACTATGGGAGCTGGAGATAGTTTAATAGGTGGCTTTTTAGTGAGTTATTTATCCAATCATACAATCGAAGAAGCTATTTCTATAGGAACATTATCAGCTGAGAAGACATGCCAAATAGACGGTGGATTTGGTTATCCGCATAGTCTTTAAAGGATATTAATATAATCTCTCTTAATATTTATGTAAAATAACTATAAGCACAATTACTAGGAGAGGTTTACATGAAAAAAAATACATCAGATACAACAAGTAATGCAAATTTCTTATATGATGAAATTAAGGCAAGTATTAAAGAAATGATTAAATCCAAAGGGATGCATGCTGGAGCGAAGATTCCTAATGAGTCTGAGCTCTGCAAAATGTTCGATGTTAGTAGAATCACAATTCGAAGAGCTATAAAAGAATTAATAGAAGAAAATGTGATAGAAGTGGTTCGGGGAAAGGGAACTTTTGTGAAAGCTAGCATAACTGAATTGCATATTTTAAATTTGAAAGGATTTACAGAAGGACTTTCTACAGAAGATAGAAATATTGAAAAACAAATTATTTCTAAAAAAATAATTATAGACGAGGATAAAATTTCGAAAAAATTCTCGCATATGTACACAAGATTTGTAGAACTCGTCAGACTGGTCAGCGATGATGACGGACAACTAAGTTTAGATTATGCTTATCTTCCCACAGAATTATACCCAGATATTGAGAAGAAGATTGAAAATGAGACATCTACTTTTCAATTAATTAGGGAAGAATATCACGTTCAATTTACCAAAGTAAAAAAAGAGGTAGTATACCTTCATCCAACTCCGACTGTATGTGAGTATTTAGGAATAAGTAGAGTTTCACCTGTCATTTTTGTGGAGAAAATTATTTGCGATAAATTAAATAAACCTCTTCACTATTCGAAGTATTATTTAGTTGCGGAAAGAGTGAAACTTTATATTGAAGCGGAGTACACGGATTGAATGATAGAGTCCTCTAGTGATGGGAGAGAGATTATATGATCAAGGGTGTAATTTTTGATTTTGACGGACTCATATTAGATACTGAAACATATCAATATGAAATGTTTAAAGAAATTTTCAATACACATAGTGTAGAACTCCCTTTTGAGAGATGGGTCAAGGGAATTGGTACTAAATCAAATTTTTCGCTATTTACCTATCTAACGGAACACTCAATAACGAAATTTAATCTTGAAGAATTAAAAGAAAAATTTAGAAAAGATTTTATCGAGGGTCTTAAAAAAGTAGATTGCCGAGAGGGTATAAGGGATTATCTTGAAGAAGCAAGTAATCTAGGACTAAGAATCGGGTTAGCATCTAGTTCCAACTATGAGTGGGTTAGTATGCACTTAAAAACCTAGATATCTTCGACTATTTCTCATGTATTAAAACATCGGATGATGTGGAAAAAGTTAAGCCTTCCCCTGAATTATATATTAGTGCTGCAACATGCTTAGGGTTACATCCTAAAGAATGTTTGGTATTTGAAGACTCTGCCAATGGAGCAATTGCTCCATTGGCAGAAATGAGGTGTGTGGTTGTTCCGAATAGCATCACTAATAATATGGATTTTTGTACTGTAGATCATCGCTTAAAATCAATGAGTGATATATCGTTAAATGAATTGATTAAAGGTCTATAATTTTATATAACCATTTTAGTTAAATGATACTTCTTACTGTTATTTGAATCTTGATAGATCTTGCATTCCTTATTTAAGGAATGCTTTTTTACTTATAAAAATGAACTTATAAATTTACGATAACTATTTATTTGACTTACTCTTAAGTATCATAATTGCAAGATACAGGTTATGACTTTTAAAAGAGATCGAGTTCCACAAAAAGTTATCCAATTTCCACGCAAGAAGATCTTAACTTCACTCATTAAGTCCTCATCTTTCCAACAAAAAAGCCACTGAAAATAGCTCAGTAGCTTAACAAACTAGTCAATCCGGCAAATATGCAGTGGACAGTTATCACATTCTACTTCTGTGCGCAAAAAATGTAAATCATGAATCGTAATCATTCCTTTATCTAACGAAAGTACATCTTTTTTCTTTAGATCATTTAAAATTCGGTTTACGACCTCTCTACTAGTTGCGCAGAAGTTAGCCAACTCCTGATTGGTCATAGCATGATCAATAAGAATGCTGCCATCCTCCTGCTTTACCCCGTAAGTATTAGTTAATCTTATCAATGTGGACAATAACGCTCCTTTTTTACCGTGGAGCAGTAAATCTCTAAAACGAGTCTCGTTTTTAAAATTATGGATTTGCATGATTTGAACCCATTCCATCATGAGAGAAGAGCTTTCCGATAAATACTTTTCCAAAGACGTACGTGGTAATACTAATAGTTGAGTAGATTCAATTGCATTGGCTGAGACGGAATGATAAACAGTTTCGCAAAAAATAGATGTTTCTCCGATAAATGTATCATTTCCTGTAATTCTTAAAGTCAATATTTTACCGCTTTGAGTATCTTTACTAATGCGAACTGTACCTGTTTTGATGAGGTAGACGTCCTCTGCACTTTCACCTTCTAAAAAAATAGGGCGATCCTTATCTACTTTTAAGTTAGCTCCAAATTGTTCGAATAGTGCATGTATGCCCTGTGAATTGGAACTTTGTTCATTCATTATTATTACTTCCTTTCAGTCATTCACATTCGTTTTCAAGTGTGCACTTTCTTTTATAATAGCATATTTAGATGATTTATTTAGTGTAAAGTCTATAGTCATATTTCTTTACAAAGTTATTTGGGAAGACGTATACTTAAATTAGTCAAAGAAGGTCAAACTATTTCGTAAGGAGAGGTTTGTATATGCAAATGAAACAACAAGATGAAAAAAGTCCTTTAGAAACGTACGGAAGAAACTTAGTAACTGCAGTGAAAGAAGGGAAGATGGATCCTGTAATTGGTCGTGATCAGGAAATTAGAGATGTTATTCGAATTCTTTCAAGAAAAACGAAAAATAATCCAGTACTGATTGGAGAACCTGGGGTAGGAAAAACTGCCATAGTAGAAGGACTGGCTCAGCGTATTGTACGTAAGGATGTACCAGAAGGCTTGAAAGAGAAGGAAATCTTTGAGCTTGATATGAGTTCCTTAATCGCTGGTGCAAAATATCGTGGAGAATTTGAAGAACGTCTTCAAGCAGTCTTAAAACAAGTGAAAGATAGTGAAGGACAAATTATTTTATTTATTGATGAGATTCATACGATAGTTGGAGCTGGAAAATCCGATGGTGCTATGGATGCTGGTAACATGCTAAAACCTATGCTTGCACGCGGTGAGCTACATTGTATTGGTGCTACCACACTCGATGAGTACCGCATGTATATTGAAAAAGATCCCGCACTTGAAAGACGCTTCCAACAGGTGATGGTAAGAGAACCTTCTATAGAAGATACAGTATCTATTTTGCGTGGACTAAAAGAACGCTTTGAGCTACATCACGGTGTTCGAATTCATGACCGAGCGATTGTCGCAGCAGCCGAGCTATCCAATCGCTATATTACAGAACGATTTTTGCCAGATAAAGCAATCGATTTAGTTGATGAAGCATGCGCGATGATTCGAACAGAAATCGATTCAATGCCACAAGAGCTCGATGAAGTTACAAGAAAAATGATGCAGCTTCAAATTGAAGAACAAGCATTAATGAAAGAAAAAGATGCCGCAAGTCAAAAAAGATTAGAGCAGTTGCGTAAAGATTTGAAAGAATTAGAGACATCTACTAGTGAAATGCGAACGAAATGGGAACAAGAAAAAGATGCTATTCAAGTAATTCAGCAAAAACGAGAAGTATTGGATCGCTATCGTCGAGAATTAGAAGAAGCTGAAAATCAATATGACTTAAACAAAGCAGCTGAACTTCGTCACGGGAAAATTCCATCACTAGAAAAAGAGCTCCAAGTGTATGAAAAACAAGTAAATGAAGATCCAGAAGCTCGTCTACTACGCGAAGAAGTAACAGCAGAAGAAATTGCTTCCATTGTATCAAGATGGACTGGCATACCTGTAACTAAACTCGTAGAAGGGGAAAGAGAAAAACTATTACGCTTAAAAGAAACTTTAGGAGAGCGTGTAGTAGGACAAGATCAAGCCGTCCAATTAGTTACAGAAGCTGTTTGGCGTGCTAGAGCAGGTATTAAAGATCCAAATAAACCAATTGGTTCTTTCTTATTTTTAGGTCCTACCGGTGTCGGAAAAACAGAACTAGCTAAATCATTAGCGGCTAATTTATTTGATTCTGAGGAGCATTTCATTCGTATCGATATGTCTGAATATATGGAAAAGCATAGTGTTTCTCGATTAGTCGGTGCACCTCCTGGATATATCGGTTATGAAGAAGGTGGCCAATTAACGGAAGCGGTTCGTAGAAATCCTTACTCGGTTGTGTTGCTAGATGAAATAGAAAAAGCACATCCTGACGTGGCTAATATTTTATTGCAGTTAATGGATGATGGGCGAATTACGGATAGCCAAGGAAGAATCGTAAACTTTACAAATACGATTGTTATTTTGACTTCAAATATAGGTTCAGGGTATTTAGCTAATACAACGGGGAAAGTCACTGAACAAGAAGAAAGTCTTGTCATGAGCGCATTACATGAACATTTTAAACCGGAGCTATTAAATCGTTTAGATGACATAATCATGTTCCACTCATTGACTACGGAGCACTTTGTTAAGATTACAGAAAAATACGTAAAACAGCTTCAAAAACGATTACATGAACAAGAAATTGAGTTACAAGTGGATGAGTCGGTAGTCCAGTGGATTGTTAAGGAAGGTACAGATGCTGCGTTTGGTGCGAGACCGTTGAAACGCTATATCCAACGTTATTTAGAAACAGCAGTGGCGAAACTTTTAATCGGCGGCACCGTATTACCAGGAAGCAAGATAGTGGCAAAAATGGAAGAGGATGAACTAAAGGTCTTGATTGAAGATTAATAAAGTTTAGTGAAAATTAAACCATAGATAAACTCACATTTAAATTGTGGTTTATCTATGGTTTTTTAAAGGCAAAAAGTAAATGATTTGTAAATGCACAAGCTCTCTCGTATAGCAGAAGATGTCTCTCGTATATGAGTGATTCTCTCTCGGAGCGCTTGTAATTGCTCTCGTATACGGCAGTCGCTCTCGAATAGTCGAAGATGTCTCTCGTATATGAGTGTTTCTCTCTCGGATAGCTTGTAACTGCTCTTGTATACGTCAGTCGCTCTCGTATAATCGAAGATGTCTCTCGTATATGAGTATTTATCTCTCGTATAGCCAGCAAGTATTCTCGTATACGAACTAATCCCGCAAAATCCTTAGGAATCTCAGGAACATAAAAACAGCCTCCCTATTGGAAGGCTGTTTTTTAGTGTTGTGCTTTAGCTGTTGGTTCGTCGGGAATGATTGCAGCGATAATCAGAACCAAAATTGCTACTGGAATAGACATGAAAATACCATCCATGAATATAAACTCAACGTTCTGTACGGAGCTTACTACGTAATTTAACATAGAAACTAAAAGTACTGACCAAAATACCGTCATTATATAGTGCATGTAATTTCACCTCAGGCGCTAATTTTATATATGTATCATACCATAGCATAGCATATTACAAAAGAATATTTGGTAAAACAAACTCTGTTGTTGAAAAATATACATATATTCGTTATTATTAATACCAGGTACTAATAATAGATTATAAGAAAAGAGGAACATTCATGAACGCAGGAATAATTGGTTTAGGTACATATGCACCTGAACATATTTTGACAAATGAAGACCTTGAAAAAAGAATGGATACATCTGACGAATGGATAAGAACGATGACTGGTATAGAAGAACGTAGAATTGCGGGACCAGAAGAAAATACATCCCATATGGCTGTAAAAGCCGCAAAAGATGCAATTAAAGATGCAGGAATTACTGCCGATCAGATTGGCTTGATACTTGTAGCAACAGTAACTCCAGACCGCCCATTTCCAAGTGTTTCCACTATGCTACAAGAACAACTTGGTGCAACAAATGCGGCTGCAATGGATTTATCAGCAGCATGTGCAGGATTTATATATGGTCTAGTAACTGCGAAGCAATTTGTTGAGGCGAATACATACTCTCACGTGCTTGTAGTGGGAGTAGAAAAACTATCTAAAATTACTAATTGGGAAGATAGAAACACAGCAGTTCTATTTGGTGATGGTGCTGGAGCTGCAGTAGTTAGTAAAGTTTCTGAAGGTCGTGGAATATTATCCTTCGAGCTTGGTGCTGATGGTAGTGGTGGTAAGTATTTATCACAAGAAGGTCCACATCTTGAAATGAACGGACGAGAAGTTTTTAAATTTGCCGTTAGACAAATGGGTGAATCTGCGATAAATGTAATAGAAAAAGCTGGATTAAATAAAGAAGAAATTGATATGCTAATTCCACACCAAGCTAATATTCGTATAATGGAATCGTCAAGAGAAAGACTAGGGTTACCTATTGAGAAAATGTCTAAAACCATTCATAAGTATGGTAATACATCTTCAGCTTCCATACCACTTTCTTTAAATGAAGAAGTGAAAAATGGCAAAGTAAAAGACGATGATACCATTGTAATGGTTGGTTTTGGTGGAGGTTTAACTTGGGGAGCAATTGCATTAAAATGGGGAAAATAAACGAACAATTTGGAAGGGTGAATTATTCATGACAAAACGCAGGGTAGTAGTAACAGGTTTAGGTGCTGTTACACCACTAGGTAATGATGTTGAAACAACGTGGTCGGGTATAAAAGAAGGTAGATCTGGTGTAGGTATGCTGACAAGACTAGATGCTTCACAGTTTGCAGCTAAGGTTGCAGCTGAAGTGAAAGATTTTGATATTGAAAAGTATATTGAAAGAAAAGATGCGCGTAAAATGGATCGCTTTACTCATTACGCATTAGCAGCTTCTATCATGGCAGTGGAAGATGCAAATCTAACCATTACAGAAGAGGTTGGCCTTCGTACAGGAGTATGGATTGGTTCTGGTATAGGTGGAATGGAAACGTATGAAGCTCAGTTCCGTGTCTTTTTAGAAAAAGGGGCACGACGAGTAAGTCCATTTTTTGTTCCAATGATGATTCCAGATATGGCAGCAGGTCAAGTGTCTATTCATTTTGGTGCCAAAGCTATTAACTCATGTTCGGTTACAGCATGCGCATCTGGTACAAACTCTATTGGAGATGCATTTAAGGTGATTGAACGTGGGGATGCAGACGTAATGATTACAGGTGGAGCAGAATCTCCAATTACCCATATGTCTGTAGCAGGATTTGTTTCGAGTACTGCCCTAACATTAAATACAGACCCTAAGACGGCTTCTCGTCCATTCGATGCGAATCGTGATGGATTTGTCATTGGGGAAGGTGCAGGGATTATTATTTTGGAGGAGTATGAACATGCCGTAGCGCGAGGCGCGAAAATTTATGCAGAAATTATTGGATATGGTTCCACAGGTGATGCGCATCATATTACAGCTCCAGCTCCAGGCGGAGAAGGTGCCGCTCGTGCGATGATACAAGCGCTGAATGATGCCACAATTTCACCAGAGCAAGTTGATTATATTAATGCACATGGAACGAGTACTCCATATAATGATCATTTTGAAACAATGGCAGTGAAAACTGTCTTTGGAGACCATGCATATAAGCTTGCGATGAGTTCAACAAAGTCAATGACTGGGCATCTTTTAGGAGCAGCAGGTGGAGTGGAAGCAATCTTCACTGTGCTAGCTTTGAAAGAAGGAATCCTACCTCCGACGATGAATTTAGAAACACCTGATCCAGAATGTGATTTGGATTATGTGCCGAATGCTGCTAGAAAAGCAGACATGGAATACGCTATGAGTAATTCATTAGGTTTTGGTGGACATAATGCAAGCATTTTATTCAAAAAAATATAGAAGTTTTCTTCCTGAGCATTTCCAAGTTAAAATTTGGAAATGCTTTTTTTGTTGTTAAATTTCAGTGCTTTAAAGTGTTGAAACGCTAGTGTTTTAGAAGGTAGAATGACATTTTATTGATATAATTTGGTGAAATATGATGAATAATTAATATTTCAAAAAAATATTTCTAACTATAAAAAGAGCTCAGAATGTCTTGATATTACTAGTGTTAAAACATATCCTAATTTTCAAAAAAGAGTAAATTAAGGAAATAATCAAAAAATGATATTGCGATTGTAACAGAACTGTAATAGAATTTAACAATAAGCAAACAAAAAACAGAAAAATATAATAACTTATAATCTAGTATCCTTCTAAAAAACTTTGATGAGCGAGGACTGAAAGGGGCAATACGTTGAACAACTTAGATCATCTTTTAACAATAAAAGACTTACATACTGGTTTTCGCATAAAGGATACATATTATGATGCGGTTGATGGGGTATCCGTAAACTTAAGAAAAAATGAAATACTTGCGGTAGTTGGTGAGTCTGGTTGTGGAAAATCTACTTTAGCAACTTCTATTATCGGATTGTACGATCATAACAAAACAAGAGTTCAAGGAGAAATTCTTTATAAAGGGCAAAACCTTGCGCAATTGGGAGAAGAGAAGTTAAATAATGTTCGTGGAGAAGAAATAGGAATGATTTTCCAAGATCCATTATCAGCTTTAAACCCTTTGATGAGAATTGGTGAGCAGATTGAAGAAGGTCTTGTATACCATACTAAAATGTCTAAACAAGAGCGAAATAATCGTGTTTTAGAACTGTTAAAACAAGTTGGAATACCAAACCCAGAGCGAATTTCTAGACAGTTTCCACATCAGCTTTCGGGTGGGATGAGACAACGTGTTATTATTGCGATTGCGATTTCTTGTAAACCGAATATTATTATTGCTGATGAACCAACGACTGCACTTGATGTTACTATTCAGGCTCAGATTCTGGATCTATTGAAAGAGCTTCAAAAAGAAACAGGGGCGGGTATCATATTAATCACACATGATCTAGGTGTGGTAGCAGAAACAGCAGATCGTGTTGCGGTTATGTACGCCGGTCAAATTATTGAAGAGGCTCCTGTGGAAGAGCTGTTTGCAAACCCAAGACATCCATATACACGTTCTCTATTAAACTCTATCCCACAAATGAATAGTGAGAATGAAAAACTTCAAGTAATACAAGGTATGGTTCCGTCATTAGTAAAATTACCTAGAGTAGGATGTAGATTCGCAGATCGTATTCCGTGGATTCCAGCGAAGGCACATGAGGAAAATCCAACATTGCATGAGGTATCTCCAGGTCATCTAGTTAGATGTACTTGTTGGCAACATTTTCACTTTGAAAGTGAAAAAGGAGGTAATACCCTATGAGTTTCATGCAAATTAATGACTTAAAAGTGCATTACCCAATTCGAGGGGGATTTTTCAATACAGTAGTAGACAATGTGTATGCTGTAGATGGTATAAATCTAGAATTTGAAAAAGGTAAAGCTTATGGATTAGTAGGTGAATCAGGTTGTGGGAAATCTACAACTGGAAAGTCTATTATCGGATTAGAAAAAATTACATCTGGAAGCATTATTTATGAAGGTGAAAATGTTACTAACAAAGCGAGAGGGCGAAATTCAGCCTATAACCGGGACATTCAAATGATTTTTCAGGATGCACATTCGAGTCTAAACCCTCGTAAACGAGTGCAGGATATCATTGCAGAGCCTATTCGGAACTTCTTAAAACTTTCTCCTGGTGAAGAAAGAAAAAGAATTAATGAATTACTAGCGATTGTAGGTATGAGTGAAGAAGCAAGATTTAAATATCCGCATGAATTTTCAGGTGGACAAAAGCAGCGTATTGGTATTGCAAGAGCCATCGCTAGTAATCCTAAACTAATAATCGCGGATGAACCAGTATCGGCACTCGATTTATCGGTTCAAGCACAGGTTCTAAACTTTTTAAAAGATATCCAAGATGAATTTGGCTTAAGCTTCTTATTTATATCCCATGACCTTGGAGTAGTTAAACATATGTGTGATAATATCTCGATTATGTATAAAGGACGCTTTGTAGAGTCTGGTAATCGGAAAGACATTTATACAAATCCTCAACATATATATACAAAGAGATTACTTTCCGCAATTCCGGAAGTAAATCCAATGAATCGAGAAGAACGAAAGAAAATTCGAAGAGCAGTAGAAGTAGATTATTTAACAAATCACCATAATTATTATGATGAAAATGGTAGAGTATATGACTTACAAACTGTTTCCGAAACACATCAAGTAGCAAAAAGTGTTCAGAATAAAGGGGGCATATAATATGTGGAAAACGATTATTAGACGTGTGCTTGTAATGATTCCACAATTATTTGTACTTAGTCTTTTGATATTCATTATGGCGAAATTTATGCCTGGTGATCCTTTTACTGGACTAATTACTCCAGAAACTGATCCTTCCAGGGTAGAAGAGCTTCGTATTAAAGCTGGTTTCTATGATCCATGGTATGTGCAGTATGTAAACTGGATTGGAAATGCCTTTCAAGGAGACTTCGGACGTAGTTATACATTTAACGTACCGGTATCGAATTTAATCGGAGACCGTGCATTGAATACATTATGGTTATCATTACTAAGTTTCTTTTTATTATATTTGATCGCAATCCCACTAGGAGTATTATCTGGTAGATTCCATGATACTTTTCTAGATAAATCGATCGTGTTTTATAGCTTTATTGTATACGCAATACCAACGTTCGTATTAGGACTAATCAACCTGTTCTTCTTCGGTTATGAGCTAGGTTGGTTCCCTACAAGTGGTACAGTAGATATTAAATACGACTCTGGAACAGGTGGTTATCTTTGGAGTAAGTTTTATCATATTTTATTGCCAGCGATTACGTATGCTTTGCTCGCTACTACCGGAGTCATTCAGTATTTACGGACAGAAGTTATCGATTCAAAATCGATGGATTATGTTCGTACTGCTAAAAGTAAAGGTATTCCGATCAATAAAGTATACTCACGACATATTTTCCGTAACTCATTGTTACCGATTGCAGCATTCTTGGGTTTCACGATCACTGGTCTTCTAACTGGGTCTGTATTTATAGAAACCATTTTTGGATATCCTGGGATGGGACAATTGTTCATTCAGGCTATAAGCGGGCGTGATTATAGTGTAATTACAGCACTTGTTATGCTTTTTGGATTCTTAACATTATTAGGAAGTCTATTATCCGATATCATCATGAGCATTGTTGACCCTCGAATTAGGATTGACTAACAAAAATAATGGATAAGGAGAGTCCGGATAATGAAAAATACTGAAGCTATTGTACCAACAAAAGAGATAAAAGTAAGCTCTCCGCCTACAGGGTTTCAAGTAGTTGCACGGGAGTTTATGAAAGATAAATTGGCTATGTTCTCATTGATATCGTTAATCATTGTAATCGCCGGTATTTATATATGGGCAATGAAAATCGATCAACAGCAATTAATGCATATTAGTTTAAGAGATAAACTTGCGGCACCAGGAGAAAAGTTTTGGCTAGGAGCCGATAAAGGTGGCCGGGATATTCTTGGACAGCTAATCATTGGGGCACGCAATTCTTTGACGATTGCGATAGCAGTTACGCTAATAACGGGTTTTGTTGGAGTCGTAATTGGTTTAGTGACAGGTTATTTTGGAGGATGGATTGATAATATCTTCATGCGTATCATTGATTTCTTCATTACTATTCCGTCACTAATGATTATTATCGTATTTGTAACTATTGTTCCTAAATATAATATTCCGATATTCGTTTTAATAATGAGTTTGTTTCTCTGGGTTAGTACAGCAAGAGTTATTCGAAGCAAGGCTCTATCTGAAAGTAGGAGAGATTATATTAGTGCTTCGAAAACGTTAGGCACAAGTAATTTTGTCATTATTTTTAAAGAAATGATGCCGAATTTAAGTTCTATATTAGTAGTAGAAATGACCTTAAACTTTGCAGGAAATGTAGGGCTAGAAACTGGGCTATCGTATCTAGGTTTTGGGTTACCACCTTCGACACCAAGTTTAGGGACACTTGTAAGCTACGCAACCGACCCATTCATTATGGAAAATGCATGGTGGAACTGGTTACCAGCTGCGTTACTAATCTTATTACTTATGTTAGGGATCAATTATGTTGGTCAGGCTATTCGCCGATCTGCTGATGCACGTCAACGTCTTGGTTAAAAATTGTTATTAGACGCAAGAGCGTTTGATATATATAAAAAGAGATAAAAAGGAGGAAAAAGAATGAATAAAAAGCTTTTAGCTCTATTGGCATTACTGTTAACACTTATGCTAGTCCTTGCCGCGTGTAATTCAGATGATGAATCAGCAACACCTGCTGATGAGCCGGAAAAAACAGAGGAACCATCTGCAGGGGATGAAGATGCAGAAAAAGATACAGAGGAAGAAGTTGAACAACCAGCTTCGGAAGATTTATTCCCTGTAGTACTTAATAATGAAGGAGAAGCTATTAATGGTGGAACTTTACAAGTTGCATTAGTAAATGATTCTCCGTTCCAAGGTATTTTCGCTTACACACTATATGAAGATGCTTATGATGATGAGATTATGCAATTTGCAAGTAACTCACTTTTCGATACTGATGGAGATTTCCTTTTAACTGACACTGGTATTGCTTCATTAACAGTGGATGGGGATAATAATAAAGCAACCATTAAAATTAGAGAAGGGGTAAAATGGTCAGATGGAGAACCTCTTAAAATTGAGGACTTAATCCAACCTTACCTTATTATCGGTCACAAAGATTATGCTGGAGTTCGTTATGATTCAGACTTCCAAAATATTATCGGTGCTGTAGAATACCATGATGGAAAAGCAGATACAATTTCTGGTTTGAAAAAAGTGGATGAAACTACGTTAGAAATTTCGTTTAACAAAGTATCACCTGCAATATACTCTGGTGGAGATGGACTTTGGGGTTACGCAGAACCAAGTCATATCTTAAAAGATATTCCTGTTGGAGAACTACTTGAAAATGACGCAATACGTAAAAACCCAGTTACTTTAGGGTCATTCAAATTTGAAAAAATCGTTCCAGGTGAATCTGTACAACTTGTACGTAATGAGAACTACTGGAAAGGTCAATCAAAACTTGATGGCGTAATTATTAAAACTGTTCCAAGTGCATCAGCTGCTAAAGCAATAGAAACTGGTGAATATGACATGGCGCTTTCATTCCCAACGAGCGCATATGAAAATGTAAAAGATCTTGAAAATATTACACTTCTTGGTCGTCAAGAATTATACTACTCTTATTTAGGATTTAAACTAGGTAAATATGATTATGATGCGAGCCTTGCAATTACAAATGAAGCAGAAGCAAAAATGGGTGACAAAGTATTACGTCAAGCAATGGGTTATGCTTTAGACGTTGAGCAAGTAAATGAAGTATTCTACTTCGATTTACGTGAACGTGCTAACTCTCTAATCCCACCTGTTTTCAAATCTTTCTATGATGGTTCTTTAGAAGGATATAACTATGACGCTGAAAAAGCTATTAAACTTTTAGACGACGCTGGTTATAAGGATACAGATGGCGATGGTCTTCGTGAAAACCCTAAAGGGGAAAAATTATCAATCAAACTTGCTGCAATGTCTGGTGATGAAACACAAGAACAAGTAATTTCTTACTACTTACAAAACTGGAATGAAGTTGGTTTAGATGTACAATTAGCTACAGGTCGTCTAATTGAATTCAACACATTCTATGATAAAGTACAAGCGGATGATCCAGAAATCGATATCTTTATGGGTGCATGGGGTACAGGTACTAACCCATCTCCAGCTGGATTATACTCTAAAACAGCAGTTTATAACTTCAGCCGCTATACTTCTGATGAGCTAGAAGGTCTATTAACTGATATCGATTCTCCAAAAGCACTTGATTCTAAATTCCGTTCTGATAAGTTCCGTGAATGGCAAGAATATATGTCAGATGTTTCTGCTGTAATTCCATTGCAATTCCGTTATGAGTTACGCCCGATTAATAATCGTGTGAAAAACTACGATTTCGGCTACGAAACAGACTTCGATAAAATCGATATCGAATTAGTAGCAGATACTCCAGTTAAATAATATTTTTAAAAAACCGCTCTTAAACGAAAGTTTAGGAGCGGTTTTTCATATGGTCTTATAAGGATGTGATACTAATAAGATTATTAATATTTTTAATTAGTTATGGAATTGCAGTTATTAGCTGCTCCAACTTAGTACTTTTTTTGAATTTTTTATCGCTCGGCTATTCGTGGAGATCGGTGCTCATTTATATGATGGTGTCTACCGACTTTGTATTCTTATGTTTGTCTTTACTCTCTATTACCGCGATTGTCTTCTTCCGAGGCCCATTGCGGCTTCCATCTTAGTCAATGTATCATTTGCGAGCGCTTTTGCTTTCACTGCTCCTAAATCTAGAATTGCATCTAGCTCGGAAGAGTTTAAAAGCTGCTCATATCTTTGTTGAATAGGTGTAAGATGGTCGATAATAACTTCTGCAACAGAAGCTTTGAAGTCTCCGTAACCTTTTCCTTCATATTTTTGTACAAGTGTAGGAATTGAAACGTCGGTCAATGCGGATTCAATCGTTAATAGATTGGAAACTCCGGGTTTGTTTTCTGGATCGAAAGCGACAATACCTTCTGAATCTGTAACAGAGCTTTTAATTTTCTTTTCAATTTCCTTTGGACTATCCAACAAACGAATTGTAGCTTTCTGATTTGGATCTGATTTACTCATTTTCTTCAGTGGGTCTTGTAAGGATTTAATACGAGCTCCATTTTTAGGTAATTGGATTTCAGGAATTGTGAATACCTCACCGTAGCGTTTGTTGAATCGCTCCGCTAAGTCTCTTGTCAATTCTACATGCTGAGTTTGATCATCGCCAACCGGTACGATATCTGTTTGATATAGGAGTATATCCGCAGCCATCAATGGGGGATATGTTAACAATGCAGCTGAAACAGCATCTTTACCAGTAGACTTATCTTTGAATTGTGTCATTCTTTCTAATTCACCGATATAGGAAATACATTGCATAATCCATCCAGCCTGTGCATGTGCAGGAACTTCAGACTGTATAAATAATGTAGATTTCTTCGGATCAATACCTACAGCAATATATAACGCTGCTAAGGAACGTATATGATCGCTCAATTCTTTTGGATCCTGTGCAATTGTAATAGCATGTTGGTCGACAATACAAAATACGCAGTCAAAATCATTTTGTAATGCAGTGAATTGTCTAAAGGCACCGATGTAATTCCCTAGAGTGATAATCCCAGTTGGTTGTACGCCTGAAAAAATTTTTTTCATTTTTCGAATCTCCTTTTCTTGTTTAGAAAATAAAAAAAACATCATGCATCCCTAAAAAAGGGACGAATGATGTTAAATCCGTGGTACCACCCAGCTTGCTAAAAATAATTAGCCACTCTTCTTTCGTAACGTGAAGGGGACGGTATATGCTACTTTGCTTTCACATATACTGCTCAGAAGCCCATTCCATTTACAGTATGATCTGTTTACAGCGACCACAGACTCTCTTAACATACGATAGTAAATGTACTTTTCTTCCTCAAAGCTCAGGTTATTTAGTTTTGATTATTATATATAGAAGAAAGGCAAAAATCAAGCGCTTCTAATAACTATAATAGATGAACAAAGCGATACACATACAAAACAAATTAGAAAGACCTAATGCAATAATCGGTTTATGTGGAAAAGAAAATACTTCAGACGGTAATCGCATCTGTTCCGCCTCTTTTTTCATATGTTTGGGCGTAAATACTTTACGTGTACTTTCAGTAAAAAAGTCGAAAAAACCACCTGAAACGACATAAGTCATTAAACCGACAAATGTAATTGTTCCACCGACAAAAAAGGACATGTTTATGTAAGGTATGAGTTGGATATTTCTATAAACTAAAAACATTAGTAAAAAAATAACTACCTGGCAGGCAAGAAAGTAAATTAATCTTTTTTTCATATTTCACCTCTATCAATTGTAAATTATAAAATAGACACAGAAAATATGCAAAAAATTGATTATTCAATTTAACAAATATCGGCAATTTCTTTTCCAAACATTCACAATTGTTAGGACAATGTAATGATTTTGTTACACTATTGTAAAAATATTTGAAAAAAACCTGTACAAGTTTAAAAGAAAATGTATAATAAGTATTGTAATGAATTTTTCTGAATATTTAAGGAGGTTATTATTTTGAAGAATAGCAAGCTTGTATGGCTTTTAAGCCTACTGTTAGTTGTTACTTTATTCCTAGCTGCTTGTGGTGGCGACGATAAAGAAACAAAAACGACTACAGACACAGACGAAAAAGAAGGTACAACAGAAGAAGCAACAGAAGAAGTAGCAGCAGACGAAGACCAAGTTCTTAACTTGATCATGACTGCAGAAATTCCAACAATGGACTCAGCTCTAGTAACTGATGCAGTTGGTTTTGATCTACTTAACAACGTAAACGAAGGTTTATACCGTTTGAGTCAAGAAAATATTGCTGTTCCAGCACTTTCTGATGGTGAACCAAAAGTTTCTGAAGATGGATTAGTTTATACATTCACTTTACGTGATTCTAACTGGTCTGATGGTACTCCAGTAACTGCAAATGACTTTGAATATTCTTGGAAACGTGCTATGAACCCAGATACAGCATCTGAATACGGTCCATACATGATGTCTGGTGTTATCAAAAACGCAACAGCAATTTCTAATGGTGAAGCTGAATTCACTGAGTTAGGTGTAAAAGCACTTGATGAAAAAACATTAGAAGTAACGCTTGAAAAACCAATTCCTTACTTCCTATCACTTATGTCATTTGGAACATTCTTACCACAAAATGAAGCTTTCATTACAGCGCAAGGTGAAAACTATGCGAAAAACTCTGAAGCACTTTTATACAACGGACCATTTACACTTGCTAAATGGGACGGAACAGGTTTATCTTGGCAACTACTTAAAAATGAGCAGTACTGGGATAAAGAAACTGTGAAACTTACAGAAATTAACTATGATGTAGTAAAAGAAACTGCTACTGCAGTTAACTTATATACAAATGGTGAAAAAGATCGTGCAGGACTATCAGGGGAATACGCAATGCAATATGCTGCTGACCCAGAACTATTAACTGAATTAGAAACTTCTGTATTCTATTTTAAATACAATCAAGAACGTAATGGAGAAAAAACTCCATTAGCTAACGTAAATATTCGTGAAGCTCTTTCTAAAGCATTCAACAAAGAAGATTTAGCTTCTGTAGTATTAGCAAATGGATCTACTGCTGCATATTCATTCATTCCAAAAGATTTTGTTTTTGATGAAGATGGAAATGACTTCCGTGATATTAACGGAGACATGGCAGTATTCAATGCAGACGAAGCAAAAGCTGCATGGGAAAAAGGTTTAGCTGAGCTAGGTGTTACTGAACTTTCTATAGAAATTCTTGGTGGAGACACAGAACTTTCTAAAAAAATGGATGAATACTTCAAAGCTCAATTAGAAGGTAACTTACCTGGTTTAAAAATTACTCTTAAAGAAGTACCATTTAATGTTCGTTTAGATCTTGATACAAACCAAGATTACGATATTCAAGTTGCAGGATGGGGACCAGATTACCAAGATCCATTCACATTCTTAAGCTTATGGGAAACTGACGGCGGTAATAACCAAATGTCATATTCA
This sequence comes from Psychrobacillus sp. BM2, assembly GCF_048572895.1. GTDB lineage: Bacteria > Bacillota > Bacilli > Bacillales_A > Planococcaceae > Psychrobacillus. Next base: position 944,804 of record NZ_CP183878.1, read on the forward strand.
AACCCTGAGTACGATCAATTATTAGCAGATATTAATGGTTCATTAGCTACAGATATCCCAGCTCGTTGGGAAGCAATGGCTAAAGCCGAAAAACTTATTGTAGACCAAGATTTTGCAGTTGGACCAATCTACCAACGTGGATTAATGTTCCTACAAAAACCTTATGTTAAAGGTGTAATTGCTCATCCATTCGGTGGAGATTACAGCTACAAATGGGCTTATATCGAAGGTAAATAAGATAATTAACAAGATTTAAAATCTCATAGTTAGAGAGTATATGGTATCCTAATGGAATCATGTACTCTCTTTTTAAATGAATCAGAATTCACAAAATATTTAATATTAATAAATTGATTTTGACAATTACCCTTGTTATCTGTTTATATATATTAGTAGTATTTAATAATATTTTTTCTAGGAGGTGCAAAGATGGCAAAATACATTACTCGTCGTGTTTTTTATATGTTTATTACGTTTTTCCTGATAGCGACTGCAACATTCTTTTTAATGAAGACGCTTCCAGGATCCCCGATTAGCTCTGCTTCAAAACTATCCCCTACGCAACTTGCGGTAGTTGAGGCGAAATATGGGTTAGATCAACCGATTCCAGTACAATACGCAAAATATATGTTGAATTTGGCGCAAGGCGACTTAGGTAACTCATTTCAATTTAAGAATGCTAGCGTAACAGATTTAATCGTAGATCGTTTAGGACCATCTATGTTACTTGGAACTCAAGGTTTAGTGCTTGGCGTAGCAATTGGTATACTATTAGGTATGATTGCAGCATTAAGACAAAATACTATTTGGGATTACGGTAGTACATTTGTGGCTATCATCGGTATATCTATTCCATCTTTCGTTTTTGCCACTTTTCTTCAATATTGGTTAGCTGTTAAATGGCAACTATTCCCTGTTGGTCTATGGAAGGATGGCTGGATGTCCAGCGTACTGCCATCTATTGCTTTAGCAATGGGGCCACTTGCAACTGCGTCTAGATTTATACGGACAGAAATGATTGAGGTTTTAAGCTCAGATTATATTACTTTAGCCAAGTCTAAGGGTGCCAATGGTTTCGAAATAGCATTTAAGCATGCTTTCCGAAATGCTTTGATCCCACTAGTTACTGTTTTAGGACCATTAGCAGCAGGATTATTAACAGGATCCCTTGTTATTGAACAAATCTTTGCAATACCTGGTATCGGGGAGCAATTTGTTAAATCTATTATGTCTAATGACTTCTCTATTATTATGGGAACAACATTATTCTTCTCTGCGTTCCTAATTGTCGTAATATTCTTAGTAGATGTGCTTTATGGCATCATTGATCCACGTATTCGTTTGTCAGGAGGTAAAGATTAATGAAACATGACTTACAAAAACCACCTGCAGATTCATTTGAAAGAATTGAGATTGACGCAAGTCATGCGGAGCGGATTACTAAACCGAGTTTAAGTTTTTGGCAAGATGCTTGGCTTCGAATTCGCAAAAATAAAGCCGCGATAGTAAGTATGTTCATTTTGGCTTTCATAATCATTATGGCCTTTGTCGGACCAATGATTAGTCCGCATGATGCAGAAACACAAACAATCACTCACGCTAATTTACCACCAAAGGTTCCGGGAATTGAAAAGCTTGGAATAATGGATGGTGTTGGTAAACTTGCAGGTAAAGAAGTAGACTTATACGAAATGAAAAAGGTAGATACGTATTATTGGTTTGGTACAGACGGTTTAGGTCGTGATATGTTCTCACGTGTTTGGGAAGGTACTCAAATCTCCTTATTTATCGCTTTTGTGGCAGCTGTAATTGATATGGTCATTGGGGTTGCTTACGGTGGGATATCTGGTTATTATGGTGGACGTGTAGATGACATTCTGCAACGTGTAGTAGAAATACTTTATGGTATTCCAACGCTTGTAATTGTTATCCTTATGCTTACGTTTATGGAGCCAGGTATACAAGCGATTATTATTGCGATCACCATAACGGGATGGATTGGTATGTCTCGTATAGTACGCGGTCAAGTTTTAAAATTCAAAAATCAAGAATTCGTATTAGCATCACGTACTTTAGGTGCAACAAATGGTCGAATTATTTCAAAACATATCTTACCTAATATTTTAGGTATTATCATTATCAATACAATGTTCACTATTCCAAGTGCGATTTTCTTTGAGGCATTTTTGAGCTTCATCGGATTAGGTCTGCAACCACCTGCTGCTTCGTTAGGTACTCTTATTAATGATGGTTACAAGTTGGTTCAATTCCAACCACATATTTTACTGTTCCCATCTATTATTATTAGTTTACTAATGATTGCATTCAACTTATTAGGTGATGGTTTACGTGACGCACTTGATCCAAAAATGAAAGACTAAAAGGAGGAAAGCGAAAATGGAAAATATATTAGAAGTTAATGACCTAGAGCTTTCCTTCCATACATTTGCTGGTGAAGTAAAAGCCATTCGTGGTGTTAACTTCGACTTAAAAAAAGGAGAAACACTTGCAATTGTAGGAGAGTCTGGTTCTGGTAAGTCAGTTACAACGAAGGCGATTATGCGTTTATTGCCTGAATCAAGTTCAGAATTTAAAAATGGTCAAATATTATTTAATGGGAAAGATTTGACTAAGCTATCGGATAAAGAGATGCAAAAGATTCGTGGAAAAGATATCTCAATGATTTTCCAAGATCCAATGACTTCTTTAAACCCAACAATGACAATTGGTAAACAAATCATGGAGCCAATTTTAAAGCACCGTAAAATTGGTAAAGCAGAAGCACGTAAAGTGGCGGTAGACTTATTGCGTTTAGTTGGTATGCCAAAGCCTGAAGCACGTGTTAAACAATATCCACATCAATTCTCAGGTGGTCAGCGTCAACGTATAGTTATTGCAATTGCATTAGCTTGTAATCCACAAATTCTAATAGCAGATGAACCTACGACTGCTTTAGATGTAACGATTCAAGCACAAATTTTAGAGTTAATGAAGGACCTACAAAAGAAAATTGATACTTCTATCATCTTCATTACACATGACCTTGGGGTAGTTGCGAATGTTGCAGATAGAGTGGCAGTAATGTATGGTGGTAAAATTGTGGAGATTGGGACAGTAGATGAAATATTCTACAATCCGCAGCATCCATATACGTGGGGTTTACTAAGCTCAATGCCATCATTAGATACAGCTGAAGAAAAATTGTATGCAATTCCAGGAACTCCTCCTGATCTATTGTATCCTCCAAAAGGCGATGCATTTGCTCTACGTAGTGATTATGCATTGAAAATAGATTTAGAGGAAGCACCGCCATTCTTTAAAGTAAGTGAGACTCACTCTGCAGCTACATGGTTGTTACATCCAGATGCTCCAAAAGTAGAGCCGCCACTAGCAATCGTAGAACGTATGAAAAAGTTCCCTGGTAGTCGTTATTATGAAGGAACGGAAGGAGGGACTTACTGATGGCTGAAAAATTATTAGAAATTAAAAATCTCAAGCAGTATTTCAATCAAGGTAAGCCTAATGAAGTTCGCGCTGTAGACGATATCAGCTTTGATATTTATAAAGGGGAAACACTTGGACTAGTTGGAGAATCGGGTTGTGGAAAATCAACAACAGGTCGTACAATTATTCGACTTTATGATGCAACTGATGGACAAGTAATTTATGATGGCATAAATGTACATGATAAAAAATCAAAAAAAGATTTGAAATCATTTAACCGTAAAATGCAAATGATTTTCCAAGATCCTTATGCATCTTTGAATCCACGTATGAAAGTACTGGATATCATTGCAGAAGGTTTAGATATTCATGGACTTGTAAAAAATTCAAAAGAACGTAAGGAACGTGTGGTTGAATTATTAGAAACAGTAGGTTTGAATCGGGAGCATGCAGATCGATATGCACATGAGTTTTCTGGTGGGCAACGTCAGCGTCTCGGAATTGCCAGAGCCTTAGCAGTTAACCCAGAATTCATCATTGCAGATGAGCCTATTTCAGCACTAGACGTTTCTATTCAAGCACAAGTAGTTAACTTATTAAAAGAATTACAAGAAGAAAAAGGGTTAACCTATTTGTTTATTGCCCATGATTTATCCATGGTTAAATACATTTCCGATCGTATCGGAGTAATGTATTTTGGTAAGCTGGTAGAACTAGCTCCAGCAGAAGATTTATACAATAATCCAATGCATCCATATACGCAGTCATTATTATCTGCAATACCACTTCCTGACCCAAATTATGAACGTACTCGTGTGCGTAAATCATACGATCCTGCTTCTCATAATTACCAGGACGGCGAAGAGGTAGCAATGCGAGAAGTAACACCTGGACATTTCGTCTATTGTTCAGCAAAAGAACTTGTAACTTTACAAGCTATATCAAATTAATAAGTTTAATAAATCGACGACCATTCAATCGAATGGTCGTTTTTTTAAAAAGAAAGTATATAAAAATGTCTTGTTCACACTGGGTTTATGACACTTTCAGAAATAGCTAAGTTGATAAGATTGTTCAAATTTTAGATGGTAATAAAATTATTTGTAATTGCATTTGAATTAGAAATGCTATTATCCAATAATAAATGGAGAGAGTAGATTTCTGATATTCTAGTGGAAATAAAGAGAAATAGTAAGTGTTTTTCCAATAAAGAAGCGAAATAGAGAACGAAATAGCATCTTCGAGAGCTTACTCTATGAATAAGAAAGTATCTTATCTTTAGTTATCCAAAAATGCACTAACCTGTTTCTAGAAGTTATAGAAGGGTGAAGGTCAGACACAAGCCATAAAATTATCAAAAAAAAGGGATGCTAGTTGGTTGTGACGGACGTCACAACCAACTAGCATCCCTATAAATTCAATCAGTAATCATATAGCAAAGCGTCTGTCCAAAGCCCTTTTAAAACGATAGAAACAGATTCTGACCTTAAAGGACCGGGCATCTTTTACCCGTTTTTTCTAAAATAAATATAAATTTTTACTGTTATCTTAATTGACGAAGCAAATAACCACGTGAGATTATCGGGAAGATTTAAAACATTTATTTATGGGTACATACAGAGTAAACAAAATACTTCAAGTAATCTAATATATTGTGATCATTTGGCACTTTCATTCATAAGTATGAATTGTTAGAATGAAAGGACTTATAAGGAAAGGAATTTTTATTATATGAAAAAAAAACTTAAAGTAATAGCTTCAGCCTCTATTGCGATGACTATATTGCTACCAGGTACGGGTAAAGCGGAAACACCCTTGTTTTCAAAGGACTTTTCAACAAAAGAATTTAGTTTCCAAGCAATAGATGAAACAATAGTATCTTCCTCCAAATTATTTACCTATGATTCTGGATTTACTTTTGAATATCCAGATGCTGTAAGAGGTGTATATGTAACAGGACATTCCGCAGGGGGAGAAAGATTTAATGACTTGTTGAATTTAATCGACACCACAGATTTAAATGCGATGGTTATTGATCTTAAAGATGATTTTGGAAATCTTACTTACATCCCAAAAGAGGATTCCCCTTTAGCAAAATATAATATTGGAAAGCCATACATAAAAGACCTCCAAACAATGTTGAAGACAATGGAAGAAAAACAGATTTATCCAATAGCTCGTATTGTAATCTTTAAGGATACTGAGCTTGCAGAAACAAAGCCTGAATGGTCATTTGTAGAAGGCACATCGGTTTGGAAAAATGGACGAGGTGAAGCATTCGTCAATCCATTTATGCAAGAGGTATGGGATTATAATGTAGACATTGCAATCGAGGCTGCTAAAATGGGCTTTAAAGAAATCCAATTTGATTATGTTCGTTTTCCGGAAGGGTTTGAAAAAAGAGAAACCACTTTAAAATACTCTATGGGTAAATATGAAGCGTCAGAGTCAGACATGGTTCAACGAAGAGTTTCAGCGGTTACAGATTTTGTAGCATATGCAAAGGAAAAACTTAAACCATATGGTGCACAATTATCGGTTGATATATTCGGTTATTCAGCTACATTACCTGAAGCACCAGGAATTGGTCAAAATTTCAGCAAAATCTCTGAAAACGTAGATGTGATTTCCTCTATGATTTACCCAAGTCACTGGACTTCTTATTTTGGAATTGCTAAACCAGATTTAGAGCCATATAGATTAGTACAGGAATACGCAAAAGTTGAAAATGCAAAACTAGCGGAGCTTGAAAATCCTCCGGTATCTAGACCATGGCTTCAAGATTTTACAGCTTCTTATTTGGGGGCTGGGAATTATCAACAATATGGCAAAGATGAAGTAGAGGCTCAGATTAAGGCATTAAATGAAGCAGGCATAAAAGAATATTTGCTTTGGAATGCTGGAAATAAATATTCTAAAGGAGTAGATTATACACCTTAAGCATAGATAGATTAATTGGAAAGTATGCTTACTAAAACTTAAAGATCAATGAAGTAGGATGAAATTTAATCCTGCTTTTTTTTCTTTTTTGAAACCTTTTTACATTTAGAACGTACTATTAAGTATAACAGTTATTTTCATTAAGTATCACTAATTGAGAATACGAATTTTTTTATTATGGAGATGTTTAAGTTTTTTAAATGATGGGTATTAATAAATATATAACTAATTTTTATTTATAAAATATTAGGATTCCTTTATAAGTAACACGAAATTGTGACAGTAATTTTCACAGAGTAAAATTTTCATTAAAACATATTTAAAATGAATTAAAAGTGGTGTATACTTAGAATGTACATTACTACATTAAATTAATTATAATCTACTTTATATAACACAGACATTTGAGAGGAAGTGTTTTTTAAAATGATGGTAACCTTATTCACTTCACCAAGTTGTACTTCTTGTAGAAAAGCGAAAGCTTGGTTAGAAGAACATGAAATAGCTTATAAAGAACGCAATATTTTTTCTGAACCACTTAGTATAAGTGAAATAAAAGAAATCTTACGAATGACAGAAGACGGAACAGATGAAATCATTTCAACTCGCTCCAAAATATTCCAAAAATTGAATGTGGATTTAGAAAGTCTTCCGTTACAACGTCTTTACGAATTAATTCAAGAGCATCCTGGATTACTACGTAGACCAATTATCTTAGATGAAAAACGTTTACAAGTTGGATACAATGAAGATGAAATTCGAAGATTTCTACCTAGAAAAGTACGTGCTTATCAACTGCTTGAAGCACAACGTCTAGTTAACTAGTATTATACTAAGCTAATTGTTTTTCAAAGTTCATTTTGAAAAATAATTGGCTTTTCTTTTTTCCTTCTACTTGCATTAAGCGCGAAAATTTTCTACAATGCATATAGTTTGGTTAATAATTTTAAAAGTGAAGCAGGAATCCTTTTCTTTTTTTCACAAACGACATACAATAGTAATAGACACTACACAATTGAAACGGTAAGAAGCGAAAGGAGATGTGTTAAATGGATATCGAGCGTATCAATGATAACACTTTCAAAGTATACATTTCATACATCGACATTGAAGAAAGAGGCTTCAGCCGAGATGAAATCTGGTTCAATAAGGATAAGAGCGAGCAGCTTTTTTGGGAAATGATGGATGAGGTTCATGATGATGATCATTTTGAAGAATTAGATGGTCCTTTATGGATTCAAGTTCATGCGATGGAAAAAGGTTTGGAAGTGATTGTTACAAGAACGGAAATAACAAAACAAGATGAACGTTTAGGAAATAATTCAGATGTAGATGATATGTCTGGAAAAATATTTAAAAATGGGGTATCAAGCTCTATCGGGCCACATGAATTTGATGACTTTTCAAGTTATATGGAGGACTTAGAAGAAATTCCGACGGATTATACATTTGTTTTCGAGGGCTTCGATGATGTAATTGGTCTTGCGAAAAAGTTAGATGAAGCTGATTTACTGACATCTTTGTATTATTATGAAGATAAATACTATTTGCATATTGTTTTTGATTTTGATATAACAGAATTTGAGTCGGTGCTTAATACATTAAGTGTTGTTTCAGAGTTTGCAAATAATTCAAAAACGACTATTCATATAATTCAAGAGTATGGGAAACAGATAATCGAACATGGAGTTCTAGATGAGTTGAATAAACATTTTTAAAACCTTCTATTTATAGAAGGTTTTTTTTATTACAGATGACTACCTTGGTTATTGCATTATTTACAGAAAATTTGTATATTAGTAGAAGGAGGTGATACAAATATTATCAGCAGTAACAGCAGATGGAGAAATTATTATACCAGCACAGCATCCAAAAGCCTTTTTAGACAAATTAAAAAGTAGCAACAGATTCTCCTGCATACAATGTAGCGAACAAGTCATATTAAAAAACGGTATGATAAAAACCCCGCATTTTGCTCATACTCGTAATGCTTCTTGCACTCAGACTTTTTCGGAAGGGGAAAGTGAGGACCATTTACAAGGTAAGTTGCATTTATATGAATTTTTGCAAAAGCATTCTTCAACAGTACAACTGGAAGCCTATCTTCCTTCCCTCCATCAAAGACCTGATCTATATGTCCAAAGTGAATCTTATCCTATTGCAATAGAATTTCAGTGTAGCCAAATACCAGCTACTGTAATTCAGCAGCGAACAGCAGGCTATATAGCTAATCGGATAAACCCCCCATTTGGATATTACGAACACCATCAATTTCCGATTTCCCACTCCAAGAAATAGGGACTATGCAGCTGTCCGCATATCGACAACAGTTTTTTTACGCAACCTCAAATGGGAAAAACTTACTCACCTATTGCCCTCAATCAAAATACTTTCATTATATTTCCAATCCAATGCATATAAAGGGAAACAATTATATAGTAAAGGTCAAAAAACTCTCTATAGAAAGTCAATCTTGGCCATTTGCAATTATCAAAAAGAACTCCTTGGAAGAATTTCAAAGGTACTTCACCATTTTTAAGCATCATCGTTTCAAACAGTTAGATAATCTTTATATTTTTAATAGAAAAGGAATACAATCCCCTTTCCTTCAAATATGCTATAGATGGAGAGTACATCCGAAAAAACTTCCTTTGTTTATAGGTATTCCTACTAAGGATGCCTCTATTTTTTCAAAACATGCGGTCGAGTGGCAAATTCAGTTTATCGACTATTTGTATAAACTAGGTCTATCCATTCAACAGGCTGATACCGGGCATTGCGAATCATTCTTGTTTTATAGAAAGTTAATTTCCGATCCTTCAGCTGACCATATAAGGGCAGTAGAATCCTATCTTCATATTTTGCAACGCTGTTTAATTTCATCAGATAAAGTAATCTATGCTAGCAAAATAAATTACTCCTTGATGACGCAATTGTTATACAGTGAATTCCTTGCAAATTGATTAGAAAATTGAGAAAATAGGAAGTGATTCGATATTCGAAACAATAAGAGGGGGAACCAAATTTGACTACAGATACAAAGAACAAAATCTTGACTCGTGATGAAGTACCAGAAAACTTAACATGGAAATTAGAAGATATTTTCGCCTCTAATGATGAATGGGAAAAAGAGTATCAAGAGGTCGCGTTGTTATCGGAAAAAGCTTCTTCTTATCAAGAAACAATCAATAGTGGAGCAAACGCTTTGCTTGATGTGCTGACTTATCGTGATGAATTAACTTCAAGATTACGTAAGCTATATACATTTGCACATATGCGTACGGACCAAGATACTGCTAATAGCACTTACCAAGCAATGGATAGTCGGATTAAATCATTATATGTAAAGGTTTCAACAGAGCTATCCTTTTTAGTTCCAGAGATTCTTTCAGTGGAAGAGTCTGTTATTTCCAGTTACCTAAATGAGAATGCGGATTTACAAGTATATAGACAACTTCTAGAAGAAATAAATAAAGAGCGTCCACATGTGCTTCCAAAAGAACAAGAAGCATTACTGGCCCAATTTTCGGAGGTTGCTGGAGCTTCAGCAGACACGTTCGGCAAACTAAATAATGCAGATTTAGAATTTCCAACTATTAAAGATGAAGATGGCAATGAGGTGCAACTAACACATGGTAGATATACACGCTTCTTAGAAAGTGAAGATCCACGTGTTCGTGAGGATGCATTCAAAGCAATGTATGATACGTATGGTAAATTCCGTAACACATTTGCGTCAACTCTTACAGGGAATATTAAAGGAGACAATGTCAACGCGAAAATTAGAAATTATGCGTCAGCGCGTGAAGCAGCAATGTCTAACAATCATATTCCTGAAAGTGTATATGACAATCTGGTTAATACTATCAATAAAAACGTCCATTTGCTACATCGATATGTAAGTCTTCGAAAAAAAGTGTTAGGTCTAGATGAATTGCATATGTGGGATCTCTATACACCATTAGTGAAAGAATTGAATATGGAATACACGTATGAAGAGGCTTGTGACGCGATGATTAAGAGCTTTGAACCATTAGGAGAAGAATATGTGTCTATCGTCAAACAAGGGATTGAAAACCGCTGGGTCGATGTAGTGGAGACGAAAGGTAAACGATCTGGTGCTTATTCTTCAGGAGCATATGATACGAATCCATATATACTTATGAACTGGCAAAATAACGTAAACAATCTTTTTACGCTAGCGCATGAATTTGGGCATAGTCTTCATAGTTATTATACAAGTGCAAATCAACCTTATGTTTACGGGGATTATTCCATTTTCGTGGCAGAAGTGGCCTCAACTTGCAATGAAGCACTATTGAACGATTACCTACTGAAAACTATTGAAGATCCTAAGAAACGTATTTATTTATTAAATCATTGGCTAGAGGGCTTCCGTGGAACTGTTTTCCGTCAAACGATGTTTGCGGAATTTGAGCATATTATTCACCAGTTAGATCAAAATGGGGAAGCATTAACCGCTGATAAGCTAACGGAAGAATATTATAAGTTAAATCAAAAATACTATGGTGATGATATTGTTATTGATGAACAAATTGGACTGGAATGGGCGAGAATTCCTCATTTCTATTACAACTACTACGTATACCAATATGCAACTGGTTTAAGCGCAGCAACTGCCCTTAGCAACCAAATTCTAACAGAAGGTAAGCCAGCCGTAGATCGTTATATTAATGATTTCTTAAAAGCAGGTTGTTCCGATTACCCAATCGAAGTATTGAAAAAAGCGGGAGTAGATATGAATACTGCTGCTCCTATTGAGGAAGCGTGTCGCGTCTTTGAAGAAAAGTTAAATGAATTAGAACAACTGCTTTTAGGAGAATAACGAAAAGCCTGGCTTTTAGCCAGGCTTTTTTTCATTACGTATAAAAGAAGGGAAAAGGTAGGACGTCCTATGATGTATGACGAATTTGTGAAAAGAGGAGCTAATATATTGTATTATATAAAATGACGTGTTAAAGTAAGAGTGTGAAATAAATCACAAGATAACATACACCCCTTTGTTTGAACGTGAACATTTCTCCCATCCCCTTTGTAAATGAAAATGCCCTTTCCTCGGTAGGAGGAAATGGGCATTTTCTGTTTTATACATAATATAAAGTCTTTACTAAAAAAATAGCAGCCTATCTTTTTATAGATAGGTTGCTATTTTTTATTTTAACCGCCATAACACGACGTTTGGCAAGAGGAGTCTTTCAACTTTTTGCAATAATAGAAGTTTTTTAAGTTCACGTTCAGCTAATTGATCAGAAATATTATAATAGCTTGCAATTTCATTTGTAGTTAAGGAATGAAATCGATCAAAAAGTTTTTCCAGTGATGGAGGATCTTGTATTTCGGGCTTTTCATATAGCATTTCTTGCAGAATTTGTACGTATATCTCGTATGGATAATTTCCGGCTACTTTTATACCTTCGTCTTCAATATTCTCATTAAAGAATACGATGCTTGGAAAAGAGTCCACTTCCATTTCACAAGTAATGGATAAGTCGCTTTGGAAGGACCTAGCACATTCATTGGAAAGAAAATCGCGGGTAAATTCATCTACATCAAGTCTAACTTCTTCTGCTATCTCTTGTAATATGGAAAAGGAAGTAACATTTTTAGTTTTCAAAAACAAGTACTCTTGAATTTTAATAAAAAAACGTAAAGCAGCTTTCTTTCCTTGAAATTCTGCAGCTTTCACTGCGATAGAAGGAAAAACGGAATGTTCTATTTTGGAAATATTAAATGAATCACTACTCAAATTGGCATTGGGAAAGTTACAAACTGTATTTAACTTATTCAATTGAGTACTAAGTACAGTGCGAACAGTAAAATACTGTCCATACTCTACTTGCAACTTCCGAAGAGTAGGTTGCATATCCCAACAAGTTGAACATAATGGATCCAAAAAAACATACATTTCAAGCGGCTTGTTTACTAAAGGGGATGTGAACGTCTCAGACGGAATTTGTATTCTTGTCACATTTCTTCCTCCTCATGATTCATTTGATTGACCATGTGGTTTGCTGTAAGTTCTAAACGTCTATAAAATAAATCACGAACCTTGCCTTCTAATCCTACTTTATCCATTGCATCTCTCATGCAAGAAAGCCAAGCTTGTGCTCCTTCAGGCGTAATTGGGAATGGATTATGTCGCATTTTCATCATCGGATGTCCGTGTTCTTCTGTATATAAATTAGGTCCACCTAAATATTGAGTTAGAAATTGTTTTTGTTTTCTAGCTGTTTCCGATAAATCATTTGGAAAAATCGGTATAAGCAGCGGATGCTTTGCTACATTGCCATAAAACGTATCCACTAGCAGATGTAATTTCTCTGCTCCGATTTCATCGTAAGGAAGTATTGGCTTTTGTGTCATTTTCTTTACCCCTTTGCTCTAGCACTATATTCATTCTATCAACGAAACCCAAATATCTCAAACAATTAGATTATCTCATAGAAAAGTGGAAGACATAATAGAGCTAGGAGTGGAATAATTCCCCTTTTCGCAAGTGAACTCTACTTGAGGGCAATAAATAAGCCATGGATGCAAGAAAGTTTAGCCAGTACATTAAAATGTAACACAAGTAAAACACCTACTAACGCAAGTAAGAACGTAGGAGGGTTACTGCACCTATTCGAGTTTACATAAAAAAACAACCTATCCATCAAAATAGGTTGTCCGAAATTTAGCTATCCCTTTTTAACAGGCTGTAAATTCTTGATTGGTTCTATTTTCCATCAGTGGGGCATAAGGAACCCCCCACTGATGGAAGTTCACTTTATGTTTGGAAGTAATTCATTACTTTTTGCACGTAGTTCTGTGTTTCTTTATATGGTGGGATGCCATCGTATTTTTTTACTGCTCCAGGTCCTGCGTTGTATGCGGCAAGCGCTGTCTCAATATTACCGTCAAATTGAGACAGCATTTGGCTTATATATTTTGCTCCACCCATTATATTTTGTTCAGGATCTAATGAATTAGTAACACCTAAATATTTAGCAGTGCCAGGCATTAACTGCATTAGCCCGGATGCCCCAGCGGAACTAGTAGCAGAAGGGTTAAAATTAGACTCTTGTTTAATGATGGAAGAAATAAGCTTTTCTGGCACATTGTACGTTGTAGCAGCTTTCTTAATAATTTCTTCAAAATTTGTCCCATTATTTGTAAAAGCAGATGAATAGGAAGAAATAACTTCCGCTAAACTATTCTGCCCGGAGTTTAAATTTGATGGGACAAATACAGGGGAATCACCACTATATAGGAGAGAAGTTAAATTTTCAGTCGTCTGATCTCCTGTGCTGGCCTGTAAAACTTGTCCTAACATATCTGAGAACATGGAAGAAGTGGAGGAATTATTTTGAGAGCTTTGTACACTTCCGAGTGTCTGCATTGCATTTATATCCATTAAAACTTTAAGGGATTGAATATCCAAAAGGATCAACCTTTCAACTTATTGTTATATTTCACAAGGCGAGCAATTTTTTTATCTGTATTTCGAATAGGGATATTATGTGAATCTAACAAATCAAGAAACACTTTTTTTCCATATTTTACATCACTACTCTCATATTCTACCTCAAAATCCTCGGTTTGACTATAAATGGAATGATCGAAAAATAGTGTTCCATTTTCAAAAGGTAATTGGATACGATTTGTTTGCAGACTTCCTATACATATTAAAGGAGAATCAAGATTAAATTGCTCAAGAAAGGGAATAGAAGGAAAAGCGGTTTGGTTGATAATAGCATCTCTCTCTTGATCAGACACAAGTACTGTATTTTCTTCCATTACATGTTTTTCAATCGGCTGTTTAAGCGTAAGCTCATTGTGATCTTTTAATACGCGTAGGCGGAAACCCATCCCATTGTCCTTAAAAAAGTTATCTTGTGTGTCAAAGTAATAATTCGTTTGAGAGCGAAAGTCCTTTTCGTCTATCCGAAAAAAGGATACAAAAAGTTCAAATTCTTTCTTTGTCAATAAATTTTTAAACTCTATTTCTTTTTCAATTAGCATAATACACGACCTTTCCTATTATTTCTATTATAGCGCTTTTCAAAGAGTTTCAATATGTTAAAATAGTGGAAGAATGGACAGAAAGGAACGATTTATTTTGCCTATTACTTATAATGTGCATAGTGGTATTCAATTAGAAAATGATATACGTTTTACACTAGAGGTGTTACCTAACAATTCTCATATAAAAGCAGCTGGTCAAATGATTACCGATTCGGATTCAATGGCTTTTATCTATCTATTAGAGGATGAGGCTGGCTACCATTATTTGAAGTTTGGTCAAGAGGTTTGGCCATTGCTCGTAAATACTTTAAAAGCAGTAGAAGACCCCTCGTTGCAACTCGCTGATAAAGAGCTGACTCTACATGGCTTTAAAGAAGAACTAAACATGCTTATTTTCAATATTGAAGGTAATGACAACTATGGAGCTGATTTCTCCAAAGCAGTGGAACAGGCATTTAGTGAAATTTTAAAAGCATAGTACTTAGGTCAAGGGAAGTGGAGGTCAAGCTTATGGGGCAATGGGAGCGCTTTTTAGAGCCGTACAAGCAGGCAGTTTCAGAGTTAAAAGTAAAACTAAAAGGAATGCGAGCTCAGTTTGAGAGAGATAATACGAATTCACCGATAGAATTTGTCACAGGTCGTGTCAAACCTTTGGCAAGTATTTATGATAAATCATTAGAAAAAGGGATAATATTTGAGCCCTCTGATACATTAGCACGGGAAATTCCAGATATTGCTGGCTTACGGATGATGTGTCAATTTGTAGATGATATAGAAACCGTCGTAGGCTTATTGCGTGCTAGAAATGATATAAATATCGTTGAGGAGCGAGATTATATTTCCCACAAAAAACAAAGTGGATATAGATCCTACCATATGATTATTGAATATCCGGTACAAACAATTCATGGGGAGATAAATATTCTCGCTGAAATTCAAATACGTACATTAGCCATGAATTTCTGGGCATCCATCGAGCATTCACTGAATTACAAGTATAAAGGGATCTTTCCAGAAGAAATAAAAAAGAGACTACAATATGCAGCAGAAGCGGCATTTCGCCTAGATGAAGAAATGTCTTTAATCCGTGGGGAAATTCAAGAAGCCCAAAAATACTTTAGTGAAAATAAGGAACTTTCTCATCCAAGTCTCCGTGAATCGAAAAACGAAAGAGAGGGCACCTGAATTATGAAGTTTTTTATATTGTCTAGAAATGATGATTTATCCAATCAATTAATGGAAAGTGCAAAAACGTATCTAGTAGATTTTGGACTTATAATAGATGAAGAAAATCCGGATATTGTCCTATCCATTGGTGGGGACGGTACATTATTACATGCCTTTCATAAGTATAAACATTTAACCACTTCGGTTGCTTTTGTCGGGCTCCATACTGGGCATCTTGGGTTTTATGCGGATTGGAAACCGGAGGAAATTGAAAAGCTAGTCATCAGTATAGCAAAAAAAGAATTTGAAGTGATAGAATACCCTTTACTTGAGGTGACGATCAATTATAGACATGGTGAAGATAGTTCTGTTTATTTGGCATTAAATGAGTCCACAGTAAAATCACCGGACGTTACTTTGGTAATGGATGTGGAGCTGAACGGGGATCATTTTGAACGCTTCAGAGGAGATGGATTATGTATGTCCACTCCTTCGGGAAGTACAGCTTATAACAAAGCACTTGGAGGTGCGATTGTACATCCTTCTCTAGAAGCTATTCAACTTGCAGAAATTGCTTCTATTAATAATAGGGTTTTCCGTACAGTTGGTTCATCACTCGTCTTACCAAAACATCACTCTTGTTTACTAAAACCCGTGAAAGGACCCGACTTCATGGTAACGGTGGATCATCTTCAGTTATTACATAAAGATGTTCAATCCATTAAGTACCGAGTAGCAGATGAAAAAGTTCGTTTTGCTAGGTTCAGAGCATTTCCATTTTGGCATAGAGTACATTCATCCTTTATTGATAGTGATTTAGAAATATGAAGGGAGAGTTAATCCAACTAACATTTCAAATAAATGAATCGCAACAATTACTTAGAGATGCAATTCGACAATACGGTATTTCGAAAAAAGCATTGACTAGTATTAAATACGAAGGCGGTAAAATTACTGTCAACGGAGCAGAAAAGACAGTACGTCATATGTTAGAGATTGGTGATACGGTCCAGATTACATTTCCACCAGAGAGAAAAAGTGACGGACTAATCCCACAGCAAGTAGAGTTCCCTATTTTGATGGAGGATGATCATCTCCTCATTCTGACAAAGGCTGCTGGGGTTAGCACCATTCCTTCACGAGAGCATCCTACTGGGACACTGGCGAATTTTATAGCTGGATATATGGAAAAAAGCGGGTTGTCATCTACAGTGCATATAGTGACTAGGCTAGATAAGGACACCTCTGGTATTATTTGTGTAGCAAAGCATCGACACGCTCACCATTTATTAAGTGAAATGCAAAAGTTAGGACAAATTTCACGTACTTACGAAGCATTCGTTCATGGTCATATAGAGCAGGATGATTTTGTTATTGATGCTCCTATCGGTAGAAAAAATGGCAGTATTATTGAACGAGTTATCGATTCTGAAGGAAAACAGGCTAAAACTTCTGTTCAAGTATTGACTCGTTTTGAAAAACTTGGGGATAAGCTTTCGCATGTGCGATTACATTTACACACCGGTCGAACACATCAGATTCGAGTACATATGATGTCCATTGGTCATCCGTTAATCGGGGATGATTTATATGGTGGCGATTTACAGTTAATAGGTAGACAAGCACTTCATGCAAAAGAGCTTACCCTGATACATCCTTTTACAAAAGAGAATATTCATTTAGTTGCTCCTTTTCCGGAAGATATCAATGCACTGATTCCCACTATTTATTCCTAGACAGGAAGAATGGTGGGATTTCGTATTAAAAAAGTATTAAGTCAGATTATTTCCTAGGGAATATTTTTATTGCTTATTTAATACTTACTTCATACAATAAGTAAGGACAAACGCTGGAGAGGAGGAGGAAGTGTGAAAGATGAAATGACACAACAGCCTTTAGAGGAATCCGTTTTAATTGAGTTTTTATTAAATGATTCAATGGATAGTTTTAGAGAAGAATTTATGCAACTTCATCCATATGATCAATCCATATTTTTTGAGAAGGTGGAGCCTGATTTAAGGAAGAAAATCTATCATTACCTTTCTCCTAAAGAAATAGCTGAGTTATTTGAAGCGACGAAATTTGATGATGAACAATATGATTTATTTATGCAGGAAATGGATATTACTTACGCTGCCGATATGCTTTCTTTTATGTTTACTGATAATGCGGTAGATGTATTAAATGAGTTAGGGAAAGATCAAGTCGCAAGTTATTTAAGCATAATGGATAAAGAATCTGCACAAGAAATTAAGGATCTCTTACATTATGAGGAATATACCGCTGGTTCCATTATGACAACGGAATATGTGGCAATTCCTGAAAATTCAACATGCCGCTCGGCAATGACTATTTTACGCAGTGCTGCACCAGAAGCAGAGACCATCTATTATTTATTTGTTGTAGATGATCACCATAAACTTTCAGGTGTTATTTCACTTCGCGATCTTATCATTGCAGATGAAGATACGCTGATAAAAGATGTTATGAATGATCGGGTGGTCAGTGTTCTAGTGAGTGTTGACCAAGAAGAAGTAGCTCGAATGATTAAAGACTATGATTTTCTAGCCGTTCCGGTTGTAGATTTTAAAAATCATTTACTTGGAATTGTGACGGTCGATGATATTTTAGACGTATTAGACGAAGAAGCATCAGATGATTACTCGAAACTTGCAGGGGTTTCCAACATGGACACCTTCGATAAAGGCTCATTACAGGCTGCTAGAAAAAGATTGCCATGGCTCATTATTTTATTGTTCCTTGGAATGTTTACT
The DNA here is from genome assembly GCF_048572895.1 of Psychrobacillus sp. BM2. Lineage (GTDB taxonomy): Bacteria > Bacillota > Bacilli > Bacillales_A > Planococcaceae > Psychrobacillus. The sequence continues at coordinate 963,154 of NZ_CP183878.1, forward strand.
GCAAATTTAATGAGTATTTTTGAGCAGACTTTAGATAAAGTTGCATTACTCGCTGTTTTTATTCCTTTAATTGCTGGTATGGCCGGTAATAGTGGTACACAAGCACTCGCTGTAGCTGTTCGGGGGATCGCCACTGGAGATATTGAAGAAGAAAGCAAGACCAAATTACTTTTTAGAGAAGCAGGCACTGGTCTTATAACAGGACTCATTTGTGGTTTACTAGTAGTGGGCGTAGTATATTTTTGGAAACATGATTTACTGATTGGCCTATTGGTAGGTTCATCTATTTTCGGATCTATTTTTATTGCTACATTAGGGGGATCTTTTATACCGTTATTGATTCATCGGATGAAAATAGACCCAGCAGTCGCATCGGGACCATTCATCACAACGGTCAATGATGTAGTGAGTATTTTAATTTACCTTGGACTGGCCACCATCTTTATCTCCTCTTTGTAGTTTGTATCATATTATTTGATAGTTGCATAAAGTAAAGGAAAAAGGATGTGCTAATGAACTCATTTAATGATCCTTTAATCTTTATAAAAGGTCCTCCTGTCTTTCATCTACCACCAACTGAACGTATTGAAGCTCCTTTAGAATTACAAGATGAAAGTACATCGATTTATGAAATACAAAAAAGTTACTCTGTGAAGACACTAGCGATTATAGATAAATTGAACTTTTTAGCAAAACCATTTCAGCGAAAAGTGTACCGACCATTAATCTTTCATCTAAAAGATGGAGTATCTGTGCAAGGTGAAGTGGAGAAAGTGGAAGAAGATGCCGTTACTTTACTCGTAGGTACAGAAGAACTGTTAACGTATCCCGTGGAAGAAATCGAAAAAATTGTTTGGCGTGGGAGTATATTGAACTAAATGTGAGCTATCCTATTGTAGGATAGCTTTTTTTGTTGACGGGAACGAAAAATTTATTGGGAATATTATCCACACCGCAAGTAAAAGACAATTGATTGCAAGTAAATGTAGAATTAGAGCAAGTAAATCATTCATGACCGCAAGTAAGCCAGAGATGGAAGCAAGTATACGATAGGTGAGCGCAAGTAAAGATAAAAATAGAGTCCAATCATTCATTAGTTTTCACCAATAAAAAAACCGCTCGGGTTCTGCCCGAACGGAATAGACACTACAAAGATGAAACGATCAGTCACATACACCTAAAAATACATCGGCGATACATTCAATTGCACAGAAACAATCCAAGTCTACAGTAACACAGCTACCAGTCGATCTGAAATTACGAACTTTACAAAGTTTTCTTAAATCGATTTTTGTTCCACACTCGTTCAATAAATCTACTTCATGACGTTCTCTATCAAGTGGCTCTAATACTCGTAAAGTTGCACAGCATCCGTCAAAAATATCTTCTACACGGAAGAAAACAGAAATGCAATCACAATCATGTCTATCATTATCACGGAAAAATGCTTTAAATGGATCTCCGTCTTTTGTTAATAACATAAACACACGAGTGTCAGCTTGACGTCGAGCAGCAGGGCTAACAAGACCTCCAAGTGGTTCTAGAAAACAATTTGTCGGACATTGTGGGCATTCATCGTTTGTTGCTTGATCTTGAATGTCTTTAATTGCACGGACAACATCACAAACACAATTTCTAGATCGTTTTTCTTCAGTAACATCACCTATATTTCCACAACCCATTAATTTCACCTCCTCTTCATCTCTTACTAACGTATGTGGGAAGTTCATCTTGATAAGGGCAAATATCTCGTAACCCAACCGCATATTTCACCTAACAGCGTGCATACTAACACGAAAAAGGAGTAACTGAATCGTATGAAAAAAAGCGTAATTGTTTTTCTAATGGTTTTATTGTTGGGTGCATGTTCGAGCGAGAATGAAAAAGTAATATTTCCAACAGATAATTCCACTTCACTAAAGCCGATTCTGCAAAAACAAGACTCAATTCACGGGTACAAAGGTGTGATGAACGAGGAAGATATTTTAGTGGCCATTCATATAAACCGATTTGATCGTTTTAATAAAACAAAAATTGAAAAGAAAATTACAAAACAAATTGAAAAACAATTTCCAGAAAAACAAGTATTAGTTTCAGGCGACAAAAAAATTATGTGGGAAGTAGAAACCATCATAGAGAAGAAGCAGAAAGAGGAAGATCTTAAAAAGTCTATAAAAAAAATAAAATCATTATCAAAGGAAGAGACGTAATGGACCAACAACAATTTCAAAAAATAGTAGATGAAAAAAATCCTAAGGTGCCATATTTCATGAATATATTAAAAGCATTTATCGTTGGGGGAATAATTTGTACTATTGGACAACTAATCACTTTTTTTTATATGCGGTTTTTCCCTTTTACAGAAGGAACTGCTTCTAATCCAACTGTAGCTACGTTAGTATTTATCGCGATGATTCTAACTGGAACTGGCTTATACAAAAAAATAGCGCAGATTGGAGGTGCTGGTTCGGCAGTGCCTGTTACAGGATTTGGTAACGCAGTAATATCAGCCGCTATAGAGCATAAATCGGAAGGGTATGTATTAGGCGTTGGAGGCAATATGTTCAAGCTTGCCGGATCGGTTATATTATTCGGTGTTTTATCTGCATTTGTCGTTGCTCTCATTAAAACAATATTAGTGAATTTAGGTGTGGTCTCATGGTAAATAAATTTGGAACTCTTCAGTTTACACATAAAGTCTGTATAGCTAATACGGGAATAGTCGTGGGACCAGTAGAAAAAGATAGTACTTTTGCTGATTCCTTTGATGAGGTTCTTTCATTAGAAACAGAAAAAGGCGAAACGAATGAGCAGGCAAATTCCCGTATGATTGAAAAAGCATGTCAATGGGCTGTTAAAAAAGCACATACACAGATAGACAAAGTGGATGTTCTAATAGGAGGCGACCTTATCAATCAACTATCACCGACTAACTTTGCGGCACGAAGCTTAGCTATCCCATTTTTAGGTGTTTTTTCTGCATGTGCTAGTTCAATGGAATCCGTTATTCTCGGTAGTCTTTTAGTCGATTCGGGAAATGCACAAACAGTACTTGCTGGAGCTTCTAGTCATCATCAAGCAGTAGAGCGACAATTTAGATATCCGCTTGAATATGGGACACAAAAACCTAAAACAGCCCAATGGACCGTGACTGGAGCAGGTTTTGCATTGTTAGAAAAAGATATAAAAAATGCTCCAGTCGTGACTCATGCCACAATCGGTAGAGTAGTGGACAGTTGTCAGACAAATCCATTACATATGGGTGCTGCAATGGCATCAGCTGCGAGGGATACAATTGAGCGGCATTTAACGAATACGAATAGTAAAATGGCAGACTTCGATGTTATCATGACAGGTGATTTAGGGAATATTGGAATTTCTATATTAAAGGAAATGTTTGAGGATGAAAATACTGGAGTTGTCTTACAAGATGCTGGAGCTCAGTTCTATGGAAATGATACCTTTTTCAATGCAGGTGCTAGTGGGGCGGGATGCTCGGCAACTGTTTTCTTTGGTCAAATATATGAACAGTTAAAAAAAGGCTTTTTTAAACGAGTTTTGCTAGTAGCTACAGGGGCATTACTGTCTCCTTTAACATTTCAACAAGGGGAAACAATTCCTTGTATTGCACATGCCATTGAATGCCGTATGGAAAAGAGGAGTTAACATGATTTCATCATTAGTGACAGCATTTGTTGTCGGCGGATTAATATGTGTCATTGGTCAAATCTTCATGGATGTATTTAAACTAACACCTGCACATACATTAAGTACATTAGTTGTATTAGGTTCCATATTAGATGGTTTCGGTCTCTATGAGCCATTGATTGACTTTGCTGGAGCAGGGGCTACTGTTCCCATTACTTCCTTTGGTAACTCTTTGACACACGGTGCATTAGCAGAGGCCGAGAAGCATGGACTAATCGGTGTTTTGACTGGAATGTTTGAAGTAACAAGCTCTGGTATAAGTGCTGCTATTTTGTTTGGCGTAATTGGTGCATTCATTTTTCAAAAACGGAAAACAACGTACTAGTTGAATCGCCCTTTTTTCCATTCTCCTCTTGCATACAATAAGTTGAAGAGGAGAGGAGGGAAAGAGTATGTATGGCTACTGTGGCGGAGGTTATCCAGGATATTGCGGTGGAAACGAGTACGGAGGAAACGAGTACGGAGGTAATAGAAGTTCTACATTTGTACTGATCGTAGTATTATTTATATTATTAATCATTGTTGGTAGAAGCTTTCTCCCTTATTAATAAATATTAAAAATGTGAGGGGGAAAAGTTATGCAAAATTCATTTTTTAAATCAATTGAAAATAAAACAGGTGTATCAATGGATGAACTATTTACGCTTGCCAATGCCATCTCATATGCTGATTTTACGGATGAAAAACAGGTTCGTAAAATTGTACGTAAAGTTGGCAAGTTAGCAAATAAGCCTGTTTCTCAACAATTAGAAGATGAACTGACTCGTTCTATTTTACAGAGCGGTAGTTCATTAAGTATGGCAGATATTCAAAAATTATTGTAATTCATTAAAATCATTATAATTTTAATAAAAAGGTTTATGAATTAATAGGATGGGGTAAAGCATAATAGAATAATAACGTGGGGGTGGAGAAAATGGGATATATTCTTCCAATGCAACCGATTCAATCGCAAGTTTATGCTAATCGAATGATTGGGAATGATCATAATTTTGCTTATATTGATAATATCCAACATGTGAAATTTAAATCTGGTTTTGATGATCACTTAGAAGAGCAAGAACAACTTCTTGAAGAAGAAGAGCAGTTATTGGAACTAGAAAGACCATCAATCCAACCTTTATTTAAAGGCTTTATTCATCCAAATCCAGTAAACTTATCTCCAAAAATTGCGGAAATAAGTGGCAAAGGAAACAGTGTTAATTTGTACGTATAGTTTCTGCAGTTTTAAAAATCGCTTATCGGATTTCAAACCGGTAAGCGATTTTTTCATTATGTAATTCTGTTTTAGAAAATAATTTTTTTAGTGCTTGAACTATTATGAATACATGGGCGTTTGACCACTACTCGGCCAACCTAGGAAACATATAGATATTAAGATACTAAAAAGGGAGGTTAGAAAGAATGAATAAAAAGATGATACTTTCACTAGTAGATAAAGTGGTTAAAGTAGATAGAGGTGGCCCTGAATCGCGCGTTGGTATGCTTTTAGCAGCAAAAGATGATCACTTTACATTGCTCACAGAAGACGATGGCATTATTTATTATAATACACAGCATATTAAGAGCATCACGTATAATTCAAAAAACCAGGTGGATTTCAATCTTGAAGTACCTGAAGATTTTGAGTATATACAAGTGGATGACTTTAGAAGTGTTTTAGAGAAATTATCACTACATTGGGTAAAAATCAATCGCGGTGGACCAGAAACGCTGGAAGGTGTAATGGATGTTGTTACAGATGATTTTGTAACAATTGTAGCGAACGAAGAAATTATTCGTGTTGCTTTGTTCCATATTCGTAATATTAGCTATGGTGTAAAGGTTCAAAAAACAAAAGAAGATAAAGATAATAATGAAAATGAAAATAAAGATAAAAAATAAAAAATCACAAAAATAAAAAGATGAATGTAAAGATTGTTAGTTAATATTAGATGATCAATTCGTCGCTTTGATGGATAGGAGCGACGAATATTCTATGAAGGAGGCGCCCTTAAATTGCAAGTTAAAAACTTTGAAAATGTATTAAGCGCCAATAAAAACAGGGGAATAGGGTTGCATTTAAATAATAATCAATTTGTAGATGGAATCTTATTAGATGTAAAAAAAGATCATGTTGTTTTAAAGGTGAACCAAAACGTAGTATATTTCGCAATCCACCAGATTCAAGCACTGTCGAAGAGTGCTAAGTATTATCATGCAACAATTGAAACGAGCCCTTATCTTAATAGAAGTGATTTAACCGATGTGTTAATTGCTTTAAGATACCACTGGATCACCGTGAATGATTTTGGAAACCACATCTTAAGCGGTGTATTAAATAGCATATTTGAGGATCACATTATTCTTATAAATAATAAAGAACTACTCTATATACCAACATTAAATATCACTAATATCTCTAGTGATATATCGAAAAATGATCTCACCTTTTTAAATAAGAGGGAACAAATTAATATTCAAAATTTATATAAAACAAATATAAGCAAAGGACTTATGGAAGTTAAAAAGAGTTATCCAATTAACGATCAAGAAAGTACTATTCCAGATATCAGTATTCTAGTAAATAATGAATTCAAAGAATCAGCAATCATTGAAAAAGTAGTAGAGAGTATTTCGATAAGCAGTGAAGAAGAAATAGTTCCAAAGGCAGATAACCTAGTGAATGATGAATTTAAAGAATCAGCAAACATTGAAAAAGTAGTAGAGAGTATTTCGATAAGCATTGAAGAAGAAGTAATTCCAAACACAGTTAGGCAAATGAATGATGAATTCGAAGAAGCAATATACATTGAAAAAGTAAAAAATATTTCGATAAGCATTGAGGAAGAAGTTATTTCAAACACGGTTAACCTAGTAGATGATGGATTCAAAGAATCAGCATTCATTGAAAAATTAGAAGAAAGCATTACGGTAAGCAGTGAGGAAGAGGTTACTCCAAATGCGGAGAACCTAGTGAATGACGAATTCGAAGTAGTAGCATTTATTGAAGAAGTAGAAGCAAGCATTTCGCAAAGCGGTGAGGAAGAAGTAATTCCAAACGCGGAGAACCTAGTGGATGCTGAATTGGAAGTACCAACAGATAATGAGAAATCAGAAAATAATGGAACAACTATTATAGAAGAGCAATTAGATAAAGTAATAAAGATGGGATATGTTGATCCAGCTACTGAGGATTTAGTAGAACTAGGTTTAAATCAAGTAGGGACCCAAGAATTTGAAGAAAATGATGAAGCCAATACGGTTAAATCGAATCTTAAAGAAACGTATAAAAGAAATAGTTTAATTGAAGACGAACCAGAGATCTATTCATTAAAACGTTCAAAGCAAAAGAGTGCACCTTTAACCGCATGGAGTGCCATGAATACCGATCAATCTACTATTGCTATTCAGAAGAAAACAAAATCCCAAAGTGAAGTTCCTGTGGAAAGTATAACGGTAAAACAAAACTTGGATCTGAACAACTCAAAGCATGTTGTTAATCATACTAACGAGAAACGGAAAAGTGAAGAAGAAATTGTAGTATTAGATGAAAAACCTAAGCCTGCTGAAAAAAAAAACCAGTCAACTGTTGTAAATGCAATTAGCGAAAAAGAGAGAAATAAGATGTTAGAGAATCAGTATTATGCGTTGATGAATTATGCGACTAAACAAATTACTAATTCGATTAAATCCGAACAAGAAGGTGGCAAGTCATATTTTCATCCAAGTTATAACTTAGAATTTTATAATCTAGATGAAAATAGGGCTGGTGTCAAAAGTTTTGGAACTAGTGAAACAAATTCCAGTTCTCCAAGAGAAGAAAAAAATGCATTGGAAAAGCAATTTATTTCTTTAATGAGACATGCCACAAAAATGTATCGTAAATTAAGAGAGTATTAATTAAAAGAAAGTAAAAGGAGATGTGACCTTGAATAAAATTATTCAAAGTCTAATCAAGGAAATTATACAAATAGAGGTTTCTGGAAAGAGATTAATAAAAGGTACAGTAATCGATCTAGGAACCGACATAATTGTACTTTTTAATGGAGCAGATTATGTGTACATCCCTTTCTATCATATTCAAAATATAAGTGTTATTCAGAAGGATGAATTCGATATAATAGATGATCCTACCGAGTTACCTGGCATTAATAACGGTGAAAACAAAGGGGATTTATCATTAGAAGATACTCTCAGTCTAGCAAAAGGAAAGAATGTTGAAATTTATATAATTAATGATCAGTTACTGCATGGTTGTATTACGCAGATCAAGGATGACTATTTTGAATTTTATTCGCCCATTTATAAAACCATGTATATTTCTATTAATCATTTGAAATGGTTAATACCTTTTTCTTCAAATGAAAGTCTTTATGAGCCGGTTGTGAATAACTCCATGAAGACTAATCAGGAAATACTACCTAGCACATTCGAAGTTCAAGTAGCAAAATTCAAAGATAAAATAGTCGTCTTGAATATTGGAGGAAATAGAAGTCATATTGGCAAAATAAAAAATGTGGAAGTACAAATCGTAGAACTGGAAAGAGCAAGAAAAGCTCCGATTTATCTAAATATTGATCATATAAAAACGTTGCACGAAGTGTAAGTAATGAGTTTTAACTATTGGCATAATTTAATATTTAGAATTGAAATTATATATACAAAAAATTAGAAGCATGAAATATTTCATGCTTCTTGAAAATGTAAATACATAAATGATTTGCTTATCTCCTGTTAAAGTAATTAATATTGAATGATATGGACATACACCTCGATTTTTATGAGGGTAGGAGAATATACATACAAGGAGACGAAAAATATAAAAAAGGAGAGGAAATGGTATATGTATGAGTTTTCAGATTGGAGTCGCCAGTTTGGTGTTCCTATGTACAATGATTGTCATTTTTTGGAGACCTAGAGGACTGAATGAGGCTTGGCCAGCGTCCATTGGAGCAGCGATTATTTTACTAGCTGGGATTGTATCAAGAGCAGACATTGTGGATATCATTAGTAAAATTGGTGGGGCATCTATCACCATTATGGCAACGATTGTAATGGCTGTAATATTAGAAAGTTTCGGTTTCTTCAACTGGGCAGCTGCAAGACTTGCAAATTTTGCGAAAGGATCTGGTCACCGACTTTATTGGTATATCCAGTTACTATGTTTTTTAATGACACTATTATTTAATAACGACGGGAGTATTTTAATAACAACCCCTATATTAATCCTGCTTCTTAAGAACCTACGATTAAAACCACATCAACAAATTCCTTATCTATTAAGTGGCGCGCTTATTGCAACGGCTTCAAGTGCTCCAATTGGAGTAAGTAATATTGTTAACTTAATCGCATTAAAAATCGTCCATATGTCCCTTTGGATGCATACTGCAATGATGTTTGTCCCCGCTACATTAGGACTATTGTTTATGTCATACTTGATGTACATCGTAGTTAAGAAAAAACTACCAATAACATTGCCGGATTCAGCAATTGATATAGAAGAATCCTTTTTTACAAAAAAATTTCATCCTTTAAAAACGAAAATTTCTATAGAATCTAAACAAAAACGAACTAAATTTATGTTAAAGGTATTGTTGTTTGTCTTCGTCATGCGTTGTCTACTTTTCGTTGCATCCTATATAAATGTACCAATTGAAATGGTCGCAGTTTTAGGGTCAGTGGTCCTTCTTATATGGAGATGGTATCATTTACGCACTAACCCAGTGGATATCCTGAAAAAGACACCTTGGCACATTTTAATTTTTGCCTTCTCGATGTATGTAATAATATATGGCTTGAATAATGTGGGACTTACAGCTTTGCTGGTACAATGGTTTGAACCAATTGTAAATCAAGGTTTATTGCAAGCAAGTTTTATTATGGGAGGATTGGTATCAGTACTTTCTAATATCTTTAATAACCATCCAGCATTGATGATTGGAACAATCACTTTAACAGAAATGGGGTTAGATCCAGTCACATTGAAAACCATTTATCTGGCTAATATTATTGGTAGTGATATGGGTTCATTACTGTTACCTATTGGTACACTTGCTTCCCTGATTTGGATGCATATTCTAAGGAAAAGTAAGATAAAAATCACATGGAAAGATTATTTAAGTGTTACGTTGATTGTCATACCAATAACAACTATTGTAACGCTGACATTGTTATACTTTTGGGTTCAAATAATTTTTGCAAATTAAATGAAATGGATATTTTTTTATATAGATTGGAGTTGCAGGGAATATTAAAAAAGATGATTTCCTGCAATTTTCCAATGAAAAAAGTATTTTAGAATGACTAAAAGAATCCATCATTAAACAAGCTCATTCCCAACTGGAAATAATAAAAGGTTGGGATATAAGATGTAATTAATAGGATTCTTATAAAAAAAATATTGGCATAATTTACTTCAACTTATATAGTTTGAATACTTCTGCAGCTATTGGAATAGTAGCAAATCTTAAGAATCCAAATTAAAATCAGTTGGTATATGGTGTCAGATGTATCAATTTAATACAAGATGATGATCCTTCTGTTTCATAAGTTTAGGGAATTCAATCTTTTCGTTCTTAGTATTTATATGTTAGCAAAGTGGATAATGATACAAAATTATTCGAATTTCCAATTAAAGATGATTTCAAAGAAAATGGGATGATTTCAAAGCAAATCATCCCATCCAAGTATTTTATTTAATTTGTTTCTCCATTGCACGGTGAGGAATTCCAGCCTCTAGAAACTCAGGTGAGCTTATCGTATAATTTCTTTTTTCATAAAAAAGAATAGCTTGACTTTGGGCATTTAGTTTTAACTTGTTAATTCCAGAAGAAATCGAGTAGTCCTCCATGCATTGCATCATGAGATTTCCTAAGTTCTTTCCACGATAACCTGGAAGAATGCAAACACGTTCTACTTTTCCTATGCCTGGCTCAATTACTCTGATTCGACCTGCACCAAAAGGTGTGTCTCCATCGTATGCTACAAAATGTACTGCTTCTGCATCAAACTCATCGAGTTCTAGGTGAAGTGGAACATCCTGCTCCTCTACGAAAACTTTTCTTCTAATTTTAATTGCGTCTTCATTTTCTTTTTCAGTTTCAACTTTCTTTGCGTACACCAATACTTACTCAGCTCCAGACAATCTAAATGTTTCGTACACGGTCCATGATCCATCTTCAAGTTGGTATAGAAGATGAAGACGATCGATTTCTTCCTCAAACTCTGCACCGATCATTTTTAATTGAGGGAGAATATCATCATGTTCACTTGCATTCATCTTTTGAGCGATAGTAATATGAGGAACAAAGGAGTAACTTTCCTCCTCATTATATTGAATAGCATTTAACTCTTCATGCAGTTTAACTAGTTCAGCTGTTGGCTGCACTTTAAAGTATATTGCATTAGTAACAGGAGCAAATGAACTAACCTTCTCAGTTTTTAATGTAAATGGCTTGTGATTTTTTACTACTTCAGAAACCTTTTCAGCAATTGATTTAATTTCATTTTCATCTGCTTCAAATACTCCTTTAACTGTCATATGTGGAGTAATTAAAGCGTAGTGAGGATCATAACGCTTTCTATAGGAGTTGGCGAAGTCCTGTACCTTTTTAGATGGAAAAGCAACAATTCCGTATTTCATTTTCATTACCTCCTCGAATTTTTATACAAATCTCATTACTATTATAACAAATATTTCTCTATAGGCTAAAATTTTGTAAGAGGGATCTTTTTATATCTGGTTGCCAAAGCTTCCAAGTATGGTTTCCTTTTAATTCGTCATAAAAGGTCAAAAATCCTTTATTTATTATTAAATTGTGTAAAGCTCTGTTTGGAGTGATAAAATCCGTTAATAAACCATCACCTGTTTTAACTGCTGTTTCTTCAGTTCCAATCACATGGTAAAGAGAAAATGCATGAACATCTTCGTGGTTTTTCACTTTTTCTAAAACTGCATCATTAATGAGTGGGGAGTGCATAATCACTCTTCCAAAAGTATTTGGATAAGCTAAAGCTGTCATAAGTGAAACTGTCGCAGCTAAGGAATCACCAATAAGTGACCTTCCCATACCAACCTGATATGTAGGATAGTTTTCATCTATATAAGGAACTAATTCCTGAGCTAAAAATCGAATATACGAGGCATGCTGAGAACCATCTGGATGGTATTTGTCTCTTCGATCTTTTACGTTTTTATAAGGTACTCCAACAATGATTATGTTCTCAATTGCTTCTTCCTCATATAACTCATCAGCAACCCGAGAAATTCTACCTAGTTGAAAATAGTCTTTTCCATCGGATGCGATTAGAACAGAATATTTATATAGGGGAGAATAATTTGGTGGCAAGTAAATAAGTAGTTGCATTTCTTCCTGTAAAGCCTCGCTAAAAAGCGTTATATCTTGTATAGACCCTTTGTTCATAAGTTCCTCCTAATGTCATTCATGTAGTACAGAAATTGTATCATATACTAGCAGAGAGGTATAATAAACCAAACACTAAAACAACAAAGGGGATACTAATATGGATAGACAGACATCTAGAGTTCATTCACGTGAAGTGGAGCAGGCTACAAAGGATGCGTTAAAAAGACGCGGAGTTACTATTGAAGAAATTGCAAAGATCGTATTTGAGATGCAGTTTCCTTACAACAAAGGGCTTACTATAGAGCATTGTGTAGAATCTGTAAAAAGCGTTTTGAAAAAAAGAGAAATGCAACATGCCATATTAGTTGGTATCGAATTAGATGAGTTGGCAGAGAAAAAAATGCTATCTGCACCCCTACAACAAATAGTAGAAGCGGATGAAGGTTTGTTTGGGGTAGACGAAACGATTGCACTAGGAGCGGTATTTACTTACGGAAGTATTGCAGTAACTACGTTTGGTCATTTAGATAAAAATAAAATTGGACTTATATCAAAATTAGATACAAAGGTCGGCGGAGCTGTTCATACATTTCTAGATGATTTAGTGGCAAGCATCGCTTCGAGTGCAGCGTCGCGTTTAGCACATCGTACAAGAGATTTAGAAGAACAAAATGAAACATTTGCGGATATTCCACCAGAAGAAACAGTACCTGAAGCTAAAGTTAAAGGTGCTAGAACTTAAAACTGCGCAGCCACTTAAGTGAGTAGTTATTATTCAAAAACCTTAGAGCAAATAAATCTGTTTGGACCGAAGCAAACAATAGGTGAAAGTTTAAAGATAAATAGGGTCATTTCAATCATCTTTATTAAAAGCATTTCTCGTTGTTTTCATATATTAGTCAAAGAGTATACGAAATAAAGTTGAGGGTATTTATCGTTTTGAGTAGCTGGAGCGACCGAAATTGTATCTTCGGACGCTTCTTGTATGAATAAGAAAGCATCTTTTCTTTAGTTACACAAAAAGAATTGACTGTACTTAATTTTTTTCTTGCAGTTGTAGAAGAGCTATGGACAGGCATTTGCCACAAGATTAACGATAAAAAGAGAGGTTGGTCGTGACTTAAGTCATGACCAACCTCACAGGTATCCTTCGGTAATGATTTAGTAATGCTAGCCCTAAGCACTCAGGTAACTGTAATAAACAAGGTTTTTGCTTACTTACTCTCCAGACTTTTTAAACCCTGCTTTTATAGCTTCCTGCTCGGTACAGAACCATTCTTCGGGATTTGTTTGTTCATAATATTTCCCACTAGGTATATGGTAAATTTTCTTCCCTTGGCGATTAATATTGCCCTTGATGTTACATTTTCCGGATGTTTGTATTTCTTCTTTAACACTGTTGTCGGTAATAACCTTAGCATTGAATCCTCGATTAGTGACGTAATCTTCTGTCTCCCATACGCCAATATTTTTCTTTTCAGCTATTTCAGAAGCCTCCTCGAAATCGTCTAAATAACGAGTGTTTGGAGGAAAAATATAGGCAACACGTGCCAGCCCCTCTTCGAGTAAGGTTTCCTGAATGCTCTGACCATCCACATAAATATACGCAAGCATTCTGCCATAGTCGTCCAATCTATCTCCTACATCAAACTCAATTGTTACATCCCCACTATTTAATAATTCCTTATTACGTTGTTTCGCTTCTTCCCCAAATGGTTGCTTTCCTAATGTTTTATGGTTCATTTCCGGTGTGTCTATTAGCAAGTATCGAACTTTTTCTATGTTTCCATTATACTTAACTTTAATAGTATCACCGTCAGTCACTTCAACTACTTCAACTGGAACTTGTTCAGTATTACCACTTGTTTGAATAACACTGTTAGTGGAATTTTCTTCACAGCCATACAGTAAGCAAAAAACCAGACCTATACATACAAAAATAATTTTCATTTATATCACCCATTGTAGTTTAACATATAACCGAAAGGGGATAAATCATGACACAAACCGTAGAATTAGCATTTACCTATCGTATGCAGGATGTCTTAGGAAGACTAGCAATGGATCCGTTAAATTCTGTAGATCTCTCCAATCAAACAGTCAAGATTCCGGTAGATGAGACAATTATTACGGTTCAAAGTATCGGTACATTGCATGAACCGAAATTTACAATAACTGGGTTAGAAACAGAAGAACAATATGCACGAGTCTTGTCCATATTTCATTTTAATAGAAGTCTTATGCCTATTCATGAGCACTTTTTAGAGACTAATTTACATTCGTTGTTTTTGAAATTTGAGGGTATACCAATTATTACCGACTTTTCTTTGTATGGGAATATTATTAAAAGTATCATTCATCAGCAACTAAATCTGTCTTTCGCAAGAACATTAACAGAGCGATTTGTTCATACATTTAGTAAAAGTAAGGAGGGTGTATGGTTGTATCCATCTCCTGAGATTATTGCCGAGCTTGATGTTGAAACGTTACGCCAAATGCAGTTTAGTACGAGAAAGGCTGAGTATATAATAGGGATATCTAAAGCCGTAGTAGAAGGGGAGTTGAACTTGGACTCACTTGCAAATCAACCTTCTGATTTCATATTTTCGGAACTGATAAAGTACAGAGGAATTGGTCCTTGGACAGCGGAAAGCTTCTTGTTGTTTGGCTTAGGTAGAGAGAACTTATTCCCATTGGCAGATATAGGCCTTCAAAATTCGCTTAAATCTCTGTGGCAACTAGACAGAAAGCCTATGAAAAGTGAAATTACGCCTCACTTAGCCGCCTGGGCACCATATAATAGCTACGCTGCCTTATACCTTTGGAGGAATATAGAATGAAAAATCAGCTTTTCCTTTTATCTATGAAGGGAAAAGCTGATATCCTATATACATTATTCAATTAGTTGTCTCCATTTCACCTTGATCCTCTTTAAAATATAAAAATGATTCTTCCTCTATTTCATTCATACGTTCTTTATTAAGCCCTAATGCAAAAGCTCCAGTGAAAATGGGCTCCCACCAAGTTTCTGTTTCTGTCATATTTATTTCCTCCCTCTAATCATTTTTTTCTATACAAAGTCTATACCCTGCGAAGTTTCATCGATAAACCAATTGACTGAAAAATGGACCATTTAGCATAGGTATTCTAAAGTCTTATAGACTTATAGTTACAGTCAATAGTTCGAAAAGACTTCTTGAAAATAGTATTCCACGAAGGACACACTTCATGTATTCCGATATAAATGTTTGTTCTTTCTTCTAAAAGAAATAAATAGTATGATTCCCTTAAGATAAATGGAATAAAAAGGAGTGAATATGAATGAAATTTACAGAACAACAACTAAATCATATGTTAGAAGAGCATCAAGCATATTTTTATGCAGGATTGACTAGACCTGTAGCATTCCGAATAGAACAATTGGAAATACTAAAAACTAAGATTAAAAAGTATGAAAAAGAAGTGATAGAAGCATTATACAAAGATTTAAGAAAAAGTGAATTTGAAGCTTATGTTACGGAAATTGGGTTAGTTTATGACAATATTTCGTATATGATTAAAAATATTGAGCAGTGGATGGAACCAAAGTATGTAAAAACTCCAGTTGCTTTAATGCCGTCCAAAAGCTTTATCGTAAATGATCCTTACGGTACGGTTTTAATCATTGCGCCATTCAATTATCCATTCCAGCTTATTATGGAACCACTTATAGGAGCCATTGTTGGAGGGAATTGCGCCGTTATTAAACCGTCTGAAGCAACACCATTTACGTCTAAAATAGTAAAAAAGATTATTTCAGAAGCATATGACCCAAGATATATTCGTGTTGTGGAGGGAGAAAAAGAAGAAACCTCGCTGTTAATTCATGCACCTTTTGATTTTATTTTCTTTACGGGAAGCGTCCAAGTAGGCAAGATAGTGATGAAAGCAGCTGCAGAAAGATTGACTCCAATTGCCTTAGAGCTAGGTGGAAAAAGTCCAGCAATTGTCGACCATACCGCAAACTTAGCTGTTGCAGCTAAACGTATTGTGTGGGGGAAATTCGTAAATGCTGGACAAACATGTATAGCACCCGATTATGTATTAGTGGAGGAAAATATAAAGGATAAGTTTGTCGAGCAGCTGAAGAAAGCTATTGTTCAGTTTTATGGTAAGAATTCACAACAAAGTCCTGATCTTGGAAGAATAGTGAATGACAATCATTTTGACCGGCTTATGAGGATTTTAGAAGCGGAGAGAAATCACATTATTTTTGGTGGTAAAACAGATCGAGATGATTTATTTATCGAGCCAACGCTGTTAAATGGAGTAGATTTTACTAGTCCGTCTATGGAAGATGAATTGTTTGGACCACTATTACCTATAATTGGTTACAAAGATTTACGGAGTGCGATTCATCGCGTTCGTCAATTACCAAAACCATTGGCTGCTTATATGTTTAGCGAACACGAAAAAGCGCAAAGCTACTTTCTTCAAGAACTACCGTTTGGAGGAGGTTGTATAAACGATACAATCACACATGCCGGTAGTCCCCATTTGCCATTTGGTGGAGTAGGAAACTCAGGAGTTCAATCTTATCACGGTGAAGCCAGTTTTACATTATTTACACATCAAAAATCCATCGTGAAGAAAAATACTACCTTACCAATTAACATAGTTTTTCCTCCATACAAAAATAAAGTCAAGTTAGTGAGAGGGTTGCTAAAGTAATTATAATAGTAGACTATTTAGGAGTATCTGAATATATAGGATTTTGATAAGATAATAGTAAGGATTAAAAGGAGGATAATTTAATGACATATACTTTTCATGCAAAAGAAACGGTTTCATTATTAAAACAATTGGTAGAAATTCCAAGTCCATCTGGTTTTACAAAAGAGATTATGGACTTTATGGAAAATATTTTAAAACAACTACAAGTGGATTATATCCGAACAAATAAAGGTGCGTTAATCGCTACTATCAAAGGAGCAGATGAAACAAAGCATCGACTATTAACTGCTCATACAGATACATTAGGTGCGATGGTAAAAGAAGTGAAGGGCAGTGGAAGATTAAAACTTACGATGGTAGGTGGCTTTAATTGGAATGCAGTGGAAGGTGAGTATTGTACGATTCACACTGCAGATGGTAAAAAAATTCGAGGTACTATTTTAATGCATCAAACTACTGTGCATGTATACAAAAACGCTAGTGGTTTACCTCGTGATGAACAAAATATCGAAGTTCGTATAGATGAAAAAGTATTAACTGCAGAAGATACGCGCAAGTTAGGTGTAGAGGTGGGGGATTTTGTTTCATTTGATCCTCGATTTGAAGAAACTGAAACTGGTTTTATCAAATCCCGTCATCTTGATGATAAAGCGAGTACAGCGTTACTACTTCAATTAATAAAAATAATTCAAGATACAAAGGTGACTTTACCACATACTACACATTTCTATATTTCTAATAATGAGGAGATTGGATATGGGGGTAATTCCAACGTACCTGCTGAAACAGTAGAATATTTGGCTGTTGATATGGGTGCTATTGGAGACGGACAATCGTCGGATGAGTATACAGTGTCCATATGCGCCAAAGATTCTTCTGGTCCATATCATTATGAATTAACTCGTCAATTAGTAGAGTTGGCTAAAAAAGAAAATATTGACTATAAACTAGATATTTATCCTTACTATGGTTCAGATGCTTCGGCAGCTATTCGTGCTGGATATGATGTGAAGCACGCTCTTTTGGGACCAGGTATTGAAGCATCTCACGCCTATGAACGTACACATATTGATTCGTTAGAAAATACAGCTAAACTTTTGTATAGCTACGTATTTGCAAAAATGTCTTAAGAATCGGGTAAAACCGATTCTTTTTAATCTAGCTCCAGCGCCTAGCCCCTCGAGCCGTTTTTAGAATATCGGTGGCCAACACGATGTGGGTCATGCAGTCGTTGCGAAAAGATGTAGCGAACTTAGACTGTATTCCCATTGGCAAAGGACGCCTTTTCCATCATTCTTCCAATGATTTTCGGGATTGAAATAGGCGCTTGTGCTTTTTTTTACTTGTTTTTTGCTCCCTAAATCCATATGATTAGTAAGTGAATAAGAAGGAGATATAACAGAATGGATATAAAATTACAAGATGAAATATTGAAGCGAAGAACTTTTGCAATTATTTCCCATCCGGATGCTGGTAAAACAACTATTACGGAAAAGCTTTTATACTTTGGTGGAGCTATTCGTGATGCAGGTACAGTTAAAGGAAAAAAATCTGGGAAATTTGCAACATCTGACTGGATGGAAATTGAAAAGCAACGTGGAATTTCAGTAACATCATCCGTTATGCAATTTGACTATAATAATTGTCGTATAAATATATTGGATACTCCTGGACATCAGGATTTTAGTGAGGATACGTATCGTACACTGATGGCAGTTGATAGTGCAGTCATGATTGTAGATGCTGCAAAAGGTATTGAAGCACAAACGTTAAAACTGTTTAAAGTTTGTCGTATGAGAGGAATTCCAATCTTTACTTTTATAAACAAACTTGACCGTCAAGGGAAAGAACCACTTGAACTAATGGAAGAGTTAGAAGAGGTTCTTGGTATTCAATCTTATGCAATGAACTGGCCAATTGGTATGGGTAAAGAGTTTTTAGGTATCTATGATCGTTTTAATGGACGAATAGAACAATTCCGTACAGAAGAATCGGAGAGATTTCTTCCTTTAGACGAAGAAGGAGGGCTTGCGGTAGATCATTCGATGAAAGAGACTTCCTACTACACTCAAGCATTGGAAGATATTATGCTGCTAAATGAAGCAGGGAATGATTTCGATGAAGAAAAAGTATTGTCCGGCGATTTAACTCCAGTATTCTTCGGTAGTGCATTAACTAATTTTGGGGTCCAAACATTCTTAGAAACGTATTTACAGTTTGCACCTACTCCTCAGCCACGTATGACTGAACATGAAGAAAAAGTAAATCCGTTAAATGAAGATTTCTCTGGTTTTATCTTTAAGATTCAAGCAAATATGAATCCAGCTCACCGTGACCGTATTGCTTTTGTTCGCATCGTTTCGGGTAGGTTTGATAGAGGTATGACGGTTACTTTGGCTCGTACAGGAAAAACGTTTAAAGTGACGCAGTCAACTCAGTTCTTAGCCGATGATCGTGAAACAGTTGAAACGGCGGTTGCAGGGGATATTATAGGACTTTACGATGTAGGGAATTATCAAATCGGAGACACAGTTGTCGGAGGAAAGAAAGCTTTTACTTATGAAAAACTTCCCCAATTTACACCTGAGCTTTTTGTTAAAGTAACAGCTAAAAACGTACTGAAGTCGAAGCATTTCCATAAAGGAATTCAACAATTAGTACAAGAAGGAGCAATTCAGTACTATAAAACACTTCACACAGAAGAAATTATTCTGGGTGCTGTTGGACAGCTTCAATTTGAAGTATTCGAGCATCGTATGAAAAATGAATATAATGTAGAGGTTCGAATGGAACCAATCGGATCTAAAGTTGCTCGTTGGATCGAAAATGAAGAAGAAGTGAAGGAATCTATGACAGGTCCACGTTCTATGCTTGTAAGAGACCGTTATGACAATTATGTATTCTTATTTGAAAATGAGTTCGCCACTCGTTGGTTCCAAGATAAATACGAGCATATTAAGCTTTATAATTTACTTTAATATCCAAGAGGTTACCTTTTAAGGTGACCTCTTTCTAATTATGAAGTAGATGCTATTGTAGTGAAAATAGTTTAATAGTGGATTATTCTAAACGGATGTGCGCTGCAGCACGATACGCATGAGTGTATGCGGCGACTCCGGAGGAACAAGCGAGAAAGTCGAGACCCCACCGGGAGTATCTATTTGAAAGAAGACTAAAAATGCCTCATTGAATGTCGACAATTTATAACCAGTACCATATAGTCCCGAGAAGACTCGGCCACGCCAGTGGAAAGCATCCGCATGAAACGTAAATCCTAGCATTACTTAACCATTGTTGATGTAGAATTACTCCATGAATACTTTTTATGATCTAACCTTACAAATCAGCTTATAAATTTTATAAAAATTTGAACTCTGCTTCTGTAGAGCATATGATAGAAAGAGCAAATAAGAAGGTGGTCCCCCGAAAATGAAAATTAGTGACTTCTCCATAAAAAGACCCGTATTTACAACAGTTATTATGTTCTTAATCATTATACTGGGTGGGGTTTCATTTTTTAAAATTCCTGTTACCTTAATACCGGATTTAAATCCTCCGATTGCAGTCGTTGTCACAAACTATCAAGGGGCAAGCCCTATTGAGGTAGATGAAAAAATTACGAAGCCTTTGGAATCTTCCTTAAGCACTCTGCCGGGTATAGAGTCCGTTAATAGTACATCGCAAGAAGGAGCTAATTTCATCTTATTAGAATTCGATTGGTCTACGGATATGGATGCTATTCAGCTTGATGTTATGCAGCGTATTGATATTACCCCTCTTCCGGAAGGAGCGGATAAACCGAGATTTTTAAAGTTTGATCCTGCTCAATTCCCAGTAATACAGCTATCGCTTGATACGAAGAATTCAAAAGCCGATATTCAGCAAATAGCGAAGCAATTAGAGAAAGAATTGTTAAGAACAGAAGGAGTCGCAAGTGTTAATATGTCCGGTTCATTGATTGAAGAAGTGCAAATCTTACTGGACCAAGAAAAATTAAAAAGCAAAGGACTTACACAAACAGATATTGTACAAGTCATTCAAGCGAATAATATTTCACTTCCAGGTAATCCCATTGAAACAGATGAGGATAAATCTTTGACTACTAGAATTATTAGCACTTTAACATCTATTGAAGATATAAAAAAATTAGTAGTGACCATTAACCCATTGGATGGAAAGACTGTCACAATTGCAGATATTGCGAATGTTAGTTTAACGAAGCAAGAACAATTTTCCGAAACTAGAGCAAATGATAAGCCAGCTGTTTTGTTATCTGTTTTCCAAGAATCTAGTGCCAATACAGCGAATGTTTCTACAGCTTTTCAAGAAGCATTAGATAAGCAGTTGGAAAAAGAAGCGTATCAGGATGTAAACGCAAATATACTTTTTGATCAGGGAGACTATGTAAAAGTTGCCATTAATAATATAGGAACTACCCTAATTACGGGTGGGTTATTGGCAATGATTATTTTATTTATTTTCTTAAAAGGCATTAGAAGCCCGATTATTGTTGGTGTCGCAATCCCCTATTCCGTGATTGTAACGTTTGTTCTTATGTATTTTGCTGGATTTTCACTAAATATTATGACGCTAGGTGCACTCGCACTTGGTATTGGGATGCTTGTGGATAACTCCATCGTTGTTATTGAGAATATCGAGCGACATTTAGGATTAGGAAAGACACCTAAAGAAGCAGCAAGTATTGGAACGAAGGAGGTAGCAGGTGCTATTACTGCCTCTACTTTGACTACTATAGCTGTTTTTATACCTGTTCTGTTTCTGTCTGGCTTAATAGGCCAGATATTTACCGAATTTGCTCTTACGATTTCTTTTAGTTTGTTTGCGTCATTAGTAGTAGCTATAACTGTTATTCCGATGATGGCAAGTAAATTATTGAAAAAGCCGAGAGGAAACTTGGAAGCTAAGAGAAGAAGATCCAAAGCGTATAATAATTTTGAGCGATCGATTAAGTGGACATTAGGTCATCGTGGAATGATTTTAATAATTACTGTTATTCTTTTAATTGTTTCCGGAATCGGATTGTTCCGCGTTGGAACAGAGTTTTTACCTGCTACGGACGAAGGATTTGTCACTATTGCGGTAGATTTGGAAAAAGGCTCCTCGTTTACAGCCACAGATACAGTGGTCAATAAAGTGGAAGATATCCTACAAAAAGAAAAGGATATAGAAGTTTATGTAAGTTTTGTAGGTGGCAGTCAAGAAGGGCAGTCCAGAGGAAGCGCAAACTCCAATACAGCTGAAATTTCAGTGAAATTAAAAGCGCTAGGGGATAGAAATCGTTCTGTTTTTACTTTTGTAGATGAAGTGCAGCCAAAAGTAGTAAAAGCTGTAGGTGATGATGCAGAAATTAATTTCAATGTGCAGACTGCTTCTGGTTCTTCACCAAATATTGTGTCATTTACTGTGTCATCCAATGATAAAACCGTATTAGACGCAGCAGTGGGTAACTTACAACAGGATTTAGAAAGCTTAGATGGAGTTGCAAAAGTTACAAATGACTTAAGCACAAAGATGGAAGAGGTTCAGATTAATGTCATTCGAGAGAAGGCAACGGAATATGGAATTGCTCCCGCCCAAATTGCGCAGACCGTAAATAATATGACAAGAGGGGTATTAACTTCTCAAATTATAGATGAAAACGATAAAGTATTGGGTGTTTATGTGAAATATGATGAAATGTACCGTAGTAATTTGGAACAATTAAAGCAATTACAATTACGTGCTCCATCAGGTCAGTATATTGCGCTACAAGACGTTGCAAATGTAGAAATAGCAAAAGGCCCCGTAGCAATTCGAAGTGTTGACCAAGCTAGTGCAGTATCATTTTCAGTAAAATATGAGTCCATATATTCGCTAGGTGAAATGTCAGATTTAGTTGATGAGATTATACGGGATCAGAAATTTTCAGAGGATATTACAGTAACTTTTGGTGGTGATCGAGAATTATTGGATAACTCCAAGAATGATTTGATATTGGCAGTATTACTGGCAGTTGTATTAGTATTTATTGTGATGGCAGCACAGTTTGAATCATATAAATATCCCTTTGTCATTATGTTTACCGTTCCCCTTGTAGTTATAGGTATATTCATTGGATTATTCACCGCGAATTTACCAATCAGTATTTCTGCCATCATTGGAATTTTAATATTGGTTGGAATTGTAGTAAATAATGGTATCGTCCTAGTCGATTATATTAATCAGCGTAAAACGGATGGGATGACTTCCTACGATGCAATTATTACATCTGTTCGCGATCGTGTTCGCCCTATATTGATGACTGCGTTGACGACCATATTAGGACTTGTGCCTTTAGCTTTAGGTATAGGAGAAGGTACCGAAATCAATCAACCCATGGCTATAACGGTTATTGGTGGATTAATAAGTTCCACTTTTCTCACTCTATACGTAGTTCCAATAATCTACAGTTTGTTTGATAAAGAAACTAGGGAAAAAACACCAACAAACTATTCCGGTAATTAAAAAAAGAGTCTTCGAATGAAGACTCTTTTACCAAATCCATTCCTACAAAATGATTCTATTTTTATAATGCCTATAACGGTGATCCTGCGTTTCGTGTTCCGATAAATTAGTTATTAGTTTACAAAAGCTTTGAATATGTTATAATTAATAACATAATTAAATAGACTCTTGACTAACGTCAAAGGGGAGTAGCTATAGGGAAACCTATTTCATAGTCGTCATTACGTGGCTTATGCCACCGGTTATGATAGCAATATTATTATTTTTGCTTAGCAAGACCTTTGCCTTTTTAAAAGGCAGGGGTCTTTTTATATGCAAAAAGGAGGATTTTGATGGACGCTTCAATATTATTAGAGTATGGATGGGTATTACTTGTATTAGTTGGTTTAGAAGGTTTACTTGCGGCTGACAATGCAGTAGTAATGGCAGTAATGGTAAAACATTTACCAAAAGATCAACAGAAAAAAGCGTTATTTTATGGATTATTAGGTGCGTTTGTATTTAGATTTTTAGCGTTATTTATGATTACGTTCTTAGTTAACATATGGCAAGTACAAGCAATAGGAGCAGCATACTTGTTATTCATATCGATTAAACATATTTATGATCAACGAAAAACACCAGGTCCACACTTGGATGTAGAGGACATGGCACCTAAAAAAGGTTCTGGCTTCTGGATGACTGTATTAAAAGTAGAACTTGCAGATATAGCTTTTGCGATTGACTCTATGTTAGCTGCAGTTGCAATAGCGGTA
This sequence comes from Psychrobacillus sp. BM2, assembly GCF_048572895.1. Taxonomy (GTDB): domain Bacteria; phylum Bacillota; class Bacilli; order Bacillales_A; family Planococcaceae; genus Psychrobacillus. The sequence goes on from NZ_CP183878.1 coordinate 987,182, forward strand.
ACATTACCATATTGGGGAGCATTTGAAATTGGTGGTATTAATGGTGGACAGTTTGCAGTAATGTTCTTAGGTGGAGTTATCGGTCTAGTAATTATGCGATTTGCAGCACATAAATTTGTACAGATTTTAGAGAAATACCCTACACTTGAAACAGCAGCCTTTTTAATAGTAGGTTGGGTAGGGGTTAAGCTTGCCGTAATGACATTATCTCACCCAGGTGTTGGCGTTTTAGATGAGCATTTCCCTCATTCAACTCCATGGACAATAGTTTTCTGGACTATCTTACTAGGTATCGCAATCGGTGGTTACCTATTAGGTGTAGCAAAAGAGAAAAAAACAGAGAAATAATTATAGAAAAAGCGTAAAAAGATAGTTTTAACTATCTTTTTACGCTTATTTTTTTTACAATGAGATAATGATTACACGGAATACCGAAGGGGAATAAAATGAATGAAGCAGCCACAACTGAAAAAAAAGTTAAAATTTATACCAGCCCAAGTAATTGTCACTTATTACTTCATTGCAATTGCAATTTCCGTTGTCCTTCTTCGTTTGCCCGGCGTACATAAACCGGGGGTAGAAGTAGCGTTCATCGATAGTTTGTTTACTGCTGTAAGTGCTGTTTCTGTTACTGGTTTAACTGCAGTTAGTATTTCGGAAACTTACAGTGTATTCGGCTATTTCATGCTAATTCTTATTCTGCAACTTGGTGGAATTGGCATTATGTCATTAGGGACATTTATTTGGTTGATCGCAGGGAAGAAGATTGGACTACGCGAAAGACAGTTAATAATGGTCGATCATAACCAATCCAATTTATCAGGAGTTGTTCATCTGATTAGAGAGATTGTTAAAATTCTACTGCTTATTCAAATTATTGGTGCGATACTATTAACTTTATATTTTACGCAGTATTTTGATACGCTAAAGCAAGCTGCAATACATGGCATATTTACATCAGTATCAGCCACAACCAATGCGGGATTTGATATTACCGGGCAATCATTATTTGCATATCATAATGATTATTTTGTGCAGACGATAACAAGTATATTGATCGTTTTTGGAGCAATAGGTTTTCCGGTATTAATTGAAGTAAAGGAATTTTTATCGAACAAAAACAAAAACTTTCGCTTTTCTTTATTTACAAAGTTAACGACCATTACATATGGAGTGCTTCTGGTGTTTGGCACTGTTATGATTTTTTTATTAGAACTTTTTCATTCGTTTAAGGGTATGCCATGGCATGAGAAGTTTTTTACCGCGTTTTTCCATTCTGTATCTACACGCTCGGCAGGTTTAACAACTATGGATGTCACGTTATTTAGTGAGGGTACCAATTTTTTAATGAGTGTTCTAATGTTTATCGGAGCTTCTCCAAGTTCTGTCGGGGGTGGGATTCGTACTACAACTTTTGCTATTGCAATTCTTTTTCTAATACATTTTTCACAAGGAAAAGACAATATTCAAATATTTAATCGAGAAATTCACTTAATAGATGTCTATCGTTCTTATGCTGTCATTATTCTTGCTTTAGTTATGGTTTTCACGGCAACGCTGTTACTTTCCGTTACTGAGCCTGATGTACCAATTTCTTCTTTAATATTTGAAATTACATCTGCTTTTGGAACATGTGGTATGACTCTCGGAGTTACAGAAGATTTGTCGAATATAGGTAAAATAATAATTATGATTCTGATGTTTATAGGGCGAGTAGGTTTAATTTCCTTCTTGTTTACATTAGGAGGAAAGCACAACAAAACAAAATTTCATTATCCAAAAGAGCGTGTGATCATTGGATAATATTAAAAGCCGAGCAATGGACTTATTGCTCGGCTTTTTTTAAAGGAAAGTATATAAAAATGGATCGTGAACACTGGATTCGTGGAACTTTAATGAAGGAATAGTACAGCTGATTTCCGTTTCAGGTGGACGCTTTCCGCGGCGAGGCCGAGCCTCCTCGGATCAGTAAAATGCTGGTTACGAATTGTCGACACATGATGTGGAGTTCCTGATCTTCGTCCCTAATGAACGCTGCCTGCGGGGTCTCGACTTTCTCGCTTATCCCGCTGGAGTCGCCACCTGTAACGAAAATCAATCAGTGTGTAATACTCCATTAGAAGATTTAGCATAGCTTATCGCTTAGATGATAAGATTGATCAAATTTTAGAGAGTGATTAAATTATTTGTAATCACTTTTGCATTAGAAATGTTATTACCCATTGCTAGAGGTAGAAAGCAGATTTTCTTTTCTACTAGTGGAAATAATGAGAAGTAGAAAGTGTTTCCCCATAAAGAAGCGAAATAGCGATCGAAATTGTATCTTCGAGAGCTCACTCTATCGATTAGAAAGTATCTATCTCTAGTTATCCAAAAACGCACTAACCTGCTTCTAAGCGTTGTAGGAGGGCGACGGACAGATAAGCGCCATAAGTATTACCGAAAAAAGATGCTGGTAATAATATAGCGACAAGTCTGTCCAAGGCACTCCAGAAACACTAGAAACAGGTTTTGACTTAAAGCACCACGCATTGTTTTGCCTGGCTTTTCTTAATCTATAGTTATTATATCAACTAACTTAGGATGCTGTTATTTCATTAACAAAAGATAAATGAGGTGTTTCTGTTTTGCCAAATGTAGTTAACAAATAACCTTCTTTTTCTACAATATTTCCTTGCATAAATGCATCTACATCAATGAAAATAGGTGTGATAAATGTTTGTTTATACAATTCTCGCTCATTTAACTGTAAAGTAGTAAATGATTCTCCAGCTAGACTTGGATTCTCTACTAATAATTTGTACATTTTAGATTGTACTTCCTTACTAAGATCATTATTCCACCATGGCTTGCGAGGCTGGAACTTTTGATTGGATAAATAATCTAATTTCATTACACTTCGAATAGTAGGCATTGAAATATTATCAAGACCTTCTAAGAACGTATAAAGTCTAGTATATAAATCCTCTAATTGGTGGCCAATTCTTGACCAGTTGCGCTCTTCCCAGAATGTGCCGAACTGTTGGAAAAAGTCGAAAGGCGTTTCAAATACATATTCAAATAAATATTCGAGTGTATGATCCATACGATGTGCATTCCAATATTTCTCTAAAACATCTTCTACTTGCTTAATTCGTAAAATATCATCAAAGTTCAATACATTATTAGAGAATATTTCGTATGGGGCTTGATCTACATATACGTAGCCATATTTTTTAGCTTCAACGCGTAGACCAGTTCCACGAAGTAATTTTAAAAATCCTAACTGCAGTTCCTCTGGACGCATCTCAAATACCTCATTAAATGTATTTCTAAAAGAAGAATAATCTTCTTCTGGAAGACCGGCGATTAAATCTAAATGTTGATCAATCTTTCCACCACTCTTAACCATCGTTACAGTACGTTTAAGTTTTTCGAAGTTTTGGCGACGTTGAACAAGCTCATTTGTTAAATCGTTTGTAGATTGAACACCTATTTCAAAACGGAATAGCCCAGCTGGAGCGTTATCGTTTAAGAATTGAATAACCTCGGGACGCATAATATCTGCTGTGATTTCAAATTGAAAAACTACTCCAGGTTGATGCTCATCTATTAGAAATTGAAACATTTCCATTGCATAACTTCGGCTAATGTTGAATGTTCTATCCACAAATTTAATAATTTTCGCGCCATTTTTCATCAAGAAACGAATATCTTCTTTTACTTTATCTCTATTAAAATAACGTACACCAACTTCTATAGAGGATAAGCAAAATTGACAAGAAAATGGGCAACCTCTACTTGTTTCCACATAAACGATACGTTTCGATAAATCGGGGATATCTTCTTCAAAACGGTAGGGGGATGAGGATAATCTTAAATCGAGTTTTGGTGGTAGCGGATTAAGTATAAATTTGTCATCTTGTACATAAGCTAAACCAGGAACAGCTTTTATCGTTAGTTTATTAGACAGAAAATCTAGTAAATCTTTAAACGATTGTTCCCCTTCACCAACTACCACGTAATCGATTTCTTTTACTTGTCGTAACCAAATATTTGTATCATAGGAGACTTCAGGCCCTCCTAAAACGACAACAACTGATGGGTCGACAGTTTTTAACATTTTAATAACTTTTATCGTTTCTTCAATGTTCCAAATGTAACAGCTAAAACCAACAACATTTGGCTTCTTTTGATAAAGATCGGCAACAATATTAAACGTTGGATCTTTTATTGTGTACTCTACTATTAAGGGGTGATACTCAGGTTCTGCATAGGCTTTTAAACAACGTAGTGCTAAATTAGTGTGTATAAACTTCGCATTCAATGTGGTCAATATTATATTCATTTTTCATAAACTCCTTCTTTAATAATTCTATTGTATCAGGCAATAATCTTATGGACAATATAGGCCATAAGAATCATGTAATTATATCTGGTATTGTGAAATAATCAGAATAAACAAATAAGTTTCTGTTGTCCATATTTAATATTTGATGGTAATATTCGGAAAGGCTGGTGTATTTCTTGTTAACAAAATACGAATATAAGGAAAAGTTTGATCATATATTTCAGCTTTTTTCAAGTGGACTTATATTTATTAATGACAAAGGAATAATATTAGATGTGAATTCCCATGCCGAAAAAATTCTTCATATAAACAAAAACGACTTTATTGGCATGAATGCGCAAAATCTGTATAATTTGTTCAATGAGAATCTTGAAGCTAAAGAGAGTTTTTTAGAGAAACTTCTCAATGAAGGTTATTTGGAGACTCATGTTGAATTCCAAACTTTTGTAGGTAAATATAAATATGTGCACGTAGTCATTTCAAAACAAAACGACACTGGTTTATATCTGGTTGAAGTAACGGATGAATCAGAAAAAATCTATATGAAAAAAAGACTCGATCAGTCGGAATCACTTCGTACATTAGGACAGCTGGCAGCAGGTATAGCCCATGAAATTCGAAATCCTATGACATCTTTGAAAGGGTTTACACAACTATTAGCTCAAAACGCAACAGATGATGCGAAGAGATACTTAACTGTTATAAATGACGAAATAAATAAGATGGAAGAAATCCTCACTCAGTTTTTAGAACTCTCTAAACCAAGCAAATCCAAGTTTATTGTCATAAATGTAGAAGATACAATTTTAGAAGTTGTAAATTTTATGTCTCCTCAAGCATTATTAAAATCAATTAATCTTAATGTTACTAGTCGAATAGCCAAAGAGTGTCAAGTTTTTGGAGATAGTCAATTATTGAAGCAGGTATTTATAAATGCCATTAAAAATGGGATAGAAGCAATGCCGAACGGTGGAAATATCCATATTACTATTTCCAAAAAGCCCGGAAACTTTGTTAGTATTTCCGTGAGTGATCAAGGACATGGAATTGAAGATGAACATATTAATAATATTTTTCAACCATTTTTTACTACTAAGCCAACAGGGACAGGTCTTGGATTATCCCATGTCTACAAGGTTATAGAAGAACATGGAGGAAATATAGAGATTAAGAGTTTAGTTGGGGAAGGTACTACTTTCGACTTTATCCTTCCATGCCAAAATAGTTTATGAAGCTTTTTTGACAATACAATCCATGGACCTATATAATAGTGGGTAATGTATTTTATATAGGTGAGGGTGACGTAATATGACAGCTGAACAAACAAACAGTGCATTAAAACTATTTATAGTATTGTCACGTGCACATAAAGTAATTCATGAATGCACCAATCAATTTTTCCAGGAAAATGGTTTAAATCCAACGGAATTTGCTGTGTTAGAGCTTTTATATCATAAAGGTAAACAACCACTGCAGCAAATTGGTAATAAGATTTTATTGGCAAGTGGGTCTATCACATATGTTGTGGATAAATTAGAGGGACGAGGTTATGTTAAAAGAGTGTCGAGTCCAACTGATAGACGTGTGACCTATGCTGAAATTTCTGAAGAAGGTACGAAGTTTATGGATGAGTTATTTCCACGCCATGAGGAACAATTGATCAAGCTCATGGATGCATTGCCGGAAGAAGAAAAATTGGAAGTAATCGAACTCATAAAAAAATTAGGTTTATCTATTAAAAATTTATCTTATTAATAATAGGAACTTCGAGCCTTGCACTGGGATCGAAGTTTTTATTTACTCTTATAGCATAGAAGTCCTTAAGCATGAGTAAAATGTAATTTGAACATTTAAAGAGCGTTAGAAAGCGAATATCTCACTTTTTTAACGCTCTTATACCTCTTATTTTGCTTTAATTGTTTCTGCCATCTGTACAAATGTTTCGAGGGCAGGAGACTCAGTTGTATCAAATACTGTTAGTTTCACAATTAGCCCTTCTCGTTCAAATGCATAGCCTGAAACCTTACCTTCAGGTGTATCAATTTGATGAGCTGAAGTATTTTCTATAGCTTCATTTATCGGAATAAGATTTTCATCTTTAATTTCAGTAACTTCTGCAGACTGATTGGATGCTTGTAAAGTAGTAATTAAGTTTTCTTGAATTTCTTCGATTGTTCCTTCATCTGCTGAGAAAGTTTCGATACGCATTGACTGTAAATCGTTGTTTTGATTGAACAATAAGTCTTTATTAGGTTCCTCACCAGTTAGCTCATAGCCTTCTACAACAGTAATAGAATAGTTTTGACTATCACTTTCCGTAAGTGTCCCTACCACTACTTGTTCAGTAGAAGGAGTGGATTGTGCTGTTTCAGTTTCAATATTCTCCGTTTCTTCCGGAGAAGTTGTTTGTTCTGTACTTTCACTTTCTGTATCTTGGGTTTTATCAGGATCCTCAGTTGTTGTGCTTGTACCACAAGCTGCAAGAAGAACTGTAAGTACTAGAATTGAAAGCAATGTATAAATTTTTTTCATCCGTTTTCAGCTCCTTTTTTATATTGACGAAAAGATTTTTCATATGTTTCAAGGGAAAGGTAATATTAAAAACAATAGAACTAGCAATGTTATGTGAGCAAGAACAATGGCAGTGATACTACGTTTCCATTCATATAGTATACCAAAGATAATCCCTACGAAAAATCCGCCTAAAATACCTATCCAAAAACCAGTGAATATGAACGACAATCCAAATAGTAGGGAACTCAAGATTACGGCAAACTTAGGTTGCATATATTTTTTCAATTGTTGTTGGATTAATCCTCTCCAAAAAACCTCTTCCCCAGGAGCAATGATGAATATAAGCAATAGATAATGCCAAATAGCTGTTGGTCCATAATGGTTTAAAAACTTTTGTATACTGTTGGTAAAATAGGATGGTCCCATGTCTAATAAGAGATAGGCTCCTAGCATACCCGCATACGAAAGAACCCCGAACATAATCCCAAGTAAAATTAGGCGGATGGAATTGTTGTCTTCTTCCATTTTGGAAAAATAGAAAAAAGCTGCCATAAGGAAAAATATAGAGAAAGTATAAAAGTACCAAAAAACTTTTTCATTTGAAAAAGTAATCCAGGACAGACAATAAGCAAGAATTAATGATAGTACAAGTTGATATATTGGTGATTGACGGAACATAATACACATCCTTCTCGTATTTAAAAAACCGTCCATCTTTTTGAGAGGAACGGCATGACGTTTAATCTTCATTACTATATAATATTTTATAACGCTTATGGTTGATAACTGTTTTCTCTTCTGTCTCCAGTTCGTTAAAGTTTTCCATATACGTTAAGTTAACGATCACCGAATTTTCATTGACTTTCTCTACAATGCCTTGAAGACCATCTTTGAATTCAATAATATTCCCAACTTCAGCTATTTTCATAGAGTGTCCCATCCCCTTAAGAACATAATATAATACAGTTTGCCTTAAAATAAAGAGTACGTAAAGTATTTTCACTAAATTTCTTAAAAAAATCTTTAAAATATAAGTAATAAGTGAAAGGATTGATAACATATGCAAGAATCATATGAAGAAAAACTTAATATGCTTCAAAATAGGGATATTAAAGAGTTAGTCATAGAAAAAAATGAATTTATAGCTTTTAGATCAATATTAGTTCTACGAGAAGATTTTAAACATTTTTCTGGTAATGCAAAACAAGGGGGACAAGTAATATATACATATTTAGATACACCTAGAAGTTGAGGATGTCAATATTTGTCGGAAATCTATTGGTTTAGTCCCGTTCTTCGAAAGGTATACTGAAAAGAATATAGATTGGTAAAAGGAGCGATTCAGTATGTCAGAGACAAGATTAACAAGATTAGAGGCTACTAGAGAGAAAATGATTAGATCCGCCTTAGAAAAAGGGGTTCTAAACAATGACACGATTAAATTAAGTGAAGAGTTAGATCAATTATTAAATGACTTTCAAATTATAGATATAGATGAGGAACAGACTAAAAAAGAGGGATAAAAAGGGGAGCGAGTAAAATGAGTAGTATTTCATTATTACAACAGGAATTGAATAGAGCCATTGTTGGAAGGGAAAAAGAAATTAACTTTATGCTAATGGGGTTATTAGTACAAGGCCATGTATTATTAGAAAGTGTTCCTGGATCCGGAAAAACAATGATGGCTAAGGCGTTTGCGGAAGCGATTCACGGTGAATTCAAACGTTTACAATTTACACCGGATGTATTACCTTCAGATGTTACGGGTATCAGTTATTTTCATCCACAACAACAAGAATTCGTTCTTCGAGTAGGACCAGTGATGAGTAATATATTACTTGCAGATGAGATCAATCGCGCAACACCACGAACTCAGTCTAGTTTGTTGGAGGCAATGGAAGAAAAACAGGTTTCTATAGACGGGGAAACAATTCCTCTTTTAAAGCCTTTCATGGTTATTGCTACACAAAACCCAGTTGAATCGCAACAGGGAACTTTTCCTTTACCAGCGGCACAATTAGACCGTTTTTTATTTAAATTGACGATAGATTATCCATCTCAAGAAGAAGAAAAAAGTATTCTGCAGCAATTTGGTCACACACCAGGAAAAGTTAATATCGACAAAATCGTCTCATTGGATCAGATTGAAAAGTGGACAGATCAAGTAAAAGAAGTAACCGTTCATGAGGATATCATGACGTATATCATTCAAATCGTGCATTATACAAGAAATCATCCATACATAGAACTAGGGCTTAGTAGCCGGGCTTCTTTGGCGATTTTACAAGCTGCGAAGGCATATGCTTTTGTGAATAATAGGACCTTCGTGACACCGGATGATGTGAAAAAGGTTTTGGAGCCAGTATGTCTTCATCGGATGAAGTTATCATCTCAAGGAATGCTTATTCATAATTTAGCAGAGATTTTGAAAGCAATAGTAGAAGAGGTGGAAGCACCTGTTGAGGCTAATGTACGATGAATTGGAATCGTCATGGTTCCGGTATGAGAAATACTAAAATGTATTTAGATCTCCTTGTTTTCGCTTTTATTATTTGTTTTCTTTTTAAACAGTTTATTTTCGTTGCGGTTATTTCATTTTTATTGTTGATCGGGCTAATTCAAATAATTTATTATCGCAAAGTTGGGAAGAAGTTTGAATTTGTGAATGATAAAAAAAGAATACGATTAATGAAGGATACTTCTTCCGATTTTATATTGACTTTTCAAAACAAAGGACTGCCAATTTGGAACGCAGTGTTAACTATATCTTTTCAAACGAATATAGAGCCAGAGGGAATATCTAATACAACAATAGGTGACTTTCACGAAGTTAAAATTCCTTTTTCGATTGGCTATAAAAAAAGTGTCTCATTAAATGTTCCTATTAAAGGGGTGAGCAGAGGACTTGCAAAGATTAAGCAACTCCATGTCCAAATACCCCATCCTTTAACAGATGGATCCATACTACTGGAATTTAAGCCATATATACTTAAAGATGCGATTGTTTTTCCAAATATATACAATATCGAAGGAGATTTTGCACCATCAAAATTGAAGCAAGGTGATTTGGCGTTAAATTCCTCATTGTTTGACGATCCTTTCTTTCCTGTAGGTACAAGGGAATATGAGCCTGGTGATCAGTTTAACCATATACATTGGAAGGCAAGTGCGAAAACCCAGCAGTTACAGACAAAGGTTTTTACACATGTGGCGAATGTGTCGGTCTTATTTGTCGTCAATGTAGGTGAAAAGTATAGTGTGCTTTCTGATTTTGAAGATAAATTAGAATGGCTTGCTTCCTATATTGATGCTTGCTACAAGGAAGATATCCCATTTTCATTTGCGTTAAATGTTCGAGCATCTGGAAAAGTTCCTTTTGTATATCTCCCATTAGGTAGTGGAGATTCACATCGCATACAGGCAATGGAGTTACTTTCGATACTCTCGATTGCTAATAGTATTATTCCTTTTGATAAATTACTAACATACTTGGATTTGCATGAGGAGTTACCAGTTGCAACATTTGTGATGACGCATCATTTAGAGACTTATACACCGTTACTACATCGATGGGAACAGAGAACGAATGTATTATATAAGTCACCTGCAGAGATAGGGGGCATATCTCATGGATATAATGATTAACCAAGTAAAAGTTCAGGCACAGTCAATAGGGAAATACATACAAGATGTATGGATCGTTGCGCTGCTTTTGGTAATTTTTCAAAATGACACAACCATCGTATTACCCTTTTTATGGATCATCCTTCAGATTATTATTGCTATCTGCATGCAAATAATAATGAATAGAACTGGTCCAAATCCAATTATTCCATTTGTTGTTCCTACTGGTGTTCTACTAATATTATTTTGGTTTAATAGTCCTATCTGGTTATTTTTAATAGGTACTGGTATTTCTATATGGCGTATTCAAGTAAGGTTTAATAAAATTCAGGATGACCAAACAGTTGAAAGTAGCTATAATTTGAATTTCTTTTTACTATTTTTAGCCGTTCATTTTATTTGTTTTTTACTTGGGATAGAGAACTATATCTTTCCATTATATAGCGTAGTCATTTCAGGAGTCGTGTTGCCTATCGCTATGAGATTGTATGCTGTTTGGATAAGCACGAATAAACAAAACTCAGCTTCTATATCTCAGGTAGTAGGCGGATTTTTCTTAGGATTGCTATCTTTAGTGGGTTTATCCGCTGTACTTTATTTTACGATTCCAGTTATAAGAAAAGGACTAGGTGTTATATTTGGAAAGGCTATGAGTATTGCTGTCATTCCATTTATCCCTTTATTAGAATACTTAGACAAGCTAGTAAGTCGGTTAGAAATTATAGTACCGGAAGAAAGTGAACGTATTCAGCCAGGAGAGCAAACGGAATTGAAGCCAAATGAAATAGTTTCGGAAAGTCTTGGTAACGGTTTTCCGTTTGAAATAATCTTCTTTGTTTTAGCAGTTATTATAATTGTATTATTTATCCGATATTTATTGAAAAATAAACCAGATACGATATCGGCAGAGCCTAGTGTTATTCACTATATTAATAAAGATGTAGAAGAGGATAGGAAAGAGAAACAGATAAATGGTCAGCAATCACTTTATAAAGTGGATACATCTCTATTAAGAGAAAAGTATAAAGAATTTGAAGTAGAGGCTTCCTTGTATGATTTTGAACGAACTAAAAGTGAAACAGTACGTGAATGGTTCTTACGGATGGAATGGACAGTGATGGATGAATTCTTCCAAGTTTATGAGGAAGTAAGATATGGAAAGTTAACTATTTCTTCAGAAAAGGCTGAACTTTTTCTATCAAACCTCGAAAAAATAAAAACAAAATATTTTTTTGAAAAAGATGTTTAAAAATGTCTGAGCGGGGCATAATAATAAAGAACACAGCAACATTCTCATTTCCCCCTTTTTAAGGATCATCCAAAAGTTATATGGATGGTCCTCTTTTTTTGGTACACTAAATGTATTAAAAATATAAACGGAGGTTAACTATGCTAAAACAATTGAAGATTGGATTTATCGGTATAGGTGTGATGGGGAAAAGTTTGGTGAAGCATCTATTAAATGCTAATCATGAAGTAATAATTTATACTAGAACGAAAGAAAAGGCAGCTGACCTTGTAAAAGAAGGAGCAAAAATGGCTTCATCGCCTAGCGAAGTAGCACAACAGGTAGAAGTTTTATTTACAATGGTCGGTTATCCACATGATGTGGAAGAAGTGTTTTTCGGAGATAATGGTATTTTCCAAATAGACAATACAAATTTAACGATTATTGATATGACAACATCTACACCAACATTAGCAAAGAAAATTGATGAAAAAGCGAAAGAAAAAGGGATGCTATCATTAGATGCTCCTGTTTCTGGGGGAGATATTGGTGCTCAGCTTGGAAAACTTTCTATTATGTGCGGTGGAGAAGAGGCAACATTTGACAAAGTTCTTCCGATATTAAATCTATTTGGAGAAACAATTTTATACCAAGGGACTGCTGGTGCAGGTCAGCATACTAAAATGTGTAATCAAATCACTATTGCTACAGGCATGATTGGTGTTTGTGAGGCTTTAGCTTATGGAAGAAAGTCTGGCTTGGATTTAGATCAGGTTTTGCGTTCCATTTCAACGGGAGCAGCGGGTTCATGGTCACTTAGCAATTTGGCTCCGCGAATGATAGTGGGAAATTATGAGCCAGGTTTTTATATAAAGCATTTTGTTAAAGACATGAAGATTGCTCTGGAAGAGGCAGACAAGATGGGTCTTACGTTACCTGGTTTAACACTTGCAAAATCATTGTATGAGGACTTAATGAATGAAGGTTACGCAGAAAATGGTACACAAGCCTTGATTAATAGCTACTTATAATATAGTGATTATTTACTAGTACATGTTATAATAGCTGTAATACATATTATGAAGGCAGGCGATTCACCATGAACGACCACAAAGGAATATTACTTGAAAGTGGCACAAACGAATTAGAAATTGTGGAATTCCAAGTTGGACAAAATAAGTTTGGTATAAATGTGATCAAGGTTAAAGAAATAATTCAACCTATTGGAATTACGTTTATCCCACATGCACATCCACATGTGGAGGGAATTGTTCAACTTCGCGGAGAGGTTTTACCTGTAGTGAGCATGAATAGAGTTTTAGGTATTCCTATCCAAAATAAAAGTGATCAAGAAAAGTTTATCGTAGCAGAGTTTAACAAACAACGGGTCGTTTTCCATGTGGATAATGTTACTCAAATTCATCGTATCTCATGGGATCAAATTGAAAAACCATCAGATATTTATCAAGGCAGCTCATCACATGTTATTGGGGTTATTAAAAGACAGGAAGAAATGATTCTACTAGTAGATTTCGAGAAAATTATTGTCGATATTAATCCAGAATCAGGTATTAATGTGGAGTCCGTTAAGAAGCTAGGGAAACGTGAGCGTTCAGATAAAAAAATTGTAATAGCAGAGGATTCACCCTTACTTCGTAAACTGTTACATGACACTTTGACCGAAGCTGGTTACGCAAACTTAGAGTTTTTTGAGAACGGGTTAGATGCTATTAACTATTTAGAACAACTAACAAAAGTCACAAGTGACATTTCAGAACATGTGCAAATTGTTGTAACAGATATTGAAATGCCACAAATGGATGGCCATGCATTAACTAAAAAGATAAAAGAGCATAACAATTTATCGAAGTTACCTGTGCTTATATTCTCTAGTTTAATTACGGATGATCTTCGCCATAAAGGAGATCAAGTTGGAGCAGAAGATCAAATTAGTAAACCTGAAATAGCAGAACTAGTTTTAAAAATCGACAAGTTTATATTATAAGCGGGGCTATTATGAAATTTTAAAATGGAATAATAGTTGTAAGCAAACACTAATTTGTACCATTATCTTAGCATATATATGGAGGGTCGCGACTAGCATCGTGCCCTCCTTTTTTCGGTAGTCTTGTGTCTTCATTGATAGGCAATCATAAGTCACCCCGTTTTTGACAAAAGTATAGAATCTTTTTATGCAAAAACTAAGTGTATCTTGATAGAAGGAAGGAAGTAGATTGCTACAAAAGTTCAATTTCTTTATCCAAAGATGGATGGCTGTTTTAACTCCTTTAAGTTTAGTACTAGGTGTATTTTTGGAGGATGTGGGTGGATTCCTATTATTCTTAGTTCCATGGTTATTTGCTTTCATGACTTTTTCCAGTAGTCTAAGTATGAAGCTTAATGATATCAAGGTGTTTACCAAATATCATAAAACTATTTTAATAAGTATCGCATTTTTACATATTTTAATGCCTATTTGGGCTTATACCTTATCTACAATTATTTTTGACGATCATTTGCTAACGATTGGATACGTTCTTTCTGTTGCTGTCCCTACTGGGGTTACCAGCGTCATTTGGGTTAATATATGTAAAGGACATATCCCACTTAGTTTATCTATCGTATTAATTGATACATTATTATCTCCAATAATTATGCCTTATCTATTGCATATAATTGTTGGTGAAAGTATCGCTATTGATACAGCATCAATTATCATAGATTTACTATGGATGATAGTACTGCCTTCCATTGCAGGGATTGCACTTAATGAACTATCCAAAGGTTCTATCCAAAACACTATAGGAAAATACTTAGGCCCGCTTTCAAAACTAAGTCTTTTTGGGGTTATAATGATAAACAGTAGTGCTATAGCACCCTATCTAAAGGATATTAACTGGGAATTAATCGGTGTCATATTTTTGGTACTTATTCTATCTATCTCTGGTTATATTTTTGCTATGCTACTAGGTAGATTTATCTGGAAGGATACAAGTATTCTAACAACATTTGTTTTCATTGGTGGTATGAGAAATATTGCTGTTGGTGTTATTGTTGCAACCACTTATTTCCCTGCGAAAGTTGCAATGCCCGTTGTTTTTGGAATGTTATTTCAGCAAGTACTTGCTTCATTATTTAGTAAAGTGATTCAAAAAAAACAGTTAAAAAAAGATGGTCTTTTGGAAACTTGAATTCAAGTGTACTTTTAAAAGGGATGAAAAAAATCTGTATGAACAGCATACTCATATTAAAATTCAATCCTTTTAACTTAGCGGTAATCCTACCAAATATACTTTCCACAAAATGTCCCGTGAACACCAGTTTATGAAACTTTAAAGAACGAATAATACAACTGAGTTCGCTTCAGGTATTTACAAAGAAACAGGCTAAGAGCACCACCTCGTAATCGCAACGATGATGGACAGGCAACCGCCATAAGATTACCGAAAAAAGTGAGTATTGGTTTTGACAATCGTCATAACCAATACTCACTAAAAATTCGCTCGATAATCTTAAAGCAAAACGTCTGTCCAGTGCTCTTCGAAAACGATAGAAACAGGTTTTGATCTTTAAGGACCAGGCATTTTTTTGCACGGTTTTCTTAAAGAATAAGAAAGTATATAAAAATGTACCATGAGCACTGGATTTATAGCACTTTAAAAAATGAATAATACTTGTGATTTCCGTTTCAGGTGGACGCTTTCCGTGGGGTGAGCGATGAGCTATCACCGTCGCTAGCGCGTCGATGTGATAGCTCATCTGTCTCACTCATCCCACAGGAGTCGCCACCTTACACTCCAATCAATATAGTGTGTATTACTCCACTATAAGATTTAGCATAGCTTATCACTTTGATGATAAGATTGGTCAAATTTTAGAGTGTGATAAAGTTATTTGTAATCGTTTTTGAATTATATATTCTATTAATTATCCAAAGAAGTATCAACAGAGTAGATTTTCTTTAATACTAGTGGAAATAAAGAGAAATAGTAAGTATTTACTAAATAAAGTAGCGAAATAGCGAACGAAATTGCATCTTCGTGAGCTTGTTCTATCAATAAGTAGGTATCTTTTCTCTAGTTATTAAAAAATGCACTGACCTGTTTCTAAGCGTTGAAGGAGTGCGATGGACAGACAAACGCCATAAGATTATCGAAAAAAGAGATTCTGGTCGTGACGTAGTCACGACCAGAATCTCCAAAAATTTCATCGGTAATAATATAGCAAGAAATCTGTCCAAAGCACTTCGGAAACGTTGGAAACAGGTTTTGAATTAAAGGACTGGGTGACTTTTACCCAGTTTTTCTTATTTAATCTCTTCAGAATAATCTTATCTAAGATTTAATACTCTGAACAACATAAAAAAAATTCAAAATTGCTTATCTATCTAAATAGGATTTCATCGTACGTTTATATCGGTGCTCTTTCATATAGGACTTAGTACTAACAACAGGTTGCTTTGGGGACTTTTTCACAATAAGATGAGGACCAATATATTCGGTAAGTAACTGCTTAGCCATCTTTAAATTCATCTTTCGAATTGGGTTTCGATAGGAATCGTCTAAGTGTCCAAGATGTGGGAGGTTCTTAAAATCTTCTTTTACCGGAATCATATGGAAATAATAATCGGCATACTGGATCAAGACAGAGGATTGTTGTTGACTATGTTTTGGGTTTCGAACGAAATGAAGACCAACTTTTCTAGCTTTATTTTCAGCTAATAGTTTATCAATTGTTAACTTTTTCAATTCATAAAGTGGCTTGTTATCTATTGCTGTTTTCGCGTGACGGTTTACTGTATAGATTGCTGTTGCTATGTTTTTTTCATCTAATATAACTGACATAAAATCCCCCTTCGAAAGCTGCTCCATAAGTATATCATACCAATTCCACCACGAATTGTGTACACAAATCAAAAAAATGTTGAAAATAAATATATTTGGATAACATTTCTAAAGAAAGTAGTGAATAAACCGATAAAATGAAGTAAAGTTATTTATATAACAAGTACTTTTTCGTAATCATTGGAGGACTATATGCATAATTCATCAGATAAAAAATTGGCTATCAGTGATTATTTAATAAATGTGATAAATGAAAATCCCTCCATCCCAACATATTTGCTGAAAAAAGATGAACAAAATGGATTTTCTGTTATTTATGTAAATGATGCAGCTACTTCTACATTTCAACCATTTGAACAAAGCGCACTAGAGGCAGTATCGAACCAACTACAAACACTACTTGTTAAAGATAGAAAGTATGAGTTCCATCAAAATATTCCTTTTACCATACAAAAAAAACAGTATACATATGATGTTACAATTATATTGCTAGAAGATGGAATAGAATCGATTTACGGTGTGACAATGTATGATAGGACGAAGGATGAGAAAGAAAAAAGTATTTTAAAGGGTTATAAAGACAAATTTTTTTCCCTTTTTAATAATAATTTAGATCCCATTATTTCGATTAGTGAGAATGGAAATGTCCTCGACCTGAACACTATAACATCAAAGATATTAGGCTATGATCCAAAGCTCTTAGTAGGACAATCGATTGAAAAGCTAATTGAAGAAAACTCGATGAGAAATTTTCAATTGATGATGAAGCAAACATTAACTGGCTATGCTACGGAAATGCAAAATTGTTTAATCCAGCATGTTAAAGGGCATTATTTACCTATGTATATAAAAGCTATACCGCTGGAAACAAATAATAATATAATTGGTTTGCATTTAGTTCTTCGAGATACTACGACAGAATCAGATGAACAAGAACAATTGTATTATCTTGCTTACCATGATCATCTTACAGGCTTATGGAATAGACGTGCACTAAAGGAGCATTTACGGGAAACTTTAGTGAGTGCGGAACCGGGTAGCGAAATATCGGTAGTACGAATTGATTTAGATCGATTTAAAATGATCAATGAATCACTCGGCTATAATTATGGAGACGAGCTACTGAAAAAAATTGCGGATCGATTAGGATTGTACATAGATAAATCAAGTAATTTATATCGCCAAAGTGGTGACGAATTTGTTTTTATAATTATAGGGAAATCTAGAAATGAGACTAGCGAGTTTGCAGAAAATATTTTAATAGAACTTTCTAAGCCTTTATACTTAGATCACCAAGAATATTTCGTCACAGCTTCTATAGGTATCTCTATGTTCCCATATGATGGAAAAAAGATGGATGAGTTACTTATAAAGGCGGACCAAGCATTATATATTGCTAAAGATAGAGGAAGAGCGCATTATCGCTATTACCAAGAACAAATGAATTTAGCCTTTCCAAATGATGCCTTAATGGAATCACATTTACGGAGAGCGATTGAGAAAGAAGAGTTTTCTATTCATTATCAGCCCCAAGTTAATCTAGTGACAGGTGAAATAAATTCATTTGAAGCTCTACTACGATGGAACAATAGAAAGTTTGGATATGTTTCACCAATGAATTTTATACCACTTGCCGAAGAATCCGGAATGATTATGCAAATAGGGGATTGGGTGCTAGAAGAGGTTTGTAAACAGTTAAAGTATTGGCAAGAAAAAGGATATCGTCCAGTTAGAATCGCAGTAAATATATCGCCAAAACAATTTGTACAAGACAATTTTGCTGTTAAGATACACGAGAAAATCCAAAAGTATGAAATCAATCCTAGTTCATTAGAAGTGGAAATCACTGAGAGTGCTATGACCGATATGCAAGATACTTTTACTACTTTAAAAGAACTGAAGGATATAGGCGTTGTAATTTCAATCGATGATTTCGGAACTGGTTATTCTTCTTTAAGCTATTTAAAAAAATATCCTATCGATATTATAAAAATCGATCAATCGTTTATCAAAGATATGGAATTAGATGATAAAAATGCAGCTATTGCTACAACGATTATCCAACTTGCTCATAGTTTAGGCATGGAAGTTATTGCAGAAGGAGTGGAAAAGGACAGACAAGTAGAAATACTTAAATCAGCTAATTGCCAAAAAGCACAAGGTTATTTGTTCAGTAAACCGGTTCCAATTGAACATATCAATGAAACTTATATGCAACATGAAAAGCCATAAATTCTTTTTTGAGAATTTACGGCTTTTTTTATGAATGAAGGTATAAATTTTGAAGAAGTGATACAGTTATTATGCAAGAGGTGGGTTTGACGGACGTCACGACCAAACTCTTTAAAAATCCACTTGATGATTATATAGCGACCTTTCTTCCCAAAGCTCTTCGAAAACGATAGAAACAGGGTATAATCTTAAAGGACTTGTCCCTACTTGCCCAAATTTTCTTAGAATTTACGGCACTTTTTAAATAAGTATGATAAAATATTGAGTGAATGTTCATTCAATTTAAAAGGGGTGTTTTATCATGTTGAAACAGAAAACAATAATAGTTACTGGTGGTTCAAACGGGATGGGAAAATACATGGCGATGAAATTTGTATCAGAAGGTGCAAATGTAGTCATAACAGGGCGTGATTTAGAAAGGCTCGAGAGCGCTAAAAAGGAAATTGAAGCATATGGTAATACTATATCGTTTTTTCAAATGGATGTTCGCAACCCAGAGCATGTAGAGGCAATGATTCAATTTGCAGACAAAACATATGGTCATATTGATGGTTTAGTTAATAATGCTGCGGGTAATTTTATAGTAGAGGCAGAAAAACTTTCTCCTAATGGGTGGAAGGCAGTAATTGATATCGTCCTGAATGGTTCCTTTTATTGTTCAAGTGCGATAGGAAACTATTGGATTAGCAAAGGAAGCAAGGGGGCTATTTTAAATATGCTTGCCACATACGCATGGGGAGCAGGAGCTGGAGTAGTCCATTCTGCTGCCGCAAAAGCTGGTGTTATGTCACTAACTAGAACATTAGCAGTTGAGTGGGGGACTAAATATGGAATTCGTGTAAACGGAATTGCACCAGGTCCTATTGAACGTACTGGAGGAGCAGGAAAGCTATGGGAATCGGAAGAAGCGGCGAAACGAACACTTCAATCTGTTCCACTTGGCAGACTTGGAAAACCAGAGGAAATAGCCGAGCTCGCAACTTTTATATTATCCGATAAGGCTTCTTATATGAATGGTGAGATTGTGACATTAGATGGTGGACAATGGCTGAATCCTAATCCTTTCTAAAAAAAAAAGAAAGCGATTTCATGGTTTTTTTATTCCTTTAATGTGCTATGATAGTTACATAGGGTGTTTTCTTATGATGAAAGCAAACAAAGGAGTAGGATGTAATGATAACTGTGAGCAGCAAAGATTTTTTACAAATTCCGATTTTGGATTACATTATTTCTGCAGAAAAGGTTGCACATGTACAATTAGGAAATAACGCAGAACATGCTTTACTTGTACTCACAAAAACTGGATATTCTTCCATTCCCGTATTGGATGTAAAATATAGACTTCAGGGGTTAATAAGTTCTCAACAAATTACAGATGAAATTTTAGGATTAGAACATATTGAGTATGAGCGTTTACCAGATTTAAAAGTAGATGATATTATGAAAAAAGACATAGCAGTCATCCATGTAAATGAAAAGTTTCAAAAAGGGTTAGATCTATTAGTAAATAACCCTTATATTTGTGTAGTGGACGACGAGCAAACTTTTTTAGGGATTTTAACAAGAAGAGTCATTTTAAAACAAATGAAAAAATACCTTTATCAAGCGCAATAAAATCCCAGATATTTTTTAAGCATGGAAGGCCAATCTTAGTTGGCCTTCTTTTTTCATAGTATCATTCAGTATGATATTAATATAGGAATACATTTTATTATGGATGTCCGTTACATTTAGACGCTTTCTAACTGAGCGAAGTCAAAAAACATCTACTTGCAATGACATGTCGTTTACTTGCGTTCGTGAGAAATTTACTTGCTTACCCTTATAAATACTCGCGATCACGGCATGTTTACTTGCTCTTAAAGGTGATTTACTTGTGAAATGGTAATATTATCTGCTATTTTCATTGCTGACCATTCCATGAATGACATTACAATCCCATTTGAAAAGAGGAAAGACTATGGTAACAGATTTTTTAATTATTAAAACACTAGCTGAGGAACAAAATATGCGAAAAGCAGCGGAAAGATTGTTTTTATCCCAGCCGGCATTATCTCTAAGACTTCAAACAATTGAAAAAGAATGGAATGCGAAGCTTTTTTTGAGATCACAAAAAGGCCTAACTGCAACGCCAGAAGGAGAGTTAGTTATTGAGTTCGCGGGTCATATACTGCAGCAAAGAGAAGAGGTATATGAAACGATTCAATCATTATCATCGAAAGTACATGGTACCTTGAAAATTGCATGTGCTTCAATTGTTGGTCAAAACTGGCTACCGAAAGTATTAAAGGACTTCGTGCAAACTTATCCGGAAGCGAAAATATCTCTATTGACTGGGTGGAGTTCGGAAATTGTTAAATCAATTTACGATGGAGAGGCTCAAATAGGCATAGTGCGTGGACAATCTGATTGGAAGGGAAATAAAATCCATTTATTTAGAGATACTTTATATTTGGTGGACAAGGAGATGACGTCCATTGATGAAGTGTTGACGACGGAAAAGCCTTTCATCCAATTCAAAAGTGATTCTAACTATTATCAGGAAATTCAACAATGGTGGCAAAAGCATTTTTCGATCAATCCTAAAAGACAAATTATCGTCGATCAAATTGAAACATGTAAACAAATGGCACTAAATGGAATAGGTTATGCAATTTTACCATCCATCACATTAACGGGTCATGAGGATGTGAACAAAATACCCTTAACGAATAATGAAGAGCAATTTGAATTGACGAGAGATACATGGCTGATCGGCTATGATGCAGCATTCAATCTACCTCAAGTTGATGCGTTTGTCGAAATTGTAAAAAAACATGCAAATAATTTTCAATGAAGGAACCAAAACTTGCCATTAACGTACTAATACATATATAGACAAAGGGGGGGAAAAAGATGCATATAAAAAAACTTGTGATGGTTATTTCAGCATTTATGATTTATTTTATATTATCGCCATCAATAGAAGCATTAGCAGCACCTGAACTAAATGTAAAAGTGACTACTGGATTTAATGGAAAAGCAAAATACGGTGAAGGCTTGCCTATATCTCTAACAGTGGATAATAAAGGAGATGCATTTTCAGGAGACATCGTCCTCGATTTAGCTGAATCCTATAATTTAGGGAATGCACAGTCTATTCCGTTCGAAATTGGAGCAGGTGAAACAAAGACCATTCAAATTGCAGCAAGTGGGTTAGCGGAAGATTATATGTATCAAGGAACTAATGTAAAAATGATTCACTTTTTTGAGGGAGGATGGGAAAAAGGTAAATCCATCGACTTCAAAGGAGCTAAAACGTTTAAAACAAGCTTTCAAGATCCAGCAACTATTTACTATTTAACTTTAACGGAAAGTGCGGATCGTTTAAAGGTTTTGGGTCAACTTAAGCAACCTAATCAAGTGAACGATGAAATTATTCATGTAGCACAACAGAGTAACTTTACATTACCAGTTGAGGCAGTTGCTTGGGAAATGGCAGATTACATTATTATAGATGAATTTGTGATTGCCGATTTAAATGAACAGCAACAGCAGGCACTTATCGATTATGTCTCAACTGGTGGAATAATAGTAGTGGGTGCTTCTGATAATGTAACGGCAGAGCTTGGAAATCTAAGCAGCTATCTACCATTAAGTTTACATACATCAACTCAAAGTATAACTGCTCAGCAAGCAAGTGCATTAACAGCGAATAACTTATTGACAAATGATCTAAAGATTTATGAAGCGTCTTTAACTAGTGGTTCGTCACCGTTGATACAACTGGATGGAACAATAATAGCGGGTAAAAAACAGCTCGGTAGCGGAACGATCATTCAAACAACTTTTTCGCTAGGAGATGCTCCTTTGTCTGCAGATCCTGTGTATAGTGATTTAATGTCCACTATATTGCAGGCGGTGCAAGTGAAAAATACACAAAGTATGCACGGTTATAATAATTTAAAAGACGAGCTTGTATATAATTTAGGTGAAACGAATTCGTTATTTAGTTCCTTTAAAGTATCTACACCTCTAATGGTTGGAATTGTCGTTGTTTATATGATCATTATAGTTCCATTGTTATATATGATTTTGAAAAGAAAAGATAAACGAGAGTATGCCTGGGGTATCATTCCTCTCACTGCAATAATTGCCTCACTCGCGATTTTTGGCTACGGTGCAAAGGATAGAATAGCAAGACCCCAAGTACAGCAATCCTCATTCCTTGAAGTAAATGAGGATAAAAGCTTGAATGGATATTATGCAGAATCGGTTTTAAGCAATAAAAGCGGAGACTTCACTTTTGAGGCACCAATTACCACTACGATGGTTGCAAAGAGAAGTACAAACTCTTTAACGGGTCAAACGGCTAATGTGTACGAAAATGCAATTATGGAAAAACATGCAACAAATAGTGAACTAACATTCCGTGATGTAGGTTATTGGTCGGTATCTTCATTGTTTGGAGAGACACAAGTTCAGGACGTAGGTAATTTTGGGGTAAATCTAAGAGTCGACTCTAGTAAAATTCTCGGTACAGTCCAAAATAATTTTCCTTTTGGCTTAAAAGATGTCGCTATTTGGTCAGGTAGTAAGCTGTATAAATTAGGTGATTTAGCTGCTGGAGAAAAACTAGAGGTTGATAAGGATCTTGGTACGGTTATGCTTATGCCAACTTCTAACCCGTATATTAATACAAATTACGGAGCATTTGCGAACAATCAAATCGATTTAATGACTCAACGAAAACAAGCTTTATATTCATCCAGTATTTTATTTAAAGATACTAACTCGACTCCAGCTATTACTGGCTTTGCCGAGGACAATATTCTTCCAATTGAAATGAAAGATAAAAAAGTTGAACTTTCTTCATTACATTTAGTTATTCAACCATTTACTGCTACTACTATTTTATCTGGTGAGTTTACGCTTCCAGCTAATATGTTCACAGTCAATGTGAATACAGATCAATACGGCAAATATATGCAACCGGTCCAAACTAGTAACCTAGAGTGGTATTTAGATGATGGAGAATATAATGTGTATTGGGCTGTACCAGAAACACTTCCTTTAGAGAAGGTCAATTGGACACAGCTACAAATTGCGAATACAGATCGCAATTCTCATACTATTGAAATTTGGAATTTAAAAACCGAATCTTTTGAAGAAATCACTGAAAGTCGTTTTACTTTAACTGAAAATATTGATACGTATATCAATGAAAAAGGAATAATCCATTACAAATTAATAAAAAAATCAGTGCAAGGTGATCCATATACACGACTTCCAGAAGTGCGTATGAAGGGGGAAGTGAAGTAATGATAGAAATTAAAGGATTAACTAAAAAGTATGGCCCTTTTTATGCATTAAATGATTTAAATTTAACGCTACAAGAGGGCACCGTATTTGGTTTCGTTGGTGCGAATGGAGCAGGTAAGTCCACTACCTTTTCAATATTGGCTACATTGCTTCAACCTACCTCTGGAGATGCCTTTGTAAATGGAAAAAGTGTAAAGACGGATGCAAGTGAGGTGCGTAAACAAATTGGTTATATGCCTGACTTTTTTGGAGTGTATGATCAATTAAAAGCGAATGAGTATTTAGATTTTTATGGAGCAAGTTATGGAATTTCCGAAGCGGAAAGAAAGGTATTAATTCCACAGTTGCTCGAGTTAGTTAATTTGACTCATAAACGTTATGAATATGTCGATTTACTTTCACGAGGAATGAAACAACGCTTATGTTTGGCTCGTTCATTAATACATGATCCAAAAGTTCTTATATTAGATGAACCGGCTTCAGGACTTGATCCACGAGCACGTGTAGAGATGAGAGATATTCTAAAGCAGTTAAAAGAGATGGGAAAAACGATTCTCATTTCCTCCCATATATTACCGGAGTTAGCTGAAATGTGTGATGAAATAGGTGTGATTGATGGGGGAAGGCTTATCGCCCATGGCTCTGTCGCAGATATTCAAGCACAGCTAGCAGGAGAACGACATATTACTGTAAAGGTGAAGGGTTTGTTAGAAAATGTTGCAACCTTTTTTGAAGAGGATCCTTTTGTATCCTCAGTAGAATTACACACAGAAAAAAATTCAGTTGCTTTCCATTATCGAGGGACAGAAGACGATCAAATCAATTTACTAAGAAAAGCGATGGATCATTCGATAAAAATTATTTCCTTCGCTGAAACCGAAACAGATTTAGAGGATGTCTTTATGGAAATAACGAAAGGAGCGAAATAATATGAAGCAGGTATTTTCTAATCCGGTATTGGTAAAAGAAATTAAATTGCGCTTTCGTTCCCCAAAAAGTTTCATAGGAATTCTATTTTATTTAATTGCTATGTGTATTTTTGTCTTTGGATTTATCTTACTAACGACCCAATTTTCTGGGACTGGTTATTTCCGTCCAGAGGAAAGCTTTTTTATGTTTACGATGCTCACCTATATTCAACTTGGGTTAATACTCTTCATCACTCCAGGCTTAACAGCGGGTGCCATTAGTTCAGAGCGAGAAAAACAAACATTGAACATATTATTAACGACAGCACAGACTTCACTTCAAATTATTTTTGGTAAATTAACATCCTCCATTGCCTTTTTACTATTGCTATTAATAGCTGGATTGCCAATTTATAGCATGGTTTTCTTATTCGGTGGGGTATCACCAGGTCAATTAGGCATTATTTTCTTATTTTTCTTTTTAACGATGCTTGCTATCGGAAGTATTGGAATTATGTACTCGACTATCATTCGTAAAACAATTGTTTCTATGATAGCAACTTATGGGACAATGATCTTTTTAAGCGGGGTAACCGGCTTTATCTACTTAGTAATTACGGGTATGAATACTATGGTAACAGGTTCTCTAGCATCTTCGCCCGTAGGTCATTTTTTTGCGAGTATTAACCCAGTTGTGCTTGTACTTACGCTTGTATCTCCAGGATCAGATACCTTTATAACAGATACAACTAAAGTAGATTTTCCAATTTGGGCAGGGTATGCAATCTTTTATATTTGTATTACAGTATTAGCTATTTTTATATCGGTGAAAAAACTGCGAGTAAATATGAAGAGGACAAGGTGAGGAGGACAATAGATGAATAGTCCAAAAAAGTTAATCCGTTACGTTACTAAAGCTAAAAACGGTCTGGCGGTGGAGCATTATATTAGAATGCTCCAAGCTGCCTTCTTTTATAGTTTTAGTGCTACTGCGATCATTCTTTTTGTATCTCGTTTGTTTGTCTTTCCATATTATTTAAGAACTTCCATTCTTGTTGGAAGTTCTGTTTTTATAGGCACGTTTTTGTATGCTTTTTGGAAGAGACCTTCAAAAAACGAAGCAGTACAGAAGCTGGATTCTTTCTATTTGGATAATTTACTGGTAAGTGCTTTAGCTTTCCTTCAGGAAAAATCGTTGCTCGCTAAAGGGGTAATAGCCAAAGCAGAAAATAACAGTGAAATTGCATTTCAACTATTCAAGAAGCGTGACAAAAAGTTTTTTCAGCCTAAGTGGATATTGGGATTTGTTTTGGCACTTGCGGCAGTGCTCTTTTTGTATGTGTTCCCAGCTGCTACACAATTAGAGGCAAGGGATATAGAAAAAGAGCAGGAGATTGTGAAGGAGCTAAAGAAAGAAGTAAGTAAGCTTGAGAAAAAAGAGGTATCAAAGCCAGTAAAAAAAGAATTGAAAGATCTTAAAGAAAAACTAAAAGAAATGGATACAGCAGAAGAAGCTTTACGTGAAGTAGTGAAAAAACAAAAAGAATTAGCACTTAAAGAACAGAAGCTAGAACAAAAGAAAGAAGTAACCGAGCAGGATGATGCATCTGAATCATCTTTAACAGCAGAAGAGCAAGAAGAGTTAGCTTCTCTAGAGGATGTTAATAATTCATTAGCAAAAAGTGCGACCAATTCTCGAACTACTCTAAGTAAGATGGGTAAATCATTACCGTTCAGTTCAAGCGGGATAGCCCAAGGAAATAACAATGCACAAACTTCAAGTAGTTCCAAAGGTCAACAGGGGCAAAATCAACCGGGACAAGGACAAGGGCAAGGACAAGGGCAAGGGCAAGGGCAAGGACAAGGACAAGGACAAGGGCAAGGACAAGGGCAAGGACAAGGACAAGGGCAAGGACAAGGACAAGGACAAGGACAAGGACAAGGGCAAGGACAAGGACAAGGACAAGGACAGGGTCAAGGACAGGGTCAGGGTCAAGGACAGGGTCAAGGTCAAGGAGGAGGAAAAGGCGCTGGGTTAGGTTCAGGGGGTAGAGATTTACTTTCTATTCCTTCAAGAATTGGAGGAATAGGAGAAACTTCGGTCGATTCAGGTGAACTAGGAGATGGAGATTCTGCAAGTGAGCAACCAGCAGATACACCTATTACTCGAGGTTCCGCAAGACCATATGAAGAGGTCATCAACGAATATTCGGATTCCTATATAAAAAGTTCCGAGCGTATGCAGTTACCATCAGATTTACAAAGGATTGTTCAAGATTACTTTTCGTCAGTTGAAAATAGTGAATAACGGAGGAAACTATGACTTTTACAACAGAAGACTACATGAATATGAGTAAGCGTTTAGATGATGTTCGTACAGAAATAGGTCAATTTATCGTGGGTCAAAAAGAGGCAGTTGAGTTTTCTATATACTGTGTATTGGCGGATGGGCATGCCCTTCTTGAGGGATTACCGGGGTTAGGTAAAACCATGCTCATACGAACAGTTTCGGAAGTGTTAGATTTATCCTTTTCACGTATTCAGTTTACCCCTGATTTGATGCCTTCAGATATCACAGGTACGAGTATGATTGAACGATTAGAAAATGGAAAGCAACAATTTACCTTTCAAAAAGGACCGATTTTTAGCCAGATGGTGTTAGCTGATGAGATAAATCGAGCAACACCGAAAACACAAAGTGCGCTTCTAGAAGCTATGGGTGAAAAAACAGTTACCGTTCTTGGGGAGACCAAACAATTAGACCCTCCATTCTTTGTGCTTGCTACGCAAAATCCAATCGAAATGGAAGGTACTTATCCATTGCCAGAGGCTCAAATGGACCGTTTCTTATGTAAGATACTCGTCTCATATCCTTCGAAAGCCGAGTTAATGGAAATAACTAAACGTACAACAGGCGGACAAACGATTCAATTAAATAAAATAATGAATGCAGAAGAAATAGTGCATGCACAGCAAATGGTAAAGGAAGTACTTATAGCAGATGATATGCTGGAATACGCGGTAAACATCATTGCGGCGACACATCCTGAAGAAGCAAGCATTCCTGAAATTGCTCAATATATTCAATACGGGAGTGGTCCTCGTGGCTTACAAAGTCTTATCAAGCTTGCAAAAGCGAGAGCATTAGTTGCTGGACGTTACCATGTATCGATTGCAGATATTAAAACAGTTGCTAAACCTGTATTAAGACATCGTTTATTGCTCAATTATGAGGGAGAAGCAGAAGGTAAAACGGCTGATGAACTAGTCGACCTTATTCTCCAAACAGTTAAGCAAGGACAAGCAGTATGAGTACCCTACAATTAGTTCCAAAGGATTGGGCTGGGAAGCTAAGTAGATTATCCATAACAACTAAATCAAAACTAAGAGGTCAGCATAAAGGGTCCCATCGCTCACAGCGTTTTGGTGCTTCTTTAGATTTTTCAGACTTTCGAGAGTACTCACCAGGTGACGATGTACGGCAAATAGATTGGAATGTATATGCACGTACAGATAAGTATTTTATCAAACGATTTTTAGACGAACAGGAAATGCGAGTACATATTTTACTTGATACGACTAAGTCAATGGGTGATTCTCTGAAATGGACCTTCGCTAAGCAATTAGCTGTATCTTTGGGAATTCTTGTATTGCAGAGAGATGATCGATTATCCTTTTCTGCAGTTAGTGAAGAGAAACTGCCTCCCTTTAGAAGAAAGGGAGCAACTTACCGGAAAGCCTTAATCCAAACTATTTCGGACATAGAAGAGCCAGACATGAGTTCTTCTTTTACAGATAATGCACTTCCTTTTCTGCCGAAAGATAGTACGGTCTTATTTGTTATTACGGATTGCTTAGAAAGTATCGAATCTTGGGAACGACTACTTCAGAAGCTGCCAAAGTTCGCTGGCGATATTCGCATTTTACAAGTCGTTAATAGTGAAGAGCTAGATCCCTCATATGGTGGAGATGTGCAATTAGAGGATATCGAAACGTCGGAACAGGTAAATGTATCGATATCCTCAAGGGTACTAGCAGCATATCAAGAGGAAAGAATAGAACATCAAAAACGAATAGAATTACTTTGCCATAAATTCGGTATTAAATTATTGCAGGTAAATGCAGAGGAAGGTATTTCGCATACAATGTTTCATCAATTACTGCGAGCAAATTGGGTGCAATGAGGTGAAAAGGTTTGGGTATTAATCAGTTAATATATGCTTGGACAGCCATTTTCCCAATCGCTGTGCTTCTGTATTATTTTTTTCGAAAAAAATATGTCAAAAAGTCTGTCTCCTCTACACTATTTTGGCAAGAGGCGATGAAAGAAACAAAAGCTTCTCCGTATTTGCAGCATTTGCAAAGGAATGCTTTGTTTTATTTACAAATGCTTGCAATGCTTTTACTTGTTCTAGCATTACTCCAACCATATTGGAAAACGAAAGCCCTTGCTGGGGAGCAGATTGTATTTATAGTTGATACTTCTGCAACGATGAAAGTAAATGCGAATAATAATCTCTCTCTTTTTGAACAGCATAGAGGAAAAATGCTTGAGCTAGTCGACCAATTATCAGGCAAGCCGCTTACTTTAATAACAACAGGAAACGAGCCAGCTATCCTGTTACGTCAAGAAATAAATACAGAGCAAATGAAAAAAGAGATTAACAAATTAGAAATAAACTATGAAGCTGAAAATATGTCAAAATCATTGGACTTTGCTCAATCCTTTTTTCAAAATAAAGCGACCTCTGTCTATATTTTTACCGATGATTTAGATAGACAATCTCTTCCTTTGCAACATGAAAATGTAAGCTGGAATGTTGAAGCTTTAACTGCGGATATTACGAATGCATCTATAAAACGTTTTGGTGCGACAGAAACTGCAAATGGAATCTCCACGCTAGTTCAGCTGGAAAATCAATCAGAAAAAGAGCTTGTAACAGAATTGACGATATCAAATGACGCGAAGAAATTAGTTACTGAGGCAGTTAAATTACCACCAAATGAAACAATTACATTATCTTTCGAAGGACTAGTAACTTCAAGGTATTTGAAAGCAAATATAGACATCCAAGATTCTTACCTTCTAGATAATGAAAATATTATTTTCATGCAAGATCAATTGTCTAATGTTTTCATAGATAGCTCCATACATTCGCTCGTTCGAACTGCTTTTCAATCATTGGATATTAATGTGAGCAGTGTACCTCCAGAACAACTGGGGTTATTAAAGGAAGAGGGTATAGTTGTAACCAATCAATTTGGAAAAAATGTTGAAAAGGAGAGACCAACCTTATTTATAGGGAGGAATGATGCTTCACCGAAAGAAGTAAATGGAATAGTGCAGACTTTCGAATCTCCGTTATTTGCTTTTGCTGATTTATCGGATATATACGTAAGCTCAGTATATCCCCCTATTGACGGCTATACTACTATTGCTACTGTTGGAGAGGATCCTTTCATTCAAACTTCTCCAACCGGAGATATTATTATTCTTGCAGATATTCAAATGACGGATTGGCCTTTGAGCCCAACATTTCCACTTTTCATGTGGAGTGTGAAGGAGCATCTTTCATCAGGAAGTGATTATTTAGGGACATTTACTCCAAATGAGCGAAAACCCCTATCTCTTGGTGCTACGGAAGAATGGGAAATTTATTCGATGGATGATGAGTATGAATATGCTATTGAAAATGGTGGGAAATTCGTTGCACCAAGTGAACCTGGTTTATATGTTCTTCGTTCGAACGATATCGAGAAGAATTTTTCTGTTATATTGCCCCAAGAGGAAAAAGTGATGGATAAAGGAACTTCTTATAAAGTGACCGGTCAACAAATAAATGCAGCGGATGAACATCAAGCACATTCCTTTGTTCCTTATATATTAATCTTATTAGTGTTGCTATTTGTTATAGAGTGGGAGGTGCAAAGACGACGTGGATTTACGAGTTGACCAACCGCTATGGCTATTATTATTAGTTCCTATTGGTATTTATTTCATTTGGACTTGGAAAAAAGATAAGAAGAGCTTAAAAAGAGAAGGAAAAATAGTATTTTGTATACGAATTATAGCTATCCTATGTTTGATATTAGGCATTACTAATCCATATTTATTATTACCTATTAAAGAAGAACAGGTTTTATTTTTGGTAGACCGTTCTGCTTCCCTACAAGGGACTGATCAGAAAATAACAGAGTGGATAGATGAAAGCTTACAATCCAAAAAAACTTCTCATCTAGTAGGAGTTTATACGTTTGCTGAAGACTTTCAAACGGAAATTGCCTTAACGGATGGAGAAGTGAATTTACCTGTTTTTAGTCCTATGTTAGAAGCTGGAAATACTGATTTAGCAAAAGCCATACAGCTTTCAACAGGTATTGTAGAGCCTAATAAGGCAACAAGAATTGTCCTCTTTACGGACGGACTAGAAACGATTGGATCTGTTAGTGATGAAATAGTGAAAATTGCTGGAGGGAATATCACGATAGATGTTGTACAAATGGCAAGACTATCGTCGGAAGATGTTGCAATAACTTCCTTTGAAACGCCACCCGTAGCTTTTGAAGGTGAGCAGCAACAGCTAAATGTCACATTAGAAGCGACAACTGATACAGAAGCAGAGTTACTTCTATATCAAAATGATCAGCTAATCACACGTGAGCAAATTAACGTAGAACCAGGTACTAATACGTATACATTTCGAAATGCATCTAAAGGGGAAGGATTACTAAAATATGAAGCTCAAGTAGTTCTTGCGGAAGATGGGCTAATTGAGAACAATAAGCTGACAAGTGTCACTAATGTGGAGAGCTCTCCTCGACTTTTAGTAGTTACTCATGATGGTAATTCTTCTAATATTGCGGCTGTGATTGATCAGCAGGCCATCGCAACGGATGTTATTGATGCAAGTGTACTGCCTTTCGACCTTTCGAATTATTTAGCATACGATGCGATAATATTTGATAATGTACCAGGTCATATCGTAGGCGAGCAGAAGATGACGGTAATTGAACAGGCAGTAAAAAACTTTGGTGTCGGCTTTATGATGGTCGGAGGGAACAATAGCTTCGGTTTAGGAGGCTATTTTAAAAGTCCAATTGAAAGATTATTACCGGTTGAGATGGAGATAAAAGGGAAACAACAACTACCTTCACTAGGGTTAGTCATCGTAATGGACCGGTCGGGTAGTATGAGTGGAACAAAATTAGAATATGCGAAGGAAGCAGCGGCACGTTCTGTGGAAATGCTTAGAGAAGGAGACACACTTGGGTTTATCGCATTTGATGATCGACCATGGGAAATTATTGAAGCAGCCCCATTAAACGATCAAGAAACCGCTGTCGAAAGTATACTTTCAGTAGGAGCGGGCGGAGGAACAGAAATATATACAAGCTTAGCTCTAGCATACGAAAAATTATCTCCTCTAAAACTACAGCGAAAGCATATTATTTTATTGACGGATGGTCAGTCAGGTACAAGCAATGACTATCAAACGTTGTTAGAGGATGGAAAGAATAATTTAATAACCATTTCTACTGTTGCGGTTGGTCAAGATGCGGATCGAGCATTATTGGAAAGTTTAGCAGAAATGGGAGGGGGCACGTTTTACGATGTCCAAGATGAATCTACCATTCCGGCGATAATGTCCACTGAGACAGCAATGATTTCGAGAACATATATTGAAGACAATCCGTTCTATCCAACTATTTATGGGGATGCAGCGTGGACAAGCTTATTTGTAGAAGGTGTTCCGCAAATGAATGCTTATATAGCAACAACAGCAAAACAAACTGCATCAGTTATTGCGGAAAGTGAAAAAGAGGATCCTGTATTAGCTGAATGGATGTATGGACTCGGACGCACCATTGCATTTACATCGGATTCTACCGGTGAATGGAGTGGAGATTTTGCTAGATGGGATAATTGGGGAGACTTTTGGAATACAGCCGTCTCAAGGTTACTGCCAGCCTATAGTGAGGTACCTTTTTCTATCCAAAAATCATCGGATGAATCATTTACTGTAACGGACTCATCTGGAAAGTCGTCATTTTTGGAGATAGCTGCTGTCAATGAAAAAGGGGAGGAGCTTTCCGTAATATCTGAAGCACTTGCACCTGGTAAAGCAAGAGTAACAGTAGATAGTGAACCAGGGCTTGTGTTCTTCCGTATTTCCAATGAACATGATGCTGTTTATCAAGCAGGTATTTCAATTCCCTATAGTGAGGAATACAAAATTCAAAAGCCAAATACCGCAATTCTGGATATGATTACTAGTAGAACAAATGGAAAGCTACTAACGGAAGCTTCTGAAGCTTTCCGTGAAATGGGGATTTCGAGTTCGGAGAAACAATCTATCCGGCAATTTCTTCTATTGGTAACTATCTTCTTATTTTTCATCGATATAACAATAAGAAGATTCGGTTTCAATCTATTATTTGCTCCGTTTAAAAGAATAGGTAAAAAAATGGATCCAGTTAATTCGACTACTACTACGAATGTTGGGAAATTAGTTAGAGAAAAGAAAAAACGATAAATAGTAAAAAAATAACCATTAGAGAGCATTTGCTTCTAAAGGTTATTTTTTCTGTACTGAATTTACACATCATCTTTAAAATATACTTTGTTAAAGGAACATTATGTTGAACTAATGAAAATATGCATTACTTTTATAGAATACTAGTTGTCATTCATGCTTTAACTAGTAATCCGCCTTCTTTTAGATATTTTTGAATACCTTCTGCCGCACGATACGAAAGTGCACCAAGTGTGCCAGTTGGATTGAAACAACTATTATGTGGGAATGCAGATGAACCTACCACAAATACGTTTTCAGCCTCCCACATTTGTAGGTAAGTGTTTAGGGCTGATTTCTCAGGGTCTGTTCCAATAATTACTCCACCTGTATTATGAGTGTTTGAATCTTTGTTTACGTTAAATGGAGCTTGCTCTTCACTTGTATCAATAATATCTGCACCGATTTCTTCTGCAAATTTACGAGTGATAGTTGACATGTATTTACCCATGGCACGGTCATTATCTGTATATTCATATGTCATACGTAATAATGGATATCCAAATTCGTCTTTAAATTCTGGGTCAAGATCCAGATAGTTTTCTTTATGCGGTAAAGAAGCACCTTGCGTTTTAACAGGGAAATTTGAATTCGCATATTTAATAGATTTCTCTTTGAACTCAGCACCCCAGTTTGGTGTCCCTACAGGTACTCGGTTTACTGCAATTGGACGGTCACCATATTGTGTTGAACGAATGCCAGCACCATGTATGAAATCTACTTCAGCATGATCAAAGTTATCTCCCATAAATTCAGCGATTTCAATACCTAATGCACCAGCACCACCGTATAGGTTAAACTCTCTATCCTCAAAGAATAATTGGGAACTACCAGCAGTTATTTGGTAACAATAGTTTTTACCAATTGTCCCTTTACCTGTTTTTGGATCATAAGGAGTACCGATACCAGAATTAAGAAGTAAACGAGAATTGTTGAATACATAACTTGCAACTACAACTACATCCGCAGGTTGTTCAAATTTTTCTCCAGTTAGCATATCAACATAAATAACTCCGTTTACTTTACCACCACTTTTAGTTAATTCTAAAACATTAGAATGTGTACGAAGTTCTAGCTTACCTGTTTGTTTTGCAACTGGAATTACTGTTACTGCAGGGTCACCCTTAGCTCCATATTCACATCCAAAGTTTTCACAGTACGCACAGTATTGACATGCTCCACGAGAGATGCCATCTGGATTTGTATAGCTTTCCGAAAGGTTAGCAGCAGGAATAACGAAAGGTTTGTATCCGAAGCTTGTTGCTGCTTTTTCGAATTCTTTCATTAATGGTGTTTTCACTAAAGGAGGTGTTGGATATGGATTAGTACGTTTCCCCCAAAGTTCTACTGTTTCTCCTGAAATACCGGCCATTTTTTCGAATGTATCATAGTATGGTTCCATTTCATCATAAGTTATACCCCAGTCGTTAAGACCTTCCATCCAAGCAGGAATTTTTTCGATTCCGTAACGCTCAATTGTTTTTGTGCGAATTTCGAAGTCATAAGGTAAGAAACGATAAGTCTGTCCATTCCAGTGACTACCTGCACCACCAACTCCGTCTCCTACTATGAATGTACCGTAGTGACGCATCGGTAAAGCTTTACCTGATAATGTATTTCTATAAGTAATAGTTTCCTTAGATAGATCCTGCATTAATTCTTGACGATGTTGGTAACGAAGTTCATCATGTCCCATTGTATAATCTGCTGTTGTCCGGTCTTTACCGCGTTCTAATCCAACAACACTTATTCCTGCTTTTGTTAGTTCAGCTGAGACGATTCCACCAGCCCAACCCATTCCTACTACTACGACAGGTACTTTAGGTAATTTTGTAACCATTTATATGTCAGTCCCTTCTATTATTAATGACCCATATGAGAATTTAAACTTTGTGGTTCAAGTTCGATAAATTTCTCATCTTGTATTTCAGCCACGTATTGCATACGAGATCCAGGATACTTTCGCATACTCCAGCCAAGCATTTCATTATTACCACCATACATTGGGTCTGCATATACACCCTCAATAGTTAATGTGCGGAGTAAATTGAAAAATTGAGAAGAAGAAACTTTTCCGTATAATTCAACTTTACCTTCACTAAAAGCAAGTAGAATTTCATCTTGTTGAGTAGCTTCTAACTCTTTAAAGTCAACTTCATATTGTTCCTTACTGTACGTGTTTAAGCTATCTAATCCAGCT
Organism: Psychrobacillus sp. BM2; assembly: GCF_048572895.1. GTDB lineage: Bacteria > Bacillota > Bacilli > Bacillales_A > Planococcaceae > Psychrobacillus. The sequence goes on from NZ_CP183878.1 coordinate 1,022,936, forward strand.
AGAAATAAATCTTTACGAAGAATTTTTGTTTGTGGACCTTGGTTTTCTTCTGCTTTATAAAAAGCACCTAAACGGTAATCTTTTACATTAGAACCCCATGGACCAGCCAACTGGTGATCAATATATATAGCAGCATTAAGTTCTTTGGCACCAGGGCCATTTGCATCTTCAGGGAAAATACGTTCCACAGCTGCTTGAGTTACTTGATATTGGTTTGGCGTGAAGAACATTAGTGCTACATTTGGATTAGCGGTAGGTGTTGTTGTGTGATTTTGGTTTTCTGTAGTGGTTTTTGATTTATCATCTTTTATTAGAAGACTTCCTAAAGCTCCACCTAAAACAACTCCACCTACTGTCAAACCAGAATTTTTGATAAACGTACGTCTAGACGAACGTTTGTCTAAAACGGAATTGTTCTTTTCTTGTTCTGACATAATAAAACCTCCCATAAATTTAATAATTTTCTATTTAACTAGTTAAATAGAAAATGTACAAAAAATTTTTATCTTTTAATGCACAATAGAGCTCCAATTATAAACAATCGTATGAAGAGCTGAAAAAACAAGTAATGAAGCTATAAAAATAGTGTATCTTCTTCCTGTCCAACAAAGAACAATGATGGCTAAACCAATTCCAGTGCCTAATAGGGCAAACCAAGGGAATGGACTATTATAAAAAAAGAGTAAAAGTGCAAAATCAGCTACCATAAAAAGGGCAAGTAGCACTTGATTGAGCATCTTCAATTCTTCTAAATTGTACTGCGTCATACTTATTCTCCTTTCTTATGCAATAATAAGAACTATTTAAAAAGACGTTTTCGAATTGTATACAAAATCATATTTTTTGTATACAAAACAACATCCTCCATTTTACTACATTCTTTTGTTATTTGTACACATAAAAAACTTAGCATATGAAGATATATAATCATTGACTATTTTATATCCAACAACTTGATTGTTATAAGAAATGTCTAATAAAATTAGTGAAAAAAGAATTAGTTATTCTTAATGACTGAGACCATATATTAGTTATTCTATTAAAAGTTGCATTTCCAGAGTATCGATCTGTGCTTTTTTTGCATGAAAGGATCATATTCTTGGACAAAAACTGTAAAGGGAATTGGATATTTATAGTGAAGCTTAGAAGAGGTTGTGAAGGTTACTTGAAATAGCTTTCTTAAAGAGAGGACTATTGCTCTGGAGCATAAAGAAGTGAACATTGAATATAAATAGTATTAATAACAAAATAAAAATAAGTTATTTTAGCACTAATTGGATGAATTAGTGCTTTTTTTTATCATGGTCTTCTTAATAGAATTTAAAGGATTATTTTGATGGTAAATAGTTTAAGCCGCTTAATACTCTAATACTGACCTTTCCTGCCAATAATCTCCAGAGTAAAATTCATGTCTTTATATAAATGATTGGCCATTAATTCACCGGCAAGTTGTTCATTCTTATTTTTAATCGCTTTGTAAATTTCTTCATGCTCATCTATTAAATGTGGACGATTATATATATCAAGCCTTAGGCTAAACAAATAAAAAATTGTCTGAGCTTTTTCTAATTTTTCAATCATTATTGGATTTTGGCATTCATTTATAATTAATTCGTGAAAGCGTTGGTTCTCATTGTATGTGTTTTTTGAATGACCATCCAAAAGTGAATTACGAGATTTCTTTATGGAATTCTCAAGTTCTATTATCGTTTCTGTTGTCATATTTTTCGCTGCTCTATTTGCTGCAAAGCTTTCTAGTGCTATGCGTATCTCATATATGTAGATCAAATCCTGTGCAGTGGGATTATAGATATGTTTATTTTTAATTAAACCTTCTTGCTCTAGTCTCTTAATTGCTTCACGAATTGGTGTACGACTAACACCAATCTCATCAGCAAGACGTTCTTCTACGAGTTTCATTCCGCCTTTATATGTTCCATCCAGCATACGTTCTCGAATGTATTCATAAGCCAATTTTTGTGCATTCATTTTGTCTGAAACCATATCATAACCCCTTGAAATTTTTTTATTAAATACTCACTTATTATACTTTATAAAATATTTTTTTTGAAGAATACTACATCCCCATACTAGACATTACAACATATGCGTGAGATGGGAACGAAAATAAATAGTATCAAAGAAAAACGAGTACTTGAACGACTTATCGTTCAAGTACTCGTTAAGAGATAGATATTATAATTTTTCATGTCCACGGTTTAAACAACAGGTTTCTTCCTTTTAATCCAAACAAGTGTGATTGCCCAAGAGGCAAGTAAAATGATAGAGCCTACGATGAATGGATAACTAATATTGATATCAAAAAACATTCCGGCAAGTGCTGGTCCAATCATACTACCTAAACTCATATAAGCATTATTCATACCAGCAGCAAAGCCTTGCTCATTACCTGCCAATTTAGAAATAACCGTATTTACTGCTGGACGGATGAGCGTAGTAGCGGTAGAGAATATCGATGCGACAATTAATACTAGTGCGAAACCATCTACCACGAAGAACAGTAGAAATGCTATAGCAGCAACAACTAGATTAACCAGGATAACATTTAATTCACCAAAACGTTTAAATAGTTTCTCAACTACTAACGTTTGAACGATGACACCTATAAATCCGCCAACTGTTAAAACAACAGCTATATCTTGCGGAGTGTAATTATATTTATGATCTACATACAATGAAAATGTCGTTTGGAAATTTGCTATACCAAAAGTGAAAACAAATATAATAATTAACATCATAAAGTAAGGTGTCTTCACTGAATTTTTCATTTGTGTTAATATATTTTCACGTTTTTTAGGTTCAGGAGGAATCTCTGAAATCGCATTTTTAATATCGGGTAGGATAATTACTGAAATAACAGCCGCAATTACTGCTGCTACAGAAGCCATATAAAATGGGAATGTTAAACTTACTTTTGCTAAAAATCCCCCTATTGCTGGTCCAATCATAAATCCTAAAGACATAGAAGCCCCTAAGAATCCCATACCTTTTCCGCGTTCTTCTAATGTTGTAATATCCGCAACAAATGCCATTGTAGCAGGTATTAAAAAGGCTCCACCTATACCACTAACAAATCTTGCAGTGTACAACATCCATTCATGGGTAGCTAGTCCAAACCATAATTGAGAGGCCGAGAAGATGATTAGTCCTACAATGATTAGTTTTTTTCGTCCTAATGTATCAGATAGATCACCAGCTAAAGGTGAAAATAAGAACTGTCCAAACGCAAAGGAAGCAATGATAAACCCGAGTGCCTGACCTGCCACTCCAAATGTTTCTAAATATTGGGGCATTACTGGAATTACTAATCCTATTCCAGACATTGCAATAAACATATTAAACATTAAAATATATAATGCAGAGTTGTTTGTTTTCTTCACCATAAAATTCCTGCTTTCTGTAAATACTTTTTACGCGTCTATCGATTCTATCATATTTCTCAAAGAATAAAAACTTTCGTGTAACGAATTATATAGTTTTTAGAGGCGAAGAAAAAGAGCCGTCGTAGTGACGACTCTCCAACTTAGTTAGCACTCATTTTAAACTCTAAAAACAGTTCGTTATATTTACCGAGCATTTCAAGACCTAAATTTTTATAAACTTCTAGGTTTTCTCTAGCCTGTTCTGGAGGATAGAATCGTTCATCAGAAGTAACTTCTTCATCCATTAACTCAACTGCTGCAGAGTTTGGAATCGAATATCCAACATAATCTGCATTTTGTGCAGCAACTTCCGCATCTAACATAAAGTTGATAAACTCATGGGCACCTTCTACATTATCTGCCGTTTTAGGGATAACCATATTATCAAACCATAAATTAGAACCTTCTTGCGGAACTGCGTAATCTAAATTTTCGTTTTCCCACATCATATCTGCTGCTTGTCCGGAGAAGGTTATAGCTACAGAAGCTTCTTCATTAATCATTAATGGCGTTACTTCATCCCCAATAATTGCTTTTACATTTGGGGTTAATTTTTTCAGTTTAGCGGTAGCTTCCTGTAATTCTTTTTCATCTGTTGAGTTAAGGGAATAGCCTAGGCTGTTTAATCCCATTCCGATGATTTCTCGGGCACCGTCTACTAGTAAAATTTTACCTTCTAAAGAAGGGTCCCAAAGTGTTTCCCAGCTTTCAAAGGTTTGTCCGTCTAGAAGAGAAGGATTGAACACAACTCCAACTGTTCCCCAGAAATAAGGAATAGAGTATTTATTTTTAGGGTCGAATGCTAAATCTAAAAAGTATGGATCAATATTGCTCAAGTTTGGAATCTTTGAATGATCAATTTCTAGCAATAAATCATTTTCTTTCATCTTTTCAATCGCATACTCTGAAGGTACTGCAATATCATAAGTTGTGCCGCCTTGTTCAATTTTCGTCATCATTGCTTCATTGGAGTCAAACGTTTCATATATGACTCGGTAGCCCGATTCTTCTTCAAATTGAGTGATTAATTCCGGATCAATATATTCTCCCCAGTTAAAGATAGTAAGTGTATCACTACTAGCATTACCGGAGCTTTGATTTAAATATTTGTTAACGCCAAACAAAATAATACAAACTATAACGATGGCAATAGCCGCTCTTGTTATTTCTTTCATTTTCGAACCCCCATTCCGACAGGGTTTTTACCACGTCTGCTAACAAAATAATAACCAACAACGAGCAGAAGTGTCACGATAAAGATGATTCCAGATAATGCATTAATAGTTAACGTAATACCGGTTCTTGCCATCGAGTAAATTTCGACTGAAAGCGTGCTAAAGCCATTTCCTGTTACAAAAAATGTCACTGCAAAATCGTCTAAGGAATATGTTAAAGCCATAAAAAATCCTGCAAAAATACCAGGTTTAATAAAAGGGATAATAACGCGAGTCAAAATATCACGTCTTGATGCTCCAAGATCTGCTGCTGCATCTATTAGCGTGCTATTCATCTCTTGCAGCTTTGGCAATACCATCAAGACAACAATCGGAATGCTAAATGCAATATGTGATATTAGGACAGATGCAAATCCAAGTTTTACACCAATGGCAGTAAATAGGATTAAGAAAGATGCCCCAATTACAACGTCTGGACTTACGATTAAAACATTATTTAAAGAAAGAATAGATTTGCGTAGTGATTTGTTTCGCATAAATACAATACCGATTGAACCGAAAACACCAATAATTGTTGCTATTAATGCCGAAAGCAAGGCCACAATTACTGTGTTAAGAAGAATCATAATTAGGCGGTTGTCTGAAAATACAGCAGCGTAATGCTCCCAAGTGAATGATTCAAAGCCATTCATGCTGCCACCACTATTAAAAGAGTAAAAGATTAAGTAGAGGATTGGCGTATATAATACGATGAACACTAGGGCTAAATAAAACTTCGCTGACTTACTTGTTTTTTCCATATGAAGTAGCCCCCTTATCACGTTGACCAGTAATGATCATAATAATTACCATAAATATGATTAAGAAAACTGCGATAGTGGATCCCATTCCCCAGTTTTGTGTAACCAAGAACTGTTGCTCAATAGCTGTACCTAAAGTAATTACTTTATTCCCCGCAATTAATCGAGTAATCATGAACAACGATAGGGACGGAATGAATACTGCTTGAATCCCGGCTTTCACGCCATTGATCGTCAAGGGTAAAATAACCTTTGAAAAAGTAGTCCAGCTTGATGCACCTAAATCTCGACTGGCATCTATTAAAGATGGATTTAGTTTATCCAATGAATTAAAAATAGGTAAAATCATAAATGGAATAAATATATAGACTGATACAAAAACGAAACTAAAATCTGTGAATAAAATTTGTGTTTCCCCAAATCCAATTACATTTAAAAATGCATTCACTGGACCGTACAAACCAAAAATGCCGATAAATGCGTATGTTTTTAATAACAAATTGATCCAAGAGGGAATGATGATCAATAGCAGCCATAATTGTTTATGTCTCGTTTTTGTGAGCAAATACGCTGTAGGATATGCAATAAGTAAAGTGAAAAATGTGATTAGAAAAGCATACCAAAACGAACTAAGTGTTAGCTTTAAGTATACCGATGTAAAAAAGTTAAGGTAATTGTCTAAAGTGAAATTTCCACTTAAATCGAAAAAGGAATAATAAGCAATTAACGCAATCGGAGCAATAACAAATAATACAACCCATACATAATATGGTATTAGGTAAAACGTTTTTGTAGTTTTAGTTTGCATATGCGTCTTCTCCATAAGACTCGAGACGTTTATCAAATTCTTCTTCTGTTTCATTTAAACGCATAACGTGAATAGCCTCCGGATCGAAATCTAAGCCTATAAACTCTCCAACCTCTGCTTTTTTTGTTGAGTGTACAAGCCACTCATTTCCTTCGTCATCGTAAGTAGAAAGCTCATAATGAACACCTCTGAATAATTGAGTATCTACTTTTACCTTCATTTTACCTTTTTCGACAGCTGTTATTTCTAAGTCCTCTGGGCGAATAACGATATCTATTTTTTCGTTAGTATTTAGTCCTTGGTCCACACATTCAAACTCTTTTCCGCCAATTTTCACGCGAAAATCTGCGACCATTATACCAGAAACAATATTAGACTCCCCGATAAAGTCAGCTACATAGCGATTAATAGGCTCATCATAAATATCCATTGGGGTACCACTTTGCTCAATTTCACCTTCATTTAAAACGAAGATTTCATCAGACATTGCCAATGCTTCTTCTTGGTCATGTGTAACAAAAATAAATGTTTTGCCAAGTCTTTGCTGAAGCTCACGAAGCTCATATTGCATCTCTGAACGTAATTTTAAATCTAATGCAGAAAGAGGTTCATCCAATAGAATGATTTCGGGATCATTTACAATTGCGCGTGCGATTGCTACGCGTTGTCTTTGTCCACCTGACATTTCAGCGATCTCTCTATTTTCGTAACCTACTAAGTTAACGAATTTTAAAGCTTCTATAACTTTTTGTTCAATTTCTTTTTTACCAAGTTTTTTAATTCGAAGACCGAATGCGACATTTTCAAAAACATTTAAATGTGGGAATAAAGCATAGTCCTGGAATACTGTATTTACTTGTCTTTCATTGGCAGGAACGTTATTGATCAGTTTACCATTAAAATAAATGCTTCCACTTGTAGGTTGCATAAATCCCGCGATTAACCGTAAAATAGTTGTTTTTCCGCAACCCGATGGACCAAGCAATGTGTAAAACTTCCCACGCTCTAGTTCTAAGTTGATGTTTTTCAATACGGTCGTTTCGGCGTCATATGATTTTGTAACATTCTCAAAACGAATAATAGTATTATCAGACATAATATACCTCCATTGTTATATAGTAAAGTTCCTTACAAATAAGAATTAGTAACCACGTAAATTACTTTCGCCATTTCTTCTGCTGCATTTTCTAGATGATGATTATCAGATGCTTCAAAATAAAGAGATTCGCCAGCAGTTGCAATATAGATTTGCTTGCCTAATGTAAGACTCACTTTTCCTTGTAGCACGTAGATGAAAGTCTCAGATAATGAAGGTTCAAATTGTTTGAATTTTCCTCCAATATCCAGTGAAATTAACACTGGTTCCATATTATTTTCATTGGATTCTGAAATCAGCCAGTGGAGCTTGTACTTTTTTTCTTCATCCAAGTAAACGGTTTGCTCTCCTTTTGGGTAAACCACTTTTGTGAGAGCTTGCTCATCATCGAAAAAATCTTTAGGTTTGGAGCCAAGAACATTCAGAATCGAAAATAGTGTTTCGATAGAAGGTGAGTTTATATCTCTTTCTAATTGTGAGATAAAGCCCTTGCTAAGGTCTGTCCTTTCTCCTAATTCTTCTTGAGTAAGACCTTTTTTTAAACGTAATCTTTTTATTTTTTTCCCAATTTGCATATTTTTAGGCTCCTTCGGAAATAAAATAGCATATTTTGAAACAAAGTTTATTTTAACACAACTTAAAGTTTACTTTAACAATTTATTTGATGAATATCAAAAAAAATTTGAGCAGTCGAATAAATTGAAACTTCCAGTAGTGGATGTTTTCTTCATCCCCATTGTTGGAAAATAGAACTCTGACAAATTTCTCCGCGTCACGCAGCAATACCTGAGTAACCAACATCCTGCTTTCCCGATGCTCGCAAGGTGTGAGTCACATAGATGAAGCCACACGATGTTACGTTTTTCTTAAAGAATAAGAAAGTATAAAAAATGTCTTGTGAACACTGGGTTTGTGGAACTTGAAAGAATGAATAATACTACTGATTTCCGTTTCAGGTGGGGGTACAAAGGCTAAGAGCGCCACCTCGTGAGGCAACGCCTACGTGACCAACCTCCTGTTGGCCTCCGCGGGCGTTGCCTCAGCCTCCTCGCTGGAAAACATATGCTCCTGCGGTTACTCGTCGCAAAGACATTGCCCAAACAAAGTTTGGCCAATGTCTTCGCTGCGGGCTCTTCACCTAACGCTGTTCCCGCTGGAGTCGCCACCTTCCACTACAATCAATATGACGTGTAGTTCTCTACTATCAGATTTGGCATAGCTTATCGCTTAGATAATAATAGCAGTCAAAGTTAATATAGTGATAAAACCGTCTGTTGAATTAAGGACACTATTTTGTAATGAAGAATGAAGCAAGTAGATTTCCTTTTTTTACTAGTGGAAATAAAGAGAAATAGTAAGTAGTTACTAAATAATGAAGCGAAATAGCGAACGAAATTGCATCTTCGAGAGCTTCCTCTTTGAATAAGAAAGTATCGTTTCTCTAGTTATCAAAAAAGGTCTTAACCTCATGCTTACAGTTGAAGGAGGGCGACGGATAGAGAAACGTCATAGAATTACCAAAAAAGGAGAGGCTGGTTGTGACTGAAGTCACAACCAGCCACTTAAAAAATACTCGGTAATCCTATAGCAAAACGGCTGTCCAAAGCCCTTCGAAAACGTTAGAAACAGGTTTTGAACTTAAAGGACCAGGCGTTTTTTTATACGGTTTTTCTTATACGTCGGGGATTTACAGGCTATTTAGCCCCCATCTATTTTCTCAATCTTTTCTCAAAAATTGAGCTGGGGTTTTATAGCCTGCTAAAACGGGATAAACGCAATTTTTGGAGAACGCATATACTAATGAATGCTTAAAGAAAGAAGGGATATAAGTAGTGAAATTGCGTACCAAAATACCATCATTTCCAAACGATGCAAAATGGATAAATGGACCTATAAATAATGAAAAGTTAATAGGAGAAAAGCCTGTGCTCGTTTACTTTTGGTCAGTAAGCTGCTCATTATGTGGAGGAGCGTATAATTATATTAGACAGTGGAAAGCAAAATATGGGGAAAACTTTCAACTCGTTGGAATTCATATGCCAAGATCTAAAGAAGACCTACAGGAAAAACGTATTCAAGATGCAATTCAAAAAGGTCGAATGGAAGATTCCATTTATTTAGACCATGAATTGATCGTGACTAAACAATTTCAAAATCGAATAGTTCCTTCTTTTTATTTGTTTGATAAAAAGGGGCTATTACGTCATATACAATCAGGAGAAAATGGAATGATGATGTTAGAGAAAAGACTAGTTATGCTGATAAATGAAAACAAATAATAAGGAATAGATTTCATATCTATAAACAGTATGGATGTGGTAAACTAAACGCATTAGATAATATGTAGGGGGCAGTAAAATGCACAAAGAATTTGTTGTAGTCGGTTTAGGAAGATTTGGAGGTAGTATTGTAAGGGAGCTTATTGACCAGGGAGCGGATGTTATGGCAATTGATATAGCATCAGAGCGAGTGGATGAGTTCGCTACTATTGCTACACAAGCAGTAGTAGCTGATACAACAGACGAAGCTGTGCTCAAATCACTAGGTATTCGAAATTTCGAACATGTTATTGTTGCTATCGGGGACGATATTCAATCGAGTATTTTGACAACCTTAATGTTAAAAGAAATAGGTGTAAAGAAAATTACTGTGAAAGCACAAAATGATTATCATGAAAAAGTGCTACGTAAGATTGGGGCAGACCAGGTAGTGCATCCTGAAAGAGATATGGGTATTCGAATCGCCAACAATATCTTGTCCAATAATGTATTAGACTACCTCGAGCTTTCAGATGAGCATTCTATTATGGAAATAAGAGTGAATGAGAAAATAGCAAGTAAATCGCTTATTGACTTAGATATCCGGGCACGCTATGGCATTAATATTGTAGCAGTCAAACGTGGGAATAATATCATTGTTTCTCCACAAGCGGATGAAAATCTAATACTAAATGATGTTCTAATCATTATTGGAGCAGATGTGGACATCAATCGTTTTGAAAAGAAAGTATTATCCTAGGAGAAGTTCAGGTGTTCTTTAAGAGGCTATTCGTGACCAGATGTCACGGGCAGCCTCTTTTTGAAGATTAAGTATATAAAATGTCCTATAAATACTGGATTCATGAAACTTTAAAGAAAAGACAATCCTATGATTTTCGTTTCAGTTGGTCGCTTTCGGCGGACACGGCTTCCAAAAACGCACTGGTTTTGACTTTAGAGGTTTTTTATCCGGTTTTTCTCATGCTACATCTTCTAATTATAATAATAAAATGGAGAAGTTATCAATTTAATATGAAGTCGAGAGTAAGAAGAGTTAATAACTCTTGATTTAAGTAAGAATAGTAGTCATTCTTTTGCATTCATTTAAAAGACACATAATTATATATCCTCGTGACAGACTATGTTTACGAGGAGGAGCAATATGGCAAAAAAACAAGCAGAAGAGGCAAGCCTAACCTGGTGGCAATTATCCCTTATCGGGGTAGGCTGCATTATAGGTACAGGTTTTTTCTTAGCATCTAGCATGGCGATTCAGATGACTGGTCCCTCTGTTATATTGGCATTCATTATGGCAGCATGTGCTACTTATATCGTGTTCGAAGCACTTGCAAAAATGTCGGCAAATGATCCACAAAAAGGCTCATTTCGGACATATGCTAAAAAAGCTTATGGGCGATGGGCTGGCTTTAGTAGTGGATGGGTTTACTGGTGTTCTGAAATTTTAATCATTGGTAGTCAATTGACGGCGATTTCTCTTTTAACCAAGCTTTGGTTTCCGAAAGTACCTTTATGGATTTTTGCATTAATCTATGCAGTTTGTGGATTACTTGTTCTATTTATTGGTGCAAAAGCATTTGGCAAATTGGAAAGTGTTTTCGCAGTGATGAAAATTGCGGCTATTTTTATGTTTATCGTGATTGCAGTTTTGGCATTGACTGGAGTACTAGATGGTAATCCAAAGGGAGACGTCCCTAGTACCTTAAAGGGATTTTTCCCGAAAGGATTTCTCGGTTTTTGGAGTGCACTTTTATTTGCTTTTTATGCCCATGGGGGAATTGAAGTAATGGGAGTTATGGCTATTCATTTGAAAAAGAAAGAAGATGCACCAAAATCCGGTAAAATCATGCTAGGATTGCTTGGCATAATTTATGTTACCTCTCTTACTTTGGCATTATTATTAATGCCTTATTCTAAATTTAAGGATGACAAAAGTCCATTTGTTACCGCTTTATCTGGTTTTAACCTAGACTTTTTCCCACATGTGTTTACAGCCGCTATTATCATTGCTGGTTTTTCAACTATGTCTGCCTCGTTATTTTCAGTAACGACAATACTTACAACTTTATCTGAAGAGGGAGATGCGCCTGCAATATTTAGCAAACAAACGAAAAAGAAAACTAAGATGCCTTTACCAGCTATAGCGCTAACTTCAGTGGGTCTTATTCTTTCTATCGTTACTTCCTTATTATTACCTGAAAAAGTTTATCAGTATATAACAACAGCCGCTGCTTTAATGTTACTTTATAATTGGTTGTTCATATTAACTATGTATCAAAGGTTAGTGGAAGCAACAAAAGCAGATAAGGTAAAAAGAGTAATTGGCATTATTCTTGTATCAGCGGCTGTTAGTGGTGCACTTTTTCATACAACTAGTAGACCTGGTTTCTTTATCAGTCTCGGTTTCCTAACAGTGATTGCTATTATAGTTTTATTTTTACGCAAAAGATGGAAAGAAGAGGCTTAAAAAAGTAATCGATAAGCTTGGATTCCAAAGTAAATGCCAAAAACAAGCATAGATAAAGAAGAGATAATGGAGATTGTGGCTAAAAATTTATTTGATAGAAATTTTCGAGCCCCACTCGATAGGAAAGCCATAAAGGTATCCCATAAAATAATACCGACAATAATTGAACAACTGTACAAAAAGAGTTGATTACCAGTAAATTTTTTAGAGGCTTCTGCTAGAACTGATCCGAATATTCCTAGCCAAAAAAGGATTGTTAATGGATTTAAAAGAGATAAGAAGAATCCCGAAGACAATGATTGTCTAAGTCTAATTTTTTTCTCTTTATAGAAATTTAACTTAATCTTATGGAGAGTGAATATACTTTCTATCCCAGTATAAGTTAGTACAAAGCAGCCAAATGACCATAAGAGTATTTTGATATAAGGAGAATCAATAAAATGACCAACACCGAAATAGACCAACACCATATATAAAATATCGGCTAATAATGCTCCAAAACCAAAAATCCATGCGTGAAAAAATCCATTTTTTATACCTGTATTTAGTTGTGCTGCATTAACTGGTCCTACTGGTGCTGCTAAGGAAATACCTAAAAAAACATAAGCAAATATAGAATTCATCATAGAGTCCTCCAATAAAATAATATCTATGTATGATATTCAGAAGAAAGGACTCGTACAACTAAGTTTTTGGGCTAAATAAAATAACCTCAGAATCCGTGGATTCTGAGGTTAAAACTTAAACTTCCATAATAATCGGAAGTATCATAGGACGTCGTTTCGTCTTTTCATATAAATATGGACTTAGTACATCCGTAATTTCATTTTTCAATTCTGACCATTCGGTTTCTTTACCTTGAATAGTGTATCGTAAATGCTTGTTCAACATTTGTTGGGCTTCATTAATCATTGTTCCTGATTCACGCATGTAGACGAATCCACGAGAAATAATATCAGGACCTGATACAATTTTTTTCTTCTCCATATCAGCACTTACAACAACAATAACTAAACCTTCTTCTGATAAAATACGGCGATCACGAAGAACAATATTACCAATATCACCAATTCCACTACCGTCAATATAAATATCACCAGAAGGGATGCGACCAGCAACATGTGCTTCATTGGCACTTAAAGCAAGTACTTCTCCGTTTTCCATAATAAATGTATTATTTGGATCTACATCACAATCTACGGCTAACTCAGTATGAATTTTTAACATACGATATTCTCCGTGGATCGGCATAAAGAACTTTGGCTTCATAAGTCGAAGCATAAGTTTATTCTCTTCTTGCGAGCCATGACCGGAAGTATGAATATTATTTAATGAGCCGTGGATTACTTCTGCCCCAGCTCGGAATAGAAGATTAATCGTACGATTGACACTTGCTCTATTTCCAGGGATAGGAGATGAAGAAAATACTACTGTATCTCCAGGTTGAATTTGAATTTGTCGGTGTGTACCGTTAGCAATGCGTGATAGTGCCGCCATCGGTTCACCTTGACTACCTGTACAAAGGATAAGAACTTCATTTGCCGGTAATCGATTCAATGCGCTTGCATCCACAAAGGTTTCTTTAGGAGCAGTAATATAGCCAAGTTCACGACCGATTGTCATAGCATTATCCATGCTTCGACCAAATACAGCAATTTTACGACCATGAAGAACCGCAGCATCCGTTACTTGTTGAAGTCTATGAATATTAGATGCAAAAGTAGCAAAGATAATACGACCGTCTACTTTACGGAAAATAGAATCCATGCTTTCCCCAACTTTACGTTCAGACATTGTGAAATTCGGAATTTCCGCATTTGTACTATCTGATAGTAAGCATAAAACTCCGTCTTTACCAATCTCAGCCATTTTAGTTAAGTTTGCAGGTTCACCTACAGGGGTAAAGTCGAACTTAAAGTCCCCAGTGTGCACAATATTACCTGGTGGCGTTTTTACAACAATTCCAAACGCATCTGGAATACTATGTGTTGTACGGTAGAAACTTACGGAAGTTTTTCTGAACTTTATAACATCTTCTTCTTGAATAGGGATCATTTTTGTTTGACGTAGTAAGCCGTGCTCTTCTAATTTATTTCGCAATAAACCAAGTGCTAGCTTTCCGCCGTAAACTGGTACATTAATTTGTTTCAATAGATAAGGAATACCACCGATATGATCTTCATGACCATGTGTTATAAATAAACCTTTAATCTTATCAACATTTTTTACTAAGTAAGTGTAATCAGGAATTACATAATCAATACCTAGTAAGTCGTCTTCTGGAAATTTAATACCAGCATCGATTAAAATAATTTCATCTTGAAATTGAACGCCATATGTGTTTTTGCCGATTTCGCCTAGTCCGCCGAGGGCGAAAACTGCAGTTTGGTCATTTTTTACAAATTTCATATATTAAATCTTCTCTACTTTATAATTTTCGCTAGCTTGTTCGTACTCTAAATGATTACCTTCAAGCAACTGAATTAATTCGATATTGTATTTGCGGTCTATTAAAAGGGCGCGAACTTCGCGCTCATTTTCAGCCTCTACATATAAACATTGTGTGTTTTCGCGAACTGGCACTTCTAATGCATTCTCTTGATAATAAACTTTAAAAATCATTTTATACTCTCCTTTTTCACGTTCAAAATAAATCAATTCTCTTTATATTATCACGACACTTATTTAAAATAAAGAAAAGCCCTCCATTTTAAGAGGGCAAAGTATTTTATCCCGCGTTAACGGTCAGTACAACTCCCAATTTTATGCCCGGTTCTAAAACCACAACATAGATGGGGGATTAACTGTCCGTAAACGCCCGAATGGTTCAACTAACAATCAGTTGGGGAAGATGCCCCCCAGATTGAAGTTTCACTTTATCCCGCGTTAACGGTCAGTACAACTCCCATTTCATAGTATTATCCTAGGATTGTAGATAAGTGGGAGATTAACTGTCCGTAAACGCCCGATTGATTAAACTAACAATCCGGGGAGATGAACCCCCCCCAGATTGAAGTTTCATTTTAAGCGATCGTTTTGTTTCTAAGCATTCCACCGAGCCGTCTCAACAATTTCCTTTTCAGGCGTTTCAACATGGCTATTCACTCCTTATAGAGTATTATATACTATAGGAAAAAATGTGTAAAGGATTGAGACAGAAAAGTCAAATAATTTGTATCTAAGAATGGAGAATTTATATGAAAAACAAAATTTTATTTTTTGATATTGATGGAACGATTTTAGATAATGATAAAAATATTCCAAGTGGAGTGGAAGAATCGCTTCAAAAGGCAAGAGATAATGGACATGAAATTGTTATATCTACTGGGCGCTCGCCTTTTACTGCTCAATCTGTGTTAGATCGATTAAAAGTGGATTCATTTGTTTGTTACAATGGGCAAATTGTTCAGTTTAAAGGGAAGATATTACATAAGGGAATTATTGCGAAGGAAGAGCTGCAGCATTTAACGGATTTTGCAAATGCAAAGAAACAGCCAATAGTTTATATGGATAGCAATGAGATGGTTTCTAGCTTCCAAGATCACCAAGATGTATTTGAAAGTATTTCTACATTAAAGATAGATTTTCCACGTTATGCAGAAAATTTCTTTTTAACAGGTGATATTCATCAAGCGCTAATCTTTTGTAGTTTGGAAGAGCAAAAGGAATATGAACAAGCTTTTCCTAAATTGAAATTCGTCCGCTGGCATCGTGTTTCCTGTGATGTCCTACCGAAAGGAGTTTCAAAAGCCAAAGGGATGGATCTAATGCTTAAACATATTGGAAAAGGACCGGAAGATGCAATTGCTTTTGGAGATGGGTTAAATGATATAGAAATGCTTCAATTCGCTGGGACAAGTGTTGCTATGGGGAACTGTGTTGAAGAGTTAAAAGAACACGCTACCTTTGTTACGGATCATGTATCAGAGAGTGGATTATCCAATGCAATGAAAAAATTAGGTTTAATCTAAAGGAGTTTAATAGATGTCCAAAAAGTTTGTCCTCATATATGGGGATGCGTTTGTCGATTATATTGCTGAAGATCAGAGCAATAGTCGATTTTCAAAGTTTTTAGGCGGTGCCACCGTTAATGTTGCTGCAGGTGTTGCTCGTCTCGGTGCAACAGCCTCGTTTATAACCGTAACTGGAGAAAATGAAACCTCTGAATTTGTGAGAAATGAATTGATTGCTGAAGGGGTCGATTTATCCTTATCACAAATAGTACCAGAAAAAGAGGTAAGTGGAGTTTACGTGCATCTTTTGGAAAATAATGAACGTCATTTTGAACGTTATGTAGATGCGACACCTGACATCCAAGTAGACTTTTCCTCTATTAAAAGCAAGGCAATTCATCAGACATCTGTATTTCATTTTTGTTCCGGAACACTTTTTCATCCGACGGCTCTTGCGACTACAAGAAAAATTGTAGAGAGTATGAAAAAATCGAATGTCCTCATATCCTTCGACGCTAATATCAGACCGTTACGTTGGAAGAGTGAGGAGATTTGCAGAGAAACAATTTCTTCTTTTTTCGATTTTGTTAATATATTGAAGTTAACCGAAGAAGAGTTATTCTTTTTAACGAAAACAACAACTATAGAAGATGGAATTGCTCATTTTAAAAAGTACAATATCGAGACGTTGCTTATAACAATTGGTGCTGAAGGTACCCTTGCGGTGATTAACGGGGAAGAGGTACATGTTCCTGTGGAAAAAGTTATTCCGATTGATACAACGGGAGCTGGAGATGCTTTTGTCGCGGGTATTCTTTCTAAAATTTATTTGGAGGGGCATCCTTCGACAAAACAAGCTTGGACCGAATATATCGCGTTTGGCAATAAACTAGGTGCGATCTGCGCTACTAAGTCCGGTGCATTATCTGCTATGCCACGACTAATAGATTTACAAGAATAGAGTTAATAATACGAATTGCAAATTAAAATCCTCAAATCGTAAGTTCGATACTTGAATCGCAAGATCACCATTTTAATTTGCAATACTATAGACAAAACGCCAGTCCTACATTTGTAGGACTGGCGTTTTAGGTAATTATTTAAGAACGATCATATGGAACAGAATCCGGAATAGGAGCATACGGATTTTCACTATCTATATGATCATAAAACATGATGCCATTTAAATGATCTAGCTCATGCTGGAAAGCAATAGCTGCTAATCCTTTTAAGCGTTTCTTGAAAGGAGTTCCATCTGGGAAAAATCCTGTCGCAGTAATCCGTGCGTATCTTGGTACATATCCTTCAATTACTTCATCTACTGACAAACAACCTTCTCCAGCAGAGATATACGTTTTTTCTACGGAGTGACTAATTATTTTGGGATTGACGGCCACAAAGCTAACTTCTTCATTGTTTTCATCTTCCAAATGAAGTGCGAACATTCTTTTGTTAGCATTTACCTGTGGAGCAGCAATCCCAATTCCTGGACGTATTTTATATTTCTCTACCATTTCATCATCTTGACTGTTAATGACATATTCCAGTAAATCGTTTGCTAGAGTTAAATCTTTTTCTGATAATGGGAAAATCATTTCCTCAGTTTTTACACGTAAAGATGGATGTCCATCTCTGACAATATCATTCATTAAAATCATTTTAATCGTCCTTTCAATGTTCATATATCTATTATAGCGAAATTTGACCATATACTAAACAAAAAACGGCCTATTGGTCAGTTGAATTTAATAGTTAATACAATTATAGTTGAAGGGGTATAGGGGGTTATATGATGAAAATAAGGAAATACATACTCATCTTCAGCAGTATATTACTACTTGCTGGCTGTAATTTTGGAGAGTCAACAGAACAAAAGCTATCAAACATCTTATCAGAAATTTATGATCAGGAAGCTGATTATAGAGATGTACAAGAAGAGTTAGCTGAAACAGAATCAAAAGAACAAGCGAACTTTCAACAGATGATGGAACTGACGAAGGACCAAAAAGAAGAACTTGCTACAATGGTAGAAGATACGGCAACTTTATTGGATACTAGATTAGCTTTAGTAGAAAAGGAAGCTGCTTCTTTAAATTCTACTTCTGATGGTATTAAACAAATTAGTACACTTATTTCTGAAACAAAAGAGCCTTCCAAAAAGGAAAATTTAAAACAAATAGAAACGGCCTTGAAAGAACGTATTACAGCGTATGAAGACGTGACGATTAACTATAATGAGTTGGCTACCATGCAACAAGATTTATATAATATGTTAGTGGATGATTCTGCAGATGTTACTGCAATACAAGAACAAGTTCAGGAAGTAAATAAGCATAATGAGTTAGTTAAACAATCTGTACAAAAGTTTAATGATGCAACTGAAAGGGTAAATCAAGTAAAAGAAGAAGTATTAACTTCATTACAAAAAGATGAAAAATAAAAAAGTAGCTCAATGTAGAGCTACTTTTTTATATAATTATAGCAATCTGATATAGTACAGACATAATTTGTGAGTAATACAGTTTAACGAAAAATAAATATTCTGACTATTGAAATCGTATGTTTCATATGATTGACCCCAGATTTATTCTTGAGTATACTAAAAAGGAAATATTGTTGTACTACTATACTTAAAAGAAAATTTTAATACAGAAGAAAAGGAGAGATGTAATAATGGCTGTAAACAAACCAGCGCAATTAGACCCTATGAAAACGCTTCACGAAATTGAAGAAAAGTTTGAAATGTTTCAGATTTTAAACGAAGATGGGGAAATTGTAAACGAGAAAGCAAATCCTAACTTATCAGATGAGGAACTAGTAGAGTTGATGAGTCGTATGGTTTATACGCGTATCTTAGATCAACGTTCCATTTCTTTAAACAGACAAGGACGTTTAGGTTTCTATGCTCCAACTGCAGGTCAAGAAGCTTCTCAACTAGCATCTCAATATGCATTAGAAAAAGAAGATTTTATCTTACCTGGTTATCGTGATGTACCGCAAATTGTTTGGCATGGCTTACCTTTATGGCAAGCATTTCTTTTCTCACGTGGACATTTTATGGGGAACCAAATTCCTGAAGGTGTGAATGTTTTCCCACCTCAAATCATTATTGGTGCTCAATTTATCCAAGCAGCTGGAGTAGCTCTTGGTATGCAAAAACGTGGTAAAAAAGCGATTACTATTACTTATACAGGGGACGGTGGATCATCACAAGGAGATTTCTATGAAGGTATTAACTTTGCTGGGGCTTTTAGAGTACCTGCAGTGTTTATCGTTCAGAACAATCAATTTGCGATTTCTACACCTCGTGAACTACAAACATCTGCAAAAACGATAGCTCAAAAAGGTATTGCTGCTGGTATTCCGAGTGTTGTAGTAGATGGTATGGATCCACTTGCTGTTTATGTGGCTACAAAAGACGCTAGAGAACGTGCGATTAAAGGTGATGGACCTAGTCTAATCGAAACCGTATGTTACCGTTACGGTCCTCACACAATGGCAGGAGATGACCCGACTCGTTACCGTACATCGGAAACTGATTCTGAATGGGAAAAGAAAGATCCATTAGTTCGTTTCCGTAAATACTTAGAAACAAAAGGTATTTGGAATGAAGAAAAAGAAGCAGAAGTAATTGAAAAAGCTAAAGAAGAAATAAAAGAAGCAGTTAAAAAAGCAGATGCAGCACCAAAACAAAAAGTAACTGATCTTATCAATATTATGTATGAAGAAAATCCATATAACTTAGATGAGCAATTAGCTTACTACACAGAGAAGGAGTCGAAGTAACCGATGGCACAAATGACGATGATTCAAGCAATTACGGACGCACTCCGTACTGAGCTTAAAAATGATGAAAACGTTCTAGTCTTCGGTGAAGACGTAGGCGTTAACGGCGGAGTTTTCCGTGCAACAGAAGGATTACAAAAAGAATTCGGAGAAGATCGCGTGTTTGATACACCACTTGCAGAGTCAGGTATTGGTGGTCTTGCAGTAGGTCTATCACTACAAGGGTTCCGTCCTGTTCCAGAAATTCAATTCTTTGGATTCGTGTTTGAGGTTATGGATTCTATAGCTGGTCAATTAGCTCGTATGCGTTTCCGTACTGGTGGAGCATTTAATGCACCTGTAACTATTCGTTCGCCATTTGGTGGTGGAGTGCATACCCCAGAAATGCACGCAGACAGTTTAGAGCTTCTGATGACTTCAACACCTGGTGTGAAAGTTGTTATTCCTTCCACTCCATACGATGCAAAAGGATTGTTAATCTCTGCAATTCGTGATAATGATCCAGTTATTTTCCTAGAGCATATGAAATTATATCGTTCGTTCCGTGGCGAAGTACCTGAAGAAGAATATACAATTCCTCTTGGTAAAGCGGATGTAAAACGTGAAGGAACTGATTTAACAATTATCGCTTACGGTGCGATGGTACATGAAAGTTTAAAAGCTGCAGAAGAACTAGAAAAAGAAGGTCATTCTGTAGAAGTAATAGATTTACGTACAGTGCAACCGTTGGACATTGAAACCATTATTGCCTCTGTAGAAAAAACAAATCGTGCAATGGTTGTTCAAGAAGCACAGAAACAAGCGGGTATTGCAGCAAATATTGTAGCAGAAATTACAGAGCGTGCTATTTTAAGTTTAGAGGCTCCTGTATTACGTGTAACTGCTCCTGACACTGTTTTCCCATTCTCTCAAGCAGAAACAGTTTGGTTACCTAATTCTAAGGATATAGTAAATACAGCTAAAAAAGTTTTAACATTCTAATATAAAATCTGTATAGAAAGGGTGAATAAATTGTCATTTGAATTTCGATTACCAGATATCGGTGAAGGTATACATGAAGGTGAAATCGTAAAGTGGTTTGTAAAAGCCGGCGACGAAGTACAAGAGGACGATATTTTATGTGAAGTACAAAATGATAAGGCCGTTGTTGAAATTCCTTCCCCTGTAAAAGGGAAAGTTACAGAAGTTGTTGTAAGCGAAGGAACAGTAGCTGTTGTTGGAGATGTGCTTGTTAAACTCGATGCTCCTGGTTATGAAGACCTTAAATTTAAAGGCGATCATAGTGATGAGGAAAAAGCAGAAGAAAAAACAGAAGCACAAGTTCAAGCAACTGCAGAAGATGGTCAAGCAGTAGAAAAAGAAAAAGTAGAAACTCCTGACAAAAAAGTAGATTCTAAAGAAACAGCGAAAACAGCAGCTAATGAACAACCAAAAGGTGATACACGCGTTATTGCAATGCCTTCTGTTCGCAAGTTTGCGCGTGAAAAAGAAGTAAGGATTGCAGATGTGATAGGTTCAGGTAAAAATGGTCGCGTTTTAAAAGAAGATATAGAAGCTTTCTTATCTGGAGATCAGCCTACTGCAGTGGAAGAAAAAGCTGAAACAACTACTAATGCAGAAGCTGAACAACCAACTAAAACTTCAGCACCAGTTACATTTGAAGGTGAATTCCCTGAAACTAGAGAGAAACTTTCACCAATGCGTAAAGCAATTGCTAAAGCAATGGTGCATTCCAAACATACCGCTCCACATGTTACATTAATGGATGAAGTAGATGTAACAGAACTTGTTGCACATCGCAAAAAGTTCAAAGAAATTGCTGCAGAAAAAAATATTAAGTTAACTTACTTGCCATATGTAGTAAAAGCTTTAGTAAGTACACTTAGAGAATTCCCTGCGTTAAACACATCTTATGATGATGATACAAACGAAGTAATCCAAAAACATTACTTCAATATAGGTATTGCAGCAGATACGGATAAGGGATTATTAGTACCAGTTATCAAAAATGCTGATCGTAAGTCAGTTTTCGCAATATCAGACGAAATTAATGTATTAGCAGGAAAAGCGCGTGATGGTAAACTTGCTGCAGCTGAAATGAAAGGTGCTTCTTGTTCTATCTCAAACATTGGATCAGCGGGTGGTCAATGGTTCACTCCAGTTATCAATCATCCAGAAGTTGCTATTTTAGGTATTGGTCGAATTTCAGAGAAACCTGTAATAAAAAATAGTGAAATTGTGGCTGCACCTGTGTTAGCATTATCATTGAGCTTTGATCATCGAATGATCGATGGTGCGACTGCACAACATGCGTTGAACCATATGAAACGTTTGCTTAGCAGTCCAGAATTACTATTAATGGAGGCGTAAAAAATGGTAGTAGGAGATTTCCCAATCGAAACAGACACACTTGTAATAGGTTCAGGCCCTGGTGGATATGTTGCAGCTATTCGTGCAGCACAAACAGGACAAAAAGTTGTAGTTGTGGAAAAAGAACATATCGGAGGAGTTTGCTTAAACGTTGGATGTATTCCTTCCAAAGCATTAATCTCTGTTGGTCACCGTTTTGAACAAGCAAAACATGCTGATGATATGGGAATTACAGCTACAGATGTTAAAATCGATTTTTCTAAATCACAAGCTTTCAAAGACAGCGTTGTAAAAAAACTAACTAGCGGTGTTTCTGGGTTATTAAAAGGAAACAACATTGAAGTAGTTATGGGCGAAGCATATTTCGTTGATGCTAACACTGTTCGTGTAATGGATGAAAAATCTGCGCAAACTTATACATTTAAAAATGCAATTATTGCAACAGGATCTCGTCCTGTAGAAATTCCGACTTTTAAATACACTAAACGCGTATTAAACTCTACTGGTGCACTAAGTTTACCTGAGATTCCAGAGAACTTAGTTGTAATTGGTGGTGGATATATTGGTACTGAACTGGGTTCTGCATTTGCTAACTTAGGTTCTAAAGTTACTATTGTTGAAGGCGGTGACGATATTCTAGCTGGCTTCGAAAAACAAATGACAACAATTGTTAAAAAAGGCTTAAAGAAAAAAGGCGTTGAAATCGCAGTTAAAGCATCTGCTAAAGGTGTGGAAGAGTCAGATACTGGCGTAGTAGTAACTTATGAAGTTGGCGGAGAAGAGAAAAAAGTTGAAGCTGATTACGTTTTAGTTACTGTAGGTCGTCGTCCTAACACGGATGAAATGGGTCTAGAAGAAATTGGTCTTAAATTCGCTGAGCGTGGATTATTAGAGGTAGACAAACAATGTCGTACAAACATTTCTAATATATATGCTATTGGTGATATTGTAGCAGGTCCTCAACTTGCTCATAAAGCATCATACGAAGGTAAAGTAGCTGCAGAAGCAATCGCTGGTCAAACATCTGTTGTGGATTACTTAGCAATTCCTGCTGTTTGCTTTACTGATCCAGAGATGGCTACAGTTGGACTTAACGAAGCACAAGCGAAAGAGCAAGGATATGACGTTGCTGCTGGGAAATTCCCATTCGGAGCTAACGGTCGTGCACTAGCTTTAAACGCGACGGATGGTTTCGTAAAACTAGTATCACGTAAAGAAGATGGACTATTACTTGGAGCTCAAATCGTAGGTCAAGGTGCTTCAGATATGATCGCTGAACTTGGTTTAGCTATCGAAGCAGGAATGACTGTAGAAGATATTGCAATGACTATTCATGCTCACCCAACATTAGGTGAAATTGCTATGGAAGCTGCAGAAGTTGTTATGGGTCATCCAATTCATATTCTTTCTAAATAATTTTTCTTTCAAGAATTTAAAATAGACTTGTTCGCTTATTGCGACAAGTCTATTTTTGATGTGCAGGATTTTTTCTAGTCAAGTTGGGTTCTTTAATCCTCATAACACCCATATTTTAAACTAACCTGTCTTAGAGTAAGGGGAGGAATTATAGAAATCTATGTCGAATTAAATATTTAAAATTTAAAAACAGAATATTTTATCTTAACCCATTCTATTATTATTTTTATTGTTCACAAAAGGTGTGCCTTTACTCGATAAGTACTAACATTTTTCAGTGTAGATAATTTCAATAAAAGGTAATTAGAGCCTAACTTGAATTGGAGGAGATGGTTTGAAGAGTTTACTAAGATGGAGTTATTTTTGGGTGTTATTTGTCGGTATTTTAATAGGCTATTTTGGAATACCTATGCTAACGCGATTATATTTTATTATATTTAACTAATTTCATAGTTTAGCAGAGTCATCCAAGAATATGGAAAGTAAATTGTATATTTTTACTAAAAGTAGTAGTTTGTAAGACGGAGTTAAAAGTAGTAAGAATATATGCCCTACTATCCATCACTTTCTCCTGTTAAAATATAGAGGAAGGAAAGGGTGATTAGATTGAAACTTACAACTTGGACAATATTGGCAGTCATGTTAGTTGGACTTTCTGCTTGTGGCATTGCAGACGAAAAGCTGGAAGTAGAGAAAGAAACGGAAGAAACAACCCCGGTATCTCAAGAGACGATAGTAGATGAAGTGGATGAGGTAGTAGAGGAGGAGGTTACTACCCAGGAGCCTGAAACCCAATACGAATTAAATGAAGCAAACTGGACATTCCAGCCAATTGAAGATGCAAATCCGAAAGCGGTTTTACTTACAGTCGATGATGCTCCTGACAAATATGCAGTTGAGATGGCAAAAACATTGAAAGAGTTAAATGCACCAGCTATCTTTTTTGTAAATGGTCATTTTATAGATACAGATGAAGAAAAAGCAAACTTAAAAGCTATTTACGATATGGGATTTTCTATTGGAAATCACACACAAACACATGCCAATTTAAGAGAAAGCTCTGAAGAACAGCAAAAGGAAGAAATTTTAAAAGTAAATGAAACAGTTGAATCAGTAATAGGTGAAAAACCTAAATTCTTCCGAGCACCTTTTGGAGTTAATACAGACTTTAGTAAGGCGCTTGTTCACCAAGAAGGTATGTTGCTTATGAATTGGACATATGGGTATGATTGGGAGAAACAATATATGGATGCTACAAATTTAACTGATATTATGGTAAACACTGAGTATTTAACTGATGGGGCAAATTTATTAATGCATGATCGTAAATGGACTGCAGAGGCTTTAAAAGGTATTGTAGAAGGGTTACGTGCACAAGGCTATGATTTAATTGAACCAAAAACAATTAAAGGAATACAATAATCTATACGCCTTTGGATTAAACATCCAGAGGTGTTTTTTTAAAATAGGAAAGTATATAAAATGTCCTATGAATACTGGATTCATGAAACTTAAGAGAACAAACAAATCCCATGATTTTCGTTTCAGGTGGGCGACAATTTTCCTTTTCCAAGTGGAAATAAAGAAAAATAGTTAGTATGTAACGAATTAAGAAGCAAAATAGCGAACGAAATTGTCTCTTCTAGGCCCGCTCGATGCGGGTCATGCTCCTGCGCAAAGCTCGTCGCAAAAATAATTTGGTAGTCGTTGCGATCGCGTTGTCGCTCTCTTAGACTGTTTTCCCCTCTAGGAGTAAAATCGTATCTTCTCTTCTCTCTAGTTAAACAAAAACGAACTAACCTGTTTCAAATAGTTGTAGAAAGGTGACGGATATGTCACCGCCATAAGATTACCAATAATCACTAAAAATTCACTCGGTAATTCTATAGCAAAACGTCTGTCCAAAGCCCTTCGGAAACGATAGAAATAGGTTTTGATCTTTAAGGACCGGGAGTGTCTTTTGCCCGTTTTTATAATACATAGACAGGGTCTCTTATTAAGCGTAGAATTATTCCCTATATATCATTTTTTCGGAGGTGAAAGCTTTAAAAGAAATTCTTTTGAAGCATAAATATGGTTAAAATTACTCGTACTGTTTTCCAAGTAATAATTTTATATCTTTTTTCATTTATCGGATCTTGGATTGTACAAAGTCTCTCTCTTCAATTTCCTGGAAGTATTATTGGATTATTATTACTCTTCACTTGCTTATATTTTAAAATAATACCAGTGGAACTTATAAAAGATGGAGTTGGATTTTTATTGACCTTTCTAGCGTTATTTTTTATACCTGCTACTGTTGGGATTATGGACTATCCAGAACTACTATCTTGGGCAGGTTTAGGAATGATTTTATCAATTGTCATTAGTACAATAATAACTATTATTATTACTGGTAAAATTTGTGAATACTTAGAGAGAAAACTATTAGAAAAGGAGCAGATTGAATGATTGCAATTATAATGATAATCGGAACAATTGTGCTTTTTTATGTAATGACACTTGTATATAAAAGATTTACATACCCGTTATTAATTCCTATTTTCTCTACAACGGTAGTGCTTGTGATTATTTTAGTTATAAGTAATATACCTTATGACACATATATGTCTGGTGGAAAGTGGATAAATGAATTATTAGGACCGGCAGTTGTTAGCATGGCCTATCCACTATATATTCATCGAGAGAAAATTTTCAAATATAAAGTTCCAATTCTATTGAGTGTATTATGCGCTCTGTTTTCAGGATTGATAAGTATTACTATATTATCTAAATTATTGTCATTGGATGATCATATTTTATTATCTTTATTACCGAAATCGATTACTTCACCGGTGTCTATTCCTATTAGTGAGGCAATAGGAGGTATCCCAACATTAACAGCAGCTTTCGTTATTTTTGCGGGAATAATAGGAGCTATTTTTGGACCATTTATCTTTAAGGTTTGTCGTATCGAAAAAGCGATAAGTCGAGGAATATCAATGGGAAGTGCTTCCCATGGTATTGGGCTATCCAAACTAACCGAATATGGAGAGGAAACATTGACGATGGGTTCTGTATCCATGACTTTAAGTGCCATATTTGGTTCTTTTGTTTGCCCTTTATTTGCACTATTAATCTAATCTACTAAAGGGTTATATCAAAGAAACATATAATACTTTCAAGAAAATTATCTCCTATATTTAAAGATAGAACATTGCTATGAATAGAGATTTACTTTATTCGTTTTCCATTTCATTAAGTAGGAATAAGCTAGAAAGAAAAGGTAGGATACGACCAATAAAGTGGCAAAAAAGCTCCCGAAATTTTATCTTCGGGAGCTTTTGCAGTATGTGTTGGAAAGTATCCTTTCTCTCAATATCCAAAAGGTCTTAGCCTTATTTTTATAGTGGAAGGATGGAGACCAAACGCCGTAAGATTACCTCTCAAAAATCAATCGGTAATCATATAGCAAAACGTCTGTCCAAAGCCTTAGAAAACGATAAAAACAGGTTTTGACCTTAAAGGACCGGGCCTGGTTTTTCTTATTAAAATATCGCTTGATGTTCTTTAATAACGTGAATCATTTCAAGCGTATCGTCTTCAGGACCTTGCACAGGTAATCCTGCTTCAATATTCATCGTAATATAATCGATGTTACCTTGGGTAATTATTTCCCCGGGAATAAAAATCGGAATACCTGGGGGGTAAACCATTACAAACTCAGCTGAAATGCGGCCACTCGCGCCTTTAAGCGGAATAGATTCTGTAGCAGCATAAAAAGCATCCCTAGGGGACATAGCAAGTCCTGGTATATCTGGCAGAGTAACAGATGGTTCTACGATAACTGCATCAGATTCATGAGCAGCTACCATTCTAGAGAGAGCGTTAACAAGTAAATTAACTTCTTTTTTCGTATCTCCAAGTGTGATTAGGCATAGAATATTATACAAGTCAGAAAGTTCTACTTCTATATTTGCTTTTTCTCTTAACCAGATTTCCGCATCATATCCTGTCATCCCTAAGTCTTTAACACTTATTAATAGTTTAGTTGGATCCATATCATACGTAGCAGATGTTTGTAATATTTCTTCCCCTACACAGCGGATATGTGGAATTGCATTAATACGTTTTCGCGTATCTTTTGCAAGGCGAATAGCATCTCCGATTAAATCCTCACCATGAATAGCTAGTTGTCGTCTTGCAGTATCTAATGACGCAAGCAATGGATAGGATGTAGAGGTTGTTGTTAACATGGACAGAATAGACTGAACACGCTTAGTAGACACTAAACCTTCTTTAACATTAAGAATAGAGCTTTGAGTCATTGATCCACCTAATTTATGGACAGACGTTGCTGCCATATCAGCCCCTGCTTGCATTGCAGAAATAGGAAGCGAATCATGGAAATGAATATGAACTCCGTGTGCCTCATCTACTACAACAGGAATTCCTTTCTCATGAGAAAGCTCAACGATTCTTTTAAGATCTGCAGCTAAACCGAAATAAGTAGGATTAATAACTAATAATCCTTTAGCATCAGAATGTGCCTCTAATGCTTTTTCTACCGATTCTACCGATATACCATGGGAGATTCCTAATTCTTTATCTACCTCTGGATGGATAAAAACAGGAATCGCGCCTGCAAACACAATAGCTGACATAATCGATTTATGAACATTCCGTGGAACGAGAATTTTATCGCCAGGTCCACAAATTGTAAGTATCATAGTCATAATTGCACCACTTGTCCCTTGTACAGAGAAAAATGTTTCATCGGCACCAAAAGCTTCTGCTGCCAAATGCTGTGCTTCTTTAATTACACCTTTAGGAGAATGTAAATCATCTAAAGGAGCAATATTGATCAAATCTATAGAAAGTACATTATCTCCAACGAACTCTCGAAATGCAGGGTCCATCCCTTTCCCTTTTTTATGCCCAGGAATGTGAAACTGGATTGGATGACGATTCCGATGCTTTAATAATGCATCGAATAATGGAGTTTCTAATTGTGACAACGTTCATACCACCTCTAGTTAGAATTTATAAAACAAAAGAAATTATAGCACTTCAATAGCTGTAATACTATCAAAATCATTGTAATTTGAATCATTAGACTAAATTCATTAAACTATTCATATAAGGAGGGGAAGAGTATGGCTTTTCAAACAAGGGTTACAGAATTATTTAATATAAAGCTTCCGATTGTACAAGGAGGACTTGCTTATTTAGCGTATTCTGATTTATGTGCGGCTGTTTCAAATGCAGGAGGTTTAGGACAAGTAACTGCCATGAGCTTAAAAACGCCAGAAGAATTGAGGGGAGAAATACATAAAGTAAGAAAGCTGACGAACAAACCTTTCGGTGTAAACTTTGCAATTGGTCAAACTGGGAAAGCTTATGAACATATGCTGCAAGTGGCAATAGATGAAGAGGTTCCAGTAATATCAATGACTGGAGGAAATCCAGCCCCTATATTAGAAAAACTTGCTAATACGTCGATTAAAAAGCTAGTACTGGTTGCTGCAAAACGACAAGCTCAAAAAGCAGAGCAGCTTGGTGCTGATGCAGTTATGGTAGTAGGACATGAAGGGGGAGGGCATCTGGGAAGAGATGATGTTGGATCTATCGTTCTAATTCCCCAAGTAGTGGACACTGTATCTATACCTGTCATCGCTTCTGGTGGCATCGCTGATGGACGAGGATGGATGGCAGCTCATGCACTTGGGGCAGAAGGGATTGAAATGGGCACTAGATTCATCGCTACGAAAGAATGTATACATGCTTCACTAGCTTATAAAAGTACCTTAATAAATAGCGGAGAAACGGACACTGTAATTATTAAGAAATCCATTGGTGCTCCTGCAAGAGCTATAAAAAATAGTTGGACAGATTCGATTTTAAGTATTGAAAGAGAGAATCCAACATATGATGCTCTTAAGGACTATATTAGTGGCGAAGCGAATAAGCAATTCATCTATGAAGGTGATGACGAGAAGGGATTCGGTTGGGCAGGTCAGTCAGTAGGGTTAATAAAAGATATACCTACCGTACAACAATTATTCGACCGCATGGAAATGGAAGCAATGGACATACGAAATAAGTGGAAATAATAAGGAGGCAGTAAAAGATGGAATACACATACCCTTTTTCATTGGATTGGTCGACAGAAGAAATAGTGGATGTTGTGCAATTTTTTGAAGCGATAGAAAAAGCATATGAAAATGGTATCAAACGGGAAGAACTAATGAAAAGATACCGAAGATTTAAAGAAATAGTACCTTCTATTGCAGAAGAAAAAACATATTTTCGTGAATTTGAAAAAGAAAGTGGTTATGCAAGTTTTCCTATTATTAAAAAGATGAAAGAACAAACGGAAAGTACCATCATCAAAGGTTAAAAAAATACCTCCTATACGACAATGAGTATAGGAGGAAAAACTTTTATTTCATTTGAATCATTGTTTTATATATTGGCAATAAATGATCAAATGTTTCTTCTGCAAGTTTAATGAAGTCTTCCTCAGAAAGCTGTACAGCTACTTCTTTGCTAATATGACGACCTACTAAAAATTCTGCTTTTTTTACATCTTTTAAACGTACCAGTACTTGCTCAAGCCCTGTTTTCTTTTCCTTTTTTAACATGGATGCTTCTGGCTTCATATGATCTCCAGAAATGATAAAGTCCTCAGGCAATTTGTTAAATAATCCCTTTTTCTTCAATAGTCGTTCAGCAATTGCTACTTTATCGGGTGCCTCATAAATAACGGCTAATATGATAAAAGCATGGCTACCCCATAATCCTATTTGGAAGTGTGGTAGAGCTTTATATCCTCTCTTATAAGGTGCAAAAGCTACCCAGCTGTCCTTTGGTGGATTAACCGACCGTCTTGCATGCTTTGCTACGTGAGGATAATATTCTTGTCCAAGTAGTGTAGAAAAATACTGACTATAATGATTGCCTAACTCCTCGAATTTAGGTCTAACTTTTTCGATCAATCCAGCCATTCTGTTTTCAAGTCCATCTATTTGAAAGACATCAAAATCTTCTTCAGTCCAAAATGTTTTGCTCATATGTAAACTCCTTTCAACTTCTATGTTTATTTTATAGGAATTTTGGGTAAAAATCTTGTAAGTAGTATTTTTCAGTAGACATTATTTATATGGCAGCATATTTTATTATAAAGAATCTTCTGAATATTACGATATAAAAAAGAAGGGGTGGTAGTGATGAGACAGGTAGTGCATATTATTCGTAAAGAAGACTTGGAAAAAGGGAAAATTCAAACTTTAAAAATGGAGTTAGATTATGAGTTGGCAACTTTATTTGACGCAATGACGAGTAAAAATGAAAAGGAAATAGGTGCTTCAAAAACCCGACTAGCTGAAATTCACCAGCTTTTGGAGGAACTCAATGCTCTCGATTAATGTTCCAATTATAGGAGTGCCTTAAAAAACACCAGCTTATGAAAAGACAGCCGGTGTTTTTTTCTTTATACTAAAAGCATAGGTGTTAAGAAGGGGTGGGACGATTGGATATACACAAGCTTGATACATACGCAAAATCGTTAATAAAAGAAGCGGCATATAATATTAAAACTTCCTTGTCTTCCGAACTCATCATTGAATCTAAGTCAGAGGCAAATGACCTAGTTACTAATATCGATAAAGAGACGGAACAATTTTTTATTAGGCATATAAAAGCAGATTTTGCAGGGCACAGAATATTTGGGGAAGAAGGATTTGGAGATGACATAAAGGATTTAGAGGGCTATGTATGGTTACTTGATCCGATAGATGGCACAACAAATTTCATTCATCAAAAACAAAATTTTGCTATTTCATTGGGAATATATAAGGATGGGGTAGGAATCCTAGGATATATATACAATGTGATGGAAGATACTTTGCTAAGTGGATCGTTAAATGGTGGTGCTTATCTGGATGATATGCGTTTACCTAAATTAGGCGTTTCTTCGGTTGAGGAGGCAGTCGTTGGCATAAATGCAAGATGGGTAGTGCCGAACAGATATGTACATAACGAAGGGATGGTGAATTTACTTAAAACCGTCAGAGGTACTAGATCACTTGGTTCAGCAGCAATCGAAATATCCTATGTAGTAACCGGAAGATTAGATGCTTATATGTCTATGCGATTATCACCCTGGGATATAGCCGGTGGGATGGTGTTAGCGAAAGAGGTAGGGGCAATTGCTACGAATTTAGCATTTGAACATCTAGATTTACTAGATGCTGATAGCTTTATCGTTTCTAAACCAGGATTACATGAACAATTATTAAAAAATTATATTCAGTTAAAATAAAATCCAGCAGTAAGAAACCTGCTGGAAAAGTATAAGGTATTTAAAGCAAACCTTCATCACGCATTTTTTTCTTTGTTTTAAAACCAAATCCCATAATAACAAATAATAGGACAAGAAATACAAAAATAAGTGGAATATTTCGCAGTGCAATAGCAATCCCAATAAGTGCCATTGATAAAATTGCACCTAGGGAGTATAGTACAAAAATCCATTTAATATTACTCAAAATGCTTACCTCCAAAAAAAATGATAAAAAATAATATTACTTTAGTTTCACTTGTGATATAATAACACAGTTATGGACTCGAAAAAAGAATATGGAGTGGAAATATGACAAATATACGTCAAGATTTAAGAAACATTGCAATTATAGCACACGTTGACCATGGAAAAACGACATTAGTCGACCAATTATTGAAACAATCAGGAACTTTCCGTTCAAATGAACATGTTGATGAGAGAGCAATGGATTCTGGTGATATAGAACGTGAACGTGGAATTACAATATTAGCGAAAAACACTGCAGTAGATTACCATGGTACGCGTATTAACATTCTTGATACGCCTGGACATGCTGACTTCGGTGGTGAAGTAGAGCGTATTTTGAAAATGGTAGACGGGGTTTTACTAGTTGTCGATGCATATGAAGGTTGTATGCCTCAAACGCGTTTTGTATTGAAAAAAGCGTTAGAACAAAGATTAACACCAATCGTAGTAGTAAACAAAGTAGATAAAGATTCAGCTCGTCCACTAGAAGTAGTAGATGAAGTTCTAGAATTGTTTATCGAATTAGGTGCAGATGAAGACCAACTAGAATTCCCAGTTGTTTATGCTTCTGGTGTAAACGGTACTGCTTCTTTAGATGATGATCCTTCTAAACAAGAAGAAAACATGGAATCTCTTTTCGAAATGATTATCTCAGCAATTCCAGCACCAATAGACAACTCTGAAGAGCCATTACAATTCCAAGTAGCATTACTGGATTATAATGATTATGTAGGTCGTATTGGGATTGGCCGCGTATTCCGCGGGACAATTGAAGTGGGTCAACAAATTTCATTAATGAAACTTGATGGTACTGCTAAAAATTACCGTGTAACAAAATTATTTGGTTTCTTCGGACTAAAACGTGTAGAAATTCAATCAGCTAAAGCTGGGGATTTAATCGCAGTTTCTGGTATGGAAGATATTAACGTAGGGGAAACGGTTTGTCCTACAACCCATCAAGAAGCATTAGTTCCATTACGCATTGATGAGCCAACATTACAAATGACCTTCCTAACAAACAACTCACCTTTCGTTGGTCGTGAAGGGAAATGGATAACATCAAGTAAAATTGAAGAGCGTCTTCGTTCTCAATTAGAAACGGATGTATCTTTACGTGTTGAGGATACTGATTCTCCTGATGCTTGGACAGTTTCAGGCCGCGGAGAGCTTCATTTATCGATATTAATCGAAAATATGCGTCGTGAAGGTTTTGAATTACAAGTATCAAAACCACAAGTAATTATTCGTGAAATTGATGGGAAAAAATGTGAGCCAATCGAACGCGTTCAAATTGATGTACCAGAAGATAGTGTAGGTTCAATTATCGAATCTATGGGTACTCGTAAAGGCGAAATGATTGATATGATCAACAATGGTAGTGGACAAGTTCGTTTAATCTTTATGGTTCCTGCTCGTGGATTAATCGGTTATACTACTGAATTCATGTCACTTACTAAAGGTTATGGTATCATCAACCATACATTCGATAGCTACCAACCAGTAGTTTCTGGTCGTGTTGGTGGGCGTCATCAAGGTGTGCTTGTTTCTATGGAAACAGGTAAATCAACAACTTACGGTATGATGGGTATTGAAGACCGTGGTACTTTATTCGTTGAACCAGGTACCGATATTTATGAAGGTATGATCGTCGGAGAAAATAATCGTGATGCTGATATCACTGTAAATATTACAAAAGCAAAACAAAAAACAAATATTCGTTCAGCAAATAAAGACCAAACGAACGTGATTAAAAGACCTCGTATATTAACGCTTGAAGAAGCAATTGAGTTCTTAGGTGACGATGAGTACTTAGAAGTAACTCCTCAGTCAATCCGTTTACGTAAAAAAGTTCTTGAGAAGAGCGAGCGCGAACGTGTAACTAAGAAATTGAAAAATGCAGAACTTTAATAGAAACTGAAAGGGTGAATAACCTTGGAGGAAAAGCAATTCGTATTTGGTAGAATGTCTAGTATATCAAGATATATTTATGAGGTTATGCCAACTTACGATATAGCTGGTTATGTACTATTTCTTTTAATCTTCTTGCTTTCTGTGCTTGTGTACAAGCTTGGATTTGCAAAGAAATTGCGTTTTAGCCAAAATATTGTCATCTACGTATTTTTGTTATTAGGTTGTTTGATGTTGACGTTCCTTGCATTTTTCCTTCCAGTTGTGGAAGGTTTAATCGTGGCAGCATTGATCCTAATCATTTATAAAATACGCTTACGACTAGAGAAAAAACAAAGCTCGGCTACTTAAATGTAGCCGAGCTTTTTACATATTCCTTAGTACCTTGCATATACTTTTATAATGTAAAAAGGAGGATTTTAACTGGCGACAACGTTCCAAGAATCCGCATTGTATGAACTTCACTTTTGGTTACAAGTATTGGGAGATCACGCAAAATTTATCCATGATTCACTTGCTCCAAGTGAGAAAGAGAAGATTGATGGGGCAAGTTCTTTTATTAAACGGTTTGACCAATTACTAGAAACCTCCAAAAATCCTTTAACTAATCAGGAAATCATTACGTTGGCTCAAAAATCAAAAATAGCTAGTGAAAAGATTCGAGTTTTTAAATTGTGGCTAATAAAAGAACATTTAGTTGGAGAAATAAAGATTTCTTTGCCACCTTCGTTCATTAATCATATGGTAAATGAAGTAGAAGAAGCTATCCGGGTATTTTCCTATTTAGAGAAAGGTCAAGACATTCCAGATGTACATCCTTTGCATCATGATTTATTATGGCTCATCGATGCTGCAGGTCATGCTGGTGCAATAGATGCTGACTTGGACAGAGTGGAGAAGCAACTGAAAGAAAAAGGGCAGCAATTCATGAAAGATTGGGAGGATTTCTATTTAAAAGCGGTAGAATTAGCAGGTTTCTTACGAGCGAATGTAGATAAATTCCCGGCATTAGATAAATTCCATGATGATATTGAATTAGAAATGACTATTTTTAAAGAGTTCTTAAGGGAATTGGAGGAAATGAAGCTCAAAAAAGAAGCTTTGGGAACTTTTACACCGCTTATGGCCGATCATATGGCTAAGGAAGAAACATACTATTTAAGAAAGATAGAGCTAGTCTATTAAAAAACATAAAGAAATGAAGAAAATCTCTCAGGCTAGTGCAGCTTTTTTTGCGGGTAACCTATTCGAAAACAAAGATTCGCTGATATATTTAACTAAATTCCTTTTAATTAGAGTGGGGGAAAAAATCCCCACTGATTAAAATTTACTTTTTCTTAAAGAAAGCTACTTGCTAAAATTCATTTTCAATCAGACGTGAACTCTTATAGAAAATAAACTTCCCGGTTGCAAGACGACTGTTAGTTCTTTCTTCAATACGGTCATGACACTCTGGGCACATATACGTGTTAATTGGTCGATTTCTGAGCTTCTTAGCCAGAGGTAAATCATCTGGGAGCTCATCTATTCGATCACAAATGGCACATTGTACTTTCATCTATACATCTCCTATTCTACACGGAAAGCTGTGACAAACTTTATCGGAGTATTAATATTTGATCCATCTTTTTTCAGTACATGCACGGGGCCGTCTTCACGAAGTGGTTTGCCCTTATGACTAAACTTTAATAATAGCTCACTTAAATCTTCTAAAGAAAATATATGTTCTTCCTCTGTCGTTTCGACCACAACTTTTGTTGCGTTTGGCAAAGGTTCTGAATTGAGGATAAATGGTTTCATATCAATTCCGAAAGTACTTGTTAGCGCTTTTGTGCGTTCATATTTTTTTTCTGTTTGTAAAGTCGGTGGGTTTGTAGATCCTTCAATGATTTCACGTGACCAGTGAGCCGATGTGACTTTTGTATACTCTTCTAGCTCATCTTTGTACTCATACTCACCAGAAAAAAACTCATCCAAATCGATTTTACGATCATCGAAAATCCAAACGGTAGGGTCTAACGTAATATTAAATTTAACTGCACCTTTAACTGGTATGATAAGTTCCAACAAAATTGCCTCCTCTAAACTATCTAATCTTATTAAGTATACCTTTAAATTAAAAAGTTCTAAAGAATATTTAACTATTTCTATAAGTTATATAAGAGAACACTTGCAATTTTACTGTGCAAAAGATACACTTTAGGGAGATAAATAATTAGAAATTATAAAAATGGGGGCGTCCTCATGGATACTAATATACAAATTTCGTATCAAGAAAAGGCATTAGAGCTTTTGAAAAAAGATGCAGAAAAGATTGCACAGCTTATAAAAGTGCAGATGGATAACTTAACGATGCCTCAATGCCCTCTTTATGAAGAGGTTTTAGACACACAAATGTTTGGATTGTCACGTGAAATAGATTTTGCGGTAAAACTTGGACTTTTAGAGAAAAGTGAAGGAAAAGAAATTATCGCTTCTCTTGAAAAAGAATTATCTGTTTTGCATGAGATTCATACAGAAAAATAATTATAAAACTCAAACAAACTATCTGTTTGAGTTTTTTTTCTATATAAAGAAGAAATAGAGGTATAATATATGATTTCCTATTTAAAACGTTACACTAGAAATTTTGACTACCCATTATTTTTTGTCTACTTAGCTTTATGCTTATTTGGCTTGGTAATGATTTATAGCGCAAGCATGGGCTGGGCTGTAATGAATTACGGCTGGGAGCCTGATTATTTTTTCGATAAGCAAAAATCAAACTTAATACTTTGTATTCCGGTATTCTTTATAACCGCCTTTTTTCCGTATAAACATTATAAAAATAAAGCAACGATGCAACTAATGCTTCTTGTAATGTTTACACTTTTATTTTTAGTGCATATTATCGGAGTTGGTGGAGAAAGTGGTTCCCAAAGCTGGATCGACTTAGGTTTTAATATTCAACCATCAGAAATTGCAAAACTAGTAATAGTTTTATATTTTGCAGGTATATTTGCAAAAAAATCAGAAAATGGTACATTAGATAAATTAAATGAATCCGTTGGTCCACCATTACTCGTGCTATTTTTTGTTTTCGTTTCGATCATGATGGAAACAGATGTTGGGAATACAATGATTATTAGTTTCGTAGCTATTTCAGTAATTGCGGCTAGTGGGATTAAATTTAAATCATTTTCCAAAATAATCGGATTAATTGGTATAGTTATAGTAGCGGGACTATTTGCCATCTATATGATGAAAGATGCATTGTTGACTCCTCATCGTAGAGGAAGGTTAGAAGCATTTTTCAATCCTTTTGATTACGAGCAAGGGTATGGATATCAAATTGTTAATGGTTATATTGCCATTGGATCAGGTGGTTTAACAGGCTTGGGTTTAGGGAATTCCAATCAGAAGTATGGGTATTTGCCCGAACCACATACTGATTTCATTATGGCTATCATAGCAGAAGAGCTTGGCTTATTTGGAGTATTGATCGTTTTATGTGGATTGTTCTTTATTGTCTTTAAAGCAATTAGTATTGCTTTAAAGACAAGGGATCCTCAGGCTCGCATGATTGCTGCGGGTATAGGCAGTATTATAGGGTTTCAAACCTTTATAAACTTAGGAGGAATGCTTGGAATTATCCCGCTGACTGGCGTACCACTTCCCTTTATAAGCTACGGGGGTACTTCTATTATTATTTTATCGGCAGCACTTGGGATATTGATGAATGTATCTATGTTCGTGAAGCATGAAAAAAATAGACAATAAGGGGTGCATTAAATGAGAAAGATTAAAAAGATTGTTGTTGCAAACAGAGGGGAAATAGCAATACGTATTTTTCGAGCATGTACGGAGTTAAACCTCAGAACAGTAGCAATATACTCAAGAGAGGATAGTGGTTCGTTTCACCGATTTAAATCTGATGAATCCTACATAGTTGGTGAAGGTAAGAAGCCAATTGATGCATACTTAGACATTGAAGATATCATTCGAATTGCAAAAGAAAGTAAAGCTGATGCAATCCATCCTGGTTATGGCTTTCTATCCGAAAATGTAGATTTTGCAAAAAGATGTGAAGAGGAAGGGATTATTTTCATCGGTCCTACATCCAAACACTTAGATATGTTTGGAGATAAGGTGAAAGCTCGTGAACAAGCAGTACTAGCAGGTATACCCGTAATTCCGGGGAGCGATGGACCTTTAGACACTGTCGAAGAGGTCAAGGCCTTTGGAAAAGATCATGGATATCCTTTAATGATTAAAGCATCTTTAGGTGGTGGCGGTCGTGGTATGCGTGTCGTGCAAACAGAAGACGAGCTTGAAAGTGCATATGAACGAGCTAAATCAGAGGCCAAAGCTGCTTTTGGTTCAGATGAAGTATATGTGGAACGCTGTATTTTCCAGCCTAAACATATTGAAGTTCAAATTCTTGGAGATACGCAGGGGAATTTAATCCACTTATATGAACGCGATTGTTCTATTCAAAGAAGACATCAAAAAGTTGTGGAAATAGCACCTTCCAATTCATTGAATTCAGAATTGCGCGATAAAATATGCGATGCAGCTGTCCAATTAATGAAAAATGTATCCTACATTAATGCGGGAACAGTAGAATTTTTAGTGACGGAGGATGAATTCTTTTTTATTGAAGTAAATCCACGTATTCAAGTAGAGCATACGATTACAGAAATGATTACTGGTGTAGATATCGTACATGCACAGATTAAAATAGCAGATGGTCTAGCGCTTAATAGTGAAGAAATGGGAATTCCGAGTCAGGAAAACATGCCGTTATTTGGATTTGCGATTCAATCTCGTGTCACAACAGAGGATCCATTAAATAATTTTATGCCAGATACAGGGAAGTTAATGGTTTATCGCTCTGGCGGTGGATTCGGCGTACGCTTAGACGCAGGTAATGGTTTCCAAGGGGCGATAATATCACCATACTACGATTCTTTATTGGTAAAGGTTTCAACTTGGGGCATGTCGTTTAAAGAAGCAGCAGCTAAAATGGACAGAAATTTGCAGGAATTCCGAATTCGAGGAATTAAAACGAATATCCCATTTTTAGAAAATGTAGTAAAACACCCGAGCTTTATCTCTGGTCAATTTAATACGAGTTTTATCGATACTACACCTGAATTATTTTTATTCCCAAATCGCAAAGACCGAGGGACTAAATTATTGAATTATATAGGAAATGTAACTGTCAATGGTTTCCCAGGTATCGAGAAAAAGTCGAAACCTATTTTTGGAGCAACTAGAACACCTAAATTTGATTTGAGCGTTGCACCTCCGGCGGGTACAAAGCAAATTCTAGATGAGCAAGGTGCCGATGGCGTGATTAAATGGGTGAAGGAACAACAAGGTGTGTTGTTAACGGATACTACTTTCCGAGATGCTCACCAATCTTTATTAGCAACACGGGTTCGTTCACACGATATGTTTGGAATTGCGAAAGAATCTTCGCAAGGGATGCATGATTTATTCTCCTATGAAATGTGGGGAGGAGCTACATTTGACGTTGCCTACCGCTTTTTAAAAGAAAGTCCGTGGGATCGTTTGATAAAAATGAGACAAATGATTCCAAATGTATTATTCCAAATGTTATTCCGTGGAGCAAATGCGGTAGGGTACAAAAATTATCCAGATAATGTTATAAAAGAATTTATCCAAAAGTCTGCTGATGCTGGTATTGACGTATTCCGAATCTTTGATAGTCTGAACTGGATAAAAGGAATGGAAGTTGCGATAGATGCAACTAGACAATCAGGTAAAATCGCAGAAGCGGCAATATGTTACACTGGAGATATTTTAGACGACTCTAGAGGCAAATATACAGTACAGTACTACAAAGATATGGCAAAAGAATTAGAGAACGCAGGAGCTCATATTTTAGCCATTAAAGATATGGCTGGATTACTTAAACCAGAAGCAGCTTATCGTTTAGTAACTGAGCTGAAAAGTACAGTGGATCTTCCTATTCATCTTCATACACATGATACTAGTGGAAACGGAGTATTTATGTATGCAAAAGCAATTGAAGCTGGAGTAGATATTGTGGATACGGCATTAGGGGCGATGGCTGGATTAACTTCCCAACCTAGTGCAAGTAGTTTAAGTTATGCATTAAAAGGCTCTAAAAGAGAAGTTATCGGAAATATCGACGCATTCGAAAAAATCTCTTATTATTGGGAAGATGTTCGTAAATATTATCAAGATTTTGAAAGTGGCATGATGAGTCCTCATACTGAAATCTATGTTCATGAAATGCCAGGCGGACAATACAGTAATCTTCAGCAACAAGCAAAAGCAGTAGGACTGGGAGAACGCTGGGAAGAAGTTAAAGAAATGTATTCTCGCGTAAATCTATTATTTGGCGATGTGGTGAAAGTTACACCTTCATCTAAAGTGGTAGGGGATATGGCACTTTTCATGGTACAAAATAATTTAGATGAAGTTTCTGTCATTACGAGAGGTAAATCAATCGATTTCCCAGATTCTGTTATAGAGTTTTTTGAAGGATATATTGGACAGCCCTACGGAGGATTCCCGCAAGAATTACAAAAGGTTATCCTAAAAGATCGCGAACCGATAACGGTACGTCCAGGTGAATTATTAGAGCCAGTGAACTTCGAGGAAATTAAAGAAATGTTATTTCATAAATTAGATCGTCCTGTTACTAGTCAAGAGATTCTTGCTTACACTCTATATCCAAAGGTTTTTGAAGAGTATAGTGAAACGGATAAAAACTTTGGTGATGTTTCTGTATTAGATACACCAACATTTTTATATGGATTGAGATTAGGAGAAGAAATTGAAGTAGAAATCGAAGTCGGAAAAACGCTAATCATCAAGCTTGTGTCTATAAGCGAGCCTGCCCATGACGGAAACCGTATTATTTACTTCGAATTAAACGGTCAACCTCGTGAAATTTCGATTCAGGATATAAATGTAGAAGTGAGCCATTTATCTAAACCGAAGGCAGATTTGACAAATGAAGGCCACATTGGGGCAACAATGCCTGGTACAGTTTTAAAGGTGGCAATCTCTACAGGTAGCAAAGTAAAAAGAGGTCAGCATCTCCTTATTACAGAGGCCATGAAAATGGAAACTACTGTTCAAGCACCATTTAATGGAGTAATTAAAGAGATTCATGTTATTGCTGGAGAAGCAATTGCAACCGGTGATTTATTGATCGAGATGGAGAAAGAATAAACAAAAGGCTGTTAGACATTCTTGTCTAACAGCCTTTTGTGAAGATTAAGAAAGTATATTAAATGCGTACAATGGGTTCAAGCGACTTTAAAGAATGCATTTTACAGTTGATCTCCGTTACAACGCACTCACTTTTATACTAGTGGAAATTGAGAGAAATAGTGAGTGTTTTCCCAATGAAGCAGCGAAATAGCGAACGAAATTGCATCTTCGGGCCCGCACGATGCGGGTCAGGCAGTCGTTGCGACACGAGGTCCGTACTTAGAGTGTCATCTTTCATCTACTATAAGCATAAGAAAGTTTCTTATCTCTAATTATCCAAATGCGAACCTACCTGTTTCTAAGAGTTGTAGGAGGGCGAGGGACAGACTAACGCCGTAAAATTACCGAAAAAGAGAGGCTGGTTGTGACAGATGTCACAACCAGCCTTTAAAAATTCACTCGGTAATAATATTATATTACGATCAAGTCTGTCTAAAGCCCTTTCAAAAGGATAGAAACAGGTTATAAACTTAAAGGGACGGAAGTTTTATTGCCAGGCTTTTCTTATTTAACGGTTCATCTTACTTCTTGATAATAATAGAATCATATAACATAACAAACCGAATAATAAGGATATAAACAAGGAGTGTAGTAAAGCTATATAAAGATTTAGTTTAGTCAACACGACTAACATACCGGTGATTACTTGACAGGAGACTAATATTAAAGAGATGATCCATCCCCAGTAAATTGACCGTTGATCTTTATAATTCCGCATTACGTGAATTGCAATGATTAAAATCCAAATAAATATTAATCCAGCAGCAGCCCGATGCCCCATTTGTACCCATTCATATAAATTAGAAGGAAGAGCAAACTGGTCGTTATTACATAATGGCCAGTCATTACATATCAAACTAGATTCTGTATGTCGAACTAATGCGCCAGTGTAAACAACAATATAAGAATAAAGTGTTACCCCGATTGTATGGAACTTTAATGTTTTGCCGATTCTGATTTTATCTGTATCAAACTTTCGGTCAATCTCAAAAACTAATAAGGTTAGTAATAAAACAGAAGCAAAGGAAATAAGAGATATCCCAAAATGAAGAGCCAATATAAAATCGCCTTGTCCCCATTTTACCTGTGCTGCTCCTATCAATGCTTGTGCGACTAAGAAAAATACCGCCATTGCCGATAAGAATTTTGTTTCTCGCACATGTCCAAGAGCCTTCCATGCCCAAACTGCTAGTGCGACAATCAATATACCAACAGCGCCTGTAACTAAACGGTGTGAGAATTCAATTAATACTTCAACTGTTATTACATCGGGTATAAGTTGTCCATTACAACCAGGCCAATGTCTACCGCAACCCATACCGCTATCGGTTTTAGTAACTAATGCTCCTCCTAGAAGAATGAGCAGCATACCAACTGTAGATGCAACAGCTAACCATTTTAAACTTTTATGAATGTGCAATACGCCACCTACTTTATGTATCTTGCTCGTCTTAAAAAGACGGTATCTGCTTTTTGATGATATCGAATCACAGCGAAAAATACAATGTATAACCTCTAAACTAATAGGTAGAGTAATTGCTTTTCACAAATTGTTCATAAATTCGTACTCGAACATTCACAAACAATATACGTAAATGCTTTACTATTGATATGTTCTAAGTATATAAATGAGTATCTTAACTATTTATGCGAAAATTATCATTAACTGTAGAAATTAATAAAGATTTTCGTTATAGTAAAAGGTAGCGGAATATGCTTACAACTTTGAAAGGAGGGGCAGCATGTCAAATGTTCATTCAATAACCGCAACTAATGAGACTGAAGCTGAACGAGTAAACACTTCATTTTTTCAAGATTTTCTTTCGCTCATTAAAATAGGTATAGTGAATTCTAATTTATTTACAACATTCACTGGTATGTGGCTAGCATTTCAATTTACCGATCGAAACTTTCTTGGAGAGTTAGACATATTATTTTATACACTAATAGGGTCCGGAATGATTATTGCGGGTTCTGCAGCTATGAATAATTTTATCGATCGTGATATAGATCCTGTCATGAAGAGCAAGAAAGGTAGACCAACAGTTACTGGACGGTTTAGTCCATCAGCCGTGCTAATAACTTCTTTTTCACTATTGATTGTAGGTGAAATTTTATTATTTTTTGCCTCTACTTCAGCTGGAGTTTGGGGACTAGCAGGAATCGTCAGTTACGTTGTGTTATACTCGATGTGGTCTAAACGAAAACATGTTAGTAACACAATAGTTGGTAGTATATCTGGTGCAATCCCGCCTGTAATTGGATGGGCAGCTGTTGAACCTAGCTTAGGTTTCGGGGCATTAGCTTTATTTTTAATCATGTTTGCATGGCAACCTCCACATTTTTATGCGCTTGCAATGAAGCGTACGGAAGAATATCGAGCTGCTAATATCCCAATGCTACCGGTAGTAAAAGGTTTTAAACGTACAAAAGTGTCTATACTTCTATGGATTCTACTATTATTCCCATTACCATTTTTATTAATGGAATTAGGTGTAATATTTGTTGTTTTAGCAACTGCACTTAATCTGGGATGGTTATACTTCTCTATTAAAGGTTTCCGTGTGAAGGATGATATCAAATGGGCAACGGGTATGTTTATATATTCGTTAAACTACATGACGATATTATTCGTAGCTATAATTATCTTTGCTATCTTTATTTAATTGCTGGAATTCTTTCTTTAATCAACAAGAATTCATATAAACAGAACCACAGTCCAAAGAAACATGAAAACAACTATGAAAGAGGGGTTTGATTTAGCTATGATGAGAGGGCTTAAAAAATGGCGACTTTTTTCACTGTTAGCAGCTCTAACGATTTTCTTATCGGGTTGTGGCGAAGAATACTTATCTACGCTTACACCTGCTGGACAAGTCGGAAGAGATCAATTTAATTTGTT
Organism: Psychrobacillus sp. BM2; assembly: GCF_048572895.1. Taxonomy (GTDB): domain Bacteria; phylum Bacillota; class Bacilli; order Bacillales_A; family Planococcaceae; genus Psychrobacillus. The sequence goes on from NZ_CP183878.1 coordinate 1,067,159, forward strand.
ATTACTATCTTCTGCTATTATGGCTTTAGTTATTATTGTAGTAGTAATTATTTATGTTGTTGCTTTAGTGAAATTCCGTCGCAAAAAAGTTGGGGAAGATGTTATTCCTAAACAAGTAGAAGGAAGTCATACACTTGAGATAGTATGGACAGTTATTCCAATACTACTGTTAATCGTCCTTGCTATTCCAACTGTTTACTATACTTATAAACACGCGGATGTAGCTGCAATGGATCAAGTCGACGAAGATGGAAACAAAACAAATGTAACTGTAAATGTTAAAGCAAGTCTTTATTGGTGGGAATTTGAATATCCGGATTTAGGAATTGTTACTGCTCAAGAGTTAGTAGTACCTACGGATGAAAAAGTTTATTTCAATTTAAAAGCTGCTGATGTGAAACACTCCTTCTGGATTCCTACAGCAGGTGGTAAAATGGATACAAACGTAGAAAACGTTAACCAATTCTATTTAGAATTTGATGATGCATCTGCTAGTTTAGAACAAGGTGTTTTCTATGGTAAATGTGCGGAACTATGTGGACCATCACATGCTCTTATGGATTTCAAAGTAAAAACCTTAGAACGTAAAGATTTTAATGCTTGGGTTGAAACAATGAAAACTAGCGAGCACGTTGCAGATGGTGAACTTGCAACTCAAGGTGAAGAGATCTTCAATACAAGCTGTATCGCTTGTCATGCAACTTCTGGTGCTGGTACTACCGGCGGAATGGGACCAAACTTAGCAACTTTTGGTGATCGCAATCGTGTTGCTGGATTTATGTCTCATGATGAAGATAGCTTGAAAAAATGGATCAATAATCCACAAGAATACAAACCAGGTAACTTAATGCCTCAGCCAGAAACTATTAATGATGGCAAAGAGTTTAGTGAAGATCAATTAGATGCTCTTGCAGCATATCTAATGGGACTATCTGTAGAAAAATAAGTTCCACAGATAAATTATGAGGGAGGTTAAAGTTGTGAGTTCTATCGCAAAGAAAAAAGGCTTTGGCGCAACTTTATGGGACTATTTAACAACAGTAGACCATAAAAAAATTGCGATCATGTACCTTGCTGCCGGCGGTTTGTTCTTCGTAATCGGTGGTATCGAGGCAATGCTTATTCGCATTCAATTAGCAAAACCAGATAACGATTTTGTTAGTGCTGGTCTATTCAATGAAATTATTACAATGCACGGAACAACAATGATTTTCCTTGCGGCCATGCCGATATTATTTGGATTTATGAATGCAGTCATGCCACTTCAAATTGGTGCACGTGACGTAGCGTTTCCATTTCTGAATTCGCTTGGTTTTTGGTTATTCTTCTTCGGTGGTATTTTCCTTAACCTATCTTGGTTTATGGGAGGAGCTCCCGACGCAGGATGGACTTCTTATGCATCATTGTCATTAGCATCACCTGGTCATGGTATTGACTTTTATGCACTCGGGCTTCAGATAGCGGGTGCTGGTACTTATATTGGAGGTATCAACTTCCTTGTAACAATTATTAATATGCGTGCTCCAGGTATGACATATATGCGTATGCCATTGTTTACTTGGACTACATTTGTAGCGAGTGCACTTATATTATTTGCTTTCCCACCACTTACTATCGGATTATTCTTCTTAATCTTGGATCGTATGTTCGGTGGAAACTTCTTTGATCATACAATGGGTGGTAATACAATTATTTGGGAGCATTTATTCTGGATTTTCGGGCATCCTGAAGTATATATTTTAATATTACCTGCTTTTGGTATATTCTCAGAAATATTTGCCTTATTCGCACGTAAACGTTTATTCGGATATTCATCGATGGTTTTCGCAACCGTATTAATCGGTTTCTTAGGATTCATGGTTTGGGCTCACCATATGTTTACAGTCGGTTTAGGACCAACAGCTAATGCGATTTTCGCAGTTGCTACTATGGCAATCGCTGTTCCAACAGGGATGAAAATCTTTAACTGGCTACTTACAATTTGGGGAGGTAGCATCAAAGTTACGACTCCGATGCTTTATGCATTAGGATTTATTCCTTCATTCGTAGCGGGTGGGGTAACTGGTATTATGCAAGCAGCAGCGCCTCTGGATTACCAATTACATGATTCGTACTTTATCGTTGCCCATTTCCACTATGTAATCGTTGGTGGGGTAGTGCTAGCAATTCTTGCAGCAGTACACTTATATTGGCCATTAATGTTCAATCAGATGTTAAGTGAAAAACTTGGTAAATGGACGTTCTGGTTCTTCTTTATCGGATTCCATTGTACGTTCTTTATACAGCATTTCTTAGGACTTATGGGTATGCCTCGTCGCGTATTTACTTTTGGAGCAAACCAAGGTTGGGATACTTTCAACTTCATCAGTTCAATTGGTGCTGCGTTAATGGCAATTGGTGTAATAATACTAGTGATTAACATCATAATTACAGTCATTAAGAATGAAAAAGTTGGAAATGACCCTTGGGAAGATGGACGTACATTGGAGTGGGCTATTCCACAACCAGTTCCATTTTATAACTTTAAACAAACTCCACTTGTTCGTGGATTAGATACTTTTTGGATTGAAAAACAAGAAGGTAACAAAGAAGGTATGACTTATGCAGAACCACTTTCTGATATTCATATGCCAAACAATTCTTTCATACCTCTTGTTATGACAATTGGTTTGTTTATCGCAGCTTTTGGAGCACTTTACCATGGTGAAAAAGAATGGTCAATTCCAGTCTTAGTGCTAGGCTTAGCAATTACACTTGGTTCTATGGCTGTTCGTTCTATTAAAGACGATCATGGATTCCATATTCACAAAGAAGATTTAATGAATGATGAAGGGGGTAAATAATTATGGACTTTAATAAAAAGTACACCCCACAAACTTGGCCGGATCATCCGGAACAAGTTACTTTAGAAGGTAAGAATAAATTTTTAGGCTTTTGGTTATTTCTAGGTGGAGAAACTGTACTATTTGCAAGTTTGTTTGCTACTTATTTAGCTCTTAAAAACAAAGGACCAAGTGGGATGGAATTCTCAACTGATACACTGTTTGAATTACCATTAGTATTTGTTATGACGATGATTCTTTTAACATCATCATTAACAAGTGTGTACGCAATGTATCATATGAAAAATCATAATTTCAGAGGTATGCAAACTTGGTTAGCTATAACAGTTCTTTTAGGATTAGCTTTCTTAGGTTTAGAAATATATGAGTTTAATCACTATGTACATTTAGGTTTTACTTATGGACAAAGTGCTTTCTCATCTTCATTTTTTACACTTGTAGGTACTCATGGATTGCACGTAGTAATTGGACTAGGATGGATTATTCTTTTAATGTTACGTAATGCAAAACGTGGATTTAGTTTGTATAATGCACCAAAATACTATACTGCTTCCCTATACTGGCATTTCATTGATGTAGTGTGGGTGTTCATCTTTACAGTAGTATACTTGATGGGAGTTGTTGGTTAATATGTCACACGACGCTCAAGTTTATGTAAGATCACAAACAGAATTTGAATACATTAAGCAAAAACGCAAAAAAGATATGCGTAACCAAGTTACAACTTTTGCAATTATGATATTCTTAACATTAATTGCTTTTACTACTGTTGCTGCTGGTTTTTCCGTATATTTAATAGTTCCGGTTATTTTATTGCTAGCTGCAATTCAAGTCGTATTACAGCTGTACTACTTCATGCATATGAGTGAAAAAAATCATGAGGTAATTTCATTTTTCTTATATAGCGCTGTTTTACTAGCTTTCACTTTCATCTTAACTTTCCTTACTATTATTTGGTGGGGTTAAACAACTTAAAGCCAAGACAAAGTTAAATACTTTGTCTTGGCTTTTTTGATAAAATGTCTCCCTTAAGCATTGGGTTCGTGGGACATTAGAGGATGAATAATCCTTTTGATAGTGCCCAACAGTAGGATTTATCAAAGCTTGTATCCAGTACATTAACATTAGATTGTTAGTTGAATCATTCGGGCTTTTACGGGCAGTTCTCTACTGCCCGTTAATGCGGGGCATAAGCCATAAAATTACCGAAAAAAGGGATGTTGGTTGGTTGTGACGGACGTCACAACCAACTAGCTTCCCTAAAAATTCAATCGGTAATCATATAGCAAAACGTCTGTCTGAAGCACTTCGAAAACGAAAGATACAGGTTTTGAACTATAAGGACCGGGCATCTTATTTTGCCCTGTTTCTCTTAGTTGTAGGAGTACTATATCTTAAAGAGCAAGTACTTTGTTGTACATATAGTTATAACTAAAAGAGATGGCAAATAGCTGATAGAGACATCTTTAAATACTTAAATGTCATAGTTCGTTCATTGAAGTTATTGGGCTTGACCTATATAATAGAGGAAGTTAGCAAAAAGGAGCGATGATACTTATGCCTATAAGTATATTTGGATTCCAAGCATTGTGGAGCCCTGTTATGATTGGAGTATTAGTGTTTTTAACTATTTTATATTTTTTAATAACAGTCAAATGGCGTAACGACTTTAAAGTATCGGAGCCACTGAAAAAGAAAGAAGCAGCTTATTTTCTAATAGGGATAATTCTTTTATACATTGTAAAGGGTTCACCTGTAGATTTAATGGCACATATTATGTTCTCGTTTCATATGGTCCAGATGGCTCTTTTACTATTATTAGCTCCACCATTACTTATGAAAGGAATTCCTTGGTGGGTATGGAAAGCTGTAATTGAATTGCCAGCAGTTCGTAAGATTTTTCCAGTACTAACAAAACCGTTACTTTCACTAGTTGTCTTCTCAGGATTGTTTTCCTTTTATCATATTCCTTTGTTTTTCGATTATATCAAATTGGATGAAGGATTACATGGAACGTACACGTTTATTTTATTCCTGTCAGCGATTTTTATGTGGTGGTCTATCGTTGATATAGAAGGAGTTAGTCAACGTTTACATGGGTTAAAAAAAATTGGCTTCATTATTGGAAGTGCAGTTTTAATAACTCCGGCTTGTGCGTTAATTATCTTCACTGGAACACCTTTGTATGATACATACACAAATCCAGATGTATGGTTGAAAGCAATGGAACTATGTGTACCAGCAAGTACATTAGCTGGACTATCATTAAGTGGACCGGAATTATTTTCTAATATGACACCTCTCGCTGATCAACAATTAGGTGGGATACTGATGAAAATTGTACAAGAGATTATATATGCAGTATTCTTAATGTCTATTTTCTTCAAATGGTACAAAAATGAGCAGGACAACGCGGAAGAAATCACACAAAAAGCTCTAGATGACTTAAAAGTACAAGCTAATCTATAAATTTAATAAAGTAATTTGAGGAGAATGATTGATGAATTTACCCGTTCTACCAACTATAAGTACATTTTTTATAGTATTAAGTGCTGTTTTAGTAGCAATTGGCTGGGCATTCATAAAACAAAGGAAAATTGATGCCCACAAAAAAACGATGATTGCTGCTGCAATTTCGGCATTAATATTCTTCATTATTTATGCATCACGAACTATTTTCATCGGAAATACGGCTTTTGGTGGACCAGCAAATATTAAAATTTACTATACAGTCTTTTTAATATTCCATATTACATTAGCAACTACTGGTGCAGTTTTTGGATTGGTAACTCTATATCTAGGATATAAAAATAATATTCAAAAGCATCGTAAAATTGGACCAATTACAAGTGTTATATGGTTTTTTGTAGCAATAACAGGTGTTGCCGTATACTTACTGCTTTATGTATTTTATACAGGTGGAGAAACCACATCAGTTATCAAAGCAATAATCGGTGGATAAAACAAATCAAAAGCCAATACTCTAAAGGAACTTATTCCAAAAGAGCATTGGCTATTTGTATTTCTTATACAGCTTAAGTTTAAATTTTAAAGTTAAGTTTTAACATTCCCGATTCTTTAGCAGTTATAAAAATAATAACTACCAGTGGACCAATCATAAATCCGATGAAACCGAAAAGCTTTGCACCGATAAACATAGCTATTAAGATAGCTAGGGGAGATATACCCATTTGGGATCCCATCAGCTTAGGCTCTATAGCTCTTCGTATTACCAATAACACAATTGCTAAAATAGTTAACTTAGTTCCCATTACCATATCACCTGTTAAATAATGATAAATAGCCCAGGGTGCTAAAACAGCAATGGAACCGAGTATTGGAATAATATCGATAATCCAAATGACAATAGCCATTATTAAAGCGTATTTTGGCGTCACAATAAGTAAAAGACCGATGAATGCTGCCCCCAAAATAATGAAACTTGCAATAATCTGAGCTTTCATAAATCCAATAGCTACTTTCTTTATACTAGCAAACATAAAATGTACTTTACCTGCAGTATTATCAGATAGGTAATGAAAAAATTTAACTTGTAAATTCTGCAAATCTAACATAAATAAAAAAAGAGCAATAATAAATACTATAAAACTTACTAAAAAGTTCGGTATATTCGTCAAAAGTGTAGAAATATTATTGTAACTAAGTATATCTAGGAGGGCTTCTTTCATACTTTCCAATGTCAAATCAAATTTATTTTGAATCGATTCAACAACTTCTTTAGGAAGACCCTCCGTGTATTTAAGTAAACTATTTTGCATATCAATCCATAATCCGGTCCAGTTATTAATATATGTAGGGATGGTCTGTGATGTATAAATAAGCTGGCTAAAAAGCTTTGTAATCACCAGGTATAATAGTCCGCATATGACGCTTATAAAAACAACAAAGTTAGTTATAACTGCAGGTTTCCGTTTCCATTTAAATGTTTTTTGAGTGAACTTTACGATTGGCTCCATAATAATAGCTGTAAGTAGTGCGAGTATAATAGGAATAGATACAGGAAGTATGAATATAGCTAATAATAAGAGCATAACGGCTAGAACAAAATATTTTATATATTCCTTTTTAAAAAAACCTAAGACCATCGTATGCCCCTTTCTTGACGTTTATTAATAGTATAGACAATTTTGTAATTTTTGAACAGAAAAAAACGCAAGAGAATGAAACTCTTGCGTGTTAGGATTTTCTTCCTATTAAGCGTAAATTTCAAAAGCAGCTAAATCAGCTTTTACAGCAGCTAATGTTTGTTCACTTGATTTTAGAAGATGTTTTGGGAAAACTTCATTTTCACCATACTCAACACCATGTGGGTAATAGTGTTTTCCTATAACCGGTTTTAAAAGAGTAATGTTTGCATCGTGTGCCCCTACATCACCATCTTTTGTAAAGCCAAATACTCGAAGATAAAATGTACCTTCTTTTATCACATACTTTTTATCATAAGTTACGCGTTCATAATCCCATTGACCTGCACGAACTAAACCTTGCTTTTTCATAAGATCATCTAATATATTTAGGTCGATGACAGTGTTTTCTATACCAGTGTTTTCGAAATACATTGAATTGTCCTCCTTCACGTTCATATTCCAAATAGAATCTGTTCCTATTAATATTAATGCAAATTTGATAATGTTGCAATGGTAACATTGTGTCTTTCTAGCTAACCTTGGTATACTAGGAGAAATGGCAGAAGAATAAGGAGAAAAAGCTGTGATGAATAATCTAATCCGAATTGTTATTGCTATAGCTATAGTACTAGTAATATTTATATATTTTGATAATCCTGTACAGGAAAATGAGCTCATTACTGGCTCCAATAATTCAGGACAGGTAATTCCAGATACTTCTTCAGAAATAGTGGAAGTTGAAACGTTATTTACACGTCCGAAAGAAGGAATTTCAACATTAGTAGGAGGTTCGACCCAAGCAGTTATTGAGTTGTTAGGGAAACCAGCCCGGACCGAACCATCGGCATTTGGATATGAGTGGTGGGTATACAATCAATCTCTTACAACCTATTTGTTAATCGGAGTAGAAGGAGATAAAGTAACACAAGCCTTTGCTGCGGGAGCTAACGTAGAAGTTGCACCTTATAAAATTGGGCAGGACATAGATGAAATTTATCGATTTACGTTAGTGCAATCTGAAATTACTTTTTCAATAGATTCAAATACTTATACCTTCTCTCTTGCAGAAGAAGATATAGACAATAGAATATTAGTTCAGTTCGATAATTTGTTTGCTATGTTATATATAGATTCAGAAAGTCAACAACTAGAGGCAGTTAGGTTTACAGATCCTAAGACTATTTTGCTGCATAAGCCCTATGACATTCTATACAATGGAGTTATGGTGGAAACTAAAACTCCTGACTCTCTCTTCCAAGCTTCAATAGACCGCGCTAATGAGCGACAGATATTTGAACTTTCAAATGTATATCGTTATCGTAACAACCTTCGATTACTAGTATCTGATAATGAATTGCAAAATATTGCGATGGTTAATAGCGAAGAAATGGCCAAAAATAATATTGTTGCCAATGAAAAATTTGAAGTATCTAAATTTAGTGATCAATTAAAAGAGTCCTCAATTGAATTTTCGAGTGCCGCTGGAAATACAGCCGCTTTTTATTTTGATGCGGGAGAAGCTGTAAACGGCTGGTTGAATTCTAAGGATCATCGAGAGATTTTATTAGGTCAGGGTTTTACTCACACGGGTATTGGTGTATATGGTAGCTATTATACGCAAAACTTTATTGAACGACCAGCTGAAAATACTACCAAAAATATCCTAGAGTAATTAGTTGGAGACAAAGGTACCTTCACTATCTTGATACAAAGAACGAATATGCAATGGGACTTGATGAAGAGCAGCAAATGTGGCTGCTCTTTTTTGAATGACTTCGACAGGTTCATCTAGCTTCTCTTGAAGTTCCTCATAGGTCATAAAAGGAATGAGCTCCACATGCTTGGTAGTAACCGGATCTGAAGTCATGATACCAGGGACATCTTTGTAAAATTCAACTACTTTAGCATTTAGATAATAGCCATAAACAACCGCAGTTAAATCACTACCCCCTCTTCCTAATGTAGTAAAATTATGTGTATTTTCTGAGACACCTTGAAAGCCTGGTACAACGATACATTGGAAATTTTCAAACGCTTGATATACAGAGCTCAAATCTACTTTTTTAATAAGGGCATTTCCAAATGTATCGTTCGTAATTATACCGGCATTTTTTCCATAAAGAAGGGTAGAAGATATTCCCGCTGTTTTTAGTTCTGTTGATAATACGGAACTCGAGATCAACTCCCCACATGCAGAGAGCAAATCAGTTTCAATGCTATTGTCGGTGAAAGGAAGCAAATCTAATAGCGTATCGGTTGCATAGGGTTTCCCTCTTCTTCCCATTGCGGAAACAACGACAAGCACCTTTTGATGGTTATTAATTGCATGCTGGATTCGCTGTATTACTAATTGTCTGTTGTGACGATTTTGCATGGCAATCCCGCCAAATTTTTGAACAATCATAATCTCAACCACTCTATTCGTGACATTTCAAACACTCCGTTCATACGATACAGGGAATTCAATTTACTGTATGCGACTTTACAAGAATGGTGTAGGGAGTGTGTTATTATTTATCCGTTAAATGAACTTTTAAAAGGATTAACATACAATGTAATCGGCGACTTTTCCACTAGTCAGATGAGCAAGATCGTAAATTTTTCAAAGCAGATAAAAGAAGGGGATATATTTATCTCCGAAACAAATAATCGCCACATTATAGATGAAGCGATTCATCTAGGGGCAATTGCGGTAATATCAGATGTTTTTATACCTGATTGTAGTGTTCCGCAGATAATAATTCCTTCAGATATGGAGCGATTAAAGGAGGAAATTGGTAAAAAAACCTATGAATTATATGGAAAAAAAGTGAAGACAGTAGCGATAACAGGAACAAATGGTAAAACGACAGTTTCTTTTTTCATAGGTCAATTACTCATGCAGCAAAGGAAATCAGTTTGCGTAATCGGGACATTAGGCGTTTTTATAAACGGAAAGCAGTTGGAACAAAATTTCCGTAGTAATACGACATTACCATTTTATGATTTTATACAAATTGTACATTATTGTTACGAGCATTCCGTTGAATACATCATTTTAGAAGCTTCTTCGCAAGGATTATTGGACAATCGGTTGGGGAACTATCCGATAGATATTGGTGTGTTTTTGAATATTGGAAAGGATCATCTCGAGTTTCATGGGGGGATGGTCCCATACAAAAAATCAAAAGAATTACTTGTACCATTATGTACCAAACTAGTAGTAAATGCCGATGATGAATGGTGTAGAACAGTCGCACAAAATTCTTTTTTACCTATTGTCAGCTTCGGTTTGGATATTCGTAATACGGTTGTCTTTCAACAGGAAAATGACAAAGAAGACGATATTACGTATAAATTTAAAGTGAAAAATGAAGAAATCGAAGTGCAGATGAGAAATAGTGGTTTTTATAATGGCATGAATCTTGCGGCTGCTCTTGCTTCTTTATGGGCTTTGAACATCCCAATTCAAAATGTAGAACCTCTTACGCTTCCAAACGGAAGATTTCAGCAAGTTGATAACAATAAAGGGATTAAAGTGCTTATCGACTACGCACATACACCAGATGCCTTGGAAGCTTGTCTTTCAACTATTAAAGCTTTTGCTAAAAATAATATATACGTTGTATTTGGATGCGGAGGAAATAGGGATAAGAAAAAACGAAATGAGATGGGAAAGGTTGCTATATCTTTTGCCACACAAGCTATAATCACCTCGGATAATCCAAGAAATGAAAACCCAGCAGATATCATTAAAGAGATTGTAAGAGGATTGGACAACAACAAGTTTCGAATAGAACCCGATCGAAAACAGGCTATTATTTCTGCACTACAAATGGCGGAAGCAGGAGATATCGTGCTAATAGCAGGAAAGGGACATGAGCAAGAGCAAATCTTACATGACCTTGTTGTCCCTTTTTCTGATCGTGATGTAGTCAATGCTTATTTTGAAGAAGAAGGCGGATTAATCACAAAGAATGATCCTGTAGCATAGGCTATTTTTTTTCCGTCAGGTTGTGTTACGGTGCATTCCATCACTATTGTTTGACGACCTTTATGTAAGTATTTAGCTGTTGCAATCAACGTTTTTTCCGTTGAAGATTTAACATAATGAATTGTCATATTTGTTGTAACTGCGCCTTTGCCTTCGGGGTGCAGATCTTTATTTATTAAAAATCCCATTGCATTATCAGAAAGTGTGGCGATAATCCCACCGTGAGGCATATTAAAACTATTATATGCGATTGGAGTTATTGGCATTGTGACGATACACTGATCTTGGTCAAACTCAGTATCCATTTGGAATACAGCATTTAAGTATGTAGGTACCTTGTTTTGTTGTTTTTGTTGAATCGCATTTAGAAAATCATTTACTAAGTTTAGTTCTTGTTCAGATGCTTGTGCTGTCACTGTTTCAAATAAATTTTGTAGTTTATTCATTATTTTCTCCTAACAATAAGTTAATAGTTTGGCATTTATTTTTACTTTTCTGGTATGATTAACTCAGATTGGAGGTTAATCAAATGATAATGACAAACGAATGGGTCGATATAATGGACCAATCGGATATATTATGTACTATGATTCTTTCCTCTGAACAATTTTACCAATACTTAGATGCACATCGTGCTGTATATACAGATACATCTTTAGTGAGTGAAGTTAATAGTTTCACTAGGCTAAAGGAGCAATACGAAGAGGTTCAACGTTTCGGGAAATACCATCCTGATTATTCGAAGGTTATGAAAGATATTCGAGTAACTAAACGAAAATTGGATATGGTAGATGCAGTGGCGCACTTGAAGGTCGCTGAGAACGAATTGCAGGACTTACTCGACGAAGTGAGTTTGTTAATTGGTAAATCTGTTTCAGAAGGTGTTAAAGTTCCTGTTAGTAACCCGTTTTTTGCTTCCGCTAGTTCTAGCTGTGGAAGTGGATGCGGTACTGGTGGATCTTGTTCTTGTTCTGCCTAAAGTTAAAATGATTGGATGTGTGCAAAAACTGCACACATCTTTTTTTAGTATAAGTATAAAACTTTCCGTTCCATACGCATTGTGATCTAAGTACTTGATAATACTGTTTCTGCTTTTAACTATTTAGTTATTAATCTAACTTTAGTACTTCCATCGCTAAATCCGGTCGATCTGTAATTATACCTTTTGCACCATTGCTAATAAGTTTTTTCATCGTCGCTGGGTCATCGATTGTCCAATAGTGAACAGGGATATTTAATGAATTTAAAAACTTTATAAACCCTGGATTATCAAGCGGGAATACATTTGATCTTACGGGAATCTGAAAAACATCTGCCTTTGGATGATATAGATGTCTAAATTGACTCGTATATGCCGTATACGCTTTTTTTACTTCCTTTTCACTTGCACCTAGTGCAACAGAATTTTGTGCGTATAAGTTAAAACGATCAAGTTGATCATCATAAAAACTAGCAACAACTACTCGATCAAATGCTTGATGCTCCTCTAAAATTTTCCAAAGTTTAGAAGGCATTAAACTGCCTTCATAAGTTTGAGGTGCATCCTTCATATCCATGTTGATAAGCATCTGCGGATATGAATTTAGTAATTCCCCTAAAGTAATAATCTGTTCTCCACAGTTTTTATAGGACGGAGCTCCTTCTACATCCAAAAAATGATATCCAAGGTCTGCTTCTTTTAATTCCGCTAATGTATAGTCGGATACCTTACCAGTAAAGTTAGTAACTCTGTTTAGCTCTTCATCATGAAATACTATTATCTCTTCATCTTTTGTAAGTCTTATATCGATTTCAAAACCATGGACCCCAAGTTTAGCTGCCTGCTCGAATGCCGAAGGAGAACATTCTGGAGCAAGTGCTGAGCCTCCGCGATGAGCAAGTATAATAGGTTGTTCGTATTCCAATGCTTTTTTAGTCGGTCGACTTTGCGGTTTGGAAAGTGCTTTAGTACTAGCCCACGCTGCACCTGCTGCGGCTGCAAGTGCAAAAGCGACATTTGACTTCTTACCCATAAATCAATTCCTCCTTATTGGCGTAAAATGTATTTTCTTATTATAGCCAAAGTACACAAAACTGTCAGCTAGTTGTTGTTGCTATCAAATTCCTCCATATGTTATTCTTGAGAGTAAGAAATGAGGGGAAAAGTATGACAGAAAGACAAGGACTAATTGTCTATGTGCATCATTTAAAACAAGCTAAATCCTTGCGGAAATTTGGTCACGTTCATTATATTTCCAAAAGACAAAAATATGTCGTCTTATATTGTGATCAAGATCAAATCGACGCTGCTAAGCAAAAGATGAACAAGTTGCCTTATGTCAAGGAAATTTTAGAGTCCTATAGACCATTTTTGAAAACTGAATTTGAAAATAGTAAACCAGATAAAGCAAAAGAATACGATTATAAAATTGGATTATAACTAGGCCTATTGTAGCGGTGGTATTAAATTATTTAAACGTAAAATACCAATTATATACTGATAATATAAATTTACATCCACATAGACGGAAGAATGTTTTATGTCGACTTTAATAGGCTGGATTGCTAACTCGTCTAAAGTTTCTTTAAATATTGCGAGTCTTTTTGGTTCGTTTTGGGCTTCAACTATACCTTCTCGACATATATATATGGGAAAAAAATTTGCAGTATTTACTGGTTTGAGTGCGATTGCGATGGAAAAGTAGGTTATATTTTCTTTAATGGAAGAAAAAATAAATGCTTGGTGTATACGTTCTTTGTTTACTTTTGCAAGTTCACATAGTTCGTAAATATCACCATAACCTTCGCCTAGTTCTATAAAACGTTGAATCAATTGAAAACACTTCCTTTCTCATATATCTTACCACTTTGTTGGAGGACAATTCTATGAAATTTGTTTTAAGTTTTTTAAGTCTATTCCTTATTGTTACTAATAGTGTTTTACTTTTGTTTCAATATGATGCATACTCTTCTGGATTAGAAGAGGAGGGACAAGTATTCTTTTATGAACAAGAAGTGGAAATGAAAGTAAAGAAGGATAAGATAGTTATTAAACAACATTTTAACGATATGCCAAAGGAAGAAGTTACTGTATCATGGCCGATTATCAGTGAGAATAGAAACTGTGATCTGGATACTAGTGAAAGCTGCAACCGTCTAGCTGAAGATATGATGACGTTTAAAGCAGGAGAGAATTCTAAACAGAGTATTTCCTTTGAAATACCTTTAGTTGATGGTTTAATAGATGGTCAATTAATACAAAATTTCCTAGTTAAATTGGAAACTGGAGGTGTCTCGCTTACTACACTTCATATTACGGATGAAGTGAAAAGAGGAGGCATGTGGGTAACTGGATTACCTCTAATTGGTAAAACTTCACTTGAGTTAATCGATTATACACTTTCTCTTGGTGCCGGAGATGTTCAAGAATTATATTGGCAGCAAGAAGTATTACCAATTCAATATGAAGATGATTACTTCACTATATATGCTTCTAACACTTTGCCAGATGAAGTTACTAATTTGCTTGGTGAGTTAAATTTTACTAATAACGAACATTTAGCTATACTTTTTGGGACTAATAAGCATAATATAGATGCTTCTCGTATCGCGTTTATTCAACATGAGGATATTGCTTCTATACAACAGGAGCTAATTACCAAGAATATACAAGCAAAGTATGGATTATCTCAAGATGAGCAGATGATAACAGAGGTTTTAAGTAGCTTTTTGTTAGATATACCAGTCGGTTCAGAGAAGTCCATCTGGATGTATGAAACGGTGAATAATTATTTAACATCTGAACAACGAGTAGAGTTTCAAACAGCATTACTAAACAATAAACAAACAACTGCAGCAAAATTTGATAAGATATTGACAGATATCATCGATTTAAAAACATCCTTCTTCGTGTTGAATGAACAAGCAGGGGCGGAAAATTTTCCATTATTATTTGAAGATTATAGACCTGTATATATCAATGAGCAACAGCATGAAGAAATGAAAGTTCTATTCAAGAATGGTAAGGTTTTATATGCAGCAGAACCATTATTAACTACTTTAGGGTATACAC
Organism: Psychrobacillus sp. BM2; assembly: GCF_048572895.1. GTDB lineage: Bacteria > Bacillota > Bacilli > Bacillales_A > Planococcaceae > Psychrobacillus. The sequence goes on from NZ_CP183878.1 coordinate 1,082,174, forward strand.
TTAATGATACAGATAAAGGCCTATATGTTCAAAATGCAACGAGAGCATTTCGCTTTCCAATTCAAGAGCCATTCTATGTATTAAATGAAAAAAGATATGATGCGTTATCAGAACCATTTGAAGTTATTGGATCACAATTATATATTGAAGAAGCGTGGATGATACGTTTGTTTTTATTGAATATCGAAAAACAAGATAATCGTATTAATATTACACAGTCCTCACTATTTTAGGATCGGAGTGTAGTTATGAGAGTTATATCAGGTTCGAAAAAAGGACTGCCATTAAAAGCAGTCCCGGGGATGAATACAAGACCTACAACAGATAAAGTAAAAGAGTCCATCTTTAACATGATTGGCCCATACTTTGATGGTGGAATTGCCGTGGATTTGTTTGCAGGCAGTGGTAATTTAGGAATCGAGTCCTTGAGCAGAGGTGTTGATAGATGTATCTTTATCGAAAAAGACCCTAAGGCTGTACAGACGATTAAAGATAATTTAACGAAGTGTCGTCTAGAGGACTCAAGTGAAATTTTCAAAGCTGATGCGACAAGAGCAGTGAAAGCTTTTGAGAAAAGAGAGCTTAAAATTGACCTATTATTTGTGGATCCTCCATATAACAAATTAGTGTATTATGAACTAGTTCAATCCTTAGTAGAAAAAGGATGTATGAGTGATACTGCGATTATTGTTTGTGAACACGAGAAAAATGTCACACTTGAAAAATCCTATGGTGACTTTGAATTAGTTAAAAAAGAGATATATGGCGGTACGGTTATCTCTATTTATCGTTGCCTTAAAGAAGAGGGGAATTAAATTGGGAAAAATAGCTGTAGTACCAGGTACTTTTGATCCGATAACTAATGGTCATCTAGATATTATTAATCGAGGGGCATCCATTTTTGGAGAGGTTTTTGTCGTTGTTTTGAATAACTCTTCGAAAAATCCACTTTTCTCTGTTGAGGAAAGAATGCAATTGATCATAGATGCGACTTCACATTTACCAAATGTCAAGGTTCAAACTTTTTCAGGTTTATTGATAGATTATGCGGAAAGTGTTAATGCCAGTGTTATTATTCGTGGTTTACGTGCCGTTTCGGATTTCGAGTATGAAATGCAAATCACGTCTATGAACCGGGTACTTAATGATCAAATTGAAACATTTTTTATCATGACCAAAAACCAATACTCTTTCCTTAGTTCAAGTATCGTCAAAGAAGTAGCAAGGTATGGTGGGAAAATAGAGGAACTTGTGCCATCTCATGTGGAAATAGCATTAAAAGAAAAATATAATACATACTAACCTACCAGAACCTCGTCATTTACGCGAGGTTCTATTTTGTTCTGCTTAATGGAGAATTGAATAACCATTGCTAATCCACCTGCATTTGCACTGTCTGCGAAGAATAAGACAGCAGCCTGTTATAAAATGTTTCTATGGATATAGAAAATATTTACTTACATTGGTGGGCAAGTTACTTGCGTTAAATTAGAATATACTTGCTCTACAAATTCATTTACTTATGATCAAGGTCAATTTACTTGCGAAAAGGAAAACCCATCAATTTCCACGTCCTCTCTTTCTATTGAAACTATAGGAAGAATAATATTGGAATGATAAGCATACTAAGAAAGCGGAAAAGAATATATTTACGAATAGGAATATTTGCTTTCTGAGCAAGTACAATTATTTGCATATGAATACTTATGCCACTGAAAGCAATAATAAGAGCAACAACAAATGGTAAAAACGTGGAGCCTGTTAACATTTCCCCGGCTAAGCTAATCCCACCAGTCATTTCGAATATAGATGCTACAAAAACAAGCAGGATAGGTGAGATGTTAGGTAGAATTTCTTTGATGGATTCAAACACGATAAAACTAACTGTAGTAAAAAATATGACTGTAGTACCAATTAGCAATAATATTTGATAGGTCTCTTTAATACTTTCCTGAAACGGTGAATCTGAAGTCTTTTGAACATGTATATTTTCATGGATAGGTGGAGATAAAATGATAAATACCAATAAAAACACTAAGTTCACTGCATGAATAATAAGTAAAAGTTTAATACCGGCAATTTCAGCGTGGAAGATCTCAATGCCTACAAATCCTATAACAAACATTGGACTGGGGGCATGGCATATTGCAAGCAACCAACTGGCGTTACCCTTATTTAAAGTGCCTATATCCTTTAAAGAGGCTATAACAGCAGCCCCACTTGGAAACCCACCTATAGCACTTAGTAAATAGACATTAAAATACATTTTAAATTTATTCGTCGTATTTAAGAACGAGTTTTGAGAACGTATAAACAGCTGTGTTATTACTAAATAAGGTAGTAAATAAGGTAATAGAGCAGTTGTGAAAATCCTCATTCCTTCTACTGCACCTTTATGTGCAATGCCGGGCTGCAAAAATAATAGGATAATAAGTGCCCAGCTTCCAATCGTTATTAGTCTATGCATGTAAAATTCATCCTTTGTTCACATATATTTTGTCAGAAAAAAAGGGAAGTGATAAACTAATATTCAAATGTGTTATAGAAAGAGAGGGATATTTTGATGAAGAAGAGAAATCCTATAATCCTTCTTTTCATAGTAGTGATAGTTTTGGCGTTAGGTTTCTATCCAATGGAATCTTATATTTCGAAACCAGGCGGTGCTTACGAATTGGATCCGTTTGTTGAAGTCGATGGTGGGGATCAGGATGATGAAGGTACATTGAGTCTCCTTACGATTGCCCTAGCAAAAGCTACGCCGCTCACATACGCCTATGCTAAAATTACAGATAGTCAAAAAATTTACAAAGCAAATGAAATTCGTCAGGAAGATGAAGATGAAGAAGAATATAATGTTCGTCAATTAAAGCTTATGTCTAATTCTCAATTTAATGCTATTTCAGTTGCATTTAATAGGGCAAATAAGCCTTACACTATATCAAATAACGGAATATTTATTTTTAATGTGGTGGATGGGAGTGCGGCTGATGGAATATTAAAGGCTGGCGATAAAATTTTACAAATGGATGATATCGATGATCTGACTGAAGAGTCTATTAGAACCTATCTAGCTGACAAAGTAGAGGGGGATGTTATCCGTTTAAAGGTTGAGCGTGATGGGGAACAGGTGGATAAAGAAGTATCCCTTAAAACAATCCCTGGAGTGCTTGAAAAGCCCGGAATCGGTATTAGCTACACTGCAGACAAAAAAGTTGAAACTACTCCAGAAGTGCATATTAACTCCGAAGATATTGGAGGACCGTCAGCGGGGCTTATGTTCACTTTAGAAATCTTGAATCAGTTATTACCAGAAGATATAACCAAGGGCTATAAGATAGCAGGAACGGGTGAAATGGGGCCAGATGGAACAGTTGGTAGAATTGGTGGAATAGATTTAAAAGTAATAGCTGCGGACAATAAAGACATAGAAATAATGTTTGCTCCTGACGATGAAATTGATCCTGCTATTTTGGCAAATAATCCTGGACTAACGTCTAATTATGAAGAAGCCTTAAAATCTGCAAGAAAAATAGGTACGAAAATGAAAATCGTACCTGTGAAAACCATTGATGATGCTCTTGCTTATTTAGATCAATTAGAGCCCAAATAAGCTATTCTTGAATAATTGGAGCAATACGAAAATCACTGCCAACCATGCTTTGACCATACGAAGACTGCAACCCTAAGTAATATAGGTCGGCAGCTTTAATATCTAACTGTAATTGTTTATCATTTTTACTTGCGGCTACTCTGCTTATCAGTGGGAGCTGCAAGTCTTTTTTTATACTTTGTAAATATGCCTGTCCCTTCTTGTTCATTGCTAAAGGTCTAATATAAGTAGGGTAATGAATGTCGCGTAATTGGTTCCAAGTAAAATCGGTATAAATATGTGTTAGCATTCGTTGAATCCTTGTCCACGTAAAGCGCTTTGATTTTATTTGTTGCATAAACAATTCGAAGCTAGAGTGTGTCATTGCCGCTTTCCAAATGGCATTTTCCATTCCCTCGGTGATCTCTGCAATTTGAGACAATTTTTCCTTGGATGAGCGCAGTATAAGTAATCTTAGTGTCGGATAAAACTGTTCCCAGCTACCGAAAGAATAGTTGGTATTTTCCCAATCCTTTAGTCCTTCTATGCTAGTACTTGGCATATATTTATTTACCTCTGAAAGTTTATGGCTTTCAAAAAGTAATTTCCGAATACCGGTAGCACTAGCTATCGTTTCAGTGTTGCTAGCATCATCATGATAATTAGCGACGACTCGCCTGATTGTCTCTGGTTGTATATCGCTATTTAAAAGGTTCGCTGCCTGTATGTAATGATAACCTAATATATTATTTGGTTTGGATAGATCTACTAATGGGACGGTAGTGGCTTTTGAAATTTCATTGTACGCTTCATTTAATGCTTTAGGATAACTGATGCCTTTTTTTATATAATTTGCAATGGCCGTATTATATTCGTCTTTTTTGGCTGATAATAGATTATATGTTTGTTGAAATGCTTCTAATGATCCTTCTTCGCTTCCGAAACAAAATGAATGGCATTTTAAAGCATCTAATAAAAAAATAGCACCTTTTGCAAAATCACTTGCTTGGGCTGTAGCAAATGCATAGGGAAGTTCAATTACTAAGTCAACACCCGCAGCAATGGCCATTTTTGCACGAGTCCATTTATCAACAAGCGCTGGTTCCCCACGTTGTAGAAAATCGCCAGACATGACAGCAATGACGATATCGCTATTCGTTTTTATACGAGTTTGCTGTAAGTGGTGCAAATGACCGTTATGAAATGGATTATATTCTACAACAATTCCAGTTGCTTTCATCTTCAAATCAAATCCTTTCCTTAATGCAAGTATAATGTTAAAATAATGTAGTGACAAGAAATTATCTTGACATCTAAAATCAGTCATTATATAATCAACTTTGTTGTCTTGAGGTGATAATCGTATGAAATGGGCAATTCATCAGCTATCTAAATATCGTGAGAACGGACTAACTTTAGATGAATTCGTGGAACTCGAAGACGTGAAGAAGCGGAACCAGGACGTTCGAAGGATTTCACCCGTTCACGTAAAAGGGCACTGTACATTTGGTGCAGCGCAAATGACTTGTCACTTTCAGCTTTCAGGAACTCTTATTTTACCATGTGCACGCACATGGGAAGATGTAGAATTTCCGTTTGAGATTGAATCTGTTGAAATCTTCAACTGGTCTGAAACAGCACTCGCTTCTGCAAGAGCGTATGATAATTTTCATGTTGTAGAAGGTGATGTTATAAACGTAGACCCAGTTCTAGAAGAATTAATTCTTCTGGAAATTCCAATGCAAGTGTATAAAGACGGTGCAGACCAATTTAAACATGACGGTGGAAATGGTTGGAGCTATACAACAGACGAAGAACTTAAAGAAATGCAGGAAGATGAACAACCAAAAGTAGATCCAAGACTTGCTGATTTAGCTAAGTATTTTGATCAAACAGACGAATAATAGATCTGTAAGGAGGTGCCACCTATGGCAGTACCAGCTAGAAGAACTTCTAAAACTGTAAAAAGAAAGCGTCGTACACATTTTAAATTATCCGTACCTGGTATGGTTGCTTGTTCAAATTGTGGTGAAATGAAATTGGCTCACCGTATTTGTAAATCTTGCGGTCAATACAAAGGGAAAGAAGTATTGAGCAAATAATACAGTATTTGTTCCTTAAAAGACTACCAAAGAGACCATGGCTCTTTGGTAGTCTTTTTCTCTATATACATTTTCTTAAAGGGGTGCATGGAAATGGCTTATACATTAGTACAAAGAGAAGAAATAATCATATTGGAAATAGATAGACCTGCAATACATAATGCGATAAACTGGGAAGTTTTAGAGGGTTTTAAAGAGTTAGTACATACAGTAAAAAATGATAGTTCTATCAAGCTAGCAGTAATTACAGGAGCAGGAGATAAGTCTTTTTGTTCGGGTGGTGATTTATCTGTTCTACATAAGTTGAAAACAGAGCAAGAATCGTATGAGATGTTAAGTGACACAGCGACAATTTTATATGATGTTGCGACACTAACCATTCCAACTTTAGCATTAGTTAATGGTACCGCTGTAGGTGGAGGTTGTGAGATTGCTACTTTATGCGATTATCGTTTAGTAAAAAAAGATGCAAGATGTGGATTCATACAAGGAAAGTTGGCAATTACTTCTGGATGGGGTGGAGGAACCTATCTGTGGGAAAAAGGGTTGAGACAAGATCATACCCTACAAATGCTAACAGAAGCAGTGCCCTATTCATCTGATAAGCTTCAGGCAATTGGATGGGCAACCGAAGTTTTTGAAGGAAACAAATATAATGCACTAGAGGAATTTACACAAAAAATGATTATGCCACATGATACTGTTTTAAAAGCGTATAAAATGCAATTAATTCGAAAATGGCAGCAGACCAAATTATTCGAACGAATTATAGAAGAGGTTAGAACTTGTTCCGTATTATGGGCGCAAGAAGCACATCATCAAGCGGTCGATTCATTTTTATCTAAAAAGAAATAATATGAGAGTCTATTTGTACCTACTTTGCATATATTAATAAAAAAGCAAAGGGTGATCCAGATGAATGTGAAATTGAGAAAAGATAGTTGGACTGAGGAAGAAGATAATCTTCTAAAAGAAATAATTTTGAATAAAATTAATGACGGTCACACGCAAATTTCTGGTTTTCAGGAAGCGAGTGTATTACTGGGTAGATCCAAACAGGCTTGTGCATTCCGATGGAACAAAAATCTACGCCCGCAAATTATGAAAAAAGAACAAAAACCGACCTCTTATTCTACTAAGGAAATAGCGGATTCTTCTTCTCTTCAGAACCATTTGCAACTGGCAATGGAAAGTTATGATGAGATGAGGCATTCTTACGACGAAATTTCCAGTGCATATAATTTGTTGAAAAATGATTATGAACAGCTATTGAACTGGGTCAAACAAGGCATAACACATATTGAACGCAAGTAAAAGAAGCCTTTTCATAGGGCTTCTTTTCTTGTATAAGATATAATATCCAAGAATTTAGTTGTAATCGCTTTCATAATTCGTATAGACTAATAGAGATGGGGTAAATATTCAAATCGAGGGGGAATTATTTTGAAGAAAGTTTTAATCGCAAATAGGGGAGAAATAGCAAGACGTATTATTAAAACATGTAAGAGATTAAATATTGAAACAGTGGCAATCTATTCCGAAGCAGACAAAGATCTGCCTTATGTAAAAGAGGCTGATTATTCTTTTTTTATAGGCCCTAGTCAAGTTCAACAATCCTACTTAAAGGCAGATGATATTATTGCACTAGCGAAAAGGGAAAAAGTTGATGCTATTCATCCGGGATATGGTTTTTTATCGGAAAATGCTGAATTTGCCCGTAAGGCAGAGGAGGAAGGAATTATCTTTATCGGTCCAAGGCCGGAAACTATAGAAAAAATGGGAGATAAAATCGGCTCAAGAATTACGATGATTAATGCAAACGTTCCGGTTGTTCCAGGAACGGAAGAAGGACTTGCTTCTGTAGAAGATGCAAAAGTAGCCGCTACCTCAATTGGATATCCAATCATGCTTAAAGCAACTGCTGGCGGCGGTGGTATAGGAATGATTCGCTGTGATGACGAAGCGACCCTTGTTAAAAATTTTGAGTCGATCAAAACACGAGCGAAGTCCTATTTTGGTAGCGATGTAGTTTTTCTTGAGAAATTCATTGATTCTTCTAGACATATTGAAGTACAAATTTTTGGAGATAATCATGGAAATATCGTGCATTTATTCGAAAGAAATTGTTCGGTTCAGCGTAGAAACCAAAAAGTTATGGAAGAGGCACCTTCTCCAAATTTCCCTCAGGAAGCTAGGGAAAAATTATGGGAGGCTGCTGTAAATGCAGCGAAAGCAGTGAATTATATTAATGCGGGGACAGTTGAATTTATCGTGGATCATAATCATCAGTTTTATTTCTTAGAGATGAACACTAGATTGCAAGTGGAGCATCCAATTACGGAAGCAATCACGGGGTTCGATTTAGTGGAATGGCAGTTAAAAGTTGCTGCAGGGGAAGAACTACCTATAACAGATCAGTCTTTGATAAAATCTAATGGACATGCTATAGAATTTAGAATATATGCAGAGGATCCTAAAACATTTTTCCCATCTCCTGGAACAATCACTTCGCAAAGCTTTGAAACAGAAGAGGAGATCCGAATAGATGCGGGTTACGGGGAAGGCGATAAAGTCACGCCCTTCTATGATCCGATGATTTCTAAAGTGATTGTCCATGCAGAAAATAGAAAATTAGCGATAGAGTCTGCGCAAAAAGTGTTTTCTTCTGCTAAAATAGAAGGTGTGAAAACAAATATTCCACTATTCCATCAGTTTTTGGAAGATGAGAGTTTTACAAGTGGTGAGTATTCAACATCCGTTTTAGGGGAATGGATGAACAAACAAAGGGAGGAAGTTTCAAAATGAAAAATTTAGAATCGACTATGGCAGGAACAGTATTTACGGTAAATGTAGCAGTTGGAGAAGAAGTGTCAGCTGGACAGGTAGTAATGGTATTGGAATCCATGAAAATGGAGATTCCAATGGAAGCGGAAACAGCGGGTAAAATTGCAACAATTAATGCCAAAGAAGGCGACTTCGTAAACGAAGGCGATGTTTTAGTAACGTTTGAATAAAGGGGGCTTTACAACGTGGGAGAAACAAAAGGGTATAATGATAGATTAGAAGAAAAGCTGGCTTCCGTTTACTCTGGGGGACAGGCAAAATATCATGACAAAATGAAAGAGCAAAATAAATTATTTGTACGTGATCGGTTAGTGTTACTTTTCGATGATGGAGAATATATCGAGGATGGTCGCTTTGCGAATATTGAAGCAGGGGATCTGCCGGCAGATGGTGTTGTAACTGCTACAGGTAAAGTTAATGGACAAACTGTTTGTGTCATGGCAAATGATTCCACTGTAAAAGCTGGATCATGGGGATCACGTACCGTTGAAAAAATTATTCGTATTCAAGAAATAGCTGAAAAAAATAGAGTACCAATGTTGTACCTTGTAGACTCGGCTGGTGCGCGTATTACCGATCAACTAGATATGTTTCCAAATCGACGAGGAGCAGGAAGAATATTTCATAACCAAGTAAGACTTTCAGGCTTTATACCTCAAATATGCCTGTTATTTGGCCCTTCTGCTGCAGGGGGAGCTTATATTCCTGCTTTTTGTGACGTTGTCTTTATGGTTGAAGGTAATGCTTCAATGTATTTAGGTTCCCCGCGAATGGCCGAAAAAGTTATCGGTGAAAAGGTAACACTGGAAGAGATGGGTGGAGCTCGTATGCACTGTACGGTCAGTGGTGTAGGGGATGTACTTGTTTCTACGGAAGAAGAGGCAATTTCAGAGGCTAAGCGCTACTTAAGCTTTTTCCCATCGAACTATACAGAAAAACCTAAACAAGTGGAACCGAAGGCTGTTAAAGAAGGAAGAACACTTGAAGAAATCATTCCAGAAAATCAAAATGCACCGTTTGATATGTACGAAGCTATTGATGCGATTATCGATGAAGGAACCTTCTTTGATGTGAAGAAGCTGTTCGCTCCTGAGTTAATTACAGGATTAGCACGAATTGATGGTCGTGCTGTGGGAATTATTGCTAATCAGCCTAAAGCTAAAGGCGGAGTGCTCTTCGTAGATTCTGCTGATAAGGCAACAAAATTCATCTCACTATGTGATGCATTTTCTATTCCTCTATTATTCTTAGCAGATGTTCCAGGATTTATGATTGGAACGAAAGTAGAACGTGCAGGAATTATTAGACATGGTGCGAAGCTGATTGCAGCGATGAGTTCTGCAACAGTTCCTAAAATATCTGTTATTGTGCGTAAAGCATATGGAGCTGGTTTATATGCAATGGCTGGTCCTGCGTTTGAGCCAGATGTGTGCATTGCCCTTCCTACAGCACAAATTGCTGTAATGGGTCCAGAAGCAGCAGTTAATGCTGTATATTCAAACAAAATCGAAGCAATCGAAGATCCAAAAGAACGTTTGAAATTCGTTCAAGAAAAGCATGCGGAGTATAAAGAGGAAATTGATATTTACAAACTTGCTTCTGAAATGATCATCGATGAGATTGTAGCGCCAAGTAATCTGCGCTCTGAGCTTGCAAATCGTCTGCGATTTTATGAAGATAAACAAATAGTAAATGCACCTCGAAAACATCCAGTGCTTCCTGTATAATATTGTTCATGCTAAGGTCTACCTCAGAGGTAGGCCTTTTTTAAAAGGCAATAAGTATAAAAAAAAGTACCGTGTACATTACTGGAATCATGATACTTAAAAAAATGGATAATTCTGCTGATTTTCGTTTCAGGTGGTTACAAAGGAACGAAGACTAAAAGCGCCACCACGCGATCGCAACGCCTTCGTGACCAACATCCTGTTGACCTCCGTAGCTCAGTACAATACTGGTCGCGAATTGTCGACACACGATACAAGGTACTTACCTTAGTCCCGAATTAACGCTGCCTGTGGGGTCTTTACTTTCTCACTTATCCCTTTGGAGTCGCCACCTTCCACTGCAATTAATGAAGGAAGTAGTGCTCAACAAGAAGATTTAGTAAAGCTTATCGCTTAGCTAATAAGATTAGGTCCAGTTAATGTAGGGATAAAATGATTTGTAATCGCTGATGAAGTAGAAATACTGTTATGCAATGATAGATGGTGGCAGACAATTTTCCTTTTACTAGTGGAAATAAAGAAAAATAGATAGTATGTATCGAATAAACAAATGAAATAGCGAATGAAATTGCATCTTCGAGAGCTTGTTCTATGAATTAGAAAGTATCTTTTCTCTAGTTAAACAAAAACGCACTAACCTGTTTCTAATAGTTGTAGAAGGGTAAAGGACAGGCAACTGCCATAAGATTACGGAAAAAAGTGAGTATTGGTTGTGACAATCGTCGCAACCAATACTCACTAAAAATTCACTCGATAATCCTATAGTAAGATGTCTGTCCAAAGCCCTGCGAAAACGATAAAAATAGGTTTTGAACTATAAGGACTGGGCATTTTTTTGCCCGGTATTTCTTAAATAATGAGGTGAATTTATGAATATTGGTATTGTTGGTGCAGGAGCAATAGGACTCCTATTTGGTGCATATTTATCGGAATCAGGTCACCATATTACCTTCTTAGTCAGAGAAACTAATAAGGTCGATCATTTTTACATAGTAAAGAAAACTGAAGATCCGGTGCAAATTGTTTGTGATATTGTTTGGGATATAGCTGATTTAGAAAAGATGGATCTTATTATTATTGCAGTGAAGTACCATCACCTTACCCAATTAGAAGACCAGTTAAATTCTTTGCCGCTGCATATCCCTCTTTTATTTATCCAAAATGGATTATCTCATATTGCTTTTTTAGAGCATTTAGAACAAGAAACTATCATGATCGGTTCAGTGTTACATGGTGCTGCGAAAAAAAATAACTCTACAGTTCAACACTTAGGGATAGGTCCAACTTATATTGGGTCTTATAAGGGTGAATGGCATTTTATTAATAGTTTTGTGGAAAATAATAACGACCAATTTCCATTAATATTAACCCCGAATATCGAGCAAATGCTTGTAAAAAAAGCGATGCTAAATTGTTTGATCAATCCATTAACTACCATTGCTCGTGTGTCTAATGGTGAGCTTATTGCGAATGATTCTTACAAAGTTATATTGAAAGATATGTACGATGAAATGATGGAAGCATTTGAGGAATGGAAAGAAAGACTTCCATGGGATGAAGTTGTTGCGCTATGTGTCAATACTGGAGCAAATCGTTCTTCCATGCTTAAAGACTTTGAGAATGGTCGAATGATGGAGCTGGATACTATAGTTGGAGCTATATTAGAAAGAGCAACTCAAAGAAAGCAAACATTGCCGATATTACATACATTTTATTTATTATTAAGTGAAATAAATAAAGATGGTGATAATAATGGTTAATGTCCTTTCTGTTTTCGTCATATATCCCATAGTCGTTTTTTTAGTTGTATTTCTATTTTGTAAATTTATCTTACAAAAAAGAAAAAAGTCAATCGGAATAGCATCTGATATATCGACTTTCTTTTTATATTTTTCTGTTACTAATCTGTTTTCTTTCGTTTTCTTAAAAGAGGTTGGTTGGTATCTTGTTATTTTTTCGATTATTTTAGCAACAATTATAACGTATTTAGAATGGCGCTCTAAAAAAGAAATAGAAGTAATCCCATTATTAAGGAAAATTTGGAGATTATTATTTCTACTATTATGTTGTCTATATGCATTTTTATGGTTATTCGGAGTTATCCGATATGTTTTAGCTTATATAAGCTAATAATTTTCACACATAAATAGTAAGTGATATACTCTTAAAGTATTTAAAATGATAGCCTTACTGAATTTTTACCAAATGAATTTGAAAATAATAGAGGTGGAAAAAAACGTGCGATTAGAGCAGTACACACAACCATTCGCTTCCTCATTTTATAAGAAATATTTAGAAGATATAACTGACTTATCTTCTTTCTTTCATTATGAATGGGATCAAAAGGCACTTAACAAAAGGATTCAAGAAGCTGATTTTAGCAAACATAAAAGAACTGAACTTGCTGAAGTCATAACTTCATATATGAGTAAATATGGTATTTCAGTGAAAAGCAGCCAGCATATAGATGAACTTAGAAACAATGGGATCGTAGTTATAGGGGGGCAGCAAGCAGGAATTCTTTCCGGACCTTTGTATTCAATTCATAAAGCAATTTCCGTTATTACCTTGGCTAAACAACAAAGAGAATTGCTGGGAAAACCTGTTATACCTGTTTTTTGGATTGCTGGAGAGGATCATGATATTGATGAGATTAATCATGTATACATAGAAAGAAGTCGAACGCTTCAAAAGCTTGTTTATCCAGAAAAATCTAGAACTAAAAAAATTGCTTCCGAATCTACTTTTGATCAGCAGCTAATGGATGGTTATTTGGATGAAATTTTCAAAAGCTTACCAGAAACTTTATATACGAAAAATCTCCAATCAAAAGTTATGGAGCTTTTAGAAAATAATTTAACGTATACAAGCTTTTTTACGGCCTTGATGAACGAGCTTTTTCAAGAGGAAGGGTTGCTGTTATTAGACGCTGCATATGAACCATTAAGAAAGCTGGAAAGTGATTATTTCCAATTACAAATATTACATGCTACCGAAATAGCTAAGTCCGTATTTGAGCATGAGGAAAAAATGGAGCAAGAAGGGTATGGCACTCCTATCCAAGCAAAAGAATCCGCGGCTCACTTATTTTACCTTGAAGATGGCGAACGCTTCTTATTGGAAAGAGTGAACAATCGATTTATCCATGAGGCAAAGGGACTCTCATTTACATTTGATGAAATGATGGAAATTGCAAGAGAACACCCTGAAAGGTTAAGTAATAATGTTGTGACTAGACCATTAATGCAGGAGATGGTCTTCCCGGTGTTAAGTTTCATAGCAGGACCTGGTGAAATTGCTTATTGGGGTACACTAAAAACAACATTCGAGCTTTTTGATATGAAAATGCCTGTTCTAATGCCACGAATTAGTATTTCGATTGTCAATGCAAAAACGCAATCATTACTTGAAAAGTTTTCTTTTACTATAGAAGACGTGTGGGATGGATCGCTGCAAGATGCTAAGTTGAATTATATTAATAATAATCGTAATGAAGAAATTCCACATTTGATTGAAGAAATACAAGAGGATCTTACGAAAAAGTATAACGAGCTAGAGAAACTTTTAATAACGGATGGGTTGAAGCTCTCTCCTTTAGTACAAAAGAATTTACAAATTCATGAAAAACAGTTGAAATTTATCCATAATGCAATTGAGGATACATTCTTAAGCAAGTTAGATGCAACAATTAATCGGTATGATCGTATAAGTATGAATCTTGTACCAAATGGTGGGCTACAAGAACGAACATATACACCTATTCAATTGTTAAATGAATATGGTCCAATTCTAATTCAAGACCTATTAAAAGTCCCTTATGAATTTAACGGTAAACATCATGTGATATATATATAAATCGCAATCCCCACTTTCATTAGTGGGGACTTTTTTTAGGTAAGTATATAAAAATGTCCCGTGAATACTTGGTTCATGGTATTTGAAGGAATAATAAATACTGCTGATTTCCGTTTCATCTGTCTCCCTCCTCCCGCCGGAGTCGCCACCTTTCACTACAATCAATATAGTGTGTAGTACGCGACTATGAGATCTAGTATAGCTTATCGCTTAGATGATAAGATTGGTCAAATTATTTGTAATCGCTTTTGAATTAGAAACGCAATTATCCCATGATAGAGGAAGAAAGCAGATTTTCTTTTATACTAGTGGAAATAAAGAGAAGTAGTAAGTGTTTTTCCAATAAAGAAGCGAAAAAGCGAACGAAATTGCATCTTCGAGAGCTTACTCTATGAATAAGAAAGTAGCTTTTCTTTAGTTATCCCAAAATGTACTAACCTATTTCTAAAAGTTGTAGAAGGGGGAGGGACAGGCAAACGCCATAAGATTAACGAGAAAAGAGCAGCTGGTCGTGACGTTAGTAACGACCAGCTGCTCTAAAAAAACATTGGGTAATACTAAAGCAATAAGTCTGTCCAAATCACTTCGGAAACGCTAAAAACAGGTTTTGACCTTAAAGGACCGGGGATTTTTTTGTATATGTAGGACTATCTAAAGATACTATCTATTGGTCACCCTAGTGAGTAGATAGCCACTATTAGTAATTCGATTCTAGACATTTTTGTAGTGAATCAATAAAGTGTTTTGGGGGAATTTTCCATTTCGCAAGTAAAAGTTAATCAATCGCAAGTAAATCCTTTACGACCGAAAGTAAGCTCTAGGTGGAGGCAAGTAAACAAAAGGTGAGAGCAAGTAAAGATAAGATAGAATGTTTCCATGACACCTCCCCCCACTTTCTGTGGAATTTCTTCGTAAATGTGTGGAAATTGCAATAAATACATAAAAATACTCCAATTTTTTCACGTCATAAAGTTCTATGATTACTTTGTTGAAATTGCTAGAAATACTGTCTCAACAAGTACTATTTACACATTTTAAAGAAATATAGTACCTTTTTCAAAAAAACGGTGGAGGAAAGTGGGGCAATGTGGTATGTTATTGACATAAAGTGGGGTGAGTAGCATGTTCATGGGCGAATATCAACATAATGTTGATGCGAAGGGACGGTTAATAATTCCTTCCAAATTCCGAGAGCACTTAGAAGAGAGTTTTGTTCTAACACGTGGTCTTGATAATTGCTTATTTGGTTATCCTATGAATGAATGGCGAAAACTCGAAGAAAAACTAAAAGAACTTCCCGTTACGAAAAAAGATGCTCGAGCATTTACTCGTTTTTTCTTCTCCGGTGCAACCGAAGTAGAAATAGACAAACAAGGGCGTATTAACATCCCAAATAATCTCCGTAGCTATGCAAAAATGGACAAGGAATGCATCATTCTTGGAGTATCGAATCGTCTAGAGATTTGGGCTAAAGATGCTTGGGAAAATTATTTTGTGGATTCTGAGGATTCTTTCAATGATATTGCAGAAAATATGATTGGCTTTGACATATAACTTAATCTAGCAGGAGTTTGACCCCGCTGGATTGAGTTGAAGCCTTTGGCGGATTTAACAGATTTTTTTTAAGGTATTTATCGAGTAAACTCGATAAATATCTGAAATGAACCACGCCAAAGGGAATTTGATTAAAAGGAGGAGACAGCTTGTTTCATCACACAACCGTATTATTAAAAGAGACAGTAGATGGACTAGCTATTCGTCCTGACGGGATCTATGTGGATTGCACGCTAGGCGGAGCAGGCCACAGTGAATATTTAGTACAACAATTAAATGAAAATGGTAGATTGATTTGCTTCGATCAAGATATGACAGCTATTGAAAATGCCAAGACAAAACTAGCACCGTTTTTAGATAAAGTAACATTTGTACATGCAAACTTTCGTTATTTAAAAGATGAACTTTACCAAATTGGTGTTGAAAAAGTCGATGGAATTTTGTATGACTTAGGTGTATCATCTCCTCAATTAGACACGCCAGAGCGTGGTTTTAGCTACAACTATGATGCACCGTTAGATATGCGGATGGATCAAACAAGTGAGTTAACCGCTTACCATGTAGTTAATGAATGGTCATACGAAAAATTACTTAAAATATTTTTCCGTTACGGAGAAGAGAAGTTTTCTAAACAAATAGCACGAAAAATAGAAAAGGCCAGAGAAATAGAACCAATTTCTACGACTTTCCAACTCGTAGAACTGATAAAAGAAGGCATTCCAGCAGCTGCTAGAAGAACTGGTGGACATCCTGCGAAACGTATTTTCCAGGCAATTCGAATTGCTGTAAATGATGAATTAGGAGCAGCAGAAGACTCTTTAGAGGATGCAATTAAGCTTATAAAAGTAGGGGGAAGAGTTAGCGTTATTACCTTCCATTCCTTAGAAGATAGACTAACTAAAACAATTTTTAAAGAAGCATCCTCTTTACCGGATTTACCACCAAATTTACCAGTGATTCCAGCCGGTATGGAGCCAATGTTAAAACTGGTTACTAGAAAACCAATTGTTCCTTCAGAGGAAGAACTGGCAGTAAATAATCGTTCTCGTTCAGCTAAGTTACGCATTGTGGAAAAATTAATTGAAAAGGGAAGTGTCTAAATGGCTATACGTAACCACCAATCACAAACATACATAACACGGCCTTCTTACCCTGAACAACCACATGTAAAGAAGCCGGTAAAACAACGTAATAAACTGATTTCCAAAGGAGAAAAATTTCTTTTTGTGGGATTGTTAACTGTAGTTACTATTCTGTCATTAATGATTATTCAAACACAAACCTCTGTGCGAGCTACAACTACTGATATTTCCTTGTTAGAAAAGGAAATTGACTCTACAGTGAAAAAAAATACTGACTTGTCTATACAAGTAAATGAATTATCTACCTATGATCGCATTTGGAAAAAGGCGGAAGAGCTCGGTTTGAAACTGAATGAGCAAAACGTAAAGGTAGTGCCAGGACAATGAATAAGAAATTTCGTTTTCAATGGGGAGCCTTTCTAATGTTTTTACTATATGGAGGGCTCTTTTTCTTATTACTCAGTCGTTTTGTATTTATACAGTATACAGGCACAGCAGAAGGCCAGGTATTATCAACGAAGGCAGAGAACAAATATAGCAGAGAACAAACTCTTCAAGCGAGTAGAGGCGAAATAGTTGATCGAAATGGTGAAATTATTGCGCAGGATACACTTAGCTACAAGATGATTGCTGTGATTAGCCCAAGTGCCACTAATAATAGTAGTTTACAAAGACATGTTAGTGATACGGCAAAGACTGCTAAAGTATTATCGGAATATATAAATATGCCAGAACAAGAGATTAAAGATTTACTAGATAAGAATATAAAAGCTGAGAAATACCAAGTGGAATTCGGAAAAGCTGGTAGGGACATTAGCAACCAGGTAATGGAAGAGATTAAAAGTAACAAACTACCTGGAATTATTTTTATAGAGGATTTGAAAAGATTATATCCAAATGGCCAGTTTGCTTCTCATTTAATAGGTTTTGCTCTTAAAGAAGAAAAGGAAGATGGGACAGCCGAAGCAGTTGGGAAAATGGGGCTTGAATACATTTATGATAAAGAGCTGACAGGTACGCCAGGAAAAGTAGAATTCAAGAGTGATACAAAAGGGTTTTTACTACCGAATGCTGAAAAAATGGTGACAGAGGCTCAAGATGGCTTGAATATCCACCTCACACTAGATAAAACCATTCAAAACTTTCTAGAAGATGCGATGAATAATGCTCAAGAAAAATATGAACCAGAACGTATGACTGCTATAGTAGCAGATCCAAAAACGGGTGAGATATTAGCTATGTCCCAGCGTCCTACCTTTGAACCGAATACAAGAGAAGGATTATCGACCAACTGGTTAAATGAAGTAACAGAGCAGACAATTGAACCAGGATCTACCTTTAAGATATTCACTCTAGCATCTGCTATTGAAGAGGGAGTATGGGCACCTAATGCTACGTTTAAATCTGGATCCTATACTATATACGATACAACAATTCGTGATCATAACGTAGTAGGGTGGGGAAATATATCGTATTTAGAAGGTTTCCAACGTTCCTCTAATGTATCCATGGCTTACTTACTAAACCAAATTGGAGAGAAAACATTCAATGAGTACATTAAGCTTTTTGGATTTGGACAAAAGACGGGCATCGACCTTCCAAATGAAACAACTGGAATCATAGCAGATTCTGGTCCAGTTGAACGTGTTACTACGACATATGGTCAGGGGACAACTGTTACACCTATACAAATGGTGCAAGCTATGACTGCTATAGCAAATGAAGGAAAGATGATGCAACCCTATATTATAGATAAAATTGTCAATCCAAATACAAATGAAATAGAACTTAATCATAAACCGTCGGAGAAAGAATCTCCCATTTCTGCTGAAACTGCACAACAGGTAAAAGAAATACTGGCAAGCACTGTAACCTCAGAAAAAGGTACTGCCAAGAAGTTTAAGTTAAACGGTTATACATCTGCTGGTAAAACAGGTACTGCTCAAATAGCAAAACCCGGTGGAGGTTACTATTGGGGAAGAAATGATTTCCTCTATTCTTTCTTAGGGATGGCGCCAGTTGAGGATCCGCAGTTAATCGTATATATCATGGTTCATCGACCTAATTTGGAGTTGACAGAATCAGGTTCTGATACGACATCAGAAATTTTCAATACGGTCATGGAAAGAAGTTTGAAATATTTAAATATCGAGCCTGAGAATTTGGAACTTGCGACTCCAATTGAAATGCCTAATGTAATCGGAGAAAATATGATAGAAAGTCAAAGTAAACTGGAAGCACTAGGATTAAAAACTGTAGTTATTGGACAGGGCGACAATGTAGTAGAGCAGTATCCAGAAGCTAATATATCAACTATTTCAAATGGCACAGTCTTTATAAAGGGTCAAGGAGATATTAGGTTGCCTAACTTTAAGGGATGGTCAAAAAGAAATGTTATGGTTTATAAATCATTATCCAATTTACAGATTGATATTGTTGGAGAAGGATTTGTAACAGAACAGAGTTTGACTGGTGGTTCAATCGTAACGGCTGATACTCCAATCGTCGTTCGATTTGCAACTCCAGAGGAAGTAACGAATATGGAGACTAACGAAGAAGAAATAATAACAGATTTACCTCAGGATTAAAAGAGGAAGAGAATAGTTAGAGTCATTTTCTCATAAGTTATCTAAAACGGACTAAAGGGGATTTGGCAATTTCTAAAATAAAACAAATTATGCGTCTACGAATGATTTGGATTATGATTATTTTTTTATTCTTGTTGGTACTTTTCAAATTAGTTCAACTTCAATTTTTTCAATTTGATGAGCTTACGACGAAAGCGAAAGAAAGCTGGGATAGAGAACTACCTTACGCATCGCTCCGAGGAAATATCTTGGATCGTAATGGAGAAGTAATCGTTGGGAATAAGCTTGCACCTACCTTATTTTATATGCCATCTCAAAATGATGATCCAAAACAAGTAGCGGATGAAATTGGACCTTTAATTGGTATGGACAAAGGTGAGCTTTTGGAACAAATAGATAAAAACAATTACTTGATAAAAATTGCACCAAAAGGAAAAAATATTTCTAGTGAACTAGCAATGGACATACAAGATAAGAATATTAAGGGATTGTATGCAGGGGTCGATTATATAAGAGACTATCCTTATGGTAATATGTTATCTAGATTAGTAGGATTCACAGGATATGATGCGCAGGGGCTTGCTGGAATCGAGTATCAATATGATTCCGTTTTAAAAGGTAAATCCTCCGCTGTTCGAATGTTTACTGATGCAAAAGGAGTACCGCTTCCACATGTGGACGATGGTTGGAAAAATGGGGTAAAGGGCAATCATGTTCAACTAACGGTAGATTTAGATATTCAAAATGTAGTTGAACGTGAGCTTACTCAAGCTATGCAAAAGTATGAAGCAACTCAAGCGATTGCAATCGTTATGAACCCCAAAAATGGCGAAATATTAGCACTTGCTTCTGCTCCCAATTTCGACCCATCCAACTATCAAGAGGTGGATTCAACTATATATAACCGAAACTTACCAGTTTGGATGACCTTTGAACCAGGTTCAACTTTTAAGATTATTACATTAAGTGCGGCATTAGAAGAGAATGTAGTAGACTTAGAGGAGGATCACTTTCATGATATTGGTTATTCCATGGTGGAAGGGTCTAGGCTCCGTTGTTGGAAACGTGAAGGGCATGGAGATCAAACATTCTTAGAGGTTGTTGAAAATTCTTGTAACCCTGGCTTTATTGAACTAGGAAATAGAGTTGGTGCAGAGAAGCTATCAGAATACATACGTAACTTTGGATTTGGTGAATCAACAGGGTCAGGGATGGCTGGGGAATCCACGGGTATTCTATTTAGTAAAGAAAACTTTGGACCAGTTGAACATGCTACCACATCCTTCGGCCAAGGGATATCTGTTACTCCTATTCAACAAGTGCAAGCTGTAGCTGCGGCAGTTAATGGTGGTTATCTATATAAGCCATATATTGTAAAAAATACAATCGACGGTGAAACAAACGAAATATTGTCAAGTAGCGAACCAGAGATGAAGCGTCAAGTTATTAGTGAGGAAACTTCCGCTATTGTCCGAGACGCTTTGGAACACGTAGTTGCGGAAGGGTCGGGTAGAAACGCCTATCGGGACCAACTTCGAATTGGTGGTAAAACAGGTACAGCACAAAAAGTTCAAGATGGCCGATATATGGAAGGGGAATACATCGTTTCCTTTATCGGTTTTGCACCTGCAGATGATCCAGAACTTATTGTATATGTGGCAATTGATAACCCAAAACATAGTAGTCAATTTGGAGGGGTTATTGCAGCACCTATTGTAGGTCAAATTTTAGAAGACTCTCTGAAGACAAAAGGAAGTGGCACCCAACTGGAAAAAGAATATAGATGGGGAGATTTGGAACAAGTCCGTACACCAAACCTAGTGGGAACGAAAAGAAAAGAAATCACGTCCTATATGTATCCGTTCAATATTGTTTGGCATGGAGAGGGAGATGAAATAATATCCCAGCTACCTAAAGAAAATGGGCTTATACCAATAGATGGAACGATACATGTTTACACAAATAAATAAAATAGTACATTCATTAATAGGTGATCGTATTTAAGGAGATTTTTTCATGACATTATCTACAACGGTAATTACAATTATTGTTAGTTTTTTACTTTCTGTTATTCTTGCTCCAATTGTTATTCCATATTTAAGAAGAATGAAATTTGGTCAAAGTATAAGAGAAGAAGGCCCTCAGTCTCACCAAAAAAAGGCGGGTACTCCTACAATGGGAGGGCTAATTTTCTTAGCTTCCATTATTATTTCTACACTCGCTCTTTCATTTTATTTTGATAAGTTAACGACTCAGTCAATTGTATTATTAGTTATTCTGGTAGGATTCGGTGTCATTGGCTTTTTAGACGATTTTATAAAAGTCGTATTGAAAAGAAATCTTGGTTTAACATCTATTCAAAAACTAATTGGTCAAATTCTAATTGCAGTCCTTGCCTACTTCTTACTTAAGCAGGGCCCATTTGATACAAACATCGAAATACCGTTTACACAAATGGAATTACCTTTAGGACAATTGTATATTGCATTCTTAATATTTTGGCTAGTTGGGTTTTCAAATGCTGTCAATTTAACAGATGGCTTAGATGGTTTAGTAGCAGGAACTGCAACAGTTGCGTTTGCAACATTTGGTGTTCTTGCACTTGCTTATGAACAAACAGATATAGCTATATTTACATTCAGTGTTTCAGGTGCACTTTTAGGGTTTTTATTGTTCAACAAAAATCCAGCGAAAGTATTTATGGGAGATACGGGTTCTCTTGCATTAGGTGGGGCACTAGCAATGGTATCTATTCTTGTTAAACATGAATTATTATTACTGTTAGTAGGGGTTATTTTTGTAATTGAAACACTGTCGGTAATATTGCAGGTAATTAGCTTTAAAACAACTGGTAAACGTATATTCAAAATGAGTCCAATTCACCATCATTTTGAATTATCAGGATGGAATGAACGTAAAATAGTTACCGTATTTTGGGCAATAGGTTTTATAGCTGCAATGATTGTAGTCTGTTTGGAGGTTTTGTGAGATGAAGAAATTGCCAATTGTATTTCATAAAAAGATACTCGTTTTGGGATTAGCAAAAAGTGGTACTGCAGCTGCAGAAACGCTTCATGATTTAGGAGCTTTCGTTACTGTAAATGATTCGAAACCATTCGAACAAAATGAAAATGCCCAGTATTTGTTGTCCAAAGGGCTAACTGTCATTTGTGGAAGTCATCCAGAGGATCTTTTGGACGAAGGATTTAGCCTTATCGTCAAGAATCCTGGGATACCTTATACGAATCCAGTCATTTCAGAGGCAAATAAAAGAGGTATACCTGTATGGACGGAAGTAGAGCTAGCCTATCGTATTAGCGATGCCCCAATGATAGGAATTACAGGCTCAAACGGAAAGACGACAACGACAACATTAATATTTGAAATGCTTGCCGCAGCAAATAAAAAACCGAAAATAGCCGGGAATATTGGGACGGTGGCAACTAGTGTTGCAAAAGAAGCGACAGCAGACAATATTATCGTAACCGAATTGTCTTCGTTCCAACTTATGGGTACCGAAGAGTTAAAACCTAAAGTTTCCGTCTTACTTAACTTGTATGAGGCGCATTTAGATTATCATAAGGATTTTCAAGAATATACAGATGCTAAATTTAAAATTACCCAAAAACAAGATGCTACCGATTGGCTTGTTTATAATGGGGAGCAGCAAATTGTTAAAGACTATGCCCAAAAGAGTATGGCATCCAAAATACCTTTCTATGTGAGCAAAAAAACAAAGTTGGGTATTAGTGCGGATGAACTTTACGTTTACTGGAACGGCGAACCATTATTCGAACGATCGCTCATTGCCCTACGAGGTAAACATAATTTAGAAAATGTATTAGCTGCTACTGCTACAGCATTAATGATGAATTGTTCAGTAGAAGCTATTATACAAGTGTTATCGGCGTTTCAGGGTGTGAAGCATCGTACTCAGTTCATCAGGGAATGGAAGGGACGTAAGTTTTATAATGATTCAAAAGCTACAAATGCACTTGCTACTAAAAGTGCTTTGGAAGGATTTACAGAGCCAGTTATATTAATAGCTGGTGGTGTGGACCGTGGACATTCATTTGATGAACTAATACCATACTTGAATCGTGTTAAAGCATTAGTCCATTACGGTGCGACTAGGGATCGACTGCAAAAGTTTGGGGAAGAGCAAGGAATATCTTCAGTAGTTAGTGTCGACACATTAGGGGAAGCATTTGGAATGGCAATAGACGCATCTTCGGAAGGGGATGTCGTATTATTATCCCCTGCCTGTGCAAGTTGGGATCAATACGAAAGCTTTGAGGTACGTGGAGAAGAATTTATCGACCGAGTTATTTCTTTAGAAGAGTAATGAAAGGATGACCTAAACGAAAGATACAAGAAAATTTATTTTCCTATTTTCTGTACTGTTTTTATCCATCATTGGTATATTGTTTGTCCATTCCGCGGGATCCTATTGGAGCGAAGTCCATTATAAAGGGCAAACGCCTTTTGCGTTTAAACAAGCAGCGTATTTAGTTGTAGGAATTGTTGGGGCATTTATTATTCAAAGGTCGGGTTTCATACGGTCGGGTGGATTTTGGAAAGGTTTATATGTAGTTGCAATCCTTATGCTAATTGGTGTTTTAATCCCAGGTATTGGAGTAGTCCGAAATGGATCTCAAAGCTGGATCCCACTTGGGTTTATGAATTTTCAGCCAGCTGAGTTAGCTAAAATAGCTGTTTTAGGAGTTTTAGCTATCACTTTAGCAGATGAAAAAAAGTCTAAAATGCAAATGTATATTCAGAGTGCAGTCCTGCTATTATTGCCGATTGGCTTTATCATGGTTCAACCAGATTTTGGCTCAGCATTTGTATTGGTCGTTGCTGTATTCTTTTTATTGTTTGCGGCAGGTCTTACTTTTAAATTCTTCCTTTGGATAGGCTTGAGCGGAATTATTGCCTTTGTGTTATTAATCGTTTCGGCGCCATATAGACTGGTACGAATTCAAGCCTTTCTAGATCCTTGGAAAGACCCACTTGGCTCTGGGTTTCAGGCAATCCAATCATTGCTTGCAATAGGCCCGGCAGGATTATTCGGGTTTGGCTATGGAAATAGCCGCCAAAAGTTTTTATATTTGCCGGAACCTCAAAATGATTTCATCTTTTCCATTCTGCTTGAAGAGTCGGGTTTCATTGGGGGGTTCATAATTGTACTTGCCTTTGTGATTTTCTTTACGACCAGTTTCACGATGGCTGCCCGTGCAAAAACACGTGAACGCCAGTTAATGATTGTTGGTTTGACCTCCCTATTAGCGGTACAGACATTTCTAAATATGGGGGTAGTTACGGGCCTTTTACCAGTGACGGGAGTAACTTTACCATTCATCAGTTATGGGGGATCTTCGTTAGTGATGACATGGGGGATTATCGGAATTATTTTAAATTTAGCTAAAGAAACTGATAAAGAAGGGAGGCGGTAGAATGGAAAAAATCATCGATATTGAAGATCGTATACCTACACTAAAAGAGCGCAGAAGACGTAGAACAAATAAAAAATTTTCCATTCTACTTTTTCTCTTTGTTACTACGCTATTGATAGTCCTATATTTTCAATCTTCCTATAGTCAAATTCAAACTATCTCACTAGAAGGTGCAAAGCTTGTTCCTGAACAATTGTACATAGAAGAAAGTACATTGGTTATCGGCGAATCGATGTGGAGTTTTAATGAAAGTAAAATTGAAAACCTATTGAGTCATAATGCATGGGTAGAATCAGCGCAGGTAAAGCGTGAATGGTTAACAACCGTTCACATACAGGTAAATGAATTTAAACAAATTGGATACTTAGAGGATGGAGATTTTCTTCATATTATTTTAGAAAATGGACAGATTATTAAAACAGATGGACAAGTTATACCCAAAGAAGGTCCCATATTTACTGGATTTGATGATGAAAAAGTTCGTCAAAGAATGATTAAAGAATTAAAACTATTAAAAAGTGAAGTGTTAACGGGTATTTCGCAGATTAAATATACACCAACAGAAAACGATGCCTATTCCATTCAAGTATTTATGAATGATGGCAATGAAGTTCAGGCTATCATTCCATCATTCGGAGAGAAAATGAATTATTATCCGTCTATTGTTTCTCAATTGAATCCAGAAGTGAAAGGAATCGTAGATTTAGAAGTAGGAACATTTTTTCAACCATATGTGGATGTGTACAATGTACCAGTAGAGGAGGAGGTTGTGGAAAATGAGGAAGACTAAACTCCTTAAAGTGCCATCTAAAGGACTTATTACTATATCGATGGTAAGTTTAGTGTTAGGATTTATACTTGCATATTCGTATAGCATCTCCTCAGATGACACAAAAGAAAACGCTTCAGATGTCTCGGGGTTCCGAGAGCAAGAAAAATATAGGGAAAAATTAGTAGAACAAAAAGAACGAAATAAAGAGCTAACAGAAGAAATTATCGTAAAGCAGCAAAAAGTTCGGGATTATGAACATTCCTTTGTAGAGAGCGAAGAAAGTGTGGAAGAGCTGGTGGAAGAAGCAGAATTACTTCGATTATTAATTGGTGATATCCCATCACAAGGAAAAGGAATTACTGTTTCATTGGAAGACGGGGCTTATAATCCTTCACAAGAAAACCCCAATGATTATATTGTACATGAGAGTCATGTGTTTAAAGTGATCAATGAATTGAAAATTTCAGGTGCAGAAGCTATATCGATTAATGGTCAGCGGCTTCATGCAAACTCTTATATCCGGTGTACAGGCCCTGTAATTGTAGTAGACGGAAAGACTTTTCCTGCTCCATTTACAATTGAAGCAGTAGGAGATCCAAAAGTATTACTTGCCTCTGTGAATTTAGGCGGAGGCGTGGTAGACCAACTCACCAGTGATAATATAGTGGTAACTGTCGGAGAAAAAGATTTAATAACGATGCCTGCTCTACGGGAAGATGATTATAGCTGAGTAATAAAGGAGGCCGAATAATGAAAAAAACCGTCTATATTCGGTTCACCATAATTTTGTTAGTAATTGGTTTTATGTTAGCGGTACAATATAATACTGTTCAAAACCCAGAGACTAGAGACACAAGAGACATATGGGCTATCCGTCAAGAACTTTCCAAAGAAACCGAAACACACTCCGAATTACTATCAGAAGTCTATATGCTAGATCAGACAATCCTAAAATATGAGAACATGGTGAGTGAAAGTGCTGCATTTGCTTTAGAAGATACAGTAAGGCAATTAAAAGAAGATATTGGTCTTGTTGAGTTTACAGGTCCAGGACTTACTATTAAAGTGGAACCATCATTAGAAAGCATTGCACTTGGACAACCTGTAGAAGGTATTTCACCAGATCTACTCATTCGTCTAATCAATGAAATCAATCGTTTTAAAGCTAAAGACATAGAAGTGGACGGTAAACGTATTATATATTCTTCACCGATAAGAGATGTTAATGGTAAAACTACAGTAAATAATATACCTGTAAGAAATGCTCCATTTACGATTAGAATTGGAACCTCCACTTTTGAGGATGCACAAAAAATGTACAATCAGCTAGAGGCTTCTACAATCGGAGATGATTTCTATATCGACAATTTGAAACTTAAAATTGGCGAACCCGAGCACATTATCATGATCTCAGCTTATGACCAAACAGTAAACAACCAATTTTTAAAAGAAGTACCAGAAGGGGAGTCATGAAATGTGGTTGCCATTATTAGGGCTGATACTTGGGATTTCCCTCGGGTTATTAACTGAAATTCAGATTCCTGAAATATATGAAAGCTATTTATCGATAGCGGTATTGGCAGCACTCGATACGCTATTTGGAGGAATACGTGCTCATCTTCAACATGTCTATGATGACAAAGTATTTGTTTCAGGTTTTTTCTTTAACATTGGCTTAGCAGCAGCATTAGCATTTTTAGGTGTACACTTAGGAATAGATTTATACTTAGCTGCGATTTTTGCGTTTGGAGTGAGATTATTTCAAAATATTGCAGTTATTCGTCGAATTATGCTCACTAAATGGTCCGAAAGAAAAAATCAATAAATTTTTTTGTAGAAATTGACTATTTCTTTAGAAAATTTTAGACTTTATATCATTTTTACACTAGAATAATAAATAAAGAGTTTATAGGAGGTGCCACGGGTTGAATCAATCAGAATTATACGTATCACTAGATATTGGGTCGTCATCAATTAAAGTCTTAATCGGCGAAATGAATGATGACTCGCTGCATGTAATAGGTGTAGGAAATGTTAAATCAAATGGAATAAGAAAAGGCACCATTGTAGATATAGACGCAACTGTACAATCTATAAAAAAAGCCGTTAGTGAAGCCGAAAGAATGATCGGCATGTCTATTAATGAAATCGTGTTAGGCATACCAGCAAATATGGCAAATATACAAAATGTTAAAGGAGTAGTAGCTGTTAATCGTGAGGATAGAGAAATAACAGATGGAGACTTAGAACGTGTGATTGAGTCTGCTCAAGTAATGTCTATCCCTCCTGAGAGAGAGCTTATTAATATAGCACCAAAACAGTTTATCGTCGATCACTTAGAGGAAATTAAAGATCCACGTGGGATGATTGGAACCCGTTTAGAATTAGACGGTATAATGATGACTACATCCAAAACAATTTTACATAACGTGTTAAGATGTGTGGAAAGAGCTGGTCTTCAAATAAGAGAGATTTATTTACAGCCTTTAGCTGGTGGTCATTTTGCATTAACTGAAGATGAAAAAAATCACGGCACAGCTTATATTGACATAGGCGGTGGTTCCACTACAATTGCCATATTCAATGAAGGCCATTTAATCAATACTTCTGTTATTCCTGTTGGTGGGGATCATGTTACAAAAGATTTATCAATCGTATTAAAAACGCCAACGGAACAAGCCGAAATGATAAAACTAAAATATGGACATGCCTTCTATGATGATGCCTCAGATGATGAACTATTTGAGGTGCCAGTAATAGGGGCAGATATGAAAGAACAATACTCACAACGGTATATTGCTGAAATCATTGGAGTTCGACTAGAAGAACTGTTTGAACTTGTTCTGGAAGAATTCTATCGACTTGGTTTACAAGACTTACCAGGAGGAGTAGTCATTACTGGTGGAGTTTCTAAACTAGAAGGCTTAGGCCAGCTAGCAAGACATATTCTTCAAACAAGAGTAAGATTATACACCCCGGATTATATTGGAGTTCGTGAGCCACAATATACGACAGCTGTTGGTCTTATAAGATATGCCTATAAAGAAGATCTTTTCTATGGTAAAATTGGTAATAGCCATGCGCTAGCGCATTCGGTTCCAAATGAAGCAGTTGCCGTAAGTAAAAAACAAAAACAATCTGCTCAAACGACTAATGAACACAAAGATAGCGCATTGACAAAAGCGAAGAGATTTTTTGACAAGTTTTTTGAATAACAAACCCTTTATCATAGCAGAGAGAGCATAGGAGGCAATAGCATGTTAGAATTTGAAACAAATGAAGATGCATTAGCGATCATTAAAGTTATTGGAGTAGGTGGTGGCGGTAATAACGCTGTAAATCGTATGATTGAACATGGTGTTCAAGGAGTAGATTTTATCGCTGTAAATACAGATGCACAAGCTCTCAATATGTCAAAAGCCGAAGTAAAACTACAAATTGGTGGAAAACTAACTCGCGGTCTTGGTGCAGGTGCAAATCCTGAGGTAGGAAAAAAAGCTGCAGAAGAAAGTAAAGAATTGATCGAGGAAGCTTTAAGAGGAGCAGATATGGTATTTGTTACTGCAGGTATGGGTGGCGGTACAGGAACTGGTGCAGCACCAGTTATTGCTCAAATTGCACGTGATTTAGGGGCATTAACAGTAGGTGTAGTAACACGTCCATTTACTTTTGAAGGTCGTAAACGTTCTACTCAAGCAGTCGGTGGGATTAGTATGATGAAAGAATCTGTAGATACGTTAATCGTCATTCCAAATGACCGCTTGTTAGAAATCGTAGATAAAAACACACCAATGCTAGAAGCATTTAGAGAAGCGGATAATGTTTTACGTCAAGGGGTCCAAGGTATTTCTGATTTGATCGCAGTACCTGGTCTTATCAATCTTGATTTTGCAGATGTTAAAACAATTATGTCCAATAAAGGCGCAGCACTTATGGGTATTGGTATTTCAGCAGGAGAAAATCGTGCTGCTGAAGCTGCGAAAAAGGCTATTTCAAGTCCACTACTTGAAACATCAATTGATGGTGCGACTGGTGTGTTGATGAATATTACTGGTGGTTCTAACCTCAGTCTATTTGAAGTTCAAGAAGCTGCTGATATTGTTGCCTCTGCCTCAGATGAAGAAGTTAATATGATCTTTGGTTCGGTTATAAATGATAACTTGAAAGATGAAATAGTTGTAACTGTAATTGCAACTGGATTCAATGAAGAGCTTTTAACACAAAAACAGCCAAGAAGCGCTGGATTCGGTGGAAACAGAACACCACAGCCTTCAGCAGCACCTATCCGTGAGCAACAACGTAAAGACGAAGTGCCGCAACAACAAGCACCTCAACAAGATAGACATGTATCTCATAACCAACAAGAAGATGCATTAGATATTCCAACTTTCTTAAGAAATCGTCAACGCAGAAACTAATATAAAGACAAAAGCAATCACTTCGGTGGTTGTTTTTTTTTTTTTTTTTTGAAGAATAAGTATATAAAATTGTAGATGAACACTAGGTTCGTGGGACTTGAAAAAATGAATAATACTACTGATTTCCGTTTCAGGTGGACGCTTTCCGCGGGCGTTGCCTCAGCCTCCTAGCTACGCTGCGGGGTCTTCGCCTAACGCTTTTCCTGCTGGAGTCGCCACCTTGCACTACAATCAATTAGGTGCGTAGTACTACATTAGATTTGGCAGAGCATATCGCTTAGATAATAAGATTAACTCAACTTAATGTAGAGATAAAATGATTTGTGATGCTAATGAAGTAGAAATTCTGTTGTTAAATGATAGATTGTGGCAGACAATTTTTCTTTTACTAGTGGAAATAAAGAAAAATAGTTAGTATGTATCGAATAAAGAAGCGAAATAGCTAACGAAATTGCATCTTCGAGAGCTTACTCTATCCATAGGAAAGTATCTTTTCTCTAGTTAACCAAAAACGCACTAACCTGTTTCTAAGAGTTGCAGGAGGGCGACGGACAGGCAAACGCCATAAGATATCGAAAAAAGGGATGCTGGTTGGTTGTGACGAACGTCACAACCAACCAGCATCCCTAAAAATTCAATCGGTAATCATATAGCAATACGTCTGTTCAAAGCCCAGCGAAAACAATAGAAACAGGTTTTGACCTTAGAAAGATCGCTTGTTTTATAATTAAAAAATTAGAGGAAATAACCTTTTCGTAACTATTTGTTAAAATTATCATTATCCAAATTATTTTTATGTCGTAAAAAAAGAACGTTTTTGAACGTTCTTTTGACAAATTTCTTACACTTTAGATGCTAAGCTTTAGTCAAAAGGAGGGAAACTATGTACGCGGAAGTAATGATTGTAACCAATACTTTTTTCAATTATACCGTTTTGGCATTTGCCAATAAAATTGGGTGGATTGAAAATCAGAAGAGGTATTTATTTCTATCTGCCCTAACTGCTGGAGTAATCACAGTTGTTTTCTCTCATTCAATGAGTACGATATTTTTATCTTTTTTTGTGATGATTGCTATTGCTTTTTGGAAAAAACGTTCACAAATAGTTAAAGCAATTATATTAACGTTACTAGCTAGTGTTTTTGCTGGTGGTTTACTTACAGCAATAGCTCCTTTGTATGACAATAGTAGTAACTTGTTCATGATTATTAACTTTGCTTTGATTGCTACTGGTGGTTTATATTTATTGACCAAACATGTCCTTCATTTGAATATTGCACACGCAGAAAGGGAGCTCTTATATTCATCTAACGTTATGTTATTTGGCGCTTCTAAGGAACTGACAATTTTTATAGATTCAGGAAATGTGTGTACAGAGCCGTTATCCAATGATCCTGTCCATTTTGTGGCAGCAGAAATGCTGAAAGAGATATTGCCACCAGCATTATTCGAAGCTATTAGCGATTGGGAGTTTGATAGAAAGACCGGATTGGACAAGATTCCAAAAGAATATGCAAGTAAATTACGATTAATCCCAATTGCAACGATTCAAAAGCATAAAACATGGGTTGTTGGTATTAAGTATGATCAGTGGATAATTGGCGATCAGACATTACCTAAAGGATATATTGTTATGACGAAAGCGAAAGAAAAGTTTCCACATGAGGCGGATGGAATATTACATAGTTCCTCATATTTTCATTTAAAGAAAAGGAGTGTAGGGTAATGCTGATGAAATGGTTGCGTAAGATTTACTATTGGGTACTGTCCTTTAGAAGAAAAAGTGTACATTATATTGGTGGCAATGAATCGTTACCTAAGCCATTATCGAGAGAAGAAGAACGGGAAATGCTACTGGCGTTTATGGATGGCGATGAACACGCTAGAGATGTATTAATCGAACGAAACTTAAGATTAGTTGTTTATATTGCGAGAAGATTTGATCAGACAAATACAAATATAGAGGATCTTATAAGTATAGGTTCTATCGGTCTTATAAAGGCTGTAGAGACGTTTAATCTAGAAAAAGGTATCAAGCTTGCAACGTATGCTTCAAGATGTATAGAAAACGAAATTTTAATGCATTTACGAAAAACTAACCGTATGAAATCAGAAGTTTCTTTTGATGAACCTTTAAATTCAGATTCAGATGGAAATGAACTATTACTTTCAGATATTCTGGGCACTAGCGAGGATTTAATCATTGAAGATGTAGAGAAAAAACTTGAGCGCCAACATGTATTCGAAGCGATAAATCTACTGGGCAATAGGGAGAAGTATATTATGCAATGTCGATTTGGGTTAAATGGTAAAGAAGAAATGACCCAAAAAGAAGTAGCTGACCATTTAGGGATTTCGCAATCATATATATCTCGTTTAGAAAAGAAAATCATTTTAGATTTAAAGGAGCTATTAAACGAACCAATTGCCTAATGGGTGAAATTGGATAGAATCGTAAAGAATAATCTTTTCTTTCCCGGACAAACTGACTTAGAACAATTAAAAAGTCCGGAGGAAGATCTATGACGAGAACAAAAGTTGAATTATGCGGCATTGATACATCTAAGCTTCCTTTACTTAAGCATGAAGAAATGAAAGAATTGTTTATTCGATTACAAGCTGGTGAAGATTCTGTAAAAGATGAACTAGTAATGTGTAATTTAAGGTTAGTTTTAAGCCTAGTTCAAAGGTTTGCTTACCGGGGAGAGCAAGCAGATGATTTGTTTCAAGTTGGTTGTATTGGTCTCATCAAGTCTATTGAGAATTTCGATCTAAAGCATAACGTCCGTTTTTCTACGTATGCAGTTCCTATGATTATTGGAGAAATAAAAAGACATTTACGTGATCACCATTCCGTACGAGTATCAAGATCGTTAAGAGATATTGCATATAAAGCTATGAAAGCAAAGGAACAGTTTATAAACGAGCATTTACAAGAGCCAACCTTAGATGATTTGTCCAAAGAGCTAGATATATCGGTGGAGGATATATTAATTGCTTTAGATGCCATTCAAGATCCAGTATCTTTGCAAGAGCCAATATTCAGTGATGGTGGCGATGCTATTTATATGATGGACCAATTATGCGATAATGATGTATCCGAAGATCAATGGGTCACTTATTTTACTGTGAAAGAAAGTTTTCAGAAGCTAGATACAAGACAAAAGAAAATATTAACGAAGAGAATTTATTATGGAGCTACACAAACAGAAATAGCGATGGACTTAGGTTTATCTCAGGCACAAATTTCTCGACTAGAAAAGAGTGCTTTATCAACTATTCAAAGCCAATTGAATCCATAAGGTTATTTTTTAGCAAAACGCTTTTTTCTTTCCAGAAAAAAGCGTTTTTTTCATTTTCATTCATATAATGAATAAAGGGGGTCAATGATGAAATTTTCAGATGCACAGCAAAAAGAAGTGATAGAAGCGAAGAGTGGCCAATTGCTAGGCTATATTGTGGATGCGGAAATTGATAAAGAGACCGGCTATATAATTTCATTTTTAGTAGAGGAAAATGGCGCTTATCCAACCTTTTTCAATAAAAAAAGAGATACGAAGAAAATAGCAGTACAAAATATAGCGATAATTGGAAAAGATGTTATAATTGTATCAAAAACATAGAATTACAATGTTCTTCATTGATAAAACGGCTTTTCATTGATACAATAAACAAAATACAAATGATGAAAAGTTGGGTTTCAAATGACAAATGTACAACAAAATTTAGAACAAATTCAACAACATATGCAAAGTGCAAGCGATAAAGCTAATAGGAAGTTAGAAGATGTTACATTAATAGCGGTAACAAAAGAAGTTTCGGTTAGTCGAACAATTGAAGTAATTGAAAATGGTGTTCTGCATTTAGGGGAAAATAGACCAGAGGGTTTACAAAAAAAGTTAGATGCCATTTCAAATGACGTCAAGTGGCATTACATAGGTACTTTACAAACAAGAAAAGTTAAATCGGTTATTAACCATATAAATTTCCTGCATTCATTGGACCGGATGAGTTTAGCGGATGAAATTGAGAAAAGAGCCACCTCCACGAAGGATTGTTTTGTACAAGTAAACGTCTCTGGGGAAGATTCAAAACAAGGTCTTGCTTTTGATGAAGTGGAAGCATTCATAGATCAGCTTAAAAATCATGAACGTATTCGTGTTATTGGATTGATGACAATGGCCCCAAATACGGAAGATGACACAATCATACATGATGTTTTTCGGAGATTGAAACAACTCCAAAGTAAAATTGCTGCTAAACAAATAGCAAATGCACCTTGTACAGAACTTTCCATGGGAATGTCTGGAGACTATGAAATTGCAATAGAAGAAGGTGCTACTTTTATAAGAATCGGAACAGCATTGGTTGGCAAAGAGAGGGAGGGAATTGTATGAGCATGAAAAACTGGATGAAAAACTTCTTCTACTTAGACGAAGAGGAGGAAGCATCAGAAGCACAGCAATCGAGACCTCAGCAGCAAAAAACAGTAGATAATAATATAAAACAACAACCAGTAAAGTCTGCACCAAAAGAACGTAAATTCAATACAATTCCTAAGGATACGAACACACCAAATCTCGTTAGTATTCAAAACGTACAAAAGTCATCCAAAGTGATATTGATAGAGCCCCGTGTTTATGCAGAAGCACAGGATATATCGGAACACTTAAAAAGTAAAAAAGCAGTAATTGTAAACCTGCAGCGTATTGATAAAGAACAGGGAATTCGAATAATCGACTTTTTAAGTGGAACAGTGTACGCTTTAGGTGGAGATATACAAAGAATAGGTACAGATATATTCCTTTGTGCACCAGACTCAGTTGAAGTCGATGGTGCAATATCGGATTATTATTATAACGACCTAGATTAACAGAGGAGTAATTAACTTATGGGATTAGTTTTATATTTAATAAGTTGGGGTGTTCAGATTTATACGTATGCATTAATAGCTTATATTTTAATGTCATGGGTACCGAGCATTCAACAATCGAGTTTTGGTAAGTTTTTAGGAAGAATATGTGAACCATATTTGGAACCGTTTAGAAAGATTATTCCTCCACTAGGTATGATTGATATCTCACCTATTGTAGCAATTTTTGTATTAAACCTTGCAATGAAGGGTATATATTTTATAGCTTATACAATTCTCTAACCTCACTTTCGTGGGGTTTTTTACTATACTTGAAAGGGAATACTATAATGGAAAATGTATTGCAACATTTTAGAAAAGAAGAGCAGCCTTTTATTGAACAGGTAGTGAGTTTGATGCGGGAAGTAGAGGATCGGTATGCTCCTAAGTTAACGGACTTCTTAGATCCTAGACAGCAATTTATCGTTGATTCGATTCGTAGGCAATATGAGGATATTGGATCTACAGCAGCAGGTACACTAGAACATGCGGAGAGAAAAAGAGTTCTACTGTTTCCTTCTTATTATACTCCATCAGATAACGATTTCTCTATGAGAGTAGTAGAAGTCCATTATCCTACTAAATTCGTAACGTTAAAGCATAAGGATGTTCTTGGTTCGATGATGTCACTTGGGATTGATCGGAGTAAATTTGGTGATATTCGCGTACAGGACGGTGCTATTCAATTTGTTGTTGCATTAGAGGTGTTGGATTATGTTCGTGCTAACTTTACATCCATTGGGAAAGTGAAAGTTCATATAGACGAAATAGAAGATCCAATCGATTATTTTGCACAACAGGAGGAATGGACAACTGAGACTTTAACGGTTAGTTCTCTTCGGTTAGACACAGTGATTGCCTCAATTTTTAATATTTCTCGTCAAAAATCAGCATCTCTTATACAAAGTGGGAAGGTTAAAGTAAACTGGTCAGAAAAAGATCAGGTATCTCTTGAACTACAAGAACTTGATTTACTTTCTATAAGAGGACATGGAAGAGTAAAATTAATGATGATCGAAGGAAGAACAAAAAAAGATAAAGTCCGACTACAAATAGGTAGGTTAGAACTAAAAAGTTAATTTTTATAAGAATATTTCAAATTTAGATGTATTCATCTTCTTAGAAATGTATAATGGTAGAAAGAATAGTAGTAAAGGAGATGTTAAAATGCCACTAACACCACTTGATATACATAACAAGGAATTTAGTAAAGGATTTAGAGGATACAATGAAGACGAAGTAAATGAATTCCTTGATCAAATAATGAAAGACCTTGAAATTTTGATGAAAGAAAAAAAGGAATTAGAAACAAAGCTTAAAACTTCAAGCGAAAAGGTTGGTCATTTTACTTCGATTGAGGAAACACTACATAAGTCAATTGTCGTTGCTCAAGAGGCTGCTGAGGAAGTACGTCGCAATTCACAAAAAGAAGCAAAGCTTATTGTGAAAGAGGCGGAAAAAAATGCTGACCGAATTGTCAATGAGGCTCTAACAAAAGCTAGAAGGATTGCATTGGAAATCGAGGACTTGAAAAAACAATCGAAGGTTTTCCGAAATCGTTTTAAAATGTTAGTAGAAGCCCAACTAGACTTGATCAATACAGATGACTGGAATCATTTAATGGAATATGATGTGGATACAGAAGCGATTAATCGTATAACGGTTACAGAAGATTAACATCTCTTGACTCGTAGCCATACTTTACCTATAATAATTCATATCATATAATATGCGTAGAAAAAGACGTCTAGATTAGATTTCGACAAAGCGACTTGAGGATGGTGAGAGCTCAAGAAGAAAAACTTTTTTAGATTATCACTTTGGAGCAAGGACACTGAACTTCTAGTAAGTGTCTTCGGTTAATGCCCCGTTATGGCATTCTAAGCGGCGATTTTTAAGCGAAATCGCAAGTAGGGTGGTACCGCGAGCATAACTCCTCGTCCCTTTTTGGGATGTGGAGTTTTTTTGTTTTAGGCACACTTTAGACAGTACTCATGTTTTTATTAATCAGGAGGTAATATGATGGAATACAAAGACACATTATTAATGCCAAAGACAGATTTCCCTATGCGCGGAAATCTACCAGTGAAAGAATTAGATATTCAAGCAAAATGGGCAGAGCAAGATATTTATAAAAAGGTACAGGACCATACAAAAGGTCGACCATTTTTTGTGTTGCATGATGGACCACCTTATGCGAACGGTGATCTTCATATGGGTCACGCATTAAATAAAGTATTAAAAGATATGATTGTACGTCATAAGTCGATGTCAGGCTTCCACGCACCTTATGTTCCAGGCTGGGATACACATGGTCTTCCAATCGAGCAAGCACTAACGAATAAAGGTGTAAAACGTAAAGAAATGTCTTTAGCAGAGTTTAGAAAGCTTTGTGAAGAATATGCATATCAACAAATTGACAATCAACGCTCCCAATTCAAACGTCTGGGTGTTCGTGGTGATTGGGATAATCCATATGTTACATTGACTCCTACGTTTGAATCACGTCAAATCGAAGTATTCGGTGCAATGGCTAAAAAAGGATATATTTATAAAGGATTAAAGCCTGTTTACTGGTCACCATCAAGTGAATCCGCACTCGCTGAGGCTGAAATTGAATATCAAGATAAAAAATCACCATCTATTTATGTAAGCTTTGAGGTGACAGAGGGTAAAGGTGTGTTGGAAGAAGGTACAAAATTTATCATTTGGACTACAACACCATGGACAATTCCTGCAAACCTAGCTATTTCCTTACATCCAAAAGTGGAGTATGCAGTTGTAAATACGAACGGTTCTAAATTTGTTGTTGCCTTAGATTTAGTAAAATCTGTAGCAGAAGAACTAGGCTGGGAAGAATACACTGTAGAACGTACGCTTGAAGGGAAGGAAATGGATCGCCTAGTTGCAAAACATCCATTATACGATCGTGATTCTCTTATCATTCTAGGAGAGCATGTAACTACTGAGTCTGGTACTGGTTGTGTTCATACAGCCCCTGGTCACGGGGAAGATGACTTTTACGTTGGTAAAGCTTACGGCTTAGATGTTCTTTGTCCAGTTGATGACCGCGGTGTTATGACTGCTGAGGCACCTGGTTTTGAAGGATTATTTTATGACACAGCTAACAAAGCTATTACAGAAGCACTAGAGGCTGTTGGTGCACTTGAAAAACTTACATTCTTTACACATTCATATCCGCATGACTGGCGTACAAAAAAACCAGTTATTTATCGTGCTACTGCACAGTGGTTTGCTTCTATTGAAGCATTTAGAGATGAATTATTACAAGCAATTCGAGATACAAAATTCACTCCTGCATGGGGAGAGACTCGTCTTTTTAACATGATTCGTGATCGTGGAGACTGGTGTATTTCTCGCCAACGTGTGTGGGGAGTTCCAATTCCAGTATTTTATGGAGAAGATGGAGAACCAATTCTAACAGAAGAAACTATTTCACATGTTTCTAAATTATTCCGTGAGCACGGTTCTAATATTTGGTTTGAAAAAGAAGCGAAGGAATTACTACCAGAAGGATTCACACATACAGGAAGTCCAAATGGTATCTTTACGAAAGAAACAGATATTATGGATGTATGGTTTGATTCGGGTTCATCTCATCAAGGTGTGTTAGAAGAACGTGATGATTTAGTATTCCCAGCTGACTTATATCTTGAAGGCTCCGATCAGTATCGTGGTTGGTTTAACTCTTCGTTAATCACGAGTACGGCGATGTTTGGTCACGCTCCTTATAAAGGTTTGTTAAGTCATGGTTTCACTTTAGATGGCAATGGTCGTAAAATGAGTAAGTCATTAGGAAACGTTATCGTTCCTTCTAAAGTTATAAATCAATTAGGTGCAGACATTGTACGTTTATGGGTAGCTTCTGTTGATTATACAGCGGATGTACGTGTTTCTGATGCGATCTTCAAACAAGTATCCGAAGTATATCGTAAAATCCGTAATACGTTCCGATTCTTACATGGTAATATCAGTGATTTCCATCCTGTTAATAATCGTGTGGAATTTAAAGATCTTCGTGAAGTAGATCAATATATGTACATGAAGCTACAAGAAGTTATTACGACTGTAAGAGCCGCTTACGATCGCTATGATTTTGCAAGTGTATACCATACAGTGAATAACTTTGTGTCAAGTGAACTAAGTTCATTCTACTTGGATATTGCGAAAGATGTTGTATATATCTATGGAGAGGATCATCCTGATCGTCGCGCAATGCAAACAGTAATGTATGATACATTAATAGCGTTATTAAAATTAGTAACACCGATCCTGCCGCATACGACTGATGAGCTTTGGGCTTATTTAGAGCATGAAACAGCAGAAAGTGTTCAATTAACGGATATGCCAGAAGCAGTAGATTATCCTGAATTCAAAGAGTTAGCTGCTAAGTGGGATAAAATTATGGAATTACGTGATGATGTTCTAAAAGCATTAGAAGAAGCACGTAATGCAAAAACAATCGGTAAATCATTAGAAGCAAAAGTAGCTTTATATGTAAATGATGACTATAAAGCATTATTTGAAACGGATGCGATTGACTTCGCTCAATTGTTCATCGTTTCTAAGTTTGAATTGGGCGGTACTCCAGCTGAAGCACCTGCAAACAGCTTAGCATTAGAACATGCTTCTGTTGTAGTAGAAAAAGCAGATGGTGAAAAATGTGAGCGTTGCTGGACAATTTCCGAAACAGTTGGAACAAGTGAAGCACACCCAACTTTATGTGAACGTTGCGCAGAGGTCGTTAAGTAAATAAGTAAAGTGAAAAAATGTGGTCCTTTTATAGGACCGCATTTTTTTAATACTATTGACATGTGAAATCGTGTGGAGAGCCCTTAACTTGGAGAAATAGCCCATAAATATTCGCAAACAGTCCATAAATCATCATTGATCGATCTTAAATTTCCATAAAGCCCTTAAATGCCCTGACTTAGCCCATAAGTACTGCGATATAGTCCATAACAACAGGATTCTACGAATGCTAATAGGGCACCATCCGCTTGTAAAATTTCACCTGCTCTTTTACGGATTGTAGGGTCTGTGTTAAACTAGGTGAAGAGTGTTCAATTTTGCTGTAAAGAATTTGTTATGTGGGGGAAATAATGTGTGGAAATTTTATGGACTCGCGGCTTTTGTCATTGCGTTAGATCAATGGACAAAATGGCTAGTCGTTAAAAATATGATACTTGGTGAAAGAATTATTATGTGGGACCCTTACCTAGCGCTACTTTCTCATCGAAATAGAGGAGCAGCCTGGGGCATTCTACAAGGGAAAATAGGATTCTTTACCATTATCACTGTCATCGTCATCATTGGAATTATCTATTATTTTCATAAAGAAGCAAAAGGAAAACCAATATTTCAAGCTGGTTTGATGATGCTGCTTGGAGGAGCAATAGGGAATTTTATTGACCGACTTTGGAGAGGCGAAGTGGTAGATTTCGTCGATGTTTTAATACCTATTATCAATTACGATTTTCCTATCTTTAATGTAGCGGATGCTGCACTAACTATTGGGGTTGTAATTATAATATTATTCGTATTTCAGGAAGAACGAGCTGAAAAGAAAAAGGTGAAGTAATGGAAGATTTAACATTTATTATTGAAAATGAACAAGCAAAAGAGCGTATTGATAAAGCAATTGCATCTTTTGAGTCAGATTGGTCACGTACACAAATCCAAAACTTTATTAAAGATGGTTTTGTAAAGGTGAACAATGAACCGGCCAAAACAAGTTATAAAGTGAAAGCAGGAGATGTTATTGTCGTTACACCTCCAGATGCTATACCACTTGATATTGTTGCGGAGAATTTGAACTTAGAAATCATTTATGAGGATGAGGATGTAGTAGTTGTCTATAAACCTCGCGGAATGGTAGTACATCCTGCACCAGGACATACTACTGGAACGCTAGTAAATGGTCTGATGTATCAGATTAAAGATTTATCTGGTATTAATGGGGTTATGCGTCCCGGAATTGTCCATCGTATTGATAAAGATACGACAGGTCTTTTGATGGTAGCTAAAAATGACGTTGCGCATGTCTCGTTAGTGGATCAACTTGTAAAGAAAACAGTTACTCGTAAATACACTGCACTTGTGCACGGTCGTATTGCGCATGATAAAGGGACAATTGATGCTCCTATTGCTCGTGACAAGAAAGAAAGACAAAGTATGGCGGTAGTGGATAATGGAAAACATGCTGTAACACATTTCCGTGTAATAGAAAGATTTGATAAATTTTCGTTAGTTGAGTGCCAATTAGAAACTGGACGTACTCATCAAATTCGTGTGCATATGAAATATATTGGTTACCCACTTGCTGGGGATCCAAAATATGGTCCGAAAAAAACGATCAATTTTGACGGACAAGTTTTACACGCGGGACTATTAGGTTTTATTCACCCAAAAACGGGAGAATACTTAGAGTTCACGTACCCACTTCCAGAGGATTTTACTAATTTGATACAAGATTTAAAAAATCAATCATTGATTAATGAAGAATAGTACATTATAATAAGAAAAACGCAAGCATCTATACTGCTGCGATAATTGTTTTTAAAACTATATAGCTTAACCTTTAATAACAGTCCAGAGAGGCTGAGAAGGTATATGTGAACGTGACGAACTATTAATCTGCGGATTTATGGGAATCACTCTACGTTATTACGCATTTACAACCTTCTGGCTCTCGAGCTTAGAAGGTTTTTTGTTTTATTTAGAGAGGATGAGGGTTGATGGGAGAAAAAGCAAATATTCTAGATGAGCAAGCGATTAATCGAGCACTCACAAGAATTGCACATGAAATTATTGAGCGTAACAGAGGAATTGAAGAGTGTATTTTAGTAGGCATAAAAACTAGAGGAGCATTTTTAGCACAGCGTTTGGCGGATCGAATCGAACGTATTGAAGGCAAGCCGATAAAAACAGGAGAGCTTGATATTACACTATATAGAGATGATCTTTCTTTGAAGAATGGTACGGATGAGCCATTAGTACAGCAAGTGGATATAACACATGATGTAAAGGATAAAAAAGTTATTCTGGTGGATGATGTGTTATATACAGGTCGAACTGTCCGAGCAGCGATGGATGCAGTAATGGATTTAGGTAGACCGTCTCAAATACAATTAGCAGTTTTAATC
The DNA here is from genome assembly GCF_048572895.1 of Psychrobacillus sp. BM2. Classification (GTDB taxonomy): domain Bacteria; phylum Bacillota; class Bacilli; order Bacillales_A; family Planococcaceae; genus Psychrobacillus. The sequence goes on from NZ_CP183878.1 coordinate 1,124,239, forward strand.
GATAGAGGGCACCGTGAGCTACCAATTCGAGCAGATTATGTTGGAAAAAATATACCTACCTCTAGCAGCGAAAGAATCGTTGTAAAAGTGACGGAAACAGACGAAGTAGATGCAGTGACCATTTATGAATAAAAATCTATTTAAAAGGTAGGGAAAATTCATGACAAACGCCGTTTTAGATGTAAATGATAAGCCATCAAGTGGACAGCTCATCACCTTAAGTTTTCAGCATATGTTCGCAATGTTCGGGTCGACTATATTAGTACCACAGCTAGTTGGTTTGAGTCCTGCAATTGCATTGTTAACAAGCGGGATTGCAACAATAATTTTCTTGCTCGTAACGAAATTCCAAGTCCCGGCATATTTAGGATCGTCGTTCGCATTCATCGCACCAATAATTATTGCAGTAAATGGATTAGATGAATCTGGTCAAGCCATTAATCCAGGGAATGCAATGATCGGAGCGGTTTTTGTAGGTTTAGTTTATGGAATCGTGTCCCTTGTAATTTGGAAAAGCGGTTATAAATGGATTATGAAGCTTTTACCTGCCATTGTTGTTGGACCGGTCATTATGGTTATTGGTCTTGGATTGTCGGGCACAGCTGTCGATATGGCGATGAATATAACAAATACTGATACAGGCTTAAAAGAATATAGCCTCATGCATTTCTCAGCGGCATTGGTTACTTTGTTAACGGCGATAATCTGTACGGTGTACTTCAAAAATATAATTAGTACAATGCCAATCTTAGTTGGATTAGTGGTTGGTTACATCTATTCTGTCGCCATTGGAATAGTTGACTTTGCTCCAATAAAAGAAGCGAAAATATTCGCTTTACCTGAATTTTTAATACCTGGAGTACATTATGATTTTGTCATCACTACTAATATTTTACTAGTAATGGTTCCAATCGTTATCGTAACAATCTCCGAGCATATTGGGCATCAGCTCGTACTCGGGAAAGTTGTAGAAAGAGATTATATAAAAGAACCTGGATTACATAGATCATTACTAGGTGATGGTTTAGGAACATTAGTAAGTGCACTTATCGGTGGACCACCAAAAACGACTTACGGTGAAAATATCGGAGTGTTAGCAATAACTCGTATATATAGTGTGTATGTTATTTTGGGTGCAGCTGTAGTGGCTATTCTACTATCATTTTTTGGAAAAGCGATGGCCGTCATTTCTACGATACCAATAGCAGTTTTAGGAGGCGTATCTATCCTATTATTTGGAATAATTGCAGCAAGCGGATTACGAATGTTAGTTGATGCAAAAGTGGACTTTGGAAATAGTCGTAATTTAGTCATTGCTTCTGTAATTCTAGTAATAGGAATCGGAGGAGCAAAATTCATCGTTACTGAAGCACTTAGCATAGAGGGTATGGCTTTAGCAGCAATTCTCGGTGTAGTGCTAAATCTCATCCTACCAGGTAGAAAACAAGCAGAAAGCATAGATTTACATCAAACTGAATAATAGGCCTTTTAAGAAGTTGAACAGTGAGTCAGCAAAAGGTTCGAAATAGCAAGTTGGGACATATTACATGTTCCCACTACTTGTCTATGCAAAAACGAACCTTCTCGAGACTTTTTCGAGGAGGTTTTAATTTTATCTTGCAAAGTCAGTATACAAATAAACTAAGACGTATTAGATATGAAAGGTGGATATTTATGAAAAATTTAGTATCAATGAAAGACTTATCTGTAGATCAAATACATGCGATATTAGAGCAAGCGCAAGCTTTTCGCGAAGGTGCCATCTCCAAACTGACAAATAGATTCACAGTGTCGAACCTCTTTTTTGAACCTAGCACTAGAACTAAGATGAGCTTTGAAATGGCTGAAAGAAAACTAAATTTAGAAGTTCTTCCTTTCGATTCCGACTTCTCAAGTACATTAAAAGGTGAAACACTCTATGACACAGTAAAAGTATTTGAATGCGTTGGCCTAGATGTATTAGTAATCAGGCATGAACAAAACAACTTTTTTGAGGAACTAGTTGGAAAAGTTAATACTGCTATTATCAATGGCGGAGACGGTACAGGAAATCATCCGACGCAAAGCCTTCTTGATATTTATACAATTTGGCAAGAATTTGGCACGCTACAAGATAAAGTAATCTCAATTGTAGGAGATATCGCCCATAGCCGTGTTGCAAGATCTAATGCAGACGCGCTTTCAAGATTAGGCGCACAAGTCCGATTAGTTTGCCCATCCGAGTGGCAAGGTGAGTTTGAAGCGTTTAATGAATTCGATGATGTAATAGAAGATAGTGATGTTCTCATGATGCTCCGAGTCCAGCACGAAAGACATGATGGGAAGACAACATTTTCTAAAGAACAGTATCATCAAATGTATGGTCTAACAATAGAGCGAGAGCGGAAAATGAAAAAAAATGCAATCATCATGCATCCAGCCCCATTCAACAGAGACGTGGAAATAGCTAATGAACTAGTAGAATGTGATCGGTCAAGGATTTTTAAACAAATGGAAAATGGTACTTATGTTCGAATGGCTATCCTTGAACTGCTTTTGAAAGGGAGAGAATAACATGACTAAAATTATTCAAAACGTTCAAATAGTTAACAATGAAGGGAAATTAGAGACGACAGCTGTTTTAGTTCAAGATGGTAGGATTGCAGCAATTGGAGCGAATGTTACATCAAATGATGCACAACAAATTGATGGTAAAGGCCGGTTACTTTCTGCTGGTTTCATCGATGTTCATGTACACTTACGTGAACCGGGTGGAGAGCATAAGGAAACGATTGAAACAGGAACAAAAGCTGCAGCAAAAGGGGGCTATACAACCATTTGCGCTATGCCGAATACAAGACCAGTGCCAGACACTGTAGAAAATTTCTCACATGTTTTAGATTTAATAGAGAAAAATGCACTTGTTCGGGTATTACCTTACGGATCCATTACAATCCGACAAGCGGGTAAGGAAAGAACAGATATCGAAGCATTGAAAAATCTTGGAGCCTTTGCTTTAACAGATGACGGTGTTGGTATCCAAACGGCCGGGACAATGCTCGAAGCAATGAGCGAAGCGGCAAAATTTAATATTCCGATTGTTGCTCACTGTGAAGATAACACGCTTATTTACGGTGGGGTTATGCATAAAGGAAAACGCAGTGAAGAGCTTGGATTAAGAGGTATTCCCTCTGTTTCCGAATCAGTACATATTGCAAGAGACATATTACTCGCAGAGGCAGCTGGTGCTCATTATCATGTATGTCATGTCAGTACAAAAGAATCAGTTCGTGTAATACGAGACGCTAAAAAAGCAGGTATTCATGTAACAGCAGAAGTAAGTCCACATCATTTATTGCTTTGTGAGGACGATATTCTTTCCAATGATGCAGCTTGGAAAATGAACCCCCCACTAAGAGCTAAAGAAGATATGATAGCACTTCGCGCGGGATTAGAAGATGGAACGTTAGATTTTATCGCAACGGATCATGCTCCACATACAGAGGAAGAGAAGTCATTAGGTTTTGAAAAAGCACCTTTTGGTATTGTCGGGTTAGAAACAGCATTCCCATTATTATATACTCACTTCGTTAAAACTGGTGACTGGACACTCAAACAACTTTTAGATTACTTAACGGTTAAACCTGCAGATGTATTTGGCTTTGAATTTGGAAGGATTGAAGTAGGAGCACCTGCGGATTTAGTTTTAATTGATTTAGAAAAAGAACAAAAAATAGATAAAGAAGCATCTTTATCAAAAGGAAAGAATACGCCGTTTACCGGATGGGCTTGTACTGGTTGGCCGCAACTTACCATGTTTAATGGAGAAATCGTATGGCAGGGGGAACAGGCATGAAAACAAGATACTTAATATTAGAAGACGGTACTGTATTTAAGGGAAATGCATTTGGAAGTGAAGCAGGAACTATTGGAGAAGTAATTTTTACAACTGCTATGACTGGCTATCAGGAATCTATTTCAGATCCTTCAAACTGTGGGCAAATATTAATGTTTACGTATCCAATGGTTGGTAACTATGGTATAAATCCAGATGATTTTGAAGCTATTACAATTGGACTTTCTGGAGTAGTTATTAGAGAGCTTGCTGAACAACCCTCGAATTTCAGAAGCACTGGTACTTTAAGTGAATTTTTAAATGCAAAAAACATTCCTGGAATTGAAGGAATTGACACAAGAAAGCTAACGCGGATTATACGTATGCATGGCTCTTTAAAAGGAAGACTTACAAATGCAGATGAAGAAGTGAACGTGGAGCAAGTAGTAAAAGAACTTCAAGCTACAGAAATTCCAAGAAATGTAGTAGAACAAGTTTCGATAACTCGTCCATATCCAAGCCCAGGTCGAGGGAAAAGAGTCGTACTTGTGGACTTTGGGATGAAACACGGTATTTTAAGAGAACTAAACAAACGTGATTGTGATGTTATTGTTGTCCCTTATAACACATCAGCAACTGAAATTTTAGGTATGTTCCCAGATGGCGTCATGTTATCCAATGGACCTGGAGATCCAACTGATATCCCAGAAGCAATTGAAATGGTCAAAGGAATTATCGGAAAAGTGCCGATTTTCGGAGTATGTTTAGGACATCAACTTATTTCACTTGCATGTGGAGCTACATCCTTCAAATTAAAATTTGGGCATCGTGGTGGAAATCATCCAGTAAAAGATTTAAGAACAGGAAAAACAGAGTTAACATCTCAAAACCATGGTTATGCAATTGATGCAGATTCTGTCGCAAAAACAGATTTAGAAATAACACATATAGCTTTAAATGACGGTACAGTTGAAGGGGTGAGACATACTAAATTCCCAGTATTTTGTGTTCAGTTCCACCCAGAAGGATCATCAGGACCAGAAGATTCAAAACATTTATTTGACGAGTTTATCGAATTAATGAATGCTAAAGAGCAAAAAGGAGAATTCACATGCCTAAACGTAAAGATATAAAAACGATATTAGTAATCGGTTCCGGTCCAATCATCATTGGTCAAGCTGCTGAATTTGACTATGCAGGTACACAAGCATGTATTTCACTTAGGGAAGAAGGCTATAGCGTTATCCTCGTGAATTCCAATCCTGCAACTATTATGACGGATACGGAAATTGCAGATAAAGTTTATATAGAACCTCTTACACTACCATTTGTTAGTAAAATCATTCGCAAAGAACGTCCAGATGCAATTTTACCTACACTTGGTGGACAAACTGGATTGAATATGGCAATAGAGCTCGATGAATCAGGTATTTTGGATGAGTTAGGAATTGAAATTTTAGGTACAAAACTAGAAGCCATTCACAAAGCGGAAGATCGTGATCTATTCCGTACACTGATGAATGAATTAAATGAACCAGTTCCAGATAGTGATATTATCCATAATCTTGAAGAAGCGAAAGTATTTGTTGAACGAATTGGCTACCCAGTTATCGTTCGCCCAGCATTTACAATGGGTGGAACAGGCGGGGGTATTTGTTATAATGATGCAGATTTAGCCGAGATTGTGACGAGTGGTTTAAAATACAGCCCGGTTACTCAATGTTTACTTGAGAAATCGATTGCTGGCTATAAAGAGATTGAGTACGAAGTAATGCGTGACTCTGCAGATAACGCAATTGTTGTATGTAATATGGAAAACTTCGATGCTGTTGGTATTCATACCGGCGATTCAATCGTAGTTGCTCCAACACAAACATTATCTGATCGTGAAAACCAAATGCTTCGAAATGTATCGCTAAAAATTATTCGTGCACTTAAAATCGAAGGTGGATGTAACGTACAACTAGCACTTGATCCACATAGCTTTAACTATTATATTATCGAGGTAAACCCCCGTGTAAGCCGTTCATCTGCGCTTGCTTCAAAAGCAACTGGCTATCCAATTGCAAAACTTGCCGCTAAAATCGCAGTAGGACTTACATTGGATGAGATGATGAACCCAGTTACTCAAAAAACCTACGCTTGCTTTGAGCCGGCACTAGATTATATTGTAGCGAAAATTCCAAGATGGCCATTCGATAAATTTGAATCGGCTAAACGAAATCTAGGTACTCAAATGAAAGCAACTGGAGAAGTAATGTCACTTGGACGTACATTTGAGGAAGCAATACTTAAATCAATTCGTTCGCTTGAAACAGGACATTACCATATCGAGATGAAAAACAGTGAGTCCATTACAGATGCATGGATGGAAAAACGTATTCGTCGTGCAGGAGACGAAAGGCTATTCTTCATAGGAGAAGCACTTCGTCGTGGAGTAACGGTAGAAACAATTCATGAGTGGAGCCAAATTGATTTGTTTTTCCTAAACAAACTTCAAAATATAGTGAAGTATGAACAAGTAATCCAAGAAAATCCTTTCAACCAAGAAGTATTATATAAAGCAAAACGTATGGGCTTTGCTGATAAAACAATTGCAAAATACTGGAATGTGAAAGAATTAGAAGTATACAACTTTAAAAAAGAAAACGGAATTGTACCAGTCTACAAAATGGTCGATACTTGTGCAGGAGAGTTTGAGTCAGAGACACCTTACTTCTATGGAACGTATGAAGAGGAAAATGAATCCATTCGTACGGAAAAAGAAAGCGTCATTGTACTAGGATCAGGTCCAATTCGTATCGGCCAAGGGGTTGAGTTTGACTATGCAACTGTACATTCGGTATGGGCGATTAAAGAAGCAGGTTATGAGGCAATTATTATCAATAATAATCCAGAAACCGTTTCAACCGATTTCTCCATCTCGGATAAATTATATTTTGAACCCCTAACGCTTGAAGATGTAATGCATATTGTCGATTTGGAACAACCAAAAGGTGTAGTCGTACAATTCGGTGGGCAAACAGCGATTAACTTGGCGGCTGGACTAGAAGAAAGAGGAGTTAAAATTCTTGGCACTACACTTGAAGACATTGACCGTGCCGAAAATCGTAACAAGTTTGAAGCTGCCCTTCATGAAATTGATATTCCACAGCCGCTCGGAAAAACTGCGGTAACTGTGGAAGAAGCAACTAAAATTGCACATGAAATAGGTTTCCCGGTTCTAGTCAGACCTTCTTACGTACTTGGTGGTCGTGCAATGCAAATAGTATATACCGAAGATGAGATCAAACACTATATGGAGCATGCGGTGGAAGCAAGCCCTGAAAAACCAGTTCTAATCGACCGTTACTTAACAGGAACAGAAATTGAAGTAGATGCAATTTGTGATGGGGAAAATGTATTAATACCGGGAATCATGGAGCATATAGAGCGTGCAGGTGTTCACTCAGGTGATTCAATTGCTGTGTATCCGCCACAAAAACTATCAAGACAACAGATTGATACATTGGTAGATTACACAACAAGACTTGCAAAAGGATTGAATATAGTTGGATTGATGAATATCCAGTATGTCATTTCCAAGGATGAGGTCTACGTAATTGAAGTAAATCCACGTTCGAGTCGAACAGTACCATTCTTAAGTAAAATCACATCCATTCCAATGGCGAATATTGCTACAAAAGCGATTTTGGGTCAATCGATCATTGATCAAGGGTACACATCAGGACTTGCCCCAAATAGCCCAGGAGTATATGTAAAAGTACCAGTTTTCAGCTTTGCAAAACTTCGCCGAGTAGACATTACGCTCGGACCTGAGATGAAATCTACTGGGGAAGTAATGGGTAAAGACATTACACTTGAAAAAGCATTATATAAAGGATTAGCAGCAGCGGGAATGGATATTAAAGACCATGGTACAGTACTAATGACCATTTCGGATAAAGATAAAGCAGAAGGCACAGAAATTGCGAAAAGATTTTACGCAATTGGATTCCGCATTATGGCTACTCAAGGGACGGCAGAATCTATAAAAAATGCTGGAATTCCAGTAGACATCGTCGATAAGATCGGTGCAAAAGGAACTACATTACTAGATGTTATTCAAAAAGGGGAAGCACAATTTATCATTAACACATTAACTAAAGGAATGCAGCCTGAACGTGATGGATTCCGTATTCGTAGAGAGTCTGTAGAAAATGGTATCCCATGTTTAACTTCGTTAGATACGGCAGAAGCAATGCTACGTGTTATTGAATCGATGACATTCTCTACTGAGACTATGAAGCACCAGGAGGTTAAAGCATGATTAGACAAGAACAAATGCAAGTCGTAAAACAAAGAATAATTGCGACGAACATTTTTGAACTCACATTGACAGGACAGCTTGTACTTGATATGAAACAACCGGGTCAATTTGTCCATCTGCGAGTGTCTGATCAAATGGAACCTTTGCTAAGGAGACCAATAAGTATTTCCTCAATAAATGAAGAAACATTAGAATTTACGATGATCTACCGAGCAGATGGTATAGGAACTACACTTCTTTCTGAAAAAAAACCAGGAGACCAAGTGGATGTACTTGGACCTCTTGGAAATGGTTTTCCAACTGATAAATTAGTAGCTGGTCAAAAGGCTTTGCTAGTAGGCGGTGGAATTGGTGTACCACCTCTATTTGAGCTATCTAAAAGACTTGTAAAAAGAGGAGTACAGCCTATTCATGTTTTAGGATTTCAGTCAGAAGCTGTTGTTTTTTATGAAAAACAATTTCAAGAACTTGGAGAAACCTATATTGTAACGGTAGACGGTAGCTATGGTTCTACTGGATTTGTAACAAATGTATTAGAAACATTTGAAGATGATTTTGCGGTTTACTATAGCTGTGGTCCAACACCGATGCTTGCCGCACTAGAAAAAATGTACCCAGAAAAAGAAGGCTATTTATCCTTTGAACAGCGCATGGGTTGTGGAATTGGTGCATGTTTTGCTTGTGTTTGTGATACATCAGAGAAAATAGAAGCTGATTATGTGAAAGTTTGTTCAGATGGTCCAGTGTTCCCGTCAGGAGTGGTTCGAGTATGAATAGATTAGCTACCCTATTACCAGGTCTTTCTTTGAACAACCCAATCATGCCGGCATCTGGTTGTTTTGGGTTCGGAAAAGAATATGCAAAGTTATACGATTTGTCTAAGTTGGGTGCCATTATGATAAAGGCTACAACCCCGGAAACAAGACTTGGCAATCCGACACCACGTGTGGCAGAAACGCCAGCAGGAATGTTAAATGCAATTGGTTTACAAAATCCTGGATTAAAAAAAGTGGTAGAAAATGAGCTGTCTTGGCTTGAGCAATATGAAGTTCCAATTATTGCTAATGTAGCTGGCTATACAACTGAGGATTATGTCGTTGTAGCAGAAGCCATTTCAAAAGCACCGAATGTGCACGCCCTTGAACTAAATATCTCTTGTCCCAATGTAAAGCAAGGTGGAATTACGTTTGGAACAGATCCTTTTGTTGCGGAACAATTGACTAACGCAGTAAAAGCAGTATCATCTGTCCCCGTATATGTGAAGCTATCTCCGAATGTAACTGATATTGGAGAAATTGCAAGAGCGGTAGAAGCAGGTGGAGCTGACGGCATAACGATGATTAATACATTACTCGGCATGCGCTTAGACACAAAAACTGGTCGTCCAGTAATTGCGAACGTAACAGGGGGTTTATCGGGTCCAGCTATTAAACCAGTGGCACTTCGCATGGTTTATGATGTAGCAAAACAAGTGTCCATTCCAATTATCGGAATGGGTGGAATTGCAACAATCGATGATGTGATTGATTTCTTATCAGCTGGTGCGAGTGCGGTTGCCGTGGGAACAGCAAACTTTGTAGATCCATTCATTTGTCCGAAGTTGATCGAACAACTGCCAGAAAAATTAGATGAACTAGGATTTGAAACAGTAACCGATCTAGTTGGAAGGAGTCATCGACTATGAAAAATAGCCCAATTATTGCATTAGACTTTGCATCTGCAAGTGATGCATATCAGTTTCTCAAACCGTTTGAGCAATCGTTATTTGTAAAAGTAGGTATGGAGCTTTATTTGCAAGAAGGACCTTCCATCGTGTACAAATTGAAAGATATGGGTCATGATGTATTTCTAGATTTGAAATTACATGATATTCCTAATACAGTTGGTCTGGCGATGAAAGGTCTCGCTCGTTTAGGTGCAGATTTAGTGAATGTCCATGCTGCTGGTGGAGCGGCCATGATGATTGCTGCCCGTGAAGGGTTAGAGGTCGGTACCGCAACTGGCAATAAAAGACCTTCAATTATTGCTGTAACTCAGTTAACTTCAACGTCTGAATCTAAAATGCAACAGGAACAGCTGATTCAAACGACGATTGATGCATCGGTTGTACATTATGCGGAGCTAGCTAAAACAGCGGCACTAGATGGAGTCGTTTGTTCCGTTTTGGAAGCTCAGAAAATTACAGCTGCTTGTGGACAGGAGTTTTTACGAGTTACCCCTGGTATTCGTTTAGCAGAAGGAGAAGCACATGATCAGATACGTGTAGCTACTCCAGCAAATGCACGAATTCTTGGTTCCTCCCATATTGTTGTAGGTCGAGCAATAACAAAAGCGGAAAATCCAGTACAAGCATATGAAACTATTTTGAAAATGTGGGAGGAAAACGCATGAGCTTAGAAAACAAAATTGCCAAAGCACTTCTTGAAGTTGGTGCAGTGGCATTAAAACCAAATGATCAATTCATATGGGCTTCTGGCATTAAATCACCAATATACTGTGATAATCGAATTACAATGTCGTCCCCTGCTATTAGAAAAGTAATTGCACTTGGTTTAGCACAAGCGATCGAGGAAAACTTCCCTGAAACAGAAGCAGTAGCAGGTACGGCAACTGCAGGTATTCCTCATGCTGCATGGGTAAGTGATGTATTAGAACTTCCAATGCTATATGTTCGCTCAAAAGCAAAAGAACATGGCCGTGGCAATCAAATTGAAGGTAAAATAGTCGCAGGACAAAAAGTAGTAGTAATTGAAGACTTAATCTCAACAGGTGGTAGCAGCCTAGTAGCGGTAGAAGCTCTTCAAAAAGAGGGCTTTGAAGTACTTGGCGTAGTAAGCATTTTTACATACGGACTACCTAAGGCCGAACAAACATTTAAAGAAGCTTGCATTAAGTTTGTAAGCCTAACAAATTATGATACGTTAACAAATGCAGCTTTTGAAGCCGGGACGATTAGAGAAGAAGATCTTCCAATGCTTTCAAAATGGCATAATGATTTAAAAGAAGGCTTGTTGAAATAATGGGAAAAGACATTCACTTGTACAATGGTGAATGTCTTTTTTGATTATATACTCTTTCAAATAAGCGGAAGGTATAGTTATATACAAAAATGTAAAATAGAAGGAACTTAATATTATGGTAGAAAAGGAAGTGTGATAAAATTTATTAGTTTCTAATTTATAAACCACCAAAAAATAACTGAAAATTAAGAAAACATTGCAAAAGAAAATACAGCATTATATCATTTAATCAGGCAATGTAAGCGCTTTAGATTTACTGTGAAGCTTCTTATATTTCCGAATGATTTATGTAAGTAATAACATCTCTTTTTTAAAAGTGGTGGTTTTAAAAGTCTTGACAAAATAAAGGGGGCGTACTAGATGAGAAAAGGTATTAGTAAAAATTTCTTGAAATTCTTAATTGTAATTATTGCATTTCAAGATGTGGCTGCGGGGGTAGCTGGATCCATTATGGCGGATATTATTGCAGCATTTCCAAATTATAATCCGACAATTGTCATGCTTGTAGCGACATTTCCAGGATTGATCCAAATTGTTCCAGCACTCTTTTATGGAAAATTATCTCAGAGATTTAAGAAAAGAACATTGTTATTTACCGGATTGACTTTATTTATCATTGGTGGTGTAATGCCTTTCTTTTTAGATAGTCTGCCTTTAATCATTGCATTCCGAGGACTTTTGGGGTTAGGCGTTGGAATAACAATGCCGCTATCAATTGATATAATTTCGGATTTCTTTGAAAACAAGGAAAGAGACTTCTTAATTGGATTTGGGACATCAACTATTGCATGTATAGGAGCTATTTTCTTCCAATTGGGAGGAGGTATTTTAGCTGATGCATATGGCTGGCAATATGGATTCTTAACATATTTATTCCCTATATGGATTTTAGCAATCACTTTCTTATTCCTACCGGAACCGGAAAAGAAAGTCAAAGAGGAGAAACATTTACTACAAAAGATAAAGATTCCAAAGGTCGTATACGGTGTGTCATTAGGTCAAATATTTTATTCGGCTCTTATTTTCGGATATGTCACTAATATTTCTGTCGTAATACAAAATGAAAATTTAGGTAATGCAACCGAAGCGGGACTTGCGATTTCTGTTTTTACATTTGGAACACTACTAGCTGGAACCTGTTTTGGATATATCAAGAATAAACTCCAAGTAACTTATCTACCAGTAGCGGTATTTCTGACTGGTGTAGGAATGGCAATTTGTTATTTCTCCCACAGCTTAGCTATGATTTTTGTGGGAAGTATTATTGGTGGTATAGGAATGGGGATTGGGATTCCGGGTGTGTTTGCGCGTATTTCGGATGCGACTCCTAAGGAAGCGGGTACTTCTTTTGTAGGATTAGCTGTTGCAGCACAAGGTATAGGAGGTATTATTGGACCGTTTATTTTTGCAGCTATTTTAAATATGCTAAACCAAGATATTGGAAGGTTTCCTTTATTAATTAGTACGGTTGGGTTATTTTGTTTAGGATTAGTTTGGCTAATAGCGGTAAAATTACCGGCACAAAACCCACAAATATCACTTGAGTAAAGGGAGAGTACTAACATGCGACTGAAGGATAAAGTAGCAATTATTACAGGGAGTACTTCTGGTATTGGGAAAGCTTGCGCAATATTATTTGCGCAAGAAGGAGCTAATGTAATTGTTACCGGTAGAAGAAAGGAAAATGGGGAAGCTGTTGTTGAAGCTATTAGTAATAGTGGAGGAAACGCTCATTTTATACAAGCAGACATGTTGGAAGAAGAAAGCTACCAAAAAATAATAAGCGAGTCACTAGAGAAATTCGGAAAGATTAATATTTTAGTAAATAACGCAGGGAATATTATCGAAAAGCCATTTGTTGCATTCACGAAAGAGGATTGGGATGCTTTTGTAAAGCTTGATGCATACGCCTATTTTAGAATGATGCAAGAGGTATTACCGCATATGGAGGCGGCCCAAGAAGGAAATATTATCAATGTCACATCATTAGCAGCAACAAATGTTTTACCTACGCATGCATTATATAGTTTTGTCAAAGCGGGAATTACGCATATGTCTAAAGTGGTTGCTTCTGAATATGCAAATAAGAATATTCGAGTGAATAATTTACTTCCAGGGGTTGTATATACAGAAATGATTGAAGACAACCCTAACACATCCCATATGGAAAAAATGATTCCAATCGGACGTATGTCTACTGCAGAGGAACAAGCAAAAATACTACTTTTTTTAGCATCAGATGAATCATCTTATATGACAGGAACATCTGTTGTAGCAGATGGAGGCATCAGGGGTTAAGTGGGAAAGGAATGGTTACCTTGCTCTTAAAGGATAAAATTGCAATTGTAACAGGCGGTTCGAACGGGATGGGAGAAGCAATTGCCAAGAAGTTTGCACAAGTTGGGGCAAGTGTTGTAATTGCCGATATGAATTTGGAGGGAGCGAAACATGTAGCACATCAAATTCAACAAGATGGAGGTATATGTGAAGTATATCATGCTGTAGATATAACAGATGTAGATCAGGTTCAGAGCCTCGTTCAAGAAACAATAAACCAATTTGGAAGAGTAGATATTTTAGCAAATTGCGCTGGTGGTGTCCTTAGTGATAATGGAAACTCTGATAATATCACGATGTCAGATTGGAATACGGTTGTTGAGTTGAATTTAAATGGAACGATGAATGTTATTTTAGAAGTGCTTCCCCATATGAAGAAACAAAAGTACGGGAAAATTGTTAACTTTTCCTCGATGGGTGCATTCCATCCATATTCGGTTGTGTTACATTATCATGCAGCAAAAGGGGCAATTGAAAGCGTGACTAAAAATTTAGCGTTCGAGCTAGCCCCAAAAGGAATATATGTGAATGTTATTGCTCCTGGTCCAATTATGACGCCATTTTGGGATAAAGTAATGCCACCAGGACCTGAAAGAGATGAATTACTGAAAGGTGTAGCAAATAAAGAGGTTCCAATTGGTCGATTAGGGACAGCGGAAGATATTGCAGGTGTAGCATTATTCTTAAGCAGCGAACTTTCTGATTTTGTGACGGGTCAAAAAATCAATGTCGGTGGTGGTATGGGGAATATTGTTTCGTACGATTCTACGTTTTTATCTTCAACAGATAACGCAGTTATAAATAAATAGTTGATAGCACGCTGCTAACGATTTTTTGGTATAGCTAAAATTTTGGTTTAATATAAAACGTCCACAGATAAAGGGATCATTTATCTGTGGACGTTTTTCAATTGATTACTTTAGTTGGTATATCAATTTTAATAACAACTATTGTACATGATATGAGTAAAATCTGTGAAATGTTTTTAAAATTAAACTTATATTTGATAAAATATGGTACTATATTAAAAATAATTACCTGTTTAAAAACAGTCGGAATAATGCTTTACTTTAGAAGGCGAGAGAAAAATAGATGGAAAAAATAACAGTTAAAGATATAGTAAGACGGTTTTCATTTGAGTTGTTGGCAGGTGAGGATCAGTTGCATAGAGAAGTAAAGCATAGCAAAGTGCGTAGACCTGGATTGGAATTCATGGGGATGTTTAATTTTATTACTCCTGAATATATACACATTTTAGGGAAAAACGAGATAAATTATTTATATACTTTGGATGAGGAAGAGTGTAAATTACGTATTGGCCATATTATTTCATATAATCCACCATGCATTATTATTACCTCCCATCAAAAAGAGCCAAACGGTCTAGTTCAATATTGCGTAGAAAACGGAATTCCTGTTCTGCGTACAAATGATTCGACAAGCGAAGTAAGTGCTAAACTGGATGCATTCGTCATAAAAGCTATGGCTCCTGAGATTTCAATACATGGTGTATGTGTAAATGTATCGGGTATGGGGATCTTGTTGCGTGGTAAATCTGGTGTTGGTAAAAGTGAAACAGCTCATACATTAATAGGACGCGGTCATAGGCTAATAGCAGATGATATCGTTGTATTAAAAAAACTAAGTCCACAAACACTTCTAGGATCTCATAATGAGAAAAACAAGGAGTTTTTGGCTTTGCGAAGTATTGGGTTGTTGAACGTAGTTCGCTTGTATGGTCGTAGTGCATTTCAAGAAGAGACTCGTATAGCATTGGATATAGAGTTAACTAAATGGGAAAGTAATACTTTAAATAATGAACTAGAATTAGAAACGAAATTTAAGGATTATATGGGGGTGCAAATTCCCCATATTCAAATCCAATTACAGCCTGGTCGTGACGTGGCTGGTCTCATAGAAGCAGCTGCAAATAATTGGTATTTAAAACAACAGGGATATAGTGCAGCTGAAGAATTTGTAAAACGGTTAGAGGAAGAAATGAAAGAAGAACAATAGATGACACATCATAAATGCCCTCCAAGATTACTTATACGGAGGGCATTTTTTATATTTACAGTAATATCTTTTGTTTACTCAATTACAGGAAACCAAAGTTCCGATTTATCTTCGACTTCCCCATTGTAATTTATCGTTAGTTCTTCCCCTTGTTTAATATCATCAATGGCGTAAAACTCGATTGTTAAATTCTTGTCATTATTATCATACGTTACATTAGGAGTGTAGGAATGATTAAAAAGTGCTCCATATCCTAGTGCAATGGCCGAATCCTTCTTTTCGCCCCAATAGAAACAGTAATTAAATAGTATCGTCTTCTTCAAATATTTCCATTCATTTTTGGGTGATATTAAAACAGGAGACACCTCAATGAGCTCATCTTTGTTAATGTCCCGTGTAGCAAATAACCCTTTACCATACTTCCCGGTTTCCTTGATACAAAAGGGTTCCACCCGCAAAACTCCTTTCCTTAACTTTGTTCTAAAATTTTTAATTGCTCTTTCAAATAACTACTGCGATCACGAATAAATTGAAAAATAACTTCTGGCTCATCATCAAAAATATCAATCTTCCTTTTTTTATAAGGGTCTAGCAGGATATTAGGACGCACTAACTGATGAAGGTCTAATATTTTATTTTCCAAATAGTCAACTGTAAACTTAGTTTCTAGGATTTCTTCTAATTTTATTTTGTAAAGTGTACGGAATTCCTGTATTTGGAAAAGAAGATGTAAAAGATGATTCCCTTTTTTTCCTTCAATAGGAACGTAAGTATGGTCCATTATTCCACCGTTTACCTTTCGACCCCAGGTTGCATCATAGTCCCAAGGTAGTACTTCGAACATGCAAGTGTCGCTATTGCGGTAAAGAGCATAGTTATGGGTAAAGCCGTCATTATTCATTGTACAAATTGCTCCGACTAGCCAGAGCAGAAGTTTATCCATATTAAGATGTTGGGATACAGTACTCAAGAATTCACTTTGTGGAGTGGAATTTATAGTGGTTATTAAATGGTGAAGAAAGTCATCGTCGGATGGTTTTCCTGATGCTTGCAAATAACCAGACATTAGAGATTCTTTTTGCTTGTCATCTCTCGTAAATGAAAAATTTGCATCATTATTGATTGCATAATAAATAGGACCAGCTGGAAGTCCTCTTTTTTTCAAAAACAAATCATCCACTGACTCCAGTTGTAAATATACACCTTTAATATCTCCGTTTCGGTAAAGATTTATATGCTGACTATCTGGTGATAAAACCCCAAGATCTTGAAAGAAATCAAGAGAGAGTTTATTGCGTATAAGTGAGGGGTCCCTATATTCCGCATTTAGGTGGATTTTACGGGCCCCAAGGAACTTTTCTGGATCATCGAAATCAATCATAAAGGATCGTTTCCTGAACTTCCGTGTATAAGAGCCACGATAGGCAATTTGGATATTATATGTGATGTCCCCAACCTTCAATTTGCTAGGAACGGATTCATCGCTGTTGAGGTTTTTCCTTAAGCGATTAAGATTTTCATCCCCAATCATTAAGAAATAAGCCGGAATTTGATATGAAATTATAAACACCTCCTGCTATTAATAGGATTATAAATTTGAAGACACTACTAAACCTGACAACTAACATAGCCTTAGTACTTTGTTTAGGAACAAGGGCTATGTTAGTTGCCGGTTACATGGAAAAGAATGGATAGCGTTTCAAACTAAAATGAAAGTTTAAAAGCTTCCCTTAACCAAAAGGATAATGATTAAAGGAGAGCTTCATCTTTTTCGTAAACAATATTTATTGTTGATGTATTTTAGTTAGTAGAGCTACTAGATGATGAGCTACCAGTTGACGTGCTTCCAGTTGATCTTGTTCCAGATCCAGTTCCGGTAGAAGTGCTACCAGTTGACGTGCTTCCAGATGATCTTGTTCCAGATCCAGTTCCAGTAGAAGTGTTTCCAGTAGACGTACTTCCAGATGATGAACTACCTCTTTTTCCTTTTTTTCCTTTCATTACATGCACCTCCTTAATAACAGATTTAACTGTATAATACGCAACATATTTATGAGTAAATAGACGATTGTCTTAGTAGACAGTAGCAAAGCTTATATAAAAAACGTGCTGCCCACTAATCGATTAATTTATCGACTAGTTCACAGCACGTTTTATATTTTTTGCATAGGCATACTAATGTTATTGGAGGATATTTGATGTAGAAGTGTTTTTATGATCTGATTTCGAAATCGCGTCTATTATGGATGAATCTATGTTTGAAGCAGTAGCTGCACCGTCTAACTGCGATTTTGTATCTCTTTTTGCCGTATTGCTACCTTTCATAGAAGCAGTTTGCTTGTTCTTACTATTAGTATCAGAAGCAGACTTCGTATTTTCACTATTTGCAGAAGCATTTTTCTTGGTAGCATTTGCATTTGCATCTGCATCTGCATCTGTATTCTTGTTGGTTGTTCCGCTTGAAGCAGAGGCTTGTTTTCCTCCACTATTCGTTCCAGAGGCCATTTGGGAACCGGTCATACCCGCTACATTTTTGACCATTTGGCTAACTTGAGGTACGACAGTTTGAGCGATGTTGCCGATTGTTTGAGCATTGGTACCCATAGCATTTTGTCCAGTGCCGTTGCTATTTTGGTTACCTCCCATACTACCAGAAGCATTTTGTGCAGAACTCCCGCCAGTTAATGTTTGTGCAATATTTCCAACCATTTGCATGATGTTTCCGTTCATTTGACCCGCACTACTACCTGAAGTATTTTGTTTGGATTGTGTTCCGCTATTCATCGTAGTACCAGCATTAGTCTGTGCACTTTGAGTAGCATTTTCACTCATCATTTTTTCCATTATAGTACTCATCGCTTTCCTTGGGCAAAACTTTGTTGCGCCTTCCGCTACTTTCATGGAACCAAATAAGACAAGCATCCTCCCACTTCTACTTTTTGGTTCACGCAAAAGTCGTACAGTACCGTAAGCGGTCATTACGGAGCCTAGCATGAACCGGGCATATGCAGTGCCGGGGCTTAAATTTTGTTGGTTATGTGCCATCTGTGAGGACCTCCTAACTTTAAATTTCTAATTAATTTTGTTATGGTTGCGGCAAATTCTTCAAAGAGAGAATGGACGGTGGATCCATTTCAGCTTTATAATCCCCTACCATGCGTTTTTTATGCGTCTATTTATTTTTTATCATTTGTTCTTGAGCCATTCTAATCATTTCTTTCACCATACTACCACCAATCGGTCCACCAATTTTACCGGCCTGCTCTGATGTAAGTTTGCCGTTATATTCCTTGTTCAAGGGAATACTTAATTCATCTGCAATTTCGTATTTTACATCATCTGGACTATTACTTTTCACTTGATAACCTTGTTCTTTCATTACTCGAACCTTTAATTTATCTAATTCCTCACGTGCAGAAGGTACTAAAATTTTATTTCTATTGGCCATTTTTTCTTCACTCCTTCAGCATATAGTCTTTCCGTAAAATGAAACATTACTCTTTAAGCAAAATCATTTTTTACCTTTCATTTCTTCTTTGGTTGTGATTAACTATTGACTAGCAAAGAAAATTGTTAAGCGACAAGGAGTGTACATAAGTGTCAAAAACTACCTTTGGATTAATAGGTACAGGAGCTGTAGGAGAACGAATCATTAACCAAATTTTAGCGCATCCTAATTGCGAAATTGTCTCTATATTCGATGAGAATAAAACAAGGCTGATGGAAGTTTCAGAAAAGTATCAACTTCCTATTTCAGAAACGCTGAACGATCTTTTTTTTACACAACCAAACTGGGTCTATATTGGAACGCCTCCGGTAAGCCATGCTCCTTTGGCAGAACAAATAGCGAAACAGGGTTTGAATATTCTATCTGAAAAGCCTCTCGCACATAATTATGATGATGGAGTGAAAATGGTAAAAGCTGCGGTTAAAGCAAATGTTCATACAGCAATGCATTTTCCATTAATGTATAGTCCTGCTATACAGGCGCTAAAAAAAGAGCTATCTAACACGTCACTTGGAAAGATTGTTCGCTTAGAATTACATACATACTTTCCAAATTGGCCAAGAAAATGGCAACAAAATCCGTGGATTGCCTCTAGAGAACAAGGAGGTTTCATAAGAGAAATCTTTCCCCATTATTTGCAGGTCATGTACCATTTATTTGGTGATTTGACGATTAGTTCTCATGAAACGACTTATCCAGAAAACACAAAACTTTGTGAAACAGGAGTAACCGCATTAGGGAAAACAAAAACTGGAATTCCCATGATATTGAATGGTTTGACAGGAATCGGCCAGGAAGAACGCCTCGAATTTAAGGTTTTTGGAACTAAAAAAGTGATGACGATTAAAAATTGGTCAGAGCTTTGGGTAAGCGAAACGGAACAGAAAGCTATTCAACTCTTTCCAACTAGTCAGCCCGAAAGTCTTCTGGACGTATGTCATGGCTTGATAAATGGTCAACAGTCTCTTATTGTGCCGTTTGAAGAGGGGCTGAAGGTACAAGGGTGGATTGATCAGTTGCTGAAGTGATGAAATGCACGATCTTTTGATCTCGCATACCAAAGCAAATCAACTGAAAGTGGGAGCGCGAACAAGAACAGTCTTGGATGATAAAAAGAAAGCAAAAAAATAGAGTGTCTTTAAATTAACGTCAAAAAACTTCCGAGATTGCAGCTTTCCTTTTCGAATATTCAATACCGAACATAATTATTGGTGGAATAAAGCTAAAGATTGTAATAATTAGCAGTGATATAAATAAATGAGCTTCTACCCAGGTAAGATTGCCGAGTATATAGCCTGCACCTACCCAAATGAGCGTCCAAAAAATGGCACCAACTATATTAAGTGTAATAAAACGTTTGAAGGAATAGGCTGTAAAACCAATAATGAATGGCAATGTCGCATTAAGTAATGGCACGAAACGAGAAAACATAATTGCAAATTTACCGTAGTTCATCAAAAACTTGTTTGTTTTTTCAATTGAGTTTTTGGAGATATAATTAAGTAGTGAAAATTTATTTGTTTTGTTGGTAGAACTACCAAGCATCTTACCAATGAAATAGTTTTGGGCATCACCAGCAACAGTCGCAATAAAGAATAGTATTATTAAAAACGAGAAATTCAAATGTCCTGTAGCGGCAAGTGTACCACTCGTAAACAATATTGCATCACCTGGTAAAAAAGTTAGGACTACAAAGGCGGTTTTTGCAAAAACTATAATAAATAAAATAACATATATCTGTTTTCCAAAAAGCGCAATATAATGATTCAACTCGATATCGATTGACTGCATCAAGTGAAATAAATTATGCAAGCGAATGCAACCTCCTTTGTGAAACTAGTGGTCCTATTATATGTTTGAAAGTTTATCAAAATTAAAGTAAAAAAAGGACAATTAATTCGTTTTTTTCACTGAGCTTGTTTTGTATGTGTTCAAGAACTTACTTTAGAAATTGTCGAGGAGGAAAATGAGATTGAAAAGAGTTTATTTAGCAAGCCCCTTTTTTAATGATAAAGAGGTTGAATATTTGGAACGAGTTGAGAAGATTTTAGAAGAAAAGAGCTTGAAGGTATTTTCACCTATGAGAAATCCAGTGGACGAGCAAGTTCAAGTTGGTTCACGTCAGTGGTCAATCGAGACATTTATGAACGATATTAAATACATTAAATGGTCAGAAATTGTTGTAGGTATCTATCATGGCAATTATTCAGATAGTGGAACTGCTTGGGAACTTGGTTATGCTTACGCAACTGACAAGCCTGTTATTTTAGTACATATTGGTGAAAACAGTAATCTAATGGTACATGAAGGTGCACACGCAAATATCACTTTGGAAGAACTTAAAGACTATGATTTTGACCAACTAGCTAGTTCTTTCTATACAGGTGAAATGCTTTAATGGTCAAATTAGAGTAAAAGAATTTGCTTAAAGGGTGTAACCCCCAAAAAAAATTGTGTCAATCTAATCCCAGCTGAATTATAAGCATGTAATACAGAAAAGGAATAGAACACTTTGGATGCACTTTTGCATCCGAAGTGTTCTGTTTTTTGTTAAAAAGACTATTATCTTCAAAAATCATTTTTCGGTACTTTCGCTACGTTCCTGTAGGTTCTTGACTGACTCATTTTTTGTAGGATCCCAGCTGGCGCTTCTCACTCTTCTTATTGTGCTTTTTACCATTTTGAAAATTATTCATCCAAAAATGTAATGACCCTAATATTTCAAATGATTTTGATTAAAATAATTCATTTTATTAATGTTGAAATAGATACTATAATATCACTTGGCGGTAAAAAGTATAGTCTTTCAGATATGATTCCTATACAATATGAGGAATATTATTGGTAGGGGGAATAACTATGGAACTTCGCAATTTAAAAACCTTTTTGGTTGTGGCTGATTGTGGTGGATTTACGAGAGCTGGTGAACAGTTGGGCTATACACAATCAACAGTGACTAATCATGTTAGAACGTTGGAGGAGGCAATTGGGAATCGACTTTTTGACCGATTAGGAAAAACAGTCGTTTTGACGGATGCCGGAATACATTTAGCTTCGTATGCAAAGGAAATCTTACAACTTTATCAGGAAGCGGTCGACTCCTCGCGGTTAAGTAATGAGCCTTCGGGTACAGTATTAATCGGAGCAAATGAATCTTTAATGGTATATAGGTTACCAACTATTTTGTTTGAATTTAAAAGGATGTATCCAAATGTTCAACTTATTTTGCAACCGTCCGAAAGCCAAGAATTAAATAATGAATTGAAATCAGGAAAATTTGACTTGGCTTTATTTACAAATCCTGAGAAACTAGGATCCGATGTTGTCACGAGTGATTTAGTTAAAGAGACGCTAGTAATGATTGCGCCGGCAGGTCACCGTTTATGCGATAAAACCGTTATATCTCCAAAAGATTTGGAAGGTGAAGTATTACTTCTTACTGAAACGGGGAGCTATCGCGATTTGTTAGAAAGATGGATTAAAGAAGAAGGTATTGGATGTTCACGCATTGCTTTTTGGAACATCGAAGCTATTAAACAATCCGTGAAATGTGGCTTAGGTCTTTCTTATTTACCATTGATGACGGTGAAAGAAGAACTGGAGCGAGGCAGTTTAGTCGCTTTACCCTGGGAGCATAGCGAAGAATTTGTGACTACTCAACTTGCGTATCACAAAGATAAGTGGCTAACGCCAGCTATGAATAAATTAATTGAAATAATCGAGAAACATGCTCAAAAATGGGAGTCGGAAGACCTACAGTAAATTACATAAAGTGGCGTTTAGCTCTATTTTAACTAAATGTCTATTTTGGCTGATTCAATCAGCAGGAGGAACTACATAATATGGCAAAGCAACGTATCAAAGAAATATTATTAATCATTATTGGATCGCTATTATTTGCGGTGGGTATTAACTATTTTGCAATACCATACCGTTTATCCGAAGGAGGCGTAATCGGGGTCACCGTTATTACCTATTATTTGTTTGAATGGTCACCGGGTGTTGTGAACTTAATTATTAACGCTATTCTTTTGGTAATAGGCTATAAGTTTTTTGATAGAAAGACAATGATTTATACAGTAATCGGAATTATTTTCTCCTCCTTTTTTCTGTTCATAACCGAAGACGTAGGACATCAATTGAATGGTGACACCTTGCTAGCTGCACTTTTCTCAGGGGTATTTGTAGGCCTCGGACTTGGCATGATGTTTAGAGCGGGTGGAACTTCTGGAGGGTCCGCTATTATAGCACGTTTGGCCAATCAATACTTAGGCTGGAGTCTGGGGAAAGGTGTTCTCATCATTGATATTGTCGTTATTGCCGGTTCCGTATTCATTATTGGACAAGAAAAAGCAATGTACACGCTTGTTGCGGTGTTTTTAGGTTCCAAAGTAATTGATTATGTAATTGAGGGACTGAATAATCGGACTGCAGTGACAATTATTTCCGATCATTCTGAGGCAATCCGCCAATTTATCGTAGCGAATATGTCGCGTGGGGTAACAATTCTAGAAGGTCGCGGAGGCTATAGCCAGAACCAAAAAGAAGTTCTATATATTGTCATCAACCAACAGGAACTAGTTCAATTAAAACAAACAGTTAGCAGCGTAGATGAGCAGGCATTTGTTGTCGTCCATGAAGTTCGCGATGTATTGGGTAGTAGTTTTAGTGTCAGCTAGAATGAAATTTTAGAATCTATTATGTCGGATGAAATAATTCTCTATTTTAGAATGACAAAATCTGTATTGCCAATGACATTACTGAACAGATTAATAAATTACCAAGAAGAAAGGGTGGTTGTGACGGCGTCAGTCAGTCACGACCACCCTTTCATAAAACTAGAAATAATAGTTAGTTTGTCCAAATTTCTTCACAAACGCTCGAAACAGTTTCTGACCTTAAAGGACTGGGCATCTTTTTTTTGCCTGGTTTTTCTTAAAAGATAAGCGTACAATGTCAAATACTTTTTTCCAGTTTTAGAGTAACTCAAACACGCCTACCGCAAAAAATCCTTTTTTTTACAAGTAGTAATTAACCAAGTTGTTTATATAACAGGTACCCTTTTTTTGATTCAGAAATGGGCATTCACTCGTTTTTCTTGTACTGCATGGATGCATTCTGGCATTGCGTTCAAATTTAGAATTTAACGTACTGATTCGCATTTACAGAACGAGTGGGATAAGGCTTATCTGCGAGGTCTCGGCCTCATGAAAGTTTGATTCGATCTCCACTCGAACCAAAAGAAGGGTACCTGTTTATGTTTGCTTTAAGCAGCTAAAGGTAGTGTTAATTTTTTAGAGATTTCCTGTTCATATTTGAATTCTGGGTCATCCCATTCAAACGGTTTCTGATTTTTTAACATGGCAAAGGCAATTTTAATAAACTTGTTCCCCATCGCGATATTAATTTTTCCAGCCTTTTTGCCTTTTTCCTTTAAACGGATACAAAAAGGCTTCAGGGCCTCATTGTGTCTGGCAAGGCATCGTCCGGCGGTATAGATAGCCCTACGCAGGTTGGCATTTCCTTGTTTGGATATACGTCCAAAATACCCGCCTCCCGGTCCCGATTGTTTTATGACAGGGTTAGTACCAGCTTTTTTAATCAGCTGACCGGCATTCGTGTAATGAGAAAGGTCTCCCATTTCACAGTAGATTTCGGCAGCTGTTACAAGTCCTATGCCCGGCACGGTCAGGAGAAAGATTCCATCGGTTTGAACGAATATACGTTCAATTTCCTCCTCGTACTCTTTAATTGTTTGGGTAGCCCATTCATACGCTTTCAGCTTTTTTTTCAAGAGAAATAACTCGCTTGAAAGCTGGTCTAATGGCTTGGAGACACTTTCATTGGCTGCGAAGAGAAGCTTGTCCATCGTTGTTTTGCGGATTTTTAGGTTATGTTTTTTGGACAATTCCTGTAATCCATCCTCTCCCAGTTCAAGAATTTGAGAAGCGTGTGGATAATGGGTTAACAGATGAAGACTGGCTTTTCCCCAAAAATCACTAAAGATTGTTTTCGTTTTGACTTTCTTATCAACGAGCACGCTGATTCCTTGGTATTCACGCCAGATATGATCATGGACGACCCGAATTTCCATTTTGATACGAGAGCGCTTATTAATTTCACTTCTTCTTGCGCGTGTAAGATTTTGAAGTTCTTTGTACATGCCTGAAGGCAGTTTGGAGTTGGTCGCTTTATTGCCCACCAATGCCTCGGCAATCAGATACAAATCGATGTCATCCGTTTTTGTGTACGTAAGATGTTGTTTCCGTTCTTCATGTGTAGAAGATGGGTTAATGATATGAACAGAATAACCCGCATCTGTTAAAATACGTACGATGTCTTCGTAGTAATGGCCAGTCGCTTCGATGCCCACAAATACCTGTTCAGCTTGACAAGTCTGTTTGGCCTCCTCGATCTCTTTAATAAGGAGTTGCATGCCAGTCTGGCTGACCATGAATGAAAATGGGATGTGAATCACATCGCCAAAATAATTCAGTATCATCGCTTTCTGCAAAACCTTTGAAACATCAATCGGAACAAGCAATACTTTTTCTAAATCGGTACCTCTAAGTTCTTTTGCGAATTGACTTCTTCTTAAACCTTGTTTACCATTAAGTAGTCTCATTGATTATGTCCTCCTTCTAGGGTGGGTGATTGAATTACTTGGTTAAGTATCAATCCTAACATAGTCACTGGGGCTTTTTTGTTTCGAAACTCATTATTTCACACACCAGAAAGTATAAAAAATGTACCATGAACAATGAGTTCCAGATACTTTTAAGAGAGAATAATGCTACTGATTTCCGTTTCAGGTGGACGCTTTTCACGGGGTGAGCGATGAGCCATCACCACAGCTCGCGCGTCGATGTGACTTCTCATCTGTCTACTAGTGGAAGTTTAGAGAAATGGTAAGTGTTTACTGAATAAAGAAGTGAAATAGCACCAGAAATTGCATCTTCTGGCGCTTAGTCTATGAATAGAAAGTAGCTTTTCTCTAGCTATCCCAAAATGCACTGAACTGTTTCTATGAGTTGTAGAAGGGCGACGGACAGAAAAAGTGAAACTCAATCAATGGGTTTTTTTTTTCCACTGATTTAAAAACTGAACTCAGGCAAATAATGCCGCGTCGTGCGGCAATGCCTGAGTGACCAACATCCTGTTGGACTGAACCATTCGGGCTTTTATGGGCAGTTATCTACTGCCCGTTAATGCGGGACAAACGCCATAAAGTTAACGAAGAAAAAAGAAGCTGGTCGTGACTTCAGTCACGACCAGCTTCTTTAAAGAATCAACCGGTAATAATATAGCGAAACGTCTGTCCAAAGCACTTCAGAAACACTAAAAACAGGTTTTAACCTTAAAAGACCGGGCATTTTTTTGCCTGGGTTTCTTATGGTTTAATGACATAATTACTATGGAAATTGTTGTAAAAGCTACTTTAACCTCACCAATAATAGAATACGTTTAAGCATGTAAATTCAGCATAAACCTTTCTGGTATTGGGTAAACTTTATTGGCTTGAAGTATGGGGCTTAAAATTTTATCAGATTAAGCATTCTGAATCGAGGCTTGAGCATGTTTAGTTTCTTTATGACTAAGTGTTATCTTTAAAATTTTACGAATAGAGTAGGATAATGCTTTTGTAACTCTAACAAATTAAAAAGATTTTACCTTACTATGAAAGAGGTGCTCAAATGAGTTTTAAGATGGCCATACTAGTTTGTTTAACTTTAATGTGTCTAGCTGCTTGTATTACCTATTTTTTAGGGAAAAAGGTATCCAAAGGCTTCATGAAATATATACCGGTGTTTTCTTTTTGCATAGGTATGCTCTTTTTTTATATCAAACTCAACTTTATCACTCATAATCCAAATTCTTTCGAAAAAGCTTCCGATATAATTACAATTATTATACTTTTTATTGTATTCATTGTTTCTTTATTAGAAGCGGTTATCATTGATATTGTAGAAAATACAAAATTATTTAGGAAAGGTTTTATGGTTTTAAGAAAAGCTATGAAATAAGTAGATGTAAATAATGAACAGGTCTGATGGAAAATTACTTCCATCAGACCTGTTGTTCTCATATTTCTATTTCTTCATATGTCTAATTTTCTCTTCATCCGGAGTTACGAACAATGTAGTCTGCTCAAAATAAATAACAAAACCAGGCTTTGCCCCACTTGGCTTCTTTACCTGTTTAATCACTGTATAATCTACTGGTACCGAAGCTGATTCACGAGCCTTACTAAAATACGCTGCCAGATTCGCTGCTTCTAATAGTGCAGTTTCCGAAGGATTATCAGAATGTATTACTACATGTGATCCAGGGATATCCTTCGTATGAAGCCATGTATCGGTTTTACGAGCTAACTTAAATGTAACAAAATCATTCTGTTTATTGTTTTTACCTACTGCAATTTCGGTGCCGTCCGAAGCAATGTACTTTTCAGGTGTCGGTTTCGTTGGCTTTTTCTTCTTTTTCGAGGCCCTTGCTTTTAATAAGCCCTGCTCCATAAGTTCTTCTCTAATTTCCTCTATGTCAGTTGGAGATGCTTGCATTACTTGTTGAAGTAACAATTCGAAATAAGCTATATCTTCTTTGGTTATTTCAAATTGCTGTTCAATTTTTAGTAATGCAGTTTTTGCTTTTGTATAGCGGCTATAATACCTTTGTGCATTTTGTGTAGCTGTTTTTCTTGTATCTAACGGAATAACGACTTTTTTTTCATTTTCGTCATAATAATTAACAAGCTCTATTTCCTTCAATCCTTTATCAATTGCGTAGGCATTTGCCATTAATAGTTCACCGAAGAGCTGATACGTATCCAAGTTCTCTGCTTGTTCAAAGTCTTTTTGGAGTTTTTTCATTTTTAACTTCAATTTGTTTAATTCGTTTTGAAGCCATTTTTCTAAATCGCCAGCCTGCTGTTTTACACGGTCGCGTTCTGCTTTGGCGAAATAAACGCGATCGAGTAGATTACCTAAGCTTTCTTCATTAAATTTGTCGCCATCTAAATGTGTCAAAGCATTAGGTGAATAGAAGGTTTTCCCTTTTACCTCTACAATTTGCTTTGTAGAGCCACCTTGCTTAATCTCCTGAACAAATTCCTTATAAATTTTAACTCTATCCGCGGAATTTTGGAATCTATACATTAATTCCTTGGCATGCAGTGGAGAAAAACCAGAAATTTGGTCCATAATCTCTTTAGGGTCACTGGCTGATCGAAGTACTCCTTCAAGTGTTTCCGAAATTTCCTGTGGATTCAGCTTATTTTGAGAAGGCGGTGCGATATATGGTTGACCAGGTAAAATAGTACGATAACTATTCATGGAAGGAGATAGATGCTTAATACTCTCCAAGATTAGATTACGAGAAGGATCGATTAATAGTAAATTGCTATGACGTCCCATAATTTCCATATGAATTTCACGTGAGATATCATCACCAATTTCATTTTTGCTCTGTATTTGGAAAATAATAATTCGATCGCTTTCGTGTTGATGAATGCCAGTAATTATTCCGCCTTCTAAATGTTTTCGTAGCACCATACAAAAAAGTGGCGGTTGGGCTGGGTTATCGATTGTTTCATTGGTAATTTGTACACGGGAATAGGATGAATGTACAGAGAACAATAGTTTATAATTTTTACCTTGAGCTCTTATATGCATTAATATTTCCTGTGCATTTGGTTGGTGAATTTTAGAAATACGACCTGTCACGAGTTGCTGTAATTCGGTTGTCATTGATATTGTAAATAAACCATCAAAAGCCATAAGTAATCCTCTTTCAAAACATTATTTTGTATTTAGCGACTGGCGCCTACCGTCAAAGTAAAGTGGCGTCTTGTGCTTTTCTTATTTGTCTAGTTCCAGCGCCTAGCCCCTCGGGGTCAAATGTGAAAAAGCTGTGGTGGCTGAGGAGAGCTGCCTCCTTGCTTTTGCAAATTTACCTGTCGGGGCTTACATAGGCGCTTGCACTTTTCTTATATATCTTATCATTTTCCACCGTACTTGTGTTATAATCAGTTAAGTATGTAATTGTTGAAGTCGACGTAGTATGACTGTATTTGAAGGAGACGTTATGCGAAGAGAAAAAGGTATATTGATCGTTTTATCAGGTCCGTCAGGAGTAGGTAAAGGGACAGTCAGAAAAGAATTATTTTCAGAGCCAGGAACAAACTATGAGTATTCTATATCCATGACTACGAGAAGTCCTCGTGAAGGTGAAGTGGATGGAGTAGACTATTTCTTTAAACAAAAAGAAGAGTTTGAACAGCTAATTGAAGAAGGTAAGTTGTTGGAGTATGCATCCTACGTAGGAAATTACTATGGGACACCTATCGACTATGTAAATGCTACGTTAGATTCTGGACGAGATGTGTTTTTAGAAATCGAAGTCCAAGGAGCGGCGCTTGTTCGCGAAAAAGCTCCAGAAGCACTATTTATTTTCCTTGCGCCTCCAAGCCTGTCTGAGCTCGAGCAAAGACTTATAGGTAGAGGAACGGAAACAGAAGATGTCATCAGTTCAAGGATTAAAGCTGCACGACAAGAGCTTGAAATGATGCATTTATATGATTATGTTGTAGAGAACGATGAAGTGGCTAAAGCATGCGCGAAAATTAACGCAATTGTAGTAGCAGAACATTGTCGACGTGAACGTGTAGAAAAAAGATATTCAGCTATGCTGGAAGGAGAATTATAAATGTTATATCCATCTGTAGATTCTTTAAAAACCCAAATCGATTCAAAATATTCTTTAGTGAGTGTTGCTTCTAAAAGAGCACGCCAACTACAAGAAGAAGGCGGCGAACGTCTGATTTCATATGTATCTCATAAGCAAGTTGGGAGAGCGTTAGAAGAAGTTGCAGCTGGTGAACTTACTATACAATCATCTAGTGATTCTGTTGTTTATGAAGACGAAGTATAATATTTAACAATACGCAAGTAGATGTCTCAACAAGCTGCGGATTAACTGCAACCTCCCAAAGAATGTACGGTTCTTTGGGAGGTTGTTGTTTAGAGGGGAGAATTCAAGTTGTTAACTTCTAAAAAAATTCTTGTTTGTGTTACTGGTGGTATTGCCGTTTATAAAGCGGTTGCATTGGTTAGTAAATTGACACAAGCAGGGGCAAATGTAAAAGTAATGATGACAAAATCGGCAATGGAATTTGTTCAGCCATTAAGCTTTCAGGCTATGTCTAGAAATGATGTGTATTTTGATACATTTGATGAAAAAGACTCTAGCGTTATAGCACATATCGATTTAGCAGACTGGGCAGATTTAGTTATTGTAGCTCCTGCGACTGCCAATGTAATCGGCAAGCTTGCAAATGGTATTGCGGATGATATGGTGACTACTACGTTATTGGCAACAACTGCGGATGTATGGATAGCACCTGCAATGAATGTACATATGTATGAACATGCTGCTGTTATACGTAATATTACTCAACTTTCAAGTGATGGTTATCAGTTTATCGAGCCTTCTGAAGGTTTTTTAGCATGTGGATATGTAGGGAAAGGTCGATTAGAAGAACCAGAGAAAATAGTGCAGTTGGTAGTGGCACATTTTGGACCGAAAGAACTACCTTTAAAAGGAACAAAAGTTGTCGTAACGGCAGGTCCAACTAGAGAGAGAATTGACCCTGTCCGATTTTTGACTAATTTTTCTAGTGGGAAAATGGGATATGCTATGGCCGAGGCTGCAGCAAGTCTAGGAGCAGAAACTATATTGATCTCTGGTCCTGTCAGTTTGAGTGCTCCAGCAAACGTTACGCTTGTTTCCGTAGAAAGTGCAAAAGAAATGCTTGATGCCGTGTTGCTTCATTTTGAGACAGCTTCTATAGTTATAAAAACTGCTGCCGTGGCAGATTATAAACCAAAAGAAGTATATTCTCAGAAGATGAAAAAGCAAGCTGGTGATTCTACTATTGTGTTAGAAAGAACTACCGATATTCTATTGGAACTGGGTAAACGAAAAAAGGACCAATTATTAATAGGCTTTGCAGCAGAAACAAATGATGTAATCCATTATGCTGAAGGCAAGCTGGTAAAGAAAAATGCAGATTATATTATTGCTAATGACGTGACCGAAGCGGGCTCAGGATTTGGAACAGATACGAATGCTGTTACGTTAGTTGGTAAAAATATAGAACAGTATTTTCCTCATCAAAGCAAGAAAGAGCTTGCGTTACAAATACTGCAAACAATTATTCAATTGGAGAAAGATGATGTCAAATGATAGTAGAAGTTATTGTCGATGTATCAGCTTATCCTATTGATCGGCCTTTTGACTATATTGTTCCTGAAAAATTAGAAACTGTTATTGAGCGTGGAAGTCGTGTACATGTTCCTTTTGGAAATAGAAAAGTACAAGGATTTATAACGAATATAAAAGAGCATTCTGATTTAGATGTATCCAAACTGAAAGAAATAATCTCTATAATTGATGTAGAACCCGTAATAACCGAAGAATTATTACAGCTTTCCAAATGGATGACCAATAAAACATTATGCTATGAAATAGATGCACTTCAAGTAATGCTACCAGCTGCTCTCCGTGCTACATATAAAAAAGAAATTCTGCTAGTAGAGTCAGATGGGGTAGATATAGAGACGCTAGCTTTATTTGGTTCAAAAAATAATATATCGTATGATGTTTTTGAAAAAGCTGGGTTATTAAAGCAGTTGAAAAAGTATCTAGATCAAGGTAACTTCCAGTTGGAGACTGTTATTAAGCAACATGGAAAGGTAAAGACAATCGCCAAATATCGTATGGTGGAGAACAAGGAGCTAGTTCATGCCCAACTAAGTGAACTCCCCAAAAATGCGGTTAAACAAAAAGAGCTAATCGAATGGCTATTTATGCAAAAGCAACCTTCCTTTACTATGGCAGAACTTAAAGATTCTGCACAAACAAATAATCATACGGTTAAAGCTTTAATCGATAAAGGAATACTAGAAAAAGAAAATAAAGAAATATACCGTGAAATAAGTAGTCTAGAGTATAACGATAAAGACCACAGATTTAAATTGACTGATGAACAACAGGAAGCGCTAGCTCAGATCAATGACGCACAGGATAAAGATCAGCCTACTACTTTTCTTTTACATGGCATTACTGGTAGCGGCAAAACAGAAATATATTTAAATGCAATTGAAAAGTCAATCAATGAAGGCAAACAAGCAATTATGCTTGTACCTGAAATATCGTTGACTCCGCAAATGACCAGAAGATTTAAATTACGATTCGACGATAAAGTAGCTGTAATGCATAGTGGATTATCAGTTGGAGAAAAGTTTGATGAATGGCGTAAAATCTGGCGAGGTGAAGTAAAGGTTGTTGTAGGAGCTAGATCTGCAATATTCGCACCATTTAAAAACCTAGGTTTGATTATTTTAGACGAGGAGCATGAGTCGACCTATAAGCAGGAAGATACGCCAAGATACCATGCTAGAGATGTAGCCATTTGGAGAAGTAATTTTCACGGGTGTCCAGTTATTTTAGGAAGCGCAACTCCTTCACTTGAATCGTATGCACGTGCTTCAAAGGGAGTGTACAGTTTGTTAACTTTGCAGATGCGTGCGAAAGAACAGTCATTACCATTCGTAAATGTTGTGGACATGCGTGCAGAGTTAAAAAGTGGAAATCGTTCTATGTTTAGTGTAGACCTTGCGGATGCTATCAGAGAAAAGTTAGATAAAAAAGAACAAATTGTATTATTTTTAAATAAAAGAGGATTTTCTTCCTTTGTATTATGTAGAGACTGTGGAACTGTAGTAGAATGCGACAATTGTGATATTTCGCTCACCTATCACCGAGAGGGGGAGCAGCTTAAATGTCATTATTGTGGACATGAAGAACCAGTGCCTAAGCAATGTCCAGAATGTTCTAGTGAGCATATTCGCTTTTTTGGAACAGGTACTCAAAAAGTAGAAGAAGAGATCACTAAGTTATTTCCTTACGCTAGAGTACTTCGAATGGATGTAGATACAACTAGAACGAAAGGTTCACATGAACGAATTTTAAAACAATTCGGAGATGGCGAAGCGGATATCTTACTTGGAACTCAAATGATAGCAAAAGGGTTAGATTTCCCGAATATTACGCTTGTTGGTGTATTAAATGCGGATACAACTTTGCACTTAGCCGATTTTAGAGCAGCCGAAAAAACATTTCAGCTAATGACACAAGTTAGTGGACGGGCTGGCAGACATGATAAAGAAGGTCAAGTGTATATCCAAACGTATACACCGGAGCATTATGCAATAGAATATTCGAAATCACAGTTGTATGAGCCTTTCTATCATAAAGAAATGCTGGTGCGAAAACAGTTCGAATATCCACCTTTTTACTATTTAACACTTGTTCAGGTAACCCATGAAAATGTACTGTTAGCTGCGGAATATGCAAAATTAGCAACCGATTGGTTACGTGCAAATTTATCTTCCTCCACGATGGTAATTGGACCAACTTCTAGTGCAATCAGTAAAATACAAAATAGATATCGTTACCAATGTTTGATAAAATACAAAAAAGAACCAATTTTAGTAGAAAAGCTTCAACAATTAATAAAAATATACCGAACCGAGTGGATAAAAAAAGGAATCATTTTGACTATTGATTTGGATCCATCTACTATTTTATAAGGTGCATGAAAAGAGGAAAAGAAATGGCAATACGTCCAATTATTACACATCCAAATGATGTATTATTAAAGAAATGTGAAGACATTACTGTATTTGATACCAAACTAGCCAAGCTTTTAGATGATATGTACGACACAATGGTCGCTTCTGATGGAATTGGAATAGCTGCACCACAGGTCGGAGAATCTATTCAAGCAGCAATCGTTGACTTAGGCGAAGGTCAGGATATTATCGAAATGATCAATCCAGAGATAGTAGAAATCGGAGGATCAGAAATAGAAGTGGAAGGTTGCTTAAGTTTTCCAGACATTTATGGAGAAGTAGAACGTCCATTTTATGTGAAAGTAGAAGCTCAGGATCGAACAGGGGCTTTATATGAATTACAAGCAGAGGATTATGAAGCAAGAGCCATTTTACATGAAATAGATCATTTACATGGTGTTTTATTTACGACAAAGGTTATTCGTTATGTTGAACTGGAAGAACTTGAAAATGAGGTGGAAGAAGTATGACATCTATTATCTTCATGGGTACCCCAGCATTTTCAGCACCTATCCTAAGAATGTTAGTGGAGGAAGGCTATAAGGTAAAGGCTGTCGTGACTCAACCAGATCGACCAGTAGGTAGAAAAAAAGTATTGACTGCACCTCCTGTTAAAGAAGAGGCTATACAACTTGGGTTGCCTGTCATTCAACCAAATAAACTAAAGGGATCAGAGGAGCTAGACCAAATTATCGCTCTAAAGCCAGATTTAATCATTACTGCTGCTTTCGGGCAGATTCTTCCAAAAGAATTGTTAGAAGTTCCTGAGCTTGGCTGTATTAATGTTCATGCATCGTTACTACCTGCTTATCGTGGCGGAGCCCCAATTCATCAGGCAATTATAGATGGTCAAAGTAAAACAGGTGTAACAATAATGTATATGGAAGAAAAGTTAGACGCTGGAGATATCATATCGCAAAGCGAAATATCAATTGAACATACGGATGATACTGGTCTGTTATTTGAAAAGCTAAGTGCAATAGGTTCTGAGCTACTTAAAGAGACATTACCTTCGATTATTGCAAAAACGAATAGTCGCACTAAACAGGATGACACAAAAGTAACTTTTGCTAAAAATATTTCACGTGAACAAGAAAGAATAGATTGGAATAATTCGACGTTGCAAATACACAATCAAATTCGTGGGCTACACCCTTGGCCTGTAGCTTATACAACATTAGATGGACAGGTTGTGAAGATTTGGAAGGCAGATACCACTTCCATTCAGACGAATGAAAAACCCGGAACTGTTGTGAAAATTGAGTCAGATTATTTCGTTGTTCAAACTGGAAAGTCTGGAACAATTCGCATTAATGAATTACAACCAGCTGGTAAAAAGAAAATGTCCGCTGAGGATTATTTACGCGGCGTAGGCTCTAAATTGCGAATAGGAGATATATTTGAATGACGAAAAAAAGCGAAAAAATTTGGACTGGTAATGTTCGAGATGCTGCACTTACTATATTAATGGCTGTTGAAAAGCAGCAAGCTTATAGTAATTTACTGTTACACCAAACGATAGAAAAATATACGATTGACCCGAAAGACCGTGCATTACTGACTGAGTTAACATATGGCACACTTCAATATAAAATGACATTAGATTATTATTTACAACCTTTTATAAAAGGAAAATTAGATGACTGGGTTAAACAATTACTCCGCCTATCTTTGTATCAAATCCATTATTTATCGCGTATCCCTGATCATGCAGCTGTTAATGAGGCGGTTGAAATCGCAAAAAGAAGAGGTCATAAAGGAATTGCCTCAGCAGTTAATGGAATATTAAGGTCTGTTTTAAGAGCGGGCGTTCGTTCAACGGAAGATATTAAAGATAGAGAAGAACGATTGTCCATCGAAACAAGCCATCCACTTTGGATGGTGAAGCGTTTCATATCGCAATATGGTTTTGAAACGACGGAGAAGATGTTGAAGGAAAATAATGAACCACCTGTTACGACGTTGCGAGTAAACTTATTTAAGCGAACGGTTGATCAAGTACTTCACCTAATGACTCAAGAAGGACATGTAGTGGCTAAAAGTGAAATCATTCCAGAGTGTATTTACTTATTTAATGGACAAGCAGCTAAAACAACTGCATATCAAGAGGGCTTTGTAACAATTCAAGATGAAAGTTCTATGATTCCCGCTTATGTTTTGCAGCCAGAACCTGGAATGACTGTTCTTGATATGTGTTCAGCACCTGGAGGTAAAACAACTCATATTGCCGAAAAAATGAAAAACACAGGGAAACTTGTGGCAATGGATATTCACCAGCATAAATTAAAGCTAGTGGAAGAAAATGCAGAGCGTTTAGGCTTTAGTTTTATTGAAACAGTGGAGATGGATG
The DNA here is from genome assembly GCF_048572895.1 of Psychrobacillus sp. BM2. GTDB lineage: Bacteria > Bacillota > Bacilli > Bacillales_A > Planococcaceae > Psychrobacillus. Next base: position 1,160,286 of record NZ_CP183878.1, read on the forward strand.
GAAGAAAAGCTAGTGAAAGTTATGCAGAACAATCATTTGATCGCATACTTGTGGATGCACCATGCAGTGGACTTGGTGTGATGAAACGTAAGCCTGATATTAAATATACGAAAAAAGAAAAAGATTTTGCTACCCTTAAACCTATTCAAATGAATTTACTCGATGAAGCATATAAACTATTAAAACCGGATGGATTAATGGTATATAGTACTTGTACAGTCGATTTGGAAGAAAACGAAGGAACTACCCAATTATTTCTAGATGCACATCCAGATATGGAACTTCAAGATTTTCCAGACGTTATTAAACGTATAAAGAATCAGGAAAAAGAAGGAACTCTTCAGATTTTTCCGCAAGATTTACGTAGTGATGGATTTTATGTAGCTCTATTTCAAAAAAAGAAATAGTGACCACTCTTTGCCAAATTCAAAAGAGGTGAATGATAAGATGAGGTTTGTTGTGAAGACGGATGTAGGAATGAAAAGAACGGTAAATGAAGATAGAGTAGAAGTTTTTTTGCGAGAAGATGGACGATTACTGGCTGTAATAGCAGATGGTATGGGTGGTCATAATGCGGGAGATGTTGCGAGTGAACTTGCTGTTACGGAGTTTAAGAAGTATTTTGCTGCATTCAATCCGTTGATCGTAAAAGTTAGAGATTGGTTAACCTATACGTTTCAATCGATCAATCAAACTGTTAGCAGACATTCTCAAACAAGTGCTGATTGTGCTGGTATGGGTACGACATTGATCGCTGGCTTGTTCGAGAAACAACAAGGAATTATTGCTCATGTGGGAGATAGTCGCGTCTATTTAATATCACCAGAGCGGGTCCTTCAAATTACACGAGATCATTCGTATGTCAACGTCCTCATAGATTCTGGGGAAATAAGTGAGGAACAAGCAAAGACTCATCCCAATAAAAATGTATTAATGAAAGCGATTGGTACTGAACGAACAATTCAACCTGATTTTTACGATATCGCATTCCGTCCAAACTCTTATTTACTTTTTTGTACAGACGGTTTAAGCAACAAGATAAGTGAACCACTTATGCAATCCATTTTATATTCCAATAAGACGCTTGAAGAAAAAGGGCAAGATTTAGTAGATGAAGCAAATAAGTCAGGCGGAGAAGATAATATTTCTTTGATTCTATTATCTAACAATGACGAGGAGGTGTGAGGATGCTGATAGGCAAACGAATAAGTGGCAGATATAAGTTACTTGAAATGATTGGTGGAGGCGGCATGTCCAATGTTTATTTGGCGCATGATATGATTTTAGATCGTGATGTAGCGATTAAAGTGTTACGTTACGATTTTTCTAATGAAGAAGAATTACACCGTCGTTTTCAACGCGAGGCCCTTTCTGCAACTAGCCTTACTCACCCCCATATTGTCAATATTTACGATGTAGGGGAAGATGAAGATATTCACTATATTGTCATGGAATATGTGAAGGGCGAAACGTTAAAAGAATACATACAGCTGAATGCACCGGTTTCTCCAACGAAATCCGTAATGATTATGAAGCAGCTTACATCGGCTATTTCTACTGCACATAATAATCATATTATCCATCGGGACATTAAGCCACAGAACATTTTGTTGGATGAAGAGGAAAATGTAAAGGTAACTGATTTTGGTATTGCGATGGCGCTTAGTGCAACCTCCTACACACAGACAAATTCGGTATTAGGTACTGTACATTATCTATCACCTGAACAAGCGCGCGGTGGTACAGCTACTAAGCAGTCAGATATTTATGCATTAGGTATCGTATTATTTGAACTATTAACTGGACAACTCCCGTTTTCAGGAGAGTCTGCGGTATCCATCGCATTAAAACATTTACAAACAGAAACACCGTCTATACGAAAAATTATTCCCTCCATACCGCAAAGCATTGAAAACGTTGTATTGAAAGCTACTGCAAAAGACCCGAAAGATAGATACCTTTCCGCCGAAGAAATGGAAGCGGATTTGGCAACTGCCTTATCTCCTGAAAGAGCAGGAGAAGAGAAATTCGCAGTAGCTATTGATGATGATGCAACGAAGGTATTACCAGTTATTAAAGAGCCTGTATTATTTAATGAGGTTTCTGACACCAAAAAAATGTCAACATCAGATAAGACCATGCAACCGGTAAAGTCAAAAAATAAGAACAAAAAACGGAAAATAATTGGTGGGATATTAGGAGGAGCTATCCTATTATTATTGCTAATTTTTATCGTATTTCCAGGTATTTTCAAAGCAGATAAGATTCAAGTTCCAGATGTATCGAACTTGGAATTGGAAGAGGCTATTGAACAATTAAAGTCAGAAGGATTTACAATCGGTGATGAAACATTAGAAGTGTCAGATGAAGTAGAAGAAAATAAGATAATTCGAACGACACCTGAAGCAGGCAAGCTTCGTGAAAAAAATAGTGAAATCCATTTATTTATATCTTCAGGTAAAGAAACCTTTGTCCTTGAAAACTACGTCGGTAAAGATATAGATCAAGTAAAAATATTGTTACAAGATCTAAAAATAGAAGTAAAGGAAGTATTTGACGATAAGTCAAAAGGAACTATATTAAAGCAAACACCGACTGAAGGAGAAGAGATTATCCCTAATGAAACGGAACTTCTATTTACGGTAAGTAATGGACCAGACTTACGGTCAGTTAGCGATTTGACCGACTGGAATGAGAAGGCTTTGAGTGATTATGAAAAATCATCTGGCTTTAAAATTATGGTGACGGAAAAACGAAATTCCGACACCGTTCCAAAAGGGAACGTGATTGATCAAAAACCAATGCCAAATGCAAAAGTAAGTCCTGGAAGCACAATTGAAGTAACTCTTTCTGATGGTCCAAAGGCCAAGCCTCCTAAATTTGTTGTAAAATCTGTTACGATTCCATATGAACAACCTGTAGTGGAGGAAGCGGATGAAGAAGATGGAAGTGATGGTGATGGGGAAGAAGAGAAAGAAAAACCAGTTGCAGAGGAGCAAGTAGTTCGAATTTATATTGAAGATAAAACTCGTTCAATGTTGGAGCCCGTCGAAGAATTTGTCTTAACTGAAACAGTTGTAAGACATTTGAAATTAGAAATTAGTGAAGGCAAAAAGGCAGCATATCGAATTGAGGTAAACTCAAAAACAATCTTAAAAGAAACAATTGCGTATGAAGATTTAGAATAGGGAGGAAACGGATGCCAACAGGTCAAATTAGGAAAGCATTAAGTGGGTTTTATTATGTCTATGATAATGGAAAAGTTATTCAATGTCGGGGAAGAGGTGTATTTAGAAACAGAGGGGAATCACCTTTAGTTGGGGACTTTGTCGATTATACAGTGGAAGGTAGTAATGATGGAACAATTACAGTCATTCATGAACGAAAAAATAATTTAGTTCGACCACCTATTGCAAATATTGATCAAGCTATATTAGTTTTTTCAATTAAGGAACCAGATTTTAATACAATCTTATTAGACCGCTTTTTGGTAGTGTTAGAATCATTTCATATTGAACCGATTATTTGTTTGACGAAAAGTGATCTAATGGATGATAAGTTAGAGACTCAAATTAAGGAATATATGAAGGATTATGAAAAAATAGGTTATCAGCTATTTATGACATATAAAGACGATCCTGAGTTTGATGAGAAAATTACTCCTTTATTAGAAGGAAAAACAACTGTTTTAGCTGGTCAATCTGGCGTAGGTAAATCAACGTTATTAAATACGATTTTACCTTCCCTAGATTTAAAAACAGGTATAATTTCTAATGCATTGGGTAGAGGTAAACACACTACAAGGCATGTGGAGCTTATTGAGGTTTGCGGGGGACTACTTGCTGATACACCAGGTTTTAGTTCGTTTGAATTTGATCTAATGGAAAAAGAGGAACTTTACCGTTGTTTCCCAGAGTTTGTGGTAAAACAAAATGACTGTAAGTTTCGAGAATGTATGCATGTGAAAGAACCAAAATGTGCCGTTAAAGAAGCAGTAGATACCGGTGAGATAAAAGCGTATCGATACAAACATTACTTACAATTCTTAGAAGAAATTATGGATAGAAAGCCGAGGTACTAAATTATGGTGAAAATAGCACCTTCAATACTAGCAGCAAACTTTTCTAAGCTAGGAGAAGAAGTTTTAGAAGTAGAAAAAGCAGGTGCAGAACTAATTCATATCGATGTAATGGACGGTCATTTTGTTCCGAATATTACAATGGGACCAATTGTTGTAGAAGCACTTCGCCCGCTTACAAAATTACCTTTAGACGTTCATTTAATGATTGAAAATGCGGATCAATATATTGAATCTTTTGCCAAAGCGGGAGCAGATTACATTACAGTTCACGTAGAGGCATGTCCGCATCTGCATAGAACGATTCAATTAATTCGTTCATTCGGTGTAAAACCGGGCGTTGTATTAAATCCTCATACGCCGATTGAAACAATTCAACATGTATTAGAGGATATTGATATGGTTCTTTTCATGACAGTTAACCCTGGATTTGGTGGACAAAAGTTTATACATTCTGTTGTGCCTAAAGTAAAACAATTATCAGATATTATTAAAGAACGAAATTTATCCATTGAAATTGAAATTGATGGCGGTATCAATGAAGAAACGATTAAACCTTGTGTAGAAGCAGGAGCTACTGTATTAGTTGCCGGATCTGCAATTTATAACGCTCCTGACAAAGCAAAAGCTTTACAAGCGATTAAAGAAGCTGGTTTAAGTGTAGTTCCAAAATGAAGCGAGTTGTAGTTTGTTCAGGTGGACCATCTAAGGAAGTTGTTGATTTTAAACAGCTTCCTTTTCATACAGAGGAAGTTGTTTTTATAGGTGCTGATCGAGGGGCATTGCATCTAATAGAAAAGGGTATACTGCCAAATGAAGCTATTGGCGACTTTGATTCTCTTACACAGGAAGAGCAAGGTTTCATGAAGAAGAAAATACAAAAAGTAACAGAACTACAGATGGAAAAAGATGAAACCGATACTCATATTGCCATACTCCTTGCTTTAGAGTACAAACCTGATGTAATAATCGTAACAGGGGTAACTGGGGGTCGCCTAGACCATTACGAGGCTGCTTTAAACGATATTTGTCGTTTTCAATTAGAAAATCCAACTATCACCTTTGTCATCCAAAACAATCAAAATATTATTCAATTTTTATCATCAGGAACTCATATGATTAATTTTGATAATCATTACAAGTATGTTTCCTTTTTCTCTTTTGGAGAACATGTGGAGAATATGAATTTACAAGGTTTTCTATACGATGTAGAAGATGAGTATATTAATGTTGGAAATGCTAAATTTACAAGCAATGAACTTAAAGACCGATCAGGTACTATCTCTTTTACCGCGGGCATATGTTTAATGATAAGAAGCAGCGACTAAAAGGGAGGAATTGTGTGAAGGTCTACACATTTAGATTGCCTAAATCCGTGAGTAGTTTTGTGAAGGTTTGTATACGGCTATTTAAAAAAGAAGAAGTGAAGAAATGAAAAATGCCAGGTCGACTATAGTCGGCCTGGCATTAATTATGAGTACGATTAAACGCGCTCAATTTTTCCTGATTTTAAAGCTCTCGCAGAAACCCATACACGTTTTGGTTTACCGTCTACAAGAATGCGTACTTTTTGAAGGTTAGCTCCCCATGTACGTTTAGTAGAGTTCATTGCGTGAGAACGAGCATTACCCGAACGAGCTTTACGCCCAGTGATTGCACATACTTTTGGCATTATATTTCCTCCTTTAAAAAAGAAGCTGAAAGATTTTTCAGTTCGATATTTCACATACTTTAATAATTTACCACAGACCTTAACGAAGTGCAAGGCTTATCAAGAAAAAAACCTTTACAGCATAGAAAAGCGAAAGACGCCGTTTAGCAGCGAAAAGCACTGGAAGACTTATAGCAAAAGGCGTCCTTTGCCTTTTCTAAAAGTCTGAAGTGATCGAGCTGCTGGCGTCTGAAGCTGGACAGCATGGAAAAGCGGAAGACGCCGTTTAGCAGCGAAAAGCACTGGAAGACTTATAGCAAATGGCGTCCTTTGCCTTTACTGAAATTCTGAAGCGACTCGAGGAGCTAGGCGCTGGAGCTAGACAGGATAGAAAAGCGGAAGCGCCAACGAAAGCTCCGAAAAGCGCTGGAATAATTTCAGAAAATTGCATCAGAGAAAGAAGAAAACAACTCTATGTAGTTCGATTCTACACATTTAGGCTACGAATCTTTCGGGAAAATTATCCGCTCTACAAGTAATAGATAATAGATCACAGATCACAAGTAAATAAAGACTTTCAAAACGTTGAAAAAGTGGACGAAAGTATACGTCTCTTTTATAATTTTAATGGGTGTAGTACAATAAAGGATAGTCAAAAAGACTTGGGAGGTCTTATCATGTCAATTGAATTGAAAAATGAATTCGGACTAATTGATATATCACAAGATACAGTTGCTCAAATTGCTGGTGGAGCGGCTATTGAATGCTATGGGATAGTTGGTATGGCATCAAAGCATCAAATTCGAGATGGTTTAACAGACATATTAAGAAAAGAAAATTTTACTAAAGGTGTTTTAGTAAGACAAGAAAAAGAAGATTTACATATTGATATGTACATAATTGTGAGCTATGGTACTAAAATTTCAGAAATAGCCTATCAAGTACAGTCAAAAGTGAAATACACACTAAACAAGTCTCTTGGTATGTCAGTGAAATCCGTTAATGTGTATGTTCAAGGAGTTCGCGTGGCAAACGTGTGAATAAGGAGAGAAAATTATGAAATCAATCAATGGTATCCAATTTGCTGACATGGTTCAGATGGGAGCGCATCATCTTTTCCAGAATGCGGATTACGTAGATGCATTAAATGTATTTCCAGTTCCAGATGGTGACACAGGAACTAATATGAATTTATCTATGACCTCAGGAGCGAAAGAAACAGCTGCTCATACAAATGAGCATATTGGAAAAACTGCTCAAGCACTCTCTAAAGGTTTACTTATGGGTGCTCGTGGAAATTCTGGCGTTATTTTATCGCAATTGTTTCGAGGCTTCGGTAAATCGATTGAACAATTGGATGTGTTAAATGCAAAACAATTTGCAGATGCACTTAACTACGGTGTCGAAACTGCATATAAAGCAGTGATGAAGCCAGTCGAAGGTACAATCTTAACAGTCGCAAAGGATTCTGCTAGAAAAGCTGTAGAGGTTAGCGAAGATGTGGATGATATTCGTGAACTCATGGAAGCAATTGTAACAGAAGCAAAAAAATCTTTGGATAGAACTCCGGACTTATTGCCTGTATTAAAAGAAGTTGGAGTAGTCGATAGTGGTGGACAAGGACTAGTATTTGTATATGAAGGATTTTTAGCAAGTCTTAAAGGCGAAGAGTTGCCAAATAAGACGATAGGTTCTTCAATGGATGACCTTGTAAGTGCAGAGCACCATATGAATGTCCAAGGATTTATGGATACTGCAGATATTGAATTCGGCTTTTGTACAGAATTTATGGTTCGTTTCGAGGATGGCAAAAAAGCGTTTGATGAAACAGCTTTCCGTAATGACTTAAGTGAATATGGTGATTCTTTACTAGTTATTTCGGATGATGAAATTGCGAAAATTCATATTCACTCAGAAACACCTGGTGAGGTTTTAACGTACGGTCAACAATATGGTGACCTCATCAAGATCAAAATTGAAAATATGCGTCAGCAACATACTGAAATAGTTGGAGAAGGATATTCAACTGAAGCAACTGCGAAAAAAGCAGAAATTCATCCATATGCAATTGTTACTGTAGCGATGGGTCCTGGAGTTTCGAAACTGTTAAAAAGCTTAGGTGCATCAGCGGTTATCGAAGGCGGACAAACGATGAATCCATCAACAGAAGATATCGTGAAAGCTATAGAAGCGGTTGGAGCAGAGCGTGTATTAATCTTGCCAAACAATAAAAACATTGTGATGGCTGCTGAACAAGCTGCCGAAGTACTGGGAATTGAAGCTGCTGTTGTTCCTACCAAAACTATCCCGCAAGGAATGGCTGCTATATTAGCCTTTAACCCACAAGCGACTGTAGAAGAAAATAAAAACAACATGATTGAAGCATATGCACAGGTGAAAACTGGACAAGTAACATTTGCAGTTCGTGATACGTCAATAGATGGAGTCGATATTAAAAAAGATGATTTCATGGCGCTTGCGGAAGGTAAAATTGTTCTTTCAAATCCTTCTTTAACTGAAGTAGCTACTAGCTTAATCCAATCTTTAATGGACGAAGAAGCTGAAATAGTTACTGTCATTTATGGAGAAGACGTAAGTGAAGAGGAAGCGAATGAGTTTGCTGCCTTTATCGAAGCTCAATATGAGGATGTAGAAGTAGAAGTGTATAATGGCAAACAGCCGTTGTACCCATATATTTTGTCTGTAGAATAATTCAAAAACCATGTGGAGGCATTTCCTCTACATGGTTTTTAATTTTAGGAATTAGTATGCTAGCTCAACGATTGTAGTTGGTAGCCCATAAAACTGTGCAAATAGCCCATAAATGACCTGCGGAATACTTACAAATCATTGGATAGCCCATAAAATTGCTTAAATAGCGCATAAGATCCACTTGATAGCTCATAAAGTTGTTTTTAAAGCCCATAAAACCCACTATTGAGCATTGCTTCACTAGACAATAGACAATACTTTGTTTATTTTGGATTTTGAGTGTAAAATGGGAGTACAAAACATCTTATGGAGGTTTAATCAGTGAAATTTAAATCTGTTTTTGATATTATCGGACCAGTAATGATTGGTCCATCCTCCTCTCATACTGCTGGAGCGGCTCGTATTGGAAGAGTGGCCAGAGACTTATTTGGAAAACAGCCTACTTGGGCTAAAATACATTTATATGGATCTTTTGCAGAAACATATAAAGGACACGGAACAGACATAGCAATTATTGGTGGATTGCTAGATTACGATACATTTGATGAACGTATAAAGACAGCGTTTGAGGATGCAGAAAAAGCAGGGTTAACATATGAATTTATTCCTGAAACCGCACATACGGAGCACCCTAATACCGCTCGGATCGTCATTGGTGACGAAAGCCGAGAAATGTCTATGGTCGGAATTTCAATTGGTGGAGGAAAGACAGAAATTACGGAGTTAAATGGTTTTCCGCTACGTCTTTCTGGAGATATGGCTGCTATTTTAGTAGTTCATGAGGATCGTTCGGGTTGTATTGCAAATGTGTCAAACTGTTTAGCAAAATATGATATCAATATTGGGCATATGGAAGTATCACGTAAAGAAAAAGGTAATATGGCATTAATGGTTATTGAAGTCGATCAAAATGTGAATGCACAAATATTAAAAGAAATTGGCGATTTACCTAACATTACGCAAGTAACAAGAATCGCCGATTAAGGGGGAATACAAATGGAAGTTCTATTTCGTAATGTTCGTGAATTAGTGGAGCGAGCAACTCAGGAAAATAAACTTATCTCCGAAATAATGATAGAACAAGAAATAATGATTACAGATCGTTCTAGAGAAGAAATAATGGCACAGATGGATCGTAATTTAACTGTCATGGAAGAGGCTGTAGAAAAAGGATTACGAGGCGTTCATTCTACTTCAGGCTTAACTGGTGGAGACGCTGTTCTTTTACAAAACTATCTTAAAAAAGGGAATACGTTAACTGGAGAACTTATGTTAGATGCAGTAAGTAAGGCAGTTGCGACGAACGAAGTTAATGCTGCCATGGGCACAATTTGTGCAACTCCAACAGCAGGTTCGGCAGGAGTAGTTCCCGGTACTTTATTTGCGGTAAAAAACAAATTGAATCCTACAAGAGAACAAATGATACGTTATTTGTTTACATCTGGGGCTTTTGGATTTGTAGTTGCAAATAATGCTTCTATTTCAGGAGCAGCGGGTGGTTGTCAAGCAGAGGTTGGATCTGCCTCTGGAATGGCTGCTGCAGCAATCGTGGAAATGGCGGGAGGGTCTCCTGCTCAATGTGCTGAAGCTTTTGCAATTACCTTAAAAAACATGCTTGGTTTAGTTTGTGACCCTGTAGCTGGGCTAGTAGAAGTACCTTGCGTGAAAAGAAATGCAATGGGGGCTTCCAATTCTTTAGTGGCAGCAGATATGGCACTTGCAGGAGTGACGAGTCGAATTCCTTGTGATGAAGTAATTGATGCTATGTATAAAATTGGTCAGACAATGCCATCATCCTTAAGAGAAACAGGTCAGGGTGGTCTTGCAGCAACTCCTACTGGTAAGTGGTTAGAAGCTAAAATTTTTGGTGGAGCAGTAGTGGGAAGTGGAAACTAGTAAATGTGAATTAGTTACTTCCTTAAAAGGAGTGGGAAGTGGGACAGCTAACGCATTACAGGACCTTGGTATTGTTACATTAGAGGATTTAGTTATGACATTCCCATATAGACATGAAGATTTTCGGCTAAAAAACTTAGCAGAAACAGCACATAATGAACGTGTCACAGTAGAAGGTAGGGTCGAAAGTGAGCCTTCACTTCTTTTTTTAGGGAAGAACAAATCCAGAATGCAAGTTCGTATACTGGCAGGACAGCATTTAATCAAAGCAGTATTTTTCAACCAAGGTTATTTAAAAGACAAGATTATTCCTGGTTCTATCGTTACAGTGTCAGGTAAATGGGATCGAGGCAGACAGGTCATCAATGTCTCCACTTTTTCAATTGGTCCAAAAACAGACTTACAGGATTTTGAACCCGTTTATTCACTAAAAGGTTCGATCAATCAAAAAACATTTCGCAAATTTATGAGACAGGCTTTGGATCAAATGAAGGAATCCCTGGTAGATCCATTACCTGCTTCAATTCGAGTGCCATATCGTTTACCAGGTATATCTGATGCTCTAGAAGGTATTCATTTTCCACAAGACGCGGAGCATTCCAAAGACGCTAGAAGACGCTTTGTCTATGAGGAATTACTCGTTTTTCAACTAAAAATGCAAGCTATTAAAAAGGTTCGAAAAGAACAAAACGTTGGAAATGGGATTGCCTTTCATAATGATTTAGTTAAAAAGCTAATCGAAACCTTACCATATGAACTGACAAATGCTCAAAAAAGAGTAGTCAATGAAATATGTCGTGACTTACGTGAGCCTCATCGTATGAATCGTCTTCTGCAGGGAGATGTTGGTTCCGGGAAAACTATAGTTGCCGCAATTTGCTTATATGCCGTGATTACAGCTGGGTATCAAGGAGCACTAATGGCCCCTACAGAAATATTGGCTGAACAGCATGCTAGTTCGCTTGATGAGTGGTTAGCCCCAATAGGTGTCAGAATTGCTTTGTTAACAGGTTCTACAAAAGCAAAAGCAAGAAGAGCCGTATTAGAAAATATAGAAGCTGGGACTATAGATCTTTTGATCGGAACACATGCATTAATCCAACCAGATGTAGCATTTAAAAAGCTTGGTCTTGTTATTACAGATGAGCAACATCGATTTGGAGTAGAACAACGGAGAGTACTAAAAGATAAAGGGGAAAATCCAGACGTCCTATTTATGACCGCTACTCCTATCCCTCGTACTTTAGCAATCACCGCATTTGGTGAAATGGATGTTTCCATTATTGATGAAATGCCTGCTGGTCGTAAGAAAATTGAAACCCATTGGATGAAACCTGATCAGCTTCATAAATTGATAGCTCGATTAAAAAATGAACTGGCCACTGGAAGGCAAGCTTATATAATTTGCCCTTTAATCGAGGAGTCTGAAAAGCTCGATGTGCAAAATGCAGTAGATGTGTATAATATGATGGCAGATGAACTGAAAGGTAACTCTACAGTTGGTTTAATGCATGGGCGCCTCCATTCGGATGAGAAAGAACAAGTAATGAGAGATTTCTCAGAAGGAAACATACAAGTTTTAGTCTCCACTACAGTTGTAGAGGTTGGGGTGAATGTTCCGAATGCAACATTTATGATTATTTTCGATGCAGAACGTTTTGGTTTAGCTCAGCTACATCAATTACGTGGTCGAGTTGGTCGTGGAGAGCATCAATCGTTTTGTATATTACTAGCTGATCCGAAATCCGAAGAAGGAAAAGAGCGTATGATTTCCATGACCGAGACAAATGATGGATTTATTTTGGCGGAAAAAGATTTAGAGCTTCGAGGTCCAGGCGACTTTTTTGGAAAGAAACAAAGTGGACTACCAGAATTTAAAGTAGCGGATCTTGTTCATGATTATCGGGCTCTCAATACTGCCAAAGTTGATGCTGAAAGGTTATTAGACTCTAAAGAATTTTGGGATTCCAACGAACTAGCCGGACTTCGGCAGATACTTATAAATTCAAAAGCTATGGATGGGGAACGAATTGATTAAAAAGAATGTAAGAATGATTTTGAATCAATTCTTGCATTCTTTTTTTAATATTTATATACTGATATTAGTACCAAGTGCTAAAATGGTGGTGAAGAAATGAAATACTCCAAAAAAGACAGGCAGAAACTACTTTTAGAGACGCTAGAGAAAAATCCGTTTATCACAGATGAAAACTTAGCTTCTACTTTTCACGTGAGTGTTCAAACTATTCGATTGGATAGAATGGAATTATCTATTCCGGAACTACGGGAACGTATTAAATCAGTAGCTGCTCATAGTTTTGAAGAAGAGGTGAAATCTCTTCCAATCGATGAAGTAATTGGAGAGATTATTGATATAGATCTTGATAAGCAAGCCATTTCAATATTGGATATTACAAAGGATCATGTTTTTGCTCGAAATGGTATAGCAAGGGGACACCATTTATTTGCCCAAGCTAATTCATTGGCTGTTGCGGTTATAAATGATGATCTAGCGCTTACTCGAAAGTCTAACCTTACATTTGTCAAACCTGTAAAAGCAGGTGATCGTGTAATTGCAAAAGCGGTTGTAACAAACAGTGATGCAAAAAAAAATAGTACGCTAATAGAAGTGACCAGCAAAGTTGAAAATGAAACGGTTTTCGTTGGTCAATTTAGCATGTATAGAGTAACGATGTCATAAAAAAGGTGATTAAAATGAAAATTTCAATAGATGCAATGGGCGGCGACAATGCTCCTCACGAAATCGTAAAAGGTGTTTATGAGGCGTTAGAAGCGTTCGATGATATAGAAATTCAACTATACGGTGATGAGGAAAAGCTTGCTTCTTTAATTAAGCAACATGAACGTCTAACCGTTATACATACAGATGAAGTAATTGAAGGAACGGATGAGCCCGTTCGTGCAATTAGAAGAAAGAAAAATTCCTCACTAGTTAAAATGGCAGAATCCGTGAAAAATGGAGATTCTGATGCGTGTGTTTCAGCGGGGAATACGGGAGCTTTAATGGCTGCGGGATTATTTGTGGTTGGTCGTATCGATCAAGTAGATCGTCCTGCTTTAGCACCTACCTTACCTACACTCGATGGTAAAGGGTTTGTCATGCTGGATTTAGGCGCAAATGCTGATGCTAAACCAGAGCATTTAGAGCAGTTTGCAGTTATGGGTAGTATATACGCTGAGAAAGTTAGAGGTATTTCGAATCCTCGAGTGGGGTTGTTGAACATTGGTACAGAGGATATTAAAGGAAACGAGCTTACGAAAGCGGCATTTCCCTTGTTAAAAAACGCACCAATTAATTTTGTAGGTAATGTGGAATCCCGAGATTTACTTACTGGAGTAGCAGACGTCGTTGTAACAGATGGTTTTACTGGTAATATGGTACTTAAAACGATTGAAGGTACAGCTTCGGGTATATTTACTTTATTGAAGCAAGCTTTTAATACATCTGCTAAAACGAAAATTTCAGCGCTGTTAGTAAAAAATGAACTTAAAGGTTTAAAAAATACACTAGATTACTCCGAGTATGGTGGAGCGGGATTATTCGGACTGAAGGCACCTGTTATTAAAGCGCATGGGTCGTCGAACGGCCGTGCAATTTATCATGCGATTAGACAGGCTCGAACAATGGTGGAGCATAATGTTGCAGACATCATTTCTACTACATTACGAAAGGAATCATCTAATGACTAAAATTGCTTTTATATTCCCAGGACAAGGATCTCAATCTGTAGGGATGGGTCAACAATTAGTAGAGAATAATGCAGATTGCCGTTCTTTTTATGAGCGGGCAAATGAAGTGTTAGGATTTTCTTTGAGTGACCTTATGTTAACTGGACCTGCTGAGGAACTTACGAAAACTTATAATGCCCAGCCAGCACTGCTCACTACGAGCTCAATGGTTGCCCACAAACTAAAACAAGCTGGCATCATTCCGCATTTCACTGCGGGTCATAGTTTAGGTGAATATTCTGCCCTTGTTGCTTCAAATGTTTTAAGCTTTGAAGAAGCTGTTTTATTGGTTCATCAAAGAGGTTTGTATATGAACGAAGCAGTGCCTGCTGGAAAAGGGGCAATGGCTGCAATACTAGGATTAGGCAGAGACGAATTGTCAGCTGTCACAGCTGCTGTTTCAGCAACTGGTGAGACAGTTCAAATAGCTAACTTGAACTGTCCTGGGCAAATTGTTATTTCGGGAACTGCTGCTGGAGTAGAAGAGGCTTCTAGTAAAGCGAAAGAAGCTGGTGCTAAAAGAGCAATTCCTCTAGTAGTTAGTGGGCCATTCCACTCCGAACTAATGAGACCTGCAGCTCAGCAACTAGATGCTGCTATTTCAGCGATCGAATTACAGAGAGCTTCAATACCTGTAATTTCAAATGTAACTGCTGAACCGGTTACAGATGCTAGCAATATTAAAAATTTACTTGTTGAACAATTGTACTCGCCTGTTCGTTGGGAAGAGTCAATTCAACAGATGATAGATCAGGGAACGACTATTTTTGTGGAATGTGGTCCTGGAAAAGTATTAAGTGGATTAGTAAAAAAAATCGATCGATCTGTAACTACTTATTGTGTGTACGATGAAGTGACGTTACAGCAAGTTATTACAGAGTTAGGAGATGCGCAAAATGGGTAAATTAGATGGGAAATCTGCAATTGTAACAGGTGCTTCTCGAGGAATTGGGAGAGATATCGCTCTATACCTAGCACAAGAAGGAGCAAAGGTTGCCGTCAATTACAGTGGTAGTAAAGATAGAGCAGACGCAGTTGTAGAAGAAATTAAGGCAACTGGTGGAGAGGCATTTGCTATTCAAGCGAATGTGGACAAAGCTGATGATGTTCAAAATCTAATAAGCTCAGTTTTAGAACAATTTGGTTCCATTGATATTTTAGTGAACAATGCAGGCATTACTCGCGATAATCTTCTAATGCGTATGAAGGAAACAGAGTGGGATGATGTGCTTAATACGAATTTAAAAGGTGTCTTTCTTTGTACAAAAGCTGTGACAAGACAAATGATGAAACAACGTGCTGGTCGAATTATTAATATCACCTCCATTGTCGGTGTATCTGGGAACGCAGGTCAGGCCAATTATGTCGCTGCTAAAGCAGGAGTTATTGGTTTAACCAAATCATCGGCTAAAGAATTGGCAAGTCGTAATATTACGGTGAACTCGGTTGCACCAGGCTTTATAACAACAGACATGACAGATGCCCTTCCTGAGGATATAAGGTCTCAAATGCTTAGCCAAATCCCACTTGCTAAGTTTGGAAATCCAGAGGATATCGCAAAGGCAGTTGCATTTTTAGCCTCAGATGATGCAAATTATATAACTGGTCAAACGATTCATGTAAATGGCGGAATGTATATGTAAGGTTTTAATCTATTTTAAAGATTAAGTATAAAAAATGTAGCATGAATACTGAGTTTATAGAACTTTTAAGAATGAAAGATACTACTGATTTCCGCGGGCGAGGCCGAGCCTCGGGCCAACAGGATGTTGGTCATGAAGGAGTTGCCACATTTCACTACAATCAATTAAGTGAGTGGTACTCCACCTATAGATTGAGTATAGCCTCTTGCTAGTGACGAGAAGATTGAAGCCGTGCCCACGGAAAAGCGTCCGCTCGGAGCGGAAGGCAACGGCATATCTACTTTTCTGTTCTTCAAGGACCAGAAGTCTTTTTGCCCGTTATTTTAAAGCTGATTTCACTTGCAGAATTCAACAGTTTTATGTATAAATTTCAGTATCCCTTTCATTAGGTAGTAGGATTTTGTATAATCATTGAGGGGAGGTGACAAATGTGTCAACTGTTTTAGAACGCGTAACTAAAGTAATCATTGATCGTCTAGGAGTAGATGAAAGCGAAATAAAATTAGAAGCATCTTTTCGTGAAGATTTAGGTGCTGATTCTCTAGATGTGGTAGAATTAGTAATGGAATTAGAAGATGAATTCGATATGGAAATTTCAGATGAAGATGCTGAACAAATTTCAACTGTAGGTAGTGCAGTTAAGTATATTGAAAGCAAACAAGGTTAAGTTTTATTTAGCTGAATTGTCCAGACGCCAGTGCCTAGCCCTTCGAGTTGCTTCAGGCTTTCGATAAAGGCAAAGAGCGCCTTTATGCGAAATCCTTCTAGCGCTTTTTAGGGCTAACATAGGCACTTGCGCTTTTCGGAAGAAAGCTACATAAAATCTAATAGAAGCAGAGACGTTCTACTTATTCCATGTGAATAGTACAGAACGTCTCTATTTCTTTTTGCACATTAGTTTAGAAACGGGTAAACTTAGAAGGACATATGATAAGTGAGAAAGGCAGATAATTCATGAAAGTAAATCATAAAAAAAATAATACACGTAAGGCAGTTTTTTCAGAAACTGTAAAAGAACAATTTGAGCAGTTTCAGGAGCATTTTCAGATTAGGTTTCAAAACTCAATATTATTGTATCAAGCCTTTACCCATTCATCTTATGTGAATGAGCATCGACGGAAATTTTTTACCGATAACGAACGTTTAGAGTTCCTTGGAGACGCAGTATTGGAATTGTCTGTTTCTCAATATTTATTTCAACAGTATACAGGTATGAGTGAAGGAGAGTTAACTAAACTTCGAGCAGCGATCGTTTGTGAGCCTTCACTTGTCTTATTTGCAAATGAGTTAAACTTTGGCAAATATGTATTGCTAGGAAAAGGGGAGGAACTGACAGGAGGTCGTGAAAGACCGGCGCTTCTAGCAGACGTTTTTGAAGCTTTTATCGGTGCATTATACTTAGATCAGGGATTAGAAACAGTTATAGAGTTTTTAGAAAAAGTTGTTTTCCCTAAAATTGAACTCGGTGCTTTTTCGCATGTGATGGATTATAAAAGTCAATTACAAGAAATTATTCAACAACAAAATAATGGTACATTAAGCTATGAAATTGTAGAGGAAAAAGGTCCGGCCCATAATCGTACTTTTGTTTCTCGGGTTATTTTAAACACTAAAGAATTGGGTATCGGAAATGGTCGTTCCAAAAAAGAGGCAGAACAACAAGCTGCAAGACTTGCTATACTCGCATTAAAGGATTCAGAACAGGAGGAATAATCATTGTTCCTTAAAAGATTGGAAATAGTTGGATTTAAGTCGTTTGCAGACCGAATAGGAATTGATTTTGTTCCTGGGGTAACTGCAGTAGTAGGACCAAATGGTAGTGGAAAAAGCAATGTTACAGACGCAATTAGATGGGTGTTAGGTGAGCAATCTGCTAAATCCCTACGAGGTGCAAAAATGGAGGATGTCATTTTTGCTGGAAGTGATTCTAGAAAAGCCTTGAACTTTGCGGAAGTGACCTTGATATTAGATAACGCAGATCAACGAGTTGCTCTTGATTTTGCGGAAATTAGTGTGACTAGAAGGGTATTTCGTTCGGGAGACAGTGAATATCTGTTAAACAAACAAACATGTAGGCTAAAGGATATTACCGATTTATTTATGGATTCGGGGCTTGGAAAAGAAGCTTTTTCTATTATTTCCCAAGGACGAGTCGATGAAATATTAAATAGTCGGCCAGAAGATCGTCGTACGATTTTTGAGGAAACTGCGGGTGTCCTAAGGTATAAGCAGCGTAAAAAGAAAGCTGAATTCAAGCTGATTGAAACAGATGATAACTTAAACCGTGTGTTAGATATTTTGCATGAATTGGATGGTCGTATGGAGCCACTGCAAATCCAGTCTTCTTTGGCATCCGATTATTTAATGATGTCGGAAGAGCTTAAGGATATTGAAATTGCAGTAATTTCCCATGATTTAAGACTATTTGTTCAAGAGAATATAGAATTACAAAAAAAACTAGAAGAACTCCAGCAAATCAAACAGTCTTTGCTATTACAAATTGATGAATTGGAAAAAAATATTCAACAACATAGAAAAGTAATGTCTGATATCGATGAAAAGTTAGATACAGAGCAAAGCGAACTAGTAGAGTCAAGTTCTGAGCTAGAACGTTTAGAAGGCAGAAAACTGCTTTTGGCAGAGAAACAGCAAAATGCCAGTCAGCAAATATCGCAGCTAAAAAAAGCGCTGGAAGAAGAACAACAAAAAGTTCAAACACTAGCAGAGCAATTGAAAACAAATAGTATAGCCAAATCAGAAAAACTAGCTCAACTTAAAGAGCTTCGTGCCAAGAAAGTTCAAATCGATCATGTGTTAAGTAAATCAGCTTCCGAAATGGAAGAGGAAATTGAAGATTTGAAAAGTACTTATATCGATTTGTTAAATGAAGAAGCGACGATGAAAAACGAAATGAAGCATATGGAGCAACAACTTCACTTTGAATTAGTTTCTTCTGAAAAAATGATTTCAGATTATCAGGAGATTAAAGACGAATTAGAAAAACTAACGATCCGCAAAAATGAATTAGATCCATTATTGGCAAATTGCCAAAAGGAGCTACAACAAAAACTTGCGGATTATAAAACCAAACGAGAAGTTTCAGACCGTTTGGAAGGCTCATTCGAAGAACAACAAACAATGCTTCAAAAAGCCTATCAAATGAAGCATCAAATGCAAGCAAGAAGAGATTCATTGGAAGAGTTAGAATCTGAGTTTTCAGGGTTTTTCCAAGGAGTTAAAGAGGTTCTAATTGCACGAGATAAAAAGGAACTAAAAGGCATTCACGGGGCAGTTGCAGAGCTAATTCAAATACCAGAATCGTATATGACTGCAATTGATACTGCTATTGGACCCCAATCTCAGCATATAATTACAGATAGTAGCCAGGATGCCAGAATTGCAATAGATTGGTTAAAAAAGAAAAGAGTAGGTCGAGCAACATTCCTACCGCTACAGGTTATGAAATCTCGTAAACTAAATGAATATACACTAGATTCTATTAAGGATCATCCGTCTTTTGTCGATACGGCAGATAAACTTGTAAATTATTTAGATGGTTATCAAATTATTGTAGAAAATCTACTTGGTAATATTATTATTGCCAAAGATTTAAAAGGAGCCAATGAAATGGCTGCCCGGCTGCAATATAAATTCCGTTTCGTTACTTTAGATGGTGATGTAGTGAATGCGGGAGGTTCTTTAACAGGGGGATCTGTTAAACAGCAATCTTCTTTATTTACTCGTAAAGCAGAGCTAGAACAACTAAATGTTAAACTGGTGGAATTAGAAAAATCCGTTTTAGAAGCCGAAGTTTCTGTTTCCAAAAGAAAGCAAGAAGTACAAGAATTGAAAAAAGATCTTGAAGAAACTCGACTCTTTGGAGAACAACTAAGAGAACTAGAACACAAACTACTCTCAGAAACTAGAGAATGTGCCGCAATAATTTCTAGATTGACGAGTCAATTATTGGAGTATGATGAAGAAAAAACAGAAAAGAATCATCTCCATGAAGGCTTAGTTCGAAAAAAAGAACAAACTGCTTCCAGAAGCGCAGAAATTAACGAGTCATTGACTTCTATTCAGAAAACAATCGACGAATTACAAATATTGAAACAACAATCTCTACAGGAAAAAGATAAATTCCAAAATGAATTAGGTGAATTACTATCTCTGATCGCAGTGGTCAATGAACAAATTTCTCAACTAGAGAAGGAAAATATTCTTTTAGATCAATCTAGCGCATCGAGTACACAAAAAGTGGCAACCTTACAAAAGGAAATTGCCTGGTATGAAAATGATGACCAAGGTGGAACATCTCCTGAAGAATTGCTGAAACTAATAGAACAGCATAAATTGAAAAAAGAACATTTGGTTGTCCAAATTCAATCAGGTAGAACTAAGCGAACGGGACTTGCACAAACAATTTTACAAGCAGAGATTACATTTAAGCAATTACAGCAACAAGCTAATATACAACTTACAGAAGAACGTACATTAGATATAAAACAAAGTAAAATAGAAGTAGAAATGAAAACTTTACAAAATCATTTAGAAGAAGCATATGAAATGACATTGGAAGAAGCTGAGCGGGATTATCCATTTGAAATGGAAGAAGATCTAGCTCGTAAAAAGGTTAAATTATTGAGACGCTCTATTGAGGAATTAGGTCCGATAAATCTTAGTTCGATTCAGGAATATGAACAAGTAAATGAACGCCATTCATTCTTGACAGAACAAAGAGAAGATCTGTTATCTGCTCAAGAAACATTGCATGAGGTTATCAAAGAAATGGATGAAGAGATGACAATTCGTTTTGAAACAACCTTCAATGAAATCAGGCGTCATTTTAAAGTGGTGTTCCGAGAATTATTTGGTGGTGGTCAGGCAGATTTAGTATTAACTGATCCCTCCTCATTACTTGATACGGGCATCGATATTCTAGCCCAACCCCCAGGAAAAAAACTACAAAACCTTTCTTTATTATCTGGTGGGGAACGAGCGCTAACTGCCATTGCTTTACTATTTTCTATTTTACGTACACGCCCAGTTCCATTTTGTATTTTGGATGAAGTAGAAGCAGCGTTGGATGAAGCTAACGTAACTCGATATAGCGATTATTTGAGAAAATTCAGTCATGATACGCAGTTTATCGTTATTACACATCGTAAGGGAACAATGGAGGGAGCAGACGTCCTGTATGGTATTACAATGCAGGAATCTGGTATATCTAAATTAGTTTCTGTTAAATTAGAAGCGGAATTAGTAACTTAAAAGGAGTTTATATATGAGCTTTTTTAAAAAATTTAAAGAAAAAATGTTAGGCTCTACACCAGAAGCGGAAGAAACAGTTTCGATTACAAATAAGTTTAAGGAAGGTCTTTCTAAGACAAGAAACCAATTTACGTCAAGGGTCAATGATTTAGTTGCCAAATATCGTAAAGTGGACGAAGACTTTTTTGAGGAACTGGAGGAAATTTTACTTCAAGCAGATGTAGGCTTTGAAACAGTGACAGAATTGATGGATTCATTGCGATTTGAAGTACAACGTAAAAATATTAAAGATACTTCCGGAATTCAATCGGTTATTTCTGAGAAACTAGTAGACATTTATAATGCTGGAGAAGACGACATAACGGAACTTGAACTAGAAGAAAGTGGATTATCTGTTATTTTGTTTGTTGGTGTAAACGGTGTTGGTAAAACAACGACTATCGGAAAACTTGCTCATCGTTTAAAAGGCGAAGGGAAAAATGTCATGCTAGCGGCTGGAGATACTTTCCGTGCAGGAGCAATTGACCAGCTTCAAGTCTGGGGAGACAGAGTGGGAGTTGAAGTTATTAAGCAATCTGAAGGCTCAGATCCTGCTGCTGTGATGTACGATGCGGTAAGAGCTGCTAAATCACGTGGTGTGGATGTATTGATCTGTGATACTGCAGGTAGATTGCAAAACAAAGTAAACTTAATGAATGAGCTTGAAAAAATTCATCGGGTAATTTCTCGCGAGATACCTGATGCTCCGCATGAGGTGCTCCTTGCTCTTGATGCTACTACTGGGCAAAATGCACTCGTTCAAGCACAGACATTTAAAGAAGTTACGAATGTAACTGGGATTGTCTTAACGAAGCTAGACGGTACTGCAAAAGGTGGTATCGTGCTTGCAATACGCAATAAACTTCATATCCCGGTAAAGTTTGTTGGTTTAGGGGAACAAATGGATGACTTGCAACCATTTGATGCTGAAAAGTATGTATATGGGCTTTTTGCCGATGGATTGGATTTAGAGGAAGAAGAGTCAGACAAGTAATTTTACTTGACAGAAGTCGCTTCTCTTACTAAACTATAGTATGACAAGTAATTATATAGTTGTTGTACACTCATAATCACTAGCCTCCGGCGGATGTCACAGATTTTGGAAGGATTAAAAAGGATGTTAGTCTAAATTGATCGCGTCTATGCGACAACGGCTAACTGACCTGCATCACACAGGCCCCAACACAATTCAAAATCTGGACGCAATTACGTCAAGGCGTAATTGATATGGTAAGGAGAGATGGGAATGATTGAAAAAACAACTCGCATGAATTTTCTCTTCGATTTTTACCAAGCTTTACTAACAGATAAACAAAGAAGCTATATGCAACTTTATTATTTAGATGATTTATCCCTTGGAGAAATTGCAGAAGAATATACTATTTCAAGGCAGGCAGTATATGATAATATACGTCGAACTGAAGCTATGCTAGAAGAGTATGAGGAAAAACTTAGCCTGTTTTCTAAATTTCAACGTAGACAAGAAACTGTTGAGAACCTGCTTTTTCTTGTAAAAGATCAATCATCTGAAAAAGAACTGATTCAACTCATTAATCAATTAAAAGAATGGGATTAGGAGGCGAACGAGCATGGCATTTGAAGGATTAGCTGAGCGACTCCAAGGTACACTTCAGAAGATTAAAGGTAAAGGGAAAATTTCTGAAGCCGATGTAAAAGAAATGATGAGAGAAGTCAGGTATGCACTTCTTGAGGCAGACGTTAACTTGAAAGTAGTAAAAGAATTCGTCAAAAATGTATCGGATCGTGCCGTTGGGCAAGACGTGATGAAAAGTTTAACCCCTGGTCAGCAAGTTGTTAAAATCGTTAAAGATGAATTGACTGAACTGATGGGTGGGGAACAAAGTCAAATTGCTTTCTCTACTAGACCCCCGACCGTTATTATGATGGTCGGTTTACAGGGCGCAGGGAAAACAACAACGACAGGTAAATTGGCCAATGTTCTGCGTAAAAAGTATAATAAAAAGCCATTATTGGTTGCTGCGGATATTTATAGACCAGCGGCTGTTCAACAGCTACAAACAATTGGGAAACAGCTTTCATTACCGGTGTTTGCATTAGGAACTGATATTTCTCCCGTTGAAATAGTCAAACAGGCTATAGAGCAAGCTAAGGAAGAACATCATGATGTAGTTATTATCGATACTGCAGGACGTCTTCATATTGATGAGACACTTATGCAGGAGTTAAAGGATATCCGTGCGATTAAAGAGCCTGATGAGGTATTTTTAGTTGTAGATGCAATGACTGGTCAAGATGCAGTCAATGTAGCGAATAACTTTAATGAGGCTATAGGTATTACTGGTGTTGTTTTAACGAAGTTAGATGGAGACACACGTGGTGGTGCTGCACTATCAATTCGTTCCGTTACTCAAAAACCGATTAAATTTGTCGGGATGGGTGAAAAAATGGATGCGTTAGAGCCTTTCCACCCGGAGAGAATGGCTTCTCGAATTTTAGGTATGGGCGATATGATGTCACTTATCGAAAAAGCCCAGGCGAATGTCGATGAAGAACGTGCGAAGGAATTAGAAGAAAAATTCCGCACACAGAGTTTTACATTCGACGATTTCTTAGAACAGATCGGCCAAGTGAAACAAATGGGACCTTTAGATGAAATTCTAAAAATGCTTCCCGGTGCAGGTAAAATCAAAGGATTGGAAAATGCGAAGGTGGACGAAAAACAGATGGATCGTGTAGAAGCCATCATTTATTCGATGACTACGCAAGAAAAAACAACTCCCGAGATTATTAATGGAGCAAGAAAAAAGAGAATTGCTAAAGGATCTGGTACATCTATTCAAGATATAAACAGATTATTAAAACAATTCGAAGATATGAAAAAAATGATGAAACAAATGACCAACATGCAGCAAAAAGGCAAGAAAAAGATGAAAATGCCTGGTCTGGACTCATTGTTTAAGTAAAAAATATAGGGTGTTAAGAAAAAACACTTTACAAACAAATAAAAGCTTGATAATATACTATCTTGTGTGAAACTATTCGGAGGTGCAATGAAAATGGCAGTAAAAATTCGTTTAAAACGTATCGGAGCTAAAAAGTCTCCTTTCTATCGTATTGTAGTAGCAGACTCTCGCTCACCGCGTGATGGTCGTCAAATTGAAACAGTAGGTACTTACAACCCACTTACTAAACCAGCTGAAGTTAAAATTAACGAAGAATTAGCGTTAAAATGGCTTCAAGACGGTGCGAAACCATCTGATACAGTACGTAACTTGTTCTCAGAACAAGGAATTATGGAAAAATTCCATAACGCAAAACTCGGCAAATAATCGGAGGGGACAATGTGAAGCAGCTGATCGAAGCAATCGTTAAACCGATAGTTGATTATCCAGAAAATGTGAGGGTTGAAAAAGATGAAAGTGTAAACCGTATAGTTTATAAACTTTCTGTTCATCCTGAAGATATGGGAAAAGTAATTGGCAAACAAGGGCGTGTCGCGAAAGCAATTCGTACAATTGTTTACTCAGCAGCAGGCAGTCACCAAAAGAAAAAAACATATGTCGACATATTAGATTAAAGGAAGAACAATTTGTTCTTCCTTTTTTGATAGCTAATTATTCAGCGTTTTTGGTATTTATAAGAATTGAATAGAACAGTAATCCTGTTGATTTCCGTTTCAGGTGGACGCTTTCCGCGGGCGTTGCCTTAGCCTCCTCGCTGTTCCCGCTGGAGTCGCCACCTTGCACTGCAATCAATACTGTGAGTAGTGCTCAACTTTTAAATTAAGCAAAGCTTATTGCTAAGATAAAAAGATTAGACTAATTTTTAGTAATCAACTCAAATTACTTGTAATCTTTTATGAATTATAAAAGCTATCCAATAATAGAGGAAAAAGAGAATTTAAATTTATACGATGAAGAAAGAGAAATACGACTTATTTAGGTGATTTAGTATTTAACTTTCTTTATACTAAGGGAATATTGTTGAATGGAGCGCAGAGCGGCGACTCCAGTGGAACAGCACGAGCTGAAGACCCTGGACAGAGCGTAGCGAGGGAAGCGGCTAAAGCCGTGCCCACGGAAAGCGTCCGCTCGGAGCGGAAATCAACGGCATATCTACGTTTTTATTTTTAGAGAACCGGGTCTCTTTGCCAGGTTTTTCTAACTAGGAGGTAATCTTAATGGAATGGTTTAATGTAGGTAAGATAGTAAATACACATGGTATTTGGGGTGAGGTTCGAGTAATCTCTACGACAGACTTTGCAGACGAACGCTATGAAGTTGGAAGTGAGTTAGCTTTACATAAAGCGGATGGCTCTAAACCAATTATGGTTAAAGTGGCAAGTCATCGTCAGCATAAGAACTTTGATTTATTAACTTTTGAAGGATACTCATTGTTGAAGGATGTTGAAGCATTTCGAAATGCAATTTTAAAGGTTTCTGAAAAATATCTTTCTGAGCTAGAAGAGAATGAGTTCTATTTTCACGAAATTATAGGCTGTACAGTAGAATCTACTGAAGGTGAAATCATTGGAACTATTACTGAAATTATTCAAACGGGTGCCAATGATGTTTGGACCGTGAAGCCAGAAAAAGGCAAAAAAGACCATTATATTCCGTATATTGAAGACGTAGTGAAATCAATTGATATTGAACACAAGAAAATCACAATAGAAGTATTGGATGGTTTGCTATCATGATGAATATTCACATTCTTTCTCTTTTTCCTGAAATGTTTACAGGTGTATTTAATTCATCGATTTTGAAAAAGGCTCAAGAAAAGAATGAAGTAGCGATAAATGTAGTGAATTTTCGAGATTACTCTGGCAATAAACATCATCAAGTGGATGACTATCCTTATGGCGGTGGAGCAGGAATGGTGTTAAAGCCAGAACCTATTTTTAATGCCGTAGAGGCTCTTCCTCCTAGTCAAGGACCAACAAGACGCATTATCCTGTTATGTCCGCAGGGAGAGCGTTTTACGCAGAAAAAAGCAGAAGAACTAGCACGAGAAGAAGAGCTTGTTTTTGTTTGTGGTCATTATGAGGGCTATGATGAACGAATTCGAGAGCATCTAGTGACGGATGAAATTTCCATAGGAGATTTTGTTTTAACAGGTGGCGAGCTCGCAGCTATGACTGTGGTAGATAGTGTTGTAAGATTATTGCCGAATGTATTAGGTAACGCAGAATCGCATGAAAAAGATTCTTTTTCTACTGGTTTGCTAGAGCATCCCCATTATACCCGTCCAGTGGAATTTCGGGGGTTTAAAGTTCCGGATGTTTTAATGTCTGGAAACCATGCTGCAATTGATAAGTGGCGAAAAGAACAATCATTAAAAAGAACGTATATGCGCAGACCAGATTTATTGGAGCAGATACAATTTACTTCCGATGAGGAACGTTTATTAAAAGAAATAAAGGGATAGTAAATTTGTAATAATTATTGCATCCAATAATTAGTTGTGTTATATTTTACTATGTGCTTTTATGGAAAGTACTGATTTTGGGTGTTCCGCTGCAACAGCAACTGTGTGTAAGAGCATTCTACAGAAGGAGAGAAAATGATGCAAAACATTATTTCAGAAATCACTAAAGAACAATTACGTTCAGACCTTCCAACATTCCGTCCTGGGGACACAGTTCGTGTTCACGTTAAGGTTGTTGAGGGAACTCGCGAACGTATCCAAATGTACGAAGGAGTTGTAATTAAACGTCGTGGTGGCGGAATCAGCGAAACTTTCACAGTTCGTAAAATTTCATCCGGTGTTGGTGTTGAACGTACATTCCCTGTACACACACCAAAAATTGCAAACTTAGAAGTTACTCGTCGTGGTAAAGTTCGTCGTGCTAAATTGTACTACTTACGTGACCTACGCGGTAAAGCTGCTCGTATTAAAGAGCGTCGTTAATAGCAAAAGTAAATGTTGTAGTAAAGGTGTTTTCACTTTTGCTACAACTTTTTTATTTTGAATATGTTCTAGAATTATAAAATAATGTAATTTTTATCAAACTTACATAATAGACTCATTAAATGGCGTTTTCTATACAGCTCGTTTTAGAGATTAATTTTGTTAACGAAGTTTAGTCATTTATTGGGAATAAAACACAGTTTCTATGGCATATTAAAAGCATGGCAACTCTTTTATGGCCGTTTATTGGCCTTGATATGGCAAATACTTATGCTCATTAGGATCTTGCTTGCTTTACTTTCCGTATAACTTACTCTCTTCTTTCGTTAAATTGCTGACAATGCTGATTTACTTGCGAAACGGGAAATTTATCCATTGAATAATAACTAAGTGTGTTTCATATAAACAATTCAAATAAACAATGAAGAAAATGGACAATAGTTTTTGCTTGAAAAGAGTTTTCCTTGTACAATAAAGACAATAACCAAAGGGGGCAAGTTGATGGAACAAGTAAAAAAAGAAAAGAATGAATTATGGGAGTGGTCAAAAGCTCTATTAATTGCTTTTGGGCTAGCAGCAATAATTCGCTTCTTTTTATTTACACCTATCGTAGTAGACGGCGAATCAATGATGCCTACTTTAGAAAATGGGGATCGTATGGTTGTTAACAAAATCGGCTATATGGTTGGTGAACCAGATCGTTTTGACATAGTCGTATTCCATGCCCCAGAGCAAAAGAATTACATTAAGCGTGTAATCGGGCTCCCCGGTGATCATGTTGAGTATAAAAATGATCAGTTATACATTAATGGTAAAGCAATAGATGAACCTTACCTAGATCAGTACAAAAGTGAAATAGCGGAAGGTACACTTACAGAAGATTTCACTATGGAAGAGACTGCTGCCCTCTTGTATGAGATCCCTAAAGGACAAATTTTTGTTATGGGAGATAACCGAAGATATAGTAAAGACAGTCGACATATCGGCCTGGTCGATATTGACGAAGTGATAGGAAATACAAGCTTGGTTTTCTGGCCAATGAATGAAATTGGCTTGGTGAAGTAAAGAAGGTGGTACGAAATGACAATTCAATGGTTTCCTGGTCATATGGCCAAAGCAAGAAGAGAAGTAACCGAAAACTTAAAATTAGTGGATATCGTTTTCGAATTAATAGATGCCCGGTTACCGCTATCATCTAGAAATCCGATGATAGATGAAGTGATACATCAAAAAACGAGATTGCTCATTTTAAATAAAATGGATATGGCAGATGAAATGCAAACTAAAAAATGGATAGCTTATTTCGAGGGAAAAGGATATCCTGCAGTTGCGATTAACTCTTTAGAAGGAAAAGGACTCCAAACTGTTTTTAAGGCGGCAAAAGAGCTGTTAAAGCCTAAATGGGACCGCATGAAAGATAGAGGCATAAAACCTAGAGCGATACGTGCAATGATTGTTGGTATACCAAATGTGGGTAAATCAACTCTGATTAACCGATTTGCAAAGAAAAATATAGCGAGAACGGGAAATACGCCGGGTGTAACGAAAAAGCAGCAATGGATCAAAGTGGAAAGAGAAATTGAATTGCTGGATACACCAGGTATCCTATGGCCAAAATTCGAGGACCAACAAGTGGGGTATAAGCTTGCGCTCACTGGTGCTATTAAAGACGCGGTGATCAATATGGAGGATTTGGCAGTTTACGGCTTGAACTTTTTGCAAGAACACTATCCAAAACGAATGGAAGAACGTTATCAGGTAAAAGAGGTAAGCGAAGATTTAGTAGAAACATTTGACCAAATTGGAAAGTTAAGAAGATGTTTTATAAATGGTACCGAAATAGATTATGATCAAGTATCGGAACTTATAGTTCGTGACGTTCGTAATTTACATCTAGGTAGATTAACATTTGATTTTGTGGAAGAATATTAAGCGATATACTACCCTTTTTGCCAAATGGTAAAAAGGGTTTTCGCTTTTCAAAAGAAGTATTCATTGTTTGTGAAATTATTCAATATAATACATAATTGTCGATACATAGATTAAGAAATAGAAAGAATGTGAGTGAATTGTTAAGTCTAAAAGAGATCAAAGACAAATTAGAACAATCTAGGGGCTCGGAAGCTTGGATAACCGAGTTAGCACAGGATGAACGAATTGGTGCTCGAAAATTATGGACAAGCTGGAAAAGAAAACAACAGCTGCTTTTTGCAGAACGTCAATCGCATGAAGAAAAAATAGTCTTCGATAGAAGTTATTGTTCTCATACCAATGATTTAGTAGCAGGAGTAGATGAAGCCGGTAGAGGCCCATTGGCTGGTCCGGTAGTGACAGCGGCAGTGATACTTCAAAATGATAAAGAGGATTTAATTGGTCTAGATGATTCTAAACAATTATCAAGAAAAAAGCGAAATGAATTAGCAGAATCTATTCAACAAAATGCAATTGCATATTTTATTCACTTTCAATCAGTTGAAAAAATAGATCAACTAAATATTTATGAAGCAACTAAACAATCCATGACAGAAGCTGTTTTAAGCTTAGAAATAAAACCGAATGTCGTGTTAGTAGATGCGATGAAGTTGCCAATTGACATCGAAACTCATTCTATCGTAAAAGGCGATGCGCAAAGCTTAGCAATTGCAGCGGCATCTATATTAGCAAAAACGGCCCGTGATGAATATATGGATCAGCTACACGAGCAATTTCCAATGTATTTGTTTAACAAACATGCAGGCTATGGCACAAAGCTACATATCGAAATGATCGAGCAATATGGACCAACCCCGCATCATCGAAAAACATTTGAACCGATCAAATCCATCTTAAGAAGAATGAGGTGATAACGTGACTTCGACGTCTTTTTCAACTGTTCAATCACAAATGACTTCGGGAATAACTTCTCAGTTACAAACTCCTATGAAGGAAGGTCAAGTTGTTCACGGTACTATAAAAAAACTGTATCCAAACCAAACTGCAGAAGTCCAAATTGGCAACCAAAAGGTAATAGCAAAATTAGAGACTCCGCTTAAAGCTGGAGATTCGCATTTTTTCCAAGTAGAAAAATCGGCACCTGAATTACAGTTAAAAGTAGTTACTGGTCCTCTTACACAGGGAAATACATTGGCGCAGCAAGGTCAACAGTTATTACAAGCGATGAATCTACCAAAAACAACTGAAATGCAAGCAGCCATACAGTTTTTTATGAAACAGCAATTACCTGTTTCTAAAGAAACATTGATACAAGTAGAGCAGTTATTAAAGCAGCTACCTAAGGATATGACGATGAAAGCGGCGCTCGAGACGATTCAAAAGATAATGGAGATGAAATTGCCTTTAACGACTTCCATGCTACAGACAGTATTGAGCGGTAAATCTACCGATGGATTGCATAATATCCTTCAAAATTTTCAATCTCAATTACAACAAGACCAAACAGTAACACCAGCATTGAAAAATAATATTCTTCTAAATCTGCAAAAGATAGCAGAACCATTTAATGGGCCAGCTGCTGGAGCAATACTTGGTAAACAAGTAGAAATTATTCTAAATCAGCAGCAATCTTTAACTTCACGTCTGCCAATTCTGCAAACATTAAAAGAATCCAATGTTTTACCGCTAACAGCAAGTCTTACGAACCCAACTCCAGTTACTGGAGAACATTCAATCGCGAATTCTGCTGGAGCCCAATTGGTAAAACTTGGACAGGCTGCTCCGACAGAAAAAGGAATAGCAATAGAACAATTACGTAATTGGCTAAGTCAGCAATCTTCATTAACGACAAACCAAAAAAGTGAAGTTTTAGCTTTACTAAAAAATGATAATCAGCCCAACCAGCTATCAGTAGTAAATAATGCACTGACAAAAGTATTTGCTGAGCAAAGCCAACAAGCAATTTTCACTAAGGATATGAATGGTTTAACTCCTAAGGATCATTTAGTGTCATTACTAGGCAAAGGGGCTACAGTCGAATCGATAGCTCAGACTTTACAGCAAATAACAGATATAAGTAAAAATCCTACAAGCGGTAATGTGTTAACTCAAACAATAGTTCAAGCAGAACAACAAATTTTACAGCAATTAGATGGAAAAGCATTCGAGCATGCTATGAAAGAAGTATTGAAATCTCTAGGATTCGGTTATGAAGCGAAACTCGGAAGTAATAACGACGAAATAAGACAATTAGCCTCCCAATTAAAGCCGCAAATTGTTGAACTGTTGCAAAACCAAACTATTTCTACTGCGATTAGAGATAGTGCGGAAACAGTTCTTACCCGCATGAATGGATTGCAAATCCTATCCAATGAAAATGGACCACAGCACCAGCTATTGATGCAAGTTCCATTAGAGTTTTTAGGTAAAAAAATGGATGCTACACTTGAGTGGAATGGCAGGATGAAAGAAAACGGTAAAATTGACTCTAATTTTGCAAGGATAATGTTTTATTTGAAATTAGAAACTTTAGAAGAAACTGTTGTAGATATGCAGGTACAAAATAAAGTAGTATCGATTACTTTATTTAATGATGACCAGGAGTTAGGTCTATTTGCTGAAAAATTGAAAGAAACACTAAAGTTAGGATTATCTTCGGTTGGCTATCAACTATCAGGAGTATTCGTAAAAACTTTCCAAGAACAAAAAATGACTCCTGCTTTGAAGTCAAAAACAAACATGTTTGATAAGCAAGGAGTAGACATTCGTATATGAAAGATGAAAGATATACTCGCAAAGAAGCGGTGGCCATAACATATAATCCTGGGGTTAATGATGCACCAAGGGTAGTTGCTAAAGGAAAAGGTAAGATAGCAGAAAATATTTTAGCTAAAGCAGAAGAGTTCGATGTACCGGTTCAGGAGGATGCCAGTTTAGTAGAACTTCTTGGACAATTAGATATCAATCAATCGATTCCAGAGGAGCTTTATCAAGCTGTAGCAGAGGTCTTTGCTTATATTTATAAAATAGATAAAGAAAAAGGAACTAAAGCTAGATAATTCGACATATAATCTGAATATTTGTTGTTTTAGGTAAATATCATACTTTTGTGGACAAGATGTGACACTTTTAATACAATTAGAAAGGTAGTATATTACTTGACATAAGTTTGATTGGAGGATGTAAGATGAATATCCATGAATATCAAGGTAAACAACTCCTAAGACAATATGGCGTAGCAGTTTCTAACGGGATTGTAGCTTTCTCACCTGAAGAGGCAGTGAAGGCGGCAAAAGAATTAGGATCAAGCGTTATTGTTGTTAAAGCTCAAATTCACGCAGGTGGACGAGGTAAAGCTGGTGGAGTAAAAATCGCGAAAAATCTAGATGAGGTACGTGAATACGCGAAGGAACTATTAGGTAAAGTACTTGTTACTCACCAAACTGGTCCTGAAGGTAAAGAGATTAAACGCTTACTTATCGAAGAAGGAAGCGATATCAAGAAGGAATATTACGTAGGGCTAGTTTTAGACCGTTCAACTTCACGTGTAACATTAATGGGCTCTGAAGAGGGCGGAATGGACATTGAAGAAGTGGCTGCAAATACGCCTGAAAAACTTTTCTATGAAGAAATCGATCCAGTTGTAGGCTTAACGGGCTTCCAAGCACGTCGTATGGCATTTAATATGAATATCCCAGCTAAACTTGTGAACAAAGCAGCTAAATTCATGCTTGGTTTATATCAAGTTTATAAAGAAAAAGATGCTTCAATCGTTGAGATTAACCCATTAGTAGTAACTGCTGATGACAATGTTTTAGCACTTGATGCAAAATTCAACTTCGATGGTAACGCATTATATCGTCATAAAGATATTTTAGAAATGCGTGATTATGATGAAGAGGATCCAAAAGAAATCGAAGCTTCAAAATATGATCTTAGCTATATTTCTTTAGATGGAAATATTGGTTGTATGGTTAATGGAGCAGGACTAGCTATGGCAACAATGGATACAATTAGCTATTACGGCGGATCACCCGCAAACTTCCTTGACGTTGGGGGCGGCGCGACTGCTGAAAAAGTTACAGAAGCATTCAAAATCATCCTTTCTGATAAAAACGTAAAAGGTATTTTTGTTAATATCTTTGGCGGAATTATGAAGTGTGACATTATCGCTGAAGGTGTTATTATTGCAGCGAAAGAGTTAGGTTTAGAAGTACCACTTGTAGTTCGTTTAGAAGGTACTAACGTAGAATTAGGTAAAAAATTATTAAATGAATCTGGCTTAAATATCGTTGCTGCAGATTCAATGGCTGACGGTGCACAAAAAATCGTTAATCTTGTAGGATAAGAGAGGCAGGGACAAAAAGTGAGCGTATATATTAATAAAGATACTAAAGTAATTGTACAAGGAATTACGGGCTCAACTGCTCTTTTCCATACAAAACAAATGTTAGAATATGGAACTAAAATCGTTGCTGGGGTAACACCTGGTAAAGGTGGAACAGAAGTAGAAGGCGTTCCAGTTTTTAATACAGTGGAAGATGCTGTTAAAGCTACTGGCGCTAACGTTTCAGTAATTTATGTTCCAGCACCATTTGCTGCAGATGCAATCTTAGAAGCTGTTGATGCTGATTTAGATATGACTATTTGTATTACTGAGCATATCCCAGTATTAGACATGGTTAACGTTAGACGTTACATGGAAGGTAAGAAAACACGCCTTGTTGGGCCGAACTGTCCGGGTGTTATTACTGCAGATGAATGTAAAATTGGTATTATGCCAGGTTACATCAACACTAAAGGTCATGTAGGAGTAGTTTCACGTTCTGGAACTCTAACTTATGAAGCAGTTCTTCAATTAACTGATGCTGGTATTGGTCAATCTACTTCTGTAGGTATTGGTGGAGATCCAGTTAATGGGACTAACTTCATCGATGTTCTAAAAGAATTCAACGATGACCCTGACACATATGCAGCTGTTATGATTGGGGAAATTGGTGGAACTGCAGAAGAGGAAGCTGCTGAATGGATCAAAGCAAATATGACAAAACCTGTCATTGGATTCATCGGTGGTCAAACTGCACCTCCTGGTAAACGTATGGGTCATGCTGGAGCTATTATTTCCGGTGGACAAGGTACTGCAGAAGGAAAAATCAAAGCAATGGAAGCAGCAGGCATGAAAGTTGCAGCAACTCCATCTGTTATTGGTGAAACTCTAATCGAAGCGATTAAAGAAGCAGGTATTTACGATTCTTGTAAAACACATTAATATTGAAGTACGGCGCATCGAATGGTGTTGCCGTATTTTTTTAAAGTAACTCTGGGCATGTCAGGACAAAAATACTAAACTAGTCATATAATTGAGGAGGAAACCAATGAATAATAGTCAATTTATAAACCGCTTTTTAGCTTTACATTATGTTTTTCCAGTACCTTTAAATAAGCTACAACCTTTACTAGAATATGATCCAAAACTAGATGAATTAGAAAAAATACCCCCGTATTTATTGGCGAAATTATGTAGCATCTCCCTCGAACGCGCAAATAAACTCCAAAAAATATTCCAAGAATTTGTCGAAATTACTATGTATCAAATGTATGAAAAGCACTCGATTATCCCCATTCTTTTTTCCGATCCCAACTATCCTAAAAGTCTATTAAACTTGTACGATCCTCCCGCGGTTATATACGTAAAAGGTAAGTTAGAATTACTTGGCAACCCTAAAAAACTAGCGATTATCGGTTCAAGAGAGGCGACGGAATACACCGCTGAAAGTATCAAAACAATACTTCCACCTTTGATAAATGAAGAGTATGTAATTATTAGTGGTCTCGCTAAGGGAGCAGATACATTGGCACATGAGATCACGATGAGCTTAGGCGGAAAAACGATTGCAGTTCTAGGAACAGGATTATTTCATGTATATCCTAAACAAAACCTTAAATTAGCTAACGAGATGGAGCAAAATCAGTTATTATTAACGGAGTACCCCCCGTATATAACACCACAAAAGTGGAATTTTCCTATGAGAAATCGAATTATTAGTGGGCTTTCCCAAGGTGTAGTTATTACTGAAGCGAAAAAAAAGAGTGGCACAGTTTCCACTATGGAGCATGCATTAGAAAATGGTAAGGAGATTTTTGCGATTCCAGGTTCAATACACTCCCCTCTTTCAATAGGTCCGCATTTGTTAATATTAGAGGGCGCAAAACCAGTCTGGAACGGGCATCAAATACTGGAAGAGTTAAATAAATAAAAAACAAAAAAATGAAAAGTCTTGCTTTTATAAGAAAACTGGTATACATTTTGCAACAGGTATTTGTTTTGAAGATTAAAGCGAGTTACCTTCTATAAGGAGGCAGATTTATGTCGGATTATTTGGTAATTGTTGAATCGCCAGCAAAGGCAAAAACAATAGAAAAATATCTTGGGAAAAAATATAAAGTCAAAGCATCGATTGGCCATGTACGTGACCTTCCTAGAAGTCAAATGGGTGTCGATACGGAAAATAATTACGAACCAAAGTATATAACAATCAGGGGTAAAGGCCCGGTACTACAAGAACTAAAAACAGCAGCAAAAAAAGCAAAGAAAATTTATCTCGCGGCTGACCCCGACAGAGAAGGGGAAGCAATAGCATGGCATTTGGCTAACTCTTTAAATGTAGATGTTGAATCGGATTGCCGAGTTGTATTTAATGAAATTACGAAGGAAGCGATTTTAGAATCCTTTAAACATCCTAGACCTATTAATATGGATCTAGTCGATGCACAACAGGCTAGAAGAATTTTAGACCGACTGGTAGGATACAATATAAGTCCAATTTTATGGAAAAAAGTGAAAAAAGGTCTGTCAGCAGGCCGTGTACAATCAGTAGCTCTTCGATTAATTATTGATCGGGAAAATGAAATTAATAATTTTACACCAGAAGAGTACTGGACAATTGAAGGCCAATTTGATAAAAATAAAAAAGCTTTCGATGCGCTTTATTATGGGAATGAAAAAGAAAAAAGAAAACTTTCTAATGAAGAAGAAGTAAAAGAAGTTCTAAAGCTAATGAAGGGCAAAAATTTTGAAGTTGCTAATGTAGTGAAAAAAGAACGAAAACGTAATCCTGCCCCTTCCTTTACTACATCATCCCTTCAACAGGAAGCAGCAAGAAAACTAAATTTTAGAGCTAGAAAAACAATGATGCTTGCACAGCAATTATATGAGGGAATCGACTTAGGCAA
Organism: Psychrobacillus sp. BM2; assembly: GCF_048572895.1. Taxonomy (GTDB): domain Bacteria; phylum Bacillota; class Bacilli; order Bacillales_A; family Planococcaceae; genus Psychrobacillus. The sequence goes on from NZ_CP183878.1 coordinate 1,196,383, forward strand.
AAAACAAGGAACGGTCGGGTTGATCACCTATATGCGTACGGATTCTACAAGAATCTCGGATAGTGCGAAAGCAGATGCACAGGAATATATCAAAAATGAATTTGGTGCTGAATACATTTCTACGAAGAAGGTAGAAAAGCAATCGAAAAAAGCACAAGATGCCCACGAAGCTGTTCGACCTACTAGTGTTCTAAGAACTCCGAATGAACTAAAAGCGATTCTATCTCGTGATCAACTAAAATTATACAAGCTAATATGGGAACGTTTTATAGCTAGCCAAATGGAATCTGCTATACTAGATACAGTGGCTGTTGACCTTAAAAATGGGGAAGTTTACTTTAGAGCAAATGGCTCCCAAGTTAAATTCCCTGGATTTATGAAGGTGTATGTGGAAGGTTCTGATGATCAAACGGATGACAAAGACAAACTATTACCAGTTTTGGAAGTCGGGGATAAAGTAAAGGCATTATCTATCGATCCGAAGCAACATTTTACTCAGCCTCCTCCAAGATACTCAGAGGCAAGACTTGTGAAAACGTTGGAAGAGTTAGGGATTGGTAGACCTTCTACTTATGCTCCAACTTTAGACACGATTCAAAAACGTGGATATGTAGCTTTAGAGACAAAACGCTTTGTTCCTACCGAGCTTGGAACAATCGTCCATCAGCTTGTATTAGAGTTCTTCCCTGAAATATTAGATATAGAGTTTACTGCCCAGATGGAAAGAGATTTGGATAGTGTAGAAGAGGGACAAGTAAAATGGGTAGAAGTAATCGATGGCTTCTATCAAGATTTCGAGAAGCGTGTCGTATATGCTGACGCTGAGATGGAGAAAATCGTTATTAAAGATGAACCAACAGGGGAAGATTGTGAAAACTGTGGTTCGCCAATGGTTTATAAATTAGGGCGATATGGTAAATTTATGGCATGTAGCAATTTCCCAGAATGTCGTAATACAAAGGCAATTATCAAGGAAATAGGTGTCTCTTGTCGAACGTGTGGAGAAGGGCAGATAGTGGAGCGCAAAAGTAAAACGAAACGTTTGTTTTATGGTTGTAACCAATATCCAACTTGTGAATTCGTTTCTTGGGACAAACCGATTAGCCGACCATGTCCAAAATGCAATGAAATGTTAGTAGAGAAGAAACTGAAAAAAGGTATACAAATACAATGTGTTGCGTGTGATTATAAAGAAGATCCGCAAAGTTAGAAAGAAGGATACGACATGACTGAAATAGTAAACGTTATTGGTGCAGGATTAGCAGGAAGCGAGGCTGCGTGGCAAATAGCTAAAAGAGGTATAAAAGTACGTCTATATGAAATGCGCCCCGTTAAACAAACTCCAGCACATCATACGGACAAATTTGCTGAATTGGTTTGCTCCAATTCACTGAGAGCTAATAATTTAACTAATGCTGTAGGCGTTATTAAAGAAGAAATGCGTATGTTGGACTCGATTATTATACAATCAGCAGATCACAGCAGTGTTCCTGCTGGAGGAGCACTTGCTGTTGACCGACATGATTTCTCTGGAAGAGTTACAGATGCTATACGTAATCATCCGTTAATAGAAATTGTTAATGAGGAAGTGACAGAAATCCCAGAAGGTATTACTGTAATAGCAACTGGCCCATTAACTTCTCCAGCTCTTGCGGAAAAAGTGAAAGAAATGACTGGTCAAGACTACTTGTATTTCTATGATGCTGCAGCTCCGATTGTAGAAAAAGATAGCATTGACATGGATAAAGTTTATCTAAAATCCAGATATGATAAAGGGGAAGCTGCTTATCTAAATTGTCCAATGACTGAGGATGAGTTTAACCGCTTTTATGATGCATTAATAGCAGCGGAAGTAGTGCCATTAAAAGAATTTGAAAAAGAAATTTACTTTGAAGGCTGTATGCCTGTTGAGGTAATGGCTGAGCGTGGGCGGAAGACATTATTATTCGGTCCGATGAAACCTGTAGGCTTAGAAGATCCGAAAACAGGTAAACGTCCATATGCAGTAGTTCAGCTTAGACAAGATGATGGTGCGGGGACGCTTTATAATATTGTTGGTTTCCAGACACATTTAAAATGGGGACCGCAAAAAGAGGTATTAAAGCTAATACCTGGACTTGAAAACGTGGAGATCGTACGCTATGGTGTCATGCATCGTAATACGTTCATTAATTCGCCATATGTTCTAGAACCAACTTATCAGCTAAAAGCAAATAACCAAATTTTCTTTGCCGGTCAAATGACAGGTGTGGAAGGGTATGTGGAGTCAGCAGGTAGTGGATTATTGGCAGGTATTAATGCAGCTAAATTAGCAAAAGGTGAAGAATTAGTCGTACTTCCGGCTGAAACAGCACTTGGAAGCATGGCCAGATATATTACAGAAGCGAATCCAAAAAACTTCCAACCTATGAATATCAACTTTGGTTTATTCCCAGAATTACAGCCAAAAGTCAGAGATAAAAAAGTGAAAATCGAACAATTAGCAAATCGAGCGTTGACGACAATTCAAAATTATATGAAAAATACTGCGTTATAATTGCTAAAAGCCTCTTAAAAGTTGTATACTTTTAGAGGCTTTTACAATGGAGATATACTGGAGTGGAGCTGATAATCATTATAGGGTTAGAAGAACTTCATGCTTTTATGGAATACATACAATTAGAAAGAAATTATTCGAATCTTACAGTTCAGGAGTACGATAAAGATATAAAGCAATTTTTGTCTTTTTTAGACATCGAGGGCGTTACTGATTTAAATGAGGTTGAGTATATTCATGCGAGATTGTATGTGACGAAATTATATGAGGAGAAACTAGCAAGAACTTCTATTTCTAGAAAGATATCCTCTATTCGTTCTTATTATAAATTTCTACATAAAGAATATAATATTCGAGATGACGCATTCCAATCCTTGTTCCATCCCAAAAAAGAAAAAAAACTACCACATTTTTTTTATGAAGAGGAAATCCAGCAGTTGTTTGAAGGAAATAGAGGAACTGATTTTTTATCTATCCGAAATATTGCTATATTAGAATTGTTATATGCGACTGGAATACGTGTGAGTGAACTTACATCGGTTGAATTGCGTCATATAGATAGTAGCTATGGTGTCGTGCGAGTAATGGGGAAAGGTAGAAAAGAGCGGTATGTCCCTGTCGGTGATTATGCATTAGCAGCGATAGATGATTATTTAGTAAATAGTAGACCAAAGCTTATGAAAAAAACATCCCATACATTTTTATTCGTTAATAGTCGTGGTGAGCACTTAACAACAGACGGCGTTAGATATATTTTAAACCAAATGTTGAAAAAAGCTTCTATAAATTCAACTATTTATCCACATATGCTAAGACATACATTCGCTACACATTTATTGAATAATGGAGCAGATCTTAGAAGTGTGCAAGAGCTATTAGGACATTCCAGCTTATCTTCCACACAAATATATACACATGTAACAAAAGAGCATTTACGTAAAACTTATATGAATGCGCATCCGCGTGCGTAAATATTGGAGGTAAATAAAATTGGGTAATATTCATGCAACCACGATATTTGCAGTTAGTCACAATGGTAGTCAGGCAATGGCAGGAGATGGCCAAGTAACGTTAGGAAACCAAGTAGTGATGAAACATACTGCGAAAAAAGTAAGAAGGCTTTTTAACGGGCAAGTTGTAGCAGGTTTTGCTGGCTCTGTAGCAGATGCTTTTACGTTATTTGAAATGTTCGAGGGAAAGCTTTTAGAATATAACGGAAATTTACAAAGAGCAGCAGTTGAGCTTGCCAAACAATGGCGCGGGGACAAAATGCTACGCCAATTAGAGGCCATGCTTCTCGTGATGGATAAAAATAGTCTATTACTTGTTTCCGGAACGGGAGAAGTAATTGAGCCAGATGATGGTATATTAGCTATCGGTTCGGGTGGGAACTATGCGTTAGCTGCCGGTAGAGCTTTAAAGCAATATGCAGGAGAGAATATGACAGCACAAGAAATTGCAAAAGCGGCTCTTACTACAGCTGCGGATATATGTGTATTTACAAACCATCAAATTATTGTGGAGGTATTAGGTGAATGAAGGAAACTAACTTAACCCCAAAACAAATTACTGAGCATTTAAATAAGTACATCGTTGGTCAAGAAGCGGCAAAAAAAGCAGTGGCTGTTGCACTTCGAAATCGGTATCGTCGACAATTATTGGATGAAGAGATGAAAAATGAGGTAATCCCGAAGAATATTCTAATGATTGGACCTACAGGAGTAGGAAAAACAGAAATTGCTAGAAGGATTGCTAAACTAACGAAGGCTCCATTTGTAAAAGTAGAAGCAACGAAATTTACGGAAGTAGGTTACGTCGGTAGAGATGTAGAATCGATGGTAAGAGATTTAGTAGAAGCAGCTATCCGAATAGTTCGAGAGGAAAAGATGGAAGAAGTTAAAGACCAAGCAATTCGTTTAGCAAACGACGCAATCGTTAAACTACTAGTTCCTTCCTTGAAGAAAAAGAACGCCAATTCTAATCCATTCGAAGCATTATTTGGAGGAAAAGAAGAAGATACTGCTGATGTAGAAGATACAGATGTACGTTTAAAACGTTCGCAAATTGCCGAGGATCTAAGAGACGGGAAATTAGAAGACGAGATTATAACTGTCGAGGTTGTTGAACAGACTCCCTCATTATTTGATGCACTACAGCCAGGTGGTATGGAGAGTATGGGGATGAATATGCAAGACGCCTTATCTAATCTAATGCCAAAGAAAAAGAAAAAACGTAAAATGAAAGTAAAAGACGCGCGCAAAGTATTGATGCAAGAAGAAGCGAACAAGTTAATAGACAAAGATGAACTTTCTCAAATAGCAATTGAAAAGACGGAACAAACAGGTATCATATTTATCGATGAAATGGATAAAATAGCAAGTAAAAATGGTGCTGGTTCTTCTGCAGATGTGTCACGAGAAGGTGTTCAACGAGATATTCTACCGATTGTAGAAGGGTCTACAGTTACTACAAAGTATGGTGCAGTAAAAACAGATTATATTTTGTTTATAGCAGCAGGGGCTTTCCATATGGCTAAGCCATCAGATCTAATACCTGAATTACAAGGTCGTTTCCCGATTCGTGTAGAGTTAGAAAAATTGACAAAAGAAGATTTTGTTCGTATTTTAAAAGAGCCCCGCCAATCGCTGATTAAACAATATGAAGCACTATTGGAAACGGAAGGAGTAACAATTACGTTTTCAGAGGAGTCTATTGAAAGAATTGGTGAAATCGCTTATGAAGTCAATCAGGAAACAGATAATATAGGAGCGAGACGTTTACACACCATTCTAGAGAAGATTTTAGAAGAGCTTTCTTTTGAAGCATCTGACATTTCACCAGCTCATATCCAAATTACACCTGCATATATTGACGGAAAACTTGACAATATTGTGAAAAATAGAGATTTATCGCAATTTATTTTGTAAAATCAAATCGAATTAGTATCTAAAACAATTAAAAACCTTTAGAATATTAAAATAAATAAGAAAATTAAATGGAGGATATTATTAATGAATTTATTAACTAAAACAAGAAAGATTAACTCGATGTTACAAGCTTCTGCAGGTAAGCCAGTAAACTTTAAGGAGATGGCTGCTACATTAAGCGAAGTAATCGAAAGTAATGCCTTCATCGTATCTAGAAAAGGGAAATTATTGGGATTTGAAGTTCATCAACAAATCGAAAACGAACGTATGATTAAAATGATGGAAGAGCGTCAATTCCCTGAACAATATACGAAAAATCTTTTCCACGTGGATGAAACATCTTCAAATTTAGACGTCTTTAGTGAGCACTCTGTGTTCCCGGAAGAAAACCGTGAGTTATTTAAAGATGGTTTAACAACAATAGTTCCAATCATTGGTGGCGGTGAACGTTTGGGTACATTAATCTTAGGGCGTCTTAAACAAGAGTTTGAAGACGATGATCTAATCCTTGGTGAATATGGTGCAACAGTTGTTGGAATGGAAATTCTACGTGAAAAATCAGAAGAAATTGAAGAAGAAGCTCGTAGCAAAGCCGTTGTTCAAATGGCTATCAATTCATTATCTTACAGTGAGTTAGAAGCAATCGAACATATCTTTGAAGAATTAGATGGCAGTGAAGGTCTTTTAGTAGCTTCGAAAATTGCTGATCGCGTAGGAATTACAAGATCTGTTATCGTAAACGCACTTCGTAAACTAGAAAGTGCTGGTGTAATTGAGTCAAGATCACTAGGGATGAAAGGAACATATATCAAAGTATTAAATGATAAGTTTCTTGCAGAGTTAGCTCAACTTAAAATGAAATAATTAATAATATTCTGTCTCTTCTACTATAAGTAGAAGAGACTTTTTTTGGTATTAGGAGAAAAATAGCAAAAGTTATTAGTTGCTTTTTACTAGTAGGATGTGCAAAAATTAACGAATTGACCAGGTTTGACACAAAATGTCGACTATTATCAAATAAAAAGGAAAAAAGACCTATTAATTCACTTAAAATTCAATAGACACAATGTTACATATTCATTACAATTAAATTATTATGAAATTCAAAGATAAATATTAAAAAATTGTCGAATTATTTTCTGGCGAGGTGAAAAAATGAGTATATTTGGTGGTGCAATTTCAAGTTTAGAGCAAGGATTGGATTTCTCTGCGACAAAACAAAAGACAATTGCGCAAAATATAGCAAATGTCGACACTCCAAACTATAAAACAAAAAGTGTTAGTTTTAGTGAATATTTATCTAATGCTAAACACTCCACTATTTCCGCACATAGAACGCAAGAAAGACATATAGATTTTCAAACAAAATCTAGTACATCAGGTGTGTTCGATTATGCCAATTATAGCTACAATCACAATGGCAACGGTGTAGACATGGATAAGGAACAAGCAAATCTAGCGACCAATCAAATCTACTATAATGCGCTAATTGATCGGATGAGCGGCAAGCTAAATACATTACAAACTGTTATTAGAGGAGGTAGTTAATTATGTCCATATTTCATGGGATGAATACAACAGCATCAGCATTAACTGCCGGAAGGCTTAGAATGGACGTAATTTCCTCCAATATGTCGAATGTAGATACAACAAGAGCAAAGCTAGTGAATGGCGAGTGGCAAGCATATAGAAGAAAGACAGTGACATTAAAACCATTAGAAGGTAATTTTTCGAACTTTTTAAATGTGGCCATGGGTTCTTCGGACAATAGAAGTGTCGGAAATGGAGTAAAAGTAAGTGATGTAAAAGAAGATACAGAAACCCCTTTTAAATTAGTATATGATCCGACACATATTGATGCAGATGAAGATGGCTACGTGGAAATGCCAAATGTCGACCCTTTAAGAGAAATGGTTGATTTGATATCAGCTACCCGGTCTTATGAGGCGAACGTAACAGTTTTTAATGCAAATAAAGCCATGCTGTCTAAGGCATTAGAAATAGGGAAATAAGAAAGAAGGTATAGTTGAAATTGCCAATAGAATCCGTTTCGTTATTTAATCCGACACAAATAAATCCAGTTTCTACAACTTCGAAATTAAGTCCTGCAGAAGCGCAAGCTGATTTTGGTGATTTTTTAAAGACTGCCATTCAATCGGTTAATGAAAATCAAAAAGCGTCCGATGTAGCTACCGAAAAGTTAATAAATGGTGGGGATATCGAGTTACACGATGTAATGATTGCTTCTCAAAAAGCAAGTATTACATTAAATGCGACCTTAGAAATTAGAAACAAGGTAGTAGAAGCGTATCAAGAAATAATGCGTATGCAAGTGTAACCTCTCTCGGTTATCGCTAAATAAAAATATTCACCATAACCGGAGGATAATAATGAATGAACGTATAAAAAAAATGACGAGCGATGTAACCAAGTTCTGGAAAAGTCGCACTAAAATGCAAAAGGGAACAATGATCGGTAGTGTGTTAGGGATTATCATTCTAGCTACCGTTATTACTTTTATGATGAATAAAACTAACTTTGTTCCGCTTTATACAGATGTATCTCCATCTGAAATAGGACGTATTAAAGAAACATTAGATGCACAAGGAGTGCCAAATGAAATTGCTCCTGGAGGGACATCCATCTTAGTGCCAGAAGAGCAAGTGGATGCACTATTAGTACAACTGGCAGCGGAAGGATTTCCAGAGTCAGGAATGATCGATTATAGCTTCTTTTCCCAAAATGCTGGATTTGGTATGACAGATAATGAGTTTAATGTGTTGAAATTGGCTTCTATGCAAACCGAGCTTGCGAAATTGATTAAAGGTGTAAAAGGGGTAAAGGATGCTCAGGTAATGATCACACTACCTGAAGAAGGGGTTTTTCTATCCCAAAACAATGAAACTGCAAGTGCAGCGATAGTTTTGAATACAGAGGCTGGGTACAAATTCACAGATTCACAGATTTTGTCCTTATATAACTTAGTATCCAAGTCAATTCCTAATCTAGCAGCAGAAGATATTAGCATTAGAAATCAGTACTTAGAGTATTTTGACTTAGACCAAGCAAATGCAAATACAGCTGGTGGGAATATAAGTGATCAAATGTCGATTAAGAAAACAGTTGAACGTGATTTACAGCGTCAGGTACAAACAATGTTAGGTACTTTAATGGGACAAGATAAAGTAGTTGTCTCTGTAACTACAGACATTGATTTTAAACAAGAAAATCGTGAAGAAAATTTAGTAGAGCCAGTTGATAAAGAAAATATGGCTGGAATTGAAATTAGTGCGCAACGTATTTCTGAAACTTTTACTGGTGAGAATCCTGTAGCAGGTGGTACTCCAGCAACAGAGGATGCAACTGATAACTTTACCAACTATGTAGAAGGTTCCACTTCAAATGGTGATTATGAGCGAATTGAAGACACGATTAATAGTGAAGTAAATCGTATTCGAAAAGAAATAGTAGAAAGTCCGTATAAAATTAGAGATATAGGTATTCAAGTGATGGTAGAACCACCAGATCCTGAGGATGTCGCATCTATGCCAGACGGTGTAGAACAAGATATAGAACAAATTCTCGCTACAATTATCCGAACTTCTATAGATGAAGAAGCAGGAGGAGAATTGACAGAGCAATTACTACAGGAAAAAATAGTCGTTTCTGTACAACCGTTTAATGGTAAAGCTGCGGCAGTGGCAAGCACGCAATCGTCCATTCCTTGGTGGGTATATGTAATCGGTGGAATTTTACTTGTTGCAATAATACTTCTAGTCATATCCTTATTACGCTCTAGAAAAACCGATGAGGAAGAAATGATTATTCTAGAAGAGCAACGAGAAGAGCTTAATATAGATGATATAAACACAGAAAAAGAAACCGAATCAACTTTAAGAAGAAAACAACTAGAAAAAATGGCGAAAGACAAGCCAGAAGAATTTGCAAAGTTATTACGTACTTGGATAGCGGAGGATTAACTTTACTTTCTTTAGAATAAAGTTAAAGCCTCCGGATGATTGGGGGGACGGCTATGAATAAGAAAGAAAAAGATTTAAGTGGAAAACAAAAAGCCGCGCTCTTATTAATTTCTCTCGGACCTGAAGTTTCTGCTTCTATCTATAAACATTTAAATGAAGAAGAAATTGAGCGACTAACTCTAGAAATTTCAGGTGTTAAAAAAGTAGAGCCAGAAATTAAAGAAGATATAATAGAAGAATTTCACAATATAGCTTTAGCACAAGACTATATTTCGCAGGGTGGTATTGGATATGCAAAAACAGTATTAGAAAAAGCATTAGGCACTGATCATGCTCAAGCAATTATTAATCGACTTACTTCTTCACTGCAAGTGAGACCTTTTGATTTTGCTAGACGTGCAGAGCCAGCTCAACTGTTTAACTTTATTCAAAATGAACATCCGCAAACGATAGCTTTAATCCTTTCTTATTTAGAGGCACAGCAAGCTGGAATAATTCTTTCGTCATTACCACAGGAAGTACAAGCAGATATTGCAAAAAGAATAGCTACAATGGATTCTACTTCACCAGAAGTAATTAGTGAAATTGAATCTGTGCTAGAACGTAAGCTATCTTCGACTGTAACCCAGGATTACACGGAGACAGGCGGTATCGATGCAGTCGTAGAAGTGTTAAATGGTGTTGATAGAACAACCGAAAAAACAATATTGGATGCTTTAGAAATACAAGATCCAGAGCTTGCAGAAGAGATCAAGAAAAGAATGTTCGTATTCGAAGATATTGTTACGCTTGATAATCGTTCTATACAACGAGTTATTCGTGACTGTGAAAACGAAGATTTACTACTTTCTATGAAGGTTTCTAGTGAAGAAGTTAAAGATGTTATTTTCCGCAATATGTCCGTGCGTATGGCTGAAACATTTAAAGAAGAAATGGAAATTATGGGACCAGTTCGTCTACGTGACGTAGAAGAGGCTCAATCTAGAATTGTAACGGTGATTAGAAGATTGGAAGATGCAGGCGAAATCATAATTGCTCGTGGCGGAGGAGATGACATCATTGTCTAAAATTTTCCGAAATGTATATTTGGATGAAACAAAGGAAAATGCCAAGCCCATTCACATAAGGAATTTACATGTTCAAGAAATGATGAACACAGATGAGCCGTTGACTTTAGATGTTCTTACTCTAGAACGAAGTAAAATGATGGAAGAAGTAAATGAAGAGATAGCAGAGAAACGATCCATATTAACAAAAGATATCGAAGAGACTAAACAATATATCGAAAATCAGCTGAATACGTGGGAAGAAGAGAAGATATCTTATCAGCAACAAGCATATGACGAAGGCTTTATGCAAGGATTAGAAGAAGGCCGTTTAAAAGCTCAAGCTGATATGCAAAACTCAATAAAATTAGCTAATGATGCAATGACAACTGCTCATGAGAATGCTGCAAATTATTTACAGCAACAAGAACAGGTCATTTTAGAACTAGCTATACGAACTGCAGAACGTATTATTGCAACGAAGCTAGATGAGAACGAGGAATTGTTTTTATCAATTGTTAAAAGAGGTTTAAAAGAAGCAAGAGAAATGAAAGAGATTAAACTATATGTTTCTCCTACTTATTTTGAACTTGTATCTAATAATAGAGAAGAACTGTCTTCTATTTTCCCAGTAGATGTACCATTTATGGTTTTTGTTGATGAAGAGATGAATGAAACAGATTGTTATATAGAAACCAATCATGGAAGAATCGTCGTCAGTATTGACGAGCAAGTTCAGGAGTTGCGACGCAAGCTAGTAGATATTCTAGATAGTATGGAGTGAATGTGATGAAAGCAGTAGATTTAATACAACAAATTTCGAATGTACCTACCTTTAAAAAATATGGTCGAGTTAGTCGAGTTGTTGGGTTAATGATTGAATCACAGGGTCCTGAAAGTTCAGTTGGGGATGTTTGTAAAATCCATATAAACTCAGCCAAAACAGGAGCTTCCGTTATTCTTGCTGAAGTAGTTGGTTTTAAGGAAGAAATCGTCGTATTAATGCCTTATACGAATATTAGAGAAATATCTACAGGCTGTTTAGTCGAAGGGACGAATAGTCCATTAGAGATTAAGGTTGGTCCGGAATTAATAGGGAAAGTTTTAGATTCGATGGGTAATCCAATTGATGGATCTGTTTTACCAAAAGGTTTGATGACAGTTGGTACCGAAAAAGATTCCCCTAATCCTTTGACTAGACCACCTATAGAGGAGCAAATTGAAGTTGGTGTAAAGGCTATTGATGGAATGCTAACGGTTGGAAAAGGACAAAGGGTAGGTATTTTCGCAGGATCCGGTGTAGGTAAAAGTACTTTACTTGGAATGATTGCTAGAAATACTAATGCAGATTTAAATGTCATCGCACTAATTGGAGAACGTGGCAGAGAAGTACGAGAATTCATCGAAAGAGACTTGGGAAAAGAAGGACTAGAAAAATCGATTGTAGTAGCAGCTACTTCTGACCAGCCTGCGTTAATGCGCATCAAAGGCGCATTTACAGCTACAGCTATCGCAGAATACTTCCGTGACAAAGGGTTAAACGTTATGCTCATGATGGACTCTGTTACTCGTGTAGCGATGGCGCAACGTGAGGTGGGACTTGCAGTAGGAGAGCCTCCAGCTACAAGAGGATATACTCCTTCTGTCTTTTCTATTTTACCTAAGCTGCTTGAACGTACAGGTACCAATGAATTTGGTACTATTACAGCATTTTATACAGTACTGGTAGATGGCGACGACATGAATGAACCAATTGCCGATACTGTTCGTGGTATTTTAGATGGTCATATTGTGTTGGACCGTTCACTAGCTAACAAGGGTCAGTTTCCAGCAATTAATGTATTGAAAAGCATTAGTCGATTGATGAATCATATTTCAGACGAAAAGCATGTAAAAGCTGCGGAAAGATTGAGAGATTTATATTTCACGTACAATAAATCAGAAGATTTGATCAATATCGGGGCATATAAGCGTGGCACATCTCGTGAAATTGACGAAGCTATACAGTATGAACCTTTAATTACATCATTTTTAAAACAAGGATATTTGGATAAAGTATCATTGGATTCCTCGGTAGATGAATTAGTGAAATTATCAGGTGGTGTTTCATAGAATGGTTGCTTATCAATTTAAATTTGCTAAGATTTTAACGATTCGTGAACAAGAAAAGTCGGAAACAGAATTGGCTTACAAAGAATCAGTATCGGCTTTTGAAAAAGTTGCAACAGAACTTTATAATTTGTTGAAAAAAAAAGAAGATACAGTCGACACTCAAAATAATCTTCTTGTTTCGGGTCTTTCCATTGACAATATCCATCATTATTCAAACTATATTGTCGGACTTCAAAAAAGAATAGATATAGTTCAAAAGGAAGTTATCCAAGCAAGATCTAAAATGAATTGGATGGAAGAAAAACTTCTCGAAAAATCATTAGAGGTAAAGAAGTTCGAAAAGATAAAAGAAAAAGGCTTAGAGCAGTTTCAACAAGAGCAACAAAGACTAGAAACAATTCAATTAGATGAAATATCTTCTTTGAAGTTTCAAAACAAAGAGATTAGGTGAGTAGAAGCGTGGCTAAACGGAACAAAACAAATAAAGGCATTGAACAAATAAATGGTGAAACAAAAGGTATAAGTAAAATAAAAATGTTCTTTTATTGGTTTATCATTCCTCTTTTATTTGCTTTGCTTGTCTTATTAGTAATTGCTCAAATAGCAAATATAAACGTTTTTGAAAAAGCGAAAGAGTTAACTGGTTTTGGTGAGGAACAAGTTTTAACGGAAGACAAAAAAACGGATGTATTAGAAGAACGAGTTGTCTCCTTACAAGCTGAAATTCAAGAAAAGGAAGCTCAAATTGACAAAGTACAAGCAGAGTTAGATAATTCTGCAACGGAGAAGGAAGCTCTTTTAATAGAACAAGAGCGATTATTAGATGAAATCGCAACCTTAACAAGGGATCAAGAGAGCGCCAAGCGAGATTACGCAGAAATAGTTTCTACGTTTGAAAAAATGTCTCCAAAAACAGCAGCTCCAGTAATAACAAAAATGAGTGATGCAGAAGCCTTGCGCATTTTGACAAGTCTTAAACCAGATACAGTAGCAAGCATCTATGAAAAAATGACACCAGAAGATGCCGCTAAGTATACAGAATTGATGACGAAATAATAATACTGTCCATTGAAGGGAGGTGAAAATAACCGTGAATATCGCAATGGCCGTTAACACAAATGTAAATGCTACTACTCAAACAGCAAGTAAACTTCAAGAAAACTCGAATAGCAGTCAAAAGTTTGGAACTGTATTTGGCCAGATTTTATCCAATCAACAAATCCAACAACCAGCTGCTGCACCACAGGCGAACGCTGAAGGAAATGTACTGCAGGATTTGCTAGCAATTCTTAATGTAACTTCTCTAGAGGAACTTGAATCACTAGTAGGTTCAGAGGAATTAACCGTTAATCATAAGGAATTAAAAGGGCTATTAGATAAATTATTAGGTACCGAGAATGATACGGAACTTAATGAAGAACTATTTGAGTCGAATGTTTGGGATTTACTTGCAGGTATAAATGAACAAGCTACTAAAATTATAGATGCTCTCACTTCTTCCCTTAACGGACAAGGACCGAGCAATCCAACTGATGCCAAACAAGCTGTGGAGCTGCTAAAAACGGTACAGTTAATCGGAAACAAGTCGGATTTAACGATTAAAGAAGAATCCACACTATTTGATATAAAGCAGTTGCTTGAAAATGTGAAGGAAACAGTAGGAAAAATCCCTACAATTGATATACGTTCGTCACCACAAATCTTAAAACAACCGATTATTCAAACTCAAATGGTAGTCAAACAGACGGCTCACTCAGTTCAACCAGAGATAGTTACAGAAACGAAAGAAATAACATCAAATGTGCAAGGTAGTACTACCACGATGATTCAAACAAAAGTAGAATCAGTTTCTATTACACTACCAACTGAAAAGGCGGCGCAATCAGAGGAATTCATAAAAGAATTGCAAAAAGTGATGAACCGTGTACAGTTTGGACAAGCGGGTGGTGCAAATAGACTAGTCCTTAAACTATTTCCTGAGCAACTTGGCACAATTCGTATTGAGTTGATTCAAAAAGATGGTATGCTGACAACAAAAATTTTAGCATCAACTGCATTAGGAAAAGAAATGTTAGATTCTAACTCGAGTCAATTGAGGCAAAGTTTTGCAGGACAAAATATTCAATTGGAGAAGCTAGAAATTACACAAGCTTTGCAAGAATCAGCGAGACAAGAGAAGAACCAAAACTTCCAACAGTCATTTAAACAACAAGAACAGCAACAACATCAAGAAAATAGTAGTGAAGAGTTGGAAGAACCGTTTACATTTCATGATTATTTAGAGGAAATGGAGGCCTAAACAATGGCTGAAATGTCTAAAATTACAGATAGTATGTATTTATCAAACCAAGCCAAGAAAACTACTACAACTGGGAATAGTACGTTAGGGAAAGATGCATTTTTAAAAATTCTAATGACACAGCTTCAAAACCAAGACCCAACAAAACCAATGGATGACTCACAATTTATTGCACAGATGGCGCAATTCTCTTCATTAGAGCAAATGACAAATTTAACTACTGCATTTCAAGAATTTGCTGCAGTTCAAGAGCAAAGTCAAATGATTGAATTTAGTAACTTTGTAGGTAAAGATGTAAAATGGCATGAACTAACCGACAAAAAAGATGATAAAGGTAATCCCATTACAAACGAAGGTACTGGTTCTATTATAGGTATTAAGTTTGTGGGAGGAAACGTAGAATTCACGTTAGCAGATGGTAAAGTTATTAACCCAGGAAATATATCAGAAGTGCTTTCAAGTGGCTCAAGTTCTAATTCTAATAGCTTAGTAGAAGCAAGTATGTTAATTGGTAAAACAGTTAGCTATATTCCTGTCAAAACGGAAACAGAAGCTACTGAAGAGGAAGCTAAAACACCAACTGAAACTACAGCAACAGTTGAATCAGTTAGCAAAAAAGATGGAAATATCATGTATAACTTAAGTGATGGTACATCCATTACTGCAGATCAAATTACTTCCATAAGTAAATAAGAACGGAGAAATGCAATGGACAACATTTCGATAAAACGTGTTCCGCTGCAAACAACTATCCGTCAACCAATCGCATCAAGCGGGGTGGCTTCACCTAAACAATCTTTCTTACAGCATTTACAGGAAGCATCTGCAAAAACAGAATTAAAGGTAAGTAAACATGCAAACCAACGTTTACAAGAAAGAAATATTTATATTTCTGATGCGGAATGGCAAATAGTAAGTGAAAAGGTATCAGAAGCACGCTCTAAAGGTGTGAACGACTCACTTGTATTGATGGATCAAGCAGCATTAATCGTCAGTGCAAAAAATTCCACTGTCATTACTGCAATGAATCGCACGGAAGCGAAAAACCAATTATTCACAAATATTGACGGTACAATCGTACTAAACTAACACTAACAAAAAAATAGCAGGACCTATAAAGGATGCTATGTGCAGCCGACTGATTGAAGCTAGCACGCAAATTGAAGGGAGAAAAATTAAATGATTCGCTCATTGTATTCAGGTATTTCAGGAATGAAAAATTTCCAGACGAAATTAGACGTAATAGGTAACAATATCTCCAATGTAAACACTTATGGGTTTAAAAAGGGACGTACCATTTTTAAAGATCTTATCTCGCAGACTACTTCGGGGGCATCAGGAGCAACTGGTACACGTGGTGGAGTGAATGCTAAACAAGTAGGTTTAGGATCACAATTAGCTTCTATCGACACAATTCAAACAGGTGGTTCATTACAATCTACGGGAAATACTTTGGATTTAGCTATTTCAGGTGATGGTTTCTTCCAAGTAGCCGATTCTGATAAACTTACTACTGATATTTCCTATACAAGAGCAGGTAATTTTTATATGGATAGTAATGGTGACTTAGTAAATGGTGATGGAAAGTATTTAATAGGTGTCGGTTCATTAATTTTAAATATTCCGACAGATGCACAGAGTATGTCAATTGGTCAAGATGGAACAGTAACTTATGTTGATGTGGACGGAGTACTTCAAACAGAAGGGCAAATCGAATTAGCTAAATTTCCAAATAGTGGTGGGTTAACTAAGAGTGGTTCAAATTATTTTATAGAATCACCTGCTTCAGGTGAACCTGTTATAGGGGCCCCTTTAACTTCAGGTCTTGGGACTATCAACTCTGGTTTTCTAGAAATGTCCAACGTTGATTTATCTGAAGAGTTCACAGACATGATCGTTGCACAACGTGGATTCCAAGCAAATACTCGTATCATAACAACTTCAGATTCAATTCTAGAAGAGTTAATTAATTTAAAACGATAATGAGTCAATTTCATAAATATATGTTTCAATAAAAACGCAGATATTCATGTAATATCAGATTTTTTTATTGATCTTTTAAAAAGTCAATCTTGTTGATTGGAGTGAAAGGCGGCGACTCCAGCGGGAACAGCACGAACTGAAAGCCCCGCAGGAACGTAGTGACGAGGAGATTGAAGTCGTGCCCGCGGAAAGCGTCCGCCTGTAACGGAAATCAACAGTGTATTTTTAACAGAGCCAAACAATTAAAAATGAATTTTTGCAAGGGAGGGTTGGGCCGTTCCTAAGAAAAGATAAAAAAGGCTATACTTATAACTCATTATCTGTCTAGCTCCAGCGCCTAGCCCCTCGAGTCGCTTCAGACTTGCGAATAAAGGCAAAGAACGCCTTTATTGCAATTCTTCCAGCGCTTGTCGGGGCTGACATAGGCGCCTCCGCTTTTCTTAGCCCGGCCCTTTTATATGATTATTTTAACAAGATTGAACGGTAAGGAGTTTTCGTTAAATGCTCTGTACATAGAGACAGTGGAGTCTTTCCCAGACACGACGATAACACTAACAAATGGTCATAAATATGTAGCGTTGGAATCTAGGGAAGAGGTACACTTCAAAATTTCTCAGTATTACAAAGAAATACATATATTATCGAACCCCCATATAAGAGGTGAACAAGATGAAGAGTAAAAATAAACTATTAACCATTATGCTTATTATTTTAGTTTCGATTACGTTAGTAGGAGTAGTAGCATTACTCATAGTTATGCAATTAAATAAGACAGATGAAAGTGATGAACCTACGATTGATGAAATTATCGAATCTTCTGTAGATATACCAGAAATAACTACTAATCTAGCTTCGAATAAATTTATCCGCATATCTTTAAAGGTTCAGGCTGATAGTAAAAAGGCTGCTGAAGAGTTAACTAAACGGGATTTCCAAGTAAATAATATTGTCATTACGGAACTATCTGAATTGACTCCTGAAGAGTTAGAGGGTAAAGAGGGTAAGGCGATGTTCGAATCGGCATTAAAAACTAAAATTGGTGAGCTAATGGATAGTGGAGAAATTCAACAAGTTTATATAACTTCTTATATTATTCAATAAAGTAATTTTTTAAAAATGGAGGTGGGCAGGTTGGCAGGAGATATATTATCTCAATCAGAAATAGATGCGTTGTTAAGTGCACTATCAACAGGTGAAATGACAGCAGATGAGATGAAAAGTGAACAAGAGGCTAGAAAAGTAAGAACTTATGACTTCAAAAGAGCACTTCGCTTTTCCAAAGATCAGATTCGAAGTTTAACGAGAATCCATGAGAACTTTGCTCGTCTATTAACTACATTTTTTTCTGCCCAGTTAAGAACATATGTACAAATTTCAGTTGTGTCAGTCGATCAAATACCGTTTGAAGAGTTTGTTCGTTCGGTTCCACATATGACATTGATCAATGTCTTTGAGGTTCCACCACTAGAAGGGAATATTTTGATGGAGATTAATCCGAATATTGCGTATTCCATGCTAGATTTAATGATGGGTGGTAAAGGACAAACACATACAAAAGCGGCTAATCTAACGGAAATTGAGACAAAGATTATGACAAATTTATTTGAACGTTCATTTGATAACTTACGTGAAGCGTGGGTTAATATTGCGGATATCGACCCCATTCTTACAGAGCTAGAAGTTAACCCGCAATTTTTACAGATGATTTCTCCGAATGAAACTGTAGTGGTAATTTCCTTTAATACAGTCATTGGAGAAACAAGTGGAATGATAAATATTTGTATCCCACACGTAGTGTTGGAACCAATTGTACCTAACTTATCTGTACGTTACTGGATGCAAACCAATAAAAAAGAAGTATCACCCGAACAACTAGCAGTTCTGAAAAAGCGTGTAAAAGCAGCAGAAATTCCTATTGTCGCAGAGATTGGGACAACAGATATATCGATGGAAGATTTATTGTACTTACAGCTTGGTGACGTCATTCAATTAAATACTAAAATTGATGACCCACTAACGGTTAAAGTTGGCGGTATTCCTAAATTTATCGGTCAACCGGGTAAACTAAAAAAACGAATGGCTGTCCAAGTCATTGAAACTGTGAAAGGAGGAGAGGATGATGATGAGTGATGATATGCTCTCTCAAGAAGAAATTGAGGCCCTCCTTAGAGGAACGAATATAGACGAAGATAGTACGAAAGAGAAAGTTACGGAAGACATAAATGTAGAGGACTATCTGGATTCATTTGCCCAGGATACTCTCGGAGAAATCGGTAATATTTCATTTGGTAGTTCAGCTACTGCCCTTTCTGCCCTTTTAGGACAAAAAGTAGATATTACTACACCGAATATTAGTATGATTAACCGCAGAAAACTGAAAGAAGAGTTTCCTCATCCGTATGTAGCGGTACAGGTACAATATACCGCTGGACTAATTGGTATGAATCTTCTAGTTATAAAACAGTCAGATGCTGCCATTATTGCAGACTTAATGCTTGGTGGAGACGGTATAGATCCAAAGCCTGAGCTTAGTGAGATACAGTTAAGTGCAGTGCAAGAAGCGATGAACCAAATGATGGGTTCTGCTGCTACGTCTATGTCTACCGTTTTCAATAAAAAAGTAGATATTTCACCGCCTACCATCGATCTTATGAACCTAATGCAAGATGAAGGAACAAATGCAATTCCGGAAGATGAATTACTTATTAAAATATCTTTCCGACTTAAAATTGGTGAGTTAATAGATTCTAATATAATGCAGTTATTGCCATTACAATTTGGACTTAACTTAGTGAAATCATTAATAGGTGAAGAGGAACCAGAGGTAGCTGCTACTATTACAGAAGAAAAAATATATCAGGCACCCGTTCAACAGCAGCCAACTATGCAAACACAGCAAGCACCTGAAGTACCACCGCAGGCACAAATGCAGTATAGTCAGCAGCACTCACGACCACAAGCACCACCAGTGGAAGTTCAGCAAGCTCAATTTGCTAGCTTCGAATCACCAAGTTTATCGCAAAATGAGTCAAGAAATTTAAATTTACTACTTGATATTCCCCTCCAAGTAACAGTAGAATTAGGTCGTACTAAGAGAACTGTAAAAGAGATTTTGGAACTAACAAGTGGCTCCATTATTGAACTCGACAAACTGGCTGGAGAGCCTGTAGATATTCTTGTCAACAATCGACATGTAGCAAAAGGAGAAGTCGTTGTTATTGATGAGAATTTTGGTGTTCGAATTACAGATATTTTAAGTCAAGCAGAACGTATTAATAATTTAAGATAAGCACTGGAGGAGACATACTATGTCGAAAAGAATTTTAATAGTAGATGATGCAGCATTTATGAGAATGATGATTAAAGATATTTTGAGTAAAAATGGTTTTGAAGTAGTAGGAGAAGCTGGAGATGGCGTTCAAGCAATTGAAAAGTACAATGAGCTTAAACCGGATTTAGTAACGATGGATATTACAATGCCCGAGATGGATGGAATTGCTGCTTTAAAAGAGATTAAAGCAAAAGATCCAACTGCCACAATCATTATGTGCTCTGCTATGGGACAACAAGCGATGGTAATTGATGCAATCCAAGCAGGAGCAAAAGATTTCATCGTGAAACCTTTCCAAGCGGATCGAGTAATTGAAGCAATTTCCAAAGCTTTAGGGTAATGACATTATGAGGAAATTTCCCCTCGTAGTAAGTGTAATTCTATTATTAACTTTTGGAATTCAACTAGATGTAAGAGCAGAATCAGATCCGAATGAGAGTGTAGATGAATACTTAAAGAAGCAAAATAATGATGTGGATAGTAAAAAAGAATCAGAGGTTAATATAGAAGAAACTCCAGAAACGACTGAAGAAACCGTTTCTGTGGGTGTTTCTGTTACAGCTTGGGATTATGTCAAAATGATTTTTGCTCTTTTGTTTGTTATTGCCTTACTTTATGGATTACTTCGTTTGGTAAATAGTAGAAACAAAACCTTTCAAACCAATCAGCTTATAAATAATTTAGGCGGAGTTGGAGTTGGACAAGGGAAATCGTTACAGCTAATGCAAGTAGGTAATTCCATATTCTTAGTTGGTATTGGAGAAGATATTACTTTGTTAAAGGAAATCACCGATCCAGCAGAAATAGAGAACCTAACGAAAATCTATGAAGAAAAAGTAGATATTGGAAAAAGTATTCCGTACATATCTGAGCTTATTGGTCGCTTTAGAGAGAAAGGAACTTCAAAGACGAAGAGTGAGGATAAGAAACCTTCGTTTGATGAGACCTTTCAGAAAAGATTACAAGAAATTCAAAAAGACCGTAGTAATGTATTAAAGGATTGGAAGACGAAGGAGCGCGATAATAATGAATGAATTTGTCCAGTTTTTCTCGGACAGCGACCCATCAAATCTCTCCACTTCTATAAAATTAATGCTATTGCTTACGGTCTTATCTTTAGCACCTAGTATATTAATATTGATGACGTCCTTTGCTAGAATAGTAATTATATTATCATTTGTTCGTACGGCACTTGCGACTAATCAGATGCCGCCAAACCAAGTAATAGTTGGTTTAGCATTATTTTTAACATTTTTTATCATGGCACCAACATTACAGCAAGTAAATGAAGAAGCTTTAACACCGTTGTTCAATGAAGATATTACTTTAGAAGAGGCGTACACAAATGCTAGTGGTCCCTTCAAAGAGTTTATGAGTAAGCACACTAGACAAAAAGATTTGGAACTTTTCTTAAGATATTCGGAAGCAGAAAGACCAGAAACAATTGAGGATATCCCGTTAACGGTTATGGTACCTGCTTTTGCACTTAGTGAAATTAAAACAGCATTCCAAATTGGATTTATGATTTTTATCCCTTTTTTAGTGATTGATATGATTGTGGCGAGTGTACTGATGTCCATGGGTATGATGATGTTACCGCCAGTAATGATCTCTCTACCATTTAAAATATTATTATTTGTATTAGTAGATGGATGGTATTTAGTTATGAAGTCTATATTACAAAGTTTTTAGGAGCTGATTGTATTGAATAATGAAATGGTAATTTCAATTGCAGAACGAGCAATTTGGGTCATTCTTCTTGCATCAGGTCCTCTTCTTTTAGTTGCATTAATAACTGGTCTTGCAGTTAGTATTTTTCAGGCCACTACACAAATCCAAGAACAAACGCTTGCATTTGTGCCGAAAATTATTGCGGTGTTAGTAGCTATTGTTTTCTTTGGCCCTTGGATGCTGTCACAAGTTACCTCTTATGCAGCAGATATTTTTGAGAATTTAATACGATACATTGGTTGATACAATGGATGCAATCTTACCAAATTTAACTGTATTATTACTAATTATTGCTCGTGTTACTGCGTTTTTTGTAGTGTTACCACTATTTTCACATCGGACAATACCTGCGACTCATCGGATTGCCTTTGCTGTAGTGCTCTCCTGGATGATGTATTACACCATGGATGTTGAGCCATTTGAAATAAATGGAGATTATATTCTTTTAATTATTAAAGAAGTTATATTTGGATTATTTATTGGTTTACTTGCGTATATCATTATGTCAGCAATTCAAATTGCTGGTGGTTTTATCGATTTTCAGATGGGATTTGCAATGGCGAATGTTATTGATCCGCAGACAGGTGCACAAAGTCCGTTAGTTGGTCAATTTTTAAATACTTTGGCTTTATTACTATTATTAGCTTTAAATGGACATCATTTGTTGCTGGATGGTATTTTCTATAGTTATCAATTTATGCCGATGGAAATGATATGGCCAGCTTTTGGGCAAGAAAATTATGTAGAATTCATTATGAAAACTTTTGCGGGTGTTTTTGCGGTTGCTTTTCAGATGTCCATACCAATTGTTGCTACACTGTTTCTTGTGGATATTGCCCTTGGGATTACTGCCAGAACGGTACCCCAGTTAAATATCTTTGTTATAGGATACCCTATAAAAATTGGTGTAGGGTTTTTAGTACTTCTCGTTATGATGGGAGTACTAATGGCCGTTGTACAGAAGATGTTTGAGATTTTAGTTATTGCAATGCGAGATTTAATGATAATTTTAGGTGGTGGCTAATACGATTACTCTACGCTTAGATCTCCAGTATTTTGCGGGAGAAAAAACAGAAAAAGCTACTCCTAAAAAGAGACAAGATTCTCGTAAAAAAGGACAAGTATTAAAGAGTCCTGATGTAACAAGTGCGATTGTATTACTTTCAGTATTTGTATTTCTGGTTTTTTTTGCTAGTTTTTTAAGATCCGAAATTTTTTCATTCTTTGGTGTGACATTTACTAAGTATATGTTAATAGAAACATTGACAATTGATGTAGCGATAATCATTTATAAGGATATGCTGCTTGAAATGGCTATGGTTTTATTGCCAATAATGTTAGTTGCTGTAGTAGCCGCTATAGCTGCAAATTTCTTTCAGTTTGGGTTACTGTTTACTACAGAGCCCTTGAAGTTTGATTTGAAAAAGATTGATCCTATAAAAGGTCTTAAAAGGATCTTTTCGCTTAAAGCAATTATAGAGCTATTAAAATCTATTTTGAAAATATCATTTATTGGTTCTGTAACTACTTTAATATTGTGGATGAACTTGGAGAAGGTATTGTCCTTATCATTCAAGACAGCTTGGGATACACTGTCGACCGTTGGCTGGTTAACTGGGACGATGGGTATTGCCGCTTCATGTGTATTGCTATTTATATCGATCCTGGATTTCTTTTATCAAAAATTCGACTATGAAAAAAATCTTAAAATGTCTAAACAAGATATTAAAGATGAACATAAAAACTCAGATGGGGATCCAATTATAAAGTCTCGTATACGGCAAAGACAACGGGAAATGGCGATGCGTCGTATGATGCAGGAAATTCCTACAGCGGATGTTGTCATTACGAATCCTACACATTTTGCAATTGCTTTAAAATACGATGATGAATCGATGGATGCTCCAACTGTAGTAGCAAAAGGTGCAGATTTTGTTGCACAAAAGATAAAGTTAATTGCGAAGGAAAATAATGTCGTCATGGTAGAGAATAGACCACTTGCAAGATCGATGTATGACCAAGTAGAAGTTGGTCAACGAATTCCAGACGAATTTTTCAAGGCAGTTGCCGAAGTATTAGCTTATGTATATCGTATTAAACAAAAAATTTAAAGGTAAAGTTAGAGGTGGAAGTATATGCAAGTCCGCGATATAACCGTATTGGCAGCTGTAATATCTATTGTGGCGATGCTCGTAATACCTCTCCCTCACTGGTTAATAAGTTTTCTTATTATTATAAATATTACGATAGCACTTTTAATATTGATGACCGCTATGAATATGAAAGAGGCTTTAGAATTCTCCGTATTTCCAACAATCGTTTTACTCGTTACATTATTTAGACTTGCTTTAAATATTTCCACGACAAGAGCAATCTTAGCAGAAGGTGATGCGGGTAAAGTAGTTGAAACTTTCGGTACATTTGTTACAGGTGGAAATATGCTTGTTGGACTAGTTGTATTCGCTATTTTAGTTATTATAAACTTTATCGTAATTACGAAAGGTGCCGAGCGTGTTTCTGAGGTTGCAGCTCGTTTTACATTAGATGCAATGCCCGGTAAACAAATGAGTATCGATGCGGATTTAAATGCCGGGATGATTTCGGAGAAAGAAGCACGAGAAAGACGTGAAAAGGTTAGTGGTGAAGCAGACTTTTACGGTGCTATGGACGGGGCAACAAAATTCGTAAAAGGGGATGCTATAGCAGGTATTATCATCGTTATTATCAACTTATTATTCGGTATTATTATCGGAGTTGTACAATTTGGATTACCTTTTGGGGAAGCTGCTGTGCTATTTTCAACATTAACTGTCGGGGACGGTCTTGTTTCACAGATTCCAGCATTATTAATCTCAACAGCAACTGGGATAGTTGTTACAAGAGCAGCCTCTAAAGGTAATCTTGGTGGAGATATTACAGGACAATTGTTTAATCAGCCAAAACTTCTTTATGTTGCAGCTGTAACAATAACGCTTTTAGGTATTGTTACACCAATTGGTTTAGTGTTAACTTTGCCAATTGCAATTGCGCTTGGTATTGGAGCTTATATGATAAGTAAGGCGAGTAAAGAAGATCCAGAAGAAATAGAAGAATTTGAAGAAGAAGTAACAACAGATAATATGAAAAGTCCCGAAAATGTTATTAATCTGCTAAATGTGGATCCAATTGAATTCGAGTTTGGATATGGATTGATCCCATTAGTAGATGCTGCACAGGGTGGAGATTTACTTGATCGTGTCGTAATGATTCGTAGACAACTTGCACTTGAATTAGGTGTAGTTATTCCAGTAGTTCGGATACGTGATAATATTCAGCTTCAACCAAACGAATATCGTATCAAGATTAAAGGCAATGAAATGGCTAGAGGAGAGCTTCTATTAGATCATTATTTAGCAATGAGTCCTGGTGACGATGATTCAATTGAGGGTATTGATACAGTTGAACCTTCCTTTGGTTTACCTGCAAAATGGATTACGGAATCTGTGAAGGAAGAAGCGGAAATACTAGGGTATACTGTTGTCGATCCGCCGAGTGTAGTTTCCACACATATGACTGAAATCATCCGAAATAATGCACATGAATTATTAGGTCGCCAAGAAACGAAACAATTAATCGATCATATTAGAGAGACTTACCCTATTCTCGTAGACGAATTAACACCTACTCCATTAACAGTAGGAGAAATTCAAAAAATATTGAGCAATCTATTAAGAGAGCATGTATCTATTCGGAATTTGCCGGTAATTTTTGAAACCCTTGCAGACTATTCAAAAATGACGTCGGATGCCGATGTATTAACTGAGTACTCTAGACAATCCTTAGCAAAGCAAATTACAACACAATATGCTGGAAATAGTAATGTTCTAAAAGTGTTAACGGTCTCTGGTAAAGTGGAAAAACTAATTGCTGACAGTATTCAACAAACAGAACATGGTAACTATTTATCAATAGATCCAAATGATTCTCAAGCAATATTAGAGTCTATGGCAAAAGAAATAGAGCGTGCCTCCATGATGGAACAGTCTCCAATCATTCTTTGTTCACCGGCAGTAAGAATGTATGTTAGACAAATGACAGAAAGATATTTCCCACATGTACCAATTCTCTCTTATAATGAACTAGAATCCTCAATTGAGGTACAAAGTGTCGGGGTGGTGAATGTAGATTGAAAATGAAAAAATATACAGCGAGTACAATGCCAGAAGCTATGAAGTTAATACGTAAAGAACTTGGTGACGACGCAGTTATTTTAAGTTCAAAAGTAGTCTACTCAAAAGGTTTTTTAGGCATGTTTAAGAAAAAAACGATCGAAGTGTTAGCTGGGATGGACACATACGAACAATCAAGTAAAACATTTGAGGTGCCTCCTATGGTACCTCAAGAATCTCAAAAGGTTTCCATTGAGATAAAAAAGGAATTAGAAGATTTAAAACAAATGGTAAAGAGTATAGGGCGTCCAGAAATGCTAAGTTCATATCCAACAGAAATGAAAACTCTTATGGACTATTTACAAGAGCAAGAATTGTCAGAGGAGCTTATCACACCTCTTAGTGATGAGCTTTTTGTGCATCTAAAAAATAGTGCTGCAGATTTTGAAGTAGAAGATCAAATTACTATAACTGAAAATTTACTAAAAACACAACTGGAGCATCTCCCGTTCGGTGGAGTTTCGTATACGAAGAAATATATAAATGTTCTCGGACCAACAGGTGTTGGTAAAACGACGACGATAGCAAAAATGGCTGCACGAGCAGTTTTAGAAAAAAAGAAAAAAGTAGGCTTTATTACTACGGATACATATCGAATTGCAGCTATTGAACAATTAAAAACATATGCAGGTTTACTTCAAGCTCCTCTTGAAATTATCTACAATGAAAATGATTTGCAAGAAGCAATGGTAAAGTTTGATAAGTTAGATATTGTATTTATAGATACAGCTGGTAGAAATTATAAAGAAACTAAATTTGTAAAAGATTTGCAAAAACTAATAGAGTTCGAAGTGAATACGGAAACCTTCCTAGTACTCTCTTCTACGTCTAAGCAAAAGGATATGGAAGTGATAATAGAACAATTTAGTGAATTTCCTATTGAAAAGTTTATCTTTACAAAGGTTGATGAAACAAATACTATTGGCTCAATTATCAATTTAATGGTTAAATATAATAAGGGACTTGCTTACTATACGGATGGTCAAGAAGTCCCGGAAGATATTATGGAAGCTAGTCTTGAAGAATTACTCAAATTATTTTTAAAGGGGATTCGCTATGAGAGATCAAGCTGAAGAACTAAGAATGAAAATGCTTCGGAACCAAAATAGGCTTGGGCGATCAATAGCAGTAGTTAGCGGCAAAGGTGGAGTTGGAAAAAGTAATTTTTCGATAAATTTCACTACAACTTTAAGTGGGCAAGGTAAAAAAGTTGTGCTAATAGATATGGATATTGGAATGGGAAACATTCACATTTTACTTGGTAAATCAGTTCCTACTAATTTAAAGGATTACTTAGTCGGAGATCAGCCATTAGAATCAGTGATTTTCGAAGGTCCAAATGGCTTACAATATATATCTGGTGGTTCAGGGTTAAGTGGCGTTATGGAGTGGACTGACGATATGTTCGATCGGTTGATAGATGCTTTCGAATATTTACAGAAAAACTTTGATTATATTGTGTTTGATATGGGGGCGGGTGCTACGAGTCAGACATTGGATCTTTTAGTCTCAGTAGATGATATTATTGTCATAACAACAGCAGAGCCTACATCTATCACAGATGCCTATTCTATGATGAAATATATTTACTATAAGGATTCTGAAAAAAACTTTTTCCTTATTTGCAACAGGGCGTATACCGAGGAAGAAGGGTCAGAAACAACTGGTAGATTGAAGCTAGCAATGTCGAAATTCCTCTCCAAAGAAATTACAGTATTAGGCGTATTACCTGAGGATTCAGTTGTTCGGAAAGCGGTAAGGGAACAAATACCATTTTCGATTTTATATCCCCAAGCAGAAATAACGAAAAAGTTAAAAAAAATTGCTTCAGCATTTACTGATTTTGAAGAGACGGAAGAAGTTGTTCCTAAGCACAATAAATTCATATCTCGATTAAAAAGTCTTTTTTCACAGAAGGGCGTGAGATGATGGACATTACATCAAAAAAGAAGCTGTTAATAGTAGATGACTCTGCATTCATGCGAAAGCTTATTAGTGATTTCTTTGTAGATAACAAATCGATAGAAGTAATAGGCATCGCCAGGAATGGAAAAGACGCAATTGAAAAAATAAAAACCCTACAACCAGATGTCATCACACTGGATGTTGAAATGCCAGTGATGAATGGTTTGGAAGCACTGCGCAGGATAATGACGGAGATGCCAGTTCCTGTTGTAATGCTATCAAGTATAACAAAAAGTGGAACGGAAAGTACGATGCAAGCGATGGAATATGGCGCTGTAGATTTTATCGCAAAGCCAAGTGGTACCATTTCATTAGATTTACATAAAATTAAAGAAGAATTAGTAGAAAAAGTAGAACATGCAGCACTAGTATCCATTAATAAAATGAAGAAACGTTCACCAGTTCCTATAAATAATAGGACAACCAACAACGAAGAAGGAAAGAAAATACCCGACTCTCCTAAAGTTTTCAAGTGGGACAAGATGAACAAGAAAATGGTCTTAATTGGAACTTCAACTGGAGGACCAAGAGCTCTTCAAGAAGTGATTACAAAACTTCCAAGCAATATGAAAGCACCAGTTTTAATTGTTCAGCATATGCCGGCTGGATTTACAAAGTCGTTGGCACAAAGGCTCAATCAATTATCTGCGATTGAAGTAAAAGAAGCAGAAGATGGAGATATGCTTCAAGATGGACATGCGTATATTGCCCCTGGCGGCTATCATATGCGCATACAGAAAAGAGGGGCAGCTTACTATGTCGTTCTAAATGACAAAGAAGCGCCACGATCTGGACATAGGCCGGCTGTAGATATACTTTTTGAAGATAATAGTCAGTTTAATGATTTTGATAAGATTGCCGTTATTATGACAGGAATGGGATCTGATGGGTCTCTTGGGCTTAAACAGTTGAAAAAGAACGGAAATGTTGTGGCCATTGCAGAGGCGGCGAGTACATGTATTGTTTATGGAATGCCAAAGGCTGCCGTAGAAACAAACTTAGTAAATGAAGTAGTGGATTTAGATCATATAGCAAAAACCATCATACAATATCTACCTTAGAGGGGTGT
Source organism: Psychrobacillus sp. BM2 (assembly GCF_048572895.1). Lineage (GTDB taxonomy): Bacteria > Bacillota > Bacilli > Bacillales_A > Planococcaceae > Psychrobacillus. Next base: position 1,225,570 of record NZ_CP183878.1, read on the forward strand.
TAATCAATGGATACAAATCAATATTTGGAAATGTTTATAGAAGAAAGTAAGGAACATTTGCAAGCTTGTAACGAACATTTATTAGAATTAGAAAAAAATCCTGGAAATATAGCAATAGTCAATGAAGTATTCCGCTCCGCGCATACTTTGAAAGGTATGTCAGCAACAATGGGTTATGAAGATATCGCAAATTTAACGCATAAGATGGAAAATGTTTTAGATGAAATTAGAAATAGCCGTCTGCATGTAACTGCTGAATTATTAGATGTTGTTTTTGTTGCAGTCGATCAATTGGAAGAAATGGTATTGGATATCGCGGCAGGAGGAAAAGGAAAGCTAGATGTAACAGATACTGTACAAAAGCTCCATAAAATAGAAACTGGGGAAGAAATTCCAGTTGCTGCTACAACAGTAGAACCCACTGTTGCCAGTAATACCCCTCAAGAGAACTGGTTAACTTATGACGATTATGAAATGACAGTCATTCAACAGTCGGTTGAACAGGATTTCTTTACGTATGAAATTTCTGTCAAACTGCGGGAAGATTGCTTACTAAAAGCAGCAAGAGTATATATGGTTTTTGAATTGCTAGAGAAAATGGGAGACGTTATAAAATCTTCTCCATCTGTTGAGAAGTTGGAGGGTGAGGACTTTGATGAAATTTTCTATGTAGCTCTAGTTACAACTGAACCTTCAGAAGATGTACAAAAGAAACTAATGAAAGTCTCCGAAGTGACAGAAGTACTAGTGAACCCAGTGACATTTGAACAACTTAAAAAACGTAATAATTCTGAGCTAGACAAAGTTGAAGAAAATTCAGTTATGGAAATTACGGATGTCATAGAAGAAAAACAACAAATAGCGGAAGTGAAATCTCCTGAAAAATCGACGACATCCAAAAACAATCAAGTCCAATCTAGTAAAACTATTCGAGTGAATATTGAAAGATTAGATATATTGATGAATTTATTTGAGGAATTAGTAATTGACCGCGGTCGGTTACAGTCAATCTCCGAAGATTTACATAATAGCGAGTTAGATGAAACTGTAGAACGTATGTCTCGTATAACTGGAGACCTACAAAATATTATATTAAATATGCGTATGGTTCCTGTTGAAACAGTATTTAATAGATTCCCAAGAATGGTACGCCAGTTAGCACGTGACTTAAACAAAAAAATCAATTTAGAAGTGATTGGTGCTGAAACAGAATTAGATCGAACTGTAATTGATGAAATTGGGGATCCTCTTGTCCATTTAATAAGAAATTCCTTAGATCATGGGGTAGAAAGCCCTGAAATTCGCTTAGCTAAAGGAAAACCAGAAGAAGGCACAGTCGTTCTACGGGCATACCATAGCGGAAATCATGTGTTTATCGAGATTGAGGATGATGGTGCAGGCATTAACCGTGAGAAAGTCTTGAAAAAAGCTATATCAAAAGGAATTGTTTCAACTGAAGTGGCTCAAACGTTAAGCGATAAACAAGTAGCAGAGCTTATTCTATCCTCTGGGTTCTCTACGGCAGATGTCATTTCGGACGTTTCGGGTAGAGGTGTAGGATTAGACGTGGTAAAAACAACGATTGAATCCCTTGGTGGTTCTATTGAAATTTCATCAACGGAAGGGAAAGGATCATTATTTTCTATCCAATTACCATTAACACTTTCTATTATTTCCGTAATGCTAGTAGAACTTGGTGAGGAAATTTATGCCATACCGCTATCATCTATTATTGAGACAGCGATTATTCGCTCTTCAGATATTTTAAATGCTCATAACCAAAAAGTAATAGATTTTCGTGGAAAAGTTGTACCGCTAGTATTCTTAGAAAATGTATTTGATGTGCCAAGAGAAAGTACTGATGATGAATTTCATTCTGTTGTTCTTGTCCGAAAAGGAGATAAAATGGCTGGTCTCGTAGTAGATTCGTTTATCGGTCAACAAGAGATCGTATTAAAATCACTTGGTGCATATTTATCAACTGTATTCGCAATCTCTGGTGCAACTATTTTGGGTAATGGTAAAGTAGCACTAATTATAGATTGTAATGCATTAATCGGTTAAATAGCATCTACTAGAAAGGATGAGAGAGCGTTATGACAGAAGCAGTAGATTTTGAAAATTTAAAAGTAGTAGTTTTTCAATTGGCAGACAAAGAATATGTAATACCTGTAAGTCAGGTGCAAGGTATTGAAAAACTAATATATATTACACGTGTTCCTAAAACTCCTTCATTTGTGAAGGGAGTTATCAACTTGCGAGGAGTAGTTACTCCTATTATTGATTTGAAAAATCGCTTTGGACTAGGAGAGAGTAGTTTAAGTGAATCTTCTCGTATTATTATAATAACGTTGGATGATATGAATGTTGGGGTAATTGTTGACTCGGCTAATGATGTATTGGATATACCAGTTGATTCAATTGAACCGCAGCCTGAGGTAGTTGGAGGGATGGAACAAGACTTTATAGCTGGAGTGGCGAAAATCGATAGCCGTCTTTTAATCCTTCTTCACTTAAATCTTGTATTAAATCCTATTCAGTCAGGAGTTTAAATGATGTATGACAGCAAAATAACCTCCATGCATTTAGATGTCTTAAAGGAAATAGGGAATATTGGTGCTGCTCATGCTGCAACAGCATTGTCGACATTATTAAATAAAAAAATAGATATGAAAGTACCGAAAGTGGAAATGGTATCATTTGACGATATGATGGATTTAGCTGGTGGTCCAGAAAGTGTAGTGGCTGGTATTTATCTTCGTATAGAAGGTGATGTATCTGGCAGTATGTTTTTTGTTCTACCAGTAGAGCAAGCGAATCGATTTATACGAAGATTGATACAAGATGAAACCTTCGATTTTCAAACAGGTGAAGTATCTGAAATAGGTGCCTCTGCCATGCAGGAACTTGGTAATATACTTTCTGGTTCTTATCTATCTGCATTGTCAGATTTCACACATTTAAAGATATATCCTACTGTACCTGCTCTGAGCGTAGATATGGTTGGTGCTATTATTAGTTTTGGATTGGTAGAATTATCTCATATAAGTGATTATGTCATTGTAATAGATACAGCTATTAATGAAGAGGATGTTCCAAATGAAGATAGTGTGAAAGGACATTTCTTTTTATTGCCAGATCCAGAATCATTTGATGCCATTTTTAAAGCTTTAGGGGTTAACTAATATGAACGTACAAGGTCAAATAGTAAAAGTCGGTATTGCAGATATGAATATTGCGAAAGCTCCGGATAAAATACGTACTTCTGGGCTTGGCTCGTGTGTAGGTGTTGTTCTATATGATGAAAGATCTACGACAGTAGGCATGGTACATGTTATGCTACCAGATTCTAGTCTTGGTAGAACGGAAGTAATAAATATCGCAAAATTTGCAGATACTGGAATTCCGGCAATGGTAGAGCAGTTAAAAATAGAAGGTATTCAACCTTATAAGTTAAAAGCTAAGATAGCTGGAGGAGCTCAAATGTTTCAGTTTTCTTCTGCTAGAGATACAATGCGAATTGGGCCACGCAATGTCGAGGCGGTAAAAGAATATTTAAAAAAATATTCTATTCCTATTGTTGCAGAGGATACAGGAGGAAATAGTGGCAGAACGATCGAGTTTGATCCTACTACAAAACTATTAAATATACGAACAGTGAACCAAGGAGTGAGAAATATATAATGGTAGGTACTATTCTATCTAACTTCTGGGTAGCGCTTCTTGCTTTTAGTCTATACTTTATATATTCTTATCCTTTTATAGAGGGTAAGGTAATTCTTTTGGATGCTGGTATAGTTGCTTTTGTATTCTTTCTTCTAACATTTTTGGCTAGAGCAATTATTAGTTATATAATAAGTAATCCGCCGGAAGAAATCGAAAAGGTCGCTATAGAGAAGGATACTGAAATTTTAAAATCTGAAATTTCTCCAGAAGATTATGCGGAGCTAGTAAAGACAATGTTAAACGAAGATGAACAGCCTAACTCACAGGCCTAATAGAGTATGATGAATGGAAAACAAGGGGAGTCGATAGTTTCGACTCCCCTTTTTAGTGAGATTTTTGTTATAATAACCATAATGATCAGATATATTGGAAAGGGGGATAATTGTGGCAAATCAAGATTCGACAGATGAGCAGCTTTTATGGAAAAGTTGGACCGAAAGCAAAGATCCTCAAGCAGGAGATTTACTCATGAGAAAATATATACCGCTAGTTAACTATCATGTGCAAAGAATCGGTGCAGGTATCCCTAAAAATATATCTAGAGAAGAGCTTAAAAGTTTGGGAATGATGGGGTTATTTGATGCCCTAAATAAATTTGATTATAGCAGAGAGCTAAAATTTGATACGTATGCTTCGTTTCGAGTAAGAGGAGCTATTATTGATGGATTGAGGAAGGAAGACTGGCTTCCACGCTCTTCGCGAGAAAAAGCGAAGAAATTAGAAACTAAAATTGAAGAACTCGAGCAAAAGCTGATGAGACATGCATCTGCTGAAGAAATAGCAGAATTTGTCGAAATGCCTGTAGAAGATGTCTACCATACAGTGCAGGAACATTTTTTCTCCAATGTACTGTCAATCGATGAGCAACTACAAGAAAGTGAAGAACCTGAAAACAAATCATATGTCATTCGAGATGACTCTCAGAAAACTCCTGAACAGCAAATGGTTAAGCGAGAGTTAATCGATGATTTAGCCGATCAAATTCAACAATTAAATGACAATGAGCAATTAGTGTTAAGCTTGTTTTATACAGAGGAATTGACGCTCACAGTTATTGGAGAGATGCTAGGTTTGTCTACTTCTAGAATATCTCAAATTCATTCGAAAGCACTTTTTAAACTTAGAAAACTATTAATGAATGAAATGATGAATGTATAGAAAAAAGGGGATACTACCATGAGCTTAAAATTAGCGGAACTTCAAATAGCTATTCCTAAAACGTTTGATGCAGGCAAAGTAGCCGATCAAATCCAACAACAGAGTGCCATCAACCAATCTAATGCGCAAGCAGCTTCGGAAAGACAGTTAGAAAAAAATAGGGAAACTGTCACAAAGAATGAAGCCATGGAGACAAGCTCTCACGAGGAAGAAAGAGAACGAGCGGAACAAGAGCGTCAAAAGCGAGAAAAGAAAGAACGGGAAGTGACGGAGACAAAGCACCCTTTCAAAGGGAATTTTGTAGACTTTAGTGGTTAGGAGCATTTATGATAACGACTATTATAATAATATTATTCTTATTGCAAGTTATAAGTTTTTACTTTATTGCCTTATTAAATGCTAAGATTTCAAGGTTTAATAATATGGAGCAAAAGCAACAACAAGTGTTAAACGACATGGAAGATTCTTTTAGTGCTTATATCGCAGAAATTAGGGATGAAAATAATCGACTGTTAAAGGAACTACAAAATACAGATGCACCTAAAACAACAAATCTTGAAATTTTAGAAAAGCCGTCAATAAAAGAAGCTTCAACCTTTGAAGCTCCAATTTCTTTTGTATCTAAACAAATAGCAGCAAGCAGTTATTTGAAAACTGCTCAAACGACTACAAAAAAAGTCCCTAAAACTGTGAAAGAAAAAGTGTTGTTTCATTATGAACAAGGAAAAACTACTGATGAAATAGCGAAAATGTTGCAAATTGGGAAGACAGAAGTGGAGCTTTTTCTAAAATTTAACGACTAAATAGTTGAAAGTATAAAAAACATATGTTATATTAGACAACGGTATGAATACACACGCAGTTCGGATGGATTTAGCAGGTGCTCTATTTATAGAGTAGCTATTTACAAATGATGAATGCGGAAGACTAAACCAAACCAGGAGGAAACAAATCATGTCAGTAATCTCAATGAAGCAATTATTAGAGGCTGGTGTACACTTCGGTCACCAAACTCGCCGTTGGAATCCAAAAATGAAAAAATACATTTTTGTTGAACGTAACGGAATCTACATCATCGATCTTCAAAAAACGGTAAAAAAATTAGAAGAAGCTTATGATTTCATGCGTCAAGTAGGTCAAGACGGTGGGAAAGTTCTTTTCGTAGGAACTAAAAAACAAGCTCAAGAAGCTATTAAAGAAGAAGCTGAACGTTCAGGTAACTACTACATTAACCAACGTTGGTTAGGTGGTACTCTAACAAACTTCGGTACTATTCAAAAACGTGTAGCTCGTCTAAAAGCGATTGAAAAAATGGAAGAAGACGGTACTTTTGAAGTACTTCCTAAAAAAGAAGTTGTTCAACTTAAAAAACAACATGAACGTCTTGTTAAATTCTTAGGCGGTATCCGTGATATGAAAGCTGTTCCGGACGTAATGTTTGTTGTTGATCCACGTAAAGAGCGTATTGCTGTTGCAGAAGCTCGCAAACTAAACATTCCGTTAGTAGGAATCGTTGATACAAACTGTGATCCAGATGAAATCGACTATGTAATTCCTGCAAATGATGATGCAATTCGCGCGGTTAAATTATTGACTGCTAAAATGGCGGATGCATTACTTGAAGCAAGACAAGGTGAAGACGAAGAAGTAACTTCTGCTGAAGTTGCAGCTGAGTAATACCTGAGTAATACAAATTGTAATTAACAGGTGATAAGCGGCCAAACCTCTTATCACCTTTTTTTGAGAAAATGACATTAATTGTACTAGGAGGAATTTATAATGGCAGTTACAGCACAAATGGTAAAAGAATTGCGTGAAAAAACTGGTGCAGGTATGATGGACTGTAAAAAAGCTTTAGTAGAAACAGACGGTAATTTAGAAGCAGCAATCGACTTTTTACGTGAAAAAGGTCTATCTTCTGCAGCTAAAAAAGCGGATCGTATCGCTGCTGAAGGTACTACTTTCATTCAAGTTGAAGGAAACAAGGCTGTATTATTAGAAATGAATGCAGAAACTGATTTCGTTTCTAAAAATGAGTCTTTCCAACAATTAGTTCAAACAGTTGCTTCTCATTTATTAGCTACAGAGCCAGCTTCAGTAGAAGAAGCTTTAGCTTCAACAGTTGAAGAAGGAATTACAGTAGAAAACCTAATCTCTAACGCAGTTGCTAAAATTGGAGAAAAAATCACACTTCGTCGTTTCGTAATCGAAACGAAAACAGATGCAGATGCATTTGGTCCATACCTACACATGGGAGGACGTATCGGAGTTCTTACAGTATTAGAAGGTTCAACAGATGAGCAAGCTGCTAAAGATGTTGCAATGCACATTGCAGCATTAAACCCTGCTTATATTTCACGTGATGAGGTTTCTGCTGACGAAGTAGAACGTGAACGTAAAATATTAACAGAACAAGCTTTAAATGAAGGAAAACCTGAGAATATCGTTGCTAAAATGGTAGAGGGTCGCCTTGGTAAATATTTTGAAGAAGTTTGTGTATTAGACCAATCATTCGTTAAAAATCCAGACCAAAAAGTTAAAGTATTTGTTGAATCAACTGGTGGAAAACTAGTTTCATTCACTCGCTATGCTGTTGGTGAAGGAATCGAAAAACGTGAAGACAACTTCGCTGAAGAAGTAATGAGCCAAGTTAAAGGTAACTAATACGAAAAGCGCAGGCGCCTATGTAGCCCCGAAAAGCGTTGGAAGAATGACGGTAAAGGCGTTCTTTGCCTTTATCCGTCATTCTGAAACGACTCGAGGGGCTAGGCGCTGGAGCTAGACATTAAGAAAAGCGCAGGCGCCTATGCAAGCCCCAACAAGCGCTGGAAGAATTTCACGTAAAGGCGTACTTTGCCTTTATCCGTCATTCTGAAACGACTCGAGGGGCTAGGCGCCGGAGCTGGACAATAAGAAAAGTGCAGGCGCTTATGCAAAGGAAGGCAATCTAAGTTCGCGACAAACGCGATCGCAACGATTGCATGACCCGCATCGTGCGGGCCTAAAAGCGGCAGACGCCTAGTGTGCGTTTTCGTTAGTACTAATATAAAATAACAACCGGGGAACACGTAATTTGTGTTCCCTATTTTTCAAGATAGAGATGGAGGATACCTATGAGCAAACCACAATACGAAAGAATCGTTTTAAAATTAAGTGGCGAGGCATTAGCTGGAGAACAGGGTTTCGGTTTATCTCCTGACATTATTAAATCTGTAGCGGAACAAGTAAAAGAAGTTGTAGATCTTGGCGTAGAGGTTGCGGTAGTTGTTGGTGGAGGCAATATTTGGCGAGGTAAAGTAGGAAGCGAGATGGGCATGGATCGTGCTACCGCGGACTATATGGGTATGCTTGCTACAGTTATGAATTCACTTGCACTACAAGATTCTCTAGAAAAAGCAGGTGTCGAAACACGCGTTCAGACATCTATCGAAATGCGACAAGTTGCAGAGCCTTACATACGTAGAAGAGCCATTCGTCATTTAGAAAAAAAACGAGTAGTTATTTTTGCAGCAGGAACAGGAAATCCATACTTCTCAACAGATACAACAGCAGCTTTAAGAGCAGCAGAAATAGAAGCAGATGTTATATTAATGGCCAAAAATAATGTAGATGGTGTATACTCAGCTGATCCTAAAACGGATAGTACAGCAGTGAAATATGATAATCTTTCATTTATTGAAGTGATTCAACAAGGACTCCAAGTTATGGATTCTACAGCATCAACTTTATGTATGGACAATGATATAGCTCTTATTGTATTCTCGATAATGGAAAAAGGTAATATTAAAAAGGCTGTACTAGGGGAGACCATAGGAACAGTCGTTAGGAGGAATTCATAATGCCGAAAAAAGTGATAGAGCAAACAACTGATAAAATGGCAAAAACGATATCAGTTTATAGTAGAGAATTATCTACTATCCGTGCTGGTCGTGCTAGTGCTTCTTTACTTGATAAAATTTCTGTAGACTATTATGGCGCACCAACTCCGATCAATCAAATGGCTGGTATTTCAGTACCTGAAGCTCGCTTAATAACTATCTTGCCATATGATAAAACAATTCTAGGGGATATTGAAAAAGCGATTATGAAATCGGATTTGGGGATCACTCCAACGAATGATGGAACATTAATTCGTATTGCGATTCCAGCATTAACGGAAGAACGTCGTAAAGAATTAGTTAAACAGGTGAAAAAAGAAGCTGAAGAAGCAAAAGTAAATGTTCGTAACGTTCGCCGTGACGGCAATGACGATTTGAAAAAACTTGAAAAATCTGGTGAAATTACAGAAGACGAGTTAAGAAATTATACAGATGAAATTCAAAAACTTACAGATGCTAATATTGAAAAAATCGATGCAATTACAAAAGAAAAAGAAAAAGAAATTTTAGATGTTTAACCTTTAAGGAGAAGTGATTGGAGTTAAAGCTTTAAAAATACCAAAATCTTCTTCAAATGATTAGTCTAGGTTAAGTACTTCTGAACTTTTATTTAAAAAAGGCGTCCTTTGAAGGGGACGTCTTTTTATATGTACGTTTATTTGTTATGATAGGTATAGACGTTCGACTTGGTAGATTGGGGGTTTCTAAATGTTTAAAAAACTTATTCGTAAAAATGATAGAAAAATCGATACTCATTTAGATGAACGAAAAAAAAATGCCCAAACAGAACAATTACCCAGCCATATTGCAGTTATCATGGATGGGAACGGTAGATGGGCTAAAAAAAGGTCACTTCCCCGTATTGCTGGTCATCATGAAGGTATGAAGACTGTTAAGAAAATAACTCGATTTGCAAATGATGTCGGAATAGATACGTTAACCTTGTATGCTTTTTCTACAGAAAATTGGAAGCGTCCCAAGATGGAAGTAGAATTTTTAATGAGACTCCCCGAAGAATTTTTGGGTGCGTATTTACCAGAGTTAATCGAGCAAAATGTTCAAGTACGGATGATGGGAAATATAGAGGCGCTGCCTGAGCATACGAAAAGAGCAATTAATAAAGCGATGGATGAAACCGCAAAAAATAACGGTCTCATACTTAACTTTGCATTGAATTACGGGAGTAGAGATGAAATTGTTCAGGCAGTTAAACGTATTGCTGAGCAAATACAGCAAGATGAAATTTCAGAGGAAGAAATTACAGAAGAATTACTGACTAGTCATTTAATGACCAAGGACTTATCTGAACCTGACCTTCTTATTCGAACGAGCGGAGAGGTTCGACTAAGTAATTTTATGCTATGGCAGTTGGCTTACACCGAGTTTTGGTTTACGGATACACTGTGGCCAGACTTTGATGAAGCTTGTTTGCTAGAAGCTATTGAAGGCTATCAAAAAAGGAATAGAAGATATGGTGGACTTAAGGGGGAAGAAGTGAATTGAAACAACGTATTATAACTGGTGCTATTGCATTAGCACTATTTCTCCCAATTGTTTTATTAGGTGGATCTATTTTCACTATTTCAGTATACATAATAGCAGCAGTTGGATTGCATGAGATGCTCCGTATGAAGGGTATAAATTTATTTTCATTTGCAGGTTTAGTTTCATTTCTGCTCCTGTTTCTATTATTATTGCCGTCATCCTTTGCGGAGAAAGTTTTGCCATATACTGGACATACGAAATTAGAATGGGTGTTTGTTGGAGTTTTCTTAGTGTTAATCTATACAGTATTAGTAAAAAATCGTTTTACTTTTGATGATGCGGCATTTGTAATTTTGAGTACACTTTATGTTGGAATTGGTTTTTATTATTTTATAGAAACAAGAAATGAAGGTTTGGCATACGTTATTTTTGCGTTGCTTATCGTATGGACAACAGATTCTGGTGCTTACTTTACTGGTCGAAAAATCGGGAAAAGAAAATTATGGCCTGAAATCTCTCCAAATAAGACAGTAGAAGGATTTGTTGGAGGTATCATATGGGCGTTAATCACCGCTTTTATCATTCAATGGATAAGCCCACTTACTTCATCAATTCTCATTTTAATAGGAATTACCATTGCTGCATCTATATTTGGGCAGCTTGGAGACCTAGTGGAATCGGCTATAAAAAGACATTATAATGTGAAAGATTCTGGTAATCTGTTGCCAGGTCACGGTGGAATTTTGGATCGTTTTGACAGTATCTTATTTGTCTTACCACTTCTTCACTTTTTACATTTTATATAAGGAGACGACATTATTTCATGGTGAAAAGAATAAGTTTATTAGGAGCCACTGGTTCTATCGGAATGCAAACACTGGATATAATAAAAGAACATCCAGATCAGTTTCAACTAGTTGCATTTTCAGCGGGGAAAAATATAGACGCTACAAAGCAAATAATTCAAGATTTTACTGTTCCTTTAGTTTCTGTTTTAACTGAGGAGGATGCCATTCAATTAGGAAAAGAGTTTCCTCAAATCGAAATAGTCTTTGGTGACCACGGACTAATACAAGTTGCAGCACATGCAGATGCGGATGTTTTAGTGAATGCAGTACTAGGTAGTGTAGGTTTAAGACCAACATTAGAAGCGATCAAACAAGGTATAACAATTGCAATTGCAAATAAAGAGACGCTAGTGACTGCAGGACACTTAATAATGAAAGCTGCTAAGGAATATAATGTGCCAATTCTTCCAGTGGACAGCGAGCATTCAGCATTATTCCAAGCAATGAACGGAGAAAAACGTTCTGAAATTGCAAAGCTAATAATTACTGCATCGGGCGGAAGCTTTCGAGATCGTACTCGGGAAGAGCTAAAAAATGTAACTGTACAGGATGCACTAAATCATCCGAACTGGTCTATGGGTTCGAAAATTACGATTGATTCTGCCACGATGATGAACAAAGGCTTAGAAGTAATTGAAGCCAGAGTTCTATTTGATATTGCTTACGATGATATCGAAGTATTACTTCACCGAGAGAGTATTATACATTCAATGGTTGAATTTCAAGATACTAGTGTTATTGCTCAACTAGGAACTCCGGATATGCGTGTGCCAATACAATATGCATTGTCTTATCCAGAAAGATTGACAAGACAGACAGCCCCGCGTCTTAATCTAGCTCAAATAGGCAAATTGCATTTTGAAGAGATGGATTATACACGTTATCATGCATTGAAATTGGCCATTGATGCAGGACGAGCAGGTGGAACGATGACAACGGTGCTAAATGCTGCTAACGAAGCGGCTGTAGCTTTATTTTTACAAGAAAAGATTGGCTTTTTAAAAATTGATGAGTTGATAGAGCGAGCAATGGATGAGCATGTGAACCTTTCGAATCCAGATTTAGAAACAATTCTTCATGTAGATGCAAAAACGAGAAAATCCGTTCAGAACATGATAAAATGATAAGATGTGAAAGCATAATCAGCTAGAAACTAAAGGTGGGGTATAATGGAGACAGCCATTGCGTTTATAATTATTTTTGGAAGTATTGTATTTTTCCATGAGTTTGGGCATTTTATCTTTGCTAAAAGAGCAGGAATTATGGTGCGAGAGTTTGCGATAGGTATGGGGCCTAAAATCTTTGGATATACAAAGGGTGAAACTCTTTATACGCTAAGGTTGCTTCCAATCGGTGGATATGTTCGTATGGCCGGTGAAGATATGGACTCAGTTGAGCTACAGCCTGGTTATCGTTTAGGAATACATTTAAATGATTTAGACGAAATCGATCAAATTTTATTAAACCAAAACAAACAGTTTCCAGATATGTTGTTTTTAGAAGTAGAAAGATCTAATTTAACCGACCAAATGTTTATCGAAGGATACAATGAAGAAGAAAAGTTAGTGCGATACAAAGTAGCGCGAAATGCTGTCATAAATGAAAAAGGCAATGAAACAATAATTGCACCTGCTGATCGTCAATTCGGCTCAAAGTCGGTTGGACAACGATCAATGACTATTTTTGCAGGACCCCTTTTTAACTTTATCCTATCTTTTTTTATTTTCTTAGCGCTTGGATTGTTTCAAGGAGTACCAACATATGAACCAGTCATTACAACTGTAGTTAAAGACAGTCCTGCAGCACAAGCTGGTATGCAAGATGGTGATTTAGTAACGAAGATTGATGGTGTTTCTATTACTACTTGGGACGAACTATCTGAAAAAGTAAAAGTCAGTTCAAACGAGCTAATGGAATTTACAGTAGAACGTGATGGGCAAGAAGTAAATCTATCTATGACGCCGAATGAAGTTGTAGCTGGTAAAGAAAAAGTGGGACAAATTGGTGTACAATACTCTAGTCCGTTAGAGAAAAATCCTGCAAAAGCAGTTGTCTATGGGGCAGAACAGACCTATGAATGGACTAAACGTATATTTACTATACTTGGTACATTAATTACTGGTAATTTTTCTATAGATGATTTATCAGGTCCAGTAGGAATATATAAAGCGACGGAAGAAGTTGCGCAATACGGTGTATACAATCTAATGCACTGGGCTGCAATATTAAGTATAAATCTCGGTATTATGAATTTATTGCCATTACCCGCATTAGACGGAGGAAGATTATTATTCTTCTTGTTTGAAGCTTTACGTGGGAAACCGATAGACAAACAAAAAGAAGGTATGGTCCACTTTGTCGGAATAATGCTACTGATGGTATTAATGGTTGTCGTTACATGGAATGACATACAACGATTTTTCTTCAATGGGTAAAAAATTAGGGGGGAAGTTCAATTATCTGAACTTCCTTTCTTTTACTGTGTATAGAAAAGCGCAGGTGCCTATGGGAAGTCAGTCTAAGTTCGCGACATCGTGTCGCAATGACTGACTGACCCACATCGTGTTGGCCTGCCTCCGACTAGCGATGGAAGGATTTCACGTAAAGGCGTATTTTGCGCCTTTGCTGAAATTCTGAAGCGACTCGAGGGGCTAGGCGCTGGAGCTAGACAAGAAGGAGGGATACGAGCTGTGGATGACGGGAAAATGAGGATGCACTTGTTGTTGCAACAACTAGAGTTAACAGAGGATTCTTTCGTAAAGCACTTTGAACATGCATCCATTGATCGATTAACGGTACATAAGAAAAATAGACAATGGGATTTTCAAATTCAATTACAAGCTATATTACCTATAGATGTATTTACGATTTTCCAAACACGACTACTAGAAAAGTTTTCTGGTATAGCTAATATATTGCTCACTATTCAATGTGAGGGCAAAGATGTTTCACAAGAGTTGATCAACCAATATTGGCCGTTAGTTCTTAAAGAATTAAGTGATATGGCACCACCTTTAAAAGAACGCTTGTTGAAACAACAGCCTGAATGGAATGGTCAGATGATTCATTTAACCTGTGGACAGGAAATTGAATTACGAACGTTTAAAAAGAAATATATCGAACAATTATCGGATATATATGTCGGGTTTGGTTTTCCGAAAATAGCGTTTGACTTCCGTTTGGTAGAAGATACTGAAGCAATAGCAAAAGCGCAATTAGAATTTTTAGAACAGCGCCGTTTAGAGGAAGAAAAGCTTGGTCAAAAAGCTTTAGAAGATATGCAGAAACGCGATCAAAATAGACAGGAAAATGGTAACCAGAGTACAGACGGTCCATTCCAACTTGGAGTGCCGCTTAAAAAAGATGAGCCTATTATTGATATAAAAACTATCCAGGATGAAGAGCGTAGGGTGACGATTGAAGGCTTTGTATTCGATGTAGAAGTAAAAGAATTACGAAGTGGCCGTTCTCTTTTGACTGCGAAAGTTACCGATTATACAGACTCCATATTAGTGAAAATGTTCTCTAGAGATAAAGAGGATGCACACATGATGGAACGACTGCAAAAAGGTATGTGGATAAAGGTAAGAGGATCAGTGCAAAACGATACATTTGTACGAGATTTAATCATCATGGCACAAGATATGAACGAGATAAATCCGATGGTACGTTTGGATACTGCGAAAGAAAAACGGGTGGAGCTACATCTTCATACACCGATGAGTCAAATGGACGCTGTTTCTTCAGTTTCGTCCTTAGTTTCACAAGCAGCTAAATGGGGACATAAAGCGATTGCCATTACAGATCACGCTAATTTGCAATCTTTTCCAGAGGCGTATGCAGCTGGGAAAAAGAATGGTATTAAAATTCTGTATGGTTTAGAAGCGAATCTTGTACATGACGGGGTTCCTATTGCTTATGATGAGCAGCATACTGCATTAGAAGATGCAGTATATATAGTATTTGACGTAGAAACTACAGGTTTATCTGCCACTTACGATAAAATAATCGAATTAGCAGCTGTCAAAATGCAAAACGGCAATATAATCGATAAGTTCGAACGATTTGTAAATCCGCATCATGCTCTTTCAGCAACTACGATCGAGTTAACTGGAATTACAGATGATATGGTTCGAAATGCACCTGAAATAGAACAGGTCATTAAAGACTTTTATGAGTTTATTGGAGATGGCATAATTGTTGCGCATAATGCATCTTTTGATATGGGCTTCTTATACGAAGGATATCGTAGAACAGGAATAGATCATTTTAATCACCCTGTAATTGATACTTTGGAGCTTGCCCGGTTTTTACATCCCGAGATGAAATCTCATCGTCTCGGTACTTTAACGAAAAAATTCAATATTGAGCTGACACAAGCCCACCGAGCAATATTTGACTGTGAAGCAACAGGGTATTTATTGCTTCATTTATTAAAAGAAGCAGAGGAACATAAAATAGAGTATCACGATGACTTTAACAAGCATATCGGACAAGGGGATTCATATAAGCGAGCTAGACCAACACATTGTACAATCTTAGCTAAAAATGACATAGGTTTGAAAAACCTATTTAAATTAGTGTCTCTTGCTCATACTACTACCTTCTATCGTGTGCCAAGATTAAAACGATCTGTGCTGCAAAAGCATAGAGAAGGACTAATCATTGGTTCAGGATGCGATAAAGGAGAGGTTTTTGAAGGTCTTATGCAAAAACCATTAGAGCAAGTAGAAGAGATTGCTCAGTTCTATGATTATTTAGAAATACATCCTAAAGAAGTATATGCTCACTTAATCGAGGCAGAATTAGTTAGAGACGAATGGAATTTAGAAGACATCATCCGTAAAATGATTAAACTCGGTAAAAAATTAAATTTACCTGTTGCAGCTACTGGAAACGTGCATTACTTGCATGAAAATGACGCTATTTTTAGAAAAATACTCGTAAACTCACAAGGTGGGGCTAATCC
Source organism: Psychrobacillus sp. BM2 (assembly GCF_048572895.1). Classification (GTDB taxonomy): domain Bacteria; phylum Bacillota; class Bacilli; order Bacillales_A; family Planococcaceae; genus Psychrobacillus. The sequence goes on from NZ_CP183878.1 coordinate 1,241,634, forward strand.
ATTAAATCGCCATGGGCTACCTAAGGTACATTTCCGTACGACGAATGAAATGTTAGATGCCTTTGCATTTCTTGGAGAAGACCTGGCAAAAGAGATCGTAGTGACTAATCCCCAAAAAATAGCAGATTCACTTGAAGACATTAAACCAATCAGAGATGAATTATACACACCTAAGATTGAAGGGGCAGATGAGGAAGTAAGATCTCTTACTTATTCTAAAGCGAAAGAAATCTATGGAGAAGAATTACCTGAAATAGTAGAGGCACGAATTGAGAAGGAATTAACATCTATTATTGGGCATGGTTTTGCTGTTATTTATTTAATTTCGCATAAATTAGTTAAAAAATCATTAGATGATGGATATTTAGTTGGTTCGAGGGGTTCGGTAGGTTCTTCTCTTGTAGCAACAATGACAGAAATTACAGAAGTAAACCCATTACCACCTCATTATGTATGCCCAAGTTGTCAGCATTCTGAGTTTTTCCAAGATGGGTCAGTTGGTTCTGGCTTCGACTTACCAAACAAAAATTGCATTAAATGTGAAACACCTTATGTAAAAGATGGACAAGATATTCCATTTGAAACTTTCTTAGGATTCAAAGGGGATAAAGTTCCCGATATAGATTTAAACTTTAGCGGTGAGTATCAGCCGATTGCGCATAACTATACGAAGGAGTTATTCGGAGAGGATTATGTATTTCGTGCCGGTACAATTGGAACAGTAGCTGAAAAAACGGCTTATGGATATGTTCGAGGTTATATGAACGATAACAATATGTCTCTTCGCGGTGCGGAAATTGATCGTTTAGTGCAGGGTTGTACTGGTGTTAAACGAACAACTGGTCAGCATCCAGGTGGTATAATCGTTGTTCCTGACTATATGGATATATATGACTTTACGCCGATTCAGTTTCCTGCAGATGCACAGGACTCCGAATGGAAAACAACTCATTTTGATTTTCATTCCATCCATGATAATTTACTAAAACTAGATATTCTTGGACACGATGATCCGACTGTTATTCGTATGCTCCAAGATTTATCAGGGATTGACCCTAAAACAATTCCTACAGATGATCCAGAAGTGATGAAGATATTTAGTGGTACAGCATCATTAGGTGTAACGGAAGAACAAATTGACTGTAAAACTGGTACGTTAGGAATTCCGGAATTCGGAACTCGATTTGTTCGTCAAATGCTAGAAGAAACAAAACCATCCACTTTTTCTGAGTTAGTACAAATATCTGGGTTATCGCATGGAACGGATGTATGGCTTGGAAATGCACAAGAGCTAATCCAAGCAGGCACCTGTCAGCTTTCTGATGTAATTGGATGTCGTGATGATATTATGGTTTATTTAATCTATCAAGGATTAGATCCTTCCTTGGCATTTAAAATTATGGAGTCTGTTCGAAAAGGGAAAGGGCTAACTCCGGAATTTGAAGCAGAGATGAAAAAGCAAGGAGTTGCCAATTGGTATATTGAATCCTGTAAAAAGATTAAATACATGTTCCCGAAAGCCCATGCTGCTGCTTATGTATTAATGGCGGTTCGTATTGCATACTTTAAAGTTCATTATCCTATACTATATTATGCAGCGTATCTAACAGTAAGAGCTTCTGATTTCGATTTAATCTCTATGGTAAACGGATCTCAAACAATCCGAGCAAAATTGGACGAGATCAACGCAAAGGGACTAGAGGCATCTCCAAAGGAAAAGAACTTATTGACAGTATTAGAAATTGCATTAGAAATGTCTGAACGTGGCATTCGAATACAAAAAGTAGATTTATACAAATCGCATGCCAATGAATTTATAATTGAAGGAAATACGTTAATTCCTCCTTTTAATTCGATACCGGGATTAGGTACAAATGTTGCTTTCCAGATTGCTAAAGCAAGAATTGATGGTGAATTTTTATCGAAGGAAGACCTTCAACAAAGAGGTAAAGTTTCGAAGACGATCATCGAATATATGGATGCGATGGGCTGTTTAGAAGGCTTACCAGATGCCAATCAGCTTTCTCTGTTTTAGTAGGAAATTTGCAAGGCTACATGATGTATGGTAATATAAAACTACCAATGTTTCATAGTTCTGTGACGAAAGAGTGGGATTTCCCGCTCTTTTCTGTTGTTATATAGAAAATCATTGTTGTGTAGGAGGCTTATATGAGTAATATTACAAGTAAAATTGAAGAGCTTGTATCGCCTATTTTACAAGAGTTAAATTTAGATCTTGTAGATATAGAATATGTAAAAGAAGGCCGTGATTGGTTTTTACGTATTTATATTGATACTCCAACTGGCGGTATAGATATTGAACAATGCGCTCAAGTTAGTGAAAAGTTAAGTGAAAAGCTAGATGTAGAAGATCCAATCTCGGAAAATTACTTTTTAGAGGTTTCATCTCCTGGAGCAGAACGACCTTTGAAAAAAGATGCTGACTTCACAAAAGCAATTGGCAAGTATGTTTATATCAAAACATACGAACCAGTGAACGGGGCAAAGGAATTTGAAGGGACATTACTTTCTTATTCATTAGAAGAAGGCGCTTTAATCGAAGTACGAGTTAAAACTAGAAGAGTAAAAATTCAAATTGAAAAAGAGAAAATTGCGCTTGCTCGTTTAGCAATTGATTTCTCTGCATAACGTATATGGAGGAGTGAAAGCAGTGAGTAGTGAATTATTAGATGCGTTAACTGCGCTCGAACAACAAAAGGGTATTTCAAGAGATGTTTTAATAGAAGCAATAGAAGCTGCTTTAGTGACAGCCTACAAAAGAAATTTTAACCAAGCCCAAAATGTTCGTGTCGATATTAACTTAGCTACTGGAACGATGCTTGTTTATTCAAGAAAAGATGTAGTGGAAGAAGTAGCAGACGATCGTTTGCAAATTTCTTTAGAGGATGCGCAGGTTATAAATCCACATTATGCAATTGGTGATGTAGTGGAAGAGGAAGTAACTCCACGTAATTTTGGGCGTATTGCAGCTCAAACAGCAAAACAAGTAGTAACTCAACGTGTACGCGAAGCAGAGCGTGGTCTTATTTACGAAGAATATGTGGATCGTGAAGATGATATCGTAAATGGAATTGTTGAACGATTAGATGCACGGAATATATACGTGGGATTAGGAAAAGTTGAAGCAGTATTACCTGCAAATGAGCAAATTCAAACAGAGACATATCGACCTCATGAACGTATTAAAGTGTATATTACGAAAGTAGAACGTACTACACGTGGTCCTCAAGTATTCGTTTCCAGAACACATCCAGGCTTACTTCGTCGCTTGTTTGAAATGGAAGTACCAGAAATCTTTGAAGGCATTGTCGAGATTAAGTCAATTGCCCGTGAAGCAGGGGACCGATCTAAAATTTCCGTTTTTGCACATAATGACGAAATTGATCCAGTTGGCTCATGCGTTGGTGCAAAAGGAGCCCGAGTTCAAACAATTGTGAATGAGCTAAGTGGAGAGAAAATTGACATAGTTGAATGGTCTGAAGATCCAGTAGTATTTGTCGCAAATGCGCTAAGTCCTTCTAAAGTTATCGACGTTCAAGTAAATGAAGATGAAAAATCCACAACGGTTGTAGTTCCAGATTACCAGCTGTCTCTTGCAATTGGTAAAAGAGGTCAAAATGCTCGTCTTGCAGCAAAATTGACTGGTTGGAAGATTGATATTAAAAGTGAAACAGATGCAAGAGAGCTTGGAATTTATCCAAATGAAAATTCTCCACAGCTTATTATAGAAAACTTGGATGAAGAAGAATTGGATGATTTCGATTTTTATAAAGAAGAAGAATAAGCTAGGATGGTGATTTTGTATGGCGGTTCAAAAGAAAATACCGTTACGTAAATGTGTTGCTACTGGTGAAATGTTTCCGAAAAAAGAAATGATTCGTATAGTCCGTTCGAAAGAAGGAGAAGTTTCCGTGGACCTAACAGGAAAAAAATCAGGTCGTGGTGCTTATGTATCTAAATCTATCGAAGCGGTAAACCAAGCGAAAAAGAAAAATTCATTAGGCACTCATTTAGAAGCACCAATTCCAAATGAAATATATGATCAGTTAATCATTATTATTGAAAGAGAAAAACTCAAATGACAATAGAAGAGCAAATATCTAATCTATTGGGTTTAGCAACTCGAGCAAGAAAAACAATAACTGGTGAAGAATTAGTAGTAAAAGAAATAAGAAGCCAAAAGGCAAAACTAGTTGTTTTATCGAATGATGCTTCTAAAAATACAGCAAAGAAAATTAATGATAAATGTGCATCTTTTAACGTTGAGCTGCATGTCTTTGGAGACCGGCACGATCTCGGACATGCGACGGGAAAAGAGGCCAGGGTGGCAATAGCCATTATGGATGACGGTTTCGCTAAAAAACTGTCCGGCCTTCTCAACGAATATAACCGGGGGTGAGCTAATGACTAAAATCAGAGTTCATGAATACGCGAAACAAATAGATAAATCGAGTAAAGAAGTTATTGAGCAACTAGGAAAGATGAATATTCAAGTAACGAATCATATGTCTACACTTGAAGGAGACGCTATCTCAAAACTGGATGGTATTTACAAGAAGTCTTCACAGCAATCAACAAAACCTACTCAAACATCTTCAAAACCAGCATCACAAGGACAGTCAAGACCGTCTAACCAAGGTCAACAAAGACCAGCATCTGGGGGACAGTCAAGACCATCTAACCAAGGACAATCAAGACCAGCATCTGGGGGACAGTCAAGACCGTCTAACCAAGGTCAACAAAGACCAGCATCTGGGGGACAGTCAAGACCATCTAACCAAGGTCAACAAAGACCAGCATCACAAGGACAATCAAGACCGTCTAATCAAAACAATACTGCAGGAAGCAATACTCAATCTAACAGTACTCAAGGAACAAATAACCAACCTAAAAAGACATTTACTAATAACAAAGCTCCAGCTGGTGCTTATCGTCCGGGTGGACAAAATCGCCCAGGTGGCAATAGACCGGGTCAAAAATTCCAAAAACGTAGAAAAGGTCCTACTACGCCTGTTCAACCACCAGTACCAAGAAAAGAACGTGAACTTCCAGCGAAAATTACGTTTACCGATTCTTTAACAGTATTAGAACTTTCGAAAAAAATTGGTCGTGAACCTGCTGAGATTATCAAAAAATTATTCCTACTTGGCGTAATGGCAACAATAAACCAAGTATTAGATAAGGATGCAATTGAACTTATTTGTGCAGACTATGGTGTAGAAGTAGAAGAAGAAATCCGAATCGATATTACTGATTTAGAAGTTCACTTCGATCCTACTCCAGAAGATAGTACCAATCAAACAGAGCGTCCACCAGTTGTTACTATTATGGGCCACGTAGACCATGGTAAAACAACTCTTCTTGACTCTATTCGTCATACAAAAGTAACTGCTGGTGAAGCAGGCGGTATAACTCAACATATCGGTGCTTACATGATAGAAGACAATGACAAGAAGATTACGTTCTTAGATACACCAGGACATGCCGCATTTACGACAATGCGTGCACGTGGTGCGAAAATTACGGATATCACGATTCTTGTAGTTGCAGCAGATGATGGAGTTATGCCTCAAACTGTAGAAGCTATTAACCATGCGAAAGCAGCTGAAGTGCCTATTATCGTTGCAGTAAACAAAATGGATAAACCCTCTGCCAACCCTGACCGTGTTATGCAAGAGTTAACAGAGCATGGCTTAGTTCCTGAAGCGTGGGGTGGAGAAACTATCTTCGTACCTATCTCAGCACTAAAAGGTGAAGGAATCGACAGCCTATTAGAAATGGTATTACTTGTTTCTGAAGTTGGAGAGTTAAAAGCAAATCCAAAACGTCTTGCATTAGGAACTGTAATTGAAGCTCAACTTGACAAAGGTAGAGGTTCTGTTGCTACATTACTAGTTCAAGACGGTACGTTAAAAGTCGGAGATCCTATCGTTGTTGGTCATGCATTTGGACGCGTAAGAGCAATGGTTAATGACCTTGGTCGTCGTGTGAAAGAGGCAGGTCCATCTACACCAGTTGAAATTACTGGTTTAAACGAAGTGCCTCAAGCTGGAGATCGCTTTGTTGTATTTGAAGATGAAAAAACAGCTCGTCAAGTTGGGGAGACTCGTGCATCAGAAGCGCAAGTTACTCAACGCTCAGAAAAAACTCGTGTGACATTAGACAATTTATTTGATCAAATGAAACAAGGGGAAATGAAAGAGTTAAACTTAATCGTGAAAGCAGACGTTCAAGGCACTGTTGAAGCGATGGCGGCTTCACTTATGAAGATAGATGTAGAAGGCGTAAATGTTCGCATCATTCATACTGGAGCAGGAGCAATTACAGAATCAGATATTAGCTTAGCAGCTGCATCGAATGCAATTGTAATCGGATTTAATGTACGTCCAGATACAAATGCAAAACGTATGGCAGACCAAGAAGGTGTAGATATCCGTTTACACCGTGTTATTTATAAAGTTATCGAAGAAATCGAATTTGCGATGAAGGGACTATTGGATCCTGAATTCCAAGAGAAAATTATCGGTCAAGCAGAAGTTCGTGAAACTTTCAAAGTATCTAAAGTTGGTACAATTGCTGGTTCTTACGTAACGGAAGGTAAGATTTCTAGAGATAGTGGTGTCCGTGTCATTCGTGACGGAATTGTTATTTTTGAAGGCGAACTAGATACTCTAAAACGCTTCAAAGATGATGCAAAAGATGTTGCTAAAGGATATGAATGTGGTATCACTATTAAAGGCTTCAATGATATTAAAGAAGGCGATATCGTTGAAGCGTATATCATGGAAGAAATTAAACGATAATGATTGTCTATGCAGACTGCGAATTTCTCATTCCCACTGCACATTCTTTAAAAGAAAAACGAGCAGTTCTTCAACGAATGCTCACGAGAACCAAACAAAAGTATAATGTTTCTATTTCAGAATTAGATCATCAAGATACGTGGCAACGTACTACTATTGGAATCGTTGCAATTGCCTCTCAAAAAGATGCTGCTGAACGAGAGCTTATGAACGCCATCCGTTTCTTGGAATCTAATCCTGAATGGGAATGCATTAATATAAGTAAGGAATATTTATAAAAGAAAATGAGGTGTAGCGATCATGTCAATGCGTGCTAACCGAGTTGCTGAGCAAATGAAAAAAGAGTTGGGCGAAATTATCGGACGAAAGTTAAAGGATCCACGTATCGGTTTTATCACTGTCACAGATGTAGCTGTTACTGGTGATTTACAACAAGCGACTATTTACATCACAGTGCTTGAAGGAAACCGGGCTGATACTTTAAAAGCTTTAGAAAAAGCTAAAGGATTTATTCGTTCTGAAATAGGGCAACGTATTCGCTTACGTATCACGCCTGAACTAATTTTTGAATATGATGAATCTGCAGCATATGGTAATCGTATAGATGATTTATTAAGACAAATTAATAAACCATCTGAGTAATAAAACAAACAAAGAAGTCTGCTTATTTATTGAAGCAGACTTCTTTGTTATGTATACCGGGGGTGAACTGCATGTACGAAGGAATATTGCCATTATGGAAAGAAAAAGGAATGACCTCACACGATTGTGTGTTTAAACTTAGAAAAATCCTTAAAATGAAACGAATTGGTCATACAGGAACACTGGACCCTAGCGTTGAAGGAGTTTTACCGATTTGCTTAGGGCAAGCAACAAAAGTATCAGAATATATTATGGATCAAGGAAAGACATATGTAGCTACTATTTCTATTGGTACATCAACGACGACTGAAGATGCCGATGGCGAAATCGTAGTAAAAGATTCAACATCTAAATCATTCTCCAGAGAACAAATTTTAGAAACATTAGCTGAGTTGACTGGAGAAATTACTCAAATCCCACCGATGTATTCAGCGGTCAAAGTGAATGGGAAAAAACTATATGAATATGCCCGTGAAGGAAAAGAAGTGGAACGTCCAAGTAGAAAAGTGATGATTCACAATATTAATTTACTTGACAAAGCGACAACCTTTTCAGGCAAGGAAGTTACATTCATTATAGAAATTGACTGTGGAAAAGGAACCTATATCCGTACACTTGCTGTTCAAATTGGTGAACTTCTTGGATATCCAGCACATATGTCTACATTAGTCAGAACTGCTTCGGGCAGCTTTACTAAAGCTCAATGTTTAACTTTAGCCGAGGTACAAGAAGCGGTTGATAAAGAAACTTTGTCAGATACATTACTCCCTTTAAAAGATGCATTGTCGGGTTGGCCAACAGTTGAAGTCAATGATGAAAACAAAAAGAGTATTACGAATGGACAAGTTGTGGAAATCCACTCGTTATTGGCTGTGAACGAGAAAATAGTATATATAATGCAGGAGAGCCCGATCGCAGTATATATAAAACATCCAACCAAAAGTGGTATGATGAAACCAGAAAAAATGTTTTCATCTGAAAAAGGAGATTAATATGGACGTATATCATTTATCTTTTCCCAACCATTTATTTGCAAGCGATAAAAATGAAGCATATTCTTTAGCAATTGGTTTCTTCGACGGAGTACATAAAGGGCATCAAGCAGTTATTCAGGAAGCTCTCGATAAAGGAAAAGTGTTGAATATTAAAACAGCAGTAATGACATTCGACCCTCATCCTTCCTTAGTGCTTGGTGAAAGAAAAGAAAAAGTATTTTATATTACACCTATTCAAGAAAAAATAGAAATACTGAAAGGCTTAGGTGTGGATGCGGTTTTTGTTGTTCGATTCACTTCCGATTTTGCAAAGCTAACACCAGAAAAGTTTATCGAATTCTTTATAAAACAAGCAAATGTGAAACATGTTACTGCCGGCTTCGATTTCTCATTTGGAGCATTTGGAAAAGGAACTATGAAGGATATGGAACTTCTTTCAGAAGGGAAATATTCCGTATCGGTCGTAGATAAAAAAGAGCTTATTGGTGAGAAAATTAGTTCTACTAGGATCAGAGCTGAGCTAAAAGTTGGTAGTATGGAGCAAGTAAGAGAGCTATTAGGTAGGCCTTTTAAGTTAACAGGAGTTGTTATCCATGGTGACAAAAGAGGGAGAACTATTAACTTTCCAACGGCAAATGTCGAACCAACTGAAGGACAATTTACACCTGCAATCGGCGTGTATGCAGTTAAAATTCGTGTTCAGGAGACTTGGCATGAGGGTGTATGTAATGTAGGCTATAAACCAACATTTAATAACCCCGAAGAAAAAAAGCTTTCTATTGAAGTACATATTTTTAACTTTGATCAATCCATTTATGGTGAAGAAGTAACTGTACATTGGTATAAGCGCATCCGGTCAGAGCAAAAATTCAATGGAATTGAAGAATTAAAAGAACAAATTGGGAAAGACAAACAAGTTGCAATAGAGTTCTTTAAAAATGAAAAAGCATAAAAAGAATGGCTACCGGATTTAATTTCGGTAGTCTTATTACTTTTTGCTATTTTCCATATTTATTCAAATGATTAAGGGGTAACTTCTGGATAAATTTTCCGTTTCGCAAGTAAATCATTCTCCCGCGCAAGTAAATAGTTTTTAATATAAATTCAGTGAGGAAGTACTACTAAGATGTGCACTGTTGGTCAGCCAATATACTCTAAAAACTAATAGGAAGGTGCTAAAGCATTCATTTACTAATTAGTTGCTTAAGACTCCTTTTTATGATAATCTTTATAAGTACAATACCGTACTTAACCTTTCCTTGGCTTTTTCGATTCTCCAACGATTGCTCAGGATTAGGGGATAACTAGAATTTTAGGAGGAAAACAACATGGCAATTACACAAGAACGCAAAAATGAATTAATCGCTGAGTACAGAACTCACGAAAGTGATACTGGATCTGCTGATATTCAAATCGCAATTCTTACAGAAGAGATTAACTCTTTAAACGAACATTTACGTACTCATAAGAAAGATCATCACTCACGTCGTGGTCTATTCAAAATGGTTGGACGTCGCCGTAACTTGTTAAAATACTTACGTGAAAACGAAGTATCACGTTACCGTGATCTAATCGCAAAACTTGGATTACGTCGATAAGATTCGATTTAGGAAAGCGGGATTTATCCCGCTTTTTCTTTTGCATAAAAAACTTCGCATAGTTGAAAGATTTTTGATACACTACTTATGATACATATAACCAATATATACCCTTTTTTTAAGGAGTTTTTGAAGTCGAGAGGAGTCCAGATTACATGAGTGAAAAGAAAGTATTTACGTACGAATGGGCAGGACGCCCGTTGCAAGTAGAGATAGGACAACTTGCAAAACAAGCGAACGGAGCAGTATTAGTAAGATATGGTGATACAACTGTATTATCTGTAGCAACTGCATCTAAAAATCCGAAGAATTTAGATTTCTTCCCGTTAACAGTGAACTATGAGGAAAAATTATATGCTGTAGGTAAAATTCCAGGTGGATTTATTAAGCGTGAAGGACGTCCTTCGGAACGAGCAATCTTAACTAGTCGTTTGATTGACCGTCCAATTCGTCCTTTATTTCCAGATGGATTCCGTAACGAGGTGCAAGTTATTTCAATCGTTATGTCCGTTGACCAAAATTGTTCATCTGAAATGGCTGCAATGTTAGGTTCATCTTTAGCGCTCAGCGTTTCAGATATCCCATTTGACGGTCCAATTGCAGGAGCACAAGTAGGGTTAATTGGTGAAGAACTAATTATTAATCCTACAGTTGAGCAAATGGAGAAGAGTACTCTAGACCTTACTGTTGCTGGAACAAAAGACGCTATCAACATGGTTGAAGCTGGAGCAAAAGAAGTTTCAGAGGAAACAGTACTTGAAGCAATTATGTTTGGACATAATGAAATTATCAAGTTAATCGAATTCCAAGAAAAAGTTGTAGCTGAAGTTGGTAAAGCGAAAAAAGATATTCCTCTTTTTGAGTTAGATAAAGAACTTTTCGAAGAAGTAAAAGGTATTTGTGAAGCAAAACTTGTACAAGCAATTCAAGTGCAAGAAAAACATGCTCGCGAAGATGCTATTACGGAAGTAAAAACAGAAGTTTTAGCACAATACACTGAAAAAGAAGCAACGGATGAAACGTTGAAACAAGTGCGTGAAATTTTAGATGCAATGGTAAAAGAAGAAGTTCGTCGTTTGATCACAGAAGACAAAATCCGTCCTGATGGTCGTGGAGTAGCGGAAATTCGTCCTCTTTCATCAGAAGTAGGCGTTTTACCAAGAACGCATGGTTCTGGATTATTTACTCGTGGTCAAACACAGGCATTGAGTGTGTGTACTTTAGGACCTCTTGGTGATGTTCAAATTATCGACGGTATTGGTCTAGAAGAAACTAAACGATTTATGCACCATTATAACTTCCCTCAATTTAGTGTTGGAGAAACTGGTCCTATTCGTGCTCCAGGTCGTCGTGAAATTGGACATGGTGCATTAGGAGAGCGTGCTTTAGAAGCAGTTATTCCGGATGAAGCTGATTTCCCGTATACACTTCGCTTAGTAGCTGAAGTATTAGAATCGAATGGTTCTACTTCACAAGCTAGTATTTGTGCGTCTACTCTTGCGATGATGGATGCAGGTGTACCTTTAAAAGCACCAGTTGCGGGTATTGCAATGGGACTTGTGAAAAAAGGTGAACATTATACTATTTTAACAGATATTCAAGGGATGGAAGATCATCTTGGAGATATGGACTTTAAAGTAGCAGGTACTTCTAAAGGAATTACAGCTCTTCAAATGGATATTAAAATTGATGGACTATCAAGAACAATTCTGGAAGAAGCGCTTGAACAAGCAAAAATTGGTCGTATGCAAATTTTAGAAAGCATGCTTGCAACAATTTCTGACCCACGTGAGAAGTTGTCAAAATATGCTCCTAAGATTGTCGTTATCAAGATTAATCCGGATAAAATCCGTGATGTAATTGGACCAGGCGGTAAACAGATTAATAAAATCATTGATGAAACTGGCGTAAAAATTGATACAGAGCAAGATGGTACAATTTATATCGCTTCAGCAGATGAAGATATGATTGCACGTGCTAAAGAAATTATCGAAAACATTGTGAGAGTTGCCCAAGTTGGCGAATACTACCTAGGGAAAGTAAAACGAATTGAAAAATTCGGTGCCTTCGTAGAAATATTCACTGGCAAGGATGGCTTATTGCATATTTCGGAAATTCAAGAAGAACGTACGAAAAATGTCGAAGATGTTCTTAAACTTGGTGATGAACTACTAGTGAAGGTCATCGAAATCGACAATCAAGGTCGCGTAAACTTATCTCGTAAAGTTGTAATTAAAGAAGAAAAAGAACGCGCTGAACAACAAGAAAACAAATAAGCAATTACATTAGCAAGACATAAAAGGTTGACTGTAGCCATGTAGCTACGGCAACCTTTTTAAATAGTTGAATAGAATAAACAGAGGTGTTAATTTGATAAACAAAATTACATGTAATAATGGACTTCGAATTGTGTCTGAGCATATCCCATATGTACGTTCTGTAGCTGTGGGGATTTGGGTGCAAGCAGGGTCAAGATATGAGCTGCCAGAAGAAAATGGCTTAACTCATTTCATTGAACATATGCTATTTAAAGGAACTGAAACTAGAACAGCAAAGCAAATTGCAGAAGAATTCGATCGTATCGGTGGAAATATCAATGCCTTCACATCTAAAGAAAATACGTGCTACTATGCAAAAGTATTGGATCATCATGCAGAACATGCAGTAGAAATACTGGCAGATATGTTTTTCCATTCTCAATTTGATGCAAATGAAATAGAGAAAGAAAGACAGGTTGTTCTAGAAGAGATTAACATGGTAGAAGACACACCAGATGATATTGTACATGAATATTTATGGCAAGCGATGTACGAAAATGATCCTCTAGGTTCACCTATTTTAGGAACAGAGGAAACGTTGAATAGTTTCACAAAAGAAATAATTCTAGCTTACATGAAAAAACATTATACGCCAGAAAATGTAGTCATTTCAGTTGCGGGTAATATTCCCGAAGGACTATTACAGCATATTGAAACATTATTTAGTCGATTAGACCAAAAAAATAATGAGAAAATACATGTGGAAACTCCAAAATTGCAAGCAGTGCATGTGGAAAATTTTAGAGAAACAGAGCAAGCACATCTTTGTTTAGCTTACCCAAGCTTAAGTGTAAAAGCAGATAATATATACAGTTTGGTAGTGATGAACAATATTTTGGGTGGCAGTATGTCCTCTAGGCTTTTCCAAGAAATTAGAGAAGAAAAAGGTCTTGCTTACTCTATCTATTCGTATCATTCTTCCTATGAAGATACAGGGGCACTTGCTATTTATGGTGGAACTTCTAGCAACCAACTAGAGGAATTAACAGAATCTATACAGCAAACAATCCAATCCGTCCTTGAAAAAGGGTTTACAGAAACAGAAGTTTCAAATGCAAAAGAGCAACTCAAAGGAAACTTACTCCTTGGATTAGAGAGCTCTAATGCTCGTATGAGCCGTAATGGTAAAAATGAATTACTCTACGGAGAACATCGTTCATTAGATGAAGTAAGTGAATCAATTGATGAAGTCACATTACAATCAGTAATGGACCTAGCAGTAGAGACATTTTCTCACAAACCAGCCATATCCATCATCAAACCAAAAGCCGATCAAAAATGATCGGCTTTTTTTAAATGGAAAATATATTAAAATGGCCATTGAACACTGGGAACATGGGAATTGAGAGAATGAAAAATACTACTGATTTCCATTCCAGGTGGACGCTTTCCGCGGGCGAGGCCGAGACTCCTCGTTCGCTACGCTCCCTGCGGGGTCTCGACTTTCTCGCTTATCCCACTGGAGTCGCCACCTTGCACTCCAATCAATATACAGTGTTGTTCTCCACTCAGAGATAGAGCAAGGCATATCGCTGAGACAATAAGAGTAATCAAAATTTTATAGGGATAAAAGCTATCTGCCCGATTAGGTATTTTATTAAGAGAGAAAAAAGTGGATTTTTTTTAATCTAAGTCCATTTCATCATTATTTACTTTAAGATAAAAACACATAGATTAAGGTGGTTTTATATCGCATTATCCGATTATTATTAGTGGATTTAGTTGATTGGAGCGCAGAGTGGCGACTCCAGTGGGAACAGCGCGAGCTGAAGACCCTGGACTGAGCGTAGCGAGGGAAGCGGCTGAAGCCGTGCCCACGGAAAGCGTCCGCACGGAGTGGAAATCAACGGCATAACTACGTTTTTATTGTTAAAGGACCAGGTATCTTTTTACTCAGGTTTTCTTTATTCACTTTGTACTGCGAAATGGCATATATATAAATAGAAATCAATAAGGGGGAGAATGATTGTTACTTTCGGAACTTGCAGAAAAGGAACTTATCCAAGTTAAGGACGGGGCAAGATATGGCAAACTAGCAGATACTGAATTACTCTTCAATCCTGAGAATGGGAAAATTGAAGGATTCGAAGTTTTTCAAAAGACAGGGTCATTTTTTCAAGCAAATAAATCTGGCAAGAAAAAGGAATTTATTGCATGGGAAGAAATTATTCTCATTGGAAAAGATAGAATCCTGTTTAATGAAGCAAACAATGAAATTGGAAATAGTGAATATTCGTGAAAAAAAAATGTGTAATCATAGGAACAGATGCCCGTCTACCGTATTTACAGGAAACATTAGATAGCATACTAGATGTGAAAATCTTTCCAACGATGATTTGGACGGAAGAACTTAAAGATGCAATAATCGATTTTCAGCCTACTATTATCTTTTTACCCATACCACCATTACAAATAGAAAGTTCTTTCGTTTTGCCTGAGTCATGTCTTCTCCTTTTCGTTGGAAAAAAGAATATACAAATTGAACAGGAAATACAAAATAGCCAGGTCCATGCTTTTTATTATTTAGAGGATGAACAGTGGATTTGGGAAAATGCAAATCTTACAGCAGAGGGATTCATAAATGACTTTTATAGAAGTGAAAACGAATCAATTTATAACAAAAAATTCATCATTACAGGCTACGGAAGAGTTGGAAAGAGACTGGCTTTTGCTCTACACCATTTAGGTGCAGAGGTAATTATCTCGGTTCGTTCAGATCATCAGTTATTTGAAGCAAAAAGCTATGGTTATCAGATAGAGCAGTTTGAGCATGTAGTTAAAAACGAAGATGCACTCTCGACCTATCTGATTAATACCATTCCATATAGATGGCTTAGTCCGTCCGATACGACTAGATTTAAAAAAGTGTATGATCTAGCTTCAAATCCAGGATGCCTTCTCGAGTCAGCTGATTCGATCCCAACAAATTACAAACATTCCACTAGCTTACCAGGCATGTATTTTCCGAAAGATGCAGGATATTTGATAGCAAAGACTGTGCAAACTCAATTGGCTTTGCTGGAGGGGGAAAAATAGTGTTGAAAAATCTTCGAATTGGATTAGGGATAACTGCATCTCATTGTACTTATGAGGAAGTTATTCCAATGATTAAACAGTTTACGGATTTAGGAGCAACTGTAGTTCCTATTATTACGTATTCTGTATTGACGGCGGCAACGCGTTTTGGAACAGGTGAGGAATGGATTGAGAAAATAGAAGAGGCAAGTGGCAGTAAAGTAGTATCAAAAATCGTGGAGGCAGAACCATTTGGACCAACAAATCCATTGGACTGTATGGTGATCGCCCCGATGACAGGCAATTCCATCAGTAAGCTGGCCAACGCCCAAACAGATTCGCCTGTGTTAATGGCGGCAAAAGCTACATTGCGCAATGGAAAACCTGTAGTGCTGGGAATATCAACAAATGATGCATTAGGATTGAATGGTATGAACATTATGAAATTACTATCTACCAAAAATATATACTTTATCCCCTTCGGTCAAGATAGCCCTCATAACAAACCAAACTCACTCATTGCTGACTTTACAAAAATAATCCCAACAGTAGAACATGCAATTCAATTTAAACAATTCCAACCTTTACTCATTACACATAAATTATAAATACCCGCGATGATGTATTTTCATGTATAATATAATACAATATCGAAAAATAGCATTGGTCTAGGAGGAGAGCTTTTCATGTCACAAGGTTATACAGTAGCAATAGTTGGAGCGACAGGTGCAGTCGGTCAAAAAATTATCGAAAAATTGGTAGAAAGAAGTTTTCCTTATACAACATTAAAATTATTAGCTTCCAAAAAATCGGCTGGTAAACAAATAGAAGTAAATGGGAGCTCTTATACAATTGAAGAAGCGACGCCTGAGGCTTTTGAAGGTGTTGACGTAGCATTTTTCTCCGCTGGTGGTTCTATTTCTAAGGCTCTAGCAAAAGAGGCAAGTGATAGAGGTGCAATAGTTATCGATAATACGAGTGCCTTCCGGATGGATAAAGATACACCTCTAGTTGTTCCAGAAGTAAATAAACAAGCGTTGCATGAACAAACTGGGATTATTGCTAATCCAAATTGTTCCACTATTCAGATGGTTTGCGCACTTGAACCTATCAGACAGAAATTTGGTTTAAACAAAGTAATAGTTTCTACTTATCAAGCAGTGTCAGGTGCTGGAGCAGCTGCTATTAGTGAATTGATAACACAAAGCGAAGGTATAAAAGATAAACAAGTAAAACCGGAAATTTTACCTGTAAAAAGTGCTGAAAAGCATTATCCTATTGCAGGAAATGTTATTCCTCAAATTGATGTCTTCACTGAAGATGGTTTTACATTTGAGGAACATAAAATGATGAATGAAACGAAAAAAATTATGTCCTTACCAAATCTTGCAATCGCAGCTACATGTGTAAGGGTACCTGTTGTGACAGGACATTCTGAATCTGTGTATGTAGAAATAGAACAAAACAACATTACGCTTGATCAGGTAAAACAACTTCTCGCAGATACTGATGGAATTACCTTGCAGGATGCTCCCGACCAACAATTATACCCTATGCCATACCACGCAGAGGGTAAGGACGATGTTTTTGTAGGACGTTTAAGAAAAGATCCTACGAATGATAAAGGATTTCATATGTGGATTGTATCAGATAATTTATTGAAGGGTGCAGCACTTAACTCTATACAAATTGCAGAAGCGCTTATTGCTGAAGGTATATTAAAAGAGGTGTAAAAATGAATATAGGTCCTATTGCTACGGCAATGGTTACCCCGTTTCAAACAGATGGTTCTATCAATTATGCACAGGTAGAACTATTAATCGAACATTTACTTGCGACAGATACTGACTCTCTTGTCATTAGTGGAACAACAGGAGAATCACCTACTCTATCTACCGAAGAAAAACTAAATTTGCTGAAATTCGTTGTTGAAAAAGTGAATAATAGAGTTCCTGTTATTGCAGGTACAGGAAGTAATAGTACAGCAGCATCTATCGACTTATCCCTAAAGGCTGAGGCTCTAGGAGTAGATGGACTAATGATTGTCACCCCATATTACAATAAACCAAATCAACGAGGGTTGGTTGCCCACTTTACAGCAATTGCAAATGCAACAACTTTGCCGATTATGATATATAATATCCCTAGCCGCTCAGTTATAAATCTGGAGCAGGAAACCATGGTAGCATTAAGTCAAATCCCATCTATTAAATTTCTAAAAGAAGCTAGTGGCAATTTAGATCAGATGACGAGAATTATGACTAAAACAAAAGGTAATTTAGAAGTATATAGTGGAGATGATTCACTCACTCTTCCATTACTAGCGATAGGGGGCTCCGGAATAGTTTCGGTTGCTTCCCATATTGTAGGGAATGATATGAAGAAAATGATTAAAGCTTTTCGAATTGGTAATCATTCGGAGGCTGCACGAATTCATCAATCATTATTGCCACTAATACAGGCGCTATTTAAACATCCCAATCCAATTGCCGTAAAATATGCCCTTTCTAAGGTAGGGATTGAGGCGGGAAATTTACGCTTACCACTTGTTGAAATGACTGAAAGTGAAAAACGGGAATTTGATATTATTTGGGAACAATACTTGAATACTAAATAATTTTGGCGGAAAGGCTGAAGATTTCCTATTTCAGCCTTTTTTTTATTTGTGTGAATCGATGACGTCCGATATAATGAAAATTAGTGGATGTTGGTCGGGTTAATTTCTTTCAGCAAAAAATTTAACAAGCTAACGTAGGATTAAATATCTCCCGCTTCTGGAGAAAGCGGCGAGATGAATACCAATATGTAATAACTATTCAGTGAGTACAAGCGCTTGCTGAAAAGTTAAGCCTCCGGCGGATGTCACAGATTTTGAACGTACTCTTAGAATGACGTTTGCCTAAATCCGTCGCATTCATGTGACGGCGGCTAACTGACCTGCATCATGCAGGCCTAAGCACAATTCAAAATCTGGACGCCATTACGCCGAGGCGTAATTGATTTATAGGAGGAAAAGATTTGGTAAAAGTAAAAAATGAACTTATTCGAATTATACCGCTCGGTGGAGTTGGAGAAATTGGAAAAGCGATGTATGTAGTAGAAATAGATGAAGAAATATTTGTCGTAGATAGTGGTTTAATGTTCCCAGAAAATGAAATGCTAGGAATAGATATCGTTATTCCCGACATTACGTATTTAGTGGAAAATAAAGATCGAGTAAAAGGAATCTTTTTAACGCATGGACACGAAGATGCGATTGGATCTATTTCTTATTTACTACAAAAAGTACAAGCACCAGTCTACGGATCTAAGTTGACGATAGCTTTGGCAAAAACGCATTTAAAAGCTTTACCGACGAAGCAACCAGTCAAATTTTTCGAAGTAACAAATAAAAGCCGTATGAATTTCCAAGGAACATATGTAACCTTTTTTCATACAACACATAGTATACCCGATTCACTTGGTATCGTGTTCCATACGTCTGAAGGTGCAATTGTCCATACAGGGGAATTTAAGTTTGATCAATCGGCTAAAGGGAAGTATCGTCCGGATATAGCGAAAATTGCTGGACTTGGAGAAGATGGTGTATTTATTCTTTTATCCGATTCAACTGAAGCTGAGAGACCGGGTTATACAACATCAGAAGCAGTAATTGAAAACCAATTATCAGAAACATTCCACGCTGCTAAAGGTCGTATACTAGTCGCTCTATATGCATCTAACTTTATCCGTATTCAACAAGTAATTGACAAAGCAATTGAAACAGGTAAAAAAGTTGCAATTGCAGGTAAAAGCTTAGAAAATATCTTCGAAATTGGTTTAGATCTCGGTTATTTCTCAGTAGAAGAGGACACAATTATTTCTATTAAAGAAATCTCCAAATTCAATGATGAAAATATTGTAGTCATCGTATCTGGTACACAAGGTGAACCATTAGAAGCTTTAGAGAAAATGATTCGTAAACACCACAAAGATATTAAAATCAAAGATTCAGATACTGTCTTAATCACTTTTACCCCTTCACCTGGTATGGAAGTAGGAATGTATAATACAATGAACCAAATTGCAAAAGTTGGGGCGAAAGTATTAACTTCCGAAAAAAATGTCCATGTATCTGGTCATGGAAGTCAAGAAGATTTGAAAATGATGTTGAATCTAACAAAACCAAAGTTCTTTATACCAATTCAAGGGGAATATCGAATGTTGATGGCCCATTCAAAATTGGCTCAAGCAACTGGAATGTCCAAATCGGAAATTTTCATTGCCGATAAAGGGGATATTGTAGAATATAAGAGCGGTAAAATGAGAATGAGTGGTCGAGTTCAAGCAGGCAACGTACTAATCGATGGAATTGGTGTCGGCGATGTAGGCAATATTGTTCTACGCGATCGTAAGTTACTCTCACAAGATGGTATTTTTATTGTAGTGGTCACTTTAAATCGAGCACAGAAGAAAATTGCTTCAGGTCCAGAAATTCTTTCAAGAGGATTTGTCTACGTTCGTGAGTCAGAGGAGCTAATGGACGAGTCTGCTAATCTAGTTAGAACAGTTGTTGAAAAATATGTGAATAAAGAAACGTTTGAATGGACAAACATAAAACAAGAAATCCGTGATACGCTAAATTCATATTTATTCCAACAAACAAAAAGACGTCCGATGATCATCCCGATTATTATGGAATATTAATGTGATTAAAGGATTTCCTTTCCGAATACGGAAGGAAATCCTTTTTATCTTAAAGAATAAGAGAGTTTATGGAAATGTACCGTGAATACGGGGTTCATGATACTTAAAAGGATGAATAAGCCTGCTGATTTGCGCTACAGGCGGACGCTTTCCACGGGCTTGGCTTCAGACTCCTCAGGCCAACAGGATGTTGGTCACGAAGGCGTTGCCACACGATGTGGCGCACTTAGCCTTTGATCCTTTTTGGCGCTACTGCGGGGTCTTCAGCTCAAGCTAATCCCGCAGAGTTGTCCGTCTTCCGCTACAATCAATATAATGTGTAGTGCATAGCCTATCGCTTAGATGATAATAGTAGTAATAAGTGTTCTTAAAATAAAGAAGCGAAATAGCGAACGAAATTGCATCTTCGGGGCCCGCACGATGCGGGTCAAGCAGTCGTTGCGCTCGCGTTGTCGCGCACTTAGACTGTCATCCCCTCTATGAATAGTCAAGTATCTTTTTTCTAGTTAACCAAAAACGCATTAACCTGTTTCTAATAGTTGTAGGAGAGTAACGGACAGGCAAACGCCATAAGATTACCGAAAAAAGTGATATTGGTTGTGACGGACGTCACAACCAATATCTCTAAAAATTTACTCGGTCATCATATAGCAAAATTTTTGTCCGAAGTGCTTTGAAAAAGATAGAACCAGGTTATGAACGTAAAGGACCGGGCGCCTATTTGTCCGGTTTTTCTTAAAAGTGAGATTAATGACAATCTAGAAAGTAGGTGACACTTTGGCAAGGAAGAAAAAAAGACCAACAAAAAAGCCAACAAAAAAAACAATGCATCCACTTCTGTATGAAATTATTGGTCTTCTAATTATTGGATTATCTATCATTTCGTTTTTTGAATATGGACTTGTAGGAGAATTTTTGGCTTATATAAGTTATTTCTTATTTGGAAATTGGCATATTGCGGTTCCATTTATGCTCATCGTTTATGCACTTATCATCATGATTAAACAATCAGTCCCTGCATGGAATCATCGATTACTATTAGGTTGTGCATTTGTATTAAGCAGTTTGCTATTGTTTAGTCACATCGCTTTATTTCAACAATTATTTGATGGAAAAGCATTGGTGACGAATTCTGTCTTAAGAGAAAGCTATCGTGTTCTAGTTGAAAGTGGTGGAATCATCGATAGAAATAGTTCGTTAGGTGGTGGAATGATAGGTGCAATATTCTTTGCGACATTCCACGTTCTCTTTGATTCGGCAGGAGCAAAAGTAGCTGGCTGGCTTATGTTATTTATAGGGATCGTATTACTGACTGGAAAAGCACTTGTTCCTTATTTAGTAGAGTCATTTCCGAAGCTAAAAGAAAGCTTCTTAAATAGACCGAAGAAAAAGAAAGTAAAACCTACCCCAACTCCTCCGAGAGGCCAGTCCCGTCGAAACAAAAAAC
Organism: Psychrobacillus sp. BM2; assembly: GCF_048572895.1. Lineage (GTDB taxonomy): Bacteria > Bacillota > Bacilli > Bacillales_A > Planococcaceae > Psychrobacillus. The sequence goes on from NZ_CP183878.1 coordinate 1,263,159, forward strand.
AGGCTGCTCAGGAAGAAGCGGTTACAGTAATAGAGTCAGTTCCTATAGCAACAGAAGAAGTAGAGCAATCCTCTTCACCTATTATATCTGCATTCACTGAACGAATAGCTAGAAAAGCAGTGGTTGAAGAACCTTCTGAACCTGTTGAACCATTGGAGATTAATATGGAAAATGGAACAGTTGAAAACGAAGATTATCAATTGCCTGCTATTAGCTTATTAGATGCACCTGCTCATAGTGACCAAAGTGGAGAACTAAATGCAATCCAAGCAAATGCTAAAAAGTTAGAGCAAACATTTTTAAGTTTCGGAGTAAAAGCAAAGGTTACTCAAGTTCACTTAGGACCAGCAGTAACAAAATATGAAGTTCTACCCGATGTTGGTGTAAAGGTTAGCAGAATTGTTAGTCTACATGACGACCTTGCCCTAGCGCTAGCTGCGAGAGATATTCGGATTGAAGCACCTATTCCTGGTAAATCAGCGATAGGCATTGAAGTGCCAAATAAGGAAGTAGCGATTGTAAGCTTACGAGAAGTTCTAGAATCTGAAGAAAATGATAAACCAAATCTGAAGCTACTAATAGGTTTTGGGAGAGACGTTACTGGACAAGCCGTTCTTGCACAATTAAATAAAATGCCACATTTACTGGTTGCAGGTTCTACTGGTAGTGGGAAGAGTGTATGCATCAATGGAATAATTACAAGTATTATGATGCGTGCAAAACCCCATGAAGTAAAAATGATGATGATCGATCCTAAAATGGTAGAGCTTAATATGTATAATGGTATTCCACATTTGCTTGCACCAGTAGTAACCGATCCAAGAAAAGCATCACAGGCCTTGAAGAAAATCGTATCTGAAATGGAAAGAAGATATGAATTATTTTCTCATACGGGCACACGAAATATGGAAGGCTATAATGAGCATATTGACAGATGGAATGAAGAAAATGAAGAAAAACATCCGAAACTACCATTTATAGTAGTAATTGTAGATGAGTTAGCAGATTTAATGATGGTAGCTTCTAATGATGTAGAAGATTCTATTACTCGCTTAGCTCAAATGGCTCGTGCTGCGGGTATTCATTTAATTATTGCTACACAAAGACCAAGCGTAGACGTTATAACTGGGATTATTAAAGCTAATATTCCTTCTAGAATTGCGTTTGCAGTATCTTCAGCTATTGACTCCAGAACTATTCTAGATATGGGAGGAGCAGAAAAACTACTTGGTAGAGGAGACATGTTATTCCTTCCAGCTGGTAGTTCGAAACCAGTCCGAGTGCAGGGCGCATTTTTATCAGATGCAGAAGTTGAAAGAATTGTAGATTTTGTTATTGAACAACAAAAGGCAAACTATCAGGATGAAATGATTCCAGATGAAGTGGAAGAATCTGCAGAACAGATAGATAGAGATGAATTATATGATGATGTTGTCCAACTCGTAACAGAAATGCAAACTGCTTCTGTGTCATTGCTTCAAAGACGATTTAGAATTGGTTATTCTAGAGCAGCGAGAATTATAGATCAGCTAGAACTTAGTGGAGTTGTCGGACCTTATGAAGGAAGTAAACCAAGACAGGTTTTGGTCTCCAAACATACCGTAGATGATGATATAATATGAGTCAAAAGGTTAATTAGTATAACACTTTACAAGAAAAGTATGACAAAATCATTACAAATTCATACGTTTTTTGTAAAGACTTTTAACCTAATATAAATAAAAGTATTTATTTCATCTTTTAAAAATGGTATAGTATGACTGATTAGTAGGAAAGTTTTACATCAGAGGTCTGATCTCTTCAAAATGGTGGTGTTTTAGATGACAATAAAAGTAGACCATCGTCATTTATATCTGCAAGTGATTGATCGTCTTAAACAAGACATCGATAAGGGCATATTTAAAGAAAAGGAAAAACTTCCTTCTGAATTTGAATTAGCCAAGTCGCTAGGAGTAAGCCGTGCAACTTTAAGAGAGGCTCTTCGCTTATTGGAAGAAGAAAATGTAATAGTCAGACGACATGGTGTGGGTACCTTTGTAAATTCTAAGCCCATATTCACATCGGGTATCGAACAGCTTTCAAGCGTTTCTTCTATGATTCGTAAAGCTGGAATGGAGCCAGGTACTATTTACTTGAGTTCTATGCAAGCGATTCCATCTGAGGATGATATTTTAAGATTTCAATGCGGTGATGAGCAATCGGTTGTTACGATGGAACGTGTCCGTACTGCAAATGGCGAACCGGTAGTGTATTGTGTCGATAAGGTTCCGAAAAATTATTTACCTAATGATTTCCTCATTAGAGAAGAAGGCTCTATTTTTACTGCACTAGAAGAGTCTGGAGAAATACATATTTCGTATGCGGTGACGTTCATTGATCCTGTGGGTTACCACGAGATTGCATCACCAACTTTGAATTGTGAGCCAGAAACTTCATTGCTTGTTTTAAAACAACTCCATTACGATGAAAACGATCGTGTGGTTTTGTACTCGAAAAATTATTTTCGAGCTGATAAATTTAGCTTTCACGTTGTTCGGAAAAGGGTGTAAAATGTAACAATTCCTGCTAATAAGAAAAAAAATGGGGGTTTTCAAATTGACAAAGCGTAAATTTGGATTAGGTTTATCACTAGTACTAGCTGCTGGAACAATTCTAGGGGCATGTGGGTCTGATGAAGAAAAAACATCACCAAAAGATTCAGAAGGTTCTGGTTCTGAAGGTGCAACTGAAGCAGTAGATTTTTCTCTAGCAATGGTAACTGACGTTGGTGGAGTAGATGACAAATCTTTCAACCAACTAGCTTGGGAGGGTATTGAAGCTTTTGGTAAAGAAAATGGTCTTGAAAAAGGCGATGGTGGATATGACTACCTTCAATCAACTGGTGATGCTGACTATATTACAAACTTAAATAACTTAGTACGTCGTGACTTTGATGTAGTTTATGGAATCGGTTTCTTAATGGAAGAACCAATTGGTACTATTGCAGACCAAAAACCAGAAGCACAACTAGCAATTATCGATGCTGTCGTAGATAAACCAAACGTTGCATCTGTAATGTTCAAAGAGCAAGAAGGTTCATTTTTAGCAGGTGTTGCTGCTGCTCTAATGTCTGAATCTAAACAAATCGGTTTTGTTGGTGGGATGGAAATTCCAGTAATCGAACGTTTTGAAGCTGGATTCCTAGAAGGCGTTAAAGCTGTAGATCCATCGATTGTAGTGGATGTACAATACACTGGTAAATTTGATGATGCTGCACTTGGTAAAACAACTGCTAACCGTATGTATTCTTCAGGCGTAGATATTATTTTCCACGCTGCTGGGGGTACTGGTAATGGAGTATTTGCAGAAGCAAAAGAACGTAAAACAAAAGATGCTAATGCAAACGTATGGGTTATCGGAGTTGACTCTGACCAATACGAAGAAGGTGCTGTTGGCGATACAAACGTAACGCTTACATCAATGCAAAAACGTGTTGACATCGCGGTTCAAACAATTGCTAAAGACGCAATGGCTGGAAACTTCCCTGGAGGGAAAACAGTAACTTATGGTTTAGCAGAAAAAGGAGTACAGCTTGCTGATTCTCGCGGAGCTATCCCACAAGAAATTTTAGATCAAGTTCAAGAGTACTCAGACAAAATTGCTGCAGGGGAAATCGTTGTTCCTGAAACAGTAGAAAAATAGTATTAACAAACATCATAAAGACCGATTCTTCTCGGTCTTTATGATATTTTAAATTAATAGACGAAAGATTTTGAAAATTTAAAGTCTTTCTTGTATTAATTTAGTACTAGTATGATAGTGGGGAGTGAATTCATTGGATTATGTAATAGAGATGCTTGGCATACGGAAAGAGTTTGGATCGTTTGTTGCAAATGATAACATTACCCTTCAGTTGAAAAAGGGAGAAATACATGCTCTTTTAGGAGAAAATGGTGCTGGTAAATCCACACTTATGAACGTTTTGTTCGGTTTATATCAACCAGAGGCCGGCGAGATAAAGGTAAAAGGGAAGACGGTTAAAATTACAGACCCGAATGTTGCAAATGATTTAGGTATTGGGATGGTACATCAGCATTTTATGCTCGTGGAGAACTTTACAGTAACAGAAAATATAATATTAGGAAATGAGTTAACAAAAGCAGGCATTATCAATATTAAAGATGCGGCAAAAAAAATTCAAAAGCTTTCAGAAATGTACGGATTGGATGTAGATCCAAATGCGAAGATTGAAGATATTTCTGTTGGGATGCAGCAACGAGTGGAAATTTTGAAAACGCTTTATCGTGGTGCTGATATACTTATTTTTGATGAGCCTACTGCTTCGCTGACTCCGCAAGAAATTAATGAGCTTATACAAATTATGAAGCGTTTAATACAAGAAGGTAAATCTATTATCTTGATCACGCATAAGTTAAAAGAAATTATGGATGTATCTGACCGAGTAACGGTTATCCGCAAAGGTGAAGGAATTGGCACAATTGTTACCGCAGAAACTAACCCAAATGATTTAGCGTCATTAATGGTTGGTAGACAAGTAGAATTCAAGACTGTAAAGGGTGAAGCACATCCTACAGATGATACGCTTGTTATTAAAGACCTAATTGTAGCAGATTACAGGGGAATTGATAAAGTTAAAGGACTAAACTTAACAGTCCGTAAAGGTGAAATTTTAGGGATTGCTGGAATTGATGGAAATGGTCAAAGTGAGTTAATTGAGGCAATCACAGGCCTACGAAAATCTAAATCTGGTTCTGTAACTATAAATGGAATAAATGTGACCAATAAAAAACCACGTAAAATTACGGAGTCTGGTGTAGGACATATTCCACAGGATCGTCATAAGCATGGATTAGTTTTAGACTTTTCCATAGGTCATAATATTGCCTTACAAACATATTATCAAGATCCTATTTCAAAGAATGGAATTATTAATTATTCGAAAGTTTCCGAGTTAGCGCAAAAAATTATTAATGATTTTGATGTGCGTACACAAGGGGAGCACACACCTGCTCGAGCACTTTCTGGAGGAAACCAGCAAAAAGCAATTATTGGACGAGAAGTTATTCGTGATCCAGAATTGCTGATTGCTGCATTACCAACACGTGGACTTGATGTAGGAGCTATTGAATTTATACACCAGCGTCTTATTGAACAACGTGACAATGGAAAAGCGGTACTTCTGCTTTCCTTTGAATTAGATGAAGTTATGAATGTATCTGACCGAATCGCAGTTATTTATGATGGACAAATTGTCGATACATTATTGCCTAAAGAAACTTCCGAACAAGAGCTTGGGTTATTAATGGCGGGTCAAAAAAAGAATTCAAACATAGGTAAACAGGGGGAAACAACTCATGTCGAATAGACTAATCAATATACTTGTCCCTGTAATTTCTGTTATTTTAGGGCTGTTAGTTGGAGCAGTGGTTATGTTGGTAAGTGATTATGATCCAATAGCTGGCTATGCCGCATTATGGAATGGGATTTTTGGGGATGCTTATGCAATTGGAGAGACTATCCGTCAAATTACTCCTTATTTACTTGCAGGTTTATCTGTAGCATTTGCTTTCCGTACGGGATTATTTAATATTGGGGTTGAAGGACAATTATTAGTTGGATGGTTCGCAGCATCCTATGTTGGGATTGCGTTTGATCTACCAATGTATATCCATTTACCTTTTGCTATTATAGCAGCAGCATTAGCTGGAGCAGCATGGGCTTTCATTCCAGGTCTATTAAAAGCTAAATTACAAGTTCATGAAGTAATCGTTACAATTATGATGAACTACATTGCTTTACATACAACGAATGCTTTAATCAAAGTAGTATCGGATGGTGGAGACAATACAGGAACAATTCATGCGACGGCTTCATTAAAATCAGCATTTTTTGAAAGCATCACAGACTACTCTCGTTTGCATTATGGTATTTTCATAGCACTTGCTATGGTTTTACTAATGTGGTTTATATTGGAAAAAACAACAACTGGCTATGAGTTAAAGGCAGTTGGATTTAACAAACATGCATCTGAATATGCAGGTATGAATGTAAACAAAAGCATTATTCTTTCAATGGTTATTTCCGGAGCATTTGCCGGACTAGCAGGTGCAATGGAAGCTTTAGGTACGTTCCAATACGCAAATGTTAAAGGTGGATTCACTGGTATCGGTTTTGATGGAATCGCAGTTGCTTTATTAGGAGCAAATACACCACTGGGAGTTATTTTCGGTGCGGTACTATTCGGATCCTTAAAATATGGGGCTCTCAATATGCCAAACGAAGCTGGTATTCCAGTAGAAATAGTTTCTATTGTAATAGCTATTATCATATTCTTCGTAGCGTGTGGTTACGTTATTCGCTATTTCCTTGAAAAAGCGAACAAGAAAAAGGAGGCGAAGTAATATGAGCTTCTTAGATGTGTTATATTTCATTATCCCTGCCGCTATTTTCTATGCTGCTCCATTAATCTTCACAGCGATCGGTGGAGTATTCTCCGAACGATCTGGTGTTATTAACATCGGGTTAGAAGGTTTAATGGTTATGGGTGCTTTCATCGGTATTCTTTTTAACTTAATGTTTGTGGATACGTTTGGAGCAATGACTCCGTGGGTTGCATTAATAGCAGCAATGGTTGTTTCTGGATTATTCTCCGTTATGCATGCCGTTGCATCGATTTCTTTCCGTGCAGACCAAACAATATCCGGGGTTGCGATCAATATGTTAGGGGTTGCAATTGCCCTGTTCTCTGTGAAAATGATATATGGTAAAGGACAAACAGATTATATTCAAGAGCGATTTATCCGTTTTGATATACCTTTACTAAGTGATATTCCCGTAATTGGACCAATGTTTTTTAAAGACGTTTATGGAACTTCCATTTTAGCGATTGGTATCGCTGTGATGGCTTGGTTTGTAATTTATAAAACTCCATTTGGATTACGCTTACGTGCTGTTGGGGAACATCCAATGGCAGCAGATACAATGGGGGTAAACGTTACAAAAATGCGTTATATTGCAGTTATTTTATCTGGTGCACTTGCAGGATTAGGTGGAGCAGTTTACTCTCAATCGATTTCTGGTGAATTTAGTCATACTACTATAAATGGTCAAGGGTTCATGGCTCTTGCAGCAATGATTTTTGGTAAATGGCATCCACTTGGAGCACTAGGAGCAGCATTGTTCTTTGGATTTGCTCAAGCATTAAGTATTGTTGGTGGACAGATTCCATATGTGCAAGAAGTTCCAACTTACTTCTTGCACATCTTGCCTTATGCTTTAACAATATTGGCAGTAGCTGGGTTTATAGGAAAAGCACATGCACCAAAAGCAAGTGGAATACCTTATATTAAAGGAAAACGATAATAGAATTGCATTCTGTAATAAAGTGGAAATTTAATAATGCATAAAGGGACCAATTAATTGGTTCCTTTTTGTTTGTACTGATATAATTAGAACATGTATAGTGAATAGCTATCTGAGATACACTAGAAAGAAAAAGGGGGATCACTTATGTTTCAACAATTTGAACTTGCAAGTGGCGTTAAGCTTTTTGTGAGACCTACAGAACAATTTAAAACGATCAATATCTCTTTCAAATGGAAGCAGCCTTTAACGGTAGAAAATGCGTCTAGGCGTGCAGTATTAGCGAATATACTACAATTCAGCAATGAAGAATACCCAACAAATGCGGCTTTTAGAAAGCGTTTAGATGATTTGTATGGAACTGTTTTATACTTCGATACAACGAAAAAGGGAATTCACCATATTTTTTCTTTGAATGCGGAAACCGTAAACGATGCATACTTATCCAACGAAAAAATTGTCGATGAAGTATTCTCTTTATTACATACCGTTATTTTCAAACCAAACTTGGCAAATGGGAAATTTGATGAGTCAATAGTTAAACGAGAAAAAGAACAAGTTATTGAGCGTATTCAATCTATGTATGATGATAAAACAAGATATGCACAGCAACGTTTGTTAGAGAACATTCGTCCAAATAGTCCAGCTTCTATTACATCCAATGGTACAGTGGAGGCTGTTAAATCTATTACAAACGATCAACTAATCGATATGCATCATGATTTACTAACAAAAGATGATTTATCTATCTACGTAGTTGGAGATGTAAACGTGCAGGACATAAAAGAAAAAATGCAGAGTCATTTTACTTTCGCTGACCGTACAGAAAAGATTGAAATAGCAGTAGATGTACCTAATGAAACGACTAACGAGAAATTTCTTCATGAAATACAAGATATGAAACAAGGTAAACTTCATATTGCCTATCAAACACCTATCACTTTTTTCTCAAAAGAATTTCCAGTGATGCAGCTGACAAATGGTATTTTAGGTGGATTTTCACACTCTAAGATTTTCATGAATGTACGGGAAAAAGAAAGTATGGCCTATTATGCATCAAGTAGCTACTCTTCACTTTACGGATTAATCTTTGTGCTAGCAGGAATAGATTCTAACTTACAGGAAAAAGCAGTTGCACTAATCGATGAACAACTAAAAGCATTGCAAGCTGGCGATATTTCCGACTTAGAATTAAACCAAACGAAATCAATGCTTACCAATCAACTGAAAGAGGCTTTAGATTCAGCGCGTGCTCAAATTGAAATATACGATCAATATAAAGAGCTGAATGCATCCTTTACCGTAGAGGACTGGGTAGAAAAATGGAAGCATGTAACGAAAGAACAAATACAACAAATGGCATTAACTATTGAAAAGGAATTTGTTTATTTCCTTTCAGGTAAGGATGGTACAGCGAATGAATAAAACATATTTTGAACAATTAGAAGAAACATTATACTATGAAACACTTCCAAATGGTTTAGATGTCTATATCTTGCCGAAAAAAGGGTTTTCGAAGACATTTGTTACTTTCACTACAAAATATGGCTCGATTGACCGTGAATTTATTCCTTTAGGTAAAGATGAACCTGTCGTTGTTCCTGATGGAATTGCTCATTTTCTAGAACATAAAATGTTTGAAAAAGAAGAAGGGGATGTATTTCAAAAGTTCAGTGAGAAAGGTGCATCTGCCAATGCATTTACTTCTTTTACTAGAACTGCGTACTTATTTTCGTCAACTGGCCATGTATTAGATAATACGAAAACCTTGTTAGATTTCGTTCAACAACCTTATTTTACAGAACAAACGGTTGAGAAGGAAAAGGGGATAATAGGTCAGGAAATTACGATGTATGATGACCAGCCGGATTGGCGTTTATACTTTGGAACTATTGAAAATATGTATAAAGAACACCCTGTAAAGATTGATATTGCAGGTACGATTGAAACTATTAGCCACATTACTGCAGACCATTTATATGAATGCTACAACACGTTCTATCATCCATCAAATATGGTTTTATTCGTAGTGGGAGCAGTCAATCCTGATGAGATGATGGACTTCATCAAAACAGATCAAGCAGCGAAGACATTTGAGGAACCGCAAACAATTAAACGATTCTACCCTGACGAGCAAAAGGCAGTAGATATAAAAGAACGTACGCTTCAGATGGATGTACAAAAGCCTAAAGTTTTATTTGGCATTAAAGCAAGTAATACTGATATTTCTGGTGACGAAATGTTAAATTACGAACTAGCGATGCAAGTTGCGATTGAAATGATTTTTGGTAGAAGTTCTGCATTTTATCAAGAAATATACGAAAACGGATGGATTGATGAATCTTATTCAGCAGACTTTTCTATGGAGCAGGGCTATGGTTTTACAATGATTGGTTCCGATTCTGTCAATCCGACTGAACTGACTAAGAAAATAAAAGAAACTATTAAAAGCTACGCCTCTAATTGGAATGTGGCAGATGAAGATTTACAACGTATTGTCCGCAAAAAAATTGGCTTTTTCTTACGGGCACTAAATTCCATAGAATATATTGCAAATCAATTCACTCGTTACTCTTTCAATGATATGAATTTATTTGATGTAGTTCCTGCTTTAGAAAAACTAACAATGGATCAGGTGAAAGTAGCATTCCGATCGTTAATAGACGAAGACGCTCATACAGTATTTACAATTTTACCTTCTGGGAAAAATAATGAGTAAAAAATTTGCATTGGTGCTAGGTGCATCTGGTGAAATTGGTCATGCAATATGTCTTAATCTTGCGGAAGCCGGTTGGTCCATTTACCTACACTATGCAAATAACAAAGAAAACGTAGAAACATTATTAACAAAACTAAACGAATCCTATCCTAAACAAGAGTTTATCGTTGTCCAAGCGGATATGAGTAATCCAGAATGCATAAAGAAAATAGCAGATTCAGTATTTACACTTCAATCAATCGTATTTGCCCAAGGACATAGTCTATACAAAGCATTAGAGGACACTAGCTTAGATGATATTCGTTTACTATTTCAAGTGCATGTAGAGCATCCTATGGCCTTATTAGGTAAACTAAATAGCAAGCTTCGAAAACAGACTAGTAGCTCGGTCCTTTTTGTGGGCAGTATATGGGGCGATACTGGTGCATCTTATGAAGTTGCCTACTCTGCTGCTAAAGGAGCTCAGCATGCCTTTGTAAAGGCATATGCTAAAGAGGTTGCCTTACAGCGAATAAGAGTAAATGCGGTTGCGCCTGGATTTATCGATACAAAAATGAATGCTCATATTGATGAGGATGCTCGTCAACTGATCCTTGAAGAAATTCCTACTGGTTTTTTTGGTACTACGCAAGATATAGCGAATGCTGTCGAATTTTTAACAAGCGAAAAGGCGAGTTATATAACTGGTCAAATCATTCGAGTAAATGGCGGTTGGTATATATGAGTTGGTGTGTCTCCCTTAAAAGGAAGCCAACGGAATAGTTTAACTTAGATAAAAAGAAAAGAGAGAAATACACACTCTTTTCTTTTTTTCTTTTATTCGACTACAAAATCATATATGATAGAACTAATCATGAAGTGAAACGTCATCTATTGAGAAGGGAAAGATATAACATGGCTAGTGAATGGTTTTTTGAATATGAAATTCAAGTTAATCGTCCAGGACTTTTAGGTGACATTTCTTCTTTACTTGGTATGCTTCGAGTTAATATTGTAACGATCAATGGTGTGGATGAAGGTAGACGGGGTATGCTTATAAAAGCAGAGAAAAAAGAAAATATTGAACGTTTTGAACATATTGCTTCTACTATGGAAACGATTCAATTAACTAAATTTAGGGAACCTAAGCTTAGAGACCGTCTTGCAGTTCGTCATGGCAGATATATTCAACGTGATGCAGACGATAAAAAAACGTTTAGATTTGTTCGTAATGAGCTTGGTCTGTTAGTAGATTTTATGGCTGAAATTTTTAAACAAGATGGTCATAAACTTATAGGAATTAGAGGGATGCCCCGAGTAGGCAAGACGGAATCAGTGGTAGCAGCAAGTGTATGTGCAAACAAAAAGTGGATATTCCTGTCTTCTACTATGATCAAGCAAACAATTAGAAGCCAATTGGCTGGGGACGAGTTTAGCGATCGTAATATCTTTATATTAGATGGTATTGTAACCAGAAAATCAAATGATGAAAAGCATCTTCAGCTAGTAAGAGAAATGATGCGGATGCCGACTATCAAGGTCGTGGAACATCCTGATATGTTCATCCAACATTCTGAGTATTCTATTGATGATTTTGACTATATTATCGAGCTTCGTCATAGTCCAGACGAACAAATCACATATGAAATGATGGAAAAAAACCACGGAATGTCTGACAAAGGAATGACAGGCTTTGGAGGATTTGGTGGATTTAATTTTTAACGGGCAGGTGTTTTAGTTGACTGAACTTGGGGCTCGCTTAAAAGAAGCGAGAGTAGCAAAAGGTTATAGTATTGATGATTTACAAGAAATAACAAAAATTCAAAAACGATACTTGGCAGGTATTGAAGAAGGTAATTATGCAACTATGCCAGGTGCATTTTACGTTCGTGCATTTATTAAACAATATGCAGAGGCAGTTGGATTAAATGGAGACGAACTTTTAGAAACGTATAAACTAGAGATTCCTTCTCCATCAAATGAGGAAATAACGAAAAGTATTCCTGCAACTCCATCTAGAAGGACTTTAGGGGGACGATCATCGAGCAAGCTAATGGAGATTTTCCCAATGGTTATGGTTGTAGTATTTGTTATTGCAATTATCATAATGTTTTGGTTTTTATATCAAAATCGAGCAGATGATCCGGAAACAGAAGTTGCAAACGACGAGTTGGTTCAAGAACCAAAACCAACGTTTGAGGACAATGAAAATATACAACCAGATGATAAAGAAGAGCCAGTAGAGGAAGAAGCTGTAGAAGAGGTAGTAGAAGAACCGGAACCTACACAGCAGTTGACTTTCGTAGAAATGCAAGGTGTAACTTCAACATATAATTTAACGAATGCGGAAAGCTATTTAGTGAAACTAGTAGCAGCAAATACTACATGGTTAAATATTAGGGATGAAAATGACAAAACCCTTGTGGATCAATCGATAAAGGCTGGAGAAACATTCGAATTTGATGCAAGTGCATTATCTCGAGTACGTGTACGTCTTGGACACGCTCCTGGAAACACTGTTACAATAAATGATGAGGTAGTTGAATTTAAAAGTTCAGAAGTTACTCAAAACGTAGTAATACAGTTCAACAAATAGTCATCTTAGTGATGGCTATTTTATTTGATATCGAAAGGAGTTTTTTTATGAAAATGAATATACCAAACCAAATCTCTATGTTTCGTATATTTTTAATCCCTATTTTTATGTTTTTTATGCTAGTAGACTTCAATTGGGGAGATATTACACTACTGGGTGCAACAATTCCTGTAGGACATCTAGTTGGAGCAATTATTTTTATAATTGCATCGATTACGGACTTTATCGATGGTTATTACGCTAGAAAATATAACTTGGTTACGAATATGGGGAAATTTCTTGACCCTCTAGCGGATAAATTATTAGTTTCTGCTGCGTTAATCATTTTAGTTCAGTTTGGAATGGCACCAGCATGGGTAGTTATATTAATTATTAGCCGTGAGTTTGCAGTGACTGGTCTTCGTTTAATATTAGCGAATGAAGGCGAGGTAGTGGCTGCCAATCAATTAGGCAAAATAAAAATGTGGACACAAATTGTTGCGATTTCATCTCTTTTATTGGGTAATATATTCTTTGAAATGTTCCATATTCCTTTTGATATGATCATGCTATATGTCTGTTTATTCTTTACGGTTTGGTCTGGATGGGATTATTTTTATTTGAATCGCAAGGTGTTATTAGATTCTAAGTAGGAAGGAAGTTCTTCATGAAAGCAGAAATTATTGCAATAGGCTCTGAGTTATTACTAGGGCAGATTTCTAATACAAATGCCCGTTTTATATCCACTCAACTAGCGGAGATCGGTCTGGACGTATATTATCATACGGTAGTCGGAGATAATGCGGATAGGTTGTTAGAATCGATTCAAATAGCAGAAAAACGAGCAGACCTTATTATTTTCACAGGAGGATTAGGACCTACAAAAGATGATTTAACGAAGGAAACTATAGCTAAGCATTTAGGTATGAACCTTGTGCTCGATAATCATGCAATTATGTATATTGAAGATTTCTTTAAGCGTATGGATCGTAAAATGACGGAAAACAACAAAAAACAAGCGCTCGTTTTAGAAGGTTGCACTGTACTGGAAAATAAACATGGAATGGCACCTGGGATGTTACTTTCTACGGAAAGTCATTCATATATGCTACTTCCCGGGCCACCAAAAGAGATGGAGCCAATGTTCCAATTCGAAGCGAAGCCATTGTTGCCTAAGCTTATTTTAGATGAAAATGTAATTATGTCCCATGTTATTCGTTTTTATGGCATAGGCGAAGCAGAATTGGAAACAGAAGTGCAGGATCTACTAGATAACCAAACGAATCCTACACTTGCACCGCTTGCCTCAGATGGTGAGGTTACCCTTCGAATAACGGCAAAAAGCAATTCGGAAGAAGAAGCTTGGAAAAAGATTGAAGCATTACAAGCTGAAATACTCAACCGTGTTGGCAAATTTGTTTATGGTTATAATAATGACTCTTTGCCATCGAAGCTAAGAGAGATCCTTATTGAAAATAATCTCACCATTTCAGCTGCAGAAAGCATGACTGCTGGACTTTTTCAATCGGAGCTTGCTGCAGTACCAGGAATGGGAGAGGCTTTGGTAGGTGGAATGATAACCTATTCAGAAGACGTGAAGATTAAGCAATTAGGTGTCGATGCTGATATTATCAAGAAATACACCGTAGTTTCTAGTCAATGTGCAGAGCAAATGGCAATTCGAGTAAAAGAAATATTTCACACCGATATAGGAGTAGGTATCACTGGTGCGGCTGGTCCTGATGGTCATGGGGGGCAACCGGCAGGTACAGTTTGGATTGGAATCGCAATAGGTGAGACCAAGTCTATATCATATAAACTTAATCTTTCCGGTTTACGAAATACGAATAGAATTAGGGCAGTGAAGTTTACTATCTATTACTTGATACGTTTAATACGAGAACAAAAATTAGCAGGAATATAATTTTGATACAAAAAAACGGCCCAAAATTTAATTTTGAGTCGTTTTTCACACTCAAAATTAAATAGTTGCAAAAAATAAACGAATGAACGTTCGCTTTTTTCTTGTAAATTTCTCAAAGACCGAGTATAGTAAGAATAGAAATAAAAAAACATCAACATTTCTTTTGAGGAGGAAATATAATTGGCTAATAATGATCGTCAAGCAGCATTAGATATGGCGTTAAAACAAATAGAGAAACAATTTGGCAAAGGTTCTGTTATGAAACTAGGAGAAAAAACAAATCTTGAAATTTCTACTTCTTCTAGTGGTTCATTAGCATTGGATGCAGCGCTAGGAATAGGCGGATATCCAAGAGGACGTATTATTGAAATATACGGTCCAGAGAGTTCAGGTAAAACAACTGTTGCTCTACATGCCATTGCAGAAATACAAAAAACTGGCGGTACAGCAGCGTTTATCGATGCCGAGCATGCGCTAGACCCAGTATATGCACAAAAACTTGGTGTAAATATTGACGAATTACTTTTATCTCAACCAGATACAGGAGAACAAGCTCTTGAAATTGCAGAAGCACTTGTACGTAGTGGAGCAATTGAGATTTTAGTAATTGACTCGGTAGCTGCTTTAGTACCTAAAGCTGAAATTGAAGGAGAGATGGGAGATTCTCATATGGGTCTTCAAGCTCGACTAATGTCTCAAGCATTACGTAAACTTTCAGGTGTTATTAGTAAGTCAAACACAATCGCCATTTTCATCAACCAAGTTCGTGAAAAAATTGGAGTAATGTTCGGAAATCCGGAAACTACAACAGGTGGTCGTGCGCTTAAATTTTATAGTTCTGTCCGTTTAGAAGTAAGACGTGCAGAAGCGATCAAACAAGGCACCGATATTATGGGTAACAAAACGAAGATTAAAGTAGTGAAGAACAAAGTTGCTCCACCATTTAAAACTGCAGAAGTAGATATTATGTATGGTGAGGGGATTTCTCAAGAAGGAGAAGTAGTTGACATAGGATCAGAGTTTGACATTATTCAAAAAAGTGGTTCTTGGTATGCGTACAATGAAGAGCGCATAGGTCAAGGTAGAGAAAATGCAAAACAATACTTAAAAGAAAATCCTTCTATTAAAGCAGAAATTACAGGGAAAATCCGTGAATCACTTGGAATGGCAGCAAGCGCCTTAACGATCGGCGGTCATGAAGTTGAAGAGGAAGAAGACGGAGAACTTGAATTATTATTAGAAGATGAAAAATAAAATCCAGATAGTCTCTCATTTTTGTGAGAGGCTATTTTTTTGAAAATATATAAAAATGTTCCTTGTACACTAGGTTCATGATAATTAAACAAATAATAATCCTGCTACGATTTCCGCTTCAGGCGGACGCTTACCGCAGACATGGCCTCAGCCTCATTGTTTGCTGCGCTCCTGAGGGTCTTCAGCTCAAGCTAATACGCTGAAGTAGCTCCTTCCACTACAATCAATTAAGTGAGTGAGTCGTACTGCACTCGGAAATATAGCATAGCTTCGCTTAAATGTTAAGATTGGTAAAATTTAAGAGAGTGATAAAAACATTTGTAATCACGGTTGAATTTAAGATGCTATTATTTTAAATGGCTGAAGGAAGCAGATTTTCTTTAATACTAGTGGAACTAAAGAGAAATAATTAGTATTAAATAAAGTAGTGAATTAGCGAACGCAATTGCATCTTCGAGGCCCATATGATGTGGGTCAGGCAGTCGTTGCGACACGATGTCGCGTACTTAGACTGTCATCTTCCCAAGGTATAGTTAGTATCTTTTCTTTAGTTACCCAAAAACGATCTTACTTTTTTTAAAAGTTATAGAACGATGGACAGACAAATACCATAAGATTACCGAAAAAAGGATGCTGGTTTGTGTGACGTCCGTCACAACAAACCAGCATCCTAATAATTAACTCGGTAATCATACAGTAAAACGGCGGTCCAAAGCTCTAAAAATGATAGAAACAGGTTTTTATCTTGAAAGAAGCTTGTAATTTTTTTCTGTAAGTTTCAAATAATTAATTGTATATTTATCCATTAGTAAGAAAACACCCATAAACAGATGTTTATTTTGTCCTACTTTTCATATATTATACCTCCCTTCCTTGACAGAGTATTTCTACATCTATACAATTAAAATTGTATAATTTCTTTATTATTAAATGATTATTGGCATTACGTATATGTTTTTGTATATACGTGCCGACTGAAACTAAAAAGTATAGCAATAGGGGGTGTTCGAATGACAGAAATTATCATCTCCGCTTTGCTTGGTCTGATTGTCGGTGCCGTTGTTGGTTATATTTATCTGAAAAACGTGAACGATTCAAAAGTGACTGGTGCGAAACAATCTTCAGCAATCATCATAGATGAAGCAAAGCGAGAAGCGGAAGCGTTGAAGAAAGAAGCACTTTTAGAAGCCAAAGATGAAACTCACAAATTACGAAATGAAGCAGAATCTGACATCCGTGAACGCCGAGGCGAACTGCAAAAACAGGAAAATCGGTTATTACAAAGAGAAGAGAACCTTGATCGTAAAGATGATGCTCTAAACAAGAGAGAAGTAGGTCTTGAGCGTAAAGATGATGCTCTAACTGAAAGACAACAGCATATCGAACAGAAAGAAAGCAAAGTGGATGAACTAGTTAACAAGCAACAAACTGAACTAGAAAGAATTTCTACTTTAACTCGAGAAGAAGCGAAAACAATTATTCTTCAAGAAGTAGAAAATGAACTTGCTACGGATATTGCTGTGATGACGAAGGAATCGGAATCTAGAGCGAAAGAAGAATCCGATAAAAAGTCTCGTGAGATTCTTTCCCTTGCGTTACAACGTTTTGCAGCAGATCATGTTGCAGAAACAACTGTGTCTGTAGTTAACTTACCAAATGATGAGATGAAAGGTCGCATTATTGGACGTGAAGGTCGAAACATTCGTACACTTGAGACGTTAACCGGTATTGATTTAATTATCGATGATACTCCAGAAGCTGTAATTCTTTCAGGCTTTGATCCAATTCGAAGAGAAACTGCCCGTTTGGCACTTGAAAAACTGGTGCAAGATGGACGAATTCATCCAGCACGAATCGAAGAAATGGTAGAAAAGTCTAGAAGAGAAGTAGATGAACAAATTCGTGAAATTGGCGAACAAACTACATTCGATATTGGGATTCATAATTTACATCCAGATCTTATGAAAATTTTAGGTAGACTCCGTTATCGTACAAGTTATGGTCAAAATGTGTTGAAACACTCAACAGAAGTTGCCTATTTAGCAGGGTTGTTAGCAGCGGAACTTGGTGAAGATGTAACACTCGCAAGACGTGCAGGGTTACTACATGACATTGGGAAAGCAATTGACCATGAAGTGGAAGGTAGCCATGTAGAAATTGGTGTCGAACTTGCAAGAAAGTACAAAGAACACCCAGTAGTTATTAATAGTATTGCTTCCCATCATGGAGATACAGAAGCTACTTCTGTTATTGCCGTATTAGTGGCTGCTGCCGATGCATTATCTGCTGCAAGACCAGGTGCAAGAAGTGAAACATTAGAAAACTATATTCGTCGCTTGGAAAAACTAGAAGAAATTTCTGAATCCTATGAAGGTGTAGAAAAATCTTTTGCTATTCAAGCAGGACGTGAAATTCGTATTATGGTTCGTCCAGATCAAATTGATGACTTAACTGCTCATCGTTTGGCAAGAGATATCAGGAAACGAATCGAAGAAGAATTAGATTATCCAGGTCATATTAAAGTGACTGTTATTAGAGAAACTAGAGCTGTAGAATATGCTAAATAACATACAGTAATGGTGTTCAACTGTTTCATAAGTTAGTATTAACAAAAAGGCTTCGAAATGAAGCCTTTTTTTCGTGAAAGGAATGAAGTATTAATGAGAATATTATTTATAGGTGATATCGTTGGTTCTATTGGCCGCGATACATTAGAAGATTATCTACCAAGACTAAAAAGAAAATATAATGTGGATGTAGTTATTGCTAATGGGGAGAATGCGGCTGCAGGTCGTGGGATTACGAAAAGTATTTTTCAGTCATTGCTTCATATGGGTGTAGACGTAGTAACAATGGGTAACCACACCTGGGATCAAAAAGAAATTATGGATTTTATTGATGACACGGACTATTTAATCCGCCCTGCCAACTTTTCGGAGGATGCTCCTGGTAAAGGGATGACCTCTATATCTAAAGGCGGGCATACCATTTCAGTGATTAATATGCATGGCCGGACGTTTTTACCACCACATGATGATCCGTTTAAAATGGCTACAAAAATGGTTGAAGAAGCAAAAAAATTATCACCAATCGTCTTTGTTGACTTTCACGCAGAAGCTACAAGTGAAAAGATTGCATTTGGCTGGCATTTAGATGGAAAGGCTTCTGTTGTAGTTGGAACACATACCCATGTTCAAACGGCAGATTCTCGTATATTACCTGGAGGTACTGCTTATATTACAGACGTTGGTATGACAGGTCCATACGATGGTGTTCTAGGCATGAAAAAAGAAGATGTGCTTTACCGTTTCCAAACGAATATGCCAACTCGTTTTGAAGTACCTAAGACTGGGCGTTCTGTACTTAGTGGTTTCTTCGTAGAAGTAGATAATACCACTGGGAAAGCAATACACCAAGAACGGATTTATATAAACGAAGATTACCCGTTTAAAGGCTAAAAAGTCTAAAAGATTCCTTCTGCGCATACGTTAGGTTATGGACCAGAAGCAAGTTCATAATATAGCGATAAAAGGAGAAATGATAGTGGATTCTTTAAAAGTATCTTCCCGTTCAAACCCAAATTCAGTTGCTGGGGCATTAGTTGCAGTAATTAGAGAACAAGGGTATGCAGAAATGCAAGCAGTAGGAGCAGGAGCATTAAATCAGGCTATCAAAGCGATAGCGATTGCAAGAGGATTCGTAGCCCCAAGCGGAACAGATCTAACTTGTTCACCTGCTTTCACCGATATTGTCATATCTGGTGAAGATCGAACAGCTTTAAAGTTACTTGTTGAAAAAAAATCCAAATAAACGGGAGGTTGCTGCTCATTGAGTAGCAGCCTCTCTTTTTAAGGGGATAGAATATTTTTTTAATAGAATTAATACAGAAAAAAGTGTTTATAAGGAACGAAGGCTAAAAGCGCTGCCTCGTGCGGCAATGCCTTCGTGACCAACATCCTGTTGGCCTCCGTCAAAGGTCTGAATTTCTATAAAAATACGGAGAATACATAGTGATAAACGCTACTTCATGATAAACTTATGAAGGAAATTAGCATTTAATCGAACAGTAAGGAGATGTTTATATGTTGCAACAGCTTTCTTGGAAAGTAGGAGGGCAGCAAGGAGAGGGGATTGAAAGTACAGGAGAAATATTCTCCATGGCGATGAACCGCCTAGGATACTATCTGTACGGATACCGTCATTTCTCTTCTCGAATTAAAGGTGGCCATACAAACAATAAAATCTGTGTACGTCCTACGCAAGTTCGTACAATTCCAGATGATTTAGATATCTTAGTAGCATTTGATCAAGAAACAATTGACGTCAATTATAAAGAGTTAACTGAAAAAAGTATAATTCTGGCAGATGCAAAATTCTCACCAGTAGAACCTGAAGATTGTAAGGCACCTATGTATATCGTCCCTTTCACAGAGATAGCTGCAGAGCTTGGAACATCTCTTATGAAAAACATGGTAGCAATTGGCGCTAGTGCCGCATTACTTAACTTGGACAAAGCTGTATTCCAAGGTGTGGTTGATGAAATTTTTGGAAAAAAAGGACAAGAAGTAGTAGAAAAAAACATGCAAGCTATTCAACAAGGCTTTGATACAATGGCTGAACAGTTGGGAGATCGTTTAGGAGAATGGGAGATAGCTCCAGCAGACGGAAAACACCGAATGTTTATGATAGGAAATGATGCAATTGCACTTGGCGCATTAACAGCAGGTGTTCGTTTTATGGCGGCATATCCGATCACACCAGCTTCTGAAATTATGGAGTATATGATTAAAAAACTACCACTATTTGGTGGAGCAGTTATTCAAACAGAGGATGAAATTGCCGCTGCTACAATGGCAATTGGCTCAAACTATGGTGGTGTGCGTGCATTTACGGCGTCAGCAGGGCCAGGACTTTCATTGATGATGGAAGCAATCGGTCTTTCAGGTATGACCGAGCAACCGCTTGTAATTGTAGATACACAACGCGGTGGACCATCAACGGGACTTCCGACGAAACAGGAGCAATCCGATTTAATGCAAATGATTTATGGGACTCATGGAGAAATTCCAAAAGTAGTTATTGCACCAAGTACTGGAGAAGAAGCCTTCTACGATACTATTCAAGCATTCAATATTGCGGAGGAATTGCAGCTTCCAGTAATTATCTTGTCCGATTTACAACTGTCACTTGGTAAACAAACAGTGGAGCCATTTGATTATTCTAAAGTTGAAATCCGTCGTGGTAAATTAGTAGAAAATGAAGAGATCCCAGTAGCGGAAGATAAATCGTACTTCAAGCGTTATGAAGTAACCGAAGACGGCGTTTCCCCACGTGTCCTACCAGGTATGGAGCATGCTATTCATCATGTAACTGGAGTAGAGCATGATGAAACAGGTAAGCCATCGGAAGCGTCTACAAATCGTAAAGCTCAAATGGATAAACGTTTAGGGAAGCTTCAGCATATTAACTTCAGAGAGCCTGTATATGTAAAGGCACCATACGAAGAAGCAGATATACTATTTGTTGGCTTCAACTCAACTAGAGGAGTGCTTGAAGAATTACAGCAAACACTAATTGAAAGTGATGTTAAAGTAAATCATGCACATATTCGCTTAATACATCCATTCCCAGTGGAAGAAATGCAAACGCTAGTTGGGAAAGCAAAAAAAGTGGTAGTAGTCGAAAATAACGCAACAGGGCAATTAGCAAATATCATTAAAATGAATGTTGGCGGTCATGATAAATTAGTAAGTGTTACGAAATATGATGGCACACCATTTCTACCATTAGAGCTTGCACAACAAGTAAAGGAGTTGCTAACAGATGGTAACATTTAAAGATTTTCGTAATAACGTAAAGCCTAACTGGTGTCCAGGTTGTGGTGACTTCTCGGTGCAGGCAGCCATTCAACGTGCTGCGGCAAATGTAGGCATTCAACCACATGATTTAGCTGTAATTTCTGGTATCGGCTGTTCTGGCCGTATTTCTGGATACATTCATTCATACGGTTTTCATGGCATTCACGGTCGCGCACTTCCAATAGCGCAAGGATTGAAAATGGCCAACAAAGATCTGCATGTTATCGCTTCCGGCGGTGATGGTGATGGGTTTGCAATTGGGATGGGTCATACTATCCACTCTATCCGCCGTAATATTGATATAACATATGTGGTTATGGACAACCAAATCTACGGATTAACAAAAGGACAAACATCCCCACGTTCAGCAGAAGGCTTTAAAACGAAGTCAACTCCTGGTGGAGCAATTGAACCATCCGTTCAACCATTAGAACTTGCTCTTACGTCTGGCGCAACATTTGTAGCACAAGGATTTTCTTCGGATATTAAAGAGCTAACTGCTATTATCGAAGCAGGGATCAATCATAAAGGTTTCTCGTTCATTAATGTATTTAGCCCATGTGTAACATATAACAAAGTAAATACGTATGATTGGTTTAAAGAACATCTAACAAAGCTTTCTAATGTGGAAGGATATGACTCTACTAATAGAGAAGAAGCTATGAAAGTAGTAATGGAAGCAGAAGGTCTTGTAACAGGTATCATTTATCAAGATGAAAATGCACCATCCTACCAAGAACAGGTTCCTGGCTATGCTAATGCACCACTTGTCGATCAAAATTTAAAGATGAGTGAACAGGAATTCAATGCATTACTACAAGATTTTATGTGATAATATTCGAGCTCATGAATTTTAAAGTTCATGAGCTTTTTTTAATTTTTTAGCTATTTTCCTGTGTGATAGCCCATAAATATTGAAATACGGCTCATAAAAATTAAAAAATAACCTATAAACACTAAGTACCTATAAATGGACATAAGTATAGCCCTTATATATTCTGATATAGCCCTCAAGTATGAAAAATAGCCCATAATTGCTACCAACCACCTCAATACACCAATAATATGAACATAATTTGTCTAATTAAGAAATTTTAAGCTGAATGCCTTGTAGGAACAGAGAAATATTCAGTATAATAGGAGGGATATTCGTACTTTTCACGAATGAAGGAAAGGAGAGTTCTTATGAACGAGGAATCACGTTTACAAAGTACTCAAGTGAAAGAAGTTAGCTCTTTGGATAAAAAATCCGAAAAGGATTATAGTAAATATTTTCAAGCAGTCTACACTCCACCATCATTAAAAGATGCGAAAAAACGTGGCAAAGAAGATGTTGAATACCATAACGACTTTGCTATTGCAGAGCAATTTAAAGGCATGGGTCAAAACAGAAAATTTTATATACGCACATACGGCTGTCAAATGAACGAGCATGATACTGAAGTGATGGCGGGTATCTTTATGCAACTAGGTTATGAACCAACTGACACTGTTGATGATGCTAATGTTGTATTACTTAATACTTGTGCCATTCGTGAAAATGCTGAAAACAAAGTATTTGGTGAGCTTGGTCACTTTAAGCATTTAAAACAAAAAAATCCGGATGTATTAATCGGAGTCTGCGGATGTATGTCGCAGGAAGAATCAGTTGTCAATAAAATATTAAAAACTTACAATCAAGTAGATATGATTTTTGGAACGCATAATATTCACCGTCTTCCTAACATATTACACGAAGCATACCTTTCAAAAGAAATGGTTGTGGAAGTTTGGTCTAAAGAAGGTGACGTTATAGAAAACCTGCCGCGTGTACGTAAAGGTTCGATTAAAGCATGGGTCAACATTATGTACGGCTGCGATAAATTCTGTACATATTGTATCGTTCCATACACACGTGGGAAAGAGCGCAGTCGCCGTCCAGAAGATATAATTCAGGAAATAAGACATCTAGCTGCGCAAGGATACAAAGAAGTTACATTACTTGGTCAAAATGTAAATGCATATGGAAAGGACTTTGAAGATTTAGATTACCGTTTTGGTGATTTAATGGATGATCTTCGGAAGATTGACGTTGCGCGCATACGTTTTATGACTAGTCATCCAAGAGATTTTGATAATCATTTAATCGAAGTGCTTGCAAAAGGCGGAAATTTAGTCGATCATATTCATCTTCCAGTTCAATCCGGATCATCCGATATACTTAAAATAATGGCTCGTAAATACACAAGAGAACATTATTTAGAGCTAGTTGGAAAGATAAAGGCTGCTATTCCAAATGTTTCGTTAACAACAGACATAATTGTTGGATTCCCAAATGAAACAGAGGAACAATTTGAAGAAACGATGTCACTGTATAAAGAAGTTGGCTTCGAAATTGCCTATACGTATATATACTCTCCAAGAGAAGGTACGCCAGCTGCAAAAATGATAGATAACGTACCGATGGAAGTGAAAAAGGAAAGACTTCAGCGTTTAAATAAGCTTGTAAATGATATGTCTGCTGAAGCTATGAGAAAATATGATGGACAAATTGTGGAAGTTTTAGTCGAAGGCGAAAGTAAAAATAATCCAGATGTACTTGCAGGATATACAAGCAAAAGTAAGCTAGTAAATTTTGTGGGTCCAAAGAATATCATCGGTCAAATAGTTAAAGTAAAAATAACAAACGCAAAAACATGGTCACTTACTGGAGAACTAGTAAATGAAACAATCGAGCAAAAGGTGGGAGTATAATGTCTACTACAAAATATACTAGAGACGATATTATCGAAAAAGCAAAAGAAATTGCAACTATGATTGCAAATACAGAGGAAGTTGAATTCTTCAAACGTGCAGAAGAGCAAATCAATGAAAATACAAAGGTACGTGAAAAAATAGCAAGTCTTAAAAGCTTACAAAAACAAGCAGTAAACTTTCAACACTTAGGGAAAGAGAAGGCACTGACATTAATTGAAGGTAAAATTACAGCAATCGAAGAAGAAATTGATGGCCTTCCAATTGTACAACAATTCAAACAATCTCAAGGTGACGTAAATAGTCTACTACAATTAGTGGCAAATTCAATTTCTAATAATGTAACTAACCAAATTATTGAAGCAACAGATGGCGACCTACTTAGAGGCGAAACTGGTTCGAAAGTCAAAAATACAACATACGATAGCTGTTCATAATTAGAAATAAATAGAGCGTACATTTAATCTTAAAACGATTAGATGTATGCTTTTTTTTGAAAGAAAGTATAAAATTATATAATAGAAATAAGATAGATAGAATTAAGGTTTAATATATGTCACTAAAATTTAAGCTGAAAAGCATATAGCTGAATATATGCTTTTCAGCTCGTCGAACTTGCTACAAAATAGGGAGCAGGATTCGGCGATGTTTTTTTCAAAACTGGCTGTAATTGTCATTTGGGAATTGATAGTCTAAATATTTACAGCTATAGTGTATAAAAAACGAATGGTTGATTAACATTAAAAATGACATAACTTGGAAAAATGATGCGAGGAAATGAAGGAACTTTGCAAATCCCCCTTAGTTTCTTCTACTTGCTTGAAAAAGGAGCTTGGTCTATGAATTGTCCAATCTGAACCCATAAATCATGTTAAAAGAACGTGAAATTTAATATGGGGGATTATAATGAAATCAAATAAGAATTTTATTTTATTAGTATCAGGGCAATCTATAGCCAATCTTGGGGATGTATTTTATATAGTTAGTGTAATTAGTATTTTATACAGATTAACTGGATCAGCAGCAGCCTCAGCCATGGTTCCGTTTACAATTACTTCAGCAATGTTTCTTTCTAGCTTATTAACACCATTATTTCTTGGGAAATATCGTTTAAAAACATTGTTAGTCTGGTCTCAAGGGATAAAAACCCTATTATTGATTGGACTACTAATATTGGTATACGCTTTTATAAATGATACGAATTATTGGATCATTTACTTTCTAGTAGGATTAATTGGTTTTTTAGATGGATTTGCTAATCCTGTTATGTGGACGTTTTTACCTTATTATGTAGAGGATGCTTTGCTTGTTAAGGCAAATAGCATGGTAGAAACAGTTACACAAATGATTCAAATAGCTGCTTGGCTTTTTGGAGGATTGTTACTTCTGGCTGTTAGTCCTTTTAACTTAATCATGTTGGTCAGTTTCTTATTTTTAATATCTACCATAACTTTAAGTCTTCTTCAGCACGTAAAACATGTCGACGAAAAAGAGGCTACCTTTTGGTCAAAACTCACTGAAGGATGGAGAAGTATAGGTGACACGCCAGTATTAAGAAAGATCATACAGATGGATATCATAGAGACAATAGCGGGGACTGTATGGATTGCAGCAATTCTTTACGTATATGTGGAGCAGGTACTAGTAGCAGGAGAACAATGGTGGGGCTATATAAATGGATCGTTTTTTATAGGATTTTTGGTAGGAAGCCTTTACTGTTTAAAATATCCTCAAATGGTAGAACAATATAAATTTTATTTTATCTTTTTCGGCGCTTTGATAAGTGGGGTGCTGACGATAATATTCGGCTCTATTAGTCATCCAGCAATTGCTTTAATTCTTTCGGCATGTATTGGTCTATTCAGTCAAGTAAAAAATATCCCACAGCAAACAGTTATTCAACGAAGTGTTTCTATAGAAAAACTTGTTACTGTATACACTTCACTTGGAACTGTAGGTAGTGGAATATTTGGTGTATCAGCTTTAGCTATAGGAATAACTGCTGACCTAGTTGGTATAAGGGCTGTATTTGTTATTTCAGGTCTCCTATTGGTTATTGTAGCCTTAATTGTTTTTTTGAATAAAAAATTATTTGTATAGTAATTCAGGGGATGCCTTTAATGGGCATTCTCTTTTTAATAGACAAGTATAGGCAAGTAAAGCGTATCTTCACCAAGTAAAGGGTATAATAATATGGAAAAAGTAACAAGTCTGTTTTTATCTCTATAAAGGAAGGAAGATACGATGACAGATAATATAAAAGTAGGTTGGAACTTGGAAAATACCTATACCAGTCTTCCCGATATAATGTTTACAGCCATTAACGTAAATCCTGTAAGCAATCCAAAACTAGTCATATTAAATGAGGAATTAGCAACTTCGCTGGGGCTAGATTCTAACGCTCTAAAAAGTAGACAAAGTGTTGAAAAACTTGCTGGAAATCGTGCATTAGAAGGCGGTATACCATTAGCGCAGGCTTATGCCGGGCATCAATTTGGACATTTTACTATGTTAGGTGATGGAAGAGCTCTGTTGCTTGGTGAACAAATTACGCCCTCAGGAGAACTATTTGACATACAGTTAAAAGGCTCGGGTAGGACACCATATTCTCGAGGGGGAGATGGTCGAGCAGGACTTGGACCAATGCTACGTGAATATATTATTAGTGAATCTATGCATGCCCTTGGTATTCCAACAACTCGTAGTTTAGCTGTTGTAACTACTGGTGAAGACATTATGCGAGAAACAGTTGGGCCTGGTGCTGTAATGACGCGTATAGCTGCTAGTCATCTGAGAGTTGGCACATTTCAATTTGCTGCAAAATGGGGCACTATAGAGGATCTTAAAGCTTTAGCAGATTATGCAATAGAGAGACATTATCCAATATTAATGGATAATGAAAATCGATATCTTCTATTGCTCCAAGAAGTAATTGAACATCAGGCCGTTTTGATAGCTAAATGGCAACTTGTTGGTTTCATACATGGAGTGATGAATACAGATAACATGACGATAAGTGGCGAAACAATCGATTATGGGCCGTGTGCGTTTATGGATATTTATAACCCTAAAACCGTATTTAGCTCAATCGATTCCCATGGCCGTTATGCCTATGAAAATCAACCGAATATTGCAGCTTGGAACTTAGCAAGATTGGCAGAAAGCTTATTACCTCTTATTCATGAAGACCAGGAAGAGGCTGTGAAACAAGCGCAAGAAGCGATGGCAACTTATCCAGAAAAATATGAAACATACTGGCTAACAGGAATGGGAAATAAGCTAGGGATTTTTAATATAGAAAAAGCCGATATTTCGTTAATTGAAAATTTGCTTCAACTTATGGATAAATACGAGGCAGATTATACTAATACATTCCGTGCATTGACACTTAGTAAATTAGAAGAAACTGCTTTGTATGGCAAAGAAGATTTCAATCAATGGCATGAAAAATGGCAAGCAAGACTGGAAAAACAGGACGTGTCTAAAGACTTCATCCAGCGACTGATGCAAAAAAGTAATCCTGTTGTCATTCCGCGTAATCACCGTGTAGAAGAAGCACTTGAAGCAGCAGTGGTCAAAGAAGACTATAGTGTACTAGAGAATTTTCTTAAAGTAATTTCTAGACCTTACGATTATAATTCCGATTATATGGAATATACTTCCTTGCCTCCAGATACCTTAGGAGAGTATAAAACATTTTGTGGAACCTAATAAAAGTGAAAGACAAGCTTGTAAACTTTTTTAGTTCACAGGCTTGTCTATTATGACTTGTAACCAAGCTATTTTTTCTTTAAAATTATTAAATGAACAATCTATGTTCAATCTTTTTATCAAAAGGGAGTTTTTCAAACGAATGCAAACGACCAAAGTGGCGGATACAATCCGTAAAATAATTATGATTATAATTGGTGCAGCAATTGCTGGTTATGCACTAGAAGCAGTATTAATACCCAATTCAGTAATTGATGGTGGAGTAACAGGTGTTAGTATTATGGGTACGTACCTATTTAATATTCCATTAGGGGTATTATTATTTGTGTTAAATATTCCGTTTGTATACTTGGGGTATAAACAAGTCGGTAAAACCTTTGCAATAATGAGTATTATTGGGATAGCATCATTATCGATTTCTACAGTTCTAATGCATCAAATTGCGCCAATTTTAAGTGCCAAGGATCCCTTATTAGTAGTAATATCTGGGGGTGTTTTGCTAGGTGTTGGTATCGGGGTTGTCCTACGTAACGGTGGTGCACTTGATGGAGCCGAAGTTCTCGCGGTCCTTGTATCTCGAAAAGTACCGTTTTCAGTAGGGGACATTATTTTATTTATCAATGCGTTTATTTTCATAGGTGCAGGTTTTATATATGGATTAGAAAGTGCACTGTATTCTGCTACTACTTATTACATAGCTAAAATTGTTATTGATGTTATTCAAGTTGGTCTTGAAAAGTCCAAATCTGTTCGTATTGTTAGTAAACAATCTGAGGAGATCGGGTCTGCAATTCAGGATCGTTTAGGACGTGGTGTAACCTATTCTAGTGGTCGTGGAGGTTTTTCCAATGAAAAAATAGATATTGTCACATGTGTAATCACTCGTATGGAAGAAACCAAATTAATGACGATTATAAAAGAATTCGACACTAGTGCTTTTGTTGTAATCACAGATGTCGCAGAAGTCAGAGGCGGGAGCTTCAAAAAACGCGATATTCATTAATACAATAAACCCGTTAAATGACTATTTAAGTGATTTAACGGGTGTTTTTTATACGAAAATTATTTTCGTTTTTTCTTCCCAAGATCCTTTATAGAAGCTTTACTTTTTTCCACGACTTTTTCAAATTCTACTAGTACATGGATACCATTTTCTTCTGTTTCTTGAACACTAATCACTTTGCCTTTTCGCCCTTTGATTTTTAGTTCGTCATCGACTTTAGGAATATCTCTCAATACTTGAGTTAAAACAATTATGTTTTTCTCCATAAAATGAACTGCAAACATTTCCATTTCCCCTTATATTATAATTTTGAATCTATGTATTTTATGATTTTCTAAAAGATATAGAACTTTGAAAAGTTATAAAGGACATTAGTTTACGGATAAATAGTTTACTGTTAAACTATATTTGGAATATAAATAAATTTATTAAAGGAGTGTTACGAATGAGTAAACTTCAAGACAAAGTTGTAATTATTACTGGTGGTGCTGGTGGAATTGGGCTAGGTATGGCAAAAGCGATGGTGAAAGAAGGAGCAATCGTTGCGATTGTAGATGTGAATGATGAGACAGGTCATGCAAGTGAAAAAATATTGCAAGAAATTTCTCCAAAATCTATGTTTGTAAAAGCAAATCTTATGGATCGTGAAAACTTACCGAATATTATTAAAACAGTTATTGATAAATACGGTAAGTTAGATGTACTTGTAAATAATGCGCATGCATCGAAACAATTGACGATCGAGAACATTACACAAGCTGATCTAGATCTATCATTTGGTACTGGTTTCTATCCTACATTCTATTTGATGCAGGCAGCACTTCCCTATCTAAAAGAAACAAAAGGAAATATTATTAACTTTGCTTCTGGAGCAGGGCTGGCCGGTCATGAAACACAAGCGGCCTATGCAGCTGCAAAAGAAGCAATTCGTGGGATATCTCGTGTTGCAGCAAATGAGTGGGGTCGTTTCGGTATTAATGTAAATATCATTAGTCCGCTTGCAAACTCAGAAGGAGTACAAGCATGGGCACAAGCACAACCTGAATATTATCAATCCGTCGTAAGTAAAATTCCAATGGGTCGCTTTGGTGATGTAGAAGAGGATATTGGTCGCGTAGCCGTATTTTTGGCAAGTGAGGACTCGAGGTATATAACAGGTCAAACAATGATGGTGGATGGCGGATCCATCATGCTTCGCTAAATTAGTGATTTTTATGGAAAAAACAAATCTATTTAAACTTATTCATTCAAGCGAATTAATATCCAACGAAAATATTGTCAAATTTTCCTCTAAGTTTGCATATCCAGTTGGAATATCAGCCATTTTAGTACTAGCGCAGTTGCGTACGAATGGACCAAAAAAACAAAGTGAATTAGCTGATATTCTACAGTACTCAAAAGGTGCAATAACCAATATTTCATCAAAGCTTGTGAAATTTGAGCTTGCTGAACGACTGTATGATGAAGAAGATCGCAGGACAATCCATCTGAAGATAACTGCTAAAGGTCAATCAGCTCTTATTGAAGCACAAAAACTTGGGGAAGAAATATATGTGGAATTATTTGAAGATTTAACGGAGGAGGAACTTGCCCAATACTTAAGCATACAGAAAAAAATATTAAATGGCATGAAAAATAAAAGATTATCTATATAATCTTCTTCTATTAACACAAAGTTATAAATCGTCAATTCCTTTAAATTAGGGAATTGGCGTTTTATTATATCGTTTTCGTATTTTTTGATTTTTTAGATAAGGGTCATTCATTGGAAAAAAAACTAACTTCCTTGCAAATAATTTCTAAACTTGCTATCCTAATGTCAGTTAAATAATTTATCCTTCGGGGTCGGGTGAAAGTCCCAATCGACAGTAAGAGAGAAATCTTAAAGCCTGTGAGCCGTAAAACGCATGATTTGGTGTAAATCCAAAGCCGACAGTTACAGTCTGGATGGGAGAAGGAGTAAGTCCTATTGATAGGGTTTTTTAGTTATGCTAAAAAATCGCAACGAAAGGGCTTATTAAAGTATAACTTCTCTCGCATCCGATAAATTTTGGATGCGTTTTTTAATGTCTAGCTACAGCGCCTAGCCCGCCTGAGTCATTTCAGACTTGCGAATAAAGGCAAAGGTCGCACTTAGACTGACTTCCAAAGCATAGGTGCTTGTACTTTTCAAAATTGAATATTTATCCTTCGGGGTCGGGTGAAAGTCCCAATCGACAGTAAGAGAGAAATCTTAAAGCCTGTGAGCCGTAAAACGCATGATTTGGTGTGAATCCAAAGCCGACAGTTACAGTCTGGATGGGAGAAGGAGTAGTTCAATGCTTTTTGAGAAATAATGACAAAAGGTTTATTTGAATCTACCTAATTTTTCTCCGACACTTAAGTGTACGGAGTTTTTTATTTTTCCCGCTTTAACGGGCAGTAAGACTTCTACTTCAAGGCCTTGGCTCAAGCAACAAAACATATGGGAGATAACTGCCCGTAAAAGCCCGAATGGTTCAACTAACAATCAGTGGATGAAGAAAAACCCCCACTGATTGAAGTTTCACTTTTTATGAGGTTTATGATTTTCGCCTTAAAATACTAAGTAAAAGGAGGAAGCAATGTTTACAGGAATTATTGAAGAGCTAGGCACAGTAAAGAACGTCCAAAAAATTGGTAGCAGTATGCAGCTTGTTATCCGTGCAGAACGAATTTTAGAAGACATAAAATTAGGCGATAGCATCGCAGTGAATGGTGTTTGTTTAACAGCAATCGACTTTTCACAATCCGAGTTTACAGTAGATGTTATGCCAGAAACGTTTCAAGCGACTACAACCAATTTATTAAACAGTGGTTCAGCTGTCAACCTAGAAAGAGCAATGGCAGCAAATGGTCGATTTGGTGGTCATTTCGTTTCAGGGCATGTTGACGGAGTCGGAACAATGTTGAAGAAGCGTCCAACCGCAAATGCAGTTTATATCGATATTAAAGTACCTGAAGAAGTAGTTCACTTTTGTATACCGAAGGGGTCCATTACGATTGATGGCACAAGTCTAACAATTTTTGAAATAAATAAATCGACAATAACAGTGTCCCTAATTCCCCATACAAATAAGGAGACCGTGCTAGGGATGAAAAAAGAGCGTGAGCTAGTCAATATTGAATGTGACATGCTTGGAAAGTATATGCATCAATACGTTACAAATAAAAAGGAATCGACGATCACACAAGATTTTTTAAAGCAGAACGGTTTTTAAGGAGATAATAACATGCTGAATACGATAGAAGAAGCAATTACGGATTTAAAACAAGGAAAGCTCATTATTCTTGTAGATGATGAAAACCGCGAAAACGAAGGCGATTTCCTTTGCTTAGCAGAATTTGCAACACCAGAAAATATTAATTTCATGGCAAAGTATGGTCGAGGATTGATTTGTATGCCAATTCATGAGGAAATCGCACAGGAATTGCAATTACATCCGATGGTTTCTAACAACACAGATTTTCATCAAACTGCATTCACTGTGTCGATTGATCATGAGAACACATCTACAGGTATTAGTGCTTATGATCGTTCAGAAACAATGCTACAAGTCATTAATCCACAAGCAAGTGCACTTCAATTTAAGCGACCTGGACATGTCTTTCCACTAATCGCAAAGTCTGGTGGAGTATTAGAAAGACGTGGACATACGGAAGCAGCAGTGGATTTTGGTACACTATGTGCTTCGGCAAAAGCAGGTGTAATTTGTGAGATTATGAAAGATGATGGATCAATGGCACGCTTACCGGATTTACTGGAATTTGCTCAACAATTCCAATTAAAAGTTGTAACGATAGAAGAATTATCAAGTTATTTAATAAATATTAAAGCTAGCTAAGGAGAGTAAAAAATGGTAAAAACTATAGAAGCAAATTTAATTGGAACAGACTTGAAAATAGGTATCGTTGTTGGCCGATTTAACGATTTTATAAATGCAAAGCTAGTTGATGGAGCAATTGATGGATTAAAACGTCATGGAATAGCAGATGATAATATTGAAATTGCTTGGGTTCCTGGTGTTTTTGAAGTTCCGTTTATTGCAAAAAAAATGGCTGAATCACATAATTACGATGCTGTTATTGGTCTTGGAACTGTAATCCGAGGAGCAACTACACACTATGATTATGTATGCAATGAGGCGGCAAAAGGAATCGCTCAAGTAGGTTTACAAACTGGAGTACCAGTTATTTTCGGTATTGTTACAACAGAATCCATTGAACAAGCGATTGAACGGGCAGGTACAAAAGCTGGAAACAAAGGTTACGATGCAGCAATCTCTGCAATTGAGATGGCCAATCTTTTGAAGATAATGTGACAAATGAGCGATAAAGGAAGGATTGAAAGCCAATCACCAGTATAATTGCTAATTGGCTTTCTTGATAATATGGGGAGTATTGTATAAAAACAACGAATAAAATGATACTTAAAGAATTGTCCTAAATTTCTTGGATTTGAATATTAACTAGCTCATCAGTTTCGGTCGTATATTCAATTTTTACTGAGACTCCAAATTCTTTGTCACTGTCTTTTACCCATAGCCTAAATTTTTCAATTGTAGAGTTTTCTTTAGATTCACTTCCCTCATGAAGGTAGTCAATAATTCTCGCATTGGGATATTTGGACCTAGTTTCTTTTATAGCGAGCTGTCCCCATTTAGCATAGGAAGGTATTTCTTGTTGCGTAGGAGCAATTGTTGGTAGATGTGTTGAAGCTGAATGTGTAGAAGCAAAAAGCCCGAGTGCAATTACAATTTTCTGCATAATTAATCTCATCTCCTTTTCTATAGGATGAGTTATTCTCTGGAAATCATTCTAGATGATCTAACTTGCTAAAATCTATTAATCGGTTATATTCACTTTATAATGCTAGCTTTAAATATACGTGAGCAATAATTCTGATAAATATTAATTTTGTTTTATAATAAACTAGGACTAGCTGTTAGAGAGGAGAAATAAAATGGAATTAGGATTAGCTGGAAAAGTAGCGATAGTAACTGGTTCAAGTAAAGGAATAGGTTTACAAACTGCTTTACAATTAGTGAAAGAGGGAGCGAATGTAGTTCTTTGCGCTCGCGGTGAAGAAAAGTTAAAAGAAGCAGCAGCGTTTATTAAAAGTGAAACAGGAACAGATGTATTAATAGTTCCTACAGATATTACAAAAGAGGAAGCATGTAAAGCAATCATTCAAGAAACGGTAAATCATTATGGACGAATTGATATATTAGTCAATAATGCCGGTACTTCGTCTGCTAACCCTTTTGAATCAGTGGATACAGAATTATGGCAAACGGATTTAGACTTAAAATTATTTGGAGCAATACATACGTCAAAAGCAGCAATTCCATATATGAGAGAAGTGGGCGGAGGTGCTATTGTAAACGTCACAGCAGTTTTAGGGAAAACGCCTCCTGCAAATTCTTTGCCAACTACAGTAAGTCGCGCAGCTGGAATGGCCTTGACTAAAGCTATGAGTAAAGATTTGGGTAAGGATAATATTCGTGTCAATACAGTTTGCATTGGCTTAATCAGAAGCGATCAGATTGAATTAAAATGGAAAAAAGAAGCTCCTGAACTTTCATGGGATGAATATTCTAGAAATGCAGTAGGTCCTTCGATTCCACTCCAACGAATTGGTGAAACAGCAGAAGCAGCAAATGTTATTACTTTTTTAGTATCAGAAGCAGCTTCTTATGTTACCGGCACATCTATTAATATAGACGGTGGTTCTGGAGGAACACTTTAAACAAAAACGAACCCGAATGGAATACCTATCCATTCGGATTCTTCTATAAAGAACTTACGCAATTGCTTTTTTTATAGGTTCCATTTCAGTGTAAACTACAGATTCACTTCTTTTTAGCTTTTGCCAATTGCCCCTGTTTCCAAAGACATAAAGAATGGAACCATAAAAAAAGAACAAAGAGTCAAGTAAGCGAAATGTTACAGATTCCCAAATAGTAAATAAAACAAATTTGAACCATTGCTTAGGAGTAAAGGTATACCCATAATGTCCAGCCCGTTGAACAGCTACTAATCTTAAAATGAATTCACTTGACCAAGCAGTAAATATTAATAGAATCGTTATTGCTGATATATTGCCTAAGTAAATAGAAATCGGTAATAAAAAAAGAGCAGTAATTCCTGTGGTGCTAAGAACTATCGATTCAAATAGTAAAAAAATGAAAACCTTTTACTTATTTTGATAAAAAAATCTTTTTTATATAAATTAATACAATCTAAAAAACCTTTTTGCCAACGAACTCGTTGATATAGTAGTGACTTAAAGTCTTCTGGCACTTCTGTATAGCAAACGGCTTCTGGAACAAAAATCATTTTTTCTCCCATTTTCCGCTCATATATAACTTTTTGCAAGCGAAAAGTTATTTCCATATCTTCACCGAGCGTATCTTTATCCCCCCCCAATTTGTTGGAGGATATTCAGACGAAAAGCTCCGAAAGCTCCGGAAACTACTCCTAATACACTTAACTTAGCTTGTGTTACTTTACGTACATAGAAAGAAGATAAATAACCAGATAATTGATATTTAATAATCCAATTTTTGCCATAAATAATGTTGCCTTTTCTATTAATTAATTGTCCAACTTGAACCATTCCTCCAGCAGCAATCACTTTTGGATCTGCGAAAGATTCATTAATTACCGAAAGACTATCACTCTCTAATATAGAATCAGCATCAAGGGTGATAACAATTTCTCCAGTTGCCATAGAGATACCTGTGTTAAGAGCAACTGATTTTCCCCCATTTAACTGGTCGATCACATAAATTTCTGTAAATTCCTTACTTTGGTACAAATTCAAAATTTTTCCTGATGTACTATCCTTAGTTATTCCTTTTTCAATGATAGATAACTCCAGAAAATCGTGTAATACGCCCATCGTATTATCCGTTGATCCATCATTTATAAATATTGCTTCTTTATTTTCGTAACTTAGTCTTTGCCAAATTTGTATACATTGTAATAGCACAAGCTCTTCATTATATGCTGGAATCAAAACAGAAATCTTTTTCAAATCACTTATTGAGCTCATTTTTTTGGTCCCTTTTAAGGAACTGTAAATATATTTTAGTTGTAAGAGTAGATATAGTACAAAAATGATGGTTAAACCAGTAGACCAATAAATCAAATTAAACTAAACCAACTTTCTAATTTTCATTGTTCGGGTCACCCACCCAAACTCCTCCGACCGTGACATTCATGAGTAAATACATTGCTGAATTTGCAAAATTAGTAGTCTTAAACTTTTCAATTCCATCGATATAAAAAATTAACTCATCCTTTGACCAATCGAGGGTGTATAAGTGCCATTCCCTTCCATCAACGTTAGTTGTCATAGCACAATTCCGTTCTCCTGGACCTTTATGTGCAACATGCCAAATTTCACTAGGGAGTTGACCTAGCATTTCGACTATATCGATTTCAGGAAAAGCAGAATGATCTTTTGGTAGTAACCAAATTGCAGGTATAAATCCTTGACCTTCAGGTAGCCTTGCTCGAATTTCAAATTTTCCGTATAGTTGCTCGTGCAGTCCTTGAGTGGTGACAGCACCAGAACGGTATGGAAAGCTTTCAAATGGGTTATTATCAACTTGTAATTTTAAAGTTCCTGATGAACTAAAAACTTGCTCGGGTAAATAGTGATGAAGTCTACCGTGATCTTTATAACCAGAATTTAGTTTGTTCCATCTGTTAGTTGATACTTCTGTTCCATCAAATTCATCTTGAAACGTAAGAGCCCATCCCTTTTTAATGTATTGATCATAATTTGGAATCTCTTCCGTCGAGAAATTTTCTTGGGACACTTGTATTATGTGATCTTCCTTGGGATCTAAATTTTGAGGGTGCATTATTTGCTCACTACAGCCATATAAACAAATGATGAATATAAATATAAAATATCTAATCGACCTCACTTCCTTCTTCAAGAGGTAGTATACTTGTAAATTAGGAAGGTTATTCCATAACGTAAAAATTTTGTTAAAGGTGACAGCTTTGTAATTTTTTATTCACACCTTAACTAAAACAGTAATAATATAAAGCTAAGAACAGCCTAATGCATTAGGAGTGAGAGTATGTCAGCTATAACGGGGAAACAGTATATTGATCGGATTGACCAATTGAAAACGGATGTTTGGCTAGATGGTAAGCCACTTACAGGGAATATTTCGGAGCATCCTGCTTTTAAAGGGATTATAAAAAGTCAGGCTGCGCTGTACGATCTTCAACATCATGAAGAATTAAAAGATGTTCTAACATATCTATCCCCGACTTCCAAAGAAATGGTAGGGATGTCGTATTTGCAGCCAAAGACAAAAGAGGATTTAGTGGCAAGAAGAAAAATGGTTCAGTACTGGGCTAAATCGAACAATGGATTAATGGGAAGAAGTCCGGACTATATGAACACAGCCTTAATGGCTATAGCTTCATCTCTATATTTGTTGCAGGATCAAAAGAACTGCTTTCCAGATAATCTGCAATCATTTTATGAATATGCAAGAGAAAATGATATTTCTATGACCCATACTTTTATAGAACCACAAGTAAATCGCACACTGCTGTATACCGAGCGTTCGAATGAACCGATTGCCGCAAAAATAATAGATAGGAACGAAGATGGAATCATAGTAAAAGGTGCGCGACTCCTTGCGACACAAGGTGGCATAACTGATGAACTATTAGTTATCGCTGCGGGAGGGAAGTTAGAAGAGGATAATAGTTTCGCATTCTCGATACCTAGTAATACAAAAGGGGTAAGGTTCATATGCAGAGAATCATTTGTTGGAGGAGGGTCCTCTTTTAACTATCCTTTAAGTTCGAAGTACGAAGAAATGGATACTATTGTAGTGTTTGATAATGTCTTAGTTCCCTGGGAGCGCGTGTTTTATTATGACAACATCCATATATCAAATAATTTCATGAAGTCGAACTCATTTCTTCCCTTTACACTTCATCAAGTAATATCCAGACAGATTATTAAAACCGAATTCATATTGGGGATTGTTCAATCTATTATCGATACGATTAATATTCAAGAATATCAACATGTTCAAGAAAAAGCATCTGAAATAATCATTGGCTTAGAGACAATGAAAGCATTGGTTATAAAATCGGAAGTAGAGGCCAAAATCGACAAAGGGGGATGGATGCAACCAGACCGTTCTACATTACAAATTGCGATGAATGTATTTCCACGTATTTATCCGAGGTTTACAGAAATCATTCAACTCTTAGGCGCAAGTGGATTAATGTCCATCCCAACTGAAAGTGCTTTTCAATCACCTATAAGACATGAGTTAGATCACTACTTACAATCTAGTGAAAACAAAGGAGAGGACCGTGTGAAACTTTTCCGATTAGCATGGGACTTAACGATGAGCGCGTTTGGCACGCGTCAAACACTTTATGAACGTTTTTTCTTCGGTGATCCTGTCCGACTTGCTAGTCAGTTATACTTTTCTTATGATACGGATGAATATGTGCAAAGAGTGAAAGATATATTAGAATGAGTCCATGGGAGTTCTAAACATAACTCAATCAAGTTTCGGAAAAGCAATTGACACTATTTTCTAAATTTGTTATAGTACTATTCAATAAAAGCATATAAATTCGTTGAAGAGAAAGAGTAATGTATCTAATTGTTCCCCAGAGAGCTGACAAATTGGTGAAAGTCAGTGTGCGTGTGATACATGAATATCCTCTCTGAGAAGAAGAGCTGAAGATTTTAGTAAGCTTATCCGGGTGTCTACCGTTAAAAAGAACACGTATTATTTGTACGTTGCTAAGTGCTATTGGATCGGCTCAATAGAATTAGGGTGGTATCGCGGTTAACCCCGTCCCTTTACTAGGGACGGGGTTTTTTGTATGCCTTTTATACAAAATGTATAGGGGGAAAAGTTATGAGTATACATGAAGTAAAAGAAAGTAAAGTACAACGTGAACAAAGAATTCGAGACTATTGGACAGACAATAAAACCTTTGTAAATTCTGTACAAAATCGGGAGGAGGATACCCCATTTGTCTTTTATGAAGGTCCACCAACAGCAAATGGACTTCCACATGTCGGTCATGCACTCGGAAGAACGATTAAAGATGTTGTAGCTCGCTATAAAACTATGCAGGGATACAAGGTAGAGCGAAAAGCAGGATGGGACACTCATGGTTTACCAGTTGAACTCGGGGTGGAGAAACAGCTAGGAATCTCAGGTAAACAAGACATCGAAAATTATGGTATTGAAGATTTCATTAAAAAATGTAAGAAAAGTGTATTCACATATGAAAAAATTTGGCGTTCCTTTACGGAGGAACTAGGTTATTGGGTAGACATGGATAATCCATATATAACATTAAGTAACGACTACATTGAAAGTGTATGGAATATTTTGGGGAAAGTACATCAGGATAAATTGCTTTACAAAGGACATCGTGTGTCACCCTACTGTCCTAGCTGTCAAACATCTTTGAGTTCGCACGAAGTAGCACAAGGCTATAAAGATGTGAAGGACCTATCCGCTACTGTAAAATTTAAACTTGCTAATGTTAA
The DNA here is from genome assembly GCF_048572895.1 of Psychrobacillus sp. BM2. Lineage (GTDB taxonomy): Bacteria > Bacillota > Bacilli > Bacillales_A > Planococcaceae > Psychrobacillus. The sequence continues at coordinate 1,302,862 of NZ_CP183878.1, forward strand.
TGAGTTTTTTCTAGGATGGACTACTACTCCTTGGACGTTACCAGCAAACGTAGCGCTAGCTATGAATCCAACTCTAGTTTATGTCCGTGCCAAGGTAGAAGATGAAATTTATATTGTAGCAAAATCATTAGTTCCTAGTGTATTAGGAGAAAAAGCTATCATCCTAAGTGAACATTCAGGCGACGAATTTGAAGGAGTCCCTTACCTCCCACCTTTTCATTATGTAGACTTAGCAAAAGGGCATATGGTCGTTTTAGCGGATTTTGTAACAGAGACGAGTGGTACTGGAATTGTTCATATTGCCCCAGCATATGGCGAGGATGACTATCGAACAGTACAACAAAATGGCCTTTCCTTTGTAAATGTTGTGGATCAACGAGGTTGTTATACAGAGGAAGTCACGGATTTATCAGGTAAATTTGTGAAAGATTGTGACGTTGAAATCATTAAGCTTTTATCGAATAAGGACTTATTATTTCATAAAGAGAAATATGAACATAGCTATCCTCATTGTTGGCGCTGTGATTCTCCACTTCTTTATTATGCAACGGACAGTTGGTTCATCAAGATGTCAGCGTTAAAGGAGCAGCTAGTTGACAATAATGAATCGGTTACTTGGTATCCTGATCATATTAAAAAAGGCCGTTTCGGTAATTTCTTAGAAAATGTAGTGGATTGGAATATAAGCCGTAATCGTTACTGGGGAACTCCTTTAAACGTGTGGATTTGCTCCAATTGTGGGTATGAAGAAGCACCGACTAGTATTGAATCTCTAGCCAAAATTGCATCTCAGCCATTGCCGGAAAATTTAGAGTTGCATAAGCCTTATATAGATGCAATTGTTTGTACTTGTCCAGAGTGTAGTGGGGAGATGTTACGAACGCCTGAAGTAATCGATGTATGGTTCGATAGCGGATCGATGCCTTTTGCGCAGCACCATTATCCATTTAGCGATAATAAACAGTTTAACGATCAATTCCCTGCGGATGTCGTGATAGAAGGAATTGACCAAACTCGAGGTTTCTTCTATAGCTTACTAGCCGTTTCAACACTTTTTACAGGAAAAACACCTTATAAAAATGTATTGTCGCTGGGTCATGTATTGGATGAGCAAGGTCAAAAAATGTCAAAAAGTAAAGGTAATGCATTAGATCCCCTTGATCTAATGCATACGTATGGTGCTGATGCATTGCGCTGGTCATTATTGGTCGATAGTTCTCCGTGGAATCCAAAACGTTTTTCCACAAAAATTGTACAAGAAGCAAGTTCAAAGCTACTTGATACGCTTGATAATGTATATAAATTTTATTCACTATATGCAAATATTGATCAATTTTCCTTTAAGGCAACAAAACCAGGTAACCCAACAAAAATGGACCGTTGGATTCTTTCGCGGTTGAATAGTACGATTCAAAAGGTAACCGTATTTATGGATGATTATCAGTTTACCCAAGCTACTCGTGAAATCGCTGAATTTGTAGAGGAAGTCAGTAATTGGTATGTTCGTAGATCAAGACAACGGTTTTGGGCGACAGGTTTTACTGAGGATAAGCGCGCAGCTTTAAATACGTTATACAACGTGCTAAGCAATGTTAGTAAATTAGTTGCACCGTTCACTCCATATATCGCAGAGGATATTCATCTAAAACTACACAATAATAGCGTTCATCTTCAGGACTATCCAAAACATCATAGTAGTTTAATCGATGGAAAATTAGAAGATGATATGAATGCTGTATTGAAGATTGTTGAGTTAGGTAGAAGTATCCGTAATTCAAATAACTTGAAAGTGAAACAGCCACTAGCCGAAATGGTCATTTGTACAAATCTATCCAACGAAAGCTTGAAGGACTTTGGCTCCATTATTCAAGACGAATTAAACATCAAAGTATTAACTTGGGTAACAGATTTAGATGAATTAGAAGAAATTTCTTTTAAGTTAAATTTCAAAGTAGCGGGTGCTGTATTTGGTAAAAATGTGAATAATGTCAAAAAGTATGTGGAGAATTTAACAGTTACCCAAAAACAATTATTGTTATCAGAAGGTAGTATACCAGTAGTTATTTCAAATGATTCCCATGAATTATTAAAGGAATATGTAATTACAGAAACCCATGTAAAAGAAGGCTATGCATTTGTAGAAGATGGTATCTTTAAGGTCCTGATAGATACGAGGTTAACTTCTGAGTTATTAGAAGAAGGGCTGATTCGTGATTTTATCCGAATCATTCAGGACGCTCGGAAAAAGTATAATTATCCAATTGAAAAGTATATTAATCTTTCAGTATGGAGTGGCGAAGATACTAAATCATTAATTCAACGTTTTGATTCCTTAATTCTGTCAAATGTCTTAGTACGTAATATACAATTTGTTCCGGGTCTTGACTCTGACTCCACAATAACTGTTATGTTGAATAACCAAGAAGTATCCCTTAGCATGCAGTTAGAATAATTGCTAAAAAGTATTCAACATTTTATATTGTTGAATGCTATTTTAAAAGATAATAAGTTATATGAACACTGGGGTTTTTGGTGCTTTTAAAAATGAATAATCCTATGATTTCCGTTTTAGGTGGAGAAAAAGGAACGATGGCTAAGAACGTCACTTCTTGTGGCAACGCCTTCGTGACCAACATCCTGTTGGCCTCAGCGGGGTGAGCGATAAGCTATCACCGTCGCTAACGCGTCGGTGTGATAGCTCATCTGTCTCCCTCATCCCGCTGAAGTCGCCACCTTTCACTGCAATCAATAAATGTGTAGTACTCCACTAGAAAATTCAGCATAGCCTATCGCTTAGATGATAAGATTGGTCAAATTATTTGTAATCGCTTTTGAATTAGAAATTTAATTTTCCAATGATAGAGTAAGAAAGCAGATTTTTTTTATACTAGTGGGAGTAGTGGAAGTAGAGAAAAATAGTAAGTATGTATCGAATAAAGAAGTGAAATGGCGAACGAAATTGTATCTTCGTGAGCTTGCTCATTGAATTGGAAAGTATCTTTTCTCTAGTTATCCAAAAAAGCACTAACCTGTTCCTAAAAGTTGTAGGAGGGTGACGGACAGTCAACCGCCATAAGATTACCGGAAAAAGTGAGTCTTGGTTGTGACAATTGTCACAACCAACCAGCATCCCTAAAAATTCAAACGGTAATAATATAGCAAACGTCTGTTCAAAGCCCTTCAAAAACGATAAAAACAGGTTTTGACCTTAAAGGACCGGGTGTATTTTTGCCTGGTTTTTCTTATATGAGGAGCATTATAAAGTCCGGCTATTATCGTAAAAAGGAGAGAATTGATTATTTTCAATTAGTGAAACCTTATTTCATAAAAAACGTATTTACATTATCATCTTTATAATCAGAGTATTATGTAATTTCGGTTGGATAATAAGTCAACTTTAAAAGAATGTCAAAAGTGATTATAAAGAAGAGGACGATGCTGCTGGAAATGCACTTCCATAGAAACTATACAAAGGAAAAGAATAAATTGAAGGGAGGTAATACATATGTTTTTTGTTCAAATGTCTGGGTTCCCAGGGTCTGGTAAGTCCACACTTGCTCGACAGGTTCTTCAAAAAACTGGAGCAGTTATCATTGATCATGATATTGTAAAATCAGCTTTATTACATTCCATTGAGGAAGTTGCAATTGATTCAAATCTTGCTGGTAAGATTTCATATAATATTGATTGGTCTTTAATTGAATTTCACTTATCACAAGGACAAGATGTAATATTTGATAGTCCATGCTTATATCAAGAAATGATAGACAAAGGAACATATTTATCTAAAAGATATAATGTGAAATATAAATATATTGAGTGCTACCTTAGCGATATTTATGAAATTAATTCTAGGTTAAAAAATCGTGAAAGAATGATAAGCCAAATAAAAGAAATAAAGTCTGAAGTTGCTTTCAAATCCACAATTGAAAATAGTAAAAAGCCATTTGGATATAAGTACATGACTGTAGATACAGGACAACCGTTAGAAAGTTACATCCAGGATGTAATGAATTATATATACGAATAGAGAGATAAACTTTGTTTAACCACCTAAATAGTAACTCATCTACTATTAGAATATAAGTGCAAACCACTCCAATGGTTTGCACTTCTTAGGTTAAAAATCATCTGCATTCAGTAGGATAAATTCTTTTACAAATGCTACCACTTCATCTATTGGTTGGCCAAGATCATAGCCTATATGATAAATATTTCCTTTGTAATAAGTGTATAATTCATTAGCAGAAGTTACGTTTACAGAAATGAGATCAGTCACTTCGTCATAATCATAATACCGATAAGCAAGTGCAGAGGGGGATGTGCGAATTTGATGTATTAGATAGACCGATTCAGTTAGAAATTCCCTTCCCTTTGAACAGAATTGCCAACCGCATCCTTAATAAGTCCACCCTTGATAGGTCCACAATTATTGCAGTATACCCCCATTAAATAGTGACTAACCTAAGTAAAAGCAGGGAGGAAAGGGTCTGGTACCAGATATTAAAACAATTATTGGTAGCGGCTGATGTGATTAGAGTTCAGATCTCTCGCTTTTTCTTTATCGTCAGCTATGATGGCTTCTTTCGTTGTATAAAATATTTGCCAATAAGAAGCATCCAATAGCATTAGATGGTTCTATCTTACTTTTTTTGGATTACACTAAATAATAGTAATGGTGAATGGAGATGAAGTAGATTTGGCAAAAAAATACGGAATTACCGCTCTTTTGTTATTTGGGGTATATGCATTAGTGATGTATATATATATTTTTCATAGTAATAGCGGGGGGATACCTGAATCTTTGAAAGGAACGGTTGCAGATCCACAGTCTTTTATGTCGGAGCAAGAATTGTACCTAAGTGTGGAATATTCAAAAATAAAGAATTTCCTCTTTTTTGTAGCAACACCATTCGAGTGGCTTGTCTATTTATTTGTACTAATTACTGGGCTTTCTCTAGCGTTTGAAAAATGGATTCCTTTCCAAAACAAATGGGCAATAGTGCAAAATGCGGTATATTTATTTTTGCTCTCGCTTTTTATATTTATCGTATTTTTTCCTTTAGACTACTACAGATATACGTTAGGAAAGAGCTATGGAATTAGCACTCAGGTGTTCGCTTCCTGGATGCGGGATAATATAATTGGATTTTGGGTGGACTTTGGAACGACTGTAGTAATTGTGACAGTTCTTTATTGGCTTATTAAGAAAAGTCCTAAAAAATGGTGGCTATATGCTTGGCTATTAATGGTTCCATATTCCATCTTTCTTATGTTCATCCAGCCAGTAGTAATTGACCCATTGTATAATGATTTTTATCCGCTTACGAATAAAGAACTAGAGATGAAAATACTCACGTTGGCTGAGCAAGCTAATATACCGACCGAGCATGTGTATGAAGTGAATATGGCGGAAAAGACAAATGCACTAAATGCATATGTTACAGGTATTGGCAGTAATTCAAGGATTGTTTTATGGGATACGACATTAAATCGCTTATCAGAAAGCGAAATTCTCTTCATTATGGCACATGAAATGGGACACTATGTGGAGAAGCATATATACTTCGGGATTGCTGGTTATATTTTAAGTTCACTATTAGGCCTTTGGTTAACAGCGAAAATAATGCCTTGGATCATCTCAAGATTTGGGCGTAATTTAAAAATAAGGCGGATAAATGCTATACATTCGTTACCATTGTTTCTACTAATTACATCCTTTCTATTATTCGCTTCCAGTCCACTTTCAAATTATATTTCTAGATATCAAGAAACAAGAGCTGATCAATATGCGATAGAGTTAGTCGCTGACCCGAGTGCTGCTGTGAGAGCTTTTCAAGAACTTACAAAAGCGGGGTTAAACGAGGTGAATCCACCACTCCTCGTAAAATGGTTTCGATATACACATCCGACTATGCTAGAAAGAATTAATAAGGTAGCCGGAGAAACAAGAACAAAAGAATGAGCCGATACTATTTTAGAAAAATGCAAGTGTCTTTAAGATCGAAACGTGTATCTAGCGTTTTCATAGTGCTTTGGACTGACCTATCCTATACTATAACCTTTTTTAGAAAGATGTTGATCAACAAAACCATGTAAAAAATATAGATAGAAAAGATAACTAAATGCTTGTAAGAAAAAAGAGAGTCAGATGAATGACTCTCTTTCATATGTTTATATCGCTTTTTTTGTTGAGAATTGGCTATTATAAAGATCCGCATAGAAGCCATTTTTTTCGATAAGTTCTGTGTGGGTTCCTTGTTCGATTACTTTTCCTTGGTTCATTACTAATATCAAATCGGCATCTCTAATGGTAGAAAGGCGATGGGCGATAACGAAGCTAGTTCGATCTTTCATTAAACGGTTCATCGCTTGTTGAATAAGCAATTCTGTACGAGTATCCACACTAGAAGTCGCTTCATCTAAAATCATAATTGGTGGATTTGCAAGAACAGCACGAGCGATTGTTAACAATTGTTTTTGACCTTGCGAAATATTGGATGCTTCTTCATTTAAAATTGTATCGTAGCCATCGGGTAAAGTACGGATGAAATGATCGGCACGGGCTGTTTTTGCAGCTGCAAATATTTCTTCGTCTGTTGCGCCGTCTTTCCCAAAAGCAATATTGTCTTTAATCGTGCCATTAAAGAGCCAAGTATCTTGAAGAACCATTCCAAATGTTGTGCGCAAATCTGAGCGTGACATCATTCGAGAGTCATGGCCATCTATTGTTATTTTTCCGTTATTTAACTCATAAAACCTCATTAATAAATTGATCATTGTTGTTTTCCCAGCGCCAGTTGGACCTACTATCGCAACCGTTTGACCTGGAAGCACATTAATATTCATATTTTCTATTAATAATTCTTCTCCATAACCAAAGTCTACTTGTTCAAACGTTACAGCACCTTCAGCCCTAGACAGCGTTTCGGTAGTTACTTCTTTTTCTTCCTCTTCTTCATCTAGTAATTCAAAGACACGTTCAGCCGCGGCCACGGTCGATTGAACGATGTTTGCAATATTAGCTGTTTGCATTACGGGTTGTGTAAATTGCTTAGAATATGTGATAAAAGCCTGTATATCACCAATTGAGATGGCACGTTGTGTAACTAATATTCCCCCGACAACACTTATCACGACATAGCTTAAATTTCCGATTAAAGACATCATCGGCATGATCATCCCGGAGATAAATTGAGCCTTACGACCGGCATCATACAATTGCTCATTCACTTCGTCGAACTCGGCAATTGCTTTTTTCTCATGACCAAATACTTTTACGACTTGGTGTCCTGTATACATTTCTTCTATATGACCATTCAACTGTCCCAATGTCCGTTGTTGATCGGCAAAATGCTTTTGCGATCTCTTCAAAATCGGTTGAATCACAAACATCGATAACGGTAGGCTGATGACAGTGATTAAAGTTAGTATTGGACTAATTGTAAGCATCATTACGATGATACCGACTATTGTAACAATGGAAGTAATAAACTGTGTCAAACTTTGTTGAAGTGTACTTCCGATTGTATCGATATCATTCGTTACACGGCTTAGTGTCTCGCCATTTGGCCTCCCGTCATAGTATTTAAGTGGAAGTTTTTCAAGTTTGTTATTTACATCTTCGCGTAAATCATATACTGTTTTTTGTGCAACGCTCGACATAATATATTGCTGAATATAGGTGAACAGACTGCTTATGACATACAGACCCGCTAGAAGTAATAGAAGTTTACCAATTGCATCAAAATCGATTCCTGCTCCGGGTACTCCTGAAAGTTTTCCATATGCACCTTCAAATAATGCTGTAATTGCGTTCCCCATAATTTTAGGGCCGACAATCGCAAATACAGTACTTAAAATAGCAGCGATAAACACTGAAACTAGTTGATTGCGACGAGGTTTTAAGTAAGTCAGAAGACGTCGTAATGTACCTTTAAAATTCTTTGCCTTCTGCCCACCCATCATCATGTTTCCTCCGCCAGGTCCCATTGGACTTCCGCCTTGAGATTGCGATTTTTTTTGCTTGCTCATGCGATTTCCTCCTCTGAGAGCTGTGATTCGACTATTTCACGATATACATTATTCTTATCAAGGAGATCCTGATGGGTACCAATTCCTACAATTTCACCTTTATCTAATACGATAATCTGATCCGCATCGGCTACAGTGCTAACTCTTTGTGCAACAATAATAACAGTTGAATTTGTTGTTTCGTCTTGAAGTGCTTCCCGTAGTTTTGCATCTGTTTTAAAATCGAGCGCTGAAAAACTATCATCGAAAACGTAAATGTCAGGTTTACGAACGAGCGCCCTTGCAATCGATAGACGTTGTTTTTGCCCTCCAGATACATTCGAACCACCTTGTGTAATAACTGCATCGTATCCGTCGTCCATTTTACTTATAAAATCTTCAGCTTGTGCAATACGAGCAGCATGTTCAATTTCTTCTTGTGTTGCTTCTTGTTTTCCAAAAAGTATATTTTCCTTAATGGTGCCGGAAAAGAGAAGCGCTTTTTGAGGTACAAACCCAATTTTCGAACGCACCTCATCTTGGGTAGATTCGCGAATATCGACGCCGTTTACACGAATGGTTCCACTTGTCACATCATAAAAACGGGGGATCAAGTTTACAAGCGTCGACTTACCAGCACCTGTTCCTCCGATAATTGCAGTAATTTCTCCTGACCTTGCTTGAAAGGTGATATTCGATAATGCTGATTCTTCGGCTCCTGGATAACTAAAAGATACATGTTCAAATTCAAGTGTTCCACGTTCTTTATCCACAGGTTTTGTTCCTTCAGCCAAGGAGACCGGTTTTTTGCTAAGTACTTCGTTAATCCGGTTTGCTGAAACTGCAGCCCGGGGTACCATGATGAACATCATGGATGCCATAACAAGTGCAAACATGATTTGCATTACATATTGTATGAACGCCATTAAATCACCAATTAGCATGGAGCCCCCGTCAATACGAATTCCACCAAACCAAATGATTAAAACTACGGTGATGTTCATTACGAGCATCATGACTGGCATTAAGAATGCCATCACTTTGTTCACTTTAATAGAAACATCTGTCAAATCTTTATTTGCTTTTTGAAGGCGCACTTTTTCTTGCTTTTCATGGTTAAAGGCACGGATAACACGAATTCCGGTCAAATTTTCACGTAATACAAGGTTTAAGCGATCTAAACGCTTCTGGACTGTTTTGAAAAGCGGTACACCTTTATACAAAATAAGTAATACAGATGCAATTAAAACTGGCGTTGTAAGAACGATCACAAGAGATAATTTGGCATCTTTAGATACAGCCATAATTATTCCTCCAACAAACATAATAGGAGCGCTTACGACCATACGAAGCATCATAATTACCACTTGCTGAACTTGGGTTATGTCATTTGTAGTTCTAGTAATAAGAGATGCTGTGCCAAACTCGTCAAAGTCCTGAAGTGAAAATTGCTCTACATGTTTAAATACCTTCCGGCGGATATCTCTACCTAGACCTATTGCTGCTTTGGAGGAGTAGTAACTTGCAGCGATTGATGCAATGGCGCCAAATGCAGCGACTAAGAGCATCAGTCCACCAATTTTCCAAATATAAGCTGTATCACCAATCACAACGCCTTTATCAATGATATCTGCCATAAGCGTTGGTAAATAAAGATCGGACATAGATTGGATAAAAACGAAGACGAGCACTGCAAGAACAATCCACTTATACACAGTTAAATTTTTTAAAAGTTTAATCATTCTGGACGCTCTCCTTTGTAATGTTTTCATTTTCTAATAAATCTGCGATATGACTAAGAGTATTTTGGAGCCTTTCAAATTGATCACTGTCAATGGTATTTATAATGGATTCAATTGTTTGATGAATGCTCCCTTTTTGAAGGCTTATTTTTTCAAACAATGCGTTTCCTTTTTCACTAAGTATTAATTGCATTTCCCGCCGATTATCCGGAACCGGCTGCCTGAAAATCCATGCAGTTTGAACAAGGCCATCAACGGCTTGACTTAAAGTACTTTTCGGAATTTGTAATATTTCTCCTAACTGTTTTTGAGTCATTTCTTTGCGTGGTGCAATAATCATTAATACCGAATACTGTGGAATCGATAAATCATTTTCTTGCGCTGTATTATGTACAAAACGCATCAGGTTCCTGTTCACACGCCAAAATGAATGTAAAAACTCCGATGATTTGTTATCAGATACACTGTCAAAATCCATTACTTATCACTCCGTTCTCATTAGAATAGTTCGAATATGAACAGTTCTAAAATGATTACTCTAATTTACTCTTACTTTTTAGGAGAGTCAACTATAAAGAGGCCTGATTTTATAAAAATTTAAAATACAGAAAAAGCTAACCCGAAAAAGGCTAGCTCTTCAATAACCCCAAACCATTTTTAAAAGTGCTTCTCTTTTGATTATGCCTTTAGTAATCACCAATTCTTCGACTTCATAAGTGACGAATTTCGGGTAGTTTAACAGGTTTCTAATTATTAGAAAAGGGAAAGATAGAGTAGGAACTCATTTAATGGAGAGGTGTTTTTTTGTGGATAAATTCTTTGCCGTTCTTGTTTTCGCTGGTGTGCCATTAGTTCTAGTAGGGGCATTTCTCGATTGGTCGGATATGGTTATGTTCATTCTTTGCTGTGCAAGTATCATTGGGCTTTCAGGATACATAGGTCGGGCTACGGAAAGTCTGGCAATTGTGAGTGGACCAAGGATTGGGGGATTATTAAACGCTACCTTTGGAAATGCAGTTGAACTTATTATTTCTATTTTTACGTTGAAGGCTGGCATGGTTGGAATCGTTTTAGCTTCGCTGACTGGATCTGTCCTTGGAAACTTACTTCTTGTACTTGGGCTTTCATTTTTTGCTGGAGGCATCAAGTTTAAACGTCAAAAATTCAGTGTTCATGATTCCAGATATAATGCAGGATTGCTTATTTTTGCTGTTATAATCGCCTTTGTAATTCCTGAAGTATTTTCAATGGGGATGGATTCGCAAAAAACGTTGAACTTGAGCATTGGAATTGCCATTATTTTAATCGCACTATATCTTGCGGGATTGTTTTTCAAACTCGTCACACATCGAGGAGTATTTGCTTCCTCAGACCAACCAGAAAAGGAGAAAGAAGTGCCGGAATGGACGAAACGTAAATCCATTTTAATACTTCTGTTAGCAACTGTAGTGGTAGCTTTTGTGTCGGAACAATTAGTGCATACATTTGAAATGCTTGGCGAGAAGTTTGGTTGGACAGAATTGTTTATCGGGGTTATTATCGTAGCGATTGTTGGAAATGCAGCTGAACATGTTTCCGCCATTACAATGGCCGTCAAAAACAAAATGGATGTGTCAGTGGAAATTGCAGTCGGTTCAACATTGCAAGTTGCCATGTTCGTAGCACCAATATTAGTTATTGTTTCTTTGTTTATGCCGGAACCAATGTCGCTTGTTTTCACATGGCCCGAACTGGTGGCTATGGTTACTGCTGCACTTCTCGTGATTAACCTTTCAAATGATGGGGAATCGAATTGGTTTGAAGGATTGACCCTTTTCGCCGCATACTTAATCATGGGAATCGGTTTTTATCTCCTGTAGGAGTGCAAAGTAAAAAGTCAGTGTCCGAGAGATGGATACTGACTTTCTTTTGTTAAAAACCAAGAAAAAGGTCAGTACAATAGTTTATATTTTTTAAATGTACGATTTATGAAATTGACTCACATATATTAATTTCTTTATTTCTATAATTTAAGAGGCCATAAATTGGAACAAGAAGGAATACTAACTCAATTTATAGAATACATAGAATATGAACAATTCCATAAATATATCCAATCTGTTTTTTGCAATAACCAATGAATGAAAAATGTTACGGGTTTCGAGCCATCATTCAAACTTGCAAACGTTTCAGAAATTATTCTTTAACTTATCAATTAATATATTTTTTAGAGTTGAGTTAAATTCTCGAGGAGGTGTAGGACTATGAAAAAAACATTGCGTTTTGGAATGGTTGGTAGCGGTAATATTATAGAAACTCATATTAAAAGTATTCAAAAGATACCGAATGCAGAGGTAATAGCTATTTTTTCAAGAAATCAGGAAACCGCTGAAAAATGGGGAAATCAATATAATATTCAAGTTTATAGCGATTATGAGGAATTCCTAGGTGATGATAAAATTGATATTGTTACCATACTAACACCTAGTGGGACACACGCGGATTTAGGGATATTAGCTGCCAAAGTAGGCAAACATGTCATTGTTGAAAAGCCAATTGATACAAAGCTTGCAAAAACAAACGAACTTATACGAGTTTGTAGAGAGGCGAATGTAACGTTAAGCTGTATTTTTCAACATAGATTTGATGAAGCGATAGTAGATATAAAAAATGCAATGGACCTAGGAGAATTTGGACAACTAAATTTTGGAGCTGCACGTACTACTTGGTATCGGTCACAAGAATATTATGATAGTGGTGCTTGGCGCGGAACATGGGAACTTGATGGTGGAGGCACATTAATGAATCAATCGATTCACTATATTGATCTACTTTTATATTTGATGGGTCCAGTGGAGGAAGCTCATGCGTATTGTGCAACTCGAGCTCATGAAAGAATAGAAGTAGAGGATATCGCAGTTGCATCGATAAAATTCAAGTCAGGCGCTCTTGGATTGATTGAAGGGAACACAGCGGCTTATCCAGGATATAGTGCAACTCTTGATATATTCGGGAACGACGGTAGTGTAATAATTGAAAATGATCGAGTAAAAGAGTGGAATTTTAAGAATGGGAAACAATATACAAAAGCTACAAAAGAAGTAACAAAAGCAAGTGCCTCATCAAACAAAATGTCCTCTTATGATTCTCATAAACGACAATATCAGGACATCGTTAACGCCATTACGGAGAAAAGAGATCCACTAGTGACTGGTGAAGAAGCTAGAAAATCATTAGAATTAATTTTGGCTATTTATGAATCCGCTAAAAGTGGAAGACCTGTAAAATTATAAGAAAACAAAAAAACGTAGTGCCTTAATCAAAAAGGTCTGCGTTTTTTTTTTTTTTTTTTGAGATAGAAAAGTATATAAAATGACCTGTGAACACTGGGTTTGCAGCATTAAAAAAGAATAATCCAACTGATTTCCGTTTCAGGCGGAAGAAAGCAGATTTTCTTTTATATTAGTGGAAATAAAAAGAAGTAGTAAGTGTTTGACTCATAAAGAAGCGAAGTAGCGAACGAAATTGCATCTTCGTGAGCTTGTTCTATCGATAGAGAAGTATCTTATCTTTAGTTACCCAAAAAACGAACTTACCTGTTTCTAAGCGTGGTAGGATGGCGACGGACATGCAAACGCCATAAGATTACCGAAAAAAAGTGATATTGGTTGTGACGGATGTCACAACCAATATCACTAAAAAATTCACTCGGTAATAATATAGCAAAATGTCTGTCCAAAGCCCTTCGAAAACGATAAAAACAGGTTTTTACCTTAAAGGACGCTTGCGTTTTCATGATGGTAGAAATATGAATTACAACTATTTTTCACAGCTAGTGAAGCAGTCATATTACATAACCTAAAAAAAACACAATTTTTTCATAAAAAATAAACATTCTAATAATTCGAAATAAACAGTAAAATTTGAAATAAGAAAACGCTTTCTTGAGGAGGAAATTTATGAATCTAATAATAAAAATATATTCATTCATTGACAATATATTTGAAAAGCTGACACTTTTATCGCTGATTTTATTAGTAATTATTGTCACACTACAAGTCGTGACAAGATATTTTTTTAACTTCGTCTTCTTTTGGTCAGAGGAAATCACTTTACTTTTGTTAGTCTGGTTTGGATTTATGGGAATCGCTATTGGATTTCGTGAATATATCCATTTAGGAATTGATACATTTACTAACCTTTTTCCGAAAATGTTTAATAAAGTTTTAGATAAGGTGATTCGTGCCAGTGTTTTTGCTACTGGAATCTATCTTGTGGTTCAAGGGTCACAATTTACGATTCTTATGTTGGATTCAACTCTACCAGCTACAAAACTTCCAAGTAGCATTACCTATATCATCATGCCGATAACAGGATTCATGATTTGTTTATATACACTTCTACAATTTTTTAATGTCGACACATCTAAGTACAAAGATATAGAGGAGGCGATTTAGCATGGCAAGTACTACACTAGCGGTTACAATTTTACTAGTAAGTTTCGTTATTCTTATCATGCTTCGATTTCCGATAGCTTTGACGCTAGTTATCTCATCATTGCTTACAATCATTTCCATAGGTGTGCCGTTACCAATAATTGGACAGCAAATGATTCAAGGGATGAATTCCTTTTCTTTACTCGCCATACCATTTTTTATCCTGACAGGCCAAATCATGAGCGCAGGAGGTCTTGCAGCCCGGATTGTAAATTTAGCGATTCTTTTAGTCGGGCGGGTTCGTGGCGGGTTGGCGATGGTAAACAGCGTAGCCTCTCTATTTTTTGGAAATATCTCCGGCTCTGCTGTAGCAGATGTTTCATCCGTTGGGTCTGTTATGATTCCTATGATGAAAAAGAATGGTTATGAGGCAGATTATGCGGTTGGTGTTACAATTGCATCCGCTATTCAGGGAGTAGTAGTCCCGCCAAGTCATAACCTTGTATTATATTCATTAGCAGCAGGAGGCGTTTCCATTGCCAGTTTATTTATGGCTGGTATTGTTCCAGGTGTAATTATGTTAATCGCATTGTGTATCACTGGATATATAATTGCAAGAAAACGTGGATATGAAAAAGCCGCTCCAATTCCAAAGTCACTAATAGGAAGTACACTTTTTCACGGTGCATTATCTCTAAGCCCAGCTGTCATTATATTGGGTGGTATCATGAGTGGGATTTTTACGGCAACAGAGTCAGGTGCATTAGCATGTTTATATTCTTTTATTCTAGCTTTTGTTATATATAGAGAAGCACCGCTGTCTAGTATTTGGACCATCTTAAAACGCACTTTGAAAACGGTTTCAATGGTTTTTTTCTTAATAGCTGCTTCAGCTTCTTTTGGTTGGGTATTGGCTTACTTACAAGTTCCGACCATGATGACTGATTTATTATTAGGTATTTCAGATAATCCAATCATTATATTATTGATTATTAATATATTACTACTTCTCCTTGGGGCACCAATGGATATGGCTCCAATGATTTTGATAATGACACCGATTCTTCTTCCAGTTGTAACAAGCTTTGGTATGGATCCAGTACATTTCGGGATTGTGCTTATATTGAATGCAGGAATAGGGTTATTGACACCACCTGTAGGAACCGTTTTATTCGTCGGTTGTGCGATTGGAAAAGTTTCCATTGCACAAGGGACGAAAGCGATGATGCCATTTTTCTATGCTTTACTAGTAGTTCTGTTAATAATCACCTATATACCTGAGGTAGTAATGTGGCTTCCGAATTTAATGGCTGACTAAACCTTGGGACTAGGTAATATTATAAAAAAATTTAAGGGGGTTTCAACAATGAAGAATAAAAAATTTATAGGATTATTTACATCTTTACTTTTTGCCACGACAATTCTTGTAGCATGTGCTCAAGAAGATGAGGGTATAGCTGAGGCGGATGAAGGTTCCAAATCAGCAGAACCTAAAATTACTTTGCGGCTAGCAGACAATCAACCAGCGGATTATCCGACTGTTATTGGAGATCAAAGGTTTGCCGAGTTGGTTAGTGAAAAATCTGACGGTCGTATTACAATTGAAGTATTTCCAGCAGGCCAACTAGGTGATGAAAAATCAGTGTTAGAGCAGGTTCAACTTGGAGCTATTGACTTTGCTAGAATAAATGCCAGCCCACTTGCTGAGTTTAATGATGATTTCACCGTTTTCTCCGTACCGTATTTGTTTAATAGTGATGATCATTTGTGGAATTTCCTTAATGGAGACACTGGAACGGCATTGCTAGATGGTTTACAAGATGCGAAAATGCAAGGTCTTGCTTATTACGATTCTGGCTCGCGCAGTTTTTATTCTACTAAACCTTTAACAAGTATTGAAGACTTAAAGGGTCAAAAGATTCGTGTTCAGCAAAGTGAAATAAATATTAAATTAATGGAGGCATTGGGAGCAAGTGCTACTCCGATGCCATATGGAGAGGTTTTTACTGGCCTTCAGACGGGTATCATTGACGGTGCAGAAAACAATCTTCCGAGCTTTGACTCATCAAACCATTACCAAGAAGCGAAGTATCTAATTATGGATCATCATACAAGAGTGCCTGAAGTAGTGTTAATGAGTAAAACGGCTTGGGATAAACTTTCAGCAGAAGACCAAGAGCTAATCAGACAAGCGGCTTTGGATTCAGTTGAGGCTCAAAGGCAAGCATGGGCTGATTATGAAGAAAAATCTCTAAAGACATTGGATGATGCAGGAGTTACTATTACTGAAGTCGAAGATATTACTCCTTGGCAAACGGCAGTTAAGTCTATTGTTGATGAATTTTCTAAGGATTATCCTGAATTAGTCGATGCGATCAATACAGCAAGCCCATGATAATTAGAAGATAATCCATTCTTAAGGCTAGCATTATCACCCTACCTAGTTAGTTAAATATTTACTATACTAGGTAGGTCTTTTCCATTAAGATTAAGTGGGAAACAATACTTATTGGAAAGGAACTATGATGAAGAAGCCGTGGAGTAAAATTGTAGAGTTTATTGAACGCTATATTCTCATTAAAAACCAGACGCTTATGGCAAAACTTTCTGTGTTTTCTAGTATTTTAGTTATTTTACCTGTTTTGTCTGTTGGAATCATAACATACAAGTATTCAACTTTTGAACTAGAAGAAGAGTTCACGCAATCGAGTCAAAAAATAATTGAACAGGTTGAATTACATGTTGAATATTATCTCCAAGACTTTGAAATAACGAGTTTAAAAATCATCAACTCACCTGAAATGGGAAGTTTATTAAGAATTGATAAAATTGGTACTGAATACGATCGTACTCTCACTGACCATGCACTAAAGGTTCTTAAAAATTCAGAATATTCAAGAAATGATATTTCTAACATTACTGTTTCTTTAGATAATGGGATTATTATAGACTCTTTGAGAGAGAGAAATTACTATCCAGCTATAAATATTAAAGATGAATATTGGTATTCATCAGTCCCGGGAAACGGTATGGTTATGCTTGTGAGTAGAACATTAAAATTAAAAGACAAAGAGCTACCAGTAATTTCTCTTGTAAGACGTTTATATAATCCACATACACTGAAACCGATAGGTATGCTTATTATTGATATCAATTTTAAGAGAATTGAAGAAATTTCTCAAATGGTAACTTTGGGTGAGAACGGTTACTTTTTTATTTTGGATTCTGAAGGGCATTATGTCTATCACCCAAATTATTTAAAACTCGGTAACAAGGTAGAGTTCAAGGAATTAGCAAATCTTAAAAGTGAAAAAAGTGGTTCAGTGCTAATCGATGAAAATCGTAAGGAGTTAGTTTCCTATTCTCTTTCTCCAAAACTTGGTTGGAGTTTTTTTACTGCTGCTCCATACGAGGATTTACGGGTCGGTATCCAACAAATAAGAACAGCAATTACATGGACGATTTTTATCTCCTTGGTATTTGCTTACTTAGTAGGTTTTTATAGCATTTCCAAAAGTATAGTTCGTCCAATTCATAGACTACGATCCTTTATGAAAGAAGTGGAAATTGGTCATTTAAATGGCAGAGTAAAGGTAGAGTCCAATGATGAAATTGGCCAATTGACAACTGGATTTAATAACACCGTAGAAAGGCTATCCAATTTACTGGAAGAAGTGTATGTTTCGAAGTTGAAGGAAGCCGAAATGATTATTAACAAAACGGAGACCGAATTAAAAATGCTTCAATCACAAATAAATCCCCATTTTTTATACAATTCACTTGAAACAATTAGAGGTATGGCTTTGGAAGAGGGCCGAGAGAACATAGCTAACATTTCATCTTCTCTGGGTAAACTTTTACGTTATAACCTTAGAAATAGTTTACCAACTGTTAGTTTGCGAGAAGAAATTAAGTTTTGTGAAATGTATCTACAGATTCAAATGTTTCGTTTTGAGGAACGTTTTGAGTATTTATTTGATATACCAGATGCTGTAATGGACTTTGAAGTAGTAAAGTTTTCTCTCCAACCAATTGTTGAAAATTGTTTTATGCACAGTATTGGAGAAAGTTCTGAGAAAATAAAAATTACCATATCTGCTCAACTTCTACCTGATTCATCGTTTGAAATTCGAATCACAGATACAGGAGTCGGAATACAAGAAGAAGTTTTAAAAGAATTAACAGAGAAACTTAAAGAGAATTCAACTTCCTTGGGTGGACAACATATCGGGATTATGAATGTTCATCAGAGAATTCGCTACTTGTATGGCTCAGAGTATGGAATAACGATTAATAGTACAAGAGGTATAGAAACAAAGGTTACTATACATTTGCCAATTGTAGATGGTAAGGAAGTGAAGAAAGCATGAAAAAAGTTTTACTAGTGGACGATGAGAGATGGGTAAGAAAAGCTCTTATGTGGTCGATTAGAAAGTTGAACTTATCCTTACAAATCGTACATGAATGCGAAAATGGATTACAGGCTCTTGACTGGATTAAACAAAATGAGGTTGATTTGGTTTTAACAGATATCCGTATGCCTGTCATGGATGGACTTACTTTGGTGAAAGAACTGAACCAATTAGATCGAAAACTGGATTGTATTGTTATTAGTGTTCATGATGAGTTTCAAATTGTTCAACAAGCGATTCGGAGCGGTGTAACGGATTATCTCCTTAAACCAATTGAAGAAGAAGAATTAAAAGCTTGTTTGGAAAAATGGCTTTATAAACAAAAAGAAGTAGCTGAAGAATATAGTACACCTACTATTCTTGAGGAAGTTCCTCCTGCATCTACAATTGATCAGGTGTTAGCTTATCTTGAAAAAACACCACTAAAACAGGTGTCTCTGACAGACGCTGCAAAAAGCGTGCACTTGAATCCTAGTTATCTAAGTCAACTGTTTAAACAACAACTTAATACTAAATTTGTGGATTATTTAACCGAGCTTCGAATTCAAGAAGGAAAACGTTTATTACTGAACACAACACTAAAGATGACGGAGATAGCAGAAAGAGTGGGGTACTCAGAAGTTGCATACTTCAGCAATAACTTTAAAAAAATGACGGGTTATTCTCCATCTATGTTCCGTAAATCTACAAAAAATTATTGAGTTGAAGGATTCTGTGTAAGCTGCTAGTGAAATTTTCGAAAGCAGGTGGAATAAATGAAAAAATTTATGGACGAAAACTTTTTATTATCAACCGATATGGCGAAGACTTTGTACAATACATATGCAAAAGATTTGCCAATTATCGATTATCACTGCCACTTGAGTCCAAAGGAAATATATGAAAACAAAACCTTTCAAAACATTACAGAGGCGTGGTTATACGGCGATCACTATAAATGGAGAGCGATGAGAGCTAATGGAATTGAAGAAGAATGCATCACAGGTGGGGCTAAGGATTATGACAAGTTTTTAGCATGGTCAAGGACTATACCGATGACCATTGGCAATCCCTTATACAATTGGACTCACCTAGAGCTTCAACGCTACTTTGATATATATGACATATTAAATGAAGAAACAGCCCCTAGTATTTGGGGGGAAGTTAATGGAAAGCTTACAGGGGGCGGTTACGGCGCAAGGGATTTAATAAACAAGTCAAAGGTTGAAGTAATATGCACTACGGATGATCCAATTGATACATTAGAATATCATGCGAAAATTAAAGATGATCCCGATTTTGATGTTAAGGTGCTACCGAGTTTTCGACCAGATAAAGCGTTAGAGATTAATTTGGATGGATATTTGCAGTGGGTTGACAAACTAGCAGAGGTGTCGGGAATACAAATTTCTGACTATAATGACTTCTTAAATGCATTACAGTCAAGAATAGAGTATTTTAATACGAATGGTTGTCGTATTTCTGACCATGCGCTAAATACGTTGATGTATCAAGAAACAACAAAGTTAGAAGCGGAAAATATTTTCACAAAAGCATTAACTGGACAAAAAGTATCACAGGATGAAGAAAAAAAATACAAGTCTTACACTTTAACTTTTTTAGGAAAACAATATGCGAAATTTGAATGGGCAATGCAATTCCATATTCAAGCATTGCGTAATAATAACACAAAAATGTATAAACAATTAGGACCTGACACTGGTTTTGATAGTATTAATGATGGGTTGATAGCTGAGCCTCTAAGTCATTTACTAGATGCATTGGAACGGGATGATGCTCTGCCAAAAACCATATTATATTCATTAAATCCAAAAGACAATTACGTGATTGGTAGTTTAATTGGGAATTTTCAAGGAGGGGTGCCGGGAAAAATTCAGTTTGGTACAGCATGGTGGTTTAACGATCAAAAAGATGGCATGCTCGAACAAATGAAAGCGCTAGCAAATCTTGGTCTATTCAGTCGTTTTATCGGAATGCTAACAGATTCAAGAAGTTTTCTTTCCTACACCAGACATGAGTATTTTAGAAGATTAGTATGTGAATTGATTGGAGAATGGGTAGAAAATGGGGAAGTGCCGAATGATATGGAAATGTTAGGTGGTATTGTTCAAGGGATTTGCTATCAAAATGCAAAAGATTATTTTTCCTTTTAATATCTATTGTATGAAATTTAAACAGAAGCTTTGTGTCGTTTGATTGAAGTGAATTGATTAAATCTACGTTTTTAAATAACTGAAAAATCAGACAATAAATAAAGCTATTTTATTTTTATACAAGAAACTTCTTTTCCATTTTTAGGGGGTGATCTTGTTAAAGTATAAAAAAGTGAATTGTGCAAGTAGGTAATTAAGTAAAGGGAGGGAAATCATGGGTTCCATATTAAAAAGTCTAAAAAACAAAAAATCAAAAAAGGCTATAACTGGGATACTTGCATTATCACTAATGACATCAATCGGTATTCCACAAGTAGGAGCAAATGGCAATGTAAATTTAGGGTATGCAGATCCAACCACAAATAAAAATCCTGGTCTTTCAGGGACGGACGTTCAAACATACCGTGTACTTGCTAACTCCAAAACTGGTCAACCGGAGATCGAAGCAGCCAAAAAAGGTGTTCTTACAGTTGATGGGAAACAGTTTAGAGACTTAAATGGTAATAAGAGTTTAGACTTATACGAGGATTGGAGTAAACCTGTTAATCAACGGGTAGCTGATTTAGTATCTAAAATGACACTTGCTGAAAAAGCAGGATTAATGTTGATTGACACACATACTCCAATTGCGAATCCAACAGATGGAAAGTATGTTAAATCGGATGATCCATTAATTGTTGGTAAAAATATGCGTTACGTCATTTTCCGACAAACTCCAACTGTCGATATTATTGCCAAATACACAAATCAGCTACAGGAACTAGGAGAGGCTTCGAGATTAGGGATCCCAGTAGTAGTTACTTCGAACCCTAGAAACCATGCCTCAACAGATTATACTAATATAGCAGCAAGTGAAGGACAACATTCATTTTGGCCAGGACCATTAGGGTTTGCGGCAGCGGGTGACACAAAAGCTGTAAAGGAATTTTCGGAAATTGCAGCAAAAGAATGGAGGGCAGCGGGTATACGTAAAGTCTACGGATATACTGCTGATATAGCTACAGATCCACTTTGGGCAAGAATTGAAGATACCTTTGGAGAAAACCCTAAAGTTGCTTCAGATATGATTTATAATGTCATCAAAGGATTTCAAGGTGATAAGCTTGGAAAAGATAGTGTTGCAATAACTGTAAAACATTTTCCAGGAGGCGGGGCACGTGATAATGGGTTAGATCCTCACTTTGTAGAGGGTAAATTTAATCCTTATCCAACTAAAGGAAGTTTACTTAAGTACCATATTCCTCCTTTTGAGGCTGCGATCAAGGCAAATGTATCGTCGATTATGCCATATTACGCGTATCCAAGTAATGATAGTGCAGATCAAGGATTACCATGGTATAAAAAAACCCAGCAATTTGAAGAAGTTGGTTTCGCCTTAAATGATGCTATTTTAGATGGCTTCCTACGTAAGGGCCTTGGATTCAAGGGATATGTTAACTCTGATACTGGTGCTATTGGAGATAACGCTTGGGGAGCTGAAGGTTTAACACCGGAACAAAAATTTGCAAAAGCAATCAATGCTGGAACAGATATTATTTCTGGATCATCAGAACCACAGCATATTATCAATGCAGTAAATAAAGGTTTACTATCAGTAGAAGCAGTTAACGAATCAATTACATTGCTGCTAACAGAAATGATGAATTTAGGGCTATTTGAAGACCCTTATGTAGATGCTAAACATGCACTTGATGTGGTGGCTAATCCAAAGGTACAACAATTAGCATATGAAGCACATCTAAAGTCAGTAGTTCTTCTACGTAATGATAAAAATATTTTGCCTTTAAAAGATGCGAATTTAAAGAAGGTAAAGCTTTATGTTGAAATGTTCCCAGGTGGCACAGATGGTGCAAATACAAAGGGATTAATAGAGATTATCAAGAAACATGATCCTTCCATAACAATCACGAATAAACTGAATGAGGCAACAAATGCGTATATTTATGTAAAACCTGTTCAATCGAACTGGGATAATAATCCACGCATTACTGTAGGACCTGAAACAGGTATCACAAATGTAGATAGAATTGTCGATATACAAAAAACAGTTCCAACTATTACTGCAGTAAACATGACGAACCCATGGGTACTGGATAAAATTGAGCCGAATGCTGCAGCATTAATCGGTACTTTCGGAACTAAGCCTGAAGCTATTATTGATGTTATTCGTGGTGAATTTAATCCAACTGGAAAGCTTCCATTTGCATTACCAGCAAGTATGGCAGCGGTAAACAAAGAGGTTGGAGATGTTCCTAGCTACGCAAAAGAAGAAAACCCATCCTACTCATATGTAAATAAATCAAAAGATGCATATAAGTATGGATTTGGCCTTTCCTATAATAAGGGGAAATCAAAAGGTAAATAAGCCCATGCAGGGAAAACAGTAAAACCTTATAAATAGGAAGTTTTGGAGGCTCATCCTTTGCGGATGGGCCTTTCGATATGAAAAATTTTACTCGGGGAATCAAATTCTGACCATAAAGCCAATATCAAACCAGTTTACATAAAGTTCTTCCAATATTTTAATTCAAAGTTTGTTCTAGTATCCATCACTCATGAAGCAGATACCTTGAAGAATTATATACATGGTTCTATTATCAAAGGAGATGTTTGAATAATGAAGGGAAGTAAGTAAATATATGAATAAAAAACTTCAGTCCGTACCTGTATCAGTTTTGGATTTAGTGGCCGTAAAAGAAGGACAGACAAATAAAGAAGCTTTTAAGGATATGGTTAGTCTTGCACAATATGCTGAAAAGCTCGGCTACAATCGATATTGGCTAACAGAACATCACAATTCTCCGACTGTTATTAGTTCTGCTACTTCAATTTTAATAGGCCATGTATTGGAAAAGACAGAAACTATTAAAGTAGGTTCAGGTGGGATAATGTTGCCAAATCATGCACCACTTGTTGTTGCAGAGCAGTTTGGGACACTTGAAACTATCTATCCAAACAGATTGGATTTAGGACTGGGCCGCGCTCCGGGAACTGACATGCAAACTGCTCATGCTCTACGCAGAACGACACAGGAAACTTCTTTTTCTTTCCCACAGGATGTGGTGGAATTGCAAAATTACTTTAAATCATTAGATTACCAAGGTGGAGTTCGTGCCTTCCCAGGTGTAGGTGTCAATGTACCAATTTACATTCTTGGCTCAAGTACTTCAAGCGCAGAATTAGCTGCTCGTTTAGGGCTTCCTTATGCTTTCGCTGCACATTTTGCCCCTCAGCAGTTAGAACTAGCGATTCAAATTTACCGAAATAAGTTTGTTCCATCTGAGTATTTATCTGAACCATATGTGATAGTTTGTGTAAATGTAATAGCAGCAGATTCAAATGAGGAAGCTAAAAAGCTTGCT
Organism: Psychrobacillus sp. BM2; assembly: GCF_048572895.1. Taxonomy (GTDB): domain Bacteria; phylum Bacillota; class Bacilli; order Bacillales_A; family Planococcaceae; genus Psychrobacillus. The sequence goes on from NZ_CP183878.1 coordinate 1,326,959, forward strand.
ACAACAAGTGATCGTTTTTATTTAAATGTAGTAACAGGTAAAAAGGATTTATTGCAGCCTCCAATCGATACTATGGAAGGTCTGTGGAACCATTTAGAAGAAAATGCTGTCCGTCGGATGTCGTCTTATACTTTTAAAGGCGATCGAAATGCAATCATCGAGCAACTAAAATCATTCTTGGGAACATTCCAAGTAGATGAACTGATGGCAGTTTCATATGTTTATGATCAAGAAGCTAGAAGACGTTCATATGAAATATTTAAGGAAGCCGTTGACCAACTTTAAGTAGCACTTTCCGACGGATATGGCGTTGCATATTTAGTTTAATAAAAAAGAAAGTATAAAAAATGTCTTGTGAACACTAGGTTTGTGGAACTTGAAAGAATGAATAATACTACTGATTTCCGTTTCAGGTGGGGGTACAAAGGCTAAGAGCGCCACCTCGTGTGGCAACGCCTTTGTGACCAACCTCCTGTTGGCCTCCGCGGGGGTTGCCTCAGCCTCCTCGCTGAAAAACATATGCTTCTGCGGTTACTCGTCGTAAAGACATTGCCCAATCAAAGTTTGGCCAATGCTTCGCTGTGGGGTCTTCACCTACCACTACAATCAATATGACGTGTAGTACTCTACTATCTGATTTGGCATAGCTTATCGCTTAGATAATAATAGCGTTCAAAGTTAATATAGTGATAAAACCGTCTGTTGTATTAAGAACACTATTTTGTAATGAATAATGAAGCAAGTAGATTTCCTTTTTAGTGGAAATAAAGAAAAATAATAAGTAGTTACTACATTAAGAAGCGAATAGCGAATGAAATTGCATCTTCGAGAGCTTACTATATGAATAAGAAAGTATCTTATCTCTAGTTATCCAAAAATGAACTAACCTGTTTCTAAAAGTTGTAAAAGGCTGAAGGACAGAAAAAGTGAAACTTCAATCAGTGGGGCTTTTTTTCCACTGATTGTTAGTTGAACCATTCGGGCATTAACGGGCAGTTCTCTACTGCCCGTTAATGCGGGACACAAGCCATAAAATTATCGAAAAAAAGGGACGCTAGTTGGTTGTGACGGACGTCACAACCAACTAGCGTCCCTAAAAATTCAATCGGTAATCATATAGCAAAATGTCTGTCCAAAGCCCTTAGAAAACGATAGAAACAGATTTTGACCTTAAAGGACCGGGCATCTTTTTGTCTGGTTTTTCTTATTTAGCAGAAATAGTTACAAGATTTCCTTTATAAGAATCGACAATGCAATCTAAATGGAACAGTTTCTTCTATAATAAAAACCTATTTGTTAGATTCCTCGATGGGAGAAGAATAGAGGACCAAGTTCAAATGAATGAACAATTAAAAGGAGCAGGGGTAATGCTTTCTTTTTTTTCCTTTCATGCAACAAATGATAAAAGTTGATTTAAAAATTTATATTTAGGGTATTGTACGATTGGATACCAAGCGATTAATAGAAATTGAATTTTGTCATCCCACGAAAAAACAATTTTGCGTATTGGGTCTGATTGCTTTTCCAAATAACAATTTCCTACATAAAATATAAGTACTTAAATTTCTTCATTTTAAATGGAAGCGCTTTAGCGAAATAGTTTGTCTAGAATAAATGCAAAAGGTTAATAATCACTGTATAGCCATTATTTAAGGGAGGTCTCATATATGAAAATCAGCAATGCAATTGAGGTTTTAGATAGGATGCGCCTACCGAACGGCGCTTACACTGCAAGTGTTTCAAAGGACTATCATTTTGTTTGGATACGTGATGTCGTATACACGGTTTTGCCTTTTTTGCAAAGCCAATCTGATCGGTATGAAAAAGCTTATCACGCCTTATTTGAACTATTTAAAACCTATGAATGGAAAATCGACATTCACCGTGAAAAAAAACCGGTTTATCTTTTTGAATATATCCACTCACGATATTCTACAGATTTAGAGGAATTGAGCCAAGAATGGGGTCATGCTCAGAATGATGCAATTGGAGCCTTCTTATGGGGAGTAGGGGTAGGAGTAAGCCACGGACATAAGATTATCCGGGATGAGAAAGATCTCGCTATTGTTCAGAAGCTAGTCGATTATTTAGATTGTCTTGGGTACTGGCAGGCAAAGGATAATGGAATGTGGGAAGAGAATATGGAACTGCATGCTTCAAGTGTAGGTGCATGCGTAGCAGGCTTACGTGCAGTAAAAATGCTCGTAAATGTAAGGGATGAACTGATACAAAAAGGTGAAGAGACGTTGCGCTTTCTTTTACCTAGAGAAAGTGAAACAAAAGAAACAGACTTATCCCTACTTTCACTTATTTATCCGTATCGTATAGTTGAGAGGAAAACAGCACTTAAGATAGTGGAGATGGTTTCCGAACGACTTGAGCGGACAAATGGTGTTATTCGTTATCACAACGATCAGTATTACAACGAAGGCAGCGAAGCGGAATGGTGCTTCGGACTACCTTGGCTAGGACTGTGCTATTTTGAACTAGGTATGCATGATAAAGCTTATGAATATGTGAATAAAACGGAACGAATCGTACCAGATAATTGGGAAGTCCCTGAATTATATATCGGTGGTAAAAATGTGCCAAATGGCAATACTCCACTTGCTTGGTCCGTCTCCCTTTCCTATTTATTTTTAAACCGTATGATTAATATGCCATCTTCACAATTGACAGGAAATGACTGATTAAAATACAGGTGTATACTTATAAAATCATATGCATCACTTTTTAGAAAGTATGGTATGTGGGAGGACAGCTGATAAATAGTCTACTGGTATCGCACTTTAGAATTTTATTAATTACAACATTTCACAATCTAAATGAAAGTTACAAAAGTCCTTCATTCCTTGGAGGATTTTTTGTTTTATCTGAAATTATTAATTATTATAAAAAGTCAAATATTTTAAAGGTGTTTTTAGAAAGATGGCGAATAATTTAGGATAAGAACTGATATATAAATTGAAATAATCATAGAGTGAAAGTGGTGTTGAAATGGTAGGGATTATGAAGTTGAATAACCTGCAATATCCAAGTGATTTTGATGTATATCTTTTTCATGAAGGAACACTGTTTGAAAGTTATAAGATGCTCGGAGCTCATATACTATATGAGAACGATATTCAAGGTGTGCGTTTTGCAGTTTGGGCGCCGAATGCAAGACAAGTTTCCGTTGTGGGTAACTTTAATAATTGGAATGGTACCCAGCATCCAATGGAACGCTTGGCTCATTCTGGAATCTGGGTACTATTTGTTCCCGAGCTTGCCCATGGAGACATTTATAAGTATGAGGTTACAGGACCAAATGGACAGAAGGAATTAAAAGCGGATCCGTTTGCCTTTTATTCGGAGGTACGACCGGCAACAGCTTCTATTATCTACAATTTAAATAATTTTGAGTGGCAAGATCAAAAATGGATGGCACAGCGATTAAAGAAAGATATTTACCACAAACCGATGATGATTTATGAGGTTCATTTGGCTTCCTGGAGACAAAAAGAAAATGGTGAGTTTTATAGTTATCAAGAAATTGCTGACGAATTAGTCGATTATGCAATTGATAATGGCTTTACACATATTGAGTTAATGCCTGTTATGGAGCATCCTTACGATGGCTCATGGGGTTATCAAATAACTGGATATTATTCAGCGACTAGCAGATATGGTACACCTGAGCAACTAATGTACTTTATAGATCTATGTCATCAAAAGGGACTTGGTGTAATTCTAGATTGGGTGCCTGCACATTTCTGTAAGGATGTCCATGGTCTTGGGAGGTACGATGGAACACCTTTATTCGAATCGTCAGACCCCATGCGAGCTGAGCGGCCTATCTGGGGAACATATAGCTTTGACTACAGCAAGCCAGAAGTAGTCAGTTTCCTAATTTCAAACGCAATGTTTTGGATGGATATCTATCATGTGGATGGAATTCGGGTTGATGCTGTTTCATCCATGATTTATCTAAATCATGATAATCCACTTCCAGTAAAACTTACGAATCAGTTTGGTGGTGGCGAAAATCTGGAAGCAATTGATTTTCTGAAAAAGTTAAATGAAACCATTTTCCAAAAGTATCCTGGTGCCCTCATGATGGCGGAGGAAGCAACCGAATGGCCGCTGGTTACAAGTCCCACTAGTACAGGGGGGTTAGGATTCAATTATAAGTGGAATATGGGTTGGTCAAATGATGTACTTAAATATATGAAGCTTGATGTTAAAGAACGATCAAAGCATCATAACCTACTGACATTTTCATTTTTTTATGCATTTTCGGAAAATTTTGTCCTTCCATTTTCGCATGATGAAATGGTCCATGGAAAAAGATCTTTAGTAAATAAAATGCCTGGCGATTACTGGCAAAAATTTGCGAATTTACGCCTCTTATTTGGCTATTTGTTTGCGCATCCAGGAAAAAAACTTCTATTTATGGGCAGTGAATTTGGACAATTTGACGAATGGAAATACCAGCAAGAAATGGATTGGATGCTTTTAGATTTTGAAGCTCATTCCAATTTTTATCGATACTATAAAGAGTTAAATAAATTTTATCAGGAAACTAATGCTCTTTGGCGTCTGGATCATGAGCAAGCCGGCTTTCAATGGATCGATGCGGACAATGCGGAACAAAGCGTAATTACTTTTATGAGAAAAGGAAAACGGAAGGGAGATTACTGCATTGTTGTTTGTAATTTTTCTGCCGATGTTTACCATAACTATCAAATAGGAGTTCCGTCTAATGGGAAATATTTCGAAGCATTTAATAGTGATGATGCATCATTTGGCGGATCGGCACAGTTGAATCCTGTCCCAATCCATGCCAGTAAAATCCCGCACAATAACCAACCTTACTGTTTGGAAATAACCGTACCGCCGCTAGGGATTTCTATATTCATGAAAGAAACAAAAACAAGGAAAAGGGGAGTCAGTACAAATGGCATCTAAGAAATGGATTGCAATGCTTTTAGCAGGGGGTCAAGGCTCAAGGCTCGGGGAATTGACGAGTGACTTAGCTAAACCCGCAGTACCATTTGGAGGGAAATATCGGATTATCGATTTTACTTTAAGCAACTGTACACATTCAGGTATCGATACAGTCGGCATTCTTACACAATATCGTCCCCATCTTTTGAATTCCTATATTGGTAACGGGCGCCCGTGGGATTTGGACCGCAATAACGGTGGGGTTTCTATGCTTCCACCTTATCAGGGAAAAGATGGTGGGGAATGGTACAAAGGTACAGCAAATGCCGTCTATCAAAATTTCCACTTTATCGATCATAATGACCCAGAATATGTACTTGTCATCTCAGGGGACCATATTTACAAGATGGATTATAATATAATGCTGGAAGATCATATTGAAAAGGGTGCACATGCGACCATTGCTGTTATAGAGGTACCTTGGGAAGAAGCAAATCGCTTTGGTATCATGAATACAAACGAAACGGATCAAATTATTGAATTTGATGAAAAGCCTAAACATCCAAAAAGTAATTTGGCTTCGATGGGTGTGTATATATTTAATTGGAAACATCTAAAAAAATATTTAACAGAAGACGAACAGGATAGCAGTTCCACTAATGACTTTGGAAAAGACATTATTCCAAAGATGCTGAAAGATGAAGCAAAATTACAAGCGTATCGTTTTAAAGATTACTGGAAAGACGTCGGTACGATTGAAAGCCTGTGGGAAGCGCATATGGATTTATTGGCAGAACCATCTGATTTCAAACTTGGAGACCCAAACTGGCAAATATATGCAGGGAATGCCAACCATCCTCCACAATATATATCCGAAGAAGCTGATGTGACACAATCTTTAGTCAATGAAGGTTGTTTGGTATTTGGGAAAGTCGACCATTCTGTTCTTTCCTATAATGTCCAAGTTGGAAGTGGCTCTATCGTAAAGAATTCCGTCATCATGCCAAATGTGAAAATCGGAAATAATGTAATAATCGAAAAGGCGATAATCGGTAGCGGTACAATTATCGAAGATGGCGCTGTAATCTCTGACACTAAACAAGGACTTACATTAATTGGTGAAAATCAGTTGGTTTCTTCGGAAAGTGCTTTGTTGCAAGCTCTATAATTGGAGGTAGTTTAAATGAGGAATGTATTAGGTGTTATTAATCTCGTAAATGAAAGACCTATATTAAAAGAATTGACTCATCACCGTTGCCTAGCTTCCGTACCGTTTGGCGGACGTTACCGGATGATTGATTTTACTATGTCAAACTTTATGAACGTCTCCATAAGTAAAGTTGCCATTTTCACAAAAGATAAGTATCGATCATTGATGGATCACCTAGGTTCTGGAAAGGAATGGGATCTCGATCATCGTTCACAAGGTCTATTCATTCTTCCTTCGATTCATCCTGATGAAAAAGTTAAAGGAGATATACAGCAGTTCTATGATCATTTAGAATTTTTCCAACGGGCAACTGCAGATACAGTGATTATTGCTCCTGGTCATCATATTTGTAAAATTGACTTTAATGAAGTTATCAAAGAACATGAAAGTAGTGAAGCCGATATTACAGTTCTGTATAAGGATTATGATGGGTTACCAGTGAAAAGACCAATTTACCATCAATGTTCACTTGATACAAACGGTGAAGTCCAAGATATAAACCTTTATACATCACCTAAGATAGGAGACCATATATGTTTGGAAACATATGTGATAAAAAAACAACTATTAATAGATTTAATAAAGAATTGTATAGAGTATGATGAATATGATTTTTTGAAAGACATTGTTAAAGCAAATTTGATAAATCTAAAAGTTCAAGGATATCAATTTACAGGTTATATGCCATTTATTCATTCGCTACAAACATATCATGCTAGTAATATGGAATTTCTTAACCCAGAAATTCTTCGTAACTTTTTTTATGATTCTTGGGAAGTCTTTACGAAGATTAAACATGAAGCACCTGCCGAATTCACAAATTCCTCTAAGGTATCTAATTCTTTAATTGCTAATGGATGTATTATTGAAGGCACCGTCGAAAATAGTATTATTTTCCGAGGAGTAAAAGTTAAAAAAGGTGCAGTAGTTAAAAACAGTATCATTATGCAAAAAGGGGATATCGAAGAGGGAGCACATTTAGAAAATGTGATTACTGATAAACAAGTGATCATTACTAGGGACCAAATCATTTCAGCGAGAAATAAGCCGATGGTAATCAAAAAAGAAGAAGTAGTTTAAACTGGAGGTACGAATTGCATGAATGTTTTATTTGCAGCTTCGGAGTGCGCTCCATTTATAAAGACAGGGGGACTAGGTGATGTTATTGGCGCTTTGCCTCAAGCTTTACATAAAAAGGGAGCAAACGTCAGTGTGATATTACCGAAATATGGTGACCTTCCATTACATTTTAAAGAACAAATGCAATGGATCAAAAGCATTGAAGTGCCTGTAGGCTGGAGACGTCAATTTTGTGGTATAGAAAAAGTACATTATCAAGGGATAACGGTATACTTCCTTGATAACGAATATTATTTTAAAAGGCATGGAAGTTATGGCTTTGGGGATGATGGTGAACGTTTCGCTTTCTTTTCCCGAGCCGTACTGGAGGCTCTCCCATATTTAGATGAACGCCCCGATATTATCCACTGCCATGATTGGCAAACAGGGTTAATACCAGTACATTTGAAAGTAAATTATGAAAATAATCCATATTATCAGGACATTAAAACTGTTTTTACCATTCATAATTTACGCTACCAAGGTGTATATCCTAAATCAGTGCTTTCTGATTTATTAGATATAAGCGAACATTATTTTCACATGGACGCATTAGAGTTTTACGGAGACGTCAGTTACCTCAAAGGAGGATTGGCCTTTGCTGATTGCGTGACAACTGTAAGTTCAACCTATGCAGTCGAAATACAGACTGCCTATTATGGGGAAAGACTTGATGGATTTTTACGAAAAATAGGAGCTGATCTTCAAGGAATAGTAAATGGAATTGACAATGACTCCTATGATCCTAAACATGATGAAAATTTATATCTTCCATTCGATGATTATAAGGGAAAATCTATAAATAAAGCGCACCTACAAGAAATATTGGGGCTTCCTATAGACGCTGAGATTCCAATAATTTCAATGGTTACAAGACTAGTTGATCAAAAAGGGATAGATTTGATTTTACATGTCTTCCACGAAATCATCGGCTTAAATGTCCAGTTTGTTTTACTAGGTACAGGTGATGAGCAGTATGAAGAAGCATTCAAATATTTTGAAGGAACTTATCCCGATAAAGTGTCAGCGAACCTATATTTTGATGAAGCATTGGCACGAAAGATTTATGCTGGTTCCGATCTTTTTCTAATGCCTTCCCAATTTGAACCGTGCGGCATTGGACAATTGCTCGCACTTCGCTATGGGTCTTTGCCGATCGTCCGTGAAACAGGTGGACTTAAGGATACGGTAATACCATATAATAAATTTACCGAAGAAGGAAATGGGTTCAGCTTTGCTAATTATAATGCCCACGAAATGCTACATACGATTGAGCAAGCAGTGGCACTTTTTTGCCTTCAGCCTAACAAATGGAGGAATCTAGTAGAGCACACAATGGAACTTGATTTTAGCTGGTCATCATCTTCGCAGCAATACCTCAAATTGTATCAGGAGCTCCTGAAATCTGATCAATAAAAAAGTTCTATTAAAGATTTCCATAAACAAAGATGACGCCGCCCTAGTGGGATGCGTCATCTTTTTTTTGCGCTTCATACAGATGTCTTAAGTATACAAGTGCGCATTATTCTATTTTTGCATTTAAGTTAGTATTAGTTTTATCGTTTCTGTTGGTTATTTTGTTGTGCATTTTTATGTTTAGCTGGATTTAAATCTAGATCTTCTGCAAATTCTTCGCGATTGTCATTTCTTGAATTAGGTTCTTTCTTCTTAAAGTTTGGTTTATTTTTCTTTACCATGGTATCGTCACCTCCTAAAGTTTAATGTGCTCAGTATAGAATGGTCTTATTCAAAGTGATTAGTTCCTGACGATTCTTTAACGAAATTGGAAGAGATTCATTGAAGCTACAATTAATACTGATCAAGGACTCTTCCTTAAATCAAAGTTTCAAAAATAGTGGAACTTAAACATCGAATAATTTTTTGGGATATCAGCAAAAAAAGGTGATTGCTTCAAAGTGCAAAGCAATCACCTTTTATATAATAAGAATCTAGCAATCCCTTTTTGGCTTTTTTTTTACTATATAACTCCTTGTGTCACCATTGCATTCGCTACTTTTAAGAACCCTGCGATGTTAGCACCTACCACCAGATTACCTGGATAGCCATACTCTTCAGCAGCTTTGACACTATTTTGGTAAATGTTTTTCATAATTTGCTGCAATTTTTCGTCCACTTCTTCAAATTCCCAGGACAATCGTGCACTATTTTGTGCCATTTCTAATGCAGAAACCGCAACTCCACCTGCATTTGCTGCTTTTGCTGGGGCGAAGAGAACGTTGTTTTTCAAAAATACGTCAATTGCATCCAGTGATGAAGGCATATTTGCACCTTCGCCAATAGCCTTTACCCCATTGGAAACTAAAATATTAGCCCATGTACTGTCAATTTCGTTTTGCGTTGCACATGGAAAAGCGATATCACAGGGGATGGACCAGATACCAGAGCAACCTTCCATGTAAAGTGCCTCGGGGTGTTCATTCACATACTCTCTGATTCTTTTTCTTTCTACTTCCTTAAGTCGTTTTACTGTATCAAGATTAATGCCATTTTGGTCATAAATATAGCCATTGGAATCGCTGCAGGCCACAACTTTTGCACCCAACTGCGTTGCTTTGTCTATAGCATAGATGGATACATTACCTGACCCAGATACCACAACTGTGCTGCCTTTAAAGTCAAGTCCTTTGTCTTTAAGCATTTCCTGTACAAAATAGACAGTCCCATAGCCAGTAGCTTCAGTCCGTGTTAAGCTCCCGCCATATCCAACACCTTTGCCGGTTAGTACTCCTGCTTCATAGGCACCACGAATTCTTTTATACTGTCCGAACATATAGCCAATTTCTCGTGCACCAACCCCAATGTCACCAGCTGGTACGTCAACATCAGGTCCAATATGTCTGCTGAGCTCCATCATAAAGCTTTGAGTGAATCTCATGATTTCCCCATCAGATTTCCCCTTTGGATCAAAGTCTGAACCGCCTTTGCCTCCTCCAATTGGTTGACCAGTAAGAGAATTTTTAAAAATCTGCTCAAATCCAAGAAATTTAATGATGCTCAAGTTAACTGATGGATGGAAACGCAAGCCTCCTTTGTAGGGACCAATTGCACTGTTAAACTGTACACGGAATCCGCGGTTGACTTGTACTTTACCATTATTATCGACCCATGGCACTCTGAAGATTATAATTCTTTCTGGCTCCACAATTCTTTCCAGAATACTATGCTCCATGTATTGCGGATGCTTGGCGAAAACAGGTACGAGCGAATCAAAAATTTCCTTAACTGCTTGATGAAATTCGCTTTCATGAGCATTACGCTTTTTCACATTTTGAAATACTTCATTTACATAATTGGTCGCAATTGTTGTTTCCGCTGTATTATTTTCTAATATCGTAGTCATATGTTCTATAGCACTCCTTTTGATAAAACAATAATAATTTTCATTCGCTTCTCTAAATGTTTGATTAGTTTATTTTATTACTGAAAAATAATCTAAACAATATGAAAATTAGATAATAATAATGCCGATATGAGATGAAGAGAGAGGATTGGTGGAAAAACTTATTGAGTGTACTGTCGGGGGCTGAAAATAGCTGTTTAGTATTTTTACATCGCGAATGTGAGTGAATATGAGATTGAAGAAAAATTGCGACATAAATAAAGACAGTCCTAATTAGGTGAACTTAGAACAAATTAAGAAACCAACAATATACAATTAGCTAATTGGTTGAATAAATAAACTCTAAAAGAATGCTTTTTCTTTAGATGAAATACTTCTTGCAATAAATATTAATAATGATTATCATTATCAATGAAAATATAAACTAAATTCGGAAGTGGGTTCCAAGTATGAAATATAAATCGTTATTGTCAGTATTAGTAGCAGGTGGCATTATTATGGCTGGCTGTGGTAATTCAGAGGAAGCGAAAAAAGAAGGTAAGACATCAACCGAGCAAGCAGAACTAGCAAAAGAGGCTGATTTATCTACGGAACTATCAGCCTATAAACAATTTGCTTTAGAGCAAATGGACCAATTCTTATTAGAAACAGAAAAATTTGTAAAATTATTTAAGGCTGGCGATATTGAAGGCGCAAAAGCAGCCTATGCACCAGCACGTATGTATTTCGAACGTTCTGAGCCGATTGCAGAAAGCTTTGGTGACCTTGATCCACGTATTGATGGAAGACTAGCTGATATCCAAGAAGAAGGTAAAGGCGAAGAAGAATGGACCGGCTATCATAAACTTGAATATGAACTTTGGGAAGAAAATACAACGGCGGGTTATGAAGATGTAGCAGATCAGCTTCTTGCAGATGCGAAGGAATTACATGCGCTTGTTCAAACTGTAGAGGTAACGCCTGATTTAATGATTACAGGTGCAGTTGATTTATTAAATGAAGTATCGACATCTAAAATTACGGGTGAAGAAGAAATCTATTCTCATACGGATTTATATGATTTCAAAGCTAATATTGAAGGTGCAGAAAAAATCTTTGAGATTCTTCGCTCAAAATTAGAAGCAAAAGATAAAGAGTTAGTGGCAACTTTAGACGAAAAGTTCAAAGCAGTCGATGATTTACTTGCACAACACGAGACAACAGGCGGAGGCTATGTTTCTTATGAAGAATTAACAGAAGAAAATACGAAGGCACTTTCAGCAGCTGTTAACCAACTCGGCGAGCCATTAAGTCAAATGGGTATTATTTTGGAGTGAGCATAAATGACAGAGTCAAACAATGAAAAATGGATCAATAAAAAAATATCCAGATATGAAATGTTAAAGCTAACAGGTATTGGAGCAGCAGGGATTGCAATTGGGGCTTCAGGTTTAGGTGGTGTGATAAAAGCAATGAGCTATAATGTATTTGAGCCTGTTGCGGACAGCATCATAGCACGTAACAAAGTTGATTTCTATGGTAAACATCAATCTGGCATCGTTACACCCGTTCAAAAGAATATTTACTTCGCTTCTTTGAATGTCTTAGTGACATCAAAGAAGGAGCTACAAGAGTTGTTCAAACAATGGACACCTCTTGTTGTCCGTTTAATGAACGGCGAATTAATGGTAGATTTAACAAACAATATAAGAATTCCTACTGGTGATACGGGTGAAGCAGAGGGTTTAGATGGCTCTAATTTATCCATTACTATAGGTATTGGTCCATCGCTTTTCGAAAAGCTTGGTATCCAACACTTAAAGCCAAATGAACTACAGGACTTACCACATTTTCCAAAGGATCAACTGCAACAGGAACTTACTGGCGGAGATTTATGTATTCAAGCTTGTGCAGATGATCCACAAGTTGCATTCCATGCAATACGCAATTTAATCCGTTTAGCATCAGGCAAAGTAGAAATCAAATGGTCACAGGCAGGCTTTAACTCGTTCCCCGCTGAAGAAGGAACACCACGTAATTTATTTGCATTCAAAGATGGTACAGTCAATCCATCGATAACTGATGGAAAAGATTTAAATAAAGTCGTGTGGGTTGATAAAGGCTGGCTCAAAGGTGGCTCTTATTTGGTCGCACGTAAAATTCAAATGCATCTAGAAACATGGGATCGTACATCGTTGAAGGATCAGGAAGCCACATTTGGACGTTATCGCGACAGCGGTGCACCGTTTGGTAAAACAAAGGAATTTGATGATTTTGATGTAGAAGCGAAAGATAGTAAGGGTGACTATATTATGCCTAATACGTCACATGTCCATTTGGCACGTAAATCAGGTGCTCGTATTTTACGTCGTTCTTACTCCTATGTATCAGGCGTTATTTCGAATACAGGTGCACACGATGCTGGTCTAATCTTTATTTCTTTTCAAAAAGATCCCGCCCAATTTACAACAGTGCAAAAAAGTTTAGGGCGTATGGATAAAATGAATGAGTACATTACCCATAGAGGCAGTGCCGTATTTGCTTGCTTCCCTGGTGTACAGAAGGGGAGTTATTTAGGTGAAGCACTTTTTAATGCGCTGTAGCATTATTATTTGCTTATTATTGGCGCTTGCTGTTCCTGTGCAAGCCGCCCAATCGTATAGTCATTTATATATTTCTATTAGTGATGCCTTAATGAATACTAAGCAGAATAAGGAAGCGGAGGCTGAGCTCGCGCTTGATCAATTTGCAACAGACTGGGATTCTGTCACATCAAAACAGAATGATGCAAAGGAAAAGGTGGATGAAATTCTTGCCCAAGCGGTCGAAGCTAGTTCAAAAGAGGAACGTTTAGAGGCACTATCAGCTTTATCGAATGCTTTACGTACCTTAGAAAAGCTTGAAAAACCTGTAGATGAAGTGGCACAGCGAGCAGAATTTGGGCAAAAGTTTAAACCTATCATGACAGTATTCGAAAAAGCGTTAGCAAGTGGGGATGTAGCTGCAATCAATATTGCTTATAAAGATTTTAATGCGAAATGGAAAAAAATCGAACGCCCAGTGCGTGAGCAAAGCATTGCCATGTACGGTCAAATTGAAACGCAAATGGCTTTTATACGAATAACACTTGCTTCAGAAGAGCCCGAAATTACCTTAATGCAATCCCAATACACTGAATTAAAACAAACAATTGAGAATTTCGTAGCAGGCCATGATACTGTGAAAGTTGTGGAAGGAGAGTATTCTTTATCGACATTAATTGCCTATATTGATGAGGCTAATGATTTGATCGAAGAAGGCGATTACAAGGCTGCATCCGATAAAATCCGAGAGTTCATTAAAATATGGCCAAGAGTAGAAATTGATATTTCAACACGGAATGGTAGTCTTTATACAAAGATTGAAAGTGATATGCCAATACTTGTAAGTGATTTATTGAAATCGAAAGTCAATGTCAAGGATATTAAAAATAAACTTGATAATTTCCGCACGGAAATAGAGCTGATTCAAGTAGATTCAGATTACACTTTCTGGGATTCAGCGCTCATTTTACTACGTGAAGGCTTAGAGGCATTGCTTATCATTTTGGCATTAATATCATTCCTTGAAAAATCAGGACAAAAGACAATGCGCAAATGGATTTATCTAGGCGCTTTGGTAGGAATCTTATTATCAGCGGTGGCTGCTATCTTAATGTCAACCATTTTGAATTCGGCAACAATTGATACAAATCGTGAGCTAATGGAAGGTTATGTAGGTTTAATAGCTGCAGCCATGATGATTGGTGTTGGTATTTGGCTACATAGTAAATCGAGTGTGACAAATTGGAATCGCTATATTTCCAAACAGATGGGCAGTGCGATATCAAGTGGTTCGGTGTTGGCCATGGCATCAATTAGCTTCCTATCGGTTTTCCGTGAAGGAGCAGAAACCCTTGTATTTTACGCAGGAATAGCACCTAAAATGGAGACATTACATTTTGTATTAGGTATCGTTGTGGCACTATTATTATTAGCTATTTTTGCATTTGCTATATTTAAAGCAAGTGGAAAAGTTCCAATTCATAAATTCTTTGCAGTAGCGACGGTGTTAATTTATGTACTTGCCTTTAAAATTATTGGAGGCAGTCTGCATACATTGCAACTAAGAGATAAAGTTTCAACAACCATTGTGGATGGCTTGCCAGTAGTCAATATCATCGGCTTCTATCCAACGGTAGAAACGATGATTGGGCAAGCAATTTTACTTATGCTAGTGGTCATAACGATAATTTTTAAAAAGAAACAAAAATAATTAGAAGGGTAGATGATTTGGTATATTCATCTACCCTTGTTTAAATTGATCATGCTAATGAAATAGTCGTTGTAAATGAAAGTAAACTTATTTGTAGTTTTAAAAGGCTATGTTAAAGGTAAAGGTTGATTTAAGTGAAATGGTATGGTGACATGGAAGGTTTACACTTAAACTAACGCCTCAAATTAGAGTTTCAAATCCTTTTATAATAATCTGATTTTATAAATCAACAAAGTTTACGAAAACAGCCTTTTATTAAGCTACTTCAACTAACGGCTGCTTTAGTAAAAAATGGATATCAAAATGCAATGAGCTTGGAGATAAATTTCTCAGCTCATTTTTATGTACATTTATATTTAGAATGCCTAGTCTCTCAGTCTTAATTTATCTGCGGTTTCCCATGTTCCATGAACACTTGCCAAGATAAGCATTTGTTTTTTCTTGCTTAAATCGCTTTCCATTTTCCTCTTATCAAGGAATAGAAACCACACTAAATAAAGTTGTAAATACTTCGTAGAAACACCATTAAACCTACCTATCCATTTCTTTAAATGGGAATGGTAATTATTAATATTATTGAGGTGGTAGATGCCTTTCTTTACATATTCTTTCTTACTGCCGTTTATGAACTAGGGTACGTCCCCTTCTCCAAAACAGGGGCCGAGCTATTATTTCAATTTTTCTCAGGTAGATACGAACGTGCATGTGTAATTATAACGACTAACCTTGAATTTACAGAATGGACATCCCCCTTTGGAGATGAAAAAATGACCGCTGCTTTACTTGATCGTCTGGCCCACAGGTCTCATATTCTTCTTGTGAATGGACCTTCTTATCGATTCCGGCAAAGTATGAAACAGAATGAAAATGCGGAAGGTTAAACGCGATTCGCGGGGTGATTGGGATTCTTGCCCTCCGGGGCAAGAATCCCAATCACCCATATCTTCCCACCACTGGATACTAATAATGATGTAGTGGCTCACTTTTGACGTGATCACTCTGGCTCAATTTAATATGGACAAAAACAATGATGATGTGCTCCACATCGTTAGTAGATGAGTAAGATTTGTAAGATGTGAGCATCGGAAATAAGCACCGTACCATTCTTAAAATGCGATGTAAGGGTGTTATCAATTTGTTCCATTAGAATTCTACCTGAACCGACTCGTTTGGAAAGGGTTGTTTTGTTTCGGTCTCTAGCTACTAATACACATACTTGTTCATTGGAAATACCTCTTTTGGAAGCAGAACCGCAACGTTTTCTTGGTTTTCGATTCGGAATAACTCTTCGTCCTTTATGGCTTTCCAAGAAGTATGTTTCATCTACTTCTACTAGTCCTTCAAAATTACCGATACTTTCTTTTGCGAGGGCAGACAACACTTTATGTCTCCAGTAAAAAGCGGTTACGTGAGTGATACCAATTAGTAAAGCTGTTTCACGAAGTGATAGACCTTTCAGCATACACTCTATTAATGGAATCCATTTATCTGTCTTTTTCGACCGATACATAGGGGAATTGGTCAAATCACTGCTTAATTTATATCAGTCTTTGCACTTATAACGTTGGCGACCATCTCGCTTCCCGTAACGAACCACTGATGTGTTTCCACAATGCCGACAATGAAAACCATGAGAAAACTTTCTCTCTCTCAATTCACCGATTAAAGATCCTTGTTGTGAGGCGGACGGCGAGAAATGGCGAGTTAGTTAATCTAAAATGTATTCTTTGTCCTTATCATTCAAGGAAGAAATATTAGCTATTATGTTCGTTAAAGTCATATGAATTGTCCCTTTTGTAATGTATACAGTCAGGCTACTACAAAAGAGGACGTTTTATTCAAAATCAACCAATAACTTTAACATAGCCTTCTAAAATTAAGTTTGATAATACATACTATCAACTTAAATAATAGTAGGAACTCTATTGTATATAACAAAGTTGAGCAGCTTCCCCCTATTTAGTTAATTTTCAGCTAAAAAGGTTTTATGTCAAAACGAAATGAATCATTCAAATGGATGGAAAGGAACTAAGGAACTTTTAAAGTTTCTTTCCTTTTGAGGTTCGGAGAAGTGTACTTTTACGACTGGTAGTATTTCTATAAAAATGGTATTCTAACTGTTAATTATAAAAAATCTGTATAATTAAGGTAAGAAATGAGAGGAAATGCAACAGAAAATTGAAAAAAAGAATGGAGGTTCATCTTTAACATTAATGAAATATCTAAACATTACATCTAATAAGTATAAAAGGGGAGATTAAATGTTCGATCAAAAAAGAATACGAGATTACGGAGTGAAAATTGGTCAATTAGAAACTGGTTCGCATAACGCTATCACAGATGTAAAAGGAGTAACAGTCGGGCATATGACACTTAGCGAAAATAATATGCAAACAGGGGTTACAGCTATTTTGCCGCATGAGGACAACATCTTTAAAGAAAAACTTATTGCTTCCAGCCATGTGATCAACGGTTTCGGAAAAACGATGGGTACTATTCAAATAATGGAGTTAGGTACTTTAGAGACACCAATTCTTTTAACGAATACATTAAGTGTCGGGTTAACTGCAGATACATTAATTGATTATATGTTGGAAAAAATCCTGAAATAGGACGCACGACTGGAACCGTAAATCCTGTAGTCGGTGAATGCAATGACATGTTCTTAAATGATGTAAGGGCAAAGTTTGTGAAGTCGGAACATGTTCTTCAAGCCCTAGAAAATACTTCGTCTGTATTTAGAGAAGGAACGGTTGGTGCAGGGACTGGAATGCTTTGTTATTCACTAAAAGGAGGGATTGGTTCATCCTCTAGGATAATGGAAATGGATCATGGAAAATACACAATCGGGGTTTTGGTGTTGTCCAATTTTGGTATTTTAAGCGATTTGTTGGTTAAGGGTAAAGTAGTTGGTCAAGAATTGAAAGAAGCAATCCTCGAATCTTATAAAGAAGAGGACAAAGGGTCCATCATGATTATCGTTGCGACCGATCTTCCAGTATCTGAGAGACAATTGAATCGGATAATAAAAAGGTACGTGACAGGTTTATCCAGAACGGGTTCAATCATTACAAATGGAAGTGGGGAGGTCATCATAGGATTCTCAACAGCCACCAAAATTCCGCATGACAAACCAGAGCATTGTCTCGCAATCCCTCAAATTCATGAAGCCGATATAGATTTAGCGTTCAGAGCTGTTGGAGAAGCTACGGAAGAAGCTGTATTGAATTCGTTAGTGACTGCAGAATCTGTGATTGGACGAGATGGGAATGAAAGACCAGCTTTTAAAGATTTAATCCAGAAGTTTAAAATATCGCTTAAGTGACGCAGCAAAAATGCAGTTAGTTTCCAGTTCAGTTTTATAAAAAAAGAGCAATTTGTTTTTGTGAAAAACATAGAAATAGTTGAAGTTGATGAAATAAAAGTAGTTAAAAAACCAAGAGCCACATGACAACCAATTATCTAAAACTATGAAGAGGGGTGAAGTATTGAATACATTCCTGGGACTAAAACATAGGTAAGTTATTAATGCATGTCACATTTGGCTCATCAAGCAACTTAAAATCAGAAAATGTATTAAAAATCGAGAGGATATCGACAGAGCATTATATAATCGATATCCGCAGTTATTTTATGTAATCATGAAGAATCATCTGAATATCCTCTCTCACCTGCTCCTTCCACTATCGACTTCTTTTTGCAAAAAGTTTTTTCTTTATGTTTAAGTAGTTTTTGATTTCAAAAGTCAAATAAAAAAGATTCGCCCGTACTTCAAATTCTTCTCTTGTCTTCGGTAACTCCATCTTACGGATCGAGGCATTTAATTCCTCTAACTCATTTAATGAAATGTCCGTTGTATCTCCCGAATGAACGTTCCGACTTAAATTCTCCAAGAACTCTGCAGAAATTTCTTTCTGTTTGACGTCAAGGCTGGATGAAGAGAAAATAGCAACGATTTTCATCATATGTTTTAGGAGTTCTAGTTGATCCTCTCGCATTTCTAAATAATAATAGTCTTTATTTTGTTTTCGCAACAGATGATTTTCTACATCTTGAATGGCAATGCTTTTGGATTGATTAATCAAATCTTCTACCTCAAGTATTTCTTTCCCATCCCAGTTTCGCATACTATCCCTTAAATGGGCGGAGAATTCAAAGAGAATAATTTCAAACTTTTGTTCAATCTCCTTCTTAAAAATTTCAATATCTCGCTTAAAATTAGGCATGAAACTATTGACGAGAAGAGCAATTCCCATACCGATGAGAATGATATAGAGCTCGTTCAGAAAAATAGCCCAGTTAGCATCCTTTACCGTATAAACATGTAATACGACAACCATGCTTGTGACAAAACCACCCTGGATGTGAGCTCTTACGAGGAGTGGAACAAATAATAATATAAATAATGAAAAGACAATCGGATTATAACCTAATACTTCAAACAACAAAGCACCAAGTATCAAAGATAAAAGAGAGGCAAAGAATTTATCCTTAATCGTAATTAATGTCTTTTTCTTTGTTTTTTCAATACACATAATAACGATAATTGCTGCAAATGTTGCAAATTCCAAGTTCAAGAAATTCGCAATCCAAATTGCCAGTCCTGCTCCTAAAGCAGTCTTTATCGTCCGATAGCCAATACCAATCATAGAAGCACCATCCTATTAATTTCTATGTAATTTCTTGTGGGTTACCTGTTTTATAAACATTCGATTGAATTCACATATATGTACATCATAACACCATACTCGGCTGGCATCAGCTTCTATGTATAGAAATATTCAAGTTTAATTCAACAAACGTAAGCATTTAAACTTTCATGTTTGTTTCTAACATAGGTTCAAAAATTCAACACAAGAAAAAAAATATTGGAAAAACCCTGTCGATATCAGCGTAATTAAACATTGATACAACAGGGTTTCAGATATGCGCTTATCTAATATATGGTCCTGACTGATCTCGAACCAGCGAACCCCACCTTGACGAATTTGTAACCCTTGAGTAACCTGATTAAATTCAATTTGGTAAAGTTAAATAAGTCTGGTTTAATAAGGTTTTCGAGATAGTGAAAATCATTTCAGTAAAATAAGAACGGTACCAAAAATTAATTATGCGGACAAAAGAGTAAACAGGTGCTGGAACACGTGGTGATGACATTACCCCTCACCATATGCCTTCTGCAAAATATCTACAAACAAAAGCAGAAGTACATAAAAATGATGGTGTAAGTTTGAATATGGAACATCCTCATCCTGGAAAAGGAGGAAGACACCGTCAAACAGAAACATATGGAATGCCTGGTAAGAAGTTAGAAGATTATCTCAACTTGCAACCTCGTGATGTTTTAGCGCGTAATATAATGGATGCAAGAAGTATTTATATAAAAGAAGGGCTTTATACTCCTGAGGTACGCTCAGCGTTAGTGAAAGTAATTAGATTAAATAAATCGAAGTATCCGGATATGTTTGATAGATAAAAAGGGGTAGACTTAATTGGAAATTCTGTTTGAACTTACTGAATTAAAGAATAATCGATTGTTAAGAGATGAGAATGAAGTAGTAAAATTTGAGAAATCTATAGAAAATATTTTAGAGATGAAAGATGTTAGTCATATAGAAATATTGTGTCAAGGGTTTGATGATTTAACTGAAAACGACGAAGTAATGTTTGGATTGATTCATGCCATTGAATCTTATGATAACATTGTTAATTCTGAAGCATCTCTAAAAGAATTAGCAAACTCTATTCCTAAAATGCTTCCTCATGCTAAGGAATGGTTAAAGAGACTTCACAAGAGGATCTTAAATAATGGACCATCGTTGAATATTTATAAGGAAATTATACCTACCTTGAATAAAGATATTCAGGAATATATTATTTCTCAATTAATTGCTATTAAAGATAAGAACCCAAGTAAATTTGAAAAAAGTGTAAATTTAATATTAGAATACTTAAAGTAATATTACAACCTTGATTGGCTACAACCTTTCAAGGTTTCTTTTTTTGTGGACTACTTAATAAGTATTGATTCGCGGTATGGCATATAAAGCTAGTGAGGTACAGGGGGGCTTCTACCTCTAATAAAAAGAAGTGCGTTCATACCACCGAATAGCTTAATGATTTCTATGTTTCTCAGACAACATAGCTATGCGAAGTAGAGCAGAATATGTAAACGGTGTACATTTGGACTGTCGGATATGATGGGACTGTTCTAAGCAGGGGCCAGGATATGGCATTCAAATATGCAAGAAATATCGATGAAAAGTACGGTAAAATACGAACTAAAAACAAGAAGCAATTTTCTTAGTTTTAGTGAGGGATTATATAAAAAAGAAGATCAGACTTTCCCAACTGATCTTGATACTGGAATCACCAGTATAGACATGCTAAAAGAAACGATAATGTTTTATTCAACCAAAGGCTGTCTAGGGGAAAGTGACCTATGATTGTCTTATATAATATTCTGCGAATTGAAATCTATTTAATGTAAAAACCTAGTGGAGTGAGATATCAAAATATTCATATCCCAATAAGTTTTGATAACAGGGCTATCATTTTAATATAGTTATAATAGCAACCTAAAGGAGACAGACAGTTGTTTTATCTTCTAAACGGAAGAAAAACAAAGAAAATAAAGGTGAAAATCGTCGTTATTGTATAAAAACTTGTTCGTTACCTTTCAATTTATTAACTACTCCGCCATTATACTCCAGCCACTTTTCCTTTTCTCGCTCCATTGCTCGATTTTGCCATTCAAACCAAACGTATGAACATTCACTACAATGACTCTCTACACCACTATTATTGTGCAAATCTCTACGTATAAATAAAGTCCTTTTGCGACAGCAGTAGCAATAAATTATTTTATCATCACTTTTTTTTATTATTATCATGAACATATTACCTCCAATATACAATATCTATTGTCTATTATTTGGTTATTTATTCTAAAACCAATAATTTTATTAAATAAATTGGCTGTGTTAAAGGTAAAGGATGATTTTTCGTAAATGGAATTATGAAGATTACCTACATATAATAAAATAAGTTTCAACCAAACTGGATATTTATGTTGAAGTTGAAAGATAAAAAGTTTGTGAAAGAATGTACTTAAACTTACGGAGCAGTTTAGTTTAAGATGAAATCTTAGAAACCAACTATAAAATGAAAGGAAATTCGAAGAGATGTAATATTAAAACAGCACTTATTAAGTGTAGTTTAATTTTTATATAAAAATTAACTAAATGAATGTGTCGACCGTCTATAGATAAGATAAAACTAAGGAAAGACCTGTAACCATTAATTTTTTCATTATAAGAAATAAATTTATAATTAACGAGGCAACCCCAAAATTTGATTTGGGTTGCCTCGTTAATTTATTGTAAAGGTAAAAATTAAGGAATTATTGCTTCCAAATAATTTTTACTATCTTACGTAAAAAAAATATATTAAATGAAGAAAAAAGAAAAGATTGTTCAGACACAAAGAGATTAAGATCTGTGTCAAAAATTTAAAGGCTATTGAATTTCCATACGTAAATCACCCGTCTTAGCTAATCCTCTAGCTTTGAGTAAATGATAAACAGTAAGAGAAATGACCGCTGGTAAAATGACGCCTAAGACAATATACATCAATAAAACCATCACACCTTGGTTAGCAAGAATATTTAAAGGTGCAATAAATGAGTTTAGGCCAAGTCCCGCTAATGTATAAGGAACTTCAAAGTGAAACAATAATATCGCGATTGGCGCACAAATGACGGAAGATAAAAATGGCCCTATAACAAGAAGTGGGTTTTTAACGAGATTTGGCACTTGTACTTTTGGTGTTAAAAATGATTGGGCAATATTGGCACCTAAATCATTTTGTTTAAAAGACATCACCGTAAATCCGGCAAACTGAGCCGTACATCCGATCAGTGCAGCAGCACTCGAAACTGGGTCAAGTTGTAAGGCAATGGCAATTGCTGCAGAAGACGCCGGAGACATCAGGAAAATACTCCAGACTAGTGCGATAACCATGGACCCCATCACAGGAGATCCTGAGACAGAGTTTGCGATAAATCTACTTAACTGCTCTAAAAGTGGGGTAGTAACTGCCGCTAATCCTACACCTGCGACACCTCCGATAAATATAGCTGCAAATGGAATAGCAAGCATATCTAACTTTGTCTTACCAGCAATACGCTTTCCAACCCAAACTGCAATAATGGTAGCTAACACGGCACTTAACGGTTGTCCTGTAGTAAGAATCCAGGCTCCATCCGAATTCATATGAAGGGCATTTGCACCGATTGTACTAGATGCCATCGCACTGAAAATAACTAATGTATTTCCACCTAGTTGATAAGCGATACCAGCACCAATTGCAGGCGCAAGCATAAGTTGTGCTGCCTTACCGATAGTTGTAAAGCCTTCCCAACCAGTAAATGTTCCGAACGTTTCAATCAGAAGGCCAATACCTAATGTGACAAGAACTGCATTTGCAAGTCCTTGAGACCCCTTATACATCCGTTCAACTATGTATTGTTTTGTCGTTTGTTTCATTTTCAAATACCTCCAAATATATTGCATTAAATATATTGCTAATTTTCAAAAAATAAAAAGCCCCCCGAATGGATGAGTAACTTAAGAATGAAAATAAGCTCTGTTTGTTTGATTATAGATACTTCTTCTGTTAAATTCCTTTCCACTTGTAAATTGTTATAATATTAATATAATTTCAGAAAGTAGTCAATACTATTCTAGTATTAGAATTGGTAAGAAAAAACCAAAGATCTTATGATATCTTCGGCCTTGCAATCTCTACTACATCACTTTTTCTTTTAATGCTTCAATAAAAATTTAATTAGATTCATATATGTTAGGCTCTGCACAGTTTCTTCATATTTATTCTCTATACTATTTCAAAGGATTGCGTTAATAAGTTTTCCCATAGTGTGACAAATCCTACATGGATTTTTTTGAATAATATTCTTTAAGGTTTCAAATCAGTCCATTAATTGCTGTTGGTAGCAAGGATGAGTTTCAGTTTCCTCATTTAACCTTGAACGCCAATTGTACTTCGTATTTGAGCACTAGACGTTAAACAGGCATATATTACTATACCGTGTCGTTTATATGTAAAGGAGGAAATCACAATGAAAAAAGAAAATTGTAATATGGGCTGGAACAAAGTACCCACTTAACGGAATGTTGACTATTCCTGATAAAGATAATGGATTGCTTCCTGCGTTTGTTTTAGTTCACGGCTCTGGTCCAAGTAACATGGATGAAAAAATCGGAAATAATCATCCTTTTAAAGACCTAGCTGAAGGTTTGGCGAAAAAAGGAATTGTAGTGCTTCGTTATGACAAGAGAACATTCGTATACGGCAACGAACTGAAAAAAGAAACTGGATTATCCGTTAAAGAAGAAACAATTGAAGATGCTATCCTAGCAGCTAACTTTTTACGAGCGGATTCGCGTATGGATGGAAACAAAATATTTATTATAGGTCATAGTATGGGAGGTATGTTGGCTCCAAGAATTAATGCAGAAGGTGGAAACTTCAATGGAATCATCATTATGGCTGGTTCGCCACGCAAATTAGAAGAAATTATGATAGACCAAAATAATGATGTTTTACATTCATTGAATAGATTTTTAAAAATAATTGCTAGAAAACAAATAGCAACAATATCAACCAAATTCAACAACATCTATAATCTAAATGAAGAAGAAGCAAAATCAACTAAAGTTTTGGGGAAATATGTTATGGCTTACTACTTCAAAGAAATGGGTGAACAATCCATCTAGCAATTATCTAAATGAATTAGAAAAACCAGTTTTAATTTTGCAAGGTGATAAAGATTTCCAAGTATCAGTAGAAAAAGAATTTGGTGGTTATAAAAAATTATTGGCAGACAATCCAAATGCGACTTTTAAACTTTACCCGAACCTAAATCATTTGTTTATGCCTTCAGTTTACGGCGAGATACTAAAAGCAAAAAAAGAGTATAAGGTTGCACAACAAATAGATAAACAAGTTATTGAAGATATTTCTGAATGGATTCTTTCTATTTAGGAAATATCATGTAAAATTTTTAGTTACCAAAGTAACTAAGCTGGAGGCGATAAATGTGTTGGTAGTTACCACAGAAAAAATTGAAGGTTACAAAATTCTTGAAGTAAAAGGACCTGCATTTGGTCTGATAGTAAGAAGCAGAGGCATCGGTGGCGATATCATGGCAGGGTTAAAATCTCTAGTAGGTGGAGAAATTAAACAATATACTGCAATGTTGGAAGATTCGAGAAAAGAAGCATTGGACCGTATGATAAAAAACGCTAATCAAATGGGGGCAAATGCAATTGTAATGATGAGATATGATTCTGGAGAAATCGGTAAAAACATGAGTGAAATTGTGGCATATGGAACTGCTGTTGTTGTGGAGTCAATTTAATGAAATTCATCATAGGCTATGTTGTTTTAGAAGTCATCATACTTATCGTATGCATATTGCTTGGATATTTTATCTATGACAAACGGTTTAAACGCAATCACGGTGTAAAAATTCCTGATGGTTTTCAATCGACGGAAGAAATAAGTATAGACCCTGTAACTGACGAGAAGACAAGAGTGTATTATAATCCTGATACAGGTGAACGCTTTTATAAAAATGAGAAATAATTGCAAATGCAATGAAAAAAAACGTGTTCTTTATTATGCTAAAAGAAGAATCATTTGGCATCCCTATTTTATTTAAATTACGCAAAATCCATATGCTAATCCCTTGTGGAAAAAGCTGCAATTTTGCGTGCTTTTTTACCAATTTTTCCACTTAAAGAGACCTGTTATTTTATAATGGTGTCTCTTTTTTCTGTATTGTACAATATTATTTAATATAGTCGCAAAACCTTATTCAACTAACGGGTGCTTGAGTGAAATATAGAGCTAATAATATAGCTCTCTTTTCTTGTTTACTAAAACACCCGTTAGTATTTTAAAAAGTACATAAAGAGGTAGCATACAATGAAAAAGATTGCATTGATTGGTTCAGGAGGGTCAGGGAAGTCTACTCTGGCATGATGATTAGGGGAAAAGTTGAACATAGAAGTATATCATTTAGATACATTGTTTTGGAAGCCAAATTGGACACCAACATCCAAAGAGGAACAAAGAAAAGTTCAAAATGAATTGGTTAAAAAAGAAGAATGGATTATTGATGGAAATTATAACTGTACAATGGATATAAGACTGAATGCAGTAGACACCATTATCTTTGTTGATATTAGTAGAGTAATATGCATCTACAGAGTTTTCAAGAGGATGATTCAATATCGCGGAAAATCAAGACCAGATATGGCAGAGGGCAACAATGAGAGATTTGATTATGACTTTCTGAAATGGGTTTGGGATTACCCGAAAACCAAGAAACCTGTTGTTTTAAATAAACTTGAACAATTACCAAATGATAAGAAAGTCATTATTTTAACATCTCTAAGAGAAGTTCAACTTTTTTTAGATAAAGTTAATAATGAGTTGTAATCTTATCTTAAAAGGGTTAAAGGAGATTTTTTCTTGAACTCCCATGAAAATTAAAATCTTCGATTTAGAAAAAAAGACAATACGAAATCTGACGCAGCTCAATTATTTTTTAAAAAAGTGCAGCGCCTAAATGAGAATCAAATTGTGGGTTGGATTAGGAGACATTTGGTTCAGTGATTGTCACGTTGTAACCTAAGTTTTCAAGTCTTCGAACAGAATATCGTACAATCGATTGTTCTTTTTGCTTATCAAAGTAATCTTCACCTAAGTCTACATACATTTCTTTGCGTGTTAGGAGATAGTAGCTGATTCTTAAAATGGCATGAGCTACTGATATTCCTGCACGCTTTTTACCTTTTCTTGATGCAGTACGCCTATACAGGGCTGCCAAATAGGTTTTAGATCCTCTGACAGAATGAGCTGCTTCAATTAATGCTGATTTCAAGTACTTGTTTCCTTTTCTCATGTTGGTTGATTTCCTTTTGCCCACACTCTCATTATGTCCAGGTACTAATCCTGCCCATGAACATAAGTGCGCGGAACTGGGGAATTGCTTCTCGACATCCGTACCGACTTCGGCTAAGATTTGTTCGGCCATTCGAGTGGCGATGCCGGGAATAGAATCTAATCGCTCAATATCTTCTTTGTGGGAGGATAATCTAGTAGACACCTCTTCGTTTAAGATTTCAATCTGCTCAGTAAGAAATTCGATATGGACCAAAATGGTTTTTAACATGAGACGTTGATGCGGGCTGATATATCCCCGAAGAGCTAGCTCCAGTTCACTTTTTTTCTTCTTCATTGATCGACGGGTTAGGCTAGCTAGCTTTTTGGATCATTTTCGCCATCGGCGATAGCGCGAAGCATATCAAGAGACGAAACACCCATGATGTCGGAGACAACGGAACCTAGTTTAATATTCGCTCCTTCTAACACCTTTTGAATCCGATTATGTTGTCTCGCACGCTCTTCAATGATACTTCGACGGTATCGAACTAACTCTCGTAATTCTCGCTGATTTCGGTCTGGAATAAAACTTGCTTTAAGTAGACCGTGTCGAAGAAGTTTGGCAATCCATTCGGCATCCTTTACATCGGTCTTGCGACCCGGTACTGCTTTCATATGTTGAGCGTTCACTATTAAAAACTCAATGCTCTCGGCTTCTAGCAAGTTAACAATAGGTTTCCAAAATACACCTGTACTTTCCATTGCTACGTGAGTACAACCATGCTCCTTAATCCAGTCAATTAACTGTAATAGAAATACAGTTTTAGTGGAAAACGTTTGAACCTCCTTTCCTTTTGGTGTAATAATACAGGCAGTAATGGAGTCTTTATGAACATCCATACCACATGCACGCTCAATGATTACTTCCATTGTAATCATCCTTTCTACGGCAAATAGTATTGGAGGCTGGTGCAATAACCAGAGTAGGATTAATCTCCCATGAGTGCTTCCCGTAAGGGAGCGACAGTCTGTGATGCACCGTGGTCGTTGGAGTCAGACTTACGGATGGGCTCTATGGCACCATAGTTCATCGACCTTCCTCTCCCAGCCGTAGTATCCTATACCCAGGTTTTCACATTTTCATTCTCTGTGGTGTAGCGCTGATTTTGCGCTACATGGATGGCTAACGGGTGCTTTACTTCAAGAAGGGGTAATGCCTTTTTTCTTATTGAACTAACGCGGCAGGATAGTTCAATAAGATAAAATTATGGTTATGTATAATTAATCTATATTTTCTTTTGAGAATTGTGCTTGTTATGATAAAGATGAAAAACGGAACCTTATTTCTTAAAGAAGTATGTATAGGAGATGAAACAAATGCAGTATTCTATCAAACCAATTGCCTTTGTAAATAATACTAGAAAAGATATTTTGGATGATAATTGGGGTTCAATCATATCAACAATTGAACTTGCGGAAAATATAAATGAATCTTCATTGAAAGGTATTAATGAATTCTCACACTTAGAAATTATTTTTTTCTTTGATAAGGTATCAGATGATAAAATTCATTATGAAGCAAGACACCCAAGAAACAATAAAGATTATCCTGAGGTTGGAATATTTGCTCAGAGAGGGAAAAATAGACCAAATAAATTAGGTGTAACTATTGTTGAACTTGTTGAACTAAAACAGCGAGTATTAATAGTTAAGGGATTAGATGCAATAGACGGAACTCCAATTATCGACATTAAGCCAGTAATGAAAGAATTTCTACCAAAAGATGAAGTAAGCCAACCGGATTGGTCAATCTCTTTGATGAAAAACTATTGGTGAGATTAAAAGTAATTATTTCATAAACTCTGTAAAAGTAACTTTTTACCATTTATTGAAATGAAGTACGAAATTAGATTGTGAAATATTGCACTTAAACTAGCAGGTGCTTTAGGAAAGATCATAGTGGTGCTCTAAGGCAACTCTTTTTTCTTATTGAACTAACGCAGCAGTTTAGTTGAATAAGGAATGACTAATAAAGAATCCAATTATCAATAAAAAATGGTAAAATGAAGAAAATAAGGTATGTTAGAGGTAATATACAGTTGTACTTGACCATTTCTATACAAGGGGATGTTTTAATGTTTAATGTGGGAGACATGATTTATCAAATTATAGTATTGGCGCTAATCGTTTTATTTGTAGTATCGTTTTCACTATTTATTAGGAGAATACTCTTGAATCAACAGGCAAAAAAGCATCAACTTAATGAACTTGAAAAGAAATTGGATAAAATAATAGAGTTAATGGATAAGGATGAAAATGAATTTTCTTTAAGAAAATAATAGTTGTGAAATATTACACTTAAACTAATGGGTGCTTTACTTCAAGAAGAAGTAAAGCCTTTTTTCTTTTTGAACAAAAGAAGCAGGTTAACTGAAAAAGTAATCAGACACTTTGTGGTTAAGATGAATAAATTTCTTTTTACGTTAACGGAGCTGTTATACAAAATAAAAAGTAAACTAATTGATTCTTTACTATTCATTTTAAATGGTGTACTCTAATTATAGAATGGTCGTTCTAAAATGTTTTTAAAGGAAATTGCCCATTAAGGAGAAGGAAGTAAAATGTCTAGAAATAGGGAATTTGATGAGAAAGTCGTCCTTAGAAAAGCGATGGAACTCTTCTGGAAGCAAGGATATGAAAAAACATCAATGCAAGATTTGGTTGATTATATGGGTATTCATCGTAGAAGTATATATGATACATTTGGGGATAAACGCTCACTGTTCTTAGCTTCTTTAAATTACTATGAAACGTTTGTTATCGAAACATTTACTGGAATTATCAGTAACTCTACAACAGTAAAGAAAGCTGTTCGGGATGTTTTTAATTATGTTATACAATCAGCTGAATTAGACGTCTATCCAACAGGCTGCCTATCAGTAAATGCTGCTGTAGAGCTATCCTTACTAGACCAAGATATTAAACATATAGTGACAAAAATGTTTAAAGATACTGAGGTTATGTTCGAGCAAATGCTTGAAGAAGGTCTAAAAAAAGGCGAGTTGAATGAAGAGCTAAATCCTCAAATTACTGCCCAATTTCTGCATAATAACCTTGTTGGTTTAAGGGTCATGGTTAAAACAAACTATTCAAAAGAGAAATTAGAAAGTATCCTTGATTTAATGTTGAAAGTGTTAGATTAGCGCTTTCTTTTTTCTTTATTAATTCTAGAACGGTCGTTCTTAAAATGTTAATGTGATAAAACAAAATTAAAAATAAGGAGAATTCATATGTCAAACTTCACAATACCGACAGAATCAACATTTATAGAGGCGAATGGTACACGTTTTGCTTACAGAAAATTTGGGGCTGAAACAGGTACACCTGTTGTTTTCTTAGTGCATTTTAGAGGGACAATGGAAAATTGGGACCCGAATATGGTTGCTCCAATCGCGAAAGAACGACCAGTCATTCTTTTTGATAATAAAGGTGTGGGGGAAACAAATGGGCAAACACCAGAAACTATTAGTGAAATGGCTCAGGATGCCGCAACGTTCATTAAAGCACTGGATTTAAATAAAGTTGATCTTTTAGGATTTTCAATCGGTGGAATGGTTGCACAAGAATTAGCATTACAAGAAGGAGACCTTATTCGTCGAATTATAATTGCTGGTTCTTCTCCAGAAGCAGGGGTAAACCCAGAACCAGTGATTTTTGAAAGAATGAAACGTCATGGAGGAAATGTAGACAATGCCATAGACAATTTCATGTTCTTCTTCTACAAATCAACTGAAACAAGTAAATCTGCTGGGATGGATTCTCTGCAACGAATTATGAGTCAGAAACAATTTGAAAGTTCAGATCAAGTTCAAGCTGCTCAACTTAATGCTGTTGCAAAATGGGCACAACCGAAGCCTGATCAAGATTATGACTGGTTGAAAAATATCCCTCACCCAGCACTTGTGACGAATGGCATCGAAGATGTGATGGTACCAACAAAAAATAGTTTTATCTTATCTGAGAAGTTACCAAATGCCCAATTGATTATTTATCCCGATTCTGGTCACGGACACTTATTCCAATTCCCAGAGTTATTTGCTGAGAATGTGAATTCATTTTTAGATGCCACATCACTATAAGATTTATAATAAGCAAACAAAAAAAGGAGCTTGATAATGAGTAAATTATTTGATGAAGTACGTATTGGGAATTTCAACTTAAAGAATAGAATAGGTATGGCACCTATGACCAGAAGTCGTGCCTTAGAAGACGGGACACCGAGTGACTTAGCAGTTGAATATTACGGTCAACGAGCATCAGTTGGTTTAATTATCAGTGAAGGTACTCAACCTTCTGACGACGGTCAAGGCTATACAAACACACCGGGTATATATACTAAAGCTCACATTGATGGTTGGAAGAAAATCACTTCAAAAGTTCATAGTGAAGGCGGTAAACTGTTTATTCAACTGATGCACGTTGGACGAGTCTCTCATCCTGACAACACACCACATCACCGTCAAGCTGTTGCACCATCAGCTATTGCACCGAATGTGGAAATCTTCACGGCAGAAGGAATGAAGGAAATTCCTACACCGAGAGAGTTAACAGAAGGAGAAATTAAAGAAGTCATTAATGAATTTCGTTTAGCAGCACGCTCAGCCATTGAAGCTGGAGCAGATGGTGTTGAAATTCATGGTGCTAACGGTTACCTTATTCAACAGTTCTTAAGCGAAAATGCAAATCACCGTCAAGCTGCATATGGTGGTTCTATTGAAAATCGTTCGAGATTTGCGATTGAGGTAGCTAAAGCAGTAGTTGAAGAAATAGGTGCAGAACGGACAGGTATTCGTTTTTCCCCACAAGGAACATTGAACGGGATAGAAGAAGGGGAAACAAATATTAATATGTATCGTTATTTAATTGCGGAGTTAGATAAGCTTAATCTTGCCTATCTTCATGTCATGCACTTTGGAAATGAACCATTAGTACAGGAAATTCGCGAATTATGGTCGCAAGCTCTTCTTATTAACCGACCAGGACGCCCTTTAGAGCATTTAGAAGTAGACGTAGATAGTGAAGTGGCTGATGTTGTTACCGTAGGAACTTGGTTAATCTCAAACCCTGATTTGGTGGAACGTTTAAAAGTTGGCGCACCATTGAACGAACCTGACCGAAATACAATGTATGCTGGCGGTGCGGAAGGATATATCGATTATCCTTCCATGAAACAATAACTGGCATATAAACAGCAGGAACAATTAATGAAACTTTCCCATATCTATTCAAGTCTTGGGGAGTTTCATAATGTTTGCGTTAAAAGAGAATGATGAAGTTTCAGGATATCTTGTTTTACAATAAAATCAGGAATTCACTAGTAATTAATGTAGAGAGGCAGGCGTTTTGGCGTGAGAGCATTTGTAATAGAAGGATATAAAAAGGATCCTACTTTTATTGAACGACCAATGCCCAAAATAAGAGATAATGAGGTTTTAGTGGAAGTACATGCAGCGAGTATAAACCCCCTTGATACAAAAATACGTAAGGGCGAATTAAAACTTTTGTTGCAATACGACATGCCTTTAACGTTAGGTAACGATTTTAGTGGAACCATTATCGAAGTTGGTAAAGGGGTAACCAAATTCAATGTGGATGATGAAGTTTACGGTCGTCCTCGTTCAGAAAAGATGGGTACATTTACAGAAAATCTAACTGTTCATGAAGCAGATATTGCTTTAAAACCAAAAAACCTTAGTTTTGAAGAAGCAGCTTCTATCCCTTTAGTTGGACTAACTTCATACCAAGCTCTTCATGATATATTGAGTGTGAAAAACGGTCAAAAAGTTCTCATTCATGCTGGCTCAGGCGGCGTAGGAACTTTTGCTATACAACTAGCAAAAGAAATGGGAGCGTATGTTGCAACGACTTCTAACGAAGGAATTGAATTAACCAAATCACTTGGAGCAGATAAAATCATTAATTATAAATCTGTGAATTTCGAAGACGTCATAAAAGATTATGACGCAGTAATTGATAGTGTTGGAGGTGAAACATTAGAGAAGTCATTTTTGACAGTAAAAAAAGGGGGTAAAATTGTTTCTATCGCTGGAACTCCAAATGGTCGTTTTGCAAAAGAAATGGGACTTGGTCTAATTAAGAAAACAATTCTCTCATTAGTCAGTTCAAAAATAACTGGATTGGAAAAAAAGTATGATATAAAATACACCTTTCTTTTTATGAAACATAGTGGGCAACAGTTAGAAATTTTATCAGAACTTTTAGAAGCAGGAACAGTGAAACCAACAATTGACCGAGTGTTTCCTTTTGAAGAAGCTAAACATGCGTTAGCGTATACAGAGACAGGTAAAGCTAAAGGGAAAGTAATACTTAAATTAAGGTGATACTGAGTATCTGAATAAGCACCACACCAAAAAAGATACCTTACTAATAGAAATGTTCTTCAACTAACCGGTGCTTGTAACAAATGGCGTGGAGGACATTATGGTTCCTACCGAAAATAGTTACATTCTTGCTCAACAACTACCTGACGCACAGCTTATCATTTACCCAGATGCTGGACATGGACACCTGTTCCAATATCCCAAACTGTTTGCCGAACATGTAAAGCTCTTTCTTGACGTGTAATCTCAGATTAGTTCAGTCAAAATTACAATCGAGCTGCA
The DNA here is from genome assembly GCF_048572895.1 of Psychrobacillus sp. BM2. GTDB lineage: Bacteria > Bacillota > Bacilli > Bacillales_A > Planococcaceae > Psychrobacillus. The sequence continues at coordinate 1,360,503 of NZ_CP183878.1, forward strand.
CTCTAATGGATATCCCCAGCTGCATCGTTGAAAATACACTTAAAAGTTAATATTTATTATTTAGGAGGTGTGGTTAATGAATCACTTAGAAAACTTAAAGAACATGATGGCGGGTGAAATACCTGGCCCCCCAGTTGCACAAGTACTTGGTTTCAAGGTTGTAGAAGTTAAAGAAGGTAGAGTTGTTATAGAAATGGAAGCTTCTGAAAGATTGCATAATCCGATGGGCACCCTACATGGTGGGATACTTTGTGATATAGCTGATGCTGCGATGGGATATACCTTTGCAAGTACGCTTGCTGATGACGAAGTTTTTACGACAGTGGAAATTAAATTAAATTTCCTTAAACCTATATTTAATTCGAAACTTCGAGCTGAAGGGGAAATTATTAAAAAAGGCACCACAGTGGGATTGCTGGAATGTCATATATATGATGAAAAAGAAAGTCTTGTTGCTCACTCAACTAGTACTTGTATGATTTTAAAAGGAAATTCTGAACAAAAAAGAGAAAAGAAAGGATATGGTGAATAAAATGAATAGTTTTCAAGCAATGGTGTTAGATAAACTGAATGATGATACGAAATTAGAAATCAAACAATTAAGTATAGACGATCTTCCAGAAGGGGAAGTAACTATACGAGTAGCATATTCCAGTGTGAACTTTAAAGACGGTGCAGTAGCCATCCTAAACAAGTTCGTAACCTCCTACCCTATAGTACCAGGAATCGATTTAGCTGGAACGGTTATTGATTCAAAAGATGAACGCTTTACAACAGGTGATGAAGTCATAGTGACTAGCTACGAATTAGGAACAGGACATTTTGGTGGATTTAGTGAAATCGCACGCGTACCAGCAGAGTGGGTTGTTCCTCTTCCAAAAGGTTTATCTTTAAAGGAATCCATGATTCTTGGAACAGCTGGATTTACAGCAGCGTTAGCAGTGCAAAGACTTGAAGATAATGGATTAGAACCTAGTCATGGACCTGTATTGGTAGCAGGTGCTACTGGAGGAGTGGGCAGTATTGCTGTAAATATCTTAGCTAAAAAAGGCTATGATGTTGTAGCTAGTACGGGCAAATTAAATCAAGAACAATATTTGAAAGGATTAGGAGCAAAACAAATCATTCATCGTGATGAAATTGTAGATAACGACCAAGCGCCAATGCGTGAAGAAAAATGGTCTGGAGCTGTCGACCCAGTAGGCGGTAAAACGCTTCAATACATTCTAAGTTCATTGAAGTATGGCGGATCTGTAGCTACATGTGGTTTTACAGGTGGGATGGAGGTTTCCACAACCGTTTTTCCTCCTATCTCAAGAGGTGTTAATTGGCTTGGCATCGACTCGGTTCAATATCCAATGAAAAAGCGTTTAGAAATTTGGAATCGTTTAGCCGATGATTTGAAACCAACGACGTTAAATGAGGAAATGGTCAATGAAGTCTCATTAAAAGAACTGCCAGAACTATTAGGTGCTATTTTGCAAGGAAAAGTACGTGGAAGAACGCTTGTTAAACTATAAAAGGATACAATTCACAAAAAAAACTTATGAACTGACCAAGTAATAAAAGATATATATATGGAGGCGTTGAAAAGGTAATGGCTTTAACCTTTTTCAGCGCCTCCATATAAAATAATATTTAGTCTGCCAATGATAGAAGCGAGAAACATCCCAAAAGCGATTTTGTTTTTTTACAACTAATTTTAAAAAAAGGCTGGGATTAAATGACTTCAATTTCGATTTCTTCTTCCAAAGATGATAGCAAGGTGCCCTTTCAAGAGAAAAAGATCATTTTAATTATGAGTTTTACCATCTTGCTGGTGGTAATGAACACAACAATGTTTAATGTTGCATTGCCCTCTATAATTAAAGACTTTTCCTTAAATTCATCAACAGCGTCGTGGCTCGTTTCCGGTTATTCAATCATGTTTGCCATTGCATCATTGGCTTTTAGCAGATTGTCGGACTTTATCCCCATCTCTAGGCTTTTATTTTTGGCAATTAGCATTTTAGGAATTGCATCCATTATCGGCTTTTTTTCCAATCATTATGTACTCTTATTAGGAGTTCGAATTGTTCAGGCTGCCGGTGGTGGTGGAGTTATGGGATTGGGAATGATCATGGCTGGGCGCTATATACCTCTTTCAAGGCGTGGAAGAGCGATGGCAATTATTTCTTCTACTGCTTCTTTGGCATTTGGGTTAGGGCCTGTAATAGGGGGAGTCATTACTCAATACTTGGGATGGAATTATCTTTTCGTTGTCAGCGGCATTTCGGTCCTCTCCATTCCATTCTTCCAACAGCTGTTGCCGAAAGAAGTTCTTCAAAAAGGACACTTCGATCTGTTTGGTGCAATTCTAACGGGACTTGGTGTTACAGGTCTATTACTTTTTCTATCCACATTTTCATATGTTATTTTAATAGGGACAGTTGTTCTATTTGTGGTGTTATGGAGATATCTTAATAAGATGGAAGAGCCGTTTATTCCGCCAATACTCCTTAGAAATAAGCAGTATACAAAACTATTGTTTATAGCTTGTGCAGCTTTTTTTATAAATTTTGCAAATCTTTTTTTAATGCCTATTATGCTTACAACTGCATTCAGACAAGGACCAATAGAGGTAGGAATGATCATTTTTCCAGGAGCTATTATTGCAGTGATTGCTGGACAATTTATAGGGAAATTAATTGACCGCTTTGGCAATATGCCATTAATTATTTCGGGGCAATTGTTTTTATTAGGCGCGACCATCCTATTCGCATTGTTATCTACCATCAGCCCTTATTTTGTACTTGCGGCATATATGTTCGCGAGTGTTGGTTTTACATCACTTTCAACGAGTATCTCTAACGAGGTAACGAGGATCCTGCCAATGACCCAAATCGGTTCTGGTATAGGAGTCGCCCAATTAATTCAATTTTTCGGTGGAGGGCTTGGAGTCACAATGTCTGGATTATTATTAGCACTTCAAGAAAGTTTATCTTCAGAAATTATTTATAGAAATATTTATATTTGCTTTTCCTTTGTTATAATTATAGCTGTTTTAATATATGGTTTATATTATCGAAGAGCTAGGTTAAAGCAGCCAAAGTTAACTTCATCATTACTTGAATGAAAATAATACAGTCATAAAGTAATTCAGCTAGAATTTTATTGAAAAGCCCACATGTTAACCAGGTGAGCTTTTGTGTATGATTTATTTAACAGGTGCTTTAGGTTAAAGAACGTGGTGCTTATTCAACTAACGGGTGCGTTAGTTAAATATTCGCTTACCGAAATAATCAATCTTTATTACAAAAAGCCCTATAAAGGAATAAAAAATAGCCACTTTTTGAACAATCTTTGTTCAAAATAGGGGCTATGATTTTCTATTAGAATCAGCATTTGTAGCTGTGTATTAATCAATCTTTATTCCAAACCAACAAAAGCGCTAAGTAAATTGAATTTTGGCCACATTGATTCATTTGGTTATTAACTAACTTTTATTTTACTAAATAACAGCATTACATCGAAGTTGTACAACCATTTTACAGTGCTGTTTTTTTGGATTGAAAATACCTTTGTGATTGTACACCTAAATTAAAAACCGCTGCCAATGCGACAAATATCCAAATATTTACCTGTACGTTATCTATTTGAATTGGTGTATTGAACAGCATAAAAATATAAATGGTAAACATCGATGATGTAAAGCATGAAAGAATGAATTGACCATTTAATGAATTGACCATAATAACACCCCTTTATGTTAACTATACTCACAGAAATGTTAACACATTAATAGTGGTATATAAATTCCAATATTCAAAAAATGGGGATTTTTTAAATAGAACAGTTAGTGTTTTCTATAGGAATGTCAAAATATTTGTTATAGTGTTTTGAGCTATTAGCGTTAAAAGTTGTATTACAATAATATCAAGTTATATTGTGTAGATATTCGTTAATTGTTAAATCCTTTTTACATACCCCACAAAGAATGGCTATGTGGGTGGGGTTCTGTATTAAACAGAGACGCTTTTCACTAACGGGTGCTTTACTTCAAGAAGTAGAAAACCTTTTTTCTTATTAAACTAACGGTGCAGTATTGAACAAGAAAAATTATAAAAGCTACTGTATAGAGTGTCAGTAATCAGTGATTGGGGTAGTGATGTGGGGAAGAAAATATGGTTATAAATTAGTTTAGTTCTGACAGTCGTCCTAATATAGTGGATAAATAAACCAAGCAATGACACAACCGTTTAATCCATTCCCCAACACTTCTATATATTTTGTAACCTACACAGTATTCTAATTTATGAGATTTTAAATGCACTAATGTGTTTTTTTTGTAAACATGTTGGTGGTACCCGATTTCTGCGTATGAACCTTTTTAAATATAGGATCATTTAGATAGAAGGTAGACCATTTGGGATTGGGAATTTAATAAAACCAGTGATAAAAAGTAATAGAAGAGATACATTCTATTTCTTAAATGGAATATTCAACAATTCCGGAACCGTTACAAACTCGTAGCCTTGCTTTTGCAGTGCCGGGATAATTTGGTGAAGCGATTCGATTGTATTGGTTCGATCTCCACTTGATTCTGCCCCATCGTGCATGAGAATAATCGCCCCGGGATGAATGTTGTCTAATACATTCGAAGCAATAACTTCCGGCGGGTCTTCCTTCCAATCCAACGAATCAACCGACCAGGCAATCACGTAATAGTTCATTTTGCCAAGCTTTTCGACTAATTCATTGTATAAGAAGCCATATGGTGGTCTAAATAATTTTGTCCGGTAACCAATAATGTCGTTAAGAGCCTCTTCCGTTCTAGTTACTTCCCGCTCTAGGGTTTTGAGGTCGGATTCTTTGACAAGGTTAGGATGGGAGTACGTATGGTTCCCGATTACATGACCCCTGTTTTGAACTTGCTTTACAATTTTAGGATTAGCAACGGCTTTTGAACCTAACATGAAGAATGTTGCTGGTACATTGTACTGGTTTAATACATCTATTACACCATTTGTAAAACGTGGGTCAGGACCATCATCAAAAGTTAAAGCAACTCGTTTTTGATCGGTAGGACCTTTTAAGAAAAATATATCTGGATACCGTTGTTGTAAAATTCGCAGGTCAACAGGCTGCTGACGTTCCCGCCCGGGATTTTCAGATCCTCTTTTAAGTTCAGGAAAATTTTCTTCCGGATTATCTCGTATGTCCTCTTTCAACCATTGCCGCGATACATTTACCAAGGGTTCCTCATTCGCATAAACAAGTATGACATCTGTTATATGGAAACAAAATAAAAACCCGGCAACCAACAACCACTTGAATATTCGTTCTTTCATCCATTCATCTCCTTTTAATATTAATACCCGTTTTAATAGGGATTATTTATTCAAAAAGAAGAAAAACAGTTTCCATTTTTCCAGAATTATTTTTGAGTATTGCAATCTTACTTGAAATATGAGTTAATTTAATTCATTTTCCAGTAAATCCAATTTAATCGTGATTGGTTACTTACTCGTTCGAGGCGGTACTCACATTATTGTCTATGCGAAAGTACTCGAAGTAGCTACGGGGATAGAGGTGGGGAAGAGGTTTTTACTTCGCGCCTTCTTTTTTGCCTCTTCTATAATTACACCACGGTGAAGTGTATCATAAGTAAGTTAAGGAGATTTTAGTTAGATATATAAGCATTTTTTATACCTTTTTGATTTAGCAAAGCAGCTTCATTTACAAAGCAATCTGTATTTTAAACAAACAGGTGATGATCCAGAACATTTATGGGCAGTTCAGGACAAAGTCACTAACTATCTTATGGAGGAATGTAATCTTTACATGAATGAATACGATTTATTTTTGGAAAAAAATAATTTATCTCGTGATACTTCTCGCAAAATAACAGAGCAAGTAAAAAAAGAAGTTGGATTTAATGAAAACTATGAATCCAGAGAGCCCTTTGAAGATCTTATATCTTATTATGTCACGGGAGGCACACAGTAAAAATATAGAATAAATAAAGTGAAAGGAAGGACCAAAGTGAAAAAGGACACTAAATTAGGGTTATTTCTTTCATTGGTTGTATTAATTGGTTTTCCAGCTTCCTTTGCAGCGGGATTTATGGGTGTACGGATAGCTATTAAGCAGATAAAAAAAGAACGGAAAAGTGCTTAATCGTTCCCACCGATTCAAACATTATCCAGCTAAATGGGCTTTAATTTCAGAGTAATAAAGCATTAATCTTATTCGACTAACGGGTGTTTCGTATTATAAGGTTAACCAGTTTTTACTGGTTGACCTTATTTTTATAGGATTTAATATATCAGTAGCCAGGGTAGGACGTACGGGTGCGTGGGACAATGATCCCGTGAACTAAACTGTCCACCCCCTACTTGTAGAAACATGTTTGAGGCTTGTTGGGACATAGATCTCGTATAACAAGCGAAGACTGATAAAGTGCTTATTAAGCTAACGGGTGCTTTACTTAAAGAAGGAGTAAAGCCTTTTTTCTTATTGAACTAACGGTGCAGGTTAGTGGAAGAAGCAAAAGGGTTCAGAAAGGGAGAGGTTATGTGGATTTAAAAATATTAGCATCAGAAATAGCAAATATCTATGAAGCATCTGAACTAAAGCGTTTAACTTTTTTAAATAAGCATTTTCCATTTCTAAATGCTTGATTTTTGCTTGTAGGGCTTCCATTGAGTCTTCTTGGCTGGAATTGATTTTTGTTGTTCAACTTTTTTCGTTTCTTTTTTCATGGATGGACGCTCCTTTTTCTTTGGTTCTAGCGAGTCCAATCCTTTTGGCTTAAGCAACTGATCCCACCGATAAATGATACTCGAAGAAGAAATATTAAATGTTCTTGCCGTTTCTAGAAAAGACGTACCTGTTTCATTCATATAATTAAGTACGTCTAGTTTAAACCCAGATGAGTAGCTTGTATAGCCTTTCTTAAACCCTTTTTCACCCTGTGCTTCAAATAATTTCACCCAAGTAATGACTTGAGATTTAGCTACGCAAATGCTTTCTGCAATATTTTGATAGCTTTCGTTTCCAGTTAAATAGCGTTCCACCGCTTGTAATTTAACTTCTACTGTATATTTAGACATAAAAACACCCCGTAAATGTTAGTTGGTGTCTAACATTTACGGGGCAGTTCATTTCGATGGTCTATTTTTACGTTCAAAAAATCAAGTATATTTCGGTGATCCATTGTGAAATGTTACATTTCAACTAACGCAGTAGGATAGTTGAAGATCAATTACGGTGAACAGTATCATAAGTGAATGAGGTTTTTTAATTAGACTTAAAGATCCTATATTTGATTGTTAAATCTAAACTCCCACTTCTTAGAAGCAAAAAATTACATTTTAAATATGAGTAAGCAGTATTTGTTAAAAGAAGTATAAAAGAAAAACTAAACGTCCTTGATACTTCTTTTTTCAATTTCTAGGCATGAAAAGATTTTGGTTCTTCTGGATATACAATAGGAAGCATGCCATACGTTTGTTGCTTACCTTTTAAGCTGACTTCTTTTGTTTTTGATCTAAACGATGACTGAAGAAAGTTAGAAGACTTGCACAGACTGCAATTATCCCACCGACCCAAGTTACATTCATTAAATTCCCTTGATGGTATACAATTCCGCCTAATGCAGAACCAAAAGCGATACCTACGTTGCTTGCCACTGGCATAAGTGAAGCAGCGAGACCTGTTGCTTTTGGCTGATAGATTCCTGCGAGATCTATTAAATAAAGCTGAGTAGATGTTGTTAAGAGTATGGCCATTAACGACATCAACCCAATGTTTGCCAGACCTAAGATAAAATGATTTGTAGTCCAAAATAAACTTGTCAGAACAACTGCTTGCACGAGAAAAACAATCCGAAGTCGACCGATTGCATTGTGGCTGGCAATTTTACCTGCGAGGATGTTGCTAAAAATCGAGATAAATCCGTAACCAAATAAGATTAAACTATTTGAATGATTTGGTACTTCCATTCCCTTCAAGATGGGAACAAGGTACGTAAAGACGGTATAAGTTGCGCCAAATCCGAGAGCAGGAATGAAAAAAGCCATCAAAATTCTTGGATTGGTCATTAATGAAAACTGATCCCGTATCGAACTGCGTATTTGGCTGAGTCTATTTGGCAAGATGAAAAAGGCTGCAAAAAATGCCAATCCTCCTAGGAAAGTAGTTAACACGAAAGTGGCATTCCAACCGTACGAATCGGCGATGACAATACCAATTGGCACTCCAACGACATTTGCAAGTGTGAAACCACCGAAAACGAATGATATAGCAATTCCGCGTTTTTTAATTGGCATGGTTTCACTTGCAACAATCATAGCCAGAGAGATTAATACTCCTGTTACAATCGCTGTCATAATCCGAAGTGAAAGGAGCGTGATGTAGCTTGTCGAGATTATACACAAAGCATTCAGGACGATGAAAGAACCAATCAAAAACAACATCCATTTACGCTTTGGAAAATGACTTGTTGCTGACATTACTAGTGGTGTGGCGATGGCAAACGTAATTGCAAACGCAGAAACGAGTGTGCCTGCTTTGGCATTTGTTATTTGAAGGCTCGAGGAAATATCGGTTAAGATTCCGACAATAACAAATTCGCTTGTCCCGAGAACAAATGTTAATAAAGAAAGTGTTAAGATGAGCAACCAATGTCGCTTGGATAATTTTGTGGGGTGCATAAATACCTCTTTTCTTAGATGAATGTAAATGTGTCAGATAGTAGATACAGGACCTAAACATCTTACCATAAAATATTTTTTCGAGAAAAACCTTTTCTTATCAAATAGAAGATAATGGATTACCAGGTCCGACAATGCAAAGGGAGTTAGCAGAAAACTATTTAAGAAAGCACATTAATGTTGATAGTGCTATTGTAAGCATTAGGTATTAAGAAAATTAGTAAGTAAAACCTGACTTAGTAATATCACGGTGAGCAGTTGCATATTGGTCGTTGGGATCGGTGTAAAAACAATTGCTTTTTTAAAAAAAATGTTATTTTCACCGTTTTGCTTGGAAATTCATATTGGGTAATATGTTATTCAACTAACGAGTGCTATTATGCTAACGAGGCAGGTGTGCGGCCGAGCCTAGGTCGTATCATATAGTGGGTGGGATTCCCGTCGAGAAAGGACTAGCCATTCACTCATAGCGAGTCTTGGAGGGCTAATGGTAACATTAGCCTTTAAGCGTAGACAGTTAGGTGGCGGGCCGAAAGCCAACTGGTTGAAGGGATTGAGCTCCAAAATGTTAGTAATTCGAGAGGGCTGATGCCTTAAGCACAGCAGAAAGCTACATTTTATCCATCGTTAAAGGCAAGAAGGATAAAACCTCTCTGGAGTCAGAGACCTTGGCACGTCACACATGGATATGATACGGCAACTCGGGAGACCCTACCGGTCTTTTCTTCTTATAGAAGAGTATGGTGTACAAGTGATAATAAGCAAGGAAACCAAATGCCGTCGTAGGGAGTCGGATAGCAGCGTAGTACCAATGAAGTTGTTAATGCCGATGGAGGAAAGGCTGCTACCAAGTTATCACCCTTATTAGAGACACATTTACTGCACACAGAGGTAGAGATAATAAATGTAAACTGAACTATTAAGGATAGCAGAATAAGCAAAATCTGATCGAAAGAGATTAGGTACATCTTGTGAATGGTGACTTGGAGGAGCCGTGTGCGTAAATAGCGCAAGCACGGTTCTGTGAGGGGGGAGAAACACAATCTAGCGTAAGGAGAGAGGTTCTCTTCTACTCGACTACTTCAAGTAGGGGTAAAGCCTTTTTTTATTGAACTAAAGTGGCAGTTTTGTTGAACAAGCTCTAATACACCATCGACCAAACTTGTGTAAAACCACTATGTTAAATTATATAAAGTTATGGATGGCTAAATATTCATGAAAAATTAATAGGTTGGTGGTGAAATCAAATATTAGTTTCATTTTATATTCTAATGGTAACGGGTTATTATATTTACTTTGTTTTTATACAGTCAGAAAAGAAAAGGTAAATTAAGAAAGATTACTTTTAACCAATTTGTAATTGCGTGCCTAATTTCTATTGGGTCAATGATTTTAACAATTGGATTTTTGAGCCTAATTGGATAAAAGGAATGTAGAGACGTTTTTCACTAACGGTGTGCTTCAGTTAAAAACATTGGTTGCAAGGGCAGCTCTTTTTTCTTATTGAACTAACGGTGCAGTTTAGTTGAAGAAGCAGGTGAATCGGGAATGACATCGAAATAGTTAATATTAAGAAAAGTTATTCAAGTAACGGGGTTAATGTAAGAAGAATTGCAGGAAATCATATGCAATAAGTAGAAATATTTACTTAACAAACTATGTAAGGAGATAATACTTTGAACATTTTAACTATGATTCTAAGTTATTTAATTGGCTCAATCTCATTTGCTTTAGTAATAGGTAAAATGTTTTATAAGAAAGATATTCGTGATTACGGTAGTGGTAATCTTGGTGCAACTAATGCTTATAGAGTTTTAGGCATAAAAGCAGGAGTAATTGTTGCAATTGCTGATATATTAAAAGGTACATTTGCTTGTTTACTTCCCCTAATACTTGGTTCTACAGTTAACCCTATTGTATGTGGTTTATTAGCCATATTAGGGCACATATTTTCTGTTTTTGCTAGTTTTAAAGGTGGAAAGGCTGTTGCGACAGCAACTGGAGTTTTCTTATTTTTGACTCCTTTAGGTGTTTTTGTTGGTTTTGTTGTGTTTGTGTTAACTTTGCTATTTACTAAGTATGTAGTATGTATCACTAAGTTCAATGTTGGCTAGTATAGCATTATTCATTTATAGTCTTATATTTGAAGATAAAGTTATCATGGCTCTTTCTCTACTAATAAGTGTATCAATAATCATTCTACATCGACAAAATATAAAGAGAATTGTAAGTGGAACAGAGAACAAAATAGTTGAAAATTAGTGTTTACTTGTTAAGCTAAAAATACATTGAATATCCGTAAATTTAATAAAACAAGTTTTTCTAATTACAATAAGTCATTATTGGGTAATTATATTGCCTGCATGTCACAGATTGTTATTAGACTAACAGGTGCTTAGTTAACCAAGGCCATCATTTTTCGATGGTCTACTTTTATATGCAAATAATCAGGTAGTTTTAGCTATCCTTTGTGTAAAGTCCTTCGACAAGCTAGCAAGATTGTTATATTTCAATTAATAATATTTATGTTAAAATTTAATTATCGAGGTGATGAATTATGGTAGTAACATTACAAGAATTACAAATGTATAGGAATTTTGATGAGCTTGCTAGTGATGTACTTGATCTTGCAAAAGAGATTATGCCGGATAAATTGATTTATTTAACCTCATTCAGCGAAAAAGAGCAAATTATCCTAAAGCTATCAAATATTGATACAAGTATACTCCTGACTGAAGGAATGGTAATAAATCTTAACGAAACGGTTTGTAATAGAGTCGATTTTGATGAAAATCAACCATTAATCTATGAGGATATTAGAGAGGAAACTTGTCCAGACGACTTAAGAAATAGACTTGAAGAAGTTAATATTAATTCTTATCTAGGAATTCCTATTTCTCTTGTTAATGGGGGGAAGTTTGGAACATTATGTGTGGCACATTATGAAGAGAGCCGTTTTGACGAGAAGAGCATAAAATTGCTTCAAAGAATAGCCAGGATGTTTTCATATTATTTAGATTTAGAACGTTTTGCCTTTAGAGATTCTTTGACTGAACTATACAACAGACATTATCTTTCTAAATATTTTGAGGACCATTCTAAAACTGGAGGAGTGATATTTTTTCTTGATTTGGATGGGTTTAAAAAGGTAAATGATATACATGGCCATGATACCGGGGATCTAGTGTTAAAGGAAGTCGCTTTAAGACTTCAAACATTTGTGAATGAGCACAACGATGCCTTTGCAGTTAGATTAGGGGGCGATGAATTCCTCATACATTTCTCTCAGATATCTAACAAAGAGGAAATGAGCAAGCGAGCGGAAAATATACTTAACTTTTTAAGTACATGGGATTCCGAATATCAACTCTCCGCAAGTATTGGAATTACACCTTATCCAGTCAATAATAATATCACTTTAAAAACCCTTCTTAAAAATGCAGACAATGCCTTATATCGTGCAAAAGCCGCAGGAAAGAACACGTACAGATTTTTTTAGCAGAGACTCAATTCTTTTATTACACAGAAATGTTTATTGATAATCTAGAATTGAGATGATTGTCGAAGAATCTCATTTCTTATTAAACTAAAGGGTGCTTTACTTCATGTATACAAGATATTAAAAGAAAAAATGTTGAAGTAAGCGGAATACAAAATCACGGAGTAAATAAGTTTTTAGACTTATATGATTTAGATGGTAATAAGTTGCAAGTTTGTTATTGGAAGTATACTTTGTGAATAAGTACACTTAAATTATCGGGTGCGTTGATTCCGTTGATCTAAAAAGAATTAATGCCTTCTTTCGTATTGCTTTTTGAAAAACCTCTAATTTGTTATGATGTAATTTGTAGGTAAAATAATTAGAGTATATAGAGGGAGTGTTTAAAAATATGGAATTCATAACACTTAATAATGGTATAAAAATGCCAATCGTAGGTACAGGTACGAATACTTATGGAAAAGAAAATAACGAGTATAACGGGGTATTAACGAATGAAATTCCTGAACTCATATCAGCACTTGAGTTAGGATACCGTTCAATAGACGCAGCCATCTCTTATCGAAACGAAGAACTTGTAGGAAGTGTTTTAGCAGAAAACGAAGTGCCTCGAGAAGAATTATTTATTACGACTAAGGTTCCAGCCAACGAAGAATATATTTCTTCAAAGGACGCCACTCGAGCAGCGATCGACAATAGCCTGAAAAACTTCCAAACAGACTATCTCGACTTGCTTCTCATTCACCACCCGATCGAAGACAAAGAACAACTTAAAAACACATGGGAAGTCTTTGAAGAATATTACGAAGCAGGCAAACTAAAAGCAATTGGCGTTTCAAACTTTGGAAAAAGTCATGTAGATGAAATGAAAGAATTCGCTAAAGTGAAGCCAGCAGTTAATCAAATACCAGTTAACTTAAAAGAACCTAACAAAGAGCTTCTTGCCGTATTAAAAGAAGAGGGCATTACGCCTGTTGCGTGGGGACCTATGAAAGCCGAAGCCCATCAAAAAGAAGTATTAGATGAAATTGGTAAAGCCTATAACAAATCTGGTACACAAGTTTTATTAAGATATCAAATAGAGCGCGGTGTGGTCGTTATTCCTAAATCACACAACCGTGAAAACCAAGCATCTAATATTGATCTTTTCGATTTTGAATTATCTGCGGAAGATGTAGAAAAAATTGATAACTTATAATTATTTATTCCTACCCCTTTGGATTTAGTAATCAAAGGGGTTTTTTAGTGAAAGAAAAACATCTGAAATATGAGTTAAGGATCTATTGTTCCGTTATGGATTGATTTAGTCCTCCATATTCAACTAACGCGGCAGGTTAATGAAAGAAGAAAATTAAAAGGAAAGTAATTCACAAAAAAGGGGAGGTATAAAAGGTGGACTTATTACTTTGGATAACTATTGGTTTTATAATAATTGGATTTGTTGTTCTCACTTCTATGAAAAAAGGTATGGAAAGTAAGGTCGCTTTTATAAAAGTAAATATGGAAGACGAGGAAAATTCATTAAAAGCTAAATCCGTAATTTGGTGGATATGGAGTACCACTGCTTGGGGGATAGTGAGTATTTTTCTTGTTGTTTGGTGTTTTCATAATCACTTTGGATAAAGGTTGTTTCAAATGTACTTAAACAAATGGATGCTTTAGCAGAACAAGAGGCTACCTTTAGAGGTGGCTGTTTCTTATTGAACTAACGCGGCAGTTTAGTTGAAGATTCGCTTTCTGAAATAATCAATCTTTTTCAAATATTACAATCAGAAATGAACAAATGAAAACAATTACGACACCTAAAAAAGCTAAAAGAAGAGAAAAAATTCAATCGTGTATTAAGAAAGCAGTGCATGCTATATCCTTCTGGAGCAAATTACTTCATGCCAAGCTTTCCTTGTTCTGAAAGTGTGTTCCACTCAATTTCTGCTATTATATTTTCTTGTAGCCATCCCCACAAGCTGTGAGGATGATCACAATCATAAAAGTGAAAGTTAAAAGCAATAACTTTTTCATATTATTAGTCTCATCCTAACGACCTAATTGGTTTTATTTAGTACAACAAACCTTAAAAAAATAGCTGTACTGACTATTAATGTCCGTACAGCTACATAAAAGGAGTTTCATATGTTTTTATTAGCCCACTTTTTATTATCTACTTACTTATCTAAAAAAGGATAATCAATATAACCTTTCGCATCGCCACCATAAAACGTGGAACGATCAGGCTCGTTGAGTGGAGCACCTTTTTTCAAACGCTCTACAATATCAGGGTTAGCAAGGGCCCATGCTCCGATTGGTGCCATGTCAGCGATATTGTTATCAATATCAGTACTGATATCCTCTATATGACGTCCTGCACGATTAACTAATAATGGATTTGACCAAACAGAACGAATTTTGCCTAAAAGGCTTTCATTTCCTAAATGCATGATGTGAAGGTATGCCAAACTTAATTTATCTAACTCGGAAACAAGGTATACATAGACTTGATCTATTTGAACCCCTTCATTAACTCCGCCAAGCGGCGCTCCTGGTGATACACGGAAACCAACCTTATCTGCACCAATTTCATCTACAACGGCTTTTATAACTTCAATCGCAAAACGTGCCCGATTTTCAACCGATCCGCCATATTCATCTGTACGAACATTCGAATTTTCTCCAAGAAATTGGTGAATTAAATAGCCATTTGCACCGTGAACTTCAACACCATCAGCTCCAGCTTCAATAGCCGCAGCCGCAGCTTTTCTAAATTCATCAACAACATCTTTTATTTCTTCTGTACGTAATTCTCTTGGTACAGGTACGTCCTTCATTCCATCTGCCGTAAATATTTGCTCTCCCGGAGCGACGGCTGAAGGTGCTACTGCTTGACGATGATGTGGCATGTTATCTGGGTGAGAAATCCTTCCTACATGCATTAATTGTATAAAAAGATGGCCACCTTCTTGATGGACTCGATCGGAAACTTTCTTCCATCCTTGAATATGTGCTTTGGTATAAATCCCCGGTGTATTTAAGTAGCCCTGACCATCTTCAGAGGGTTGCGTACCCTCACTAATTAGTAGACCTAGCGAAGCACGTTGCCCATAATATTCAGGACTTAAATCTGAAGGTGTTCCGTCAGCTAATGCTCTACTTCTGGTCATCGGTGCCATAGCCAAACGATGAGGTAAATTCATATTTCCAATTGTGATTTCTTTCCATAAACTTTTCATTTTATATTATCCCCTTATTTGCTATTAATTTCTTTTATAACTTTTGCTGGTACTCCTGCAACGATAGTATCTTTTGGGACATCCTTGGTGACAACTGCTCCTGCTGCAACAATAGAATTGTCTCCAATCGTTACACCGGGTAATATTGTTGCACTTGACCCAATCCAGACATTATCGCCAATGATTACTGGAGAGGGATATGTTGTGTTTCTTGTTTCCAAAGATATACCGTGATTAAGAGTAGCAATCGTGACATTCATACCAATCATAGAACCGTCACCTATACTAATTCCACCCCTGTCTTGGAAGGAACAGCCTGTGTTGAAAAACACATTTTTACCAATAGTAATATTTTTTCCGAAGTCTGTATAAAACGGAGGAAAACACATAAAAGACGAATCAACTTTATCACCTGTTAGTTCACTAAAAATCTCCACTATTTCTTCTTTTGAATGATAGGAGGTATTCAATGCCATTGTGATCTTTTGGGCTTCAAAGCTACATTGAGTTAATAGCCCATGCAATTCTTTATCCACACCCGAAATGGGGTTGCCTCTTTTACAAAAGTCAATAAAATCTTTCATGTCCATTTTTATTAATCACCTCTCTTTAATATCAATCGTTACTCCGATATTTCCTGGATAGTTTTCTAATACTTCGATGCCCTCTGTGATTTCGCCGATTTTTACAAGACCACTGATATACTCATTACTATCTTTATAATAGATGACTAATGCTTGCCCTGGTGTCCAATAAGAAATATCTCCTTTATCATGGCTAGACATAGTTTGATCTACATGTAATCCATGAATTTCCGCAAATTTTTCACGTTTATAAAGATCTCGCATATCCAACTTCAAAGGTAGGCGTTTTACAAAATCTGCAGCAGTGACGTTATTCTCAATAGTTGCTTTAAGTCCCACATTTCCAAAGGAAAGTACAATTTTTTGTTCTTCCATACATTTACCTCCTTTGTGGACTGTTGCGTCGATGAATGATGGATGAAGGCATTTCATTTTCCAAAGGTATCTTTACTTTTTCCTCTATGCTAAATTCAATGGGTGACACATAAAGGAAAAAGTATGAATAAACTTTAATTTGATTCAATATG
This sequence comes from Psychrobacillus sp. BM2, assembly GCF_048572895.1. Lineage (GTDB taxonomy): Bacteria > Bacillota > Bacilli > Bacillales_A > Planococcaceae > Psychrobacillus. The sequence goes on from NZ_CP183878.1 coordinate 1,377,033, forward strand.
TTCAGATCCCCTGAGCGGTTGGACGAACGATCATATCGCTAATCGACATACGGTCAGGTGTATCAATCGCAAACACTACAGCAGTTGCAATATCTTCTGCAGTTAGTCCCCACTCTTTTTGTGCTTCATGAAGTTCGTCTGCAACCTTTTTATCGCTAATTGTTTTATATAACTCAGTCTGTACCGCCCCCGGTGATATAATGGTCGATTTGATATTATTTTCCCTTTGTTCTTGTCTTAGTCCTTCCATAATTGCTCTTACTGCAAATTTTGTTCCGCAGTAAACAGCCGAATCAGGGTATACCACATGTCCGGCAACAGAATCTGTTGAAAGTATATGTCCTGATTTTTGTTTTTCCATGATCGGTAGCACCGCAGCGATTCCATTTAAAACTCCCATGATGTTGATATCGATCATTTCCTTCCATTCATCACGACGCCCCTCAACAAGTGGTGCAGTTGGCATGATACCTGCATTGTTATAAAGTACATCAATTTTCCCATAGGTGTCTAACGCAAGCTTTACAACTCGACTTACATCTTCATAGTTTGTCACATCCGCTTGTTGAATGAGAATGTTCGCTGCTGGAAACTCTTCCTTGATAGCTTCGAGATGATCTAATCGGCGTGCAGCTAATATCAAATTTGCATCACGTTTTTCAAGTAATTTTGCAGTTGCTTCACCAATTCCGCTGGATGCCCCCATAATAATAATTACCTTATCTTTAATAGCCATTTATAATTCCTCCCTTTAAAAGTATTACCTTTGCAACTACATCATAAACTGATATGATTCGAATATCCAATACCTATACTAAATACACTCATATGCCTTTTGAGTATATATGAAATGAGGAGATTGTTATGGAAATTCGAGTGTTGCGCTATTTCATTGCTGTAGCGAATGAAGCAAATATTTCTGCTGCTGCAAAACAGCTACATTTGTCTCAACCTACATTATCAAGACAATTAAAAGACCTTGAAATAGAATTAGGAACAACTTTGTTCGAAAGAGGAAATCGAAGAATTACGTTAACAGAAGAAGGGAGATTCTTATTTATTAAAGCAAAAGAAATCGTTGAGTTAGTCGATAAAACCGAAGCCAATTTTAAAGAATCAAAAGAAATGATTAGCGGTGAACTTTATATTGGTGGGGGGGAAACAGAAGCAATGCATTTTATTGCTAGAACATCAAAAAAACTACTTGAACATTATCCGAGTATTCGATTTCACTTACACAGTGGGAATGCTGACGACATTACGAATAGGTTAGACAGTGGATTATTGGATTTCGGCGTTGTCATCGAACCCACAGATAAACAAAAATACGATTACATCCAATTACCGGCTACTGATGTTTGGGGCGTTTTAATGCGTAAAGATAGTCCTTTAGCGGACAAGCAGTTCATTCAACCAGCGGATTTAATGGATAAACCACTGATAATTTCACGTCAAACTGCTGTCAGTAACGAATTCTCAGGATGGTTTGGAAGGAATATGGAGGATTTCAATATTGTCGCAACTTATAATCTACTTTTCAATGCGGCACGAATGGTCGAAGAAAATATTGGATACGCACTCTGCTTGGATAAACTGATTAATACATCAGGGGATAGCAAACTTTGTTTTAAACCATTAAACCCTAAATTAGAGGCTAATTTAAATATTGTTTGGAAAAAAAATCAAGTATTTTCTAATGCAGCAAATAAATTTTTAGAGCAACTTCGAAATAATATAGAAATATACAAATCAAAAAATACTCAGTTTTGATAGGATAGTTTTGAGCTTTCAATACTGAGTCTTCATTGAATTGGTGAAAAGCTGAAACGGAAGAAAACAATCCAGAGAACGGCATAATAAGCATTAGTAAATTCCAATTAAGCCGCTAACTGCCTGAATTCTATGATTTAATGGTTAGTCATTACTATCACAGTGGTCATTATGGTGCAGCAGATTATACTTTTGATCATTGTATTAGGGTTGCTTGGCAGCTCTATTTGCTTCTTGAACTAATGCCGCAGGTTAGTTCAATAAGAAATTGGAAAACTTTGTTTACAAGGAGAGTGAAAAATTGACAACTAAATATGTGAGTTGGGGAAATTCAAAAATAAAATTAACCTGGAAGCGTGATTCACAACTTCCTCCAAGAAATTTAATTACAAGCGTTCACGGTTTTTGTTTAAAAGAAGGAAAGCTACTTCTGGTTAATCTAAATCATAGAGGGTGGGATTTTCCTGGTGGTCACATTGAACATGAAGAAACCCCTGAAGATTGTTTAAAGCGTGAAGCGTATGAAGAGGGATATGTAACAGGAAGCATCTTTCTTTTAGGTCATATTATAGTTGACCACAATGAAAACCCAAAATGGGATGCAAGTAGCAAATATCCAAAGGTAGGATATCAAGTTTTCTACCTTATGAATATAGACCGATTACATGATTTTCAAGCTCAGTTTGAGTCTGCTGAAAGAATTCTTATAAATCCAGGTGAAGTAATAGAATACTATCATGATTGGAATGAACTTTATCAAGAAATACTTGATTATGCTTTAGCACTAAAGTAATTCAGTTTTCACTAACGTGGTGCTTTACTTCAAGAAGGAGTAAAGCCTTTTTTCTTATTGAACTAAAGCAGCAGGTTAGTTGAATAAGAATATTCTAGTTAATCAGGAAGGGGCAAGAACAATGAATAGATTTGTATTGCCACACATGTATTTGTTTTTTGGAATCATATTATTTATTTTGGCAGAGTTCACCGTTCCAGCAGGAGGCTTTTATTGGCTTACATTTTTCATTTCAATAACATGCATTGTTATTGGATTGATATGGAATGTCATTTTGTTATTATTTAAAAAGAGAAGTTAATCGAATAGCATATCTTATACCAATGAATTAAACTATGGGTGCTTTACTTTCAGATGGAGTAGAGTCTTTTTTCTTATTGAACTAAAGCGGCAGTTTAGTTTAAGTGTGTTGTATAATAAATGGATATCTTTAGTTTGAAAACCACATGTTGGTACAGGGAGGATTGTATGTGGAGTTTTAGCACTTTTAAAGACAAACGTTACTGGATACTTTTGATTACAGCTATAATTATCTTGGGCTTGTTCGCTGTTTTTACCCCTGATTATATTCTTGAAAAAACTTACGTTGTACCATTTTCAATGCTTATATTTATACTTTTATTCTGGTCGACATACCATCTTTGGAAGTATTTTGGTGATAAAAAGAAGAGGAATAATACGGATGACAGTTGCGATTTGTAACTTGCTTGTTCAAGTAACGGGTGCTTTAGTTAAAAAGCTGACTTTATAAATAAAATGAGACTAGAAACTTCCTAGCTCATTTTATATCAACCTTTGTCTTTAACAAATACTATTTATAAAAAAGTTAATATTAAAAAAAAAGAGAAGGACCATTATTCCCTTTTCTACATCTTAGAAAAGAAAATGGAGGAGCAGAATGAGGCGTTTGATAAACTTTGCGGTTTTACTGCTATTTGTTATTTTTATATCTGGTTGTACAGATGTTAAAGAAGAAAACAAAAAAATAGAAGAAGAGAAACAGGAGCTAGTGAATGATGACAATACTCCTGCTGAAAATACTTACCATTTTTCATATAAAGAGCAGGAGTTTAAAATTATCCCATTCTACAATGAAGTGTTGGAATACACAAAAGCAATTAGGGAGAATCCTGAACTTGATAAAAAAGCTATTTATACAAAGCATGTTTTAGAACCGTTTATAGATAAATCTTCCTTGAAAGATATAACTTTAGGCGACCCTCTCTCGCCATCTTGGGAAGCAGAACAGTTAGAAAAAAATACGAAAGAGCTACTTGAAAATCAAGAACAGATTAATAAGTGGATAGAAGAAGCCTTATTAAAATCGGCGGACCTGTTACCAGGTGAGGACATAAATGTTTATATTTTCCCAGTTAATCCTGAAGAATGGCATATCATTAATACCGGTGGAGGGTTGAGTGGAGTTGCTTATTCAGAAAATGATTTTTTGCTTAGGATTGACCCATCCGTCTCAGAAGAAATGGTTAAATATGCGGCGGCGCACGAATATCATCACACAGTTAATTTTTTGTATGATAGCATACCAATCGAGTACAATATTTTAGATTTAACCATGACAGAAGGTAAAGCAGAATTCTTTACTACTATTGTATACCCAGAAATAAGAGTCAGTCCCATTTGGACAGAGCCCCTATCAAATGATGCCGAGAGTAAGGTATTAGAAGAATTAAGTGTAAATGGCAAATCTATGGATTTCAATATTTACAATAACCTGATTTACGGCAATTCACGTAAAGATATTCCGAGATGGTCGAATTATAAAATTGGTTACCTAATCACGGAAAGTTACATTGAAAACAATCCCGATAGTTCCATTTTGGAATGGACAAAAGTGGGGGCAAGGGGAATCATAAAAGGTAGTTATTACAGTGATTTGCTCCCGTAATGTTTATTTAAATTATTGTTGAAAAAATACAAGGCATAGCTTAGTTCAATGAACTGAGCTTTTTATTTTTATAGGCTATGTTAAAGGTAAAGGTTGATTTATAGTGAAATGGTATTGTGACATGTACCCTACATCCATTAAAATTAATTCACTTCAACTGGATACTTATGTTAAAATAGGAACAATTTTGTGAAGTTTTATACTTAAACTAACGAAGCAGTTTAGTTTAATAAGAAGGAATTTTTTTAAAGGTGTAGAAGTATCTAAAAGAAAAGAAATCGGTCGAGATTAACCGTGATAGCAATATATAATGATAATTCGAGAGGAATTGGTCTTAAGATGAAAAAAATTAAGAATTTAGCCTTTGTGATAGTTTTAGTTCTATTATCAGTCTATCTCTATAAGAGTTTCATATATTATTCGATTCCTTTTAATCCTATTAAGGAGTACTCAACTGAATCCAATGTTGACTTTCATATTACAAAAAAACTCCCTGATGGTGAAGGATTCAATGCAAAATGCCATGATGCAAAAAATTGTGGCTTAGTTTTGGAATACCTAGCGGTCTAAAATTAATACCTTTAAAGGATAAGACAGCACAAAAAATGCTTAATTATGAAAATGCAACCTATTTTAATGGGATGCTAAAGTTTAATGAATCCGAAATGATATTTATCTCGGATATATCTATAGACACCCCTAATGTCCTTCGTATTAGTTCTTCCATAACTGGGTTCAAAGATGGATATTATGAAATTGAGGATTCTACTTTTGACTATAGCTATATTTATGATTTGATTGGTGATACCAAAGAATAACGTCGATGTATTGGTCTGAACTGAATCACCTTTTACTTTGGGGCTATTGTTAAAGCAAACGGACTCGATTGTTGAGTAAGCTTCACTTCTTTACTTCAAGAAGGAGTAAAGCTTTTTTCTTATTGAACTAAAGAAGCAGGTTAGTTCAATAGGAGGATGAAATAATCGATATTAGCTACCACATAAAACAAGTAGCCGAAAATGCAATTTCGGCTACCAATAAACTTTCTATTAAAATGAACGGTCATCCACCTGATCGATCCAGCTTTTGACCTTTTCAAGAAGCCTCTCCATGCTTCCATCTTCAAAAGGAGACTCCAAGTTTGCACTCTTCAAAAGCTCAGGGTATGGGAGCCGTCCCCCTTGTTTACACATTTTCAGGAAGCTTTTCCAAGCAGGTTTTGGGTCATCTTTCTGTTTGATCCATAGCTGGACTGCAGCAAAATGGGCCAAATCATAGTCCATGTAATAAAAAGGCGTAGTGAACAGATGCCCTATTTCATAAAACCCTGTGCCTTGCTCTAAAAATTCATTGCCATCGTAGTCCCGTTCCGGCAAATACTCATGCTCCAACTCTCGCCACTTTTGCTTCCGAACTTGCACGGTGGCTGTCGGGAATTCATACAGGAAGTGCTCGAATTCATCAACAACTGAGACAACCGGCATATAAATAAATGCTTCGGACAGGTTGGAAAACTGGTACTTCTGCGTATCTTCCCCAAAAAACCGTTCCATCCAAGGCCAAACAAACCGTTCCATCGTGAATGAAAATATCTCACAGGAATCATACGGAATAATGTACTCATGGATATTGGAGTGACGGCTCATATAAAACTGAAATGCATGGCCCGCCTCATGTGCAAATACCCTGACATCATTGGATGTGCCGTTGAAATTTGCGAAGATAAACGAAGCAACTTCCGGACCGCTATACGACGCGAATGCCCCACCCATTTTGTTTGTACGGGATTCCACGTCAACATTCCCTTTTTCCATCAGTTCATCAAAAAATGCACCCGTTTCAGGAGACAGTTCATGGAAAATAGCCCGATAAACTTCTAATATTTCCTGATATGTCCCTATAGGCGAGGGCGAACCGTTTTTGAAGAAATAGCTCTCATCATAATACTTCAGTTTGGAAACGCCAATACGGTTCTGCTGTTTCTTTCTAAGTGAAGAAATGAATTGCACCCCATGCTCTTTCACTTGCTTGCGGTATTGAACGAGGTCGTCGGGCGTATGTCCTGTTCTATGCATTCGGTCATAGCCAAGTTCCGCAAAGGACGAATAACCTAACGTTTTCGCGATTCGGTTGCGTGTCTTAACCAGATTATCAAGGATTCGGTCAAAATCGGAGGCATGCTGTTTGAAGTAGCCCGATTTTGCTTCAAAGGCTGCTTTTCGAACCTCACGATCAGGTGAGCCCAGATATACAGCCAAAGTACTTAATCTCAGCTCTTTTCCATCGAAAGGAATAATCGCTTTTCCCATCAGCTCCTGATACTCGGATACAAGGCGATTTTCCATCCTGATATCTTCTTGCACTTCATCAGAATAGGTTTTCAGCTTAATATCTGCAATTTTGAATAGCTGATTACCCCACTGCCTCTCAAGCTGTTCCCTAAATTTCGCGTTCAGGATCTCTTTGTAGTATTCCCCTGTCATCCATAGCCAGCGTGGCTCGGACTCTTGGAAAAAGGCATACTGTTTATTGTATTCATCATTTGCCGTATCTCCAAAGTAATGAATCCTCGCTTCGTTTTCTGACGCCTGATAAGCAAGTCGACGATGGTTCAGCCTTTCAAACTGGACATTTTGCTCCTCAAAAGAAGCTGCATTTATAAAGCCTTTCAACATTCTTTCAAAGTCTTTTTCATATTGGTCAATATCTAAGATGGAATCCTTTTGTTTGATAATATTCATTTTCTCCCTCCAATCATTCATTACTTTAAAGAGTAATATAATTTACTTTCAAATACAACAATAAAATACTCTGAAATATAAAAATATTACGCTAAAGAGCAAAAATACGTAGAGAATTTCTAAATGAATATATTATCTTTGGTAACTAAAAGTGATACTATCAGGCGATTTCAATCTTATTCAACTAACGGATGCTTTAGCAAAACATGGCCATCATTTCGATGGTCTACTTTTATGTCCAAAACATTAGGTTGATCTCAGAAATGTATTGTGAAATGTTACACTTAAACTAAAGAAGCAGTTTAGTTCACGGGGAGGAAAAGGGGAGGAAAAAATGAAAACAGAATGGCAAAGTCTAGAGTCGTTACAAGGATGTTTATTGACAGGTATTTATGCAAGTCAACTTCATGTCAGAGATGATTTGGTTCTTTTTTCTTCAGAATATGTTTTCAAGATTAATAACCCAGTTACATTAGAATTTTGGTATTGGAATATAAGTTGGTTTGAAGACGAGGATTTAACTGATTACCTAATCCTAAATGAACAGGAAACCCCTGAACCGCTAGACTATTTGGAAGACCCAGAGCTTTCCCCATATCACCATATCATAATAGGTTCTCTATTTTATTTTGAAGATAATTTAATTAATAAAGTAAGCGGATACGGATATAAAGATGAGAATATCGATATATTAACCACGCTTGTTTTTGAATTTGAAGAATCTTACCTTTTCGTAAAAACGGGACCCTTGATAGAAGCAAGAATTACCAAAGATAGACCAAATAATTTAGGAGACTTCATTTTTTCCTCGTGACTAATGTTCTTATAAGTTCTTCAACCAACGGGTGCTTAGCAGAACAAGACCATCATTCGATGGTCTATTTATATTTACAGAACAATCAAATAGATTTAGGAGGTCCAGTGTGAAATGTTTAAAACGACAAAAAACTTGGAAGTAAGCAAATTATCAATTGGTATTCTACAGATTTCTTTTCGAGTGGTTTCAGCTGAAGTTACAAAATAAAAAATGGAAAAGTTCGCAAAACTATATAATAATCCAATTATTATGGAAATATTAATAGTGTGAAGCTTATAATTGAACTAGGTGATTAAAAGTGACTATACAATATAAAAAGATAATGCATATCTGTGATAACCGCAGACTATTCAATAATAATTCACGTAACAGTACTCCAAGCGTCATCTTCATAGCAGGGTTAGGCGATAGCTATGAGACATGGAAAAAAGTCCAAGACCGAATATCGCAAAAAACATCAACCTTTTCCTATAACAGGTCGGGTATTGGCAGGAGTCAAGTCGCATCCGTCCCGACGACTTGCTATGATCTAGTCGAGGAGCTCAACGATTTGTTGCTAGCACTTGAAGTGGAGAAACCCTATATATTGGTGGGACATTCTTTTGGTGGTTTGGTCGCTAGATTATATGCCAGCCTTTATCCACTGAACATCTGCGGTATGGTTTTGGTTGACGCTGCACCGGAATATAAAGAACTTGCCTATGAAAAGGTTCTACCCGAAAATCTGCTTGCAAGAAATAGGGAATATTACGAGAATCCTATGTTGAATAGTGAGAAGATTGATAAAATACAAAGCTATGAGCAAATCGTTGATCATACAAAGCAAAGTAACCTCCCTCTCGCAATTATTACAAGAGGTTTACCTGACAATGTTGAAGAGGGATGGCCATCTCAAGAAATATTGGAAATTGAGCAAAGACTCCAAGCAGAATTCCAATGGCTATCAACGTCAAGCAAGTACCGGATTGCTAGTCGAAGTGGACATTATATTCATCGTGATGAGCCAGAAGTTGTTATAGAGGAGATTATGTTAATGTTGAAGGAGATGGGGAAATGAGCGATATAAGGACCAAATTGATGCTGGATTTGCAAAGAATTGAGAAGGATGAGTATCAGTTACGCGAAGGTGAGCAGCATCAAGATTTCTTACTTTTGTTACTTCAATATATTGGCGATCCTCAGCCAGAATTACGGGATAACCTGATTTATCCGGTGTTTTATATGTGGATTAAGGAAGAGAATAGGTTCAGTGAAGAGGAGTTACGAAGCCTCTTAACTGTTCTGACTGATGAGAACCATTTGTTCTATAGTATTGGCAGCGAGGATGATCAGTCAGTTTTTACAAGGACGTTCTCTGCTTTACCTATCGCTTTGATTGTGCATCGCCACAGACAGAATCCATTTTTCAATCAAGCGGAAATTGAGCAATTAATGCATGCGATGCTTCGTTATTATAAAGAGGAGAAGGATCTGCGAGGTTACCTTTCAGTAGGAGGTTGGGCTCACAGCGCGTCTCACGGTGCGGATGTTTTTGTCGAGCTGGTTCAGTGCGAGGAGAGCGGCGTCGCAATGCTACGTGAGGTTCTTGTTGCTATTTCTGACATGCTTCATAATGGGAGACACATTTTTAGCGATGAGGATGATGAGCGGTTAGTCAACATCATAGATACGATGATTGACAAACAGTTACTTCCACATCAAGAAATCGCTGATTGGATTAGCGATTTAGCGCAATGCTGCAATTTGCCGAGAAGCCGCAGTCAGGTGATTGCTCGCGTGAACAGCAAGAATTTTTTACGCAGTCTCTATTTCAGAAGGGGACAAGATAGCCGAGGGAATGATCTTAACACTGTCATACTTGGTACTGAGGCAAAATTGAACAGGTTTTCTATCAGTTAAAGGATTAGAGGGGCTGTCCCAAAAGCCATGGGAAATTGGCTGAGGGATTTTGCCCTTTTTTATGTGAAGAAAAACAAAAAGAAACCATCCTTTGGTAAAATGGTAGTACCACCCACCACGCACAAAAGGAGAGGCAATGGCTGCAATTAAGGTAGTTATTTCTCATTGAACTAAGGGCAGCATTTCTGTAAAGATTGTGAAAAAATGTACTTAAACTAACGGGTGCTTTAGCAAAATATGGTCATCATTTCGATGATCTATTTTTATGTCCAAAATATTAAGTTGATCTCAGATATGTATTGTGAAATGTTACACTTAAACTAAAGTAGCAGTTTAGTTGAATAAGAGAAGGGGATTTTTTATGTCGCATTTGAACCAAACTATGAAAGAAAAGAGATTAATCAAGTTGAATTAATCTCCGGAAATGTTATCTGCTTTTCTTTTTTCTTGAGAAGGATATAGCTGCAAAAAGTGCTACTGCGATAGCAATCCAGGTACCAAAGCTCATTAATTCACTTCCAATCAGGTAGTAGGTTGTTATTAGATACGTTGCAAATAATGAAAAGTTTCAATATTTAAAAATGTGAAAGATTGAAAATAGGGTTTGGTTTATTTTAACCATTGTTCAGCTTCCTATTACGTTAATAGGACTATGGACTATAACCAAACCGCGAAGGCAGAAAACTACTACTCATGCAGTATTTTAAATTAGATTCCTTGTTCAACTAACGGGTGCTTTAGCAAAATATGGCCATCATTTCGATGGTCTATTTTTATGTCCAAAATATTAAGTTTATCTCAGATATACATTGTGAAATGTTACACTTCAACTAAAGTCGCAGGTTAGTTGAAGAAGAAGGTTATTTTGCGATTGTGTTGAATAAGTTAATATATGTAAATTATTGAACAAAAGGGGTGTTTTACTTCAAGTCTGGGGGTGGCACTTTTCCCTTGAATAAAACGAAGTAGTTTAGTCGAAGAAGGAGTTTTCTTATTATAAAGCATATTTATTATGATTGAGTGGAGGTATAAATGAAAAGAAATCATGTATATGCATTGATAATTTACTTTGGAGTAGTACTTTTAGGTGATGTCATCACTTTGATATTTAATAATCCGAGAAATTTAGTGATTATACTTAATTTTACGCTTTCCCCATTGTTACTGATAATAACTTTATATTTATTGAGAGACGATATAAAACTAATGGTATTTGAAAAAAGAAAATCAACGGTTAAACAATCAATATATGCAATTATCAAATGGTTTTTTATTGCTATAGTCGGTTTTATAGTTATTGCTACAATAACACCTTTGTTTTACACGTCTGAAGTATCTAATTCTTCGAAAATGACACAAGCTATCCCATTAATAGTTATTCCATTTGTTTTTATAGGACCAATATTAGAAGAGTTAATATTCAGAAGAATTTTATTTACCTCATTTTCAAAGAAATTCACTATTTTATTAAGTATTCTTTTTACCTCAGTAATCTTCGCTGGGTGGCATATGAATTTACCAAGTTTTCCTTTATTATTCTGGTTATCAATCGTTTATACTTACAGTTATTATCAAACTAACAGATTATTAGTTCCAATTACTCTTCATATCCTATGGAATTTATTTTCATCAAGCATAGCTATAATTGGTGCTTATTTTTTTGAATAGCATTTAATTTAGGAGTACATTCAGTGTTAGCTTGTTATTAAACTAACGGGTGCTTTAGCAAAATCTAGCCATCGTTTTGATGGTCTATTTCTATGTCAAAAACATTAAATTGAACCCAGATAAGCATTGTGAAATGTTACACTTAAACTAATGCCGCAGTTTAGTTGAATAAGAAGGTATTTTTGAAATCGTGTTGAATAAGTTAATATATGTAAATTATTGAACAAAAGGGGTGTTTTACTTCAAGTCTGGGTGGAGCACTTTTTTCTTGAACTAACGTAGTTTAGTTTAATAATTATTATTCGCACCATTCCGTTCAATAATGCAATCATATCTCTAGATGATACGAGGAGAGGTTATATGAAGAATGAAAAAGTTATTAAAACAACACTTGGATTCCTTGGCTTTCCATTAACATTAGTAAATATGTACTCTAATAAGAAAAATAAAGTAAACGGATTGGGCAATCTAGTAAAAATAAATGATAGAGTAATTCATACAATTGATTCTGGAAGCGATGATTCAAAATATACAGTAATATTAGATGCTGGATTAAGCTGTTGTTCAATTGATTGGTATTATATCCAACCAAAAGTTTCTGAATTTTCAAAGGTTATTTCATTCGATAGGGCTGGATATGGATGGAGTTCATCGGTAAAAGGAAAATATACAAGTGAAAACGTGGTTGAGGATTTGATAAAAGTGTTAGAAGAATTAAACGCAAAACCTCCATACGTGTTAGTAGGACATTCATTTGGTGGTTTAAATATGCGATTGTTTGCTAGTAAATATCCTGAGAAAGTGGCCGCTTTAATTTTAATTGATTCAGTACACGAAAAAAGATATTTAAGTAGTGAATGGGATGAAGAACGTACGAACATTCATAAGAAAAACTTGAGGTTATTTAGATTGGGATATATAACTTCAAGCTTAGGTATTCCTAGACTACTAAAACAACCAGTTGGCAGAAAACGTTTGCCAGAACCTTATCAAAAATATATAAACTATATTGGTTATAATTCTAAAACATTCGAAGCAGTATATAAAGAATTCTTTTATAGTGAAGAATCTGCCTCTCAATTAAAAGACTCAAAACCATTAAATAAAGAACTTCCAATAACTGTTTTAAGTTCTAACAATAATGATGTTTCTTGGGTAGAACATCAAAATATTCTTTCTAATTTAACAAATAATACGATTCAAATTAAGACTGACCATGGGCATTCAATTCATTTGGAAAATCCAGAAATTGTAATAGATACAATAAAAGAAGTTATTAACGAACTAGATAAAAACAAGTTCTTATTAAGCTAACGGGTGCTTTACTTCAAGAAGGAGTAAAGCCTTTTTTGTTTTCGAAGTAATGCAGCTGGTTAAAATAGGGAATGTTTTGGTGTAAAGAGCATAAATCTTAGTAGATGGCTGTTTTCCAAAAGGGGGAAATCGAATGGATTGGTATATATGGTTTACCGTAATTGTTGCTGTTGTTATTATTATTGGGTATAAGTCTTCTAAAAAGAAATAATGCTTGTTGAACTAACGGTGTGCTTTAGTCAAATAGAGCAACGTCTTTTAAGACGTTGCTCCTTTTCCATTTAAAAGTACTTCTGATAATATCCTTCCTTAACCTTCCGCTCAAAAACCGCCTTCTGAAATGTTTTTTATGCATTGCTGGTGGATAGATTGATGGTTTAACGCATACAGTGAAGGTGAAATATCATGGACACCATGGGAGGATTAAAATGCGAAAACTTTTGTATCTACTACTGTTTCTCGGTACATGCATGCTATCTGCTTGTTCATATGATAGCGAAACAGCGGTTAAAAACGGCGATGTCATTAATATGCATGGACCTGTTTACAATTTCCCCCGCTTTGAACGATTCTTGAACAACATCGAAGCGAAAGAAGCGGCTTCCGTAAGGATTACCAATTATACGCTGGAAGGAAAACCAACATTGTACAATTTATCTTTCGACGGATCTTTATTCGATTTGGAAATTGATAGCTCAAAAAATAAGGATCGGGGAGACAGCCCCGCCAAAGAAAACATGACCTGTTCGGAGCTGGTATCAGAGGAGGGACAGCAATTATTCACCTATACACTGGAAGGGTGTCAGCAGGATCCCACCGTTGAAAGCTTCATAATCTTAAGCGTCATGAAGGAACAAGTAGAGGACCACGAGCATTGACTATTACGTAAAAACAATCGTTTCAATCACAATAAAGGAGCCAAATGAATTGTAGGCCGCACACATTTTCCAGATAAGCAAGCTCCAACTTTCGTTTACCGTTGGCAAGATACCTTCCTGTCGATAGAACGTTTATATTCAACTGGAATACTTAATTGATTCTATAACTGAGATGGTATTTTAGTTAATCAATTTAAGCGCGCGATTATTGAATAAGCTTCACTTTTCTTCTTCAACTAATGGGTGCTTTACTTCAATAATGGTAAAGCATTTTTTCTTATTGAACTAACGCGGCAGTATAGTGCAACAAGGACTTTCGTCAAATTTACAACGCTAAGTAAAGAAATGTTACCAAACGCCGCTTTGTGGACATTTTTTCTTTAAATAACGCAGCCGTTTAGATAAATGAGGATTTTAAAATTATTTTCAAATAATTGACATCTCAATATCCTAGTGTTAGGATGAGTATATCCTAACACTAGGATATGTGTTGAAACAAGTTCATAGAAAGGAAAATGATGATGATTGCGAGCTTAAAAAGAATTAATGAACTAGCTTCGAAAAATCGGGAGGAAGGCTTGACTGGTGAATAAATCATTGAACGAGACAAGTTAAGACAAGATAACTTACAAGAAATTCGTGGTCAGGTGACGTCGACAATGACGAGTCTTACGATTTCAAGTGAATCAGGAGAAGACTTACCACCAGCAAAGCTAGTTGTTGAAAAAACAAAACAATATCAAAGTGAATTTCCGTTTTAAACGGTGATTATAAAAAATTATGGATTTCATCCTAATAGTAGGATGAGGAAAAGGAGAATATAAAAATGGTATCAACAATACTGCAAGTAGTTTTAGGATTAGGGTTTATTATGTTTGGACTAATGAAATTTGGTTCAAAACAAATGGTTGAAGGATTTAAACATTATGGTTATTCAGCAGGATTTCGAATTTTCACAGGCGTTGTAGAGGTTGTAGCAGCAGTTCTTTTAATAGCAGGTATTTGGAATGGAACATTGGCTGCAATTGGTAGCTTCCTTGTTGTTGCAACGATGATTGGGGCAATATTCACACATATTAAAATTCAAGACAAATTGAAAGATATGATGATGCCTATCATTTTACTAGTGCTTGGAGCCATCGTATTGGCATTAAATTACTCATCTTTACTTGGCTAAGTCAGTTAAAACTTTTATGCTGAAGATAAAGAAACATCGGAGGCGACTAATTGATGGAACAGAAATTACAACATGCAGAAAAAGAATTGAAGTTATTTCGAACGCTGTTAAAAGCATCGAAAGCACTTTATGATAATGCAGCGAAGGATATTACAAGTCATGGTTTAACGATTGAAAACTTTATAGTCCTAGAGCTGCTTTATAATAAAGGACCTCATTATATTCAAGATATTAGCGAAACGTTAATGATTCCAAGCGGAAGTATCACGTATGTAGTGAACAAGCTAGAAAAAAAGGAATTAGCGAAACGCGAAATCAATGAAGAGAACAAACGCTATTGCAAAGTATTATTGACAAAGAAGGGGGAAGATTTATTTAATGAAATTTTCCCGAAGCACGTAGAAATGATTGTACAAAATTTAGCAGTGTTAGATGACAGTCAAAAGGAACAATTAACAGCATTATTAAAAACTGTTGGTTTAGCTGCAGAGGAGCTTTCGTAAAGGAGAGAGACAAAATGGAAAAATATCGTATTAATCCTAAAAACGGACTGGAAATTGGCTTATATTCAATTGGAGATCATTTAAAAAATCCATTAACAGGCGAGCGTATTTCAGTGCAACAACGCATCCAGGAATTAATCGAAACGGCAAAATTAGCTGAAGATGCGGGTCTTGATATTTTTTCGGTAGGGGAAAGTCACCAACCATTGTTTGCAACACAAGCGCATACGGTTATTCTCGGGGCAATTGCACAAGCAACAAACAAAATAAAAATAGCAAGTTCTGTAAGTGTATTAAGTACTTCAGATCCAGTCAGAGTGTATGAAGATTTTGCAACGCTTGATTTAATCTCTAACGGGCGTGCAGAAATTGTAGCGGGTCGAGGTTCCCGATTAGGAGCATATGAGTTACTCGGATATGATGTCCACGATTATGAAGAGCTATTTGAAGAAAAATTTGATTTACTTTTAAAAATTAATGACGAAGAACGTGTGACATGGCAAGGGAAATTCCGTGTGCCATTAAATGATGCAGAAATCTTACCACAGCCATTAAATGGATCGATGCCTATTTGGCGTGGAGTAGGAGGACCGCCTGCAAGTGCGATTAAAGCTGGTTATGCAGGCGCACCTATGATGCTAACAACACTAGGAGGTCCTGCAAGTGCATTTAACCATGCGGTACAGGGCTACCGTGAAGCAGCTAAGCGTGCTGGGTTTGATCCCAAAACATTACCGATTTCAACAGCAAGTGTCTTGTATATTGCTGAAGACAGTCAAACAGCATTCCGTGAACTTTACCCTCATCTGAATACTACAAGCGTTCACTTAAGAGGTGGGATTTATCCGAAACCACAATTTGATGCTGCACTAGATCATCGTGATACATTAATGGTTGGTTCGCCGCAACAAATTATTGAAAAAATATTGTATCAATATGAAATGTATGGTCATCAACGTTTCTTAGGAGAAATTGATGTTGGTGGCATTACGATGGATCAGATAAAGAAAAATATTGAATTATTAGCAACAGAAATTGTACCTGCTGTGAAAAAATATACAGCAAAAAATTAAACAACTTTATTATTATTTTTAAAAACTTATAAAGTATACAAAATAAAATAAATAACGTGCCGAAATGAAAGTTTGGGAGTACATTAAAAAGCCGAAAAACACTGTTTAATCAGCGTTTTTCGGCTTTTTCTATAAACATTGTTTATACATTTTTTTATGCACGATTGATAAAAGCCAATGTTAGTTACGGTTTGGGAGCATTTTAAGTAATGCTGTCCAATCTTAGTTATTTCATAACACTTTGCATATTACTTTTTCTCTGTAAATCCACAAAAATCTGGCGAGAATCCAAAAAGATGGCGTAATTTTGTATTCATAAACGCATTTAAGGAGTTAAGTTTATAAAGGTGTAAAAAGATTGTGAAGTATTGTACTTAAAGTAACGGGTGCTTTACTTCAAGAAGGGGTAATGCCTTTTTTCTTATTGAACTAACGCAGCAGGTTAGTTGAATAAGAATATTCTAGTTAATCAGAAAGGGGCAAGAACAATGAATAGATTTGTATTGCTACACATGTATTTGTTTTTTGGAATCATATTATTTATTTTGGCAGAGTTCACCGTTCCAGCAGGAGGCTTTTATTGGCTTACATTTTTCATTTCAATAACATGCATTGTTATTGGATTGATATGGAATGTCATTTTGTTATTATTTAAAAAGAGAAGTTAATCGAATAGCATATCTTATACCAATGAATTAAACTACGGGTGCTTTACTTCAAGATGGAGTAGAGCCTTTTTTCTTATTGAACTAAAGCGGCAGTTTAGTTGAATAAGAGGTATTATAGAAAATTATTGAACTAGTTATTACATAAGGATAATTCAATCCATTATTATCAAATATAAAAAAATAGAGACAAAGAGATTGTTTTTGCCGTCTTACATCCATTTTGGATGAAAGACGTTTTTTATATTCGATAAAACAGTAAATAAATTTTCCTTAAATAGAAAAATAAAAATTTTTTTGAGAGGAAATAGAGATTTGTTCGTTATAGTAGTAAGGAGGTGAATCGGATGGAGATGGATGAAGTGATTGCGAGAGTAAATAACGGAGAAGAATATTACTTTGCACACGTTATCAAACATTATGAACAGAAAGTCTTTAGCACTGTTTTACGAATTGTCCGTAATCGTACTGTTGCAGATGATATCGTCCAGGATATTTTTATTAAAGTGTACTATAGCCTACATAAGTATAAAAAAACAGGGTCATTTAATGCATGGCTCTATCGAATTGTGGTCAATAATTGTTTTGATCATTTACGAAAACACAAGTATCAAACGACACCAATCGATATCGAAGTAACGGATAGTCGTTATCCGGAAAAAATATTGTTATTACGTGAAGAAAATGAGCAATTAGAGCAGCTTCTTCAGCAATTAGATGAAACCGAATATTTTGTATTGTTATTGAAATATGTGAATGGGCTTAGCTACTATGAAATTGGGCATGTGCTACAAATTTCTTTAAACGACGTTCGTAACAAATTGCACCGTAGTAAAAGAAAACTAAGGTTAATCGGAACGACAAAAGGAGGTTTTTATTATGAAATGTGATTCGAACTTGTTGGAAGATTATATAGAAGGTTTTTTAGAAAATAGTGAGCAACAAAAAATAGAAGCTCATTTGCAATACTGTAAAAATTGTCAGAGTGAATATGAGCAATTAGTAAATGAACAAAAAGCTTTATTTGCACAACTCAATAAGCCAATGATGACACATAGTCAAGCTGATTTCATTATGCAACGTATTCAAACAAATACAAAGCGTAAAAAATATTGGCATACATTAAAAATAAATGTAATCAGTGTTGCAGTTATTGTGTTAGGCTTCGCACTTTATTACTGGAATAGTATACCGAATGAAGTAACACAGCAGATTGACGAGTCAACTCAATTAGTTGAAGCTAACAGTAGTGAACAGAAAGACCTTTCAACAGCCGGACAAGTCCCTAGCTTAAATGAGCCGTTTTTAGATGTTTCGATTGATGAGGTTGTAGAAAATGGAGACAACGTTGATATTCATTTTCGAGTCAAATTCAGGGATGAATACCAACAATATCATGACAATTTATACGAGCAAATTCGAACTCGATATCAATATAAAGATGGTGCTGACCAATTGCAACTCGATCATACCCAAGACGACTTTTTCGGTAAAATGAGAACAGAAATTCAATATGCGATTAGAAATGAAACAGGACAATTAATTAAAAGCACAAAGTATTTAGAAGGTGAACTACCTATGATCAATATTTCTAGTACAAGTGGTGGAGGAACAGATGTATTAGGGGAAAGGATTTACACAACTTCTGTTCCAAGCCATACAAAGCCAGAGACATTAGAGGTGCTTGCAATGCAAGCAAATGTTTTCAGTTTATACGAGACGGAAGTGAGTGCTGCACAGTTACAACCATTTCAGTTTGAAAACGCAACGTATATAATCGATGCATTAGAAATCAAACAAGACACATTACATTTACAAATTTCTACGGAAGGTGACCCAGAAGTTCGTGCAGCAAGTTGGGAGATGGTCATTAACGATCGTTTAATTGTTTCTGACCGAACAACTGTAAATTTAATTAATAATCGCACCGTTTATAAGCTACAATTTGACGGTCACGAACAAATTCCAAGTACATTCAAATTAGTGCCGGATACTGTAAAGATAATAAAGCAAATTGAACCGATCGTATTAGAATTAGACTGATTACCAGACTCTCACCTAGTAAATAATTACAGTGGGAGTCATATTATACAACTAACGAGTGCTTTACTTCAAGAAGGAGTAAAGCCTCTTTTTATTGAACTTAAGGGTACAGGTTAGTTCAATAAAAAATATAAAATTGGAGGTTTTTATGATTTCTCAAGGGTTTGTTTTAAAAGATAATATGGTGTTAATGGTTCAACAACATGTTCAACGTGGGGAAATTGTATGGAATTTTCCAGGTGGAGGAATTCATAAAGGAGAATCTCCAGAAGATGCTTGCATAAGAGAAATAAAAGAAGAAACTGGTTATGAGGTTAAAATCAAAGAACTTCTTAATACAGAATCAACGAAATTTACCTATTTAGTGGAAATTGTTGGCGGAAAAATGTTTGTAGATAAAAGTATTGAGGATAACGAAGATATAATTGATGTTTCCTGGGTGTCAATTGATGATAAAACTAAATGGGATAATATTACGCTTCCAATTTTTAACTTGTATCAAAAATCTATAAGGTAAATAAAATATCTATTCTCTACTAACGGGTGCTTCGTATTATAAGGTTAACCAGTTTTTACTGGTTGACCTTATTTTTATAGGATTTAATATATCAGTAGCCAGGGTAGGACGTACGGGTG
The DNA here is from genome assembly GCF_048572895.1 of Psychrobacillus sp. BM2. Taxonomy (GTDB): domain Bacteria; phylum Bacillota; class Bacilli; order Bacillales_A; family Planococcaceae; genus Psychrobacillus. Next base: position 1,396,916 of record NZ_CP183878.1, read on the forward strand.
CGTGGGACAATGATCCCTTGAACTAAACTGTCCACCCCCTACTTGTAGAAACATGTTTGAGGCTGGTTGGGACATAGATCTCGTATAACAAGCGAAGCTATGATACTACATGGAGGAATAGGGGTACTGGTGAGTGAAGTCAGAGGAGGAAGCTAAATGAACCCAGTAGTTGGTCTGGATGTGGCTAAAGGAGAGAGCCAAGTTCAGGCGTTTTTAGATAAATCGAAGCCGTTTGGAAAGAGTTATTCTATGAAGCATACAAAAGAGGAGTTAGACCGTTTTATAGGCTTTTTAAAGGAGATTGAAGGGATGACTGGGCAAATGCCTATGGTCATTTTAGAATCTACAGGTCATTATCATTCTCCTGTTATTCAATACTTGGAGGACCATGAAATTTTATATATTTTGCTTAATCCGATCATTTCTTATCAGGCGAAGAGATCCAGTTTTAAGAAGGGTAAAAACAGACGCAATTGATGCGTATCAGTTGTGTGTGCTTTATTACAAAGAAGATTTTGAACCTCATAAAAACAGAGGAATCCAATTATTAAATCTTAGAAATCTTTCCATACAACAGGAGATTGTGACGAATATGTATGTGGAGGCTAAACTGCAGTTTCACACTATTTTAGATCAAGTGTTTCCTGAATACCGCAAGGTTTTTGGTGATCTTTATTCGAAGGTTTCTTTATTGATGTTAAAGAAATACCCTACTTCAGAAGATGTACTAGCGGCTGGAGAAAGTAAGCTAGCGGAATGTGTGATGGAGTTTTGTACAAGACGGTCTAGTCTATGGGCATTGGATAAGGCCAAAAAATTAATGGATTCCGCATCTCGAAATCCATTTCAAAAAGTCGTGTATCACAGTCACTTGATCAATCTTCAAATGTATATTGAAATGCTTTTTCAGTACCAAGGACACCTTTCAGAGTTGGAAGTTCGTATAGTGACCTTGGCAAATGAATTAGAAGATTACAAGATTGTTCAATCGATTCCAGGAATCGGGGAAAAAATCGCTGCCACGATCATCTCTGAGATTGGTGAAATCGATCGGTTTAGTCATCCAAAAAAACTGGTTGCCTTTGCAGGAGTAGATCCCAGTGTCCACTCATCAGGAAAGTTTACTGCCACAACCAATCGTATTACAAAACGAGGTTCTAGTAGATTACGCCATGCTTTGTATCTTGCCGTATTGTGCGGTATCAGAAGTTCAAGAAACAAAAAGCTGAAAGAATTCTATGATAAGAAGAAATCAGAAGGTAAGCCGTCCAAAGTGGCGATAGTAGCCTGCATTAACAAACTGCTTCATTGGATTTATGCTCTATTAAATAGCAAAGAAACTTTCCAAGATATAGTGTAATTACTGGTTACAAGTAATTAAGAGAAAACCTTCCAAAAGGTTTTTGGAGGGCTATTTGTCATGCACAAAATAGTATAACATAAGATTAATAGAAATTTTAAAGAAAAATATTGACATCCTATTAGCTGGTTAGTTGAATAATAATCTACCAAATTGCAGGCAATTCTTGAGCAAGAAATAAAGGGTGATACATATCGATAATGATAAGTATCACCCTTTATTTGTGTGACTTCCTACGATTAGATGCCTTATTTATTTATCTTCTTAAAGTAATGGATAAACATTAAGTTATAAACAACTTCCACTATTATTGAAATAGTTAAATCCATTAAATTTGTTTCCTCGAGAGATTGATAAGGTAGTAAATCGTAAATGAGAAAATATCCAATTCCATTTAAAGCGTTAACAAGTAATATGTATCTTAGTAAAATTGGGATCGCTAAACTAATATACGGAAGAATAAACTCTTTTTTATTTCCTTTTTTATAGATTCGAAATAATACAAATAAACCAATCCCATTGATCATAATAAAGCAAATGGAATCAATAATATCAATTTGATTCATAGTAGAAAAATCGTAAACTATTGGTAATGATATAACAGATATAGCTGCTATAATCCAAAAGATACTTCGATAATTTTTCTTCTGTTTTTCAGTAAAGGAATCTTCCCTTAAAGCTGTAATAAGTGCATTAATATTCCAAATATACATAATAGACTCCTTTATTGTACTAAAAATAAATTATAGAGAAATAATACTTTTATAGCAATGAGCAAATTTGGGAAAAGAGGGTAATGGGGAGGTTGGGGTTAAAACAATTAGCTTTCAACATGAAGGAGATAAATTAGAAAAGGATATAAATGAATTTTACTATAAAGCAACAATTTCAGATATAAAACAGTCTTTTAATTTGAATTAGAATCTTACTCTAATCTATGCTTCTTCAACTAACGGGTGCTTTACTTCAAGAAGGAGTAAAGCCTTTTTCTTATTGAACTAAAGAAACAGTTTAACACAATAATGGGTTTTTATGGTAAGGTGAAGAAAAAGATTAAAGGGGGTTCGAACGTGGAAAAAACTTTAGTGAAAACAGCTATATATTCCTTTATTATTTCTTTTTCGGCATTGTTTGTATTGGTTGATAGAACGGGAACATCTGAGGATGTTAATGGAATGCATTCGGGTTGGGAAATTCCTTATCCAGATTTTCTCTTCAAGATTTTGGAATACTCTATAACAATTACATTCATTATGGTCATAATTGTATCCTTGATTAAATGGTTCAAAAAATTAAAGATATTGAACTAATGGGTTAGTGAAAGAAGGACTTCTAAAATTCATGGAGAAGTAACAACCAAAGGTGGTGGAATTGTTGAAAAATAGTCGTGATGGTGAAAAATCTATTCATACTGTGTTGATGACTACTGTTGTTATATTCTTAGAGTTAATACGAATTTTGTTCATAATGTTTATTTTTATTGGCATTTTGGGTTATTTTGTTGGAGAAGTATATATAGAAATTGGCACTGATATAGACAAATTTGGTTGGATGACTTATATCGCTATTCCTCTTCTGTTTTTTGTACTATATAGAAATAAATTGCAATTTAGCGGATGGTATAAAGGAAAAGGTAGAGAAAAACTACCGAAAATAGTTTCTCAAATACTTATTTTTACTTCAATTAGTCTGTTATTCTTACCGCCAGTTCTGAGTTTCTTCTTCAACTAATGGTGCTTTAGTAAATTGGAGAGTTGATGATACAACTCTCTTTTCTTGTTCAAGTAAAGCAGCAGGTTAGTTTAACAAGGTTGAAGAATATACATAAGTGGGGTCTGTAGTAGATAGCCTGTATTGTTATTCAACTAAAGTAAGAAGTAGAGTTTAACAAGGATATAATAAATAAGTTGTGGCAAGGGGGAGTTGTAGTGAATCCATTATTATTAGACATTCCATTACAAATAGAGACAGAAAGGTTATTATTACGAGCACCTAGGCAATCAGGAGACGGTACTATTGTTAATGATGCAATTAAAGATTCTTTTAATGAATTAAAGGCTTGGTTGCCATTTGCACAGACAATCCCTACTCTGGAGGAAACAGAAGTAAATTTGAGAGAAACATATATTAACTTCATAAAAAGAGATAGTTTACGTTTCCTGATTTTCCATAAAGACACTAATGATTTTATAGGAGTAACAAGTTTTGAAGGTTTAAACTGGGACATCCCAAAAAGTCATATTGGTTATTGGATTAACACAAGATTTATGGGTAACGGATATATGTTAGAAGCGGTAAAAGGACTATGTGAACTAGGTTTAAATCATATGAACTTTACGAGAGTTGAAATTAGATGTGAATCCACAAACCTAAAGAGTCGTTCTATTCCTGAAAAATTAGGATTTGAGTTAGAAGGGATTTTAAAGAATGAGGATTTATCCGCAGATGGAAGTAAACTGACTGATACTTGTATTTATGCCAAAGTTTAAGCAAGGGACATTGTGAAGAATTACACTTAAAGTAACGGGTGCTTTACTTCAAGAAGGAGTAAAGCCTTTTTTCTTATTGAACTAACGAAGCAGTTTAGTTGAAAATAACATAATTAAATAAATCTGAGCTATATTAAGGAGACTAATAGTATTGGATGGAAAATGTATTAAATTCTATGAATTCGGTAGTCCTAGAGACGTTTTAAAAGTTGAAGATAGAAGCATTGAACCACCAAAAGATAATGAAGTCATTGTTCGAATGTTAGCATGTCCTATCAATCCTTCTGACTTAATACCGATTAGAGGGGCATATTCTCATCGGATTTCATTACCAAATATTCCTGGTTATGAAGGAGTTGGAATTGTAGAAGATGTTGGTTCTTTAGTTTCCCCTAATCTTATTGGTAAACGTGTTTTACCTTTACGTGGGGAAGGCACTTGGCAAGAATTTGTTAAGACATCAGTAGAATTTACAGTTTCTATACCTGATTCTATTGATGATTTTACGGCATCACAGATGTATATCAATCCCATTACAGCTTGGGTGACTTGTACGGAAGTTTTAAAATTAAGACCGAATGATGTTTTATTGGTTAATGCGTGCGGTTCTTCTATTGGGCATATTTTTGCTCAATTATCGAAGGTTTTAGGTTTTCGATTGATTGCAGTGGCTAGGAATAATAAATATACCGAAGATTTACTCCATCTAGGTGCTTCTTATGTGATAGATACTTCTAAAGATTCGCTTTATGAAACAGTTATTGAATTAACAAATGGAATGGGTGCAGATGCTGCTATTGATTCCGTTGGAGGTTCATCTGGAAATGACTTGGCTTTTTGTGTCCACCCTAATGGGAACTTTTTAACCATCGGTCTTTTATCAGGGATACAAGTAAACTGGGCAGATATAAATAAAGCAAAAGTGAATGCTAATATATTTCATTTACGGAATTGGAATAAAAATGTCTCGGTAAATAAATGGCAAGAAACCTTTAATCATTTGATAAGACTAATAGACGAGCAAAAATTACGCTTGATGATGGTAGATTCTAAGTATGACTTGTCGGATGTAAAAAAGGCTATCGGTGATGTTGAATCATCCAAAATAACCAAAGGGAAGGTATTTTTAACAAGCTATTGAGTTAATTCTTCTTCAACTAACGGAGTGCTTTAGTTAAACAAGTAGCTACCTGTTAAGGGTAGCTTATGTTCTTATTGAACTAACGCCGCAGTTTAGTTTAACAAGGATTAATTTTAAGAAGTGAGAATAAGTAAGTAGAGATATAAAATTGGAGGGAGAAAAATTGGAGGAAAACGATAGAGGCACTATATATTTTAATATGTCAATTGGTACACTAGGACTTCTCATTATTGTAGTAGGATTATATAAATATGTTGAAACCGTCGGTGGAGATTCTTCATATGCATTGTTAGGTTTTCCTTTAACAATGATTTACTTAAATTATCTTGAAGGGAAAGCTGGTATAAGTAAAAAAATATTATGGATTAAATCCATCATAGCGATTTCCTTATTGTTTATAATATACATCTTCTTATTCAACTAACGTAGTGCTTGTGCGGCCGAGCCTAGGTCGTATCATATAGCGGGTGGGATTCCCGTCGAGAAAGAACTAGCCATTCACTCGTAGCGAGTCTTGGAGGGCTAATGGTAACATTAGCCTTTAAGCGTAGACAGTTAGGTGGCAGGCCGAAAGCCAACTGGTTGAAGGGATTGAGCTCCATAATGTTAGTAAATCGAGAGGGCTGATGCTTTAAGCACGGCAGAAAGCTACATTTTATCCAGCGTTAAAGGCAAGAAGGATAAAACCTCTCTGGAGTCAGAGACCTTGGCACGTAACACATTGATATGATACGGCAACTCGGGAGACCCTACCGGTCTCTTCTTATAGAAGAGTATGGTGTACAAGTGATAATAAGCAAGGAAACTAAATGCCGTTGTAGGGAGTTGGATAGCAGCATAGTACCAATGAAGTTGGGTAATGTCGATGGAGGAAAGGCTGCTACCAAATGATCACCCTCACTAGGGACACATTTACTACATACAGCGGTAGAAATAATAAATGTAAACTAAACTATTGAGAATAGCAGAATCACCATTTTGTGAAGGATGATTTGGAGGAGCCGTGTGCGTAAATAGCGCAAGCACGGTTCTGTGAGGGGGGTGTAACACAATCTACCGTAAGGTAGAGAGGTTCCCTTCTACTCGACTACTTCAAGAAGGAAATACTTATTTGGAATCTATTCATGCTGACTTTCGTATATAGTCCGAGGGGGAATATTTTTGAAAAACACAAAGTTAAGAATCGTATGGATTATTCCTAATGTATTTTGTTACTTGATGCTATTTGGATTATCCATTTGGACAGTTGTTAACAGCGAAGGGTTAGAAGAAATCAATAGTTTATCACTTTACGTTATACTTATGCTTTTACTTTTCTTAGTATCAGTTTTCGGAAGTTACCGAATTTGGACATGGATAAAAGAAGGTGAAATATAAAAAGTTCTTATTAAGCTAACGAGGTACTTTAGTAAAAAATGACAGAAAAAAAGATTGAAAATGATTCTCCAAGCTCATTTTTCTATATAAAATCAACCTGGTTCTGGTGTGTTACTTCTACTGAGGTTTTGCAATGATTTTAACTGTTATCTTGCACTTAATATCCCTTCAAACTCTTTTATAACCTTACTTTAGGAATTAGAGTTAGGTTATCTTTCAATAAAAACTAGCTTTCTTATAAGTGTATGTTGATTAACGAACGTTCGTAGTAAGTCTTAGGGCATTTACGAACGTTTTTTTATGGTCTTTTTCGGAGTGTTTGTAAACGTGTACTTTTACGAACACTTTAAAAATAACTGACTCATCTTTCTGTAGCTGAAACTTTCTTAATGAACCAAAACATAGAAGAAAATTTTTAAATTTAAAAATTAGGCAATAGATAATAATATTTTCTACTTTATTGGAAGTAGTTTTAGTTAGATTTGTTCCGAGTCATTAATTGTAATCGTGAAGGAGTGTAATATATTAATGTGTGTAATTGGGTATTTGTAGAAATGTAGAAGTGTGTTTGGTTCAAGCAGTCTAATTAAGGAGAACTATTTCTTATTGGTATGCTTTAAATAGGAATTTGTTAAATGATAATAAAGTCATCGGAACAGGGAAAAAAGTTTATATATGAAGAAATTTCCAAATATATTTGATATAATAATGAGATAAAACGGAAAATTTTAAAAAGAGAAAATACAAGGGGGAAGCTTAAATGGATATTAGAAAAAGTTCAAAACTACTCATTAAGTTAGGGGGGAATTTACATGGCTAGATGCACTGCACCAGTAAGGGGACATCAAACAGCAAGTGGGAGGGACAGCTGCCCGGCGTGCGGTGGTAGTTCTAGGTATGGATCATACTCACCTTCGTATTATTCCCCGTCTTATGGAAGTGGAAGTGGTAGTGGTAGAAGCAGTAGCGGCGGTTCTAGCAGTGGTTCTAGTGGCCGTACAAGAGCACGTTGGTCGAAACCAGGTTCTTCAGTGTTGTACACGCCGCAACAAGTTAGAACACTCACACCAGTCCGAAACAGCGTTGAACAATTGGCAGAAAAACCGGACCTGCGGGACGTATTCCTTTGTCATGCATGGGACGACCGCAAAGGACTTGCATTGCAGCTGACTGAGCTACTTGAAGCACGGGGTGTCACCGTTTGGTTCAGCGAGAAGGATGTTCTTCTTGGCGCGCCGTTACTTCGTGCAATTGACAAGGGCTTGGCGAACTCACGAGTTGGACTTGTGCTAGTCACTCCTGCGTTGCTACTCCGCCTCCAAAAAGAGGGCGTCGCCGACAAGGAACTTTCTGTACTCCTATCTCGTGATCAACTCATTCCGATTGTGCATGAGACAACGTATGATGCTCTTCGAGACGTTAGTCCCTTACTAGGTTCACGAAGCGGTCTGGACACTGGGGAAGAACCTATAACAGAGATCGTGGCCAAGCTTAAAGAACTGGTTACTCTCTAAGCTTTGTTTGCCTCCTTGTATTTGTTGATCAAATATGAAAGCAAACATATAATTTTAAAACAGCCGCATTTTCAATTCGAAAATGCGGCTTGTCCTTTTTTAAAGTAAATAATTTTATTTTCATTAATATTCTTTAGATTATTAATAATAAGGGTGTTATTGATATAACCAAAGATATCCCATTAGTGGATGATTGTTACCTTATAGATACAAACTTTTTTTTATGGTTAGCATATAGTAGATTATCTTTATTAGAAGAAAAATATCAACAATATCAGATAGATGAGTATCCTATATATTTAGAAAATGCTATAAACAACGGTTCAAAACTAAAATATTCTCGTCTGAGTTTTGGCGAAATATCTCAATTTATTGAGAAATGTGAGCATGAAATATATTGCCTAAATAACAATAGTAATGTTTACTTTAAATCATTCAGAAGAAACTTTCCAAGAGAGAGACCGAACGTTGTTACTGAAATTAAAAATTCATTTAGTATCATTAAGGGTGTATCAGAGGGACTTATTGAAGAATTAGATGATCTGATTTTATCTCTATTGGAGAATGATTTAGAAAATAATTACTTAGACGGTGCCGATTCTTTTATAGCGAGTTTTGCGAAAAGAAACGGAATCGATAAAATAATATTTGATGATGCAGATTTTGCAAGTATCGAAGAAGTTTACTTGTTTACTGCCAATGAGAGAATAATTAGAGAATCTAGAAGACAGGGTAAACTATTAAATAGGTAATATAAACATAGTACAAATTAATTAAGGTTATCTGACCAGTATCTTCTGTGTAGAAAATCTTTTTTTGTTACTTAAAATCACAATTATAATTCAGACGCAGGTACTTTAGTTAAACGCTCGATGGTCTATACTTTTATTGAAAACATTAAGCCTATCTCCGAATTCCATTGTGAAATATTACACTTAAACTAACGCTACAGTTATGATACTGGTGAACAAGCTTTATTATTTTCTAAATTAGTTTAATTTTGCCCCCGCAACGCTAATTTAGTGAAATGGCATTTAGTTTGGCATTTAACTATTTAAAAAAGTTCTAAAAACCCTTTTAAATGTTGGTTTTATGAGCTTTCCTAGAGATATCGGTTCGACTCCCGCCGTCTCCATATTGCGAAATTATGATTTCATCCAAGTATGTGTGACTTTAAGTATATCTTTGCCGTTATGGCAAGGATATACTTAATTTTATTTTAGGCGAAAATATACTTAAAATTGTAATTAAATATTGATTATGCTTTATTATTTGTGCAATAATCATTTACTTAACTAAATTGATTATTAGGAAACAGGAGATTTATATTTTCAACGAATTGAAAAGCCATCTTTAAATGGAGAAGTTTATCTTACATTGAAAAAGAACAGTTTTATAAATTATGCAACACTTGGTTTTATTGAGTTGTTAATATGTGAAGTAGAGAAGCTGGAATTTAATGTAGAAACGAGTTCTATAGATACTTTAAAAAGCTTTATTAGATAGATGTAATCTATAATTATCATAGAAATAACTGAATGGATAAATAATGAATACTCTTTTACAATAAAGAAGCCTTAAGTACAGAGGACTATTAAATTAGAAAGGTAATCTGATGTAGTTAAATTCAGAGTTAAATAGAAATGATAGTTAAGGTGAACCATAAAAGGAAATGACTAAATTAAGAACTTCAGGGAATTATATGTTAATCCTAATATTTTGGATATCACTAAAATATTTTGGGATATATTTCGATATTATTTCCTTACGATTGAAATTAAAAGAGGTCATGGTACCATGAATACTGAAAAAGGTGGACACGTGATGAGTGAAAATAATAGATTTAAAACACTGGGTGCTTTTTTAAAATCACGCAGAAATAGACTTCTGCCAGAACAGGCAGGTCTTAACGGTTCGTATGGTCGGCGAAGAACACCGGGACTTCGGAGGGAAGAAGTTGCTATACTGGCAGGTGTAAGTGCGACTTACTATACTTGGTTGGAACAAGGAAGGGAAATGGCTGCTTCTAGAGAGGTTATTGAGAATATAGGAAAAGCTCTGCAGTTGACGACGGATGAGAGTATGCATTTGATACAATTATGGGATCCCAATGAATCTGCATCCGTTCCCTCCTTAAATATGGGGCTGAATCCTCAGTGGCAGCAAATTATAGATCAGTTAACTTATCCATCTTTTATAAGCAACGAAAGATCGGAAGTGTTCGCCTGGAATACTGTAGCTAATGAGATTATTGCGGATTTCTCATCAATGCCAGTCGACGAACGTGTTATGATCCGAATACTATTTGTTGATCCTGAATTACGCCACCGAATGCGCAACTGGGAGGAGTTTGCATTACACTCAGTTGCTGTTTTTAGAACCTATTACGATAAGCATCAGGATGATCCATGGTTTGCAGAGACGGTAAATCGTCTTTGCGAAGACAGTTCAGAGTTTGAAGCTATGTGGAATTTCCACCATATACAACTCAAAAAAGTAAGTAGGGTTTTCATCCATATCCCCAGTAAGGGGAAGGTATATCCATTTGATATCAATTCCCTTTCGAATCTTGATAATAACCCAGGTCTGCATTTTTGTATCTATACGCCAGTTGAGGGAGAGAAAGCCGAAGCTAACTGAGTAAAATTTTTTAGAGGCCAATCTGCTTCCTAGTAATTTTATTGCTAGTATAAACATACTGTGTTTACCATTATATAGTTGAATTATACTTAGTAAGTAGTCTAATCATCCATTAGGAGGTAACGATTTATGAGTTATAATATTACTAAAAAAAGAAAGCTAGGGCGAGTAGGATTGGAAGTGTCGTCATTGGGACTTGGCACAATGATGATGCCGGACAACGAAGAGTCTGTACGCACGATTCAGGGAGCGCTGGAACTCGGTGTGACGATGTTTGATACAGCTGATCTTTATGGAGCAGAAGAATACCTGAAACATCGGTTCGGAGCCAATGAGAAACTGCTTGGACGGGCTCTAAAAGGTCAACGCGATAGGGCTGTGATTGCGACCAAATTCGGGGTAACTCACACACAGGGTCCTAAGGGAGATCCTGCGTATATAAAAAAATCTGTGGACGCCAGCCTTTATCAATTAGGAATTGATTATATTGATCTGTACTATCAGCACCGTGTAGATCCGAATACCCCTATTGAAGAGACGGTCGGAACGATGGCAGATTTGGTGAAGGAAGGGAAAATTCGATATATTGGTCTGTCGGAAGCATCAGCCGAACAAATTCGTCGAGCACATGCGATACATCCGATTACTGCGGTGGAAACCGAATACTCTTTGTGGAGCAGAGAAGTTGAAGACCAAGTCCTTCCGCTTCTGAAAGAGCTTGAGATTGGCTTAGTACCATACAGCCCGCTGGGGCGCGGCTTCTTGACAGGTCAGATCAAGAAGTTCGAAGATTTACCGGAGGATGATTATCGTCGCCATTATCCAAGGTTCCAAGGTGAAAATTTTGCCAAAAACTTAGAGGTCGTGTCACTAATCGAAAAGCTTGCTACGCAAAAGGGTTGCACAGCAGCTCAGCTTGGGCTTGCGTGGCTGCTTGCTCAAGGGGATCACATCGTTCCAATTCCAGGAACGAAGAGGCTAGAAAGAGTGCAGGAAAATCTAGGTGCTCTGCAGGTTGCACTAACGGAAGAAGATCTTGCGGAAATCGAACGAATCTCACCTAAAGGCTTTGCGGCGGGTGCTCGTTATCCTGGTAGTGTCTAGTTCCTAAAGAGCTAGAAAAAAACTAGGTTGGATTTTTGTATCGAAGCTTAGAATGACTTCATTTTTCGAGTTATTTGGAAGAGAGCATTACAAGACCTCCTATTGGCAATAATAACTGGGGCAAAATAAAACCTTACACCACATGTAATGAGACGCACATTTGCTCAATTATAAATGGAGTCAGGGATTGAATTAACAAATTTACATCATTAAATGGGCTACAGTAAAAAAGAAACTAATTTAATTTACTCAGATGTTAAAGAGGAACAAGCAACAAGTATTTAAAAAATTGGACGTTCTATGCATGTGCCTTTGCTAAACAAATTTGAAGTAAAAGGATACTTATAATTTAAAGACCTACTCACTTAATGCACTGACCTAAACAAATGAGACAAATAAAAACACCTTTCGTTGAAAAACGGGTATACAATACCTAAATTCAATACGGAGGTGTTTTTTCTATGGGTACAAGAGTGAGTTATCCAGTAGAAGTAAAAATGAAGGCTATTGAAATGCGATTGGCTAAGGTACCTGTAAAGGAAGTAATGGAAGAATTAAATATTCGAAACTATACACAGTTGAAAACATGGATGCGATGGTATCGAAATGGAGAAATCCACCGTCTCCACCAACCAGTCGGCAAACAATATACCTTCGGTAAAGGACCGGAATATGAAAGTGAGACAGCCAAACTACAGGCAGAGAATCGCTATTTGAAACAGCAGATTGAAGTCTTAAAAAAGTACGAGGAATTGGAAAGGAAGTGGCGCCAAAAGTAGTTATTCAATTAGTAGAAGAGTTAAAAGGTGTTATGCCGGTTGGAGAAGTCTGTCATCACCTTGGCGTAGGTTGCTCGTCCTACTATCGTTGGAGAAAGAATGCGGAACAAATCACCCAAAAGGAAGTTCGAGATCAGCAGATTGGCGACTTGTGCAAACAACATAAATTCCGATATGGTTATCGAAAGATTGCCGCTCTATACACAGGAGTTTGTATGAGGACTGTGCAGCGTGTTATGTAAAAATATGGGTGGCAATGTCGAGTGAAGGTAAAAAAGCGCAAGCGTACCGGGCAGCCAGCCTACATCGCAGCTAATTTATTGGCAAGGGATTTTTCCGCATCTAAACCCCTGGAGAAGCTAGTAACGGATATTACGTACTTGCCTTATGGCCAATCCATGATGTATCTTTCTAGTATTCTCGATGTCTACAATGGTGAAATTGTGGCACAGACAATCGGTTTTAAACAAGACACCGATTTCGTGTTGGACACGCTTAATCAATTGCCTGAACTACCCGAAGGGTGTATTCTGCATAGTGACCAAGGTTCCGTTTATACATCCTATGCTTATCAAAAAGCAGTCAAAGAAAAAGGAATTATCATGAGCATGTCCCGCAAAGGCACACCAGCTGATAATTCCCCAATCGAAACGTTTCATTCCACGCTAAAGACTGAAACGTTCTACCTCGACGGTATCTACCGCACAACGAATGCGCGTGTGATACAAATAGTCGAAGAATTCATTACTTATTATAACAATATCCGTATTCAAACGAAACTAAACAACCAATCGCCGGTTCAATACCGTCAATTGGTTGCATAATAGGGTGTTTTATTCCTGTCTCAAAAAGTATAGTCAGTGCCTAATTGTGGTCGGTCTTTTTATTGTCTATTAAGGTAAGGTTTGTTGTTTGGATTGTTTATGTTTATCTTTTTTGCTTTTGAAGTAATAAACAAGTACTAAATATAAAGGGAGAATTACCCAAAACGGAAGGATGTATCGTACGGCAATTTTTTCAGGGAATTCAATGGAACTTTCAATGACATTTCTAGGTAAAAGTGAGAAGACATAGACAAGAATCACTATATAAAGCAACATTTTTTTTCTGTTTTTTTTGATAGTATACCTAGAAAAACCATAGCTAATAACAAACAAATATAGGCAGATTTTAAGAAAGATACTTAAGATCCAAACTGTTATTATTATTGAATCTAAATTTTCGATAACTCCAAATATTGAAATGTAACGTTCTAGTAACAAAAATGGATAAAAATGTGAACTGGCGAGTTTAACTCCAAAAGTTGTAATGATAGAAATGACCGTTAATAGATATAGAATACCGCTCACTAGAATGCTCATCATCAAATATTTATTTTTCTTACTATGGTGTTCACTTAAATTATATAGCCATAAAACTAAGATACAATCAGATAGAAATACAGAAGGAGCAAGAGAGCCTAATATTATTTGTAATACTCCACTATCATAAAAAGGTGGCAGTAGGTGATTAAAATGCATATTTCCTACTCCTAATAGAATTGGTATTAGGATGCCAAGTATGAGAATAGGGCCAAAAATTTCTGCAAGTCTGCCGATGACACTTATGCCATGAAAGGTTGGATATATCGCTGCAGCCAGGATGCAAAAAATGATAACACTTACTGGTGTCCTTGGTAAAATTGTTCCTGAAATAAATTCTCCATATTGTCTTAAGATTAAAGCCAAAACAATAGTAAATGAGATTAATAAAACAATTGATAAAAAACGGCCAAACCATTTTCCAATAATTTTTTCTATAATTTCATGAAAATCCAAGCTTGGGTATTTAGAGCATACTTTTATAGACGACCACATAATAATGAGTGAAATGGAAGTAGCTAGTATAGAAGATATCCAAGCATCTTGCTTTGCTTCCTTTATTGATGCAACTGGTGTAAGCAACATAATCATAATTACTTGCATACTTAAAAATAACCAAAATAATTGCTTATGTGTCAATGCCTGATCATTCAAATGAGAATCACCCTACTCTTTACCTTTATTGAATCGAAGATTTGTGATTCCAGGGTCCTTAATATTAATATCAACTATTACTTTTACTTCTATATTCTCGAATGTTTGGTCCCAATTTTCTTTTTCTTTACTAGTGTCTTTTGGAAAGCTACGGTAAAATGCCTCATAAAATTGAAGTACATCAGCGTGTAAATCTTTTTGAATATGGTTAATAAAGATTTCAATGTCACTTTTTATTTTTTGGCTAAATTCTTTTTCAAGCCGGTTATTTATGGACTGCTTAAAAATATCAAGGTTTGTTGTATTTTGAAGAATTGCTATATCCCCTTTCACTTTGATTTCCATTTTCCATTTTCCATTTTCTATCTTTGGTGTTAATTTAAAGGATTTCCTGGTTGAAACTGCAGACACTTTTCCCTCTGTTTCGTCAGGCGTTATGGATATCGGAACATCCGTCTTTGGAAAAACTAACCATCGATTTCCTAAATCTTTCTCTCCAGTAACAATAGAAACTAATTTACCATGATGGATAATTGCAGAACCTTTAACGGCAAAAGATTCTACTGCTTCTGATGCTGTGACAATTTCAGTTTTACCGCTAATAGGAATTACTCCAGCCATAGAATGATTTACTAGCATTTCTTCCACATCCTTCAATGTAATTGAACTCAACGTGCGGTCTTTTGGAAGTTTACTGAATAATTCAGCGATATTTACCTTAACGAATTCATTAAGTAATTCTTTTGGTGGTTCCTCACTAATATAAATCTGAGCCTGTTCTCTAGGTTCAGCAGTTCGAACAAGAAAGTCTATCTGTTTAGCTAAATCAGTTTTTGCGAGATTACTTCCGAAAATAAAAAGATTAGAATGTCCCCAAAAAATTCTTCTAGGTACCTTTGTTTCAAGTTCCATAACAGCATCTGAAAACGTGTCTCCTTTTATCGAAATAGAATATGTATTCGTACTTGAACCACTATTTTCTCCAGTAGCTCCACCAGTAGGATTTGGCACATAAAGTAAAAAAGTTACTTCTATACTGTCATCTTCTACCATATCGATACCTGCAGCAATAACTATTGCAAAATCATTTACTTCCATTACATCCCAGCATCCAGAGAGGAACAGTAAAGGAAAGGTAAGTGTGAATAGGAGATTAAATTTTGATTTGAAACTACTTTTTGGGGTTTTCATTTATTTCACCTTCTTTTCTTCTAGTTTGATTAATAGACGTATAAAATCTAGGTCTTTTTTTCATAAACCTAAGTGGTACACGTATTAATACGTCCCTTAAGAGTGAAGAATCGTTAGGAGCTAAAGGAGCTAAATAAGGGACACCAAAAGAACGTAATATACAAAGATGACTAACTAATAAAATGAATCCTAACATCATTCCCACCAACCCGAGTGCAGCTGAGAGAAACATTATCGGAAAAGGAATCCAACGAAAGGCCACACTGACTGCATACTGTGGTATTAAAAAAGAAGAAATCCCAGTAATGGCTACAATCATAACCATAGGAGCAGATACAAGCCCTGCTTGGATTGCAGCTTGTCCTATTACGAGAGTTCCTACAATACTTACAGTAGAACCCATTTGTTTAGGTAATCGAATACCTGCCTCTCGAAGTACTTCAAATATTATTTGCATAAATAAGGCTTCTAAGAAGGCTGGAAAGGGGATTTCCTCTCTGCTCTGAGCTATTCTAAGTAGAAGTGTAGTAGGAATCATTTCTTGGTGAAAGGTTAATATCGCAACATAGGCAGAGGGAGCAAGTAAAGAAATCAAAACAAAAGTATATCTAATCCATCTAACAAGAGTTCCGTTAATAAATCTTTCAGTGTAATCTTCTGGGGACTGTAAGAGTGTAAAAAGTGTAACCGGAACAATTAAAACAAATGGGGTACCATCAATGAAAATCGCAACTCTCCCTTCTAAAAGTCCAGCAGCTACGACATCTGGTCTTTCAGTTGATTGAACTTGAGGAAAAGGCGAGTACCAAGTGTCTTCTATCGCTTCTTCTATAGGTCCAAGGGATAGAATTGCATCCACATCAATCTTTTTTAATCTTTCTTTCACTTCTTCTACAATTTTCGGATCAGCAATACCTTCTATATAAGAAATATAGAGCGAAGTTTGAGAATATGTGCCGGTTGTATAGGAAATCATTTTTAATGAAGGAGTTTTAATCTTTCTTCTTACAAGAGAAAGGTTTGTCCCGATGGATTCAATAAATCCTTCTCTGGGACCAACCACAACAGATTCAGCTTGTGGTTCTTCGATAGATCTTTTATCATATTTTGATATTCTAAATGAGATGGCTTTATCCTCTATATTATTAAATAATATGGCATTACCATCTGCTAGTTCATCAATAACCTCTAAAGTAGATTGAAGGATCTTTACCTTTGAGATATTTATTATATTACTCAGTATCACATCTAATTTAATGTTGTCTAATTGTGTTTTTATCAAAGGGGTGATAATACTTTCATCTATTTTTGTAACATCTGTTAAATCACTAAAGAAAAGAAGTAAAAATGAATTATTTTCCAAGTTTATGGAATGAAAAACAACATCATCACAATTCTTATAAATTTCCTTAAATAATTGAGATTTTCCGTATAGAGTTAATGGTAATTCTTTATTCAATTCTATAATCTTATTCAAATGAACATCAATCTTTTTCATCAAGTTTCCTCTTTCTTAATTGCTAATTCAATTATTATCAATTCTTACTATTCTTAATCAACTCAGATAAATATAAAAAATGACGGGCTATTTCTAAAAATTGTTTATAATTTTTGGGGGGCGTCACGAGTAATAATGCATTAGTGACTAATTTAAAGGTCTTTTAAAATCATTATTAATGGTAACTAAAAGGGGTGAGAGTTTTCGAAGTATACAGTTTTAGTTGAATATAAAAGTGGACGTTCGAGAGAATATTTAAATGTAACTATGCCAGAACTAACGGGGCAGCATTCCTGTTTGAAAGATGTTCAGGGACTTGAAAGAAAAAGAGACCTCTAGTATGATGCAGACGTTTGAAAGTGATTGTGTTTCACGCTCAATGTCATTTTACATAGATAATAACTTTGAAGGTTCTTTAACAAAAGCTGCTGAATACTTCGGATACTCTAAGTCGACTTTATGGGGATGGAAGGAGGGGGCTAATCAAGCTTCATTGAAAGCACTCATTGATATTACTTCGATAAACTAGCTATTAGTGAATGTGTTTCTACAGCTCTCAAAGAAGGGAGAGCCCTTAATAAATCTTACATTCAAAGTAAAGTTAAAATCGGAAGGCATTATGCAAATCCAGAAATTAGAGAGTATATAGAAGAAATTTTAATAAAGAATTGTGAAAAATAGCTTACAATAAAAAGAAAAATTTAGATTTGATAATATATGTTACTATTCCTCTATTGTAATGAATTATATAAAGTGTTTTGGTTGCGAGAATTTTTAGTCACAACGAGTCCTTTCAAATTCTTGACCCATAGAATATGTATAAGTTAAAATAGAATGTACGTTCCGTTAAATGTCTACAGAAATGGTAGGCATTTTTATTTTAATTTATTATTAATTATATGTTTACCGAAAGTATAATATTTAATCGAATCTTTGCCTTAAATTATAGAGAAACTTAATTGTAATAAATATAATATTTTTAATTAGTGCCGTTATTAAAATAAAAGATTTGAAAGTGTTGGCACTGTTGGGTTGGCAAATATACGGTTAAATACTAGGCGAAGATATTATTAAAATTGCAGTATGTTGCAACTTTAAGTATATCTTTGCCATAATGGCAAGGGTATACTTAATTTTATTTTAGGCAAAAATATACTTAAAACTATATAAAACATTATAATTTTTTAGTGATTAAATATTGATTATCTCGAAAAGCTGAAAAGAACTAAAGCGATGTAAGGGGCTGTGAAATAAAGCATATACCTTCCGTTTGGAAAGTTTATGCTTTATTTATTGTGGTGAGAAACTTATGCTTTATTTTTTGGCATAAAATGATAAAGGTAAGTAACGATTTTTGATCGAAGCATCATTAATGTAGATAGTGTAACTCTTTTATAAATAAGGTAACTCTGAATATAGTTTTTCTGATTGAGTTAATAGGACTGTTGAGATAAGAAGGATTAACGCAAAAACGACAGAAAATCAAGCAAATAGGATGGATTAAAGGAAGAAAAGGTAGTTTTCAACCGAGTTGGAGAAAGGGATATCAGGAGATCCTATCTTGCAAATATGATTTTATTTAAAAATAGATGGGACCAAATTGGATGATTATGTTAATATTTGAATAAGATTGTGAAGGTTTTCACTTAAACTAACGCAGCAGTTTAGTTTAATAAGAGGTAAATTTGACCGAGTGGCGAAATAGTAATTATAGTTGAATTGTAGAAGGGGTAGAATATGTCAAAATATATTAGTAAATTTTTCTCAACATTACTAGCTAGTGTAATTTTATTTTTTCTATTGAGTGGTTTGTTTGATGGCGGTGACCATATCGAAACTTGGATTTTTACTTTCGGTACAATAATTATTATAGTGCTATCATTTTTAATTGCACTTATGTACTATTTAATAGATTTAATTAAGAATAAATCTTAGTTTGTCTACGGTGTGCTTTACTTCGGAAGGGGTAAAGCCTTTTTTCTTATTGAACTAACGCAGCAGTTTAGTTGAACAAGAGAAATGAAAATTTCATTCATTTTTATGTCGCATTAGACACAAAAAGCGACATAAAAAAGAAAAGGACCAGATTAGTCAATTAATAGTTTCCGAACAAAGGTACTTCCTTTTTTGATTGCAAATTGTGTACCAACAATGATATTGGAGAACATCGAGAGGTAGAAAAAGCTGTTTTTGATTTTTCGGCAGTTAGCTTAGAAGATGTAGAAGCATTTGATTATAATGAGCTTGCTATCTCTACTTCTCGACTAAATAGTTCTTTACGATTAATGGGTGTTCGTCCAATTTACGGAGGCTTCATCCAAGATTTATTCGCGAGAATGTTCATGCTAGTATTCATGTAGAAATAGAAACATATATAGTTTCCGAGTAGCATTAACTCATCTTTTACAGGAAGATAACAAGGTAATTACTTCAAAATAATTAACTTAAAAATACAGGTACCGCCAATTTATAGCGATAGCTGTATTTTTAAGTTAATCCATAAATTGTTTTGTCATAAATACTTGTGAAATATCAGTATTTTTAAATCCATTATTTTTTAAAAACGGCAGGACATTTTTCATTTTGTCTTCCAAATTATAAGTATTTCTTTTAATAGAACGATTAAAATGAAGCCCTTCCTGTAGTGCAGCTTGAATAGCGCGTATTCCATCTGTATGTTCATTGTTAGTAAAAGCTTGAAATAATGTGACACCTTCAGCTTCATTACCAAATTGTTGTTTTACTCTTACTAAACAAGCAGCAAGCACTTCACTATCCTTCATTGCAATAATTGCCTCTCCACCGGCCTTTGGTGTAATAGAAGGATCTACTTGCCATGGTACTAAAGCTGGGAAAATACTTGAGTTTACTGCTTGCAGTGCAGGTATTCTTTTCAATTCAAATTCACTGGCAATTTTTTCATCATAGCTTAATACACCTTCTGCCTCTAAAAAATGCAGCGTATCAATTACTATATACCCAACCTTCTCATATAGTTTTATAGCTGGTTGATTAATTGACAGAGCCTCTAATGTAGCTATATTTACTTTTTGCTGATTTAACAGGTCAAGAGCCTTTTCAATAAGGATTGTTCCTAGTTTCTTTCCTCTGTATTCTGGAATAATTCCAGTACCACCATTCCAAGCAATTTTCTCACCATTTACTTCCCGAATGCCTTGTAATACAAATCCTATTGGTCTATCCTCATCAAACATAACAACAGACATTGCTACTGATAGATTATCATTTCCAAAACGAGCTATAAAAGAATCCAATGGCATCTTCATCGGATTAAAATATCCTTCAAACCCACTTGTAAAAAGTTCGTGTGCTTCCTTAAAGGTTAAATGCTCCATTGTCTTAAATGTAATCATTTCATAACACCCCTTGTTAAAAAAGTAGTATACATTTCTTTAGTTGACTTCACTATTTCCAAAAAAGGAAATGCTGGTTGCAAAATAGAAGCATGAAAAAGAATTCAATCAATCAATCATACCCAAAAAAAAATTTGCAGCATGGGAAGTATTTAATTCTTTTGAGATCTCTCCACACTCTTGACCATCTTGTAAAATGGTATTTAAAAAATGGTAAAATAGCCCACTATGAATCTCATATTTTTTTCGATTCTCTGCTCTGCTACCAGAAGTCCAATGCTAGTTGATTTCTTACATTGTTTAATTTTGGCTCTTTTAACCACTCATCTGAAGTATACATATCAAAAAGCACATTCACTTTTTTTGTAGTAGAGTAAAGCGTAGAAAATTTATTTTTCAGCTTTTGAATCATCTCATCTTCCTGTTGCTGTAGCGTATGATCGTATACTTCTTCTTTACTTTTAAAATAATGATAAATTGCACCTTTAATTATACCACATGCTCTTTTAATGACTACATTCATTGAAAATATCCTTTCTATGGCTCTTATTAGTATTGGAGGCTGGGTGCAACAATCAGTATAGGTTTAAGTGTGCTTCCCTTAAGGGAGCGACAGTCATTGGTGCACAAGCTTATAAAAATCAACATAAATTTGAACAGAAATCTACGGTAGAGAGTAACTGTTTAATGGGTATCAAGGAGTGCTTACTCAACTTACGGGTGCTTTAGCAGAACAGGGCTTGGTTTTACCCCTTTAGATATGATTGTCTAAAGGGGTGTTTATTATGTTGAAAAGGAAAAGAACATCTGTGGAACATAGAGTTGTTCCACAAATGAGAATGAAGAATAGTGTGCTTTATTTGGGAAAATTGGAATATTTATTGATTATAGAAACTGTAGCTATTGAAAATGGAACAAATAAAAGCTAAATAACAATAATATAATCTCTTTTCTAGATATGCATTTATCAATAATCAAGAATCAAAGAACTTAATACCACTTAGTACAAAAGCATCAGAACTTGGGCTATAACCAACTAACTTTCTTGTTCCTTCAATATCAATTCGTTTAAACCTGTTGTTAGAAACACCATGTAAAATTGAAAATGGAGGTAAGTTCTTTGCCGTCATCGACTTTAAGAGAAGGTCCATAAAATCTTCTGGGCTTAAGTATGCACTCATATCTCTAGCCGTTAGTGGTTTACCATATGGATTATAATCATCATATGCACCTATACGAATAGCAAGACTTTGTAACCCTTCTTCATAAGCAAAATAAGAAGCAACAGCCTCTGCAAAACACTTACTTACCCCGTACATATTTTTGGGTCTCGTGGGGGAATAAGCATGTGGTTGATAATCCAAAGGATAGCCTTCAATTGTTTGAGCACTTGAAGCAACTATTACTTTGGATACATTATTATCACTAGCAGCTCTAAAAATATTATAGGTTCCCTTTATATGATTTTCTAATAAGGAGCCATAAAAATCAGCATTTGGTGAAGGATTACCTGCCAAGTGTATAACTATATCTATACCTTTCGTAAATTCTTGACAAGCAGCTAAATCAGAAACATCTAAATATATGATTTCATGATTTGTATCTTTAAAAGTTTCTAAAGCAGATAAGTTAATATCTGCTAGCCGTAACTGGTAATTCCCTTGCTTATCTAGGAACCTTGTAACATCTTGGCCAATCTTACCTGCAGCACCTGTAACTAAAATTTTTTGCATTTCACTTCATCCTTCCATGAAAAATACATCCCTTATTAAGGGTCATATAATAAAGCATGCACTAATTATAAGTTTGTTATGGCATTAAATAAAACGAAGAAATATAATGGGCACATGAATAAAACTCATAAGGAGGACCATAGTGACTTTAATAAAATATGAAATATTTAACAAAGTGGCAGAACTCAATAGTTTTACAAAAGCTGCAGAAGTGTTAGGTTTCACCCAATCTGCTGTAAGTCATGCAATTAGAAGTTTGGAAAAAGAGTTTTCCTTTCCTTTATTTATTCGCAATCACTCTACTTTTACATTGACCAAAAATGCAGAGGAGCTTTTAATTACCGTTCGGCAAATTTTATACTATAACAACATGCTGAAGCAGGAAGTAGCCGCTATCAATGGGTTCCAAAAAGGAATAGTAAGAGTGGGGGTTTTTTCGAGTATTTCTAAAAACTGGATTCCTGGTATTCTTAAAAAAATGGAGGGAAAGTTTCCAAATATTGAAATCGAATTACTGGAAGGAAACTATGCTGAGGTTGAGAACTGGTTACAAAACGGGAGATTAGATTGTGGATTTATTAATAATGATACTTACTTTGAATCATTTGAAAAATCCTTTGAAATCGTACAATTGAAGAGGGATCGACTTTTATGTGTTGTATCTAACCAATCCCCATTATGTAAGGAAAACCAAGTATCAATGCAACAAATAGAAAATGTGCCTTTTATTATGCCAACATATCAGTGTTATGATGATATTCAAAAAATATTTAAGGAGAATAAAGTTAGCCCCAATATTCGATTCGAAAATATGAATGAATACTCGGTGATCTCCATGGTGGAGAATAATCTAGGAATTAGTATATTGCCAGAAATGATTATACCGAAATCAAAAATTTCTTTTACAGCCATTCCACTTAAAAGTGATAGCTATCGAACTATTGGATTAGCTATAAGAAAACCAACCTCACCCGCGACTAAGAAATTTTCTGAGATTACTAAAAGGTGGGTATCATTTGAATCAATTTAAGTTTTCCAAAATCTAGGCTATTTAAATTGAAATGGTTCTTCTTGAACTAACGGAGGCATTAGTTTAAGATCATCGGGTTACTTAGGAATCACTTTTTTCTCGTACAACTAAAAGGGCAGCGTTCCTGTAATGAATAAAATTAATTATGTAAAATCAACAAAGTTTGTGAAAAAACGTACTTAAACTAACGAGTGCTTTAGCAAAATATGGCCATCATTTTAAACTGCCCCGTAAATGTTAGACACCAACTAACATTTACGGGGTGTTTTTATGTCTAAATATACATTAGAAGTTAAATTACAAGCGGTAAAACGCTATTTAACTGGAAACGAAAGCTATCAAACTATTGCAGAAAGCATTGGCGTAGCTAAATCTCAAGTCATTACTTGGGTGAAATTATTTGAAGTACAGGGTGAAAAAGGGTTTAAGAAATGCTATACAAGCTACTCATCTGAGTTTAAACTAGACGTACTTAATTTTATGAACGAAACAGGTACGTCTTTTCTAGAAACGGCAAGCACATTTAATATTTCTTCTCCGAGTATCATTTATCGGTGGGATCAATTGCTTAAGACAAAAGGATTGGACGCGCTAGAACCAAAGAAAAAGGAGCGTCCATCTATGAAAAAAGAAACGAAAAAAGTTGAACCAGAAAAATCCATCCCTGCCGAAGACTCTATGGAAGCCCTACAAGCAAAAATCAAACATTTAGAAATGGAAAATGCTTATTTAAAAAAGTTAAACGCTTTAGTTCAGATGCAGGAAAAATTACAAACAAAATCAAAGCGCAAGTAGTTTTTGAACTAAAGGAACAATATGAGGTCGTGGATTTAGTTGAAGTCGCTGACATTCCACGCAGTACTTATTACTACTGGGAAAAACGATTGGATCAAGCCGATAAATATGAAACGGTAAAAGAAGCAATCAAGATTATTTATCACGAACATAAGGGACGTTATGGTTACCGTCGCATCGCGAAAGAACTGCAAAAATACGGCTTTATACATGACCCGAAAACCATCAACCGCTTGATGAATGAAATGGGTTTAAAATGTGAGGTCCGTATGAAGAAGTATCGCTCTTATAAAGGAAACCTCGGGAAAATCGCACCTAATGTATTACAACGTAATTTTAAGGCAGAGAAAATGAATCAAAAATGGGTAACTGACGTTACTGAATTCCATCTATTTGGAGAAAAGCGATATCTATCACCTGTTCTTGATTTGTGTAATGGGGAAA
This sequence comes from Psychrobacillus sp. BM2, assembly GCF_048572895.1. Lineage (GTDB taxonomy): Bacteria > Bacillota > Bacilli > Bacillales_A > Planococcaceae > Psychrobacillus. The sequence goes on from NZ_CP183878.1 coordinate 1,421,400, forward strand.
TAATCGCATATAAAGTCATGAATCGACCGGTCTACCAACTTGTAGGAGATATGTTAGACGTAGCTGTTCAGCGCCTCCAGCCAGGAGACGAAGTCATCCTTCACTCCGATCAAGGCTGGCATTATCAAATGAAAAAATATCAACAGACATTACAAGCACATCAAATTACGCAGAGTATGTCTCGTAAAGGGAACTGTTTAGATAACGCAGTCATTGAAAATTTCTTTGGCCTCTTAAAGTCTGAACTGTTTTATTTACAAGAGTTCGAGAGTATGGCGCATTTTGAAAAGGAATTAGAAGAATATATGGAGTATTATAATCACAAGCGAATGAAGGCAAAATTAAGAGACCTGAGCCCGGTTGAATACCGAACGCAGATCTTAGAAGCTGCTTAAATTATTTCATTGGACCACACCACCTTTGACTCCCAAGCGCCACAGGGTTCTATTTAGTATAAATAGTTGTGACAAATGGGAAGGTTTCAAATCGCAAGTAAACCCTTGATACATAAGGAAAAAGAAACGTCCCACTTGATGTCTTAGGTGAGACTCTAAATGGGACGTTAATCGGGTAATAAAAAAACTCAATCATTTTCCTCCCTTTTTATATTTTTTCTCCATCATTCAAAAAGAAAAATCCTTCATACTTCACTTCCAAAACCTCTGCAATCTTACGAAGATCTTGTTCAGAAAAATTATCGTTTTTAATTTTCGTGTTTAAGTTTTGTCTCGATTGCCCTAATTTTTCAGCTAATTTCGGTATAGTCATTTCCTTTCTACCTAGTAAGATTTTAATTTTTTCTCCCATTGTCAATGTCATTTAAATCAATCCTTTCTATTTACTCATTATAACTAATGTTTATTTACAAAAGCAATGAAAATATAAACAATGTAAATAAAAAGGTTGACATAATTTATAATATGATTTACATTGTAAATATAGAACTTGTCAAAGTAAAATAATTTAAAACAAGGAGATGGGAAAATGAAACAATTCACTGAAGAAGAATTAATACTTTTTATCCGGTTTAGTCGAATTTGCAAAAACTTAGATATTACTGCAGTTCCAGAAAACATTGATAAAGTAATGCTAGAAGTGGCTCGTATGAGTCCCACAGAAACATTACAAGAAATGATTGCAGATAATAAAGAAAATACAGCCAGCCCTACGAAAGAAATCGTGGAAATCGTAATGAAAGAATTGAAAACGAGAGGGGAAATAGAATGTATCCAGATCTAGCGACAAAACTAATATTTAACCAAACTACCATTGTGGAAGTTTCTTCTGATTATGTAGATACCGTTATGATTTCCGTTTCTATTCATAGTGATGATACGGATTTAAAGCACAGGACCTTCCAACTTGAACCAGATGAAATTGACTTATTTGTTGCAACGTTAAACTTGTACAAAAACAGGATAATAGGGGGAAGAAAAAATGACAATTGATGTATTAGAGGTATTTGACGGAGCAATGAATGTGGAATTTAAGGAACTTGCTTATTACGAGGAAACAATTGAATTACCAGTATTCACTTTAGAAGAAGATACAGTAGAAGAGTGGAATGCGAAAGCTAAAAAGCAAAACATAAAGATGTTTGTTGCTGATACAGGCAAACAACCAAAAGATTATGAAGAGGTTTTATCTTGGATCTACTGTTTAATTGAAGAGGAAAAACATGAAGGTGTAGCCTAGTTGCTGCATCTTTTTTTATGAGGTTTACTAATAAAAGCTGCTACGGTAGTTCATGTAGTGTTACATAAATAAACTTTTAGATTGACGTGTACATAAAATCCATGTATTATGAATATAATATAGTATGCAGGCCATCGATTGGCTAGGAAAAACCTCTAACTTGTTTAGGGGTTTTTTTCTGCCCTCTTTTAGAGTATCATATAAATATTGTGATTGAATCGGGGGTGCGAAATGAGTCAGGTGGGAAAACCATTTTTATCACTGGAAAAACAAATAGAAAAACTTTCTTCGCGTGGTTTGGAAATTCTATCAGTTGATAATGCCAAGCAACAATTACTAAGAACTACCTATTACGATTTAATTAATGGATATAAAGATGTTTTTTTAGTAGAGAAAATAGATTCAGAAGATGAGGATCAATATATTAGTGGTACAACTTTTGAAGATATTCTTGATCTATATAATCTAGATAGAGAGATAAGACATGCAACATTAGAGGTTTTACTAGACATTGAGTGTATTTTCTACTCAAGCTTGGCTTATTGCTTGTCAGAAATATATGGGGAAAAACAGGAAGACTATTTAAAGAAAGAAAATTATAGACTTGGAAGAAAGCAGAAGCATAACAATCGTTTTGAACGAGATAACCTACTTTGGAAAATTGGAAAGAAAATTAATGAACCTGATGAACAACCACTTAAATACTATAAAGAACAGTACGGAAATATACCACCGTGGATATTGGTTAAAGGATTATCATTCGGTGAATTGGTGATGCTATACAGGTTATCATCTGATGTAGTTAAATCAAATGTTATTATGAATATAATCGGCAGGGAAGCATCGGATCATGACAAAGAATTTTTTCTGAAAAGTATGGAAATATTTAATAGATATAGAAATCTTGCCGCCCATGGTGGTCGTATTTATAATAATTGGACAAACTTTGAACTTCCTTACAAACCGGAACTGTTTAGAATGTTAGGTATTGAAAAGGCGGCGCACAATAAAGGAAGGGGAAGAAATGATTATGCCGCATTTACAATTGGTCTCTTGTTTTTCTTTCAAAATAATGCTAGAGGAATGCTTGAATTCATTATATATCTAGAAGGTGCGATGAGTGAATATCAGAAAAAGCAGCCTTCGCATTACGAGTGGACTTTAACTGCATTAGGTATTCCTAGTAATTACTATCGCTCATTTTTAGGTAGTCTTGGATTGTAGGGAACCGATTTTACTGAGAAGACTAACGTGTGCAAAACGTTTGCATAAATACGTTTAAAAGGTTTAAAAACTTAACAGAACTGCGATAGCGACATTTATAGAGCATTCTTGCCAGTAATGGTAAGGGTGCCTTTTTCTACAAAAAAACAGCACCTCTAAATTAGAGATGCTGCATACATATTACATAATTACCCTTGCCCTCGACAATGCTATTTTAAACTAACCGTAGTCAAAACCGTATTCACTGACTTTTAAATTTCCCCAAAAACCCTTATAAAGCTTGATGGTCCCGACTGGTCTCGAACCAGCGACCCCCACCTTGTCGAATTTGTAACCCTTAAATAATCTGTTTAAATTGAATTCGATTAAGTTAAATAAGTCTGGTTTAATAAGGTTTTCGAGACAGTGAAAATCATTTCAGTAAAATAAGAACGGTACAAAAAAATAATTATGCGGACAAATTGCGGACAAAAGAGTAAACAGGTGGTCTGTATTACTTATTTAATGAAAACAGGTTACTACAGTTTCAGTAATAGCTAATCTTTATATTATAATTTCAGTTTTGCCTTTGTTAAATATTCTTTATGATTTTTCCAAATAGAATGCCCACTTAATGTATTAACAACATTCTCTAATTCCTGCTTTTTAAAGGACAACTATTACTTTCATACTAGCAAGTTTCTTCATTAAAGATGATATTTCTTATTAGAAGTAAGAACTTAATGAACTCTTTTTTAAATCTATCTATATTGGTATTGGTTAAGAAGTGATTTAATCTCTTTAGGTGATGCATATGATGAAATTGAATTGCTAATTTATTTATATTGAGAAAAAATTTATCTGACCTAGATTGGCTATATGCCTCTCAAGGTTTTTTACTATATTAAAATTGAATCAACCAATATTAAGTAAAAGAACAAAATAATTTGATAATCGAGAGCATAATTATTAATTTTGGTAGTTTGTGTAGTTTTGATAATTTAATATCAGTCCTTATAACTTATATTTCGATTTCTTTTCGTTTATTTGAAGAAGGAATATTCAGTTCACTGCGATATTTGGAGATAGTTCTCCTAGAAATATTAATTCCTTGATCTGTAATAAAATAATTAGTAATTTCTTGATCTGAAAGAGGGTTAAATTTATTTTCATTCTTAATAAGACTTTTTAATAAATTTTTAACTTTAATTTGTGAAATGGAGTCTCCATTTGAAGTTTCAATTTTTGAACTGAAGAATTTTCGAAGTTCAAATGTTCCTTTTGGTGTCTGGATAATTTTATTTGCTGTAGCTCTACTAATCGTTGATTCATGCATTCCAATTTCATGGGCAATCTCTTTAAGAGTTAAAGGGATTAAAGAGAGAAAACCATCAGTAAAAAATTTTTTTTGCTTTTCAATAATTACTGCAACTATTTTTAAAATTGTTTTACGTCGTTGTTCTATACCATTTACTAGCCATTGATAACTTTTATATTGACTTGAAATATAACTTGCGATTTCTCCCTCATTATTATTAAGTGATTTAGCATAATCGTGATTAAAGTGGATAGTAGGTAAGTAGCCATCATTTAAATAATATGAGATTTCCATCTTTTTTACTTTGACAATAATATCTGGGTTAATATACTCTGTTTCAAAATTTGATATAGAGGAACAAGGTCTTGGATTAAGAGTTAATATGTATTCATGAACTTCTTTTAATTTAGGTAACGTAATTCCCATAATAAGAGCAATATCGCCCCATTTTCGATTAGCAAGTAATTCTAAATGATTCTGGATAAGTTCGTTAGCTATTTTCTGATCAGGGAAGTCTGTGGTTATTTGAAGGAGCAAGCATTCCTGAAGATTTCGTGCTCCAATACCAAGGGGACCTATTTTCCGAATGATTTGAATGCCTTCATTAATTTCATCATCTGTGAATGCTTCCGCTTCTATGAATAAATCAGAACTCAGAATCAGATATCCATTATCATCTAGGTTATAAATAAGGTATTCTACTAATTTATGTAATCGTTTATCAAGGGTTAAGAACCTTACTTGTTCAATTAGATTGTCTTTTAAGTTAGGATTTTTAATTTTTATTGAATCCATATAATTGGATTTGGTGGAGTTGCCTTTATTTTTTGTTTTTTTTTCAAATACATAATCGTTATTTTGATCCTCCAACTTTAATAAAGGATTATCTATTTCTTGTTCATTAATAAATTGGTAGAGTTCATAATTTGAATATTGCAATAACTCAATTGCTTGCCTTAATTCAGGAGTCATTAATAAACTAAGTTCTTGGTTTTGTTTAAGTATAATATCCAAAAATTCACCTCCAATATAATTTGATAGCGCTTACAGTTAACTGTCTATTAATATTTTATCATAAAAATAGAATATTCCAATTTTAAATAATAGGGTCCTTTTGTTTTGAACAAATTAATTATATAAAGCAAATGATCCCTTTAGGCAAATTATGAAGAATGTAAGTTTACAATCCTACTTGTTTCTACACTTTTCATTCCGAAAATAAATGCGCATCCTCATTGACATCTTCACTATCTCTTTCCTCTAGAAGCTGCACAATCATAAAGGCAAATGTTGAGCACTCATTTAATAACGGTGTAATGGAGTAGATCATCCAAACGATCATGAGGGAGTCGAAGCATTGATGAAACATGATTGTACGGACGTTTTCTTACAGTTGTCTGTTTTACCTTACACTTCAGAAATTTAAATGACAATCTTACAAATTGAAAAACACTTTAGAATCGGGAAACATCCATCAATATTAAATTGGCATGGAATTTGCATTAGTATAAAGTAACGTGTTAACTGATTTTTCAGATAGATGAAAAAATTTCATCATTGGAGAAAATCAGTGAAGGATTGTTAGTGATCAACATATCAATCTAAAACATGTTAGTCGTAAATGAATACTAAAAATGCAGGAGGGATACTAAATGAGTCAATCAACAGTACAAATAAAGGCGGATCATTCTAAGGTTCTTTCAATACTAGATAAGAATGGGAAGGTCATAAATCATGATCTTTTGCCACAACTATCCAACGAAAGATTGATAGGGCTTATGAAGAAAATGGTATTTACGCGGATTTGGGATGAACGGGCAATTAAGTTAAACCGCCAAGGACGTTTGGGGCTATGGGCTCCAGTCTCTGGTCAAGAAGCTAGCATGATTGGGAGTGAGGATGCCCTCTCTACAGAGGATTTTATATTAGGAAGTTATCGTGATATTCCGCAAATTGTTTGGCATGGTCTACCTCTTTATCAAACATTCCTCTATTCAAGAGGTCATCAACATGGGGGGCAAATTCCAGAAAGTGTCAATGTTTTGATGCCCCAAATTATTATTGGAGCTCAAATCATTCAAGCAGCGGGTGTCGCTTTAGGTTTTAAGCTTAGAAATAAAAAGAATGTGGCCATCGCTTATATTGGGGATGGAGGTACATCTCAAGGAGACTTTTACGAAGGTATTAATTTCGCAGGTGCCTATAAAGCACCAGCAATCTTTTTTGTACAAAATAACCAATATGCTATATCAGTTCCTATAAATAAACAAACAGCAGCAGAAACTCTTGCACAAAAAGCAGTTGCTGCCGGAATAACAGGAATTCAGGTGGATGGTATGGATGTTCTTGCAGTACATAAAGCTGTATCTGAAGCGGCTGAAAGGGCAAGGAATGGAGAAGGACCGACCCTGATTGAAGCGATTACTTATCGTTACGGTGCCCATACAATGGCAGGTGATGACCCGAAAAGATATCGTAAGAAGGAAGAGGAAGATGAATGGAAACAAAAGGATCCATTAATTCGCTTTAGAAAGTATTTGACTCAAAAGGGTCTATGGAACGAACTAGAGGAAGAATTGGTGATAGAGGAAGCAAAAAAGGCTATTGCCGAAGCAATGAAAAAGGCAGATGAGACACCTAAAATGACAATTCCATCATTAATAGACTCAATGTTCGAGCAAACCCCTCTCCACTTAGAAAAACAAAAAGCAGAATTTATCGCGATGGAGGGAAAATGAGATGACCCAACTAACAACAGCTAAAACAGCCCAAATGACTATGATTCAAGCAATCAATAGTGCAATGAAAATCGAGCTTGATCGCGATGAAAATGTTCTTATTTTTGGTGAAGATGTAGGTAATAATGGAGGGGTTTTTCGGGCAACAGATGATTTGCAGGAAACATTTGGCGAGCACAGAGTTTTTGATACACCGTTAGCCGAATCAGGAATAGGTGGATTAGCCATCGGACTCGGACTACAAGGATTTCGTCCAGTAGCTGAAATTCAGTTTTTTGGCTTCATGTTCGAGGCAATCGATTCAATTGCCAATCAAGCAGCCCGAATGCGATTCCGATCAGGAGGAAGATTTCATAGTCCAATTACATTTCGATCCCCCTATGGTGGAGGAGTTAAAACTCCTGAGAATCATGCAGATAGTTTGGAAGGTATGATGTTACAAACACCTGGAATAAAGGTAGTGATCCCATCTAATCCGTATGATGCTAAGGGGTTACTCATCTCTTCCATTCGTGACAATGACCCAGTAATTTTCTTGGAGCATATGAAGCTGTATCGTTCCTTTAGGGCTGAAGTTCCAATAGGTGAATATACGGTACCAATTGGTGTGGCAAAAGTAGTCAGAGAAGGTGATGATGTAACCATCATTACTTACGGTGCTTTGGTGCATACATCCCTAGATGTAGCAGAGAAAATGGAGAAAGAACAAGGTATTAAAGCCGAAGTCATCGACTTACGTACTATTAGTCCAATTGATATAGAAACAATCGTTAAATCTGTACAAAAAACAAACCGTGCAATTGTCGTACAGGAGGCACAAAAAACGGCTGGAGTGGCGGCTGAAGTCATGGCTCAGATTAATGAAGAAGCCATGCTTTATTTAGAAGCTCCTGTATTACGCGTAGCCCCACCAGATACTGTGTATCCATTTGCGGTTATTGAGGACGCGTGGATTCCGACTTCTTCTAGAATCATAGAGTATGTGAATAAAGTGATGAACTTCTAGTATGGGGTTTCTTGACCATCATAAAAATTTCGAACTCAATATACAACTTATTTAAAAAGAAGGGGAATTAAAATGAATAGATTTGAATTCAAATTACCTGAGCTTGGTGAAGGGATACACGAAGGCGAAATTGTAAATTGGTTTGTGCAAGAAGGGGAGGTAGTGACGGAAGACCAAACGATTGCAGAAATACAAAATGATAAATCAGTCGTAGAGTTACCCTCCCCTGTTAGTGGAAAAATCTTAGAAATCAAGGTACCTGAAGGAACAGTTTGTACCGTGAATGATGTCATTCTTGTATTTGAAGTAGATGCAGAGAGTGATAATAGTTCAATCGACTATGGCGTAGGATCAAGCGTAGCCAAAAGTGTAGAAAAAGTCACCGTTAATACATCTATGTCAGTAGGCAATGTAGCAGTTGCCACCCGACCAATCATTTCTACTGTTACTGAGAAAGCTGTAGATACACAAACCATTGCTAAGCGAGAAGTGTTAGCTACTCCAAGTGTGCGGAAGCTCGCACGTGAACAGAAGGTTTCTTTACTTGAAATAATAGGAACAGGTAAGAATGGACGTGTTACTCGGGAAGATATTCTGGCTTATGCTTCAGAAGAGAAACTAGATGTTACCAAGGCAATGTCACTTTCAATCAATGAAAAGAAGGGTCAAACTATTTCTAAAGAGGAGAAAGGTTCAACTAATGAAGAACATGAAGAACATGAAGAACGTGTTCCTATTAAAGGCATACGAAAATTTATATCACAGGCGATGGTTAAGTCTAAACATACAGCAGCACATGTTACGATCATGGATGAAATTGACGTGACCGAACTTGTAGCCCTTCGAAAGAAAGCAAATGAAATATTTGCTGATATTAAGGATGTTAAATTAACATATTTGCCATTTATCACAAAAGCTTTGATTGCCGCCTGTCGTGAATTTCCCATACTGAATGCATCCATTGACGACGAAAGGAATGAAATAATCTATAAAAAATATTATCATATTGGGATTGCCACAGATACGAAAAATGGATTAATCGTGCCTGTTGTGAAGGAAGCTGATCGGAAGAATATATGGAAAATCGCAGAGGAAATTAAAGATGTTGCCTTACGTGGACGTCAAGGAAAGTTGGCACCAAATGAATTAAGGGGAAGTACTATAACCATTACGAATATTGGGTCTGCTGGGGGAATGTTCTTTACTCCGATTATCAACCATCCTGAAGTAGCTATATTAGGTATTGGAAGAATTACGGAAAAGGCTGTTGTAAAAAGTGGAGAAATTTTTGTTGCTCCGATTATGAATCTCTCACTAAGTTTTGATCATCGATTAATTGATGGATCAACAGCTCAAAACTTCATTAATTTTATAAAACGTTTACTTGAAAATCCTGAATTACTAATTCTAGAAATTTAATGGACTGTAAAAGCTGCAATAACTGTAATATTCCATCCCTTAATACAACAAGTGTAGGTAAAACCGTACATATTGTCTGGTTATCAATACAATTCTGCACTACAGGTTAAAATTAAATTTCGCTACGACTTGATATGAAAGGGTTTACATTACGAAAAAAAGTTGGCACACAAATTGCATCTACTAAGTTATCCTGGATGAAAGTTATAATGCTATTCCAGGATAGATCTTTCTTACTTAGATACGATAAACATAAAAATGGAGGCGGAAAATTATGGGTTTCCCTGTAGTTCGTTACGAAGAAAATCAAACATATAGTTGGGGTGTTGTAAAAGGTGATAATGTGATCCCCGTTCCCGGGATATTTGATTCCCTTGCAGCATTCTTAAAAGACGGAGTAGACAAAGCGAGGGAAATTGCTGTTTCAGATATTGACACAGGTATTTCCACTAACAATCTACAAATCTTAAGTCCAATTACTAGACCTGCTCAAATTGTTTGCCAAGGACTAAACTACTCATCTCATCGTGCTGAAGCTGGTTCGTCTGAAAAACCGACCTTTAATTTAATCTTTTCGAAGGCCGAGAGCTCTTTATGTGGACCAAATGATCATGTAATTCGTCCTGAACATGTAGAATTGCTAGACTATGAAATAGAACTAGGATTAGTAATTAAAACAGAAATTACACATACCATTGAGGTTACAGAGAACAATTTATTCGATTATGTGGCTGGGTTGGTCATTACGAATGACGTATCCGCAAGAGATATTCAAATTCCGCAGGATTTATTTAAAGGGAAAAGTTACAGAACGTTTTGTCCTGTTGGACCGTATCTTTATATCTTAGACAGAGACGATATTCCTAGAATTTCAAATCTTGAACTTAAACTTTGGGTAAATGAGGAACTACGGCAATCTGCCAATACAAAACAGTTAATTTATAAGCCAACGGAAACATTAACAGAATTATCTGGTCTCATGGATTTGTCACCTGGCGATCTTATTATGACGGGGACACCCGGTGGTGTAGCAGTTCAATTATCAGGAGAATTAATTCAAAAAATGTCTGAATATCCAGAAAAAAAAGCTGAGATATTTAGAGACAACCAAAAAGATAATGTTCACTATTTAAAGGATGGAGATAGAATTCGCTGTGAAATTAAAAGCGCTGATGGGTTAATTGATTTAGGTGTTCAAGAGAATTTGATTGTTGGAAATTCTAGCAATCAATAAATTTCAGTAAAACAATAGTTGAAAATATTTTAATTCTATTTTTAACTATTGATTTATATTAACTTTAATAAATTTTATAAAAAGGGGATAGAAAAATGAAACTTGTAAAACTTGGCTATGTACAACTTGGTGTAAAAAATACCGAACCAATGATTAATTACTATAAGGACATCATGGGTTTATCTGTTATTACAGAGGCAAGTAATGGAAGCGCTTACTTAAGTAGTTCGATTGACCACCATAATATTATCCTGACTCCGTCCGATCAGCCAGGTTGTATGAGGGTGGGATTCCAATTAAGCAAAGATTCATCATTAAAAGAGGCGGCAGAGGAATTAGCTAGTCATGGTATTACTTCTGAAATAAAATCAAATGTTCATCCGGGTATTTCCGAACTTTTGGAGTTTACCGATGTAGTTGGTAATATGGTACAACTTTATGAAGAGATGGAATATAGCGGTGTTGGTTTTAAGCGATCAGGAATTGTGCCGTTTAATTTTAACCATGTCTCATTTCAATTTCCACTAGAAGAACAACAACGTGCAATAGATTTTTATCGAAATGTTATGGGATTCCATGTCACGGACTGGGTTGAAAATATTATTACATTTATGACATGTAACTCTTATTTCCATGTCTTAAATTTCATCGTATCGGATCAAAAGAAAATGCACCATCTTGCATTTGAACTAGAGGATTGGAATCATATGGCACGAGCACATGATCTTTTAGCAAAGAAAAACATCCCTATTCTTTGGGGTCCAACACGTCATGGGGCAGGGCATCCAATTTCATCGTATCACCATGACCCAGATGGCAACCTAGTAGAATTAACTTTCGGTATTGATACTTATAATATGGAATTGGGATACGTTGAACCAAGACCGTGGCATGAAGATTATCCGCAAAGACCAAGAGCGTGGAATCCAGATGAAATGTTATCTAAATGGAGCACTCCTTTTGGATTTGATTTAGTTAAATAATAGACTATACCAAGGACATTTTGCTTACTTTTAATAGAGTAATTATGAAGGAATAATAAAAGCATAATTGGAGGAGTAAACGATGAGTGTAAATACTATTAGTACGGTTGATAGTGCAATTGCTTACGAGAGCTTGATGAAAAAGGCGAAGGAGCTTGTTCCAAAATTACGTGAACGGTCGCAAGAATTACAACAGACAAGGAGAATTCCTCAAGAAACAATTGATGAATTGGAAGCGGCTGGTCTTTTTCACCTGACCATTCCAAAAGAATATGGTGGACAACAATTAGATTTTCGACATTATGTCGATGTAATTGCAGAAATTGGTCGCGGTTGTGGTTCTACGTCATGGGTTTTGACTTTAACTAATGTGTGTAATTGGTTTACATCTGTATTGTTTACGGAAGAGGTACATCGAGTATTATTTGAGTCAGAAAAAAAAGCACGTGTTTGTGGAGTACTTGATCCAAGGAAGGCAAGTGTAAAAAGAGTAGACGGCGGATATCTAATTGAAGACGCTCTTTGGGGGTTCGCTTCTGGTTCATGGCATGCAGATTACTTTTTCCTTGGGATCCCATTAGTAGATGAAAAGGGAGAAATAATAGATCCTGCTGGAGTTGCATTAATACCAAAGTCAGAGGTTCAAATTAAAGACGATTGGTTTACGGTGAGTATGAGAGGAACGGGAAGTAACACGGTCACCGTACAAAATGTTTTTGTGCCTGATGAAAGAATTTCTTCACTTGGTAAGGGCATTGAAGGTATTTATAAATCTGAACATCTAAGTGATCAATCTTTATATCGATCTGCTTTCATTCCGGTATCTGCGATTATTATGACTGGACCTGCGTTAGGACTTGCAAAGGCGGCGATGGAGCATTTTATGGAAAAACTTCCGAACCGCCGAATCACATACACACCGTATGAAAAACAAGCGGAAGCACCTATTACTCATCTTCAAGTGGCAGAAGCATCAATGAAAATTGATACAGCATTGCTACATGCTTATCGAGCTGCTGAAGATATTGATAATTGGGCGAAAAGCGGGGAATACATGGAACTTGAGAATCGTGCTCGTGTACGGATGGATTGCGCTCTCGTTGTACGCACTTGTCAGGAAGCAATTGAAATCTTAATGACAGCAGGTGGAGGAAGTGCGGTTAGCGAAAATAACCCATTAAATCTTATTGCCTCCGATATTCGTGCTAGTAACGTGCACGCCGTAATGACTCCAACGACAAATTTAGAGTTATATGGCCGTATACTTTGTGGTCAAGGACCGAATGTACCATTGGTATAAAATCTTAATTCATTTGACTGAGGGAGAATATTATTCCTTCAATCCCTAATTAAACTAATTCATTCTTTGTCCAGTATAATGCTGATTTTTATTCTTGTTTCTTATATTTGAAGAGTGAAGCAAAAAAAGCTTTAAAGTCTTGAAGGAATTAGAAAAGAAATTAAACAAATAACAAAAAAAGTACAATATAAATTATCGCAATACTCAGAAAAGGGGAAATAGATTATGGCGTATTTTGCTGCATTTTTAACTATTGAAAAGCAAGAATTAGTGCAAGAGTATCGTGCAAACCATCGTAGCTATTTGGAAGAACTAACTTTGAAACAAAAAGTTTTCAAAAAAGGTCCTTTTACAGATGGACTTGGTGGAATGGTAATATATATTGCAGAAAATTTTGAGGAAGCAAAACAATTGTCAGAGAATGATCCACATGTTATTGAGGGAGCTGTAAGCCTTGAACTTCGTGAATGGGGAGCATACTAAATATTAAATAGAGATTAAAATGGATGCTTGACTAGTGCCTTTAAACAAGAAAAGGCACTTCAGTCTGCACCTGACCAAATTCCATCGATAATTGATCGAGAATGCTTACACTTATAAATAAATTTAAAAAAAGTATGGACTAAACATAATGAATTTAACTTTATAAACTCAAATATATGTTTAGAAGAAATGAGATTTATAGGACAGGATGTGATGTAAGAATGGAAAAAACACAGGTAGTTATTGTTGGTGGTGGTCCCGTTGGACTCTCAGCTGCAATGGAACTGGGGATAAGAGGAATTGAATGTATTGTATTGGAACCTCGTAAGGAAGTTTCAAAGCTCCGCCCTCGTGCAAAAACTGTAAGTGTTCGATCTATGGAACACTTTAGAAGGTGGGGAATAGCCGAAAAAATAAGAGAGGCTGCTTTATTACCAGTTTCGTGGTCGCAGGAAGTAAGCTTTTGTAATAGCCTCCTTGGACAAGAAATCACGCGATTTAAACAAGTATTAGGTCTTAGTGTTACAGCACAAGAAATGTTTGCTGAATCAAGCCAGCAAATTCCTCAGTTCGTTGTGGAGGAAACACTTCGTGAATTGGTAAGAAGTCTCCCTTCCGTCAAATTTTTGGAAGGGTGGGAATTAGAGAGTTTAGAGCAGGATGATGAAAAGGTAATTGCCCACGTGAAAGGACTTGAGAGCCTAACGATTGAAGCAGAATACCTTATAGGTTGCGATGGGGCTCGAAGTATTGTTAGAAAGGAAATTGGTGTTGTTCTTGAAGGGAATTCGGACTCAGCCACCAACTTTAGCGTTCTATTCCGTTCTTCAGAATTAATAAATAAAGTACCTCATGAAGAAGCTATTCAGTATTGGATTGTGAATAGAGAGTTCCCTGGTTTAATGGGAAGCTTAGATTTAAAGGATTTATGGTGGGGTATTGCTGTCGGAGTCGAGGGGAAGGAAGGTGAAAAGAATCCGGAACGTCTTGTCCATGGATTAATTGGCGAGAAGGTCCCAATTGAGATAGTTTCAACCGATGCATGGACAGCCCGAATGTTATTGGCTAACCGCTACAGAGTTGGACGTGTATTTCTAGCTGGAGATGCAGCTCACCAAAATCCACCTTGGGGGGGACATGGATTTAATACAGGTTTGGGTGACGCAGTTGATATTGGATGGAAATTAGCAGCAGTGTTACAAGGATGGGGTGGAGCTTCATTACTAGATAGCTACGAGGAAGAGAGAAGACCAATAAGTGCCCGTGTAATAAAAACTGCAGAGACAAATATGAAAACTTTGTCTAGTAACTTAGCAGATGGTTCCGAAAATAGCCGTGAAGAAAAACATGATTTTAGTAAACTTGAAGAAAGCATACTAAAAACGAAGCGGATGGAGTTTCATAGTTTAGGACTGGTATTGGGGTATCGATATGATAAATCTCCTATCATAATTGATGATAGTTCAAATTGGCCACCTTATGAAGTCGTTCAGTACCATCCTACGGCACATCCTGGGGCCAAATTACCTCATGTGTGGTTGGACAGTGGTCATAGCCTATATGATGAACTTGGTTCTTGTTATACCCTTCTAAGGTTAGATGCTAAACAGAATGTTGATAGTTTGGTTAAGGTAGCTGAAGAAAAAAATATACCTCTAAAAATTGTAACTTTAAACCGTCCAGATTTAATCAACGTTTATGAAAGGTCATTAATATTGGTACGTCCTGATCAACACGTTGCTTGGAGAGGAAATGTATTACCAGAAGATGTATCTTCTCTAATTAATACGGTTTGTGGGATTGCCAAAAGAGTTAATGCGCTATAAAAGATAGAGTTAAACATATGGAAGGCCTTGTTTGTTTACAGGTACGTATGTATCCCTTCAGGTAATAATTAAGAAATTATTATTAGATAATGTGAATAATGAAGTAGAAAGATTAAGGTGGAACGGGAAATTTATTTTAGAGAATCTATTATTTTATTAAAGGGGTGTTCGTTATGGATAAAAAGACATTTAATACTAGTGTAAATGGAGTCAATTTTTATTGTGAAATGCGTGGTAATGGACCTACAATGGTTTTAATTCCAGATGGAAGTAACGATTGTGAACCATATGATGATTTGTCTAAGCTTTTGGCTAGCGATTTTACGGTTTTGACTTTTGATATGCGGGGGGGTTCAAGGTCTTTAGATCCTAATCCGAAGGGATTGTCTCCAAAAGTACTTGCAGATGATGTTGCAGGTATTATTACTAGTTTAAATTTGGGTCCTGCTTCAATTTATGGATGTAGTTCAGGTGGTCAAGCAGCTCTAGCACTTGGAAAGTATCATCCGAATTTAGTGAAAAACTTAATGGTTCATGAAGCTGCATTACAGGCAGATGCCCCGTTGGAGAACTCTGGATTTGCTTTTTTTGAAAATTACGGTACTTTTGGAGAAGTTGTCAATGAAGTGTCTCCAATGACAGTTTGGAGTGTAGGCAACTTAGAAAAGTGGAGAGCCTTGGGAGATGAATGTCATAAAAGAATTGAAGAGAATGGTGCATTTTGGTCAAAGTACTATCTAGGATTTGTAGATAAAGATGTTTATAGTGAGGATGATTTCAAAAAAATGCCTCCTACTTCATTTTCAGTAGGCGCTTGGACACCATCATGGTTGGTATACGCAAATATTGTTACTGCTCAGAGAGGAAATTGTCCCGTGACATGGTTGAACTGTGCACATCATCCAGAAATAGTTTGTCCTGAGGAACTTGCAACATATATCCGCAATTGCAGTAAAGAGTATGTGAATATTTAGAATTCGGTAGTTATATATTAATTTCAGAAAGCCAAGTGGGTAATTCTAATATTCTGACTATTATAAAAAAGGGAGGTTCATAGAGATGGATGATCGTCAATTTCGAACGGCAATGGGAAAATTCGCAACAGGGGTAACCGTCATTACTACAGAACATAACGGTGATATACATGGTATGACGGCAAATGCCTTTATGTCTGTGTCACTTGATCCAAAGCTTGTTGTTATTTCAGTTAGAGAAGAGGCAACAATACTAAATAAAATCAAAGAAAGCAAAAATTTCACCGTGAATATTTTGGCAGCAGATCAACAAGAACTATCGATGTATTTTGCAGGACAGATCAAGGAACCTCGTGAAGTTGTTTTTGATCGTCTAGATGGCAAACCAGTTTTGGGAGGCGCGTGCGCACAGGTGGTTTGCGAAGTATCCACGGAGCATGTTGAAGGAGATCATATTTTGTTTATTGGAAAAGTAACCGATATTCACCTTGAAGATAAGGAACCTCTTGTTTTCGTAAACGGAAAGTATCATACATTGGCTGGTATAAGCACAAGCTGACCTCATTATTGGAACATGAAAGTAAACCGTATGGAAACGATCTATTTGAATATGGAGAATTTGGCTGCCTATCAGGAAATGGTTCAAATATTACAGAAGTGCAATGTTCACAGATTGTTTATAGCAGTTTTATATAGTTCTTTTATTATTAAGTAATGTTATGGGCGTAGAAGAATTTCAAAAAATGCTGGTATAATATTCAAATGAAATTAATCTTATGGTAGTTATGCCACAGGATTAATTTCATTCTTCCAAAAAAACGAATGTTTTACTACTTACTATATACATACGTTGAAAAACTCTATGATACATCCTAACTTTGAGTCCACCTTCTCTCTTAAATTTATTATAGGATGTGAGATTTAGTCTCAAGCAGAAGGTATATACATTAGTTCAAATAATGTGTTTCTGAGTTATAATATTGAAAATCATATTTTCTCTAGTATAAGGTTGATAATCTTTACTTGTAGTATTCTCTATCAAAGGGAGGGCTTAAAGATTTTAGAAAATATAATTACACGATCTTATCTAAAGTTATCAGACAGTTTCTTTAACACCATTAAACTCTTTATTGAGACCAGTTGCGAAATGGTGCCAGTTATAGATGATAATAAACAATTAACTGGTGTTTTTACCAGAGAAGTACTTTATAAGGAACTTTTAAAAAATATATCACTAGAAACGCAAATTAAGCCGTATGTAACAAAATTTGAGAGCACTACTGTATATGAGACCAAATATGATGATATTAAAAAAGATTTAATAGACAACAGTGTGTGCTCTTTTTTTGTGGTAGATGATGAAAAACAACTAGTAGGAATAATTAAGATGAAGGGCCTAATGAGTTATATAACAAAGATAAATTGCTCAAGTATTCAATTGGAACAAGCAGTCTATTTAAATTATCGAGGCGCCTTTAAAATAAATAAAGAAGAAATCATAGTAATAGTCAATGCTAGTATCTTTGATTTTCCAGAAAAAAATGATTCAAAAAAGAATATGTCTTTTTTAAGTGCCACACAGCCACAACTTTCTACTTCGTTAAATTTTATTCATCGAAATGATGAAGGGCAAGAGCGTATTATATTACAGTTGGAGCCTAAATCGACCGCCCCTAAGGAACATCATTTGTTGCAGAATGATTTTACTTTAGAAAAAATAAAAGAAACAAAGTTAATAAAAGGCTTGCAAAAAACGGTCGATATTGTTCATGAACAACTTCAAGATGGGATCATCATAGTCAATGAATTAGGAGAAATCATATCTTTTAATCATAAAATAACAGATTTGTTTCAGCTAGAAAATGAAGAAATTTTAGGTTTTCCAGTACAAGATGTTCTCCCAATGTTGAAACTAGAAAGAGTAATCGAGACTGAAGTAGCTGAACCTAGTATAGCAATCAATTGTAATGGAGTACTTTGTATTGTTCAAAATATACCTGTTGTAGAGAATGGTCAAGTTTTAGGTGCAATAAGTAGGGTTATTTATAATGGAATAAATAAAGCACGTGAAAATATGATGAACTATGATTTTTCAAATAAAATGCATGAAATTCGTGAGAGCATTAATCGTTTTGAAGCTTTAATTAACATTAAGAGAAAAAATGAACAATTAAAGAATGAATCCCTTATAACGTTTAACCAAATTATTACTGAAAACACTGGAATGAAAAAAACCGTTCGCCATGCTCTAAAAGCTGCTAATGGCCGTTCAACTATTCTCATAAGAGGAGAAAGCGGTACTGGTAAGGAGCTATTTGCACAGGCTAGCCACTATGCAAGCGCTCGTAAAGATTATCCATTTGTTTCGGTGAACTGTGCAGCTATTCCTGAACACCTGCTTGAGTCAGAATTTTTTGGTTATGAAACGGGTGCCTTTACTGGTGCAGAAAAGGGTGGGAAAATTGGTAAATTTGACTTGGCAAATGGAGGAACCTTATTCCTTGATGAAATTGGGGATATGGCTCCTGCTCTCCAAGCAAAATTATTAAGAGTGTTGCAAGATAGTGGTTTTTATCGTGTAGGAGGGATAAAAAAAATTCATGTTGATGTTCGGATTATTGCAGCCACCCATCGTAATTTAGAAGAAATGATTAAAAATGGTGAGTTTCGAGAGGATTTGTATTATCGCTTAAACGTGATAACCATTGATATTGCTCCTCTAAGAGAACGAAAGGAAGATATATTGGTTCACACAAAAAGGTATTTGAGGGAACTAAACGAGTTTCTGGGAACGAATATTGTTGGGGTGACTCCAGTTGTAAAAGAAATTCTCACTAATTATAGGTGGCCAGGAAATATTAGAGAATTAAGAAACGTAATTGAAAGTGCTATGACCATGACTGACAATCAAATCATTCAGAAAGAAGATTTACCTTATTATATTCAGAAAAATAGTCCATATGAAATCGAGATACACCATGGAATGACAGAAAAAACAATCCAATTGAATACTTCTTTACCTGAACAAGAGAATAAAATGCTTGAAGATGCTCTTCAATTAACAGAACAGGAAATGATTAAACAAGCATTAATAAAAACCCATGGAAATAAGACAAAAGCAGCAAAAATG
Source organism: Psychrobacillus sp. BM2 (assembly GCF_048572895.1). Classification (GTDB taxonomy): domain Bacteria; phylum Bacillota; class Bacilli; order Bacillales_A; family Planococcaceae; genus Psychrobacillus. The sequence continues at coordinate 1,440,709 of NZ_CP183878.1, forward strand.
TTAGGAATTAGCAGGTCTGTGTTATATGAAAAATTAGCAAAATATCAACTGATCTCAAGTATTAAATGATTTTATATCGATAAATTTCAGAAAATAAAAAATGGTTAAATAATTGGTATCTATTAACACTAATAAGGGCTTAATTACAAAACAGTATGTATAAGTGAAAGGATGAATTAAAATGATAAAAATTGGTATTTTGGTTGGTAGTCTTCGAAAAGAGTCTTTTTCTAAAAAAATTGCGACTAATGTTGCAGCTTTATTCCCTGAAGGATATGAAAGTGAATTTATCGAAATCGGAAATTTACCTTTCTATAATCAAGATGATGACAATGAAAACAATGTGCTAGAAGAATACACTGCTTTTCGTAACATCATGAAGGATATTGATGCTGTTTTATTTGTAACGCCTGAATATAACCGCTCAGTACCTGCAGTAATAAGCAATGCACTGGATATTGGTTCTCGTCCGAAGACGGATAATGTATGGAACGGCAAACCAGCAGCTATTATTAGCCAATCTCCAGGAAATTTGGGTGGATTTGGCGCTAATCACCATTTACGCCAAATACTATCGGCAGTAAATATGCCTGTGGTACAACATCCCGAAGCTTATATCTCCAATTCAGTGAGTTTATTGGATGAAAATGGAAAAATTAATAATGAAGGAACTGTTCAATTCCTTCAATCAGTCATCGACACATTTGTTAATTTGATTAAGAAATAACAAGTGTGAGATAATTTAGGTTCTTCTGCAAAGAAGATTAAAGATGTTCTCTGGCTGAAGGTAATTGAAAGAGGTTGGAGCATATAGCAGAAGAAATTCTGTTTTATGCTCCAACCCTTTTTTTATAATATAGAATAAAAAATGTGAAGGCTAATCGAGATTGATATGACCAAATAAACTTCTAAACTCCTGTCAAAAAGCGTGGTAGGGGCTGCTCATTACAGCCCCTACCGTATAAAAAGTAATTGACAAATGTTAACCTTTGTCAATTTCGAAGAGTTGTCTGGATTGCTCCTGTTGCTTTCGTGCCAAATGAGACACTCCCCAGTCATGCATCATATCAAGAACCATTTGGAGCGACTCCCCGTACTTGGTCATCGAATATTCAACCTTCGGAGGAACCTGAGGGTAAGTTACCCGAAGGATTATTCCCTCTTCCTCCAACTCTCTCAAGTGGGAGGTGAGTACTTTTTTAGTAACGTTTGGCATTACTTTTTGTAATTCATTAAACCTCATCGTCCCGTTATGAAGTAAATGGAGCATGATGGCGATTTTCCACTTGCCTACAATCATATCCAACGTTGTCGCGACTTTACAATTATCTGGTTTTTCATCCATTTTTTAATCCTCCAGCCTGATGACTATCCTATTGTAGCCCAGTTTCAATATTAATACGATTCGACTCAATGTGTAAAGGGCCTCCATAAGCATTGCTAATCCCCAAAGTTACTTTGAAGATACCCGGTATCATCATTGTGCCTACTTCATAAATCATTTAATTCGTTGCATAATGAATCCACACCACCTAACACCTTTGTTAGCTAGATAATAAATAATTTTTACGGAAGGAAGATCATTATGAACAATCAAGATGTATTTAGTAGAGGCATAAAAAGTGTCCGCACCCCTCATTTCCAACGAAATAGCGACATTCATACTATGGCAATGATAGTTGAACCCGGTCATTGGGAAGAGCATGATCCGTTTCTGCTCATGGCACATGACCATATGCGCAGCGGAGTGTTTGGCATCCATCCTCATCGCGGAATGGAGACGGTTACTTTTTTGATTGACGGCAACCTTAACCATTATGATAGCAAGCATGGAACAGGTGTGCTTCATGCTGGGGACGCGCAATGGATGACTGCGGGTAGAGGCGTTGAACACCTCGAGGATGCGGCAAAGGGCGAGACTGTAAACCTTCTTCAATTGTGGGTGAACATTCCTTCGGGACATAAGATGTCACCCTCCAGATACCAGGACTTGCGGAAGACCGATATGCCTGTCATTCATGAAAACGGGGCTGAAATCCGTCTATTTTCCGGGTCACTCGGTGATAAGGCCTCAGACACATTAAATATTGCTCCGATTACGATGGCTGAAATCAATATGGAGCCAGGCGAAGCTTTCAAGTTTGATCTTCCAGGATCCTACAATGGGTTTTTGTATATTTTGGAAGGTGAAGGATTCTTTGGGTCCGATAGCATCATAGGGAAGCAAGGACAGGTTTTATGGATGGGATCTGCGGGAACTGCCGAGCGGAGCGAAATAAAGATCGAAGCACGAAGCAGCATGCGTGTCATGTTGTATGCCGGTGAGCCGATTCGCGAGCCTGTCGTTGCAAGAGGCCCCTTCGTCATGAACACCGAGCAAGAGATTAAACAGGCTTATAGTGATTATCGAAATGGTAAATTTTAAATCAAAATTTATAATAACAGTCTTAAGGAGATTATGAAATTTTTATGAAAACAAAATATATTCTAATGATAATAGCTTTATTTATTGCATCACTAAACTTGCGTCCTTCCATTAACTCAATCGCACCATTGCTAGAAACAATTAGAAACGACTTAGGAATGAACGCCTCCGTAGCGAGTTTGCTAACCTCGATTCCGGTTCTTTGCATGGGACTTTTCGCTCCTGTAGCCGTAAAGTTCAGCGGAAAATGGGGTATTGAGCGGGTATTAGGATGGTCGCTGCTTGTCATCGGAGTAGGTACTATTCTTAGGTTCTTCACGGATTCAACCTCATTTTTGTTAATTACTGCTTTTATAGCGGGTATAGGGATTGCATTTGCGGGACCGCTTCTTCCCGGATTTATTAAGCGTCACTTTCCTAAGCATGTGCCTTCGATGATTTCGATATACACGGTTGCACTCACTCTGGGAGCAGCACTAAGCTCGAGCTTGATCGTGCCGATGCAAAATAGTATGAACTCTTGGCAGAGCGCTCTGGGGGTATGGGGGGTACTCGCATTCGTCGCAGTTCTGTTATGGTGGTTGTTCGTTATGCGGCATATTAAACCGCAAGATCATCTAGCTACCACCGGCACGAAGACGAGAATGCCATGGACAAATAAGAAAGCGTGGCTTCTGACACTGACGTTCGGCTTAATGGCCATGCTATTCTATTCATTCACAGCTTGGTTGCCAGATATTATTCAAGGGATGGGCTATAGTAAGTCCTATGCTGCAAGCGCACTTACGATGTTCGTCGTTGTTCAGATTCCGGTAAGCCTTGTTCTGCCGATCTTGCTTCGCAAATTCCCTTCCCGTCGACTTTGGCTATCGGTTTCAGCACTGTTGCAACTGGTCGGGCTTGTGATGCTTGCGAGCTCCTTTGAACCATTGGTTGCTACGTTCTTTATTGGTTTAGGCGCCGGCGGATTGTTTTCTCTCAATATACTACTACCATTGGATGCTACCGAAAATCCTCAGGAAGCGGCTGCTTGGTCTGCTATGACTCAATCAGTAGGCTATGTGATTGGGGCAACCGGTCCCCTTATTCTTGGGTGGATTCACGATGCGACGGATAGCTTCTCAGCTGCAATAGCAGGGCTTATTGTAATTAATGTAGCAATGATGGTCGTGCAGACTATCGCCACTACCATAAAAAGAAAACAACAATTGGGATAAATTAATCGCAATCATAGATTGCAAGTAATATTTTATTAAGTAGTTTCTTTCTATTTGTTCGTTGAAAATGATGTTTAGAATGGGCTTGCTGATCTCGCACGGTTTTTAGAATTACAAAAATCGGTAGCCTAGGGAAAATGAGGTCCTAGACTGCCGCTAATTTCGTTTCCTTCTATTTAAAAGAGGAGACCAAAAAGGTGTATATGAATAATGTCTTGCAACATAAGTTTTTTAGCTGCTGTAGCACATGCTAGCTCTAACGGGTGCTAGACAATATTCGTTCGACTCTATTTTTATTTTAAGGTAAGTAATTATATGAATGAAAGGGGATTGTCTTATGAGCGATACAAATAAAGAGAAGTTTGAATTTGGTATCTATACTTTTGGAGAGTTAATTCGTGATCCTATTACTGGAAAAACTATTTCTGCAGAAGAGCGTATTCAAAATATCATTGGGACAGCGAAGGTAGCTGATGAAGCTGGATTGGATATTTTTGGTTTAGGGGAACATCATCGTTTGGATTTTGCGGTTTCATCCACACCTGTTGTGTTAGCAGCTATTGCACAAGCAACAAAAAATATTAAATTAGCAAGTGCTACTACTGTATTAGGCACAGCAGATCCTGTAAGAGTATTTGAAGACTTTTCGACATTAGATTTAATTTCGGGTGGACGTGCGGAAATAATGGCAGGTAGAGGAGCATTTATCGAATCGTTCCCTCTTTTTGGCTATAATTTAGATGATTATCATGAACTTTTTGAAGAGAAGTTACAATTGTTACAAGAATTAAATGATAATGAACGTGTTACATGGCAAGGGAAGTTTCGCTCGGCCCTAAATAATAGCGAGATTGCACCTAGACCAAAACAAGATAAGATTCCTGTTTGGAGAGGAGTAGGGGGAACCCCTGCAAGTGCGGTTAGGGCTGGACAGGCTGGATTTGGAATGGCACTCGCTATTTTAGGAGGTAATCCTTTTCATGTAAAACCTTTAGTAGAAGCCTATCGTGAAGCTGGAATTTCGGCAGGGCATGCAGAAGAGGCTTTAAAAATTGCAATCACAAGCCATGGCTATATTGGCAAGACTGCAGAACAGGCTGTTAATGAATTTTACCCATATTATTCTAATTATATTAGAACGATGATGAGAAGAAATATTCCTAAAGAGCACTTGGCAGCAGCTGTTTCTAAAATAGATGCACTTGCTGTTGGAGGACCTGAAGAAATAATTGAGAAGATTCTTTATCAACATGAGTTATTTGGTCATAATCGCTTTATCATGCAACTCGATATTTGTCAGCCAGTTTCCCAGGTTGAAAGTGCGATTGAATTATTAGCAACTAAAGTTATGCCAGTAGTTAGACGGGAAATTGATAATTGAGCAATAAAATAACGAACCTAAATCAATTCTAAATGCCCCTAAAGACCTTATTGCTAAGGGGAGCCATTTCTAGTTTTTTAGTACCTATAAACAATTTTATGTTAACTAGTTTTTGTAAAACTCAATGATACCAATGGTTTGCTGATTGCATGTTTATTACATAAAGTTCAAATCATATGATTGTCCTTACTTGACTTTTTGTCAGTTTATAACTAAACTTATAATTGCAATTCAGTTTAGTTATAAACTGATATCGATTGATTTGGCTCATTTATTAGATCATAAATGTATAGTATTACAGACTTCGGTATCGTTTACTAAAAATGATTAATAAAGGGGGGGGAAGATTGTTTGATAAGCCTTTTAATAGGGAAACTAGCACGGATACAAAATATAGCACTTCACTTTGGTTCAGTTTGGTAAGAGTACACAAAAAGAATATAACTGGTACAACGCAGCTATTGAAGGGTTGGAATCTTACAAATGCTCAAATGGACATAATCAGTCGAGTTGCTGAGTCAGGACAATTATCGCAACAGGAACTGGCAGATAAGTTACTTGTTACAAAAGGTAATATCACACAACTTCTACAAAAGCTAGAGCAAATGAAGCTAGTAAAAAAAGAAAAGGATTGGAAAACGAATTATATTTCTCTTACAGAGGAAGGAAGAAAAATCTATGAACAGTTAACTCCTGTTCTGGAGGAATTTCAAACAGATTATTTCCAAAATCTTTCCATAGACGAAAAGAAACAATTACTGAATCTTATAAGAAAAATTGAAAGTTAAATAATGCAAGAAATGTTTAACTAATTGTTCACAATAGATGTTGTACAAAAGTGAATATGAATTTAAATTTGAGAGGAGAAATTCAGAATGGGTAAATTAGATGGTAAAGTTGCAATTATAACAGGGGGAGCACGTGGTCAAGGAGCTGCTCATGCTCAAACCTTATTAAATGAGGGAGCTAAGGTAGTTATCACGGATGTTAATAGCGAAGCGGGAGAAGCATTAGCTAGAGAACTCGGTGAAAATGCAAAATTTATTAAACACGATGTTTCCAATGAATCCGACTGGCAAAACGTAGTTAATGAAACAGAATCGACTTTTGGACCTATTAATATACTGGTAAACAATGCTGGTATCAATTATTTCGAACCAACTCAAGAAATGTCTGAAGAAAGCTATAGAAGAGTTATTAATATTAATCAGGTAAGCGTATTCTTAGGGATGAAGACTGTATTTCCTTCTATGAGTAAAACAAAAGAAGGTTCAATTATTAACATCTCTTCTGTTGGTGGTTTGTTTAGTCAACAAGGAGCAATAGCTTACTCAGCTTCTAAATTTGCTGTCACTGGTATGACTAAAGCGGCAGCTCTTGATTTTGCAGGACATGGTATTCGAGTTAATTCAATCCATCCGGGAACAATTCGTACTCCAATGCTTGATGTTCCGGGAACTGAAGACGCAGTTAAAAGTCTTATCGAAAAAACTCCATTAAAAAGACTTGGGGAATCCGAAGAAGTATCTAAACTTGTCTTATTCCTTGCATCTAATGATTCAAGTTTTTCTACAGGCTCAGAATTCATTCTTGATGGTGGAGCAACAGCTAGTTTGTAATAAATAATGCCATGATTTTAAACCAAAAGAGTCCATATAGGCTCTTTTTGGTTTAAAAATTTTTAATGGTACAAATTTAAGTATCTTTTTATACTGTGGCACATTAATGTGCTACTTACACTTTATATATATGTATCATTACTGATATGTGAAGTAATTTCATTAAATTTATTAAAGGACGTGCAACAAAATGAAAGTAGTAGCAATCGTAGGTAGTGTTCGTAAAGAATCATATAATAATAAATTAGCAAAATTCGTTCGAAAACGCTATGCTGATCAATTCGATTTAGAAATTTTAGATTTAAGTGTTTTACCACTTTACAATCAAGATATTGAAGAAAATGCACCACAAGTTGTAGTTGATTTTAAATTAAAAGTAAAAGATGCAGATGCAGTTCTTTGGGTAACACCTGAATATAATGCAACAGTTCCTGGTGTATTAGCAAATGCAATTGAGTGGTTATCAAGAGTAGATAAAGTAATGATTGGGAAACCATCATTGATTATGGGTGCTTCAATATGTTAGGAACTGTAAAAGCTCAAGCTCATCTGCGTGACATATTATTTGCAGGAGGTTTACAATCCCCGGTACTTATTGGAAACGAAGTATATGTCGGTGCGGTCCATACGAAAATGGACGAAGAAGGCAATATTACAGATGAAGGAACAGTTGCCTTTTTAGATAATGTTGTTTCTAACTTCAAACAATGGATGAAGCAATTTTCTTAAAGAACTAGCGATAGTTGGATAAGAATTATCAAACTTATACAAAACACAATTGAATAGAAAAAATAGAATGCACTCGGTATCATTTTTTTAAAACCAGTGCTTTTTATTTGTCTTAATATAAAGAAGAAAAATATCGCTTTTATCAAACTTTGTTCAGAAGCTAATTTGGCATTTAGTTCAAGTGGAATAATTTTTTTGTGGAAAAAAATATTTTATTTTATGTATATTGATTTCAGTAGTATGTTGTTTTTGATTTATAAATGATTACAAATAATCTTATTCAACTAACGGGTGCTTTACTTCAAGAAGAGGTAAAGCCTTTTTCTTATTGAACTAACGCAGCAGTTTAGTTGAACAAGAGAAGGTGAGTTTTTATATCGCATTTGATATTTGTACTAAAAAACGCTTATACATTATCGACTAATTAAAAGCCACCTCATTTCAATTTTAAATGAGATGGCTACTGTTTATATTTGATTAATGTATTCTATAGAATTATTGTGAATGAATAATATGGTCATTAACAAATGCTTTTATGAAAAATAATTCATTATCATTAGGGTCCCTTTTATTTTCTGCCTTAAAGGACACTATCGCATTTTCTAGTGAGGTGGACCTTGCAACTTGACTTGCTGTTGTTAACTCTTCCCAATATTTATTCATTTCATTTGAATCACAGATAGATTCATGACCAAGTAGGAACATTTCTGCATCATATTTTTGAATGTCTTTAATCATAGGCAATAACAATGATTGCTTGTAATGAAATAAAGAATTTGTAGTTGTACCATATGCACAATCACCTAAAAAAACAACTTTTTCATCTGGAATATAAATGATTGTAGAGTCATCCGTATGAGTACTTTTGATACTTTCGAGAATGCAAACTTTATTACCTAAATCAATAGTTAATGTATTTTCAAAGATTACATCTGGAGAATTTAACTTAAAACAGTCCCTGTTTGACATATCAGTTTGTATAATCTTCATACACATAGCACTCATTTGATTAGTGGTCACATAATTTTGTAGTGAACTATCGTCATAAGAAAGACTTTGCCATTCTTTTAATATTTCGTTTGTTTTACTATTAACAATTACAGTTGCATCAAATTCATTCATTCCTAGGAAATGATCCCAATGTGCATGGGTAATAACAACATATTTAACAGGTGGTACATTTAGCTTCTCGATTTCTAGTGAAAAATCCTTAGCATGCTGAGTAGAATTACCAGTATCTATTATTAGACTATATCGGTCACCACATACCAATCCTAATGTTGGTCGTTCTTTATCATCTTGATTAGATAAGTAATATATAGTATCACTTAATTTATTTAACATGTTATTTTTCCTCTTTTCTATATATTCATTCTATGAAAGAGAAAATCTACATGTTTATTCTAAAGTTATTAAAATAATTTAAAGATTTTCTCTTATTATTTTTTTACCATTGGACTGGTACCTCCTTGTTTCATTTAGGAAAAGTATAACATAATCCAAACTGCAAGTTAAGAAAATTCGGAATATTAACTGTATAGATTTCAGTTATTAATAGTTAGCAGTTCGAATATTATTTGTAATAAGAGAGTAGGAACTTGTTCAACTAAGAGTGCTTGTGCGGCCGGGCATAGGTCGCATCATATAGCTGGTGGAATTCCCGCCGAGAAAGAACTAGCCATTCACTTGTAGCGAGTCGTGGAGGGCTAATGGCAACATTCGCCTTTAATAGACAGTTAGGTGGCGGGCCGAAAGCCAATTGGTTGAAGGGATTGAGCTTCATAATGTTAGTAAATCGAGAGGTTTAATGCCTTAAACACAGCCCTTCTACTCGACCTATTAAATATTTGAATACAGAAAAAGTGCTTAGTTTTTCGTTTAACTAAGCACTTTTTTATGACAATTGATGTGCTGTTTTTCTTTAATTAGAGTGTTATTAAAAGAAAAATTGAGATGCATTTATATGCAAGAATAACATTTTATTTAAGAGTTTTTTTAGGTCCAAGCTCCATCTACGGGTAAACCTACACCATTAACTTGCTGCATCAGAAACTAAAAATATAATATCAAAGTTAACTTAATTTTTTCTACTTTCGTTAAAATGTCCAATTGCAGAATACTGAAAGTGCAAAAGAATGCCAAAAATGGCTCTTGTTTTTAAAATCCCCTGTTCCTTTAAGCGTGTTTCCTCATACTTTTTAAGTAAGCTTAAAGAATCCGAGTCATTAAAAATTCCTGTCTAACAAACTTCCCATTTGTTCCGAAATAACTTGTGTTGGTTCTGATAATCCATTCGTGAGCCACGCCTCTACAATCTCCACGATAGCTGCGCCAAAAAATCTCAGAACCAACTCCTTGCTCAATCCTTGGTTTTTCCCTTCACTTTCAACTAATTCCCCCTCTAATTCCTGGATGACAAACTCAAGGAAATGATTACGAAAAGCAGGGGCTCCTTTACTGGATAACATGGTGGAAAAGAAAGTGTAATGACGTTCAAAGTAATCAAACCAGATCAGATTCCCCTCCGCAAAACTCATTTCAGATGCCGATTCGCATATTTTTCTTAGCTCGTTGATGTGTTCTTTAATGAGCTTGTCCAGTAAATCATACTTATCCATGTAATGATCATAAATAGTTCTTCGGCCGACATTGGCCCGGTCGGAAATATCTTGCATTGTGATTTGATCAAGATTTTTTTCAGCCATCAGTTCTACAAACGCATTTTTGATTGCATACTGGGATTTTTTAACTCTTCTATCGATCTGAGCCATTCTAACCTTCACCAAACTTTCCTAAAGGTATCGCACAATTAAAATCTTGTTGTGCGGTAACGCGCAAAAAAGGCATTTTGATTGTTGTAGTCTTCCTCTTTTCATTTTATATTATATACAAATGTGCGGTAACACATCAATATGCGATTTGATGCAGCATCAAAATTAACTACCTTGGAAATAATAGAAGAGTTAATTAAATACAAAGGGGAGGTTTAATAATGGATCGTGTTGAAAAGAGCAAGGAAAAGTTCAACCAACTATTTGGTGCGAAAGTAACTGCCTCACATCCTACAGATCCTGATTTTCAGGACATTCTTAGTCATTTCATTTTTGGGGAAGTTTTTTTAAAAGGCAATCTGGATGACAAGCAGCGGGAGTTAATCACTCTTGCAGTCCTTACAACTAACCAGACGTTGCCACAGCTAAAAGCACATGTTGTTGCTGCGCTGAATGTTGGGCTAACACCGGTAGAAATAAAGGAAGCAGTTTATCAATGTACCCCTTATATCGGGTTTCCAAAAACGTTGAATGCCATCAATGAAGTCAATGAGGTATTCACAGCGAAGAATATCGCTTTGCCAATTGAAAGTCAAAAGACGATAGATGAAGATAATCGATTTCAAAAAGGTCTAGACATTCAAGTCGAGATTTTTGGAGATATTATTAAGAAAATGCATGAGAGTGCCCCGTCCAATCAAAAGCATATTCAGGATTATCTTTCTACTTTTTGCTTCGGAGATTTCTATACCCGTAGCGGACTCGATTTGAAAACACGGGAGTTACTGACAATTTGTATAATCAGTGCTTTAGGAGGCACTGAAAGTCAAATCAAGGCACATGTGCAAGGTAACAAAAATGTGGGCAATGACAAGGAAACGTTAATCACCGCCATCACCCACTGCCTTCCCTATATGGGCTTTCCGAGAACACTGAACGCATTAGCTTGCGTGAATGAAATCATTCCTGAAAATTAAGAAAGTAGAATAGAGAAATGGGAAAACAAAATATATCATTTCAAAGGAGAGAAAAGCATGTTTAATGAAACTTACAAATTACCTAATGGTATAGAAATTCCAAAATTAGGCCTTGGTACATGGCTACTTGACGATGCACAGACAGCGCAGGCAGTGCGTGATGCGGTATCTTTCGGATACCGTCATATTGATACTGCACAGGCTTATATGAATGAAGCTGGTGTAGGCGAAGGAATCCGTTCCAGCAGTGTTGCAAGAGAAGAACTTTTCATTACGACAAAAGTTGCTGCAGAAGCAAAGACCTATGATGCAGTTACGTTGTCCATTGATGAGTCTCTAGCAAAGATGGGACTGGAATACATTGACCTTCTAATTATCCACAGCCCACAACCTTGGACAGAGTTCCGTGAGGACAACCGTTACTTCGAGGAAAACAAAGTAGTGTGGAAAGCTATGGAGGATGCTTATAAGACAGGCAAGGTAAAGGCAATCGGTCTTTCTAACTTCCTTCAGGACGATGTAGAGAATCTTCTTGCAAACTGTGAGATCAAGCCTATGGTCAATCAGGTATTGGCACATGTGAGCAATACTCCTTTTGAACTAATTGAATTCTGCCAGAAGAATGACGTCCTGGTAGAGGCATATTCACCAATTGCACATGGTGCAGTGATAGATAATGCAGAGGTTAAGATAATAGCTGATAAATACGGAGTGTCTGTTGCTCAGCTTTGCCTACGTTATGATATACAGCTTGGTCTTGTAGTAATTCCTAAGACGTCAAATCCGGATCACATGAGAAACAATGTAGAGCTTGATTTTGTTATCAGGGAAGCAGATATGGAGACTTTGAAGAATGTAGAGCCCATCCGGAATTATGGTGAGCATAGCTTCTTCCCGGTATTTGGTGGGAAGCTAGAATAAACAAGTCGTGATAATGACTAAATTGCTCTTGCAATTTCATTTGCCATCGAGCAACCATCAGATGTTGGCAACAATGAAATGATTATTCGTCCGACTATTCAAGTTGGTTAAACAAAATTTATTATTGGAGGAATTCAAATGGCAAAACATGAAGGAGTAAAAAATGGAGTAATTTTCCCGATTGGTGAAAAAAATGAAGCATATGCACAATATTTTGTGGGACAAAGTTATCTTAAATCTTTAATCGCTGATCCTAAAGTGAGTGTCGGAGTTGGAAATGTAACCTTTGAACCGGGATGCCGAAACAACTGGCACATCCATCGTGATGGATTTCAACTTCTATTGGTAACGGGTGGCGAAGGCTGGTACCAAGAAGAAGGTAAACCGGCTCAGTTCTTAAAAGCAGGTGATGTTATTGTTACGCATAATGGAGTAAAACACTGGCATGGCGCCGCAAAAGACAGTTGGTTTGAACATATTGCAATCACTGCCGGTACCCCGGAATGGTTAGAACCTGTTTCAGAAGAAGTGTATGAGAATACAACAAAATAATTGGCAAAACAAGTATATTCAAAGATGCAAATGGAGAGTAAAAGGCCAACTTTATCAACTGTGGCATTTGGAGAAAACAAGCGGAAAATACAGCGAACTATTTGAAAAAGGGTAACTTAGCAGGTGTTGAAGGTCGTATACAAGCAGGCAGTTATGAAGGGCAAGACGGCAAACCTATCTACACGAAGGACGTTCTTGCAGATTGCGTTCAATTCATTTAACCGAAGAATGGACAGGCTACACCTATTTGGATGACTAATAATGTATACTGTCGCCATTTGGCCAATGCCTTAACCGCTTTAAAATTTTATATGTGAAAAAACCGCTAAACCTTATTATATCAAGGCTTAACGGTATTAACTGTCTGATGGTCCCGACTGGTCTCGAACCAGCGACCCCCACCTTGTCGAGGTGGTGCTCTCCCAACTGAGCTACAAGACCGATTTAATGAACACATAAACTCCTAGTAAATCCCCGTTCATAGATATAAATATACTATAAAGTGGGGCGCTAGTATATACCTATAAGTAATACTTTGGCAGATAACTCATAAAAAAGGAGAAGCATAGGGAATCCTAGTCGCATCTTTTGAACTTGAGTGGAGTTAGAAGGTCAAAAATATGAAAAATTGTTATCTATTAGTTAACCATGAACTATAAATAAAAAATAATAACCTTGATTGGCTAAGTGCTTTTCAAGGTTATTTTATAGTATCTAAAAAAGTCGAAAATGGAGTCAAAGTAATTCATTAAAATTGTATGTCATCTCATAAATTTTTTCTTTTATAAAATTTATCTCTCACATGCAATGCCGTCTTTATCTCGATCACTTTTTATGTTAGCATCATAAATCTCTTTTGAGACAAATGGAGTATATTTTGTTTTTCCACCTTTATTTTTGATGTTCGCAGCTTTAGCTACTCCGCCCTTGTATGTTTTGTTTAATTCTGTGCAGTTATTGAATGTCTTTGCTGCAGCATCTGTCGTTGTTGGTGAAATTGTAGATACACTCAATAGTAATGTTGTGGAAAGTAAAATTGCTGAAATCCTTCTCATAGTAATCCCCCTATATAATATAATTTACGAAGTCTTGCTTAATATTGTGTTCCTCTATGTGGTTCTATTCTCTACCAATCTAGTAGGTAAACCAGAAAATACAATGTTACCAAGATTTTAACATAATTCAGGTAAAATGATATATAGCATTATTTCAACACATATATTTTTCTGTCATAAATTCCTCACAACTATCTTAGTACTGGCACTTGCCTGTATCTGCTTCATTCTAATAAGATGGAGAGATAGAGGAGGTGCTACAATTATGTTAGCAGAGGCACAAGAATTTATTCGTCTTTTTTATAATGAAACCGGTAAATCGGAACAAGCAATGCTCATGCGATTTCAAGTGGTAGAGAATCAGATTAATACAAAAGGCACCTACGAACATACAACCGAGGAGCTAGAATTTGGTGCCAAGGTGGCATGGCGTAATAGCAATAAATGCATCGGACGCTTGTTTTGGCAAAGCCTTACTGTTTTCGATAAACGAGATTTACATACTGAGGACGCTATATTTGAAGCGCTCCTTGCGCATATGCAGTTTGCGACAAATGAAGGTCGGATTAGACCTACAATTACAATATTTTCACAAAAAGATGTACGGATTTGGAATCATCAGCTAATCCGATATGCAGGCTATGAGACGGAAGATTGGATTATTGGGGATTCCGATTCTATTGATTTGACTAAAAGATGTGAGGAGCTTGGATGGAAAGGGAAGCGAACCAATTTTGATGTGCTTCCGCTCGTCATTCAAGTAAAGGATCATCCTCCGAAATTATTCGATATTCCTGAGCAATATATTTTAGAAGTGCCGATTCGTCACCCCGAATATGATTGGTTTGAGGATCTACAATTAAAATGGTATGCAGTACCAATGATCTCTAACATGAGGTTAGAAATTGGAGGAATCACTTACGCTGCTGCTCCGTTTAATGGATGGTATATGGGCACGGAAATTGGTGCACGTAATTTGGCGGATGACTATCGCTACAATATGTTACCTTCAGTTGCAAGACTTATGGGATTAAATACAAAATCTAATGCTTCTCTTTGGAAGGACCGAGCACTAGTGGAGCTAAATGCAGCTGTATTGTATTCCTTCAAAAAAGCAGGTGTCAGTATTGTAGATCATCACACTGCAGCGCAGCAATTTAAAAAGTTTGAAGAAATCGAGAAGGATGCAGGTCGTGACGTCACAGGTAATTGGACATGGCTTATTCCTCCAATGTCACCTGCTACCACGCATATTTTTCATAAGCCGTATAATAATGAAAAAGTAACCCCCAACTATTCCTATCAGCCATCACCGTATTAAAAAAGAAGCATGATTTCATGCTTCTTTTTTACGAGTCTTCAATTCTTATTATCCTTCCTCCGAAACATATCGATCTCTTCCAGCATGCATTCCAGCAAAGAATAGAAGAACAACCGTAACCATAAATAATATCATTGGTGTATGCCAACTACCTGTTTCATCGTGGATAAATCCAAAGAATACGGGACCAACTGCTGCAAGTAAATAACCAAATGACTGAGCAACACCCGATAAATCAGCCGCTTCCATTGGAGTGCGAGATCGAAGAGAGAAGAACATCATCACAAGACCAAAAGATGCCCCTCCACCTAAACCAAGTGCAATCATCCAAAGTAGTGTAAGTGAAATATCTCCATACAATAATCCAATGAAACCTATTAGATAGAATATCGTAAATAACAAAACAAGTATTCGTTGATCCTTAAGTCGACCTGCAAGAATTGGGATAAGGAAAGTCATTGGAAGCTGCGCAAATTGCATGAAAGACAACATCCAACCGGATTTTTCTGCATCCATTCCTTGGGTTTGCAGTATTTCAGGAATCCATGCGGCAGTTGTATAAAAAATCAGAGACTGTAGACCCATACATAAAGTGATGGTCCAAGTTAAAGGCGATTTTAAAATAGACTTAGCTTTCCCTACATTAGTGATAGGGGTTGCGATAATAATTTGTTTTTGCTTGATCTGAGGAAACCAAATGATACATGCGAGTATCGCAAGAATTGCCCAAAAACCGAGTGCGCCTTGCCAACCATATGCAGTCCCATCTGCTATTGGATAGCTGATGCCTGCGCCAATACCAGCTGAAAGGTTCATCGACACGGTAAATATTCCAGTCATTAATCCAAGCTGTAAAGGGAATTTCAGTTTCATAAAGCTTGGGAGTAAAACATTACCAAAAGCAATAGTAACACCTATTAAAGCAGTACCTAATAATAAGAAGGATGATGTTCCAATCGAGCGAATAACAATCCCGACTGCCAATAGTAGAATTGCCAGAAATAGTGTCATTTCCATACCGTAACGTCGTGCAACCTTTGGGACAAAAGGGGAGACAATCGCAAATGCTAAAAGTGGAATCGTTGTTATAAATCCAGCTAATACATTTGAAATGTCCAATCCATCTCGTATATACGAAATAATTGGTCCTACTGCGGTAAGCGGTGCTCGTAGTGTGGTGGATATGAAAATAATTCCAATGATTAATAAAGCAATTGATTTTTTATTTGTTTCTTTATTAGTTAACAAATGAATTCTCTCCTTACGAGATTATGTAGTCCAACTTTAGAAAATGCTACACTCTTTGTCATCGAAGTTCAATAGAAAGACGCGAGAAAGATCTTTCTATAAATAAAAATAATGGAATATTTAGAGTATTGGTATGATAAAATGGATATGTAAATATTTACAATTGGAGAATGATTTATACATAGGGGGATTCGAATGACTGCAAAGAAAGTCTTATCATTAGTGGGTGTATCTAAAAGCTTTGGAAATAAACAAGTGCTGAATGGTGTCAACCTAGATATATATGAAGGTCAAATTATAGGCTATATTGGACCAAATGGAGCTGGAAAAAGTACAACCGTAAAGTTGATGCTTGGTCTAATAGATGGCTATACGGGGCTTAAAGAAATCTTTGGGGAAAATATTCTCAAAGGTGATTATTCCTATAAAAAGAGAATAGGCTATGTACCTGAGACGGCGGAGCTATATGAAAACCTAACCGCCTTCGAATATCTTTCCTTCACAGGGGAGCTTTACGGATTAAGTAGTGAAGAAGCAGAGAAAAAGGCATTCGGATTGATGAAAGAATTTGGTTTAGAAGCAGTATTTCACCAACGAATTTCCTCTTTTTCAAAAGGGATGAAGCAGAAAGTATTAATCATTTCAAGTTTGTTACATGATCCGGATTTATTGTTTTTCGATGAACCGCTTAGTGGTCTAGATGCAAACAGCGTGATGGTTATAAAAGAAATACTCGCAAAGCTTGCAGAACAAGGTAAAACTATTTTTTATTCTTCACATATTATGGATGTTGTAGAGAAAATCAGTAACCGAATTGTATTATTAGTAGGTGGTCAAGTAGTGGCAGATGGAACTTTTGAAGAACTGAAAATGCAAAACCAGGAAGGATCATTAGAAGACATTTTCAATCAGTTGACTGGTTTTACCGAGCATTCCGAAATTGCGGAGAGATTTGTGAACTTAGTTCGTGGAGGCAGCCGCTATGAATGATTTTGCATCACTTAGAGTTTTAGATCGTTTTAGACCTGTTTTTCAAAAGTTGAATATAGACTATGACGTGATGCGTTTGATTTTACAGCTAAAGCTGACGATGGATAGCAGAAGGATGCCAGCAATCTTTAGTGGTTCAAATGTAAAAAAGGAAGGAAATCAGTTTCTAAAATCCTTATGGATGTACGGGTTATTTGGAATTCTCTTTTTAGTTCCATTTCTATTTTTAGGTAATGAGTTTCTTTTCTCTCTAACTATCATGTTTAGCTCGTTGTTTATCATTTTAATGACATCGATGGTTTCTGATTTTTCCGCTGTTTTACTCGATATAAGAGATAAGAATATACTTCACCCAAAACCTATTAGTGGAAAGACTTTAAATGCAGCGAAGATTACTCATATTATGATTTATATGATTCTTTTAACTGGTTCGTTTGTAATCATTCCTGTCATTGTAAGCATATTTAAATTTGGTATTATATTTGCACTCTTATTTTTCGTAGAAATAATATTGATAAGTAGTTTGGCTGTAGTGTTGACCGCCTTTGTTTATTTGTTCATCCTTCGCTTCTTTAGTGGAGAAATGCTAAAGGATATTATTAACTATGTGCAAATTTTCTTGGCGATTGGAATGGCGCTAAGTTACCAATTTGTAGGTCGAGTGTTTCAGATAGTTAATATTGAAATTACGTATACCTTTGATTGGTGGCATACGTTACTGCCACCTTTTTGGTTTGCAGCACCTTTTGAATTGATCTTAAATAGAGATTATTCCATGCATATTATTTTACTATCCTTGCTCGCTATTTTAGCGCCAATTATTGCGATCGCTATATATATCCGTCTTATGCCGGCTTTTGAGCGAAATCTATCAAAATTACAAAGTGATACAAATAGAACGAAGAAGAGAAACCGTATACTACAGGGAGTTTGGGCAAGAATTTTATGTAGAAGTAAAGAAGAGCGTACCTTTTACAAGTTTGCTTCCCTTATGTTAAAAGAAGAAAGAGAATTAAAGCTTAAAATATTTCCCATACTTGGTTTTTCGATTATTTTTCCTTTTATCTTTTTATTCAATACGTTAACGACAAGTTCCTTTGAGCAAATGAAAAGTGGAAGTTCTTATATGGTCATTTATTTTGCGCTAATTATGATTCCATCCGTTGTTCAAATGTTAGAGTACTCTGGTAACTATAAAGGACAATGGATATTCTACGCAGCTCCTATTAAAAATAAATCGATTGTATATAGCGCAACTCTAAAGGCAAGCATTGTGAATTATTTTATACCTATTTTAACTATGCTAGGTGCCATATTTCTATGGATATTTTCTTTCCGAATTTTTTTGGATCTAGTCGTCGTTCTACTAGCTGCTATTTTGTTAACACTAGTGTCCTATGTAATTTTTAATAAGGGGAAGTTCCCTTTTATTAGCTCACATGAGCATACACAAGCTAATGCCTTCATTAAAGTTTTCGGTAGTATGTTAATGGTGGGAATAATGGCTGCGATTCATGCAGTGGTTTTAATCATTCCGAATGGTTTGCCGGTATATGCTATCTTACTGTTAATAAGTAATTTTATAAGTTGGAAGTTAATGTTCTCGAGGGGATGAAGAGGAGAGGATTAGGTGGTTATTCAAACAAAAGAAGATATTCAAGCTTTAATACAAGAAGATAAATGGATGATGGATATACTAAAAGCAGTTCAGCAGTTAGACCTTCCAGATTGGTGGATTTGTGCTGGATTTGTCCGCTCCAAGATATGGGATACATTGCATGGATATAAAGAAAGGACTCCATTAGCGGATATTGATGTTATTTATTTTGATCCTGACAATAAGGAGGAGTCGGAGGAGAAAAAGTGGGAGGATCAGCTACAGAGCTTGCTACCTAATATACCGTGGTCTGTAAAAAATCAGGCTAGAATGCATAAGATAAATAATCTGCCTTCTTATATATCTTCCATGGATGGAATAGCCAATTTTCCAGAAACGGTGACTGCTATAGGAGCGAAATTAGATGAACAGAATGAAATTGTGCTTGTAGCTCCATATGGCTTAGCTGACATCCTGCAAATGACAGTAAATCCAGTTCCTCATTTTGCAACTAATAAAGATCTTTTTACAATTTATGAGCAACGAATTCAGAAAAAAAACTGGCAGTATAACTGGCCAAATGTAAGAATAGTTAGCCGCAAGAAGTGATAAAAAACGCATAAGATATTATTTTTCCCCCTTAAGTCTACACAACATTTGTAACTAGATGAACCTATTGGGCAATGGGCGCATATGATGTTATGACTTGAATACAAGGAGGAAAAAAATGAAACACATGCGCCATATTGTGACGAAAGCTGTTGTTGCTAAAGGTAAAAAGAGAACGGAATCCTGTGAGGTGCTTCGTCCACCAAATACACCATCGAGTATTTTAGGATGTTGGGTTATTAATCACACATGTTCGTCAAAAAAACACGGTAAATATGTTGAAGTGACTGGTAAATTTGATATAAACGTTTGGTATGCACATCATGATCATTCCAAAACGTCCGTATTTACTGAAACGATTAATTATAAAGATCGTATCAAACTACATTACCGCGATAAAGACACCACTGGGGAAGAAGTTCATGTACGTGTACTGCAGCAACCAAATTGTACAGAGGCAATTATTATTTCGGGAGGTACACAGTTCCAAGTAACAGTAGAAAGAGAGATACTTGTTGAGGTTGTAGGTGAAACAACGATATGCATTCAAGTACAAGATGCAGAATTTGAAGAAGAATGGGCATATGGAGAAGAAAGTTCTTCTAGTTCGTCATCTAGTTCTTCAAGTCCTTCTGGTTCCTCGAAGGAAGCAGATGATTCTTCATCACTTTAACAAGCCGGCTATTACTGCCGGCTTTTTTTTTTTTGCAAAAAAAATTCCAATAAGAAATATAGATTGATTAAGTAGTCAAAAAAAATGGTGTTTTTGTTTATGAATTTAAAATATAACAAATGGATATCTATCGTTACAAAGGAAAACCTAATAAATGATTAAAAACGAAAGGAGTGTTCGCTATGAAGGACCGTAAGCAACCACATGAGCAATTCACGATGAAAGATAATGAATTGACTTCGATGCAAGAAGTTATATATCCAAAAGAATTCAAACGTGCCGACAAAGAAACATTTAAGAAAAACGAAATTAAAAAGTAAACGTAAAAATGAACCCTGAATTAGGTTACTTATTCAGGGTTCAATTTATTAGCACTAAACCCATAGATCCTTCCACTTTTCTTATTAAGGTCATCTGTCTCTTTTTTTAATGTTTTTTTGGTATAATCATTATATTAGTAAAGAAGAGAGAAGGATTTAAATGACTACACAAACTCCAATGATGCAACAATACTTAAAGATAAAAAAAGACTACATAGATGCGTTTTTGTTTTTTCGTTTAGGTGATTTTTATGAATTATTTCATGATGATGCTATTAAAGCTGCTGCGATATTAGAAATTACGCTCACTAGTAGGAAGGACAATATTCCAATGTGCGGCGTACCTCATCATTCTGCCCAAGGATATATCGAAACACTGATTAGCAAAGGCTTTAAAGTAGCTATTTGTGAGCAGGTGGAAGATCCAAAATATGCGAAAGGTGTAGTTAAAAGAGAGGTTGTTCGTCTTGTTACACCTGGAACTATAATAGAAGGAAAAGGTATGCAAACGAAGTCTAATTATTTTATTGCTTCCGCTGATTTGCTTGCCACAGATGAAGTGGTTTTTGCTTATTTAGATGTATCGACAGGTGATGGTTTTACGACTATTCTTACTGGTGATGAAAAAGAGGTCGTACAGGAATTACTAGCGATCCAAGCAAAAGAGTTAATTGTCAGTGAACAAATGTATGTATTGATCAATGATTTATCTGCCATTCATGATTTTACGGTTTCGATTGAAAAAGAAGAGTTATCAGATGAAGAGATTCATAAATATGTTCCGAACCATCCCGATCAAACGCATCAAACGGTGAAACGACTACTACAATACATTCAAAAAACACAGAAACAATCTTTATTACATATTCAGCCATTCACTTTTCAACGGAGAGAATCTTTTTTAGCAATGGATTATCATTCCAAACGAAATTTAGAGCTAATTTCATCCATCCGAAGTGGTGACCAAAAAGGGACGTTATTATGGCTATTGGATGAAACAGTAACTGCGATGGGTGGACGCAAGTTAAAGCAATGGATTCATCAGCCACTTGCAAACAAACAATCGATTGAAACACGCCAAGAAATAGTAACGAGTTTTCTTAATGACTTTATGCTCCGTGAAGAAATTAAAGAGGCCTTCAAAGAGGTATACGACCTAGAACGTCTTGTGGGTAGAATTGGATTTGGTAGTGCTGGAGGGAGAGACCTTGCTCAGTTAAGACAATCCCTTTCGAAGATTCCTATTATTAAACAGCTGCTCGTTGAATCAGATGATCAAGTGCTGCAAAAACTTGGGGCTGCATTAGAGGATTGTGAAGATATTTGGAGAAAGTTACAAGAAGCAATAAGTGAGAACCCACCAATTTCCGTTAAAGATGGTGGAGTGATTAACAACGGGTTCCACGAAAGACTGGACCAACTTCGTGATGCCTCCGTTAACGGTAAAAAATGGATTGCAGAACTTGAACAAAGGGAAAGAGAAATTACAGGTTCTAAAAACTTGAAAATAGGATATAACCGGATCTTTGGCTACTATATCGAGCTAACGAAATCGAATATTCATCTAGCAGATGAGTCTAGATATGTACGTAAACAAACGCTTGCGAATGCAGAACGATATATTACGGATGAACTTAAAGAAAAAGAATCCCTTATTTTATCTGCAGAAGATGAAAGCCTAGTTCTGGAATATGAATTATTTACGCAAGTTAGAGAAGAAATTAAAGCATATATTCCGCTCGTTCAAAAATTAGCGAAACAAATTAGTGAGTTGGATGTTTTTATCTCATTTGCTCAAGTAGCAGAGAACCACCGTTTAACGAAACCTGTTTTCCATGAGTCCAATGCAATGATTATTAAAGAGGGAAGACATCCAGTTGTTGAAAAGATGATGAACAATCAGCTATATGTACCTAATGACTGTGTACTTACGGAAGATATTAATATGCTCTTGATCACCGGGCCTAATATGTCAGGTAAAAGTACTTTTATGCGACAAATAGCGATTACGACAGTGATGGCTCAAATTGGCTGCTATGTACCTGCTGAATCTGCGAAGCTACCAATTGTCGATAAAATATTTACTCGCATTGGAGCAGCAGATGATTTGGCAGGTGGGCAAAGTACATTCATGATTGAAATGATGGAATCACAGAATGCCATTATGAATGCGACAAATAAGAGCTTGCTTTTGTTTGATGAGATTGGGCGTGGTACTTCCACCTATGATGGCATGAGCTTAGCTCAGGCGATGATGGAATATATTCATGAAAATATAGGGGCAAATACGCTATTCTCTACTCATTATCATGAGCTGACAGATTTAGAGGAATCGCTACCGAAGCTTCGAAACGTACATGTGTCAGCGACTGAAAAAGATGGAAAGGTTGTCTTTTTGCACAAGCTCAAAGATGGTCCGGCTGATAAGAGTTATGGAATCCATGTAGCAGAGCTAGCTCAGCTGCCTGAACAAATTATTACGAGAGCACGTGAAATTTTAGAGACCTTCGAACATCAAAAGGAAAAGGAAGAAAATGCTATTAAGGTAAGCGAAACACAATTATCGTTCTTTGATGAACAACCAAAAGTACGCAAAGAACCAATTGTGGTCCAAGAAAATAAATCAACAGATAAAATAATGAAGAAATTGAAGAAAGTCAATATCTCAGGCACAACTCCTTTAGAAGCATTACAACTATTGTACGAGCTACAAAACGAGCTAGAATAACCAAAAAGTAGGTGAATGAAATGGGACAAATAATTGTGATGAACGAACTGCTGTCTAACAAAATTGCTGCCGGTGAAGTGGTGGAACGACCAGCATCAGTTGTGAAAGAATTGGTGGAAAATTCCATTGATGCAGAAAGTACTTCTATTGAAATTACACTGGAAGAAGCAGGATTATCTAGAATCCAAGTAACCGATAATGGAAAGGGAATGGACGAGGAGGACGCGGTAAAATCTTTTTCTAGACATGCGACCTCTAAAATCACTACGGAGCATGACCTTTTCAGAATCCGTTCATTAGGTTTTCGTGGGGAGGCACTTGCTAGTATTGCCTCTGTATCCAAAATTAGTTTATGGACATCAAATGGTGAAAATATCGGGACCAAAGTAGAGTTAGAAGGTGGGAGGGTATTATCAAATTCTCCTGCTCCTATTCGTAGAGGTACTGATATAGTTGTGAGCCAGCTATTTTACAATACACCAGCTCGCTTAAAATATTTGAAAACGATTCAAACGGAGTTAGGACACTCCATTGACTTGATCAACCGCTTAGCAATTAGTTATCCAGGAATTGCGTTTAAGCTTACACATAATCATCAAACCATCGTGCAGACCAGTGGAAGAGGAGATTTGAAACAGGTTCTAGCTTCTATATATGGAATTTCTAACGTGAAGAAAATGGTTGCGTTTAACAAAGAATCATCTGATTTTCATATTTCGGGATTTGCAACACTACCAGAGATAACGAGAGCATCTAAAAACTATATTACGGTTTTAGTAAACGGCCGATGGGTAAAACATTATGGTATAAATAATGCGATAGTCGACGCTTACCATACATTGTTGCCAATAGGTAGATACCCGATTGTCGTCTTAAATATTGAAATGGATCCGATACTGACGGACGTCAATGTTCATCCTGCCAAGCATCAAATTCGATTAAGTAAAGAAAAAGAACTGATGGAAATGATTCGGATAACAATACGTTCGATCATGCATCGTGTACAGAAACCACCAGAGATTATGGAAAAGCCAGTTGTGAAAAAGCAGCCAAGTGTACAATTTGACTTCTTCAAGCAAACATATGAGCCAGCACAAAAGAATCCAATTACACCAGTTAATGATGATGCGATATCCGAACAAATTCAAAATCCGCCTGAAGAACAGCCTAGTATTGTATATGAAGAGATAGAGCCGCTCTCAGATTTCGATATTCAACCGATTGAATATGTGGAGGAGAAAAAGCCTTTTCCTGATTTACATGTAGTAGGTCAAATTCATGGTACTTACATTGTCGCTCAAAGTGATGATGGATTTTATTTGATAGATCAGCATGCTGCACAGGAGCGTGTAAAATATGAGTTTTATAAGGAAAAGATAGGGGAAGTAAATGCAAATGAGCGACAATCACTTTTGCTGCCATTAACTTTTCACTATTCTTTAGACGAGGCATACCGTATCAAAGAGTCTTTGCATGAATTAAATGATGTGGGAATATTTTTAGAGGAGTTTGGTTCTGCTAGCTTTGTCGTAAGAGATTATCCTACTTGGTTCCCAAAGGGTAACGAGACGAAGATTATCGAAGGTCTGATTGAACAGGTATTGAATAACCGTAAAACAGATATTAAAAAACTTAGAGAAGATGCAGCTATTATGATGAGTTGTAAGCTGTCGATCAAAGCAAATCATTATTTAACGATGAAGGATATGGAGCAGCTGTTAGAAAGCTTAAAAAAAGCACAGCATCCATTGACTTGTCCACACGGTAGACCAGTAATCATACATTTTTCGACGTATGAGGTGGAGAAAATGTTCAAACGAGTTATGTAGGAGGAAGCCATAATGGGAAAATATATATTATCGATCGACCAAGGAACGACAAGCTCTAGAGCAATACTTTTTGATAAGCTCGGCAATATTGTTCACTCTGCTCAACGAGAATTTAAACAATATTTTCCTAAATCAGGCTGGGTTGAGCATGATGCGAAAGAAATTTGGGGATCTGTATTATCTGTGCTAGCAGCTGTTCTGACGGAAAGTGGAAACCAACCAGAGGATGTCCATGCAATTGGAATTACAAACCAACGAGAGACAACAGTAGTGTGGAACAAGCATACTGGAAAACCTGTTTATAATGCGATTGTTTGGCAATCCAGACAAACTCAAGCCATCATTGAAGAACTTAAAAAAGCTGATTTGGAATCGTTTTTTCAAGAGAAGACAGGGTTGAAATTGGACCCGTATTTTTCTGCAACAAAGGTTAAATGGATATTAGATAACGTTGATGGTGCAAAAGAGCAGGCAGAAGCGGGTGACCTTCTTTTTGGAACGATTGATACATGGCTAATTTGGAAGCTTTCGAATGGAAAAGCCCATGTGACCGACTATTCCAATGCTTCTAGGACGATGCTTTACAATATATATGATCAAAAGTGGGATGAAGAGATTTGTAAGAAGCTTTCTATCCCTATGAAAATGCTCCCAAAAGTAGCATCTTCCTCTGAAGTGTACGCACAAACCGATCCATCTGTTTTCTTTGGAAAAGAAATAGATATTGCAGGAGCTGCTGGAGACCAACAGGCAGCACTTTTTGGTCAATGCTGTTTCGACAAGGGTATGGCTAAAAATACGTATGGCACTGGGTGTTTTATGTTATTAAATACTGGTGAAGAGGCGATTTCTTCACCCTCTGGTTTACTCACAACGATTGCTTGGGGACTAAATGGTAAAGTGACCTATGCTTTAGAGGGAAGTATTTTTGTTGCTGGTTCAGCCATACAATGGCTCCGTGATGGACTGCGTATGTTAAAAAGTGCTCCTGAATCAGAGAGCTATGCAAAAAAAGTAGATTCTACTGAAGGGGTCTATTTTGTACCTGCCTTTGTTGGACTTGGAACACCTTATTGGGATTCAGAAGCGAGAGGTTCTATGTTTGGGTTGACAAGAGGAACGACGAAAGAGCATTTTATCCGCGCTACTATTGAATCTCTTGCATACCAGACTAAAGATGTACTTGATACGATGGAAAAGGATTCTGGAGTAGATGTAGAAATATTAAGAGTAGATGGTGGAGCAGTAAGTAATGAATTTCTTATGCAGTTCCAAAGTGATCTATTGAATTTACCTGTAGAACTTGCAAAGCTTAATGAGACAACAGCCTTGGGAGCTGCTTTCTTAGCGGGTTTAGCTACGAGCTTCTGGAAGGATGAACAAGAGCTATCCAATTTGCGTGAAAGTCAAAAGCAGTATGAGCCAAAAATGGAAGCTGCGAAAAGAGATCAGCTATATAAAGGATGGAAAAAAGCTGTCCAGGCAACACGAATTTTCAAACTTTCAGATGAAGAGGTGGAATAATTGAAGTCTTCTGTAGAACGTGAGCAGTTAGTAAATACACTAAATTATTATGAATTCGACGTGCTAGTAATAGGTGGAGGTATCACTGGTGCAGGGATCGCACTTGATGCTGTAACTAGAGGTATGTCCGTTGCTTTGGTAGAAATGCAGGATTTTGCTGCTGGAACTTCCAGTCGGTCCACGAAGCTTGTCCACGGAGGTTTGCGATATTTGAAGCAATTGGAAGTTAAAATGGTTGCAGACGTTGGGAAAGAAAGAGAAATTGTGTATGAAAATGCGGTTCATGTGACTGAACCTATATGGATGTTACTACCGTTTCATAAAAAAGGTACATTTGGACCGCTCACTACATCAGCTGGATTAAAGATGTATGACTATTTAGCTGGTGTGAAGAAGGATGAAAGAAGATTGATGCTTTCCGACCAAGAGACACTCGAAAAAGAGCCTCTCATAAAAAGCAAAGGTTTACTTGGTGGAGGATATTACGTTGAATATCGCACAGATGATGCGAGATTAACAATTGAGGTCATAAAAAAAGCAATGGAAAAAGGCGCAGTATGCTTAAACTATGCTAAAGCACGTTCCTTTATTTATGACGATCATAATCAGGTAATTGGAGCAGAGATTGTTGATACAGTAAGCAATAAACGAATTTCGATTCATGCAAAAAAAGTAGTAAATGCCACTGGTCCTTGGGTTGATGGAGTTCGTGCTTTAGATGCCATTGAGAACAATAAAAAACTAAAGCTCACAAAGGGTGTGCATATCGTTATTGACCAATCCGTTTTCCCACTTAAACAGGCGGTCTATTTCGATACACCTGATAAACGAATGGTTTTTGCAATCCCACGTGATGGTAAAACCTATGTTGGAACCACGGATACGTTCTTTGAAGGGGATATTCGGCATCCTGTGGCCACACCCGAAGATGTCGATTATCTGATCGAAGCAATCCATTCTATGTTTCCTTTAGTTCATGTTACCTCTCATCAGGTTGAATCTACATGGGCAGGGGTTCGTCCATTAATATATGAGGACGGGAAGAATCCATCAGAAATCTCTCGAAAAGATGAGGTTTGGCAGTCGGAAGCTGGTTTATTTACAATAGCTGGAGGTAAACTAACTGGGTATCGCAAAATGGCTGAAACAATCGTAGACAAAATCTCGAAGCAATTAGGGGATGAAAAATACGGACCATGTGTAACGAAGCATTTAACATTATCTGGTGGTGATATTGGCGGCTCTAAACAATGGGAGGCCTTTCTTACTCAAAAGGAACAAATGGCTCTAGCTTATGGACTAACTGGTTTAGAAGGAAGAAAACTGGCTAAAATGTATGGGACGAATGTCGATAAAGTATTTCAATATGCACAAATTCTTTCCACAATCACTTCTAGCTTGCCTTTAGCGCTATTAGCACAAATTTATTACGCAGTGCATGAAGAAATGGCTTATTCCCCTGTGGACTTTTTAGTAAGAAGAACAGGTATGCTCTATTTTGATATTAAGCATTTTACCGAGTATAAAGAAGAGGTAGTAAATGTAATGAAGCAATTGCTCCATTACTCAGATGAGAAAATAATTGTATTTAATAAACAGCTAGAAATACTTTTGGGTGAAGCTACATTAAAGGAAAGTAGGGATTAAGCTGAAAACTATCTTAGAAGGCAAAATGTCAGATGGTCATCTGATTCATATCGTTATGTTTACACCCGATATACCGCCAATTGGCCATGTACATCTTCTTCATGGAATGGAAGAGCATATCGGTCGTTATGATGATTTCGCTACATTTTTAATGAGTAAAGGGTTTGTAGTTACTGGCCACGATCACCGTGGACATGGTATAACAGCTGAAAAAAATGGGCAATATGGATATTTTGCAGATAAGTTAGGATTTGAGCGAGTAACGGAGGACGTACGGGAAGTATTATTACATGTTCGTGAAAATTTGGGAGATATTCCACTTATTTTATTCGGACACAGTATGGGCTCATTTATTGCACGTAGATATATGCAAAAGTATAGTGATTCTTTAACCAAAATCATCCTTTCTGGAACTACTTTTAATCCAGGTCTAATGGGAGATGCGGGTAGACTTCTCAGTAAATTTACCTCTGCTGTAAAGAGTCCAACAGCTAAAGCTACAGTATTAAATAATATGGCATTTGGGGGGTTCAATAAACAAATAACGAATCCTAAGACACCGTTTGACTGGCTTTCGACAGACGAAAATGAAGTACAAAAATATATAGAGGACCCTTTATGTGGGAATATCCCAACGAATCGATTCTTTATAGACCTTTTCGATGGATTAAAAATAATCCACCAAGACAAAGAGAATAATCATATAAAAAAAGATTTACCCGTTTTAGTTATTAGCGGTGCAAAAGATCCTGTTGGAAAAGATGGGAAGGATATATTCAAAGTTGCAAATGGATTAAAAAGTGTTGGAATGACAAATGTAACTGTCCATTTAGTGGAGGATGCGAGGCACGAAATACTAAACGAGGTTAATAAACTTCAAACGTATGAAATAATTGCAAATTGGATGATAGATAATGCATAATACAGCAAACGTAATTGCTATAGTCGGACCGACTGCTGTTGGTAAAACAGCTTTAAGTATCGAATTGGCTAAAGCATTTAATGGCGAAATTATAAATGGAGACTCGATGCAGGTGTATCGAGAGCTCCATATAGGAACTGCAAAGATTAACGAAGAAGAAATGGAAGGTATTCCGCATCATCTACTAGATATTAAGGACCCAGAGGAGGGTTTTTCTGTTGCGGAGTATCAAAAGCTTGTTCGAGGTAAAATTGAAGAAATCACATTAAAGGGTAAACTTCCGATTATCGTTGGAGGTACTGGTCTTTATATTCAATCTGTTCTGTACGACTTTAGATTTACGGAACAACCGAATCGTGATGAAAATAGACTTGCAGAATTAGAAAGAATGTCTCCTGATAAACTATTTGAACTTTTATATTCATTGGATCCGGAAGCGGCAAAGGAAATACACCGGAATAATGTCCAGCGTGTGATTCGCGCAATTGAACGAGTAGAGCTTACTGGGAAACAAAAGAATGAGATAGAACAAGACCAAGGACAGGAAGAAGTCTATCACCATTATATTATTGGCCTGTCCATAGATCGTGAACAGTTATATGGTCGCATTAATAACCGAGTAGATATAATGCTGGAAAATGGTCTTTTAGAAGAAGTACAAACACTCTATGGTAAAGGCATTCGAGATGTTCAATCGATCCAAGCAATTGGTTATAAAGAATTATACGCCTATTTGGATGGTAATGTTTCTTTCGAAGACGCAATCGAACATTTAAAGCAAAACTCTAGAAGGTATGCAAAAAGGCAGTTAACGTATTTTAGAAACAAAATGGACATCCATTGGTACAACCCTTTCACTGATGCCGAAAGAATAATAAAAGAAATTAATGAATTTATGCAGGAAAATGAATAATTAAAGCGAATATTAACAAAGTGGTATGTTTTAACATGCAAATTGTATAATGGGGGTATTGTGATGAAACCTATAAATATTCAAGATTTATATTTAAATCAGCTTAGAAAAAACGATATTTTTGTAACTGTATTTTTATTGAATGGATTCCAGCTAAAGGGGTTGGTAAAGTCTTATGATAACTTTACTGTCCTGTTTGAATCGGATGGAAAGCAACAGTTAATTTACAAGCATGCAATTTCCACATTTGCTCCTTCTAAACCAGTTAAGCTAACAGAAGAATAATATGGATTGTTTGACAGATGGACATGGTCCTATTATGATTTTATAGAATAACACAGAAGCGGGAGAGTTTAACATGAATATTATTACAACAGAACAAATTTTACAAAAAATAGATGCTGGAGAAGAAATCAGCGTCATCGATGTGCGTGAAAGTGAAGAAGTAGCAACTGGAATTATACCTGGAGCAAAACATATCGCATTAGGTCAAATCGAGAACAGCATGGATCAACTCGACAAATCAGTTCCTCATTACATAGTTTGTAAAGCAGGTGGCCGTAGTGCAATGGCCTGTGAAATTCTAGAGGAAAATGGGTATGACGTAACGAATATTGCTGGCGGTATGATGGACTGGGACGGCGAGCTACAGTTTTAACTTCATTCAGTAATGCTTTTGCGATGTGCTTGCACAGTAGAGATGTTTTTCTCTGCGGAGCTGAACAAAGTGAAGCGGAAACAAATACGCCAAGGCATATTTGATAATAGACGAGGGGCTAATTTCATTTTTGAGATTAGTCTTTTCTATTTGTAATTTGAAATTAGGAGAAGATAACATGACTTTTACAACAACATTATCGAAAGAAGTATTGAATCTTGCAGAGCAGGTTGAAACCAAAATAGCCCCACATCACAAATTTGTAGAAAAAATTGCTTTTTTAAATCAACAAAAAGTAATTCAATCCTTTAAGAATCATGGGGTAAGTGATCATCATTTTCATCCTTCATTTGGTTATGGATATGATGATGAAGGTCGTGATACATTAGAAAAAGTATATGCAACGACATTTGGTTCAGAGGCAGCACTTGTGCGCCCTCAAATTATTTCAGGAACACATGCGATTTCTATTAGTTTGTTTGGTGTGCTAAGACCAAATGACGAATTACTATATATAACGGGCAAACCTTATGATACTTTGCAATCAATTGTAAGTGGAGGAGAAGAGGATACGGGGTCCCTAGCTGACTTTGGTATTACATATAATCATGTAGATTTATTGGAAACTGGGGGCATCAACTGGGACGCTGTAAAAGGAGCTGTGAAAAGCAGTACGAAGGTCATTGCCATTCAGCGTTCGAAGGGTTATGCATTACGTCCTTCCTTTACAGTAGAGCAAATAAAGAAAATGGTAGTGGAAATAAGAAGTATTAAAGAGGATGCAATTATTTTTGTAGACAATTGCTATGGAGAATTTGTGGAAGAGCTGGAGCCGACGGATGTTGGGGTAGATTTAATGGCTGGTTCCCTGATCAAAAATCCTGGTGGGGGTCTTGCTAAAATCGGAGGATATATTGCGGGAAAAGAGGAGTTTGTCACTAAATGTGCTTACCGAATGACTTCTCCGGGTATAGGAGCAGAGGCAGGTGCATCTTTAAATGCATTGATGGATATGTACCAGGGATTCTTCCTAGCACCACATGTAGTATCCCAGGCAGTTAAGGGAGCCATCTTCACTTCGGCTCTTTTGGAAGAGGTTGGAATGATCACTGAACCACACTTTGCAGAGCCTCGTACAGATTTAATACAATCTGTATCTTTTCAAACAGCAGATCAGATGATTCAGTTTTGCAAAGCGATCCAAATGCATTCTCCGGTAAATGCTCAGTTTATGCCTGAACCAGCTTATATGCCCGGTTATTCCGACGATGTCATAATGGCTGCAGGTACTTTTGTACAAGGATCTAGTATGGAGTTAACTGCTGATGGACCTATTCGTCCCCCATACACAGCATTTATCCAAGGTGGCTTAACGTATGAACATGTGAAATATGCTATTTTGGGAGCCGTTCAAACGTTAAACTAATAGCAAAGATGAAATCATTTCTGAATTATATTGAATGGTTTTAATTTTCCGATAAATAATTGTTAGATTTTCTTACATGATGTTGACATGTTAACTAACATGACATATACTAATTATATAACCTACTAGGAGGTGCAGTGATGGAAAAGGAATGGAGACGTTCAATGCCATTACTTTCGATGAATATTGTTATGCAGCTGACTGGTTTGACTGCAAGGCAAATTCGTTACTATGAGGAGCAAGAACTGGTTCACCCTGCACGTACTGAAGGTAAACAGCGCATGTTTTCATTAGATGATATTGATATATTATTAGAGATCAAGGACTTATTGAAGACAGGTGTTAATATTGCAGGGATTAAACAAATCTTTGAAATGAAAAACAACCCTGTTGTTTCAAAGGATATACGAAAAGTTATATCGGATATTGAATTACGCGCAATAGTAAAAGAAGAAATGAAATTAGCCCAAAGGCAACAAAGAGCTTCATTGAGACAAGGGGACCTATCTCGATTTTATAGATAACCGAGGTTCATATACATTAATAAACTAGGAGAGTGAAATAATGAGCAAGTATACAAAAGAGGATATCAAAAAGTTCGTGACTGAACATGAGGTGAATTTTATTCGTCTTCAGTTTACAGACATACTAGGAACGATTAAAAACGTAGAAATTCCAGTTAGTCAGCTCGATAAAGCTCTCGATAACAAAATGATGTTCGATGGATCTTCTATCGAAGGATTTGTGCGAATTGAAGAGTCAGATATGTACTTAGTTCCAGATTTAAATACATGGGTGGTTTTCCCTTGGATTACAGGTAAAGGGAAAGTGGCACGTCTAATCTGTGATGTAAATAAAGCTGATGGAACTCCATTTGAAGGAGATCCACGCAATAACTTAAAACGTATTTTAAAAGAAATGGAAGAGTTAGGCTTTACAAGCTTTAACTTGGGACCTGAACCTGAGTTCTTCTTATTCAAATTAGATGCAGGTGGCGAGCCAACGCTTGAACTGAACGACCATGGCGGTTACTTTGACTTAGCACCAATGGACTTAGGGGAAAATTGTCGTCGTGATATCGTTCTCGAGCTAGAGGAAATGGGCTTTGAGATTGAAGCATCTCACCACGAGGTTGCTCCAGGTCAACATGAAATTGACTTTAAATATGCTGATGCAGTAACAGCATGTGATAATATTCAAACGTTCAAGCTTGTTGTTAAAACAATAGCTCGTAAGCATGGCTTGCATGCTACATTTATGCCGAAACCATTATTTGGCGTAAGTGGATCAGGGATGCACTTTAACGTTTCTTTATTTAAAGGTAAAGATAATGCATTTTATGATAAATCAGGGGAAATTGGTTTAAGTGAAACAGCTATGCAGTTTATGGCTGGCGTATTAAAGCATGTACAAAACTTTACTGCGATTACAAATCCATTAGTTAACTCATACAAACGCCTAGTACCTGGATACGAAGCTCCTTGTTACGTAGCATGGTCTGGACAAAATAGAAGTCCGTTAATCCGTATTCCTTCTTCAAGAGGGGTAAGTACACGTATTGAAGTTCGCTCGGTAGACCCAGCTGCCAATCCATACCTTGCGATGGCAGTAATTCTACAAGCTGGATTAGATGGTATTAAAAATAACTTAACGCCACCACCAGCAGTGGACCGCAATATTTATGTAATGACAGAAGAAGAGCGCATCGAAAACGGCATTAATAACCTACCGCCAACTTTACATGCAGCATTACTAGAATTAGGTAAGAGTGAAATTATCCGCGGAGCACTTGGTGAGCATATCTATGCAAACTTTGTAGAAGCAAAAGAAATCGAATGGGATATGTTTAGAACAGCTGTACATCCGTGGGAACGTGAACAATATTTGAAGATGTATTAAACTTATAAATACCGGGGTTGTTGAGGTTTTTAATGGGGTTAAGTTCAATGGTTCTGCAAAGTCATTGTCACCCCATATTCACCCCAAAAATTTCGTGAAAAAATAATTGCTAGAATTTTGATTAATCCCTTTAAAAACATCGTTCAGTCGTAAGTTGACTTGATCGGTGTTTTTCTTTTTAAGTTTTTTGAAAAATGCACATAAACATCATTAGTTATTTGTTGACTCCCATGTCCTAATTGTTGTTGAATATATTTCAAATCCAACCCAGCTTCCATTAGTATCATTACATATGTGTGGACGTAGTGAATGTATAGGATATGAATCTAGTACCGCTCTTTTTAAGATGCGATCGAAAGTATTAAAAAGAGATGATTTTGGCATATAATCTCCATCTTTTCTGCATAGCACGGAATTAAGATTATGGCGAGATAATTCATTTCATAGTATTTGTATGGATAGAGGTATGAAAGAAGTTTCTGTAAATGAACATGAAATTGGGAGATTATTTTCATATATTTCATTTTTGGTAGAGGAAATAAGAAAAGATATTGAAGGGATTATAAAATGATGTTCATATATACTTCAGTACAAATAGGTATATTTATCCTTTTTCTTCTTATGGCCTTACTTAGATTA
Source organism: Psychrobacillus sp. BM2 (assembly GCF_048572895.1). Taxonomy (GTDB): domain Bacteria; phylum Bacillota; class Bacilli; order Bacillales_A; family Planococcaceae; genus Psychrobacillus. The sequence goes on from NZ_CP183878.1 coordinate 1,475,299, forward strand.
TTTGGTGATGAATCTGATTTTGTTTATTATGTAAGTCTTTTATCAATACCTGTTTCGCTATTAGTAGTTCTCTATACAGCATAAGATAAAATAATAAACTTGAGTAAATTTTGGGGTGAAGAACAGAATCATAGAATAAACTTCTTAGAATTGCTTATGTTAGGTATTGCTATCTTAAGTACAATAATTCTAGTATTATTGGTATATTTTAAAATTGTACCCCAAAAAATTGCTGACTTTTCTTATATATTAGCTTTGGGTATATCACTTTCTAATGATTTATTATCAACATTAATTTCAAATATTTTACATAGTTCGTTTGCAAAATCATATTCCAAAGACAATATGTCGCTCGAAAAGTGACAACAATATGACAATCAATTTGCAAAATCCAATAACATAATTATAATTGAAACAAAGAGACACCGTGCACGCGTGGTGGTGGCTTAGTAAAATACTACTTAATATATTAATATAAGGCGCTCAGGAAAATTGTGGGTGTTTTTTACTAGTATAAATGATAAAATTATTAAATGAAAATATACAAAATAATGCCATACGTGATTTTAATTTCCTTTTTGTTAGCTGTAATAATAATGTACGCGGGTTTGATTAAGATGTTCTTCGATGTGAGTGAGACGATAATCGCAGGAGTTATCGCTTTTATTGGAGCGATCATCGGTGGGGCAATAACTTTAGCTGGAGTTAAAATGACTATTGATCAATCCAATGAAAAAGAGATGGAGAGTAAACTGCATTTAAGAAAACATGCTGTTGATAAAACTATGAATCAATTAATTGATGCAAGAGAAAAGTTGTTACATAGAAAAGATGCAGGAGAACCTTTTGAAGGTGCTTTGGGAGGTTTTCTGATTAGTTTAAAAAAGGTAGAAGGGATAATAGATAGTGCAGCAGAATCATCTAGAAAAGTTTATCAAAGTGTATTAAATATTGAATTATTTCTTGACCAAATTAGATACAATCAAGAATTTTATCAAAGACCTGAGAAGGAAAAGTTCAGCATATTTGATAAAGAAGTATTAAACTGTTTTTTGTTTCTTAGGGAACAAAAACTGGAAATGATAAATGAACTTCAGCAAAGACATCCAAATTGAGGGTGTCTTTTTTGTAAGTGTCAAATGGTTCTTTCCAGTGTTAATTGAATTTACGGGATTCGAGCATTAATAGTTTATTCCGTAGAAGTTCAAACTGTTTCAACTATACATGATACGTTTGATGATTTTTAATTTATTTACACGACCTTCAGCTAATCCGTTTTATAGGATAGCGTGTAGGCATTTCAACTGCATCTATATCCTGTTTTATGCCATTGATAAAACTAGTCAATTCATTTAAGTCAGAGGCTGCAGCCTCTGAAATCCATTCAAGTATCAACTTTTTATCTCCTGATTGCAGTGTTTCTTTGAAGCGCCAAAACAAGCGAAGTAATGTACCGACTAATGGATACTTCTGGACAACGTTTATTACTTGTTCTAGGGAAAATGCTTTCACTTTATTTAGTGGCTTGTAGAGTAACTTTACAAGCCATTTTCTTTCCACTATTTCTGTCGGACCATCGTTGATTTCATCCTCCAGATCACTTTGCAATCTTTTTTCTTTCGCTATGAATTGTCTAATTGCAGCTTCTGTGCATGTATATCCTTTCTTACAAATAGAAGTATAGATTTTTTTGTAGGTTGTTCCTTTTGAGCGTAAGGCAATCACTTCATGTCTAACTGGGGACAGTTTTCCAGGACGCTGTACACCATATTGACCATGGACAGGATTGAAATTGGGCGATAAATAATTTTTTATTGTGCGCTTTGTATAGCTTGTCTCATCGACTATTTTTCTAGTACTATATCCTTTTCCTTGTAAATCTTTCACTTCTTTGACTTTATCCATCGTTTTCTGGATTGCTTCATTATGTTCAAGTCCACGTTGATTATCTGTACCTTTAGGGATATGTTATTTCCGCATTCAGGTATATTTTCGAATTGTTTGATGGTTTCATTTTGTCTGTGATCGGATATCTTGTATGGTGCAACCTTGGGATGCCAAGGACTTGACCCAAAGGATTTTAGTGCGTCGTGAAAGTTTACTAGTTAACAGTTCGTTCATCGCGTTCTGTTCCTTGGTTATTGGAATGAAAATTCGTCCGGCTATAGTTTTATATATGCGGAGTGTGATTGCTCCGTCAAATTTTTCACTAAGTGAAACCGATCATTAATATGATGAGCTTCTCGAATCGCAGCAGCATAGGTAAGAGAGCCATCTCTTGAGACATGTTTAATATTGGGAAATAAAGAAAGCCAGATAGCTATGTCAGTGAGAGTGGGCTCTAGAGGATACACTTTGACAAAAAAGGTCACAACGCATTCCTTCCGGGTAGATGTCACAAAAAAATAAATGATATCTGAAATTATTTCCGTACTCGTGCAGATCAAATTTCCGTCAAGTAATGTGATGAGTTCATCCATAAGGCAATCCCTCCTACATTCTTTTTCCGCACCTTTATAACAGAATATACTGTCAATTAAATCAACTGTGGAAAGAACCTATTTGACGCTTACTTTACACTGGAACTTTTACAACAAAAGAAGCTGCACAAGATGCAGAAGCAAGAATTAAAGCAAAATATGGTTGGACTCCCATCTGATAGACGAGACTAAATAAGTAAAAGCGACCTTCTCTTAATTGATTTGGTCGCATTTTACTTGATAATTTATTTAATTTCAATGCTTCTAGTGACAGTAATTTGTAATAGGGAAATATGCGATTATATATAAGGTAATAAACACTTCTACATTTTTAGTCTTGTATTTCTAATGACCTGCTTGGATCTGGAATATCTTTATCATCAGCTAAAACATTTACCGAAGATACCATAATGATCAATGCTATTGATAACATAAAAATTTTAATATATTTCTTCATTTCTTTACATTTCCTCCAACTTAATAGAATTTTTTAAATATAAAAATTTGTTTGCCTTCTGGTAATAAATACTTGCCTTCTTAAATTTATTGTTTTCAAAAAAATAGTCTCCGAACATAATTGAATACTTTTGAACATAGCGGTAGGATCTTACGTTTTCGAAGTACTTTATCGCTTTTTTAAATATTTGCTCTAAATCACCATCTTTTTGATATATAGTCTTGAAAATTTCGAAATGCAAAGTGTATGATTCATGTGATGGAGTGGATGAAGGTACTTTTGATAGAGTTTCTAACGCTTTTTGACACCAATTAATAACTTGTTGAGAGTTATCATGTTTAGCATATTCTTGAACTATACATAGAATAGTTGGTAGAGATTTTAGATATTGTTTTTTTTGCTGTTTGTAGCTGAAACTTAATTTGAAATTTTCTACTGCTATTAAATGCTTGTCTTGCATGGCATACATAGAGCCTAAATTGTGATAGATTATACCCTCGTATTCTTTGTTATTTAACTTCTTAGCTGTCTGTTGAGCTAGATGGAAATTTTTTTCTGCACTTTTATAGTCAAGTAAGTTTTGGTGTGCATTACCTATTATAATATAGTTATCAATTTTTCTTTCATTTAGCTGATAATTATTAAAATAATTTGAGGATATAGTAGCAAAAGTAAGTGCATTAAAATGATCATTAATAATTGAATAACATATACTGAGCGCATTGTAATAATCAGCTAATTCCCAATCCTCTATTGTAATGTCATTTACTATTTGTAATGAATTCTTTAACTGTGATAATGCTTGGTTATATTGTTTGTTTTTGTAATAGTAGAGACTTACATTTAAATGATAAAGAAAAAGCTGTTTAAAATTGAAATTTTCTTTCAATTGAAATAGGACTCTAATATGTTCTGATAATTTCTCTGCATTGTCAGAACATATTAAACGTATTCTAAACATATAGAGTTGAAAGTAATAATAATTACTAGTTTCAGAAAAGTTTATACTTTGTTCAGAAAACTTATTTAAGGATTTCTTAACTTGAAATCTGTCCCTCTTGAGCACTGCTTCTTTATACATTTGAAACAGAGAGGAAATATAATGACTTTCATCCTCTATAGTAGTTTCTGTTAACTCAATATTTAATTTTTTTAGTAAAAGGTTTAATATATCTTTTTTAGGTGTGATAACATTGTTTTCAACTTTACTCAAATAAGATGGAGAACAAATACCTTTAACAAGGTTAGCTTGTTTAATGTTATTGGAAAGTCTTGTTTGTTTAATTATTATTCCTATACTACTCAATCAGTTTTCACCTCGAATATTTGTATATAATATCCAAGTATACCACAACAACTTAAGGGACCAACTTAACATATTTTATAATTTGGTTATTGTTTAAGATAGTTATAAAAAAAGAATCCATTAGTAAGAATGGATTCTTTTTTATAATTTATAAGTCCTAAAAACCTACATACCAAATTGAATTTATCAAGTTTGTGTAATCTGGATATGCATAATATTTTGTATAAGAAGCTGGTTTGCCAGGGAAGTCTTTATAATAGTATAAATCTGTAACATACCAAAACTGCTTAGCTTTGGTACTATAAAGAAAAGTAGCTATTCCCGTTGCTACTCCTGTTATTGGTCCGCCATAAACTGATGCTACAATCCCTGCTATAAGGGAAACGATAGCGGTATCAAATGATTTTGAGCTTTTAAAAGTTGTTTGATAAACGTAGTTACCTGGTTCTTCTGGAGCAACAGCTTGAATGTCAATTTTAGACTCACTTAGATCAATGGTTTTAGTAGTGTTGGTTTCAAGATTAAGTTCATAACCTAATGTTGCATCCTGATTAAGAACCGTCACTTTGTTGTTGTAATAAGCAGTATATTCTGCTTGTCCGTTTTCATCAATAACTACCTCTAAATACTCGACCTCTTTAGTTTCCTGATTAGTAAATTTGATTTTTTGATAATCCTTTGTATTCTCTAAATACTCAATCTCAAATCCGTTTTCTAACTTCTTTGTTGCTTGGACGCTGACTTCACTATTTGCTAGAGCAAAAGTGCTAGAGCACAGCGTTGAAAAAATTAAAACTCCGCTTATTGCTAGTTTTTTAAACATTGTAATTCCTCCCTTTTTTGTTAGTTGGTACGTGTCCCATTATACTTATGAAATTTTTAGAAAACTACATTTTTTCGAATCATTCAATTTAATGTAATTATTAAGGGTTTATTAGCTATTTAACTAAAAAACTTTCCTTTAGATTTAATCCTTTTAAAATAGTAATTATTGGTTTATAATTGTTCGAAATCCACAAATGAAAGAGGGGTACTGGATGGGGAAGTATAATATATTGGAATGGGTTGGTTTTGCTGTTTGTCTAATAGCTATCTTAATAGGAGGTATCTTAAGAAATAAAACAACTGATAATGTTAATATTGATATAATTTTAATAATATTAGGAGTTTTAATCACTCTTGTAGGTGTTATTTTAAGGGTGAGAAAAAAGAAGGATATTAAGAAGTCTATTTAAATGTAAAATAAAAATTAAACTAAAGCACTCTGTACTAGTGAACTGACCCAATAAAGTTAGACAAATAGTTTAGGCAGCTTCTAAGACCTGAGTTCGGTATTCTACTGGACTTAGGTCTTTTAATTTTGCCTTCATTCGCTTGTGGTTGTAATACTCGATATATTCATGTAGTTCACGTTCAAAATGTTCCATACTCTTCTGATACTGCTTCATTTGATAATGCGAGCTTTGACCGGAATGTAGAATGACTTCATTTCCTGGATTTAAACTTTTGATCGCCTCGTCTTACATATTACCCACTAGTTGATAAAGTGGACGGTTCATTACCTTGTAGGCAATGATTTCTCCATTACATAGATCTAAAACAGGTGATAAAAAACATTTCTCGCCAAATAGAGGAACTCTGTCTCCGTGGGAACGTGAACAATACCTAAAAATGTATTAATAGTAAAGCGTTGGAGCTCTAAGCTTCCAACGCTTTTTTTGAATACTGAAATATCATATAAGTCTGTTGAGCGATTTGTACGTTATATAATATGTAGACAAATACTTAAAGAAAGTTTCTCATTAAGTTTAATTGTATTTAAAAGGATTCAAGTGAAGCTTCCAACTGTTGATCAGTATCCAATAGTAATAATGCCTCAGTTAAAAGATTGATATCCGAGATTATCTGTTCTTTCATATGTGTAAAGGGACATTTGTAATAATCGTCTATTAGGTGATTTAGTTCTTTATAAATTAATAAAATAGGCAAAATTGCTCCCCCTCATGATCTATATTTCCTATTTTCTATTATGTGATAAAATGAGCGAAAATGGAAGTGATTTAACCAATTATTTTTGAACGGTTATTTCGGAGTGATTTTTTAGTAAATGAATAATAATAAAATAGTTTAAAAGATTGGAGGGTCATGACGTTATTTACGACCGATCCTCCAAAATTAGCATTATCCTCAAACAAAGGTGGTTTTGTTCTTAGGAAAGTGTAGTTTTCTCTCGCACGAAATCCTTATTGCATCAGAGAAGTATTGTAGCCAACATTACTGTACTGTTTTCAAAATTTGTTTGCTATTTGAAACTAAACAACTGCAATGCTACGCACGGTAAGTTGTCCAAGATATCTGCCTGGATTTGGGGAATATCCAGTAGCTATTGGGGAAGTGACAGTTGCATTAACTACAACTCGACCGGTATTCCCTAAAAGCCCGATCGCAAGTAACGTATCTCCAGATGTAATTGCAACATCTTGAGAGCTACCTGAGTTAGAACCAGTAAATAGTGGAATAGTAGCAACAACGATTCCTAGAAGATTAACTACTTCTAAAGTAGCGGTTACAGTAGCGGTTTCGTTAGCTGCAAAAGCATAATATGCTGAAATAGGTAATGCTAGAGTAAGGAGTGGCAAAGCTCCAATGTCAAAGGTACTTTGAAATGTCACCGTTTGATTGGACTCTGTATTTGGAGACCAAATGTAAGCATTACTTCCATTTACTAAAGGTGATACCATAGCTGGGGGAGTAGGGACAGCGGGAGTTGGAAGTGTTCCAGGTGGTACAGCTGTATCTGCAATGACAACAGTATTTGTTGGGGTAGTAAACTCTTGAAGTACAAGAACCATATCAATCACCTCCTTTTAATAGATTTGCCGAAATAACGGCATACAACAATATACGTCGCACAAATTAATAGGACTAGTTAGATTGATTATCTCGGAAGAAATAATGATATAAAAACTTTAAATTAGAAATTAGAATGAATAGTTTTTTTGAAGTAACTTAAAGTGGAGTTAAATAGAAAAGATCACTCAGTTAAAAAAACCAAGTGATCTTTTTGTATTTATTTCTAACTTATTTTTTTCTATAATTCTTAGTGCGTCTTTTAGCAAGTTGATATCTATTAATATCTGTTCCTTCAGTTGATAGTTACTGCATCTATAGTAATCATTTATGAGTTTTTTTAGTTCCTCTATAATTAGTTTCATAAATTTTTGCCCCTTTATAATTATTTAAGCTGACGTCAAAATAATATAATTAATTTAACCTATGTCTAATTATAAATATTAATACCCATATATTCGCATTTTTAACCATCTGTTTTAATTTATTTGATAAATATTATGTCAAAAGACTACTTGTAGATAATCATGCCAGCATTAACTAGTACGAGGGATTAAATTTCTAATTATAAGAGAAGGGAGGTAAAACAATGTTTATCAGACCAAGCGAAGGAAGAGTTACATCGCATTTTGGGGAAACTCGAAAGAATAATGTGGTTAAAGTGCATAAAGGAGTAGACTTTGGAAGTGATGGTAGTCTGGTTATAAGAGCAGCAGAAAGTGGAGTCGTGACGAGAGCAAAAGTTATAGGAGGATATGGAAACACTATTACAATTGTCCATACATTGAACGGTAAAAAATATGAAACATTATATGCTCATTTAAAATCTTTTTCCGTAAAGGTTGGAAAAAATGTTAAACAAGGTCAGCAGATTGGCATAAAAGGTAACACAGGCAATAGTACTGGGGTGCATTTGCATTTTGAAATTCACATACCCTCATACGAGGTGGGTCAGCCAAATGCAGTAAATCCTTTAAACTATGTAAGTGAAACTAGTATAACCGAAGTACAGAAGCTTTTAAATACAGTAGGCTATAAACTAGTGATTGACGGGATAGAGGGACCCTTAACTATTGCAGCAATTAAAGATTTTCAAAAGAAAAAGGGCATAACAGTTGATGGAATTGTCGGACCAAAAACTTTAGCTGCTTTAAAGAAAAAATAAAAACTTCTAAGAAAGAAAAAAGTAAGGGATTAATAATAACAAAACCCCTCAACCATAAAGGTAAAGGGGTTTTTCGATGATTTCAACGAAAATGTCCACTTTTCGTTGAAATATGATATCGGCTCTTCGTTATCTTACGTATATTTTACTATATTGTCAAGCCCGTATAATCTATTGAATATTGCGATAAACTCCAACGACTTTACCAAGTATACTAACAGAATTTACGATGATAGGTTCCATAGAAGAATTTTCAGGTTGTAAACGGAAGTAAGACTTTTCCTTAAAGAATCGTTTAACAGTTGCTTCATCTTCTTCAGTCATTGCAACGACAATATCGCCATTATTTGCAGTTTGTTGTTGTTTTACAACGACATAATCACCATTTAATATACCTGCCTCAATCATACTATTACCCATAATCTCCAGCATAAACAAATTATCATCAGCAGTTCCGAATGTTTCTGGAAGCGGGAAAAATTCTTCTATATTTTCAATGGCAGTAATTGGAATACCAGCAGTAACTTTACCTACAAGTGGAACATGTACAACATTATGTTTTTCGGCAATGCTTCCTAATCCATCAAGAACCTCAATGGCACGTGGTTTGGTTGGATCTCTTCTTATCAACCCTTTACTTTCTAGACGAGCTAAATGTCCGTGTACAGTTGAACTAGAGGCCAAGCCCACAGCTTCACCTATTTCTCGAACAGATGGTGGATATCCTTTTTTACGAACTTCTTCTTTTATAAAAGCTAGAATGTCTTCCTGCCTTTTAGATGCTTTTTTCATATGCTCACCTCTTTTGGAGTAATTAATCTCTATCCTTTTCTATCTTATTAATAGTATAACAGGCGCTGAACTATTATGCAAACATAGGTTCTAATTGTTGTTGACAAAAACAAATGTTCGCATTATTATTAAACTATACATTACGAACACACATTCTATTAGGGGGTATTTTTTATGACCTGGATTAAAGAAAACTATTTTCTAGCATTATTTGTAGCGTGCAGTACTACATTTATAATGTTTATAATAACTTCGAATTCTTTTTCGACAAATGAGAGTCTTCATATTAATATAGAACAAGGCGATTCTTTATGGGAGTTAGCACATGAGTATGGCGTGGATGAAGATAAAAATGTATGGATAAATAAAGTAATGGCTATGAATAATTTACAAAATGGTCATATTAAAGCTGGAGAGATCCTTAAAATTCCGGCGTCTGAAAAAAGTTACCATTTCGATCACAAAACGGAGATAGCAGGCGATACAAAATGAAATCAGTTATATATTGTCGAGTGAGTACTGAAAAAGAGACTCAAGAGACTTCCTTACTAAGACAGGAAGAAGAACTGTTAGAATTTGCAAAACTAAATAACTATGAGGTAGAGAAAGTATTTATAGATCAACATAGTGGTTATGATATTGAACGTGAGGGCTTATTAGATTTACTTGACTATATAAAAGAAAATGATATTAAAGCGGTATTTGTTCAAGATGAAACGAGAATTGGGAGAGGAAATGGTAGAATGGCAGTTCTACATCTTCTTCAAAAAACAAACACCTCTATATATACTTTACAAGATAAAGGCGTCATTAATTTAAATGAAATGGATTCTATGCTACTGGAAATATTAGCGCTAGTGGAGGAATACCAAAGGAAATTACATAATGCTAAAATTAGAAGAGGTATGAAGAAAGCAGTATCCCAGGGATACAGACCAGAGAAAAATTTAAAGACAAAAGGTAATCCAGAAGGAAGAGAACGAATAGACGTGCCCCTAGAAGAAGTAGTTAGACTTCGAAACGCAGGTCTCACTTATGAAGAAATTTCTATGACTTTAAAAGGTTTGGGATTTAATATTAGTAAAGCAACCGTCCATAGACGTTATATTGAATATATTGAAACACACGGAGTGAAATGACTTGCACTCTGTGTGTTTTTTCCTTACCTTTATATAAAGATAAAGTGAAAGGATGAAATGAATTGTTAAGCAAAGAAAAATTAGCAAGAATTAGTGAGTTATCTAGAAAATCTAAAACATCAGGACTTTCTATTGAAGAGGCAAAAGAACAAAGCTCTTTACGTAAAGAATATTTGGAAACTTTCCGCTCAACTATGAGAGACACAATTGAAAGTGTAAAAGTAATTGACCCTGAAGGAAATGATGTAACACCTGCAAAAGTGCAAGAAGCGAAGAAAGGAAAGTTTCTGAATTAATTAATCATTTCAGAAACCATTGATAATACAGACATTCTTGTCTAAACTAGAAATATAGAAAAAATTTGTTTGAGAGGATGTCATTCATGTCATTACAATCCGATTTATTAGCAATTAATACGATTCGAACTTTATCCATTGATGCAATCGATAAAGCAAATTCTGGTCACCCTGGTTTACCGATGGGGGCAGCACCAATGGCTTACACATTATGGACAAAACACTTACGTCATAATCCAAGTAACCCAACATGGTTCAACCGTGACCGCTTTGTGTTATCAGCAGGTCATGGTTCTATGCTTTTATATAGCTTACTTCATCTTGGTGGCTATGATTTACCAATGGAAGAGATTAAGAACTTTAGACAGTGGGATTCTAAAACACCTGGACATCCAGAGTTCGGTCACACTGCAGGAGTAGAGGCAACAACAGGACCCCTTGGCCAAGGAATTGGTATGGCAGTTGGAATGGCGATGGCTGAGGCTCATTTAGCTGCTACGTATAATCAAGAAAACCACTCTATTATTGATCATTATACGTATGCACTATGTGGTGATGGTGATTTAATGGAAGGTGTAGCGGCAGAAGCAATTTCACTTGCTGGACATCTTCAATTGGATAAATTGATTGTATTGTATGATAGTAATGATATTTCTTTAGATGGGGATTTACATAAATCATTCTCAGAAAATGTAGAAAAACGTTTTGACTCATATGGTTGGAACTATATTCATGTAAAAGACGGCAATGATATTGAAGAAATTTCAAATGCTATTGAAAAAGCGAAGTCTCAAAATGACAAACCAACAATTATTGAAGTGAAGACTGTTATTGGATTTGGTTCTCCTAACCGTTCTGGTAAGTCAGATGCTCACGGTATGCCATTAGGAAAAGATGAAACTCTTCTAGCTAAAGCCGAATATAAATGGTTATTTGAAGAAGATTTCTATGTACCAGAAGAAGTTTATGATACGTTCAAACAAGCATCAGAGCGTTTAGGTGTTCAAGAAGAATCTTCTTGGAATGAGAAACTTAAGAAGTATGAGTCTGAATTCCCAGATTTGGCTTCTACGTTAAAAACAGCAATTTCTGGCGAGTTGCCAGAAAACTTCGCAGATGCGCTTAAAACATACGAAACTGGTACTTCTCATGCTACTCGCTCTGCTTCTGGAGAAGCAATCAATGCAATCGCCGGGAACTTACCTTCATTCTTTGGTGGTAGTGCAGATTTAGCTGGATCAAATAAAACCACTATGAAAAATGTTGGAGATTTCTCTGCAGATAATTATTCTGGGAAAAACATTTGGTTCGGAGTACGTGAATTTGCTATGGGAACTGCTTTAAACGGAATGGCTTTACATGGTGGACTAAATGTATTTGGTGGTACATTCTTCGTATTTAGTGATTATGTTAGACCTGCAATTCGTTTATCTGCATTAATGGGACTTCCTGTAACGTATGTATTTACGCATGATAGTATTGCTGTTGGAGAAGATGGTCCAACTCATGAGCCAGTTGAACATTTAGCTTCTTTACGCGCTATGCCTGGTCTATCTGTAATTCGTCCTGCGGATGCGAATGAAACCGCGGAAGCTTGGAAACTTGCTGTATCAGCCAAGAATAATCCTACAGTTTTAGTTCTTTCAAGACAAAACCTGCCAACACTTGATCATCCAGTTGAGCAAGTGAGAGAAGGAGTTTCTAAAGGAGCTTATGTTGTAGCACCAAATGAAAAAGCGGAAGCAATTTTACTTGCTACTGGTTCAGAAGTAAGTCTTGCTGTGGAAGCACAACAAGCACTTTCTAAAGAAGGAATTGAGGTTTCAGTTGTTTCTATGCCTTCATGGGATCTGTTTGAGAAACAAGATTCGGCTTATAAAAACGCTGTATTACCATCTCATTTAACGAAACGTCTTGCAATTGAAATGGGTGCATCATTAGGTTGGCACCGTTATGTTGGATTTGAAGGCGACGTCATTGCTATAGATAAATTTGGCGCAAGTGCTCCTGGAGAGATTGTTATGAAAGAATATGGTTTCTCTGTAGAAAATGTAGTTGCGAAAATGAAAGCATTACTTCAAAAGTAAAAAGTAATACGAGCAATTCGAATACTTTGGATATTAAGTATTCGAATTGCTTTTTTATCACGTATTAGAGCGAAGTGGGGAAGAAATATACCCCGAATGCACTTTATTTTAAATTATATAGAATGCATAAAGAATCTATAGTATAATTTTGAATGGTGTCTTGTACACGTAGATAAGTACGTAAAGGAGGAGAATATATGCAAACATGGATTTGGATTGTTATTATAATAGTTGCGTTAATTGCTGGTGCGGCAATCGGTTTCTTTGCGGCACGTCAATATATGATGAAATACTTAAAAGAAAACCCACCTATTAATGAACAAATGCTTCGTATGATGATGGCACAAATGGGTCGCAAGCCTTCAGAAAAACAAGTTAAACAAATGATGAATCAAATGAATAAAATGCAAAAATAATAAAAAAAGCACTCAGGCGAGTGCTTTTTTTATTGAGTAGAAACTAATATTACTATATAAAAACTGTAATAATAGGGGCATGATGAACAAGTGGATCTTTCATATCCAATCATATTTAAATTATTACTTATTTAGCAAGCCATTTTCTTGTAGAAAATCTGCAACAACTTGCTCATATTCCTTGCTATTTTCATTGAAGGATTTAGCATGTTCACCTATATCAAACAATTTTAATGTTTTTGGACCCTGTTTTTTTTCGTATAAATCTACGGTCATTTTAGGTAAGATAAAATCATCCTGCAAGCTATGGATAAACAAAACAGGTTTTTCAATTTTGTCGATAACATCAATTGGGGAAACGAGATTTAACGTATACCCATCACGAAGTTTTAAAAACAAATTAGCAAATCGAATGGCAAGACTACTTCGAAGGGGAGTTGTCTGTGTCATAATATGATAAACTTGCTGTTCAAAATCAGAAAATGCACAGTCTGAAATATAAAAATCAGCGTCATCTATAATAGATCCTCCATATAGTAGCGTAGTGGCTGCACCCATAGATTCTCCGTGGATACCTAATACCGCTTCTTTCCCAGCTCTTTCTCTGACTGCTTCAACAACTGATTGTAAATCTATTTTTTCGTAAAATCCAAAACTCGTTGTCTTGCCACCAGAATCACCATGTCTGCGATGATCGAAGACTACACTATTAAAGCCGAGTCGTTCGAACATACGAACAAAACGTAATGAGTTTATTTTATTTTCTGTAACTCCATGGCAAATAACGACATAATTATTTGTTTCTAATGGTTCGACAAAAATAGCCTTTAAGGAATAGCCATTTTTAGATTCAATCCATTGTTCTGTTTTATTTACAGCGTTAAACCAGGCTTCATCTAATCGTTTAGATGTAATTTCACGGTTTAATATAAAATCATTTTCTTTTTTCTTCATATACATAAGCCTATTAGTCACAAAGAAACCAAAGAACGTAGCCATAGCTGTCAATACACTAGTAAAAATACTCGTCCAAATAATTACACGTTTCTTCATCTGATCAACCCCTACTTACTTTTAAATAGTTTATACATTCCCGTGTCTATCGGTCTGGACACATAAGGTTCAACTACTTCTACTGCTTTAAGCAATAAGTCCAGATTTATATTCGTCCCAATACCCATTTGATGTAGCATATTCACAACATCTTCAGTTGCTACATTTCCCGTAGCCCCAGGTGCAAAAGGGCATCCTCCTAGCCCGCCAGCAGATGTGTCAAAGCGATCAATACCTGCTTGTAAGGTCGCAAATATATTGGCGATACCCATTTTACGTGTATCATGAAAATGAGCGGTAATGAGCGTTACGGGGAATTCCTTCTTGAGTGCAGTAAATAATTCATAGCTTTCTTGTGGATTAGCCATTCCAATTGTATCAGCGACACTAAGTTCGTTTACACCCCATGAAACGAATTCTTTGCATAGTGCTAATGTGTCCGAAGACTCCATTTTGCCCTCATATGGACAATAAAAAGCGGTTGAAATACATGCACGTACGAAATGACCATCTTGTAGTAGTTTTCCCACAATAGGTCTTAGTTCATCCATACTTTCTTTTGTAGTTTTATTTATATTATTTTTATTAAAACTGTTAGAGACACCTACAAAAACAGCGAAACTTTGTGCTCCGGATTGTTTGGCTAATTCGACGCCTTTATTATTTGGTGTTAATACGAGTTGTCTACCCATTTTGTGCACATTGGTCACTATTTCATTTGCATCTTTCATTTGTGGTACCCATTTTGGCGATACGAAAGAAGTTATTTCCATTTCCTCTATTCCTGCAAGCTGCAGTTTTTCGATAAAGGCTAATTTTACTTCAGTTAGCACTTCGTTTTTTTCATTTTGCAAGCCGTCTCTCGGGCCTACCTCGATAATTGTCACTTTATTTGGTAAACTAAACATAATCATCCCTCCTTCTTTATTGTAAAGAAAGGATGGTTAAACAAGCAACTTTAAATCTTGCTTTGTAAAAGTTTGATCAATTCAGGGGAATAAGGAGGAAATCATATGACAAATGAAGTTGTGATCGTAAGTGCAGTTAGAACTGCAATTGGTTCGTTTCAAGGGGCGCTAAAAGATGTACCAGCTACTAAGCTAGGTGCTATTGTTATTGAAAAAGCATTAGAAAAGGCACGGGTTTCTAAAGATGCAGTGGACGAAGTAATTATGGGGAACGTCCTTCAAGCAGGTTTAGGTCAAAATCCGGCAAGACAGGCATCTATTCAAGCTGGATTACCACATTCCGTTTCTGCGTTAACTATTAATAAAGTATGTGGTTCCGGCTTAAAGGCAATTCATCTCGCTACTCAAGCAATTGTAGCAGGGGATGCAGATATTATTGTTGCAGGTGGAATGGAAAACATGAGCCAATCTCCGTATCTATTAAAAAATGCTAGAGATGGCTTCCGTATGGGCGATCAGAAGGTAGTAGATAGCATGATTTCAGATGGTCTATGGTGTGCATTTAATGATTATCATATGGGTGTGACTGCTGAAAATCTATGTGATCAATATAATATTACTAGAGAAGAGCAAGATAAATTTTCTGCACGTTCGCAGGGCAGGGCGGCACAGGCAATAGAAGAAGGTAAATTTGCAGATGAGATCGTCCCTGTAGAAATTCCGCAGAGAAAAGGAGATCCAATTGTCTTTGCACAGGATGAGTATCCGAAAAAAGGTTCTACTGAAGAAAAACTAGCAGGTCTACGTCCGGCGTTTAAAAAAGATGGTTCTGTAACTGCTGGTAATGCTTCAGGTATTAACGATGGAGCAGCAGCGGATCCAAGCATCATGGGAATTGGACCAGTAGAAGCAGTTAAAAAAGTATTGAAAAAATCGCAATTATCATTAGCAGATATAGAGTTAATCGAAGCAAATGAAGCTTTCGCGGCACAATCGATTGCTGTTGATAGAGAGCTGTCGTTTAATCATGATATACTAAATGTAAATGGTGGAGCAATTGCATTAGGTCATCCTATCGGGGCAAGCGGTGCTCGTATTTTCGTTACTTTACTTCATGAAATGGAGAAGAGAGATGCAAAAACCGGTCTTGCTACACTTTGTATAGGTGGTGGCCAAGGGGTTGCGACTATAGTTAAACGCTCATAAAAAGAAGGTGAATAAATTGGCTAAGAAAAAACAAAGACAACAACAACAAGTAAAGCCTGCTAAGCAAGTAGAAGAAGGTAACTCGTTATCCGATCAGCTTTCTTCTGATATTCTAGCGAAACTAAAAGAAACGAAGAACCAATTAGTATCAGCTGAACAAGAAAAAGAAGAAGAAAGACAAGCACAGCTCGCTTTTGAAAAGAAAGAAAAAGAAAAAAATAAATCGTTTGAAGAACTATTAGATGAATATGGTTTTGGTGGTT
This sequence comes from Psychrobacillus sp. BM2, assembly GCF_048572895.1. GTDB lineage: Bacteria > Bacillota > Bacilli > Bacillales_A > Planococcaceae > Psychrobacillus. Next base: position 1,491,717 of record NZ_CP183878.1, read on the forward strand.
CGAAGTTTTAGGAGAATTATAAACAGTTTAGAAATCCAATAAACGGATTTCTAAACTGTTTTTTTGTTGGATAATTATATTAAATTTGCGAAGTACAAATATGCCATTGAAAATTACAAAGTCATAAATAAATGAAGGATGGCCTATCTATACAAGTTTAAATAATGAAAATCTCTATTCTTAATGATATTTCTGCTTTATTACTTATATATACTCATGTTGCACATTTATCCAAGTAAAAACCAAGCATCTTATTTGAAAGTCAAAATAGGTCAGTGTATACTTGGAACAAAGGTTAAATATAGTCAAAGTCAAATAATTATTCATAGGAGGAAACATATATGAAATGTCAATACTGTGGTAAAAACGACGCAACGATGAGCTTGAAAGTGCAGCTAAATCATCAAGGAATGCAGATGCATTTGTGTCACGTATGTTTTCAAGATATACAAGGACAATTAACGGCAGGAAAAATGCCGTCATTTAGCAATGATGCAGAGCATTTTTTCCAAGCGAATGGTAGTCACCAGGCACGAACACAAACGAGACAATCAGAGGAACATCAAGGCAATAGTTTGTTAGATAAACTTGGTAAAAATCTTTCGAACGATGCCAAAGAAGATCGGATAGATCCGGTCATTGGACGTGATCAAGAAGTAAAGCGCGTAATCGAAACATTAAATCGAAGAAATAAAAATAATCCAGTATTAATTGGAGAACCGGGTGTAGGTAAAACAGCTATTGCCGAAGGACTTGCAGTGAAAATCCTACAAGGTGATGTACCTGTGAAATTAATGAACAAACAGGTGTATTTGTTAGATGTCGCTTCACTCGTAACGAACACAGGTATTCGCGGGCAGTTCGAAGAGCGTATGAAACAACTAATCGAAGAACTTCAAACAAGGAAAGATGTGATTTTGTTTGTCGACGAAATTCACTTACTCGTTGGAGCTGGCACTGCAGAAGGTTCAAAAATGGACGCCGGTAATATTTTAAAACCCGCTTTAGCTCGTGGAGAAATGCAACTTATTGGTGCAACAACATTGAAAGAATATCGTCAAATCGAAAAAGATGCTGCACTCGAGCGTCGTTTTCAACCAATTATTGTAAAGGAACCATCCACAGAAGATACGATTCACATTCTGCATGGTATTAAGGATCGTTATGAAAACTTTCATTTGGTACGCTATCCCGATGAAGTAATACAAGCATTTGTTACTTTATCACAGCGTTATATTCAAGATAGATTTTTACCAGATAAAGCAATCGACTTGATGGATGAAGTGGGGGCACGGTTAAATCTAACACATACTTTAGTCAATTCGGAGTTAATCGTAACACGTCTTAACGAGGTCACTCAACAAAAGGAACAGGCCGCAGAGAAAGAAGACTACGAGAAAGCGGCAAATTTACGCTTTGAGGAAATCCAGTTACGTAAACAATTAGAGCAATCGAAGCAAAATGAGGACACCTCTCAAGTAGAAGTGACAGTAGCAGATATCGAATTGATAGTAGAAGAAAAGACAGGAATACCTGTAACAAAATTGCAAGCCGCAGAACAAGCGAAAATGAAGGGAATCGCCGAAAATCTCGCTAAAAAAGTGATCGGCCAAGAAGATGCAGTCGATAAAATTGCTAAAGCAATTCGTCGTAGCCGCGCAGGACTCAAAGCTAAAAATCGTCCTATTGGTTCTTTCTTATTTGTCGGTCCAACTGGTGTTGGTAAAACGGAGATAACAAAAGTGCTAGCAGAGGAACTATTTGGTTCACGTGAAACATTAATCCGTCTTGACATGAGTGAATATATGGAAAAGCATTCCGTTTCTAAAATTATTGGTTCTCCTCCAGGCTATATAGGGCATGAGGAAGCCGGTCAACTGACAGAACATGTTCGCCATAATCCTTATTCCATTTTACTGCTGGATGAAATTGAAAAAGCGCATCCAGATGTGCAAAATATGTTTCTGCAAATAATGGAAGATGGTCGACTGACAGATTCGCATGGTCGAACAGTCAGCTTCAAAGACACGGTGATCATTATGACAAGTAATGCTGGAACCGGTGATAAAAAAGTAAGTGTAGGATTCAATCAAACAGTACATGAATCCGTCAACATGCTCGAAATGCTAGGGGCTTATTTCAAACCGGAATTTCTCAACCGTTTCGATGCTATTGTCGAATTCAATGAATTAACAGAAGAAAATTTACTTAAAATTGTGGACTTGATGCTTGAAGATTTAAAAGTAACTATTGCAGAAAATGATATTGATATGTCGATTTCGTCAGAAGCTAAATTAGCCTTGGTCAAATTAGGTTACGATAAACGGTTCGGTGCTCGACCGCTTCGCAGAGTGATTCAAGACAAAATTGAAGATCCATTAACAGATCTTATTTTAGAAGAAGAAACGATTAAAAAAGTCCATGTAGATGTTATGGATGAAGAAATTGTTGTTCGCAAAGGATAAGACTTTCAAACACCCCCTGAAAATTATTTCAGGGGGTGTTTTTATATTTCGCTTCGAATTAGAATGTACCGAGCATTTTAACAAAGCTTATTTCACTATCAGTGAGTTCTTGACTATAAAGATTTATTAATATCATTTAATCTATGAAAAAACCTGTTTACTACACTAATATTACCAGCCTAATGTGGCTTTTGAATGAAGTAACCGCAACATAGGGAGCGGGTATCGCAACTTGGTGACTTCGAATCGCAACATCAGGTTCGATAATCGCAACAAAGACCTCACGAATCGCAACATTGCTTGAACACTCCCTGAACACTTAAGCTTCTTTTAAACTCTATGCTCCATATATGCATCTTGCTTCGTTATTTCCGCAGCTTTTAGTAGGATGTTTTCTGGAACATGCTGTTTATACGCTTCGATTGATTCAAGTAATTGTTCGGAGCTACTAGCACCAATGATCATGGATCCTGTTACTTTTCTTTGTAATACGTATTGAAGTGCTATAGATGCAATAGGAGCTTCTAATGCATGGAATTTTTCGATAGTATCGACTAATTCTTTTTGTGTGTAGCTGAGATATTCTTTTGTTTTATTTGCACGATTAAGACCATCGGCTGTAAGTAAACCTTTTGCAACTGTTCCACGGCTAAAAAGGGAAGCTTGGTGGTCTTCTAGCAAGGGAAACCATTCTTCTGGTCTTCTATCTAGTAAACTATATTGCATCATGACAGAGACGGCATTACTTTTGCGTAATAATCGTTCTATGACATTTGGTCGAATAGAAGATATTCCATATTCACGAATAAGACCCTCTTTTTGGAGAGATTCCATTGTGTCTATAACTTCGTCTACATCGTCTTCCATCGTGCCCCCGTGAAGCTGATATACATCTATATAATCAGTTTGGAGCCGTTTCAATGATGCATGTACGGCGTCAGTTATCCATTCCTTAGAAGGGTCCCATGACCAACCATCACCAAAACTGTTAAATCGATTCCCCACTTTTGTAGCCAAAATAATATTTTGACGATTGTTTTTGAGGGCATTTCCGACAATCTTTTCATTTTCACCATTATCGTATAAATCTGCTGTATCAAAATAATTAATGCCGTTATCTAGTGCGACTTGAATAATATTATCCGCCTCTGCTTGCTCTGCTGGAAGTGACATGCAGCCTAATCCAATTTCTGAAACGTATATTTCACTATTACCTAATTGTCTTTTCTTCAAATTTCATCACGTCCTTTTCTACATGGTACAATGTCAAATAGATAGATTCAACTAAAGAGGAAAGTTATAAATGAGAGGATGATTCGTTATGAAAAAATTTGAGGAAAAAACAATTCAAACAGAGGTTAAATTTGAAGGGAGAATAATCACACTACAGGTAGATGAAGTAGAGCTTCCTAATGGAAAAACTAGTAATAGAGAGATTGTGAAACATCCTGGGGCTGTAGCGGTTATTGCTGTAACAAAAGACAAAAAAATAATTTTAGTGGAACAATTTAGAAAAGCATTAGAACGATCCATTATTGAAATTCCTGCTGGAAAAATAGAGGTTGGTGAGGCTCCGGAAATAACTGCTCTTCGTGAATTAGAAGAAGAGACAGGCTATACGACGGAAAAGCTACATTATATACAATCATTTGCTACATCTCCCGGATTTGCTGATGAGATTATCCATCTATATTTTGCGGATAATATTGAAAAAATGGAGCAACCAGTTGGCTTAGATGAAGATGAGTTTGTAGAATTATTACATGTTACTATGCCTGAAATGGAAGAAATGGTAAAGAAACAACAAATCTATGACGCTAAAACTGCATTTGCATATATTTGGTTGAAAGATTATTTTAAAGAAGCATGATTTAAGTTAGTACAAGCATATGATGAAAGTAGATAGGGAGGTGTTCCAATTTGAACCAGACTTATACTATTTTCATCTCATTATGTGTACTCGTAGTTAGCTTTGTCGGAGGTTTAATATTATTTGAACAAAGTACGGTAGAACAGCAGCAATGGATTATTAATCTCTTGGATGCACGGGTTCTATTAGTAGAACAACCTACTTTTTTAGAAACGATATTTCCTCATCTTATGTTTGCTATTGTGTTTTTTTTATTTTATCAACATCCTTATTTACGAAAACTTATATTAGTTATTTGTGCGTTTAAAATTACATTCTATGGATATTGTTCGAGTTATTTACTTCAAACACAGGAATCTACTTTTCCCTATGTGTTTTGGTGGTTTCCATTTCAGCTAGTTTATTGTATTCTGTTATTAGCTTTAGCAAATCGGATTAATATTTTTTCGCTATCCTTTTATATAATTGTTATAATTATAGAATCCATCTTAATACCATTTATATTATTTAATAATTAGTTCTTATTAATAACTATTATTATGTGAAACTCTTGTAATGAGAATTCAATTATTGGTATAATGGATTTAAGGTAAGGAGGCGTCATATGGAAAGCCGTATTGATCGTATAAAAAAACAATTATCTGGTGCGAGCTATAAACTGACGCCGCAGCGAGAAGCGACGGTCCGAGTTTTGCTTGAAAATGAAGAAGATCATTTAAGTGCAGAAGATGTATTTTTACTAGTTAGAGAGATATCACCTGATATAGGGCTTGCAACAGTTTATAGAACGCTTGAGTTATTAAACGAATTGAATGTGGTGGATAAAATTCAATTCGGTGACGGCGTATCTCGCTATGATTTGAGACAAGAGGGTGCAGCGCATTTTCACCACCATTTAGTATGTATAGAATGTGGAGCTGTAGATGAAATTCAAGAAGATTTGTTAGAAGATGTGGAAGCTATTGTCGAGAAAAAATGGAACTTTAGAATAAAAGACCATCGTCTAACATTTCACGGTATTTGCTACCGTTGCCAAGAGGATAAATAAGAAATGCGCAAGCGCCTATGTTCAGCCCCGACAAGCGATGGAAGAATTGCAATAAAGGCGCTCTTTGCCTTTATTCGCAAGTCTGAAGCGATTCGAGGGGCTAGGCGCTGGAGCTAGACAGATACTGATTAAAAAAAGGATAGCTAACTAGCTATCCTTTTTTTAAGTTTTTATGTACAGTGAATACTGGGTTAGATCATAGCCTATCGCTTAGATGATAATATTAGTCAAAGTCACTATGTGGTAAATATGTCTGTAACTGCTGTTGAATTAGTGGAGATAATTTATAATGAAGAATGTAAGAAGTAGATTTTCTTTTATACTAGTGGTATTAATGAGGAATATTAAGTGTTACCCAATAAAGAAGCAGTAAAGCGCCAGAAATTGTATCTTCTGGCGCTTATTCTAACAATAAGAAAGTAGCTTTTCTTTAGTTACCAAAACAAGCACTAACCTGTTTTTGAAAGTTTTTGAAGGGCGACGGATTGACAAACGCCATAAAATTACCGAAAAAAGTAGTACTGGTTGTGACAGACTTCACAACCAGTACTAAAAATTCATTCGGTAATAATATAGCAAGAAGTCTGTCCAAAGGACTTCAAAATAATTTGCAACAGGTTTTTCTTTATATGAATGTTTTACAAAAGGAGTGAAGTACTTGAATAATGGAATACTACATTTAGAGGATTATATGCACTTTCTGCAGATTGAGCGGCAGTTAGCGAGTAATACATTGACCTCCTATAAAAAAGATTTAACAGATTATTTGTATCATATATTTGAAGTACAGCAATTACATAGTCTAAATGAGATAGAGCGCACACATATTGTTCTTTATCTTCGAAATTTAAAAGAAAATGGAAAATCTGCACGGACGATTTCTAGACATATTTCCTCTATTCGTTCCTTTCATCAATTTTTATTAAGAGAGAAGGTGGCAAGCACAGATCCATCTGTCCATTTGGATTTGCCGCAGCTAGAGCAAAAGTTACCTACTTATTTGTCTGTCGAGGAATTGAATAATCTATTAAATAGTATTGATATATCCAAACCACAGGGACAAAGAGATTTAGCGATGTTTGAACTTATGTATGCTAGTGGTATGAGGATTAGCGAGTGTTTAAACTTAAATCTAGAGGATATACATTTGTCTATGGGATTTGTTCGTGTATTTGGTAAAGGCGGTAAAGAACGAATTGTGCCATTAGGTGGTTCAGCTATTAAAGCTTGCACAGATTATATTGAAAATGCTAGGCAGATTTTGTTGAAGTCCGAAAAAACCGAAGCCCTTTTTATCAATCAACGGGGAAAACGTTTAACTAGACAGGGAATATGGAAGTTATTAAATAAGCATGCAACTTCAGCAGGGATTTCAAAAGAAATTACACCTCATGTATTGCGTCATTCCTTTGCAACGCATTTAATCGAAAATGGAGCCGATTTACGCGCTGTTCAAGAGATGTTGGGTCACGCGGATATTTCTACGACTCAAATTTATACGCATGTTAGCAAAAGTCGACTGAAGGATGTCTATAAGCAATTTCACCCTCGAGCCTAAATTGTCAGAGGTCTGACCTGTACATTTTTTTTTTTTTTGGTAAACTAGAAGAAAAGAGTAGGAGGTAATTAAATGAATAAATTTAAGCGCATACATGTTGTAGTAATGGACTCTGTTGGTATTGGAGAAGCGCCAGATGCTGCTGCTTTTGGTGACGTAGGTTCCCATACCATTGGACATATTGCAGATAAAATGAACGGACTTCATATGCCTAATATGGAACAACAAGGACTTGGTAATATTGAAGAAATTCAAGGTATCAATCAAGTGGCAGCCCCTACGGCTTATTTTGGCAAAATGCAAGAAGCCTCTGTGGGCAAAGATACGATGACTGGTCACTGGGAAATTATGGGGTTAAATATTGATAAACCATTTAAAGTATATCCAAACGGATTCCCGGACGAACTAATCTCCCAATTAGAAGAAAAAACTGGTCGCAAAGTAATTGGAAACAAGCCTGCAAGTGGAACAGAAATTTTAGATGAGCTTGGCGAAGAGCATATGAAAACTGGTGCCATCATTGTTTATACATCTGCTGACCCTGTGCTTCAGATTGCGGCGCACGAAGAAATAATCCCATTAGACCAATTGTATCGTATTTGTGAAATTGCACGTGAGTTGACACTTTCGGAGGAATTTTTAGTTGGTCGTATAATTGCACGTCCATTTATCGGAGGTCCAGGTAAATTTGTTCGTACATCTAATCGTCATGACTATGCGTTAAAACCTTTTGGTCGCACAGCGATGAACGAACTGAGTGACGCTGGACTTGAGGTAATCGCAATCGGTAAAATAAACGATATTTTCAATGGTGAAGGTGTCACTTCTACGGAAAGAACAACAGATAATATGGACGGTATGGATAAATTCATAGCTACACTGGACAAAGATTTCAAAGGCATCAGCTTCTTAAATCTAGTTGACTTTGATGCATTATTTGGTCACCGTCGTGATCCGTTAGGCTATGGAAAAGCTTTAGAAGAATTTGATGTACGTTTAAATGAGGTGCTTCCAAAGCTAACAGAGGAAGATTTATTGATCATCACGGCTGATCATGGAAATGATCCAACTATGCCGGGAACAGATCATACACGGGAATATGTTCCATTAATCGTATATTCACCAAAATTTAAGGAAATAAAAGAGTTACCATTGCGCAATACGTTTGCTGACATTGGAGCAACGATTAGTGAAAACTTTGAAGTTGCAACAACTGAATACGGAGAAAGTTTCTTATCTTTATTAAAATAAAAATAGATCCTAAACTAAGGGAGTGTATGCACGATGAGAATGATTGATATTATTCAAAAGAAAAGAGACGGAAATGCTTTAACAAAAGAAGAAATTGAATTCTTTATAGAGGGCTATACAAATAATTCTATTCCCGATTATCAAATGAGTTCGTTATTAATGGCTATTTACTTCCAAAATATGACGGACGAAGAAAGAGCTAACTTAACAATGGCTATGGTGAATTCGGGTGAAACTATTGACCTTTCTGCAATTGAGGGAGTAAAAGTCGATAAGCATTCTACTGGAGGAGTTGGCGATACAACTACTTTAGTGTTGGGTCCACTTGTTGCTGCATGTGGTGTTCCAGTAGCTAAAATGAGCGGTAGAGGACTTGGACATACTGGTGGAACAATCGATAAGCTTGAAGCGATTGAAGGTTTCCACGTGGAGCTTACTTCTGAACAATTTGTGAAACAAGTAAATGAATTGAAAGTAGCAGTAATTGGACAAAGTGGTAATTTAACACCTGCAGATAAAAAATTATATGCATTACGTGATGTAACGGGTACTGTAAACAGTATTCCATTAATAGCTAGTTCAATTATGAGTAAGAAAATCGCTGCTGGAGCCGGAGCTATTGTGTTAGATGTAAAAACTGGTGACGGTGCATTTATGAAAACGACTGAGGACGCAAGAGAACTTGCACAAGCAATGGTTCGTATAGGGAATAATGTAGGCAGACAAACGATGGCTATTATTTCAGATATGAGTCAACCTCTTGGAAGAGCAATTGGGAATTCACTAGAAATAGTGGAAGCTATTGATACATTAAAAGGAAACGGCCCAGATGATCTAACAGAACTATGTTTGACGCTTGGAAGTCAAATGGTAGTAGTTGGAGAGAAAGCCAAGACATTGGAAGAAGCTAGAGAAATGCTACTTGCTGTTATAAAAGATGGCTCTGCATTAGAAATTTTCAAGCAATTCATCAAATGGCAAGGTGGGAATGAGAAAATCGTTGATGATATTTCATTACTACCTCAAGCTTCTTATAAATTTGAAGTTCCCGCATCCAAAGATGGTTTTATCACCTTTATGGAAGCAGACGAAATTGGTACTGCAGCTATGCTACTAGGAGCAGGAAGAGCAACGAAGGAATCCGAAATAGACTTAGCAGTTGGTATAGTGCTAAATAAAAAAGTTGGAGATGCTGTAAGCAAAGGAGATTCGCTTGCTACCATCTATGCGAATAGAGAAGATGTGCAAGAAGTAATGGATAAATTAACTCAGTTTATCGATATAGAATCAGCTAAAAAAGATGCTCCACCTTTAATTTATGAAGTAATAACTGCATAAATTATTAGAAGAGTATTCTAAATTTTAGGATTGGCCTAGTTCGGAGTTACATTTTAATGATGAACATTTCAAGGAGTATTATGACCTCGGTCATGATACTCCTTGCCGAACAATTTTCCTTTGTTTACTTGCTCTCGTGTATCACTTACTTGCGCTCCATTTTCGTATACTTACTTTCTGGTCCTATTTATTTGCCCACGCACTAGTAGTACTTGCTCTTAGGGGGCATTTACTTGCGAAACGGATTATTCTCCCAATTATTCGTGCAGTTTGCAGTGCTAAAAAACTAATAATATATTCTAAATAGGCATCTCGCTAAGGTTTTTAAAAACTTTTGCGAGATGCCTATTTTTTGATTAAAAAAAAGAATTTGTTGCCATACTTTAAATGACCAACCTCTGTCGAAAATCGACTAATAAACGATGATTTCTTCTACTTTTGTCAAGCGCAAGGAATTTTCAAGGAGAATGTGGAATAGCGCTATCTAAGGAGGCGATTTTATGATTCATGAAGTAGAAAAAGTAGGAGACGAAATTATTATTATTCGATTAAAAGGTGAATTAGATCATCACAGTACAAATGATATTAGAAATGAGATAGTTCCAATGATAAAAAACGGGTCTATTAAAGTACTAGTTTGGAATTTGAAAGACTTGCATTTTATGGATAGCTCAGGAATAGGACTAATTCTAGGCAGAATGAGAGAGCTTGCTCCAATAGATGGACAAACAATTATTGTAAATCCATCACCAACGATGCGTAAAATTTTTCAGTTTGCAGGTTTAAGCCCTTATATTTATAGCGAATCCGAAATTGAAATAATGTCTAAGTTAGGGGGAATAGTTTATGGACAATGAGATCACATTATCTTTTATCGCTAAAAGTGAGAACGAGGCACTAGCTAGAATGGTTATGTCTAGTTTTATCGCAACGATTGACCCGACAATTGAAGAATTATCTGAATTTAAAACAGTCATTTCTGAGGCTGTAACGAATGCTATCGTTCATGGTTATGAAGAAGATGGTGTCGGGAAAATTGAACTGCACGCTCAACGAATAGATAGAGAAATTGTTGTTTCCATTGTAGATTATGGCCGTGGAATACGTGATGTAAACCAAGCACGTGAGCCGCTATTTACGACAAAGCCTGAGCAGGAACGTTCAGGAATGGGCTTTACAATTATGGAAAGCTTTAGTGATGGTGTTGAAATTTACTCCATTCCTGATAGGGGGACGACTGTAACGATAACGAAGCAATTTGTACCAATTCAAGAATCTTGTAGGATCGTCTAATGATAAATAAAAAACCGTCTACTTTACTAACTCAAGAAAAAATGAGAGAACTCATAGCGCTATCACAGACTGGTGATAAACTGGCAAGGCAGCAAATGATTGAAGGTAATACTAGGCTTGTATGGTCTATTGTCCAACGTTTTGCTTCTAGAGGGGCAGATCTGGAAGATTTGTTTCAAATCGGCTGTATTGGCTTGATGAAATCGGTTGATAAATTTGATTTGTCCTATGAAGTGAAGTTTTCGACGTATGCGGTTCCTATGATTATAGGAGAGATTCAGCGGTTTTTAAGAGATGATGGAATGGTGAAAATCAGTCGTTCGATTCGGGAGTTAAATTTTAAAATTCGCCATGCTACCGATGACTTTTTAAAAACGTTCGAGCGCCAACCTACTATTTTGGAGCTTGCACATATTTTAGAGGTGTCTCGAGAAGAAATAGTGATGGCTACAGATGCTCTACGGGATCCAGCATCATTGCAGGAGCAACTTTATGAAAATGATAGTGGGGATGCTCTCACGTTAATGGATCAAATGAAAGATGAGCGTTCCGAGAAGCCGTTTGAGCATATTCCGTTACGTGAGCTAGTGGAAAAGCTGGAAAAACGAGAGCAAATGATTATTTATTTACGATATTATCTTGATTGTACACAGAGTGATATTGCTGAACGATTAGGCATTTCACAAGTACAAGTGTCAAGACTCGAGAAGAAAATATTAACCCAATTAAAAACTTGGTTAGTACCAGTGGGGCAGACGAATTCAAATGCAAAAGATAGGTGATTGAAACGAAACCTTTGTTTAATAGTGTGGATGAAGCAGAATTGTATTTAAAAGAAAAGTTCGGAGTAAATGAGTCTTACGATGTGGGGATTTTACATACTCATTTATATGAATTTCCAGTATTACTCGTCTATATTAACGGATTAATTGATGGCATGATAATTACTCAATTATTGACGAACACCCAATTGAAAATTGCAGATAAAACAATAACCGAAAATGAAATTATTGAGCATTATTTTCCTTACTATTCCATTACGCAATATGATTCCAAGGAAAAATGGTTAGCTGCACTTCTGAGTGGACAAGTAACCTTCATATTATCGAATGGTTCCGTGTATACCATAGATGTTCGTTCTTATCCCGGTAGGACACCAGAGGAGCCAGATAATGAGAAGGTTGTCAGAGGATCTAGGGATGGTTTTACGGAAAATATTGTGCAAAACACAGCACTTATTAGAAGAAGGATTCGAGATACTGATTTACGCTTTGAGTTACATCAAATTACCGAGTTAGGCCAAACAGATATTGCGATATCTTATATTAAAAATATTGCCAATGAAGATTATCTAACGCAAATTCGGGATCGAATAAAGCAAATAAAGCATGATGGAATTACGATGACTGACAAAGCGTTAGAAGAATGGCTTTTTAAACAAGGATTCCATCCTTTACCTTTTGTGAGATTTACAGAAAGACCCGATATAGCTGCAGCACATTTGCTAGAAGGCCATATAATAATAGTAGTAGATACATCTCCATCCGTCATTATAGTTCCTACGACCCTTTTTCACCACTTACAGCATGCGGAGGAATACAGGCAAGCACCAGCAATTGGAACAGTTGTAAGGTGGATTCGATTTTTAGGTGTTTTTTTAAGTCTATTTTTATTACCATTTTGGTATTTACTGTCGGTCCATCCAGAGTTTGTACCAAAGGCTCTTGATTTTATTGGTCCGAAAGAAACGACAGACATACCGTTATTGCTGCAGGTTTTATTTGCAGATATTGGGATAGAATTTCTAAGACTAGCCGCTATTCATACACCAACTCCGTTATCAACAGCAATGGGGATTATAGCCGCACTAGTCATTGGGCAAATGGCTGTTGATGTAGGAATCTTTGTTCCAGAGGTTATTTTATATACAGCTATTACAGCTATATTCACCTTTTCAATCCCTTCCTATGAACTAAGCATTACGACTAAAATATTTAGGACTGTTATCCTACTAAGTACCGCATTATTTGGACCAAGTGGATTTTTTGTGGCATCTTTAGCTCTACTTTGGTATGTAGGTTCTGTAAAACCTTTAAATGTGCCTTATCTATGGCCACTTCAGCCTTTTTATCCAAAAGCATTATTGCGTTTGATCATACGGTATCCAATGCCCACTGATGCTAAAAGGCCATTTATAACTAGATCGCCTGATCGTAAACGTTCCTAATGTGCATTGCCATTTCCTTATCTATTGTGATAAAGTTCTAATAGATATAGTGAAAAGAGGCGAACTAAATGGTGCTAGTTTCACGGCATGCTGTAAACGAAAAAGGTCACTTAATGATTGGTGGAATAGATAGTCTAGAGCTTGCAAAAATATATGGGACACCTTTGTTTGTGTACGATTTATCTTTAATTAGAGAAAGAGCACAGGCATTCATCCAGACGTTCCGAGATCAACATATATCGGCACAAGTTGCTTATGCAAGTAAAGCCTTTTCTAGTGTTGCAATGTACCAAGTGATGAAACAAGAAAACTTATCATTAGATGTTGTATCTGCTGGAGAATTATACACTGCGATTCAAGCTGGATATCCAGTAGAACGAATTCACTTTCATGGTAACAATAAAAGCAAAGAAGAATTATTATTAGCTCTTGAGCATAATATTGGTTGTATAGTTGTTGATAATTTTCATGAAATAGAATTATTAAAGATTCTTACTGCAAGGAACAAGCAAAAAGTGAATATTTTATTACGGGTAACCCCCGGTGTCGAAGCTCATACACACGACTATATTACGACAGGCCAGCAAGATTCTAAATTTGGATTTGATCTGTTGAATGGACAAGCCGACCAAGCATTTCTGGATGTATATCAGGATGAGTATATTCAGTTGCTTGGCTTGCATTGTCATATTGGCTCTCAAATATTTGAAACGATTGGTTTTAAGGTGGCGGCTGAAAAGCTTATTACTAAAATGATAAAGTGGCATACAGACTATAGCTTTTCATGCAGTGTTTTAAATCTAGGCGGTGGCTTCGGTATAAAATATACAGATGAGGATGCACCACTTGAACCAGCGGTATATGTGAAAGAAATGATCCAAATAGTAAAAGAGCTTGTGCATAATTCTTCTTTTAAAATGCCAGAAATTTGGATAGAACCGGGTAGATCATTAGTTGGGGATGCAGGAACTACGTTATATACGGTCGGATCCGAAAAAGTTGTGCCAGATATTCGGAATTATTTAGCGGTTGATGGTGGTATGTCCGACAATATTAGACCTGCATTATACGGTGCAGAATATGACGCAGTTATTGCTAACAAAATGGACGCACAGTTAACGAATAACTATACAATTGCAGGTAAATGTTGTGAGTCTGGGGATAAATTAATCGAAAATATCCAATTACCAGCAGCAAGACCTGGGGATATTCTAGCAATGTTTTGTACAGGAGCTTATGGTTACTCCATGGCTAGTAATTATAATCGTTTAACAAAACCAGCTGTTGTTTTTGTAGAAAATGGAAAGCATCAATTGGCTGTAAGAAGAGAAACGTTGGAAGACATAATACATCTTGACCTTCCTTTAACAATGGAGAAGGAGTGAAACAAGATGAAAAAGGCGAATATTATACTTTTTCTAATGATTTTTATCGTAGGAATAGTATGGGGTGTCATTTACTGGTTATTTATAGCCCCGAATGCTAATTTGTAAAATCGGTAAAATTAAGGTACTATATACAGATATTTTAAGAAATTGGACTTTGTTAAATTTAGTGTAGATAGGATATGATTATTAAATTCTATTAATCAAATTGCATGTAGGCAGTTAAATTAGAGTTGTATATTCGTATGTATAGATGATTAGATAGACAGGCCAAGAAATTAAAAGAGGGTTTAAATTATGTTACTTCGCTATAAAAAAACATTTGAAAAAATTTCAATGGGACTACTTTCTTTTATGCCTCATGAAAAAGATGTTAAAAAATTATTAGAAACAATTCATGAGTATGAAACAAATCCAGATTGGCATTTGTTTCTTTGGAAGAAAGAGGACGACTTAGTTGGATTAATAGGAGTACGTATGGATGGTACCGAAGCAGTGATTCAACATCTTTCTGTCAATCCGTCACACCGTGGTGAAGGTCTTGGAGAAGAAATGTTACAAAAACTTCCAACGGTATTACAAACAACTTCTATAAAGCCATCAGAGGATGTCGAATCATTTTATATTAAGTGCCAAACAAAAAAAGAAGAGGAATGACTTAATTTTTATAAGTCATCTCTCTTTTTTTTCTCTCTTTCTCGTTGCTCCAGTATTTCTGAACGATCTCGAAGCATATGTTTATGAATAAGAAAATATGGGTCCTCATTCGTTTCAATATGTAGCTGGCTTACTTGCGATTGTAAAGATGGATTGGTTATCTCAATTGTAAAACCTTGAAACTTTTGACTACTGGTCATTAAATGGAGTGCGTCTTTCATATTTTCTGTTAACTTTTGGTAATTGAAGTTCTCAAAGAAAGGAGAGTCCTTAGTTATATCCATTCTTTTCATACTTGTTCTCATCGTTTTAATAGCTCCAGTTAAATTTCCGCGACGCCAGTGATACATAGAAGTTGCTAACAAGATTAAAGCAGTCAACGCATGGTTTTTATGTCTTGGGGAAATTTCCTTCCAATAGTCTTCCAATAACTCGTGACACTCAAAATAATCGAATGTCTCATTGAATTGTTTTAGAAATGCCACAAAACTAGTATGAAATGTAGGGTGCAATACAATCACCTTTCCTCTATAATTATGTTAAAAACCGATAATGGGTGGAGTTTTATGTCTTATGAAGTAAAAACAGAAGCATTTGAAGGACCTCTAGATTTATTATTACATTTAATAAATCGTTTGGAAATAGATATATACGATATAAAGATGGCAGAAATCACTGAGCAGTACATGGAGCATGTTCACGCAATGCGTGTTTTAGAACTTAATGAAGCAAGTGAATACTTAGTAATGGCTGCAACTTTACTATCCATTAAAAGCAAAATGCTATTGCCGATTCATCAGGACGATGACATCGACGAAGATTTCGATATGGATTTACAAGATCCTAGGGATGAACTTGTACTAAGATTAATAGAATATAAGAAGTACAAGGAAGCCGCAGAAAACTTGCATGAGATGGAGGAAACACGTTCACTCTATTATTCTAGACCGCCAACAGATTTAAGTGAATATCAAACTGGTAAACAATTAGAATTACTTGAATTAGACGCGAATGTATATGATATGCTAGGTGCTTTTCAAAAAATGCTACGAAGAAAACAAATAAACGCACCGCTCAATACCCGAATAAGTAAGCAAGAAATATCGATTAAAGCTCAGATGAAAAATGTCATTGAGGTGTTAAAAAAAGGAGGGGGGAAATTATCGTTTTACGATTTATTCCCAACTAGAGATAAGCAAACGATCGTTACAACATTTTTATCTCTGCTAGAATTGATGAAACGACAGATTATACAAGTAGAACAAAAAAGTAATTTTGAAGATTTGTTTGTGCAGCTGCGAAAGGAAGATATAGAAAGTGAATTCGAAGATGAAATTGATGAGTAATATAGAAAGTCTATTATTTGTAAGTGGAGAGGATGGGTTAACTAAAAAACAATTAGCTTTTCTAACTAGTTCGGTGGATGAGGAAATAGAAGCGGTCCTACAGGAAATGCTGCAGGAATACAAAACGAATCTCAATAGGGGAATTGAGATAAAACAATTAGCAGGAACCTATCAATTAGTAACGAAACAAGAAAATATAGATAGCATTCAGAAATTAGTAGAAAATCCTACAGCTCAGTCATTATCACAGGCATCTCTAGAAGTTCTTGCTATTATAGCCTATAAGCAACCTATTACGAGAGTGGAAATAGAAGAAATTCGAGGTGTTAAGTCAGAGCGACCAATTCACACTCTGTCTACTAAGGGTCTGGTACAAGAAGTTGGGCGTGCGGAAGGGACAGGTCGGGCTATATTATATGGAACGACA
Source organism: Psychrobacillus sp. BM2 (assembly GCF_048572895.1). Lineage (GTDB taxonomy): Bacteria > Bacillota > Bacilli > Bacillales_A > Planococcaceae > Psychrobacillus. Next base: position 1,508,582 of record NZ_CP183878.1, read on the forward strand.
AATGAATTTCTTCAATACTTTGGACTAAAAGATATTAAAGCTCTGCCACCGCTTCCGGAAGATCTGTCTGTTGATGAAATGGAAGATACTGATTTATTTATGACGAAGTTTCAAGAGACATTTGAAGGATAGAAATAATTGAATGAGGAGTATGATTCATTTTTAAAAAAACGGTATTATTTCTGTTGCTTTTTCTTTTATGGAATGTAAATGAGGCAGATGCTTCATCCTCTTATGCGGTTATTGACGCAAAAACAGGAAGATTATTAGAAGGCAGCAATGTCAATGTAGAGCTGCCTATAGCGAGCCTAACTAAAGTGTGGACTGCTTTAACTGTTTTGGATAATGTTCCGCTCGATGATGAAATAACAATTTCAAACGCTGCTGCAACGCAGGAAGGATCATCTTTATACTTACAGGCTGGTGAGGTTTGGACTGTGGAATCCTTATTGTATGGCTTGCTGTTACAGTCGGGTAATGATGCAGCTTATGCACTTGCTGAGCATACAGGTGGCTCAATTGAGGGCTTTACTAAATTGATGAACGAAAAAATACAGTTTGCTGGGTTAGAAAATTCTCACTTTACTAATCCATCGGGACTTCATCATGATGATCACTATGCCTCAGCTATGGATATGGCCAATATGTTCCGCTTCGCTTTGCAGAACGAGTCATTTTTAAAAATCGCATCAGCCAAATCTTATACCCCAAAAGAAAGATCCGTCAATTGGAAAAATAAGCAAAAATTATTGCACTTTAATGAGTTTGCCGTAGCTGGAAAAACAGGATATACAAAAGTGGCGGGAAGAACATTAGTGACTTATTTTGAAGATAAGGGGAAAGAAATTATTGTGGTAACTTTAAACCATTCCAATGATTGGAATACCCACTCCTCTATAGCAGCAAACGTTTTTCAAACATACGATAATGTGAAGGTTGTGGAAAAAGGGAAATATCGCCTGTTAGATAAACAGGTTGTTGAAGTGAAACAAGATTATTTCCTTTTGCTGAATAAAGAAGAACAAGAAGCAACTAAAAACGTATTAATGATTCCTCGAAAATCATCTAAGAATAAACCCTATCTTTGGAATGTTGTGATTAACAATGAGATTGTAATGAAATTTAATGTGAAGAAAATTAAATAGAATTGTGAAGAAGACAGTTATTATAAAAGACTGTCTTCTTTTAATTTGTCCCAAAGTATGACATAATTCACTCATATGAATTGGATAGAATGGACGAGGTGAATGTGTTGGAAAGATTACAAAAAGTGCTCGCGCATGCAGGTGTGGCATCAAGAAGAAAAGCGGAAGAAATGATTACACAAGGAAAAGTTAAAGTGAATGGCAAAGTAGTTACAGAACAAGGGATAAAAGTGTCCGATAATGATGTAGTAGAAGTTGAAGGAGTAAAATTAGAAAAGGAACAAAAAGTATACTATTTACTTTATAAACCACGTGGAGTAATTTCAGCAGTATCAGATGATAAAGGTCGAAAAACAGTAACGGATCTATTGCCTCATGTGAAAGAACGCTTATATCCTGTTGGAAGACTGGATTATGAAACTTCTGGTCTGTTACTTCTTACGAATGATGGCGATTTTTCATATGCTCTCACACATCCAAAATATAAAGTGGATAAAACCTATGTAGCACGAGTAAAAGGATTACCATTGAAGGAGCAGCTACGTCCACTGGAGCGAGGAATCGTTTTAGAAGACGGTAAAACAGCTCCCGCGAGAGTTAAGTTATTATCCTCAGAACGCAAAGCAGACAAATCAATTATAGAGATCACTATACATGAGGGGAAAAACCGCCAAGTACGTAGAATGTTCGATGCAATAGGTTTTCCAGTTCAAAAGTTAAAAAGAGAACAATTCGGTTTCTTAACGCTTCATGGCTTAAATGCTGGTGAATGGAGAGAATTGACTACTCATGAAATAAAGCAAATGAGAGTATTAGCGGAGACGGGGAAAATAGGAAAATAAAGCCTATGTGTTCACAAAGCCTTCATAAGTAAGGCTCTTTTAATTTGTAAATTTTGTTATAATAATTCATGATTATGCTTGGAAATGGAGGGTAACAAATTGGCACAGTCTAAAAAACGACGATTTTATATGAGAACCATTATATTAGCAGTACTCGTCGTAGCAATTGTTTTTACAGTTTACTCCAACTTAAATAAAGAGAAAAATGCTGTATTACAGGTAGGCGACAAAGCTCCGGACTTTGTATTAGTTGATATGGATGGTACGGAAAGACGTTTGTCTGATTATAAAGGACAAGGCGTATTTCTAAATTTCTGGGGTACATGGTGTAAGCCTTGTGCAAAAGAAATGCCGGCAATGGACAATCAATACGTAGAGTTCACGAATAATGGTGTCCAAACATTGGCCATAAATATTGGAGAATCAGATCTAAAGGTTAATAGCTTTTCGAATCGATATGGTTTAACTTTTCCTATAGCAATTGATCGTAACAAAAGTGTAATGGAATCATATAATATTGATCCGCTGCCAACGACATTTTTGATCAATCCAGAAGGTAAGATTGAGAAAATTATTAAAGGCGAAATGACAGAAGAAGATATTGCGAATTTTATGGATCAAATTAAACCTTCATAAAGGAGTTTTAAAGATGGACAAGATAGTTTGTGCATGTGGAAACGTTAATCCAGCTGGTACCGAATTATGTGAAAGCTGTGGTCGTCCATTAAATGAAGAGACAAAAGACAAAACAATTGTAGATATGCGCTATGAAGGATCTGCAAGACGTTCTCAAACTTATAACAAGACGATAATTGATAAAGTATGGAATTTCTTTTCCAGTGTAAAAGTAGGTATGTGGATAATTGTTGCGATTTTAATTGCAGCTGCAATAGGTACTATACTTCCACAGGTATTCTATGTGCCCGCAACAAATGAAACGGATATTGCAGCATATTATGAGCGAATTTATGGTTGGTTTGGAACATTGTATTATAAGCTTGGATTATCGGACTTATATAGCTCATGGTGGTTTCAGGCATTAGTTGGCATGCTAGGTATTTCTCTAATCATCGCAAGCTTAGATAGGGTTATACCTCTTTATAAATCACTGAAGAAACAAAAGACGAAAAGGCATTTTAGTTTCTTAAAACGTCAACGAGTTTTTGGAATTGGTAAAGCTGATGTTACAGAAGATTCTTTACTAAAAGCAGAAGAAAAACTTAAAGAACTTAATTACAATGTAAAACGTGAAGGTAATGCTATCTTAGCAGAGCGAGGACGTTTTTCACGCTGGGGTCCATACGTGAACCATCTAGGTCTCATCATATTCCTTTTTGGTGTAATGCTTCGTGCTCTTCCAGGTTTTTATGTCGATGAAACGATGTGGTTACGTGAAGGAGAAACACTTTATGTACCTGAAACAGACGGTTATTTCTTAGAGAGTAAGGAATTCATCTATGAGACTTACTCAAGAGAAGAATCTAAAGAAGTTTATGGTGAGGCAATCGATCGAGTGGGTACTATTGCGAAGAACTATCAAACAGATGTTGCCTTGTATAAAGGTCCAGAAGATTCTGTGGCAGGACATACAGAAGACTTAACATTTGAAAAAGAAGCATCCATTCAAGTGAATAAGCCGATTAAATTTGATAACTTTTCAGTGTTCCAAATGGATTTCCGATTGGATGAATTGGCAACAATGACATTTCAGTTACAAGATAAAGAAACACAACAATCATTTGGTGAATTTACAATTGATCTAGCAGATCCTCAGCCCGTTTATGAATTGGATCAGGGATATAAAGTCGAGATTATGGATTACTATGCAGATTTTACTGGATTTGAAGAAGGGGTTCCACAATCTCAATCACCACTTCCTAATAACCCTGCCTTTTTAGTTAAAATGTATAGTCCAGAATTCCCTAAAGGGGAAACTAGTTTTGTTATGATTAAAGAAACGGTAGAACCACTTGGGGAAAACCAGCATAAAATTGCTTTCCAAAGTGTGGAGACAAGAGACGTATCTGGATTAACAGTTCGCAAGGATTTAACACTTCCACTTCTTGCTCTAGGAGGACTTATCTTCATGATTGGAGTTGCCCAAGGGTCGTACTGGAATCATCGTCGAATCTGGATTCAATTATTAGAAGATGGACAGACAGTAGTTGCAGCGCATACAAACAAAAACTGGTTAAGTGTGAAGAGAGATTTGGACAGAGTTTATGAAGTAGCTCATCTTCCTGAATATCTAGATCAACAGGATTTAGATTCTTTAGAAGAGAAAGTGGATAAAGAGGAAGGGGTTTAACAAGATGGATATGGCATCTCTAAGTAGTACCTTATTATTTATAGCTTTTGTAGCATATCTAGTTGCTACGTTTTTATTTGGAGGAGCAGTAAAGTCTTCAAATGCTCAAACTACCAAGTCATTTGATAGATGGGGCAAATTAGCAATTATCGTGACAATCATAGGATTCATAGCCAATCTTGGTTATTTTATCACTAGATGGATTGCAGCAGGACATGCTCCTGTAAGTAACCTATTTGAATTTACAACTGCATTTGGAATGATGGTTGTAGGAGCATTTATACTAATTTACTTTATATATAAAACACCTGCTCTTGGATTGTTTGCTTTACCAATTGCTTTAATAATCATTGCATATGCAAGCATGTTCCCGACAGAAATTACCCCGTTAATACCAGCTTTAAAAAGCTACTGGCTTACTATTCACGTAATTACTGCAGCAATGGGTGAGGCGATTTTAGCTATAAGTGCGGTTGCTGGATTTATTTATTTATTGAAGAATATTGATCTGACGAAAAAATCTAAGGAACGTTTTTGGATCGAAGCAGTAATGTACGTTTTAGTGCTTGTTATAGGATTTGTTGTTTCTACAGTATCATTCTCACTTGCGGATTACAGTGCAGAATACTCGTATATAAGCAAAGACGAGACAGAACATACAATTGAATACACTGTGCCAGCTCTATTCGGTATGAATGAGTCAGTAGCGATTACAGAAGGTGCATTTGAGCCACTTGTGGAAATGCCGCCATTAGTAAATGCAAAAAAATTAACTACAGTTGTTTGGTCAATTTTATTCGGTACAGCAATTTATCTATTATTACGTTTAATATTACGTAAACGTATTGCTACTGTATTACAACCACTTACCAAGAAGTCTAATTCCCAATTGATGGATGAAATAGGGTATCGTTCAGTATTAATCGGTTTCCCAGTGTTTACACTTGGCGCATTGATATTTGCGATGATATGGGCACATGAAGCTTGGTCACGTTTCTGGGGCTGGGATCCAAAAGAAGTTTGGGCACTTATCACGTTCTTATTTTATGCAGTGTTCTTACATCTTCGTTTATCAAAAGGCTGGGAAGGTAAGAAGTCAGCTTGGATTGCTTTAATTGGTTTTATTATAATTATGTTTAACTTAATCGCCGTAAATCTAATTTTAGCTGGTTTACATTCTTATGCATAACAAGAAAAGTGTAAGCGCCTAAGTAAGCCCTGACACCGTTCTTCTGCGACGAGCTTTGCGCAGGAGCAAGCGCTGGAAGGATTTCACCTAAAGGCGTCCTTTGCAGAGACGAAGTCAGTCTAAGTGCTGGAACTAGACATAACAACAAATAGATTAGTCCAGTACTTGCTTAGAAGCTCTTTACTCTTTAGTTAACAAGAGGAAGAGCTTTTCTTTCATTTTGGGTACAGTAATTGTACAATATAAGTAGATGTTGATAGAAAGGTTTGATAAAACTATGTCTGACACAATTAAACTTTTAGTAGTTGAGGATGAAGAACGCATTCGTCGACTATTGAAAATGTATTTAGAGCGAGAAGGCTATGAAGTAGAAGAAGCTGAAAATGGAGAAGTTGCATTACAGCTCGCATTAGAATTTGAATATAATTGCATTCTATTGGATATTATGATGCCCGAAAAAGATGGCATAGAAGTGATGACAGAACTACGCATGCATAAAGAAACACCTATCATATTATTGACAGCTAAAGGTGAAGAAGCTAACCGCGTAGAAGGTTTTGAACTGGGAGCAGATGATTATATTGTAAAACCTTTCAGCCCAAGAGAAGTAGTATTACGAGTAAAAGCTCTTTTGAAACGTTCTACAGCCTTTGCACCTTCACAAGGAACATCTATTTCTAAAGAAATAGTAGTTTTTCCGCACCTAACGATAGATCACGATGCGCATAGAGTTACGGCAGATGGTGTTGAAGTAGGTTTAACGCCGAAAGAATATGAATTACTTTATTTCTTAGCGAAAGCACCAGACAAAGTATTTGATCGTGAGCAGTTACTAAAAGAAGTTTGGCATTATGATTTCTTCGGAGATTTAAGAACAGTTGACACTCATGTAAAACGGTTGCGTGAAAAGTTAAATAGAGTTTCCGAAAAGTCTGCTAAAATGATTGTTACAGTGTGGGGTGTCGGATACAAATTTGAGGTTGTAAATGAATAGAATTTGGAATAGTGTTGTCGGGAAGCTATGGGGAACCATACTGCTTCTCGTTTTATTTGTGTTATTTATTGTAACCGTTTTACTACTTGAATTTCTAGGAGATTTCCACACAGAGCAAGCGGAGGAATCACTTCGTAAAGAGGCAGTAACTATTGGTAAAATTGTTGAGCAGCATGATAATGTAGAAGATTCGTTTGAAATAATACAAGATATTTTAGGCACGGAAACTAACACTTTAATCGTACGCAACTCAGAATCCATTTTTTTATCTGTCCATGACGGACTGAACAAAGAGGTAGTACAAAAAAAGATATTGGATGATAAGCAATTGTCTAAAATATATACATCCGATTCCCCAATCGTAAAGAAAATGCTGATGCCCGCTATGAATAGTGAAGACCGGATGGAAGATTATATTATTCTAGCTACGCCTTTAGAAGCGGGTAAAAATATCCATGGCGCCGTATTTATTTATCAAAGTTTAGAAGTTGTTAGCAAGACGACAAATAGTACGACGAAAATTGTCTTCTTATCAGGATTTATAGCATTACTGTTAACTACTTTGTTTACTTTTTTCTTAACATCTCGTATAACCTTACCCTTAAGATCTATGAGGGAAGCAGCCAATCAATTAGCAAAAGGTAATTTTGAGACAAAAGTACCATATCTTCAGAAGGATGAAATCGGAGAACTAGGAATCGCTTTTAACCAAATGGGGAAACAATTAAAACACCATGTAGAAGTGATTAATCAAGAAAAAGAACAATTAGCGAGTATACTGACTTCGATGACGGATGCGGTTATTACATTTGATACTAAATTTGAAGTTCAAGTTAGTAATCCTCAGGCGGATTTACTTATCGATAAGTGGTATGCAAATGCAGAGACGTTAGAAGAATCTAAGCTGCCTGCGGAACTTCATCATCTTTTGGAATATGTCTTTGATGTAAAGGAAGAATTTGACGAAAAATTAGAGATTAAAGGATCCTATTTTGCTGCTTCTATTAGTCTTTTATACAATAGTGGTAATGTTGTGCGGGGGGCAGTAATTGTGCTTCGTGATATGACTGAACAGCATCGTTTGGATAAAATGAGATCAGATTTTATCGCAAACGTTTCTCATGAGCTTAGAACACCAATTTCGATGCTACAAGGCTATTCTGAAGCAATAATAGATAATGTCGTCACAACAGAAGAAGATAAAAATGAAATGATCCGTATTATATATGATGAGTCTAAGCGAATGGGAAGACTAGTAACCGAATTGTTAGATTTGGCACGCCTAGAATCAGGCTATCTGAGTATATATAAAGAGAAAGTTTCTGTTGTCCCGACAATTGAACGAATAACGCAAAAATTTGATCAGGTTGCCAAAGAAAAGAATATTAGCCTATTCTTTAAGCATAACTTAACTGAAAATTTATCGTTGGAACTTGACGAGGATCGTATGGAACAAGTACTAACGAATTTAATCGATAATGCTCTAAGACATACGACAGAGAATGGTTCTGTTACCGTCCAATTAAGTAGGACAGATGCTCATTTTGTTATAAAGGTAATCGATACAGGGTATGGGATTCCAAAAGAAGATCTTCCGTATGTCTTCGAACGTTTTTATAAGGCTGATAAGGCCAGAACAAGAGGCAAAAGTGGCACTGGTTTAGGATTGGCTATCGCAAAAAACATCGTGGAAAGACATGATGGTGTTTTAACTGCTGAAAGTGAAGTAGGGGTAGGTACATCCTTTATTATTAATTTACCAATTAAAGGCATGTAACAAATATGTACGTGAAACGACTAATTGAAAGAACGGGGGGAGCCTATGAATGACTCCGTTTTCCACCGCTTGTATGATACATATCATCAAGACGTTTTTCAGTTTCTCATATATTTGGTGAAAAATAGACAAACTGCGGAAGACTTGGTCCAAGAAGTATATGTACGAGTTCTTAGAGCTTATAGTAGCTTTGAAGGGAAAAGTTCAGAAAAGACATGGTTATTTTCAATAGCAAAAAATATAGCAATTGACCATTTTAGAAAACAAGCCGTCAGAAAAAAGAGGTTATTTGACTCATTTGACTGGGAAACGATGCAACTTGCATCTACAGATATGCTACCGGAGGATTTAGTGCAACTTAATGATGAGATGAGAACATTACTAGTTGCATTGGATGATTGTACTGGAGATCAGAAAATGGTTATTATTATGCGATATTTCCAGGAACTTTCTATTACGGAAACGTCGGAAATATTAAATTGGTCGGAAGGGAAAGTGAAGACAACGCAACATCGTGCGATAAAAGCACTTCGTGAGCGATTATCTGATAAGCAAAAGGAGGCAGATGTTCATCATGAGTGAGAAAAATTCAGAAGATCGTGTATTAGATGAGCTATTAAATAACATGCCGAAGTTTAAAGATAATCGCTCAAAGGACGAAATATACCAGCAGGTTAAGTCAGAAATAGAAACGCTGGAGAAATTTGATAAACGGAAACGAATAGAGGTTTCATTCAATAAATGGCTGCCTTTTATCATTTCTGTAGCGTCAATATTACTATTAACCGTTCTTGTCTCTGCTTATATAAATGATAATGGCAATTCCACAGATAAGGCAGCAGAATTATCAACGGCAAACGAGAATATGAGAACAATGGAAGTAACCGAAGAAGCTTCCATGGATGTAGAAGAAGAGGGGAAGGCTACTGATATGACTACAATGTCAGGTAAAGTAGCGGCTACGTTTGGATTGGTTCCGTTTGGTAGTCCTTATACTTCAGTTTACGAGAATGATTTAAATAGGGGAACAGTATTTCATTTTTCATTGTTAGAAAATGCCCTTTCTGTACCAATCACGATTGTAATTCCTATGGAACAAATAGAAAATGATTTTCCGAGTGGGGCACCTAATAGCTTAGAGTTATATGAAAGATATGCGTTTGGGATTGATGAAACTGCTCTTGGATTCCAAGAATATCATCCTTATAAAGGTTATTTTTTGGCAGAGGGTAAAATGTTAAAGCATTATCTACCGGTAGATCATGGTTACGATACCGCCCCCGGAACAGCAGCACCTTATTTATCCTCTATCAATGAAATTTTTACTGATTTTGATTCATTATTAAGAGTAAATGAAGATGGAGCACCGATTGAATGGGATCAGGTAGGGACTTTAGATGAGCCTGTGGCACTAACAGGTACAGAGAAAAAGGTAAATTATTTTGCATATAATGCTTTTAACAAGGAGACATATTTAACTCCTAATTTTAATAAAACATTCACTACAATAACGGAAGCTTTGATAGGTATGAAAAATCCTGAAAATGATATTTATACTTCTGTTATACCGAATGATGTGACGTATACAGTACAAGAAGACAAAGGTATAGTAGTGAACTTCAAGGAACCTCTAAACCTGGAATCATTAGATGCGGGTGAGGCATCTCGATTGATAGAAGCTTTTTCCTTAACAGCTGCAAGCTTCGATCAATCCATCCAGTTAGAGAATGTCGTACAAGAAAATTGGAATGGAATAGATATTACTAGCCCACTTCCAGTTCCAATTGGACCGAATGGTTTTACTATGCAAACCAATTAAATAACTTAAAATGCCAATGCTTATTAATTTAAGCTTGGCATTTTTTGTTTTGGAATTGTGGCGTGACTAAATAAATCTATAGCCCATAAGCTTGTGAAAATAGCCCATAAACAACCTAACGCAGAATATTAACGTGAAGAAAGCCCATAAAATTTCAAGTATAGCTCATAAATAATTTAATATAGCTCTTAAAATTGTTTTAATAGCCCACAATTATCTGTGAATCATTGTATATTATTCGAAAAATTGAAATCTAAAAGTTTTAAAATTTTTCTGGATTATGTAAGTACTGATTATCTTGAAACAAAACATATTAAGTTGTTTCCTACCTATTTACAAACAGTTCTATTGCATATATTGTTTTAATTTGTTAAGATATTATTAATTCAAGATATTATTCTTGAAGGACAATAAAATATTGATTCATCTTCGGGGCAGGGTGCAATTCCCGACCGGCGGTATTAGAAATTTATTTCTTCAGCCCGCGAACCTTAACAGGTTGATTTGGTTAAATTCCAAAGCCGACAGTATAGTCTGGATGGGAGAAGGTGAAGGTGCAGTCGTTTTTCGTATGCTTATACGGATATGCTTATTTAAGTGTACCTTGTTTCTCCCTTGAACTCTAATAGTTCAAGGGATTTTTTAAGTATGCAAACGTGCTGAACCTTTCTTCTTGTGGAGTGAATCGCAAAAGGAGAGAGGATTTTATGTTAAAAGGCAAAACGCGGATGCTTATTGCAGTCGCAATGCTTAGTAGTATTTCTTTTGTTTTAATGCTACTTGCATTTCCATTACCGGTTTTACCGGCTTATTTGAAGGTGGATTTTAGTGATATTCCAGCATTAATTGCTGCAATCACAATGGGACCTGTAGCAGGAATTCTAGTCGCATTTCTAAAAAATGTGTTAGATTGGCTATTTGCAGGTAGTCCAACTGGTGTACCTGTTGGTCATATGGCTAACTTTGTAACTAGTATCTTATTTTTAACACCTGTGTATTTGATTTACCGTAAAGTTACTACGTCAAAAGGTATTATGGTAGGATTGGGAGCAGGAACAGTATCAATGGCGATTGGTATGAGCGTATTAAATTATTATGTGTTTTTACCAATGTATACTTATTTCTTAAATTTCCCAATGGAAACAGGAACTGCTTTGTTTAATACGATTATTTTCGGTATTTTACCTTTTAATTTGATTAAAGGTCTGTTAGTAACTGTTGTGATGATTGTATTATTCAAACGAATGAAACCATTGCTTGATAAAGTAACTAGTTCATATATGAAACCCAATACAAATTAACAAAAGGTTGTTTCTCCATCAGGAGGAACAACCTTTTTTGTGGAATTATGTAAAAATGTCCCGTGAACACTGGGTTTATCCTACTTTAAAGAACGGATAATACAACTGATTACCGTTTCAGGTGGACGCTTTCCGCGGACACGGCTTCAATCTCCTCGTCACTGCGAAAACATATGCTCCTGCGGTTACTCGTCGCAAAGACATTGACCAAACAAAGTTCGGCCAGTGTCTTTCCTGCGGGGCTTTCAGCTCGTGTTCTTCCCGCTGGAGTCGCCACCTTTCACTACAATCAATCAGTGTGGAGTACTCCACTATAAGATTTAGCATTGCTTATCGCTTAGATGATAAGATTGGTCAAATTTTAGAGAGTGATCAAATTATTTGTAATCGCTTTTGAATTTGAAATGCGATTATCCAATGATGAGAAAGAAAGCATATTTCTTTCATACTTGTGGAAATAAGTAGATGTAGTAAGTGTTTGTCCCATAAAGAAGTGAAATAGCGAACGAAATTGCATCTTCGTGAGCTTCCTCGATGGGTAGGAAAGTATCTTTTTTCTAGTTATCCAAAAATGCACTCACCTGTTTCTAAGAGTTGTAGAAAGGCGAGGGACAGATAAATGCCATAAAATTACCGAGAAAAGGGGGGCTGGTCGTGACGTCAGTCACGACCAGCCCCTCTAAAAAATCAATTGATAATAATAATAGCTACAGTCTGTTTAAAGCCCTTCGATAACGATAGAAACAGGTTTTGACCTTAAAGGACCGAGCATCTTTTTGCCTCGTTTTTCTTAGAATAAAAAATGGTAATCATGACAAAGTCAAAATCACCATTCTTAAATACTATTCGTATTTCAGTGCGTCGCCTTCGAAAGACTCATCTGCTACTTTAATAGAATCAGTAGGACAACCTTCGAATGCATCTTCCATATCTTCCATTAGTTCTTCTGGAACTTCCGTTGTACCCATGTTATCATCTAAAATAACGAAGGCAATACCTTCATCATCATAATCATAAATATCTGGTGCAGCGGCTCCACAAGCTCCGCATGCAATACATGTATCTTTATCTACAATTGTATATTTTGCCATTACTATATTCTCTCCTTTATACTATTAAAGCCAATATGCTATCGTATTCATTCTAAAGATGTTTTCCATACATTTCAACCAAAATACTTCGGAAAAGAGAGGTATTCCTATGCATTTCCATCAAATATTACTATTTATTATACATAAAATAACCGGTCAACGGTCTGAGAATGCTCCGTATTATTTACTAAAAGGCAAAAAATCAGGACAAACTATTCAAGATGTGACATATTTTCAACTTCATGCTTTTTTCTCTATTCTTCCACAATTATCGAAGGAAGATTATGATATAGCGATCAATGATTTGTTTAAAGGAGAGTTTATACAGTTAAAGGAATCACTTGTCTATATAACTAACAAAGGAGTAAAAGCAATACCACTAGATAAAAAGCTACTCTTAAACGGTTGGCAATATAGAGGGAAGGAACAAATCTTTTGGAAAAGAATCGACTTAGTTGTCCAAACATTGTCGCAGTTCCAAGCAAACGAGAAAAAATTTGTGCCAAATCAAAAGGATATTGCTACTCAGCATTTCGTTAAAGACTTTTTAGTCCAGTATAATTTTCGTCACTCCAACTTAAATAACTATATCAAGCAAGAAATATTTCATTTACTTGAAAACCCTTCTTTAGATGATCTACACAGAACATTATTTGTTTATCGTCTTAGTGGCTATAACAAAACTGGTTTGACATGGGAACAATTAGCTCGCTACTATCATTTGGCTGACTTGGATATCAAAATTATTTTTTTAGAGTGCTTACATACTATATTAGATAATATTTCGATGGAGACAAGTCCGCGGTTATTTAATCTAGCTAAAGATATTCATATTGATACCCCGCTAACAGACTCTGCTTTTAAAACAAATAGCCTATTTGAAAAAGGATATTCTATTGAGCAAATTGCTAAAATTAGAAAGTTGAAGATTAATACTATAGAAGATCATGTTATTGAAATAGTCTCCAACAATAAAAAATTCTCTGTGTCTTCTTTTATTTCTAAGGAGCAAATAGGAGAAATTCTTCAACTATCAAACGAGTTACATACCAAAAAACTCACATTAATAAAAGATAGGTTACCGGAAGTTAGTTACTTTCAAGTGCGTTTAGCATTGACAAAAGGAGAACAAATTCATGAATAAGTTAAATGAAATTCTTCAGAAAAAGTTCGGCCATGCAAACTTCCGAGATGGGCAACAAGAAATAGTAGAACAAATTTTAGATGGAAAAGATGTTGTCGCTATACTACCTACAGGTATGGGTAAATCACTTCTCTATCAGCTGCCAGCTTACCTAATGGAAGGGACGGTGATTATAGTCTCGCCTCTTTTATCCCTTATGCAGGATCAGGTGGAACAATTAAAAATACTAGGGGAAAAAAGAGTTATTGCGATCAATTCATTTCTATCCTTTCAGGAAAGAGAAATGGCTATTCGTCACCTAGCAGACTTTAAATTTATATTTACTTCACCAGAGATGCTGCAAAATGAACAATTTAACCGAGCGCTTAGAAATCTTTCTATCGCATATGTCGTGGCAGATGAGGCACACTGTATTTCTCAGTGGGGATTCGATTTTCGACCTGATTATTTAAGAATATCTAATTGGTTAGATTCTCTAAAAGATGTGAACATCCTTGCATTAACGGCAACCGCGACAAAAGAAGTTGTGGAGGATATTAAACAAACATTGATGATGAACAAGCCATTTGAATACATTCATTCACTCGATCGACCGACTATTGCATATGAAATGGTCCAGGTAGAAAATCATCAAGACAAAATGAACTGGATTTTAGGTAGAGTCACCTCTACAGAAGGCCCAGGTATAATATATACACAATCACGTAAAAAAACGGAAGTTTATGCAGCAATGCTGCGAGAACAAGGTATTTCCGTTGCCTATTACCATGCGAAAATGGAGCAAAGTGACCGGATATTAATCCAACAGCAGTTTCAGCAAGGACAATTAGATTGGATTTGTGCGACTAACGCTTTTGGAATGGGGATTCATAAAGATAATATCAGGCAAATTATTCATGATCATATTCCTACTTCTGTTGCAGGCTATATGCAGGAGGTTGGCAGGGCTGCTAGAGATGGAAACCAAGCAATCGCTTCTCTCTTATATACTTCTTCAGATGTTGACCACACTTTCTACGTAGCGATGCAAGACTTTCCAGAGGAACAGGACATTCATATTGCATATCAGCCAGAATACTCTGAGGTAGAACAGGCAGAGACCACAACCCGTATACTAGCATATTGGAAAGAGCGATTAAATGAACAAGAAACCATTCAATTATTTAAGCAAATTAAACAAAAAAAGTGGCAGGATATACAAAACTTTTACAAGGTGATTCAAGACGATACTTGTTTACGTCAGCAGCTACTGCATTATTTTGATCAAACATTGTTAGAAAAACCTTACCATTGTTGCTCCAAATGTAAGATAGACGTTTCTAATATTCTAAGAAAAAGATCCGAAGAAAAGAATGACCAGGATGAAATGAATTGGAAAAATAGACTAAATATCCTCCTCCCGTCTTAATACTTTTGTTAAGTTTACTTTTTCTACAATATTCGTCATAATAGAAGTAGAAATGAAGGTAGAAATGGAGTTTGAATAAAATGAACCAAGATGATTATCAAAAAAAAATCGACGAACATCGACAATCCATTGGACAAGATGACGATACCAATGAAATGAGAAGAAGTAGAAGTTCAAATAAGAAACCAAAGAAAAAATCTAAAAACTTATTAATTCCTACTGTCTTTTGTATTTTCATATTAATACCGGTTAGTATGTTTATTTATTTCCAATTTTTCTTTGAAGCTAATCCAGATAAAGAGGAAGTAGTAAAAAATGATACGATACATGTTGAAACACAAACTATTAATAATGGAACAGAAAAAGATGATAGTACTGAGGAAGTAGAAACAAAGCAGCCAGTAGAAGAACCAAAAGAAGAACCAAAAGAAGAAGTTGTCGAAGAGCCGAAGAAAGAACCAGTTTCCGTAGAGAAAACGGAACCAGTTCCAGTAGAGAAAACAGAACCTACAGAAGTGGCTAGTTCTAAAACGCATATAGTTAAGGAAAATGAAACACTATATCGTATAGCTATAAATTATTATAATGATCCATCAGCAGTCGAAAAAATAAAATCTGCAAATGGTCTATCGTCAAATGAAATTGCAGTTGGACAAAAGCTAGTACTTCCTTAAACGTAAAAAAGAAGGATATTTTTCATAAATGTTGAATATATAAAGTATATCCCAAGTTGGAAGAGGTGCTACTATGTTTGTAAAAAGTGTAATGATCCCCAAAGAAAAATGTATAACAGTTCAGGTAGATACAACGGTCTCGTCAGCTCTCCGTGTATTAGAAGAAAAAGAGATGGATGCTTTACCGATTATAGAAAATGGACAATATGTAGGTATGTTCAACAAATACCTTCTGTATAAAGCTCAATTCTATAGCAATCTTGATAAAGAAGTTTTCATGGAGCAAACAAAAGTAACGGATATTATGACCAACGAAGACATATATGTTCGCTACGAGGATGTTTTTGAAAATGCGATGATCAAGCTTCATGACTTTCCAGTACTAGCTGTTGTTGAGGATGGGAAATTTCTTGGCTTAGTTACCCGTTATGACGCTGTAGAACAATTTAAAAGTGCATTTGGTATGAATAGTAAGGGAACGCGTATTACATTTACTTCTGTGGAATCAGAGGGACGGATTCAAAAAATGACGGATGTACTTCATAAATATCACGCCTCTGTTATTTCAATTGTAACTTTTGATGAAACAGATAAATTATTCAGACGTATTGTTTTAAAGATTGAAAACGATTCAAAGCTGGATCGTATTTTAGCTGATTTAGAAAAGTCAGGATTTCGTGTTTTACATATTGACAAAGAAGAGTAAAATTAGCAGTTAGTAGACACGAATGGAGGGCAGGGGAAATTCCCTGTCCTTTTCCGTGTTGTTTGGGGGTATATGCTTGATTGGATGGATTATTGGTACTGTATTTGTTATAATTTTTTTGATTTTTTGGTATATGTTTTTTTTGGCTTTTCAAACAAATGTTCATACGCATTCTTTATTAATTGATGAATGGACAAAGGACAATCAATTTCATATTTTTTTTATATCTGACATCCATCGGAGAAAATTAAGTGAGAAGCTTATTCAAAACCTCATCGGAAAAGTGGATATAGTAATAATTGGAGGAGATTTGACAGAAAGAGGAGTCCCTTTAAAACGTACAAATGATAATATTCGGATGCTTGCGAAATTAGGAAATACTTGTTATGTGTTCGGTAACAATGATCGAGAAGTTGGGGAACAAAACTTAAGAAGTATCCTAGATACACATGACGTTCATATATTGGAAAATAGTTCAGTTAAATTTGAAAAAAACAACCTTTCTGTTCGTATAGTTGGGATTAATGATGGATTTGAGGGGAATGTAAAAATAAATGAGGCGTTCCAAGATGTTAAAGAATCGGATATCATCATATTTGCAACTCATGCCCCAGCATATTTCAATAATGCTAAAAAAATAAGTAAGCCACATCTTCTTTTAGCTGGTCATCTTCATGGTGGGCAAATACGTTTTGGACCATTCGGGATTTATGAAAAGGGAAGCTATCGTGAAAAAGAAAATAGCGCAGAGCTCATTAGCAATGGATATGGAACAACCGCAGTTCCACTTCGACTTGGAGCAAAATCGGAATGTCATCTAGTAACTATTAGTGGAAGACATTAAGTGAATAAAAGAAAGGAAGTTTTTTTGTGTATCAACAGGTAGATGTATTAATAGTCGGAGGAGGGCCATGTGGGCTAGCAACTGCTATTTCTACGCAAAATATTGGATTAAAAACCATCGTAATCGAGAAAGGGAATGTGGTGGAGGCTATTTATAATTATCCTACACATCAGACTTTTTTTAGTACAAGTGAGAAATTATCCATAGGTGAAGTTCCATTCATAGTAGAAGAGAGAAAGCCAAAAAGAAATCAAGCTCTAGTTTACTATCGAGAAGTGGCAAAACTTAAAAATATTGATGTCCATAAATATGAACAAGTGCTAAAAGTAGAAAAACAAGAAAATAGTTTTAAGGTATACACTTCTAAAGAAACTTATATGGCAACATATGTAGTTATTGCAACTGGTTATTATGATCACCCGAACTATATGAACATTCCTGGCGAAGAATTAGCAAAGGTACATCATTATTTTAAAGAAGGGCATCCATACTTCGGTTTGGATGTATTGGTAATAGGTGGAAAAAATTCAGCTATCGATGCAGCCCTAGAACTAAACAAAGCTGGGGCTAATGTGACGGTAGCTTACCGTGGAAGCGAGTATTCGCCAAGTATAAAACCATGGGTCCTACCTGAGTTTGATGGTCTCGTTAGAAATAATGAAGTACAAATGCATTTTAATACAGAAGTATTAGAAATTGACGCATCTAGGGTAAGATTAAAAAATAGTCATTCAGGAGAATTTCAAATACTAAATGATTATGTATTTGCAATGACTGGTTATCATCCAGATCATGTATTCTTAAAACAAATGGATATTCAAATTGATGAAGCTACAGGAAGACCAGCTTATGATGCGGAAACGATGGAAACGAATGTAGAAGGAATTTTCATTGCAGGTGTTATTGCTGCTGGTAATAATGCAAATGAAATTTTTATTGAAAATGGACGATTCCACGGAGAGCAAATAGCACAAGAAATAAAAAGAAAACAAGACGACAAGTAATGATTATTACTAAAAAAATATAATAAATAAAAAATCATCTCTGTATTTTTGATATTAGAGGTGATTTTTTTGCATAAAATTTTATGGAGAAAAGCAAACTTTTTCATTTTATAAAATATTGCTTATATTAGTTAAAAAATAGAAAAATTTACCTTTAGGCAAGTAAATCCTCATCAAGAGCAAGTAAACGGCAAAGGAGAGCAAGTAAAATACTTTTGAACGCGAGTAACGGACATGTGAACACAAGTAATGGTCATGATGTGAAGAAAATACCATCCAATCGAGGAATAAATAAATTAAAAAAGAGTAGCAAGCCGTAAACTCACTCAGTAATGACAACTACTCTATACCGTACCATTAATAATCATTCTCTAAAAAATACTTTCGATCGCTTTTTGCGGATTAGGATGGTTCAAGGCTATTAGTAAGGCTAATCGTGCTTTTTGTCCATTTAAACCTTGGGCAAAAACTACACCTGCTTCTTTAAGTCCTTTCCCTCCACCTTTATAGCCATATACGTCTTGTGCAATTCCATTAAAACATCTGGATACTAAAACAATTGGAATTCCTTTATTTAATGTTTCTTCAATGACAGAAACAAGGCTTGGAGGTACATTTCCTTGACCTAATCCCTCCAATACTATTCCATCATATCCTAAATCTATCGAAGCTTTTATCAAGTCTGGCTCCATTCCAGCATATACTTTAAACAATGTGACTTTTTTCTCGATGTGCTCAATTGGAAAAACGATACGATGATTAGGTGAATGATGAAAATGTACGATTGACTTAGATATAAAACCAATAGGTCCATATTGAGGACTTTGAAAAGTACTTACATTACTTGTGTGCGTCTTGGTTACATTTTCCGCAGTATGTATTTCATCATTTAAAACAACTAATACACCTTTTGTTTTTGCGTCATCGGAAGAAGCGACTTGGATAGCAGACATCAAATTATATAATCCATCTGCTCCGATCTCATTGGAAGAGCGCATAGCACCAGTAAGGACAATTGGAATTTCAGTATCAACCGTGAGGTCCAAAAAATATGCAGTTTCTTCCAACGTATCTGTTCCATGCGTAATGACAACCCCATCAATATCGTCAGTTAAAATATACTGGTCAATAAGCTGTTTCAATTCCAACATTTCAGCAGGTGTAATATGGGGTGAAGGGAGATTAAATGCCTCTATTTCCACTATATTGGCTAATGATCTAAGTTTTTCTGCCTCAATTAGTAGTGGATTTTGATCTGCTGGAACAACAGCTCCGGTTTCTGCATGCACTTGCATGGAAATTGTGCCACCTGTGTGGATTAGTAAAATAGTTTTCATTGTAAGTACCTCCCATATTCTGCGTATTTAAGGTATAATAGTAATAATGAAATGGAAGGAGTAAGTTTATGTTCATACTACTTTCCGTTGCAATAGCCCCTGCATTAGCACTGTTAAGTTATTTTTACTTGCGTAAAGAAATTTCTGCAGAACCCTCCAGATTATTGTTACATACATTTATATATGGCGCTATATTAACATTTCCAATCTTATTTATTCAACATGTTTTTCACGAGGAACAGATTTTTTCTTCTTCATTTATACATCAAGCTATTGTAACGAGTGCACTAGAAGAGTTCTTTAAATGGCTAGTTCTTATTGTTGCTATCTACAAGCATGTGGAGTTCGATGATCCCTACGACGGCATTTTATATGGTGCAAGCGTAGCTCTAGGTTTTGCGACTGTTGAAAATATATTATATTTATTGAATTTTGGTATGGAAGAAGCAATTATACGTGCAATTCTTCCAGTTTCCAGTCATGCACTATTTGGTGTTTTGATGGGGTATTATATCGGTAGAGCAAAATTTACGACCGTAACGAAATCTCGTTATGAAATAGTCTATGCATTGATAGCACCAATTACTTTGCACATTATTTACAATAGTATTCTAGGCATTACAGGCTTGGAGCTTTTATTAATGGTACCATTTATGTTGTTTTTATGGTTATTTAGTTTGTCCAAAGTAAAGAAAGCTCATGTTTTATCTCGTAAAAAAAGATTTAAGAATCATGAATATTATGTAGAAGAAAAAGTCTAGCCCATGCTAGACTTTTTTTGTATATTTTGACACATTTTACTCCATGCTAAGTAAAAAGGAGAGATGTCGTTTGAAACAAATAAAATACATCCTGATTAGTTTGCTATTTTGTACGATTAGTTTTTCTTTGATCCATGAGCAACCAACTACCCAGGCTTTCTCTGCTCAAGTATTAGAACGAGGTGCATATGGAGATGACGTTATCGAACTCCAAGCAAGGCTACAGTATATCGGATTTTATAAGAGTGAGATAGATGGTAAATTTGGTTATAGTACCTATTGGGCATTAAGGAATTTCCAGGAAAAATATGGTCTTCCAATCGACGGTCTACTAGGAGAAGGCACCAAGAAAAAATTGGTAGGCGTTTCGGATTACGATAAAGAATTTGTACACGAGCAGATAAATAAAGGAAATAGCTTTACTTATTATGGTGGGATGGATTTAGATAAGCAAGTAAAAAACAAAAAAGCAGAGAGTACAAATATGCAACTACCCCCGCAATATTCGGAAAAGGATTTAAAACTAATCGCTAATGCTGTATACGGTGAAGCACGTGGTGAACCTTATGAAGGACAGGTTGCTGTAGCGGCGGTAATTTTAAACCGGGTCGAACATCCGGACTTTCCAAATACGGTTTCAGAAGTAATTTTTCAGCCTTTAGCCTTTACAGCGGTTGCGGATGGTCAAATATGGCTTGAACCAAATGAACGTGCAAAAGAAGCCGTGTTAGATGCACTTAATGGCTGGGATCCAACTGAAAATGCCATTTATTATTTTAATCCAAAAACTGCTACAAGTGAATGGATTTGGAGTCGACCACAAATTAAAACAATTGGACAGCATATTTTCTGTGCATAAGGAGATAAAATGAAAAAAATTATATGGGTAATCGTGTCTTCCGTTGCAGTAGTCTTCCTAATGTATCATTTCTCTGTTCAGTCTGAGAATAAACGACTAGAAAATGCATTAGCAGTACAATACTCCAATCAATTGACCTCAGCATCTGAAAAATTGACTAAGTTAACAGAGTCCGTAGATCAGACAATGCTATTTACGGATAAGGAAGCTTTAGATCAACCGTTAGAAGATGTATGGAGAATTTCCTCGGATATAAGAAATTCTATAAGTTCATTGCCAATTAGTCATGATACATCTACAGTATGGATGAATTATTTAAACAGACTAGGTAATGGTGCTTCGCAGGTAAAAAACGGCCAGGTGCCAATTGAGGAATGGCAAAAGAACATGGTCAGTGCTCGAGAAAATTTGCAGGCACTTTCGGATCAGTGGGCATTTACGAACAAAGACGGTGGAAACAAAGATTTTATCGTAACTGCGTTTGTTCAAAATAAATTAGATAAAAGTGGTGAGAAGAATTGGAAATCACTTGGTAATTCTGTAAAGGCATATACTGAAAGCGACTTCCCAATGACCGCAAGTGAAACGGATCAACAAAAGAAGAAGGATTTACAACATATTCAGGACATCGAAATTACTTTAGATGATGCTAAGGAAAAGTTTGTTAAATTATTTCCAGAGTTTAAGGATGCAAAAATTCACATAACGGAAAGTTCCCAGGACGCCCCTTATCCTTTTTACCATATTGAATTCCATAAAGGTATTCGAATAGGGTACGCAGATTTAACAAAAAAGGGCGGGCATATACTATCATTTTTACTGGAAAGACCTTTTGACAAGACGACTATAACGGCGCAGCAGATGAAAGATAAATCTGCCGAATATATGAAAACATTTGGATTTACGGACACCGAGATGGTAGAATATCGAGAAAACTCAATAGCTTGGCATTTATCATTTGCGAGAAAAGACGAGAATAATGATGCATTAATTTATGCGGATGGCATCCAATTAAAAATCGCAAAGGATAATGGCGAATTGCTCGGTTTAAATGCAATGGAATATATTCAAAAAGAAAAAATTGTTAAGCAAGAAATAGTGCCATTAGATAAAGATGAACTCTTTTCAAGTAACTTTTTTATAGAGGAAGAGCGCTTAGCCTATGTTGAAAACAAACAACTCCAACAACGTTTGGCCTATCAGGTTTTAGCTAGGAATGATACCGTTGGCACATATAAAATTTATATAGATACCGAAAACCACGAAATTTTACATGCGGATAAACTCCCATAAAACTTTTTTTCTATAGAAAAATACTCTCTTAGATGTCATAATAGAAAGTATATTATGACACTAAAGAGGGTTGCTTATGAAAATAAAACTTGGTACACAATTAACGTTAGAGCCAACCTTTACTGATAAAACAGAAAAATATCGGTGTAAAGTGGTCGATTTAGACGATCAATTTATTTATATTGATTATCCTATGGATACAATTTCTAATAGAACAGTTTTTTTAATGGATGGTATGCAGCTAAGAGCAACTTTCGTGGAAGATTCAAAGGCGGTTTATGCATTTCAAACTGAGGTATTGGGAAAAAAATCAAAACAAATACCTATGGTTAAGCTTGCACTTCCGGCTGAATCCGAATTTTTGCGTATACAACGTAGAGATTTTGTTCGTGTTAGCACTTCTATAGATATTTCTATCCAATTTGATGAGGAAAGATATCAATTCGTTACAGATGATATAAGTGCTGGCGGAACGGCTGTTATCTTAAACAAACCAGTAAACTTTGAAGCCGGAGATGAAGTATCACTACTCATTCCTCTGTTGTTTAATAATGGTGATATTAAATATGTCACAACACTAGCCCAAGTAGTTAGGATTTGGGAAAAAGGGTCCCTTACTATTGCTTCTTTGCATTTTACAGATACGGATGACCTAGATAAACAACAAATAGTACGATTCTGTTTTGAACGTCAACTATTGATTCGAAAGAAAACTATGGGGTAAATCAAAAGAAAAGAGGCTGCTCAAAAGTATAACTTTTGTGTAGCCTCTTAAAATTTACGGCAGAACTTTTCGTTAACTATTAAAAATAAGTTATCATTAAGGGAACTTGCTTTTTTCTCATTAATACAGTTCTATGATAAAATATAAAGGAATAGAGTGGAGGCAAATAGATTGAAAAAACAAATACAAATAGCCATTGATGGACCGGCAGCAGCAGGTAAAAGTACAATAGCTAAAAAGACCGCGGAGTTACTAGGGTATACATATGTAGACACAGGTGCTATGTACCGTGCAATCACGTATAAAGCACTGCAAGAGAACATAGATTTGCAAGATGAAGATAAATTAACAAGCTTATTAAAGGAAACTTTTATAGAGTTAAAACCTTCTCCGGCCGGTCAATTGGTATTTCTTAATAATGTGGCTGTCACTGAGGAAATTCGTTCAAAAGAGGTTACAGCATCTGTTTCAGCAGTTGCTGCACATGCAACATTACGTGAAGAAATGGTTAAAAGACAGATGGAAATGGGTAAAAACGGAAGTATCGTAATGGATGGTAGAGATATCGGTACCCATGTATTAAAGGATGCTGAGCTGAAGATTTTTATGAGTGCCAGTGTGGAAGAAAGAGCAAATAGAAGATATTTAGAAAACCAAAATAGAGGAATTGAAACAAACCTAGAAGAACTTAAACAAGAGATTAGTCTTAGAGATAAGTTAGATAGTGAACGACAAGCTTCCCCATTAATACAGGCAAAGGATGCAATTTTTATTGATACAACATCCTTAACGGTTGATGAAGTATCAGAAAAAATTATGCAGCTTGCTAGAGAAAGGATGTCCTAATTTGAATCTTTACTCCTTTGCAAAAACGGTTGTTTTTTCAGCGTTGAAACCAATTTATAGATTTGAAGTTATTGGAACGGAAAATTTCCCGAAAGATGGTGGAATTTTACTATGTTCTAATCATATTAATGCATTAGATCCGCCAGTGGTAGGTATACTTGCACCTAGACCAGTCCATTTCATGGCAAAAGCAGAATTATTTAATGTCCCGCTATTAAAAGGGATTTTACCAGGTGTGAATGCTTTCCCGGTAAAAAGAGGGCTGAGTGATCGGGATGCTCTTCGAACTGCTATTAAGCTTTTAAAAGAGGGAGAAGTGGTCGGATTATTTCCTGAAGGGACTAGAAGTAAAGATGGTACATTAGGAAAAGGATTTAGTGGAGCGGGATTCTTTGCATTACGTGGAGAAGCAAATGTGGTCCCATGCGCTATTATAGGACCTTATAAACCTTTTAAAAAGTTAAAAGTAGTGTACGGTGAACCAATTGATATTAGTCCGTACCGTGAAAGAAAGGCTTCCGCAGATGAAGTGACAGATATTATAATGGAGAATATTGCTAAATTACTGAAGGAACACAAATCAAAATAATTAGAATCTTTTCATTTGCAAAGTGCTTCCTTTTGTAATTCTGTGCCCATTCGCATAAAATAGAATAGAGACGCTGTGAAGGAGGAATATCATATGTCAGAAGAAATGAACTTAAACGACACGAATGAGTTTAAAGAGGGTGAACTAGTAAAGGCGACGGTTGCACAGGTAGATGAGAAATCTATAATCGTATCAATTGAAGGTGCACCTTTTGATGGAATAGTTCCAATAAGTGAACTATCTAGCTTGCATATTGAAAAAGCATCCGACTCCGTTTCCATCGGTGACGAATTGGAACTAATGATTACTAAAGTGGAAGAAGCTAACTTTGTCCTTTCTAAAAGAAGAGTGGATGCAGAAAAAGCTTGGGATAAGTTAGAGAAGCAATTCCAATCAGGAGAAATAATTGAAACTGAAGTTAAAGAAGTAGTAAAAGGCGGACTAGTAGTAGATTTAGGTGTTCGTGGATTCATTCCTGCATCACTAATAGAGGACCATTTCGTTGAGTCCTTTGAAGATTATAAAGGGAAAGTAATGACCTTTAAAATTGTAGAAATCGAAAAAGATAAAAATAGACTGATTCTTTCTCATAAAGCAGTTGTAGAAGACGAAAAATCTGTTAACAAGCAACAAACATTTGAATCCATCAAAAGTGGTGACATTCTAACAGGGAAAGTACAACGTCTTGCCTCGTTCGGTGCATTTGTCGATATCGGCGGAGTTGATGGACTTGTTCATATTTCACAAATTTCATATGAGCATTTAGACAATGTTGCAGACGTTTTAACGGAAGGTCAAGAAGTTAAAGTAAAAGTTTTATCTATCGATCGCGATGCGGAACGAATTTCTTTATCTATCAAGGATACACTTCCTGGACCGTGGGCTGAGATTGAAGAAAAAGCTTCAAAAGGAGCTGTACTTCCTGGAAAAGTAAAACGCCTTGTTTCATACGGTGCGTTTGTAGAAGTATTCCCCGGAGTAGAGGGGCTAGTGCATATTTCTCAAATAGCGCATAAGCATATTAGTCATCCGCAAGAGGTCTTAAAAGAAGGCGAAGAAGTACAAGTTAAGGTAATAGAAGTAAACAGTACTGAAAAACGTCTCTCTTTAAGCATCAAAGAATTAGTTGAAAATGAAGATCGATATAATATAGAAGACTATCAAATGCCTGAGGAATCACGAGGATTTTCTATAAGTGATGTACTAGGAGACAAGTTGAAAGGCTTCACCAACAATAACTAAAATGATACTCTATTTTGAACAGGCGACTTCAATAAAGTCGCCTGTTTTTGTCTTTTTGTTGTATAATACAACTTAGACGAAGTTGGAAGGATGAAAAAGTAATGACAAAACCAGTAGTAGCAATCGTTGGTAGGCCAAATGTCGGCAAATCGACTATATTTAATCGAATCGTAGGAGAACGTGTATCTATCGTGGAAGATATTCCAGGTATTACACGTGATCGTATATATAGTTCTGCCGATTGGTTGACACATGAATTCAATATTATCGATACAGGAGGTATTGAATTAAGCGACGAACCATTTTTAGAACAAATCAAGCAACAAGCAGAAATAGCGATGGATGAGGCAGATGTTATCATTTTCTTGACAAATGGTCGTGAAGGAATTACTGCTGCAGATGAATACGTTGCTAAAATTTTGTATAAAACAAAAAAACCAATCGTATTAGCTGTTAACAAAATCGATAATCCAGATATGCGTGACTTGCTCTATGATTTTTATGCTTTAGGATTAGGTGAACCTTTCCCAATCTCAGGCTCTCATGGACTAGGATTAGGAGATTTACTAGATGAAGTAGCGAAGAATTTCCCAGACGTAGAGGATATAGAATATGGGGAAGAAGTTATTAAGTTTTCTCTAATCGGACGTCCAAATGTAGGGAAGTCTTCTTTGATCAACGCATTTTTAGGTCATGATCGTGTAATCGTAAGTGATATCGCTGGAACAACAAGAGACGCGATTGATACGGAATACTCTTTTGATGGTCAGGAATACGTCATGATTGATACAGCAGGTATGCGTAAAAAAGGGAAAGTATATGAAACTACAGAGAAATACAGTGTATTACGTGCTCTAAAGGCAATTGAACGTTCCGACGTTGTTTTAGTTGTTCTGAATGCGGAAGAAGGTATTCAAGAGCAAGATAAAAAAATAGCTGGGTACGCCCATGAAGCTGGTAAAGCAGTGATTATCGTCATGAACAAATGGGATGCTATTGAAAAAGACGATAAAACGATGAATGTGATGACGAAGAAAATTAGAGACCATTTCCAATTTTTAGATTATGCACCGATTGTTTTCGTGTCTGCTAAAACAAAGCAACGTGTTCATGCACTGTTGCCAGTTATTAATCAAGTAAGTGAAAATCATGCAATGCGCGTTCAGTCTTCTGTATTAAATGAGGTAATTGAAGACTCTGTAGCAAGAAATCCGGCTCCAACTGATAAAGGGAAAAGACTGCGTATTTACTATGCGACACAAGTGGCTATTAAACCGCCAACTTTCGTTGTATTTGTTAATGAGCCAGAGATGATGCATTTTTCTTATGAAAGATTTTTAGAAAATCGAATCAGAGAGTCCTTTGACTTTGAAGGAACTCCAATACGGATTATCACACGCGCAAGAACTTAATCCTATTAGTTTTAAAGGAGCGAAATAGCGATGGAAAAAGTAACTGTACTGGGTGCAGGAAGCTGGGGAACAGCCCTAGCAATGGTTCTTGCAAACAATGACCATGACTGTCTACTTTGGTCACATAGAGATGAACAAGCAGCGGAAATAAATACAAAGCATACAAACAAAAAATATTTACCAGATACAACATTACCAGCAAATTTAAAAGCTACTAGTGACTTTCAAAAAGCAATCCAATATTCGAATGTTATTGTGATTGCAGTTCCAACTAAAGCGATTAGAGAAGTTTGCCAAAATATGCTGCCTTTCTTGGATGAAAAGAAGCTATTTGTACATGTTTCTAAAGGAATTGAACCTGATTCGCTAAAAAGAATATCTGAAATGATTGAGGAAGAGCTATCTAGTACCGTTACGGAAGCAATAGTTGTTTTATCTGGTCCTAGTCATGCAGAAGAGGTTGTATTAAAGCATCCAACGACTATTACAGTTGCTAGTGAAAATATGAATGCTGCCGAAAAGATTCAAGATTTGTTTATGAACAAGTATTTCCGGGTCTATACAAACGATGACGTCATTGGTGTAGAAATTGGAGCAGCGCTCAAAAATGTAATAGCCTTAGCGGCTGGAATTGTTGATGGGCTAGGATATGGCGATAATGCAAAAGCAGCACTAATTACTAGAGGACTTGCAGAAATCTCTCGTCTTGGCATTAGCCTAGGTGCTAAGGCCCACACGTTCTTTGGTTTAACAGGTATGGGTGACTTGATCGTAACATGTACAAGTGTGCATTCTAGGAATTGGCGTGCTGGTAATATGTTAGGTAAGGGAGCTACACTAGAAACAGTACTTGAAGAGATGGGTATGGTTGTAGAAGGCGTTCGAACCACAAAAGCTGCTTATCAGCTCGCTTCTAAACAGCAAGTGGACATGCCGATAACAGAAGCTTTATACTCTGTCTTATTTGAACAGGTCAATCCAAAAGAGGCAGTAGACATTCTCATGCATCGCACTAAAAAACACGAATTAGAGGATTATAAAACGTTCTAAATTTGTCACAAATGGAAAGAGTTGTTGTTAAAAACAACTCTTTTTTGACGAATAATATTTAGTCAGTAATACTATTGTTTTCCGTTACAGGTGGACGCTTTCCGCGGGCGTTGCTTCAGCCTCGGGCCAACAGGATGTTGGTCATGAAGGCGTTGCCACACGATGTGGCGCACTTAGCCTTCCATCCTTATGCGCTGCGGGGTCTTCAGCTAACGCTTATCCCGCTTGATTCGCCACCTTTCACTATGTGTAGTACTTCACTATAAGATCTGCCATAGCTTATCGCTTAGATATTAATAGTTGTCAGAGTGATTTAGGGATAATACCCTCTGCTTCATTAGGGATATATTCTCTTATGAAGCATGTAGAAAGTAAATTTTCTTTAAAATTAGTGGAAATAGAAAGAAATAGTAAGTTTTCACTAAAAAAAGTAGCGAAATAGCGAACGAAATTGTATCTTCGTTCGCTTCATCTATGAATAGTTAGTATCTTTTCTCTAGTTATCCAAAAACGCACTTACCTGTTTCTAAGAGTAGTAGGAGGGCGACGGACAGACCAACGCCATAAGATTACCGAGAAAAGATAGGCCAGTCACGACCAGCCTAGTTTAAAAATTACTCGGTAATAATATAGCAACAAGTCTGTCCAAAGCCCTTTGAAAACGATAGAGACTGGTTTAACCTTAAAGGGCTCCCTGTGCTTTTATTCTGTGGTATACTTTTTTATTGAAGAAAGGTGTGGAAGTAGTTGTGGTGTTATTAGTATCATCAATGGATAAAATGTGGATATCGTTTGGATCTATGGGCTGTATGTTTTTAGCTATGGCATTTATGTTTTTTGTAAAGAATAAGTTGAATAATAAATTTTTGAAATTTATATTAGGTTGTATCGCATACATATTATTGTTTATAGGTTTCATTACGATGATCTATATAATATCTAACCCAACTAAGGCTTAGTAAGGAGAATCTATGAAAAAATATAAACTTATTACCCTTGTAATTACGCTTATGATTTTCTTAGCTGGATGTGGCTATAAAAGCGGCTATGAGCCTGAAAATTTATTGCCATATGAGGATCAGCTTGAGGCAGTTCAAAAAGCTGTTGATAGTTTTCGGGTAGATTCTGGTGGTCTATTACCGATTAAAACGCGTGATATGGAAACTGATCAATTTATTAAATACCCAATTGATTTTAGTAAAATCATTCCATCTAAACTTGGAAAAGCTCCTGCCAATTCATTTGAAGCTGGCGGTATATATCAATACGTAATAATGGATGTAGAAGAGAATCCTACAGTTAAATTGGTGGACTTACGTATTGCGGATACACTAAGGGACATTAACTATCGAAAAGGTATAAATGGTTTCGGACCTATAGCTGAAACGATTATAGAAGGTGTTTATAAGCTGGACTTCAAAAAAATGGGCTATGATGGTGAATTATCCGTTCAAAGCCCATATTCTGATACTCAATTACCGATTGTAGCTACTGGTGATGGGGAGGTCTATGTAGATTACTCGATAGAATTGAATAGATTACTTCAAGAAACAGAAGAACAAATAGAGCCAGGTGATGACATTCGTTTTCTGTTAACGGATAATTTTGCAATTGTCCCAGCCTATTCTCTACCATATACGGTCAACGAACAGAATGAACCTGTATTTATGTTGAACAAATAAAAAGGACGTTTCGTGCGATATGCATGAAACGTTTTTTTTGTGCATATATTAAATTGCTAAGAAAGGAGAGTATCCATGTCGAGTAAACTGTATGAACAGATAGCAGAAAGAACGAATGGTGATGTGTATATTGGTGTAGTCGGCCCTGTCCGAGTAGGTAAGTCTACTTTTGTAAAAAGAGTTATGGAGTTAGTAGTAATCCCGAATATCCAGGAAGAGGCCGAGCGTCTACGTGCACAAGATGAATTGCCTCAAAGTTCACCTGGTAACGTAATAATGACAGCCGAGCCTAAATTTGTGCCTGCACACGGGACAAATATCCAACTAGGAGAAGATCAGCTACGCTTACAGATCAGACTAGTAGATTGTGTTGGGTATATGATTGACGGCATTAAAACGCATTCTGGTGAGGAAGGTCAAAAGCTTGTGCATACCCCATGGCATAGCGAAGCAATACCTTTTGAGGAAGCTGCTCGAATCGGAACAGATAAGGTAATTAGAGATCATTCTACTATCGGAATTGTTGTCACAACGGATGGAACAGTAAATAATATCCCACGTTTGGCAGTTGAAAGTGCAGAACAACAAATTATTACACAATTGAAAGAGATTGGTAAACCATTTGTTATCGTTCTAAACAGTAAAAATCCAGGACATTTAGAGACGATTCAATTAAGTGAAGAACTTCAAAGACAACATGAGGTTCCAGTAATTGCAACTGCCGTAGATCGCATGACTGCTGAGGAAATTCAATACATACTCCAACAAGCACTCTATGAATTTCCGATTACGGATATTGAATTAGTTAAGCCAGATTGGACTGATGTATTAGAACCGGACCATTTTGTTAATAACGCCATTACCTCTTCCTTACAAGAGTGGCTACAATTAGTATCCAAAATGAAAGATGTGAAGGAATTAGCGTCTAGATTTAAGCAAGTTCCATTTATCCAATCTGCAGAAGTGGTAGAGGCAAATCCAGGTAGAGGGTCTGCATGTATACAAATCGGCTTAAAACCCGAGGTATTTCAAGAGGTTTGTGATGAATGGTTAGAGGAACCTATTGAGTCGAAGAAAGATTGGCTACTGTTTGTTAAAGAGGCTTCTACAGCCAAAAAGGCTTACAATAAATTTTCGGAAGCATTAGAAGCGGCAAAGAAACATGGTTATGGCGTATCTTTGCCAACTATTCAAGATTTTCAGCCCACTGCACCTGAAATTATAAAACAAAATAATTTCTATGGTGTAAGTTTAAAAGCAAAAGCTGCTTCTCTTCACATTATTCGAGTAGATATGGAAGCAGAATTTGCACCATTAATCGGTTCTGAATTTCACAGTCAGCAATTATTAAAAGATTTAAAACATGGGTATTTACATGACCGAGATGCTTTATGGCAAACACAGGTTTTTGGAACTTCTCTAGTGGAAGTATTGAAAGAAAGTTTACGTTATAAAACAGAAAGTGTTTCTGATGTTGCAAAGAAAAGAATGAGAGAAACGATCGAAAGAATGGTAAACGAAGGTGATCGAGGGATGGTCACATTTATATTGTGAATCCAATACAGGACTTTTTGCGACTATGCAAAAAGTCCTGTTATTGCGTTAAATTACCCTTTTTTTGAGGAAACTTAGCTAAACTAGTACAAATAGTGTTGCGAAGGTTTTTTTGTTGTGATACTCTTTTTACAGGATTGAAGCTATCTTCCTTTGAGAGGAGGTGAATGGTATGAATAAAACAGAACTAGTTAACTCTGTTGCAGAAGCTACAGAACTTTCTAAAAAAGACGCTTCTAAAGCTGTTGAAGCTGTATTTGAATCAATTCAAACTGCTCTTGCAGATGGTGAAAAAGTACAATTAATCGGTTTTGGAAACTTTGAAGTTCGTGAACGTGCTGCACGTAAAGGGCGTAACCCACAAACAGGTAAAGAAATCGACATCGCTGCAAGCAAAGTACCTGCGTTTAAACCAGGTAAAGCACTTAAAGACGCAGTTAAATAACTGATGTTGTAGTACATAGAACGGTTATTGTGGAGCTTGCTTCACGGTAGCCGTTCTTTTCAATTAAGATACGCAATCAGATTGTTTAGTTGTTAAACTGACCCATAAAAAGAAGTTCGGTGTCATCACTCACCGATTTTTCTCGATTTTTTCTAACAAAACTTAATACAGGGTAATTACAGCCTGTTATACTGGGATAAATTTATTTATTATCAGCGTGTCATATGCTAAGATGCAATTGATATAATACATAGTTTTAGGGGGTCTACAGATGACAAAAGTCGATCTGACCAAGATAGAAGAAGCTGTTAAAATGATTTTAGAAGCAGTCGGAGAAGATCCCAATAGAGAAGGATTGTTGGACACTCCTAAAAGAGTATCAAAAATGTACGCAGAAATGTTCGAAGGATTACACCAGGATCCTAAGGAATATTTTAAAACTGTTTTTAACGAAGAGCATGAAGAGTTAGT
Organism: Psychrobacillus sp. BM2; assembly: GCF_048572895.1. Taxonomy (GTDB): domain Bacteria; phylum Bacillota; class Bacilli; order Bacillales_A; family Planococcaceae; genus Psychrobacillus. The sequence goes on from NZ_CP183878.1 coordinate 1,541,093, forward strand.
TTTAGTAAAAGATATACCTTTTTACTCCATGTGTGAACATCATTTAGTTCCTTTTTACGGAAAGGCACATGTCGCATATATCCCTCGTAATGGGGTGGTCACAGGTCTAAGCAAGCTTGCTAGAGCTGTAGAGACAACTGCAAGACGCCCTCAATTACAGGAAAGAATCACTTCAAGTGTGGCGGATGATTTAATGCAAATGCTAAATCCGCACGGTGTATATGTAGTAGTGGAAGCAGAGCATATGTGTATGACGATGCGAGGTATAAAAAAACCTGGTGCCAAAACAGTTACTGCTGTAGCACGTGGAATTTTAGAAACGGACGATGTGAAGCGCTCTGAAATTCTTTCGTTCATACAGATGAAGTAACACCTTTGGATGTCGGCTTTAGAATATGGTATGATGGAAAAAGACTGTGAACAAAGGAGACTATAATATGTCTAGTTCAGATTATATTTTGATAAAAGCAGAAGAAGATGGTGTTCATGTAATTGGCCTTACAAGAGGAACAGACACAAAATTTCATCATTCTGAAAAACTGGATAATGGTGAAGTAATGATTGCCCAGTTTACAGAACATACATCTGCCATGAAAATCAGAGGAAAAGCATCAATCCATTCTTCAAATGGTATTATACAATCGGATTCTAAAAAATAGTTTTTTAAATAGCCAGCCAGATAGACAGATAAAGCGCAGTTGGGAAATGGAGTAAAGTGTATGAACGAAGCATTGATCAAACAACATATAAAGCAGTATAAAGAAGGTATCCTAAAACAAGTTCAGCAAAATACTTTGTTAAAATATACCGGGGCTCCTGCCATTGATGAAGAGCGTTTGTTTTTTACACTTTTACCACTTTTTAATGGCGAAGAATGGGAACAGTCTCAAAGAAAATCCGCCATCGCAGTTACACTTATCTTCTCTGCCTTGGCTGCACATGACTTAGTAAAAGAATTGAATGCAACGACCAAGGAACAGCAACTACAAGTTTTAGCCGGGGATTATTATAGCGGGAAGTATTATCAGTTATTAGCTAGCGACAAACAATTAGACTTGATAAAACAATTGTCGAATGGTGTCGCAACCATATCTGAACAGAAAACTAGATTTTATGATCGACAATTATACAGCTTTGAAGAGCTCATGCAATCTATACAGCTGATTGAATCTAAATCTATTGAACAACTATATGATTATTATTCATTTCATGAGTATGTATTTGTTATGAAAGAGTCTTTGCTACTCATTGCTTTAAAAAAAGAACTTGCTGCATATGAACAAGGCGGCCAACCCTTTTATATTAGTAAATCTAGTCAATTACAAGCTAATATTAATTTACTGCAAGTGGAGATAAAAAAAGTGGAGTCTCTACTCATAGCAGAAATCACTAACTCAGAGCTACTAGAAGACCAACTTAAAAATATAATGTTAAATAAATTAATGAAAAGCACCTTAGAAAAGCAGTTGAGAGAAGGTTAAATCGTGGGCAAATCAAAAGAACAACATGTGCATGAAGTTTTCGAAAAAATATCCGATAATTATGATTCGATGAATTCGGTTATTAGCTTTCAACAACATAAAACATGGCGCAAAGATACGATGAAGGCTATGCAAGTAAAGGCTGGAAGCAAAGCATTGGACGTATGTTGTGGAACGGCAGATTGGACAATCGCATTAGCTGAGGCAACTGGACCAACTGGCGAAGTTAAAGGCTTAGATTTTAGTCAAAACATGTTAAATGTTGGACTAGAAAAGGTGAAGCATATTTCTCAAATTGAGTTAATTCAAGGAAATGCCATGGAATTGCCTTTCGATGATAATTCCTTTGATTATGTAACGATTGGTTTTGGTTTACGCAATGTTCCAGACTATACACAAGTGTTAAGTGAAATGAACCGTGTTGTTAAACCAGGTGGAATGGTTGTTTGTTTAGAAACATCCACACCAGATTCGAAATTATTCAATGGATTATTCCGATTCTATTTCCGTTACATCATGCCTTTATTCGGAAAACTTTTTGCGAAAAGCTATAAAGAATACTCATGGTTACAGGAATCTGCTAAAGAGTTTCCAAATAGAGTCGAGTTAACTAAGCTCTTTGAAAAAGTAGGCTTAGTCAATGTAACTAGCAAACCATATAGTGGTGGAGCGGCAGCTAGACATATTGGATACAAAAAAGATATATAAGTGAGTGAGGTTGTAACCGTGGATAAGATGAAGTTAAAGTTACTCTATTCCGATTTAAAATCGGATCTTGATATCATCGAAAAAGAATTAGCTATAGCGGTGAATTCATCCTCTCACTTATTGAATGAGGCGTCTCTTCATTTATTACTTGCTGGTGGTAAACGAATTAGACCAGTTTTCGTCTTGCTTGCAGCGAAATTTGGAAACTATTCAATAGACTCTATAAAAAAAGTAGCTGTTTCTGTTGAACTCATTCATATGGCTTCTCTCGTTCATGATGATGTTATTGACGATGCGGAAACTAGACGGGGCAGAGAAACGGTGAAGGCGCAGTGGAATAATAGGGTCGCGATGTATACAGGGGATTTTCTTTTTGCAAATGCAATTGAATACATAACAGATTTACAAAATACATATGCACATGAAGTGTTATCTCAAACAATGGTGGAACTTTGTATCGGGGAAATTATTCAAATCGAGGATAAACATTATCTTGAACAAACGGTTCGAGACTATTTACGCCGGATCAAACGAAAAACGGCTATTTTAATATCTGCGAGCTGCGAATTAGGTGCAATTGCTTCAGAAGCAGATGAGAAAACTGTAGAGCATCTGAAACGATTTGGATATTATGTCGGTATGTCTTTTCAAATAATTGATGATATTTTGGACCTTACATCTACTGATGAGCAATTGGGCAAACCTGCTGGATCTGATCTTGCACAGGGAAATATTACTTTGCCTGTTCTATACGTTAAAAACGATCCGGTCATTGAACCTTTATTAAGAGAAATATTGGAAGGGACGATTAGTGACAAAAATCGACAACTACTGTTAGCGAAAATTCGCGAATCAGACGGTATTAATCGTGCCAAACAAATCAGTAATATATATTTGCAAAAGGCGTTAAATGAAGTTAAACAACTACCGGCAAACTCCGCAAAGAAATCGTTACAAAACATTGCATTGTTTATGAGTAAAAGAAAATTTTAAATAGAAATAGTTTTAGTTATACTTTTAAAAAACATGAAGCTAATCACCAGTTTATAATTTAATTTGAAAATAATGAATTATAATGATAATATTTGTAACGGTGGAGAATAAAGTCCATTATATATATTCGAGGAGTGTTAACTATGGAAAAAACATTTTTAATGGTAAAACCTGATGGCGTACAACGTAACTTAATCGGTGAAATCGTAGGTCGTTTTGAAGCAAAAGGATTCCAATTAGTTGGAGCAAAATTAATGCAAATTCCTGCTGAGCTTGCTGAACAACATTACGGCGAACACAAAGAACGCCCATTCTTCGGTGAATTAGTAGATTTCATCACTTCTGGACCAGTTTTCGCAATGGTTTGGGAAGGCGAAAATGTTATCTCGACTGCTCGTTTAATGATGGGTGCTACAAACCCTAAAGAATCTGCACCAGGAACTATCCGTGGAGATTTTGCAGTAACTGTAGGGAAAAATATTATCCACGGTTCTGACGCTCCTGAAAGCGCTGAACGCGAAATCGGATTATTCTTCAAACAAGAAGAACTAGTATCTTACAAAAAAGATGCTAACAACTGGATTAACTAATAAAGAGAATGGTTGTTTATGACTTCGGTCATAAACAACCATTTTTTTGTTTGGTATAAATACTTAACCGAGAGCGAATGGGGTGCGAACGAGAGAGAACAGCTACTCTACGAGAGAGCCAGGCTTATACGAGAGGCATCCACGTTTTGCGAGAGAGTTTTGAGCTTATACGAGAGAGAATAGCTGCTCTACGAGAGAGCCAGGCTTATACGAGAGGCATTCACGGTTTTGCGAGAGAGTTTCGAGCCTATACGAGAGAGAATAGCTGCTTTACGAGAGAGCTAGGCTTATACGAGAGGCATCCGCAGTTTTGCGAGAGAGTTTCGAGCTTATACGAGAGAGAATAGCTGCTCTACGAGGGAGCTAGGTTTATACGAGAGGCATCCACGTTATTGCGAGAGAGTTTCAAGCCTATACGAGAGAGAATAGCTGCTCTACGAGAGAGCCTGGCTTATACGAGAGGCATATACGTTTTTGCGAGAGAGAATCGTGCCTATACGAGAGAGAATAGCTGCTCTACGAGAGAGCCTGGCTTATACGAGAGGCATCCACGTTTTTGCGAGAGAGCATCGTGCTCATACGAGAGAGAATAGCTGCTCTACGAGAGAGTCTGGCTTATACGAGAGGCATATACGTTTTTGCGAGAGAGAATCGTGCCTATACGAGAGAGAATAGCTGCTCTACGAGAGAGCGGGGCTTATACGAGAGGCATCCATGTTTTTGCGAGAGAGAATCGTGCTCATACGAGAGAGAATAGCTGCTCTACGAGAGATTCGTATACCAACATACAAAAAGACGGTCAAATGTTCATATTTGTCTGTCTTTTTGTATGTTCGAAATGCTATGTATAAGATATACTAAATATAGGTTTTCTGAAAGGGGCGAAGTCATTTTGCCGGACTATATTAAATTTGTGGATTCCATTAAGAAAAAAACAGGTATTGACCTTGCGGCGTATAAAGAGGCGCAGATGCGACGTAGACTTACCTCTTTGTATGAAAAAAAGGGATATAAAAATTTTGTTGAATTTTATCAGGCTCTTGACTCTAATAGAGATTTAATGAATGAATTTCTAGACAGAATGACGATAAATGTTTCAGAGTTTTATCGGAATGCGAAACGCTGGGATATATTACAAACTAAAATATTCCCCAAATTATTAGAAACAAATAAACGTCTAAAAATTTGGAGTGCAGCATGTTCAACTGGTGAAGAACCTTATACAATTGCAATGGTTTTGTCCAATCATGTTCCTTTATCTCAAGTTGCTATCCATGCAACGGATTTAGATGAAAATGCAATACAACGTGCGAAGGTTGGTATTTATCCCGAACGTTCCCTTGCCGAGGTTCCAACAGATATGAAGAATAAGTACTTTGAGAACCAACCTCCATTTTATAAGATGAGTGATTCGGTTAAAAAGACAGTAACATTTAAAAAACATAATCTTTTGAAAGATACATATGATAAAAACTTTGATTTGATTGTTTGTAGGAATGTCATGATTTATTTTACAGAAGAAGCAAAAGATCAAATTTATCAAAACTTTAGTAATTCGCTTAGGTCCGGAGGAATTCTATTTGTCGGTAGTACTGAACAGATATTCAATCCTGGAAAATATGGATTTGAAACGGAAGACACTTTCTTTTATCGGAAAAAATAAATGGAACTGTCCGAGAAATTCCGGACAGTTTTTCTTCTAAGCAAAGATAATGAATAAAACGCTGAGCAAATTCAGCAGTATTTGAAAAAAAGCGATAATTGATCAATGAAAACGAATAATCAATCGATAGGTCAAGATAATCGATCAATGAAGTGATAAAATCGAACAATAAATCAAAAAATCGATCATTCCATTCTGTCAATCGATCAATGAGCAAAGGACACCTTCAGATGAGAAATGGTTTTTATACTGCAACGAGCTTTTTGCTGGCGCTTTTGCTTTTCGAGACGCTAGCCCTTCGAGTCGTTTTAAGATCCAGGTAGAGCAAAAGAATGCCTTTATTGTCACTCTTCCAACGCCTGTTCCAGCGCGAAGCTCGTCACAGAAGAACGCTGTTGGGACTTTTGTAGGAGATGCCGCTTTTTTTCTATACATTGATCTGAAATTTTGATATAGTGATAAACAAATACTTTAGCGAGTTGAAGGGGGAAAGTGCTGTGAGATATTTAACTGCAGGTGAGTCACATGGACCACAACTAACAGCGATTATTGAGGGGTTACCCGCTCAATTAGAAATAACGAGTGAAATGATAAATAAGGAATTAAAACGTCGTCAAGGTGGACATGGTCGGGGAAGACGTATGCAAATTGAAAAAGATACTGTAACTATTACCTCAGGTGTACGCCATGGAAAAACATTAGGTTCTCCAGTTTGCCTAGTTGTGAATAATGATGATTGGAAGCATTGGACAAATATAATGGGGATTGAGCCTCTGGGAGATGAAATCGATCCTGAGGATATTAAAAGACAAATTACGAGACCGCGTCCTGGACATGCAGATTTAGTTGGGGGCATGAAGTATGGACATCGTGATTTACGTAATGTTCTAGAGCGGTCATCAGCACGTGAGACTACGGTAAGAGTTGCAGTAGGAGCAGTCGCAAAAGAATTGTTAAGTAAACTAGGTATCTCCATTGTTGCTCATGTTACGAAAATTGGTGGAATTGAAGCTGACTTAAATTCGGCAAATGGTAAAACCATCGAAGAAATTCGTGAGATTGTAGAAGCTGACCCGGTTTATTGCTTAGATCCAGATGCATCGGCGAAAATGGTAGAAGCCATAGACAATGCAAAAAAGGCTGGAGATACGATTGGTGGAGTGGTAGAGGTAATCGTTTCTGGTATGCCAGCAGGAGTTGGCAGCTATGTACATTATGACCGTAAGCTAGACGGTAAATTGGCAATGGCGATGATGAGCATTAATGCATTTAAAGGTGTAGAGGTAGGATTAGGATTTGAAATGGCTAATCTATTTGGAAGCCAAGTGCATGATCAGATTAGTTGGAGTGAGGCTGATGGATATACACGTGATACAAATCGTCTAGGTGGTCTAGAAGGTGGTATGTCTACGGGAATGCCAATAGTAGTACGTGGGGTAATGAAACCAATTCCTACCCTATACAAGCCACTTCAAAGCGTAGACATTGATACGAAGGAACCTTTTAAGGCAAGTATTGAAAGATCGGATAGTTGTGCCGTACCAGCAGCATCCGTAGTTGCCGAAGCGGTTATTGCTTGGGAGGTTGCACAAGCAGTATTAGATACCTTCCATAGCGATAAAATAGATACATTACTTGCAGATATAGAGAGTCATAGAGCATATACAAAGGGGTTTTAATGATGTCTATCCAAGTTAAAACGAAAGACTCCGTATACAACGTTCATTTAGGAGAGAGTATTTTACAATTTTTTTGTGAAAGACAGGCGGATGCATTAGCGAAATATGATCATCTAGTGCTTATTACGGATAAAAATGTGTGGAGTTTACACGAAGAATATGTTCGCACTAACTTTACGCTACCATTTAAACTTTATATCGTTCCAAACGGTGAGGCGTGCAAAACGTTTGAATCTTATTATCAAGTCCAATCATTTTTATTAGAAGAAAATTGTACTAGAAATTCTGCTCTTCTTGCACTTGGAGGAGGAGCAGTTGGGGACCTTACTGGTTTTGTGGCCGCTACTTTTATGCGAGGTATTCCTTTTTACCAAATTCCAACGACTATATTAGCGCATGATAGTGCCGTTGGTGGTAAAACTGCGATTAATCACCCAAACGGAAAGAATATGATTGGGGCTTTCTATCAACCTACGGGAGTAATATATGATTTTCATTTTTTAAAAACTTTACCAGAAGCAGAAGTTCGCTCGGGTCTTGCTGAAGTGATCAAGCATGCATTAATAAGTGATGCTAACTGGATGGATGACTTTCTTGCTCTCCCTAACTTAAAGGCAATTGATAAAAAAGAATTATTACGGTGGCTAGAAAAAGGAATTCGTGTAAAAGCACATATTGTCGAATTAGACGAAAAAGAACAGTCCTATCGTAAATTTTTGAATTTTGGTCACACATATGGTCATGCGATTGAAGCAACAATAGGTTACGGGAAAATCACTCATGGCGAGGCAGTGATGATAGGTATGATTCCTGCATTAATGCTAAGTGAGCTTCATGGAAATGTGACAGCAGGATATGCTAAAAGCGTGTATGATTTAGCGAATAGACTTGGCTATAACTTTAAACATGTGCTTCAGTGTCCATTTGAAATTTTATCTAAATTTATGTTGAAAGATAAGAAAACGACGAATGGAGAACTTCATTTTGCATTACTTCAAAAAATTGGAGATCCATTTGTGCAAAAAATTTCGATGGAAGAAGTAAAAAAATGTGATGAACAGCTGCGAGAATGGGTTAAGGAGGGTAACGAATGATTAGAGGTATAAGAGGAGCAACTACAGTAACAGCGGATTCAAATGAATTAGTACTTCAGGAAACTAGACGTCTTGTGGAAGAGATGGCAAAATCAAATGATATTTTACCTGAAGACATTGCTTCCGTCATCATATCAACGACGACGGATATTACTTCTGCATTTCCAGCAAGAGCCGTTCGTGGCATAGAAGGATGGACGTATGTCCCGGTAATGTGCACCCATGAAATGAACGTTCCTGAGGCGTTAGAAAAGTGTATTCGATTACTAATGCATGTGAATACGGAAAAAACACAGCAAGAAGTCCAACATATCTATTTAAATAATGCTGTCGCATTAAGACCAGATTTACTAAAATAATTTATAGAATTGAGGGTTTAAAATGAAATTCAAACAACAGATCAATGGATTACATGCATATCAGCCAGGTAAGACATCCGATGAAGTGAAGAAAATGTTTAACTTAGAAAAAGTGACAAAACTTGCATCTAATGAAAATCCATACGGGGCATCACCTAAAGTAAAAGAATACTTCGATAATGCGAATCTAGATTTTGCCATCTATCCTGATGGATATGCGTCAAATTTAAGAACAGCTGTAGCGAATCATTTAAACATCTCTGAAACACAATTATTATTTGGTAATGGATCTGATGAGAACATACTAATCGTTTCAAGAGCTATATTACGACCTGGATTAAACACAATTATGGCTGACTTAACATTTGGTCAATATAAGCATAATGCGATTGTTGAAGGAGCAGAAGTACGTGAAATCCCGCTTACAACAAACGGGGAGCATGATTTAGACAATATGCTAGCAGCTATTGATGAAAATACTGCAATCATTTGGGTGTGTAATCCAAATAATCCAACAGGGACATTAACGCCTAGCGATAAATTGAAAGATTTTATCGAAAGAGTTCCAAATGATGTTTTAATAGTTTTAGATGAAGCATACACGGAATACATAACAGACAACAACTACACACATTCTCTTGGGTTATTAGAAAGTCACCCTAATGTACTAATAATGCGTACATTCTCAAAAGCATATGGTCTTGCAAGCTTCCGTGTTGGCTATGCGATTGGTTCAGAGGAGGTTATCGCTCAATTAGAACCTACACGCGAACCATTCAATAATACTGTGATAAGTCAGCAGGTAGCGCTTATTGGATTAGAAGATCATGCATTTATAGAACAATGTAAAGAGAAAAATAACGCTGGGAAAGCTCAATACGTGGCATATTGCAAAGAAAGAAATCTGGATTACTTCCCTTCGCAAACTAATTTCATATTAATGGAAGTGAAAGCTGACAGCGATCTAGTATTCCAAGGTTTGATGAAGCGAGGATTTATCGTTCGAAGTGGGAATGCATTAGGAAAACCAGGATACCTACGAATAACAATTGGGACTGAACAGCAAAATAGCGAGTTATTGGAGAAGCTAGATGAGGTTCTAAAAGAGGAAGGCGTCTTATAATGCAGCAAACTGTTTTCATTATAGGTCTCGGATTAATAGGTGGTTCCCTAGCACTTGGTCTAAAGCGTAATAAAGATGTAAGAATTATTGGATATGATGCAAATGATCATACGCTTCGTACAGCAAAACGAATTGGCGTCATTGATGAGATGGCCATTGATATGATAGATGGAACTGAGTTTGCGGACGTAATTGTTTTTGCTACTCCAGTAAGTGAAACAATCCGTTTGATGCATGAATTGCCGAAATGGCAGCTAAAGAATGAAGTAATTGTAACAGATACAGGAAGTACGAAAAAAGAAATTATGAAAGCTGCCATTTCATTAAAAGATAAGGGCATTACGTTTATAGGCGGACATCCGATGGCTGGCTCTCATAAAAGTGGTGTGGAGGCTGCCAGACCAATCTTGTTCGAAAATGCCTATTATTTACTCACACCTTTTGAAAACGAATCGAATGACCGTATTCAAGTGCTGATAGAACTATTAAGAGTAACGAAAGCGAAGCTAGTACAAGTAGACGCGGAGGAACACGATCATATGACTGCTGTAGTTAGTCATTTTCCTCATTTAGTTGCTGCTTCGCTTGTACATCAATTATCTTTTGAAAACGAACAATATCCTTTTACGAAACAACTTGCAGCCGGGGGATTTCGTGACTTAACAAGAATTGCTTCCGCCAATCCAATTGTATGGAGAGATATAACGCTTCAAAATCGTAAGGAACTAACTTCTCAATTACAAGCATGGACAAATGAAATGATTAAATTACAAGAATTGCTTTCATACGCAGATTCGAGTGATATAGAAAATTATTTTACTACGGCTAAAAGAATTCGCGATGATCTTCCTATCAATACTCAAGGGGCAATGTTTAGCGTATTTGATCTGTATGTTGATGTACCAGATTATCCTGGGGTCATTTCCGAGATAACAGGGTATTTAGCAAAAGACGATATTAGTATTACAAACTTACGAATTGTAGAAACGCGTGAAGATGTTTTTGGGATACTAGTTATAAGCTTTCAATCGACAGATGATCGTATTAAGGCAGTTGAGTGTATTGCTGAGAACACAACATTTGAAACGTATATTTCATAAGGAGGGGTGACCTTGACAACTAGTAAAAAATTAGAATACGCACAGCCTTCATTAGAGGGTTCTATTCGCATACCTGGGGATAAATCTGTCTCGCATCGTTCGATTATGTTTGGTGCAATAGCAGAGGGGACCACAACCGTCGAAGGCTTTTTACAAAGTGATGATTGCCTAAGTACAATTGATTGTTTCCAAAAGCTTGGAGTAGAAATATCCATAAAAGGTGAGACAGTAAGTATTAATAGTGAAGGAATTATAAACTGGAGAGAACCCGATGAAATATTATATACGGGGAATTCAGGGACGACTACTCGTTTAATGCTTGGAATTTTAGCAGGCTCATCAGTTTCTTCTGTTTTAATAGGTGACGAATCTATCCAAAAACGTCCAATGAGAAGAGTCACAGATCCGTTAAAGCTAATGGGCGCTAACCTGATCGGGCGAGATAACGGCCAGTTTACTCCTATTGCAGTTGAAGGAACTAAATTACAAGCTATTCAATATACGATGCCTGTAGCTAGTGCGCAGGTGAAGTCTGCCATTTTACTAGCAGCTTTAAATGCCGAAGGAGAAACCGTAGTGAAAGAAATGGAAACTTCTAGAGATCATACCGAGAAAATGTTAAAACACTTCGGTGCAACCATTGCCGTAGATGATAAATTGATACGTTTACAAGGTGGACAAAAGCTAACTGGCTCGCATGTAGTCGTACCAGGGGATATTTCCTCGGCAGCGTTCTTTTTAGTAGCTGGAGCAATTGTTCCTAATAGCAATCTAACTTTAACGAATGTAGGCTTAAATCCAACGAGAACTGGCATTATGGACGTTCTGCAAGCAATGGGGGCATCTTATACAGTGAATGACTCAGACAATAGCAGTCATGAGGAAATGGGTACGATTGAAATAGAATCCTCTGCTTTATCGGGAATTGAAATCGGTGGGGAACTTATCCCTCGACTGATTGATGAAATACCTATTATTGCCTTACTAGCTACACAAGCTAGCGGGAAGACAGTCATAAAAAATGCAGAAGAGTTAAAAGTGAAAGAAACGAACCGAATTGATGCAGTAGTGAATGAATTAAAGAAACTGGGAGCAAATATTACTGCCACAAATGATGGCATGATAATTGAAGGACCGACGACACTTCATGGCGGAGATTTAATTACTTATGGAGATCATCGTATTGGTATGATGGCGGCAGTTGCTTCACTTATAACAACTGAACCTGTCACAATTGATAATCCAGGATGCATTGCAGTTTCCTATCCGACATTTTTTGAAGATATTTCGAGCATTATAAAATAAAGATAATACAATATGTGCTTCTTAAAAGCAGATGGAACTGCAGAAAATTTTGATGAGTATATGATTGATTAAAAATGTATTTAGATTTAGGAATTTTTAGTGCCCTTCCAATCGAGGAGGGTTTTTTTCTTGTCCAAAAACAAATGTTCTTGTAGGATAAAGGTATAATGAAAGAATGGTGATAATATGGATAACTTTACACCTTTTATCCAGGCGATGGAAGAAGGAAACATTGAAAAACTTGGAACAATGATTGACAATTTTTTATTGAACGGCGACCCTGATGAGCAGTATCAGCTTGCTGACTTGTTGACACAATTTGGCTTTTTACAGGAAGCTATTACTGTGTTGGAGCATCTTCAGTTTTTATTTCCGGAGGAAAATCAGTTGAAGATTGATCAAGCCCAGCTTTATTTGGAAATGGATAAAGAGGATGAAGCTTTAGAGATGCTAACGACAATCGAAAAAACTAGCGATGCTTATCCGCAAGCACTACTAACATTAGCTGACTATTATCAAATGATTGGATTATATGAGGTTGCAGAACAAAAAATAAATGAAGCCATTACGTTATTACCAAAAGAACCTTTACTTATGTTTGCTAAAGGAGAATTATTATTTGAAACTGGCAGATACTTAGAGGCAGCACGTATAATGGAGGATTTACTGCCCCATCAGGACTCTATACAAGCCGTAGATTTGTCGCTTAAATTGGCAGAAATATATAGCGCTGGAGCAGCCTATGAGGAAGCGATTCCGTACTATACAGAAGCACTGAAAAAAGAAGTCGCACCAGACGTACTATTTCATGCGGCTTATGCGTCCTTCCAAGTACAGCATTTCGAAACTGCTGCTAAGCAACTAGAGGATCTTCTTCAAATTGATCCTGACTACTTCTCAGGCTATATGCTCCTTGCTGAGACCTATGGGATGCTGGAAAAAAATGAGGAGGCTTTAAAAGCAATTACAGATGGTATCACTCGTGATGAGTTTGAAAAAGAATATTATTTATTTGCAGGTAAAATTTCCTTGAAATTGGGTAAAGTGAAAGAAGCAGAAACTTTTTTAAGAGAAGCTATTGCTCTTGATCCGGAATATATGGATGCTATTTTCATTTTGTCCTCATTATTTTCAACAGAAGAGAAGGATGTGGAGTTAGTAGAACTCTATGAAACGTTGAAGCAAGAGCATTTTGAATGGTCTGCAATGTACCCATTATTAGCAGCAGCTTATGAAAGATTAGAATCCTATGAAAAAGCATACGAATTTTATCAGCTTGCATATACTGAACATAAAGAGGATGTTCTTTTTCTAGAGAAATATGTTTATTTCCTTTTAGAGGATGGGAAAAGGGCAGAGGCAAAAGAGATTGTGCAGATTTTGCAAAAACTACAACCTGAAAATAGTGAATGGTTTGAAATGTTTGAATAAATGAGGGAAGGAGAGGTTACGTGACTGCTTCTGTTTCAGTTGGTGAGAAAAAAGAATTTGTTCGATGGTTTTTAAAAAAGTATCAGATGAAAAGAAGAGAGTGCGTGTGGATCTTGAACTACTTGATAAGCCATGAAACCTTGTTGAATAACGTGCACTTTGTAGAGGAGGCGCATTATTGTCCCAGGGCAATGATCATGTCGGTTACGACGTCTTCAGGTATCCCATTTCGCTTTTATAAAGGAAGTATCATGACTGCCGATGCTGAAAAGTCCTTCCATGATTTGCGATTGCATCCGGAAGAGGATATGTATATTCAATTGAACTTTCAAATGATCCCACCAAGCCCAGAGTATTTGGCAGTACTAGAAGAGAATCCGTATATGCCAAAATATTTGCAGATTAGTGAAAAGGATAAATTGATAGCAGAGGATATAGTGACTGAAAGCTTGTATTCATTTCAAGTGGAACAATTAAAAAAGCAGATTGATCAAGCGATTGATGATAATAATAAAGAAAAATTTATGGAGCTTTCTTCGTTGTGGAAGAAAATCAAACATAAAGAGATTTAGGAGAGGTTACAAATGCATTGGAACGGAAAAGATAGTGTAATATATCAAGCACAAAAAGAATTTATAGATACAGCAGTGATCCCACTTATACAGATTGATGGTTCTGATGAAGGATTCCAATTTGCTGCGTCTGCAGCAGACTTCACATTATCCTTGGCTAATGTAATCGAAAATCAGTTTAAAGGAAGGATTGTTTTATTTCCTTCCTTCTCTTATACAAAAAGGCAGGACAAGCAATCCGTATTTGAAGCTTGGCAGGAAGAACTAAACAAAGCCTCTTTCAAACATATCTTTTACGTTACTTCTGATAGAGAGTGGAGTACAATGGGGGAGGATGAGAACAAAAATATAATTTGGATTCCATCTGTTCCACTGGATTCTATGGACCAAAAAATGAGAAACTCAGTATTAGAAGATCAATTGCGACAACTTATTCCTATTTTTGCGAAAAAATGGGCGAATTAGTGACAATTTGTTTCGCCATTTGTTGATAAAGTTCATAATTCGAGGAAATCGAATATTGACCTTCCTTTTTTATTGATATATCATGTATATGTCCTAGTATTATTATTCAAGCAAGTATGTCCATTGGACTGACCTTTAAGTAAGAGGGGGGAAAAGGATGAGTAACAATAAGGTATCAAGACGTCAATTTTTAAGTTACACCTTAACTGGTGTTGGCGGATTTATGGCAGCTGGAATGCTAATGCCAATGGTACGTTTTGCAGTTGATCCTGTATTGCAGAAAAAAGAAGGCGGAGATTTCGTATTAACGGAGAAGAAAATTGCCGATATAACGGAAGTTCCAGAACGTGTTGACTTCACTTTTGAACAAGTGGACGCATGGTACAAGTCTGATGTAACAAATGCCGCATGGGTATACAAAGAAGGCGATGAAATTATCGCACTATCTCCTGTATGTAAGCATTTAGGTTGTACAGTAAACTGGGAAGCCGACCCGGCTCATAAAAATCAATTCTTCTGTCCATGTCACGGAGGGCGTTATGAGAAAAACGGTAATAATGTTCCAAAGACACCACCTCTAGGTCCGTTGGATCAATATGAAGTTCGTGAAAATGACGGGTTCTTAGAAATCGGGAAAGCCATTCCTAACACATTAGTTTAAAGTAAGGGGGTACGACATCAGTGCTTAATAAAATCTATGATTGGGTGGATGAACGTCTAGATATTACACCAATATGGCGTGATATCGCAGACCATGAAGTACCAGAACATGTAAACCCTGCACACCATTTCTCTGCATTTGTATACTGTTTCGGGGGACTAACATTCTTCATCACAGTAATTCAAATTCTTTCCGGTATGTTCTTAACTATGTATTATGTACCGGATATTGAAAATGCTTGGGAATCTGTTTACTATCTTCAAAACGAAGTAGCATTCGGTGAAATCGTGCGTGGGATGCATCACTGGGGAGCATCACTTGTAATTGTTATGATGTTCTTACATACATTACGTGTATTCTTTACTGGTTCTTATAAAAAACCTCGTGAACTAAACTGGATGGTCGGAGTATTAATCTTCGCCGTTATGTTAGGTTTAGGATTTACAGGTTACCTACTTCCTTGGGACATGAAAGCATTGTTCGCAACAAAAGTAGGTATTGAAATTGCAGCATCAGTTCCATTTATCGGTGGAATAATTAAGACACTTTTAGCTGGTGATGAAACAATCATCGGTGCACAAACACTAACAAGATTCTTCGCGATTCATGTGTTCTTCTTGCCAGCTGCTTTATTTGCATTACTTGCAGCTCACTTTATCATGATTCGTCGTCAAGGTATTTCTGGACCACTTTAATGGGTAAATGGAACAGATAATTGTTACAAGGAGGGGACATTATGCATCGCGGAAAAGGTATGAAATTTGTTGGAGACTCACGTGTACCAGATCTTTCTAACCGTAAGAAAAACATTCCTAAGGACTATTCTGAGTATCCAGGTAAAACAGAAGCTTTCTGGCCTGACTTTTTACTAAAAGAATGGTTAGTCGGTGCGGTTTTCTTAGTTGGTTATTTGGTATTAACTGTCGCACATCCATCTCCACTTGAACGCCCAGCTGATCCAGCTGACACAGGTTATATTCCGGTACCAGACTGGTATTTCTTATTTTTATACCAATTATTAAAATATGAATTTGCTTCTGGACCATTTAATATCATTGGAGCAATCGTTATGCCAGGGTTGGCTTTCGGAGCGCTATTATTAGTACCATTTTTAGATACAAGCAAAGAAAGAAGCCCATGGAAACGTCCATTACCGACAGGATTCATGCTTCTTGCAATTTCTGCAATCATTTTCTTAACTTGGGAATCTGTTGTCAATCATGACTGGGAAGCTGCTAAAGCTTACGGTGAGATAAAAGAAGAAGTTTCAGTTGAGTTTGATGAAACCTCGGAAGGTTATCAGATTTACCAAGGCTCATCTTGTATTGGGTGTCACGGTAACTCCTTTGAGGGTGGTATAGGTTTACCTTTAGTAGGCGTAGACTTGACTGCTGAGGAAATCGTAGAAATCGCTCATGAAGGTAGAGGCGGTATGCCTGGTGGGACTTTTACAGGTACCGAGGAAGAGTTGCAAAAATTAGCAGAATTTATCACAACACTTCAACCAGCAGAATAATTTTTACAAGTGAAGAGAGTCAGGAAACTGACTCTCTTTTTTCTTATAAAAAAGGAGCCCAAATAAATGAAAGAATTGCTACTGTATGTAAAAATGGTTCTCTTTAACAAAACATTTATGTGGCTACTGTTCATAGTAAACCTAGTTGGTACTATTTATGGTTACATTTGGTATGAGGGACAGTTATCTCAAACAGAGACCAAGTTTCTTTTATTCGTACCTGACAGTCCTACAGCAAGTTTATTTTTCACCCTTGCTTTATTTGCGTGGCTATTAAAGAAAAACTGGAAGTTAATCGAAGCTTTAGCGTTAATCACGCTTGTAAAGTACGGATTATGGGCGGTAGTGATGAATGTTTGGACATACGTAGAAAATGATTATCTCGGATGGATGGGGTGGATGCTTGTAGCGTCACATTTTGCTATGGCAGTCCAAGCTATATTATACATTCCCAATTATCGCTTTACTTGGATACACATTTTCATTGCTGCTATATGGACATTACATAATGATGTAATAGACTATGTATTTGATCAAATGCCAACGTATAGAAGTTTGTATGAATATGCTGACCAGATTGGTTATTTTACTTTTTGGCTATCTATTGCTTGTATTACCTTAGCTTCCTTTATTTATCAAAGAAGGTCAAAGCTTATTAGTTGAATGTCTCTATTATTCCTATTAAAATAGAGAGTATAGAATAGAGAGGGGGAAAAGAAACTTGGTTTCTTATCTCGTGTACTTTGCAATAATTCTGTTATTGCCTTTATATGCACAAATGAAGGTTAAACGAACATATAAAAAATATTCAAAAGTTCGTTCTACTTCTGGAATGACAGGTGCTCAAGTAGCAAGAACAATTTTAGATGCAAATGGTTTATCGGATGTTCAGGTTGTTGAGAGCAGAGGGTTTTTGAGTGATCACTACAATCCAATGACGAAAATAGTGGCATTGTCCTCTCATAATTTTCATGAAGCTTCTGTTGCAGGATCTGCGATTGCAGCACATGAGGTTGGTCATGCTATTCAACACAAAGAATCATATTCATTTTTAAATTTACGTCACAAACTAGTACCAGTTGCAAATATTTCTTCTAATGCTTCATGGATATTCATCATGATTGGTATGCTAGCTAGCTTCTCCAATTTATTATTAATAGGGATTGTGCTGTTAGCTGCAGGAGTTGTATTCCAAATCGTTACGCTACCTGTTGAATTTAACGCTTCTAGCCGTGCAATGAACCAAATGGTGTCACTCGGCATTATTCGCAATGAAGAAGAACCTCACGCGAAAAAAGTATTAAGTGCAGCCGCATTAACATACGTTGCTGCAGCAGCAGTCGCTGTTTTAGAGTTATTGCGTTTAGTATTAATCTATACTGGAATGACTCGGAACGATTAAGAATGGTTAAAAGAATGGAGAGTGATGACAATGATCATCGCTCTCCATTTTTCAGATATAGGAAAGTATATAAAAAGATCATATGAACACTGGGTTTGATGCACTTTTAAAAATGAATAATACGGCTGATTTCCGTTTCAGGTGGAAGAAAGCAGATTATCTTTTATACCTAGTGGAAATAAAGAAAAGTAGTAAGGGTTTGACTCATAAAGAAGCGAAGTAGCGAACGAAATAGCATCTTCGAGAGCTTCTTCTATAAATAGGAAAGCAGTTTTTCTTTAGTTATCCAAAAACGCACTAACCTGTTTCTAAGAGTTCTAGGAGGGCGACGGGCAGGTAAACGCCATAAGATTACCGAAAAAAAGTGCTATTGTTTGTGACGTATGTCACAAACAATAGCACTAAAAAATTAACTCGGTAATAATATAGCAAATCGTCTGTCCAAAGCCCTTCAAAAGCGTTAGAAATAGCTTATGAACTTAGAGGACTGGGCCCATTTTTGCTCGGTTTTTCTTATTTATCTTTAAATAGATTATTTACTGACAATAATATGGATACATTTCCCTTTTCGCAAGTAAATCGCTAAGTAAAGCAAGTAGTCGAAGAAGGAGTGCAATTAACTAACAGGGTAAGACAATAACCTCAGCATGACAGCAAGTAACTGGTGCACAAATGGTAGGAAATCCTGTATGGATAGATTAGAAGCTTAAATTACACTTGAAAAAAAGAATTATCCAAGTATCTAACTTGAATAATTCTTCATTTTCAATGAAATCAGTTTTCAACTATACAAACTACTCAATCGGTTTCTTCTCATCATCTAATGTAAAGCCTTCCCCCATGACATCGTGAACTTCCGTTATTGAAACAAAAGCATGTGGATCGATAGAAGTTATAACATTTTTTAACGAGGTAATTTGATTTTTAGCTACTACACAATAAAGAACCTCTCTATCATTTTTTGTGAAGTGACCATGGCCATTAAAAATTGTGACGCCGCGAGATAGTTTCTCTGTAATTAGATCCGCAATTTCACTTTGTTTATCAGAGATGATAAATGCACCTCTAGCAGAATAAGCACCTTCTTGTACAAAATCGATGACCCTTGCTCCAACATAAACCGCGACTAAAGTATACATCATAGAACGCTCATTTAAAAAAGTGGCCCATGATAATACTATTACACATGCATCGAAGATAAACATCGTTTTACCCATGCTCCAACCTTTGTATTTAAATACAAGGCGGGCAATAATATCTACCCCTCCGGTGGTACCTCCATATTTGAAAATAATTCCTAAACCTAAACCTACGAAAACACCTGCAAAGAGGGAAACAAGAAACAGATCATCCTCTAATCCTAGTTGAAATTCATAAATATCGAATAGTTTTAAAAATACAGATACTGAAATGGTACCGATTAATGTATAGGCAAACATTTTCCGACCAAGTAGCTTCCACCCTATGATGAACATTGGTATATTTAATAAAAGGTTCATTAAAGCTACATCCCAGTTGAATGCAAAATATAAAACGAGGGTAATACCAGAAAATCCACCTTCTCCAAGCTCATTTTGCATATTAAAATGAACAAAGCCAAAACTATAAATGGCTGCTCCAAAAATAATCATTACAATATTTTTAAATTTAAGTCCAAGTCCCATTGTTCCACCTCACTTATTAGTTCATACTTAAGTTATTATCGATTATTTTGATGCTTTTGACAACTAGCTGATATTTTTATTAGGATATACACAGAGGGAGGGATAAATAATGGAAGAGAAAAAGACTTTGTCAGATTTACAACTAGAAGTTGATACGTACATAAATCAATTTAAAGAAGGTTATTTCCCACCAATGGAACTATTAGCGAGACTTACGGAAGAATTAGGAGAGCTATCTAGAGAGATTCAGCATAAGTATGGGATAAAGAAAAAGAAAAATACGGAAGTCGAAAAAGAAATTGCAGATGAAATGGGTGATTTCTTTTTTGTGCTATTGTGTATGGCAAATGCAGAAGGTATAAATCTGCAGCAGTCACTAGAGCAAGTCTTAAACAAATATAATACAAGAGACAAAGATAGATGGACGATCAAGGAGGACTAATAATGGTTATTAAAGTAGCAGTAGCAGGCCCAAGAGGTAAAATGGGAAAAGAAGCTGTAGCAACGGTATTAAAAAATAAGGATTTTTTATTAGTAGCGGTTTTGGATTCAAAGCAGGATATGGAGTGTTTAGTGGATAATATTCCCGTTTTTACCTCTTTAAACTTATTAATTGAAGAAACAGAACCTGATGTACTAGTTGACTTGACTGTGCCAGCAGCAGTATTTGAACATGCGATGACTGCCCTAGAGTATGGTGTAAGACCAGTTATTGGTACAACTGGCTTCACTGATTTACAATTAGATACACTACGACACAAAGTAGAAGAAAGTCAGGTAGGATGTATAATAGCTCCTAATTTTTCGATTGGTGCAGTCCTTATGATGAAGTTTGCACAAACAGCAGCAAAATATTTACCAAATGTAGAGATTATCGAGATGCATCATGATCAGAAGGTAGATGCACCTTCGGGAACAGCTATTAAGACGGCACAAATGATTCAGCAAACACGTATTTCCATGGAACAAGGTCATCCGGGTGAGGAAGAGACAATTCAAGGGGCAAGAGGAGCAAATATGGATGGCATGCATATACATAGTGTCCGATTACCTGGTTTAGTTGCACATCAGCAGGTACTACTTGGGGGAGAAGGACAATTGCTCACTCTACGTCATGACTCTTTTGACCGTGCATCCTTTATGTCTGGAATTGTATTGTCTATCGAGGAAGTTATGAAACGTAATGTATTGATTTACGGTTTAGAAGAGATTATTTTATAGGAGGTAAAAAATGAGAATTGCATTAGTAGCACATGATCGGAAAAAAGAAGATTTAATACAGTTTGTAACTGCCTTTAAATCAATATTAGAGGAGCATGACTTATATGCTACCGGAACAACGGGAACTAGAATTATTGATGAAGTTGGCTTAAGTGTATTTAGATATAAATCAGGACCACTAGGTGGTGACCAACAAATAGGAGCTGCAATTGCAAATAACGAGATGGATATGGTCATCTTTTTCCGAGATCCACTAACTGCTCAACCACATGAGCCAGATGTAACTGCGCTCATTCGACTTTGCGATGTTTATCAGATTCCGCTTGCAACTAATATGGGAACAGCGGAGATTCTGTTAAAAGGTATCGAACAAGGATTTTTAGATTGGCGTTTATTGGAAGAGAGACGTTCACGTTAAGGAAGTGATTAAGTGCGTAAATTGAAAATAGGTATTACTTGTTATCCAACAGTTGGAGGATCAGGGGTAATTGCGACAGAATTAGGGAAGATGCTTGCAGCAAAAGGGCATGAAATACATTTCATCACATCGGGAATCCCTTTCCGATTAAATAAAATATATCCAACCATAACATTTCATCAAGTAGAAGTGAATAGTTACTCGGTATTTCAATATGCTCCATATGACATTGCACTAGCCAACAAAATGGCAGAGGTGATTGTTGACCAGCAACTAGATGTGTTACATGTCCATTATGCTATTCCGCATGCAGTGTGTGCTATTTTGGCTAAAGATATGGCAAATTCAGATATTGGAATTGTTACAACATTACATGGAACAGATATAACAGTATTAGGCTATGATTCATCGCTAAAAGGTGCCATTAAATATGGAATAGAAAAATCGGATGTAGTTACTGCGGTATCTAACTCCCTTGCCCAAGAAACGATGGACTTAATAGCGCCAAATAAAGATATTGAGACGATATATAATTTTATTGATGAACGAGAATACACTAAAAAGGATCCAGGGAACCTTAAAGGGTTATTAGGTATAAAACCACAGGAAAAGGTAGTTATTCATGTTTCTAATTTTAGAAAAGTGAAACATGTACCAGATATAGTGGAAAGCTTTAAACTTATACACAAGGACGTCCCATCTAAACTGCTGTTGGTAGGGGATGGTCCTGAAAAGCATCCAATAATGGAGTCTATTAAAGGCACTTCCATCGAACATGATGTATTGTTTTTAGGAAAACAGGAAAGTCTATCCGAGCTTTATGCAATTGCAGATCTTATGCTATTACTTTCTGAAAAAGAATCATTTGGTTTAGTGCTATTAGAAGCAATGGCTTGCGGAGTACCATGTATTGGAACGAATATTGGTGGTATACCAGAGGTTATTACTAATGGAGAAAATGGATATATCGTTGAATTAGGGGATTGTAAGAAAGTAGCGGAATACGGTTTAAAAATTTTACAAAACCCGGAATTACATAAACAAATTGTAGATCGATCTCTAGCGATTATAGAGGATCGATTTAGTTCAAAAAGTATTGTGGAACAGTACGAAGCGATGTATGAAAGAGTGGCGAGAAAATAGCGGTATGAAAAATCGGTGGCCAGCAGCTTATAAAATAATTGATGAACTGGAACAAGCAGGTTTCGAGGCATTTGTAGTGGGAGGGGCTGTCCGAGACTTTATACGTAATGCGGCTGTAAATGATGTCGATATCACCACAAATGCCACACCATTAGAAGTCAAAGCGTTATTTCCGCACACAATTGATGTTGGTATTGAACATGGAACTGTATTAGTAGTATTGGATGAGCCTATTGAAGTAACTACTTATCGGTCCGAAACGACATACTCGGATTTTAGAAGACCAGATGGAGTTACGTTTGTTCGTAATTTAAAAGAGGATTTGCAACGACGAGACTTTACAATTAATGCAATGGCGTTAACAAAAGAGGATGAGCTGGTCGATTATTTTGGAGGTAGACAAGCTATTGAGGAAGGAATAATTCAAGCAGTCGGAAATCCACAACTTAGATTTTCAGAGGATGCATTACGAATGTTAAGAGCGGTTCGATTCTCGGCCCAGTTGAATTTCTCACTTGAGCCACATACCTTCGAAGCAATTCGCTCCTTGCATGTACTTATTACACATGTTTCCATTGAAAGGGTCAAAGTCGAGCTAGAGAAAATATGGTTAAGTGATTTTTCGCTAAAAGGGATGCAATTATTTGTCGACAGTGGATTATCGAGAATTTTCCCTGGAGAATGGGATAAATGTCTGCAAAGTTGGGATAACTTCTCAAGTTATAATGTTAAAGCAAATGGATGGGCATTCTTTGCACTCATGCAGTCGACAGAGGATATTGATCAGTTATTAAATTACTATAAATGCTCGAATGATGAGAAAAAACATGTGAAAAATGTGTTGCAAGCAGTTCGTAGTTTGGTAAAAGGGACGTGGACAGCCGATGAATTATTCCATTTTAGTGAGGATGTTTTGATAGTGTCCTATCACTATGGAAAATCTCTGCTTTCGAATAAAATAAACGGCTCGCTTGAGGAATTCTTAATACGAAAAGACACAATTCCCATTGCCTCAAAAAAAGATATTGTTGTCAATGGAAATGACATTATGCAATGGGCAAACAAAAAAAGAGGCGCATGGATAAAAGAAGTATTAGATATATTAACAAGCTTGATAGTCAATGGTCAGCTAAAGAATGACAGACAAGCAATAAAGGGATGGTTTTCTCATGAATATCTCCAGTAAAGAAAAAATTCTTTCTACTCTAATAAATGCAAAAGGGAAACCTGTCTCCGGTCAGAAGCTTGCAGATGAATTGCAAATT
Organism: Psychrobacillus sp. BM2; assembly: GCF_048572895.1. Lineage (GTDB taxonomy): Bacteria > Bacillota > Bacilli > Bacillales_A > Planococcaceae > Psychrobacillus. Next base: position 1,564,946 of record NZ_CP183878.1, read on the forward strand.
TCGCGAACGATGATTTGGAAGCATTTGAAAAGCATCGAAGAGGATGGCTATGTAATTGAAGCCATCAAAAAGAAAGGCTATGTCTTACAGTCTATACCTGATTTAGTTACTCCAGAGCAAATTTTTCCTATTCTGGAGACGAAGCAATTAGGGAGAAGTTTGGATTATTATACAACTTGTGAATCCACACAAATTATTGCTGCAGACAAAGCTCGCATTGGTGCCCCTCATGGAACAGTAATCATTTCAGAGGAACAAACTGCGGGAAGAGGAAGACTAGAACGAAGCTGGAACTCTACCGCAAATAAAGGTATATGGATGAGTGTTATTATTCGACCGACAATTAGTCCGCAGTTTGCTGCTCAATTTACTCTTGTCTCTGCTGTGGCTATTACTCAAGCGATTCAAGAAGTGACAAACCTTACTCCCGAGATTAAATGGCCAAATGATATTCTTATTAACGGGAAAAAAGTTACAGGTATTTTGACCGAGTTACAGGCTGATATGGATATCGTCCATTCAATTATTATAGGGATTGGTGTCAATGTAAATCAGGAACTAAGTGCATTTGACGAATCCATTCAAACAATCGCTACATCATTGAAAATGGAAAATGGGGAAGAAATAGATCGTGCTTTATTGGTAGCAAAAATACTTTATTATCTTGAAAAGTATGGGGATCTGTATGTAGAAAAAGGCTTTCAACCTATTAAAATTCTTTGGGAAAGTCATAACTGTACGATTGGGAAACGTATACGCGCCACTACATTACGAGAAACCCTTGAAGGTGTTGCCTTAGGTATTACGAATGATGGAGTTTTAGAACTAAAACTAGATAGTGGTGAAATACGTGGTGTCTATTCTGCAGATATTCATTTACTTCATAGGAAATAATAAAACTCTAGACGTAAGGATAACCTTTTAAAAGAATTTCTCCGTCCAGACTCCAACGCCTTGCCCCTCGGGGTCAAATGGAAAAAAGCTTTGGTGGCTGAGGAGCTGCCTCATCGCTTTTCCCCATTTGCCTGTCGGGGCAGAAATAGGCGCTTGCGCTTTTGTAGTTAGGAAGAAGTTAATTTGGACGGATTCCATTTTTTTTGTTATTCTGTATGTGTTGGGCAGTATCCTTTTTGAACTGCACCTTTAATAAACAGTTTGTTTAACTAAATAGTCTGCCTTGATCTACATGACAGGGACGGAGAAAACCTATGAACATAATTTTTCTGCCCTTCTGTCCAAATTGGAATAGAAGGGCTTTTATATGGTTTTCTCTTCACAAAAATGGAGGGATAATAGTATGAAAACAACGAGTAACTTTGTAAGTATGAAAAAAAACAATGAGAAAATTACGATGATGACAGCTTATGATTTTCCAACTGCCAAATTTGCGGAAGAAGCAGGGATGGATATGATTCTTGTGGGTGATTCACTAGGTATGGTAGTTTTAGGCTATGATTCTACTGTTCTAGTTACGATGGATGATATGATCCATCATGGAAAAGCGGTTAGACGTGGTGCGAAGGATACTTTCCTAGTGGTGGATATGCCTTTTGGAACTTATCATGGTTCATTAGATCAATCGCTAGCCAATGCAGTTCAGATAATGCAACAAACAGGTGCACAGGCCGTCAAACTTGAAGGTGCTGATGATGTACTGCCAGTCATAACGAAACTGACGTTTGCAGGTATTCCAGTTGTCGCCCATCTTGGATTGTTACCTCAATCTGCGGGCGTACTAGGCGGATATAAAGTACAGGGAAAAACTGCAGCAGCAGCAGAAAAGCTAATGAAGGATGCGAAATTATGTGAGGGAGCTGGGGCTTGTGCGGTCGTTCTAGAATGTATTCCACACCAGCTTACAGAAACAATTTCTATGTCTTTGACCATCCCGACTATTGGTATTGGTGCAGGTGCCACAGCTGACGGTCAAGTGTTAGTTTTCCACGATATGGTGAAATACGGGACACATCATATTCCTAAATTTGTGAAGGAATTTGCAAATGTCGGGGAACCAATTTTGAATGGAATTAAGCAATATGTAGAGGAAGTTAAAACTGGTACTTTCCCTACTTTAGAGCATTCCTTTACGATGAAGGAAGAACAACTTTCCGCACTATATGGAGGCAATCATGAAAACAGTACAAACGATAAATGAACTAAAACAAATAATTGATTTAAATAAAGATAAAATGATTGGTTTCGTCCCAACTATGGGTTATTTACACGAAGGACACCAGGCGTTATTAAATAAGGCAAGAGTCGATAATGATTTAGTCGTGGCAAGCATTTTCGTAAATCCTGCTCAATTTGGACCAAATGAAGACTTAGACCGATACCCAAGAGATATTGAAAGAGATACACAGCTAGCGACGGATTCAGGAGTGGACGTATTATTCATACCATCCGCTGAAGAAATGTATCCATTTGAAAGCGGTATTACCATCCAAGTAGGAGATCTTTCCACAAAGCTGTGTGGAGAAAGTAGACCAGGTCATTTTGACGGAGTACTTAAGGTTATTACTAAATTATTTCATCTTATTCAACCAACGAATGCTTATTTTGGACAAAAGGATGCGCAGCAACTAGCGATTATTGAGACATTTGTGAATGCATATAACTTCCCAGTACAAATAGTTCGGGTTCCGACAGTTAGAGAAACAGACGGACTTGCTAAAAGCTCCCGTAATGTATTTTTAAGTGAACAAGAGCGTATAGAGGCGGTTCATTTGTATAAAGCATTGCAATTAGCCAAAGTAACATGGGAACAAACAAATGATTTACTAGCGGCAATTACTATAGGGAAAGAGCATATTAAAAGTAATTCCACTGGTAAAATTGATTATTTAGAAGCGTTATCCTATCCATCGTTACAGCCTGTTACGAATGAAACGAAGGAAGTTTTATTTGCCACAGCAGTATTTTTCGAGAAGGCTCGTTTAATAGATAATATTTTAATAGAAAAATTCTAATTGATAAGAAGGATGTGTAGCAAGTGTTACGTATGATGTTAAATGGTAAAATTCACCGTGCAGTAGTAACGGAAGCGGATTTGAATTATGTAGGAAGTATTACAATCGATCAAAATATTCTAGATGCTGTTGGTATGTTGCCTAACGAGAAAGTGCATATCGTTAACAATAATAACGGTGCCCGTTTCGAAACATATATAATTTCTGGTGAACGTGGTAGTGGAGTAATTTGTGTAAATGGAGCAGCGGCACGTTTAGTTCAACGTGGAGATGTAGTGATCATTTTATCGTATGCATATGTGATGAATGAAGAAGCACAATCCCATAAACCAACAGTCGCAATTATGAATCAAGATAATTCCATCGATCAAATAATCCATTACGAACCTGAAGCTACGGTAATGTAATTGGTCCAAAATTAGCCTGCCTTTGAAGCGAGTGAAAACTGACTTCAAAGGCAGGCTTTTATATATTTGTGAGGTGCCAGGTTTTGACTAATGAAAGAAGGAATGAGGTCTTTTTTGTAGAACTCATGTAGTAATAAAGAAGTTTTATCTGAAGAAAAGTTAACAAAAGGAGGGAGTTAGGTATGAAGAGGAAGTCATTTGCAACATTAGTAGGTCAACTTTTAATCCCGGGGTGTAGTCAAGAAAGCATCGATGAACAGCTCGAGATATATCTTTCTAACAAAGGGTAAATAAAAAAGCTTGTAGAAGCTGATACATATACATTAAATATTCCTGATGAAATGCTAAGTTATTATGAAGCGAGTGGTATTATCTTTTTAGAAGAATATATGGGAGTAGGAGTGACGGAATACTTTTATGAGCTAAAGGAGAAAGATATCGAAGGCAAGCCCCTATAAGCAATACTATTCGTAGAAGGTGGTTACGGCATTCTTCCCAATCGGGAGCCTGGTAGATTTAACTTGACGATAAAGAGCGTTTGAGAAAAGGACTTACGATTAATAAGTAAAATCCTTGCGTTAAGTGTGTTAAATGTTATTCCTGGTGTGCCACCACATGATCATCGGACTAATAAGTTATCATCTCATCCTACATGTGGAATACAGGATAAACCATTAAAAAAAGATTGCTCGAATCAAAATTGCATTTTCTTCCTTGTACTATGTACAGACTTGAAACTTTGACAAATTAAAAGCAATGGATTAAAGATTAGCGATGTAATAATTTTAAAACTTGTTCACTTACAATCCGCATTGCTGTTACATTCTGTTGTGAAACCATTAAGGCATATGCACCTTCAATCATTGCTTGGATGATAATAGCTAATTCTAGCGCTTCTTTATCAGAGAAACCTGATTGTTTTATTTTGTTAGCAAATATATTGATCCAATTATCATATACTTCTTCGCATGATTTTCGAAGAATGGCATTCGAATCTGAGACTTCTCTAGAGATTGCTACGAGCGAGAAAATATCAGTTGTTTCTTTTTGTTGTTCAATCTCATCGGCTATATTCCTAAGATGTGTATAAATGGCATTAGCAGCATCGGATTCTAATGCTAATGCGTTTTCAATACGCTGTTTAATAATTTGCCCCGTACGTAAAATCGCTTCTTGTGCAAGCTGTTCTTTTCCATTTTCGAAATAGTAATATACTGATCCTCTAGGTGTATTACTTTCTTTTGAGATTTGGTTCAAAGTTGTTGCATGATATCCTTGTCTTCGAAACAAACGTGAAGCAGCGATCAGGATTTTCTCTTTTGTGTTAATCTCCATATTTTTCACTCCTTCTACATACATGTAACTCTATTGTATCTAACAAAATAATATAAATTCAACTATATTGACAATTTATAATGAATTAAAATATAATCAGTTTAGCGATTATTATACTGAACGGTCAATATATTTTAAGGTAAGAATAATTTTAGAGTTTAAATAATAGCTGATAGGTGAAATAAAATATGGAGATGATAAAAATGTACAAAGAAGATAGACTGCCTCAAAATGCCAAAGAAGGTATATTGTTTTTACTGATTATTTCTGTCATTTCTGTAAACACAATTGCACCTATTATTATGGGATTGGAACAAGGTTTCAGTAAAGAAGTGTATTTGGAGACTTTGAAGGTTATACCAATAATGTGGGTGATTGTTGTCCTTTTAGTAAGATTAGTTGCTGGCCCTACAGTACACTGGGTAATGCCAAAGCTCGTGGGTCAGACAGATGGATTTAACGCAAGAGTGTTATTAAATATTTTAATAAATGTTACGGTATTATCTTTGTTGCTGTCCATTATCGGAACATGGGTAGGTACAAAACAAATTAGTTTAGAGCCATTTAAAAACTTCTTGCACAGCTGGCCAAGAAACTTTGGTGTAGCGTTTTGGATTGAAATGTTGATTGCTCAACCAATAGCGAGGTATGCGATGAAAACTATACATGCGAGACAAGTAAATAAAGTAGAAAGTATAAATAGTTAAAATGAGCCAGATTGAGTTTTTATCCTCGATCTGGTTTTTCTTGAAGTATAGGAAAGTATATAAAAATGTAGCTTGAATACCGGGTTCATGGGACTGGAAAAACGGAAAATACCTCCTTTTTACTAGTGGAAATTAAAAAATAGTAAGTGTTCACTAAATAAAGAAGCAAATAGCGAGCGAAATTGTATCTTCGAGGCCTCACGATGCGGGTCAGGCAGTCATTGCGACACGATGTCGCGTACTTAGACTGTCATCAGCTATAGGAATAGTTAGTATCTTTTCTCTAGTTATCCAAAAACTCACTTACCTGTTTCTAAGAGTTGTAGGAGGGCGACGGACAGGCAAAATTCAAATTACCGAAAAAAGAGTGGGTGGTCGTGACGTCAGTCACGACCACCCACTCAAAAATCAATCGGTAATCCTATAGCAAAACGACTATCCAAAGCCCTTCGAAAAAGAAAGAAAAAGGTTTTGATCTTAAAGGACTGGGCATCTTATTTTGCCCGGTTTTTCTTAAAGAATAAGAAAGTATATAAAAATGTACCATGAGCACTGGATTTATAGCACTTTAAAAAATGAATAATACTTGTGATTTCCGTTTCAGGTGGACGCTTTCCGTGGGGTGAGCGATGAGCTATCACCGTCGCTAGCGCGTCGATGTGATAGCTCATCTGTCTCACTCATCCCACTGGAGTCGCCACCTTACACTACAATCAATCAGTGTGTAGTACTCCACTAGAAAATTTAGCATAGCTTATCGCTTAGATGATAAGATTGGTCAAATTTTAGAGAGTGATCAAATTATTTGTAATCGCTTTAGCATTAGAAATGCGATGAACCAATGATAGAGGAAGAAAGCAGGTTTTCTTTTTCACTAGTGGAAATAAAGAGAAATAGTAAGTGTTTGCACTATAAAGAAGTGAATAGCGAACGAAATTGCATCTTCGAGAGCTTACTCTATGAATAAGAAAGTAGCTTTTCTTTAGTTACCTAAAAATGAACTAACCTGTTTCTAAAAGTTGTAGGAGGGCGACGGACAGACGAACGCCATAAGATTACAGAGAAAAGAGATGCTGGTCGTGACGTTAGTCACGACCAGCATCTCTAAAAAAACATTCGGTAATACTAAAGCAATAAGTCTGTCCAGAGCACTTCAAAAACGATTGAAACAGGTTTTGAACTATAAGGACCGGGCGTCTTTTTGCTCAGTTTTTCTTATACTCATTAGATTTAGGTGAGTTTTAAAGATTAAATTTCTTCTTGAAAATAAATTTTATAAAACTTTCGATTTGTTGCCTCATCGTAGCCGACTTCAATCAGCTCATCGACTTGTTCAATATCACGAACGTTCACTTGAATTTCGATATTGGAATCCAACTTAATTTTTCGTTTATACGTTTTTTCTACCTTTGCTATTGCACTTTCTGAAATGACCGTTTCATATGGTTTTACTGATTGGACGATAATATCTTTCTGGACTGAATCAGTTTTTTCAAAGACTGTATCTATATAGTTATCCACTTGAAATTCTTCTTCATTTCTAAAATAATCGAGTGTTTTATTTAAAAAACCTAGTTTCTCGGTATTTGTATAACTTTCTTCTTTAATAATATATTTTTTACACTCAGTTAAAGCTAAATTAGTTTTGTGATAATGTTCATCGGCTACTTTAATCTTCAAAAAACGCTCTTGCCAATATACGACATCTTCTTTCTTCTTCGTTTTCATAAATACAGCAGGAGCTACGTCTGGTCCCATGTCCATGATTACAGCCATATTATTAATTTTCTTGACATTAATACCATCGATGCCGTTTACAATCATTTTGTTTTGGTCGTTTTTCACATCTAGAAACATTTCTTTTTCATCTATCTTTACAATGGCTAATACCTTTTTCACTTCTGTATGCCATAAGCAATTATCGAATAATCCTATAAATAATTCTCCATTTTTAATATTAGGATGTTGGGATACACTTTTTAAATGAGTGGCGATATGTTTGGATTGTTCAAGAAAGCTGCCCTCCTGATCAAAAATTGAACTTACAAAGTTATATACTTCGTTTAATCCAATATCTGATTCATGAAAAAACTCGTATTGCTGCTCCAAATCAATTTTATTGAATGCTAATTGCGTAAAGGCTGCTTCTAGCATAACTTCTGGTTGAGAGTATGCTTCATCTCCTAAAACAAGCGCATCACCTACATAATGGACGACATACTGCGCTAATTTACTTTCACTTATTTCTAGCATGGTCTTCACCTTCTAATCATTAGTTGTAGATAACTTACCATATCATACTCGGCAAGATATTATCATGTGTTTTTTACGAAGATAAGAAATAAATTACCATGTGGATGTCTAATCCTTAGTTAATATAACTGAAAATGAATTCATGGAGTTTACGAATTAGTACAGTTAAATTTTTCGCTTTCCAAATATATACAAGGAACATATATTCGTGTTAATGTACTCTTAAGTAAACCTTTAATTAGGAGGATTAATATGGAATTTAAGAATATAAACATTAAAGAGCGTATGAATTATTATAATGTTACAGGGTTAAGCGTTACGTTAATAGAAAATGGTCAAATTCATAATATCTTAAACTATGGTTTCTTAGAGGCAGGAAGCTCTAACCGTATATCGAGGAATTCTATTTTTAATGCTTGTTCAATTAGTAAATACCTAACAGGAATGCTAGTTATGAAATTAACGGAACAAGGTCTTCTTGATTTGGATGAAGATGTAAACTCAAAGCTTATATCGTGGAAAGTACCTGAGAATGAATTAACTATTAATAAAAGCGTTACATTACGAAATTTGTTAAGTCATCAATCTGGAATTATTGACCCTGAAGATAGTTTTGCTGAGCTAAATTCGATGTTAGATATGCCCTCAATGGTTGAATTATTAAATGGGAAAACATCATATTGTAAATATCCAATTGAAGTGAAATATGAACCAGTGAGTGAATTTCATTATTCAGATGCAGGTTTTTGTATCATTCAATTACTAATAGAAGATATAACTGAAAAACCGTTTAGCCAAGTTATGAAAGAACAAATATTTGAACCGCTTCAAATGGGAAATAGCACATTAGGAACGTCAATTTTAGAAATGAAAAGAGAAGAGTTTTCTTGTGGTCATAACAAAAATGGTGAAATAGTAGAGGCCAAATATCCTTTTTATCCTTACCCCGCTTCTTCGGGACTATGGACAACTTCTTTAGATCTAGCTCAAGTAGTCCTTGAATTATTAAATGCCCTAAGAGGCAAAAGTAAGATCGGAATTTCTGAAAGTCGTGCAAAAGAAATAATAACTCCCCAAGGAGGAAAATCGTGGACTGGGCTTGGCGTATTCCTAGAGGGTTCGGAAAAAGAACTTGAAATTTCATCATTAGGTTGGGGAGTAGGGTTCCAATGTATGATGGTGGTGAGTCCAAATTCAGAGAAAGGCGCAGTCATAATGACAAATACAGAATTGGGTGTTCACCAAATGGAGGGAATTATAGGAGAAATTTATCATTCTATTTATTCCTAGAATACACTAGTTTTGTAAATTGATTAAATCACATCGGCATATATACAAGAACAAGTTTGAGTCCACTTTGAGTAAGGTAGCTTTGAGCAAAGAAGGATAAATGCATTTTTTTGTCGAACTTATTCTACTAAGGTGCAGTTAATTTAAGTTTTGAGTGGCAGGCAATGTCTTTCTACTCACATGAAAAACTTGAAGAGATAGTAAAGATAACTAATATTTGTAAACAGTAGGTGAGGTAGCTACCCCCAGTTACATTTATGCTGGTATAAACGATATACAATGTATCTATCAATATGTTGGGTCAATGATTAGCGGTGCTAATTCAAATATATTGTCAAGGATGGATAAAGCATTGAAACCTATCTTACTCTTTATAATAATTGTGTATTGCATTGGGTTTATAATTGCAGGATTTTATATGCGATACAGGAAAAAAAGAAAAGTTGCAGGTATCACATATGTAGTAGTTGGATTATTAGGAGCTATATTTGGGCTGGTATATCATTTTTTCTTATTACATTAAGGCAGCAGTTTAGTGGAAGAGTACGTTTATTATCGATCATTGTATTATGAAATTGACTCTAGTATAAATAATTTGAAGTAAAAATAGAAGGAGAGAAATACTTGAAAGAAGAAATGCGATTTATAACAAATTATAAGGAAAGTGAGCAACTAAGAGAGAGCTTTTTCGAACTCGCTAACAGTGTTTTTGGCTTGAATTTTAAAAGTTGGTACCAACACGGGTTTTGGGGAGTTGGATACATACCCTTTTCATATGTAGTTGATGATAAGGTTGTAGCAAATGTCTCAATTAATATTATTGACTTTATTATTGAAGGTAATCAGAAACGAGCATTGCAAGTTGGAACAGTGATGACCCATCCTGATTATCGAAACAGAGGACTTTCTAAAAGTTTAATGTATAAAGTTTTAGATGAATATAAAAATATGTATGATTTCATATACCTTTTTGCAAATGAAAGTGTTTTAGATTATTATCCAAAGTTTGGCTTTGAAATAGTGGATGAACAACAATTTTCCATTAATTTTTCGTCTAATCAAAAATCAATAAATAGACCGCTTAAACTGAACATAACAAATGAGGATGACATTAACTTTATATTTAAATTTGCGAAAGAGAGAATACCTATTTCTAATCGTTTTTCAACTGTGAACGCTGAAGGAATATTAATGTATTATTGCTTAAATGTTTTTTGTAATGATATTTATTATCTTGAATCTGAAGATGTAATTATAATATATTCCGAAGACGGTAACCGAATTGATATTTTTGATATTATCAGTAAACAAAAAATAGACATTCACAATATTCTACAAAAAATTTCAGGTGATGGAAGTAAAAAGGTAGTTTTTCATTATACGCCAGATTATAAAGGATTAATATTTGAAAGTAATCCTTTAAAACGTGCTGGAACATTATTTGTAAAAACTGGTGGTAATAATTCTTTTCCTAAACATGTAAAGCATCCAATTACTTCGGAAGCGTAAACCTTTAAATTTATATTGAGAAAAATCATCCAAATTGTAAAAGGGGATATTACACAATGACTGTTATTCTTAAAGAAGTTTTGGAATCAGAAAAATCTATTCTAAACAACCTATACTCTTTGTACCTTCATGACCTTTCTAAATTTACTTCTATGATAGATATCGGAGAAGATGGTTGCTTTCATTATGAAGGTTTAGAAAAGTTTTGGGAAATAGATGGCATTTCCCCATTTTTCTTAAAACTAGATAATAATATTATAGGTTTTCTTTTACTATTAGAACGTCCATTTTTAACTAAAGATAATGACTTCGGAGTAAACGATATATTTATACTAAATAAATACAAAGGTAAAGGAATGGGCAGACAAGCAATTGAAAAATTATTTCAAGATAAGAAGGGCAAATATTTTGTTATTGAGCTACTTGAAAATGTGCCCGCAATATTGTTTTGGAAAAAGATATATAATACTTTAAATATTCAATTCGAAGAAAAACAAGACTTAGTTGATGACGAGCAGTGTTTAATTCAAACATTTACAATTTAATTAACCTATATAAAATGAAGACGATCCATTTACATTTATGATTGGGAAACGTAACAATACTTTCAATGTCTTTTTATAAAGTCATGAACTTTACGATTCCCAGTTATCCTTATGATTCTAATTTTCATCTACAATCGCCCTGAAAGAACTAAATATTCTTACATTTCTGTGGAAAGCAATTGTTTTCGAAAACTTAATATGATATATTATCACCATCACTTATTAAAGGCATTTAATAAGTTTTTTAGTCGAGACTTATTAAAGAACTTTAATAAGTCTGCTTTATAGGAGGTGACTTTTGTGAATACCACTCAAAAATCATTAGGGAATGTAATCCTTTCTGGAATTCGGAAATCCCTTTTAGAATTGGGGAGTGCAACAAAAGCTGAGCTCAGCGATAAATTAGAAATTAGTTTCCCAACTATAAGTAAGTTCTTAGGGGAGATGGAGAAGGATGGAGAAATTCTTTCAGTCGGTTTAGATGAATCTAGTGGGGGTAGAAGAGCAAAAAGGTATACGTACAATTCCGAGCATATGTATAGCCTTGCAATTTTCTTAGAGAGGACAGAAACGAATTATGCAATTTTCAATTGCTTAGGGGAAATAAAGGATCAAGGAAAAGTTCCAAGTGTATTAGTGGGGAATGGGTTGCATTTATTAACTACATGCATTGAAAAAATAATGATAGCCTTTCCAAAAATCAGTTCTATCGCAATTGGAGTACCTGGTTCCGTTAATAGTGGAAGGATTATTCATATACCAGGTTATGAGCAGTTTCAAAATTTTGATGTAAAGGGATTCTATGAGAATCGGTTTTCTATACCAGTGATAGTTGAGAACGATATGAACGCTGCTGTTCTCGGATATCACCATCAGAGAGCTATTAAGGAGAATCCATCTTTAGTATATTTGTATTCTGGACAAAATGGTCCTGGTGCAGGAATTATGATCAATGGAGATGTGGTACGAGGTAGTACATTTTTCGCAGGAGAAGTTTCATTTATCCCCCAGTATAATACTCGAAACTTCATGCAAGCTTTGGGAAATGGAACTGGATCTAAAAAGTTAGCGTTTTCACAAGATTTTCAGATAGATCCAATTTGCAGATTAGTAGCAACATTTACAGCTATCATTAACCCACATACTATCATTTTTTGTAATAATGAAGTGGAAGAAGCTCTAGTGGAGAAGATTACCATAGCAAGCTCAAAATATATTCCTACTGAACATTTGCCAGAGCTTACAATAAGTGATTGGCAACATGATTATTTATATGGATTACAAAGTCTTGGGCTTGATCTTATGTTGAATGAAACAACAAAGTAAAATAATCGGAAAGTATGAGAGGTGAAAAATGGCAACATTCCTTTTAATGATTATATATTTGGCTTTTATAAGCTTAGGTTTACCTGATTCATTGTTAGGGGCAGCGTGGCCTGTGATGCAATCGGATTATGGGGCACCACTCGAAACTGCAGGATTCCTTTTTATGACAATTGCAGGTGGTACAATTATCTCCAGTTTAGTTAGCGGCAGGGTACTGAAACGGTACGGGACTGGCAAAGTCACATTTGTCAGCGTCTTAATGACTGCTGGTGCTTTGCTTGGATTTCATTTTGCTCCATCAATTATTTGGTTAATTGTATGTGCTGTCCCACTTGGTTTAGGAGCAGGGGCTGTCGATGCAGGTTTAAATGATTATGTTGCTACAAATTATAAAGCACATCATATGAGTTGGTTACATTGTTTTTGGGGAGTCGGTGCGACTCTTGGTCCACTTATTATGGCTCAATTTGTTTCAGGAGATAGTTCTTGGAGAAATGGATATTTTGTTATTTCTGGCATTCAGTTTACGTTAGTTATAATTCTTTTCTTCACTTTGCCTTTATGGAATAAAGTGAAAACAAAAAGTAATATTATTTTAAAAGAGGAGACCGAAGATTTAAAAGGTTTAACTAATGATGATCATGCTAAAGATGTAAAACCTTTACAAGTTAGAGGCGTTAAACTGGCATTGAGCTCCTTCTTTTTTTATTGTGGAGTAGAAGCAACGGTGGGTCTTTGGGGAAGTAGTTTCTTGGTAAATGTTAAAGGATTAAGTGTAGTATCTGCTGCAGGGTGGGTTTCCTTTTATTACGCTGGAATAACAATTGGTAGATTTATAACAGGCTTTATAACTTTTAAAATAACTAACCTGACGCTAATTCGAGTGGGACAAATAATAGCATTGACTGGTGCCATTATTCTATTTTTACCATTGCCTTCCGTTTTCTCACTTGCAGGATTTATAATTGTTGGACTAGGATTAGCTCCGATATTTCCATGTATGTTGCATGAAACGCCAACACGTTTTGGAAAAAAACATTCTCAGACGATTATGGGCTATCAAATGGCGTTTGCATATACCGGCACAACGTTTATGCCGCCTCTACTTGGTTTCATCGCAGCTCAGTCAACAATAGGAATCTTCCCAATTACTATTGTCATTTTTGTTGTAGCAATGCTTCTAAGTTCAGAAAAGCTAAATATATTACTAGCTAAGAAGGATTTATACAAGGGGAATGATACAAGAAAGACAGTCCTTTAATTACTCTATGGTAGACATGACAACTTCCGGACAAAGGTAGTAATCATAAAACCATTATAACTCTATTTATATTGCCCTATCCTTTGCCGGGATGGGGCAGGTTGGAGACTGCGCAAGATTATTTAGGGGAAGGCAGGATAAAAACGCTTCAATACTACGATCCTTGTTCTGTGCGAATGAAGCCATGCCAGGAAAAGCGTCAGCCGCAGATGAAATCAACGGTGTCTATAAGGTTATTTTTCTTATAGAAGCAAGGTGTCATTTTGTTAGGTTTTTCTTATTGTTCTAAGATTATATCTCTTCTTGGAAATAGATTTTATATAACTTTTTTTGAGTTTCTTCATCAAAGCCAACTTCAATCAGCTTATCGACATGTTCAATATCCGGGACGTTAACTTGAATCTCTATATTGGAATCTAGTTTTCTTTTACATTTATATGTTTTTTCTGCCTTTCTATAGCACTTTCGGAAATGACCGTTTCATATGGTTTAACCGAATTTACGATAATATCTTTTTGGATTGAATCGGTTTTTTCAAAGACTATATCAATATAGTTATCCACTTGAAATTCCTCTTCATTTCTAAAGTAGTCTAGTGTTTTCTTTAAATAACCTAGTTTTTCCGTAATCGTATAGTTTTCTTCTTTAATAATATACTTTTTACACTCTGTTAACGCCAAATTGGTTTTATGATAATGTTCATATGCTACTTTAATCTTTAGAAAACGCTCCTGCTAATACACGACATCTTCTTTCTTCTTCGTTTTTCTAAAGACAGTAGATGCTAAGTCTGTCCGATATCCATGATTACAGCCATATTATTTATTTTCTCTACATTAATACCATCGATGCAATTTATGATCATTTTGTTCTGATAGTTAGCAAAGCGAAAGATCAGCGTCATGCTAACTTAGGAAAAGCCATTAAAGACTCAGAATAACTTCTGAGTCTAAACTTCATTTTATTTTTTCCCCAGTAGTGCCATTAAACCTTTATATAATAGAACAAGAGAGAAAATTACAATAGCTAAAATACCTATTATGTTTGTAAATGGTTCCAAACCCGCTAAGAAAGTACCTTCTAAAGGAACTTTTAATAATGCAAATCCAGCTAAAATACTAGCCATCATCAAAAGAATAAAACGATCCATTCAATTAAGCCTCCTCTCAGGACATTATATGAATAAGTACAAGGAAAGTTGAACTAACTTCATCACATTAGGAGACCACTTGCTTCTAAAAGTAGTACTGGATATAAAATTAAGAGTAATATTGATTTGATGAAAACTATTGATACGCTATTAAATTAAATGTATATTCTCATGTGTTTCTACCTAATTTGGGGATAATCTCACTATCGTAACGGAATAATTGAAGAAGCAGGATGTCTATTTGAAAGTAAAAGTTTCGTCACTGGAAAGTGAATGTGGTACAATTTTTTTAGAACAACAGGACTGTGAGTTGAGGAATGATGGAAAATCATAAATATGCAGTTGTCGATATTGAAACAACAGGCCACTCATCGACGAATGGTGACCGTATTATTCAACTTGCAATTGTATTTATTGAAAATAACAAAATAGTAAACACATATACGACTTTTGTTGACCCAGAAAAGCCAATTCCCCTATTTATCCAGGATTTGACTAAAATAGAGAATAGTGATGTCAGGAATGCCCCATTATTTGAGGACATTGGGGCGGAAGTGTTGGAAATGCTTCAGGATCATATTTTTGTTGCCCACAATATTAATTTTGATCTACCTTTCTTGCAAAAGGAATTGAAACGAGTCGGGCTGCCTAAATTAGTATGTAAAACAATGGATACGGTGGAATTTACCAAAATAATGTTTCCAAACCTATATAGTTATAAGCTTCAGGATATTGCTGGGGAGTTAGACATCGATTTGGAGTCTGCGCATAGAGCGGATGATGATGCACTTGCAACTGCTTATTTATTGTTAAAATGTATAGAACAATTAATGAAGCTACCACTTAAAACTATCGAGTTATTACATAAAAGATCCTTCCAATTAAAATCTAATTTATCCATTCTATTTTTCGATGTACTCGTAAGTAAAAGAAAAGAGCAATCACCAGACAATTTTCTAATTTACCGAGGGATTCCGATAAAGGAATTATCAAAGGAGATACAGGAAAAAACTGAATTACGTTCATTTCCCGAAACAAAGGAAATGAAGGTTGAACTACTTAGCAAGGGCTTTCCAAACTTTGAAGAACGTAAGGGCCAATTTGAATTGATGGATCAAATTCAAGCAGCTCTAACTAACGAATTAGAAATAGTTTGCGAAGCTGAAACGGGAATAGGTAAAACACTAGGTTACTTATTACCTGCTGTTCTTTATGCATTTAAAATGCATAAACCAGTCATCATTAGTACATATACAACGCATCTAATAGACCAATTGGTGACAGAGGAAATACCAAAGATAAACGCAATTTTAGAAACGAATGTAAAGGCTGCATCGCTAAAAGGGATGCATCATTATATAGATCTATATAGCTTTTGGCAGCAGGTTCAACTAGACGATGAATCGTACGATGAAACATTTACGATTATGCAGATTTTAGTATGGCTGACCTTAACGGAAGATGGAGATCTAACAGAGCTAAATGCCTCCGGTGGAGGACAACTATTTGTAGATAAAATCAGACGAGGAAGTTTATCGAATATAAAAGAAGTGGGTAAAAATGATTTTTATGAGAGAGCTCTACGTAAAAGTGAGAATTGCCATATTTTAGTTACAAATCATGCGATGGTAATGACCGATCAAGAAAGAGACCAACCAATACTCACTTCGGGTTGTGCAATGATTGTAGATGAAGCCCATCAAATGATTCATGCAAGTATGTCTCGTGGAGAGCGTATTTTCTCTTATACTAATTGGAAA
Source organism: Psychrobacillus sp. BM2 (assembly GCF_048572895.1). Taxonomy (GTDB): domain Bacteria; phylum Bacillota; class Bacilli; order Bacillales_A; family Planococcaceae; genus Psychrobacillus. The sequence continues at coordinate 1,581,458 of NZ_CP183878.1, forward strand.
TATGTGTTAGGTCAGTTTGGAACACTTGATACCGAGCAATTACTGCAAAAACTGGAACTTCTTTATGTCCCTATGTCTCTTCAAATTCAATTAGAAAAGCAATACGTAGAAACAATAGAAAAATTTGATAGAGCTGTATCGTATGTCATTGATGCCTTCCTTCAAAAAAGCAAAAAAAACGGGAAGAGCACAAAAAAAATGATAGCATTAGAAGACCTTGAACTAGATCAATCCATTTTCCGCTCAGTGGCTAATTCCATTCAGGTTTTCATCTTCTCGACTAAATCTATGATCAATTCGTACAGTAAGCATGTGGAAGAAGAAAAAATACAATCATTCATCAATGAATGGCAATATTGGATAAGAGAATTGGATATTAAAGTAAGTGAATGGGATGAGATTTTCTTACAAAATAGAATTACAGAGGCAAGATGGCTAGAAATTGATACAAGGAGTATTCCTGGTAGCCTCACTGTTATAAAGCGACCATTAAATTATAAAGAGGATATAAAAAAGGCATTAATGGCCCACCGAGAAGCTGGCGCAGTTATTTGGACATCTGGCACATTAACTGTACCTTCTAATAGGCATTTTATCACTTCGCAGCTTGGCTTAAGTCCTGCAATACCTATCTTTCAATTTAAAGCTTCTAGCGATTATTATAATGGAGCGGAGCTGCTAATCGTAGAAAATATGCCCGATATTAAACAGGTATCGCAGAGTGATTATATTGAAGCAGTTGCAGAAGCTGTAGTACAAACGGTTCTAGTTTCGGAAGGTAGATGCTTTGTTTTATTTACATCCCAAGATATGCTTCGAAAAACGGTGGAATTAATACAAGACACTCATTTGTTGGATGATTATATGCTCTTTGCACAAGGTATGACTTCTGGAAGTAAAATGAGATTATTAAAATCATTCCAACGTTTCTCCAAATCTGTTCTATTTGGAACGAATAGTTTTTGGGAGGGGGTCGATGTACCAGGTGATGCATTATCGGTGATCATCATGGTTCGTTTACCATTCTCTTCTCCAGACGATCCTCTATTCAAAAAAAGAGCAGATTTAATAACGAAAAATGGTCAAAACCCATTTTCTTCTTATTCGTTACCAGAAGCAGTGTTGCGCTTTAGACAGGGATTCGGGCGTTTAATCCGATCATCGTCAGATAAGGGTGTTTTCATTGTTTTAGACAGAAGAATAGAGACGAAGTCATATGGGAGTGACTTTTTACAGGCAATTCCTAATATTCCTGTTAAGAAAGTATCGTTAGAAAATATGGTCTTAGAGCTAGAAAATTGGTATACTAATGAAGGATGATTTTAGAAAGCAGGTAAGGAATATGGAAAACAAAATTGAAACGCTATCGACAGTTGTAGTCGACTACCAATCAGACTTATATAAAATAGTTGATGTATTAAATCGTACGCTTAAAGAGAAAGATTTAATGTTTGGACTAGCATTAGATAAGCAGGATGAAAATAAAGCTGTTTTCACCATTTATAGGACGTAATAGATGTCACTAAAAAAATGGATATTATTTATTGTAGTTTTTGCGTTAAGTTTAACTATAATTATTAGCTTATTAATTTACTTTCAAGCAAAAAGTCCATATTCAGATGCAAATGATACAGCGGAATCGTATGCGTTGGAAAATAACTTGTTGGCTCAAGTAGATAAGACCTATGTATATAACAATACATCCACTTTTCATACGGTAATTGGTACGACAGCTAAAGGGGAACAAAAAGCATATTTTTTACCAGATAAGCAGTCTGACGAAAAGATTATGGAAGTGAGCATAGACGAAGGTATATCGGAGCAACAAGCTGTGGACTTAGCGATGAAGGATGTTAAAGACGGTAAGCTATTACATGCTAAACTCGGTGTAGAAAAAATAGGCCCAGTGTGGGAAATAACTTATGTAAATGCGGATGACAATCTCAATTATGTTTATTTGTTATTTGATAACGGAGAATGGTGGAAGCGAATTTCGAACTTATAGTCAAAACTTTTGGAGGGTATAATGAAAAAAATCATGATTAAAGATATGGCCAACTATGTTGGAGAAACAGTGAAAATGGGTGCTTGGCTAGCTAATAAGCGTTCAAGTGGTAAAATTGCATTTTTACAATTACGCGATGGTTCAGGTTTTGTGCAAGGTGTAGTAGTAAAAGAAGAGGTTGGAGAAGAAATTTTTCAAACTGCAAAAGGGTTAACGCAAGAAACTTCTGTGTATGTAACTGGTGAAGTGATCAAAGACGAGCGCTCTTCTTTCGGATATGAGCTTCAGGTAAAAGAAATAGAAGTAATTCATGCTGCGGTCGATTTCCCTATTACCCCTAAGGAGCATGGTACAGAATTTCTAATGGACAACCGTCACTTATGGTTACGTTCTAGAAAGCAGCATGCCATTATGAAAATACGTAATGAAATTATTCGTGCTACATATGAATTCTTTAATGAAAATGGCTTTGTGAAGATGGATCCACCTATTTTGACGGGTTCTTCACCTGAAGGGACTTCAGAATTATTCCATACTAAATACTTTGACGAGGATGCATATCTTTCTCAATCAGGTCAATTATATTTGGAAGCATCAGCCATGGCAATGGGGAAAGTATTTTCTTTCGGACCAACATTCCGTGCAGAGAAATCTAAAACACGTCGTCACTTAATCGAATTTTGGATGATTGAACCAGAAATGGCTTTTGTTGAATTCGAAGAAAACTTGGAAGTGCAGGAACAATATGTTTCATTTATCGCACAAGCCGTATTGAAAAACTGCTCATTGGAATTAGAACGTCTTGGTCGTGATACATCAAAATTAGAAAATATACAAGCACCATTCCCACGTATTTCATATGATGATGCTATTAAGTTTTTACATGAAAAAGGCTTCGATGATATAGAGTGGGGAGACGATTTCGGTTCGCCACATGAAACAGCCATCGCTGAAAGCTTTGATAAACCGGTATTCATTACACACTATCCAGTAGGTATTAAGCCATTTTATATGCAACCACATCCAGATCGTGATGATGTAGTTTTATGTGCTGACTTAATTGCTCCAGAAGGCTATGGAGAAGTGATTGGCGGTTCTGAGCGTATTCATGATTATGACCTTATGAAGCAACGTATAGCAGACCATAATCTGGATGAATCGGCGTATGCTTGGTATTTAGAGTTACGTAAACAAGGTTCTGTACCTCATTCTGGTTTTGGACTAGGATTAGAGCGCACTGTAGCATGGTTTAGTGGAGCAGAGCATGTTCGTGAATCAATTCCGTTTCCTCGTTTATTGAATCGTTTATATCCATAATAAGTAATAGTAATTATATAGAGAGAAAGGAGTACGAGTATGCAAAAGCGAGATCGACTCCGTATCTGGACTGAGCAGGGAAATGTAACTATTTCCCAGCTTTTTTTTAGTCACTACAAAGCGATTAATATAAGAGACGAGGAAGCAATTCTTTTACTGCATCTAATCGCTTATGGAGAAGCAGGGAATCATTTCCCAACCCCTCAGAATTTAGTAGAACGTACTTATTTTAATGAAAATAAAGTAGTAACTATTTTGCAACGTCTTATGCAAAAAGGGTTAATACAAATAGAACAACATTTAGATGAGGATGGTATACACTTTGAATATTACGCTTTCCATCAATTATGGGAGCTATTAGTAGATTTTATGGAACAGCAACAAAATGATGTAAAGGATCTTCATAGTAAAGAGGAGGAAGGGGATATATATAAATTATTCGAACAAGAATTTGGTCGATTATTATCCCCAATGGAATACGAGACTATAGGTATGTGGTTCGATCAAGACAAACATTCTGCTTCCCTTATCCGATTAGCTTTAAAGGAAGCAGTACTTTCACAAAAGCTTAGTCTCCGGTATATAGATCGAATATTATTTGATTGGAAAAAGAAAAATATCAAAACTGTGGAAGCTGCAGAAAATCAATCAGCACAATTTAGACAGCATATTCCTGTGCAAAAAACAGCAGAACAACCATCTTCCAGTTCGAAAGTTCCGTTTTACAATTGGTTAGAAGAAAGGGAGTAGGTGTAAATTTTGCTTACAAAAGCTGGCTGGCTCTATTGCTTGGATGAAATGGAGCAAATGTTCCCGGATGCGCATTGTGAGTTGGTTCACGATAATCCATTCGAATTGTTAGTTGCAACATTATTATCCGCACAATGTACTGATGTATTAGTCAATAAAGTAACAAAAAACTTATTTCAAAAATATAAAAAACCAGAGGATTATTTAGCGGTATCCATTGAGGAATTGCAAACTGATATTCGTTCTATTGGCTTATATAGAAATAAGGCTAAAAATATCCAAGCGCTTAGCAATCAGTTAATAGAATTATACGGTGGGGAAGTACCAGCTGATCGTGATTTGCTTACTACCTTTCCTGGAGTAGGTCGTAAAACAGCTAATGTAGTTGTTTCCGTCGCATTTGATATTCCAGCGATTGCAGTAGACACACATGTGGAAAGAGTATCTAAACGATTAGGACTTTGCAGGTGGAAAGATTCAGTTCTACAGGTTGAAGAAACATTAATGAAAAAAACACCGATGGAATTATGGTCTAAGACACATCATCAGTTAATCTTTTTCGGGCGCTATCACTGTAAAGCGCAAAATCCAAATTGCCCAGAATGTCCTTTACTATCGGTTTGTAGAGAAGGGAAGAAGAGGATGAATAAAATTGTCCCTCAGTAATCAGCATTATTTCGAAGAATGGGAAATAATTCGTGAAGTGCTTCTGGGAATAATTAAATCAAAAGACATGAAAAAGCTTGAGCTGATGCGTAAGGGCATCAATCTACTAGTGACTATGCTCGATGAGGTAACAGAAGCAGCCCCATTAAATTATGAAGAACGTATTAAATTTATCGAGTCAAATATAGAAAGACATGTGGCATTCGTTCAACTAAATGAGCTCTTTAAAGAATCCAAGAAAAAAATAGCGCGCATACGTGCACAAAACAAAAGCGAATGAATTCAAGAATTCATCCGCTTTTGTTTTGGTTTTCCTAGAGAATATTGACGGGACACTTTAGAATAGGGTGTATTATTGGAGCTCTCTCGTACAGCTAGGGGACGCTCTCGGATAGGGAGTATTCTCTCTCGTATAGCTGGGTAACGCTCTCGTATAGAGTACATTCACTATCGTATGAAGAGGGAAATCCCACTCGGAAAGGATTCATTCATTCTCTTACGCCCGAGTTCTTTTATTCCACTCAGTTTTACTTATGATGCCATAACAAAAAGTAGCAGGTCTTGACTGAAGTCATGACCTGCTACTTTAATATATCTAATTAAGGATTCGTACCAGATTCTCCATTTTCACCGGTTTCTCCAGTACCATCAGGTGGGGTTTCAGCCGAACCATCGTCAGGGTTTTCATTACCATCACCTGAATCTGATCCATTCCCATTTCCATTCCCACCGTTGTTTCCATTTCCATTTCCATTATTATTGCCATTCCCGTTACCGTTACCATTGTTATTCCCATTACCATTTCCGTTACCATTGTTATTCCCATTACCATTCCCGTTCCAATTACCATTATTCGATCCATCTGGATTTTCTGATTCGCCGTCTATTGGATCAAGATCATCTAAATCTTCTTCAACGATAGCTGGTAATGTTAATGACACAGTAGCACTTTCACTTCGAATATCCTCTGAAACTGCTGTTACACTGAACACATACGTGCTTCCTGGAATAAGACTTTGTACGATCAACCCTTGTTGGTTAGTTGTTTGAATTACTTCAGATTGTCCGTTATCTATCGTTACAGCAACTTCAAATTGAACTTTAGATTCAATATCTTCTTGATCGAAATCCCATGCTAATGTTGCAGTTGATGTGAGCTCATCATATTCCACAGAAAGATTAGAAGGAGTATTCAATTCAAGCTGTTCATATTCCTCTGAAACAGCAGTAGGCTCTGTGCCTTTCACAAATAGTTCTGTTAGTTTTAGTTCGTCTGGTGTATATTCGCTTGCCAATTTAAGAGGACTTGAGCCTTTTTCTATTGTAGCCTCAACTACAGAGTTAGGCTTCTTAAATCTTTCATTTACTGCGTCTGCAGAAATGTTAGCCATGACTTCTTTGAAAATATTCTGAGGTAAGTATCGCTCCTCATTAGTAGTCATTGGTACTTTCCTATCTGAATAACCTGACCATATTGCAACGGAGTAGTCTGTCGTATAGCCTGCAAACCAAACGTCAGGAAAGGCGGTGCTTGGTAGGTCCCATTTTTTCATATCATCTGAACTATAGTTTGTTGTCCCTGTTTTACCAGCTATATCTAAACCACTAATTGCTGCACGCTTACCGGTACCTTTTGTCAATACATCACGTAATACGTCGGTAATCATATAAGCAGTGGAATCTTTCATAACTTCTTTAGATTTTGGTTTATAATTTTTTTCTGTTTTTCCATCGCGATAAACAATTTTATTTATCGAATATGGCTCTGTATGGACCCCACTGTTTCCAAAAGCTGCATAAGCTCCGGCAAGTTGAATAGGGGACATGGCACCACCAAGTGCACTACTTTCATATACATTACCAAGATCAATACCAAATCGGTTAATAAACTCTTTGGCATTATCTGTACCTACTTCTTGAAGCGTTTTAACTGCAGGCACATTTCGAGAATTATATAGCGCTTCTCTAAATGTCATAGCACCTTTATATTTACGATCAAAGTTACGTACAACTTGTTCTGTTCCTGTATAAGTAATTTCTTCATCTACGATTGTATGCCCAGTTGACCAGTCAAGATATTCTATTGCAGGGGCATAGTCGATTAAAGGTTTAATGGCTGAACCAATTGAGCGTGTGTTCATGTCTTGTGCATAGTTCCAGCCTCGATCTGCTCCATAATTTCTACCTCCACCAATAGCAGCTATAGCCCCTGTTTTCGTATCAATTACAGCTACAGCAGATTGAATATCATCGGTAGGGAACATATCAGAATTTAATGTTTTTTCAACCTGTTGTTGGGCATTTGGTTGTAATGTAGTGTGGATAGTAATCCCTTCAGAGATAGCATTTCCATCACCATTAGCTTCCAATTCATTTAATACGATATCTATGAAAGCATCATATTTGGAATTTTGATTGGCAACTCGTTGATCCTCAGGTAATAGAGTATCCTCTATTGGAACCGCTTGAGCTGCTTTCATTTCTTCCTCTGTAATCTTGCCGTGTAAGTTCATCAAATGTAGTACGACATTTCTTCGCTCTTCCGTAAGTTCTGGATTTTTGAACGGATTAAACGCATTTGGACGTTGCGACATACCTGCTAGTACCGCAAATTGATCGAGTGTAAGATCTTTTAAATCTTTACCATAGAAATGCTGGGCTGCTGTACCATAACCGTATATTCTTCCAGACATTAGTACTTTATTAAAGTACATTTCAAAAATTTCTTCTTTGTCATATTTTCTTTCTAGTTGAATGGAAAGATAGGCTTCTTGAGCTTTACGCTTTAATGTTTTTTCATTTGTAAGAAATGAATTTTTAATGACCTGCTGAGTAATCGTACTTGCTCCTTGGTCACCAAAACCATTTGTAATATTAGCGACTACTGCTTTTCCTAAACGTAATACATCTACTCCAAAATGATCGTAAAAACGAGCATCTTCTGTTGCAATGATTGCATCTTCCATTTGTTGTGGAATTTCATCGTAAGGGACATATTCCCTGCTTTCAGCACCGACTGTGGCGAAAAGGTCTCCGTTTGCATCCAATAGTTTTGGACTAATTGGATCTTTTAAAGAAGTTTCATCTAGTTCTGGGGCACTGCTTGCGTAGAAGGCGAATAGTGCACCCCCGCCTACAAGCCCAACCATGCCAATTATCACGATAGTTAATAATATTCTTTTAATCCATAGTTTAGCTGGGGCTTTAGGTTGTTTCTTTTTTTCTTGTTGTTTTCTACGTTGTTCACGAGTCATTTTTTGCTCACTCATAAACGTCTCCTCACTTTCACTTTATACGTTCAAGTCATTAACTATTTTTAAATAATCAATTCTTGGTGCATATCTTGGAGTAATCTCAATTGCATATATTTCCATCTCGGATAAAGCAATAGATTTTCTTCCTCCTGTTAGCATTCTTTCCCAAAATAACGATAATTGTTCAAAAGGTAAATAAAAATAACGCTCTAATGCAGAAAAACGAACGAGTAGAAAGGTAATTCCTAATTGTTTAGAAACCTTTCTCATATGTTCCACCTGATGAAGATGCACATTTTTTAAAGGAAATGCTGTTCTATTTTCCGTTTCTTTCGCTTCAAAGTCAATATATTTACCTTTATATACTCCATTAAAGTCAGTTGTAGAAGGTGTCCGATAATATGCTTCTTTAATAACAGCACTACTTCTAGAAGGATAATCTACCTTAACGACTTGGATAGGTATTGGTTTTTTATGAATAACAGCTATATCCTGCGCAAGATAAAATTCGTTTGCCTCGTTTATTTCGTCTTCTAAGGTCTTACCCCTATTGCTAAAGGAGTAATCCTTTTTCTTTTCTATTTTTGCTTTGCTAACCGGAATATAAGCCTTTCCATTTGGATAATGAATAGCCAAAAAAAATCACCTCTTTATGCTATTAGTTTATCACAAGTACATTAGACGAACAGCTAATATATAAGGTTTCATTTCCTAGAAATGTCGAGAATCCACTTGTTTTGTCTTTTAAGAAGATGCTTTGTCAAACAGGAAGGGTAGTTTTTAAAACTAGCGAATATACTCCTTAAAAGGGGGAATATTTGATGAATAAAATTGAACGACTAATAGATCAGTTAGAGCTTCTAGAGTTTTTATTGGAAAATCGGTTAAATGACGAGCAGGACAAATTTGAAGAGGATTTTAGTAAAAACTCATTTCGGCTTCTAGGAAAGCTGGAAAAAATAGAAAATAAATTATAAGGAATGTACGTTCGCTTAGAACTAGTAATATAGTTGAGAATTTGCTAAACTATAACTAGAATGCGAGGGATCACTTTGTCATTATTAAAGCTTAGCAACCAATTAATGAAAGAATGCGATGAATGTATTTCGCGTTTTCATCTATATAGAGAACTAGATAAAGAACCAGATTTTTTTACGGATGTAAAGCCACATGCATATAGAATTGACGAGATCTGTCTGGAATGGGAACAATTGGTTCGGAAATGGATTCAAGTGAAACGTCCAAAATATGTCCACCCAAGCCAAATTGACTCCTTACTTGAATCCATGAAACAGTTTATCGTGCAATCTTACTACAAAGGAACTAGCAAAAAAAGGTTTCTTTCGTCAGTCCATTCATCCAAATATACGCTAGAAACAATTGTCCAAGCTATTAAGGAAGTAGGGGATGAGTATGCTTGAAAAAAAGAGCATTCATCAATTATTAGATGCGTGGAAAGTGGATGAAAATCGCTTTCCAAGAATTGAACATATTCATACAACCGAAGAAAAAGAAGCAATTTATGCTTCTTTTCCAGATGCGATGCATCAGTCCATTCAAAAGGCGCTAAAAAGTCGTGGTGTAAATCAGTTATATATACATCAACGACTCGCTTTCGATGCTGCAACAACTGGTAAGTCTTACACAACGATTACCCCAACTGCCTCTGGTAAATCACTTTGTTATCATCTCCCTGTACTTCAGTCGATTATGGAAGATCCAACCTCACGGGCTATTTATTTATTTCCAACCAAAGCATTAGCACAGGATCAAAAAAGTGATTTAAATAATTTGATTGAAGCTACTGGGGAAGAAATATTAAGCTATACATATGATGGGGATACAGCCCCGGGCATTAGGCAAAAAATTCGTAAGTCAGGTCATATCGTTTTAACCAATCCGGATATGTTGCATTCGGGAATTTTACCACATCATACAAAATGGGTAACTCTTTTTGAAAACTTAAAATATATTGTAATAGATGAAATCCATACATATAAAGGCGTATTTGGAAGTCACGTTGCGCACGTCATTAGACGCTTGAAAAGAATTTGTGCATACTACGGTAGCAATCCTCAGTTTATTTGTACTTCTGCGACGATTAAAAATCCAAAAGAGTTAGCCGAAAATTTAACAAATACGGCTCATGAATTAATCAATAAGAACGGTGCACCAGCTGGAAAAAAACACTTTGTATTTTATAATCCGCCAATAGTACATCCTGTTTTTAATGTAAGAAGAAGTGCCATTTTAGAAGTGAGAGATCTAGCACAAGAATTATATGTAAATGGTATACAAACAATTGTCTTTGCGAAGAGCCGTGTTCGAGTAGAAATGCTTGTGACGTACTTACAATCTTTAGTAAGTAAAAAGATTAATGATCAAACTATACGCGGTTACCGTGGCGGTTATTTGCCTTCGGAAAGAAGGACGATTGAAAAGGGATTACGAGATGGAATTATTAGAACAGTTGTAAGTACTAATGCGTTAGAGTTAGGTGTCGACATTGGTCAACTGCAGGCATGTATTATGACCGGATATCCAGGGAACATCGCAAGTGCATGGCAACAGGCTGGACGAGCAGGCAGAAGACAGGATGAAGCTCTAATTATATATGTGGCTCAGTCGACTGCTCTTGACCAATATGTTGTTAAACACCCGGAATATTTTCTTGGACAATCTCCTGAGGAAGTTAGGATTCATCCAGATAATATGATTATTTTAATGGACCATTTAAAATGTGCTTCATTTGAACTGCCATTTTCATCTGCCGATTTGTATGCGGAATTTTCTGTTCAGGAATTACTCGCATTTCTTGAAAGTGAAGGAGTACTTTTACAAACCTCCGAAAAATGGCATTGGATGTCCGATAGTTTTCCTGCGAGCAATATCAGTTTGCGTTCCGCTTCTCAAGAAAACGTCATTATTATCGATCAGTCAATCCCAACTAAAACAAGAGTTATTGGTGAAATGGATCAATATAGTGCAATGACTTTGCTCCATGAGGAAGCTATTTACTTACACCAAGGAACTCAATTTCAAGTAGAAATATTAGATTGGGAAGAAAAGAAGGCATTTGTACGAGAGGTCGATGTAGATTATTTTACAGACGCTAATATTGCAATTGAGTTAAAAGTGTTAAGCGAAGATAAAGTAAAAGAAGCTGAAATTGGTATGCTCAGGTTTGGTGACATTATCGTTTTAGCCCAACCAACTATATTTAAAAAAATTAAATTCGATACGCATGATAATATCGGTTCTGGCCAAATCCATTTACCTCCATTAGAATTGCACACTTCTTCTACATGGTTTAGTTTTGATAAACCAGACGGCTGGAAAGATACTTTACTGTCAGATGCTATGACAGGGGTTTCCTACGCCTTACATGCATTTATCCCTCTATTTATTCATTGTGATTCGAAGGATATTCATGTTGTGCCGCAGGTAAAATCGATTCATGGAGAAAAACCTACTTTTTATATGTATGATAGTTATCCAGGCGGTATTGGTCTTTCTGAAAGAATGTTTGACCTTTGGAATGAGTTGATACCGAAAGTAACGGAGCAGGTAGAAGGTTGTTCTTGTATGAATGGTTGCCCGGCATGCATCGGCGCACAGGATGCGGAGCTAAATTTAAAGGGAGAAGTGATTAAGTTACTTCATTTTTTGCAGGTGGACCGACATGTCGTATGAAAAAAAGCTAATGCAAATGAAGGGTTTAGTGAAAAAGAAGCCAATTGAAGACATAGTAAAAAAGAAGCCAATTGAAGACATAGTAAAAAAGGAAGAGCCAGAAATGGCGCTTCCATTTTATCTTGAACAATGGCAAGATGCGGGACTAAAATTTATAAAAGATGAAAAAGGGTTTTACTTTGTAAAGGAAACTTTTTATCATTCGGAGCATATACATGGAAATATTGGGCTTAATAAGCTACAACAGGCAAAAATATTTATGCAAGAAGTCTATCCTACTCATCCCCTAACTATTGCAATAGAAAGTCCATTTTGTTTTTATGATACGGAAACTACAGGGTTAAAAGGTGCAGGAGTGCTAATTTTCTTGAATGGAGTGTTGAAGGAAGTAGAAAATGGGTTTTTGCTAACACAATATGTACTAGCAGATCCGGGTCAAGAGGTAAGTTTTTTAAGAGCGATTGATTTTTGGAAAAACGAACAAACTATCATTACGTATAATGGAAAGAGCTTTGACCTTCCTCAATTAGTTACGAGATGGACGATGAATAGAAATGATTTACCACGATTAAAGCAATATCATCAAATTGACTTAATGCATTCTTCTAAAAGAATTTGGAAGGGTGAATTAGAACGCTTTAAGCTGAAACAAATTGAGGAAATGAAGCTTGGTTTTAGAAGAGAGAACGATATTCCCGGGCACCTTGCACCGATTATATATTTTGATGCGGTGAAAAGTGGAAATCCCACCAATTTGATGAAAGTGTTAAAGCATAATGAATGGGATATTCTATCGCTCGTTACGCTATATATACTTTCTGTGGAATTACTCCAAGAGAAAGAAGTAGTTGAAACAGCTACTACATATACTAATATCGGTAAATGGTTTCGTGATTTAAAAACGATGGATGCAAGTCAGGATTGGTTTACTTTTGTAGTAAATAATTTTTCGGATGAAGAGACAAGTATTGCTTATTATTTCGTAGGTCTACACTTAAAAAGAGCTGGTTTATATGAGGAAGGTCTGCAAGCTTTTATACAAGCTTTAAAAGAGATTTCCGGGAAATATCGTATAGAAGTGTATATTGAACTGGCTAAACTATTCGAACATCAATTAAAAGATTTCCCAAAAGCTCTAGAAATGACGCAGCAATGTATGGAATACGAAGCGAAACTGAATATAGACAAGTATTCCCGCTTGAAAAAAGAACTTATGAAGAGAGAAAAGAGAATAATCCGGAAATTAAATATTTCCCGGGAAAGCGCAGAACATAACAAAAAGCGCATATAAATGGCTGAAAAAACTCCATTATTCGACAACGATATGCTATAATACGAGTAGCGAATTGTAGATGGAAGGAAGATACCATATGGAATTTAAACTAAAGGCTTCTGATATATTAGAAAAAGAATTTAAAACGGGTTTAAGAGGTTATAACCAAGAAGAAGTAGATGTTTTTTTAGACGATATTATTCAAGATTACGAGGCTTATGAGAAGCGACTGGCAGGGCTCCAATTAGAAAATAAAAAACTGAAAGAACAGTTAGAGGAATTACCAAAGAGAACTCAAGCCGCTGCACCGCAAACAGGGGCAACTAATTTTGATATTTTAAAGCGTCTTTCACATCTTGAAAAACATGTCTTCGGAAGTAAATTGTACGAGTAATTATTTAAGTTAATTCAGTAGGGTTAAACCCCTACTGAATTAACTTTAGGCCTCCTGCGGATGACACAGATTTTTAAGTGGAATTTATCTAGCAAGTCGGGCACAAATACGCCAAGGCAAATTTGATACAATCTTGTGTTGAAACTAACAAGTATTTCGTATATAATAGTAATACCACTTATATATTCGGGCAATCGCTGCAATGCATGACATTGTAGAGGAAAGTCCATGCTCACACAATTCTGCGATGAATGTAGTGTTCGTGCTTAGTGAAAAAATAAACTAAGGCAGCTATTTATAGCTGACGGCGGGATGAAGGCCTAAGTCTTAGGATACGGCTGACAATCTCTGAAAGTGCCACAGTGACGGAGCTGTATAGGAAACTATACAGGTGGAACGAGGTAAACCCCACGAGTGAGAAACCCAAATTATGGTAGGGGCATTTTCTTGAAGGAATTGAACGGATAGAAGAACAGATTTAATCTGTAGATAGATGATTGCCATCCACATACGTACGAGGTAATGCACCGTTTGAGTACCGTGGAGACAAAACATGGCTTATTGAGTGTATGAGTGGCTATATTTAATAACTAAGAAGCTCTCCATTTTCGGAGAGCTTTTCTATTATATAAAGTGAAACTTCAACGGGATAAATGATTTTACTTAGTACGTACGCAATAAGGGAGGTAAAAGATTGTGGAAAAACAACAACCACCCGCACGTTTACAGAAATATTCTATAGAAGTAATGGAACAAATCTTTCAATCGACTCTTGAAGGTATTATGATTACTGATGATAAAATGCAAATTACACTAGTTAATAATGCTTTTGAAGCGCTAACTGGTTATAATTCATCCGAGGTACTGGGGAAATCGCCGCGTATTTTGCAATCGGGAAGACAGGATGCAAACTTTTATAAGGATATGTGGTCAGAAATTCATACAAATGCAACTTGGAAAGGCGAGATCTGGAATAGACGTAAAAATGGGGAAATATATCCAGAAATGCTTGCCATCCATAGCGTTTATGATGCTGCAGGTAAGCTGACAAACTATTTTGGAATCTTTTCGGATATCTCATTAGAAAAAGAGACAGAAAAGGAGCTAGAAGAACTAACACTTAACGATTCTTTAACAAACATTCCAAATCGAAATACGTTCAATGAATTGTTATATAACCGAGTAAATAATTCGACAAATCGCCATGCTATTTTATTTATAGATATAGATCGATTTAAGCAGATAAACGATACCTTGGGGAATGAATTAGGTGACCTTATTTTAATAGAGGTAGCAAACCGTATTAACACAATCGTCGGACCAAACGATATTTTTGCACGATATGGAGCAGATGAATTTCTATATTCAAGAGCGGATATTGGATATCAAAAAGAGGCTGTAAATCTTGCTAAGGATATTACTAAGCTGTTCAATAAACCATTCTACGTGGATGAAAGCGAAGTTTATATCACTGCGAGTATAGGAATTAGTATTTTTCCACAAGATGGTAAGCAGATAGAAAAATTAATATACAAAGCTGACAAGGCAGTGTATTTTGCCAAACAAAATGGTAGAAACCAATATGCCTTTTATTTTGATGAATTGAAAAAGGATTCTAAACGATTGATTGTGCTAGAAACCGAGTTAAGAAAGGCAATACAAAACAAGGATTTTTTCATTCATTATCAACCAAAAATAGGGCTAGAGAAACAAGAGATAATTGGTGTTGAAGCTTTAGTAAGATGGAATAATGCAAAGTTAGGATTTGTTTCTCCAGCAGAATTTATACCTCTTGCAGAGGATACAGGTCTTATTATTCCGTTAAGCGAGATTATTTTAGAAAAAGTTTGTATTGATATACTGGACTCAAGATCCCATGGAAATATGCATATATTACCGGTATCCGTTAATATAGCATCTCTACATTTTCAACAGGATGACTTTATAGAACGCATAAATTCAATTATTATGCAGTATAATTGTAGTCCGAATCTGTTGGAGTTAGAGCTAACAGAACGCACAGTTATGAAGGATTCAAACGATATAGTAGGTAAACTGATAAAACTAAAAGGAATGGGATTCAAGATATCGATCGATGATTTTGGAACTGGATACTCTTCCTTAAGTTATTTAAATAGATTTCCACTTAATTATTTGAAAATTGATAGAAGCTTTATTCAACAAATTACTAATCTGCAAGACAAGCAGGCAATAGTAGAAGCGATTATTTTGATGGCTCACCGTTTGCGTATAAAGGTAGTTGCAGAGGGAGTAGAAACGAAAGACCAAGCAAAGCTTTTAAAAGAAATGGGCTGCGATATCATTCAAGGGTATTATTATAGTAAACCACTTGCGGTAAGTGAGCTTTCGGATTTCATCGAGCTATGGGAAATTTATAGACAGGAAAGGAATATATAATGACAACATTTAAATTAGTAGCAACTTCAGCAATGGGACTAGAATCTATCGTTGCAGATGAAGTAAAAGCGTTAGGATATGAAACAACAACGGAAAACGGTAAAATTTATTTTGAGGGGGACGAGCGTGCAATTGCACGAGCTAATATTTGGTTGCGTGTTGCAGACCGAGTGAAGATCGTTGCTGCACAGTTCCCGGTAAAAACGTTTGATGAACTTTTTGAGCGTACGAAAGCAGTACAATGGGAAAAATTCTTGCCAGTAGATGCAGCTTTCCCGGTTCAAGGGAAATCTGTCAAATCAACACTATTTAGTGTTCCAGACTGTCAAGCAATTGTTAAAAAAGCAGTAGTTGAACGCTTAAAATTAGCACATAAAAGAATCGGTTTTTTAGACGAATCTGGGGCAACATTTAAGTTAGAAATAAGTATATTAAAAGATATTGCAACTATTACAATAGATACAAGTGGAGCAGGTCTTCACAAGCGTGGTTACCGTCACGGACAAGGGGAAGCCCCATTAAAGGAAACACTTGCCGCAGCTTTAGTGAAAATTTCTAAATGGAGCCCTAGTCGACCATTTGTTGACCCGTTTTGTGGATCAGGTACTATTCCAATTGAAGCAGCAATGATTGGACAAAATATTGCACCAGGATTTAATCGTGATTTTCATAGTGAAGCTTGGCCATGGATGCCAAAAACTATTTGGGAAGAAGTGCGTAATGAGGCAGAATCATTGGCAAATTATGATCAAGAGCTGCAGATTATTGGATCAGATATTGATCCTAAAATGGTCCAAATTGCTGAGCAAAACGCATTTGAATCTGGATTCGCTGACATAATCACATTCAAGCAAATGCATGCAAAGGATTTTACTACTACTTTAACGGACGGTGTAATGGTTAGTAACCCACCTTACGGAGAACGTATTGGAGAAGTGGAAGTAATTGAGCAGGTAATAAGTGAATTAGGTCATTTGATGGATAAATATCCTTCGTGGTCCGTATATATGCTATCGTCTATGGAAAACTTTGAGAACGTCTACGGCAGAAGAGCTACTAAGAAGCGCAAATTATTTAATGGATTTATTCGAACGGATTACTATCAGTACTGGGGTAAACGTTCATAACAGTAAGGGAGATTAGTTCTCTCTTGCTGTTATATTATTATTTAAGGGAGTTTTTAGATGAAACAAGCTTTACCATTCCAACTTTCAAAAGACCGTTCTTTCTTCGAATCATTAGGAGATTGGATGGGTGATGTGTTATATGATGAATTACCCGAAAAAGGGTTTGAGTGCCGCGACGAACAAATCTTCATGGCCTATCAGATTGAAAAGACGTTAAAAGAAAAAAATGTGCTTTTTGCAGAAGCAGGAGTAGGTACTGGTAAAACTATAGCTTATTTACTTCCTGCTATTTCATATGCTCGTTATACCGGAAAGCCGGCATTGATAGCGTGTGCAGATGAAACACTAATTGAACAGCTAGTAAAAGAAGCCGGAGATATTTTTAAGCTTCAAAACTATTTAGATATTAAAATCGATGTACGATTAGCAAAATCTCGCGATCAATATTTATGTTTAAAGCGTCTGGAAGAAGCACAAAAAGATGATGAAAACGAATACTTTTTAGAAGAAATTGAAGATCAAGTTCCAGATTTTGTTTATGCTCATTCATCTATGCAAAAAATTTATCCATATGGGGAACGCAGTCAATTTGCTGGTGTGAGTGATGAGGATTGGCAAAAAGTGAACTATCATCCAACTCAGCAATGTATGGTATGTGATTTACGAAATCGTTGTGGTCAAACAATTCATCGTCAGCATTATCGCGAGTCCACAGACTTGATCATTTGCTCACATGAATTTTTAATGGAGCATATTTGGACAAAGGAATCACGGGTTCGTGAAGGACAAATGCCTTTATTGCCTGAAGTGTCAATGGCTGTTCTAGATGAAGGACATTTACTTGAATTTGCTGCTCAAAAAGCATTGACCTATGAAATTCAAAGTGAAACGCTAATTCGACTATTAGAAAAAGTTATGGTCGATGGTGTTAGAGAAAAAACATTAAACTTAATGGAAGTACTACAAGAATTACATGATAAAATATTTGGGGTATTACGTATAGGCAGTGATATGGAAGAAACTGACCGGATGAAGGTTGATAAATCTCCGGAGTTAATGCAATTATGTAAACAGGCAATTCGAGTAGCAGACAGCTTGTTAGAGGAGTTTGTATTCGAGTCGGAGTTATATACAATTCCTGAATACGAATTGCGTATGGTAGAAGAATTTTTAGAACAGTATACATTTTCTCTTCGTTTATTTACGGAAAAAGGTGATGGTATTGAATGGCTAGAAATCATTGATGGTTATGAAACATTAATCATTATGCCAAGATTAGTTACAGATATTTTACATGAAAAATTATTTACATCTAAAATTCCGATTGTCTTTTCTTCTGCTACATTATCTATAGAAAAAGACTTTACGTATATTGCGGATTCATTAGGAATTGAAAAATTCCAATCGTTCTCGGTTGCATCACCGTTTGATTATGATGAAGTGATGAAGATATATGCAGAGGAGATGGAACAGCAAGAGAAATCAAGTCATGTAGAAAAGCTGTTAAATAATTCGATGCAAACACTTATTTTGTTTAAATCCAAAGCGGCAATGGCTTCCTTTAGAGCAACTATAGGAGATCGAGCCGATATCGTCTTTGAAGGAGATCGTGAGCTTTCAACTATTGTTAAAGAGTTCCAAAATGGTGAGTACTCGACCTTATGTTCGTATCATCTTTGGGAAGGTTTGGATCTACCACTAGAAGCTTTAACTAGAGTAATTATTTATGATTTACCATTTCCGCCAGTAGATCCACTATTTGATGCAAAACGTTCTTTCTCTCACAATCCATTTGAGGAAGTAGAATTGCCATTTATGCTTTTAAGATTACAGCAGGGTATTGGTCGATTGATCCGCACATCTAGTGATTACGGGGAAATTCATTTATTGTTAAATGAAGAAGAAGCACAGTTAGAGAATAGATTTACAGGGGTATTACCTACAGCTATTTCGAAATGATACAAGGGGGAAATGAAATGTCAGTAGAACAAAGCTTTTTAGATTATGTGAAGAAAATTGGTGCTTATGAAGAGGCTTTAGGGGTGCTTTATTGGGATATGCGTACAGGTGCTCCAAAAAAGGGTATCGATCAGAGATCTGAGGTTGTTGGGGTACTTGCAACGGATGTATTTAATTTATCGACTTCAGACGAATTGAAAGAGTTACTTGACCAGATGGAATTGGAGCTGGATTCGGTAAATGAAGTAAGCAAACGTGTTTTTGAAGAGGTAAAAAAAGAATATAATCTAAGTAAGAAAATTCCTGCAGATGAATATAAGAAATTTGTCGTGCTTCAATCTAAATCAGAATCTGTTTGGGAAGAAGCAAAGAATAAAAATGATTGGAATATGTTCCAACCATATTTAACAGAGATGGTAGCTACTTTAAAGAAATTTGTGGAGTACTGGGGAGTAACGGATAATAATCCTTACAATGTATTGTTAGATCAATATGAACCTGGTATGACAACTGAAATTTTAGATCAAGTATTTAGTGAGTTAAGAGAGAGGATCGTTTCATTATTAAAACGTATTTCAGAATCACCAAATCAGCCGAATACAGATTTCTTGTTCAAATCTTTTGATAAACAGAAACAAGAGTCATTTAGTTTAGATATACTTAAACAGCTTGGATATGATTTTGATGCTGGAAGATTGGATGAAACAGTACATCCATTTGCCACTGGTTTAAATAGAGGTGACGTTCGAATTACGACTAAATATGATGAATTCGATTTTCGTTCTGCCGTATTCGGTACAATTCATGAATGTGGTCATGCAATATACGAGCAAAACGTTGCAGAGGAGTTAACAGGTACTCCTTTAGCGGGTGGAGCTTCCATGGGTATTCATGAATCTCAGTCATTATTTTATGAAAACTTTGTTGGGCGTAATCCAAAGTTCTGGGAGCAAAACTACGATATGCTACAAAGCTATTCTCCAGAACAATTTGGAAATGTTCCGATGGTAGATTTTCTCCGGGCGATCAATGAAGTAAAACCTTCTTTAATCCGTATAGAAGCTGATGAGTTGACGTATGCACTTCACATCATGATTCGTTATGAAATTGAAAAAGGCTTATTTAATGGAGATTTAAAAGTAGAGGACTTACCTGAGATTTGGAATTCTAAGTACGAAGAATATTTGGGTATTACACCATCTACCAATGCTGAAGGTATCCTACAAGATGTCCACTGGGCGGGTGCTAGTTTCGGTTATTTCCCATCCTATGCGCTTGGGTATATTTATGCATCTCAGTTTAAAGCGGCTATGCTAAAAGATATTCCGCAGTTTGATAGTTTGTTGGAGCAAGGCGATTTGGCACCTATCAAGGAATGGCTTACAAAGAATGTACATCGGTACGGAGCTCTAAAAAAGCCATTGGATATTCTAAAAGCAGCGACGGGTGAAGGTCTTAATGGAAAATATTTAGCTGATTACTTAGAAGAAAAGTATACTAGAATTTATAAGCTTTAAATAAAATATGACCCAAGCAACGAATTATGCTTGGGTCTTTTTTTATTAAAATACAAGTTCTGCATACTATAAATCTATTATTCATGGTATTTAAAGAATTAAAGATACTACTGATTTCCGTTTCAGGTGGACGCGTTCCGTGGGGTGAGCGATGAGCTATCACCGTCGTGATCGCAATGCCTTTGTGACCAACATCCTTTTGGCCCGAGGAGATTAGAGCCGTGCCCGCGGAAAGCGTTCGCCTGTTTCCGTATCGCTTCGCTAGTTTCGAAACATGAAAGGGCGTTGGAGCGGAAATCAACTTTACTCGAATTTCATTATTTAATATGCTTTTATGAAATTGATTGGACTATATAAAAATGGTTAGTCTTGACATAAGTCTCGACTAACCATTCTAATCTCTAATATTAATTTCATGTTACCAGAATTTATATCCTTTTGAACCTGGTGGAGCATTTTGAATCATATCTATAACCGGAACGGTATAAGCAAACAAGATTAATGCAATACATATGGTAAGCCAAATTTTCCAGTTTTCCAGCCACATCGGAGTTTTTTCTGCATTCTCGGAAACTTCTCCAACAGGAAACTCTGTTTCACCTTTAGGAGCAAAGAATAACAGATTTACTACAATATAAAGTATTAAAATAATACCAACAAATAGAATTGTTCCACCGACTGCCTGTGCTATTTGATAAGGAATCCAGTCAGTTGCTTGTTCTGCACCACCGTAGGTAGAAAAATCTGAACGGCGAGGTGCGCCCATTAATCCAACAATATGCATAGCACCTGACATGATCGACATACCAACAGTCCAAACTATCGCTTGTATAATAGCTAACTTATTCATTTGTTTTGTCAACACTCTACCAGTTAGGTGAGGTAGCAACCAGTAGGAAGCACCAAAAAATGTGAGAACTACAGTAGTTGCTACTGTTAAATGGAAATGACCAGTTACCCAAATTGTATTATGAATTAACTGATTCATTTGGTGAGATGCGTTAATAATACCGCCAGCACCAGCAGGTATAAATGCGGCCATACCGATAAATGGAACTGTAAATCTTGCATCCTGCCAAGGGAGTTTTTTCACCCATCCAAATAGCCCTTTACCACCAAGCTGTCTACCACGTAATTCAAATGTTGCAAACATAGAAAATGCAGTTAACAAAGAAGGAATAACTACCATCATTGTTAAGATTACTTGTAAGAACTTCCAAAATGATTCAATACCCGGCTCTGTTAACTGGTGATGAAATCCAACTGGAATTGAAAACAGTAAGAATAGCATGAATGAAAGTCTTGCTAAAGCATCAGAGAAAATTTTTCCTCCAATAATTTTAGGGATCACAACATACCAAACCATATACGCAGGTAGCAACCAGAAGTAAACTAACGGATGTCCGAAATACCAGAACAAAGTACGAGAAAGCAAAACATCCACTTTATCAACCCAACCCAATGACCATGGAATTAGCTGGAATACAACTTCCACAGCTACACCTAAAGAACAAATAATCCACATCGCCATATTGACAACTACCATAAAAGATAGAAGGGGGCTAGATTCGCCCGGATGCGCTTTACGCCATTCGTTATACTTCATAATTTGTGCAATTCCAACAATCCATGATCCAACAACGACCAATGCCATCCCTACATAAAAAATCCAATGTGCTTGAAGAGGAGCGTAGAATGTATATAAAACAGAAGCTTCGTTTAGTAATACCATTGTGGCAGCTGCAACCGTACCGGTAGTCATTACCCAGAAACCTATCCAACCGAGTAAACGTTGTTTGTCGGTAAAAGTTCCAGAAGTTCTGCTCATAGCAGCAATTTGAAAACCTAGTATAAAGTAAGTTGTTAAAATAAGACCTAGCAACACACCATGAACAGTTAAAATTTGATAATACCCGATCCCCCAAGGGAGTGTAAATTTACCAGAGCGGACTAAAACTTGTAATAATCCACAAAGACCTCCGATGAATAAAGCGATAAATGCTACATATATATGAGCAAGAGCTAGTTTACCATCACGACGGTCGACTTTTGTGAAATCTTTTGCTTTTTCTTTAATCGTTGTCATTTACTCCACCACCTTTAACATGGACGTCATAGTAGAATGTCCTATGCCGCAATATTCATTACATAAGATTAAAAACTCGCCAGATTTGTCCACTGTTGTTACATATTCCGAAACATATCCCGGTTCTAGTATCATATTAATATTTGTTCCTGCAACCTGAAATCCATGAACAACATCCTTAGTTGTTGATATGAACTTTACGGTGGAACCTAATGGTACCTCAATCTCAGGCGGATTATAATAGAATGCAGATGCAACTAAAACTACTTCATAGTCCCATTCTTTGCCTTCTACTTTATGAACTCCTGGATTATTAAAAGGTGCTATTTCATCAACTCGCTCAGGATCGATGTAAACTTTTCCGGTAGGGGGGTGTGAACCAAAATGAAATGCACTAAAACCAACTATAACTAAAAATAATACCAATGAGCTAATCCCAAAAGTTAGCCACCACTTTTCATACTTATGAATATGCATAAGTCTTTAACCTCCAATTAAATTAAAATCTGTCTATGAATAAGTAAAATGCCATGAACCAAGAAACTAATATAAATAAGCCAACAAAACCAACTGAATAAAGAGTGCCTTTTAAATCTGGATCTTTTTCTTTCTTTTTCGACATTTACTTACACCTCCTCCTATTCAACTTGTATAATTCCATAATAAATATAATGGCTGTTAGATGATGTGATAAAAATCACACTAATGTATGTAAACTGTGAAATATATGTGAAATGTGATAGCTTACAAGGGTAATTCCAAATTAGAATAGTTTTTTACATAAAAAAAGAACCTTCCTTACAAAAGGAGGCTCTCTACTTTATTCATCTATAGTTAAGATAATTGTTATTTCACCAATATTTTCAATGGTTACTGGAAGTTTAAAAGCATGTTGAAATCCATATAATCTAGTCGTGCCAACAATAACAGTAGGTGGAGTAATATCAATTTCAACTCCATTAGCAGCAACGGATGTACATATATTTCCTGCTACCATATTTCCAAGCTCTCCTGTAAATGACTCGAGCATTTCACCCTCTAATGGCATACCGAACATGGTTGCTCCGATAGCAGAAAAGCATTCAGCAGTAGAATCAATAATTATTCGTCCCTTAATATCACCGATAATTCCTATTAGTACACCCATTTCCTTTTGTTCAAATGGCTGAATCATCAAGGAAGGGGATTTTATATCCATTGTAATTGGTATGACTGATTTTAAAGATTGGATCGTTCCATTTAAAATTGTTTGAATATGTTTAGAAGCACTCATTTTTTCCCCTCCATCTAGTATAGATGTATCAATTTTATCATGTAATATAGGAAAAAAGAATAGATATTGTAGAATTTTAAAATATACTATGGTATTATATCAATGAGAATGAATATCAAATTCAGTTGAGAGGACGATGAATATGTTAGCTATTATCATTGGATCATCTATTTTACTTTATAGTGGGGTAATGGCATATATTTTAAAGTCAACAGCGCCTAAGGCCAAAACAATATGAACTATCGAAATGACTTTATTTGTGAAAGCAAATAGAGTCATTTTTTTCTGATTTAAAAGATTCAAAGAATATTGTTACAGGCTTCAAATTTTTGCTATGATAGATGTACATTGTCGAATTATGAAGGAGATAAACTTTTTATATGCAGAACTTAAAGGAATTACAAACCATAAAAGAACAAAACGCATTACTTGCAACTATTTTTAAGGAAAATAATGACGACGAACGCTACCGAAAATCCAAACTGTTTGCTGGGAAATTGGAAAAAGGTACATTTACTATTGCCTTTGCGGGTCACTTTTCCGCGGGGAAATCAAGTATGATTAATGCTTTGGTTGATGAACAATTACTTCCGACTAGTCCCATTCCTACCTCAGCGAATATCGTTACAGTTCAAAATACAGAAGAAAACTATGCTCTAGTTCATTTTGTGGATCAGCCACCAGTTAGATTTTCTGGGGAGTATGATATTCAGTTAGTAAAAAAATATTCAAAAGATGGGAGTAAAGTTTCTCAAATTGAAATAGGACATGCTGGTTCAAGTCTTCCAGAAGGAATTACGATAATGGATACCCCAGGAGTGGACTCGACAGATGATGCACATCGTATTTCCACTGAATCTGCCCTGCATTTGGCTGATATTGTTTTTTACGTCATGGATTACAATCATGTTCAGTCAGAGTTAAACTTTCAATTTACGAAGCAATTACTTCATTATAACGAAAATGTATATTTAATCGTAAACCAAGTGGATAAACATAGAGAAGAAGAATTGCCTTTTGAAGCTTATAAGCAATCGGTTGCAGATGCATTTAAATCTTGGTCTGTTGACCCAAAAGGTATATTTTATACAAGCTTAAAAAGCAAAGATTTCATACATAATGATTTTCCTCAGGTTCAACAAATAGTGACTAGATCTATTGATAACAAAGAGGATTATTATCTAACACTGGCTCAGGCTACATTAGAAAAGTTGAAGCATGAGCATTTACATTTTTTAGAGGATGAAAAAGCGGCATGTTTTGAAACCTTTGAGAGTCAGCTGAGTGAAGAGGATTGGAACAACAAAGAAGATATTAAAGAACAATTGGAACTTGCTCAAACGCAAGTAAAGCTTCAAGATGTTACGCTTTGGAAAATGACCTTCGAAGACCTTCGGAAGAACATACTAGAAAATGCTTCTATTATGACATTTGAAATGCGCGAAGCTTTGAAGTCTTATGCGGAGAGCAAACAATCTACTTTTAAAGTTGGATTTTTAGGGAGTAAAAAGAAAACAGAAGAAGAAAGACAAAGACGACTTAACGAAGTGATTAACTCATTAGAAAAAATTATTGCTACTAATATTACTACTCATATTAAATTATTGATGAAACGTATGTTAAAAGACGTTTCTTTATTAACCGAAGAAAAGATTTATCAAATTGATGAAATCGAATTTAGTATTGCTACTAGCCTAATCGATAATTCTTTACATGAAGGTGCAAGTACAACTGGAAATGCAATCCTGAATTTCGCCAATCGAGTTACAGAGGCTGTCAATCGATATTACATTACACAAACAGATATATGGAAAGAAGAAAATATACATTATATAGAAGAAAGTCCAATAGAAGATGAAGACCAAATAGAATCCAAAACAAAAAATCTTAACGAAAAAAAATTAGCAATACATGCCTTGGAAGAAATAGATGCACGAATTCAGACATTCGAAAAAACAGTCACTACTCCTTCTTTGCCAATAAGGAAGGATCGGGATGCATTATTAAAAAATTGGGAACAAGAACGACTTCAATTTGAAAGCTCTATTACAGATTATGATGAACAAGGGTTTACTGCGGAGCAACCGATTGTAAATATAGAACGAGTAGAAGAAGTAAATGACGAAGAAGTACTTCTTTCCGCAGAGGCTGTAGTAAGTCGTGCTAAAAGAATAGGGGAAGTACTAGCAGAATTACCAGCCTTTGAAGCGGCTGCCGAAACGATTAAAAGAAAAGCTTTACGAGTAGAGAACCAGCAATTTACTATTGCATTGTTTGGTGCATTTAGTGCTGGAAAATCGAGCTTTTCGAATGCTTTAATGGGAGCAAATGTACTTCCAGTTTCACCTAATCCTACAACTGCTGCTATTAATAAGATCCATCCTGTCTCAGAAAACCATCTGCATAATACGGCTGATGTGGTTCTGAAATCAGAGGGGCAAATTTTAGAAGATGTTGCACATGCTTATGACCAGCTTGGAATTACTATCCATACATTAGAAGAAGCATTCGAAAAGGCAAGTTCTGTTATGAAAGAGAAGGTAGTAGAAGAGGTTCACAAATCGTTTGTTACTGCCTTTTATAAGGGGTATCCAACATTTAAAGAACAATTAGGAAATGTTCTACACGTTTCAGGAGATGAATTTGGACAATTTGTTGCAGATGAATCTAAAAGCTGTTTTGTTGATTTCATTGATTTTTATTATGATTGTGAGTTAACGAGACTAGGTGTGACACTGGTAGACACCCCTGGAGCAGATTCGATTAATGCTAGACATACGGGTGTAGCTTTTGACTATATTCGTAATGCCGATGCTGTATTGTTTGTTACATATTTCAATCATGCATTTTCTAAGGCAGACCGTGAGTTCCTTATACAGTTAGGGCGAGTTAAAGATGCCTTTGAGTTAGATAAAATGTTCTTCGTGGTAAATGCAATCGATTTGGCAGACTCAGCAGAGGAAGCCGATTTAGTAAAGCAATATGTTCAAGATGAACTTCAACGATTTGGTATCCGTTTCCCAAGAGTGTATGGAGTATCTAGCTTACAAGGATTAAAAGAAAAACTTGCTGGAATATCCCTGCATGTGGGTATGCAACAATTTGAAGAATCATTTCATCATTTTCTAGAGAAAGATTTAAAGCAAATATCTATTTCTGCTCTAGAAGAGGAAGCGACTCGCCAACAATCGAAATTGCTTAGCTTAATAGAACAAACAGAGGCAAATCTTACACGAAAAGACCAACGATTAATCGAGCTTCGAAATCAAGAAAAAAATATTCGTAAACGTTACACAAATTCAAAGTCTACACAAATTGCAAAAGATACAAAACAAGAGCTAGATACACTGCTCTATTATGTATTACAACGTGTATATTATCGTTTTAATGAGTTTTTTAAAGAGGCATATAATCCATCATTATTTGCAAATAACTCCGCTACAGTTGCATTGGATTTTGCATTAAAGGATATTCTCAAGATGATTCGTTTTGATATAGAACAAGAAATGCGTGTCTCAAATTTCCGAGTTCTACAGTATATTCAACAGCAAATTCTTCAATTAGAAAAAGAGGAAATACGCGTTCTTAAAGATTGGAATTCAAGCTTCACCTATAGTCCACATGAAGGTATGGAAAGAGAACTACTGGATTTTGTAGGACCTTTTGAAAGTATTGCTAAATATGAGCATGTTAAATCGTACTTTAAAAATTCTAAAAGCTTTTTTGAAAACAATGAAAAAGAAAAATTACGTGATGCGTTATCCGATGAAACTAAAGTTGAGGCCGATGAATATCTAACAAAAGAAAAAGAACGTTTAGGTAATTGGATTGAGCAATACTCGGATATTGAATCAGAGGCTTTACGTATGAAGCTGCTACAAGAATCGATAACTCAAATTGATGCAGAACGAAAATTATTAGAGCAGGAAGAAACACTTCATACGTGGAAATCAGTTTACGCTCGACTATAAAAGGAGTGGTAATATGGCTAAAGTTTTTATTGAATTACTAGAGATTTTAGAGGGAAAACCCCGTTTTATTGATACTCGCTTTGATTTAAGTGATAACAATGCTGGACGTAATATGTTTAATCTGGAACATGTAGAAGGTGCGATTTATTGGGATTTAGAGGATGATTTATCTGATATGTTCAGTAATAATGGACGCCACCCGATGATTTCGAAGGAAAAAATGACAAATCTTGTTCAGCATGCAGGGTTAAATTTAGATGACTTAATCGTAATTTACGATCAGGGAGCTGCTCCTTTTGCATTACGGGCATATTTTTTATTGGAATGGGCAGGTTTCACAAATGTATATGTATCTCGATCTGGATTTGAAGAGTTGAAAAGTAAGTTGCCAGTTTCTAAAATCAAGCCAGTCTTTACACGCACAACAACTATACCCCAATGGAACAGCAGTAAATTACTAACTATGGATGAAGTAAGACAAGTTGTTGCTGAAGTAACAGAGGGGCAATTAATAGATGCAAGATCTAATGTCCGTTTTAAAGGCGAAAGTGAACCAATCGATCCGATTGCTGGTCATATTCCAACTGCCATAAACTTTGACTGGGAGCAACTTAAAAGAGATGGGAAATTTCTAGAGCAGAAAGAGTTGAAGGGAAAATTGACTAACTTGGCTCCAATTGACAAACCAGTAATTGCTTATTGCGGCAGCGGTGTAACAGCGGCGCCATTGTATGGATGTTTAAAAGAGGCTGGATATGAAAATGTTCAACTATATGTAGGCAGCTATAGTGATTGGATTAGAGAAAATGACGTTGAAAAATAATAAAAAACAGGCATAATCATTTCTTTTTAACCTTACTTCCAGTATAATTAGTTGTCTTGGGTGAATAACTATAGTATAATAGGCAAATTGTATACGCTGAAATGAGGGCTAATAATGAAAAAATCTATATATGGTCTTACTAGAGATCAATTAATCGAATGGCTGATGGGACAAGGCCAAAAAAAATTCCGTGCTGAACAGGTTTGGGACTGGTTGTACATTAAACGTGTACGAAGCTTTGCGGAAATGACTAATGTAAACAAAGATTGTCTGCAAATTTTAGAAGAAAACTTTGTTATACAGACATTAAAGGAAAGTGTTAAGCAAGAATCCGCCGATGGAACAATTAAATTCCTTTTTGAAATGCAAGATGGAAATTTAATCGAGACAGTACTAATGCGCTTCAAGTATGGTCTTTCTGTATGTGTTACGACGCAGGTAGGGTGTAATATCGGATGTAGCTTCTGTGCAAGTGGATTACTTAAAAAGAGCCGTGACCTTGACGCTGGAGAAATAGTAGAACAAATCATGCAGGTTCAATTCCATTTAGACGCAATTCAAAAAGAAGAACGTGTAAGCCATATTGTTGTTATGGGTATTGGAGAGCCGTTCGATAACTATAAAAATTTGATGAGTTTCTTACGTACTGTAAACGATCAAAAAGGACTTGCTATTGGTGCGCGCCATATTACAGTATCAACAAGTGGTCTTGCAAAAAAAATCATGGATTTTGCAGAAGAGGATATCCAAGTAAATCTTGCTGTTTCCTTACATGCGCCAAATGATGAACTCCGTTCGAAAATCATGGTTATCAATAAGGCATTCCCTATTGAAAAAGTCATGGCGGCAGTAGATTATTATTTAGAGAAGAAAAATCGTCGTATTACTTTCGAATATATTCTTCTCAAAGATGTAAATGATCATGTAGAAGAAGCGCTACAATTAGCTAAACTTCTAGAAAACAAACGTCATCTTTCGTATGTGAACTTAATCCCATACAATCCAGTAGATGAGCATGGTCAATATCAACGAAGCGATGAAAAATCTATTAGTGCTTTCTTCCAAACATTAAAAAACAAAGGAATCAATTGTGGTGTTCGGATGGAGCAGGGTACTGATATTGATGCTGCATGTGGACAATTGAGAAGTAAACAAATTAAAAAAGATAAAGTAAAAGTAACCAATTAAGAATTGTGAATGAACGAAAAAAACGCATTAGCCCTTGTGGCTATGCGTTTTTTTTATCTTCTTGTACAGGTATTTCGTCAATTGTGTGCTTGAATGCGTATCCTTTATTGATAGTGAAAATAGTGAGACCTAAAATAATTAGAAATATAAACAATCCAATGATAATTACGGGAATCATGAAAATCCCTCCTAATAATAATTCATTAGGTCTATCATAACATAACAAAGGTTCCATTAGGTATAAGGATCGATATCTGTTTGATTTGATAAGTACCTAATACTGTATTAAATAATTGCTTCCCAACAGCTGTTTACATTGTTTTTTTACTTTTGTTGCATTTTCAGATAGTTCATAAATAGTTTGACAGTCTCGATTTGTTAATCCTGCTATTGAAATTGATAAGAGAGGAAATTGTTCTTCAATTCCGTGCCTATTTTTTGAGACAAT
Source organism: Psychrobacillus sp. BM2 (assembly GCF_048572895.1). Classification (GTDB taxonomy): domain Bacteria; phylum Bacillota; class Bacilli; order Bacillales_A; family Planococcaceae; genus Psychrobacillus. The sequence continues at coordinate 1,611,620 of NZ_CP183878.1, forward strand.
GTATCGTTTTATATAATGGTATGCATAGTAATAATGTTCAATAGCTTGGTTGAACTGTTCAATAATCTTTTCGCAAATGTCCTTACTTCTAGCTGAATCTGTAATTAATAAGAAATCATCTCCGCCAATATGACCGATGAATCCTTCCGATGGGCATACTTCCTCTAATATTTTTGCAAGGTCCATTATTACCTTATCTCCCTTTTCAAATCCATATACATCATTGTATGGTTTAAAATTATCAATATCTAAATAAAGAACAATAAGCTCTTTTGTCGATTCAATACAATTTTGTAGCTGTTGTTCAATTATAATATTCCCGGGTAATTCTGAAAGTGGATTTAAATGCTTTGCATAGTCAATTTCAAGCTGCATACTTTTCTCCAATAAATCCTTTACTGTAACAATGCCGAAATAATGCTCTTCTTTAGTGATAGTGATGAAATCATATAAGTGTAATGGATCCCGTTTCATAGCAATTTTAGCAACGACATCAATCGGGGTTCCAGCATCGACTTTCATAAATTGTCTGCTCATAATTGCCGAAATTGGTTTTTTATTATATAAACTGTAGCCATAGGGTCCACTGAACTTCAAATGCAGCTTATTCCTTGTAATTACTCCAATTAGTTTATTGTTTTCTTTAATACTAAAGCCAGGGAGGGAATCATTCGATTCCATTAATTTACTAACTTTGGAAATCGGCATATCACTGGAAATCATATGAAGGGGAGTAGCAATATGTTCAATAGAAGTGTCAGTTAAACGGTTAGAAAAAATACTATTTTTTCGATTGTTTTCTTTTTTTATAATACTTATCAACTCACTGCGGACTGGAAATAACTTAGCATTCGGTTTTTGAATATAATATCCTTGTCCAAAATGCACTCCTATATCAATCAGTGTATGTAATTCCTCCATTGTTTCTATGCCTTCTGCAATAATATGTATTTGTGAATAGTTGGCGAATTCGCATAAACTTCTTACAAGTAATTGTTTGGTTCTATCTTTGTTGATGTTACGGGTAAGTTTCATGTCTAATTTTATAAAATGTGGACGTACATCTGTAATAATATTTAGTCCAGAATATCCAGATCCTACATCATCAATAGCTATTTGATAATATTGTCTTTTATAATGATCAATCGTATTTATAAAATCTTTTAAGTTATTAATAGCCTCCCGTTCCGTGATTTCAAATACTATTGAATCGGAGTCCATCTGAAAAAGCGACAAAAATTCTTTCGTAAATCCTTGTTTAAACTTAGGGTCATTCATAATATTGGGATTTACGTTTAAGAAAAGTTTGCCTTCAGCTTTTAATTCATATGCACATTTCAATGCATTTGCTCTACAAACATTTTCAAGCTCCCAAAGTTTCCCTGTTTTCAATGCATAATCAAATAAATTCTCTGGATTATGTAACACCGTGTTAATAGGTCCTCTAGTTAAAGCTTCATAACCGTATATTTGCCCAGTTTGTAAAGAAATAATCGGTTGAAATACTGTTTCTATTGCCTTGTCTTCTAAAATATAGCTAAAAAGATCATGATAATCATTTTCTAAAATTGCCATCTTATATTCCCCCTAAAATAAAGCAAAATATCCTAACTTATAGTTTAAAGAAGAATTATCTCCTACATATGATTTCTATGTAAAGAAATTGTAATGGTCTTATAATACTGCAAAATTATTGAATAATTCATAATGTTATTGACTATTATGCATATTCAGTGTAACATTGCTTTAACTTAATACTTTAGCGAGTTGAATCGCTGATGTGTGAAATGTAAAATGGGGGTTATAAAAGATGAAAAGCACTAAGAAAAAATTTGGTATGGTTTTATCAGCTGCTATTTTAATATTAGCTGCATGTGGGGGAGATGAGTCTGCCTCAACAAATACTAAAGGGGCAGAGGATACGAAAACATTTAAGATAGGTGTAACGCAAATTGTAGAGCATCCATCATTGAATGCTGCTTTTGACGGTTTCCAAAAAGCGATTGAGGATGCTGGACTTGAGGTCGAATATGAAGTTAAGAATGCTCAAAATGATAATAGTCAAAATACTACCATCGCTAATGATCTAGTAAGCTCAGGGGTAGATTTAATATTTGCCAATTCGACTCCTAGTGCTCAGGCAGTAGCAGCTCTAACGGAAGATATTCCTATTGTTTTTACTTCTGTAACAAATGCTGTTGATGCTGAAATTGTAGATTCTATGGAAAGCCCAGGTGGAAATGTAACTGGGACAGTTGACACACATCCTGATGCTATTCCGAGTACCCTTGCATTTTTGAAAAATGAGTTAGATGCAAAAAACGTTGGCATTGTATTTAATGCAGGGGAGCAAAACTCACGTTCACAAGTAGACGCCGTGAAAGAACAAATGGCTGAAGTTGGACTAAATGTTGTAGAAGCTTCTGTCTCTACATCTGCTGAAGTTAAGCAAGCAACTGAATCTTTAATAGGAAAAGTAGATTCGTTGTATATTATAACCGATAACACGGTCGTTTCAGCACTAGAATCTGTGGTAGATGTTGCGAACGAAATTAAGCTTCCAATGATGGTAGCAGAGTTTGATTCAGTAAAACGTGGTGGCTTAGGTGCTTATGGCTTTGAATTTTATGATATCGGCTATGAAGCAGGTGAAATGGCAGTTAAAATCTTAAAAGGTGAAAGCACACCTGCAGAATTACCAGTTCAATATCCACAAAACTTAAAATTTGTTTTGAACAAAAATACTGTTGATGCCCTAGGAATTGAAGTAAAAGATGAATGGGAATCGGAATTTGTGGAATAGATAGGAGTTTGATGTTTTATGTTTACAGCGATTTTTGGCTCAGTTGAACAAGGATTTATATATGCAATTATGGCACTTGGCGTGTATTTAACATTCCGAGTGTTAGATTTTCCAGATTTAACGGTAGATGGAAGCTTTGTGACTGGAGCTGGTACTGCAGCTATGATGATTGTGTTGGGCTATCACCCTGCTATTGCGACTGTCGTTGCTATACTGGCAGGATTTCTTGCAGGTTGTATGACGGGTCTGTTACACACAAAAGGAAAGATTAATCCGTTACTTTCTGGAATATTAATGATGATCGCTTTGTATTCGATTAATCTACGGATAATGGGCTTTACCGTTGAGAACTCGGTAGGAAGACCCAATATTCCTTTGATGAATGAAGACACCTTATTTAGCCAATTCTTCGGCTGGTGGGGAGGTCTAGGTATAGATGAAACGATAAATGGGTTATTAACTTCCATGGGAATTCAACATCTTCCGAAGACTTGGGGAACAGTAGTAATTGTTGCTATTTTAATCGTTATTATTAAATTTATTTTTGATTGGTTTTTAAAAACGGAAGTAGGTTTAGCAATTCGTGCTACTGGCGATAACAAAAAAATGATTCGAAGTTTTTCTGTAAATACAGATACACTTATCATATTAGGGCTTGGTCTTTCTAATGCTTTAGTAGCTTTTTCAGGTGCATTGATAGCCCAATACGCTAAGTTTTCCGATATTGGAATGGGTATAGGAATGATTGTAATCGGACTTGCATCTGTTATTATTGGAGAAGCGATTTTCGGCACGAAAACAATTGTTAGAACGACACTTGCTGTAATTATAGGTGCTATTATTTATCGTATTGTTCTAGCGTTAGCACTTCGCGTGGAGTTTTTGGATCCAGGAGATATGAAGCTAATTACTGCAATCATTGTAATTGTAGCGTTAGTTTTACCTCAATATTTTGAAAAACGTCGTGAAAAAAGTAGAAAAACTAAACGACATGAGCTGCGTGAGTCTCAAACTATGCTAAAAAGTAAGGAGAGTGAAAACCTTGCTTAAGTTAAATAATATCAACAAGATTTTCAATGAAAGTACTGCAGATGAGAAAATTGCATTAGATCGTATTAATTTAAATTTAAAAATCGGAGACTTTGTTACGGTTATCGGTAGTAATGGTGCTGGTAAATCTACTATGTTAAATATGGTATCCGGAGCATTATCACCGGATTTTGGTCAAATTATAATTGATGGTAATGATGTAACAAAACTTCCTGAATTTAAACGTTCGCAATTTATCGGTAGAGTGTTTCAAGATCCAATGTCAGGCACTGCGCCTACGATGACAATCGAAGAAAACTTGGCAATTGCTTATTCTAGAAATAAAAAAAGAAGCCTAAAAATTGGTGTAGATAAACAAAGAAAAGAATTTTTCCTTCATTCTTTAGAAAGACTGCATCTTAATTTGGAAAATCGCTTAAACGCTAAAGTCGGTTTACTTTCTGGTGGAGAGAGACAGGCATTATCCTTGCTAATGGCTACTTTCACACAGCCTTCCATTTTATTACTAGATGAGCATACTGCTGCACTCGATCCGTCCCGGGCCGAATTAATAACAAATTTGACTGATCAGCTTGTTAAAAAAGATAATCTTACCACTCTAATGGTAACTCATAATATGCAGCAAGCATTAGATCTAGGTAATCGTTTGATCATGATGGATAAAGGTCAAATAATTTTGGAAGTTGGGGAAGAGGAGAAGCAGTCCCTAACAATTGAAAAGCTAATGGAAGAATTCCAACGAATAAGAGGCGAAAAGTTTACTAGTGATCGAACACTATTATCGTCATAAACTAGCAAAAAGAAAAGAGTATTGAAACTGCTGCTCTTTTCTTTTTTGCTAGTTTGTTTATGTTGGAAAAAATGGATAAATTTTCTGTTTCACAAGTACATCTCCATGTAGCTTAAGTAAAAGGGGAGGGAGAGCAAGTTACATATTTGTAGGGCAAGTAAAATCATTATGTGCGCGAGTAATTGACAAGTGAGAGCAAGTAAACGATTTATAGATTTTGATTAGTAATCCTTATCAGTTATAGTAAGCAAAAAAGTGGCTAGTCGTAACATAGTTACGACCGCCACTCTAAGTTTATTTATTAAGCCATTGCTGCTTCGATATTGCCCCATGGAATTTCCATTGCTTCCGCAAGACCTTGTCCGTATGCAGGGTCAGCTTTGTAGCAGTGAATGATGTGACGAATTTTAATAAATTCTTCCACGCCATACATGTTACGTGCTGTGTTATCAATAAGAACCTCTTGTTGTTCTGAGCTCATCAATCTGAATAGTTTACCAGGTTGCTCATAATAGTTATCATCATCTTCGCGGAAATCCCAAATTCCAGCATCTCCATGAAGTGCTAAGTGAGGCTCTTTGTATTCAGGTTGTGTTTTCCATTTACCATAACTATTTGGCTCATAAGGTAATGATCCTCCTAAGTTACCGTCAACACGCATAGCTCCGTCTCTATGGAAAGAGCGTACAGGGCATTTTGGTGTGTTGACAGGAATTTGGTGATGGTTGACACCTAAACGGTAACGTTGCGCATCTCCATAAGAGAACAAACGTCCTTGTAACATTCTGTCTGGAGAGAAGCTTATACCAGGTACAACGTTAGCTGGTGTGAAAGCTGCTTGCTCTACTTCTGCAAAATAGTTTTCAGGGTTACGGTTTAGTTCCCATTCTCCAACTTCAATTAGAGGGAAGTCTTTTTTATACCAAACTTTTGTTAAATCAAATGGATTATAAGGCATATTGTTAGCTTGCTCTTCTGTCATTACTTGGATATACATTTTCCATTTAGGGAAGTTACCTTCTTCGATATTATCGTAAAGGTCACGTTGTGAACTTTCACGGTCCACACCAACTACTTCAACTGCTTCTTGATCAGTTAAGTTTTCAATCCCTTGTTGTGAGCGCATATGGAATTTTACCCACACACGTTCGTTATTTGCATTGATCATACTGAATGTATGACTACCGAAACCGTGCATTTTACGATATGAGCTTGGTAAACCGCGATCACTCATTACGATTGTCACTTGGTGAAGTGCTTCCGGTAATGATGTCCAGAAATCCCAGTTGCTGTTAGCGCTACGCATACCAGTACGTGGATCACGTTTAATAGCATGGTTTAAATCTGGGAAGTTAAGTGGATCACGGAAGAAGAATACTGGAGTGTTGTTACCAACTAAATCCCAGTTACCTTGCTCTGTGTAGAAACGCATTGAGAAACCACGGATATCACGTTCTGCATCTGCTGCTCCACGTTCCCCAGCTACTGTTGAGAAACGAACGAACATTTCTGTTTCTTTACCAATTTCAGAGAAAAGAGCTGCTGAAGTATATTGTGTAATATCATGAGTTACAGTAAATTTACCATAAGCACCTGATCCTTTTGCATGCATACGACGCTCAGGAATAACTTCTCTATCAAAATGTGCTAGTTTTTCTAATAACCATACATCTTGTAATAATAGTGGTCCTCGTGGTCCTGCTGATTGCGAGTTTTGATTATCTACTACTGGCGCGCCCGCTGCAGTTGTCAATTTGTTGTTGTTTTGATTTTCTGACATTCAATTTCCCCCTAGATTAGAATATTTATAATACAAGAATCATTATATCAAACGGATTAATATATTGCTAGAATTGAGGTGTGAAGATTTAACAAACTTTAGATTAATACAATAAAAAATGTAACATCAATCAATATAAACGTTGATGTTACAAAGGTTTTCGCTAAATTAGTAATTCGAATAATGTACTATCTTTATTTACTTCTTTAAAGGAAAACCCATTCTCATTCATACGAGAAAGTATGCCGGAATAGTCATTTCTGTTTTTCAATTCAATGCCCACAAGCGCCGGACCACTTTCTTTATTGTTTTTCTTTGTATATTCAAAAGTGGTAATATCATCATCTGGTCCAAGAACTTTATCAAGAAATTGTCGTAATGCGCCTGCTCTTTGAGGAAATTTTACGATGAAATAATATAGTAATCCTTCATAGATTAAAGACTTTTCTTTGATCTCTTGCATACGACCAATATCATTATTCCCTCCGCTAATAACGCAAACAACAGATTTTCCCTTGATCTCTTCGCTGTAAAAGTCCAATGCCGCAACAGATAGGGCTCCAGCCGGTTCTGCAATAATCGCATGCTTGTTGTATAAATCTAAAATCGTCGTGCAAACTTTTCCTTCAGGTACAAGGACAATATCATCCACGTATCTTTTACTTAGCTCATAGGATAGATTACCAACACATTTTACTGCTGCACCATCTACAAATTTATCGATCGAATCTAGCATAACTGGCCCATCGTTTTTGAAAGCAGCTTTCATACTAGCTGCTCCAGCAGGTTCCACACCAACCACTTTGGTAAAAGGGGAGACATTCTTTACATAAGTAGAAAGTCCAGATATTAACCCGCCACCCCCAATGCTACCGAACAAATAGTCTATAGGCACTTCGATGTCATTCATAATTTCCACCGCAACGGTAGCTTGACCCGCAATAATTTCTGGATCATCAAATGGATGAATGAAAATTCTGTCCTCCGCCTCTGCAAAAGCTGTCGCACTTTCCGCTGAATCATCAAAAGTATCCCCAGCTAGAATGATTTCAACAAACTCACGTCCAAACATTCTCACTTGATCAATTTTTTGAGAGGGAGTCGTTAATGGCATAAAAATTTTCGCTATGATTCCTAGTTGTGCACATGCGTATGCCACTCCTTGTGCGTGGTTACCTGCGCTAGCACAGACAACCCCTTTTTCCTTTGCCACTTCCTCAATTGTTTTAATCTTATAATATGCACCGCGTAATTTAAACGAGCGGACATGTTGTAAATCCTCTCGTTTGAAATAAATAGCTGCGCCATATTTTTCAGACAAATATTCATTTTTTTGTAAGGGAGTATGGGTCACGACATCTTTTAAAAACTGATGTGCAATAAGGACATTTTCAACTTGAATAGATTTCGTATCTGTTAATTGCATAATAGGGACGGTACCTCCATTTTTCTATTTAAAAAGATTACTATAGTTTAACACACTACATCGTTAAAACGCTAGGTTTTATATAGATAATTCCAAATTTTTTAATAACTTGATTACAATAAATTTTAACAATAAAATAGTAAAATTAAACAATAATTACTGCAGCAATTATTGTTTGGGTTGTTAAACCATCGAGTGGTATAACTAATACAAAAGAACAAATTATGGGGTGGCCTGTTCAACTACTTTAGCTTGGGTGCTTCTCTAATAGCTATACTAATTATCGATATTTTTGTTTAAGCATTCCTTTGAGGACGTTTATTGAGAGCGTCTTTTTATTAGTTTTATTTTACGATCTATAATTAGTGTGATCATAAGAATTATCAAACTCGCAGCATATTTTTGAACTATGGTGACATACTAACTATCGTGAGTAAACGTATCGATTCATTAAACGATAATGAAAGAGGAGATTTAAATATGGCTATTAAAGTAGCAGCAATTATAGGAAGTAATAGAAAAGAATCATACAACTTAAAACTAGTAGAATATATGAAAAAACGCTATTCGGAGCAACTAGATATACAAATCGTATCCATTAACGATGTAGAAATGTTCAGTGCAGATATAGAAGAGAATCCTCCTAAAGGAGCAATGGATTTTAAAATCAAAGTGCGAAATGCAGAAGCAGTTCTTTTTGCAGTTCCAGAATATAACTTCTCTATTTCAGGTGCATTAAAAAATGCAATTGACTGGATGTCACGCAGTGGACATGACCTAAAAGACAAACCAACATTTATCGTAGGATCTTCAATGGGTGTTCTAGGTAGTGTTCGTGCACAATTGCATTTAAGAGAAATTATCTCCAACCCTACTCTTCAAACAAAACTACTTCCAGGCAATGAAGTCTATATCGGAGCCATTCATACAAAAATAAATGAACAAAATGAAATCACAGACCAAGCTACAAGTGATTTCTTAGATCAGGTCGTTAATAACTTTGTGGAATTCTACAACAAAATTAAATAAAGTCTTCAAGTATTTGGGTATTAAAAAAAACATGAAAATCAATGAAAAGATTTTCGTGTTTTTTATTTTGAGAAATTATCACTTAATAATAATTTAATAAAGCAGAATATTTTAATAGATGGTTTACTTGAAAAGGAGTATAGTGATTAGAGTGATTTATAGACTTGAAGTGTTTTCTGAAAGGAAGTAATAGGTTTGAATAACGTTATTAAAAAGTCAACAATGCTTCTCTTGTTTTTAATTTTTGTTTGGGGAGCAAGTTGGCCAATTTATAAACTGGCATTACCATTTACACCACCTATATTATTTGCTGGAATGAGAGCAACAATTGGTGGGCTTTTGTTAGCAATTATTTTATATAATAAGAGAGATAAAATAAAATGGCGTGAAAATTGGCGATTTTATTGTATTTCCGCCTTATTAAATACAACTTTATTTTTTGGAGTTCAAACAGTTGGATTAAATTATTTACCTGGCGGATTATTTTCCATCCTTGTTTACTTTCAACCAGTGTTGCTAGGCCTCTTTGCCTGGATATGGTTAGGTGAATTTATGACTCCTGCTAAGATTATTGGATTGTTAATTGGGTTTATCGGAATTGTCATTGTAAGCATAGATGGGTTGACTTTTCATGTCTCAGTTATTGGTGTAATTCTAGGATTACTGACTGCATTTTTCTGGGCTTTAGGCGTTATATACGTCAAGAAAGTGAGCCATATGGTTAATGCATTCTGGATGGTTTCCATGCAATGTATTATAGGTGGCTTCGTTTTAATAGTATTTGGTGGTTTTTTCGAAGACTTTTCCGATATTGTTTGGAACAGTAAATATATTGGTGCATTAATTTATGGTTCAATTTTAGGGATTCCTCTAGCACAAATAGTTTATTACAAACTTATTAAGGAAGGGGAAGCAAGTAAGGTGGGATCTTCCACTTTTATGGTGCCAATTACTGCTGTCATTTTAGGAGCAGTATTCCTAGATGAACCAATTACTTATTTGCTCATAATCGGCTTAGTTATGGTAGGACTTAGCATATTTATTGTAAATTATGAAAGTAAGAAGAAACTTATAGATTATAGTAATATTAGCAAATAATTTAAACTGAAGGTGAGTATATGAAAAATAAGACAGTAGTCCGTTCAATGGATGTCTTAAACTTGTTTCTTGAAAACCAAGAACTGACTTTTCAGGAGATAATTGAACTCTCCATGATACCGAAAACCTCTGTCTACAGAATGCTACTAACATTAGAAGAAATGGGTTTCGTAGAAAAAGGGAGTGATTCAAAATATCGTTTAGGTTTATTGTTTCTAACGTATGGAAACCTTGTAGCCTCCCGATTAAATCTAAGACAAATTGCTTATAATATCATGCAGGAATTACATAAAGAACTTAAAGAAGCTATAAATTTAATAATTCGTCAAGGTGATGAAACAATTTATATTGAAAAAGTGGATGTCTATCAAAAAGTTCGTTTATATACTGCAATCGGTAGAAAAAGTCCGCTTTATGCAGGCGCATGTGCTAGGGTTATTCTATCTTTTTTACCTGATCAAGAAATAGAGACTTATCTAAATCAGGTTGAGTTAGAAAAAATTGCAACTGGGACAATTACCACTAAAGAAAGAATAATAAAGACTATAAGAGATGCAAGGGTGAATGGGTATACAATTAGCCATTCAGAGTTAGAGGATTATACGTCTGCAATTGCAGCTCCAATTTTCGATTTTAAAGGAGAAGTAATTGGGGGACTAAGTATTGCAGGTATCGAAGCAAATTATCAAAATGATAACATTGCATTTTATGCCAACAAAGTAATGAATGCTGCTGATGAAATTTCTCGTAAGCTAGGATATATAAAACCTCCTCAATAATACAATTTGAGGAGGTTTTTCAATTTAATGGTTTATCTTATAATTTATGGCTTTTTTAATAAGGTTTATCTTTTGTTCATTTTGAATAAAAACATGTTCAGCTTCTTCTAATGTAACCTCTTTAAATTGGATAGTAGCTGTGGGTTGCAGTTGTGCAAGTGTAGGCAAGTCCGCAGAAATAACTTGACCAATCTTAGGGTATCCACCTGTTGTTTGTCTATCAGCCATAAGAATGATCGGCTGTCCATTAGGAGGTATTTGAATAGTGCCAAATGTAACTCCTTCCGAAAGCAGTTCAAAGTTTTTCGAAAGCGAAAGAGATATTCCCTCTAATCGATAACCCATTCGATCAGATTGTACAGAGATAGTAAAAACTTCTGTCCAAAGATTATGTTGACTTTCTTTATCAAAACGATCAAATTCTGTTCCTTGAATTACCCGAATTACTTGATGTTTACTAAAATTTATCAACTCATTATAATTTATGCTCCAACTGATCTTGTTTTTCTTATTTGTTTCTGAAGTCTCGTATTCCAAATCATATGAATGCGCTAATGGAAGGACATCTCCTTTTTGCAACGCTCTTCCCTTATATCCGCCAATACTAGCACGAAGATATGTACTTTTACTACCCATCACCTCAGGAATATCAATTCCCCCAGCAATCGCTACGTATGCTCTACTTCCATTAATGGCTGTATGAAATTTTAAGATAGAGTCTTTCTTGACGACCATTGGGGTCCATAATGGTGCTGGAATACCATTAATAGTTGGTAAGAAATCACCACCAGTAATAGCGATCAGCGTTTCTTCCTCAAATTGAAGTGTCGTTCCATAAAGTGTTATTTCAAGAGCTGCCTCATTTTCGATATTACCAACTAATAGATTGCCTAGCCTCAATGAATAGGAATCCATTGCACCGCCTACAATTACACCAAACTTTTGTGAGCCATATCTACCCAAATCCTGAATAGTAGTCATTAATCCATGGTGAAGTACTTTTATACTCATTTATTCAACACCTCGTATGCTAAGTATTCCTCAATTGTAATGGATACAAATCGAATTTGATCACCTGCCTGTAACAGTGTGGGAGGAGACTCTTTTGGTAGGAACAAATCAAGTGGTGTCCTACCAATGATTTGCCATCCTCCGGGTGTTTCTAACGAATAAATTCCTGTTTGTTTACCAGCTATACCTACTGAACCTCGTGGTATTGACAATCTTGGAGTTTCTCTTCTAGGAGTTGCTATTCGTTCATCCATACCACCCATAAAAGGGAACCCTGGTGCAAATCCAAGCATATAAACCAAACATTCACTGCTTGTATGAATTTCCATAACCTCTTCTTTTGATAGGTTATGGAATGTCGCTACATTTTCTAAATCAGGACCTAATTCACCTCCGTAGCAAACTGGAATCGTCATAATTCTAGAATCGGTGTTTTTATCCAATGTTATCTGTTGCGCTAGTTTCTTTATATGACTAGCAACTTTATGATAGGCACTAGTCGAACCGGGCTGTGAATTATGCACTACAAATGAATTATAGTAAACAGTTATATTGTTATAAGCAGGTACGAATTCAATTATTCCTTTAAAGGATATACTCGATATTTTCTCAGAGAGACTTTTGACTTGTTTATGTAGTGTAGGATTTATTCCTTCTCCAAGTTGAACAATCAATGCTGAATCACCTAAGGGTTTTATGTTGACTTCTAATTGTGGAGACATCATAGCATGTAAACAACTCCTTTAGTTTCGTATTACGGTACTTAGGTTCTTAAAAATGAATTATATAAATAATTATAATTGTCTAAAATAAAATTACAAGTTCTGTTTTCTTTACCGTTAGAAATACTGATTATTAAAATAATGTCTATTCAGAAAAATCAAACTGTGTTAAACTTTTTTTATATTTCAAAACTTAAGTTCCACATTTTGGAACAATTTATATTTGAAGTTTATATTTAATCTTAGGAGGGGTTGGAAAATGTTTCGAGTAGATTTAAATTGTGATTTAGGGGAAAGTTTTGGGCGTTATCAATTAGGTGAACAAAAAGAGATATTGAAATATGTAACATCTGCAAATATAGCATGTGGTTTTCACGCAGGAGATCCTAGAGTTATGCGAGAAACAGTAAAGCTAGCTATAGACTACGGAGTAAAAATTGGTGCACACCCAGGCTTGCCGGATTTAAACGGATTTGGCAGAAGAGAAATGAATATCTCTGCGCAAGAAGGGTATGACATGGTTGTTTATCAGATAGGAGCTTTACAAGCGTTTTTAACTACATTTGGTGAAAAGATGCAGCATGTAAAACCACATGGAGCACTATTTAATATGGCAGCGAAAAGTAAAGAGCTAGCAGAGGCTATAGCAAAAGCAGTTTATGATGTGGATTCTTCATTAATTCTCTTTGGACTAGCGAATAGTGAATTGACAGCAGCGGGAGAAAGAATTGGGTTACAGACAGCCCATGAAGTTTTTGCAGACCGTACATACCAAGCAGATGGAACTTTGACTGCTCGTCAACACGTGGATGCTTTGATAACTGATACACATAAATCTGTTGAACAAGTTGTCAAAATGATTAAGGAAGGTAAAGTAATATCTCAACAAAATACGGAGGTATTGATAAAAGCTGATACCGTTTGTATTCATGGGGATGGTGAACATGCTGTTACATTTGCACAACAGATTAAAGAAACATTAGAGGGTAACAATATTGCTGTTTCTTCATTAGTGGATTAGGGGGAGTGAAATATGTCAAAAAAGAATATTATGCCAGTGAATAATAACAAGAAAGTTACAAATAGCGTATTACTTGGAGCCGCTTTTTTAATGGCAACTTCCTCAATTGGACCAGGGTTTTTAACACAAACAACTGTATTCACGCAACAATTGGCAGCTAGTTTTGGATTTGTTATTTTAATTTCATTGATATTAGACGTATTTGCGCAATTAAATATATGGAGAATCATTACAGTATCAGGTTTACGTGGACAGGAGATTGCAAATAAGGTATTACCTGGACTAGGTGTGTTTTTAGCAATTCTCATTGTGATGGGTGGATTGGCATTTAATATAGGAAACGTTGCGGGTGCTGGTCTAGGATTGAACGCTATGCTAGGAGTCGATCCGATTACTGGTGCAGTAATAAGTGCAGTATTTGCTATATTTATCTTTGTAGTGAAAGAAGCAGGTAAAGCAATGGACAAAGTTGCTCAAGTAGCCGGTTTTGTCATGATATTACTTATGCTTTATGTAGCTTTTATAACATCCCCTCCAGTAGGAGAAGCGATTGTTAGAACATTTGCACCAACTGAGATTAGTATATTTGCGATCGTTACATTAGTTGGTGGTACGGTAGGCGGATATATTACTTTTGCCGGAGGACATAGACTACTTGATGCAGGAGTAAGTGGAATAGAGTCGATACCAGATGTTACAAAAAGCTCTGTAACGGGAATTGCAGTAACGGGTATTATGCGTGTCGCTTTATTCCTTGCTGTTTTAGGAGTAGTATCGCAAGGGTTGGCAATAGATCCAGAGAATCCACCAGCATCTGTATTTAAACTTGCGGCAGGTGAGATTGGATATCGTATGTTTGGTGTAATCATGTGGGCTGCAGCCATTACTTCAGTAGTAGGGGCAGCTTATACTTCAGTTTCATTTATTCGTTCATTCCACCCGAAGATTGAAAAGTATCATAATTGGGTAATCATATTATTTATTATTGTATCCACAGTTACATTTGCTTTTATAGGAAGACCTGTTAACGTACTTATACTTGTTGGTGCACTTAATGCATTAATATTACCTCTGGCACTAGGGACTCTGTTAATTGGTGCTTATAAAAAAGAAATTGTTGGAGCGTATAAACACCCTCTTTGGATGACGATTGGTGGGGGATTAGTAACCATAATTATGGGTGTTTTAGGTATCATGACACTTATTGAACAAATTCCATTGCTTTTCAAATAGTTAGGAGTGTGATTAAATGAACAATTATAATTCTATGTCACCTAGTAATATACGTGAGTTGATTCGGACTGGAAAAATAACTGGCCCTACAGCTGGAATGTCAAAAGGATATACACAAGCAAATTTAGCAATATTAAAGAAAGAATATGCCTATGATTTCTTGCTGTTCTGTCAGCGAAATCCAAAATCTTGTCCTTTGATTGATGTGACAGATATTGGGTCGTTTACTCCAAATTCGATAGCTAAAGACGCAGATATACGTACAGATATCCCTAAGTATCGAATTTATAAGGACGGCGAATATTCAGAGGAAGTAGCAGATATAACTGATTACTGGGAAGATGATATGGTAGCTTTTCTTATAGGTTGTAGCTTTACTTTTGAAACGCCATTACTAGAAGCGGGTATTCCAATTAGACATATCGAAGAGAATTGTAATGTGCCTATGTATAAGACGAATATTCCATGTGTAAAAGCAGGCATTTTTGAAGGACCGACTGTAGTTAGTATGAGACCTATGTCCTCAGCAGATGCAATTAGAGCGGTACAAATTACATCTCGATTTCCTGAAGTACATGGCACGCCTATCCATATTGGAGATCCAAGTCAGATTGGAATTAGTGACTTAACAAAACCAGATTTTGGGGATTCGGTTACGATAAAAGACGGGGAAATACCAGTGTTCTGGGCTTGTGGTGTAACTCCTCAAGCTGTGGCAATGCAAAGTAAACCTTCCATTATGATTACGCACGCACCAGGATGTATGTTCATTAGTGATCTCAAGGACGAAAAGCTAAGCGTTTTATAAAAAGTGGATTCTGTACAAAAAACATGGAAATCGAAATTTTCGATATCCATGTTTTTTTGTGCGATTTTTAAAAGAAAGTATATAAAAATGTAGCGTGTACACTTGGTTCGTGGACTTAAAAGAAGGAATAATACCACTGAATTCCGTTTCAGGTGGACGCTTTCCGCGGGGTGAGCGATGAGCTATCACCTAAAAAGTAAGAAAGTTGAGACCTTAAAGAGTTGTTTACAATTGAACGAAGGCTAAGAGTGTCACCTTCCACTACAATCAATATAATGTGTAGTGCTCCACTATAAGATATTGCATAGCCTATCGCTAAGATGATAATAGTGATCAATGTTAATATAGTGATAAAATCGTATGTTGAATTAATACTATTCTGTAATGATGGCTGAAGATGAAGAAAGTAGATTTTCTTTTAAACTAGTGGAAATATAGTGAAATTAGAGTTCACTAAATAAAGAAGCGAAATAGCGAACGAATTTGCATCTTCGAGAGCTTACTCTAGGAATAGGTAGTAGCTTTTCTTTAGTTATCCCAAGGTGCATTAACCTGTTTATAAAAGTTGTAGAAGGGCGACGGACAGACAACTGCCATAAGATTACCGAAAAAAGAGCAGCTGGTCGTGACGTTAGTCACGACCAGCTGCTCTAAAAAAACATTCGGTAATACTAAAGCAATAAGTCTGTCCAAAGCCCTTCGAAAACGAAAGATACATGTTTTGAATTAAAAGTAATGGGCGTTTTTTTGCCTGGTTCTTATTAATTCGATAATATATCCACTGTCTTCCAACAGCTATCTTAGAAGGGGTTTTGTACATACTTCCATTCAATAATATTTTATTGATACTGTCCAAGTAATGAGAAAAAATGAATGACAAAATCTTGAAAAACCTTTTCTGAAGGGGATAGATTCCGTGTTGCTGGGCTTATAATTCCAACCGTTCTTCGTATATTAGGTAAATCAATTGGGATTTTCTTCGTGAATCTTGGGGTAGAATCATAAAAAGTACTTTCCGGTAAGAGCGTTAATCCAATCCCTGCGGCAACTAACCCTTTGATCGCATCCATATCTTCACCCTCAGAAGAAACTTTAGGTTTGAAGCCGACAGAATTACATGCTTCGATTACTAACTTTTGCATGATGTAGCCTTCAGGAAAAAGTACAAAATCCTCTTTTCGAAGATCAATGAGAGGTATCTTTTCTCTTTTAGCAAAAGGATGGTTGGCATTCACTAGAATAGAAAAATTTTCTGTAAAAAGAATCGTGTTATTTAAACTACTCTCCTTAGGAGGTAGAGGACCTAAAAAAGCCAAATTAAGCTCTCGTTGTTTAACAGCTTCTATTAAATAATTGTATGATCCTTGACGTAAATGAAAAGCAACATTTGGATGCTCCTTTTTAAATGCAGAAATAACAGTTGGTAATAAGTGACCTGCTAAACTAGTAGGGAAGCCAATTTTAATCGTTCCTTTTTCGGGGTTCAAATATTCATCAATTTGATCCTTAGCAAAATCAATGGCTTGGATGGCAGAGACGCTATGCTCCAAAAAAATCTTGCCAATTGGTGTTAGCTTTACGTTCCTACCTACTCGTTCGAATAATTGAACCCCAAGTTCATCCTCTAAATTTGCTATTTGTCTACTCACTGCCGATTGAGCAACATGTAAATGGACCGCAGCCTCCGAAATATGCTCTCTTTCTGCAACTTCTATAAAGTACCTCAATTGGCGTAGTTCCATCAAATTCCCCTATCTATCTCGATATTAGATGATTTATATCCAAATTATATATTGTTTATATTATTTTGAAAACATACAATATTCCTAACGAACTTTTAAGTTTAAAAGGAGGTATTAACATGACATTTCACCAACTACCCCAAGCACAAGGTATGTATGACCCGTCTTTTGAACATGACGCATGTGGGATAGGTTTATACGCACATATAAAAGGTAATGCAACACATGATATCGTAAAAAATGGACTTGAGATGTTATGTCGCCTGCAGCATCGCGCAGGAAGAGGAGGCGATGGTAAAACAGGTGACGGAGCTGGATTAATGGTTCAAATACCTGATATCTTTTTTCGGGTTGTATGCAATGAATGGAATTTACCCGAAAAAGGTAAATACGGAGTCGGTATGTTATTTTTCACAAACGACTCTAATGAACGTAAACTAATCGAACAAAAAATAAATGATTTGATAACTGCCGAGGGGCAAGTTCTTATAGGATGGAGAACTGTGCCGATCGATGCAAGCCGATTAAGCGATAAAGCAAAGGGAACGGTTCCCTTCGTTCGTCAAGTTTTTATTCAATCAAATGTTGAAATGGAATCATTAGCTTTTGAACGTAAATTATATATTATACGCAAACAAGCTGAGCACTGGGCTGAACGTCAAAGTCTTAAATTTTATTGTGCAAGTCTTTCCAGTCAAACAATTGTATACAAAGGACTGTTAACTCCAGAAGAGGTAGATTTGTTTTATGTCGATTTACAGGACGAATTATTCACTTCTGCATTTTCACTTGTACATTCCCGTTATAGTACAAATACATTTCCAAGCTGGGAGCGAGCACATCCCAACCGATATATTGTTCACAATGGTGAGATCAACACATTACGTGGCAATATCAACTGGATGAAGGCTCGAGAAAAACAATTTGTTTCAAAAGCTTTTGGTGAAGACCTATCAAAGTTACTACCAATTATTGATACAAATGGTAGTGATTCTTCTATGCTCGACAATGCATTTGAATTATTCGTGTTAGCTGGCAGAACTCCTGCCCATACCGCTATGATGCTTATCCCTGAGCCATGGACAGAGAATCCGCATATTTCGGAAGAAAAGAAAGCTTTCTATGCTTATCATAGCAGTTTAATGGAGCCCTGGGATGGTCCAACCGCTATTTCTTTTACAAACGGCAAACAAATTGGTGCTATTTTAGATCGAAATGGATTGCGTCCTGCGCGTTATATTGTTACTAAAGACGACTATATTGTTTTCTCCTCGGAAGTTGGAGTAGTGGACATAGAAGAAGAAAATATTTTATACAAAGAGCGTCTGAGCCCTGGAAGAATGCTATTAGTTGATCTGGAAAAAGGAAGACTAATTTCAGACGAGGAAATAAAAACAGAAATGGCAAATGCTCAGCCTTATCAACAATGGCTAAAAGAAAATATGTATAAGTTTCCCGTAACGGAAGAAAAAGTAGAACAGCTTGATGATTTGATCTTCCGTCAAAAAGCATTTGGTTATACGTTTGAAGATGTGCACAAGTATATGATTCCGATAGCAATGGACGGCAAGGATCCAATCGGGTCTATGGGAAATGATACACCTTTGGCTGTATTATCTGACCGTCCACAGTCGTTATTCAATTATTTTAAACAGCTATTTGCTCAGGTTACAAATCCTCCGATTGATTCGATAAGGGAACATATTGTAACTTCAACAATGACATTGCTTGGAGCAGAAGGAGATTTACTACATCCGAATGCTTCTAATGCAAAACGGATATTCTTAGATACACCTATCTTAACAAATGGTCAATTAGCACATTTAAAAGAGAATAATATAACATCATTTACTACTGTGATACTGTCATTAAAAATGTCAGAAGATTTAGAAATCGATTTAGAAAATCTATCAAAAAAAATTGATAAGTTTATAGAACAAGGAACCTCCCTCTTTATACTTTCGGATAGAGATATTTCAGTGAAGCAAAAAACAATTCCCGTATTATTGGCAGCAAGTCATGTACATCAGCATTTACTGCGAAATGGTAATCGTACGAAAGTAAGTATTCTTGTTGAATCTGGTGAAGTAAGAGAGGTACATCAGTTTGCTGCAATTATTGGATTTGGTGTAGATGCTATCAATCCTTACCTTGCTTATGCCACGATTGGAGAAGCTATACAGGATGGGCACATAACTAGTAGTTATTCAGAAGCAATTGCTAAATATAGCAAAGGGATTGCAGATGGTGTAGTAAAGGTCATGTCCAAAATGGGGATTTCCACTGTCCAAAGTTATCGTGGCGCACAAATTTTTGAAGCTGTAGGTATTAGTAAAGATGTAATGGAGCGTTATTTTACTGGTACAGTTTCCCAACTTGGTGGAATCGATTTAGCAACAATTGCGAGGGAAGCTAGTAATAGGCATGAACAAGCTGTAATTTCGTCAGGAGACTCTTTAGAATCAGGCAGTGATTTTCAGTGGAGAAGCACTGGAGAACATCATGCATTTAACCCTAAAACGATTCATACGCTGCAATGGGCTACTAGAAGAGGGGACTATGGATTATATAGACAATATGCAGAGATGGCCAATGAGGAACGTATTGGATTTTTAAGAAATCTACTCACTTTTGATAAAGGAATTAAAAGAATTCCTCTTGAAGAAGTTGAATCTGTTGATAATATAGTTAAACGCTTTAAAACAGGTGCTATGTCATATGGATCTTTAAGTCAGGAAGCACACGAAACATTGGCTATTGCGATGAACCGAATCGGTGGGAAAAGCAATAGCGGAGAAGGCGGGGAGCATCCGAGCCGTTATGAACTAGATGCTAATGGAGACAATCGCCGAAGTGCTATCAAACAGATTGCATCTGGTCGTTTTGGAGTTAAAAGCCATTACCTCGTTCAGGCCAATGAATTACAGATCAAAATGGCACAAGGTGCAAAACCTGGGGAAGGCGGACAATTACCTGGAAACAAAGTATATCCTTGGGTGGCTGATGTTCGGGGTTCTACAACGGGAGTGGGCTTAATCTCTCCACCGCCGCATCATGATATTTATTCCATTGAAGATATGGCTCAGCTAATTCATGATTTAAAAAATGCCAATAGAGCAGCTAGGATCAGTGTTAAACTCGTTGCAAAATCGGGAGTTGGTACAATTGCAGCTGGAGTAGCTAAAGGAGCAGCAGATGTAATTGTAATTAGTGGTTACGACGGTGGAACTGGTGCATCTCCTAAAACGAGTATCAAACATACAGGTCTGCCATGGGAGCTAGGACTTGCTGAAGCACATCAAACGTTAATGTTAAATGGTTTACGCGATCGTGTAGTGCTAGAAACCGATGGAAAGTTAATGACAGGTAAAGATGTAGTAATGGCAGCATTGCTTGGTGCTGAGGAATTTGGATTTGCAACAGCTCCACTGATTGTCATGGGTTGTATCATGATGCGAGCATGTCATTTAGATACTTGTCCAGTTGGAATTGCCACTCAAAATCCAGAGCTACGTGACAAATTTTCAGGAACTGCAGATTATGTAGTTAACTTCATGAAATTTGTAGCGGAAGAAGTTCGAGAATACATGGCGTTATTAGGATTTAGAACAGTAGAAGAAATGGTTGGTCGGACAGATGTATTACAGGTTAGCCAACGGGCTAAATCCCATTGGAAAGCAAAACAGCTTAATCTTGATGCCCTATTGTACCAACCAGAAGGATCGAGGACTTGGGGCACACAGCAGGATCATAAAATTGATGAATCATTTGATGTGAAGGTTTTACTACCGAAATTGAAAAAAGTAATAGAAAATCAGTCGAAGGCAGAACTGTATTTCCCTATTACTAATAGAGAACGTGTAGTAGGAACTGTAATTGGAAGTGAAATCTCTAAAAAATATGGAGCAAGAGGGCTAGTGGATGACTCTATCGTCTTAAGATTTACAGGAGCAGCTGGTCAAAGCTTTGGTGCATTTATACCAAAAGGAATGACAATGTATATTACAGGCGATGTAAACGACTATTTTGGCAAAGGATTATCTGGTGGGAAGTTAATAGTTACAGCTCCGATTCAAGGTAAAGCTGAACAAAATGTTATCGCTGGGAATGTTGCGCTATACGGGGCAACAAGTGGGACTGCATTTATAAATGGACGTGCTGGGGAGCGCTTTGCAGTTCGAAATAGTGGGGTAGATGTTGTTGTGGAAGGTATTGGTGATCATGGTTGTGAATACATGACAGGTGGTCGCGCAGTTATTTTAGGGGATGTAGGAAAAAATTTCGGGGCAGGAATGTCCGGCGGAATTGCATATGTACTTGTGGAAGACGTGAGCGGGTTTAAAGAAAAATGTAATACAGAAATGATTGGATTCGAACAAATTCAAACTGCGGATGAGCTACATTCTGTACGTCAATTAATAATGGATCATTATTATTATACGAAGAGTACAAAAGCAATGAACTTATTGGATAACTGGAATGAGGCATCTGGCGGATTTGTGAAAGCTGTGCCGAATGATTATAAGAAAATGGTGGATAAAATCCAGTCGTTTAAAGTTCAAGGCTTAACAGATGATGCAGCTGCAATGCAAGCATTTTTGGCAACTTCAAATGAGAAGGATAAGGAAACGAAAGTTCTGGCAAAAAAGTAAGGAGAGGGGAGAAACGAATGGGAAAACCAACAGGATTTATGGAATATAGTCGGGAAAAAGTTAAAGAGGTGGCCCCTCTCAAACGTATTAATAACTGGAAGGAATATTCTTCTAAATTATCGGATGAGTCTCTACAAAAACAAGGAGCAAGATGTATGGATTGTGGAACTCCATTTTGTCATATGGGAATCGAAGTTAGAGGAGCGACTTCGGGTTGTCCTATTAATAACTTGATTCCAGAATGGAATGACCTAGTTTACAAAGGAAAATGGGAAGAAGCACTTGAACGTTTACTTATGACTAATAATTTTCCAGAGTTTACTGGAAGAGTTTGTCCTGCACCTTGTGAAGGATCATGTACTTTAGCTATTTCAGATCCAGCAGTCTCCATTAAAAATATTGAGCGTACTATTATCGATAAAGGCTTTGAGAATGGCTGGATAGTACCAAGAATTCCATTATCTAGAACGGGTAAGAAGATAGCTATTATTGGCTCAGGTCCTGCTGGTCTTGCAAGTGCAGATGACCTCAATCAGTCAGGGCATTCTGTTACAGTTTTCGAACGATCTGACCGAGCAGGTGGACTTCTCATGTACGGGATTCCGAATATGAAGTTAGAAAAAGATATTGTCGAACGTCGAATTCAATTACTCCAGGAGGAAGGTATTGATTTTGTCCTAAATACAGAAGTTGGAGTCGATATTTCAGCAGAGCAGTTGAAGGAACAGTACGATGCAGTCATTTTATGTATTGGGGCACAGAAACAACGTGTTCTTCATATGGAGGGCAGTGAATCTAAAGGGATACATCTTGCCATGGATTATCTTACAACTACTACAAAAAGTTTGTTAGATTCCAATTTCAAGGATGGTCAATTTATCAATACAAAAGGTAAAGATGTAATCGTCATAGGTGGTGGAGATACCGGAGCTGACTGTGTGGCAACTGCCATTCGTCAAAAATGTCGGAGTGTAGTCCAATTTGGTAAACATCCTCAGCTACCATTAAATCGGGCAGAAGACAATCAATGGCCGACTGACCCGACTATTTTTAAATTAGAGTATGCATATGAAGAAGCAGATGCAAAGTATGGGAAAGATCCCAGAGAATATTTAATACAAACGAAGAAGATCATTTCGGATGCTGATGGTAATTTAAAAGAACTGCATACGATCCAAATGGAAAAGGTTCTTGGAGAGGATGGATTTTACTTTTTTAAAGAAGTTCTAGGTACGGAGAAAGTATGGCCTGCCCAATTTGTATTTATAGCTATTGGATTTGAAGGACCCGAAACTACGTTAGCAGACCAATTTGGTGTTAGGGTTACAAATAAAAAAATCGCTGCCTCTTCAAAAGATTATCTTACAAACATCGAGGGAGTCTTTACAGCTGGTGATGCTAGAAGAGGTCAAAGCTTAATCGTTTGGGCCATTAAAGAAGGGCAAGAAGTGGCAAAACGAGCAAATGAATATATTAGTAAAAAACCAGTCATATTATCATGACTGGTTTTACTGTGCTAGTGTACTAAAGTTTTTGTTTTATTTTTCGTCAATAGATGTCATAATAGTTACATAATGAATATGGAGGCTAATACATGATTGGAATTATAGATTATGGTGCTGGGAATTTACATAGTGTGTTAAAAGCGATTAAACAGCTTGGGTATGAAACAAAACTTATTACGAGTGCATGTGATCATACAGAAGAGATTACTAAGCTAATCCTACCAGGGGTTGGAAACGCAAAAGTTACTATGGATGTTTTGAATAGTACTGGCTTGAGTGATTATTTAAAAGCAGAAGTTTCGAAAGGGATGCCATTATTGGGTATTTGCCTAGGTATGCAGCTTTTATTGGAAACTAGCGAAGAAGGGAATGTGCCTTGTCTAGGTTTATTAAAAGGAACAGTACCTGAATTTACCGATGAATCGGAAAAAGTTCCACATATGGGTTGGAACCAAGTGAGAGATGTTCAAAATCATTTTCTATTTGAAAATATTCCAGATGAAACAGACTTTTACTTTGTTCATTCCTTTTTTGCAAAACCTGAGAATCAGGAAGATATTTTAGGTGAAACAAATTATGGTCTAAATTTTGCTTCGGTTATTGGTAATTCACAAGTAATGGGCGTACAATTTCACCCTGAAAAAAGTGGCAAGTATGGTATTCAACTTTTAGATAACTATTGTAAGCAAGGAGATAAATAATATGCTAAGAAAACGAATTGTGCCAGCCATTGACGTGCTAAATGATCAAGCAGTTAAGTATGTTCAATTTAGAAATCCCACTATTATAGGTGATCCCGCCGAGCTTGGTAAAAAATATACCGAAGATGGTGCAGATGAATTAATCTATCTTGACACTACGGCATCCTTGAAAAACCAAGATTTAAAACTAGAATGGATACAACGTGTTGCCGAACAGGTAAATATTCCATTTTCCGTAATCGGAGGAGTTCGTACAGTTGAAGATTTCAAAAATTTACTACGTGCTGGAGCAGACAAAGTAGGCGTTAACTCTGCTGCAGTAAGGCGTCCAGAATTGCTTAAAGAAGCGGCGGATATATACGGCAAACAATGTGTCGTTTTAGGACTAGACGCTATGCCGATTTATAATGATGACGAAGAAATTATTAGATGGGAAGTTTATACGCATTCAGGTCATGAGAAAACAGGATTGGATGTTGTTGAGTGGGCACAGCAAGCTGCTGACCTAGGTGCCGGAGAAATAATTTGTACAAGTATTCACAAAGACGGCATGAAAAATGGCTATGATGTAGCGCTGATTAAGCTATTATCTGAAAAAGTAAATATCCCTATAATCGCTTCAGGTGGAGCTGGTAAAATCGAACATATTGAAGAAGTCTTCTCAGAGGGGAAAGCCGATGCTGCTCTTGTCGCATCAATGATTCACTACGGAGATTATACAATAGGAGAGATTAAATCTTATCTGCAAACTAAAAATGTGAATGTACGTCTAACTTAATGGAAATGACCTAGTCTCAATGTAGCCTAGGTCATTATTTTATCGTTGGCAACTGTGCAGAATTGTTAAATCGGTAGAATGATTGTGAGAATCGCCGGAATGTGTGGGAGAATCACAGGAATAAATCAAAGAATCATTAGAATAAGTTTGAGAATCGTTAGAATACATCAAAGAATCACAAGAATATATGTGAGAATAGCTCTAATGCATAACAATCGATCGATTGGGCAAACAGCTTAGTCTAGAATCTCCCATCCATGCTCACTAGCCAATTTTCGAAGCTTCTCTTCAGGTCTTACTGCAACGGGGTTTCCCACTAACTTTAAAACAGGCAAGTCTGAAAAACTATCTCCATATGCATAACTATTCTTCCAGTCTATCTGATGACCAACCAAAGCTTCTTGTACCTTCAATGTTTTTTGTTCCCCGTTTACATGGGTGATTACATCCTTGGTATAAACTTTATCGTCCTTATAGAATATATCTGTCCCAATTATCTGATTGAATACAATTCCATCTGTCACTCGCTCGAACAATTGTGTATAAGCACCAGATACAAGTAGGATATGAATATTCTCTTGCTGATGAAGCTTAAGTCTTTCTAACACCTTTTTGTTAAAATCTTGTTGCATGATTGCTTTAATCTCATTAAAATATGTATCCATTTCATGTTTCGTACGACCTTCAAATGCCTCTAAATACAATTGCATGGATCGTTTTTTCATTTTACTAGCTGGATATAGTTTAAGTTTGTTTGCTATGTACGGTGGTACAATTGCACGATAAAAGCGATTGTATGAGGATTGGTGGCTAGGATGTTTTTTTAGATGTTTCATTAGTATCGTAAATGTTTCTTCAGCATAGATAGTTCCATCAAAATCAAAAATAGCTACTCGCATAAATTCCACCCTTTTCCTTGTTAATAACTAAAAAAGATATTATACGTTATTAACCAAAAGAAACAATTGAATAAATAAATAAATAAATAAATAAATAACTCGTCCCAAAAGAATGGGACGAGAGAATATTTAGCTCATCATTTTTCCTTGGGCAGGGGCAAAAGAGTTCAATAGTGCTTGCATACTTTGTTGATCCAGCTGTGGAACTTGATAATAATGATGTTTGTTTTGATAAATGGAAAGCTCATAAGCCATTTCGATACAGTTTGGAATTGAATCAGCTAGCACTCGGCGAACAACTGGATTAGTTGTTTCTAATGCAGCGGTAGTTTTAATAGTAGCGGAGGCTTTTGCAGCGCCAAGAAGATAACCTGAAATGATTTCGTCCGAAAGTTCGTTGGCAGATTGGATTGGTTTTTTTGGCTGTGATGGTTTTATACCATAAATAAAATCGTTTCCAGTTTGCATTTTATAGCTGGTAGTCGGATGTGATGGATCTGTACCTGTTTTAAAGCATTCTACGGTAATATTATATTCGTCTAATGCGAAGGTGTATTGGCGATCTAAAATATTTAGCAGTTCTTGGTCTTTCACATGTGGACGTAAAAGAGTTTTTAAATTTAATCCAGATACAACAGTCGATAGAACTTCATGCACGTCAAAAAGTTCATGACCACCATGATTCATATTTTGTGCGATATTACCTGCTTGCATATTTTGATGAGTTTGTCCTTGACCTTGTCCAAATGGGTTTTGTGTCATTCCAATTTTTCCTCCTTAAAAAATGTGATGAAACATCCTTTATAGATTGAGCAAAATAATGCAAAATATGCAAATTAAATAAAAACAATCCCAATTAAGTGTTTCTCTTGGGATTGTTTGTCGATTTGAATTTATTTAATAATCGCTACTAACTTAAAGATTAGGGAATATAAGAATTGATACAATTCTTCAATCGAAGAGGAATCATTGAATCCATTTAAATAATTGATAGGTAAGTTTATCTCCCATAAACCTTCATTAGCAGCAAACATCATACTATACTGCATCTTTTCTGAATTATAATGCTCATCTAGAAAAGCTCTTATTTCTGCTGTATATTTTTTTTGTATGAATAGTCCAAACATCGCGGTGTAAACCTCGAAGACCTCATCGTATTCAACTGCAATTGCATCAACACTTACAACGTCAAAAATAGGCGTTTCTAAATAAGTATACTCTTGAATGTTTTCTTTAAAATAGGATATTGGTGATTGTAAAAATGCTATTGATTCTTTAGATATTAGTTCATCCGTTTCTTTGTTATAACGTTCAATAATTGCCTCGCTAAATAAGTTTTGCCCGACGATATTTAAACCTTCAGGAAGTAATTGATTTTTTTCTGCAAAATCTTTTTCCTCTGTCGTTAACGCCAATTCATTGTCTGTTGTTTGTTCTATTTTTTTAGTGAGTTTATTTGTAATCATAGAAATTGATTCCTCTCTTCTTGTGCTATTTCTTCTGCCATTACTTGAAGGTCGTATGCATCTATAACGATTATTCGATAATCATTTTTTTCAGCATATTGCTCCGCTAACTTTTTGATGAACTTAGGGGAACCTTCATTTTCTTCGTCATAAACGATTATCATACCATCCGAATTGCGAACAACGAATTTATTTCTCTCGATAAACTGCCAGGGAGCTTCATACGGTTTTTTAGTCACACTTGTATGATAATCAGCTTGCATTAATAGTCGCTCATACTTTTCTTTCTTTTGTTCATTCCAATTTTTTTCTTGCTCTAAAAATGGGGTAATAATTGCAAACTTTACATGTGGGTACTCAATTTTAAAATCTAAAATTAGTTCAGCAGTCCAAGTTTCTACACCTTGCTGGCCACCTAATATAACCCACTCTAATCCTTCGTCCAATAAAATACGTAGCTGGTCTTCTAATGCTTTTTTAATGATAGGAATTCCTTCATGAGTATCATTAAATATACCTAATTCATGTGCTTTATAACCTGTTACTAACAATCTTTTTATCATTATATCACCATACATATCATAGCATGTTCTTTTGACCTTATAAAATCTTATGTCATACAAATGTAAAAATGATAGAGAAAATTATAGTTGAAGAGGGAACTCCCTAATATTTATTTTTATTTAACGATTTACAATTAGTTTGTAGCCAACTAAGAAAGGGATGAAGTGATATGAGTCAGTTATCCATAGAAACAAATGTTTCAGAAATTGTAAAAGAAGTGCCACAAACTGGTGATTTGTTTAGACAACTTCGTATAGATTTTTGTTGTGAAGGAAAAGTATCTCTGAGAACAGCTGCGATAGATAAGAAGTTAGATCCAGATGAGGTTCTAGAAAAAGTGAAAAGTATCCAATCAAAACAAACAGAATATCAACAAACGCTACCATCTTCTTTAGATGAGAAAACACTGATAGAACATATTCAAACGAAGCATCATGCTTATTTACGTGAAGAATTACCTTCTTTAACACCATACATCACTAAAGTATCTAAAGTGCATGGCGAAAATCATCCGCACCTAATTAGAGTTAAAGAAATTTTCACCGTTTTAAAACGCGAATTAGTTGATCATACTGACGATGAAGATAATGTTGTATTTCCATTAATAAATCAATTAATAATAAATCCACCGGAAGAGCATGCCAAACTATTGAAACCGCATGTAGAAGAATTAGAAGAGGAACATGAAAATGCTGGTAATCTTCTAAAAGAGCTTCGAGAGATAACTAATAATTTCACACCTCCAGAAAGTGCTTGTGGGACATTTAGATTGGTATACCAACGCCTTGAGCAGCTCGAAAAAGATACATTTGAACATATCCATTTAGAGAATAATATATTATTTGAAAATGTAAGAAAAGCAATTTAAATAGAAAAATCGCTACTTTATTCAATTTACATTGATGAAAAGTAGCGATTTTTTAAAGGAAAGTATATAAAAGTTCTGATCTCTGTTTCAACGCACATTCATGTTTCGATACTGAAATAGGCTGAATACGTAAATTAAGAATTATATTTGATTTCTCCTGTTAGGGATAGCTCGTAACCATTTAATTGTTCAAGTTGAGAAAGAAATTCGGAAGAGGTAACTGCTTCTTTTATGACATCTATTAGTTCCAAGTTTTCTTTTGTTTTTAGAATGACTAAGTCGTACTGTTCTGTCATAAGAGGGACAAAATCTACATTGATCATCTTAGCAGCGCTCTCGATAACGATTCCAACATCAGCTTGCCCGTTTGCAATTGCGGAAGCTACTGTGTAGTGGCTAGTCAATTCAGTTTCATAACCTTTTAGCTGTTCAGCATAGATGCCATGTAATCTTAATTGTTCATCTAGTAATACTCTAGCTCCAGAACCTTTTTCGCGATTAATAATCGTAATACTTGGGTTAGATAAATCATTCCATGTACAAATGTTTTGCGGATTTCCTTTTGCTACATAAAATCCTGCCTTTCTAGAAACTAGATTAATCATTATAAACGGTTCACTAACTAAAATACGCTTAGCGTAGGGTAAATTATATTCTCCGGTTTCACCATCGTATAAATGCATGCTCACAATATCACAGTTACCATTGTACATGGAAATAAGACTATTTAAACTTCCGTTGTATACTCTCAGAGGAGTTCTATCAAGCTGATTCTCAATATACTTACTTAATAGATCTAAAACAAAATCCTGCCCACTTATTAAGACCTGTTTTGCTTTGCTAGTTTCAGCAGCTTTAGCTGGAACAAATACTTGGTGACTTTCATGTGAAGATCCTATTTTATTATTCGATTTATATTTTTCAAGTTCACGTTGTTCAATTCTCATCTGCCTTCCAACTCGGTAAGCTGGAAGCTCATTTTTTTTTACTAAATCATAAACTGTTAACTTAGAAACCTTCAGTAATTGAGATACTTCTTCTATTATAGGACGAGTTATTATTCATCTAATCATTCTCCATTAATTCTAAATTGATTATAGCATGGCATTTGGTGAAATGACTTATAAATAGCAAAAGGATGAATGGTGGCTACTGTTTATATTGAAAGGTTATGTAAAAGGTATTGGTTGACTTTGGCAAACCGAAGATAAGTTAAAGTTAATGAACTTCGTAATCTAATTGGCAAGAATACAAGTGTTATTTCTAAGAAATATAAAAATGAGCTGGGCAATGTATCACCAAGCTCATTATATTTTGCGGTCCGTTACTTTTCTAAAGCACCACTTTAGTGAAGAAAGGGTTCTATTTGCTAGTTAGTAGAAGAAATTATGTTTTATGATTGCTTTCAATTATTTAGGTAGATTCAGTTGCCACGAAACTCCGAAGCGGTCATTTAACCAACCAAACTTTTGACTGAAACCATAATCATCTAAAGGCATAAGTAATTGTCCACCTTCACCTAATTTCTGATAAAGATTGTCCAGTTCATCTTCTGTATCACAAGTAACAAATATTGAGAACGAGGGTGTGAAGGAAAACTGATGTTTTACATTACTATCAATGCACATAAATTCTTGCCCTTTTAATGTAAAGGTCGCTTGCATTACAGTTCCCTCATCTCCAGATTCATTAACGCCGTAACGAGCAATGCTTGTAATTTGAGAATCCTCAATAAGAGATGTGTAAAAATTCATTGCTTCTTCTGCATTGCCATCTTGAAACATTAAAAATGATGATACCTTTTCCATTATAAATCTACTCCTTTATGTATGTATCTATTTTCCAAAGTATAATTTAATTCAATTATTATATCCAGTCCAAAACATCCTGCAGAGTTTTGTTTAAGGACATTCCTTCGCAAAAAATTATTTTTAGCGTAGATATCCAATTGAGTTGAAACTGATTTAGTTAACAATAGGATAGGTGTCACTATAACAATTTGTCACAAATCAACCTACTCTTTTAATAGATCTTTTTGGAAATAGATTTTATAAAATAGCTTTCCTATGTACGTTATATCTCTTAGAGTAAAGCTGTGATAAAAGTCATTTACAGTTATAATTAGTTATATTAAGGTATATCTAGTTATAACTAATGTATTTATAGAAACGAGGCTATATTTTGAAAAAATATAAATTTATCAGTATCCTACTACTTTTACTTGTATTTTTAGCCGCATGCACCAGCGATCAAACTTCTGACACACCGGAAAAACAATCAGAGACTAAAGAAGAGATTGAATTAACGATATCAGCCGCAGCTAGTTTGAAGGATGCTATGGATGTTATTCAAAATACATATAGAGAAGAACATCCGGAAGTGACGTTGAATTTTAACTTCGGAGGATCTGGTTCTCTTCAACAACAAATTTCTCAAGGTGCACCAGTCGATTTATTTTTCTCAGCTGCCGAAGATAAATTTGACCTATTAGTTGAAGAAGGGAATATCGCGCTAGAAGATGGAGTGGATATTCTTGGAAACTCACTAGTATTAGTAGTGCCAAAAGAAGGGAAATCTCTTATACAAAAATTTGAAGATCTTCTAAAAGCAGATATCGATCAAATTTCAATTGGAACTCCCGAAACAGTACCAGCGGGAAAATACGCACTGGAATCACTTGAAAGTTTAGGTATATGGAAAGATATAGAACCAAAAGTGGTTTATGCAAAAGACGTAACTCAAGTGTTATCCTATGTGGAAACTGGAAATGTTAGTGCAGGAATTGTATATAAAACAGATGGAATAAGCTCCGACAGGGTAAATATAGTTGCAACGGCTGATCCTGCTACACATACCCCGATTATTTATCCAGTAGGAATTATTAAAGATTCTGCACACTATGAAGAAACAAAAGAGTTTTATACTTTTTTGCAAAGTGATGCAGCATTAAAGGTGTTTGAGGATTATGGATTCATTACTCAATGATTTTTCTTTAGAGCAGTTTCTAAGTCCTATATGGCTATCCTTCAAAATAGCTATTGTCGCTGGAATTTTAGTTATAATAGTAGGAACGCTAGTAGGGCGGCTCTTGGCTAGGAAAAATTTTAAAGGAAAAACTATTTTAGAAACAATCCTAATGCTGCCAATGGTTCTCCCACCAACAGTGGTTGGATTCTTTCTTATAATTATTTTTGGTAAAAATAGCTTTGCTGGACAGGCTATTGAATGGTTATTTAAACAACCGATTATTTTTACTTGGACTGCAGCTGTTATTGCATCAACGGTTGTCGCATTTCCACTTATGTATCAGACTGCGAAAGCAGGTTTTAGAGGAGTAAATCTAGCCATTGAAGAAGCGGCAAGAGTAGATGGTGCAAATGAATGGCAAGTTTTCCGTACCATTTCTATTCCTTTAGCTTCTTCTAGTCTTATTTCTGGAAGTGTATTAAGCTTCGCAAGAGCGTTGGGAGAATTTGGAGCCACTTTAATGTTTGCGGGGAATATACCAGGTAAAACACAAACGATTCCAACTGCTATTTATATAGCAATTGATTCGGGTAACATGAAAATGGCTTGGCTATGGGTTATTTCGATTGTATTAATTTCATTTATCATGTTATTTGCAGTGCAAAGAAAAGAAAAATAAGTCATGTTCCAATAGTTTGTTCCTATAACGGATGCACAACCATTTTTATACCTATTCAACCAAACTTACTATACTTCTATTAAAAGACTCGAGTTAATCTTGAGTCTTTTTCTATGCCTAGGGAAATTCCCGTAGTGTTTAGGACCATGTGTTTATCATTAGCTTTGTATTATTAATGTTCCCTGTCTTCTATATCAGTGAAGCTTCTAGTTATATAGATTTAATGATCGGCGGACTATTTCTAGGAGTTGGGGGAGCAGTTTTTTCTGTAGGTGTTACATCATTACCAAAATATTATCCTAAAGAAAAGCATGGGTTTGTAAATGGGATATACGGAGCAGGTAATATTGGTACGGCGATTTCAACATTTGCAACTCCAGTGATTGTAACTCAAATTGGTTGGTCTTTAACAGTAAAATTGTATTTAATATTATTATTAGTATTTATCGTGATTAATATTTTCTTAGGAGATAAACAGGAAGTAAAAGTAAAAACATCAATTATTGAACAGATCAAAGGTGTTTGGAAAAAGGATAAACTATGGTTTTTCTCTTTATTCTATTTCATCACATTTGGATCATTTGTAGCTTTCACTGTTTATCTACCGATCTTCTTAGTGAGTAACTTTGAATTAGATAAAGTCGATGCAGGTTTAAGAACCGCAGGATTTATCGCAGTAGCAACGTTTTTTAGAGCAGTTGGGGGTTGGTTAGGTGATAAATTCCAACCGCTATTCCTTCTGATGGGTGTATTTTCTGTCTATACAATAGCAGCGATGATGTTAGCTTTCTCCCCATCCATAATGCTTTATACAATAGGATGTATAGTTATTGGTATAAGTGCGGGGATAGGAAATGGTGTAATATTTAAATTAGTACCATTCTACTTCAATAAACAAGCTGGTATTGCTAATGGTATCGTTTCGATGATGGTTGGATTAGGTGGATTTTTTCCTCCACTATTATTAGCTGCTATATTTTCTCTAACAGGACAGTATTCAATTGGATTTATGCTATTATCCTCTGTTTCATTGGCAAGTCTAGTTTTGGTAGTATTCATGTATTATCAAGATAGATTAAAATTAGCTCATGAAGTTTTTAAATCTACTGGTCAAGGAATTATGGTAACGAATACTGCAGGCACAATAGTTACAGTTAACCCATCTTTCACACAATTGACAGGATTTAGTGAGGAAGAAGCGATAGGTCAAACTCCAAGAATCTTAAAATCTAATCGTCAGGAAAAAGTTTTTTACGATGAAATGTGGAAAAGTATTCAAGAAAATGGAATGTGGCAAGGCGAGATTTGGAATACCAAAAAAATGGAGAAGTATTTTTGGAATGGTTAAATATTAGTGCAGTTAAAGATGAAACTGGGGAAGATGTTAGATATGTTGGAACCTTTACTGATATAACTGCACACCGGACCAATGAGGGCAACCAATCGTAAAGATAGGGGGCCTTCCCCTATTTTAAAAGGAAGTGATTAAATGGATTCGCGATATTCAAGACAACTATTATTTAAAAAAATTGGAGCAGCTGGTCAAAAACGTTTAGGCGATGCTACTATAGCAATTATTGGCTGTGGCGCACTTGGTTCTGCAATTGCAGAAACATTGGTAAGGGCGGGTGTTGGGACCATCCATATAGCCGATCGTGATTATGTGGAGTTATCTAATATTCAAAGACAACAACTATTTACAGAGCGAGATGCAGAAGAAATGCTTCCGAAAGTAGTTGCGGCTGAGAAAAGATTAAAATCGATAAACTCCAGTGTCGTTTTGCATACTTATTTACAAAATGTAGATCATTTGCTAATAGAATATTTAGCAGCTAGAGTTGATGTAATTATGGATGCGACCGATAACTTTGAAACAAGACTACTAATCAATGATGCTGCATATAAGCATAATATCCCATGGATATACGGTGGTTGCGTTGGTAGTTCGGGAGTAATTTTTCCATTTAGACCAAAGCAAACGGCCTGTTTTAGATGTCTGCTTCCAGTTTTACCTACTGTAAATGAAACATGTGATACTGTTGGAATAATCTCCCCAGCGGTTCAAATTACAGCTGCCACACAATGTGCAGAAGCTCTCAAACTTTTAACGGGTAACGATAAAGCCATTCGTTACAAGGTTCATCACTTTGACTGTTGGAATAATACATTTTTAGATATTGGTATTTCAAGACTGAAAAAAGAAAAATGTGAAACATGTGGTGAGCATGCGACTTTTCCATCACTAGATAGAGATCAACAATCTCAATATGCAGTATTATGTGGAAGAGATGCCGTACAGGTTTTACCAAGTCCAGGCAGGAAAGTTACGTTAAATGATGCGGAAAAATTAACAAAAAATTTAAAAGCATTCATGAGAAGAACTCCTTACTTTGTAGAGTTTCAACGAGAACAATATAGAATGCTTTTGTTTGAAGATGGTAGATTATTAATACATGGTATTAAAGATTTAAACCTTGGCAGAAGATTATATACAGAAATTTTTGGATAAATAAGAGGGGCTGATTAGTTGTCAACTCAATTTGCTTTAAATCGCACAATACGTGCCGGCATTTTAACGGTAAGTGATACGAGAACAGAAGAAACCGACAAAGGTGGATTATTAATATCTCAATTATTGGAGCAGGCATCTGTCAATGTAATGGAGAAGTTAATAAGTAAAGATGAAATAAGTGAAATTCAGACTATACTTAAAACATGGACAAGCAATAATAAAATAGACGTCATTATTACAACTGGTGGAACAGGTATTGCAAAAAGAGACTGTACGATTGAAGCTATACTTCCAAGCTTTACTAAAGAAATTAGTGGTTTTGGAGAGTTATTTCGTTTTTTAAGTTATACAGAGGATGTTGGAACTAAGGCAATGCTTAGTCGTGCAGTTGCTGGAGTAGTGAATGATAAAGCTATATTTGTTCTTCCAGGATCGGTCGGAGCTATTAAATTAGCAATGACAAAGCTAATACTTCCTGAGCTAGAACATATTGTATTCGAATTAACGAAATAAAAACAAGAAACTATTAAATAGTTTCTCGTTGATAATCGCCATTTTTTCCACCAGTTTTAGATAACAACATGGTAGAACCAATTATCATATCTTTTCCAGAAGCTTTACACATGTCGTAAATAGTTAGAGCTGCTACGGAAGCGGCTACTAGAGCCTCCATTTCAACACCGGTGGAACCTACTGTTTTTACTTCTGAGCGAATATTGATAACGTATGCTTCTTTAACAGACCATTCAAAAGTAATGTTAATGCCTGATAAGAAAATAGGATGGCACATTGGTATTAAAGAAGAAGTATTTTTTGCAGCCATGATACCTGCTACTTGAGCTACAGCAAATACATCTCCTTTTTTATTGGTTCCTTCAGTGATTTGGCTCTTAATAGATTCATTTACAGTTATGGAGGAAGCGGCAATAGCAGCTCTAGTAGTTTCATTTTTATCCGAGATATCTACCATTTTTGCTCGACCTTGTTCATTGAAGTGTGTGAGTTCTGACATTATTAACATCCTTTCAAATGGTTAGCTCAGTTAAACCGGGATAAACAAATTATAGCATGTGTAGTAGAAGGAGTTGTTAAAAATGGTAGAAATCAGAAAACCAATATCTGTAAAGGATGCTATACAAAGGGTAATGGAAAGAACTAGTGCCTTGCCTATAGTAGAAATCGCTCTATCTGATAGCTATGGTTATATTTTGGCAGAACCGATTATTGCAAAGCATGATGTGCCATCATTTAATAATTCGCCGTATGATGGATTTGCGATTCGATCCGAAGATTCTATCGGTGCGAGTGGAAATAATCGTATTCGCTTTCAAGTAAAAGATTATATAGGGGCTGGACAAGTTTCTAATCATACTTTAGGTAAGCAAGAGGCAGTAAGGATTATGACTGGTGCTCCTATTCCAAAAGGTGCAGATGCAGTTGTTATGCTTGAGCAAACAATGGAAAGCGAAGAATCCTTTACTATTCGCAAGCCATTTAAACCTTTGGAAAACGTTTCTTTACAAGGGGAAGACTCGAAAAAAGGCGAAATGTTGATCCCTCATGGAACTTTTATACATCCAGGTACTATTGCACTTTTGGCGACGTTTGGATATGCAAAAGTGCAAGTGAGAAAAAAACCTGTTGTTGGTATTCTTTGCACAGGGACTGAACTTTTAAACGTAGAAGATGAACTAGAACCAGGGAAAATTCGAAATAGCAATGGACCGATGATTGAAGCTCAGTTGAAAAGACGAGGTATTGAATCACGATATTATGGAATTCTTTCGGATGATTTAGAAAGCTGTTATCAACTAGTGAAAACTGCGTTGGAAGAAACTGACTGTGTTATAACTACAGGTGGGGTCTCTGTAGGTGATTTCGACCATTTACCAGAAATTTATCGTAGACTACAGGCAGAAGTATTATTTAACAAAGTAGCAATGCGTCCAGGAAGTGTGACAACTGCAGCATTTGTTGATGGTAAATTACTGTTTGGTCTTTCAGGTAACCCTTCCGCTTGTTTTACAGGATATGAATTATTTGCTCGACCAGCGATAGAGTATATGATGTTAAACAGTTCGCCATATATTCCACATATGAAGGCTAAATTGACAGAAGACTTTTTAAAACCGAATCCGTTCACTCGATTTGTTCGAAGTGTGTATTTTTTTGATGGGCATGAAGTAATTATTACTCCTGCTGGTTTTAACAAATCTAATGCAGTGTCTTCAATAGCTAGAGGAAATGCATTAATGGTACTACCAGGTGGATCACGAAACTTTGTAGCAGGTGACCTAGTTGATGTTCTTTTACTAGGTACTGAAAACGGTGTGCCGTCATGGAATCTGTGAGTATTTTACAAGTTGTAGGGTTTAAAATAGTAGGAAGACAACGTTAATCGACCGTTGGGTTAAATAACTCGTTTCACTGGAAAGGGAGGTTGCGGTTATCAAGCACCATGGGCATGCCACTGGTCTTGACCTCCCAAACGATGAGACAGATAGTATGAAGTTTTTTCATTCTGGTGCCACTTGCTCGATTGCAGTTGATAATCAAACGGTTCAAATACATCAGCAAAAGAAAAAATGGACGCTAAATCAATTTGTACATTTAGCAGCGATTAGTAATCCAGAAATAATTTTTATTGAGGGCTTCAAACAGGAAGACTACGACAAAGTAGTTATTATAAAAGAGCTTAGTGAATGGGATACACTTCAGCATCTAACGAATATCGTTTGTGTGATCACACACGGGAATTTTAAAATAGATAATTATTTAGTGTTACAGATTGAAAATACTTTTCAATTAAACGAATGGTTATTAGATTGGATAGGTGGAGATTCACTTGAAACTATTTGAAATTGTTGAAACCGAAATAGATCCACAGGTTTATAGAAAGGCTGTGCTACATGCATCTGCTGGAGCAGTAACAGTATTTACAGGACATGTACGGGAATGGACGAAGGGAGTAAGAACTATTTACTTGGCCTACGAGGCGTATATCCCAATGGCCGAAAAAAAACTTGCTCAAATTGGGAAAGAAATAGAAGAACAATGGCCAAACACAAAAGTTGCTATAGCTCATCGAATTGGGAAATTAGAAATATCAGATATTGCAGTTGTTATCGCCGTTTCATCTCCTCATCGAAAGGTCGCATATGTGGCCAATGAATATGCGATTGAGCGTATAAAAGAAATTGTACCAATATGGAAGAAAGAAATTTGGGAGAATGGTCAGGAATGGATAGGTGACCAAAAACAGAAACCGGTATTGGAAGGAGAGGTAAAATGATTACGGTTTTGTATTTTGCAGGTTTGAAGGAAAAGACAGGAATAGAAAAAGAAGAGTTTGTGTTTTCAGGAAAAACAGTGAAACAATTATTAGAGGAACTTCAACGTAAATATGAAGGATTAGCTGATGGAATAATCCAGGTAGCCATCAATGAGGAATATGCATCAATAGATGATATTATTCAAGAGAGAGACATAATTGCATTGATTCCACCAGTTAGTGGCGGCTAATGAAAACAGGTGGAATTTTACTTGAAGCGGGAAGGTCCAGAAGATTTGGTTCTCCGAAAGCATTCGCAACATGGAATGATCAGTATTTTTATGAATGGGCTTATGCAACATAAGATAAAGTGTGTGATGATGTGATTATCATTACGAGAGAAGAGTTAATGCCTTTATTTCCAAAGAATTTTTTCTTAACTACAGATGATAAGAGGTTTTCTGGGGATGGACCTTTAGCTGGCATCTATACAGGTATGAACAACATAAATGCGGATCAATATGTAGTACTACCATGCGATATGCCATTTATAACAAGAAATGAGTGAAAGCAGTTAATTATGTTTCCTTCTAATGGAAACATAAAAGCTGTAAAACAAGGAGAAGTATTTCATCCGCTTGTAAGCATATGGAGTAGCAGTATAAAAGATAGACTATGTCAAAGTTTAATGGCCGAACAATTAAGTGTAATGAAGTTTATATCAACTGTAAGAACAGAATGGATTCCAGCAAATCAGATTAGTGATAAACCAGCTACCGTTTTCCAAAATATAAACAAACCTCTATGAAAAGGAAGTGAAATGTATGTCGGTTA
Source organism: Psychrobacillus sp. BM2 (assembly GCF_048572895.1). GTDB lineage: Bacteria > Bacillota > Bacilli > Bacillales_A > Planococcaceae > Psychrobacillus. The sequence continues at coordinate 1,650,608 of NZ_CP183878.1, forward strand.
ATATATTGCATGATCGATTAAATAGACCAATGAGAGATCTGCGAATTTCAGTAACCGATCGCTGTAATTTCCGTTGTTCATATTGCATGCCTAAAGAAATTTTCGGTGATGATTATGTGTTTTTACCACGAGAAGAATTATTAACGTTCGTAGAAATGGAAAGATTAGCAAAAATATTTGAAAGCTTTGGTGTCAAAAAAATTCGCTTAACAGGTGGAGAACCATTAATGCGAAGAAATATAGACGAGCTTGTAAAAAAACTGCTCTCTATGGATAATATTAAAGACGTTGGCCTAACTACAAACGGAGTGTTATTGAAGCAATATGGTCAAAAATTGAAAGATGCTGGATTAACAAGACTTAATATAAGTCTTGATGCATTAGACGAAAACTTATTTGGAAATCTCAATGGAAGAGGGATTAAACCTGCCTTCATTTTAGAAAATATACAATTTGCCAAAAATCTTGGCTTTGAGATTAAAGTAAATATGGTCGTCCAAAAAAATGTGAACGATCAAGAAATAATTCCAATGGCTAAGTATTTTAAAGAACAGGGAATTACACTCCGCTTTATCGAATTTATGGATGTAGGAAATGATAATGCCTGGAGTTTTGAAAAAGTAGTAACAAAAAAACAAATTTTAGCGATGCTAAAGCGGGAATTCGATTTAGAGCCTGTAGATAAAGATTACTTTGGTGAAGTGGCAGAACGTTATCAATATGCAGACTCTGAATCGCAATTAGGGTTTATCACATCTGTTTCGGAATCTTTTTGTTCGTCCTGTACAAGGGCAAGACTTTCATCGGATGGAAAGTTTTATACGTGCTTATTTGCCACTAATGGATTTGACTTACGAGAGCTTATCAGAAATGGCGCTACAGATGAAGAATTAGCAGAAGCGATCAAAAATGTGTGGGAGCGTAGAACAGATCGATACTCTGATGAAAGAACGGAAGAAACTGCAAAAAATCGCACAAAAATAAATATGTCCTATATCGGGGGATAAAAAAGGAGAATATAAATGACTAAACCAGGACCAGCATTGAAACAATTACATTCGCATCATGCTATTCATGAGGGTGGACTTTCAGGTGCCATACAAAAAACGAATAACTTTTTAGAATTGTTGAAATCACGTGAGCTAGAAGCAGCAAATTTAGCTGCTGACGACTTATTAGATTACTGGGAAACAAGAGTTATTAGTCATGCGGATGCGTAGGAATCAGGATTCTATCAGGAAAAGGTGGAAGAAAATCCGTCTTTGAGAGATGATGTTATAAAACTAGAAAGAGACCATGATTTACTCCGTATTATCGCAAAAGATATAAAAGAAATTCGAAGCGAGCATGGATTAAATGAGGCAGTAATTCAACGATTTTATGCACTTCTGACAGTCAATGAAATTCATAGTAGAGATGAAGAACGTCTATTATTTTAATAATATTGTAATGACATGAAAGTATAGTTTATTGTAAAGGAGCTTATCTAATGACTGGTAGAAATGACCCTTGTCCATGTAGTAGTGGAAAAAAATACAAAGTATGCTGTTTAAAGAAGCTATACGTATCGGAGAAAAGCAGTTTGATTCAAATTTTGAGTCTATATGGGGTTATTAACCAATAGACCTTATTATTTAAGAGCATTGTTCAAATATGGCTGATGGTGTTTTGAACAGAAAGAATTTAAGGAAGCTTTCACAAGCACCAATTTTACCATTACCTAATTCTATAGCTATAACTCCAGATAGCCCCGAAGAAGGGAAAGTAATTTGGACATTATTAAAGCCAATAATTTAGACCGATTGCACGTTGCAATCGGTCTTTTTAAAGTCCATAAAATGCTTAAGATAGCCCATAAACGACTCCTGCGACTTGGAAAACCTCTTAATAGCCCATAATAATCGGGAAATAGCCCTTAAACTATGCTGGATAGCTCATAAAAACACTACAACCGCCCATAAAAACTATTATCCATTCATAACTTTATCGGACATCAATGTCTGTACTTCGTCTTCAGTGTATCCAAGCTCGGTTAGTATTTCTTTATTATGCTGACCAAGCAGAGGAGCAGCAGTCCTGAATTGTCCGGGTGTTTTTGAGAACTTTGCCGGAAATCCGAGGGTTTTCATTGCTCCAGCTACAGGATGCTCGTAATCTAATATCATATCTCTCGATAGAATATGTTCATCATTTAATGTTTGATCGTATGAGTAGATAGGTCCAGAGGGGACGCCACCAGCATCTAATAATTCTAGCCAGTAGGAGGAGGGGTGTGAGCTTAGAACTTCTTCTATTTCAACCTCAAGTTGGCTTGCATTTATTGCTCTAATACTATTTGTTAAAAATCGCTCATCTGTGAGCCACTCTGGTTTCCGGACAACATGTAGGCAAAATTTTTCCCATAGCTTCTGATTTCCTGCACCAATAAGGATAAATCCATCCTGTGTTTTATACCCTTGATAGGGTGCTGAAACACGATGTGCTGTGCCATTTCTTTGGGGTACTTCTCCTTTGCCAAAATAGGCTGCTGCTTCCCATACAGTCCATGCTAGACCCGAATCTACTAAAGAAACGTCAATATATTGTCCCGTTCCTTTTTTCAATCGATATATATAAGCGGATAAAATAGACTGGATGGCGGTTTGTGCAGCTGCAATATCATGAATAGCAATACCTACTTTAACGGGCTTTCCACCTTTTTCGCCAGTCATATTGATCAGTCCAGAAAGACCTTGTGCCATAATGTCATAGCCGCCCTTATCTTTATAAGGTCCTGTTTGACCATAGCCAGAAATAGAACAATAAATCAAAGCTGGGTTTATAGCTTTCAGCGTATCATAATCAATTCCAAGTTTCTTTGTAACACCTGGACGATAATTTTCGATAAAAACATCCGCTTCTTTAATAAGTTTATATAATACCTCTAGACCTAGTTCTGTTTTTAAATTCAGACATATCCCACGTTTATTGCGATTTACCATCATATACATATAGCTTTCTTCATTTATATACGGTCCCATGCTTCTAGTATCATCACCAGTTGGATATTTTTCCACTTTAATAACGTCTGCGCCCATATCTGCTAAAACCATCGTGCAATAAGGTCCAGCGAGAACCTGTGATAAATCAAGTACTTTCATCCCTTTTAATGCTTGTTCCATCGTCTATCACCACCTTATTTTCCCTTAATCTTTATATAATTGAAGTTTCTTTACTTCCTCTAAATTACGAGCACCACTTAACGAAATCGAAACTCTAGTCTCTTGAAGGAAGTTCTCCAAAACATGTTCCACACCTATTTGACCATCAGATGCTAACCCCCATATAACAGGGCGCCCTATACAAACTGCGGTCGCTCCGAGGGCTAAAGCTTTTACCGCGTCAGAACCTCTTCTAATTCCACTATCAAATAAAACTGGAATTTTACCGTCCACTACACGCACTATTTCTGGTAGGGCATCGATGCTTGCGATAACACCATCTAATTGGCGTCCTCCATGGTTCGAAACGATTATTCCATCTATTTCTTTTTCAATGGCAAGTTTAGCGTCCTCGGGATGAAGTATACCTTTTATTAAAATAGGAAGAGTTGTATGCTCACGTAACTCTGAAATATTCGTCCAATTTAAAGTAGGGTGATATATATTTTCAATAATTTTTTGAACGATTGATTCTTGGGATTGATCGCCAAGTGATGCCATGAATACGGGATCCGATGCAAAATTTCCTTGTCCGTATCCTTCCTTTAACGGAGAGAATTGGTTGCGAATATCCTCCTCACGCCAACCAAGCATTGTTGTATCGACAGTTAAAACAATTGCTTCATAGCCAGCAGCTTCCGCTCTTTTTACCAGACTAAAGGATACTTCTTTATTTTGAGAGGACCAATATAATTGGAACCATTTTGAACTACCTTTTGTTTCAGAGGCAATTTCCTCAATTGAATAGCTGGAAACTGTACTTTGAATATAAGGAAATCCAAATTTTGCAGCGGCTTTAGAAACAGCTAATTCGCCGTCTTCATGGGCGATTTTATTCACCCCAACAGGAGCTATGAATAGGGGATGGGGATATGTATGTCCAAAAATCGTGACTTCGGTATTTAAAGTAGATACATCCGTTAAAAAACGGGGAATGATCGAATACTTTAAAAAGGAATCTGTATTTTTTCTATAGGTTTCTTCCCCGCCAGCAGAGGAACGAATGTACCCGAAAGGACCAGTTTCTAATGATTTTTTTGCTGCTTCTTCTAATTCGGCAAAATTAATCGGATAATGAACATTTGCTTCGATATTTTTTAATAATAGATCATTAGTGGACATATGGAACACCTCTTAAGTGAAATTTGGTTTTCTTTTTTCTAAAAATGCTTGGATGCCTTCTTTATAGTCATTAGAGCTGAAGGATTCTAAGATAAGCTCCTCAATTTCTTTTGTTTCTTCGTTGTCACCATCAATAATTGCTTGGATAACTTGTTTAATACCGTTATTGGCAACAGAAGACTTACGAATAATTTGACCAGCAAACTCAAGACATTTTTCCTCTAAATCTTCCATCGGATAAATATAGTCAATTAAGCCGATTTCTTTTCCTTCTTCCGCTGTGATAAGTTTTGCCGTATATAATAATTCTTTTGCTTTAGTTGACCCGATAAGATTTACTAACCGCTTTGTACTAACAAGGTTATAAATAATGCCTATGTTTGCAGCGGTAATACCAAGTTTGCTACCTGATGATGCGAATCGAAAGTCACAGGAATTTGCAAGTTCTAAACCACCGCCAATAGCCAACGTCTTGATAAGTGCGATGGTAGGTTTAGGGAAACGGTACAATTTTTCAATAGATTCAAGTGTTGCATCATTATAATCCTTTGCTTTTTGGGCAGAAAAGCGATTTTCTAGAAACTCGGTTATATCTGCACCAGAGGAGAAGGCAGTTTCATCAGCACCTTTAAGTATTAATAATTTAACTTGCGGATCTTTCTCGAGTTCACATAATAATTCACCTAACTGTTTAAACATAGCGAGGGAGAATGAATTCTTCTTATCCGCTCGATTAAAGACAAGCGTCGCAATAAAACCATTGCGCTCTACATATAATAGATTTGTCATGTTGGAGCCTCCTACTAATCTTTTTTTATACTAGCCGCTATACGGTTACCAATAGATTGAATACTCTGTACAAGAATGATTAATATAAATACTGTCGCATACATCACGTCTACTTCGTATCTTAAGTGACCGAAACGATAAGCAACGTCACCTAAACCACCTGCTCCAACCATACCAGCCATTGCTGTAGCCCCGATTAAACTTACCGTAGAAATTGTCAGCCCTAGAATAATGGAAGGGCGGGCTTCTCTTAGTAAAACATTCCAAATGATAGCGGGAGTGCTAATACCCATTGCGGTATAAGCCTCAATTACTCCATTTTCCACTTCTAGTAAAGCTGACTCCATTAGGCGAGCGATATAAGGTGCAGAATATATTACTAATGGTACGATAACACCTTTTACACCAATAGATGTTCCAACTAACAACTTTGTAAAAGGAAGTATGAAAAATAGTAAAATGATAAAAGGAACTGAGCGTACAATATTAATGATTAAATTAGTTAATTGATAAATAATTTTGTTATCTAATGCCTGACCAGGTCTTGTTAGTACTATTAAAATACCTAATGGAATCCCGATTAATACTGAGAAGAAAAGGGAAATACCAACCATTTGAAATGTTTCTACAACTGATTTACCGATAATAGGTAGCCATTGTTCTATAAATTGATCAGTTCTACTCATGAGATTGTCCCTCCAGTTCTTCAGTTGCTACCCCTTGTTCTTCTAAATAGTGGATTGCATTACTAACCTGTTCCTTTTCCCCAATTAAGTGGACGACTATATTACCAACGATGCCATTCTTTAATTCGATAATATTGGCAGTTAGTATATTTGGTTGAACATGAAATTTTTGACTAACATCTGCTAATAATGGTTTTCCTGTACTTTCACCGACAAATGTTAAACGAGTAACTGCACCCGTAACATTTAACTGAGAAATTAACGAGGAAGATAAATTACGCTGACTGATTGTATTTAAAAACTTTTTCGTAGTGGGGTGGGTAGGTTTGGTAAATAGATTAATAGCTGTATCTTGTTCAACAATTTCTCCATTTTCCATGACATACACATGATCACAAATTTTTTGAATGACATTCATTTCATGCGTGATCAATAGAATGGTGATTCCTAATTCACGATTAATCTTTAGAAGTAAGTCCAAAATAGAATCAGTTGTTTCAGGATCAAGCGCGCTTGTCGCTTCATCACTAAGTAATACTTCTGGCTCCTGCGATAGTGCTCGAGCAATGGCAACACGCTGCTTTTGACCACCAGATAACTGGTTTGGAAAGTTTGTATGCTTGTCGGTTAATCCAACTATTTCTAAATATTGTTCCACTCGTTTTTTTACTTCTGCTTTATTATAGCCAAGTAGCTTTAGTGGAATGGCGATATTATCATAGACGGTTGCTGTTTTTAAAAGGTTAAATCCCTGAAATATCATACCGATTTTATTGCGAGTTTGACGCAATTTAGGAAGGGGAAGGGAAGTTAGTTCTACTCCGTTAATGAAAACTTTACCTTTCGTTGGCTGCTCAAGTAGGTTTACGCACCGAATAAGCGTACTTTTACCAGCACCACTATATCCAATGACACCGTGGATTTCTCCTTTTTTTACCTGAATGTTCACTTGCTTTACTGCTTTAACTGTTCCACTCTTGCTATTAAACTCTTTCGAGACATTTTCTAATACAATCATTTACTATCTTCCTTTCTAAAGAAAACGCTACCGTAGTCGGTAACGTTTTCAAGTCCATTATTCGTCCCAGCTTGCTAATACAGAACCTTTAAACTCTTCTTCGATGAATTTTCTTACTTCTTCAGATTGATATGCTTTCACAAACTTTTGGATCGTTGGATCATCCTTGTTTTCCGCACGAACAACAATAAAGTTCACATAAGGAGAGTTTGATGATTCAAGTAAAATAGAATCCTCTTTTGGATTAATTCCAGCTTCTAGTGCAAAGTTTGTATTGATAGCAGCAGCATCTACTTCACCTAGTTGTTTTGGTATTTGAGCAGCTTCTAGTTCAATAAATTTTAGATTTTTAGGATTTTCTTCAATGTCATAAATACTAGCAGTTTCTCTTTTGTCTTCTTTAATTTTGATGTAGCCATTTTCTTCTAAGATGTATAATGCACGAGCGCCGTTTGTTGGGTCATTTGGCAAACCAAAAGTTGCACCGTCTGGCAGATCATCAATTGAATCGTATTTGTCTGAGTAAACACCCATCGGATTTAAGATTGTTTTTCCTACTGGCACTAAATCTGTGCTATGATCCTTGTTAAACGTATCTAGAAATGGCTCGTGTTGATAGCTATTCGCATCTAAATCACCTTCTGATAATGCAGTGTTAGGTAGAATATAATCTGAGAATACTTTAAGTTCGACTTCCAATCCGTCTTTAGCAGCGACTTTAGCAGCTTCTTCCACAATTTGTTCATGTGGTCCAGCGGTAACCCCTACAACTATTTTGTCCTCATTAATAGCTTTACCTGGTGAAGAGGCACCATCTCCACAAGCTACTAGAGCCCCAGTTAATAATACCGTTGATAATAAAAATCCAATTTTCTTCATTTTACATTCCTCCGAATAATTATTAAGAATGTTGTATAAATACAAAAGCCTCTCTTCCATTAGAAAGAGAGGCGCATAAATACGTTTATCCTCTCTTATCTATCAAAACAAAATGTTTTGCAGGATTTAGCACCTTTCCACATATGGATAATATGTGGATGGTTGCCGAGCTTCATCGGGCCAGTCCCTCAGCTACTCTTGATAAGAGATATCAGCTATTAAATTTTCCAACAGTTCATAAAATATAATTTACTACATCAACTTATGAAAGTCAATACACTTTTTTTATATTTGCATATAACATTCGAAATAGTTTATGTTTAGTAACAATAAATAATTATACATTAGGAGTGTGTAAGCGGTGTCAAAAATCAGAGCGAATTTTGCTGTTGGACAGTTAGGAAAGGTTGTAGGTGCACGTTTGGTTTATGGAACTGATCTACTAGAGGGGATAGAGGAACTGTGTAAAGTAAATGGAATTAGGTCCGCTACGATTTTAAGCTGTTTTGGTAGTTTTCAAAGAAGTGGATTTGTTTATTTGGTTCCCAATGCAAATTCACATATAGGTGTAGGGTACAATAATCTTATTGTAAAAGAGGGACCAATCGAGTTTTTGCAAGGTACAGGGGTTGTATGCCAAAGAGATGGTCAGTTTGAAATACATTTTCATGGCACGATATGTGACCAAAGTGGTAATATTTTTGGTGGTCATTTTATAAAAGGAGAAAATCCTGTTATTACAGTAGACCTAGTGTTAGCAGAAACTATTGATATGGAGTTTCGGAGACAGTTTGATGAAGCGACAGGGGCAAACCAGTTTTATCCAGTAGAAACAAAAAAAGAAACAACTACCCAGCTACAAAGTGAATAAATGAAAACTGCAGCCCTTTATAAAAGGGCTGCAGTTTTTAAAATAAATTCAGTTTTCCAATTCGTGTAATTGCTTCTTCCAAACGTTCTTCATCAACTAATAAGCCCACTCGAACATATCCTTCTCCGTATGTACCGAATCCATTACCGGCAGCAACAGCTACGTCTGCTTCTTTCAAGAGTAAATCTGCAAAAGCTTCACTTGTATAATTGTCAGGAACAGGTAACCATGCGAAGAAAGATCCTTTTGGTGCATTCACTTGCCAACCAATACTGTTACAAGATTCGATGAGTGCATTACGTCTACCTTCATATAGATCAACCAATTCCTTTACACATTCTTGACTCTCATTCAGTGCAATGGTCGCTGCATCTTGAATTGCAGGGAAGATACTAACAAATAAATGATCTTGAATGATATTAATAGCTTCAATAATTTTCGCATTTCCAACAGCAAAACCAACTCGCCATCCAGCCATATTATACGTTTTGGACAGTGTATACATTTCAATGCCAACATCTTTTGCACCATCGGCCTGTAAAAAACTTACTGGTTTCACGCCATCAAAGCCAATTCCTCCATATGCAAAATCATGGATAATGGCAATATCAGCTTCTTTTGCTAAAGTAACAGTTTCTTGGAAAAAATCTAAAGTAGCAATTGCGCCAGTGGGGTTATTAGGATAATTTAAATACATTAGTATCGCTTTTTGTTTTTGCTCCTCGGTTAAAGAGCTGTAATCAGGTAGGAAATTATTTTCCTCGATTAATGGCATAGTGTTAAACTCAACATTTGCAAGTCCCACGCCCGATAAATAGTCAGGATAACCAGGGTCCGGGAGTAGCATTAAATCATTTTCATTCATCAAAGCTAATGGAAGCTCTACTAAGCCAATTTTAGTTCCAAATAAAACAGCCACTTCCGTTTCAGGGTCAATATCCACATTATATTCTCGTTTATAGAAATTAGCTGCAGCTTTTTTAAAATCCCCAGTTCCACGAAATGGGCTATACTTGTGATTATGTGGATTAGCTGCAGCTTCTTGAAGTGCTTGTACAATATGAGTGGGAGTGGGCTGATCAGGATTACCCTGTCCTAAATTAATCACATCTCTACCTTCTAGAACTGCATCTCCTACTTTTTTTACTAGTGTAGCAAAAAACTGTGAAGGTAAATTTTTTAAACGGTTTGAAAATTCCATGTATATAACCTCGTTTTCTAATAAGTTGCATTTGTTAGTCAAATCTTATAACCTTTTTATTATTATGTCTATAGGGGTGTTGAAATGAGAATTGCATGTGTCCAGTTAAATTTGGCTTTTGGGAATCCAAAAGAAAATTTTAGAAAAGTAGAAGAAAAGATTCGAAAAGCTGCCATGTTAAATGCGGAAATCGTTGTATTACCTGAAATGTGGAATAGTGCTTATGATTTAACTCATCTTGAGGAATTAGCTGATGTAAACGGAGAAGAAACAAAAAGTCTTCTAACGAGGTTAGCTAAAGAATTACATATTCATATTATTGGAGGATCGGTTTCAACGAAAAAAGAAAATCATTTTTTTAATACGATGTATATTGTAAATAATACTGGAGAGCTGATTGCTGAATATGATAAAGCTCATTTGTTTAAATTAATGGATGAACATCTTTACTTAGAGGCAGGAGCAAGCAAAAATATCTTCACCCTGAGTGATGTCGAAATGGGTGGCGTTATTTGTTATGATTTACGTTTCCCAGAGTGGTTCCGTGTTCATTCATCTGCGGGAGCAAAAGTAATTTTTGTACCTGCGCAATGGCCAGCAACTAGAGTTGATCATTGGAAAATATTATTACAGGCTCGGGCGATTGAAAATCAATGTTTCATTGTTGCGGTAAATAGAGTTGGAGAAGATCCGAATAATTCATTTAACGGGAACTCGATGGTAATAGCACCTTGGGGTGAGGTTCTTTGGGTAGGAGCCGATGAAGAAACAATAGGTTTAGTAGATATAAATATAGAAGAAGTAGAAGAAGTAAGAAAAAGAATTCCCGTATTTAAAGATAGAAGAGTGGATATATATTAATAGATATTGCTAACTGTATTGACGTACAGATGGCTTTTTTGTATGGTTTTCTAAAGGGGGAATTATTAATGGTAGAAAAAATTCACGCGATTCAAGATGAATATCCAGAAGATTTTGCATGGTGCTACGGTTGTGGAAGAATGAACAAAGATGGACATCACTTTCGTACTGCTTGGGATGGGGAGCAGACAGTGACGATTTATGAACCAAAGGAAGAACATATCGCTATACCTGGTTTCGTATACGGTGGGCTAATTGGGGCATTAGTCGACTGTCATGGCACAGGGTCTGCTTCACTTGCATTACACCGAAAGAATGGGTTTGAGCCAGGAAGTGGAGAAACACCACCACGCTTTGTGACTGGTTCTTTGCATGTAGATTTCCTAAAACCAACACCTCAAAAAGTTGCGCTAAAAGCAATTGGCAAAGTGGAAGAAATCCATCCTAAGAAATTCAAAGTCACTACAGAAGTATTTGCGGGAGAAGAGCTTTGTGCTCGAGGTGAAGTTATCGCTGTATTAATGCCAGCAACTTTTGGAAAACAATAAAATATATAGAACCTGCGTAATAAAACAGTTGTTTTTATTACGCAGGTTCTTTTTAAAAAGATAAGATAGTTTATAAAAATGTAGTATGAACACGGGGTTTGCGCACTTTTAAAAATGAATAATACGACTGATTTCCGGTTCAGGAGGACGCGTTCCACTGCAATCAATTAGTGTGTAGTACTCCCCTAGAGGATTTAGCATAGCTTATCGCTCAGATGATAAGATTGGTCAAATTTTAGAGTGAGAACAAATTATTTGTAATCGCTTGTGCATTAGAAACGCGATTATCCAATGGTAGAGGAAGAAAGCAGATATTCTTATTTTCTTGTGGAAATAAAGAAAAGTAGTAAGTGTTTGACTCATAAAAGAGCGAAGTAGCGAACGAAATTGCATCTTCGAGAGCTCCCTCTATGAATAAGACAGTAGCGTTTCTCTAGTTATATAAGAACGCACTAGCCTGTTTCTAAGAGTTATATAAGGGTTACGGATAGACAAAAGCCATAAGATTACCGATAAAAGAAGAGGCTGGTCGTGACGAAGTCACGACCAGCCTCTTTAAAAATTCACTCGGTAATAATGTAGCTACCTGTCTGTTCCAAACACTTTGAAAACGATAGAAACAGGTTTTGAACTAAAAGGACCGGGCGTCATTTTGGCCGATTTTTCTTATGTTCTATGATTTAGCCCCTACCATTAGATTAAGTAAAGCTTGGGAATGGCATGAAAAGAGATTGTTTTTGATTTTCACTGAACGCTTTTAATATTTAAATAGATTCCAAACAAAAGACATACTAAATTCTAGTATGTCCAAACAAATTTAAGAGTTTACTATTACATCGACAGGAGGTGCTTCTTTCGGTTCTGGAACTCTTGTTAAAATGATAAAGCCGATGATAAATAAGATCACTAAACTAAATACACCATACGCAGAGTTTCCAGTTAACTGTGCAGTAACAGCTACTAATAGTGGCCCCATAATAGACGCAAATTTACCGAAGATATTATAAAATCCAAAAAACTCGTTTGAATTTTCTTTTGGAACTAATTTGCCAAAGTAGGATCTACTAAGCGCTTGTATACCGCCTTGAGAAGTTGCTACAAGCATTGCTAAAATCCAGAAATCTACTATAGTGTCTAAGAAAAATGCATAAGTACATACAATTATATAAACAATTATTCCAACATAAAGCATTTTCTTTTCAGAAAACTTAGTAGCTAATTTCCCATATAATAGAGCAAATGGAGCTGCGACAACTTGAGTGGCAAATAATACGATAAGCAAACTCGTTGAATCCAAGCCTAAATCAGAACCATAAGCTGTAGACATGGAGATAATGGTACCCACTCCATCAATATAAAAAAAGTAAGCTATTAAAAATAAAAATAGAGTTCGGTATTGTCGTATTTCTTTGAAGGTATTTCCTAATCGTTTAAAGCTTTCTAAGATTATATTTCCTTCTTTTTCGATAAAGTGAATTTGCTTCACATTTTTGAACATTGGAATGGAAAATATCACCCACCAGGCAGCCGTTATGACAAATGCAACTCGGCTTGCGTTGGTCGTTGAAATAGGAATAATTTCTTTCCCGGCCAACAAAATAATAACAATACTGAGTAAAAAAGGAATAGTTGAACCAATATAGCCAAGACTATACCCACGTGCCGATACCTTGTGCATACGTTCATTGGTTGTAACATCTACTATAAAGCCGTCGTAGAATACGTTGGCTCCAGTTGCACCGAGTGCAGCAAGTGTATAAAAGATTAATAATAATAGCCAGTTATCAAAAGGTACGAATGCAAGCATTGTAGTAAATGTAACACCTAATACAAAGAAAAAAGTAAAAAATTTCTTTTTCATCCCGCGATAATCTGCTATTGTTCCTAAAATAGGACCTATCATGGCAAGTATAAAAGTAAAAATGGCAATCGTATATCCTAGATAAGCAGTGGAATCGGCTGCATCTACACCACCAGCTTTTGCGGATTCCTTAAAAAAGATAGGAAGAACAGCTGTAGTAATGATGATTGAATAGGCAGAAGAGCCCCAATCATAAAGAGACCAACTATTCTCTTCTTTCGTGAATTTTTTCAAGATATTCATCCCTCCAACCATTATTATAAAATATTGTACATCAAATAAATAGAGAGGAGTATAATAATTCAGAAAAATGACCTAAATTTTACAATTGAATTTCTTTATAACGACAATGATATTCCTAATATCTCGATTTAAAATTTACATACTTTTAACATTCATAGAATGAATTAAGGAATAAACTATATATTGAGGAGTAAAAATTATGAAATCAAATAGCAATCAAAAAGCAATCATAGATATAGGGTCCAATTCCATACGTCTAGTAGTTTTTAGTTATGATAAATTAGTTGGTTTAAAAGAACATCATAATATTAAAATGGTGGCTAGATTGAGTATGCATATAGATGCAAAAGGCGACTTGAGTCATGAAGGTGTACATATACTAATAGAGACTTTATTAAAGTTTAAGAAAATATTAAATGATATTTCAGTGGATGATGTATTTGCAGCTGCTACCGCCGCTATAAGACAGGCGAACAATCGTGACGCTATTTTAAAAGAGGCAGAAAAACAAACAGGCATTGAAATTACCCTATTGTCTGCAGAACAGGAAGCATTTTATGGGTATCTGGCTGTTATTCATTCCACGAATATTCCCACAGCAGTAACGATTGACATGGGTGGAGGAAGTACAGAAGTTACATACTTTGAAAACAAAGAAATAAAGTTTTCCTATAGTTTTCCCTTTGGAGCAGTATCATTGAAAAAGAAATTTATTCGTGATAATTCCATCACATTGGAAGAAAAAGAAAATCTTAGTGCTTATGTAAGGGAACAATTTCACATATTACCGTGGTTACATGACTTGCAAGTACCAATTGTTGCTATTGGTGGAAGTGCGCGGAATATAGCTCAAGTAGATCAACAACGCAAAAAAAATTCTATGCATGGAATACATCAATATGAGTTAAGTGCATCGGATTTACAGGAGATTAGCTATGAATTTGCAAGATCAACCATAGAGGATTTAAAGAAAGTAGATGGTCTATCTGGTGATCGAGCGGATATTATTGTACCGGCATTAGAAACCTTTCGAGTCTTTATGGAGGTAGTAAAAGGTCCTGCTTTTATATATAGCAAAAAGGGTTTGAGAGAAGGTGTAATTTTAGCTCAGCTCATAGAACAATCTCCGAAAGATTTTAACGTAAATGACGTGACAACTAATGCTATTCGTCATGTGTTAGGGAAATTTAATGTGAATGAAAATCAATCACTTCAATTATATGAAATATTTTCAGCTATTTATCATACTTTTACAGAGTGGAAATATATTACACCACTCCGAAACAATCAATTACTACGATACGCGTTCCAACTATTTCATATTGGTAAGGAAATCGATCAAGATGCGTTCAGTCAGCATACTTTTTATCTCATTACAAATTTAACCATTGACGGAGTATCAAATAGAGAACGACTGAAAATTGCATTACTGGCATCCTATAAAAATAAGGATACCTTTAAACAATATGTAGGACCGTATCAACATATCATTAGTAATGGAGAAAATAAACAGCTTAGAGATATCGGTGCAATAATCCGTTTCATAAAAGGTATGGATGTATTGGGAAGATCCCATATAAAAAGTGTCTCCTTAAAAAAATCTGAGTATAAAATTGAAATTATATTTGTTGTTGTTGGCAATTATATGCTTGAGCAATATCAAGCGGAAAAATTTAAAAAACATATAGAGAAAATAGCGCAATTGGAAGTGAAGCTGAAGTTTATAAATGCGGAGGAATGAGATTGAAGATGGACAGCGCTGTAGAAAAACACCCCAATAACAACTATGCCTATTATAATAATAGAGAAATAAGCTGGCTCGCCTTTAATGAGCGGGTGCTAGAAGAAGCAGAAGATGAAACGAATCCATTGTTGGAACGGTTGAAATTTTTAGCTATTTTCAGCTCGAATTTAGACGAGTTTTTTATGGTTCGTGTAGCAGGATTGCAGGATCAGGTAAGAGCAGGTTTTAATAAACCAGAAAACAAAGCTGGGCTTACACCAAAAGTACAATTAAATAAAATCGCTTCTATTACAAAGGAATTAGTAAGTAGACAAATGAAAATTTACAAAGAGCTGATAGATAAACAACTTCCTGAATGTGGTATTTCGTTAGTGAAGTATACTGAATTAACTGATAGTCAAAAGAAGGAAATGCAAAAGCTGTTTGAGGATGAAATATTCCCTGTCTTAACACCAATTGCTGTGGATGCATATCGTCCATTTCCGATATTATTAAGTAAAACGATGAATATTTTAGTGATGATTGAAGATCATCAAGATGATCAATTTGAACAAAATAAAATCGCTATAGTACAGGTTCCATCTGTATTAAAAAGATTTATCCAAGTTTCTACGGAGGATGGTTCGTTTGTTGCAGTGCTGCTAGAGGATGTCATTATTGAACATATTTCTAAGTTGTTCCATGGTTTTCATGTGAAGCATGCTAATCCTTTTAGAATTACACGAAACGCGGATTTAACTATTCATGAAGAGGGTGCACGAGATTTACTAATAGAAATTGAAAAAGAATTAAAAAAGCGTAAATGGGGAGCTGTAAGTAGATTAGAAGTAAAGGTAAGTGAAATAAAACCAAAGCTACTAAATTATTTATTAGATGAGTTAGAAATAACACCAGAGGATGTTTATAAAGTAGATGGACCATTAGATACGACGTTTTTATTTTCCTTTATTAAAACTTTTGAGGGAAAATATATGGATCTTTTCTATGAACCTTTTATTCCGCAGCCGCCATTAGATATAGCTAGTGATGAGGATGTTTTTGATAAAGTGCAGAAGCAGGATCTATTTTTTCATCATCCCTATGAATCTTTTCAGCCGATTATAGACTTTATCGAAAAAGCAGCTGATGATCCTTCTGTTTTGGCTATTAAGCAAACACTGTACCGAGTAAGTGGTAATTCTCCAGTAATACTTGCTTTGAAGCGTGCAGCTGAAAATGGAAAACAAGTCACAGTTTTAGTAGAATTAAAAGCCCGTTTTGATGAGGAAAATAACGTGCAGTGGGCTAAAGAGTTAGAGAAAGCAGGCTGTCTTGTCATATACGGTATGCATAATCTAAAAACACACTCGAAAATAACTTTAGTAGTCCGTAGAAGGAATAATAGAATTGAGCAATATGTTCACTTAGGTACAGGAAATTATAATGACCATACTGCAAGAATTTATACAGATATGGGAATCATAACGGCAAATAAAAAAATAGGGTCAGACGCGACACAATTTTTTAATTTCCTTAGCGGATATACTGATAAACCGAATTACGAAAAATTAGTCGTTTCACCATATGATATACGAGATAAATTTGTTAGTTTAATAGATGAGGAAATGGAGTTTCATCAAGTATTTCAAAACGGACATATTAAGCTGAAGATGAATTCTCTTACGGATAAGGATTTAATATTGAAGCTCTATGAAGCCTCTTCAGCTGGAGTAAAAGTTGATCTGATAGTAAGAGGGACATGTTGTTTACTTCCTCAAATTCCGGGAGTTAGTGAAAATATAACAGTAACGAGTATTGTTGGGAGATTTTTGGAGCATTCCAGAATTTATTGGTTTCATCGTAATGGAGGTTCAAGGTTATTTCTTTCGTCAGCGGATATGATGACTAGAAATATGGTGAAACGCGTAGAAATATTATTTCCAGTTTTATCACCACCCATTAAAAAGAGAGTAATGGAAATTCTTGATCTGGAATTGCAAGACAATGCTAAAGCACGAGTACAGGATGAAAATGGAAGATATCATTATAAGAAGACAGATGGAGCAATTATAAACAGCCAACAAGTTTTATTGGAAAAGTCCCTAAAGCATATCCCAGAGGTATGAAATAAGAGCCATACCCAAAGACTTTTTGGGTACAGCTCTTATTATGTTGTTTACAAAAGAGGTCTGGACATATTACTTATTTAAAAGTTTTCGCTGCTTCAGAAACTTCAAATGCTAAATCATCATTTCCGAATAACTGGAGAACATAGAGAACCGATTGGGTATCTACGTCTAATGCATTCTTTTCAGTATTTTCCATTACCTCTATTAAAACCTCATTGGAAGTTTGATGCGGATAAGCTTTCCCATAAAGCTCAATTGGGTTTATATCATGATTAGCACACCACTGTACGTAAATTTGAATCATCATATTTTCATCTGCTTCATATTGTTCAATTACTTTATTTTTCATTTTAAAACCTCCGTATTAAAGAGAGTCAATTACCCTCCATATATTTGAGGATATTTCTTTGATTTCATGATTTTGAGCAGTGTCTTTTAAAATATTAGAGAAACTATTTAAAACAGTTTCCAATAAATATTTTCTTGGTTTACTATTTTTTAATTCCTCTATAATGAAGTCAATTAGCTCAATTTCTTGTAATTTCAATTTCTTTTCGTTTGTCTCTTTAAAAGTTTCTATCAATTGAATGACATGCTCTTTTGTAATGTGGACCTCATCATAGTAGTGATCAAATACAAAAGTATCAATAAGAACCTCATCAGATTCTATTAAATCTGGGATAAAGGATTCCATTCGATTCATGATGTAGTTCATTAGTTCCTCAGTAGTTAGAGTCCTTGACTTTATAGTCCATGGATGTTGCAATTGTTGAATCATGCCTAGCATCAAAATAGCACAATCCACAGAAAATTTACGAAATTTTGGTCCGAAAACTTCTACTAATCGTTTAGCTAACCATTTTACTTCCTCGTAATAGCTTTCCTTTACAACATCTCTAAGTCCTGAATCCTGAGAATGAAAGATTGCAACAAAAAGAGGGATTAAGCTTCTCTCTTTATATACTTTCATTCGGGCTATCAATTGCTGTATTAAAATATCCTTATTAGCTATGTCTTGCTGTATTAACAGTTCTCTTCTTTTAAGGGCAGTTTCTTCTTTTGCAGCTTCAATTATTGCTATTATGCATTCATCTTTTGAAGAAAAATAATTGTAAAAAGTACCTTTTGAAATTTTACTTTCATTTATAATATCTTGGACAGAGGTAGCTACATATCCTTTTTCTATAAATAACTTTTGTGCAGTCAGTAATACCTGATGTCTTCTGTTTTTCATTTTAACTCACCTTTTATACTACTAGTCTAATTTATATAATACATACTAGAACGAGTTATATCAATAGTTTAGAAGTTTGGATTATTTTGTGATTGCTTTTTTTGAACTAAGCGTATAAAATATTCAAAGTAGTGTACAACTCGTGCAATTATAGACCAAAAATATTAGGAGGAAACAGAAGAATGAAAGAAATGCAACAAAAGCCACCTTATGCCATGATTGCTATCCTATTTGTAGGAGCATTCATAGCTTTTTTAAATAATACACTGTTAAATGTAGCTTTACCTACTATCATGACTGAATTCGCAGTTAAAGCTTCGGTTGTTCAATGGCTAACAACTGGATATATGCTTATAAACGGTATTTTAATACCGGCTAGTGCGTATTTTGTAACTAAGTTCTCAAATAGAAAATTATTCATTACCGCAATGACCTTATTCTCATTGGGTACATTTTTAGCTGCTATCGCACCAGAATTTTGGGTGCTTATTTTAGCTCGTATGATTCAGGCAGCAGGCTCGGCTATGATGATGCCATTGCTAATGAATGTTATGCTAACTGCATTCCCTATTGAACGTAGAGGGGCAGCGATGGGGTTATTCGGTTTAGTAATGATCATGGCTCCGGCTATTGGACCAACATTATCCGGATTTATCATTGAGCATTATGATTGGAGAGTACTGTTTGAACTAATACTACCATTAGCAATAATCGTATTATTATTTGCTATATTTAAACTGAAAAATATTACTCCAAACAATGATATGAAACTTGATTTTTTATCACTAGGATTATCGACTATCGGTTTTGGGGGTCTGTTATACGGATTTAGTACAGCAGGCGATAAAGGCTGGGATTCACCGATTGTATATGGTACGATTGCAATAGGAGTCATCGCTTTGGTAATCTTTGTCATTAGACAATTAAAACTAGATGAACCACTGTTAAATCTTCGAATTTATAAGTATCCTATGTTCGCTTTAGCTTCTATTATTTCAATAGTAGTTTCAGCTGCAATGTTTTCAGGAATGATTTTAACACCTTTATACGTTCAAACTATTCATGGCATTTCACCACTCGATTCTGGCTTATTAATGCTCCCAGGTGCTCTAGCAATGGGGTTAATGTCTCCAGTTACAGGAAAGCTTTTTGATAAGTATGGCGCTCGCTCTTTAGCGGTTATCGGTTTAACAATAACAGCCATCGCGACATATATGATGAGTAATTTAGCTGCAGATTCAGAGTATTATTACATCATGATTGTTTATACAATAAGAATGTTTGGTATGTCAATGGTAATGATGCCTATCATGACAAATGGTTTAAATGAATTACCTATGAAGATGAACCCACATGGGACTGCAGTAAATAACACCTTACAACAAGTATCAGGTGCTATAGGCGCTGCAATATTCATCACAATTATGAATGCAAGAATGGAATCAAAAGGCGCTAGTTTATTTGAAGAAGCTGTGAAAGCAGGAAATGTGCCAACTAATGCAGATGCATTAGAGCAGTTTAAAAATCAAATTGGTATGCAAGCAATGTTAGAGGGTATTACTTTCTCTTTCTTTATCGCCACAATTGTTACAGTTGTAGCGTTAGTGCTATCATTATTCGTAAAACGAGTAGATATATCCAAAAGAAATACAGATGTAGAATAGACAGACAAAAGCACTTGCGAAAGCAAGTGCTTTTTTTAAAAGATAGGAAAGTATATAAAAATGTACCGTGAATACTGGGTTCATGAAACTTAAGAGAACAAACAATCCTATGATTTTCGTTTCAGGTGGACGCGTTCCGCGGGCATGGCTGCAGCATACTCGCTGTAAAACATATGCTCCTGCGGTTACTCGTCGCAAAGACATTGCCCAAACAAAGTTTTGCCAATGTCTTCGCTGCGGGGTCTTCAGCTCGCGCTATTCCCCCGGAGTCGCCACCTTTCACGGTGTGTAGTACTCCACTAGAAAATTCAGTATAGCTTATCGCTTAGAGGATAAGATTGGTCAAATTTTTTGTAATCGCTTTGAATTAGAAATGCAAATATTCAATGATAGAGGAAGAGAGCGGGTTTTCTTATTCACTAGTGGAAGTAAAGAGAAATAGTAAGTGTTTACCAAATAAAGAAGCGAAATAGCGAACGAAATTGTATCTTCGGGAGCTTACTCATTGTATAGGATAGTTATCTTTTCTATAGTTATCCAAAAAAGCACTAACCTGTTTCTAAAAGTTGTAGGAGGGTAAAGGACAAACATAAGCCATAAAATTACCGAAAAAAAGGGATGCTGGTTGGTTGTGATGTACGTCACAACCAACCAGCATCCCTAAAAAAACACTTGGTAATCCTATAGCAAAACGTCTGTCCAAAGCCCTTCGAAAAAGCTAGAGACAGGTTTTGACCTTAAAGGACTGGGCATGTTTTTTACCTGGTTTTTCTAATATACATTCTTATGAGTTTTGATTTATTTCCTCTGTTAATGATTCTAACTCATCTATCAACGATCCGATATAAGCAATCGTATCTTTTAGGGGCTTATCCGTCGTAATATCTACACCAGCCATTTGTGCTAGCTCTACAGGAGATTTAGTACCCCCAGCTTTCAATACCTCTGTCCATTCATCTACAGCAGTTTGACCTTCATCCAATATTCTCTTAGACACTTGAGTAGAGATAGTTAACCCGGCACTATAAGTGTATGGGTATAATCCCATATAGTAATGTGGTTGGCGCATCCAAGTAAGCTCTGCACCCTCCGTTATATCTACCGAATCACCCCAGAATTCTTCTAAGACACTGCGTTTATACTCATTTAATATTTGTGCATTTACATTTAAACCTTGATCAATGCGGTCATAAACTTTGCGCTGATACGCTGCCTCCAATAGATGGGTTACGAAATTATGATAATACGTACGAGCAACAATAGAAGAAATTACCCAACGTTTAAATTTAGGATCATCCGAATTTTTCAATAAATGGTTAGCCACTAGCATTTCATTCATTGTTGAAGGAGCTTCGATAAAGTAAAGAGAAGGGCGAGCATTAAAAATGTTCTGCTCTTTATTTGCATAATAGAAATGGCCAGCATGACCTAATTCATGTGCAAGAACAAACACTTCATTCATCCGACTAGACCATGAAATTAAAATATATGGGTGACTTCCGTAAGGGCTTGAACAAAAAGCACCAGTCGATTTTCCAATGTTTTGAGGGAAATCAATCCAGCGTTCTTCATATGCACGGT
Source organism: Psychrobacillus sp. BM2 (assembly GCF_048572895.1). GTDB lineage: Bacteria > Bacillota > Bacilli > Bacillales_A > Planococcaceae > Psychrobacillus. Next base: position 1,672,218 of record NZ_CP183878.1, read on the forward strand.
TAATCATTTCGATATATTCTTCGCCCATAACTACTAGAGCATCATCAATATATTTTTTGGATTCTTCCACGGAAATTGTTGGTTCATACGTAGGGTCCAGAGAAATTTTCAAGTCCGCGAACGTCATTTTGTCCAGACCATGTTCTTTTTGAAGTAATTTTGCATATTTACGCATATGAGGTGCAAGTTCCTTCGTGATTAGATCAATTTGTCTGTTATATAAGGAACGGTCAACGTCCTGGTTGAACAATAAGTAATCATAAATAGAATCATAACCTCGCAAATCTGATGTTGTTTTTTCCATTTGTAAGTGCATATCGTACGTTTTAGCTGTTGTATGCTGATATTCTTTTAACTTTTTGGAGAAAGCCACAAATGCTGCTCTTCTAATTTCTGGATCAGTTTCGGCTTCCCAATCATTCTCAAATGATACGTAACTAAGAGGATACTCCCTGTCATTTACCTCAAAATTTTCAAAAGAAATATCTAGCATTTTAGTTGTATCATACAATTTGTAGGGTGCTCCAAAAGAAGCAGAGTAAGCAGCAAGTGTTTTTTCTACTTCGGGATGGAGCTGGTATTTTTTCTTTTTAAGTAACTTGTCTAAGTAAAGCTGATGTGATGGAGATTTGGAGATAGCTTCTTCGATTATATTATCAGGTAGTTCTACTAGCTCACTATTTAAGAATGATAATTGACTGCTTACCTTTGCAGAGAGGGAACCAAATTTACTTGCCCTCATCTGAGCGTCGGTATTTGTTTGGTCTGTACTTAAAGAAAGACTAGCAAATGCTCCCGCGGGTACTATTTTTTCGTATAGTTTCGTATATTCTATGAGGGCATTGACTACATCAGTAGCATTTTGGATGGAGCCCTGAAAACGTTTATTAAACTCCAAAGAAGTTTTCTCGATTTCTTTTAACCCATCTTCAAAATCATTTTCAGTCTTAAACAAATCATTTAAGTTCCATGTTTCTTCCATCTTTACTTCTTCTCGTTTTGGCATTTGATTTACCATTTTATCTCTCCTTATTATTACGGATTTCGAACTATCAACAGTATATATAAAAATAACTGAAAAGTAAAAACAATAAAACTTCCATTAATTGTATGGAATATTAGTATAAATAATAAAATATATTGCATAAGTTTAAATAGAAAAATATTTTTTAAAAAATATTGGCAATCTTAATACAAGTAAATTGACCTACTAATCCTTATTTTATAAGGACTTAACGACTGTATATAAAATTTTACTTAATATAATATTGTAAATTTTCAAATAATAGTGAAAAATTAGTGTAGACTGAATTTAAAGTTTGTTTTACAATAGGGTTGTTCTTACAAAATGATAGTGTTTGAGTTTATGCTTGCAAAAGGGAGAAAGCAAGTAGTATAGCTTATAAATTCAGAATTATCAAACAAAATGGGGGTAACATTTATGAAGAAATCGAAATTTGCTTCACTTTTCCTATCATCTACATTATTGATCGGAATTCTTGCAGGTTGCGGAAGTGGGGAAGAAGCAGGAACTAGTTCAGAAGGCGGAGACACTATTAAAATTGGTGCCAATCTTGAGCTTTCAGGAGGGGTAGCATCTTATGGTACATCAGAAGCAGATGCAATTGATTTAGCTGTTGAGGAAATCAATGAAGCTGGTGGTATTGATGGGAAAAAAATCGAACTTATCAAAGTGGACAATAAATCGGATGCAGCAGAAGCGACTAATGGGGCAATTAAATTAACGAGTCAAGACAAAGTAGTAGCTATTATTGGAGCTGCAACAAGTGGTAACTCAGTTGCCCAAGTTCAAATAGCAACGGATACTAAAACACCTATGATTTCGCCTTCAGGCACAAGTACAACTGTAACTGTAGGAGAAGATGGAAAAGTAAATCCATTTACATTCCGTACGGCGTTTATCGATCCATTCCAAGGGACAGTAGCTGCTAACTTTGCTACAAACGAGTTAAAAGTAAAAACAGCTGCAGTATATGCGGACAATGCAAGTGATTACGCAAAAGGTCTTGCTGCTGCTTTTATCAAAGATTTTGAAGCAGCTGGAGGCAAAATTGTTGCAGAGGAATCTTATGTTGCAAAAGATACTGATTTCCGATCAAATCTAACTCGTATTAAATCTTCTAATCCAGAGTTTGTCTTTATCCCTGGATACTACGAAGAAGTGGGCCTTATCGTTAAGCAAGCCCGTGAATTAGGAATCACTGTTCCATTAATGGGGGCAGATGGTTGGGATTCTCCAACACTAGTCGACTTGGCTGGAGCAGATTCTTTAAATAATACATTCATTATTACTGCTTATTCATCTGAAGATCCAGATGGTAAAGCGAAAGAGTTTTCTGACAACTTTAAGAAAAAATATGGTAAAGAGCCTAACTCATTCAATGCACTTGGTTATGATACGGTTTATTTATTAAAAGACGCTATTGAACGTGCTGATTCTACAGACGGAACTAAAATTAAAGAAGCGATTGAAGCTACTGATCAATTAGACCTTGTAACAGGATTATACTCTGTTGATGAAAATCATCATCCGATTAAATCAGCAATAATTATTGAATTCGTAGATGGTAGTCAACAATTTAAAGCAAAAGTTAATCCTTAAGAATTGTGTATTTTAGGGGGGGATTGATATCCCTCCTTTTCTATTTCTAAACTAGTTGAAATCTTAAGCTATAGGAGTGAAAATTTATGGAATGGATACAGCAATTAATAAACGGTATTTCACTCGGGAGTATATACGCACTAATTGCACTAGGTTACACAATGGTTTATGGAATTATTAAGCTGATCAACTTTGCACATGGGGATGTGTTCATGGTCGGTTCGTTCATCGGCTTTTATTCTATTACTGTGTTTGGATTGGGATTTTTTCCTGCACTTATTTTATCGATGGCAGCATGTGCATTATTCGGAGTTATCATTGAGCGAATTGCGTATAAACGCTTACGTAATGCAACAAGAATTGCTGCATTAATTACAGCAATCGGTGTATCGTTGTTAATTGAATATGGAGTAATTTATATTAGAGGGGCTCAACCAGAAGCATATCCAGATGTGTTTTCCAATCGTTCATTTGCATTTTTAGGTGCTCAAATTAGCATTCAATCCATTCTTATACTTTCGGTTTCTGTTGTATTAATGATCTTATTACAGTTCATCGTACACAAAACAAAAACAGGAAAAGCGATGAGAGCTGTCTCTCATGACACAGAAGCTGCTAAATTAATGGGCATAAACGTTGATAATACAATATCTGCAACTTTCGCAATTGGTTCAGCATTAGCTGGAGCAGCTGGTGTTATATTCGGAGTATATTATACAAAGATAGATCCGCTAATGGGGGTAATTCCCGGTGTGAAAGCGTTCGTTGCCGCGGTTCTAGGTGGAATTGGAATAATTCCTGGAGCAATGGTTGGTGGATTGGTACTTGGAGTTGTTGAAACGATTGTTAGTGCTTTAGGGTTCTCTTTATGGAGAGACGCCGCAGCATTCATCATTTTAATATTAATTCTAATTTTTAGACCTTCAGGAATCTTTGGAAAAAATACACGAGAGAAAGTGTAGGTGATACATAATTATGAAAAAGTCAAAACAGTTTTGGCTATTTATTATAGCGGCAGTATTAGTATACACAGTGATTCAAGTGTTTATTGCAAATGGAACGATGAATCAATTTTATTCTAATACTCTTATATTTATAGCTATCAACATAATTTTAGCAGTCAGCCTACATCTAGTAATTGGTATTACAGGACAGTTTTCTATTGGTCATGCTGGTTTCCTAGCGGTAGGAGCTTATATTTCGGCAATCGTGACAATGAAACTCGATCTTCCCTTTTTCGTTGCCATTATTGTAGGGGGAATTGTTGCTGCTTTAGCGGGACTAATTGTAGGTATTCCAAGTTTAAGATTAAAAGGAGATTACTTGGCAATTGCAACGCTTGGTTTTGCTGAAATTATTCGTATTGTATTTTTGAATATAGACTATGTTGGTGGGGCTGCAGGGATGCAAGTTTCTCATTTAACGACTTGGACATATGCGTTTGTTTGTCTTGTCATCACCATTGTAGTAATAGTGAATTTTACTAATTCGAGACATGGGATAGCAGCTATCTCTGTTCGAGAAAATGAAATTGCATCAGATGCGATGGGGATAAATACTACTTATTACAAAGTTGCTGCATTTGCTATTGGATCCTTTTTTGCCGGGGTAGCGGGTGCGTTGTATTCTCATAACTTTTATATCATTCAACCGAGTCAATTCGGATTTTTAAAATCATTTGATATTTTAATATTTGTTGTTCTAGGTGGATTGGGTAGTCTTTCTGGCGCGGTACTTTCAGCTATTCTATTAACAGTGGTTTCTACGTATCTTCAAGGATATCCTGAAACTCGAATGATTATTTATAGTCTTGTATTAATCCTTGTAATGCTATATCGTCCGAAAGGTCTGATGGGTACAATGGAAATTACGGATTATTTCAAGCTTTGGAGAACGCCAAAAGGAGGCGATCAGCATGGAAAATAAACCTTTACTGGAAGTGAAAAATGCTGGTATTAAGTTTGGTGGTCTAAAAGCAGTACAAAACTTAAACATGACATTAAATCAAGGAGAACTTGTTGGATTAATTGGTCCAAATGGTGCTGGTAAAACTACAAGCTTTAACTTATTGACTGGTGTTTACGTTCCGACTGAAGGAGATATTCTTTTTAATGGCGAGAGAATAAACGGTTTACAGCCATTTAAAGTAACTAGAAAAGGTATTAGTAGAACGTTCCAAAACATTCGCTTGTTCAACGAATTATCTGTATTAGAGAATGTAAAAGTTGCTTACCATTCTCTTGCAACACATACAATGTTAAGTTCTATTTTACGTTTGCCTTCTCATTTTAAAGGTGAGAAAGAGATGGAAGAAAAATCATTAGAATTCCTAAGAATTTTCAAGCTTGAAAAGTACAAAGATGAACTAGCAAAAAATCTACCGTACGGTCAACAAAGGAGATTGGAAATTGCAAGAGCTCTAGCTGCAGGACCTAAATTACTTCTACTAGATGAACCTGCAGCTGGTATGAATCCACAGGAAACACACGACTTAATGAACTTAATTGGATTTGTACGTGAAAAGTTCGATTTAACTATTTTGTTGATAGAGCATGACATGAATTTAGTAATGGGCGTTTGCGAAAGAATATATGTACTCGATCATGGTCAACTTCTTGCGGAAGGATCACCAGAAGAGATCCGTAACCATCCTAAGGTTATAGAGGCTTATTTAGGGGAGGAAGTTCACGATGACAATGCTTAAAATAGAAAATATAGATGTGTTTTACGGGAATATCCAAGCGCTACGTGATGTTTCTATTACTGTTAATCAAGGAGAAATTGTTTCATTGATTGGTGCAAATGGAGCGGGGAAAAGTACGTTGTTAAAAACTCTCTCTGGCTTGTTAAAACCCAAAAAAGGGAAAATAGAGTTTCTGGACAAATCGATCTCCGGCAAACAAGCTCAATCCATTGTAAAGGCTGGGATATCCCATGTACCGGAGGGAAGACGTGTTTTTGCAAATCTTACAGTTGAAGAAAACTTAGAGTTAGGTGCATTTCTCCGAAAAGATAAACAAGGAATCCATCAGGATATGCAAAAAGTATATGAAATCTTTCCGAGATTATTAGAACGTAAAAAACAGCATTCCGGGACTCTTTCAGGAGGAGAGCAACAGATGTTAGCTATGGGAAGGGCGATTATGGCAAAGCCCAAACTCGTATTATTAGATGAACCTTCTATGGGACTTGCTCCATTAATGGTTAAAACAATATTCCAAGTGATTAAAGATATTAATCGTGAAGGTACTACTGTTTTATTGGTTGAGCAAAATGCTAATATGGCCCTATCTATTGCAAGTAGAGGATATGTTATTGAAACGGGAAGAGTTGTACTTTCTGGTTCGGCACAGGAATTACAAAATAGTGAAGAAGTTAAACTTGCCTATCTTGGCGGGCATTAATAGTAAACTACGACTATGTTTAGTCGTAGTTTTTTTCATGTTAATGTTATATGATAGATATTAATTATTAAACAGATTTCATAGCTATTCGTATTTATAGGAGGGGTTTATTGAAAACTTTAAGGTTTTGGATTTTATCACTTATCTGTTTTACTATGTTAGGGATAATAGTTAGTACTTTAACTTCCAGTTATTTTGTAACAAAAAAAAGCCTGATTGAAAATTCATTAGAGCAAAATAGAATGTATTCTATGAAATTAGGTCAAATGACGGATGAAGTTTTTTCATATATGCAAAGTAACTTGGAAGCTCGAAAGTCAGATGTGGTTAAGAATATGGTTAATCATAAAGCAGTTTCCGATATATTAGAACAAATAAATGTAAGTGGTAAGCACTTCAACTCTTTGTCCGTTATCAATGATCAAGGAATTGCGATTGCAACCACACCGAATATTGGTATTGTTGGCAATAAAATTAACTCCAATGCTGTTAAGGAAGCTTTAGTAAACAAGGAACCATTTATTTCTCAACCATATTATGCACAAACAGGAAGGCTTCTAATACTTATTTCTACCCCATTGTTTAATGGAAGTGAAAAATATATGGGAATGTTGAATGGAACTATTTATTTGGAGGAAGACAACTTTATCCATCATATACTTGCTGAACATTATTCTAAAGACGGTTCTTACGTATACGTGGTTGATCGGGAGGGGACTCTAATCTATCATCCAGATAAAACTAGAATAGGAAGCTCTGTTGAAAGTAATCTTGTTGTTCAGAAGTTAATAGAACAGAAAAGTGGGGCTCTGCAAATAGATAATACACTAGGAAATAACTTTCTGGCAGGATATACATACATAGAGAAAAGTATGTGGGGAGTAGTCTCACAGACCCCATATAAAAGTGCATTAAAGCCTTTATCCGGAATAATGTTAACGATCTTTTCATTTTCATTGCCGCTTATTCTAATTTTTATAGTTATAGCCTTCTATATATCAACTAAATTAGCATCACCATTACGAAAACTCGCCATATACACGTTACGACCTAGAGGCGGTCAAGAAGAAGCTCTTGAGATTCCTATTTGGTATTTTGAGGCAAAACAACTGACGGAAACGATTGAAAATTATAGGAAGCGTCAGGAAGAAACTGTCGATAATATGAAGACAATATCTGTGACAGATCCATTGACAGGTTTAAAAAACAGAAGATATGCAGATATTTTGTTTGACAAATTACTGGATCAAAAAGTTAAGTTTTCTTTAATCATGATAGATATTGATCATTTTAAACAAGTTAATGATAAGTTTGGGCATATTGTAGGAGATGAAGTACTCAAATTTATTTCCAAAATTTTGAAAGAATTTTGTATGGAACAAGAAGAGTGTATTCGAATTGGTGGAGAGGAATTCATCATTATACTTCCCGAAAAAGATATTCAAGAAGCATATATTCTGGGAGAACGTATAAGAAAGACTGTAGAGGATTCTAGTTCACCTATTAAGGAAAAAATTACTCTTTCTTTAGGGGTAAGTGAATATAAATGTGGTGAAACGCTAACGCAATCTATGCAAAGGATTGACTTAGCTCTCTACGAAGCAAAATCAAATGGTCGTAATAATACAGTTTTTGCAAAACCATAAGAGAATAAATGAATATCGTCTTAAAAGTAAAAAAGAGCAGGAAGGATCAGTATCTAATCCTTATGCTCGTTTTTTCTTAGTAAGTAATAAATGGCTTCAACTATTAATCCAATTACAAACCCGAAAGCAGTGAAAATAAATAAAGAGAGAATACCTGCTAAGTCACCAAATTCTTCTGGTCCAGCAATAAATGAACGATACATCTCAAAAAATCCGATTAGTAAACCAATAGCGAATATATAAAACGCTTTAGTTAATTTATAAAACAGCATGGCACCTGCTAAAACGCCGATCACTATTGAAAACGCAGCAAATGCAAGCAAGTTCATAATAACTAAATCTTGACCAAGTACATATTTAACTCCTAAAATAAGTAAAAACATTGAAATTAAAATAATTGAAATTGCAGTTTTTCCATAATTCTTTATCAATTAATTCGCCTACTTTCACTAATTAATCATACTGGAACTTTACAATATTTCCAATAGAATATGCAAAACTCGAGAGGAATGATATTAATGACAGAACATTATTTTCATCTAAAAGCGGACTGGCCAGGTAATCGTAATGATATAGGATCTATACACGCACAAAATCTCCAAACAAAAATTTCAATCCCTTCAGAAATGTATGGTCCTGGGATAGGAACAAATCCTGACGAAATGTTACTAGGAGCAGCCACGACATGCTATATTATCACACTTGCTGCCATGCTAGAGAGAAGTCAGATAGAAAAAGTATCACTCGTTGTTGAATCATCTGCTGTAGTAGATGTGACGAATGCCATTTTTACATATAAAAAAATAATACATCGACCAAAGTTAGTAATAGTTAATGAAAAAGATTCCAAAATGGCTAATCGATTATTAGTGAAAGCTGAAGATACTTGTATGATCAGTAAAGCTCTCAGAGGTAATGTGGAAATAGAGCTAGAACCTACACTGCTTGTTGGAGATCAATAAAAAAAGATTAATATAATGTAAGAAAAACCGGGTAGAAAGACGCCTGATCCTTTTAGCTCAAAACCTGTTTTTATCGTTTTCGAAGTGCTTTGGGCAGACGTTTTACTATGTTATTACCGAGTATTTTTTAAAGAGGTTGGTTGTGACTGTCGTCACAACCAACCTCTCCTTTTCCGGTAATTTTATGGCATTTTTCTGTCCGTCGCCCTCATACAACTCTAAGAAAAAGGTTAGTGCATTTTTGGATAACTAGAGATAAGATACTATCCTATTCAATGAGTAAGCTCTCCAAGATGCAATTTCGTTCGCTATTTCGCTTCTTTATGAGTCAACACTTACTATTTCTCTTTATTTCCACTAGTATAAAAGACAATCTGCTTTCTTCCTCTATCATTGTATAATCGCATTTCTAATTCAAAAGCAATTACAAATAAGTTGATCACTCTCTAAAATTTGGTCAATCTTATCCTAAGCGAAAAGAAGGCTAAATCTTCTAGTGGAGTACTACACACTAATTGATTGTAGTGCAAGGTGGCGACTCCGACGGAATGAGTGAGACAGATGAGCTATCACAACTATGCTTTAGCAACGGTGATAGCTCATCGCTCCCCCCCCCTCCCGCGGAAAGCGTCCGCCTAGAGCGGAAATCAATTTTGTTCGGATTTAACTACGATATTTTCTATTTTGAATTTGATTGTTCAATTCCGTTATACATGTTCTACAATACATATACATAAACACAAATGAAGTGAAATAATGTTCCTAATAATATGAAAATATGAAATATTTCATGAAATCCTAATTTATTTATGAATGGAATATTTGGCTTTACCCCATAAATTATTCCCCCAATAGTATAAGAGATCCCACCCAAAATTAGATAAAGTAGTCCTGTTGTACCTAGAGAGTCAGCAAGTGTTGGTGCTAAGAAAATAATCATCCAGCCCATGCCAATATAAATAGCAGTAGAAACCCATCTTGGGCAATTGAACCAAATCATTTTAAACAAAATACCACTAGCCGCTAATAATAGAATAATAATAAACAAAACATATCCCGCAGTGTTATTTAATGTAATGAGGCAAAATGGTGCGTAGGTACCAGCGATTAAAATATATATCATGGAATGATCTAGTCGTCTTAAAAATTGTATATGCTGAGCTTTTCCTATCAACCAGTGATAAGTAGCAGATGCAGCATAAAGTAAAATCATGCTAACACCAAAAACTACAATTGCAGTTAAAGTTAGGGGTGGACTGTTGATTTCTGACCCTTTCACTAACATTAGAATTAATCCTACAAGACCTAACAACGCTCCTAATAAGTGTGACAGACTGTTAAACGGCTCTCTTATATATGTATTCATGTAAATATCTCCACCTCTTCATGTAGTTTCGTTAACTACATATAAATGTATTACTATTGCAACAAATAGTCAAGGTTTACCTTGACTATTTTATAAGTTATGATAAACGTAATGTATACACTGGAGGAATATTAGTGAGCAAATCAGAAGAAATCACACAAAAATTGGATCTAAAGTCCACTATACAGGAAGAAGATATTCCGGCTATTGATTTGTATATGGACCAAGTGATTCAGTTATTTGATGCAACATATAATGAGTCTTTACGCAATGAAGATGAAAAGGTATTAACTAAAACAATGATCAATAATTATGCAAAGGGAAAATTGTTTATACCCATTAAAAACAAAAAGTATTCCAAAGATCATATAATGATGATCAGCCTAATATATCAGTTAAAAGGCGCACTTTCTATAAAAGATATTAAATCAGTGTTAGAGCCGATAAATGAAAAAATGGCCACAGAAGATTTTTCATTAGAAATTTTTTATAATTCCTGGGTGAAACTGCAACAAAAAAATGCCGTGAATTTTATTGATGAAATGAAAAGTCATGAAAGAGAAGTTGAAAATCAGGAAGCGGAGGAAATGGACAAACTAATCTTACTCATTGCTTCGCTTTCGAATATGAGTAATGCTTATCGAAAAGCGGCAGAGCTACTGGTAGATGAATTAACAGAGCTAAGAAAGGGGTCAAAGTAATGAAAACACTATGGACAAATGGAATGATTTTCACGATGGAAGCAGAAGATGATTTCGTTGAAGCGGTATTAGTAGAAGATGGAGTGATTATCAATACTGGTCCCAAAAAAGATCTTCTTCCATTAGCAGATCGTGTGGAATCACTAGATGGATTTGTCATGTATCCAGGTTTTGTTGATAGCCATATTCACTTAATAGGTCATGGTGAGAAGTTATCCTATTTAGACTTATCCACTTTTACTTCTATTAAACAAATAAAAGAAATCATTCCTTCTTATATTACTAACGAAAAATGGTATGTGACGGAAGGATGGAACGACAATAACCTAGAAGAAAATAGACCATTAACATGTGCTGATATCGACTTCATCTCTGAAACCGCAGTAGTTTTAAAAAGAGTATGTCGACATGTACTTGTAGCAAATACGACCGCCATGAATTTAGCAGGTATAACAAAAGAAACCCCAAATCCAAATGGAGGCGTAATAGGTAAAGATGAAAACGGCGAGCTTAATGGCCTATTCTTCGATGAAGCACAGAGTCTAATAACAGAGCATATACCATTACCAACTACCGATTATTTGAAGAAAATTATTGCTTCTAGTTTAGAGGACTTAAAATCGAAGGGGATAACTGGTGTCCATACAGAGGATATGGCCTATTACGGACATTATGAAGTGCCTTTACAAGCATATCGTGAGGTAGTACAAAATGATTTTAGAGTTCACCTTTTACGACATCATAATGTTTTTGAACAAATGCAGGGGGAGGAATCGTCATCTTTTATCGAATTTGGAGCAATGAAAATATTTGTAGACGGTTCATTGGGAGGTAGAACAGCATTATTATCTGAAGACTACTCGGATGAACCAGGAAAGCAAGGAGTGGAGATCCATAGCCCAGAACAGTTAGAGAGCCTAGTAAAAATGGCCCGCAACTATAAGGAGAATATTGCAGTTCATGTAATTGGTGACTTAGCTGTTGAAAAAATTGTAAACTTAATAGAAAAATATCCTGTAGCAAAAGGAAAGAAGGATCGGTTAATACATGTAAATATATTACGTGCTGACCTTGTTGAACGAATGAAAAAGCTGCCAGTTATACTGGATATACAACCAATATTCGTTGCTTCAGATTTCCCTTGGGTAAAAGATAGGATTGGATCTTCCAGATTAAAATGGGCTTATGCTTGGAAATCACTACTCAAGAAAGGATTCATTTGTACAGGAGGGTCTGACTCGCCAATCGAACTAGCTGACCCATTGCTTGGGATAGATGAAGCTGTTAATAATTCTTACTTGCCAGAACAGCAATTAACTGTATTTGAAGCCGTCTCTTTATATACATCCGGCAGTGCAAAAGCAATTGGGAGAGAAAATAAACGAGGATTGATATTACCTGGTTATGATGCAGATTTTACTATTTTGAATAATGTGCTCAAAAAAGAAGACATTCTTTCTACCTCGGTAGTAAAGACTGTAGTAGCGGGTAAAACAGTGTATGAAAAGAAAAAGTGAAACTATTCATCTAGTACAATCGTATAAAAGTAGAAGAGGAGTGAGATGAAAATGGAAAACACAGGTTTTAAAATCTTGCTTCATGCAAGTACATGGTTTGCACCTTTTTTAGTGCCGTTTATACTATTTTTAGTTGTAAATGACGAGGAAATTAAAAAGCTTTCCATTCAAGCTATTTTGTTTCAATTAGTTATGTCAGTACTTCTTACTATTTCCTTCTTTTTAATTTTTCTTCTAATCGGTATTCCGATGCTTATCATTTTTGGTATAATGGCATTTGTAGTTCCGATTATTGGAATTGTTAAAGCCATTACAGGAGACACCTTTAACTATCCTATTGTAGGATCATGGATAAAGTAAGTGTCATAACATAAAGGGGAATTAGAATGACTACTAGAATCGGTATTGATGCAGGTGGAACATTAACAAAAATAGCTTATTGGAATGAACATAATGAGATGATCTTTGAGCGATTTCATTCTTCAGATTTCCGAAAAGTTAAGGATTGGATTGAACTTAATCATCCGAATGCTTCTATCTGCGTCACTGGTGGTCGTGCGGAGCAATTAAAAGTACATTTTAGCACAAGTGAGGAAATACCATATATAGTCGAATTTGATGCGACTATGAACGGCGTCATGTATCAAATGAAGCAAGGATCAATCGAACCTAAAGCTGCTATTATAGCCAATATTGGTACGGGTACCTCTATACATATTATGCAAGAAAATATACATAAACGATTAGGTGGTACAGGTATTGGAGGTGGAACCCTTCTTGGTCTGGGTATGGCTTTAACGGGTATATCCGATTTTGAGGAGATCATCGAACAATCTCGAGCGGGAAGCAGGACAAAAATTGATGTTTTAGTAAGTGATATATACAAAAATAATAAGCTTCCTTTAAAAGGTACCTTAACAGCAAGTAATTTTGGAGGTATTTCATTGAATACTGACACACATACTAGCTCTTACGATTTGTTAGCTGGTGTTCAAGGAATAATTGGCGAGGTAGTAGCATCTCTTTGTATCCAAGTTGCGGAAGCCCATCAAGTGGAGGATATCATATACATAGGAACTACGCTTGAAGACAATGAATTACTCCAGCAAATCATTGAATCCTATACAATTTTAAAACTAAAAAAACCAATCTTTTTAGACAAACATGGCTATAGCGGTGCGATAGGGGCATTATTAGAAAACACTAAAAAATATTAGGTATAATAGTTGCATAATAAGGAAATGCGTGTTATATTTAAAGAGGATTATTTTTGTTCGGTTAGTTAGTAGGTGGCAACACTTTTACTTAACAGTGTTGAGCAAGGATAGTAACACAATGTGTGCAGCTTTTGCATACGAGGAGGATATACACATGGAACAAGGTAAAGTAAAATGGTTTAACTCAGAAAAAGGATTCGGATTTATCGAACGTGAAGGCGGAGACGACGTATTCGTACATTTCTCAGCTATTCAAAGCGAAGGTTTCAAATCTCTTGACGAAGGTCAAGAAGTAACTTTTGAAATCGAGCAAGGTCAACGTGGCCTTCAAGCTACTAACGTAGTTAAAGCTTAATTTTAAACCTAAAACTAACTTTAACAGGCTCTCACTAGAGAGTCTGTTTTTTTTGTATATTATACAACCGATTTTTTAAATTATTATGCTATGATAATAGTAATATTTTGGAGGTGTTTGAAAATTGGAAGAAATGAAACTAGTAGCAATTTCAGTAGGTAAACCTAGAACTGTGCGGAATGATTTAGGAGAAGAGCTTCGGTCAGGGATTTTTAAAAATCAGGTAACGGAAGCATATTTGACAAAGGATGGCTTTAATAACGATGGAGTTGCGGATTTAAAGCATCACGGAGGTCTAGATAGAGCAGTTTGTATGTATAGCGTGGAGCATTACAGAAACTGGTCCAAGGAATTTCAGATGAATTTCCCAGTAAGTGCAATTGGTGAAAATTTACTTGTAGAAAATATGCTGGAAGAAAACATACATATTGGCGATCGTTTTTCCATTGGAGAGACAATTATTGAAGTAACTCAAGGAAGAATACCATGCAATACGATCAATAAAAGAACAGGTGTCAAACCACTGATGAAACGAATGATTGAAACTGGTCATACTGGTTATTTATGTCGTGTTATTAAAGAAGGTCGGATTACGAACGTTGAACGTATCGAACGAATTTTTGAACATCCAGAAAAAATTACTGTTTCCTACGCTCATTCTATTTATTTTTATCAAAAAGACTTCAAAGAAGGAATAGAAAATGTACTCAAAGTAAATGAGCTAGCAGATGAATGGAGAGTTAAACTAGAAAAAATGCTATCCAAGATAGAATAGGGATGAAAAACAAATGAAAAAATGGAAAAGAGAAATTCTAATAAATGTACCAATTGAATTTGCATGGCCATACTTTTACGGAGACATATCAAAAAAGAAAAAGATATTCCCGAAAGTAGTAGATGAGGAAATCATCATGCAAACTGAACCCATTATAGGTACTGTCTTAAACCAAAGTTATCAAAATGGAGCATTAATCGAGCAATATGAAATTACAATAAAAAAATTTATCAATGATCCCGATTATAAAGCAATTCAGGAAAGTTTCCTTCTTAATAACCGCTTTAAAATGACGACAGAGTATGAATTAGAAAGTCAAAGTGACAAAAAGACAAAATTCATCTATACTTCTATAAACAAACCGAAAAATCCATTGCTGTCTATTTTTCAATTGTTTGGAAGTGACGAAGTCATTGTGAATTTTTTGAACAAGGCTAAAGTAGCAATAGAGCTGGATTTTGAACAAACACATAATAAGGAAGAACTATAATATAAAATGAATAAAATAAAACAACTGCCTTTTACTTTTTAGGCAGTTGTTTTAATACAGCCTCTCGTGCAAGAGCGTGTGCTGCTTTGTTTTGTTCGTCTGGAATCCATTTGATAAAAAATAAGTCAAATGTATCTATCGACGCTAAAATCTTCTCTAATATAGCGGCAAATTCGGGATTCTTGGCATATCTTTTTTCTACTGCGGCACAAACGATTTGAGAATCAGTACGAGCAGAGACAATGGAGGGGGATAGTTTTTGGACCTCTTCTAAACCTCTTTGTAATGCGATAAACTCGGTCGTGTGATTAGAGTATTCTCCGATAAACTCACTTATTTTTATATGGTGACCTTCTCCTTTGATAAACACACCAATTCCACTTGGACCAGGATTGCCAGTAGTTGAACCGTCAATATATACTTCTAACATATAATCACCTTTTTTGAAAAAATAATGGATATATCTAGTTTGAATGATTAGAGGGATAGTTGCAAACAAAAGAAACATAATAGTACAATTATGAAATAGTGAGGAGTAGAAATGTATGAAAAATACACAGCTAATAAATGAAATTGATTATTTATCAGATACTTATTGTGATGGCTGCTTTGTTCGGAAGCAATTACGAAAAGAAAGCGGCAAAACAATTGCGTATAAGTTTTGTATAGAACAATGCACGGTTGGTGAGAGTATAAAACAAATTGGTAGCAAATTAAAGGGTTCAAAATAAAAAAGTCCCACGACTAGTTTGCCGCGGGGAAGAAGCGTTTCTATTCGTTTTTAATCACGTTTGCAGCTTGAGGTCCACGGTTTCCTTCAACTATTTCGAACGTTACTTGTTGTCCTTCATCTAATGCTCGAAATCCATCACCTTGAATTCCTGTAAAATGGACAAATACATCTTCTCCATCGTTGTATTCAATGAAACCATACCCTTTTTCATTATTAAACCATTTTACTTTCCCCTGTTGCATAAACGTTCCTCCCTTAATCCACTAAAAATTCTATAAATGGATACATAAACTATACTTGAATTGTCAGTCTTCGTCAATAATATGTCGAATTTTAGCAATTTTATATGGAAATTATTCAAATATCCTTGAAAATTATTAATGAAGATAAGAAAGTAAAAAGAATAACTAAAATGATAAAGTCCTCTCTGCGCAACATTATAATTAATTGAACTAAATAATGAAATTGTTGATAAATGGCTTAGTATTTACTAAAGGTTCAAAATTGACTTAACTACAAAATATAAAAGACTAGGAATGAAATTAATCTTTTTTCCTAGCCTTAAATATTTGGCTGATATATATAATTTATTTCGAATTCTTCATATCTGTATTAGGTTGATCAGTAAATGTGCTAACTTGCTGAGTTAAATCTTCAACTAATTCCTTTAGTTGCTTTTTTTGTTGATCTGTCAACTTTTCTTTGATGTTTTCTGGATTAATACCATTTCTTCTAAGTGTATCATCCACTAGAAGATCAATTACTTTGTTTGAAATAGCGTTTGGTTTTTCCGGTAAATTACTCACATTGTTCACTCCTTCAGTTAAAATCCGCTCAATATTAACATATGCAACTACAGGAAAATTGAGCAGTTTAAATGAGTGGCTATTTCTATAACATTAGGAATAAGTTTCTGTGTTACGTGTTCAAAGTAATACTTTTCTTTAATGCACAGAAAAAATCCAACTAAATTTGGTCAAATGTTTTTTTCAGCGTAAAAACTATAGAATATCTAATTTTGCAACGATAGCTACAAGAATTTGCAACATAGCCTGAATATTAACTGCCAAGTCGGTATCCGTAGTTGTCACGGAAATATTTCTAGATCCTTCGACTATAGTTGTTTGTACATTTCTTTGTTTTGTTTTAATAAATTGGTTTAGGTCTTGAGTCACTGCTCTTCCTTGGTCAGAATCACCAATAGTAACACTTATTACAGCTGCAATAGCTGCTTGTATTCCTAGTTGTAGTGATATAGCAGCTTGTGTATCTGTAGAATGTATTTCTACGCCTTCAGAATCCTTTACGATAATCCGTTCAAATGATTGTTGTTTTGTAGATACTGATTGTTTCCCATCTTGTAGAACATCACTGTCATTACCACTGGGATCATCACAATGATCTAAAGCTCTCCATTTTCTTTTCTCCATTATTTTTATTCACCTCTTTTATTTTTGATTAAAAAATATCTAATTTCGCAACTAATGCTACCAATACTTGTAACATAGCTTCGATATTAACGGATAAGTCCGTATCTGTAGTTACAATATTGACGTCCTTTGAATTATCTACATAAATTTTTTGTTTGTTCGTTTGCTCATCATTAAACTGTTGGAACAATTCTTGTGATACTGCTTGACCTTGAATAGTATCACCAATTGCTATGCTAATGACTAGTGCTATAGCAAGCTGTAAGCCTACTTGTAGTGAAACCGCTGCTTGTGTATCTGTTGACCGAACTGTTACGTTACAAGAATCTTTTATCCAGATTAATTCGTCTGACTCTTGGTCGACAGATGAAAACTGACCACCACCTTGAAAAACTGTTGCTTCTTCATTACTTCCAGTGGAAGACCAGTTGTTATCTTCTTCCCCCTGTTCCCAATGATGATTATTGCATCGTTTGCATTTTTTAGTAGGTTCTTCACAGACGTACTTACAATGCGTGCATTTCCAATGACTCATTTTATAATCTCCTTTCTTATTTTTTTCCAGGTTGCAATAATTTTACAACCGGTTTTATATAACATATGAGCTTTTAAAAGAAGGATATAGTTTATTTGACCAGACTACTAAAACTATTTTAATTGAGTGAGAGAATGCATATTACTCTACTCAAAATAGGTAGAGAGTTACTGTTGAAATACTGAAATTTAAATTTACTATATGTAAAAGTTGGTGAATATGGTTCGAGTCCATTAAAATAAATGCAAATATTACAGTCAAAGAGCTTTATTGTATATAATAGAGAGGATGAAACAAACCTGAGGAGAATTTAGAGATGAATCCTATTGAGCAATGTGAGAATTTAGTCAAAGACGTGTACATGCATTTTGATGCTAGTCATGACTTTCAACATATAGAGAGAGTACGTAAAAATGCTTTTGAGATTGCAGATACAGAACCTTCTGCAGATATAGAGATTATTGAGCTTGCTGTTTTACTTCATGATGTGAGTGATCCAAAATATTCTGCAGCAGAAAAGCAAGAGGAAGAAAGAATTATTAAACAGCTAAACTTATCGGAAGAAAAAATAGCTCAAGTTAAACATGTGATTAAAGCTATATCATTCAATGGGGGTCATGAACTAGAAGCGGAGACGCTAGAAGCGAAAATTGTTCGAGATGCGGATAGATTAGACGCAATTGGTGCAGTAGGTATTGCCCGAACATTTGCTTTTGGCGGTGCAAAAGGAAGACAACTATATGATGCTTCTGAAACTCCAAGAGAAAATATGTCAGTAGAAGAATATCGTACGAAAAAAACAGCCTCTGTTACACATTTTTATGAAAAATTATTAAAGCTATCTGAAGGAATGCAAACAAAAAAAGGGAAAGAACTTGCGATTGAACGACATGCCTTCATGGAACTATTTCTAGAAAACTTACGTAAAGAAACAGGTGAACAAATATGAGTCATTTAATCATTTCTAATTTAACAAAAACAGTTGGTGAAAAAACTTTATTCGAAAATATTTCCTTTACTATTAATAACCAAAATAGAGCAGGTTTGATAGGTATAAATGGAACAGGGAAATCGACTTTTCTATCTATTATTGCAGGTGAATTAGAAGCAGATTCTATTGATCGAGATCATCCGAACAAATATCGCATTGCTTATTTAGAGCAGCAGCCTACTTTTGAAAAGGATGAAACAGTTATTCAAACCGTATTTGGAGGAGATTCTCCTATATTAAAGATTAATAGAGAATACGAAGAGGCTTTAGTGGCGTTAATGGAAAATTCGGATTCAACCGAACTGCAAAACAAATTGATGGACCTGCAACAGAAAATGGATGATTTACAAGCTTGGGATGTCAATTCATTGGCTAAGACTGCTTTAACTAAATTGGGTATAACTCAATTTGAAGAATCTATCCTTCATTTATCTGGAGGTCAGCAAAAAAGAGTTGCGCTTGCAAAAGTGTTAATAGAACCAGCGGATCTTTTATTGTTGGATGAGCCAACAAACCATTTAGATAAAGAGTCAACTGATTGGTTACAGGAAATGCTACAAAGAGTAGAAGGTTCTATCATTTTTGTAACACATGATCGATACTTTTTAGATACAGTTGCAACACATATTTATGAGCTTGCAGATAAAACATTATATACGCATACAGGTAATTATGCAGATTATTTAGAGTCAAAAGCTTTACGTGAAGAGATGAATGCTGCTTCTCAGCAAAAACTCCAAAATTTATATCGCAATGAACTAAAATGGATTCGCAGAGGGGCAAAGGCAAGGTCTACAAAACAAAAAGCAAGAAAAGATCGATTCGAAGAAATAGATGCAAGTATTGACCGAGATAATTCAACCCTAAATTTAGAGTTGGAAATGGTTACAACTAGACTTGGAAAACAAGTATTAGAAGGAAAAGGTATTTCTAAACGATTTGATACTAAAAATATTGTGGATGATTTTTCGTTCTTACTACAAGCGGGAGATCGTATTGGTATTGTAGGGCCGAATGGAGTAGGGAAAAGTACGCTTCTTAAAATGCTGGCTGGGGAAGTTACGATGGATGCTGGTGAAATTATTAAAGGCTCCACAGTTAAGCTAATGCATTTTACTCAGCAGTTACCAGAATTGAATCCACAAACAAGAATGATTGAATATGTTCGTGAATCATCTGATTTAATAGAAACTGGCTCTGGAGAAAAGTTCTCTGCAGCTCAAATGCTGGAGCGATTCTTATTCCCGTTAAACACACATGGTACGCAAATAGGAAAACTTTCCGGTGGGGAAAAGAAACGTCTAGTACTTTTGAAAATGTTGATGGAACAACCAAATGTATTATTCCTAGATGAGCCAACAAATGATTTAGATATCCAAACATTATCCGTACTGGAAGATTTCATGGAATCTTTCCCGGGTGTTATTATTACCATTTCCCATGACCGTTTCTTCTTAGACCGCATTGCCAAAAAGTTATGGCTATTAAATGGTGATGGAACGGTAACTGAATGGCTTGGGGTGTATTCAGATATGTTGGATGCACCAAAAGATAACCCAAAGGAAATAGTAGAACCACTTAAAGTGGAAATATCTGAAAAAGTCACAAAAGAAAAGAAAAAATTTTCCTATAAAGAACAAAGAGAATGGGAAACTATTGGACAAGAAATTGAGCAAACTGAACAAAAAATAGAACAGCTAGAAGGTAAAATGCAAACTGCTGGTTCTGATTTTACCTTATTGCAAGACATAACGGACGAGTTAGCAGAAGCTAACGCTAAGTATGAGCAACTAATCGAAAGATGGTCCTATTTGGAAGAAATAGCATCTTCTTAACTTTACTTACAGGAGGTATGTACGCATGAAAATAGTAACAATTGAGCCTACACCAAGTCCAAATACGATGAAAGTTGTAATTGATCAAGAGCTTCCTTTTGGCAAAAGTCATAACTATAAAAAAGATAATATAGCTGATGCTCCAAAGGAAATTCAAGCTATCTTTGCAATTGAAGGAGTTAAAGGAGTTTACCATGTGGCAGACTTCCTTGCTATTGAGCGTATTGCGAAGTTCACGTGGGAGACGATATTAGCCAGTGTGGAAAATGTTTTCGGAGCTGAAAATGAGGAAGCAAATGAAGTAGAAAAACCATTAGAACATTACGGAGAAGTATACGTACATGTTCAGCAGTATAAAGGAATCCCTCTCCAAGTAAAGGTATTCGATAGTGAATCTGAATCGAGATATGGATTATCTTCCCGCTTTATTAAGGCATTGGATGAAGCGATGGAAGGCGATAAAGAAAACTATCTTTTATTACGTAAATGGGTAGATTATGGGGTCCGTTATGGGGATCAAAAGGAAATAGGAGAACAGTTAGTAAAAGAACTAGAAGCAACTTTTCCAGAAAGTAGGCTTCAGCAGTTAATTGAAGATAAAGATATAAACGAAGAAGATAAAAAACCTATAAGAGCACCATTTACATTAGAGCAGTTTGAGGTCAGTGAATGGGAGCAGCGTTTTCAGTTGCTAAATAACTTGATCAATCCAGAAATAGAGGATCTGCCTATACTAGAAAGAGCAGTAAGAGATGAACAAGTCTCTATTAGACGATTGGCTACAGTTTACCTTGGATTAATAGAAGACGAGGCAGTTGTTCCTTATTTAGAAATGGCTCTAAAAGACAAAAGTTCAGCAGTTAGAAGAACAGCCGGCGATGCGATGAGTGACCTAGGTTTTGAACAATTTGTCGATGCAATGAAGATTGCTCTATTCGATAAAAATAAATTAGTTCGCTGGAGAGCAGCTATGTATTTTTACGAAGTAGGCGATACAGAAGCACTCCCTGCACTTAAGGACGCAAGGGATGATAAAGAGTACGAAGTGAAACTCCAAGTGCTAATGGCTATTGCTCGTATTGAAGGTGGAGAAGAAGCTAAAGGATCCGTTTGGAAACAAATGAGTGAAGCGAGAAAATAGAATGGTATACACAAGAAAGTTGTTCGCTATTAGGAACAACTTTTTTGTGTTTTGATTTAAAAAGCAAGCTGATATATTAAAGATTATTATATAAAAATGTCCTATGGATATTGGGTTTGTGGAACTTGAAAGAATGAATATGCCGTGTAGTACTCTACTATGAGATTTGGCATAGCTTATCGCTTAGATAATAATAGCAGTCAAAGTTAATATAGTGATAAAACCGTCTGTTGAATAAAGGACACTATTTTGTAATGAAGAATGAAGCAAGTAGATTTCCTTTTTTTACTAGTGAAAATAAAGAAAAATAGTAAGTAGTTACTAAATAAAGAAGCGAAATAGCGAACGAAATTATCTTATCTCTAGTTGTCCAAAACCGCATTAACCTGTTTTTAAAAGTTGTAGAAGGGTGACGGACAGAAAAAGTGAAACTTCAATCAGTGGGGCTTTTTTTCCACTGATTGTTAGTTGAACCATTCGGGTTTTTACGGGCAGTTATCTACTGCCCGTTAATGTGGGATAAATGTCCTAAAATTACCGAAAAAGGAGAGACTGGTTGTGACGTCAGTCACAACCAGCCTCTTTAAAAAATACTCGTTAATAAAATAGCAAAGCGTCTGCCAAAAGCCCTTCGAAAACGATAGAAACAGGTTTTGAACTTAAAGGACTGGGCATTCTTCTTGCCCGGTTTTTCTTAAAGATTAAGAAAATTTATAAAAATATCCCATGAACACTGGATTTTTGGCGTTTTTAATAATGAATAATACTATGATTTCCGTTTCAGGTGGACGCTTTCCGCGGGGTGAGCGATGAGCTATCACCGTCGCTAACGCGTCGATGTGATATCTCATCTGTCTCACTCATCCCGCCGGAGTCGCCACCTTTCACTTCAATCAATTAGTGTTAGTACCCGATTATGAGATTTAGTATAGCTTATCTCTTAGCTGATAAGATTGGTCAAATTATTTGTAATGGATTTTGAATTAGAAATGCAATCATCCAATGATAGGGGAAGAAAGCGGATTTCTTTTGTACTAGTGGAAGTATAGAGAAATAGTAAGTGTTTGCCAAATAAAGAAGCGAAATAGCGAACGAAATTGTATCTTCGTGAGCTTACTCTATGAATAGTT
The DNA here is from genome assembly GCF_048572895.1 of Psychrobacillus sp. BM2. Taxonomy (GTDB): domain Bacteria; phylum Bacillota; class Bacilli; order Bacillales_A; family Planococcaceae; genus Psychrobacillus. The sequence goes on from NZ_CP183878.1 coordinate 1,695,069, forward strand.
AGTAGCTTTTCTCTAGTTAACCAAAAATGTATTAACCTGTTTATAAAAGTTGTAGAAGGGCGAGGGACAGACAAAAGCTATAAGATTACCGAGAAAAGAGATGCTGGTCGTGACGTTAGTCACGACCAGCTGCTCAAAAAAAACATTCGGTAATACTAAAGCAATAAGTCTGTCCAGAGCACCTCGAAAACGTTAGAAACAGGTTTTAAACTATAAGGACCGTGCGTTTTTTTGCTCGGTTTTTCTTATACAGATGTTCGCTATATAGGAAAGATCATCACTTTATAAATCATACATCAGACATTTATCGTTCCGCTAATGGATAAATCCACCATTTCGTAAGTAAATCAGTATCTTGAGCAAGTAAATAAATATGGAGAGCAAGTTACTATAGAGGGGTGCAAATAACTTCCCTAGGAACGTAAGTAAATGACATACCAAAGCAAGTAACCGACTTACTAGTAATTAATCTCTCTTTTAGAAAAGCGATTTTTCACATGGATATGCGCTGTCACATTCTACATATATAGTACACAGGATGTAGCTATCGCTATTGCGGTTTGCAAGATGCATCTCCTTGTTTTTATCAGAAATTGGAGGAAGAACAAATGGAATTAATTGACTCAAAAACGATACATCCTCAAATGGAGGAACTATTATGCTTTGCCACATCCAAAGAGAAGGTGAAAATAGAGTATCATTATTACTTATCAGCACCAAATAGAATGTTGTATGGGATGATTATTGAAAATGATATTGTTGGGTGTATTGGAATAGAGTTTGTTTCTCCGAGTATATGTGAGATTAAGCATATTGCTGTTAATCCAAATAGTAGAAAGCGACAAATTGGTAGTAATATGATTTATTTTATTCTCAAGAAATTTCAAATAGATTCTATTTTTGCAGAAACGGATATAGATGCAGTTGACTTCTATGCTTCCATCGGATTTACGATAACGAGTCTGGGTGAAAAGTATCCTGGTGTAGAGCGATTTCATTGTGTATTTAGTAATTAATAAATTTACTACTGATTAAAAATACTACCTTGTCAAAAAATAATCCAAAACAAATCGATGAAATAACTTTGCAGCTGGAGATAGATAGCGATCTTTTACAACAGCCACACCAATTACACGTTCATATCTTGCGTCTTCAATTCTCAATTTAGTCATCCTATCCATTTCTCCTCCATACGGCAAAATGGAATAACCCAATCCAGCAGCGATAAAACCTGCAACAGTTGCTACTTCATCTCCTTCAAAGGAAATAATAGGTTTTAACCCCTCATTCTCGAAGATTTCATCTGTCGTTTTTCTAAGTGCATAGCCTTTTTTTAAACCTATGAATGATTCCTTAGCTATTTCTTTTAGTTGAATGCTCTTACGCGTTGCAAGCGGGTGGTCTGCCTGTACTATCACAAATAATTCATCTCGCCAAAGTTCCGTCCATTCAATCGGATTTTCGTTTTCCATGGACGCAAGCAAACATAAATCTAAGCTCCCTTGTTTTAGTTCTTTCAACTGAGTATGTGTATGATTTTGCTGGAACTGAAAGGTGATATGTGGATGCTTTTTATGAAATGCACGGATAATATTAGGAACAGTACTTGTACCTAATGTATGTAAAAAACCAAGAGAAACTTCTCCATGTTCTGGGTTTATAAAATGCTGAATTTCCTCTAAACCATCCTCCATTTCTTTCATAATGATATGGACCCTCTTTAAAAACAGCTGCCCGTATTTATTCAAAATGATAGAGCGACCTTGGCGATCAAATAATGGAATCCCAATTTCTTGCTCTAAACTTGCGATAGATCTACTTAATGCTGGCTGAGAAATAGCTAGTATTTCTGCGGCTTTCGTCATATGTTGAATTTTTGCAAGTGTTTGAAAGTATTCTAATCGTTGCCACTCCATTGAATCATTTCCCTTTCTCTTTATGCATGCATAAAAGGTATCATTTTAATAAGAATAATAAATTATACATTATAAATAGTCAATGCTACTATTAATTCAACAGATTAATACTTTAACGAAATAAAGGGGATATTCAAATGAAAGTTGTAGCACCTAAATCTTTTACATTAGTAGGTGGGAAAAGAGCAGTATTATTGCTTCATGGATTTACTGGGAGCACAAAGGATGTAAAAAGATTAGGACAATATTTACAAAAAAAGGGCTATACTTGTCATGCTCCTATGTATAGAGGCCACGGAGTTACACCTGAAGAATTGTTATTAACAAGTCCGGTAGAGTGGTGGCAAGATGTAGTGGATGGGTATAATCATTTAAAAAACTTAGGATATGAAGAAATTGCAGTAGCTGGAATATCATTAGGAGGAGTTTTCTCCCTTAAAGTAGCAGAAGAATTCCCAGTGAAAGCTGTTGTATCGATGTGTGCACCTATAAAGCGAAACAGCGCGGATGGGTTATTTGATCGATTATATAATTATGCTAAAATCTATAAATCATTTGAAGGCAAATTAAAAGAAGAAATAATAGAGGAACTAGAGACATTAAAGAATACAAACAGAGAATCCTTAGACGGAGTTCAGGAAATAACAGAAATGACTAGTAATGGATTAGCATTCATCCAATCACCCACTTTAGTCCTTCAGGGATCGTTAGATGATGATATCTATAAGGAAAGTGCTTCCTACATTCATGAGCAAGTGGAAACGGATGAAAAAGAAATTATTTGGTATAAAGAATCTGGCCATATTATTACCGTCGGAAAAGAGAAAGACAAAGTATGTGAGGATGTATACGAATTTCTCAATCAGGTCGAATGGATCGCTTCCTAATAACTTCTTAAAAAAACCTTTTACTTTAAAGCGTGTAAATGCGCTAGATATGTAAAAGGTTTTTTATTATGGTGATTGTAGTATGATATGTAGTAACATGATCTGGGAGGAATACCGTTGAAGTTTATCAAAGTACTTTTTGGCATTGTAATTTTTTTAGGTATTATCGTAGTAGCAGCTTATTATTTTGGGCCAAAGCTAGTTGCCGATCAAGTGATGGAAAAGGTTTCTGTAGAGCTTCAGGATAGCGGGCAGCTGGAAACGATAAAAGAGGAAATTGAAAATGATCCTGAACTTCAGGAGTTTATAGCAGAAGGTAAGGATGTAGATAGTAGCAAGCTTCCTTTCCAAACAAAAGAAGAAGCCACAAGAGCCCTTATTACAAAGTTTGGCATTGGTGAAATCCGAGAAATCCAATCAAAAGCACAAAATGGAATGACTGCAGAAGAAAAACAGGAAATTTTTAATAAGCTAGAAAGCAATTTGACGGAAGAAGAAATGCTCGCTTTAAAAGTTTTGGCTTATAAGGAATTGACTAAATGAGTATAGTTTTACAGATTTGAGGGAATCCCATCCTCTTTTGCAGAACTTTATATAGTATAGTTATTATAGAGAGAGTGAATACAGGGGGTAAATTAATGGAAAATGAAATTGTGTTCTTAGGGGAAAGAATTATTGCAAATAAATTCCTTATAGCAAAAGATGTAAATGATAGCAGACTAGTTGAATACACAGATTTAGAAAGAGAACAAGTTGCTCCTTTTGAACAAGAAATTATTAATATTCGGGCTAATTTTATTGGAATTTTCGGTGAAATCCTTAAGAACCGATTGGGAGAAGAAGAATCATTTGAAATTATTTCAAAATGGGGTATGGAAACTGGCGAAATGATTTATAAGACTGGTGCTTCACTTGAAGAAGCGTTAAAGGATACTAGGTATTATCGATCATATATTTGGAGAGCGATTAAAGATGAGGTCATGTCAAATAATATATCCATGGAAACTATTTTTACGATTGGATCGATAATTGATCCGTTAATGGACCATGCGGCTTATGCATTTAGTTTGGCCTATATAAAAAACTTCGAACAAAATATGACTAAGGCTAAAGAAGCTCTAATAGAGTTATCAGTTCCCGTAGTTCCTCTAAAAAAAGGATATGCAATTTTGCCACTAATCGGAAACTTAGATACTGAAAGAGCAAGAATCTTGATGGAGGAGACAACGAATACAGCTTTAAGATTAAATCTAGAAAAACTGATTATTGATATATCAGGTGTATATATTGTTGATACAATGGTAGCAGATCAGATTTTTAAACTAATAGATGCACTCAAGCTATTAGGTGTTGAGACGATTCTAACTGGTGTACGACCTGAAGTTGCACAAACTATGATTGGTCTTGGAGTTGATTTCAGCGGAATAAAGGTAGCTACAAATGTTGAACGTGCAATGATAGAGTTTCATATCTGATGTATACGTGAATAACAAAATTAAATATTTAGAGATATTGTAAAACTCTTCACTGTGCAAATTAATTAAATAAATTTTCTAGGAGCGTCCATTGCGGGCGCTCTTTTTCAGAATAAGAAATTATTTGATTATCTTTTTCATAAACCTTTACAAGAAATAATAAAGAAAACCACTCATAATTATCACATTTGAGTGGGGGAATTAAGCATAGCATTGCTAAGAATTAACAAACTAAAGTTAATGATTTGGATTTAATATAGCTAACATTTGATGGTCTTCCCAACGTCCATTAATTTTAACATTTTTTCTTGCTATTCCTTCTTTGTGAAAGCCAACTTTTTCTAAAACTCGAATGGAACCTATGTTATCTGGCATCACTCCTGCTTCAATTCGATGCAAGTTTAGAACTTCAAAGGCATAATTAACAACCAGATTAGTAGCTTCGGTAGTATAACCTTTGCCATTTTGTTCTTGGTCTAAGGAATAGCCTAAAAGCGCACTTTGACGAGGTCCACGGAAAACTTGAAATAAGCCGATAGTGCCTATAAGAACGTCCCCATTGATATTAAAAATTCCAAATCGATATTCTAACTCTTGTTTTGTATTTTGTTCCCATTTTCCAATTAATTCTTTTTGAGTTTCTAAAGTCCAGTAATTTTCTGGATGAGTTATAGAATAGTTTTCAAAAAACACTCTATTTCTCTTTTCTAAATTTAGTAATTCGGTAGCATCTGATAGGACAAGCGGTCGTATGTAGACATTTAAGGTTTTGGACATCTAATCTTCCTTTCTGATTTAAATATACCTGACATATTATATTATAATGGAAAAGAAGATAATTTAGTTAGTAGAGATGCATTTCGAAAAAAACAATGTGACAATAAAAAAAGACCCTTTTTAAGGCCTTATAGATTTTATTTCACCGTTTACATATTCCTTAAGGATTAGTAATTCCAATACGTCTTGTGGCGAATATTTATAAGAAGCATGCTCAGGAACAAGTTCGTTGAATTGTCTAACTAAGTCATTAAGCGTTTCAAAATAAAAATTATTCAACGTTACTTCAAATTTAGTAATAGCGTTCACCTTCTTCTTTTTTTGAAGCATTAACCATTTTACTATAATTTATTCAATTGAATGGGATATCTGATGATTAACTAAAGATCCAGAATTTCGTTATAGGCCGAGTGGTGTCGCTATAGCCATAACTTTTGTTTTAAATAGCATAGGCTAGGGCGATCACAAAAGCATTAACTATAAGTACTTTAATCCTTGCAGAAGGAGCTCATGGAACCGCTAGTAGTGGATTATTAATGTTGAGAAGTCACTTTTCAATATTTCTTTCGCTTGCACTATCGATAAGAATTGTGGCTAGTATTTTAATAGGCTGGTTATTCGCATAAACTTATATAGGAGTATCTTTTCCTTTTGTAGAATATTGGTTAGATAGTGAACCAACAGAGACCATGATAAAAGAACATTATGTGTCGAAAGCGAAAATAGAGAATTTTTTCCTCTTGTGTTGTATATTGATTGTTAAGGAGGGATTATTCATGATTAACGAAGAAGTAAATAAACTATCAGATATTTTGTTACAAAGTCTGTACGATTATCATTTTGCTAATAATGGCGGAAGTTATACATTACCTAAAGCAATGGTAAATGCTGACGTCAATAGTAAACAAGCTATTGAATACCTTATCGAAAAGGAATATGCCATAGATAGCGGAAATGGGTCAGATAACCTAGTTTTAGCAATAACAGCGCAAGGCATGGACTATATTAAAAACAAATAAGTGATCATCAGAAGAACGTCCACCCGGGCGTTCTTTTTATATCCGTGTATCTTGTCACGGCACAAAACGGTTTGCCTATTCGACCAATTCTTTATAATGCTATAGAAAAACTTCATAAAGCTCCAAGCGGAAAAGAATAAGTGTAGAGCGATATCCTGAAATGGCTATTTAGTATAGACTCACATTACATAAAGAAAATGAGATATTACAAAGCGAAATACAAAAAAGAAACAGATCTAAATAAGAAAACACATAATGAAGATCAATTGGAAAGTATATCTCTTAAGCTATCCATTTTGGTGGCTGTATTTGGTTTAATCATTATAACTCAGGTCTAATAGATTTGGCTGAATACAATAACTATGTGGATGCATTTAAGTTAGGTTTACTCGCTGGTGGAGTTGTGATGGATCCTACAACATAAAGATTATCTGATAGTAAACAAGTATTAAACTAAGAAATGAGGTGAGATTATGGCAATAGCAACAAATTTTTTAATAGCTTTAGATGATGGTCATGGAATAGACACCGCAGGGAAACGTACTCCCATAGTTACAGAATTGGGACGAGAAATTAAAGAAAATGAGTTTAATAGGGCAGTAGTAAAATATATGGATGAACATCTTATACAAATTGGTTTTAAGACCTTGCTTGTTGCTCCAACTGATGCAGACACTTCTTTGGATGCTAGAACAAACTTAGCAAACTCAAAAGGTGCAGATGCTTATATTTCCATACATTTTGATGCAATGGGGAATGTGTGGGGGGCAGTTGAGGGACATTCCGTATTTGTTTATCCTGGATCAATTACAAGTAAAAAGCTTGCTGAATGTGTAACAGAATTTTTAATACAAGGCACCACTCAAAAATGGCGAGGAATCAAAGAGCAGAACTTACATGTACTCAGAGAAACGAAAATGCCTGCAATCCTTTCTGAAAACGGGTTTATGGACAACCCTCGTGAAGCAAGACTTATGTTAGACATCAACTTTCAAAAAGAAGTTGCTAGAGAGCATGTTCAAGGTATTTGTAAATACTTTGGAGTGGCTTATAAAGAAAAAGAGGAGGTAACAGAGGTGGTGCAACCTAAACAAACAGTATCGGAAACTCATGCTGCTGCTTGGAAGTGGGCTAAGGAAAAGGGATACCTTAATGGTGAAAACCCTAAAGATCCAATTACTAGAGAACAACTGGCCACTGTATTAAAACGAGTACACGATGATTTAAATAAGTGATTACAAGCCCTTCAATTCAAAAGGGGCTTTTTTTATTTGAAAGAATCTTAGTAAAGATTTACCACAGAACGATAAAAATAAAATTCATCAACACAAGATAAATTGCCTTTGCCATCTTATTATCTCTGCATAATGTATATAAAGTAATAGGAAAGGAGGGGGAATGATGTCTGAATACGGTGGAAATGGTCAAAGTGGCTCTAGCTTTGTATTGGTTGTAGTGTTGTTTATCTTACTAATTATTGTAGGAGCAAGTTTTATGTATTAAAAGTAATAGGTTCGAGATTAAGAGGGAAAGTTTTGCCAAGATAACATACTATTTTGTCATCGGGTAAATTTTGTCCGCTGTACCTAACGACTTTAAGAAAATAGTTAGTGAAATGATAGATGCTTCCTATTTAGAAACTTCCCTTCTAAAAAAGCGATCTTCTCTTAATTTGATATGCTCCCCATAAGGTAGACAGATTAATAAATAAAATCTGTTTATCTAGGGGGAGTATTTTTTTATTTGTCCAAAAGTTAATATTAAATATTAGTTAAAAAATCAAACTAGCGTTCTTATGATAGGTAGAAAAAGTAGGGACGAGTATGCGTATAAATTTAATGAAATGCATGGTACTTAATTAACTAGTTGAGTTAAGGTATATGAATTCTAAGGGTAATATAGCTACTTTGATCCATTCTTCGGTTCGGGGACCATAGGATTTGTATCTCTAAAAATGGAGGTAATTTCCTTGGTATTGAACTTAATCTAGAGATATAAAGTTAGCTGAAAAGCGTTTAAGTGATGTACAGTTGGAGTTAATACATGAAATGTGAAAATGCTTAGTACAACAACTCATTGATTCAAAAAAAGGAGCAATCAAAAATAGATTGCCCAGCGAATTATTATTCTTTATCTGGTGAGTTTAAATGTAATGGAGGAGGTACTAGCCAACCTTTATCTTTGTTTAATCGCAATAGTTTTGCTCCTAATTGGGCTTTGCTCAAATGGAACTGACCATACATTAAAGCAATATCTTCTCTAATGCACATGCCCATTGCTTGACTGCATGCTACTAAACCAGCAGAGACATCCATTGAAAGTGCTGCACTGATTTCTGGATCGCTAAATCTAGCACCAGGGGGAATATCCTCTAATCTTGCAACCGGGCGTTCAGGAAGTGCAGGAGGTAGCGCAATACCATTTATTTTTAATATTACTTCTAGTTGCTTATTTTCATCTTTCATAACTTGAATTGATTCTTCAATGATTTTTTCTAATTCCTTATCACCTGTGTGATTAATAAAAGTTTGATAAGCACCAATTAAGCCATTATTAGTAGCTATATTGGTCCAAATTCCAAATACTTCACCATAATGTAATGGTTCATCTTTTGGATTTCCACTAAGTATTCCCATAATTACACTCCCTGATGATTCATATTTTTTCATACAGGTCTAGGATGTGCGGAGTATTAAGATTTATACATTTGTCTGGGAAGTTTAAGCTTTATATACAGCAAAGTTTCAATTCGTAGTTCGACCAAAATAAGTGTATAAGAAATTATAACTGTTTTTAATGCGGCAAAAAAATGGTCTGAATTAAAAAGGGACAAAACGTAAAACGTATAATTAGATTAATGGATATTTTAATAACTAAAATTTTTGGGGAAGGTATAATATTTTTCGTAAAGTAAAAAGTAAATAAATGTAGATAATATTAAACGATTGGAATGATAAGATGTCATGATAAAGAGATACACTTTTGTACTATGTTTAATTGTTTTTGGAATAATGTTCGTTCTTGCTTCTAACTCAAAAGTTTCAGCAGTTAAAGACAGATTCCACTATGAAAATACTGGAGAAATAGTGTGGGAGATTGATACAAAAGAAAAAGTCGTGGCTCTTACATTTGACGACGGACCTCATCCAAAATATACAGCAGAGATACTAGATATTTTAGCGAAACATAACGCAAAGGCTACATTTTTTATTGTTGGAGAATATGCCGAAAAAAATCCAGATTTAATTTTACGACAATACAATGAAGGACATGAGATAGCAAATCACACCTATACTCATCATAGAAAAACAACACTATCCAAATTAGAAGTAGAGTTAAAACAAACTGATGATTTAATTTTTGGTATTACGGGTTATCGTCCAGAACTTTTTCGTCCAGTAGAAGGGCAATACACCGATCAAATGATTCAAAGAGTTGCAAAAAAAGGGTACCAAGTGGTGATGTGGTCTTGGCATCAAGATACAGAGGATTGGAAAAATCCAGGAGTGCAACGTATAGAAAAAAAAGTATTAAATGGTGTAGAGCCAGGCAATATAATTTTATTTCATGATGGTGGAGGAAATAGAAGTCAAACTGTTGAAGCCTTAGAAAAAATTGTTGAGGAGCTTCAAAAACAAGGCTATGTATTTGTAACAGTGTCAGAACTTATAAAGATAAAAAATGTAGCTGAAAAATAGGTTAAGAAGCTACTGCTTACCTGTTAACTAGATAAGACTAGAGCCTAGATCAGCAAAATTTACAGGCTTCCCAGACTACTTTGGGCTCTAGTTACAACATTATAATCTCAGGTATTATCATTTTATACAATACGAACATAACGGAGAGGTAAAGAAGTGAACATCATGCCAATTACTAAAGATTTTACAAGTATACAAGAATCACAGTTTTACTGAAAATGATCATATCGAATTTAGTGGCGGTAGAAATTATCAAGGAAAAGAAGGGTAACAAAAAAGTCTTAATAATCACGAAAATCCCGAAAGAGTATGTGAAAAGATGAAAACAGGGTATTAGCTTATGTTGTGAAAATGTTGTTATAATAGGAGATGTGAAACTAAAAGAAAGAGGGCGAAATCATGAATGCATACGATGAGTATAAGCATTCAATTCCTACATGAACATTGTTATATCAACGTTTATGTAGGAAAAATTTTATCTATTTAAAGAAAAAGTCACAAAAAGATAACATTTATCCTGGTTTTCTCCCAAACTCAGTTTTTTTAGTTTTAATCCTTAAGTAAATCAGTAAATTTAGCATGCATTTTTTGTGAAGCATTATCTCTCATTCCACCAGTTACATGTAAATAAATTGCCGTCGTTGTTTTCGAATTTTTATGTCCAACACGATTCATAATGAAATTTAAATCCACTTCAGCTTCTGCCAGTAAACTAATATGAGTGTGTCTCAAGATGTAAGTTCGAAATTGTTTTTTTATAGACGTTTTTTCGCCTAACCTCCGGACAGTTTGATTTAATGATTTAACAGTAGGGGGGATACCATCTATATCTCCAAATACATAATCCGAAAGGATCCATTCTCGATTTACACGATATTGAAATAACTCTTTCAACTTTTCAACAATAATATCATCAATATCAACTGTTCGAATACTGCTAATGGTTTTGGGAGGGGTTAGTTCAAAGTCACCTCGTAGACTTTTCTTAGCGTAAGTAGTTTTGTTAATTCGAATACTTTTCTTTTCCAAATCAATGTCTTCATATTTTAAAGCAATTGCTTCCCCTGGACGTATTCCTGTAAAGGCAATGGTATAGATTAATGTCCGATTCATTATGTTTCGGTGACCATCTACAGTGTTTAAAAATACTTTTAATTCATCTGTTTCCAGATACAACTTCGATACATCCTCACCGTTTGTTTCTTCAAGTGTTAGCTTCTTCTTTGGGACGAATACTGCATCTACAGGGTTTACTTCAATTAAGCCAACTTCTTTAGCATAATTGAAAATCATCTTTGCAGCATTGTGAATTCCTCTAAGCGTATGATAAGCTGTGCCTTTTTCAAATAAATCGTTTAATACTCGTTGTAAATTGAGGGTTGTGATCTCAGTTGTCTTCCGCTGGGCTATATATTTATTAATTACAGTAATACAGTATGCCCGATATTCAACTGTAGTTTCCTTGTTTCCTTTTAAACGGTAAAGATTTAACCATTGATCGCTGAATTTATTAAATTTTACTTTCGAATCAAAGCTATGTGATTTTTTAATTTCTTCAATAACTTTTTCAACTCTTTCTTTAGCTTCTCCTTTGCTTTTGCCACGCCTAGCAATTTGTTTGCGCTTTCCGGTAAATGGATCAACCGGACCGTCCACGATACATCTCCACGTAGTTTTATTAATTTGTTTAAAATGCATTAATAATCACCATCCAGTTTTCTGTTACTTAGAGACACTTGATTGAATGATCTCCCACATGTTTTTTAGTTTTTCAACGTCATCTTCTTTGTTATTTGGTAAAGATTTATACCATAGTTGTAACGAGAGGTTAGTAGGAAATGGTTCTTGTAATTCAGGATTAAATTTCTCGTCATCCAAATATCCGGAAATTTTAATTAGTTTCATGTAATCATATTTATATGCTTTAGCTATTTGATGTAAAGTTTCTGGTGAAGGCTTTACTGGTTTGCCTGTTCGCTTATCAATTCCGTTTTCAAGAAGTGATAAATAAGAGTAACTAATATTCATCCGTTTAGCTGCCGCTCGTAATGACTCATCTCCTCGTAGTTCCTTTAACAAATCAGCTAGTTTCATAGATATTATCATCCTTTCTCAAGATAGACATAAGCGTTCATCCCATTATTATTGTCGCTGTGATTTTGAAGTGTGACGGTCACATATGTTGTTGTAAATCAACAATTTGTTAGTCTTCATTTAAGCTATCTATATACGTTTTGCATAGTATTGCACACATATTGTTGCAATCTCTTTTCTGCAAAATCACGTTCGACACCAAACTTCTCCTGAATCACCCATATCGCTTTTGCTTCTGTGTTAGGTAATTCTAATTTATCTAACATAAAAGTAGGCACACAAGCGTGATATGCAAAATTAGATGCCTTCCACTCCTGATACTCCATAAAGGAGAAGGGGAGGACACGTTGATTTCCATTATGCCACTCAATATGACAGAGTTCATGACCAAAATCTTGCCACTGTTCGCATTCTGTTAACCTATCATCTATTAAAACGGCATCCGAAACTGTCATTGAGCCGTAGGGTAAGAAGATAATTGTTTTACCTAACCTTGCAGCTATTTCTTCCATATCTAGTTGATGAGGCCAATATATGCCGATACTGTTGTACATTTTCTTCACGTATTCTTCCATCAAGTTGTATGTGTATCCCATGAAGTTAACTCCTTTCGGAACATACGTTCTATTTTAAGTATAAAAGAAAACCCCATTAAATGAAAGTGGGGTTTCTCCGTATGTAATAATTCTCTATTATTACATACATATTTAAGTCTACAGTAATACACGATTCTACTAGAATTTGATCATCTCTTGTAAGAGTTAAATAATTGGAAGTTTCTTCAGATATCAAAATAATCATTATACTTTGTAATATATTATTAAAAAGTTTGATGCTAGTTTTAATATTTTTATCTTGGCTTGGATTAAAATAATAGTCTGAAAGGTTGTTTTCAGTTGAAAAATAGCCTTGTTTAGTTACATGTACATATTCACATAAATTTTTATATTCACTTGTTAAAATTTCTATGTACTTTTTAATTTTAAATTTTTTGTAATGCATTTTAAGAAATTTATGCATATGTCTTATTGTATCAGTTTCTCCATTTGTAACTTTAGAATATAAATATCGATTAAATTGTTCAATAATATTTCTAGACATTAATCTAAAAGCATTTACGTTATTTGTGAATAACAGATCTAGGGCAATGGGTAGATTTAGAATTGCTTCTTTCAAATGTACATCTGAATTTGAAAGTGTTTTTGAATGAATGGTCATTAAACTAAAAACTTGTTTATACAGATTTTTTAGTTGACCTTGAAAGGTATTAACATTCACACAGTAATTTTGAGCACGACTATTAACAAAATTCAAGTACATGGCGAAATCTTCTTTATATATTTTATTGGTATCATAATATGTTTTATTCATTGTTAATCACTTTTTTCCAAGCTAATAATACATCTAAATTTTTTGAGTTATTTTTATTACTTTTTGGAGGTTGGATATTAAAAACAATTAAGAGTTTATCAATCAATGCATTTGACATATCTAAATCATATTTTTCTACCAATCGTAAACAACGAGCTAATAATAATGTTCGAGATTTATATACATAAAATTTAAATATAGTTCCAAAGAAGTCTTCTGTGAAACTTTGGAATGTGATGTTCTTTTTGATTAAAGTATTACTTAAAATTATTTCAGTTACAATGCCATAAAGAATTATTTTTTTATCTTCTAAATGTTTTGTATCCGCTACTAAAACAATATTTTTAATTAGGTGGTTTTGGGACACTTTGCTACCTCCTGTATAAATTCACTTGTAATTGAAGTAATCTCTGTTCTTGTAGTTGCCATATCATATAAAAACGATGAAATACTACCATTAGGAACGTACTTGAAATCAGTCATTTTATTTTCAAAATAATTGAAGTCTGGTTCCGATTCAATAATATCTTTTATTGTTTTATTTACTGTTGGAATATTTTCAACAACTGTAAATATAGTTCCAAGTTGTTTTGCAGAGGCACCATGTAAAGTATCTACTCGATTAATAACAAATCTTAGTAAGTCTATACCTAATGCTGAATATATATCCGGCTTAATTGGAACAAAGTATAGATCCGAAGCTATCAAACTAGCAGTTGTATAAAATGAATATGTTGGAGGACAGTCAATGAGAATATAATCATAGTCCACATTTTTAGTAAGAGTTTGAATATAATTTTTCAATAAGTTTTCGGTTCCTCTTTCTGACGATTCTAATCTTACCATATCTAAATCACCAGCAATTATATGTAGATTAGGAGTGAGTTCTTCGATTGGATTAATTTTTGATTCAGTAGATGGTATCTTCCCACCATAAACAAGAGATATATCTTGGTCAAATAAATATTTTATTGTTTCTTTTCTTTTTTTCTTCTCTAAATAATACTCGTAATTTTTAAATTTCTCAAATAAGGATTGTGAAGCATTGAATTGTGGATCCATATCAACTACTAATACCTTTTTACTGAATGCACGTTCCAAGGTATAAGCAATATTAATGCATAAAGTAGTCTTCCCCACGCCACCTTTCATATTGATGAAAGATATAACTTTTGCTGGTTCTTTTACTTGTGTATTTTCTACGCCTGTCATTAAAATTCCTCCTTTTATAAAATGATTTAGTATCTGTAAAACAATTGAGTCCATCTCTATGTCCATGGACTTGCGTAAATATAACTACATCTAACTTATAAAAAAGAGACATAGCAAATACTATATTTCTTAAATTTATGTAAAATGGAAGCAGGGGATTAGGGAAATATTTTTCTAATTATTTATGTTTCTATATTTTGAGTTTTAACAACTTCGTAAATTTCATATAGGTGATATTCGCCTACGTTCTTCTTAATTACTCTAATAGTTTTCTTATTATTTGTAAGGACAGACGTATCATCATTAATAAAATATTCCAAGAATAGTTCATAGTTTGGTTTGTCTTTGGTTACTTTAAGAAGCTTATGTCTGGTTGGAATATACTTATTAAACATCATTAAAATGATGGTTGGCATTATTATTAAACATAATAGTATTAAATAATCACTTGCTTCAGTAGTTTTTTCTGAATCTCCTAATATTAAATCGAACTGTATGGCTCCCATTGTGCCAAATACAAAGATTAAAATGAATAGATAAATATCCTGATGTTTTTCTTTAAACTGTTTCCATTTTGTGATTGTCCAAATCGGATTAGTTGATGTAGGATTATTGAATAACTTTTTAATAATATTGATAATTCTACATATAATCCAATGAATGGATGTATATATCCAAAAAAGGAAAGTTAATATTAAAGCAAATGCAAGTAACAACATCAAAGCGTTTTGTATGAAAGTAATTTGCTTCATAAGTACATAAAACAGAAATTCTAACGTTCCGAACCAAACTGAAGCAAACGCCAAAATTGTAAGATTTTTAATTGTTTGAATCACTAGATGGTCTTTTTTATGAAATAATTTTATATCAAAAGAATCTAAAAAAAGATGTTTAATTATCATACTATATATAAATATCAAAGAAGGTACTGCAACCGCAAAAGAGATTAAAATATTTTTTATATTGGTTTCTACTTTTTCTGAATTAGTATTTGAACTATATAATCCTAGTTCATCAAGTATATTTAGTATTATGTTAGTTAACCATTCAAAATCTATGATATTCATTAGTTACTCCTCTAGCCTCTTTTATCATTATCTCTCACTAGTCATCTCATCTTTTTTACGATTACTTTTTATATTAGCATCATGAATATCTTTTGATACAAATGGAGTATTTTCCTGCAGTATCTGCAGAGGTGGAAGAAACTGTTGATATTATTTCCAATTGTAAAAGTAATAGTGTAAATGAAAAGAACAGTGAGGGCGGTTATCACCTCACTTGAATAAGGAAAGAAAGCCTTTCTTCTTTTTGTTTTTTGACAAGGGTTGTCCTGTAAGTTTTTTTGCAATATACTTTGCAGGATCTTTCATAGCGGTGGCTCCACCTTTACCGTATCCGGGAACAACAGCTTTCTTAATTGATCTCTTTGCTTTTGACTGGATCTTTTTCAACGGAGAACGCGGTTTTCTTATTTTCACTAAAAATCCCTCCTTGATATATCACCATGACCATGGACTTGCGTAAATGTAACTATATTTACTTTATAAAAAAAGAGACATAGAAATCTATATCTCGTATTACTGTTCTATAACTTGCCTTGACTCTTCAATATTTCCCACATTTTTAGCAAAGCTTCTTTTTGCTCCTCTGAACTCTCGTTGAATTCCTTAAACAATATTTTGGAGCGTGGGTCGTTTACCCAGGTTTCGAATTCTGCATTTGTATTAATAGTGTTGTGATCTTTAATATCTGTTCTACCTAATAAGAAGTCTGTAGAGACTTCTAGCAATGTAGCGAGACTATCTACTATATCTAAGGGAGGTAATTTTGTGCCATTCTCATAAGCTGTATATGTAGTACGAGCCATTCCAATTTTATCGGCTACATATTTTTGAGTCCAATTAGGATTAGATAACTTTTTCTGTTCTCTGCAATACTTTAATCTTTGTGCAAACTTTTCCATAACACTCACCTGCCTAGTAGATATATGTACATTATAGATGTTCCTGATAGTAACTTCTATAAATGTTCCTAAAAGTATAACTTTTAATTGTATTGATAGTTGACATGTTCCTTTAAGTGACTTATTATAAGTTTATAAGATGTTCCTTAAAGGAACGAAAGGAGGGTTTAGCGTGAGACGTTGGTTGAAAGACACTCGAATGAACAGAATGAAAACTCAATACGAAGTAGCTGAGTTATCTAGCATTTCTAGAAGTTATTACACTAAAATTGAATTAGGCATTAAAACGCCAACTGTTGATGTCGCTAAGAAAATAGCGAAAACACTGAATTTTGAGTGGTCGATTTTTTTTGAAGACGAATGTTCTTTTAAGGAACATAAACAACTAGCATAGGAGGAATGAAGGTGAATCAATTACAAACAATTGAACAAAGTGGTCAACGTGTTTTAACTACAAAACAATTAGCAGCAAGTTATGGTGCTGACAAACAACAAATCAGCAAAAACTTCACTCGTAACATTGAACGTTACAAAGAAGGTAAACATTTCTTTACTTTAACAGGTAATGAAAAACATGAGTTTTTAAACCATGTACAAATTGACGATGGTTCAAAAAATGCCCAAGTCTTATACCTATGGACGGAAAAAGGAGCATGGCTTCATGCAAAATCACTCAACACAGATGAAGCTTGGGATGCTTATGAAACTTTAGTAGATGAGTATTACAGATTAATTGAAAAACCAAGAGTACTTACAGAAAAAGAGCAACTAAGAGCATCAATGAGATTATCACTAGAAACATCTGAAGAAGTCGAGGTCCTCAAAGGTGAAGTAAATGATTTAAAAGAAAAAGTGGAGAACCAAATCACCATTGACCATGGTGAACAACGCAGATTACAAAAAGCAGTTGCAATTAAAGTTTATGAACTGGAAAGCATTGCTGAATTACGACCTAAGTTATTCCGCGAAATCTACCGTGAGATTAAAGATAGATTCGGTGTTGCTTCATATAAGGATGTTAAGCGCAAGGATCTACAAGTTGCAATTAGATACGTGGAAGCTTGGATTCCAAGACGCGCAGCATAAATGAGGGGCTGTCAAACGACAGCCGAAAGGAGGAAAACATGTTAAGTGTTCAATTTGATCCAGAGGCATTGCGGCAGATTATCCGCGAGGAAGTAAGAGATGCAATGGATTCTAGTAAGGTCAAGGAGTTACCGCCATTCCTTACAAGAAAAGAGCTAATGGCGCTCTTGCATATCAGCCAAACAAAAACATCTGAGTTATTAGGAAGACCAGACTTTCCAGTCTTTCGTGAAGCAGGATTACTAATTCCTACGGATCTCCTATTCAAGTGGATTGAGAAAAACACTCAATGGGTTGAAGATAACTCGAATTATCTCTCTGTAATTTAATTATAGCTTTGTAACCTATAGTCAACGGTCTACTACAAGTTAACTCTTTAATGAAATGTGAATCCAATATATAGAAAGGTTGGGAAAAATGACTAGAAGTAAAGTGGGGGAAATGTTGAAAGAAATGAGAGGGGAGCAAACACAGTTATCACTGGGATTAGAAATCAATTTAACTCGTGAAACTGTTTCAAAATACGAGAATGGGAGGTCTAAGGTGCCTACTGATATATCTCGTACTCTAGTAAACAAGTTTGATAATCCGAAGTTTGCGATGACCATCCGGAATGAATATACAGGGACAGGTCCTAAATGGTTGGATGGACCGAATGTAGATCTCCATCGTTCAAGCGTGAAAGAAAAGACGTTGGAGGAATTAAGAGAAGCTCTTGAAACGCTTGAAAGTTTTTCTTTATCAAAGCCATTAAAAAAACTACAACTATTTGAAAGACAGTTGTTAGAAAGTGTACTGGATGAACTGGTGGAGGCGCAAACAGCAATAGATCATATGGTTGCGGTTGTATGTAAAGAAGCGGAAATAAGCTACACAGGAGTGTGGGACAAACATTATAAAGCACTCACAAGTGCTGGATACCTTGGAGGTACAAGATGAAACAGGATCTTTTCAGAAACCAGGATTACCACGCAGCTGTAAGAGAACACGCAAGTATTTTAGATTGCGGTAAAGCTATCGAGGATTGTGTAAAAACAGGGGATTTGAAAGAGGCTCTTATGTTTGTTCAGGACATTAATAACTCCTTAGAAACATTGAAGAGATTAGCTGAGAAAAAGATAGCAGAAGACAATATAAAAACTTTGCTAGACCAGTTAGTTGCAGCTGGCGTTAATGTGATGGTGGTGAAACGACATGCTCAATAGTCCAGAACAAGTAATGGTCGCGGTAGTGACAATAGCAGCATCGATTTACTTTGGTTACCTTTGGAGAGATATTACAGGCACAAAAAAAGCTGACTAACTCGGACAAGTTAATCAGCACAAAAATATATCTCCTATTTTTGATTATGACAGAGCTTATGGCTCTCGTCAAGAAGCTCATAAGAACGGTTGGTAAGCCGTGCATCCTCCTCAGATACTTGTGAGCTTCTTGATGGGATTCAACCCACAGGAAGAGGTGAGATAGATGAAAAAAAACGCAAAGTACTTAGAACAGAACAGAAAAAAACGAGAGCAATTAATGGATGAACTTGAGCTGATCTCTGGACCGTTGATTAAATTTCTAGAAGTCAACTACAATCCACACACTCGAATTGTAATTGACTTTGAATCAGTAAAAGTTGTAACGGATGTTTTGGGTATACCAAATAACTAATTCTTAATTAATTCGTTTGAAATCCTTTATTTTATCGAGCCTTGAAAGTTCTGAACCAAGCGAACTGGAATTTATAAAGTTTCGGTATTCTGATTCCGAAACATTGTAGTAATGATAGATAGCACCGTCTTTAAATTCAAGCTCTAATATGTCGTTTTCCCAACCTACACTTTGGATACGACTAGATGAAACGTATTGTCTATTCATTTTTATCACCTCCTTCTCTTACATAATTCGACAGAGAAGGAGGAAAACCTGCTAATACTTGGAAGGAGGTGGAAACATGTTAGAAAATCAAATGGTATCAGGCTATGGATATGAAGAACAGTTGAGAGCTCCTAGAAAGGCTGGTTGCTGCAACTATCGTCATTGCAAGGAAGATTTATATGAAGGTGAAGGATTTGAATGGGATGGTTACTTGTATTGCTCAACAGAGCATATGGGCGAACATATTGTAGAAGAAAACTTAGCGGTGGATTTAAGCGCATAAAAAAACCCGCTATTGGAGTAGCGGATCAAGGTCTCTCGAATTATTAAGTAATTTCATTATAACGAGAGACCTTGAAAATATCAAGTGGAGGGCTAACATGCAAGCTCAATCATTAGTTCAAACAGTAGATATGAGTCGTGAACAATGGCTCGAGGCGAGACGAAAAGGAATTGGCGGTAGTGATGTATCTTCAATAGCAGGACTAAACAAATGGAAATCTCCAGTAGCAGTTTATTTGGATAAGGTCGGGCAATCTCCATTAGAAGATACGGCTGGTGAAGCTGCATATTGGGGCAACGTGATGGAAGATATCGTAGCACAGGAATTTAGTATTCGAACAGGTCTTAAAGTGAGACGTAGAAACGCTATTTTAAAGCATCCAGAACATGAGTTTATGTTTGCAAATGTGGACCGTTTAATTATTGGCAAGAAAGAGGGGCTCGAGTGTAAGACGGCTTCTGAATTTCTAAAGGGTGAATGGGAAGAAGATGAAATCCCTGCAGCCTACTTACTTCAAATACAACATTACATGGCAGTTACAGGATATAAGGCTTGGCACATTGCAGTTTTGATTGGTGGCAATAAGTTCATCTTTAAGAAAGTTGAACGTGATGAAGAGTTAATCAATTTTTTAATCCAAATTGAAAAAGATTTTTGGGAAAATCATGTATTAAAAGAGATTCCACCGGCATTCGATGGTTCGGATGCTTCAGTGGATTTACTCAAAGCTCTTTATCCTGAGTCTGAGCCAGATAGTGAGATTAATCTACCTTCTGAAGCTGAAATGCTTATCGATGCATTAGATCAACTGAAAGATGATTTAAAAGACCTTCAAACAAAAGAGAAGGAATACAAAAACAAAATTAAAGATTTCATGGGAACGACTGAGAAAGCTTTTGCTGGTACTCGAAAGGTCACATGGAAATCAGCTAATGTTACTCGAATTGACACAAAACGATTGAAGGCAGAACAACCGGAGCTCTTTAAGAAGTATTCCAATACAACGTCAGAACGCAAATTCTTAATTAAATAGGAGGAAAACAATAATGGCAACAGCGGCGAACGTAAAAAATCAATTAGCACAAAAAGCGAACGGGGCAGTACAAAATCAGGTATCTCCTGAAAAAACATTGAATGCATTACTAAAAAGAATGGGTCCAGAAATTCAACGTGCATTACCTAAACATATGGATGCAGACAGAATCGCACGTATCGCACTAACAGCAGTTCGTACAACTCCAAAACTTCTTGAGTGTGATCAAACATCTTTCCTTGCAGCTATTATGCAATCAGCTCAACTAGGAGTAGAACCAAACACTGGCTTAGGGCAAGCTTATTTAATTCCTTACGGAAAGAACGTTCAGTTCCAACTAGGTTACAAAGGGTTGATAGATTTAGCGGTTCGAAGTGGTCAATACAAAGCGATTTATGCTCATGAAGTATATGAAAATGACGAATTTGAGTTCCAATATGGATTGAATAAAGATTTAGTGCATAAACCATCAACTGAGCCAACAGGTGAACCAATCGGTTATTACGCAGTTTATCACTTAAAAAATGGTGGATATGATTTCGTTTACTGGACGAAGGAACGTATTGATCAACATGCTAAAAAGTTCTCTCAAGCAGTGCAAAAAGGTTGGACAAGTCCTTGGAAAACAAACTTTGATGCAATGGCCAAGAAAACAGTATTAAAAGAGGTACTGAAATATGCTCCAAAATCCATTGAGTTGCAGAAAACGATTGATGCAGACTCTACTATAAAAAATGATTTTGCGGCTGATATGAGCGACATTATCGATGTTACTGACTATAGCGTTGTTGAAGAACACGATGAACAAAAATCAACTGAATATGATTTAGCGACAGGGCAAGTGTTTGAGGACAAATTAGTTTAATTTAGAGGGGGTTTTCCCCCATTTTTATACAAAAAGCAAAAATGAGGAGGAAGTGTAATGGCAAGACCTAGAAAACAAGGGCTGGATTACTTTCCACTTGATGTAGATATCGACCAAGATGACAAGATCCAGTTGGTCGAAGCCGTACATGGTCCAATCGGGTTTGCGATAGTTATTAAATTATTAATGCGAATTTATAAAGACGGTTATTTCTCTAAGTGGACAGAAACGGAACAATTACTTTTCTCGAAGAGAGTTAATGTAGACATTAACTTAATTAATGTATGCGTTAATGATTGTGTTAAGTGGGATTTATTTGATAGGGAAGTGTTCGAATCCTATGGAGTGCTTACGTCCAATGGAATACAAAGCAGATTTTTAGAGGCTGTTGGTCGTAGGCAAAAGGTTGAAATGGTGCAAGAATACCTACTTTTGGAGTTGGAGGACATTAAGGTATACAAAAACCTCTCTGTTAAGAGTATTAATGTAGACATTAACTCTTTTGATGTAAACATTAATCCCCAAAGTAAAGTAAAGCATAGTAAAGAAAAGAATAGTAAAGAACAGCATACAACAGAAGACGAAAATATTGATGATGAATTAACTAAAAAAAATAATGAAATGATTGATAAAGACTTTGCTAAAATCACTCAATTCTATCAAGAGAATATAGGACCTTTAGTTCCTCATATTGGTGAAGAATTAGGATACATGATTGATGCTCATCCTGTTGAGTTAATTTTAGAAGCTTTTAAAAGAGCTTTAGAAGCTAACGCGTCAAACAAAGTGAGATATGTAAACTCTATTTTAATCAACTGGAAGAATCAATTATTAAAAACGCTGGATGAAGTGAATGCAGCTGATCAACGTCGAGCAAACTCTTTTTCAAACAAAAAGGTGGCGAAGATTGAATTAGTACCTGATTGGTTTGGAAAAATAGACAAGCCAACAGTGCCTATTGAAGAAAATTCAGATATAGCAGTTGAACGTGAACGGTTAAGACAAGAATTAATGGGAGGATGAACAGAATGACAGAAAAAGTGAAAGTAACACAGGAACAAGCGGATAAATTAAAAGATGTTCTGGCTGATCCAGAATTTACCCATCAAGAATTATTAAATGATCAACATTCTGAACCGTGGGCAACGAGCCATAAGTGTCTTAACGAATTAGATGTTTGGACTTTAGCTAGGACTATTTACGAAGTCGAACCTCAGTTTAAAGTTGGGGATTGGATTGTAATTACAGATGGGAACTCAAGCATCGGAGAAATTCATAGAATTTCAAAAATAGGCGACCGAAGCGTTTTACTTTTCGACCATTCTTACTCTTGCAGTTGGAGAGTCAGTCAAATTAGACACGCCACATCAGAAGAAATCAAAGCGGGAAAAGAACGTCGATTGTGGAATTCCATTGGTCGTGAAGTTGGGGAGTTTCGAGATGGAGATTATGGAGAACATATTTCCAAAAAATCTTCTTCAGAATCAAGGGAATATCTAGAAGATTGGTATAAGCGAGGAAAACTTAAAGGTTTCTATCCAGTTGAATCATTCATCTCCTTCGAAGGTGAGGATGAATCGTGAGAGAGGTTAAGTTTAAAGCAAGAATAATTGAAACAAATGAAGTGTTTCCGGTTCAGACTATTTGGTTTGCTAATTCGGTGTGCTTGGACTTAACAAATAGTCATTATGAATGGGATTCAAAAGTTTATAGCTTGAATGAGGTTGAATTACTTGAATACACAGGTCTAAAAGACAAAAACGGTGTGGAGATTTATGAGGGAGATATTGTAAAAGTTACTAATGGTGCAGATGAAATTGAAGGGATAGATACCGGTATAGGTGAAGTTGAGTGGTTGAGCGAGTGGGTGTTTTGGAACGTGTCTAGAATTGAAAATAGTTTAGGGGAGCTAAAGTATAACGGTTATGTCGAAGTAATAGGCAATATCTACGAGCATCCTCACTTACTGGAGGTGGCGGAATGAAACCAGTTGCAGCATGCGAAAACAATCGATGTGAAAAGCCTATCCATAAAGGCGACGAGGTTTGGCGTAAAGGCTCGGAAATGTATTGCTCTGGGAAATGTCTATTTCAATCGTTCGGACATCAGAAACAAACGATTTTGCGTGAAAAACATATTGTTGGAGGTGCGAGATGAGTACTTGTAATCGTTGCAACCGTCCTCTGAAAACATCTAAAAGTATTAATGAGGGCTATGGTCCAGTTTGCAAAAGAAAGCATGAGGAAGCCGAAGCTGAATTCTTAAAACGTCAGGTGACGATTGATGAAGAACTTGCATACCAGGAGAGGTTGAGAGCATGAGAAAGATATACAAGCATACACAAGCAAACAGAGGCATGGGCCTTGAAAGAATAATAGATATGGCGAATACCCAATATCGCAATAAAGGAGTAGCGGATGTTCGAAAGATCCCTACTCCAGTAAAAATAACTAGCAATGTAAAAGGTAAAGTATCAGGTCATGTTACAAAAGGTGAGTTAGTCGATTACTTCGGTGTGAAAGATGGGCGAGCAATCGTATTCGATGCGAAAGAAACGAATATCACCACAAGTTTTCCTTTGAAAAATGTACATGAGCACCAGTTCAACATATTGAAATCTTGGCATCAAAAAGGTGCAAAAGCGTTCCTACTAATCTCTTTTACGAAAAGACAATACGAAACCTACCTGTTGCCATTCGAGATGCTAGAAGAAGCATGGAAGGGCTACATAGGAGATGGAAAAAAGTCCATTCCATACGAAGATTTTGTTTTGAATTGCGATCAAGTTAAAAGAGATAAGGGGTATGTACTGCATTACTTGAAAGCAATTTGATTACCGCACTTTTGACACATTTGGTGAAATAAAAAGAGGTGAAAAGATTGATAAAAATACTTGAATTATTCGGCGGGATTGGAGCTCCAAGAAAAGCTTTAATCAATCTTGGTATCGAACATAAATCAATTGATTATGTAGAGTGGAATGAAAAAGCAGTTAGTACTTACAATGCAATGTTTGTTAATCGCTACAGACCAGAAAGTGTTGTAGGTTACTCGTTACAACCGGATATACTTATTCATGGCTCGCCTTGTCAGGATTTTTCTATAGCAGGGAAACAATACGGCGGAAACGTCGAAGATGGTACAAGAAGCTCCTTATTATTTGAAACCCTTAAAATCATTGAAAACCTTGGCGCCTGGAAACCGAAAGTTGTAATTTGGGAAAATGTTAAAAATGTACTATCTAAAAAAATGATACCTGCTTTCAATCATTATTTGAGTGACATGGAATCGTTAGGATATACCAATTCCTATCAAGTGTTAGATGCAAGAGACTATGGAATACCTCAAGCAAAAGAAAGGATTTTTACGGTTTCCATTTTAGGTAATAACTACTTTGATTTCAGCAAGTTACGGAAAAGTCCAATGCGATCTATAGAGGAATTCCTAGAATCGGAAGTTGATGAAAAGTATATTGTTACGCAGCCGAGCATGATTAAGAAGTTACCAGGTAAACCGATAGTTCCTGGAACATTTGGTGGTCGAATGTTGGATGAAGTGAAAGAGTACGTTTATACAATTACAACAAAACAAATGCGTTGTCCGAATAGTGGAGTGATAAGAGTTGACGGTGAAATTTTTCGATACCTTACTGAACGCGAATGTTGGAGATTGATGGGATTTGATGATTTAGATTTCGATGCAGCTGCTAAAGAACATCCATCAAAAGAAGGTTGTTTGAATGGAACTCTATATCATCAAGCGGGAAATAGCATCGTCGTTTCGGTATTAGAAGCAATATTTGAAGTCGTAATAAACGAGGATTACGCAACTGATTTAGTAGCAAATACAGAGGGCCAATTGGAACTGATTTGCTAGAAAGTTCGACCATAAAGCGAATCAGAAAGGGTGATGGCAATGGAACTTAATAAAATCTATCAAGGACATTGCCTTGATGTTTTAAAAACACTTAAAGAACAGAGTGTAAACACTGTGATTACAAGTCCACCATATTGGGGGTTAAGAGATTATGGAGTGGATGGTCAAATTGGTTTAGAAGGTTCTGTAGAGGAATATGTAAAATCGCTAGTAGAAGTCTTTCATGAGGTTAAGCGAGTGCTACGAGATGATGGAACGCTCTGGTTAAATCTTGGCGATGCTTATGCAGGAAGTGGCAAAGGTAGAAATGCAGATGGTCGAGGAAATCCAGGTAATAATCATATGCAAAGTGAAGGTCAATTTAATGGGATTGTGAAATTACCTAAAGTTGTGAATGGTTTAAAACCTAAAGACTTGATTGGGTTACCTTGGAGAGTTGCTTTTGCACTCCAACAAGATGGTTGGTATTTAAGACAAGATATCGTATGGAATAAGCCTAATGCAATGCCTGAAAGTGTAACTGATCGACCTACTAAATCACATGAATATATTTTTTTATTAAGTAAATCAACTAAGTATTTTTACGATCATGAAATCATTAAGGAACCAGCTATTTATGGCACTCAGGATATTAGAGGATCTCGAGGTGCTTTCGGTCAACCGCAAAAGCAAAGAAGAAAAGATAAAGTTCGTGGTTCTTTCGATGGCAAGTATGGAAAAGAGGCATTTCGAGCTATTCGTGAGAAAAGAAATAAGCGATCAGTTTGGACAGTTTCGACTAAACCATTAAAGGAAGCGCACTTTGCAACTTTCCCGGAAGATTTAATTGAGCCTTGTGTATTGGCTGGATGCCCAATCAATGGAGTTGTTTTGGATCCATTCTTCGGCTCGGGTACAACAGGATTGGTTTCCCTAAAACACAGTCGTAATTTTGTTGGTGTTGAACTTAATCCAGAATATATAAAGATAGCTGAAAATCGTTTAAGTGAAGTGCAACTGGAGTTAATACATGAATTGTAAAACGAGAGATTTAAAGAATCTGATTATCAGAAATTATATGTTAAAAAAAAGGCTTTCCATTCTCCAATTATTAAGAGATAGGGCACCTTGACTATACAACCAATTAGTATGAGTTATTTAAATAATATAAAAGAAAGGTGGTGCTGTTTTGCTGTTAGTGTCTTTAACATACCAAGACACATTAGGAAACAAAAATTGTTCCATAAAACATCCCCTGCCTTTCATGAAAATAATAATCTATTTCTACTAATTAATCAATAGCAAAAAAATATATTCGAATTTCGACCCAAAAGCGTCGTTAGAAAGATAAGTTTAAAAGGAATCGAAAAATACTATCTCCAAAGTAAGCAACGGTAAGAAGAAAAAGTGCAGCAATAATCAATGCAATAATTGGAACTCCAATAGAATTCCAAAGTCCTTTAATGAAGTTTTGCATATAAAATGCCTCCGGTAAATGACATAAAAAATAAGACAAGATTCCTCCTGTCTCTCACAAGAAAATTATAACATATTGGAGGGGTCCTGGTGAAAGTAGATAATTTAGAAATAGACACTAGAACAATGCAGTTAACTGTCGATATAATGGATATACCTACCAGTTGTGTAATTGTTATCTGCGACGGAAAAGCAAAACTCAGAGAACTTCCGACACACGGGGAATATAAGATTGTGACGCATCAAGGGAAAGTGAAGAGAATGCGAGTGGAAGAAGGAGAAGAGTTTTGAAGGAAGTTGAAAAAGAAAAAGAAAAACGAATTATTAGTGATAAATTTAATCATAGTGATTCTAACTGGATATTATTTTTTACTGCTTTTAGTTTTGTTTTTATGGGGTTTATTAATTCTATTATTCAGTTACCAAAGGAATATATAGTGGGAGTTAGTTTAAGTAGTATATTTTTTGCTTTTTCAGAATATGTATCGGTTGCAAAAAAGTTAAATGTCTTATTTGGTATATTACAGTTACCATTTTTATTCTTGGCAATACTTTCGCTTAATGTTTTGCCAGCAATATTTATCGCAAACGAATCTTTTTTCAATCACTTTTCCACTAAAGCAGATTCAGTTTCACTGTTAAGTTTTGGACTTGTGCTAGGTGCAATTGCAATTAAATCATTTACAAACAAAGTTTAATATGTCAATTAATATCGTCTGGTTTAGATTAAAGTAAAATTTTCCGGTATTTATAAGGGGAAGTTAAGAGGATGCGGACGGAACAGGGGGAAGAGTTTTGAAGTATATGCCGCATGTAATATTCGGTTTGTTACTTTTTACATTAATATCTATGATTATATTAAAAGTAGTACCGGAAAGAGTAATAAATGTAGGTGACTATGTAAGCATTGCCTTAGCTCTAATTTCGCTTGCCGGAGTTACCATCACATACAGTTCAGTGAAACGCATTGGGGAACAGGTCGATATTCAGAAACAACAATTCAATTTAGAAAAAAGACCGTTATTTAAAATTACACATTACGAATCATATGGTAAGAACTATGTAGTGATAAAAGAAGAAACGGGAAATTATTATCATCTTGGTGAATATATGACCCGGCATGCAACAGACACAAATGCTGAAGTATATCTAGAATTATATGGTAGTGTAAATGGTTCTGAAAAGGGATTAGTGTTTTACCTAGAGAATAATAGATACTCAAACTATGCATGTAATATTTCTTTATTCGTTACTGATATATTAGGAAATGAGTATAGATATGAGACACCTAGCTTTGCTATACATGACAATTTATTCAGCGAACTTGGACATGATCTAACTGGTGAATTTCTAAAAATCACAAAAATATAGTCCGCCCCAGCCAACTGGAGGACAACACATGAACGGCTAAACTCTGATTCATTTGTTGTCCTTTTTACAATTGTAATAGAATGATTGTTCTTGGTATACTTGAACTAAAAACAGGTATATGTCTTTAGGTCTTATAGACTAATATATATGACAATATTATTAGGAGGAAGAAATATTAGAAACATTGGTGAAATTAGGTTATATTTTAAAATTTTTATATTTCTATACACTTTTTCGATAGTCTCTATACCAAAATACCTAAACTTAAAAGTAATAATATTTGTAGTCATATTACTGGTCATAATTTTTATTTGGTTGTTTTCATTTTTACTTATGTATGTGCCACTAGATGATTTGGGGAAGGTTGGTGATTATATAAATGAAATTTTAACATTAATAATAATGTTCTTTTTATCAATTTTAGCAACAAGTTTTGTATTTTTTAACCTTTGGATTTTAGAAGAATGGGGAAAATGGGAGGGATTAAATACTATTTATAAAATTAATGAATTATTTGAATTCGTGTCCAAAACTTCCTCTAGCCCGGATGATCTACTAGCAAAATCAGTATTTTTTAGTATAATAATTGTATATGCAATCTCTTATTACCTTTATAAAAAACTGTGGAGATTATATATTCGAATAATAAGGCGTCAATCACTTAAAGAAAAATATAGTAATTTTCTTGAATTATTAAACTGGAAAAGAATATTTGCTCATGTAACATTTTTAATAGCAAGCATTGGGATTGTGCCTTTAATACTGAATTATGTAGGGATTCAAGATGATATATCAACTATATTAATTGAATCTTTATATTTATGGGGTATCATGCTTGTGATTCCTTATTTACATTTACTTTATAAAGATGCAAATCAATAGTACATAGTTCTACCAGCCAACTGGAGGACAACTTTTGAACAGCTACACGCTGATTCATTTGTTGTCCTCTTTTTTTATTTTATCTAAGGGAGAGATGGGAATGAATCAAACGAAGTATATCGAAACAGGGTTAAAACAGGTAGATAGAGGCGAATTCGTGAATGAACGACCAAATACAAGCAACAAGTCAAAAGAACAAATGACATGTAGGGAAATTGAAGAATTGATGGGGTGTAATCGGCAAACATACCGACGTGTTGGCGGAGCTATTCGAAATAAACGATAGGAGGAAACACAATGACCGAAAAACAACTGGAACAATTATTGAAGGACTATCACTGGATGATTAATTCTGTAAAGATAATGCGAGAAGGCTTGAATGACATTGGGGAAGGAATGACTACTCAGTATGGGTTACAAGCTGCCATGCCAAAAGCTAGTGGAAATCCTAGCGATCCAATCTACCGTGAATTCGAGAGACGTGATAAGCGTTGGAAGAAAATAACTAATTATGAGATGAAAATTAAAATTGTTCAAGAGCGAATTTACCTAATTAATATTGATCGTGAAATTGAAGTATTACATTGGTTATTAGAAGGTAAGAGCATGCGATGGATAGGACAACATATGAGGTTATCCGATAGACACATTGGCAGAATCAAAGATACTATCACTAGGAAAATGTCGCATTTGTCGGATAGGTCGGAGAAATGATAACTATGTATTTGTAAGTGTATACTAGTCGACAGGGAAAAAGTAAAAAAATGCGCCGAACAATATTAGTAAAATATTTTACTTCGGCGCAAGTTATTTTTAGTTTATAAATTTTATTAGAAAATCTAATACATCGTCATATTTTTCTTGGGAAGGTTTTGCTCCATCAGAACCTTCATAATTACTTCTTGACAGTAGTTTGATATTTGCTGTTTCTAGCGAGAATTCCAAATTAACTATTGCTGCACCATTAGGTACTTGAGTAATTATTTTAAGAAATTCAACTTCTTTAGTATTTTGTAAAACCGATAGATTTAACCAGTACAAGTTACTAGTAGAAATACATTTATTACTTGAGTCTTTTATTGTTATTTCGGCGTATTTGCCTTCTTCATTTTGTGTATCACGGAACTTAATTCCTACAACATCACCTAGTTCATTTAAATCAAGGGTAGTTGCAATAATGGATAAAACTCCTGTACTTATATATTCTTTTGGAGATATTGGTAGGCTTGGAGAGGGATTGAACCTATCGCAAACCTTTTTTGTGAATTCTTCAAGTTCCATATCAATTTCTTCTAATTTTTCATAGGATATATTTCTCTTTTCACTGAGTAGATACTCCTCTAAATTATACAAAGATGATTTGAAACCAGAAATATCTGAAAAATTAACCTTGGGACTAAAAGTAGAAATGAATTTAAGTGTATTGCTAATTCTTCCTGACATAGTTCCCCTATCCTCTGATGCTCCAACTATATTATCAACATCGCGCAGTCTAACATGCATCAACTGCCTTCTAAAATCAATTTCTACAAGTGTTGGGTATACTGCTTTTTTAGGTTCTTCATTTTTACTTGAAAAAGTTAATATCTCACTATCTAGTAAAAGAAGCCTTACCGATTCTAAAACAGATTGATCTTCAGCTATTCTATATCCACAAACAATAAAGTCTTTCGTAGATTTAGTATGAACATTGCTCAAGATTTTATTTTCTGATGGAATTTTCCAATTTCTCAGGAGAGTTTCAATACCATCTGAATTAATATGAATATTCGAAGTAGTATCAAGTTTAAATAAATAAGAATTAAACAACGAATCTTCAAGAACTAGAAAAAGTAATTCATCTAAATCAGATTCGGATAACATATTTTCGTTTATTCCATAAAATAAGGTTCTTGCTACTACTTCCGAAGTATCAATTTTTCCATCATTGGACCTTATCTCTGAATAAACTTTAGGAAATTCGGGAAACTTACTCATATTGTTAATTAATTTATCCAAGACAACATTTTTCTTAAGATATTGATGGAATAGTAATAAATTTTCTAAAAGATTTTCATTATTCATTTAAATCACTCCAATCTGAAAGGATTTGAAATTATGTTTATTAAACACTTCTGTAATAACACATATCAGGGGGAATACCCCTTAGAATCAGTTTGTGAAGATAATAGTATTTCTAATGGAAGTTTATTCTTTATAAAGGGTATTCAATATAGGGTAACAAATATCATGTTGAGGAAGAATTGTGAAATAGTTGTAGAATCTGTAAAAACAAAATCTAATTTACCTAGTATAAAATTACTATAAATTCATTATTCGACACATTCCATCAAATACCTTCTTTTTATAAAAAAATCTTATAAAAAAATTTGCATCTCTACAGAGGTGCTTTTTTATGTCGTAAAAAGCAAATAGCATAATGGGGTTGATGCCATTGATTGAGAAGAGATTAAATCCAAAGCAACAAGCATTTGCAGATAGTTATATTGAATTAGGCAATATAGAACAGGCTGCATTAAAGGCTGGATATAGTAAAGCTTATGCAAGAGGGAATGCTCATAAATTAGTTGCAAATGTGAGCGTAAAAAATTATATAGAAATTCGGATGGAAGAACTTCAATCAAAAAGAGTTGCCAGTCAACAAGAAGTGCTCGAATACCTAACAAGTGTAATGCGTGGTGAACAACAAGAAGAAACACTACGGGGTATTGGAGAAGGTGCTCAAACAATTTCTGATATTGATGTGAGTGCCAAAGATAGAATTAAAGCAGCTGAAATGTTAGGTAAACGTTATGCGATGTGGACTGATAAGCAACAGATTGAAGGAGCAATTCCTATCGTTATTGAGGATGATGTAAGTGAATAACGTAAAACGAATTTCTATTCAAAAGACAATAGGTAAAGGATATGCTGATTTTTGGAACTTCAAAGGTCGTTATCGAGTATGTAAAGGTTCTCGTGCTTCAAAGAAATCTAAAACAACTGCTATCAACTTTATCTCTAAGTTAATGCAACATCCAAATGCAAATCTATTGGTTATTCGCAAGACATTTAGAACACTGAAAGATTCGTGCTTTGCCGAGCTCAACTGGGCAATCACAAAATTAGGTGTCCAACAATACTGGGATGCAAAAGAATCACCACTAGAACTTACTTATAAGCCGACTGGTCAGAAAATATACTTTCGTGGTCTTGATGATCCACTAAAAGTTACTTCCATTACGGTGAAAGTTGGTTATTTGTGTTGGATGTGGATTGAGGAGGCTTATGAGATATTGAATGAAGCTGATTTCGACATACTGGATGAATCTATTCGTGGTGAAGTGCCAGAAGGATTATATAAACAAGTAACGCTTACTTTTAACCCGTGGAATGAAAAACACTGGATAAAGAAGCGTTTTTTTGATGCCAAAGAAGATATAGACATCTTAGCCAAAACTACAAATTACTTATGCAACGAATTTTTGGACGATGCGGATAAGCGAGTATTTGAACGTATGAAGCGAGACAATCCACGACGATATCAAGTTGCTGGCTTAGGTGACTGGGGTATTGTCGATGGACTTGTATTTGAGAACTGGGAAGAACTAGTATTTGATAAAAATGAAATACTCAAGCGTTCAAATACAAAAACAGCATTTGGTCTCGACTTCGGGTATACAAACGATCCAACAGCTTTCTTTTGCGGGATTGTGGACCAGGAAGCCAAAGAGATATATGTCTTTGATGAAATATACAAAGAAGGCATGAGTAACAAAATAATATTTGAAGAAGTTGAGCGTAAAGGATATAAAAAAGAAAAAATTCGTGCTGATAGCGCTGAGCCTAAATCCATCGATGATTTATGGAATCTGGGAATGAAAAACATTAAAAGAGCTCGTAAGGGACCAGACAGTATTAATAACGGTATTCAAACAATTCAAGATTATAAAATCATCATTCATCCGTCTTGTGTTAATTTCTTAACTGAAATCACTAACTACACATGGGCACAAGATAAGTTTGGCAAGAAGATGAACAAACCAATAGATGACTTCAACCACATGATGGATGCCATGCGTTATGCATTGGAAGATATTCAGGGTGATGTATTTAGTTTTGATTAAGAGAGGTGATAATGCATGGAGTATTTCCCGTTTCAAGGTTCTGGTACAGATACAGAAGAACTTAACAACATAATCGCTACTGGTGCTCAAGCAATCATTAGCAATATAACGCTGCTTGAAAGAGAGATTACTAAATTCAAGTCCTCTCAAAAACGTGAGTGGATGATTAAAGGAGAACAGTATTACGAGGGTCAACAAGATATTCTAACTCGTAAACGCAAAGTTATTGGTAAGGGTGGACGATTAGAAATAGCTGAAAATCTTCCCAACAATCAGATACTGGATAACCAATACGCTAAATTAGTAGATCAAAAAGTTAACTATCAGCTAGGCAAGCCTCTCACTTTAGAAACAGAGGATGATACCTACTTAAAGTTATTGCAAAAGATATTTAACAAACGTTTTCATCGTACATTAAGGAATATGGGATTAGATGCATTGAACGGTGGTATAGCGTGGCTCTATCCTTATTACAATGAGCAAGGAGAATTTACTTTTAAACGCTTTCCGAATAGCGAAATCTTACCTTTTTGGAAGGATGCAGAACATACCATACTTGATTCAGCTGTTCGTATGTATACAGAGTCAGGATATGAGGGTGATAGAGAAGTGCTGTATGAAAAAGTAGAAGTATATTCCGCAAACGGCGTTAAGTGCTATGTCTGGTTTAACGGTAGATTAGTAGAAGATGTAGAAAAGCCTCCTTTTTCATATTTAACCACAGAAGATGAAGATGGTAGTGAAATAAAGTTGAACTGGCAGAGAGTGCCGTTAATTCCTTTTAAATTTAACAGTAAAGAAATACCGTTGCTGAAACGTGTGAAGTCCTTACAAGATGGAATAAATATCATGTTGAGTGATTTCGAAAACAATATGCAAGAGGATGCACGTTCGACTATATTAATACTTCATAACTATGATGGACAGAATTTAGGTGAGTTCAGAAGAAACCTCGCTCAATATGGAGCTGTTAAAGTCCGTAGCGCTGATGGTTCGAAGGGTGGCGTTGAGTCATTACAAATTGAAGTCAATGCAGAAAATTATAAAGCAATCCTTTCGTTGTTTAAGAAGGCGATTATAGAAAATGGTCGTGGTTATGACGCGAAGGACGAACGTATGGCCAACAATCCAAATCAAATGAATATCCAATCTATGTATAGCGATATTGATCTTGATGCTAATGGAATTGAAACAGAGTTCCAGGCGTCCTTTGAGGAATTACTTTGGTTCGTTAACATGCATTTAGCTAATACCAACCAAGGGGATTATGAAGATCAAGAAGTCAATGTGATATTTAATCGTGATATTCTAATAAACGAAACGGAAAGTATAACTAATATCGTCAATTCAATGCCTATTCTATCAACAGAAACGTTAGTATCTCAACATCCTTGGATTAAAGATGTACAACTTGAGTTAAAGCGGATGAACAAGGAAAAGCAAAAAGACATTGATGATTACAGCAATGCTTTTCCAAAGCGTGGTGAAGTAATTGTCAAAGAGTAGTGATTATTGGAAACAACGATTTGAATTGTTGCTAGAATCTCAACTAAGCAATGCTGAAGAGTATAGTGATGAATTAGAAGAAATATATGATCTTGTAATCGAAGAATTAGAAAAAGATATATCTAAATGGTATACACGTTTTGCCAAGAATAATGAAATTTCATTATCAGATGCTAAAAAGATGTTGAGAGGTTCTGAACTAGCAGAGTTTCATTGGGATGTCCATGAATACATTGCGTATGGTGAAAGAAATGCTCTGAATGGTAGATGGATGAGGGAACTTGAAAATGCTTCAACACGTGTTCATATTTTTCGTTTAGAATCCATAAAGATTCAGACGCAACAAATAATCGAGAAACTATACGCAAGGCAATCTGAAGGTGTGGATAGGCTTATGAGGCAGATTTATCAAGATACCTACTATCACACTGCTTTTGAGATACAGAGTGGCTTTAATATTGGTTACACCTTGCAATCTATTAATGCAACTCAATTGCAACAAGTCATTTCAAAGCCATGGACCGCTGATGCAGTCACTTTCAGTGATCGCATTTGGAGAAACAAAGATGAACTCATTAATACACTGCATACAGAACTGGTGCAAATTGTTATCCGTGGTGATTCACCAGATAAGGCAATAACTACAATCTCAAATAAATTAAATGTGAGTAGAAGTAAAGCTGCACGGTTAGTAATGACTGAATCAGCTTTTTTTGCGTCTGCAGCTCAGAGAAACGCATTTAATGCACTTGATGTTGAGCGCTATGAAATAGTTGCTACCTTAGACATGAGGACAAGTTCCATATGCCAGGATTTAGATGGTAAAGTATTTGCCATGTCTGATTATGTACCAGGTATAACAGCCCCCCCTTTCCATCCATGGTGTAGAACAGTCACAGTTCCATTCTTTGATGATGAATACGGTGAACGAATTGCAAGGGGTAAGGACGGCAAGGTTTACTATATTGATAGCAAGATTAAATATCCTGAATGGATTAAGAGATTTATTTCCTAAGTGTTTGTTATAATTTAGTATATTAGGAGGTGACAGTAATGACTTATGAAGTAAAGGTCTCATTCGGCAGCGAGGGTTCTAATGTTTTTAAAATAGAAAATGTTAAGGACATATACATCACTGAAGAAACTTATAGTTTGCACAGTGAAGATGGAAATATTCTTTTTTCAACTACATCGAAAAATCTTGTTTATTTAAGAAAACTATAAAACTGGTCCAGTGAAAGTCACTCAATAGGGTGGCTTTTTATTATGCCTTTAAGGTGGTGAAACGGTTGAAAAAGACGATTGAGATTCCAATACTGGTGTACTTAATGTTGCTATTGATTGTAATTTTAAATATCGTTTCATTCGTGTTTGATTTACCGGATAACAAACCCGAAATTCATATCCACTACCTAGATGATGAAAGGAAGGGATCCAACATCTCGTAGTTATGCGTTAAATAGCAAATAAGATTGTGGAGGAATACTAGTGAGCAATGTAAAAAACATGACGGAGTTTGAAGAAATTTGTAAACTTGCGATAGTAAATGAACGAGGTGTTATAGTTTTGATTTCAATGCCGGATTTATTCGATGCAGAAGAAATACACAATACTGCTGCAAATGTCCCTAAGAAATTAGAATACTATAAACAAACGTATGGTGAAGGTCTGAGAATGAAGCGGAACATGGACATTTCTATTGTGGGTTGTTATATCAAATAAACTACTCATTTCTCGTCTTTTTGGTATTGCAGACGTAAAAGAACAAGACAAATCCGTGGACGATACCCACGTAAAAAAGCGTAATTTGAAAGGATGATAAAACATGAATAAAGAACAATTAATAGCATTAGGTTTAACTGAGGAGCAAGTAAACAAGGTAATCGAGGGCTACGGTACAACGATTCCTAAATCTCGTTTTGATGAAGTGAACAATACCAAGAATCAACTTGAAACGGATTTAGCTTCTCGTGATAAACAACTAGAGGAACTAAAGAAAGTGGATGCAGCTGGATTGCAGACTAAAATTACTGAGTTGCAACAAGAAAATGCTGACGCTAAAACGAAGTACGAAAGTGATTTGAAAGAAGCTCAGCTATCAAGTGCAATAAAATTAGCTCTTGTTGGAAAAGTGCATGATGCAGATATTGCTACTACACTTCTCGACAAAGCATTAATTGAATTAGATACAGAAGGTAAAGTTACTAAAGGTCTTGATGAGCAGTTAAAAACACTGCAAGAATCAAAGCCTTTTTTGTTTGTCCCAGAAAAGAAGGAACAGACGTTTAAAGGTTGGGTTCCAAATGAAAGTACCTCAGACAAAGATAATCCGTTGGACATCGGTAGTAACTTTGCTAAAGAAGCAAATTCAAAAGGATCCCCTGCAGAAAAAGCTTTAAATCCATGGGGATAAAAAAATAAAAGGAGGGCATCTAAATGCCATATGTAAGCGAAACAAGAAACTATAACCGTGTTAACTTTTTAGCATCTTCAAAAGTTCAATCGTTCACAACTCTAGTTAGTGACGTAGGAGTTGCAGCAGTTGACGGAAAGAAAATTGTTAAAGCGGGTACAGTTTTGCCATCTAATGATGCAACAGCTAAAGGAATTCTTTATAACGATGTGGACGTAACGAGCGGACCACAGCCAGGAGCATTAATTGTAGAAGGATATATTCTTGAAGCTCGTTTACCTGAAGCACCTTCTGCAGAAGCGAAAACTGCATTAACAAAAATTACATTCAAATAATTAATTATAGAAAATTGAGAGGTGGAAAACCAACATGCCAGATATCTTAGAATTATTTAACCAAAAGACAGTATTAAATTACTTGAAAGAGCGTGCTTTAACTCCTTATTTAGGAGAAACGCTTTTCCCTGTAGTAAAACATGACACGCTAGAATTTGAATACCTTGTAGGAGCAAGTAACCTACCTGTTGCAGCTAAAATCCATGCATTCGATACTGAAGCGGAAATTGGATCTTTAGATTTCAATGATAAAGCTCTTGAAGCTGCTTATATTAAAAAGAAATACCAAATTAAAGAGAAAGATTTGATTGCTTTACAATTCCCACGTACGCCACAAGAACAACAAGTATTGGTTGGTCGAGTATTTAACCTAATTGATCGTGCGGTAGGTGACGTTCGTGCAGAAGTAGAAGTTATGCGCATGCAAGCACTAGCTAACGGCGAATTAACGCTTGCTATCGATGGTGGCGGAACTCTAGAAGTAGATTACCATGTGCCAGACGCTAACAAAGAAGCTCTATCGGGTACAGATATCTGGGGTACTGGAACGGAGGATATTATTGGTGATTTAGAACGTTGGGCATCGGTGCCAGATGAAAAGCCAACAAGAGCTTTAACTTCCCAAAAGATTGCTAGTCAAATCTTGCGTAATTCTAAATTAATAGGTTATTTGTTTGGTAAAGATAGCGGTCGAGTTGCAACAATGGGAGATCTAAACAGTTTCTTAACATCGCACCAATTACCAACTATTGCAGTGTATGATGCAAAATATCGTGTACAAAACGCTAACGGAACGTATACAATTCAACGTTATTTCCCTGAAAACAAATTCGTTATGTTCGGCTCTAGCACTTTAGGAGAGACATTACATGGTCCAACTCCTGAAGAAAGCCGTTTACTACGTCAAGGTAATGAAGAAGTAACGAATGTTGGAAATGTAATTGGGATGGTTTTTGAAGAAGGGTTAGATCCAGTCTCGACATGGGCAAAGGCGGCAACAACGGCAATCCCTTCATTCCCTGAAGCAAATAACGTATTCCAAGCCCAACCAATGGCTTAAGAGGAGGAAATCAATATGAAACAAGTTAAAGTACTAAAAGTACCAGTGCGCTACAATGGGGTAACTCATGCTCGTGGCGCATCATTTGTAATGGAAGATGACCATGTAAACGAAAGTATTGTTGAGGTCCTTGGTGAAGTTGCGGAGAATAATACTCCTAGCCAATTCGAAGGTAAAACTTTAGATGACTTAAAAGCTTATGCGGAAGAATATAAAATTGATATCGGTAAAGCTACGACAGAAGAAGGTATCATCAAGAAGATTGAAGAAGCTCAAAAAGCTGAGTAGGGCGTGATTAAATGCTTGAAGCAGTAAAAGAACGAATAAAGTCACTTGGCATTACGGTTTCGAGTGAACCTGGTAATCCAGATGAGTATATGTTGCAATTCTCAATCGACAAAGTAACTGATCACATAAAGACACAAACTAATTTAAGTGCCATTCCGGTTCCTCTGCACCATATCGCTATTGATATGGTTGTAGGGGAGTTTTTGTTGATGAAAAAGAGTATGGGCCAGTTAACTATTGATGGTCTTGACTTCGGGCTTGTTGCCAAGACAATTCAAGATGGAGACACTACGGTTACCTTTGCTATCGACAAAGATAACTTAACTCCGGAAGCTAGCTTTAATGCTTTCATCGATTATTTACGGCATGATAGTTTCGATTTTATAGCCTACAGGGTTTTGACATGGTAAGCGCTAGAAGACGTGCGATTGAGTCGTTGTATAAAGGCGTCTGTACGATTTATGAAATACAAAAAGTAAAAGATCCGATTACCCATATCACAACTACCAAAGAAGTAATGGTGCTTGAAAATCAAAAGTGTAAATTGTCTTATGAAAAGATTACATCAGCTCATCAGACAAATGCGCCAGCTACAATTGCTCAATCTACTAAGCTTTTCATTGCTCCTGAAATCGTTGTAAAGGCAGGATCTAAAATTGTTGTTACTCAACATAAGCGTACATCTGAATTCAGTCGTAGTGGAGAGCCTGCTATATTCACGGACCACCAAGAAGTTAAGTTAGAGCTTTTTAAGGAGTATGCATAATGGCTAGGTGGGGTAGGGCTGACTTTGAGCAATTGAAAAGATTGCAAAAGAAGATGGAGAAACTTCAGCGAGCTGACTTTGACAAGTTTTGTGAAGAGGCAGCTAAAGAATTGGCTGCACGTTTACTTGCTAAGGTAATTAAACGAACGCCAGTTGCAGAACCTTCTGCATGGAAAACTCCAGTTAAAGGTTATGTGGGGGGGACATTGCGTAGAGGGTGGACTGCCCGAACGGAAAGTGAAGCAATAGGTGGTGGAAACACTAATGTAACAGCTTATGCGGAATCTTTAATCGTAAGAAAAGTAGGCAACACATACGAAATTGAAATCATCAATCCAGTGAACTATGCGGCCTATGTTGAATTCGGACACAGAACGGCAAATCACGCAGGTTGGGTAAATGGTCGATTCATGCTTACTATCTCAGAACAAGAATTAGAGGCACAAGCCCCTAACATCTTAGAAAAAAAATTAATGAAGTTTTTAGGCGGTGTTTTTGATGGAGATTAATGACGTAGTAACCGCTATCTCAACAAAGCTGTATGAAACATTTGGTGAGACATACGAAATCTATACAGAATCAATTGAGCAAGGCTTTCAAGAGCCTGCTTTTTTTATCCTCTTATTACAACCAGAGTTTAATCAAGTGGTAGGAAATAGGTATCACGAAACATTACCGTTCGACATTCACTATTTTGGTCCTGGTTACATGGATGCTTATAGCACAGCAAACAAACTAATGACTGAAATGGAGTATATAAAACTGTTAAACGGTGATTTGCTTAGAGGAACCAAAATGAAAGGTGAAGTAGTTGATGAAGTGCTCCACTTTTTTGTTAATTATAATTTCCATGTTTATAAAGTGACGGATCCAATAGACAAAATGGCAACCGTGAGCTTATCAAGCGGTTTAAAGGAGTGAGGGAATGGTCGTCAAAAAGAAAAGAGAGGCAGAGCAAGAAATCGCCCTCTTTAAATTTACTAAAGAGCAACTCGTAAAGAGCAAAAAATATTCTCATCAAAGAGATGTTCTAAATGCTCTACTTTCAGATGTAGAAGTTTACACATTTGACGAAGTGGATCAAAAGCTACATGAGTTTTTAAAAGGGAAGGTGAATGAATAATGGCATTAGGTGGAGGTACATTTCTTACACAAAATAAAAAGCTCAATGGTACGTATATCAATTTTATTAGTGCTGCACGCGCTTCAAGTAATTTGAATGACCGTGGATATGCTGCTCTTCCTCTTACTCTCGATTGGGGAGTAGATGGAGAAGTGTTTACTGTTACACAGAATGACCTTTTAGAGAATTCTAGTAAGTTATTTGGCTATGACTATAAGCACGAGAAACTACGAGGTATTAGAGATCTATTTAAGAATATTCATACCGCTTATTTTTATAAGCTTATGAAAAATGGTATTGCAGCTTCCAATACGCTTGGTACTGCAAAGTCTAAAGGTGTTCGAGGTAATGGTTTAAAAACGGTAGTATCAGTAAATGTTGATGACCCTAATAAAATGGATGTCTCCACATACTTGGGTACTAGCCTAGTAGACTCTCAAACCGTTTTACCAAACACTGATAATCTCTTAGATACAGATTATGTAGTTTGGAAAGCAAATGTGGATATTACAGCTTCAGCTGGTATTCCTTTTACTTTAGGTTCTAATGGTGATCTTGTAGAAGGGGCTGAACATCAAGAGGCGTTAGATGCGTTGGAGCCCTATTCATTTAATGCATTAGGGTGTCTATCGACAGAAAGTACAGTAAAAAGTCTATACTCTGAATTTACTATACGCCTACGTGATCAAGTCGGTGTTAAATTTCAGTTGGTTCTACACAAAAAGAATGATGCAGACCACGAAGGTGTAATCAGTGTTAAAAATGATGTAACTGACGATGAGAATGTCGCTTCTGCAGTTTATTGGGCAACCGGTGCAGCGGCTGGATGTGCTATCAATAAATCAAATACGAACAAAAAGTACGATGGTGAATTCACTATCAATACTAAGTTTAGTCAACCACAACTGGAAAATGCTATAGATTCTGGAGAATTTGTATTCCATAAAGTTGGAGATGAAGTAAGAGTATTGGATGATATAAATACTTTCACTTCATTCACAGGAGACAAAAATTCAGACTTTGCTAGTAATCAAACCATTAGAGTACTTGATCAAATTGCGAATGATATTGCGGTATTATTCAACACAAAATATCTTGGTCAAATGCCGAATGACAGAGCTGGTCAAATATCTCTTTGGAACGATATCACAACACATCATCAGGAGTTACAACGTTTACGAGCAATTGAGGACTTCAAACCGGATGATGTGATTGTAGAAAAAGGGGAAACCAAAAAATCAGTAGTTGTATCTGATTTAGTGACTCCAGTAAATGCAATGGCTCAACTATATATGACAGTAACGGTTGCCTAAGAAGGGAGAGAAAACAATGCTTAAATTGAATCTACAACACTTTGCTCAGACCATGAACGCAAAGGACTCAGTAAGTGCTGCACTCGCTGAATGTTTCATTACCGTTGAAGGTAATCGCTACAATTTCATGCAGATTATTGATTTCGAATCAACGATCGATAAAACCAAAACAAAAGTGCCTATCTTAGGGAAGACGGGGAAAGGTAATAAATCCACAGGGTGGGAAGGTACTTTCAGTGGTACTGCACATTATAATCAATCGATATTCCGTGATTTACTATACCGTTTTAAAGAAACTGGCGAGGATATTTATTTCGATATCCAAGTTACTAATGAAGATCCAACATCAGGTGTTGGTCGTCAAACGGTTATTCATAAAGACTGTAACTTAGATGGCGGAGTACTAGCTAAATTCGATGCAGATGGAGAATATCTAGACGAGCCTATCGATGGAACGTTTGATGATTTTGAGATTCCAGAGAAGTTTGGTCTGTTAGCAGGCATGAGATAAATGAATTGGCCGCTTAATAGCGGTCAATATCTATTAAACAAGAAAAGGATTAGGTGATTATAAATGAGTAACTTAACAGCATTTTTAGCGCAGAACGCAGTACAGGTAGAGGTTGAAAAAGTCGTAGTATCAAAGAGATTTGTTGAGCCTGTAATCGATGAGAAGACTGGTAAACAAAAGATTGATGACAAAGGAAAGCCTGTCACTAAACCAGTTGAATGGGAAGCGAAAGCAATCGATTCGACAGAAGATGAAGCGCTTAGAAAAAGCCATACAAAACGTTTGCCGGTCCCTGGGAAAAAGAACGTGTTCCAACCTACGACTGATTATGATGCGTACTTAGCGACTTTAGGTGTGAGATGTACACTGTTTCCTAATTTACATGATAAGGAATTGCAAGATAGCTATGGAGTTATGCACGCAGAGGCATTATTGAAAAAAATGTTGTTGCCAGGAGAATATGCCGAGTACATGAAAACAATACAGTCTATTAACGGTTTTGATGTGGGCATGGAAGATGCAGTAGAAGAAGCAAAAAACTAATAGATGGAGGCGACTATGATGCGAATATCGCTTATTATTGCCTCCACAAGTTTCACAAGTGGCCGTCTGAGTATGAAGCATTACCGAAGTATGAAAAAGCAATGGTGATAGCTTCTGTGCAGATCAAGATGGAAGCGGAAAAGAAAGAAGAAAAAGAAACTAAACGAAAAGCTGGTCGGAAAAAATAAAGTGGTTGTATTTCCTCTCTTTGTTGTATGCTTATGGTATTAATGATAGAGGGGGATTTCATGAAAAAAGTATTAGTGTTAGTATGTATGGTTTTATTATTGTCGGCTTGTGGAAATTCCAATGAAACAAATTCTAAAGTAGATGTTTTAGTTGATGCTAACCAATTTGCAAGAATTACATCGGAAGAACTTGTTGCGTTAATGGGAGAACCTGAGAGTATTGAAGATTATGAATGGTCTGTACCTAAAACAGGTGAAAGTATTGTAGGTAAACTATATATATACCAAAAAAACAAATTTGAATTTGTTATATTTGAAAATAGTGTTGCTAGATTAAATGTCTATTCAGGAAAGTATTGGGGATATGATGATTCGGTTATAGAATTTCAAAGTAAAGAAGATATTTTTTCGATGTTCAATATTGAACCAAATAATAACCTAAAGAAAATTGAAGATACCAATTATGCACTGAGGTTTAGTCCAGTATCAGATACCGTTGCAGATGTATGGATTCAAGATATTAAAGAAAATACTCTTGGGGTAGCAAAAATAACATATAACTTAAATTACTTCTAAAGCACTCTAACGAGTGCTTTTTATTATGGATCTAAAGGCAGGTGAAACGATGGCTACAATTAGAACTTCAATACAAATCACAGACGGAATGTCTAGTACTTTTCAATCTATGAATAATGCTATGAATATTGTGATTAATAGTTTTGAGTCGTTGCAAGATGTTTCGGGGAATGCTATAGATTCTGCAAGTATTCAGGCAGCAAGAAATGAGTTAAATCAAGCGGAATTAGCTTTTAATGAAATTGAACAGGGAATAAGAGGAGCTGAAGCCGCTCAAAATGATTTTAACCAACAAATTAATGAGGGTTCCTCAGAAGCTAATGATTTACTTGGAAAAATTAGCAGTATATTAGCGGCTTATCTTAGCTTTCAAGCCTTGGGTGATGTACTCGGTCTTTCGGATGAAGCATCGCAAACATCGGCACGATTGGCATTAATAAATGATCAATTACAAACTAACGCTGAACTTCAACGTATGATTTTTGATTCTGCTGAAAGATCC
Organism: Psychrobacillus sp. BM2; assembly: GCF_048572895.1. GTDB lineage: Bacteria > Bacillota > Bacilli > Bacillales_A > Planococcaceae > Psychrobacillus. The sequence goes on from NZ_CP183878.1 coordinate 1,739,428, forward strand.
AGAGCCTCTTATATGGATACCGCTAACATTGTAGCACGAGTTGGTGCGAATGCTGGAGATGCTTTCGAAAGTACTGCAGAGATGGTATCTTTTGCAGAGCAATTAAACAAAAAATTCAAAATAGCTGGTGCTTCTACTGAAGAAATGAGTTCCGCTTTACTCCAATTAACACAGGGACTTGGTTCTGGTGTTTTAAGAGGTGAAGAGTTAAATGCAGTCTTCGAAAGTGCGCCAAATATCATCCAAAGTATAGCTGATTATCTTGAGGTTCCATTAGGTACTATTCGAGAAATGGCATCGGATGGAATGATTACTGCGGATATTGTGAAGAATGCAATGTTTGAGGCTGCCGAGGAGACGAATGCAGCCTTCGAAAATATGCCTTTACTATTTGCTGATATTTGGACCAGCTTTAAAAATCAAGCTTTGTGGGCATTTCAGCCAGTACTTGAGAAACTCAATGAAATAGCTAATAGTGAGAAATTTGAAAGTACTGTAGATGGAATTATTAATTCACTTTATATCTTGTCTAGTGTTGCTGTCATAGCTTTAGATACAATAAGTAGCATAGGTGGTTTCCTCTATGATAATTGGGATACTTTCGGACCAGTCATCTTCGCGGTAACTGCAGCTCTAGGAGCACTTGTTGCTAATCTTTTGATAGTAAAAACCGCTACCATGTTGGTAACCGCCGCAACGTGGGCCATGAATGCTGCGTTTTGGGCTAATCCAATCGGTATGGTTATTTTAATAATCATTGGTTTGGTGGCGTCACTTTATCTTGCTGTTGCAGCTATCAATCACTTTGCAGGAACATCAATAAGTGCAACTGACATTATTGCTGGTGTGTTTTCAATGTTAGGTGCCCATATTTACAACCAAGCAGCATTTATCTATAATCTCTTTTCAGCACTCGTAGAGTTCATTGTAAACCTCTTTATAGGTAATTTTGAATATAACGTGAAAAGGGCATTTGTAAATGTAGCCAACGTAGCGTTAGACATGGCTATTGCTATGACAGAAGGATTTGATAGTGCTGCAACTAACTTAGCTAATATGTTTGTAGATGGCGCAAACACTGCAATAAAAGCCATAAACAAGGTACTGGATGCATTGGATCAGATACCAGGAATTGATATCGGGAGCATTGGTGAATTGAGCCATTCCACATCTATTACCGGTGATTATAGCAACATGAAAGCTAAAATGAATGATTGGCTTGGTGAAACTCCTGCAGACTATTGGGAAGCCCCTAAGATGGAAATGAAATCTTATGGTGGGGCATGGGATGCAGGATATGACTGGGGAGCTAACCTATTTGCAGGTGATAAGAGTTCAGGTCAAACATCATATGACCCACTACAAGATGTTCTAGCTGGATTACAAGGAATGGGTAATCCACTAAAAGATGCAGCCGGTAGTGGTAAGGACACGGCTGGTAATACTGCTAAGATGGCGAAATCAATGGATGCCACCGAAGAGGATTTAAAATATCTTCGAGATGCAGCAGAGCGTGATGTAATCAATCGTTTCACAACTGCAGAAGTGAAAGTGGATATGACTAACCATAACAATATTAATAATGATATGGATATTGACGGCATTGTAAATAAACTCGGAGAAGGTTTGGAAGAAACTTTAGATTCGATTGCGGCGGGGGTGCGATAAATGGCCTATAGTTTCTTTTTCGATAATATGCAGTTGCCTGTTGCGCCATCGTCCCTTAGCACACAAATTAATAGTGCTAATAAGACAATAAATCTAATGAATGATGGAGAGGTAAATTTACTTAAAAAACCTGGTTTGACAGATTTCTCCTTTGAACTGTTATTGCCCAATGTAAAATATCCTTTCGCAATCTATCCAGACGGATTCCGAATGGCTGATTATTACCTCGAAAAAATAGAAAAACTTAAAGTTGATCTAATTCCGTTTCAATTCATTGTATCTCGAATGAAACCAAACGGAGATCTATTGTTTGATACGAATGTAAAAGTAAGTTTAGAGGATTATGAAATACTTGAAGACGCTGAAAATGGGTTTGATATAACAGTTAAAATCAATTTAAAGCAGTACCGTGAATACGGAAATAAAAAAGTTGCCCTCTCAAAGGGTACAGATGACCAAAACACCACCACAGCGTCGGCAACTCAGTCTCGTCCAGTTAGCAAACCTATCCCTAAGACACACACTGTCGTTAAGGGAGATACACTTTGGGCTATTTGCAAAAAAATACTAGGGAATGGCTCAAAAGTGGAGGAAATCGCTAAATTGAATGGAATTAAAAATTCTAATCTAATTTATCCGGGGCAGGTGATAAAACTTGGGTAAATCAAAATTATATATTCAAAGCGGTTCAACATTTATCGAGTGCTCGGCAGAAGAGGGGATTGTTTGGGAAACTAATCGAAAGTCGGTTCCTGGTAAACTTACCTTTACTGTTGTCAAAGACGAGGAAATAGCATTTCAAGAAGGAAATGCGGTCCGTTTTGAATATGATGGAAGCAAGATATTCTTTGGATTTGTTTTTACGAAAAAACGATCGTCAAATGATTTGATAACTGTCACTTGTTATGATCAATTGCGATATTTTAAAAATAAAGATACTTATGTATACGAGAATAAGACTGCGTCGGAATTATTAAAAATGCTTGCTACAGACTTTAGGTTGCAGTTAGGCGCTGTAGAAAATACAGTTCATAAGATAGCTGTCCGTGCGGAAGAGAATAAAGAATTATTTGATATCATCCAAAATGCACTAGATGAAACATTGCAATACCGTAAAGCAATGTATGTTTTATACGATGACTTTGGAAAGTTGAATTTGCGAAACATTGAGACCCTTCGATTAGATTTGCTTATAGATGAAGAATCGGGAGAAAGTTTTGATTACACTTCTTCTATAGATAGCAACACATATAATAAGATCAAACTTGTACGTGAAAATAAGGAGACAGGTAAGCGTGAAGTATACATTGCAAAAGACAGCAATAGCATCAACAATTGGGGAGTACTGCAGTACTTTGAAACAATGCAAGAGAGTACTAACGGCAAAGTAAAAGCGGATGTATTGTTGGTCATGTATAATCGGAAATCAAGAAGTTTGAGCCTTAACAAAGTCTTTGGAGATTCTCGTGTAAGAGGCGGTAGTAGTCTTGCGGTCAAGATGTATCTAGGAGATTTAAATGTAGCAAACTTCATGATTGTTGAGTCAGCTAAACATACCTTCAGTGATGATGAGCATCATATGGACTTAAGAATGATTGGCGGTGACTTTGTTGCGTGATTTAACCTTTCTAGCTACCTTAATAAAAAAAGCTGCTTTAGATGTTGTAAACGAAATGGATCTGACGGGAATAAGGTATGGCATTGTTACAAGTGTAAGTCCGTTAAAAATTACAGTTGATCAAAAACTAGTATTAACTGAAAAGCTTCTTGTTCTTACACGTAATGTAAAAGATTTTGAATTTGAAATGAGTTTAAATGACGGTGAGAAACAAGTTTATAAAGTATTCAATGCATTAAAAATGAACGACCAAGTGACTTTATTAAAAGCCCAAGGGGGTCAACAGTATATCGTTTTGGATAAGGAGGGATAGATTATGATACCGCAACAAAACGATGATTTAACCGTAGATTTTGAAGAAATAACTTTACCTAGCAAGACCTACATGTTAATAAAGGATAAGAATCGCATTGTTGGGAATATCGATGAACTCGAATCCTTGAAACAAGCGATTTTTTTAATGCTTAGTATTGAACGATACGACTATTTAATTTATTCCTGGAATTATGGAGTAGAATTCAATGATTTGATTGGCCAGTCCACTGATTATGTATTGCCTGAAGTTAAACGTCGGATAATTGAGGCGCTTGTGCAAGATGATCGTATCACTTCTGTTGATAGCTTCGGATTTCAAATAAACAAAAAGAAAGTGCATGCATCTTTTACTGTGCACTCTATATTTGGTGATGTTGAAGAGGAAAGAACGGTGAGTATCTAATGAATGAATCTCAAACCTTTGAGTCAATTTTAGAACGTATGCTAGCAAGAATTCCTAGTGAAATGGATAAACGAGAGGGATCAATCATCTATGATGCGCTTGCTCCTTCAGCTGCTGAACTTGCACAAGCCCATATTTCTATGAATTCGTTAAATGATCTAGTGTCTGTAGATACAACTACCGGATATGAATTAACGGAACTAGCATATCAGAACGGTGTGTTTCGGAAAAATGCTACAAAGGCAATTAGAAAAGGTGTATTTAATATAAATATATCAATTGGATCTAGATTCAGTTCAGAAAGCAATACATTTATTGCCCTCGAAAAAATAACTAATTTTGAATATAAAATGGAATGTGAACAGCCAGGAGCTCAAGGAAATATTTATAGCGGAGATCTTGTGCCAATTGAGTATATAGACGGCTTAACCATCTCTAAGTTAACAGATGTTATTGTCGCTGGAGTAGAAGAAGAAACGGATGAACAGTTGCGTGAACGGTATAGACGAAGAGTAGTCGAGCCTGCACAAGACGGAAATACCGCTCAATACAAAGAATGGGCAGAGGCTTATGACGGAATTGGGATATCTAAAGTGTTTCCCTTATGGAATGGAGGAAATACGGTAAAGGTTGCTATTACTAATAGGTCATATCAAGTTGCAGATTCTACATTGGTAAATTCGTTTCAAAACTACCTAGACCCAGGAGGTACAGGGCTTGGTAATGGGGTAGCTCCAATAGGTGCCAAGGTAACTGTTTCAGGTGGAATTACGAAAGAAATAAATATCTCTGGGAATATTGTATTAGCAGAAGGATATACGGAGCCTTCAGGAGTTGCAGAATCCATCAGTGATTACTTGGCTAGTATTACTTTCCAAAAAGATAGTGTGAGCTATATGAGAACAGCTGTAACTATTTTAGATAATCAGAGTGTCGCTGACTTGAATAGCTTTACCATTAATGGGGGCATCGTTGATATCCCATTGGTTGGGGAAGAAATCCCAAGGATTAATAGCATTAACTTAACGGTGGTGAGTGGATGATAGACTACATTAAGTATTTCATTGATGGGAAGTCTTACAGTTTAATTAATAACGGTGATGGAACCTGGAGTAAAGACATAAACGCTCCGAGTGTCGCCGGTGTTTATACACTTAGACTAGAAATTGGACAAGGCGGTATGGTGACGTATATAGACAGTACAGATCCGCGCTATTCCTTTTACTTAGAAGTCATTGAAGATATAGAGAAAGAAGTAGACTTAAATAAATATCTTCCTATTATTCTACAAGACGTATTAGAATTTAATGCTATTTTTCAAGCAGAAAATATAGAGTTCGATGTTTTATATAGTCAGATAAAAAAATCTAATCTAGATGTTTTTATTCGGACCGCAAGTATTGAGAAAATAACAAGAATTGAGAGTTTTTTGATATACAAAGGTGAAGGAACATTAGAACAAAGACGTTCTTACTTACTATCACTCATGCAAAAAGGAAAAGAACTGAATGAGAGTGTCGTAAAAGAGGTTGCTAACACAATTACTGGAAGTGATTGTATAGTAACTTTTTTTGGTGCTGATGAATCAAACAATCCTTTACCTGGTTTTGGACTACTACAAGTTCAAGTGTTAAGTCCAGACAGTTCAAAGGAATATCGATATGCAGACATAGCTCGCGCATTAAAATCTTTGACTCCTGCCCATATCAAGTTGATAGTCATTAAATACTTCTCGACGTGGAGCGATGTACGAACGAATTTCCAAGATTGGAATGCAGTTAAAAATATGGATTCTTGGCAGTCAGTTAAAAATTATATAGCTCCACAATAGGAGTGACAAAATGGCTATAAAGATTACGGAAGTAAAAATACTAACTAATTACAGTTGGCAAGATCTGAACGAATCAGCAGACTGGACCACTATAAAAAACACCAATGCAAATTGGCAGCAACCACTGCAAACTACACAAGTGGGGGAACAAATCCGAATTGAAGTAGAAATTGTTGAAAACAATTGGGATGAAATTAAGAGTGCATTTGCTAGTTGGGGACAAATCAAAAATAACATTACCAATTGGTTAAATTTAAAAAATCGATAACTAGGAGGTGGAGTATTGACAGTAAAAAAAGTAAGCGTACTAATAAATGGCTCACGCGTGGAGTTAACCAAAAATCCTACTACTGGCAAGTATGAAGGAACGATAGCAGCACCTAACATCACGAGCTATAACGTAAATGCAGATCACTATTATCCTGTTTCTGTGGAGGCAGAGGACTTAGCGGGTAACATAACAACAGCTACAGATAGTCATGCAACATTAGGCAATAGTTTAAAACTATTCGTTAAAGAAGTAACGAAACCTACCATCAGTATAACTGCACCTGCAAGTGGAGCTTTTATCATAACCAATAAACCAGCCATCTCGTTCCAATTAAGAGATGAAACTAATGGCTCCGGTGTGAAGATAAGCTCCTTAACAATAAAGGTAGACGGCGGAACAACTTTAACAAATACTAGTCCTGGGGTAGTTGTAACGGCAGTAACAGGCGGATATAACGTGACATACACTCCTCAAACTGCGCTTGCAGACGGTAATCATTCCGTTGTAGTGAATGTAGAAGATAATGACGGGAATACAGCTACGGCAGTTTCAAGAAGTTTTACAGTAGATACTGTTCCTCCAACATTAAATATCACGACACCTGCAGAAGTGACGAGTTATCAAAATGTAGCATCCTTAACGGTGGTAGGTTCCACAAATGATGCAACGAGTAGTCCAGTTACGGTAACGGTTAAGTTAAATACTGGTTCAGCTACTTCAGCGACTGTGGATGGGAATGGGAACTTTAGTAAGGCATTAACGCTCGTTGAAGGTACAAATACTATTGTAATTACCGCAACAGATTCAGCTGGTAAAACGAGTAGTGTTACAAGAACAGTAATTTTGGATACAGTGGCACCAGTAGTTTCAAATATTGTCATAGCGCCTAACCCAGTTAATGTGGGTCAAAGTTATGTAATCACAGTGGATGTTACAGATTAACAGATTAAAGGAGAGTGATTTTCTTGCAACAAACTACTAATTACGCTTTAAAGAAAATAGAGTTGAATGATAGTCCACCAGACATAACGGTTATCAATCCCAATTGGGACACAATCGACACAGAATTAAAGGAAAATGCTGATGCTCTTACGACGCATTTGGCCGATTATGTTAAGCATCCAGGAATATCCGCAACTAGCGGGACATCCAAGGCTTATACAGTCACACTTGATCCAGCGCCTTTGGATATACCTGAATTTTTCGGGATTACAATTATTCCACACGTAACAAATGTAGCATCTCCTACCCTAACAATTAACGGTATTGGAACAATCGCACTTAAAGACCAAAAAGGCGTAGCATATGCAGCTGGTAAACTGCTAGCTGGCAAGCCATATTCATTTAGAAAAGTAGGGTCGGATTTTTTAGCAGATAGTGGTTCAGGGGGAGGTGGAAATTTACAACCGAATCAAGCTTTAGCGGGGTTTACCTTCGTTAATGACGAGGGGGAACAAGTGGGGTTAGGCGACGTGGATTTAATTCCTGTAAATATTAAAAAGGGCGTTAACATTTTTGGGGTTGTCGGAACATTAGCAGGTATCGAGGCTGGAAATTTGAAAGTATATGATGTATATAACGTGACTATGCAGACCAACCAAACAACACCTGTTCCGTCAATTAGTTCACTTAAAGTAACATTAGAGGGGACTTATCGATTAAAATACCGATTAAGTAAAATGGGGTCTGCTGGTCTTGTGTGTACGGTATATGGACAAATTTATATTAACGGTGTTCCGAATGGTATTTTAAGAAGTATTACCAGCAGTACCGCTGGAGAATACATCGATTATACAGAGGACTTCACGTTAAAGCCAACAGATATAGTCCGCATATATGCGTGGACGAGCGGCACAACATATCCTACATCCTATACACAAATTAGGGAAGTCCTTATAAACTTAGGATTCACTGAACAAAAATAAGAAAAAAGGAGCGTAATGGGATATGAAATTTGTGATTGAATATACTAAGCAATCCGACAGACAATCTATCATGGATTCACATAGTCATATGGCCTTAATTGAAGAACATAATACTACACAAGGAAACTTCTTAATTTTTAGTGATAATTATGAAGAAGATACAAAACAAATCATCTACGTGAGTGTGCCAGAAGAAGAATTTGGATCGTTGAAACAAGAAAACACATTATTAAAAGCCCAGTCACAAGCAAATTCAGACAGAGCGGACTTTCATGAGGAAGTATTGGCAGAAATTATTCTGGCGATTAATCCATGATAGTTCGTTTTTTAATTCAATTATTAATAAAAATACTAGGAGATGAAGATATGATGAGTTTATTATTAGCGCAACGTGTTATTTTAGGTAAAATGGAATTTGAAACTGTACCAAGCACTTTGAAACCAGGAGTATATGAACATTTAGATGATAGTGGTGTAGGGTTTTTAGCAGGCGATTATAAGCCGCCAGTGGCTTAATAATATTTAATAGAGTAAACGCAGCATAAGCTAGCGTTATTTTTTATGTTTCACTTCCTTTTATTTATGCATTTAATTTGCAGGAGGAGGCATAAAAGAAATTATTAACCATTCTTAAAAAATATATCTTAACTCTAGATTTAAAATGAATGGATGACCAAAATCTAATATAGTGGTAGGATATAGAAAAAATGAATGGGGAATTATATTGTGGGGGATTTTAACAGTGTTGAACTAAAGTATTTTTCAAGTGAGTATTTGATAGGATTGAACTCTTTTGAACTTACAGAAGAACAAAAACAATTTTCTGCATTGCCAAACAAATTTGAGGAAGCTACAGAAGGACAACATCGTATTGTTATTTTAAGTGATAATACACCTGTTGGTTTCTTTCTTTTAAACTCAAATGAACGTGTAAAGAAATACTCCGCTAATCTGAACGCTTTGTTATTAACTGCACTATCAATTAATCATGCAGCGCAAGGAAAAGGCTACGCAAAAAAAGGAATGTCACTATTGACTGAGTTTGTTAAGTCAGAATTTCCTAAATGTGACGAAGTTGTTTTAGTAGTAGATAAAGAAAATATACCAGCACAAAACTTATATTTAAAAGTAGGATTTGAAGATACAAATGAGAGGCAAATTGGACGTATAGGCGAAGAGATTACCATGAGATTTTCAATAAAATAATTATTAAACCACTATTAGATCATGACGTTCTATTTTAAGTCGTTGTTGGAACATTATGTGCAATAAGTTTGTTACAAAAAGAAGTATAATATAAAGGGTTTTTTATTTACGATGAAGAATAGTACTGAATAGAACAGAAAATTGATATTGGGGAAGAAAATTTGAAAATAAAAAAAGTTGTAGAGTGCGAAATTGATAATGAACTGAGTAAGGATATTCAAGTATTATTAAGTGAGAGTTTTCAGGATATTTACCCAAATAATAGAATATATTTTAAACAAGTGCCTCATTTTAGATTCTTAGCTTTTAACGAAGATAAACACCTTCTAGCACAAGTTGGGTTAGATTACCGAGTTATGAATCTTAGTGGAAAACTTATAAAAGTACTTGGAATAATTGATTTGTGTGTTTCACGAGATTCTCGAACAAAAGGGATAGCTTCACTGTTACTATTAGAAATTGATAAATACTGTGTAGAGAAAAATATTGATTTTTTACTGTTGTTTGCCGATAATAAGAAATTGTATTTAAATAACGGCTACAAATCTGTCAAGAACAAATGTAAATGGTTGAAAATCGATAATAAAAATCAAACTATACTGGGTATAGGTTATGAAGAAATAAGTGAATTGATGATAAAGAAAATTGGAATGAATGAATGGGATGAAGGAGACTTAGATTTTTTAGGTTATCTTTATTAATTAAGAAAACGTTTCAATTAAAACCACCATTTATGGGTTTTTATAATACTCAATAGGAACATTATGCGTCGTAAGAAGTATTTATTAAAATTGAAGGATTCCCTTCATCTTTTGTCGAATTGTGGATGAAAGAGGGAGGGATTTATTTGAATAAGTTTATCGAGTGTTCAGATGAAATAGATGAAGTTGTTGGAGAGGGTCTTTATACTGAAAATGGACAGTTTATCCATGTATCCACGTCCGATAGTTCGGTCGCTAATCTTTTCGCAAAACGTCAACAAGATGCATTGTTGGTCAAAAAACTTACTTTTAAAAGAGAAAAAGGAAAAACAGTTTTTTCAGGTCCTTTATTGGTGAAAGATTTTAATGGACCAGAAGAGGGTGAATGGAATATTAAGCTTAAGAAATCATTACGAAGATAAAATAATCAAAAGTAGGAGCATCCAAATGGGTGCTCTTTTTATTTAGCTAAAAAGGGGTGAAGAGGATGCCAGAAGGAGGCAACTCTATGTTTGAAACAGTAACACAACATGGTGAAAAATTAAAGGACCATGATGAGCGAATAGAGGCTTTAGAAAAGGTTGACACGAAGCATGAAGAACGAATAACAAAACTAGAAGAACAGTCGATTGTATTAGAAAATACAATTCATATGACTAGTGCAGAAACACGAAATGTTATGCGTGAGCAGACCGAAAAACAAACAGAAAAATTGTATGGTCTTTTAGAAACGGCTATGGGAATTCAGAATACTAGATCCACACAAAGTCATGAATTCAAAATGCTTAAATGGAACACTGTATCTACCATCTTTATGAAAATTAGTACCGCGCTACTTGGTCTCCTTTCATCAGGAGGTTTGATTTATTACTACGTAACAGAATTTTTATTCAAATAGGAGGAAAACACACAATGAAAATCAATTGGAAAGTACGTCTCTTAAGCTATCCATTTTGGGTGGCTTTATTTGGTTTTATCGGCTTGATTGTTAATAACTCAGGTCTAATAGATTTGGCTGAATATAATAACTATGTGGATGCATTTATGTTAGTTTTACTTGCTGGCGGAGTAGTTGCAGATCCAACAACACAAGGCTTATCAGATAGCAAAAAAGCATTGACATATGACAGACCAAAAAAGGATTAAGGTGAGATTATGGCAACAGCATCAAACTATTTAATCGCATTAGATGATGGTCACGGAATAGACACCGCGGGAAAACGAACTCCAATAGTTGCTGAATTAGGACGAGCAATCAAGGAAAATGAATTTAATAGAGCAGTAGTTAAATTGATGGATGAATATCTCAAGTATATTGGTTTTAAGACTTTATTAGTTGCTCCAACTGATGCAGATACTTCTTTGGTGGCTAGAACAAACCTAGCTAACTCAAAAGGGGCAGATGCTTACTTTTCTATTCATTATGACGCTATGGGAGGCACGTGGGGCACAGCAGAAGGACACTCAATTTTCGTTTTTCCCGGTAATTTAAATAAACAGTCTGGAAAGCTTGCAGAGTGTATAGCTGAATATTTGAAGCAAGGCACTAATCAAAAATGGAGAGGCATTAAAGAAGCTGATTTCCATGTTTTAAGAGAAACAAAAATGCCCGCTATTCTTTCGGAAAATGGCTTTATGGACAATTCTCGTGAAGCTAGGCTTATGTTGGATTTAGATTTTCAAAAAGAAGTGGCTAGGGAACACGTACAAGGTATTTGCAAATACTTTGGTGTTCCATTCAAAGAGAAAAACGAGGAAGTGAAACCAGTGAATGAAACAAAAGGTATTTTCCGTATTAAAACAGGCACATTCTCGAACGCTCGATTATTTGCAGATGCCCTTGATAAAATTAAAGCCGATTTTGGATGGATGATATATGAGGCGGCTGATTCAACATCGTTTGATCCAAAGTACCGGATGTACACCGGTATATTTACCACAAAAGAAGCCGCAGAGGATGCTCAATCTAAAATTAAAGCTAAGTATGGATGGTTAACGTATTTAATAGATGAAACTAAATAATTATTATAAAGCCCTGCTCACTAATTGTGGATGGGGCTTTTTTTATTTGAAAGAAACTTCGTTGAAAGGTTTACTGTGTAATAACAATAAAGTTGTTACATTTACAAAAAAGGTGTTTAAAAAATCCCTGTTGTGGCTTTGAAATGAAGTTTGATCATTTTAAATAAAGTTCGATAATCCATTAAAAGGTTTGATACAATTACGTTAATAGCTGGATTGTGACAATACAACATACGGGCCAGATTGTTGAAGAAAAAACCGTTCCGTTTATGCTAGAAACTTAATGGAATACTAATCATAAAATACTTTAAAAAGTGAGGTTATACAATGGTTGCAAAGACTAAAGAGGATTTTATTGGATTAAAAGTAATTGGTGAAATTTGTGGAGCGATTCGAGATGAATTAGTCCATAGTACGAAACCTGGAATTACCACAAAAGAACTCGATGAAATTGCGAGAGAGATGTTTGAAAAAGCAGGAGCTCAATCTGCCCCAAAAGGAGAATACGATTTTCCTGGATATACGTGCATTAGCATAAATGAAGAAGTAGCGCATGGGATTCCGGGGAATAGGACCATTCAAGAAGGGGACATTGTAAATATTGATGTTTCAGGTTCAAAAAACGGGTATTTCGCAGATACCGGAATTTCCTTTGTAGTAGGGGAAGGAGAGACAACTTTACAGAAAATATGTGACGTTGCTAAAGAAGCATTCCATGCTGGACTTAAGAAGGCAAAGCCAGGTTCAAAAAAAAGCGCGCTCGGAAAAGCTGCACACAATGTAGCGAAACAGCATGGCTTAACAGTCATAAAAAATCTTACTGGACACGGTGTTGGGCGTTCGATTCATGAAGAACCAAAACATATTTTCAATTACTTCACCCGCTGGGATGACGAAATTTTAAAAGACGGTATGGTAATTGCCTTTGAGCCTATGATCTCTACATTTGAAGAGGAAGTTTTCCAATCCGAAGATGGATGGACCTTCTTAACCCATGAAAGCTTTGTGGCTCAATACGAACATACGGTTATTCTTACCAAGGAAGGACCGATTATTACTACATTGTAAGAGCACTAACACCACAATAGGGTGTTAGTGTGGAACAACTATCAATTTAAACGACTTTATTGTTACATCTATGAATTGTTATTCTGCAATTGACTAACAATTAAACAACTTTATTTTTACACCGTCCATATTTAAGGACGGTGTAATCTTATTTTAGGCTTTAAAATTAAACAACTTTATTGTTCTTACACATTTACAACAGAAAGATACAAATTAAATTCATAATTACAAGATAAATTACCTTAACCATCTTATAATCTCTGCATAATCTATAAATAGTAATTAGAAAGGAGGGGAATAAGATGTCTGAATATGGTGAAGGCAACTACGGTAATCGCGGATCTAACTTTGCATTGATTGTAGTGTTGTTTATCCTGCTTATTATTGTGGGAGCAAGTTTTATGAGGTACTAACAGATATGATGTAGATTAAGAGAGAGCTTCAGCTTGGACAACATTTAGTCATAGGGTATAAATTGTCCGCTGTACCTAACGACTTTAAGAAAAATGGTTAATAAAAAAGATTAAATTGATAAATAATTTCCCATTTTGTATCTTCTCTTCTAAAAAAGCGACTTTCTCGAATGAGTTGGTCGCTTTTTTTATTTGTCCAAAAATTACTAGTTGTAAATAAGAACAATTGTTCGTATACTAAAAACATGAAGGAGGGAACAAATGTGCGTATAAATTTGATGAAATGTATGGAACGGAACCAACTAGTTGAATTAATATATTTGGATAGTAATGGGAACATGAGTAAAAGACAAGTGAAAGTCCTGAAGATTCAAGGTGACACATTCCAGGCGTTTTGTTTTAAACGAAATGCTAAACGTACTTTTATTATGGAAAATGTACTAGCATTTGTTCCTGTCTCACATAAGGAGCGTGCTGTTATATGAATAATGAATTTTACGAACCTGAACAAGTTTTTGATTTATCCAAGTTACAAGACAGAGGAAGTAAGAAGTGGGTAGCCATGATGCTTCCAGAGCATGTAGCCTTACTAAGAGAATACAGTATAGAAATTAAAAGAGAACCCAAACCAGATTTAAATGAATGGGATCTCCATGCAATAGAAGAAACTATACAATGTGCGATTAAACGAAAAAGTGAAATACTACTAAAACTGTGGAAGAATGGAGTAATCGAACTGTACGGTGGAACTATTGAGAGTGTGGACTTAAAGCATAGAACGCTTGAGCTAGACAATCCTTTTGGAATTAAAGAATATAATTTAGATGAAATAGTAGATGTAACAATAATGGATTAAGGTTGTGAAATGATGGATAGAACAGAAGAATTATTTAATGAAATGCTTGATAAGTATGATCCAGAGCTAATACTTGGCGCATTAGATGAAATGTCGAGAATGGGCAAAGAACAATTAATAGAACTTAGAAATGTATGTGAAAAAATGAATATAGCTGAAGAAGCTAAAAACCACCAACCAGATTAATGGTAGGTGGTTTTCTATTTGAGTTATATAAAAGAATGGGTAACTTGAAGATTTGGAGTTTGTTTGACATGTTGCACAAAAATATTTTTGGTTGAACAAGAAAGTCACAAAAATCACAAAAAAGTCACAAAAATCCTGAAAGATTATGCAAAACTACGAAAACAGGTTATTAGCTTATGTTGTGAAAATGTTGTTATAATAGGAGATGTGAAACTAAAAGAAAGAGGGCGAAATCATGAATGCTTACGATGAGTATATGAGAGGTATTGTAGGGCCAATGAGAAGTGAATTAACAGGGGCTGGATTTAAAGAACTTATTACGCCTGAGGATGTACAAGAACATATGTCAACAGCAAATGGAGTTTCCTTAATCGTTATTAATTCGGTATGTGGCTGTGCTGCAGGACTTGCTAGACCTGCTGTTGTTCATGCGTTAAATGAGTTAGAAGTAAAACCTGAAAACTTAGTGACTGTATTTGCTGGACAAGATCAAGAGGCTACTGCAGCAATGAGAGGATATTTTGAGGAAGTTCCGCCAAGTTCACCGTCTATTGCCATTTGGAAAGATGATCAGTTAGCTTATTTCATCCCACGTGAGCAAATTGAAAGTAACTCGATGGAAACTATTAAAGATCATCTATCTGGAGTTCTTTCACAAGTCGTTTCTTCATGAACACTGTAGTAACAACAGCTGGTAGAACTAACGAAAAATATATTTTTAAAGCAAGCGAAATTTCTAAACTATTAAATTT
The DNA here is from genome assembly GCF_048572895.1 of Psychrobacillus sp. BM2. Taxonomy (GTDB): domain Bacteria; phylum Bacillota; class Bacilli; order Bacillales_A; family Planococcaceae; genus Psychrobacillus. The sequence continues at coordinate 1,754,663 of NZ_CP183878.1, forward strand.
ACCATATATAAAACGGCAAAAGAAATCCGTTTCTACTATACAACAAGAGCACCATGCAAATGTGCTCGTTGTGAGCAAAGAGAGATTGGAACTGTATACTTACGGTTCCACTTCTCCTTTTTTCTTTCATCCTAATTCTGCTGCGTTTCGTATAAAGAGACTATTAAATGGAGAACATGATTCATTTTTAGAAGCAGTAGGATTAGAAGTGGGTGATCATTTTTTAGATACGACAGCCGGCCTTTGCTCAGATAGCATTATTGCTTCTTATGCGGTAGGGGACACTGGAGTTGTTCAGGCATGTGAAAAGGAACCAACTATTGCTTATGTAGTGGATGTGGGACTAAAAAACTACGAAACAAATAATCAGGCATTGCTAAAAAGTATGCGTAATATACATCTTATTCATCAGGATGCAGTTGTCTATATGAAAACAGTAGCTTCCAATTCTTATGATGTAGTTTATTTAGATCCAATGTTCGAAGAAGTAATTGAGGAGTCTTCCAATTTTCATGTCTTAAGAGAAGTTGGTGTCCATGATTCTCTAACAAATGAGTGGGTAGAAGAGGCAAAACGGGTAGCAATAAAAAGAGTTGTATTAAAAGCACATTTCAAATCGCCCTTGTTTGATCAATTTGGATTTAAAAGAGAAATTAGATTAACTTCTAAATTTCATTATGGAATTATCGATTTATCATACGACGAATAGATACCCTTCTTATTAAAATGAAAAGAGAGCCATGACGATAGCCATGACTCTCCATAAAACTTTACTTAATAAATTCAAATCAATCCGTGAAGTTAAGTGATGTTAAATATGCTAATAAAAATAAAAATCCGATACCTATAACTAATCCTGCGTCCATCGTGATTTTCCTCCTTTGTTCAAAAAGCTCTGTGGTGTGTTTACACATTTTATTGTACAATGAATAGTAAGAAGATGAAACCTTTAGTTCGTCAAAACGTTTAATAGAATGAAGAGTTTTACTAAAATTGTCCAATATTGAAGGTGAATAGGATGAAAAAATGGTTCCAAAAGTCAATAATCATAACTGTTGCACTCTTAACATTTGGTCTAATATCTCCTAACCATTTCATATGGGAGCAAATATTAGATAACAAAAGTCCTTCTAGGGCTATATCTTCTGATGGGCATGATTATGAGCAAGTAAAAATAGCGGATGAATCAGTAGACTATGGAAACATGGCGGATGCTGCCAGGGAACAAGCATACATAAAGTTTGGTAATCGGATTGGACCAGTGATCCAACATGAATTTGACGATGTTATATTTCCGAAGATACAAGAAGCAATTGACATAACTATTGCTAAAGCTACGGATCAAAAAATAACTCATTTAGCTATCTCTGAGCAGCCATCTGGAGATTACCATGAAAAGATTTTTAACATTTATAATGATTCAACTAAAAAAGATCTGATCCGTTTTCATGTAAGAACGGATAAAAAACCGCAAGAAGGATATTATTTCAATTTCCATTATCACTTGGCAGAAGATAAGTATTCTAAACATTATGTGCTTGGTGACATATATTGGTCAAAAAATACACCACCAAAATGGCTCTCTTAGTGAGAGCTTTTTTTGCATGAAAATGAAAAGAGGGATTTGACATGGAGCAGTACCTTACTTTATGTAAACATATTATAAATAATGGAGTTGAAAAAGGAGATCGGACAGGAACTGGTACGAAAAGTGTCTTTGGCTATCAAATGCGATTTGACCTGTCAGAGGGTTTCCCACTTCTAACAACAAAAAAGACGGCATTTCGTTTAGTTGCAACCGAGCTGTTATGGTTTTTAAAAGGTGATACAAATGTGAAAACACTTATTCAAGCGAATAATCATATTTGGGATGACTGGGCATTTGAAAAGTGGATAAACAGTGAGGGCTATACAGGACCTGACATGACTAATTTTGGAGTTCGAGCAGCAAAGGATCCTGAATTTAAAGATGTTATGCAACAGCAAATGGATATATTTTGTGAAAAAATCTTAACGGATGATGCTTTTGCAGAAGAATTTGGTGACTTAGGTCCCGTCTATGGTCGTCAATGGAGATCCTGGCCGACTCAGGGTGGACAAACGATTGACCAATTACAAAATGTCGTAGAGCAGATTAAGAAAAATCCTGACTCTAGAAGACATATAATTACTGCATGGAACCCCGCAGAGGTAGACGAAATGGCTTTACCTCCCTGTCATGCTTTCATGCAATTTTATGTGGCAAATGGAAAATTATCCTGTCAGCTTTATCAGCGCAGTGCTGATGTATTTTTAGGTGTCCCCTTTAATATTGCCTCTTATGCATTATTAACCCATTTAATAGCAAAAGAGTGTCAGTTAGAAGTTGGAGAATTTGTCCATACTTTAGGAGACGCTCATTTATATATAAATCATATGGAACAGGTTACAACACAGTTGGAAAGAGATCCACGTGCTTTGCCACAGCTCTTATTAAATGATCAAAAAGAGTCTATATTTGATTTTGAGATAGAAGATATTAAATTAGATGGCTATGATCCACATCCAAAAATTAAAGCCCCAATTGCCGTTTAAAAATAGAAGGAGGAAGCTCATGATATCACTTATCGTTGCACATGATCCTAATAGAGTAATTGGATTTGAACACAAAATGCCTTGGCATATTCCGGGAGACCTTGCCTATTTTAAAGAAACGACGATGGATAAAGCAATGGTGATGGGAAGAAAAACGTTTGAATCCATTGGACGAGTGTTACCAGGACGGAAAAATATCATTGTCACAAGAAATGGCGATTATCAAGTAGAGGGCGCTGAGGTAGTGACGGATTTAGCTAAAGCTATTGAAATAGCCTCAGCACATCATAAGGAAGTAATGGTTATTGGTGGTGAACAAATTTTCCGTGCTATTTTACCTGAAGCAGATAGACTTTATATAACCTTTATACATCAAACTTTTGAAGGGGATACTTTTTTTCCACCATACGGTGATGAATGGGTGCTAGTAAACACAACGGAAGATATGCAAACTCCAGATGGTATTTCGTATGCTTATTTGGTTTATGAAAGAAAAGTTAGTAAATAAGGTATCGATCAAAAAATAATAATAAAATCTTCCCTTCAATCGTTCAAATTAGTATTTTACCCACATACACTATAGAGTGTATGTGGGTAAAATACGAAGAAATTTATAAAGAATTTCCAACTATCTAAAGTTGGAAAAATGGAATTAATAAGATCCGCTAGCAAATAGTTTACAGAACACCAGTATTCTTCTTATAATAGTATTAAGTAGGAAGGAAGGGATAGCATATGCCGAAAGTTCACATTGTAACTGACTCCACAGCGGATTTAACACCAGAACTAATTGAGCAATATAATATACATGTCGTACCTTTGACAATTCAAATTGATAGCGAATCGTTTATTGACGGAGTGGATATAAAACCAGAAGAATTTCTTGAAAAAATGGCTACTTCTAAAGAACTGCCAAAATCATCACAACCATCAGCGGGGGTCTTTAAGGAACTATACGACGAGCTTGGTAAAGATGGTGATCACGTTATTTCTATACATATGACTGGTGGCATGAGTGGTACTGTAAAATCGGCACAAGCTGCTGCTACGATGTCAGAATCAGATGTTACTGTAATCGATTCGAAATTTATTTCTTTTGCGTTGTTGTTCCAAGTTGAAGAAGCGGCAAAAATGGCTTCAAATGGTGAATCAAAAGAAGCTATTATAAAAAAAGTAGAAGATATTCGCGGGAAGTCTGATTTATTTGTCGTTGTAGATACATTGGATAACCTCGTTAAAGGTGGTCGAATAGGAAAAGGGAAGGCAATGCTTGGGTCTTTACTTTCTATTAAGCCGATTGCAAGTTTAACAGGCGGAGAGTATACACCAGTTGCAAAAGTAAGAAGTCATAAGCAAGTTGTCCATTACTTATTTGACCGTTATATTGCAGATACAAAAGGAAAAGTTGTCAAAGCGGTTGGTATTTCACATGCAAATGGTTTTTCTATGGCTACTCCTTTGATGAACCTAATAAAAGAATCGGGATTTCTAGATATCAAAGTTTCATTTACATCACCTGTCATTAGCACACATACAGGACCTGGTGCTATTGGATTTATGTACATGACTGAATAGACAAAAGGCAGGGAGGAATACTTATCCCTGCTTTTGTTTTATCCCGAATGGTTCGTGCCAACAGGAGGCTGGACACCCATGCATTGCCGAGTGATAAGGCTATATTTGCCTAAGTTTCATGTTCACTCAGTCAACGAAGTTTTACTTTTTTAAAAAAGGGGTTTCTAATGAAATATTTTATAATGATTATTTGCGTTATTTTTCTAATAGGATGTAATTCCAATGATCTGGTGGAAGTTAGTTTTTCGGAAAAGCAGGAGGTTCTTTTTGAAGAATATGTTATTCCATTTGATTTTTTTCCTCGAACGATTGAAGTAGTAGGACTTGGGGATTCTTTGACACAAGGAGTCGGGGATGAACTAATGAGAGAAGGTTATTTAGGACGTCTTCAGCAACATTTTTCACAATATAATGGAATAGAAGACGTTTTATTAACCAATACTGCAAAAAGAGGCCGTAGAAGCGATCAACTTTTAAAGATGTTGAAAAATGGAGAAGTTGACCACCAAATTCGAAAAGCCAATATAATTACATTAACCATTGGTGGAAATGACATCATGAAGGTTGTTAAGAAAGACTTGTTCAATCTAAAGGTTGAGGCGTTTGAAAAGGAATTAGAAAAGTTTGAAAGGAATTATGTTCAAATTCTTCATGAAATCCGGGAGATTAATAGTACTGCTCCTATAATAATAATGGGTTTATATAATCCTATTACGATTGTCACAGATGAAAAAAGTGAGTTCGACCTAATTTTAGACGATTGGAATGAAACCATACAGGCGACGGCTAATAGTGACAGCAATGCTTGTTTTGTACCTATTGACCATCTTTTCGTAACAAATACTAATTTGGTTTATCATACGGACTTTTTTCATCCAAACAGTAAAGGATATCAACTTGTCCTTGAAGAAATAGTTAATAGGATGCAGGAATGTGGTTTAATAGATGTGGATAGTTGGGAATTGTTGTTTTAAGGAGTTGATGGGATGAATAAGTGGAAAATTGCATTTTTTTTATTAGTAATAATTATTATCGGCAGTATTGGAACCTTCATTTATTGGATAACAACTCCAGTTGAATCCGTGTTGATTGAGGAAACTAGCACCCCTCCAGAAGGGAATGTGTTAACTGTAAATGCAACAAAAGAGGATTTTCAAGCTATTGCAAATACTTATATAAAAAAAGAGATAGGTGGAAAGCCTCTTCCACTTCAACTTACAGTAGATGATCAAATTGTTTTGTCGTCTGAGTTTACTCTCTTTTCTCTTAATTTCCCTGTGAAAATGTTTTTTGAACCATATGTAGAAAAGAATGGTAATATTCGATTAGAGCAATCATCAGTTGAAATTGGACCCCAAAAAATGGAACCTGAAATGATTTTAAGGCTATTGAGGGATTCAGTCGAGCTTCCAAATTGGATGGTTGTAAATCCAGCCGAAGAGGAAGTCCTCATCCAATTATCAGATATCCCGATGACTTCTGGTGTTCGTGTCCGAGCAAAAGAGTTGAATTTAGCAGAGGATATCATTACGCTTGAAATTGTAATACCAAAAGAATAGGGGGCGAAACGATGGAAAAAGCAACTTTTGCAGGTGGCTGTTTTTGGTGTATGGTGAAGCCTTTTGATTCGTACGATGGAATTGAAGAAGTGGTCTCAGGATACACGGGTGGACATGTACCTAACCCAACATATGAACAGGTTTGTTCCAACGCAACGGGACATTATGAAGCAGTTCAAATCACTTTTGACCCAGCTGTATTTTCATATGATCGTTTATTGGAAATTTTTTGGCTCAATATTGATCCGACAGATGACAATGGTCAATTTTTTGATCGTGGCTCATCGTATCAAACAGCCATTTTTTATCACACAGAAGAGCAAAAAGAAAAAGCAATTGCGTCTAAGGATGCTTTAGATGCATCTGGGAAATTTAATGTGAAAATTGCGGTGAAAATACTACCTGCCGCTGAGTTTTATCCAGCAGAGGATTATCATCAAGACTATTATAAGAAAAATCCTGGTCACTATAATCGATATTTTACTGGATCCGGCAGAGCTGCATTTGTTGAAAGAATGAAGGAGGGGCTTTAAATGAAAGAGAACTTAACAGAAATGCAATATTATGTTACGCAACAAAATGGCACAGAACCACCATTCCAAGGTGAATATGATAAGCATTTTGATGAAGGTATATATGTTGATGTAGTATCTGGCAAACCTTTATTCCATTCAAAAGATAAATATGATGCGGGTTGTGGTTGGCCAAGCTTTACTCGTCCAATTGAAGAACATGAGGTTTTAGAGAAATTTGATGATACCCATGGCATGAGAAGGGTAGAGGTTCGTAGCAAAACAGCGGACTCGCATCTTGGTCATGTATTCCCTGATGGTCCTAAGGAAGAAACAGGACTACGCTATTGCATCAATTCCGCGGCACTCCGTTTTGTACCAAAAGATAAATTGGCAGAAGAAGGCTATGAAGACTATAGTAAATTATTTTAATTTAACAGTGTGAACGATAAAAATGGTTGGTCATGACAAAAGTCAAACCAACCATTTTTTACTTTGGAATAATAGCGGTCAAATTAAATAAAGTGAATTTTCCTTTGTATTTGCAGAAATAGAAAAATAGTAAGTGTTCACTATATAAAAAAGCGAAATTGCGATCAAATTGCATCTTTGTGAGCTTGCTCTATGAATTAGAAAGTATCTTTTCTCTCATTATACAAAAATGCACTAAACCATTTTCTAAAGTTGGAGAAGGGCGACGGACAGCTAATTGCTATGAAATTAGCGAAAAAAAAGGCTGGCGTGACGATAGTCACGACCAGCCTTTCTCAAAATCAAACGGTAATAATATAGCGACTAATCTGTCCAATGAACTTCGAAAACGATAGGTACAGGTTTCAATCTTAAGTGTGCTTTAGTTTTATTTAGATTTTATAGTTTAAATTCATTTACCACTTTACTCAATTCATCTGCTTGGTGGGATAATTCTACAGCAGATGCATTAATTTCTTCCATGGCAGCAGATCCTTGTTCAGCAGCAGCAGCGGAAGTTTCCGTGTTAGATGCTGTATTTTCTGCTATTTGAGTTACTTCTATAAACGATGCAGCGACTTCTTGACTAAAGTTAAGTGTTTCTTCGATTTGTTTCACCATTTTATCAATAATAAAAATCGTTTCATTTGTTTGATTCATGATTTGGTCAAGAGAAGCATTCGTTTCATTTGCTACTTCAACTCCTCGAATTACACTTTCAACACCCTCATGATTTTGTTTAACGATTGATGTAACCTCTGATTGTATAGAAGTAACAATTCCTGTAACTTCTTTCGCAGCTTTCTGGGATTGTTCCGCTAGTTTTCTTACCTCATCGGCAACTACAGCAAACCCTCTGCCATGTTCACCAGCGCGAGCGGCTTCGATTGCAGCATTTAATGCAAGTAAATTCGTTTGCTCTGCGATCGCTGTAATTGTTTTGATAATAGAAGTAATTTCATTTGATTTAATTCCTAGTGATTCCACAGTTTGAGTCGTATTGGCCATCGTTTCTTCAATGCTCATCATTACATTAGACGAATGCTGTACCGATTCTCCGCCTTTTTGGGCAGCCTCAATCATATGATCAGTAGCTTCTTTCACTGACTGTGCGTCATTGTTTAAATATCTTGTTGCTTCTTCTAATGAATTCATTTTTTGTATTGCTTCCGTCATGCTTCTTAATGTTTGATCACTTCCAGTAGCGATTTCATTCGTAGAATCAGCGATAGATTGAATAGTTAAAGCAGTTTCATCCGATGAAGCCATCAATTCTTGTCCACTAGCCGAAACATTTACGGTAAGTTCTCTTACTCTTCTTACTAAGTCAGCAATTGATGCTATCAATACATTTGTACTGTTAGCGATTTCTGAAAATTCATCTTTTGATCTCACTTTTACTCGTCTTGTTAAATCTCCGCCAGCTTGTGCAATATCCAAAATAGATCGATTAATAGCATACGTATTACGTTTAATAGAATAGAACAAGAAAATACCAAAGGATAAGGTAAGTACTACAGAGAAAACAGTTAGTGCTATAAATATAATAAGCGATGTATTATTTTCTTTTTTTAATAAAGCGATCTGATTTGCATTATTCTTTTCAAGAAGTTCGTTCATTGCGGCTATATGTACATCTACATAATTCATTGCAGTTTTACCGTTACCAGTATTGACTAACTTTTGAGCAGATTCTATACCTTTTTCATCACGAATATTGATAACGCGTTCAGAGTATTGTAAATAAGTTGTGAAGAACTGATCAATAGAGTTAATTTTTTGTAATTCTTCTGGACGATTTTCGTATGTTTTATGTAGTTCTTTTATGTTTGTAATAGTTGAATCTTTATATTTTCTATAGCTTGCCATATAATCATTCTTACCGGTGATTATATAACTTTGTTCTGCGTTCGCAAGTTGTGCAATCTCCGTTGAGATTTGATTTACCATCATCTGTTCTTTTATGTCGACATTTGTAAACTTTTCTAATGCTTGTTGAGCGGAAAACATTTTTGTAGACGTAAGGACAAGCATTGATATTAAAACTACAATAAGAACAGAGAAGATTATAAGTACTCGGCCGCGAATGGAATGTAGAAAATTGGCTTTTGTCGAATGGTTTACATTTAGCTTTTTATCCTCTTTTTTAGATTTTTTGAATAGAGATATAGGTCTACTTCTTTTTGTTTTCCCTTCATTGTTTTTACCAGCTTTTATTTTGGGAAGTTTCATGGATTTTGATTTCCTTGTAAAGACTTTTCTCAACCAGATCAATCCTTTCAATATGTCAAACTATTAACATTTTTAAGTTTACTTGTTTTAGTTTGAATTATCTACATTTTTTTCAATTTTATAAGTCTTCATGACTAAAGGAGGATTATTTTTATGCGACAATCGTTTTATTTATTTGCTTTAAAATTTAGAGGGGGTCAAAAGGAAGATGAAAAGGTAAAATTTGCTAACGAAATGTTTAATCACCATGATTTTCCAAAAGCAGAAACTTCCTTTAATAAAATTTCGTTATATATTGAAGAGCTTGCAGACCCGAATATGCCTGCAACTGTATTTGATGAAATTTGGGAGTATTATATAGAAGATTCAAAGTAGCAAGTTCATTGCAATTGAAGGAAAAAAACGGTATCATTAAGCCGAAACGTATAGAAATGAGGTTTTTGTAAATGAGTATTCATATTAGTGCTAAAAAAGGTGAAATTGCAGACACAATCCTACTTCCAGGAGATCCATTACGTGCAAAGTATATTGCTGAAACATTCTTAGAGGACGTTGTTCAGTATAATGAGGTTCGTAATATGTTCGGATATACTGGAACATACAAAGGAAAAAGAATTTCTGTACAAGGGACAGGAATGGGTGTTCCTTCTATATCTATCTATGTTCATGAACTAATGAATGACTATGATGTACAAAAATTAATCCGTGTAGGAACATGTGGAGCCATCCAAAAAGATGTGAAAGTTCGTGACGTAATTCTTGCTCAAAGTGCATCAACAGACTCCACATTAAATAAGGTGCTATTAGATGACATTAGTTTCGCGCCAACAGCTGACTTTGACTTGTTATATAAAGCATATAATGCAGGTAAAGAAGCTGGACTTAACTTAAAAGTAGGTAATGTATTCACAGCTGATTTATTCTACAATGAAAACGCTCAAAATGAGAAGTGGGCTGACTATGGGGTTCTTGCTGTAGAAATGGAATCCGCAGCTTTATACACACTTGCTGCTAAATTCGGTCGCCAGGCATTGTCTGTTTTAACAGTTAGTGATCATATTATCACAGGAGAAGCAACTTCTTCTGAGGAACGTCAAACTACGTTCAATGATATGATTGTCGTTGCTTTAGAAGCAGCTATTCAAGACTAACCGTCATATCTAGGTTTGACGCATAGTTAATAAAACTTAAAATAGGGCAAGTGACCAAAAAGTGACCATTTTTATAAAATGGCATTCAATAAGTCACTTGCTTTTGATTTATCTTTATCAGATAAGTGACTATAAGTGTTTAAAGTTTGTTTAATATCTGTATGTCCAAGTTGCTCTTGAATGATTTTAAAGTTTACTCCTTTACTTACCATGTAAGAAGCATAACTGTGTCTTAAACCGTGAAAATTTAGAACGGGTAACTTGTGCTTGCTTACAATCTCAACCCACCTTGCAGATAAGCCATCAGTATGAGAAGGGTAACCATTTGATTTTGTTATTAATAAATTAATTGGGTTTCCATCTTCGTCCTTTAGTGGATTCCATGCAGCGCCTAGTTTCATTTTTTGTTTTTTTTGTTCTCTCGCATATTGCTCAATTTCTTTCATAAAAACTTTAGGTACGTTTACGATTCTTGATTTTTTACTTTTTGTTGGACCTAGTTTAAAACTCTTTGTTTCTTTGTCATACTTCAAAATTTTATCGATTAATATCGTGTTGTCTTTAAAATTTAAACACTCCAATCTAATTCCTGCAATTTCAGATAGACGTAATCCTACAAATGCCGCTAATTTAACTCCAATTCGATGTTTTGGATAAACATCCTCCAGTATAACCAAAAGTTGTTTTAATTGTTCTTCATCATAGAATTCTGTTTCTTTATTCTTTTTTTCTCCTTTTGGACGGTCAACGTTCTTCATTGGATTTTCTTCTATAACACCCCACTTAACCGCTTTAGAGAAAATTCCTTTCATCATCATATACTTTCCTTCTAGACTTCCACCTTTATTTTCTTTTTGTTCGTTAAAAAACATAACTAGATTTATGGTTTTTATTTTTGACATTTTTAATTGGCCAAGAGATTCAATTACTCCTTTATTTAGATAATTTTCATACGTATCACGTGTTCCTATTGATAAATCAGGTCGTACATATATGTCCATCCAACGCTTTGCGAATTGCTCGAAAGTAATATTTTCAAGTGATTTATTATTCTCCATTGCAGCCACTTCAATTTCAAATTCTGTAATAGCTTTCTTAATTGCGCGCTCAGATAAGCTATTAAGAGTAGCTGTTTTAAATTCTCGTAGTCGTTTACCAGTTACCTCGTCATATCCTTGTTCGACTGTTATTTTAATGCGTGGTTTACCATCCTTAGCAGGCTTTAATTCTTTGTAACTTGCCATAATATCTCTCCTTCATTTATTGTGTAAAACGATTTATTTTTATGAATCACTCCTCTCGAGGGGCACATGCGTTCTATTTTTATTTAAAAAAATTCCTTTTTAATATTCAATGGGTCAAAAAATATTTGATATCCTTTATAATCTATAAACATACCATAGCGTTGATTATACTTTTCTATAGCTTTATGCAAATAAAGAGGCGTTATTTCTAAATGTAAGCAAATATCCTCCACAGTGGTAAAACCTTTATTATAGCAATCTATCAGTTTATCAAGGGAAACTATTTTCTCGTATCCCCAAGTCCTCGCAACAAGTTCTAACTTAATATTTTTTGTATCTGTTAGATTGGTTATGTCTCCCACAGTTGTTTCATGGTGACCGAGTTCCTCAGCCAAAACGCAATGTTTTTCGTAATAGGTTAAGTGTTTGTTGATAAAAATCACATTGTCTCTATACAATCCAGATAATCCTTTTGGCATATTAGGATCTTCTATAATGGAAAGTTGCTGGTATTGTGACTTTAATGTTTCATATGCCATATCCATACACCTCATTATTTACGTTGTGACTTAATAAACTCTATATATTTTTTGATGTCTTCCATTTCTTCCTCAGTAACATCCTCGTCAATGTGCGCAGCTATAGTTTCAATTTTTTCTGTTGGTTTTCTATCCATTAACCAATCTAGAGAAACGTTAAAATAGTTTGCGTAAATATTAGCATCATCTATATCGGGCTTTGCTTGACCGTTTTCCCATCTACTAATAGAACTTTTACTAATTTTAGAACCATAAATTCTAGAAAATTCTGTTGCTAATTGTTCTAATGACATTTTTTTAGACATTCTTAATTGTTTTATTTTATCTGAAAAAGTTGGCAATTTATTTTCCCCCAAAATAATACTTCATTTAATAACTTAATTTTATATTAATCTATTCGTTCTAAAAATACAACACATTTTAATAACTTGTTCTAAAAATGAAATTATTAATTGACTTTTAAATTTTTTGTCGTATTATAGAAATATAAACGTTCTAAAAACGGGAAACGAGGTGAAGGAAATGAGTCAAGAAAAAAAACCTTTTTACAAATTCAAAGGATATCTTGCTGAACATGGAATTAAACAAAGAGACGTTGCAAAATTGATCGGTATGAACGAAGTTAGTTTTTCTCAAAAGATAAATCGGGCAGGTAGTGTATTCACTTTGGATGAAGTAAAAACTATTTGTGAAGTGCTTGATATATCTGCAGATGATTTTTTTTTAATCAAATCGTTCCAAAAACGGGAAACAAGGGCAATGTGAATGAGGAGGGATGACATTGCGAAAAATACGAGGTGTAAAAAAGTTAGTTGAATATCTAATATCAATTAACTGTCCGATTTCAGAAGCTACTCTTTATAGATTAGTTAGAAGAAAAGAAATTCCATTTCATAGACCGACAGAGCGTGTATTATTGTTCGACTTAAATGAGATTGATAATTGGCTAGGTGGTGGAGGTGCCCAATGACACCTATAGCAAACCTAATAATCTTCGGATCACTTGGTTTATTGGCATATTGGAGCATGAGGAAGATTTGGAAATCACTTTAAAGGAGATGAAGTAATTGAAATTAAGCAGATGGTTAGCAATTCCGATCGAACAACGTCTTGTGCTGATCAGCAATGCTATTAAGTCATCAAAGGTTTTCAAATAGAAAGGAGAAGTTTTAATGGGAGCATACGACACTCCAGAAAGAGAATGTCCATATTGTAATGAAAGTATGGAAGCGGACTTTGTAGATGTAGGTGTTGGAATGGTTCAGTGTGGACCATATCATTGCGAGAGTTGTGGTGCTAGTGAGATAGGTCCAGAGTGGGACGATTGGTGCTACAAGGATAGAGAAGGAAATACCATCTACACACAAGGAAAACGAACGTACTATTCATGGAGAAAAGGCAGAAAGAAAAAACACTCTGAAACAAACTACAGCAAACGAGTTATCAGATTCGATGCACCCGTAACCACAGAAGAACTAGAAACAGGCTACTACAGAGGACGTATTTCACCTTATGCAAATACGGTAGGTGGAGAGCTTGTAGATCATATAACAGCTAAAGAAATGTATAACGTCGGTTTATTAGATGAAAAAAATATCCTCTAAAGGAGAAAACAAAATGAAAAATAAAATCAGCAGAATTAGTCCGGAACGAAAAATAGAGATAAAGGAATTGATTGAACAGATTCGACAAGAATCGTATGACCAAGGTTATGAAGATGGGAAAGCATTTGTATCTGTTGTAACTGTGGAAGATAACACAATTAATCATGAAGGTAAGTTGATTCGAAAGGTTAATCGTGAAGCGCGTGAAGGGGATTATGTTCTATTTTCCAATGAACAAGCTAACCGTACACATAGTGATCGCATAACTGCAAATAAGTTTTACGAAGTCATTAACGCTTGGAAGGAACCACGATTTATTACAGATGATCGCGATTCCAAATATCGTGTTTATGAAAAATCTTTTGGTCGTACATTAGAAAACGTTGAAGTATTCGAAGGAGTTAGCCTTCCACAGATTGAGAAATCACCAAATCAACAACGTGCTGAATTGATACAAAAAGCAAAAGAGTTCGTTAGAAATTCACTTCAAAATCACTATAACTTCGGTTTAACAGAATTTGAATTCGTAGTAAATGCAGAAAAGCGAACAGTTGTATTGCTTGAACAAGGAAAAAGAACAAAGAAAGTATATAAGAGAGGTGTGGCGAAGTGTGACCCATCCGATGTTTTCAACGAATGGATTGGCAAAGCTATCGCACTAGCAAGAGCTTTAAAGATTGATATTCCAGTAGAGTTTTTGGAAGCTGTTCAGCCAAGCGAATATGTACTTGGGATGAGTGTGAAAAATAGTGCAGGAACTATAACACGTATAACGGAAAATTTTGAGGGTTCGGAAACAAATACAATTGATTATTTAAACCTAAATGTTGGCTATGCAACAATCATCGACGACACAAACGCAGAATACGAGGTTTCCATATGAAAAAGAACATCCAACAACTAGTTGCAATGGTCGGTGTGCTTGAAAAATCTATGCAAAATGAAGCGATGGAAGGTGTTATCAGTCTGCGTATTTCAAAGTTTTCTGAAACAGATATTCATATCAGGAAAGAACTGTTCTTATCAACTTTCCAAGATTATGAACAGGTTCACTACAAAGATGAATATGACGAATTATTCGTTTATGTGGAAGGGATAAAAGTTTTCACACTTACGAATGCAGAAGGTGTTCCAAATGCCTAACATCGAAAATCCAATATTAAGCGGTGGTCATCCACAGATTGAAACATTCGAGCCGATTGTCCTAGGTGATTGTACAAACGAAAAATGTAACGAAGAAATTTATTCAGGTGACTGTATCGAATATGGCGGTCAATTCTTCTGTAATGAATATTGCTTAGGAAGACATTTAGTAAATGAAGGACAAGCGGTAGATATGAGTGTGAGGTATTGATATGGCTTTGCAACCTTCTACGTACGCTATTTACAAAGGAGATACATTCCTAGCAATTGGAACGAAAACAGAATGTGCTAAATTACTAGGCACAACTTTAGCAAGTCTTGAATCTCGATTGACTAGAGGTAGACAAGAAAAAACTACTTATGAAAATCGTTTGATTGCAGTGAAATTGGATTGAAAGGTGGTGAGATAGATGATTGTACGTGAATTAATCGCTAGTTTACTAGATTACGATATGGATGCAACTGTAGAAATAATTGTTGAATCGAAAGAGGATTCGTTTGATACGAATGATTTTGAATTAGAAGAAAACGGAACGAAACTAAATTCCTACTTAACTTTTAAAGTTGTTCCAGATGGTCATATAGTTGTGGATGAATCAGATTATAAAAACTTAGAAATAGAAGTAAAAGAACTAGAAGATACCGTAGAAAGAATGAGTTCATTTGTGGAGGAAATGGAACAAAAATAAAAAAGACCCCTTTGCAGAGGGACCTCTCATCAATACATCTGATTACATTATACACAAAATTGGAGGGAAATATACATGAATAAACTTCAAGAAGTCGAACTAGAAGAAATGGATTCAGTAGAATCGGAGTTTCATAAATTCGAAATCACAGATATTGATAGCCTAAATTGGGCATTTCGTAAATTGTCAGCATTAAAGTCAAAGGAAAAAGAAACAAAGCAACTTGCAGATAAGGAACGCATTCGAATTACATCCTGGGAGCAAAAAGAACTTTCAGCAGTGAAAAGTAGTATTGAGTTTTTTGAAACTATGGCAGCTCAATATCACATGAAGCAACTTGAAGCGGATCCTAAGTCTAAAACAATCAGCACTCCATACGGAAAAGTGAAATCAACAACTAGTAAAGCTCAACCGGATAAGGAAGATGTTGATAAGCTCCTAGCATTTGTAGAAGAAAATGAATTGCCTTTCGTGAAGGTTAAAAAAGAATTGGCCTGGGGTGACTTGAAGAAAACGTTACAAGTCGTTGAAAAAGATGGTGTACAAATTGTAATCAATGAAAATGGACAAGCAGTACCAGGTGCAACAGTTAAACCACAAACTACTACTTTCAAAGTAGAAATAGAATAGGAGATTAAATATATGACAATCGTTCAATTAAATCAAAAAGAGCAACATTATGCAGGTTCACGTCCAGAAGCTGAACAAGTGGTGGAAAAAGCAAAAGAAAATGAAAATCTTCAAATGCACAAAATCTCTGAGAAATATAACAAGTTTGGTCAATATTTCTTAATCGATTTAACTTTCGCTTATCAAACTCCTAAAGAAGTGATGGAAAGTCGTCCACAGAATGATGATGCGCCAGAAGGTCAAATGACCATTGATGAAGGTGTTGAATATACAGTCGAAAAAGATGACAGTATTACTGTTCCAGAAGTTCAAATATCTGATGAAGAAATCGATGCAATTGAATTTGTGGAGGAACAAGAGGAATCAGAAACACCAATCGGTCCAGTAAATGACGATGATTTGCCATTTTAATAGATAAGGGGAGTGTGCATTTTGGAAATTACAAACGGCAGTGACATCACTAGAAGTAAAAAAGCAAAAATAATCACGTATTCAAAGCCAGGAGATGGTAAAACAACTGTTGCAGGATTGTTACCAGGCAAGACATTAGTATTCGATATCGATGGCACTAGCCAAGTATTAGAGGGTTATGCAAATGTGGATGTGGCGAAAATAGACGGAACAAATCCACATGATAGTATTCTCCAATTTTTCGCTTATGCAAAAGCAAATATAAATAAATATGACAATGTGTTTGTTGATAATTTAACGCATTACCAAAAGTTATGGCTCCTTAAAAAAGGAGAGAACACCAAAAGTGGTATGCCTGAGTTAAAAGACTACGCCTTGTTAGATAATCACTTGTTGAAATTAGTCGAGACGTTTAATTCATTAGATGCAAATGTGATATATACGGCTTGGGAAACTACAACAAAAATAATAGATGTCGATGGTCAACAAATAAATCAATTCGTACCGGATATTCGCGACAAGATTGTTAATCACATTATGGGAATTGTACATGTTGTTGCAAGACTGGTTAGGAAAACAGATGGATCACGTGGATTTATTCTTGAAGGAAATCAAAATATATTTGCTAAAAATCATTTGAATGATCGTAAAGGGTGTTTGCAAGAAGAATTATTAATCGTTGCAAATCAGCCTTCCACAAATACAGAAGAAGAACCTAAGAAATTTAAACGTGACGCTTATTACTACCATCCTGAAAGTGATTCGTTTGTGGAATTTAAAGCAGGCCAAGAAGTGCCAGACGATTTAGATTTCGGACATTGCAATCCTATATCTAAAGAAGAGTACGAAAAAGGTATTAAAGAACAACAAAATTTAGAAAAAGAAGGAGAAAAATAATATGTCATTTTTCAAAATGAATGAAGTAGAAGAAGTAAAAGGGTTTAGTCCAATTAAAAAAGGTGAGTATGAGGTAACTGTTGTAAATGCTATAGGGGATCTTGCGAAAAGTAGTGGCAAACCAAAGTTACAAGTAGATTTTGAGATTCGCAGTGACGTACCACAGGAACATCAAGGGGCGAAAGTTCAATATAACACCTTTACATTTGAGAATGTTACTGCAGCTGGTATTGCTAAATCATTCCTAAAATCTTGTGGAATGCCAGAAAGCTATGCACCTGAAAGTGTTGAGGCTATGGCAAGAGATGTTATCGGTAAAAATTTAGTCATCTATGTTACTCAAAAGAAACAGGATGATGGCAGAGAATTTCCTAAAGCATCTAGTTATAAACCGTCTAATGCTAGTGCTCCAATTCCAACAGCACCACCTGTAGTTGTGGGCGATGACGATCTTCCGTTCTAAATAAAAATTTAATAGAGAGGTCTGTTTTTAGCGGACTTCTCTTTTTTATACCCAAAATGAGGTGAAAAACCATGAATTCAATTAAAAATTGCCATAATTGTGGCTCCAATAATGTAAAAAAAGAAAGTAATTCAATTATATACGGTCGTGAATACGGTAACGGTAAATGTTATTACTGTCATGATTGCAAAGCTAATGTTGGCACACATGATAGCGGCAAACCACTTGGCACATTAACAACCAAAGATGTTCAGATTCTACGAAAAGCGTGTCATGACATATTCGATAGATTGTGGAAGTACGAGAAAGTTAAAAGTCGTGGAAATTTGTATAAGTTGTTAGCACAAAAAATGACTATTCCACAAAATGAGTGTCATTTCGGAATGTTTCAGCGTGAGCGCTGCTTGCAAGCACTAGAAACTATAACACAGGAAAAATGGTGGACCTAAATGAAAGAAAATCCATACAATTTTAACGAAATTCCGGCTGAATTAAAGGCTCTCCCTCAATGGATTTTGTGGAAGTCTGAAAAAAAAGGTTCAAGATATACAAAAGTTCCATATCAATCAGACGGAAAGATGGCTCAAGCAAGTAATAGAAGCACTTGGTCCACTTTTGCAACGGCCG
Source organism: Psychrobacillus sp. BM2 (assembly GCF_048572895.1). Taxonomy (GTDB): domain Bacteria; phylum Bacillota; class Bacilli; order Bacillales_A; family Planococcaceae; genus Psychrobacillus. The sequence goes on from NZ_CP183878.1 coordinate 1,772,984, forward strand.
TTAAATTCTATCTGGATGGTGATTATGACGGAATTGGTTTCGTATTCAGTCGTCAAGATAATTACATCGGAATTGATATTGATAAATGTGTAACAGACGGGAAAACAAATACTTTTTCAACAGAAATAATAGACACCTTAGATTCATATACAGAATTCTCTCCAAGTGGTGAAGGTATTCATATCATCGTCAAAGGTAACCTTCCACAGAATGTGATTGGAACAGGTCGTAAAAATACGCAGCATGGATTAGAAATTTACGCTCATGGCCGTTACTTCACATTTACGGGAAATAAAGAAAACGCTAATGAAGTTTATGAACGTACAGATGAACTTGCTGAAGTATTTGAACAATATTTTGATGATAGCGACATCCAAGGTCGAGTGAATCTAGCTGAATTTGAAAAAGATGAAATCAAACTTTCCAATGAATCATTATGGGAGAAAATGTTCCGTAGTAAAAATGGTGACGAGATCCGTAGTTTATACAATGGAAATTTACTGAAGGAAGACCATTCAGGAAGTGATTTAGCATTATCCAATCATCTTGCATTTTGGACCGGTAAAAGTGCAACTCGAATGGATTCAATGTTCCGTGAAACAGGTCTTATGCGTGATAAATGGGACGTAATTCATTTTTCAGACACTGGAGAAACATATGGAGAGCGAACTATCGCAGAGGCAATTTCCTCAACTAATACAACTATTTTAGATAACAAACAGCAATACGAAGAATTCTCTTTTGACTTTCACAATGGTGAAGCTGAAGTTGTGGAGGACAAGCCGAAAAAGAAATTCCGTTTGAATGAATTAGGAAACGCTGAACGCATTGCAAATGAATACGGTCACATTATCCGATACGTAGGCGATATGGGTTGGATGATTTGGGACGGAAAACGTTGGAAATTTGATAATAAAAAGCAAATTGAGCGTATTGCAAACAAGGTCCTACGTGAATTAGAAAAATCAGAAGATGAATTCGAACGGAAATGGGCCCGTTCGTGTGGCAAACGAAATATTCGGATGAATAGTATCAAAGACTTAATGCCGTTGGTTCCAGCAGAAAGAGAAGAATTTGACCAACACAAATATTTATTAAATGTTGAAAATGGCACTATCGATTTAAAAAAAGGTAAGCTGCAACCACATAATCGTGATTTAAGAATAACGCAAATGGCAAGTGTCGAATTTAACGAAAATGCCAAATGCCCTACATGGATTACTTTTCTTGACCAGATATTTCAGGGAGATAAAGAACTAACTGAATACATGCAGCGCGTAATTGGTTATTCATTGACTGGCGATATTTCGGAACAATCGATGTATTTCTTGGTTGGTGGTGGTTCCAACGGAAAATCAACATTTATTAATACGATCAAGAAAATAATGGGGGATTACGGATCGCAAACCAATTCCGATACGTTTATAAAAAAGAAAAACGATGGTGCGAATAACGACATCGCTAGGTTGTCGAGTGCTAGGTTTGTTTCAGCTGTAGAGTCGGAAGAAGGGGAAAAGCTACAAGAATCACTTGTTAAGACAATTACAGGCGGCGAACCTATAACAGCTCGTTTCTTACGACAAGAATTTTTTGAATTTATACCAGAGTTCAAAGTATTTTTCACAACGAACCATAAACCAATTATCGGTGGTCTGGATGACGGTATTTGGAGACGTATAAAAATCATTCCGTTTACTTTGAGTTTAAAACCTCATGAACGTGATAAAAAACTTGAAGAAAAGTTGTCGTTAGAAATGCCGGGCATCTTAAATTGGGCTATCGAAGGTTGTCTGAAATGGCATCATAACGGTTTACAAGAACCTAAAGTAGTAGCTAAAGCAACAGGGCAATACAAAGAAGATATGGATATTTTAGATCCTTTCCTAAGTGAGTGCTGCTATTTGGATAAAGGAAACGAAAAAATAAAAATTGAAGCTAAAGAGTTATACAAAGTATACGACAGCTTCTGTTATAAATCGGGTGAACGTGTTCTAGGAAATAGAAGTTTTTACAGAATGATGGAAACAAAAGGATTTAAAAAAGAACGAGGTGCTCAAAACAAAGTGTATATTTTTGGGATTACTTTAATTGAAAGAGCTCCAAAAACAGTTATCGAAGAAGAAAAAAGCGTTAGTGAAGAGGTCGAAAATAGCGCTTTTAAGCTAGTTTAGTAATTTAGGTGTGATTAAATAACTTTTCGTTAACTCCTTTTAAAATCAGTCGTATCAAGGGTTTGAGTGTTGTTTATTACTACTATAGTTATTTTAGTTACTTATATTTATATTAAATAAAAAAATAAAATATATATATATAAGGGTTATATAGAGCGGTAATGCAGAATCCCAGTAACAAAATTAACTTTAGAAGACGAAAAACACTTTGAACCATTGGTACTACAACGTTTTCGACGAGTTATTTTAGATAACTATCGGTTGTTTTAGCGTTATTTTAGTTAGTTTAGGACCATCTTTTTCAAAATTGATAACTCAGAGGTGAAAAAGCATGACTATACAAGTATTAAAAGTTTTATCGGACATTTGGAAAAGTGGCGCTGAAATGAATTTGGATTCGGACGGAAAAATTGAATTGAAAAATCATCAATTAGTTCCAGCTGAAACGATGAAAGCTGCTGAAAGTATTTTTCCTGAAATCGAAAAATGGTTTCATTCATGGAAAACGGAAAGTAGCGAAAATATAACAATTCGTAAAGCGTTATATCAGTACTGTGGTTGGCAACGAAATGAAAAGCTAAACGAATGGCTTTTAGGTGATGAAACATCTTTATTCATGCTGCATGACTGGACAGTAGTACTTGCGAAAAATGGATGGCAAAACATTTACGAGGACCATCGTAATTATGAAAATGATGAATCTATCAAAATGGGACAAGAATTATATAAGCGGGCAGTGATGTATGCGAAGAAAGGGGAATGACGATGAGAGAGGCAAAGTTTAGAGGTTTTTCTAATGATACTGGTAAATGGCATTTTGGACATGGACATTTTCTTATTAAACATACTGAAGATAGTGGGTTAGAGGATTACTCAGTTTTACACACAGATAGTTCACCAGCGTATGTAGTACCGGAATCAGTTGGAGAATACACAGGCTTAAAAGACAAAAACGGTGTGGAGATTTATGAGGGGGATATTTGTCGTAAAAGTAATACCATAGGACTTATTGTTTGGGCTAATGAATATCAGTCATTAGGTTTTTACTTAAAATCTAAAGAAGGTCTACATGATGTGATTGCTCCTTACTATAAATGGGATTTAGAAGTAATCGGAAACATATACGAGCATCCTGAATTGTTAGGTGATTCAAATTGATTTCCTACCATTACACAGAAACCGAATTAAATAAAATACTAAAAACACTAACAATCGTTGTAGATACACGTGAAAATGTAAACGGTCATATCCTTGATTATTTGAACCAAAAACAAATACCAGTAAAAATTCAAAAATTAGATACTGGTGATTATGGTTGCATGATTCCTAGAAATGAAGAGTTAGGAATTACACGAGATATCTATTTAAGTAGTCGAGTAGAGCGTAAAGCACATATGGATGAAATCACAGGTAATTTGCAAAAGGATACGCAAACAGCATTTGAAAATGAGCTAATTCGATCAAAAGACATTCCCTTTACTTTAATTGTGGAGGACCTCAACGGATATGAAAAAATGTTAAAAGGTAATTATCGTTCGAAATATAATCCATTAGCATTGCTCGGTAGACTAAATTCATTCAAAGCGAAATACAATTTCGAAATTGTCTATATGGATAAGAAATTCAGTGGAAATTGGATATATCATCATTTTTATTATCAAGCGAAACATTATTTGAAATCGGGGGCTTTCTAACATATCTGAAAGGAGTGTTCACATGACAACAAAACCATATAGATATATGCAAAACAACCAAATAACAATCAATCGTGGAACTATCGAAGAACTAAACACTGCAATTGCTGATTTAGAAGCACGTGGATATGAAGTGGTTAAACGTGATGATTCTGCATCGGTTACGTATGGAAAGAATTTCAACTATAACGATAATCGTGGGAGTAGATATAAATACAAGGGTGACGATGTGAGTTTTTCAAAGTGTAGGGCGGTTATGAGACGAATCGAGCCTTATGAAAAACAGGACGAACGCTAATGGCTAAACGCAAATTTTATTTATTATTTCGAAAGGAAAATGGTCAATTTGTCTGGCAAGGTGATTATTTTAGAAATGATGAATTGAAGTCTGCTATTAGAAAAGGTTGGAGTATTTCACATTAGACGCAAAAAGCGAACTAGAGGTGAGTGTATTGAAAGGTTACGTTATATACCTATCAACCGAACAAGAGGTTGATTTCAGAGGGAATAATTATGGATATTGGACAGGAAAAACATACCGTCATGATGATGTAGTATACCCTGGTTACGAAGATGATAAAGATGATGAATCTGTTAAAGTATATAAGCTAAAAATTAGTGCAGAAAAAATGTCACACAAACTAGGAGAACGATGTACTTATGTCCGTAGTTCTGTAGTGGAAGAAGTTGAAAATTAAACTGCACAGTACGAAGAAAATGCGCATTACCAGGAGGTTTAAAATTGCCTAACCAAAATATAATTCAAAAAGCTAAAAATAGACTAGCTTATCTGAGAAGTTTGCCAATTGTAAATGAAAATATCGTGAAGGTGGTCAAGGTTAATAAATGTGACCCTTTGGTCCAGAAGTTCTTATCAAATCTAAAGGAGTGATTCCTTTGAAATTTAAACAGGCAAAACAAGTCCTACAACACGCAATAGACCATCAATCGACAATCAGTATACCAAAGTTGAAAAAGCTCTTACAGGCGTTAAATATAGGCTTAGAATCGACGGAGTCAAATGAGGTTAAGTATTTGAAGAATGAAGTGAAAAATTTGCATAAGCAATTAAGGAAATTGCAGAAGGAGAAAGAAGTTAAATGACCATCGAAGAAGAAATCATAGCAAACGACATCTTGAGACAAGTAAATGATTTACTAGAATTACAAACTGCTAAAGGAATAGCGAAATATGGTCATACTGTTGAACCGGATTCTTTATCTGTGCTCGAGTGGCATAAACATCATCGAGAGGAATTATTAGATTCCCTTGTATATACAACTATTATTATCAATAAATTGGAGGCAAATCATGAACCTAACTAAATTATTCGAAACTCAAAGAATACTAGACGCACGTATTATGGAGAAACATCCAGAGTTAGTTGGTCAAAATAATATTGATTGGAAGATTCTCGCCCTACAAGTTGAGCTAGGTGAGTGCGCTAATGAATGGCGAGGATTTAAGAAGTGGAGTAATGACCAGGAACCTAGAACTACAGTGAAAATAGAACATCTTGAGTGTACCGAGTGCATGTATAACAACAAAAGAAAAAATCCACCCCTTGAAGAATACGTAGACTGCTTACATTTCATTTTGTCGATTGGATTGGAATTAGAGTTTACAGACTTATGTATAAACCACAGTTCCGTCAAACGTCTACCAGAACAAGTTGATTCAATGATAAATTTCAGTACGGTATTTTCATTTGTCGACCAATTAAGAAGAGCAAAATCATTCCATTGGTATGATTCTTTATTTGAGAGATTCGTAGTATTAGGATTTTCATTAGGCTTTACATGGGAGCAAATCGAACAAGCCTACTATTCGAAAAACGCTATAAATCACACTAGACAAAATACAGGATATTAATATGACTGCATTTGAACGTAAATTACTAATCGACATTCTCGTGTTATTTTCAAACAAAACAGAATCATATTATGTGAGTCTTCCAGATGATGAATTGGAACAGGAATATGACAGGTTGATGAATAAGGGGTGAATATCTATGTATGAATGGTTAAAGGATTATCGGAAACTTGAAGATGAGATTGCCTATTTAGAATTTAATCTCGAGCGTTCCGAAAATGAATTGAAGCGATGGACAAGCGGTGACTTATTAGGTGTTAAATTAACCGCTGAATCTAATGGTGCTAAACTCGAAGAATCCATTGAAGCTATTAAAGTAGAGCTTGCACATAAACAAAAGGATTTAGAAAGACTAATAAATCTAATCGGGACGTTTAGAGGTTTGGAAAACAATATTCTCTATAAAAAGTATGTGGAAGGCAAAACATTAGTATCTATTGCAGATGAATTAGATAAAAGCCCAAACTACATTTATAACAAGCATGCTCAAATGATGAGGATGATAGAATATGCACATGAAGTAAACTTAACTTAATATCAAGTTGTGTTAAGTCAATATGAAGTATTGAAAAAACCAATTATTATAAGAGTATAAAGAACCGTGATCAGTTCTTTATTGTTCTCCCTTTGGAAAAAGCATCCATTAAATGTGGGTGCTTTTTGTTTGCAGGAATATCGACTCGTTTTGTCGAATTGTTGATTAAAGAGGTGATTTAATGGATGTAAGCACTATAAGTCTTGTGGGAGGTTTGGCAATTGCTGGCCTTACTACAGTGGGAAACATTTGGTTAACATATGTAAATAAGAAGAAAGAATTAGAAAAAGAGATAACACTTAAAGTTTTGGAATCATCTTTTAAAGAATATGAATTCAGAACAAATTACGCTATTAAAGCAGCTGAGAAAGAAGGAAGATCTGCAACTCTTTATCCTTATGATTATTACTTAATTCATTTTGCGCAGCTGGCAAAACTAATTGATAAAGAAAAAATAACTGAAGAGTCAGTGAGAAAAGTTGTTGAAAAACAAAAGTTATTCAGAAGAACTTACAAAGCTGAATTAGAAAAAGATGAAATGTATTAGGATCCTACGATGCTTTTCAGTGTTGAAAGATATTAGTGACAATCATTTCCAATCACATTATGATTAGTGTGGAGGGAGGTGGAATATTTGATCAGTTCTTTTCTAACAGGTCCAAATGATAGTATACAAGATAAAATCGATGAAATAATTAGAGAACACGAAGTACTAAACAGGAAACATAAGGCTTTCGTGAAAGTTATTAACTCAACAACTGATGGATGTGCACCAGGAACAACTCAACATTTTTATAGTTTGGAATTAATACATGTTGATGATTTAAAAAAAGAAGAAAAATAGTTATACATAAAGGTCACATCCAATCGGGTGTGGCTTTTTATTATACATAAAAGGTGGTGGTTCATTCTTGCTGTACTCAATGACAAATACGAGAAAGGTTTGGTGATCTATACATCTTCGAGCTATCGGTTAAATAGTAAATATGATTGTGGAGGGATGAAGTTGGGAGATGTTAATCAAATTTCAATTGTAATTACTGATGTAAATAAACCACCAACTATTATCGTAGGCGGTATCAATGTAGCTGTTGTTGAATTCGAACAAAAGTATTGTACAAGTAATCAGCACGGTAAAGGCGTTCATCGTTTCCTATTGAAATACTTTGATGGTGAAACAATCAAAACTATCGGTTACGAGCGTCCTTTTGGTAACGGTGAATAATATTGACTGAATACAAATCAGAAGAACAGAAAGCAAAGTTCTACAACAGTTATGCATGGCGAAAGTTATCCAAACAAATCAAAGAACGTGACAACAACGAATGCCAAGAATGTAAACGCAATGGATTAGTAACCATTGATACAAACGAATACAGCGAGAAAGCAAAGCGAAAGAAAATCAAACTCGTTGTCCATCATATAAAAGAACTCGAGCATCATCCAGAGTTAGCATTAGATGTTGAGAACCTTGAGGTAGTATGCGTTGATTGCCATAACAAAGAACACAATCGTTCATTCGAAAAGAAAATAAACAAATGGGAATCAGACGAGAGGTGGTAAAAATTATTTTTTTAAAAATAATATACCCCCCTCAAAATATTTTGGAAAAAAATTTTTGAGCCTACACCGGTTGGAGCCTCAACTCTCTGAAAATATATGAAAAAATAAGACCTTCACATTAGGGGGTGGATTGGGGGGAGGGGTTATATGAAGAAAAAAGATTTTGAAGAACTAAAAAAACAGTTATTGTTGCGAATCGATATCGAAGATTTGTTGGAAGTGAAAAAAGTAAATGACTTAATTCGCCTGCACGAATTGGATGCAGAATGCGATAAAGTGATTGATCGTGATGGAGTAAGTATTGTTATTGAAAATGGCTCACAAAAATTTATAAAGAGTCATCCCAGCATGAATGAGAAAATGAAAATCAATGCTCAAAAAATTGCATTAGAAAAATCTATCAAATTTAAATTAAAAGCAGCACCTGCCCCAACCTCTTCATCAACTGTGGAAGGCAAACCGAAGCGTGGTAGTTTGATTTGATTAATTACAGCTACGTACAAGAATATATTCAAATGTGGCGTGATGAAAAAATTATTTTAAATAAAGAACGCATCATGCTAATTGAGTGGTTGGAGCAAGATATTTTAACAATGGATGACATTTATTTTGATAGCGAACAAATTGAAAGTTTCATTCAGTTTGCTGAGAAATGGTATTTCCCATTGGAGTCGTTTCAAAAGTTTTTAACATGCTTTATTTTCTTGAGATATGAAGATTCGAACGATCTTGTTTTTGATGAATTTTTAATTTATATGGCTCGTGGTGCTGGGAAAAATGGTTTTGTTTCTGCACTAGTAAATTATTTTATTAGTGAATTACATGGAATTGATTTATACAACGTATCCATTGTGGCAAATAGTGAAAAGCAAGCAAAGACATCTTTTACGGAAGTCTATAACACCATTGATATGAACGATGATTTAAAGGGGTATTTTAAGCATCAGAAGGCCGTTATCGAGTCAGTCGATACTAAATCCATCTTTCAATTCCACACGTCTAATGCGAGCACAAAAGACGGATTACGTGATGGCTGTGTAGTTTACGATGAAGTACATGAATATGAAAATAATGATGTAGTAGATGTATTCTCTGGTGGTCTCGGAAAAGTTCGAGATAGCAGGGAATTTTTTATTGGTACAGATGGGTTTGTACGAGATGGATTCATTGATAAATTGAAGGAACGCGCTATGAGTATTTTAAAGCGTGAAGTTTCAGTTAGAGAAGATTCTCTATTTCCATTTATGTGCTGCATCGATGACGAAGAAGAAATGCACGATACAAATATGTGGCAAAAAGCAAATCCCATGTTTCATCCACCGTTAAGTAGTTATGCAAAAACCTTATTTAAAAAAGTTTTGAAACAATATCGTAAATTACAAAACGATTCATCGGGATATGAAAACTTCATTACTAAGCGGATGAATTTGCCGAAGGTTGATTTAGAAAAATCAGTTGCATCATGGGAAAAAATCAAAGCTACTAATCAAGGATACGATTTAGAAGAATTGAAAAACAGTGAATGTATTGGTTCTGTGGACTATGCTTCAATTCGAGATTTTGTATCATGTGGTCTACTTTTCTTAAAAAATGATTATTTCATCATTCCCAAAGAATTATCATACTCATTCGTTTGTAAACCATTTGCAGATAAACATTACGGTTACAGCAAGGAAAAGTCGGAAGGCAATAACAAAAAAGATCATCGCAAATTTGCACCAATTCGAGAATGGGAAATTGATGGTTTATTGAAAGTGTTAGATAAAGATTCAATGGATCCGTACATTGTTGTTGCATGGTTTGTGGACCTTCGCAATGAAGGTTGGAATATCAAAAAGATTATTGGTGATAACTTTCGAATGGAAATATTAAAACCACTTTTTGAAGCAGAAGGATTTGAGGTTGAAGTTATTCGGAATCCAGATGCAGCTAGTGCTTTGTTATCTCCCAAAATTGATCTTGCATTTGATGATGAGAGAGTAATTTTTGGTGACAATCCAATGATGCGTTGGTATACAAATAATACGTTAGTTGTTCTCGACAACAAAGGTAATAAGTTGTATCGAAAAAAAGAACCTGTTAAACGTAAAACGGATGGCTTTATGATGTTCTTATACGGTGTATGGGCATCTAGGGATATAGAGGATACCAGCTTAGGTTTCTTCATCGGTGATATTGATTTCTAAAGGGGGTGATAAAATTTGGGATTCTTAGATGCAATCTTTAAAAGAAATAGTGAGTTAGAATTTTCGTTTGATATGGAGTTATTTCAGAATAAATCAAACAGAGTTCACATGAAAAAACTAGCAATTGATACGTGTATTTCTTTTATTGGTAGAACCATTAGTCAATCAGAGTTTAGGGTAAAAAATGGAGACACCTTTGTTAAAGATGAATTATATTATCGTTTGAATATAAGGCCGAATAAAAATCAAACTGCTAGTACATTTTGGCAAACGTTTATTCAAAAACTTATTTACGAAAACGAATGTTTAATCATTCAAGCTGACGATGGGGATCTACTAATTGCTGATGACTTTACTCATAAAGAATATGCGGTATATGATGATATATTTTCAAATGTTGTTGTGAAGGGATTTGAATTCAAAAGAACATTCAAACAAGATGAAGTGATTCATTTACGCCATAGCAATGAAAAACTATCTCCATTGATTGATAGTCTATTCGCTGATTACGGCGAGTTATTCGGTAGGATACTAGCAGCTCAGAAAAGAAAGAATCAGATTCGCGGAACAGTTGATATGGATATGACTTCCGCAAAAACTGAAAAAGAACAATCGAAGTTACAAGAATTTATAAACAAAATGTATAAGGCAATTGAAACAAAGGATGTCGCAATTGTTCCACAACAGAAAGGAATTAAATACGAAGAAATATCTGCAAATGGATTAGTTGGGCAAAGCGTAGATGAAATTAATAAAGTGACAAACGGGTTTTTAGATCAAATTGCATTTGCTCTTGGTATTCCAGTAAGTCTTTTGAGGGGTGATATGGCAGATGTAGAAAAACAGACGAAGAACTATATGTTTTTTACCATTGCTCCTTTATTGAAGAAAATAAAAGACGAAGCTAATGTGAAGTTTTTTACTCAAAAAGAATTTTTAGCAGGACAGTGTATCGATATTAGAAAAGCATCTTATCAAAATATATTTGATTTAGCTACAGCAGTCGATAAGTTAATTTCAAGTGGAGTATTTAATGGTGACGAAATACGTACAGAAACAGGTTATGATGTGACCGGTGAAGAGGTCCACAAAAAATACTTCATAACGAAGAACTACCAAGAAAGTTCAGAAGCACTTAAAGGGGGTGAAAATAGTGACAGTGAAACGTAAATTCGGCTTCAAAAATCAACAACATAATAAAGATTTATCAAGCATTCCACATAACTTTGCAGTAAATCACGATGTCGAAAACGGAGTTTCAGAACTGACAATATACGGTGATATAGGCGATTCGTGGTGGTGGGATTCAACTTCTGCAGTCGATGTAGACAACGCTTTGAAAAATGCAGGTGACAATGATTTAATCGTTCGTCTTAATAGTCCAGGCGGTTCGGCATTTGATGGTATTGCCATTTACAATCGGTTAAACGACCATAAAGGAAAAGTAACTATTCATGTCGATGGTTGGGCGTGTTCAGCGGCATCCGTCATTGCTATGGCAGCGGACGAATTAATTATGGGAGCAGGCGCCATGTTAATGATTCATGAAGCATCTACTATTGTCTGGGGTAATAAAGGGGACTTTAGAAAAGAAGCTGAATTGCTAGAAAAACTGGAAGACGGCATCATTGATATTTACATGACAAAGGCAAATATTACCCGTGAAGAAATTCGGGATATGGTCAATGCTGAAACGTGGTTCAGTGCGAACGATGCTTTAGAAATCGGATTTGCCACTTCCACATCATCAACTGTGGAGGACAATGACGACGATGAACTAACTCAAATGAAAGTAGAAATGCAAGCTATGAAAGATGAGCTATATCAATTAAAAAATACGGAACCTGAAAAGCCGACTCCTGTTAAACAAAACAGAGCAGTAAGGCTTTTTTAATTACACAAAATGGAGGAATTAAATAATGACAATTAAATTCAACAAATCAGAAACGTTTCAAAATGCTAAAGTAGCACTTACTGCAGTTTTATCGAAAGAAGAAGCAACAGAAAAGGAAACAACTGAAGCATACGAAAATTACTTTGATGCCTTACAAACGGATGTAGCAACATCAATTCGTAATCAAGTAAATGATGAAATGCTTGATCGTTCTATTATTCAAAATCGTGGACAAAATGTTTTAACTTCTGAAGAGACTAAATTCTTCAAGAACGCTGTAGAATTCGGTGGATTCGATAAAGAACAAATTTTACCCGTTACTACACAGGAGCGTATCTTTGAAGATATCGTTCAGGAACATCCATTACTTGATGCATTAGACCTTCAAGATCTTGGTGCTGTAACACGCTACATTTACTCTAATGCTGAAAAGAATTTCGTATGGGGTGAATTGTTTGGCCCTATCGCAGGTCAAATTGCAGCAGGATTTAGAGAAGAACAAATTTCTCAGTTGAAACTTACTGCTTTTGCTGTTTTACCAAATGACATGATTGAACTTGGACCGGAGTGGGTTGAACGTTATGTTCGTACAGTTGCAGTTGAAACTATTTCAGTTGGTCTTGAATACGGTTTTGTAAATGGAAATGGTCAATCACAACCAATCGGATTGTTAAAGGATAAGAATCCAGATACAGGCGCAATCACTGATAAAACATCATCTGGTACATTAACTTTTGCACCATCAGACCGTGGTGAGGTAGTTGCTGGAGAACTTTATGGAGTTGTTAAGGCTTTATCTACTAATGCTGCTGGTAAAACACGTAAAGTTGAAAACAAAATTTACATGATAATCAATCCTATTGATGCCATCGCAGTCACTTTCCGTAATACTATCCAAACTGCAAACGGTCAATGGGTAATGGCTTTACCGTATAACATCAAACCTGTAGAATCTGACGAAATACCAGTTGGGAAAGCGGCATTCTTAGTGCAAGGTGAATATGTAGCTGCAATCGCAGGCGGTTATAAATTGAAAAAATTCGATCAAACACTTGCTATGGAAGATGCGACGTTATTCACTATCAAACAATTTGCTAACGGCAAACCAAAAGATAATAAAGCTGCATTAGTTTACGACTTGGATATTGATTTCAACCCTACACCAGAAGTATAAAATCGAGAGGAGTAGATGGAAATGAAATACAAAGCAATTAATAAATTCATTGATAAAGAAAATGAAGATACTTTATACAATGTAGGTGACGAGTATCCGAAAGGTGACTATAAACCTACTAAAAAGCGAATCGATGAATTGTCCAAAGTTCATCCGAAATACAAGGCTGCATTTATAAAGCAAAAGGAACCACCAGCAAGTAATAAAACAAAGAAGGAGTGAATTAGATGGACAACCCAATTACTCCTGATATTTTAAAAGAATTCAAAGAAAGGCTGCGATTAGGGGATGATGAAGATTCGAACCTATTACGCATCCTTTTAGCGTCCCTACAAGCTTTAAAAAAGATTTGTGGAGATTATGATATCGAAAAAGACGAAGCGTTCAAAGAGCTTGTTTTTGAACGTTCTCGCTATACCTACAATGATGCGTTGGAATATTTTAATACAAACTTTTTAACAATGATTAATAGTTTCGGAATCTCGAAAGCATTGGATGAAATCACGTTAGAAGGTGATGTTAATGCAAAAGTTTAAATACAAACCTAAAGTAAATACAGGGAACTTACGCCACCGCATCACCTTTTTAAAACCGCCAGGCGAAATAGTAAACGGGTGGCCTTCTAAAGAATGGAAAGAACATGTTACTGTGTGGGCTGAGATTAAAACTTTACGAGGTACCCGTTTATTTGAAGCTGCAGCTGTTCAAATGCAAGATATGAAAACTTTCGGATGCCGTCATAGAGAAGATTTGAATGACACTATGCGGATCCGTCATAAAGGACAAGATTACGATATCACTTCCATGACTAATGATGATGAGCTGGATGAAACATTTACTATCCTTGTCCGGGAGGTGCTTTAAATGGAATTACAACTTACTGGATTAGAAGAAACACTTCGCAATTTGAGTAATTTAAATATCTCAGAAACCGTTGAAAATAGAGCATTGACTAAAGCAGGAAAAGTTACACAAGAAACAATTATTGCTGAAGCTAATTTTGGTAATCGGTCTGATGGAGTAATTAAGAAAAATATCAAACTTAAACGCCCTAAAGATGGACAGGTCGTCATCCATACAGGAAAAGCGTATCATTCTCATATACTTGAGTTTGGGCGAAGCGCAGGGTCCACAATTACCAAAGGCGGAAAGAAAGTCACATGGGGAAAAATAAATCCTAATCCATTTTTCTCTCGTGGATATGAACAAAGTAAATCAGAATCTATGAATGCGATAATCGAAGAAATTCAGGGGGCGCTAGGTCTATGAGAGATATAGTAGATTTGGTGTCTTCCACACTTACAACTATTGGTGTTAAGTCTGCATTTCAATCGTATCCATCAGGACCAAATGGTTTACCTGCAGAATATGTCACGTTTTTAGAATATACGTCTATTCCTTCACTAGAAGCCGCTGACAAGGAGATAGAAACTGAGAGACTTATACAAGTAAACGTATGGTCCAAGGGCAACTATCATCAGCTTGTGGAGGACATACGCAAAACATTAGAGCAAGCAGGGTTTGAAAGAACATTTGAAGCTGATGCACCATATACAGATGGCGATTCGCACTTTAACAAAGTGATGCGATTCGCTTTTTTTGATGATTATTAAAAAACTAGGAGGAATACAAATATGGCAATTCAAGAAAAAGTACAGAAAATTAGTTTAAAAAACCTACATTATGCAGTTATGGATGATGAAACAACAGAAGAACACGGTGAAGTGAAAACACTCACAATGCCAATTGAATTAACACTTACACCTAACATTTCAGAGTCGCCGCTTGATGCAGGAGATCGTGTTGTTGCAAATGAAGTTCAATTCGATACAATCACGGTTGCTGGTCAAGTAGTAGATTTACCAACAGAAGTACAAGCAGACTGGTATGGACACCAATTGTCTGACGATAAAGGTCTAATCATGAATGCCAATGATGTTCCTAACTATTTGGCTGTAGGATTCGAAAGTGGTTCCAAATTAGTTTGGTTGTACAAAGTTAAATTTAAACCAACAGAAGAATCGAATGCTACAAAGAAAAAAGGTGAAACTGCATATAAACAATACGGATTCTCTGGTGAAGCAATTCCGTTGGAAGATGGCACTTTGAAATACACTGTTCGAACTGACGATACAGGAGTTACAGCAACGCCAACAACATTCTTTGCAACTGTTAAGAAACCAATTGTTACACCAACACCATAATTCGAGAGGGGTCTAGTACCTCTCTTTTTTATTTATCCAAAAAATGAAATGAGGAATTATTAATGAAGATTACATTGCGTGTGGATGGCAAAGAAAAAACATATAAGAACGATTTTGTGGAGGGCATAGTTTTCCGCAAGGCGCTTGAATTAAATAAAAAAATCAGAGAAGGGGTAAGTGTTGCAGAAGTAGAGACTTATGATGAGTATATCGAATTTATCGTATTTGCTTTCGGAAATCAGTTTACATCTGAAGAAGCTTGGAAGGGATTAAGTGTTACACAAATTCAAACAGAGCCTACCCGTGTTTTTAACGAAGTATTAGGTTTAAGCGGATTAGTTACCCAACAAGTTGAAGAGGGAAACGAAACGGGGAAGTAACTGATTTTGATGGATATGAATGGATTAAAGGTTGGTATCGTGAACGTATGAGCGAGGGATATAAACTCCATGAAATAGATCAAATGGATATAAAGTTTTGGCTTGAACTACATATGGTCGAAACAGAGTACATCACAGCAGATGAATTATCTTGGCTGTGATTTTTTGTGTTCAAAAATATGACAGTGATTGAAAGACGGTGAGAATATGACAACAGAAATAGGCAGTTTAGCAGTTTCCCTATCCATGGATGCTTCAAATTTTAATGGCTCAATTAATCAAATGAATAGACATCTAACAGCAATGGGTTCTGAATTAAGAGCTGCAAAGGCATTAGGTGCAGAGTATGGAAAGTCAGTTGATGGATTAACATCCAAAAAAGAAATATTAACAAGAACGGTTGCTACTTCCTCAGTTAAATTAACAGAAGAACGTCGAAAATATGATGAATTAGTAGCGAGCGGAACAGCTAATGAAGCAACTTTAGAACGGCAAGCAAGACGTGTAAATGAAGCGCAAGCCCAATATAATCGTCTAACTACAGAATTAAATGAAGTTACTGAAGAGTTACGGATTCAATCGTCTGCCTGGACACAAGCCGGTGCACGAATGGAAGCGGTAGGCGGCAAAATGAAAGCTATCGGCGATGGAATGACCAGTGTTGGGAAAAAAATGTCCATGGCAATCACGGCTCCAATCGTTGCAGCAGGTACTGCATCTGTTAAAATGGCTGCAGATTTTGAAGCACAAATGGATAGAGTTGGAGCTATTGCAGGAGCTACTGCCGGTGAAATGGATGCATTAAATGAATCCGCGTTGAAATTAGGTGCTGATACATCTAAGTCCGCTAGTGAAGTAGCAGTTGCAATGGAAGATATGGCAGCTATGGGATTCAATGCAGTGGAAATTATCGGTGCTATGCCTGGTGTTATTTCTGCATCGGAGGCATCTGGCGAATCACTTGCATTAGCGGCTCAAACTGTAGCGGCAGCACTTAATGTATGGGGACTTGAAGCATCTGAAGCTAGTCGAGTTGCAGACGTATTAGCGATGGCAGCCAATCAGTCGGCGGCAGGTATTGGTGATATGCAATTAGCGTTTAAGTACGCAGGAGCACCAGCGGCCGCATTAGGTATACAACTCGAAGAAGTAGCAGCGGCTATTGGAATCATGACGGATTCTGGTTTAGATGGATCTAACGCTGGGACTGCATTACGTGCATCTTTATTAGCATTAAATAATCCAGCTAAAGCACAAGAGAAAATAATGAAGAAACTCGGATTCTCTATTTTAGATGCTGACGGAAATGCTAAAAGTTTATCTGAAATGGTTGGTGATTTAGGTAAATCACTGGAAGGTGAAACAGAAGCACAAAAGGTTGCGACAGTGGCTAAGTTAGTAGGGACTGAAGCAGTAAGTGGATTTTTAGCATTAATCAAAGCAGGGCCAGCTAACATCGATAAAATGACAACCGCTCTTGAAAATAGTGGTGGTGCTTCAGCTGAAACTGCAGCAAAAATGAAGGACAATTTAAAAGGCGCTCTTGAAGAATTAGGCGGCACAATTGAAACCGCAGCTATAACTATTGGTAACAAATTAATACCCTCTCTAAGAGATGGCGCCAAAACTATTCAAGGATTGGTAGAAAAGTTTAGTGCACTTTCACCTGAAGCACAAAAAAATATCATGGTAATGGCGGGAGTAGCAGCAGCTATTGGTCCTGTATTAGTTGTGGGAGGAACATTAATTAGTTCTATCGGTTCGATTATCACAGCCGCAGGTACAATGTCTATTGCTATTGGTGCAGCAGGAAGTGCATTTACTGTTTTAGCTGGTCCTATCGGTTGGACTGTAGCGGGAATTGCATTATTAGCTACTGGTATCGGTGCTGCAACATTAGCTTACAAGGAATCCAACGAAGTTAACATAGGAGTATTAGAAGCCAAACAAAAAGAAATTGATACGAACGATGAATTAATCAAAAGCTTCGATGCTTTACAATATAAAAATCAATTATCAAATTCTGAAATGCTTAGATTTTTGGATATTAACGCTGAATTAGAAATGACCAACTCCCCTGATAAAGTAGCAGCATTAAAAAATGAGCAAGCTAAGCTATTAGAAAAAAGTTCATTGACCAATGATGAAATGGACGAATTTTTAGGGCTGAATCAAAAAGTAATTGACGGGGCACCTGAAACTGTTAAATCTATTAGTCTACAAGGTGAAGCTTACGCTAACAACACTTTAGCGCTCAAAGAATTGAACGCAGAGAAAGCAAAAGAACTTCAAAACGCAGCATATGAAACTTTGACTAAAGCAATCGATAAAGAAAATTCGTTACTGAAAGAACAGAAGCAATTAGTTTCAGAAGTTAAACAAAAAAATGAGTTGCAAAAGGAAACCAAAAAACAAATCGGTACACTTTCAACAGAAATTTGGAAATCAGAATCAGAAATTCTAAAACTTGAACAACAAAAGAATGGCGCATCTGCAGAAGAAATAATAAATCTTGATAGCAAGATAAGAAGAGAAAAAGAAGTACTAGAAGAAAAGAATTTACAAAAATCACGTGCAGAAGAAATGATAATTACGTACGGTAAACAATTGGGCGAACGTGATAAATTGCTTGAGACTAATCGCAAAGAACTTGCAGCACTCGAAGAAGCTAAATTTAAATATGAAGAAATCATACTTGCGCAAGTTGGTATTACCTCTGAAAAAGGTAGGTCAGGAGCTCAACTTAGTGAAGAGTTAACAAAGCTTGAATTACAAAAGACAAAGTTAAGTGAACTTTTGAAATCTGGAAAAATCAACACAGCTGAATACCAAGAACAAAACACAAAAATTGATTCCCAAATCGGCAAACTACAGACCGCAAAAAGTGAACTGCAATTAATTAATGATGTAGCAGGCAAGACGGTCTTTAAGGATGTTGTACTTTCTGAAAACCCTAAAAACTTTTGGGATACTTTAGACGAAAATTTAAGAAGACCTATTACCAAAAACGTAAATATTCGTTATAACGGCTCTAATGGACCACAGGAACCAGGTTATGCGAAGGGTACAAGTTTTCATCCAGGTGGTAGATTCATAGCTGGTGAAGAAGGCTTTGAACTTGGTCGTATGGGCAATAGATGGGAAATGCTTAATCTTGGTTTATATAATAGACCAGCAGGATTTGAAGTATTCACACACAAGGAATCTAAAAATATAATTAGTAAGTTAAATGGGACTCCTGGTTATGCAACCGGAGCAAGATCTATTGGTGCGGCTGACAGTGTTATTAGTTCTTTAAATAGACCAATTGAACTTAAAATCGTTAGTGAATTGAGCGGTGTTATTACTGCATCTAAAAATGTCGGTAAAGAATTAATGAATGAGGTTGGAAGTGTTTTAACTAACGCAACCAAAAAAATAAATGAAGAGATAAAGAAAATATCAATAGATGCAGAAAAAGAACGAACGGTAATCCAAAAAGATAGTGCAGCTAAAATAGAAGAAATCGAACGTAAATCCTCTCAAAATGTGGAGACGATCCATAAAACATCTGTGAATAAAAAAGGTGCACTCACTGCATCCGGTACCCAACGATTACTTAATGACAAACGTGATACCGCAGCTAAGATTGCTAAAATTGAAGAAGATGAGAAAACGAAGCTTGCGAAAATTAATGAAAAAGCTTGGAACGATATACAGAAAAAAGAAGAAGAAATATCTAACGAACGTCTTAGTTCTGTTCAAAAATTCATATCTGATAAAAAATCAGCTGAACAAATTTCATTAAATGATGAAGCTGAAATCTGGAAAACATCCGTTAAATATTTCAAAGATGGTACGGAAGAAAAAAGAATTGCCCAACTAGCTTTACGTGATGCCCAACGTGCAGTCGATAAAGAAATGCTTGATTCAGGTATTGCGTACATCGATGAAAAGAAACGTCTTGGTCAAATTTCTCTTCAGGATGAAATTAGATTGCTTGATGAACTTAGCTCGCATTTCGCTGAGCACTCTACTAAATTTGAAACAATCCAGAAACGTAAAGCGGAAGTCGTAAAGCAAGTCGATGCAGATGTCATTAGAATCAATGAGAATTTTTCCGCTAAGATGGTCGATATCGATAAAAAGATGTCAGACGGAATTTTAAAAGTCAACGAAGAACTTGCGAGTAAAACCAAGTCTGTATATGATCGTTTGGCAGCTGATACTTTAAAA
This sequence comes from Psychrobacillus sp. BM2, assembly GCF_048572895.1. GTDB lineage: Bacteria > Bacillota > Bacilli > Bacillales_A > Planococcaceae > Psychrobacillus. The sequence continues at coordinate 1,792,872 of NZ_CP183878.1, forward strand.
GCAAAAGAAGAATTAGCTACGAAATCGCAAGCAATAAATGATAGATTAATTGCGGATCAACAACGTGTAAATGATGAGTATGCAAAAGCTGTGGATGACCAGTACAAAAAATTACTTAATTCCACTGGATTATTTGACAGACTTGATACAAGTCCGAAACAATCAGCAGATGCTTTATTAGGAAATCTCCAATCCCAATTAGATGGCTTAAAAAGTTGGGAAGAAGAAATGGGCAAGTTATCCAGCAAAGCAATTGATGATGGTTTACTAACTGAATTAAAAGAGATGGGACCTAAAGCCCTTCCACAGTTATTAGCTCTTAATTCAATGACAGAAGAACAGTTGAGTAATTACTCTAATATGTATCAAGAAAAATCTGCAAAAGCTCGTCAACTAGCCGAGGCTGAAATGGCTGGCATGAAAGCTGATACCCAACGACGTTTAGAAGAATTACGATCAGTAGCCAATGCAGAATTAGAACAGTTAAAAACTGACACATATATCCGTATCAATGAAATGCGATTGGTAGCAGATGCAGAGTTATCTCAGTTAAGAAATGACGCTAATATTCGCATTACAGAAATGCGTGTTGCTGCTAATGAACAATTGAGCGTGTTAAAAACAGAATGGGTAGCTGAAATCAATAACATTACCAAGGCAACGGATGAAGAATTTAAAACATTGACTCAAGTTGGTAAGAACGCAGGACAAAACTTACTAGATGGACTAGCTTCAATGGAATCATCTTTGGTTGATAAAGCGAGAAATATTGCTTTGGCAGTTAATGCAGCATTACAAAGTGCGCTTGGTGGTTCGGGTACTGTGAATGTTAATGGTAGTTCTGGTAGTAGTGGAAATTCTAAAGCTACATCATCTACTACAAATAATAGTCCTGTATACAATGTTTCCATTGATGCGAAAAACGTTAAAGAATTCAACGATGTAGTTAATCTAGTAAAAGGTATTCCACAGGTTAGTAGAGCTTATGGTTAATGTCAGATAGAGAAAGGAGGTCGCTGAATGGCGAATTATTTATTTAATAAATATAACGTTACTTTTGGTCCTTGGAGTGGTGAAGCACAGGAAGTCTACAACACTTGGTATGGTGGCTCAGAAATTTACGGATATAATTCAGAACCTACTTGGGATGGCAACCGTTATAACGGGACAGGTTGGGGAGTATACGGAATGGGTTCTTCTGGTATATGGAATGTCAGTAACGGTTTTACGTCTGCGTCGAAAACTGTAGGAGGTCCTACAGGTTATATTAATGGACCATCTACGGAATACCGAATGGCTCAATATCAAAGAACACGCACTGCAACACCTGCAACTCTTTTGCAAACGGGAGTAGTAGGAACGATTAACCAATATCCTGTAAACGGCATTGGTAATGATGGATTTTGGTACGTCCGAACAGGCATAGAAAACGCACCAATCATAACCGCACCAAATGGTGGAGAATCAGTCAATGAACTTTTCACAATACTATTTGCAGATTCTAAGCCGAAAACAGGCATTCGTTATCAAATTCAATTATCTCTAAATAACGGCAGCACATGGAAAGATATTGTTTCATTAACTGACGTAGGTGTTTCCAGTTTTGTATACAATTTTATAAATGAACCATCTACTTCAACTGCAAAAGTAAGAGTAAGAGCATATGACGGTCAAAATTACGGCGCATGGGATGAATCAAACGGAGTATTCACTATCCAGCATAATGTCGCTCCAACAATGCCGACAAATTTATCACCTACTGGAGTTATTATTGACCGCACTAAAACGCAACGTCTAACGTGGCGACACAACGATGATGATGCACAGTCAAAAGCAGTTATTGAGTGGCGATTGCAAGGGACAACTACTTGGAATACTGCTAATTCAATCGGAGCTGAACAGGGTTATTATATCGACGCTAACACTTTTCCAACAGGACAAATTGAATGGAGAGTACGAACATATGACCAACAAAGTTTAGTAAGTCCATATTCAGCTATTGCTGTTTTCAGTTCCGCTGAACCTACGACAGCGCCAACTATATTACTACCGACCTCACCCGTCAATATATCAAGACCTGTTATCAAGTGGTCAGGAGTTGAGCAAGCATCTTATCAAGTATTAATCGAGGATGCTCTAGGTGCAACTGTATGGGATACAGGTGAAATTATATCTGGAAATAAAGCAATCACAACTGGGATCGACTTATTAAATGGCGGTACGTATAAGATAAAACTACGCATTAAAGACAGTAGCGGACTATTTTCAACATTTGTCGATACAACAGTAGTTATATCGTATACGCCGCCACCAAAACCTGATGTATCTATTTTTATCAATCAATCGGGTATACAATTTGCTATCGAAAACCCTGCACCAACTGGCACCCAACCAAATTTACTAGAAAATGAAATCTATAAACAAATAGATGATAGTTGGGTACGCATTGCAACAAATATTATTTCCATTTATACGGACTATGCTGTTGCAAGTAAAGAAGTCGCACAATACCGTATAAGAGCAATCGGAGAGAACGGAACATATAGCGAATCAGATGTGGTCAATGCGGTAGCCCCAAAATTGATAGGTGTATACCTACACGATGTGCAAGACCCTGAAATGACCATTCATCATTATAAGTTTGATGGTGGTGATGGTCGTGAGGATAATCGTCAAAGAGAGCATGCTTTTCGACAATACGCAGGACGTCCTAGACTAGCCATCGAATATGGTCCTTTTTCTGAATACCAAAGGAATGTAACTATCAAACTCTTGCGTGATGAAATCGGTCGTAAACGATTAAACCAATTTTTAAATGATGGAGCGACCCTTCTATATCGGGATGGCAGAGGAAGGAAATTCTATACTACTCTACCAGTTTTGCCAATGACTGATGTATGGTACGGAAATGAGGTCTCGCTCTCATTGACTGAAATAGATTATAGAGAGGAAGTGTAGTACATGGATTTAGCACGTAATGGATTTACTCATGATGCAGTTAAATTGGTACTGCATTCTCCTAATCGACAGATTGATTTTCGTTATGAATTATTAGATAAAGAAAATCGTAAGAAAAGAGATTTATCTAACGTAACAGAAGCTAAAATTGATCAATCCATGTTAGCTCAAATTAAACGAACAGCACAATTCAACATAATTGAGGACGGACAACCCATCGATTACCTGAATGATCGCATCAAACCTTATATGAGACTGTGGATGCCAAAAGGGAGAGTAATAGCAAGGGAATATGCTTTTTTCAGTCATGTGCAACCAATGATACTTAATCAAATAGTAGGTAACGAAAACTCTGGATGGATTGATTTTCCTCTTGGAGTTTTTTTATTATCAACTCCCACAAGAAAGGATGAATTAGCTTCCGTCCACAGAGAGATAGAAGCATATGATTTATCACTCATATTACGAGATGATAAATTTTTGGATCGCCACACAATTGTGGAGGGCACAAACTATTATGATGCAATCATCGCTATTTTAAGAAGTTCCGGAATTTACTATTATAATATTGAACAAACGACAAAGAACTTACCCAGAACAATTGAATTTGACCCAGGAACTGAAAAGTTAGAGGCAATTAATGAATTGTTATCTCAACTAAATTACACTCCATTATTTGTGGATGAAGAAGGATATTTTGTATCTCGTGCATATATTTCTCCATCTGAGAGGTCTGCTGATTATGCTTATATTGATGATGAGCAATCAGTGACGTTGATAGGGGCAGAGGAAGAACTAGATACATTTAATGTCCCAAACATATTTACTGTTGTGAGGTCAAACGAAGAAGAATGGCCTCTAACATCGACATATACAAATAATAATCCAAATAGCCCTCTATCCACAGTTAATAGAGGTAGAAATATTGTAGACTTTCGGGAGATAACAGATATAGCGGACCAGGCAGCATTAGACGCTTATGTACAAAGAATTGCATTTGAAGCCAGTCAAATATATGGACGAATCCAGTTTAAATCTGCATTGATGCCAATGCATGGTTACGGGGATGTATTACAAATGCGTTATCAAAACTTGAAAATTGATGGAAAATACCTTGAACTCAACTGGTCAATGGATTTAGTTGTTGGCGGTAAAATGTCACACGAACTTCGCCAGGTGGTGACATTATGATAACTGCAGAAGAATTTGTAAGCATATTTGGGAATGAAAAACAAACGAAAAATGTACGATTCGGAACCATCACAGATGCTACCGGAAAACCTCGTGTGCGTTTAGATGGTGAAGCAATTGCATCTATTAAACGATATACAAGGCTTGCATCATATACACCTGTAATAGGTGATAGAGTGGCTATTTTAAATGGTTTTATATTGGGGAAAATAATTTAGGAGGGATGTTTTATGGGTGCGCTAGATCAACCAATAATAAAATCACAAGGATATCCATTGCCACAGTTTTTTAATGCGGAGGGGAACTATTATCAGGAACAAACAGGACGTGACGGAGCTGCATGGTATCATCAGCGTGGCACTGTCACCATTGATTATATTACTAGCAACGCTAACTTCACCAAATCGTACTCGAATAAATGTTATGGTTTTTCCATTGTGAATGACGGCACTGGTGACATAACAGCTGTTATTAATGGACTAACAATTACAGTAAAAGAAGGGGAGTCATTCGATTCTCTATTCAAACCTTTTACGAGTATAGCCATTAATTCTACAAATACACCTTTTCGTGCGGTAATAAAGGAGTGATGGAAAATGTCATGGAATAAAGACAATGGAAAACTCGCAAAAGCAGCAGCGGAAGATGCGTTAGTAGAGGCAGACAGAGCTAAGGAACTATCTGATTATATTGACACAAAAAAACCACTCATTGATAAATTTACTGGTGAGCAAACGAACTTGCAAGCACAAGTAAATAAATTGGTAGTAGAGGGAGATTCTTCTCCACAAGCTGCGCAAGCAAGTGTCGGTTCAGATGGCACGATTTATCCTACTTTGAAGGCTAGATTGGACAAAGAAAATAATTCAGTTACTGCACAGTTGGCGGATATAGCGATAAACGTTACTACGTTTGGAGCGAAATTCGATAATACTACAGACGACATATCTTCCATTAACCAGACTATCCAGCACGTTAAGGGATTAGGCGGAGGGACTGTACTATTACCTAGAGGTTACGCGAAAATTAGTTCACCGATCAATCACGAATCTAATGTGATACTAAAAGGGGCAGGCAGAGATGCGACGTTTATTGTGCCTACTTTTACAACAGGAAATGTTATTCAAGCGGTATCGTCAACAAAGCAAAAACCGCAAGTAGTAGATTTAACAATTAAACCTGAAACATATCGATACGGGCTTATTGGAATCAATTATCGATATTTTCAGTATGGTTCAGTTAAACGAGTAGATGTATTTAATTGTGGTGTTGGCTATGATTTTGATGGCACTATAGGGTGTTATTATAATAAGCAAATAGAAACAAGGGCTGTCAGTTGTGGTTATGGTGTTCGCACAAAAGACGGTGGTGGAACCGCTCGTGCTAATGCTAATGAAGTGGATGATTTTACAGCTTTAAGTCCTATTATTGGGGTTTATAACGACACAGGAAATACTAATATATTCCGAAATATTAAAATAGAAAGTCTTGAAACTTACAACCCACATCCTACGGTAGACCCTACAGGTGCAACTGTGACAAGTTCAGATCGTTGGATGTTGAAGATAACAAGAGGAACAGGCTCGCATTTTGAAAAATTCCGTGCAGAGTTTGAGGGGAACTTAGTATCACTTGGTACGACTTATGGTCATTTTTTGAGTGACTTCTATTGCAATTATAACGGAGGGGTCGGGGAATTTATTCTATTGGAAGAATCGCCGACGAGTGAATGGCAGACTAACAACCTTGTCGATCTTGAACTGGGTTACTCTTCACCTGTACTATCCCATATTTACTACAACAGGCGTTCTCGTTTAGGGCAGATGGTACAATTGCCACCTCAAATACGAATGACACCTAGAGACACGCCTGGTGCACCTACTACTGGTAGTAAGGGATTAATCCGCATGGACAGCAATGGGCAAATGTGGGTAGGGATTGACACTAACACTTTCCAAAAGATTCTTTATGATGTAACAGCTGCTTATAATGTACGAGGCGCTTTAAAACATCATAAGGTAAGCACAACGACAGCCAGTTTAAGTATCACCGCTAAAGGCTTTCAAATTATTAATATATCAATGGGAGGAACAGTAGCGAATGACAACGTTAGCGTTTCAACTAATATAACCGTGCCAGATGGACTAATTGTATCTCCACCTAAAGTTGACCATTTAACCTTCAATGTGACTTTGAGGATATATAATTTAACCGATTCAACCATTGTACTGCCTGCGGGTACATGGACAGCACAATTTGTTAAACCTTAAGTCGATAAAACTAGAATCACAGTGAAGAGTTTGTCAGATTATGTTATATTGGAGGGGATCAATTATTAAAAGGGCGGGTTGAATTTGGGGAAATTGCAAAAAAATGAGACTGGACTAGCTTTAATATTAGCTAGTGCAATATGGGGGATGGCATATTTTGATGGTATAGCTGTCATTTACCTTTTAATTGTTATGTATTTTATGTTAATGTTCAGGACAAAAAAAGCTATCAATATAACCTTGAACATTGGAACTGCATTCTTCTATTTATCTTGCTTTTTCTTTTTGTTTGGTTTGTTATTAACAAATAACTGGGTTATTTATAAAACTTCTACAGACGATACTTACAATATGATTTTCTTAATATTGATACTAATAATGGTCAATCAATTAAGTGTTGAAACTTATAAGGATTTCTTTAATCGAACTAAAAAAATATCTTTATTTTTATTGTCATTGCTATCCATTTTAGCTCTATACAAATACTACTCGCTGGCACAAGGAATATATTTACCTCAGTATTTCAATGCAAACGGTCATTATATATTCGGGACATCTCTAATAGCGGATAATAATATGTTTGCTCTATCCATGCTGATAGGTCTTATTTTTGGCGTATCATTAATTGTTAAATCTAAAAGTGTGCGTCTAAAAATATTATACTCGATAGCAATTACGCCTATTTTAATGACAATCGTTTTTTCAGGCTCAAGAAGGTCTTTTGTAATACTGTCTCTTATATGCGTTATTCTAATACTTAAATTATTGAAAGATACGCTTATAAAAATGCGGATTGCTAAAGTTCTAATCGGTACTTATTTTGTATGTTTTGGCTTAATGTTAATATTAATAATTTATCACTTTTCTGGATATGAAATAAGTGTTAAAGACATAATAAATGACCCACAAATACAAACGACAATAGAACGATTTCAATCTATAAGTCCTAGTAATGCAACTGAAAGTTTTTTACCTCGTACAGATCGATGGGGTTATAGTTGGGAATTAATTTCAAATTCTAATTTATTTCAAATGTTCTTTGGTAGAGGATTTGATTATCTACATCTTTACTTAGTCGAATTTCCATCAGAAGCTAAAGAAGACTACCCTCATAATCCAGTTTTATCTGCTTTATTATACTCTGGACTTATAGGAATGGTAGTAGTTATTGGGTTGATTTCTTTTTCTTTTTATAATCTAATAAAATATGTAAAATTTCTTGGTGTTGAATTTGCGATTGTTTACACAACTACATTCATATTTATTATGATTTCAGGTAATTCAATATTTACTTATAAATTATTTTTGATCTTATCTTCATTCACAATTCTAGCACGAACCATATTTGCCGAGGCAACTAAGGAAACTGTTGCGGAGAAGACAAGAGTTAAAAATAAGGTTAATTTTGAACAAGCTATTGAGCAGTAGGAACATAAGGCGCAGTAACAGAAATTGAATAATCAACATCGAAGGGCATCCAAACGGGTGCTCTTTTTATGTATCAAAAAAGGGGTGAGAGGATGCCAGAAGGAGGCAACTCTATGTTTGAAACAGTAACAACGCATGGTGAGAAAATAAAAGACCATGATGAACGAATAGGTGTTTTAGAAACGGCTAGGGAAATTGATGGAAAACGAATAACAAAGTTAGAAGAACAGTTCATTATTTTTGAAAACACAATTCACACAACAGCCACAGAAACTCGAAATGTCATGAGAGAACAAACAGAAAAGCAAACAGAAAAGCTGTATGTCCTTTTAGAAAAGGCTATGGGTATTCAAAGTACAAGAACCACACAAAATCATGAATTCAAGATGCTTAAATGGAACACGATAGCAACGATAGGAATGAAGGTAAGTGGTGCTTTACTTGGGTTACTTTCCTCTGGGGGATTGCTTTATTATTACGTAACAGAATTTTGGTTAAAATAGGAGGAATTCATAATGACAATAGACAAATTAAAACAATATGTAGCATTGCTCGGAGGATGGCTATCAGCTGTCCTTTTATTTTTGGGTACAATTAATATCAAATTTGAATGGTTTACTGTATCATCGATCGATGCTTTTGTAGTAGTTCTTGGTGCATCTGTTCCGTTTATTATTGCTGGTTATGGTGTGTGGAAGAATACGTATTTAGTACGTAAAAAAGCAAAAGCACAAGAAAACGTGCTGAAAAGAAATGGGTTGAAATGATATGACTGTATCATTAAAAACACTCATAGATCGTTCTGTTAAACGCTTAGGTGATGTCCATCCACAGATTAAAGAATACACCATTGAATTGCTCACTCGTTGCTATAATGAGGGCATTCTAGTCCAAATATCCAGCGGTTATCGTTCGAATGTGGACCAGGCATATATTTATGGACAAGGCCGCCCCAATTACACATGGAATGGTAAAAAGTATGGTTCTAGTGGATCTATTGTATCGAACGCTCAACCTGGTACATCCGTCCACAATTATGGTCTAGCGATAGATTATTTTCTGGTTAGCGATGATGGCAATAGTTCATTGTGGACGGTCAATGATAAATGGAAACGTGTGGCAGCCATTGCTAAATCAATGGGTTTCGAATGGGGAGGCGACTGGACAAGTTTTAAAGACTATCCTCATTTGCAATACACAAAAGGGTTAACGATTGCACAATTACGTGCTGGCAACCGTCCAACATTTCCACTATTGAACAAAGAGGAGGTTAAATCAGTGACTGTTACAAAAGGCTTATTCCGAATAAAAACAGGTACATTTCCAAACGCTCGTGCTTTCGCAGATGCAGTTGAAAAAATTAAAGCTGATTTTGGATGGATGATTAATGAGGCGGCTGATACCATTTCCTTCAATCCAAACTACAGAATATATACAGGGACATTTACGACAAAAGAGGCTGCAGAGGATGCTCAAACTAAAATAAAAGCAAAGTATGGTTGGTTAACATATCTCATCGATGAAACTAAATAATCATTTGCCCTGTTCACTTCATTGTGGACGGGGCTTTTTTTATTTGTCCAAAAATTAACATTAAATATTAGTTGTAAAATAGAACGATTGTTCGTATACTAAGAACAAGAAAAGGAGGGAACGGATGTGCGTATAAATATTTTGAAGTCCATGCAACAGAATCAAATAGTTGAAATGATTTACATGAAGAACAATGGTGAAATCAGTAAGAGAAGTGTAAAAGTATTAAGTGTGGAGGGCAAAACGTTTAAGGCTTATTGCTTTTTACGAAATACTAAGAGGACTTTTAAAATAGAGAATGTACTCGCATTTGTTCCCATCATCCACAAGGAGCTTGAGGTCGTATGAACAAACGTCAATTGCAAATTTATGTATACATCAAAAACTTTATTTCGGAGAAAAATTACTCTCCCTCAATAAGAGAAATTGCAAATGCTGTTGGATACAGTTCTAGTTCATCTGTTCATCGTCATTTAGACACTATGCGAGAAAAAGGGTACATTGATTTTATCGATTCATATTCAAGAACTTTACAGATAATCCGATGATGGACTACAGCGAACTACCTAACCGCTCAATAGCCTGTATCGATATGATGAGTTTTTATGCCTCTTGTATAGCCGTCCTTCACGATTTGGATGTAAGAACAGTGCCAATAGCTATTGTTGGGAATTTTGAACAAAAAGGTTCTGTTGTATTAGCAGCATCGCCTGCAATGAAAAAACGTTTCCGAGTCAAAACGGGAACACGACTTTTTGAAATACCAAATCATCCTGACATAAAAATTTTTGAACCTAAGATGCAGTACTTTCTTGAAATGAGTATGGCTGTTACGAATATCCTCCACAAATATGTTCCTCCTGAAGCTGTACATGTATACAGTGTGGATGAATCATTTATTGACCTTACTGGTACCGAAAAGCTTTGGGGTCCTCCAGAACGTACTATTAAAGAAATACAAAAAGAAATATTAGAAACCTTACAATTGCATAGTACTGCTGGAATGGGACCAAATATGTTAATGGCAAAACTTGCTCTAGATCTGGATGCTAAGAAAACTGGATTTGCAAAATGGACATATGAGGATGTGCAAACTAAATTATGGCCAGTCTCACCATTAACCGAAATGTGGGGAATCGGTAGAGGGACAGAAAAAACGTTAAACAATATGGGGATATTTAGTATTGGTCAATTAGCAAAATATCCACTAGAACTGTTAGAAGATAAGTTTGGTGTCATGGGTAATCAATTATTTCATCATGCTCACGGAATCGATTTGTCAGAGATGGGAGCACCATCGCAAGAACGTCAAATTAGTTACGGAAAAAGCCAAATCCTTATGCGAGACTACAACAAAATTGAAGAGGTAAAAGCGGTTATTTTGGAAATGTGTGAGGATGTTGCAAAACGTGCTAGGGATACTTTCCAAGCGGCTAGAACAATTACATTAGGAATAGGCTATAGCAAAAATGCTTTTGGTGGGGGTTTCCAACGAGCACGGACGATATATGAAGCTACAAACGATACCATGAAAATATATAAGGTTTGTCTTGATTTATTAGCACAAAACTACAATCGAAGTCCAGTTAGGCAAATATCCATCTCCATAACAAAATTAGAAGATGAACATTCAATGCAGCTTAACTTTTTCGAAAAGGAGAATTGGAAAATACGAAAACTAGCTACAGCTATGGATAGCATTCGAAATAGATTCGGATCCGCAGCACTTTTAAGAGCAGTGTCTTATACACCTGCAGGTACTGCCGTCAAACGTTCTAAAATGGTTGGCGGACATAAAGAATAGGAGTGATATTTGTGATTAATGACCGCGGTATGAAGAAATGGCAAGGTATGATGTTAACGGAGCATGTGACGATGCTGCATGAGTTCAACCAAGATCAAAAAAAGATTCCTAAGCCAGTATTAGATGAATATGATCTACATGCAATAGAAGTAACTGCGCAAAGTGCGATTAAACAAAAGAAAGATGTACTATTGAAAATATGGAGAGACGGAGAAATAATCCTTAATTGCGGAACTATCGAGAGTATAGATTTAGAAAAAAGAACACTGGATTTAGATAATCCGTTTAATTTGAATACGTACTTATTAGATGAGATATTAGATGTGACTATATTAGATTAAAAGGTTGTGGAGATTTGATAAGAGTTGACAGATCAGAAGAATTATTTAACGAAATGCTGGATAAGTATGATTCGGAATTAATACTAGGAGCACTAGATGAAATGTCGAGAATGAGTAAAAATGAATTGATTGCTTTAGGTAAGGTATGTGAAAGTATAAATAGAGCTGAAGAAGCTAAAAACCACCAACCAGATTAATGGAAGGTGGTTTATTTTTATTGAACAGATTTAAAGTCGTTTTCAAGCGTATTTATTAATTTTTCTAATTCAGTTATCGACAAATTTAGATTCAAACCATCCAACTCTTTTTGTTCTGAAAACACTTTATACTTTCCATCTACATAGGATTGAATTTCGTTTAAATCCTTCTTAATTAAATCAAATTCTAATGATTCAGTTCCAGGGAGCTGATAAGACTGATCGGTTGCCAGAATACTCATATCCATAAAAGTAATAGAAACCTCTGTTGGGCTACTTTTTTCAGCAAGTTGTTTAATTAATTTATCATGTTGGGAATGGATTTCTCTAATGGCATTTGCAGTCTCTATTAAATATACCTCTCTAGTGTATTCCACTTCATCTATATCATCAGTTTGCACATCTTCATTGTTATTACCACATGCAGCTAAAAATAAAACCAAAATAAATATTAATTTCTTCAAACAAAAACCCCCTTACATATATTTACCATAATGATAAACATAAATAAGGAAGTTGTATAGTCACCCTTTTAATCATCCACTTCTATAATCTTAAATAGATCGTTCATATCAGTTATATCAAATGCATTTAACAATTCGTTGATAGTGTTTTTGGTATAGCTTTTTGTTTTGTCATTATATAAATCACTTACAGCTCGGTTTGTTAAATTCGTTCTTTCGACTAAATCCTTCTGTTCCCATTCTTTTTCTGCAAGCAAAATTCGTAAACGCAACTTAACTTCTTTTGACATCCTAATTCCTCCTTTCATATGTACGTATCGTACTTTAATTATATATTATTAATTTCATTTACACAATTCGTAATTGACATATGATAATATTTATTTTATTATGTATTTAAGATACGAATTATGTATTTGTAATTCGATAAATAAATTTAAAATACGAAGGAGGAAATTTAATGAGGATATCTAAACAAATTATAAAAGTAATCCAAACGAAGGTGACTCACTCAGATATTTATCAAATCAAAATCAAAGGAACTCCTGGAGGTGGATGTACAGCTTATGGAAGTGCATTTATAGCATTTGAAAAGTTGAAAACTTGGGCGGAAAAATTAGGAGCTGAAGTAATTCTAGTTGGAGATACGTTCACACATAAGAAATCAGGTGTACTTATTGTAGAGATTACTGACCCAGCTATGTGTTACATCGAGAAAGTATTGGAAGAGATATAAGTTCTTAGATAGAAGGAAAGCGAGGTGAAAACAATGGCATTCGAATACTTATCAGACCATGTGACATTCAAATCTGTGGAGGACATGGATTCAAACGTAAAAAAGCATATCGATAAATACAGATTAGATTTAACAACATCGGAACGTGCCATTGTTTTCATGATTGCTGGACGTTCATTAATGTACCCAGGAGCATCACATTTAAAAGCTGAGACAATTGCAGACAAAACTAATACTTCTCGTAGCACCGTAATGAGAGGAATTAAGAAATTAGTAGAGTTAAAGATTATCGAAAAGGTAACACAAACTAAGCTGAATGGAATCAAAGGAGCAAGTATTTATAAAATTTTACCTTATGATGACACATCGAATGTGACACAACGAGTAGAGGTCGCTGAAGCTAGTAATGACGTGGGTTGTCCTCCACAATCACAAAACCTAAGCATTAAATCTTTTAATCTTTTAAGTTCTAAACAAGCAAAAGATTTATATAGTCTTTCAGAAGAATTGCATGAGCAGGAAGAAAATAAAAAAGCATACATGAATGAGTACCAGCAGATGTTATTCAATTTTATGAACAGCTTACCAATGAAAGATGAATTAAAGGATCAGCTGCATAAAGCGGTGTTAGCTACTGATCTAAAAACTGTATCTGATTTCGTAAAAGCTAAGAATATTATTTTCAAGCTTATTAGTGATATTGCAGATGGTACTTTGACTCTTACTAAGACATTACGAAGTGCATTCGTAGGAGCTTATAATAAATCGATAGAGCGTTATAATAGGAAGACATCCACAATATCATTTGTGGAAGAACAACCTCGTGTGAGTAAATCTGTGAAGTTTTACAACTGGTTGGAAGAGGTTGAGGGGCATCCACAAGTTAATAGTAGTAGTCATCATTCAAACTTAGACAACTGGTTATTATGGTAAAAGAATAAAAAAAGACCACCCTAATAGAGTGATCAAAATGTTTACAGATAATAGGTTATTTTTCCTTACGGTTGCTATATGTTTTTTGGGGTCGTATAATTAAAAAGAATTTAATACTTAAGGTACTACATTCTTTTTTGCTTAGTCACCAGGTGACCAAAAAGTGACCAAGCAATGAAAAGTTAATCATTTTAAAGACGTTGTATGAATATTAATGATAGAATAAGAAAAACTAAATACTGCTAAATCAACGCTTTGACAGTGCTTGATTTTTCTTAATAGTATCTATCGTTCAATGATATGATTGTCGTTGCTTTAGAAGCAGCTATTCAAGACTAAATTATTTTTTGGCTTTGAATTAGATAACAATCATAAATAGACTGTCATATATATGACAGTCTATTTTTAAAATGAAGAGATGACTTAAAGTATTAAATTCTACATATATTATTAAGGGAAGTTTTTTCTGAAAAGGGTGAAGGAATTTGGACGAACAAAAACAAAATAATGAAGAAGAGATAACGGAAATAAAACCAGCATCGAAATATATAAAAATGAAACCATTTGTTTTACTATTAAGTATTTTTGCCCTAGTAGTTGCAACTGCTGCTGTTACTATGATTGCATTAACATGGGGTGATGAAAAGGTTGTAAACGTAAACCCGGTTAATCAGAAAGAGCGCTCTGAGTTCTCTAAATTGTATTTGGCATATGATAAATTAGAGGAAGAATACTATAAAGCAGTAGATGAAGAAGCAGTGATCAATGGTGCTATTAATGGGATGATTGATGCGTTAGAGGATCCATATTCCGATTATATGAACCAAGATGAGGCTTCCCAATTCAATGAGAATATATCTTCTAGCTTTCAAGGTATAGGTGCAGAGATTCAAGAAAGAGACGGTGTTATTAACATCGTGTCTCCCATTAAAAACTCACCCGCTGAAAAAGCTGGATTGATGCCAAACGATAAAATCATGGCAGTAGATGGTAAAGATATTAAAGGATATAGTGCGTCCGAAGCTGTATTACTTATTCGTGGAAATAAAGGGACGAAAGTAACGCTATCTATACAACGAGGTACCAATGCCGTAATGGAAGTAACTATAGTACGTGACGATATTCCGATTGAAACGGTTTATGCAGAAATGTTGGATGATCAAATAGCACATATTATAATATCTAGTTTCTCTACAAACACGTATGAAGAATTGCTAACAGCAATCGACTCTATGGAAAAAGAGGGTATGAAAGCATTAGTGCTTGATGTTCGTCAAAATCCAGGAGGTCTGCTATCTTCTGCAATAGATATTTCTAATCTTTTTGTGGAAGAAGGGAAAAACCTACTGCAAATTGAAATTCAAAATAATAAAGAGGTTACAGTAGCTACGCCTGGGACTCGCGTCGATGTACCTGTTACCCTAATCATTGATGAAGGTAGTGCTTCGGCATCAGAAATTCTTGCAGGCGCTTTAAGTGAATCAGCAAATGTTCCATTAGTAGGCTTAAATTCCTTTGGTAAAGGAACTGTTCAAACAGTGAATGATTTACCAGATGGTTCAAATATTAAAATCACAACTGCTAAATGGTTAACACCAGATGGAAACTGGATTCATGACATAGGGATTCTTCCGGATTACGTTGTGGAATATCCATCTTATGCTATGCTACCTCCTTTAGATACTACTGTAACATTGAAAACAAACCAATCATCAGAAGCTGTTAAAACGGCAGAAGAAATGCTTCAAGCAGTAGGATACAATGTGGGTGAAGTGGATGGTAACTTTGATGAACAGATGAATACCGCAGTGAAAAAGTTCCAATCGGACAACAAACTTGTTGTATCAGGGGATATAGATGGAGAAACGTCTTATCTATTGATGGATAAACTAAGAGCTAAAATCTTAGAAGAAGATCCACAACTTTTAAAAGCACAAGAAATTGTAACAGACTTGTTGGACAAATAAAGAGTTGAATGGGAGCTGGCCTTATGGTCAGCTTTTTCAACGATATTAAGGGAGTTAATCAATATGAAGGATGTCTATCTATTAAGTGGATTTTTAGGAAGTGGGAAAACTTCGCTATTATCTCATTTAATTGAACAATTGAAAGCGGATGGGCTAAAGCCAGCTGTAATCATGAATGAATTAGGGAAATTACCCTTCGATAGTCGTTCAGTGGACGAAGATGTACCGATAAAAGAAATGCTAGAAGGATGTATATGCTGTACGGGTGCCGAAAAAATGGAAGCACAACTACAAATGCTATTAGAAGGAGAAGAGTTCGATATACTACTAATCGAAACAACAGGTGCTGCCCATCCTGTCGAAGCTATGGATGCGGTGTTATCCCCCTATTTTGCTAGTAGATTAAATATGAAGGGTATTATTACTGTCGCAGATTGTAAAAGATGGCTAGATAGAGACAAAATGACCCCTCAGACACGTATGTTGTTTTTGGAGCAGATTAAACATGCGCATTTAATAGTAGCAAATAAGATAGATCTCCTTTCTGATGATGAAATAGCTGCGATAACGATGCAAATTCAAGGTTTAAATAGTCACGCTCCTATTATTCAGACATCAAATGCTAAGTTGCCTTTAAAAATGATAACAAATCTAGAAGCAACCTATCATAGTCAGGAAATCCAACAAGCGGCAATTGGAAAACAGCTTTCATTATCTTCACGTTTACACACCTTTTCTGAGCCAGTCGGCAAGGAAGAGTTTGAACAATGGGTTAGAGAACTATCTGACACTATTTATCGTATGAAGGGCTATGTGCCATTAAAAGGACATAAAAATCCTTATCTGTTTCAATATGCTTACGGTATGGTGCAGTGGCTTCCGGAGTACATTAAAATGCCACCTCAAATTGTTATTATTGGAGACCAAGTAGAATCTATCGTTGTAATAGGAAACACTCCAAATGATTAAAGCGTTCCAATTACTTTATCAAAACCGTCAGTCAGTAAGTAAAATTCAAACGGAAGAAGAGATCAGAAGTATCATCCAATCTGAGCTATTAGATGAATTTACTCACCCTAGAGCTAGGTTATCTGTTCAAAAAAAGTACAGTCTTGCTACTGATCGTATTAAAAATAGTAAGCTATCAGATACTCAGCAGCAAATGATGCTTGAAGTATATATGGAAGAATTTAAAAAATTGTCAACCGAATATCATAGCTAATATTTTAGCAAAGTGGTTAAGTTATCCAAAAACCCTTTGCTAGACTTGTAGATTTTAAAGAAAAAAAGATCCAATTGGTTTCTTTGGAATATTTTATGGGAAAATTTCTTTCGATTTTGTGTTTACAATAGGGGAGCACAAAAGAAGGAGGAAATGAAACATGAATAAAAAGCATACGATTATGGCTGGAATTTTAGCTAGTGGATTATTAATCTCTGCCAATACAGCTAGCGCATCTATGAATACTGGGTCACCAACTACTTCCGAGGCAAAGACATCCGTTACCTACAATTGGGACGCTCCAAAAAGCCTTTCCTATAAAGTAAAATGGAATTACAATATGCAGTTATCATTTGCAAAGCTTCTAAATCTTAAGGATTTAACTAAGATTGATATTAATCAAGTAGATAAAAAACCAGTAGTTGTAGAAAATGAAAAGCCAACAGAAGAAAAAGCTCCGATTCCTGAAGTTGAGAAACCAGCGGAACCAGTAAAAAAACCAGAGGTGGTAACTCCAGCTAAACCAGTTGAAGAAAAACCAGTAGTTAAACAACCAGTTACACCAGTTCAGGAAAATGTAGAAAAAGCACCAGTAGTTAAAGAGCCGACTGCTGAAGCGAAAGAAGAGGTTAAAGTTACTTCTGAAATCCAACAGGTTGTCGATTTAACTAACAATGAACGTGCTAAGGCTGGACTAAAAGCACTTCAAATTGATACAAAACTTACTCAGTCAGCACAAGCAAAATCTCAAGATATGAAAAATAAAAACTATTTTTCTCATACAAGTCCAACTTACGGATCACCATTTGATCAAATGAAATCATTTGGAATTACGTATAAATCTGCAGCAGAAAACATTGCGATGGGTCAACGTAGCCCAGCGGAAGTTGTAGATGCATGGATGAAATCTCCAGGTCATAAAGCTAACATTATGAATGGTTCATACACACATATCGGAGTAGGGTTATCTGATAGTGGTTATTATTGGACACAACAATTCATCGGCAAATAATCAAAACAAAAACGACGCATTTTGCGTCGTTTTTTTGTATACATTAACAGATGGAAGAAAGGTATTGGAAGGAGATAGTGATACTATGATTTCCGTTTCACGCGGACGCATTCCGCGGGCACGGCTTCAATCTCCTCGTCACTGCGAAATCATATGCTCCTGCGGTTCCCGCTGGAGTGTGCAGCAGCGCACATCTGGGTAGAAAATAATCTATTTCTCTCCACTAGGAGGAGAGGGAGTCCTTTTTCAGTTTCTTCTGTAAATAAATAAGTCTTGTAGTAAGAGTGATTGCCCCTATAGACAATCCTACGATTAATCCTATCCAATATCCAAAGCGCTCAAACGATGTATAGTTGGCTAGAATATATCCAGTAGGTAATCCAATTATCCAATAGGAAATGATAGCCATGATAAATGTCATCGTCACATCTTTATAACCACGTAATGCCCCTTGAACTGGTGCCTGGACTGCATCAGATAATTGGAACAATGCAGCGAAGAAGAAAAATTGAATGGTCAATTCGATGACATAACGATCGTCCGTATACACAGAGGCAATTTGCTCTCTAAATAATAACAAAATAGAAATTGAAATTAGACTAAAGCATATTGCTGTTACCACACTCAACCAGCTATAGGCTTGTGCGTCTGAAAAGCGTTTTGCTCCAATTTCATGCCCTACTAAAATCGTAGCACCCATTGCAATGCTCAGAGGCACCATATATAGCAGTGAAGTGAAATTCATGGCTATTTGATGAGCGGAAATTACTTCAGTTGAATATACACTCATCAGTATGGTAACGGCCGAAAATATAGTTGTCTCTGCAAAAAGAGATATTCCGATGGGAACTCCAATTTTTAGAAGTGTACGTATTTTATCTAAAGACGGCTTAGCCCAGCTGTGAAAGATTTCAAAAATAACAAAGGGCTTACTCCGAAGCACAATAATAATTGCGATAAGTAGTATAAGCCAGTAAGTAATTGCAGAAGCTAGTCCTGCTCCGACCCCTCCTAACTCTGGAAAGCCCAATTTTCCGTATATAAGCAAATAATTTAAAACAATATTAATTGGCGCAGATAATAGAGTGATGAACATAGAAACTCTTGTTTTTCCTAAAGCGTCGATAAAAGAGCGTAAGACACTATATAAAAATAATGGAATCAGTCCAATACTCAGCATTAACAAATAATTCTTTGCTACGATGCGTACACTATCTTCAAGAGGTATTAAATTTAAGATTGGGTCAATTAGCAGAAAAATACCTAAAAAAACAATAATAGCTAGTACTATTCCAATATAAAATCCCTGTTGAACAAAGGTACGTACATCTTTCTTCTTTTTTGCACCAATTAATTGTGCTACAATTGGCGTAATGCCTATTAATATACCGGTTAAGGCGGTATATACAGGTACCCATAAAGAAGAACCTATAGATACACCAGCTAAATGCTTAATACTATATTTACTTGTCATTAAAATATCAAAGAAGGTCATTAAATAGAGTGCAATTTGTGTGATTAATATCGGCAAGACGATTTTAATCATATACTTACTTTTTTCTGGTAGAGTTCTCATTTCGTACATGTTGGCATACATCCTTTAAAGTTATAAAATTAGTTAGGAGATTATGAATGAATAATAACACAATAGTATTAACTGGTGGGGGAACGGCTGGCCATGTTTCTTTAAATGAAGCCATAATACCCGAGTTAATAGAGAAAAAATATAATGTCCATTATATTGGATCATATAATGGAATTGAAAAAACAATCATTGGGGAAAGATTTCCTGAAATACCTTACCATCCTATTTCAAACGGGAAGTTAAGAAGATACTTTTCACTGAAAAACCTTTCCGATCCATTTAAAGTATTGTATGGTACATTACAGGCTTTATCCGTACTAAAAAAAGTGAAACCTTCAATCGTATTTTCAAAAGGAGGTTTTGTATCTGTACCTGTAGTGCTTGCAGCAAAACTTTCTAATATACCAGTAGTGATTCATGAATCAGATTTAACTCCAGGACTTGCTAACAAAATAGCCTCGTCGTTTGCTGAGCATATTTTCACTGTTTTTGAGGAGACCCTAAGACACTTACCAGATAATAAGGCTTCATCAATAGGAGCAATATTGCGTCCAGATTTATTTCATGGTGATGAAAAGATTGCAGAACATCTAACAGGTTTTGATGCAACGAAAGAAACGATTATTATTATGGGTGGTAGTCAAGGCTCAGCGAAAATAAATGATGTTATAAAACAAAATATCGAGCAGCTTACACGCAGATTTCAACTTATCCATTTATGTGGAAAAGGTAACAAAGAGGAATCTTTAGTCGGGAAACCAAATTATATAGCATTTGAATATGTTACAGATGAATTACCTCATTTGATGAAAATGTCTGATTATGTAATTAGCCGAGCAGGCTCAAACTCAATATTCGAGTTTCTAGAATTAAAAAAACCTATGTTACTTATTCCATTGTCAATCCATGCTAGTAGAGGGGATCAGGTATTGAATGCAAGATACTTTGAGAAAAAAGGATTTGCATATGTACTTGAAGAGGAAAACCTTACAGCTACTACATTTATGGATTCTATAAATCATATGGTTGATGAAAAGGAAGAAATGATCGATCGTATGTTCGAAGTTAACTCTTCTAAAACACCAGAGCAATTTGTGGAGCTATTACTAACTTACCAAAAATAACAAACACCCGTCACTTTTGTAAAGTGACGGGTGTTTGTTTTACATTGCTTGTTCCTCTTCGTTTTCTTGTTGCATAAGTACTAAGTGGAACAAATCTTTTGGTATATAGTATAGATCAAATACTTCATCTATAGAATTTATCTCTTCATAGATAGAAGGATGTGATTCATTTGCTTTTAATGCATATCTAAGTTTTTCCGTGGCACGAATACTTTTACCATTGTTTTTACGAATTCGTAAAAATACCGTATGAATATCTAATTCAAAGAAAAGTTCCTGTAAAAATTGTTCTTTTGCTTTTTTGTTGTATCCAAGACCTTGAAACGGACAGCCGATCCAAGTTCCTAAAAAACCTGCCCCATTATCTACATCAAACAGATTAATTGTTCCGATTGGTTGACCAAAATCGCTAACAATTGTTCGAGAAATAACGGTTCCTTTTTCTTCTTCTTCCATCAACTGTTTTGTTATAAACATATACTCATCAGCTGAACTTGCTTTTTGACGTACAAAAGGCAAAATAGTTGGTTCTGACATAAGTTCATAAAGAGATGTACATTCGAATAAATCTCGTTTTTTTATCAAAAAAAGCGCCCCCTAAAAAGAACCAATAAATGAGCAGAGTCATCCTAGCTCCCCTGAAATTTTTCACTTCATCGTGCATAAAAAATTTCGGGGTAGGAATCGAACCTACTAGGACCAGCTCAAAACTGGTGGCGCACCATTTGCCTTCCCTCGGCAAAGCGAACTTTGCCTTATAAAATTATTTGCATTTATAATATACTTTGTTTTTTCTATTTTGCATAGTAGAAAGTATTTTAAAAATAATTAAATTTTTGTAAAAAATATTTTGAAATATATATCTTAAATGCTTGTATGTTTCTTCCTAAATACATATGATTATATTAACTTAGTATAGAACTTGACAGGAGTTTTTAAATAGATGTCTCAATCTTTCTTAAACCATAATCAATTCCATTTATTATATGATTTAGCTAATGAATATGTGTTCTTTATGCGTAAAAAAGATTCTTCTTATGTGTATGAGTTTATCAACAAAAAAGCAGAGGAGCTTTTCACGGACAATCCTATAGGGAAATCACTGGATGATTGCTTTAGTGAATTTCATAGTAAAACCATTATTCAACATTATCATCGTGCATGCATGCAAAAAGAATCTGTTTGCTACCAAGATCATCATAATATAGAAAGTGAAACACATATTAATGAAACAACAGCTATACCCATTTTCGACAGTGGATCTACATATATTTTAGCTACAACGAAAGAAGTTTCTCGGACACAAAATATGAAAGAATCTACCTATGTTTTAGAAAATTATCGTAAAGCTATTAATGAAGTTGCCTTGGTTGCCATGACAAATCGAGATGGAATAATTGAAGTAGTAAACGAATTATTTGAAACTACAACTAAGTTTTTAAAGGAAGAAGTAATAGGAAAAACATTTCATATGATAAATTCGAATTATCATGATGAATCCTTTTTTATCAATATGTGGGAAACGATATATAATGGGGATATTTGGCATGGTCAAATACGAAATCGAACAAAATATGGATCCTTTTTTTGGGTAAACGCGACTATTGTGCCTATTAAAAATGATTTAGGGCAAATTGAAAAATTTTTAACTATACAATTTGATGACACGGAAAAGAAACGCATGATGAACGACTTACGAAATATTGAGCGCTCTTTCAAATTGATAACGGAGCATTCTAATGACTTAATAGCAATAACAGATGCTGAAGGCTACTTACTCTATTCATCACCAAGTCACGAAACAATCTTAAAATATGATAAAGAAGAATTGCTTGGTAGTTATTATTTTAAATTGGTAACTAGTCAAGCTGAAATAGTAAATTTCTCCAAGTTAAAAATGTTAGATAAGTTCCGAGTAGAACTTCTCCTGCAAACAAAGGATGGAAACTCTATTTGGACAGATACATCTGTTACTACAGTAGAGAGCACAGTAGATGACGAGAAAGAAAAATGGTTTGTTATTGTATCACGTGAAATTACAGAGAAAAGAGCTTTAGAAGATCAACTGAAGTTTATGGCTTATCATGATAGTTTAACTAGTCTACCTAATCGGCGTTCCTTTTATGAAGATTTTCCAGTTTGTATTTCTTCTGTTAGTTCGAAGTTTCCAAATGTCGGCTTATTGTATATTGATGGGGATAATTTTAAAGCGATTAATGATCGATATGGACATGATGTAGGAGATCAGTTTTTAACTCATTTCGCTGAAAAGATTCAGATTAGTTTACACTATAAGTATAATGTATATCGAATTGGTGGAGATGAATTTGTCATAATCATTGATCAAATAGCAGATTATGTGAATGGGAGAAGCAATACAGTTGAAAAAATTGTTCTAACAATTCAGCAAAAATTACGTGAAGGTTGGGCCATAGATGAATTTTACTTTTCACCTACCTCTTCTATCGGGATTGCTATGTTTCCGAATGATGGGTCTTCAATAGATGAGCTATTAGAAAATGCAGATCAAGCGCTATATACGGCCAAGAAAAACGGTAAGAACAATTTTATATATACCAATGCCGTTCATACTTAATGGGACGGCTTTTTCTTTCATTTAGGCTATGCTATATATAATGGAACCATAATAGAAAGGATGGAAGAGATGACGCAACATATTCTACTAATTGAAGATGAAGTTAATATTGCTAAGTTTGTGGAGCTAGAGTTAAAGCATGAGAATTTTCAAGTTACCGTTTCTCACGATGGACGTGAAGGAGCAGATCTAGCTTTAAATCATGCTTATGACCTGATGTTAATCGATGTCATGCTGCCAAATTTGAATGGATTGGAAATTTGTCGAAGAGTGCGAAAAAAGAAAAGTACTCCTATTATTCTTATTACAGCAAGAGATGCCATTATAGATCGAGTTTCCGGTTTAGAGACTGGAGCTGACGACTATGTGGTGAAACCATTTGCTATTGAGGAATTATTGGCAAGAATACGAGCTGTTCTTAGAAGGATAGTGCCCTCTTTAGAAAACATAAAGAGTGAATTGACAATCCAGGGGCTAACAATAGTACAGAAAGCTCATCAAGTTTTCTATAAAGGAAAGGAGATTGAACTAACGAAAACTGAATACGATATGCTCGTCTATTTAATGGAAAATTATAATATGGTGCTGTCTAGAGATGCTATTTTGGAAAAAGTATGGGGGTATGATGTCGAAGTTGAAACAAATGTAGTAGATGTATATATAAGGCATCTCAGAAAAAAACTACCTGCCGAAATTGCAGCTATTATTGAGACAGTTAGAGGCGTAGGGTATGTGATGAGATGATCAAACATTGGACTTTACAACGTAAATGGACGTATGCTTCAGCTATTTCCATATTTTTAAGCTTTCTAATGATGTGTATTATACTATATTTTTCTCTTTTCAATTGGCTGCAAATTTCAGAAGAAAAAATTGCACAGAATACACTAGATGAAGTTACTCATTTTTTCAAAACTAACGGTCCCATCATCTCCATTCAGGATATTCAAAAAAATAGAACGCTACTCAATCAATTGGTCAATCAAAAGCAATCAGTTCGTATATTGAATGAAGATGGTATTGAAATTCTCAGAATTAATGATGCTAGTGATTTCCCGAAATCCTCCTCACTTCAAACCGAGAAGTTTGTAAGAGAAGAAATAAATGGAAAAGCAGTTTTTCATAAAGTAGCGGAAATAGACTTTGGCTTGTTTAAAGGATATGTACAAATCTCACACAGTTTAGAAAGCTTTTCTCAGCTTATGAATTATATATTAATTGCCATGGGCATATTCGCACTCATAGCGCTTTTACTATCAGCTTTAATAGCCTTTATGTTATCTTCGATTTTACTAAGACCTATTAAAGAACTGAGAGATGAAATGCAGCTAGCAAAACAGACTAAGTTTTCCAAAAAAGTGAGTTTCCAATATGACAATGAAGATGAAATCGGAGAGCTACTAAAAATTTACAAGGAATTGATGGGCGAAGTATCAAAAACGATTACGAGACAAGACGAATTTATCCATAATGTATCCCATGAATTACGTACCCCCGTACAGGTAGTGGAGGGGCATTTATCGTTATTAAATCGCTGGGGAAAAGAGGAGCGCTCTATTTTAGATGAGTCTCTAGAAATATCCCTCTCAGAAATTCAAAAAATGAAATTATTAATCGAAGAAATGTTAAAGCTAGCAAAAAATGAGCATAGTAATAATTGGGAAGCTTCTTCTGTAATATCAGTCCTTCAACAGTTACAGCAAAACTATTTACATTTATCACCAGAGACAACAATTGAAATCCAAGGAGATGAACAAGTAAATGTTCTTGTTCCGCCTACTGCTTTAGAGCAAATTCTGCGTAATCTAATAGAAAATGCAATAAAATACAACGATAAAAGACCGTATATTAAAGTGATAGCGGTAAATCAAGCAGATAAGGTGCAGATTACAGTGGAAGATAATGGAGTTGGCATTAAAGAATCCATGCTGCCTAAAATTTTCGATCGCTTTTTTATTGCAGATGAAGCTAGAACTAAAAATAAAGGTGGTTCAGGTTTGGGCTTAAGCATAGTCAAAAGCTTGGTAATTGAATATGGAGGTACGATTTCCGTATTTAGTGAAGAAGATAAATGGACAAAATTTTCCATTTTATTCCCTAAATTAACAAGTGAATAATCATTCAGTGTAAAAGTATAAAAAATTAGACTATTTCCTTTTTTTTTTGAAAAAACCATTGTATTTTTTTCCTATAGTAGTAAGATTGAGATGGAAAAATTGTTCTTATACAAGGATAGTTTGAGACTATATAAAAGAGTGGTAAACTATATATATGTATTTGCGTGTATATTGTTTATATTTACCGGAACTTTTTTATCCATTAATATGTATTTTTTGATAAATGCCTAGAAGGCACAATATGTTGGAGGTTTTTCTAAATGTCGAACAATCGAACACCTTGGTCAGCTTTTTCTGGTCCGAACCTAGGGTATGTGATGGAGCAGTATGATGTGTTTTTACAGTCTCCAGACGATGTGGATCCTGAATTAGTAGAGTTATTTAAGCAATACGGCGCACCTAAGATTCCGGCTTCAGTATCATCTAATAACTCCGATACACCAGTAGTAGAGCCGAATAATTTTGAGAAAGTGATACATGCAATTCAGCTTGCAGATGCAATTCGTACTCATGGTCACTTAACTGCTAATATTTATCCATTAAATGATGGTCCAAAAGAAGATTCTAAGATGAATCTAGATACGTATAATTTAACAGAGCAGGATTTAAAGGAAGTACCTGTTTCGTACCTAATTAGCAATGCACCATCAAATATTACAAATGGTTTACAAGCTATTGAACATTTACGTTCTTCGTATTCTGATAAGATTGCATTTGAAATTGCTCATATTGTTAACTCCGAAGAACGTGCTTGGTTACAGGAAAAGATAGAAAAGGGCACCATAAAAGAAAAACTTTCAACTGAGGATAAAAAACAATTACTTAAACGTTTAACTCAAGTTGAAGGATTTGAGAAATTCATTCATCGTACATTTGTAGGCGCAAAACGCTTTTCAATTGAAGGTCTAGATTCTTTAGTTGTCTTAATGGATGAGTTAGTTCGTCAATCAGATAAGTCAAAAACAAAACAAGTGAATATTGGAATGGCTCATCGTGGTCGTTTAAATGTGTTAACACATGTTTTAAACAAACCTTATGAAATGATGTTTGCGGAATTTGCACATGTTCCTACTGAAGCATTTTTACCAAAAGATGGTTCTCTTGAACTTTCAGAGGGCTGGTTTGGAGACGTTAAATACCATAAAGGAGCAAGTTACCGCTCACAATCTGGTTTAACATTAAAACTTGCTTATAATCCTTCGCATTTAGAAGTAGTAAGTCCAATTGTTACAGGTCAAACACGTGCTGCACAAGAAACTACTGATACAGCTGGTTACCCAGTTCAGGATAAAAATGCTGCTTTTGCTATTTTAGTACACGGTGACGCTGCTTTTCCAGGGCAAGGAGTAGTAACTGAAGTATTGAATTATAGCCGAGTTCGTGGATACCAAACAGGTGGCTCCATTCATATTATTGCGAATAATATGATTGGCTTCACTACCGAACATTATGATTCTCGTTCTACCAATTACTCTTCTGATCCAGCAAAGGGGTATGAAGTGCCTGTCATTCATGTGAATGCTGATGACCCTGAAGCGGTAATTGGTGTTGCAAAGTTTGCACATGAATATCGTCAAAAATTTGGAAAAGATATCGTTATTGACTTATTAGGTTATCGTCGATATGGTCATAACGAAATGGATGAGCCATTAGTAACAAATCCAACTATGTATCATTCTATTCATAAGCATCCAACAGTTCGTGAATTATATGGCAAGCAGTTAGTTGAAGAAAGCTTAATTGAGTCTTCTGAAGTTAAAACATTAGACGAATCGATTTTCGCTGAAATGCAACAAGCTTATGACCGTGTGAAAGAACTCCCTCAATCAACTGTTCATGATATCGTTATACCACAAGTAGTATTAGATGGTATGCCGGAAATTCAAACAGGTGTTGAAGAGAGTAAGCTTGCTAAAATCAATGAAGAGCTACTAACATGGCCTGCTGATTTTAACGCATTCAAAAAGTTAGCGAAAATATTGAAACGACGTGAAGAGCCATTCAAAGGTAAGGGTAAAGTTGATTGGGGCCATGCAGAAACATTAGCATTTGCTACGATTTTACAAGATGGTAATTCTATTCGTTTATCTGGTCAAGATGCCCAACGTGGGACATTCTCCCATAGACATTTAGTACTTCATGATGAAAATACGGGGGCGGAATTAACGCCAATACATGCTATTAGTGATGGAAAGGCTTCATTTGTGGTTCATAACAGCCCACTTACAGAAGCGGCTATTCTAGGGTATGAATTTGGCTATAATTTAGAAGATAATAACTCACTAACTATTTGGGAAGCACAATACGGTGACTTCGCTAACATGGCTCAAGTAATGTTTGATAACTTTATCAGTTCTGCACGTGCTAAATGGGGTCTTAAGTCTGGCTTAGTAATGTTATTGCCACATGGCGCTGAAGGTCAAGGATCAGAACATTCTAGTGCACGTTTAGAACGTTATTTACAACTTGCTGCTGAAAATAACTGGACTGTAGCAAATCTATCAAGTGCGGCTAACTATTTCCACATTTTACGCAGACAAGCAAAAATGCTTAAAGAAGATGCTATTCGTCCGCTACTCATTGTTTCGCCGAAATCATTATTACGTCATCCTTTAGTTGGAGCTGATGTGGCTGATTTGGCTTCTGGCCAATTTGAAACAGTTATTGAGCAACCAGGTTTAGGAAACCAAGCAGATAAAGTAGAGAAAATTGTCTTTGTTAGTGGTAAACTTGCAATAGACTTGGCAGATAAAGTGAAAGATGGAGCAGATTTCGATCATGTTCATATTGTGCGTGTAGAACAACTGTATCCATTCCCACAAGAAAAGATTCAAGAAATTGTATCTCGTTTTTCAAATGCGAAACAACTTGTTTGGGCTCAAGAAGAACCGCAAAACATGGGTTCTTGGAACTTTGCTTTACCATATCTACTTGAAATAGCAAAAGATCAAGAAATTACTTACGTAGGTCGTGTGCATAGAGCAAGTCCTGCAGAGGGTGATGGAGATACTTATAAAGTAGAACAAGCACGTATTATTGAAGAAGCTTTAAAAAGCTTATAAGTTAGGATTAGATTAGAGGAGGAAATTCAAGTGGCAGACATTATTGTTCCAGAGTTAGCAGAATCGATTACAGAAGGTACTATTGCACAGTGGTTGAAACAACCAGGTGATACAGTTGAAAAAGGTGAGTTCATCGTAGAACTTGAAACAGATAAAGTGAACGTAGAAGTTATTTCGGAAGAAGCAGGAGTAGTAAGTGAACTTCTAGCTGCTGAAGGAGATACAGTTCAAGTAGGTCAAGTGATTGCAGTAGTAGGAGCCGGATCAGGTTCAACTGCATCAACACCAGCTGCACGACCTGAAGCAAAAGAAGAGGTAAAAGCTCCTGAAGCTACTAAAGCAGCACCAGTAACAGAAGAGACTACAACTGAGCAAGATCGTACGATTGCTAGTCCAGCTGCGCGCAAATTAGCTCGTGAAAAAGGCATTAACCTAAGTGAAATTTCACCAGTAGATCCAATGGGACGTGTTCGTGTACAAGACGTTTCCGCTCATGGTTCTGCACCGGCACCTACAAAAGCAGTGCAAGCTCCAGCAGCTAGTGCACCTAAAGAGGATGATGGCCGTACAACTCGTGAAAAGATGTCTCGTCGCCGTCAAACAATTGCAACAAGATTATTAGAAGTAAGACAAAATACAGCTATGCTTACAACCTTCAATGAAATTGACATGACAAATGTTATGGCATTACGTTCACGTAAAAAAGATCAATTCTTTGAACAAAATGATGTTCGTCTTGGATTTATGTCATTCTTCACAAAAGCTGTTGTAGCAGCACTAAAAAAATATCCATACGTAAATTCTCAAATCGATGGCACAGATATCGTGAAAAACAACTTCTATGATATTGGTATCGCAGTTTCAACTGAAGGTGGTCTTGTAGTTCCGATCGTACGTGACGCTGACCGTAAAAACTTTGCAGAAATCGAAGGAAATATTGGAGAGCTTGCTAAAAAAGCTCGTGATAATAAATTAGCATTATCTGATATGTCCGGTGGTTCTTTCACTATTACAAACGGTGGAGTATTCGGATCATTAATGTCTACACCTATTTTAAATGGTACACAAGTTGGTATTTTAGGAATGCACACAATCCAAAAACGTCCAATCGCTGTTGGAAACGAAATTGAAATCCGCCCAATGATGTACGTGGCATTATCTTATGACCACCGTGTAATAGATGGAAAAGATTCTGTTGGTTTCTTGAAAACAGTTAAAGAATTACTTGAAAATCCAGAAGATTTATTACTAAATAGCTAAGAAAAAAGACTCCCAGAGAATGGGAGTCTTTTTTTATGTATCGCACTTTGTATTTGGTTATATTTATCAACTTTGTTGATAGCGAATATTTCTTCAGTTAGTTATTATAGTTATATTTCATTGGTAAGAGGAAACAGCATAATAGAACATCCAGCAAACATATATATATTAGTATAAAAACAAAATTGAACTTTTATTAATTGTGAGAATGTGTGGAAATGAAGTTTATTCATATTTTTCGATATAGGGTATGCCTTTTCTGTTTGTTTAATTTTATAAACTCTTATATTAGTGGATATTCTGAAAGAATCAGTGGTAAATGTAAAACTACTTTACTAAACTAAAATGAAAATTCTTTATTGCTATAGAGGCTTGGATGTTAAATAGTAAGCTATTAAAGGAGTTGAGAAAATTGGATACCAACAATCGACAGACTATCAGTATGTTTGAAAGAATTAGTCGTGTTTTATTTATTATAATTGGGGCGCTAATCACAGCTATCGGACTTGAAGCAGTACTGATTCCAAACGATATAATTGATGGTGGTATTACTGGTATTTCAATCTTGTTATCTCATTTAACGGGATTCTCGTTAAGTTTATTCCTATTCATTTTAAATATTCCATTCATATTTATTGGATATAAGGAACTTGGAAAGTCATTCGCATTTAGTTCAGTTATTGGTATAACTGCATTATCTATGGCTACTACCTTATTGCACCACATTCCAACTATTATTTCTGGAGATACCATGTTAGTAGCAGTATTAGGAGGTATTATGATCGGTTTAGGGGTTGGTATTGTTTTACGTAAAGGTGGTGCTTTAGATGGTACAGAAATTTTAGCTATATTAATTGCAAAGAAATTCCCATTATCGGTGGGAGAAGTTATTATGAGTATTAATGTGTTAATATTCTCATTTGCCATGCTAACTTACGGGCTTAAGGGTGCTTTATGTTCTGCTATCGCTTACTTTATAGCTATGAAAGTAATAGATATGGTGCAAGCAGGCTTTGATGAATCTAAAAACATTATGATTATTAGTAACAATTCACGAAAAATTGGTGACGCAATTCAAACACGTTTAGGTCGAGGTGTTACATATGTAGGTGGTGAAGGAGGACAAACCAATGAACATGTTGAAATAGTTTTCTGTGTTATTAACCGGTTGGAAGAACCTGAACTTCGAACACTTATTAAGACAATTGACATAAATGCTTTCGTAGCAATTAATGGTATTGTTGAGCTGCGGCAATATTAATGCTACTCTACTGAAGTGATTCATAGAATCCTGATTTAATCAGAAGTTTAGAAAACTAAAAAAGAGCTTAACAGAATTAAAGGCAGGTTTATAAAAAATTGTTGGTGGATTAAATTCAAGCAACTATTTATTTGAGGAATGAATGATAACAAAAGTTGTACTATTCTCTTCCTAATCTCATAATTAAAAGTGCTGACTTCCCCTACATATATGGGTTATTGAAATACTCTTGAATCGGTTACCTAAAGTTGTGGGAGTTCGACGGACCAATTAAGAACAAGAATTAACAAAAATAAAGGCTCGAAACAGAGACACGATCCTTCATTAGGGTTTCGATAGTGTTTTAGACTATGTTTTCCTTAAATTTTCCGGCTACGAAACGAGACAGTTTTTATAAGAGCGCTTGCCGTTTTTCTTATGTAAATGGCAGTCCTTTTATGAACTGCCAATAGTGTGAGAGCATGCGGAATCATACGTAAAATGCTCCGCAGGATTAAGAAGTTTTCGCTTTTGGTGTTCTTTTTCTTGGTGTAGGTTTTTTCTTTTTCGTTTTATCAAGGGAAGCTTGTAAAGCAGACATTAAATCCGTTACATTTGAAGGTAATTCTGTTTGTTTTTCGCTTGTCGTTACTACATTATTTCCAGCCTTTTTTTCTTCTATTAACTCCATTAAGGCAGTTCGATATTCATCTGTGTATTTTTCTGGTTCAAACGCAGTAGTTAATTGCTCAACAAGCATAAGTGCAGTATCGAGTTCTTTTTTTACTACAGTTTGGTCAGCTGGAATATTAGGCACATCTGCTGAACTACGAACTTCATCGGGAAAGTGAATGGTTTCCATGATTAATGTTTCATTATATACTCGCACGATTGCTAATTGTTCCTTCGAACGAATCATAATTTTAGCAACCCCGATCTTACCTGACTCATGCAATGCTTCTCTTAAGAGGGAGTATGCTTTTCCTCCACCACTATCAGGTGCCATAAAGTAACTGCGCTCAAAGTAAATTGGATCTATTTCTTCCAATTTTACAAAGTCTATAATTTCTACAGCCTTATCCTCATTTTCTTTTTTCAATTTTTCTAAATCTTCTTCATCTAAAATGACAAATTTGTTTTTAGAGTATTCATATGCCTTGACGATATCTTCATTCTTTACCTCTTGTTTGCACCCTTCACAAACCTTCGCATAGCTAATTGGCGTATGGCATTCTTTATGGAGCTGACGTAATTTTATATCCTTGTTTTCAGTTGCTGCATGTAGCTTTATAGGAATATTAACTAAACCAAAGCTGATACTCCCTTTCCAAACTGTATGCATTATGTTCACCACTTTTTCTTTTTCTTCTTACTATGCAATCTTTTCCTACTTTTTATGTATCAAAAGTATAATTAATTAAAAAACTAAAGAAAAAAATTGGAAGTTGGTAAACAATTGATGCTATGTTTGAAGACAGAAGCCCCTATAGATTATAAATGAGCAGATTATCCTATATTAAAGGTCACTGCGTGTTTTATAATAATTTTAGAGAACCGCTTCTAAAATAAGTCCATTAAAAAGCTAAAGAAGCTAACAACCTGCTACTCTAGGCCGTTAGCTTCTTTAGCTATCTGAATATTTTATAAAAAATTTCGGTGCTTTTAAAGGCATCCTTGAAGTATTACCAAACGAATAATCCCACAAGCATCGCGCTTAACAGTGATACAGCCATTCCGCTGACCAATAGCTTCCATACATTTTTACCGATGATTTTTGAACGTTCTTCACCCAGAGTGGAGTTATATGTCCCGTAAATCATGCCGACTGTACTAAAATTGGCAAATGAAGTCAAGAAAGTAACAGCAACTGCGACCGTATGTGGATTTAAATCTTGGAGATGGTTTTTTAAGTCCATCATAGCCACAAATTCGTTTGTCGAAAGTTTAATCCCCATTAAGGAAGCAACATACAAAGCATCTTGGAAACCTAATCCAAGTAAGATGGCAAATGGGAAGAAAATAACACCGAAAATCTTTTCAATGGTCAAACCATCTATAAAGAAACCAAGAATTCCATTTAGCGCAGTGGTTAATGCCACATACCCGATTACCATCGCTAAAATTACGATAACCATTTTCATGCCGATAAGCATACTGTTTGAAATGGTAGAAAAGAAATCTTGACGTTCTTCTTTAGGTGGAACATAAACAATATCGTCTTCTTTGCTAACCTCTATAGGATTTAAAATACTTGCCAGTAATAGGGCATTTAAACAGTTTAATGGAATTGCTGCAAACACATACTCGGCAGGTACCATCGATAAATATGCCCCAATAATCGAACCACTGACACTACTCATACTCATAATTCCGAAAGTCAATAGACGATGATCTTTAAGAACGATCAGTTGTTGACGAATAACAGCTAAAGCTTCCGTATTTCCAAGAAACATCATTTGAATCGAGAAGAAGCTCTCCAGCTTTGGCAATCCGGAAATTTTCGAAATGACCCATCCTACTTTATCGATGATCCAGGTCATAATTCCGAAATAAGATAAAATATCGAAGAAAGTCACAATGAAAACAATAGGCAGTAATGCGCTAAAGAAGAAATCAACTGTTTCATTCGCCATCACAGAAGGAAAGGCAAATGAGATTCCTGCATTGGCGGATGATACCAACCATGTAAAGAAGGAAGCAATTTTATTAATTGTCCATGTTCCTATAGTGGTCGATAACATAAACCAGGTAATGAGCAATTCAGCAATGAGCAAGCTGAGGATAGAACGCCATTTAATTTTCCGTTTATCAGGCGAACAAAGGTAGACAAGACCGAGGACAACAAATATGCCCAGTATATTTAATAAAAAGAACATGTAATCAACTCCAACTTTATTTTCCCCAAAATAAAAACTCTTATTCATTCATCCCTTCAGTCGCCAGACAGAAAGTATGAAAAAATAAGAGTTTTATATCAATTTCGCAGGGTGATTTACTCTATTTAGTAGCAAATGGTCAATTCGAAACACCGTACTATTCATCTCTTTTTTTCATGCTTCCTTGTAGACCGGCATTTATAGCGGCTGCCAGGTAGAAACTATCAGGCCTAGTTTAACTGATATTATACAAGGATAAAAATTTATCGATTTTTTCTTAGGAATAGGAATTATTATATACTAGTGCTTTGGCCGAAACAATATAAATGAATAATGTTGTAATGTTAAAAATTATTATAAAAGTAAGTAAAGTAAGATGAAGAAAAGCCAGTACGATTCAATATTTGCCTCTTGTAATGTATCAAAAGTAGAATTAATTAGAAGACTAAAGAAAAACATTGGAAGTAGGTAAACAATTGATGATGCCGATGCTTTTAACTGTTGCAACGGAAATTCCTGTAGGAAATAAGTGGCTATATGAAACAAAATATGATGGATTCCGATGCATTTTAGAATGGGACAATGAACCATTGCTTAAAAGTAGAAACGGAAAATTACTAAATGATGTATTTCCAGAGATTATTAACTTCTGTCATGAAATTTATAATGAAGCTAAATCCTTTTTACCACTAACAATGGATGGGGAATTAGTATATTTAATAAATAATTTTCAAAGTGACTTTTCCAAAGTTCAGTTAAGAGGCCGAATGCAAAATACCGAGACCATTAGAAATAATGCACAAACATTTACATGTCATTATATTGTATTTGATTTGCTCAAATATAAAGGAAAAGACTTAACCAAAATTTCCTTAACAAAGCGAAAGCAACAGATCGAACGGCTATTTAATAAATTACAGCTTCCCATATCTATTAATTATCAAGATACAAATAAGCTGCAAGCTATTGATGTTTTTGAGGACAATACACAGTTGTGGGATAAAATAGTCACAAATAATGGGGAAGGATTAATCGCTAAACAAAAAACTAGTACATGGAATAGCGGAGAGCGAACAACCAAGTGGTTAAAAATAAAAAACTGGAAATATATTAGTGTCATCTTAACGAAATATGATAAAAGTAATGGCTTTTTTCACGGTGCACTTTATAAAGAAAACCCTTTGTTAGAAGTAGTTACGTTTCGTCATGGACTATCCGAAACGGAGCTAAAAACGTTAATAGCATTATTTCAAAAGAATGGGACAAAACAATCCGATAATATTTGGGAATTAGAACCGTCCATTTGCGTGGAAATTGCTTGTATTGATTTTGATGGAAAAAAATTAAGGGAACCTAGATTTCATTCGTTTAATTTTAACAAGGATGTGCAGGATTGTAATTGGCAACAAATGCACAAACAGTTATATCCTTTACCACCCTCTACTAAGATGACACATCCTGATAAGCCTATATGGCCAGATCTAGGGATACAAAAGGATGATTACCTTTTGTACCTGCAACGAATATCGCCCTACATTTTACCTTTTCTAAAGGATAGAGTTCTTACGGTTATTCGTTTTCCACATGGTGTAATAGGAGAAAGCTTCTATCAAAAAAATAGCCCAGAATATGTTCCGGAATTCGTTGCAACAAAGCAAATGGACGATATTAACTACATGATGTGTAATGATTTAGAATCATTGCTCTGGTTAGGAAACCAGCTGGCACTAGAATTTCATGTCCCTTTTCAAACGGTGGATACGAATAATCCAACTGAGGTTGTATTTGACTTGGATCCACCCTCGGTTCATGAGTTCTCGCTAGCAGTTGAAGCTGCTCTGCGTATGAAGGTAATATTTGATCAATTTCAGCTTAAATCTTATGTGAAAACCTCTGGTGGGAAGGGTATTCAACTTTATATACCATTAGAAGAGGATAGTTTTACGTATGAAGAGACTGGTATTTTCACCAAATTTATATCTGAATTTTTAGTGGAACAGGATCCAAAATGGTTCACTACTGAAAGGTTTAAAAAAAAACGTGGGAATAAATTGTATTTGGATTATGTTCAGCATAAGGAAGGCAAAACAATAATCGCTCCATATTCACCAAGGGGTAATGACTTGGGGCTTATCGCAACTCCACTTAAATGGGAGGAAGTTAGAGAGTCCCTTAAACCAGATACATTTTCGATTCCATCCGTGTTAGATCGTATAAAAAACGAAGGGAATCCCTTTCAAGACTTTAGAGTAAATTTAGAAAAAGAGAAATTTTCGCTTGTATTAGAACAATTAAAAGCACTAATAAAAAATAATTAATTATTGTAAATAAAAAACGTACGTTCGCATATAATGATGAAAAGGAGGGGCCGAACGTGCGTAATGATTTAGTGAAATACTTTAATCGTGGATGGATTGTCGAGTTAATGTATCTATCAAAAGCTGGTGAAATCAGTAAGCGTAAAGTAAGGTTACTTAAAGTACAGGGAGATATATTCTATGCATATTGTTTTAAGCAGAATGCGAAAAGAACATTTAGAATTGACCATATACTAGCTCTTGCTCCCATATTACCTCAGGAAAGGGGAGCTATATAATTCTCTTCACATATTCATACAATGATTAATTGAAAAAAGGTGCCTTAAATCGTATACTAGTAATAAAGGAAGTGGTTATATGATACATACAAATTGGGCTACAAATTCAACTATTAAAACAGTGACTTGTTCATCTACAGATGCTAAAAAGTTTCTTGTGAGTAATGTACTTACTGTAGGAAAAGCATATGAAGTTAAAAATGAAACAGAAGAATTTATATTTGTAATTGACAACACAGGAAAAGTTGGCGGCTACTACAAAGAATATTTTCAATAAAAAAACCGATGTGATTTCATCGGTTTTTTTTCATAAGGAGATAAGAGCAGAATATGAAAGACATAGTTTTGGATGAACAACAGAAAAGATTGAAAAGAATACATACTGAGCAAGATACTGCTCTTATTGGAGCAGGGGGCTATCTTTCGCCAGAAGAATATTTATTAGAGGACGTGCTTATTGCTGTGTCCTTAAAAAAACCAGTTTTGCTAAAGGGTCCGACTGGAGCAGGCAAAACAAAGCTAGCGGAAACAGTTTCAGCATTTTTTTCTCAGCCGATCCAAAGTATTAACTGTTCCGTCGATTTAGACGCAGAGGCTTTACTAGGTTTTAAAACGATTGTGACAAATGGTGGCGTGAGTGCAATTGATTTTGTGGATGGCCCTGTGGTGGAAGCTATGAAGAAAGGGCATATTTTATACATTGATGAGATAAATATGGCGAAGTCAGAGACACTTCCTATTTTGCATAGTGTACTGGATTATAGAAGAATGCTAACAAACCCTTTTACGGGAGAAGTAATTAAAGCGCATCCCGATTTTTCGGTCATTTCTGCGATCAATGAAGGTTATATCGGAACAACACCTATGAATGAAGCATTGAAAAATCGTTTCATTTCGTTTTCTATTCCATATATTTCAGGTGAGCATCTGGAAAAACTATGGCAGGAGATGTTCCCAACAGCACCGAAAGCATTACATGTCCTTATGCTGAATCTAGCCAATGATTTAATGGAACAAGTTAAACAAGGGTTACTGTCAGAGGAAGCGGCATCTATTAGAAGTCTGCTATATGCTACTGAATTGGCGCTATACATGGAGCCGATCAGAGCGATTACATATTCTATTGCTGAAAAGCTAGAGGATGACCAAGAAAAACAGCTTGTATTAGCATTGGCCTCTTCGTGGATTAAGTGAGGGAGATAAATGGGTTCAGTTGACCGTTTTATACAGTTCAATAATGAAACTATAGATGCAAGACAGTTAATGCATTATGAAAATGTAGCGAAAGCTTTAACTAAAAATACGTTATTAGCGATTAATGAACGTAAACTGATGGAATTTCAACCTGCGGAACAGACTATTTCCTTAAGTGTGTTTTGGAGACATCGTGAGGAATATGTGATGCATGCCGGTAGAATTTCTGATATTTTTTTGATGGCAGAAGGTTTTTGGAAGTTTTTTGATGTATTAAATTGGCAGGACTTTCAAGAAGAGAAACCAAATAATTTTCCGAAATTCCTGGATCAGTTGTTATTTTGCATAGAAGAATTTCGATTGGTTGAAATGATTCAAAAAAAGAGAATTGGTACGCAAAAAATATTCAAAATTCGTATACAAACTTATTTGGAATTTCACAAACAGCAGCTTCGTGTAAATGTACAAAAAGGTTTTTTAGCAGATGCCTTTATTAATTATTTATATATCTCCCTATATGAGGGGACGATGTATGTTACAGGACCAGATATATTTTATCTAGCAAATACTATCATTCAAAAAGTATATGAATCTAAAAACACTCAACAATCTATTGATTTGGCTTATCAGCTTTATTTTCTCTTCAATGAATATTTGAAAGAGGATAGCTTACTTCAATATTACGCAATTATTTCTTACACCAGTTTAACACCTAAGGATTTTCATTATCATAGCGGGGTAAAAAACTCTGAACCTGGTGAAGAAAGTAAAAAAGATACGATTGAAGAGATATTTAGATCTTGGCATCGGGAAAGTGAGCAGGAGAACGGTGTACATCTTCAATATGAATTGGAACATGGCAGAGATGGAAAAGCAGAACAAGCAATCGATGCTGAGGAAGGACAAGAAGGTCATGAAGTTACGATGACTGGAAAGGGCCAGTCTAGCGGAAACAGTAAGGAAGCTCAGAAGGATCAATCGAATAACGATCAATCCAGTGATTTAAAAAAAGCCGGTAAATCCTTTGGTAAAGAACATATAAACGTCGTTTACAGGGAACAGCGTATTGCAATCACTAGTCCTTCTGACAATAAGCATCTACTATACAAGTATCGTCAGGAGCATGCGCCTTATCTAAAGGCATTTGTGCAAGAAATGAAAAAAAGGTTAGAACAAAAACGTGTAGATAAACGCACTAACTTAACAAAAGGAAGACTTTCTACAAAATTAACAGCTCTTTGGACTGATGAAAGACCGAAACCCTTTTATAAAAAGAATGCTCCAAGCATCCACTTAAATGCCGTATTTGGTTTGTTAGTTGACGGGTCTGCTTCTATGCAGGACAAAATGGAGGAAACAAAAAAAGCTGTTTTACTGTTTCATGATGTTTTAAGAGAACTGAAAATTACGCATGAAATTGTCCTTCATTATGAAGATGCTTATGAGGCTACGGAAACATCTCAACCGAATGCGTTTGAATGGATGCATAAGTTAGAGGATGGGCAAAAGGATAACGGCTTAGATATTTTGTCCATGACTGCACATGAGGATAATAGAGATGGATTTGCAATTAGATGGATGGGGAAACGATTAGAGAATAGATCAGAAACACATAAGTTCCTTCTTGTATTTTCAGATGGAGAACCCTCTGCATTTGGCTATGCCCAAAATGGGATTATGGATACTGCAGAGGCAGTTTTAGAGCAAGAGCAACTTGGTGTAACGGTTTTACATTTATTTTTAAATGATCAAGAGGCTACAGAGGAGCAGTTGAATTTATTTCGCTTAATCTTTGATAAGAAAACAGCTACTGCTTCTTCATTAGAAAAGTTTTCGGAGGAAACGCTTCGATTGCTTCGGAAAATGCTTCATCTTGTAGTGCAAAGCTCCTGAAATATAAGAAGTATTGCTTTTAGAGAGTAATCTTTATATGTTTAGGAACAAAAAAATCGGGAATAAATATTACCGAGGATTTTTTTCGGCGACTTTGTTCCTTTTATAAATTTTCATAAACAAACTACCGAGCAAAATACAATTTTGGAAGGAGAATGGTTCCAAATGAATTGGTATGAAAAGCTCAATCAATATTTTCCGGTAGATGAGATGAAATCGCGAGGTCATATGGAAGCACTTTTAGCTGATAAAGAAAATGTGTATATAAAAGATGAAAGTCCAAAGCATGTATTGATGTACGTGGAATTTGAAAACTTTGTCTTTGTAGATTATTTATTTGTTTCTAAGGAAGCTCGCGGAGAAGGTCTTGGTCGGAAACTATTAAATCAACTAAAAGAGAAAAATAAGGTTATTTTATTAGAAGTAGAGCCTGTTAACTATGAGGATAGTGATTCAGAAAAACGACTAAGGTTTTATGCTCGTGAAAATTTTAAACATGCCACTCACATTGGATATTCACGTCGTTCCCTTGCAACTGGTGAAAATACCATCTTGGAAATTTTGTATTGGTCCCCATCAGAAGAGGATGAATATGCAATTTACGAAGCGATGAAATGGACATATGAAAATATTCACACGTATAAAGATGAGGATTTTTATGGGGATTCGTATGACTCATCCCATGATGTTTTAGTATTTAATGAGGATAGTAAGAAGAACATGTTGAAGTCATTCTGAAGGTTTTACCACTTAATTCTCGCGCTCTTTTTGCAGCTAGATAAAGATTTTCCAAATAAGAAAAGAATTCATCTTAAATCGATAATGATTTAAGATGAATTCTTTTATTTTGCTTAAAAAGGTAATTATCTATTGATGGCTTCAAGAAGGGCGGTTTTTGGATTGATCTGCTATAAGTAGAAGACGTTGTTTCAATTCTTCTTCCATACGGCCGATTTCTATTTCTGCTGCTTTTCGTTTTACGCGGCCATCTGCTTGAATGCGCATGGTTTCTTCAATTGTTTGAAGTAGATTTTCTTGTGTTTTCTTCAATGTGTCGATCTCTACAATACCGCGTTCATTTTCTTTTGCGGTTTCAATACTATTAACCTTTAGCATTTCCGAGTTTTTCAGTAACAGATCATTCGTTGTTTTAGTAACTTGTTTTTGTGCAGCAACCGCTTTTTGCTGACGATTTAGTGTTAAAGCAATCGCGATTTGGTTTTTCCAAAGTGGGATAGAAGTCATAATGGATGACTGAATTTTTTCCGCAAGTGTTTGATTGGTTTGTTGAATCATACGAATTTGTGGTGCACTTTGAATCGTTATTTGTCGGGATAGTTGTAAATCATAAACCCTTTTTTCTAGACGATCCACAAATTGAGCCATATCATTTACTTCTTGAAATGCCATTTGATCATTGGAAAGTTCTGCTTTGCGTCTTAAATCTGGAATAGTTACATTCACTATGTCGTCTCGTTTTAATTCTGCTGCAGCAATATAAACATTCAATGCTTGAAAATAGGTTTTATTTTGATCGTATAGTTTATTGAGCATTTGAACATCTTCTACAAGTCCTCGTTTGGAATGCTCCAGTTGGATTCCAATACGGTCTATTTGTGTACTAAGTTTTTGATACTTAGTCATTAGTTCTTGTACGGATCGATTAACACGACTAAATAATTTTTTAATGCCCGATTTTTTCTCAGTTGATAGTTCCTCAGGATTAATCTCGGATAGTTTACTCATTAAATCACTTAAAATATCTCCAACAGGTCCAATATCTTTCTTTTGCACATGATCTAACATTTGATGAGAAAAACGGGTTAGCTCTGATTGAGCGTTAGCACCGTAAGTTAAAATTGCTTCGTAGTTACCAGCAGGAATCTGTTCTGCTAATTGGCGAGCTTTTTGTTGCTCTGCTTCCGATAATCGATCAATCAATTTAGTTGGAGCAGCTTCTGTTTCTGTGGAAACGGCTTGTGGTTTG
Organism: Psychrobacillus sp. BM2; assembly: GCF_048572895.1. Classification (GTDB taxonomy): domain Bacteria; phylum Bacillota; class Bacilli; order Bacillales_A; family Planococcaceae; genus Psychrobacillus. The sequence continues at coordinate 1,834,458 of NZ_CP183878.1, forward strand.
GTTGTATCCAAATTAAATGGACTAGATAATAATTCGTCCATTAATATATCATCATTTGTATTCGATAACTTTTCGCTCATCTTCTGATTCTCCTTTTAAATATAAAGGTTTTTCTGTTTGTTTAACGGATAATTTAGCAAAATCTAGTTCCATTTTAAGGAGTTCCACATCAGAGGCTAATACATTGTTTAAATCTTCTTCCATTACTGTACTAATAGATTCTAATGTATCTCGTGTGTCTTGTAATGCTAATTTCATATCCTTGTTCTTCACTGGTTGTGAAACTAATAATGAATATTTGGATGTTAGTTCTACAGCAGAATCTAAATGTGCATAAAAGAAATTTTCAGCTTGGTAAAATTTCTTCGGATTAGATTTAACTAGTGAAATGATCCTTTTTGCTAATCGATTCATCTCGAATAATTGCTTAAAAGAACTGATAGAACGTACTTTCAAATATTGGCTATTTAACGCTTTTATCTTTTTATTTGCTTCTTTCAATTGTTGTTGAATATGGAAATACTCAGAAAGAGTCATTTGATGTTTTTTCATAATTCTTCTTTGCTGTATTTTCTTTATCGTAAAATTAGAAACAATATATACACCTATTGCTAAAGCGGAGCTCCAGAAAAATCCACTTTCAATTGAAAAAAAGAAAATAAACCAAGAAGTGATCATGATAGGTATATTTAAGCAATGGCGTATGAAGGTTTGAACTACTTCACTCATGATATTACCTCCTTTTTTATATACTACTATATACGATTCAACTAGAAGAAGGTTTCATTTTCAACGAATATTAAACAATATCTGACTCCATGGAGGTATAACCTTTAAGCTCATCAAAGATTTCAATTCTAAAAGCATTTGTCTGGGATAAAGGAGAGACGCCTTTTTGAATAAACGCTAAAAATTCTTCCAACTGGTTTGTATCACCTTCGATATCAATAACGATCAGTTTGTCGTCCGTTAGTTTGCAAATGCCTTTTAAACCAAGTGATTGAGCTTTTTGTTTCACTAAAAATCGGAAACCTACTCCATCTACATCGCCATGCATTTGAATATAAGCTCGTTTTTTCATAACATATTCTCCTAATCTGTAGTAAATAGTAATAACTATAACTTAACTTAAAAAGTAGCAATTTTCAATTTATAAATTCGTAAGCCGTTTAAGTAGACTTTTTATATAGGAGCAGTAAAATATGAGTTAATAAAAAAAGTTAGAGGCGATGAAAATGTTTGAAGTAATTTATATGAGAGCAGATTATGAGCCGTGGTGGCTTTTCGAAGGTTGGGAACAGCATATTGTAGAAAAACATGCTTTTGAACATGAATCCGAAGCGCGGTCTTTTTTAGATAGGAAACTAATAGAATTAAGGGGGATATTTCCGAAAGAAAAAACCAAGCAAAATATATATTGGGCTTTTTGGTCGGAAAAGGAACAATGCTTCTGTGAATCATGTGACGATGATTTACAAATATATCATGGATTGATATTGAATGATCTCCGCTAAACTATTTAGAATTGTGAAAATACTTATTGACTAAATTATAGCAGCTGATATAATTTAATTAACAATTCAAAGTGAAAAATACCGTAATATTTATTCACATATCCTATGAAGTGATCGATGTGAGATCGGTACTTCATGGAATATGTGAATTTTTTCACATATTGATTAATTTTTTGGGGGTAATAGAATGAAACAAGGCACAGTAAAATGGTTTAACGCAGAAAAAGGTTTTGGGTTTATCGAAGTAGAAGGTGAAAATGATGTATTCGTACACTTCTCAGCAATTCAAGGAGAAGGCTTCAAATCACTTGAAGAAGGCCAAAAAGTTGAATTTGATGTAGTTGAAGGTAACCGCGGACCTCAAGCTGCAAACGTTACAAAACTATAAGAATACAAAGAAGCACACCTTAAGGTGTGCTTCTTTTTCAGTTTTTCTTTTACGATAATATTTCCTTACATAATAATTGAAATATTTAAAATGCTATTAGGTTTAAAAATTTTTATATTAGGGTAAAAGAGTTCTAATGTATTATTTTCATAGGGGGAAAAAATTTTGGATGAGGCAATACTAGATCATAACTTGAAAGAATATTTACTTGAAAACAAACAAAATTTTGAACAATATTTATTGAACCAAGCTGTAAATGTCAGAGAGAAGATCAATGATATATTAAGAGTCGGAGATATCGATTTGATCAATAATGCTCATAAACTTACTCATTATATTGTTGATGGAAATAAGCAGGATAAACTAAGTGCTTTTGCAAAGCAAGAGGGTATTGCATGGGCTACATTTTCTTTAACACTATCGTTTAAATTGGAATGGATCCAGGCGATAAGAAGAACATTGTGGATTTTTATACAAAAATATAATAATGATATAGAATCTATTTCTATTGATGTTTTTTTGAGTTAGAAAAACAGATAAATAATCAAATAGTTCACTTTTTAAATGAATTCTTTATTAATTACTCGACATATAAAGATGCCCTTATTTCATCACAACGTAAAGTGGTGGAATCCCTTTCGGTACCAATCATACCGATTACACCATCTGTATGTATCTTACCGTTAATTGGATCAGTGGATACTTTTAGAACAAATATCTTGGAGGAAAAAGTGCTAACAGAGATTGGTCGTTTACACATTCAAACATTAATAATGTATCTGTCGGGAATTTCGGAAATGGAATCAGAGGTAATAGATCATTTAATGAAAATTAAATATGGTACTTCGATGATGGGCTGTGTTACAGTTATTACAGGCTTAAGACCGGATGTTGTTAGACAGATGATTCAATTAGGTGTTAGATTTGATCAGGAAACAAAAACCTATGCGACTTTGCAACAAGCATTGAACCAGCATTTAATCAATTGAAGGAAAGGTGGTTCGTGAAGTTGCTCACGAACCAACTTTCAACAAATATTCTGTAATGTTTGAAAAAAGTTTAATCGAAAGATCGATCTCCAGTAAGATTGGAAATTAGGTGGCTACATAAACTATTTATAGTCTACGTCTTCAATAATAGAGGAGACTGTAAATGGATCCTCAGAAGAATTTGAGATATAATCTCGTTGAATTTCTCCATAATCTTCAGCAAAATATTTCCTCATAAGATTTCCTTGTTCATCTGTTTTTTCCATTATAATTACGTTCTCGAAATTCTGTAAATCAGTTTCTAATTTTGTTGTAGAAGTAGTTATTTTCCAACCATCAAATTCTGTTCCAACTTCTAATGGCAGTTCCAAATAGACGGAGATGTCCTCCATTGCTTTTAGTTCCTCAAGGGATGGATTAGCTTCCTCATATGCTTCTCCTTGTTCATGGATAAGAGTGATTTGGGTTGGTGATATTTTATAATATCTTCTCATAACCGTACCGCCATTATCTTCATAGGTGGCCACATAATTATCATATAGATAGTGAGTTTTTAATGTAAAGGTAGCATATTCGTTGCCTATTCCTTTAAACTTTGCAGTGGAATTATCCTCTAAAAAGTAGTTCTTTAAATTTGTTTTTTCTTCTATTTCCATATCAGGATGGGTTTTTGATGATTCATTTGGTTCTGATGATTCTTGATTTGTACAAGAAATAAGAAAAATAATTGGAATTAACATTAGCATAAGTCTTTTCATTATAATCCTCCTTCCTCATTGTATTAGCCTTATTTCTTAAATAACACCATTGCGTGAGGATTAAACGTAGAAAAGCTTATAATGTTTCAAATTGTCTTTTTTTTGGTATAGTGAAAAGAGGAAGGGGATATGATGATGAATGTAGAACTCAAAAAAGAATTACCAACCTATGAAGAGCAGCAAGACTTCTATACAAAACTACGATCTAAAATCACAGACTATGTAGATAGTAAATCGGGTAAGGCAGGGAAGTTTACTCCATATCTTCTGTTTGCACCGGATTTATTTCATTTATTGGTAAAGTCGATGTTTGATGATAGATTAGATGCTAAGAGTAAAACACTCGTTGGGAGTGGAATATTGTATTTTATCACCCCACTAGACATATTGCCAGAAGGGTTAGTTGGACCAGGTGGTTTTATCGACGATATTATTGTAGCTACTTTTGTAGTGAATATGTTATTAAATAAATTTTCGCCAGAAGTGATTGAAGAGCACTGGGCTGGAAACGATAAATTATTAAACGTATTGAAGAAGATTTCAGAAACAAGTGATTCGTTGCTTGGTAAATTACCGACAAGGTCATTACTAGGAAGATTTCTTAAAACATCAAAAAAAGGGTGAGGAAACTAAGTTTTCCTTACCCTTTTTTCTTATATGTTGTTGCATTTTATGTTTAACTTGCTACTGTATTCTTACAGATTTTGTGCTTCTTTCCATTCTAGGAACTCATCATAAGTTAATTGTTTATCTAAGATAGATCCGTCTTCACGGATTTCAATTACGCGATTGGCAATTGTTTGGATGAACTGATGATCATGAGATGTGAAAATCATCGCACCTTTGAATAATGTAAGACCATTATTCAATGCTTGAATAGACTCCAGGTCCAAGTGGTTTGTAGGTTCATCTAGTAATAATACATTCGATTCTGAAAGCATCATTTTAGAAAGCATACAACGTACTTTTTCTCCACCTGATAGAACAGAAGGTTTTTTCTTCACTTCTTCTCCAGAGAAAAGCATACGACCTAAGAATCCTCGTAGGAAAGTTTCACTTTCATCATCAGGAGAATATTGACGTAACCAATCTACTAGTGATGGTTCGTTACCTTCAAAGTATTTTGCGTTGTCAAGCGGGAAGTAGGCACGCGTTGTAGTAACACCCCAACGTACGGAACCTTCTTTTGGTTCTTCTTCCTCCGCAAGTATACGTAACAATGCAGATTTCGCTAATTCATCTCCAAGAAGAATAATCTTGTCTTCTTTGTTCAACGTAAAGCTGAAGTTAGAGAAGAGTTTTTTGTCTTCCGTAGAATGACCTAAATCTTGAACTTGTAATACATCATTCCCGATTTCACGTTTCATTGAGAAGTTTACATATGGATATTTACGAGAAGATGGTCTGATATCATCTAGTTCTATTTTGTCTAGCATTTTCTTACGTGATGTTGCTTGTTTAGATTTAGATGCATTGGCACTAAATCGAGCAATAAATGCCTGAAGTTCTTTAATTTTTTCTTCTTTTTTACTGTTTTGATCAGCAGCTAATTTGCCAGCAAGTTGACTGGATTCATACCAGAAATCATAGTTCCCAACGTAAACTTGAATTTTACTGAAATCTAGATCCGCAATATGTGTACATACTTTGTTCAAGAAATGACGGTCATGGGATACTACAATTACAGTATTTTCAAAGTTAATAAGGAAGTCTTCTAGCCATTGAATAGCTTTAATATCTAAATGGTTAGTAGGCTCATCCAGTAATAGTACGTCTGGTTTACCGAAAAGTGCTTGAGATAATAGAACTTTTACCTTTTCTGAACCAGTTAGATCAGACATTTTCTTTTGATGCATGTCATCAGGAATACCAAGACCTTGTAAAAGTATTGCTGCTTCTGATTCCGCTTCCCACCCGTTTAAGTCAGCAAATTCGCCTTCTAATTCAGCTGCACGCATACCATCTTCGTCTGAAAAATCTTCTTTCATGTAGATAGCATTTTTCTCATTCATTACTTCATATAAACGTTTATGTCCCATCATAACTGTCTCTAAAACAGTGTGTTCTTCGTATTCGAAGTGATTTTGTTTTAAAATTGCTAAACGTTCATCTGGGTTCATAATAACATTGCCTTCTTGTGCCTCAATTTCACCAGACAAAATTTTGATAAATGTTGACTTACCTGCTCCATTTGCACCGATCAAACCATAACAGTTACCTGGTGTAAACTTTATATTTACGTCTTCGAACAATTTACGATCACCAAAACGAAGACTTACGTTACTTACTGCAATCATGCTAGTACCTCCTAAAATTCACAATGAACTTATTATAGCATGAAATAAGAACAAATTCTATAAATCCTTGATTTTATAGGGCTCCAAGGTACGTCAATTAATAACTGGCCCCATTAGCTTGTAAGCTTTGACTGAACAAGGATACGGATTCTACTTTTAACTCTGCTAATTCGTGATCATATATCTTATAGACCTCAACTGTATTCCCTAATCTTTCAGCTATTACTTTTATGTTTAGCTCAAGGTTCATTAAAATTGTACAATGGGTATGTCGTAAACCATGCAAAGTTATTTTAGGTAGTGCCGTTCTATCAAAAATTCTTTCCAGGGACCTATTAAAATTTGAAATAGGTCCAGCTCCATGTTCACTAATAAAAACGAATGTATCCTCGTTTAACATTTGACCATAAGAAAAAAGTGTTTTTTTACACCATTTTTGATAATTTTCGAGTTGCTGTATAACAAGGTCATCTACTAAAAGTGTTCTGTAAGAATTTTTAGTTTTTGGTGTACGCTCACCGAAATGGTCTCTAGTACGTTCGATTTTAATTGTTTTATTTTTAAAATCAATATCTTTCCACTGAAGTCCCATTGCTTCACCGCGGCAAACACCAGTATAAGCGAGAACCAAAAGAAACTATAATTTGTAACGGATTCATTTAAATGGCTATTTTTATCTGAGAATTATGACCAATTTTTAATTGGCGGATTACGATATCTGAACTGTTTCCTGTTTTTTGTTTAATGACTTCAAGATTCTCGGACAAAGAGCTTTCAATGAGATTCGGTGGTCTGTTGTTAGATTGATTTTGATTGTTTATCTCTTGGATCTTTCTATCATTTGTTGGATTCTTTCGTTTTAAAAATGAAAACATAGCTCAAATACCTTCTTTTTTTTTTATTTTGTTCATGATAGGAACTTTTTAAACAAAATGGAAAAAGATTAGCCCTGAATAAAAGTCAAATGGGAGATTTTTCATGTAGATGTTAAAATTTTTTCATTCTATACATCATTAAGAATATTAATTATTCTGAATATAAAATTCATTTTTGGGATAATCTTCAATGGATGAAAAGATTTGGAGGTGAAGCAATGTTTGAAAAGAAATTAGCACTTCATGAAACTTTGGAATTTCATGAAGTAATAAATTTTAAGACAGTATGTTTACTTAAATCTAAAATGATGCAAGGCATCGTTTTTGACCAAGATCTAAAAGCATTAATGGAGAAGGACGTAAAACAATCTATACCAGCTTTAACTGCAATGATAAAACTATATTCAAATTCTGAGTTAAAATAATTGGAGGTCGGTTCGTATGAATGATTATTTAGATCCTATAAATTCTGTTGGCATGCCCGAACTTACTGATTCAGGTATAGCCCTTGAATTTTTGTTATCAACAAAAACTGGAGTTAGAAATCTTTCAATTGCATTGACAGAAACAGCAACACCTACAATTAGAAAGTTATTACAGGAACAACTTGATGTAACCATTGCCTTATATTTCGAAATAGCAGATCTCATGATGAAAAAACAATGGTTAAACCCATATGATTTGGAACTTCAAAAACAATTGGATATAAAATCCGCTCAAAATGCAGTAGATATAGCTAATTTAAATCTCTTTCCGGGCGTTACAAATCGGAAAGGGATGTTTCCAAGCCCACCGAAGAAATAATGAATATAGAAGGAGATTTAATTAATGAAAGCTGTTACTTTTCAAGGTGTTAAAAATGTTCAAGTAAAAAACGTGAAAGACCCAAGTATCCAAAAAGCGGATGATATCATTGTTAAACTGACTACTACTGCCATTTGCGGATCAGACTTACACTTAATTCATGGGATGATCCCAAACCTTGGAGAGGATTATGTTATTGGACATGAACCTATGGGAATTGTAGAAGAAGTCGGTAAGGATGTAACGAAAGTTAAAAAAGGGGATCGCGTTATCATCCCATTTAATATAGCATGTGGTCAATGTTGGTACTGTAATCATGAATTAGAAAGTCAATGCGACAATGCGAATGAAAATGGAGAAATGGGCGCATATTTTGGCTACTCAGACACGGCGGGAGGGTTCCCAGGTGGTCAAGCGGAATTTATGCGAGTTCCATATGCTAATTTTACTCCTTTTAAGATTCCAGAAAACAGTGAAGTTGCGGATGAAAGTTTAGTGTTACTTGCAGATGCTGCATCAACAGCATTTTGGAGTGTAGACAATGCGGGAGTGAAAGCAGGGGATACGGTCGTAATTTTAGGATGCGGCCCAGTTGGTCTGTTAGCACAAAAATTTGCATGGTTAAAAGGTGCAAAAAGAGTTATTGCAGTGGATTACGTTGGTTATCGGTTAAAACATGCAAAACGTACGAATAACGTGGAGATAGTTAACTTTGAAGATCATGAAAATTGTGGTGAATATTTAAAAGAAATAACACAGGGGGGAGCAGATGTAGTCATTGATTGCGTAGGAATGAGTGGAAAAATGACTCCACTGGAATTTCTTGCATCTGGCCTGAAATTACAAGGAGGAGCAATGGGAGCTCTAGTAATAGCAAGTCAAGCTGTTCGCAAAGGTGGAACAATTCAAATTACAGGAGTTTATGGGGCACGTTATAATGCATTCCCATTAGGTGACATCTTTCAACGAAATGTGAATATTAGGACAGGTCAAGCTCCAGTTATTCACTATATGCCGCATATATATAATTTAATTGCCCAAGGTAAGGTTGATCCAAGTGATATTGTCACTCATGTACTCCCTTTAGATCAGGCTAAGCATGGCTATGAAATATTTGACACTAAAATGGAAGACTGTATAAAAGTTGTACTAAAACCTTAAATATATAGCAGGTTAGTTTTCGAGCATCTCTTATGAGGTGCTTTTTATAGTGGAGGAATAACCTGGATTGATGTAAAAAGAAGAACAATTTGATACTAAATAGTATTTAATACATTTGGATGAAATTGTGGATGTTTTTGTATGAAATAGAGTCGAGGTGTTAAACATGGATAATAAACAAAAAGAAGAAGTAAAACAATTGATAGTGGCCATGATGAAGTAAATGCCTCGAGAAAAGAGCTACTACATATGTCAAAGGAAAACTTCGATGAGCTGGCAGAATATTGTCGTATTTTAGATGAAAGAGAAACCACCAAACCGTTAATTTGGTAGGTGGCTGTTTTGAGATGTTTTTTTGTTGGCCATAGAAGTTTTTCTTATTGAACTGATTGGATTAGATAGGTTTCTTCAATTTCACCCACAGTTAAGGGTGGGCTGAACAGATATCCTTGGCCACTAGGACATCCAAACTTCTTAAGGAGATTTACATGCTTGTCTGTTTCAATTCCTTCAGCAACGACGTTTAGGTTTAAATTTATTCCTATATCAATTATCGATTTAACAAGAGCTAAATCCTTGGAGTCGTGCATTCCGCCACGAATAAAAGACTGATCAATTTTCAACGTGTCTACGGGTAGTTTCGTTAATAGACTTAGAGAAGAGTAACCCGTCCCAAAGTCGTCTATCGAAATGCCAATACCCATTTTTTTAAATTGTGAGAGGATAGGATGTACTATTTCAAAATCTTCAAAAACGCTTTCTGTCACTTCAACCTCAAAATATTTAGGTTCTACCTTTGTGGCCATCATGCACATTTCTATATACTCCGTTAATTTGGTATATCGAAACTGATGAGGAGAAACGTTCACGGACACTTTAACGAGTGAATAGCCTTTTGCCTCCCATCTGGAGATCTGATTTAAAGCCTCTTTGATAACCCAATTCCCGATTTCATCTATTAAGCCTGTTTCTTCGGCAATTGGAATAAAATCCATAGGAGGTACATTACCAAGCACCGGGTTTCTCCATCGAATAAGCGCTTCCAGTCCATTGAGTTCTAAAGTGGCCAAATCCATCTTAGGCTGATAATGAAGAAAAAACTCATTATTTTCTATTGCTTTCCGCAGTTCTGTTTCAACCTTGATTTTTTGGTCTTGCTTTTCCTTTAGGCGTTTATTAAACATCTTGAAATTGTTTTTGCCAGCTTGTTTTGCAGAGTACATAGCCATGTCCGCAAGATTTATCAGTTCAGTTAATTCGGTACTGTCAGAAGGAAAATAGCTTACGCCTATACTAGTAGTAACATATATTTCATTTCCTTCAATGAGATAAGGAACCTTAATTTGTTCAATAATCTGTTCAGCAATCATAAGAGCAACATCTTGGCTTTTATTGTTGATTAATACGATAAATTCATCGCCGCTTAAATGAAACACAGAGATGGATTCATTTTGGAATGATCTTAATGTTTCAGCTATTCCTTCTAGCAACGCATCACCCACTCTATGTCCAAACTTATCATTTATCAGTTTCAACCTGTCGATGTCCATAAATAGAACTGAAACTGTATTTGAATGCTTTATGTCGATAAGTTTTCTATCAAGACTTCTTCTGTTAGGAAGATTGGTTATTTCATTATGATTTGCTAGGAAATCGATATGTTGTTCCTTGATTTTAATGTCGGTTAAATCCCTTACAACGCAAACAATCTTGTTTGTTTCTTCGACTTTGGAAAGCGTAAGCTCTTGCGGAAATTTCGTTCCGTCTAACCTGGTTCCAACTGTCTCGCCTCTCCAAAGCCTTCTTTCATTTAAGATGGGAATAACATTTAAAATTCCTTGCACAGCTTCTTCATCGTAGCAAATATGCCAGGTGTTATTCAACAGGTGTTCTTTAGTAAATCCATACATGGTGGCATGAGCTTCATTTGCAAATACAAATTTACCATCTTCATCTGTAATGCCAATTCCATCTATTGAAGAATCCAAACCATATGAATATTCAATCAACGTTAGCTCTGTCTGGCTTAATCTTTTTATATCTCGCTCTTTCATTGTGACCCCCTAATGACCCAACATAATTTTTTTAAAATCTTATTTTTTATCGGTAAAGAGAAGAGATTATGAAGGTGTAATCAGATTCACAACAATTGCATCAAGAGTAACCCTCGTAACAATGATTTTTCATTACAAATGTTATTTCTAAGAGATTTCAGAACTAAAAATATGATAGGGTTGTGAAAGGTTTAACTTAAACTCCCATGAAAATTAGTTCTTCAAGTAAAAAAGAAATATATGAAGTTGAGTTAGATTCCTTAATAAAACAATATAAAAAGGATAAGGAGCTAATAAAATGATTAGAGTTGTATGTAAAGCCAAATTAATATCGGGTGTAAAGGTTGAAGAATATTTAATAATGGCTAGAGAAGTTATTTCAAAAACCAGAAAAGAAAAAGGTTGTATAATGTACGCTCTTCACAAAGATATCAATGATCCGACTATCCTTACTATGATTGAAGAATGGGTGGATGAAGAGGCTTTAAATCAACACAATAAAAGTGAACATGTTTTAAAAATTGTTCCTGAGCTTAGAAAACTTCGAGAAAGTACAGAAATCAACATGTATAGAGAAGTAAAATAAATTTCATAATCATTTGTTTCTAACTTTGGAAAGAATAGCTTACTCCAATAAATGGCTCAAATGTTGAATAAGGGTCTCTTGACTTCTTCTACTAAAGTGTGCTTTCAATAAGGAGTAAAGCTTTTTTTCTTATTGAACTAACGGCATTATCGCCGTAAATACTTTGAGGTAACAGGGATGTTTTAAAAATCCCTAAACAAACCTATGTTGCACTTTTTTTAGCGTAATATAATCTACAACTATTTTACGTTTCCTATAAAGGTACTGGTTCTCTTGGATTAAGCTATCGAATTCTTAGTCAGAATTGGGATTAACTTCAATAATTTATGAATTATTTTCCCTATAATTTTAGCTAGTGTATTGGACCTCGTAATTGACTTGATTGATGCCAATTACACAATTCCTATTCGACAAGTTTGAGAGTGAAATAAAATAGTGAACCAATCGTAGCCCCGCTCATTCGAGTGGAGCTATTTTTATTTGAAAAAAACTTTATTGAAAGGTTCAACACAGAGGATACAAATATAATTCTTTGATACGAGATAAATTACCTTATCCATAACATAATTTTTTCATAATCTATAAATAGTAACTGGAAAGGAGGGGGTATAAGATGTCTGGATATAGTGGTGGCGACTACGGCGGCGACTATGGTAATCGCGGATCTAACTTCGCGTTGATTGTAGTATTGTTTATCCTACTTATTATTGTGGGAGCAAGTTTTATGAAGTACTAAACAAATATGATGTAGATTGATAGGGAGTTTCAGCCTTGCCAACATCCCTTTTTAGTCATTGGGTATAATTTGTCCGCTGCACCTAACGCCTTTAAGAAAAATAATTAGTAAAAAAGAAATTTCTCTATTTTGTATCTTCTCTTCTTAAAAAGCGACCTTTTCTCGATGAATTGGTCGCTGTTTTTATTTATCAAAAAAAAAATTAAATTTTTCATCTTTCCTATAGATACCTATAATTACACATGAAAGGAGGAATTTACCTATAATATTGAAAGCCCAGCAAATATTACCGCAAATTTACTAATAGAAGGGATTGGAGCTTTACAGAATTTAAAAGAATTCACTTTTCAAATTCACATGCAATAATGTACTTAAAAGAAGTTTTAGATTTAAAAAGTCTAAAGAACATAACAATAGAAAATACAGATGGTGCTACATCAACTGAAATGTTTTTACGCCAGTGGGGATTAACTAATGACGTTAATTTCATTTATCCGGACGGCACCAAAAATTATTGGAAATCTAAAGAATAAATTTTGTTTTAAAACCATATTTAGACCTTTCAAGGAGAACCATTTCTTATCGCGCTAACGGATGGGTTTTGTTCAAGAAGTAGATATACAAAAGGACCTCCAAAAGGTCATTTTATTTTGATGCAAAATAAAAACAATAAATACCATGCCTATAGTCTAAAAGTGTTAATTAATAGACTTCTTTGAATATTACTTTGGAATATCGATTCAGAAAATCGTCTAAACGCGGAGAAATCGGTTTCGGTTTCAACGCAGGGGACGGTACATAGTTGAACATAATAGACGCAGGAATCATGGATCCAACTAAAGTAACGCTTCTGCACTTAAATCGCTGCATCTGCAGCTGCATTATTCTTAACTACAGAAGCAGTAGTTGCAGACCTAGCTGAAAAAAATCCAATGGGCGAAGTGATGTGATTTTCGTCTAGAAACCTTTGTGTATAAGTGGTTTTTAGGTTAGATAAAAGTGAAAGGTTAACACCCATCTTTGGGAAAAGATTTAAAAAAGTTATATTAAATGAGGACAGCTGCCTTTAAATCTTTAATCGTTCTCTCATACTATATGGTATATAAGCAGCAGCTTGAAAGCACTCCCTATGGGACATCGTTTGCTTTTTATGATTTCAATGGGGGTAAGAAAGGAACGGTATGAATTGCTGATTTATTAATCACTAAAAAGAGAGGAGAGAGTGGAAATTGAAACCGACTTTATCGATAATAATAACTGGAAAAGTAAATAATATAAATTTAGTGCATTTATACAGCGTAGCACAAAACTTACATTATTCTGAGCTAATCTTACTACAGAATGGTTCACCAAATAAAAATACTCATCCGATTTATTTCAAACCTAATGTAAGGGTACTTCAATTTGGTACAGAAACTAAAAGTTACAAATTGCGGGTACACGGAGCAAAAATAGCAAAGGGAAATATATTACTATTCTTGGATACAAAATTCTTAGTAAATATCCAAGATATTAGATCGCTCATACTCTGTGTAGAAAATAAAGAAGCAGATTTAGCTCTAAGCACCTATTCAGATAAACCCCAGCCAGGTGTTATCAATTTTGAGTCAGTAGAATATATGATCAATATTATTTCTAACCGGAGAGACCTTTTTTGCAGTTCGCTTTACAATCTCCCATTTGCTATCAGTCGAGAAGCTTTATCACTTATTGGAACAGATAGTCTAGCAGTCCCTCCATTAGCAAAAATGAATGCAATTAAAAAGGGATTAGTCTTTAAAGTTTTTAATCACCCAAAAAATAATCTGAATAGTTTAAATAAAAAGGGGAAATCGCTGCTAATGGAAGAGTTTTTACAATCAACGTCATTTTGGTTGAGCGATTATGGCAGAAGAAGTGGATATACGAATTTAGGACGAAGATATGACGTATTAGAACTTCAAAACGATGAGATACAGCCCTACCATTCTGGAGTAACTGCAATAATTTCAGCCTCCAATGAAGAGGCTACTATCGGCAAGGTTATCAGGAGTGCCATTGATGCGGGTGCAACACAAGTAGTAGTTGTTGAGAACGGTTCGACTGATGTCACTGCGAAAGTTGCTAGAGCAGCAGGTGCAAAAGTTTTATCCTTCTCTTATAGATTAGGGCACGATGTCGGAAGAGGAGTAGGGGTTATGAACTTTCCGTCAGCACATTATTTATTCCTTGATGGGGACATGATTATTTCGGTAGATGAGCTGAGACCATTTATTGCTGCTGTTACCCAAGACGGAATAGATGTAGCCTTAAACGATCTAAGCAAACTAGTGAGACTTCAGGAATGGGATGAAGTAACCTGGTCAAAATATTTTCTTAACAATTCATTAGAACGAAATGATTTGGATGTGAATACTCTAACCGCAGTTCCGCATGCGATAAGCGAAAGAGCGGTTAAAATAATAGGGATTGCAAATCTGGCAGTTCCTACATTAGCAACGGTAAGGGCTGTATTATCAGGATTAAACGTTAAAGCTATTCGCGAGGTAGATGTAATCTCGAAAAATAGAATACGGGGTGAATTACTATACAGCAGTAAAGGAAATTTAGTTGAACAGCTTATTGTAGGTGACATGTGTCAGGGATTGCACGAGATAATTCTTCAGAAGTATGGAAGGGTCTCTTAATTAATTTTCTATCCAATTAGGCTGATCAGCAATCCAAATGAATGGATTACTTTCTAAACTATCATCTTTAAAATAACCAATTAATTTCCCGGTATTTGTGGCTGCAAAATAACTTAAACCTTCTACGGGTCCAGTGGGTTGTTGTGTATAATCCCATAACACATAGAAATCGATTCCGTCCTTTGTGGCAGTTAACAATCCCCGTGGAGATTGTGAAGGGAGATAAGCCACATTCAAATGTGTAATAAGTGTTCCGGTTGCTTCAGCTGGAGCGCCAATTTTATCAATGAAGAATGCCTCATGCAACTGAGATTTAAGATCGCCTACTGTTAAGCGGTTCATCGTTTTGTCGAGCCGGAAATAACCACGACCTTTATTGTCATCCATTCCGAAGATTAGACAATGGGGAAGGATAGCTATGTCGGTAAATTGTACAGGTGAATTACCTTCAGGCCACAGGCTACTCCAGTTTTGTCCCCAATCATCGGTAAACCATACATTTGTATTGTGGGAACCATCACCATTCAATAACCAAATTCTACTTTCGTATGGATCAATCTTAATACTGTGGAAATGCCATGATTCAATAGAAGGGGCATGAAAAATACACTTCCAGGTTTCACCATAATCCCTTGAAATATATGCTTTAAGTGTTTGTTTGGATTCTCTAGGTTGTAGGACATATGGAGCGAACAGTATAATATTTTCATACGATTCTAGTCCCCAAAAGCTGTTTACATCTGAAACGGTATCTAACACTGCTACTTTATGGATACTTTTTTCACGAATATTACTTTTCCATACTTGCAACCCTTTGTCACCATCTAAATTATTTCCAATAATGAGTAATTCCCTTGAAGGCAGTTTTTTAAATCGGCTAATGCTGCCCTGAGTAAATGGATTTTGTATCTCAACCCAAGATATTCCTAAATCTGTCGATTTATAAAGATTTGTATCACCGTATGCATATATTGTGCCGTCAGGTGTAACGTCAGATATTTCTCTTCCTAAGGTAGGCCTGATGATAGGGCTTAGTCTTGCAGGAAAAGGGGAATAGCGTTTAGAACTTCGTATAGTTTCATTCTGTAAGGTAAGGTTTGACACGAATTTAATCTTCACGGTGAAAGAGTTAGAATGTGCCAGGTCTTGAACATATCTAATATGTGTTGCGTGTTGAACGTCGGCATAAAAAACCCCGGGAATCATAATATACTCTTGCGGTATACCGCTGTTAATTGGACGAACCCATAATGAATCCCAGGTGAAGCCCTCATCGCTGGATGCTTCAAAGTGGATGACTGAACTTATTGGTAATAAAGAAGGTTTAACACTAAAAATCGCGAGGCCCTTATCAATTGGAAACATTGTATTAAATTCCAACAACACATAATCCGACATGCTTCTTATCCCTCTTTTCGTGACAGTTACTTTGTCATATTAAATGTGTCCCATGGAATAGAATATGATGTAGATTAATGCGGTTATGAAAAATTGAAAAGAAATAATTCGGGAGGAGTAGATGAGTGGAGATAATTGATATACTTAAATTAAGGTATGGCTTAAATCCTGTATTCATAAAACATCATAGAAACGTTTATAAAGTTCAAACTGTAGAAAAAACTTATTCACTTAAGGTCTATGATTGGCCAGTTCATCATAATTTTCATTATGAACTCCATCGACAACTAAAAAATAATGGTTTTAATTATTTTCCTCAAGTCATTCCGACCCTGGATGGATCAAACTCTGCAATTGATAGTAATTTAATTTATATTTTGAGCGAGTGGATAGAAGGTGTTAAGCCATCTTTTTCAAATAAAGATCACTTGAAAAATGCCTCGGCATTCTTGGGCTCTTTTCATTTGGCTGCCTTAATTTCTGATCAAGGCATCCTATCAAAAGGACCAAATGATTTTTTGTTACCTTATTCGTTTTTTGATGTCAGAGTTGGCCAATATAGAAATGGTGTTATTTATGAAAAATTAATAGAGTGGGTTCAACAATTTGGAACTGATCCGTTAAGGATAGCACAGGAAAGAATGGAATACGCAGCGTACATTTTTCCTTTAGATATCTATAAAGAGTTAGTGGAGACAGAGGAAGAAAAAAATACGTTTATACATGGTGATTACAATAATTCTAATGTGATTTTATCGACAAAAGGGCAAATGTATGTTATTGATTTTGATGATAGTTCCTCTTACTTAAGAGTTAGCGATTTAATCTTTTTATGCCATCTCTACATGGGAAAAGAAGGCGAATGGCTTCTTGATATATTAAAGTCCTATCATCGTGTAAGACCATTGAGTGAATTAGAATTTGAATTTATAAAATCGCAACTTTTTGTCCCAGGAAAAATTTATTGGGAAATGCATACCAAATCATTTTTAGATCAACAAGTTAGCAAAGAGTGGATTTATCAAAA
Organism: Psychrobacillus sp. BM2; assembly: GCF_048572895.1. GTDB lineage: Bacteria > Bacillota > Bacilli > Bacillales_A > Planococcaceae > Psychrobacillus. Next base: position 1,851,711 of record NZ_CP183878.1, read on the forward strand.
TCTTTCTATGTACTGTGTGTATACAGTCTACCAAAAAATTAAAATGTTATCATATTCCGACCTATTCTAAGGTTTGTTTGAATAAGATGAGATGATTACAGTAGAAAGGAGTTCAGAATGCCGATTCAAATTATTATCGGTTCTATGGATTATACAATGGAAAAGACGGGAAAACCGGCATCACCAGTAACGACAACCCCAAAGCCACCAGTCACAACAACCCCAAAGCCACCAGTCACAACAACCCCAAAGCCACCAGTCACAACAACGCCAAGACCACCAGTCACAACAACACCAAGGCCACCAGTCACAACAACCCCAAAGCCACCAGTCACAACAACGCCAAGACCACCAGTCACAACAACCTCAAAGCCACCAGTCACGACAACACCAAGACCACGAAAACCTATAATATGGTGGCCATCAAAACCAAAGCCACCAAAACCACCAAAACCACCAAAACCACCAAAACCACCAAAACCACCAAAACCACCAAAACCACCAAAACCATAAGCATAGAGACAAGGGAGCTTAAGAAGAAACAAACTAAAAAACTGATTAGACTCATTGCACCGGGATATAAAATAAGGAGGTTACTATGCGTAGAGGTATTGTTGTCTACGTAGAAGATAAAGCAGACTTGTTGCTTCAATTTGGATGTCTCTACACATCCTATAAATATATCAATTCTAATGATACTGAATTAGTAGTTTTTGGACCTGAAGAAGCACTTAAAAAAATTCCAAGCGATTGCATAAAATACAAATATGATCCTTTAAAAGTACCACCCGAATTTTCCAACTATCCATTTATTAATTCTCTAAGTTGCCTATTAAGTGATGGTGGGAATGACTTAAATAAATATGATTTTATTCTACGCAGCGATGTTGATACATTTTTGACACCAGCTTGGAATCATTTTTATCCTGAGGAATATACGGTGGGGAAAGGTAGTTATGTATTTTCTGACAATGTCCGGAATTCAATTAAAAAAGTTTCTAACCGGTTAGGACTTAATCACTGTGGACTTCATAATTTAGGATCCACTCACTACGGGAATCCAGAACAGGTGCGCAAAGTTTCAAAATTAGCCGTATCCATTGCAGAATATATTCTTGTCGAAGAATTTAAATATACCGAAGGATCGTGGCCTGAATGGTACCGTGGTGTAACGTCCATGTATAGCAGTGAAATAGCGCTTAATCATTTAATCCCAAATGTGAAAATAGCTACTGAACAATTAGATTATGATAGTACTTCAACTTCTCATATACATTTACACCCACATATACATTGTTGGCATACAGATAGCATGTTTTCAAAATTTCAATTTGCACAAGGAAATTACGATCATCTTGTAAGAAACCAACTTAATATAGAACTTGTCAATGACTATTGTTTATATATGTCTTTGTTGTCAAAGAAAACAAGCTCGAATTAATAAAAATCACTCCTTCAATGAAAGGAAAATAGCTTTGAAAGTAACGAAGGAACCGTATGTATCTGTAATTATTCCTGTGAAAAATGAAGGTTCACTTTTAAAGAACACAATTGAATCTTTAATTGCTGTTAATACGACTACTTCGTTTGAAATCATAGTGGTTGATGATGGGTCAAATGATAATTGTTGTGAGTTTCTTATTAATAAAGAATTTATTAAATTGACTACAACACCTGGAGTTGGATCTGCCCAAGCTAGAAATAAAGGTGTGGAGATTGCATTGGGAAAATATCTAGTATTTTGTGATGCCCATCTTTCTTTTGAGGATAATTGGATGGAGAACCTATTGGAGCCTCTTATAAATGGGGAAGCGGATGCTGTTAACCCTGGAATTGCTGATTCAGTGCATATTGATAATATAGGTTATGGATATACATGGGATCATAAATTAGTGCCTAAATGGAATGTTGAGAAACTCGAACCATTTTATACACCACTACTTGCTGGAGGGTGCTTAGCGGTTTCGAGGGAAGTATTTAATGATGTCGGTGGTTTTGAAAAAAATTTTAAAGTTTGGGGAAAAGAGGATGAAGAATTTTCCTTAAAGTTGTGGTTATTTGGATATAGATGTATGGTGCAACCAAATATCAAGATACTTCATTTCTTTCGACCTGATAATCCCCCATTTCAAATTACGTGGGAAGATTTGAACTGGAACTTTTTACGGTTGGCCTATAGTCATTTCAGTCAGGAACGGATAAATAAATGCAAGAGTTTAATTAAATACTCGGATCCTATTAGGATAGAAGAGGAACTACTTGCGAGTGGCATCATGGAACAAAGAAATCATTATATGAAACGCAGGAAATTTGATGACAATTGGTTTATGGAAAAATTCGAAGTCCCGTTTTAAAGAACTATTTTTTAGTATGATGTAATCATTCTCTAGAAAAAATTCAGTAATAACGGTTTCTAACTCCTGAATTACACTGTAAATGCCATGAATAACAAGTGAGTATATTTCTGGAAATTAGGTTTTATTATTAGAGGTTTCCATGGGTTCTTTGAACTTATGGGAAGGCACTATTTTGCATTTTATCAGCTAGGTAAATTCTCCTTCACAGGGTGAGGTCAATGAATGCTAATCGTTTAACAGCAGTACACCCTCGGAAGCTGGACTGGACTCGACTCGACTCGCTTAGAGGATTTCCAAGCTATGGTCTACCACCAAAAGCAGGGGATGGGAAAAGAAAATTACTTTTGCTGGTACAGAGACTAATTCAAAATATGGTGGACATCTTGAAGGTGCACTCCTGGCAGCTGAACAGGCAGTTTTTGAAATCACTAATTTAAATAACAAGCCCTTATGACTAGATCTTTGCAATTCAAGAACGTCCTATAAAGAGTAAACGTTAGTTAATTCATATTAAATAAAAAAGCATCTCTAATCGAGGTGCTTTTTTTTGCCCAAAGTAACTTACACATTCCCGCACATACGCCGCCATTTATTTTTTCATTAGCCCCATTATTCGCCCCAACTAGCCCCAATAACCTGCTTTCAAATAATTTAATCTGCATACTAGGATTAGATAGAATTAGCCTCAAATAGTTGAAATTACACGTTATTTTGAGAGATAATAACGCATTTTACAATGTAGAAATGTTATAGCATGAAATAAGTACAAATTCTATAAATCCTTGATTTTATAGGACTTCAAGGTAAGTCAATCAATAACTGGCCCCAAAATTGGCCCCATTAGCTTGTAAGCTTTGACTGAACAAGGATACGGATTCTACTTCTAACTCTGCTAATACGTGACCATATATCTTATAGACCATTTCAACTGTAATAGCTGATCTTTCAGCTATTACTTTTACGTTTAGCCCAAGATTCATAAGAAGATGCCAGAATTTCTTGAAGCCTATGTCGTTGCACAGCCTATTTCTTTATAAACTCTCCCACAATTTAATGATAAAAAAAAGTACCGAATCGCCTTTTGCGATCCGAGTCCTTTTTTTAATTTCAGCTGTCAAATTGATTGTAAAATTATCCACACTTGTGCGTGTATAACTAATAGCAACACTAGTGCACCCGTCGAATTTATACACTACTTATATTTATTTACCGCCCACCGCCCCTTGCTGTAGCAAGGTTCTTTCTTTATGCAGAGTGAATATGGATGTATAGCGTAATTGTGCGGATGACAGGCACGGAATGGAAAAATGGCAGGAATGACATGGTAGCTACTAATGTCGAGAAATTATTCGATTTATGCGCACAGGTGAAGAATCAGAAGAAACGGAATATTCTATTTATTTTTAAAAAATGTGTGCTAGATTAACTTTATAATTGCATACAATTATTTTAAGGGTGGTGAAGCAGTTGAATAAAAGAGCAAAAGTCAGTCGAGTCTCTACGAAAGATATTGCACATAAAGCGTTGAGAGAAATGATTATAAAAGGTGAACTAGAACCAGGTCAACCAATTGCGGAGGAAGAGTTAGCCAAAGAGCTACAGATTAGTCGAACCCCTCTTAGAGAAGCTCTTCAGATTTTGGAACTGGAAGGATTGGTCAATCGCAGTTTAAACGGCCGAATGAATGTGGCTCCGATTTCGACCCAAGAAGTGAAAGAAATCTTTGTTATCCGAAGCAACTTGGAGGGGATTGTCGTTGAAGATGCTATTGATAATATCACGCAAAAGGACATTGACCACTTAACCCATCTCATCAAATTACTCAAAATGGCGATTAGCCTTGAAAATTATGAGACAATCGATCGATTTGGTAAGCAATTCCACGAATACATTTACACGGTGAGTGGCAACAAGATGGCGGTCAAGTTCTTGTATCAGCTCAACAGCCTGATCAACCGGTACAGGCGGTTAGCACACAGAAGAATTGGCGATACAAATCAATCGGTAAAAGAACATGAGACGATCCTTCATTACATCATCCAAAAAGACAAGATCAACGCAGTAAAAGAAATGAAGAAACATATTTTAGGTTCGTTGAATCAAGCCATCAAGACGTTCGAAAAATACGAACATACCCAATTCTTACAAGAGAAGGGTACAGATTGAACCAGATTGTGAACCATATGAGAGGAGGAATAGTTCATGACATATGCAGTAATGGGCGGTGGAAATACTGGGCAGGCAATTGCAGGATATCTGAAATTGAACGGAGAAAGCGTGAAATTGTATACCCGTGATTCACAGAAAGCCGAAAGAATTTCTACACAAGGGTTGGAAGTGAAAGGGATCTATTCGGGGCACGTCGATTTAGAGGCATTGACCTCCATAGATCAGGTGATTGCAGAGGCCCAGTTTATCATTGTATCGACGACGGCTATGGGTCATGAGACGATTGTCAATCAAATTAAACCGTTCTTGCGACCCAATCAAACTATCATCTTTTTTCCAAGCTACTGGGGTGCACTAGAATGTGAACGAATTCTGGGATCTGATTTGATTACAGAAAAGAACATTACAGTGGCCGAAACGAGTGCCATGCCTTTTGTCAGTTTGGCCGATCAAGCCGGTTCTGTTGCGATCACTAAAATTAAATACAACGTATTAATTAGTACGTTGCGTAAAGAGAACCAGATTGCTGCATCGTTTATGGAAAAGTTTCCGCAATTGATTCTGGGAGAAAGTGTATTTGAGACTTCCTTGAATAATTCCAATGTGGTGATTCATCCTCCGATCACCCTGTTTAACGCGGCAAGGATTGATGCGTCCGAGAGATTTCAGTTCTATCCTGACGGCGCGTCTCCCTATTCCTGTAACTATGTAGAAAAGATGGATAAAGAACGACTGGAAATAGCAAGTCGTCTACATGTCGGTCTTCATAGCATTTTGAGTATCTTGAATGAATTTTATGATTCCGATTATACCACTTTATATGAAGCTTTGCCCGGCTTGTTCCCTGCAGGATTAGGTCCTACGACACTCGATTATCGGTACCTGACAGAAGACATTCCATTTGGACTTGTTCCGATATCAGAATTAGGGAAAATTTTAGGGGTGGCAACTCCGTATACCGACTCCATCATCAGCACGGCATCTTTACTTATGAACAGTGACTATAGGCAAGTAGGGATTCGCTTTCAGGGGTTGACCGAGGAAAATATACGGCGGATGTCCATGGAATAGCACATATAGGATTTTAATTAAAGCACTTGGGGAGGTAGAGATTATCTTACACGTTAAAAACTTGCATGTTTCATACAACCAAAAAGAAGTGTTGAAAGGTATTAACCTATCGGTCGAAAAAGGCGAGGTTGTATCGTTTATTGGTCCGAGTGGAACAGGGAAAACCACCTTATTAAAATGCATCAATTACTTAGAAAAACCCCAACAGGGAGAAATTCAAATCGGGGATTTGCATCTCAATTATCAAAGTTTATCCAAGCAAGACACCCTAAAGCTTCGCAGGAAAACCGCAATGGTGTTCCAGATGTTCAACATTTTCAAACATAAGACGGTCATCCAAAATGTGATGGATGCTCAAATAGCCGTTCAGAAAAAGTCCAAAAACGAAGCGTATGCCATGAGTTTGAAACAATTAGAAAAGGTAGGTCTTAAAGACAAAATAAATGAATATCCCTCTCGCTTATCGGGAGGACAATTACAAAGGGTCGGCATTGCACGTGGCTTGGCGCTTGAACCCGAGTTGATTTTGTTTGATGAACCTACTTCAGCTCTTGATCCCGAATTAGTAGAGGAGGTATTGAAAGTAATAGAAGATGTAGCAAAGTCCGGCATGACAACGCTTCTTGTCACCCATGAAATGGACTTCGCCAAGCGGATTTCCGACAAAGTGGTCTTTATGGAAAATGGTCACATTGTGGAAGTGGGAACACCTGAACAAATCTTCGAGAAATCAGTGAATGTGAGAACAAGGCAGTTTTTGAAAAAGAGCTATGCATAGCAAGACCAACAAAAATTAAACATTCAGGGTGGTTGATGAGAATGAAGAAAAAGTCAATTTTAGTAGTAGCTTCTGTACTGGGTTTATCTCTCCTTACTGCATGCAATTCCACTGACAACGAGTCACAAGCTGAGAGCAATGGGGATACAGGCGTAAGAACAATCAAAGTGGCGACTGGCCACACGTCAAAACCATTGAGCTGGGTCGATGAGAACGGCGAAGTGACAGGTTATGAGCCTGAGCTGATAAAAGCACTGGATAAAGTGCTTGAAGACTATGAATTTGAATTGTTCGGTGTGGAAGATTCAGCGGGTGAAACAGGACTAGCTACTGGAAAGTACGACATGCTGGCAGGTGGTCTAGGGTTCACGGAGGAACGTGCAGAGCAATATATCATTCCTTCAGAATCGAGTGGTCGTGCCCTGATCAAGATTTACGTGGCAGAAGATAGTGGAATTGAAAGCATTCAAGATTTGGTAGGGAAGAAAATTTCTCCTCTATCCCCAGCGGGTGCCACATATAAAACCGTTAAAGATTGGGAAGAAGAAAATCCTGAATTTAAGCTAGAGTATAATTTGGCTGATGTGGGAATTCCAATCGCAGATCGACTAAAAGAAGTGGCGACTGGCAAATATGATGCATTGTTCTATCCATCGAGTTACGGACAAATCGAAATCATTGAAGACCAAAATCTACCTGTTGTGGGATTGGACCCAGTCAAAATTATTCCTACGTTCTTTATGATTCACAAATCAGAGGAAAATGAGGAACTGAAACAAGCCATAGATGAAGGTCTAAAGGAATTGGCAGAAGCAGGCGTGCTTTCTGAGTTTTCTACTGAATTCTACGCAGAAGATGTGTTTCAATACGATTGAGGCTTTTACATGAACGTCTTGGTTCGAGTCAGATAAGGTCATAGTGAATATCTTCGAATCGACTAGAGCACATCCATATTTTCTCGTTTGGTTGAATCCCTTGAGAATATGGATGTAGACTAAGACGAAAAACATAGGCCTGACACCGTCTTGTACAGAGGAGATATTCATTAGAGAAGGGAGAAATGACGATGGAAACGGGTATGCTAGAATTACTAATGGAGTTTCTTAAAACGCTTCCGATCAATATTATCATCATCATCTTGTCGGCTGCGCTTGGGTTACTCTTTGCTGTGCTATTAACGTTTGTGCGACTAAAGAGAATTCCCGTCATTAGTCAATTAGCCGATTTGTATGTATCTTTTGCGCGAAGTGTTCCTGGACTGATTTTACTATTTATAGCGTACTTTGGAATTCCAAAATTGTTACCTCTCATCGGTTTGAGCACATATGATATAAGCCCGATGCATGCTGCTATTATTTCCATGGGATTCTATCATTCTGGTTATATTTCTGAAGTGTTTCGACCCGCTTATCTCGCCGTTGAAAAAAGTCAACATGAAGCTGCAGATAGCTTGGGGTACACACCAATGCAAAAGTTTTTCCGAATTATTCTGCCCCAAATGATCCCTGTTGCTCTCCCGGGATACGGCAATGCCTTGGTTTACTTGATTCATGATACGTCGCTGATCTTTGCCATTGGCATCGTGGATATTATGGGAACCGCAGAATTGTTTATCTCACGATCTTACGGTACTAATCAAATCCTAATTTACTTTATCATTGCCTTGATGTTTTCGGCTATGTGTTTCACAACTGACGGATTGGTTAGAAAACTGGAGAAGAGAGTGGCCATTCGATAAAGGTTTAACCACAATAAACAGGGGGGATTAACATGTTTGATTTAGAGGCTTCATACGAGATGTTTTTAGGGATATTGGGTGTACTTCCTGAAACCTTACTCATAGCGATTATTATACTTGTATTATCCACCCTTCTAGGATTAGTGTTGGCTCTGATACAACAATATAAGATCCCTGTGCTGGTTCAAATTACAAAATTATTTAAACTGTTTTTACGAGGGACACCTATGGTGGTGTTTTTATACTTGATGTATTATGCACTCCCTGCCATTGGACAGTTCATCGTTACACTTCTAGGTATCGATTATAATATGAATAATATGTCGCCTCTGGTTATTTTAATTGTCACGGTTAGCTTTACGTTGTCTGCCTTTCAATCTGAGATCATCCGAGGCTCATTTTTAGCGGTAGATCCGGGGCAAATTGAGGCGGCGCAATCCTTGGGCTATAGTTTTTCTCAAACGTTTACGAGAATTGTTGCCCCGCAAGCTTTTGTCCATGCCATCCCTGATTTCGCAAACTCTTTCACAGTGGCAATCAAAGCCACTTCACTCGGGTTTTTAATCACCGTGATTGATATCTTTGCTCAAGCCAAAATCATGGCTGCCCAGAACTTTCGCTTTGTCGAGGCGTTCTTGATGGTGGCACTCATTTACTGGGGAATCGGTATTTTAATCACCAAGTTCGCCGACCGCTATGAGAATGATGTGCGAATCAAATGAGCCCATGCCATCATACAAGCCCCATCTATACATACACATCCGCCCTTGCAGCCGCATGGGCGTTTTTGTATGTCTCTTTAAGCAGCATGTACTCTTAATTTTGATTGATTTCCTACAGATTTTACACTCGTGACTACACCGTATAACAACTAAATATATCAAAGGTATAGATCACATAGACGACGAAAATCGAAGCGAAAGAGAGGAATGCGGGTTTCTTCGGTTCAGGTGATACCACAGTAAAGATGATAGATACCAGTACTCTGGCAAGTAGAGTAAGAGCGTGAAAGACAAGCAGTTCTCAATAAGCTGGTAGATTCAGAACAACAAACCTTGAAAAGAAGGTTACTAAGTTGTTTTGTATTATTTTTTTGGGTGCTTGTAACCATTACAGTGAACATTTAATAGAGGGTGAAATGGTTAAACTCATAATTGAATGTACAAGTGCTGAGACGATTGAGATTGATGAACAGAAAACCATTAATAAAGTAATTAAGGAAATCAACCATTCAAGAAGAGAAGGTACACAAGAAATGGAGTTCAAAATTGAATACCGAGCTACAATTGAAAACAGTGATGGCGAGACAAAATCTTTCCATTTTTTCAGCGAGGGGAAAGCTTTTGTGTCTGGATACTATATTCACTCAAACATTGATGATTTTTGCGGAAAAAAGTTTTGAACAGTTGGAAATTGGGTTTTCCAAAGACCTTTTCTTTCAACTACCAGGAAAATAAATTTCTTCAAGAAAAGAAAAATGACAAAACTTAAAAGACCCTGCTCGATCGTTAAAAAAAGAGGAGAGAGTACATTAATGAGTCTATGGATTACGGTGGACTGGATTAAGGTAAATACCAGTATTGACTCCTCTTAAACATTTTCATTCTCTGTGGTGCAGCATTATTTTGTGGCTCAGTTTTAAATGGACTGGTTTATTTTATTACCTCAAAAAGCACCGCTAACAGCGGTGCGATAAGTTATATATTTTTCTTAAATGATGAGGCTTTATTATCGGTTTTAACTTTTCCAATTTTTTCAAGGAATTCTTCTAATGTCAGTTTTCCTTTCCTAGAATTGCATGATCTATAAGCAGGGACAATATTTTCTATCCTGTCTGACCCGCCTTTTGAAATAGGGACTATATGATCTCTTGTACGCTGGTTTTTACCTGGTGTCTTTGTCATGGTGTGCTTAATGTAATATATGGCATATAAACCATTGATATATACAAGTTTTTTATGTTCTTTTCAATGGATTTTCAATATAGTGAGTATGGAGAAGTTTTTCAGAAATGGGGTTAAAGGTAATATCTACTCAGAGTTATTGGGTTTAATTGATAATTGCAATACAAACTAAAGAAGACCACTCATATTGATTGGTCTTCTAATAGTATTTAAAAATAAAATTTCTATGCCTAATTAATTTTAAAGCACCCGGAAACAATTTAAACATTGTCTCCTGGGGCTACATTTAGTGCGCTATTTCCAGTTTTTCTCTATAAATTCATCCCGCCCAGATTGTGCACGATCCTCTTTATAGTGAGTTGGGCTTTTCTTATAGTAGTCTTGATGATATTCTTCCGCTTCAAAAAATGTTTTAGCTTCTCGAATTTCGGTAACAATAGGCTTAGAGAACTTTCCGCTTGCTGCAAGCTGTGCTTTCGATTGTTCCGCAAGCTCTCGTTGTTCATCTGAATGAATAAAAATGGCAGAACGGTAGCTTTCTCCTCGATCTTGGAATTGGCCGCCATCATCGGTAGGGTCTATTTGCTGCCAAAATATTTCTAATAGCTGAGTGTAGGAAAAGATGCTTGAATCAAATTGTATTTCTACAACCTCTAGATGACCAGAATCACCTCTTTTTACGTCTTCATATGTAGGGTTATCTACATGACCACCCATATATCCTGATGTTACTTTATGTATGCCTTCCCAAGTGTCAAATGGTTTTACCATGCACCAAAAACACCCACCTGCAAAAGTGGCTTTTTCTATCATGCTCATTCCTCCTACTTATTTCATTTCATGAAGTTTTACTTTATGTAAAATAGATTTTACCACTTGTTTAGTAGTAGTACAAAAATCTGAAACTTTTCTAAGTTGAAATACGTTATTATTAGGGTATAAAAGGGGAGATTTCAAGATGGAAGAAGAACAACAACAAACTAGAAGACGTCGAAGAAAAAGACGTCCAAGAATCGGACGCATGCTATTTGTTATTTTACTGTTTTTAGCTATTGGAATTGGTATTTATACTATTACTCAATACTCTAAAGGCTATAAATTAGCGGAAACAGTACAAAAAGATCCTGTGGAATTCGAAGGGGACGTACTTAAACAAGGTGAACGTGAAAATATCTTGGTTCTCGGTGTGGATTCTAGAGGGGAAGATAAGTCACGTACAGATACAATGATGATTTTTTCCTGGGATAAAAAAAATAATGATGTGAAAGTTATCTCTTTCATGCGCGATATATATGCCGACATCCCAGGTTATCAATCCTACAAATTAAATACAGCCTTTTACTTAGATGGTGTACAGTTATTGAAAGATACTATTCAAGAAATGTTTGGCTTGCCAATTCATCACTATGCATTAATTGATTTTAACAGTTTCGAATCCCTAGTAGATATAATTGCCCCGAATGGTGTTCCGGTAAATGTAGAGAAGGATATGTCTGAAAAAATTGGTGTCACTCTTTCAAAAGGACAACAGAATCTAAATGGACAAGAATTACTTGGCTATGCGCGTTTCCGTTCGGATGCTGAAGGAGACTTTGGAAGAGTAGGTAGGCAGCAGTTAGTAATGGAGACTTTAAAGGATGAGCTTTTATCCATAGAAAATATTCCGAATTTGCCGAAATTCATTGGTGCCACCGAGGGATATATTCAAACTGATTATTCTCGCTCAGACAAAACAAAACGAGTGTTAGATGCTATCGTGAGTGGTAAGTTAGAAATGGAAAAAATGACAATCCCAGTCGAGGGAACCTATTCATTTAAGAACTATAGTCATGCTGGATCGGTTATTGAACTCGATAAAGAGATGAATAAAGCAGCAATTACAGAGTTTTTAGAAAAATAAGCTGCTTTAAAATTGCCATATTTATTTTTCCTTCGTAAAATAAATATATATAGAAAGGAAGTTTGATAGAAGTGGAGCCAGAAAAACCTTCTTTTTTCTCTACAAGATACATAAAATTTTTAGGTGGACGTAATACAGTCTTTTCATTAGGGCTTTTACTTATGATCGGACTTGTTATTATGATTTATGATGAAATATCCTTTATATTTGTTCCTTTGACGGTATTTCTAGGAAATGTAATATTACCAATAATTTTAGCCGTTATTGTGTATTATTTATTAAGACCGATATTACGTTTACTGGAAAAAATAAAAATTAAACGTGTCTGGGGAATTCTTATTATTTTTCTAGTATTGGTAGGTTTAATAACTTTACTTGTATTTCTTGTCTTTCCATTTTTAAAAGGTCAAGTATTTAAGTTAGTAGAAGAGTTACCTACTTACTTTATCCAGCTATTTAATGACTTAGACCAGTTTTTGCGAACATCTGTTTTCAAGAGTTATTATTTACAAATAGAAAATGATGTTACTTCGGTATTAAGTGGACTTCCTGCTGAGATTGGGGACTTCGTTCAAAATACCGTCACTGGAATTGCAACCGGAATCTCGTCCATTGTGGGAGTTTTAACAAGCTTCGTGTTAGCGATTGTAACTGTTCCATTTATCGTCTTTTATCTTTTAAAAGATGGAGAAAAATTACCTAACTACGTCATGAAGCTATTTCCTCCAAGAATGCGAGATGATTTAAAAGAGGTATTTACTGGTATAGATAGACAAATTAGTTCATATATTCAAGGACAGATTCTAGTTTCTATGTGTATTGGGCTAATGATTTACATTGGATTTACCATTATTCAAATGCCGTATGCACTTTTACTAGGTGTTATAGCGATGGTTACAAGCGTTGTACCATATTTGGGTCCAGTTATAGCTATTACGCCAGCAGCAATCATTGCGCTAGTAAAATCACCATTCATGCTTGTAGGATTAGCAATCGTTTGGACAATTGTACAATTGATAGAAGGTAAGTTTATATCCCCACAAATTATGGGTAAATCATTACATGTTCATCCGATTACTATTATATTTGTCCTTATTACTGCTGGTTCACTATTTGGAGTTCCAGGCGTTATACTAGGGATTCCGGGATATGCAATTATAAAAGTTATCCTTACCCACTTTTATACTTTGTTTAAAAAACGTTATAATAAGTTTGAACCAGTTATTGAAAATCATTATGAGTATACAAATCACAAGGTGGATTGAGTGTAATGGCAAAGAAATTTGAGTCTTCCATAGAGGTAAAATCAATAAAGATAGACACAGTTGTTGATCATCCTTATATTGAACATGGCATTAATCTGTCAGGTACAATTTATATTGATGGTGTCCACGATGAATCGGTTGAAAATATTAAATTAGAGGTATTTAAACTAACAAATGGTGAGTCTCCTAAAATCGTATCAAAGCATTCTATTGAATTAGTAGGAGCAGCCGCATCAAAGGATATGCAAATGATTCCTTTTGAGATTATGCCAGATGAAAGATGGATTCCGGATAATAACGAGGAAGTAACAAAACTCATTTTAAGAACAACAGTGTTATTCGAAAATGGATCTGAATATAATGACGAAGACGAGATATATTTTGATATTGAAGAATGATATTTGAAACTCCAGTCCTGAGCTGGAGTTTTTTCTATTAGAAAATCCCAATAGTAGATAGTTACTTGCTCTCAAGTTTGGTTTATTTGTGAAACGGAAAATTAACCCATTTTCCGTTCGTACTAATGAAACAATTATTTCGTATAAACTCATAAAGGTTGTGCATTCTAATAATAAATTGGGAGGCAACTAACGATGATAAAACAATTATTTTCCATTCTAATTATTTCTTGTTTCATACTTACAGCTTGTGGATCTCAGAGGGATTCCAATGAACCAGCAAACCCAGAGACACAATTAAATGGACAAGACAAAGAAGTTCCTAACACTGGGAATGAAGAAGTAAATGAAGAAAATGATGTAGGAATTCCAAAAACGGATGGTTTCAATGATCCAACTATTGAAAAACCAGATGAAAAATAACGATTGAATTGTATGAATAGTTATGATATTATGTATTTAACTAATTAGAACGGAGGTGAAGAAAGAATGAAAAACGCTATGAATGCACAATTATTTATGTTGGAATTTTTATCCACTTCTTGTGCAATTACTCATGAAATTGCTAACAACGGGACAGGTCTGTCCATTTTTAGCCATTTCAATAGTAATATTCATAGCTGAGAAGTCATTCTTTCGGACCCAATATGGTAGCGGAAAGACTGTGCTTTTTAGACAGTCTTTTTTTGTTGCGAAAAAAAGACATGCTTCCAGCCTATAAAGAATCGAAGGGAAGCGTTCATAATGATATGTACAGTACAAAATATAACTAAAATGCTCGGAGGAAATACAATTTTTAAAGAATTGTCTCTGGAGATTAAAACAGGTGATAGATTAGCCATTGTTGGTAGAAATGGTACCGGTAAAACTACGTTATTCAAATTGCTAGCGGGTAATGAGAATCCTGACGAAGGTTCTATTCACTTTAAGAAAGGCACATCAATTGGTTATTTAGCTCAAATACCTACTTTTTCAGAGGATATTACTGGTCTTGATGTTCTTCATTTTGCTTTTCAAAGCATTACGGACCTTCAAATGAAAATGATCCAGATGGAACAACAAATGGCGACGGATTCTGGAGAGATGGAACGTCTGCTCAAACAATATGGAGAAATTCAGGAACAATTTTCTCTTTTAGGCGGTTACACTATAGAATCTGAAATTGAAAAAGTGGTGCAGGGGCTTCAGCTTGCAAAATTCGTTAACCAATCATTTGATAGTTTGAGTGGTGGGGAACAGACGAAAATAATGCTAGGGAAGATACTGCTATCGAATCCAGATATTTTGTTATTAGATGAGCCAACTAATCATTTAGATATATTTGCAGTTGAATGGCTGGAACAATATCTGATTAACTATTTAGGAACTGTTGTAATCATCTCACATGACAGATATTTCTTAGATCAGGTTGTGACCAAAATTGCAGATTTAGAGGAAGGAGAACTTTCTCTTTATCATGGAAATTATTCTTCTTTTACTTTAGAAAAAGAAGAAAGGTTAATGCGAGAGTTTCAGGAGTATGAAGAGCAGCAGAAAAAGATCAAAAAAATGAAAGAAGCGATAAGACGTCTAAGACAATGGGCAAATGAAGCAGTGCCACCCAATCCAAAGTTATATCGCCAAGCACGTAATATGGAAAGAGCACTAGAGCGAATGGTGAAAGTGAGAAAACCGCTAATTGACCCGAAAAAGATGGAGCTTTCATTTGAATTTGCTGCAAGAAGTGGTAAGGAAGTAGTTATGATGAAAAATGTATACAAATCATTTGGTGAAAAGGTCTTGTTAGAAAATGCGCAGCTTAATGTTTATTGGAAGGATCGAGTTGCGATTGTCGGCCGAAACGGATCTGGAAAGTCCACTATATTAAATCTGTTACGTGGTGAAATGTCCAGTGATAATGGAGAGGCTCGGTTAGGCAGTAATGTCCGAGTAGGTTATTTATCTCAGCATTTTGTAATTCAGGATCCGAAGGCTAGACTTATTGATGTATTTCGCAGTGAGTTGAATCTGTTTGAGGGAGATGCACGCAATATTCTTGCGAGGTTTATGTTTTATGGACCAGAAGTATTCAAAAGGATAGATGATTTAAGTGGAGGAGAGCGAATGAGACTTCGTTTGGCACAGCTCATGCATCAGGATATAAATCTACTGATACTTGATGAGCCGACGAACCATTTGGATATCGATTCCAGAGAAGTACTTGAAGATGCTCTGGCTGATTTTGATGGTACTATTTTAGCTGTATCACATGATCGATATTTTTTGAATAAACTATTTCCGAAAACCGCCTGGTTGGAGCAGGGCCAACTAACAACTTTTGAAGGACCCTATGAGTGGGCTCGAATAAAGTGGGAGGAAATGCAATCTAAGCAAGTGAATATTGAGCTAATAGTGAAAAAAGACAAAGTAGTTCAGTCTGCGAAAAAAATAGATAAAGAACATACGATAGAACAAAAGATTTCTGCGTTAGAACAGGAGGTCTCCATTTTGAAAGAAAATATAGAAATAGAAAGTGACTGGGAAACATACGAAAGGCTAATGGAATCAATCCAGTCAAATGAACAAAAACTGGAAGCATTAATGATGGAATGGTTGGAGTATGAGGGATAATAACTATGCAGAAATTCAAACTTACTAACCAAAAACCTCTATTGAACAGGTTTCCAACTATAAAGATCAAGTCGTAGATACGATTCAGGAATGGCTGCAACTTCAGAGCAAACGGCTACGGCTTGTGAAGAGGTGAGTGCATCATCCAATATACAGCTTCGAGCAATTCAATCGGTAGAGGAAGCATCTGAAACGTTAACAGATATTATTGATAAACTAGCGGATACAGTGAACCGTTTTAAAGTTTAAAAGAAGTTGAATTATTTGAAAACAAATGTTAATATTCTCTAATGAAGCACAATATAATTTAATAACTCTTATCAAGAGAAGCTGAGGGACATGGCCCGCTGAAGCTTCAGCAACCTCTGACCTGTCAGAAAGGTGCTAACTCCTACAAGATAATTTCTTGAAAGATAAGAATGGAGAGCAAAACGTTCACCCTCTTTTCTTATTTTATAGGAAAGAGGGTTTTTGAATTTAAAGGAGGAGTACTACTTGCCAATAAATATTCCAAAACAATTACCAGCAGCTGAACATCTTAAAAAAGAGAAAATATTTATCATGGATATGGACCGTGCAATAACTCAAGATATCAGACCATTAAACATAATTATCGTAAATCTTATGCCTGAAAAAGAGAAAACCGAGCTTCAATTACTACGGTTATTAGGAAATACATCGCTACAAGTAAATGTAACATTTTTACATATGGCAACACATGAATCAAAAAATATTAGTAAAACTCATTTAGATACTTTCTATTCGACGTTCAAGGATATTGAAGATCGAAAATATGATGGAATGATCATCACAGGTGCACCAATAGAACACTTACAATTTGAAGACGTTAATTATTGGAGAGAAATGACTCAAATAATGGACTGGTCCAAAACACATGTGACCTCTGTTTTGCATATTTGTTGGGGGGCGCAGGCAGCTCTTTATCATCATTATGGCATTGGTAAATATGACCTACCTAAAAAATGCTTTGGGGTGTTCAGTCATCGGTTATCCGATCCAACCATAAATTTAGTTCGAGGATTTAATGACGAATTTAATGCACCAGTATCTCGTTACACAGCAGTGTCTTATGACAAGATTAAACAAGACCCTCGACTAATATTGCTTTCCAATTCAGAGGATGCAGGAGTTTTCCTAGTAATATCCAAGGATAAAAAGCATATTATGATTACCGGTCACTTAGAATATGATGCAACTACACTTTCTGACGAATACCAAAGAGATATCGAAAAAGGTGTGGAGATCGATGTGCCAGAAAACTATTTCCCAAACGATGATCCAACAGAAAAACCAATGAATTCATGGCGGTCACATACGCATCTGCTTTTTTCAAATTGGCTGAATTACTATGTGTACCAAGAAACTCCTTATGAATGGGAATAACAAGGCAAAGTTGGTGTGGCTATGAACATTAGGTGGAAAAGGGAGGAAATAATTTTTGAAACAATGTATGAAGCAGATATGTGGGCAGATTCTTTAGCAAATGAAATATACGGGAGAATTTATGATGGATATATTACTGTAGATTACAAAATTGCTTATTCCCTTGCATTTAGATTGGCTTTGATAGGGATTTTTAGAGTCAATACTCAGCACGATGGATTAAATATATATAAAGTATGGGTGACTTCACCAAATAAGTAATTTGAGCTAAGGAGATAAAAAGTAAATTGAATAAGTTTTGTAAATAATAGCACACGCTAAATAGGTGTGCTATTTCTGATGGCATAAAAGTAAGGGATTATAAATTACAATTGAGTGAAAAATTTAAAAGTATAACAGTGTCCATTACCTTAGATTGTGAACAGTTTTTAATTTATTGCCATTTTAATTGACCGGAAGTAAATTCATTCCAAACACCAAATCCTTCTGAATACTTTTTCTCAATAAACATAGGTAATCTTTCTTTCATTCCCTCTGCAAGATTAAGAATCGATAATTTCTCTTTATTTACCCAGAAAATACTGCCTTCATCAGTTATATCTAGCAATTCTCCCCCAAATACTTCTGTTCTATAATTAAAAACAAAAAATTTTTCACCAGTTTCATTATTAAACCAATAAATAACTCCACATGGTTCTAAATTAGAAATAGTTAACCCTGTTTCCTCTTTTACTTCTCTGATAGTGGAATCGATTAGACTTTCCCCATCCTCCACGTGACCACCTGGAAATGAAATGCCTTTCCATGATTTAATTCTATCTTGAACAAGAACTTTGTTATTTTCTTTATCATAAACCATACACATATTTGTTATTGTAACCTTTGACACAAAAATTCCCCCTGAATTTTCCCTTTAATATAATTAATTAAGTTTTTTTCTATTAATATTCCAATACTTATTATACAGAATTTTATTGAACTTTTAGAGTAAAGCATATAAATAACAATAAGAAGAAGCAAATGGAATGTGCAAGCTATAACATCCAGTTATCGAAAATCGCTGTGAGAACATTAGATAGTCAAATATAAATTCCTTGTAACTTTTTAGGTTATTCAAACGAATAATAATTGAATGCATAAATGAAAGGAGAGAAATATGATTGATTTAGATAACTTAGAAGAAAGCATAGGAATAATATACAGACAATATTATTTGGATGTATATAGATTTCTAATTTGTTTTTCAGGAAATCAAAATGATGCTGAAGACTTAACGCAAGAGGTGTTTATTCGTGTCCTGAATAATTTATCTAGCTTTAATAAAGATCATAATTTGAAAACTTGGATTTTTTCCATTGCTAAACACGTAGCAGTGGATGAATATCGGAAGAAAAAATTTACCTCTACCTTTAAAAATGGCTTTTTTTATAAAATAGCATCAGGTGATAAGGAGCCAAATGAACTTATAGAACATATTGAGATTAAAAATTGTGTTCACGGGGCTATCTCAAAATTAAAACCAAATTTTAGAACAGTTGTCATATTAAGAGGTATAAATGAATTTACAATAAAAGAAACTTCCGAAATCCTTCAGTGCAGTGAATCCAAAGTAAAAGTTGATTATCATAGGGCCTTAAAAGAACTTAAAAAGAGCATTTCCATAGATATAGGAGAGGATGTTAAAAATGCATAGTGATAAGGAAATTATTGAGCTTATTAAAACTACCTATCCTCTAAAACCAAATGTTGAATTTGTTGTAAGAACAGAAGAGAAGTTAATCCAAAAAGCAATAGGGATAAATAGAAGCAAGATAATTAAACGGTCATCAAAAGTTTACGGTGGATTAGTATTATGCATTATTGCAATGTCATTGGTTCTCTTTCTTAGTGGTAATGAGACAGCTATCACTTCTCTCAACTCTTCTGAAAAAGTAAGTACACCTCTCATCCTAAAAGATCAAAAGTCTTTAGTTTTTATATACAATTCACATAATTTGGAAGCATTTAAACCAGAATTAAGTATCAATGAATTAAGTGAAGCACATCATGATAAGAAGAACATCAGCTTGGTAGGTGAGAGACTAAGCAAGGAACTAAAAGAAAGAAATATAAGTGCTATTCATGACAAACGAGATATAAGTGGGATATTGAAGGAAAGAGGACTTTCTTCCGATGAATCATATATGATAACCAGAGAATCTCTAGATGATGCTTTGAAAAATAACAAAGGTATTAAAATGGCATTTGATATACACAGAGATTCACTTGAAAGAACCAACACTACAATAAATATAAACGGTAAAGAGTATTCACGTATATTATTTGTAGTCTCTGATTCACATGACAGTTACATGGAAAATCTGGATTTTGCAGAAATTATGCATCAAAAAATAGAAGAAAAATATCCAGGTTTATCAAGAGGAGTAATTCTGAAATCCACTAATAACACCTATAATCAAGACATTTTAAAAGAATCAGTATTATTGAATATAGGTGGAGTTGAAAATACGTTGGAAGAAGAATATAGAACAGTCGAAGTCTTTGCAGATGTAATTAAAGAGATAATTGAAATGAAAAAATAGCCTATAGTATTCTATGCTTGCCAATAAAAATTGTACCACAAATAATTGCTATTCCTGATAATGAAAAAAAGCCAACTTTCAAGAAAGCTGGCTTTTACTATTATCGATTGATTTTATACACGTTGATCAGATATAGTTGCATTATTATTATTAGCTGCACTAAGGGCTACAAGATTATCATATGGTGGTCCAGTAGTTGTACCAGCAAGTAATACAATATCAAACTCATTCATTGAAATACCCCATGAGTTGCCCACAAAAGTAGTAAAGGCTCTATCTACTAAGAATCCACCTTTTGTGTTATAAACTACATTATTGTTTATTTCACCTGTTACATTTGGGTTGATATATATCCCTGTTCGTAATGAGTAGAACGTATTCCCCTCAACAGTAATATTTATACCACCTTGTGGCACTACTGCCCGGTTCACTACCCAGTTTGACATTGGCAATGCTTGAGGTGGCCCAAATATTGTATTATTTAATAATGTTGTATTCGTACCACCGATTTGGATGAATTCCTTCGCATATGGAACATCGCTAGTTATTGTTAACCCGTTAATCGTCGTATCTATTGCTGTTACTAATATGGCGATAATATCAGCTTGGAGGAGTAAGGTTGCTCCAGGTTCACCTAATAAGGTTATTCCCATTTTGTTAACTAAAATTTGGGAAGTGATTGGATATGTGCCACTCAAAATATGCACAGTTCCTCCAGGATTAACAGCTGCAATTCCTTCGGTAATAGTACCAAAAGGATTTGCTATACTACCATTTCCTCCTACTGCTCCTGCGCTAACGTATATATTGTTTGGATCAACAAGCTCATTTATTGCCTCATCGAGGGCTGCTTGGACACTTGCCGTGGTTGGTAAGCCTCCAACGGGTCTAGTATTTAACAGTTCTGCTGCTACTTCATCTTTTTGTGCTTCAGAAAGAGCGTTATAAGCTGTTAAATTTAGCCCTAAACCAGGTTCTTCAATTGCAGCTCGCATTTCAGCTACTGTTTGAGCATTATTTACTGCCTCCAAAAATATATTGGTACCAGAAAATACATAATCTGTTTGTACCTGTGTAATAGTTATTGTGTCATTTGTATTAAGAAGGTTATCTAACTCACTCATTCGAGCTGTTACAAATTTTACGGAACTAAAAAGATCACCTTCATAAATTGTAAAGATTGTTAGTCCGTTTAAAAACATATTTGTGTCGCTACCATAGGTAACACTCTCTGTTTCACCAGGGTCAAGAGTAAATGTTACAGTTCCATCCTGGTTGTATGGAAGATCTCCTTCACGTACAAAGAGAGTAATTTGAAAAGTCGCTAATGTATTATTGATGAATATTTTTTCTGCCATGATTTCTCCTCCTTTCTTCCGCTAGTACGAATACTAGACATAGTAGAAAAACAATATCTCTTTCTCTATTACATAATATGGAGAAAGATAGATTATAAATAGGTCATCTAATCTATCTACAGAGAAATTTTAAGGAGATATGTTTTTTCTGAATAGTTCATTTATAATGAAGAGAGAAAAAATATAAAATGGAGAGGATTATTATGAAAGAGATATCTAATATTCACATTGATTTTATACGAATTGTACGGAATAAATTTTCAGAGTTAATGCAGGATACAGAAAAGGCTATTGTACAGATGGAAGAAGATAAGTTATTTTGGGCACCAAATAATCATTCAAATAGTGTAGATATAATCATCAAGCATATGAGTGGAAATCTGATTTCACGTTGGACGGATTTTTTAACTACTGATGGTGAAAAACCAACTAGAAATAGAGATGGTGAATTTGAAAGTACCATACAAACTCGTGAAGAATTGTTGGAAATTTGGTCAGAAGGTTGCCAAGTATTTTTAGGAGCATTAGATATTATTAAATCAGAAAATTTACTTCAAACAATATATATTAGAAATGAACCACATACTGTCATGGAAGCTGTTATTAGAAGTATTTCTCATACATCCTCCCATGTTGGTCAGGTGATTTACATTGCTAAACAAGTGACTCCTGAAAAAAAATGGACAACTTTATCTATTCCCAAAAAACAAAGTTAAAAGTGGATGCAGAGTATTTTGGAGCTAGTAATAGGAAAAAACGAAGTGAAGCTAGATATAAGGGATGTAACAAGACTTGAAGGAGATCGAATTCAACGTAAAGGAAGCACCGCAATAAGTAGCATTCCTGCAAAGCCAAAAATCGATATATTAGTAGGCGTGGATGATATTTCAAAAGTGGATAAGCTCTATTCAAAGAATTACAAAGATTTAATTGAACCATTTGTAAAAAGTATATTTACAAAACGGATTAACTAGGAGATGGATAGAAATGATAACTAACTTATATTTTGTTCGGCATGCACACTCCATCTATTCAGCGGATGAGTTAAATAGGCCATTGTCAGAGCGAGGAATGGTTGACGCGATGCATATAACTGATTTATTAAAGCGAGAAAATATCGATGTTGTTGTATCGAGTCCTTATAAGCGAGCGTTTCAAACCGTTGAAGGTGTTGCAAAACATTTAGAAAAAGAAGTAGAAATTATGGATGCGTTCAAGGAACGGATTCTTTCCGAACAACCAGTTGCTGATTTCAACGAAGCAATGCATCAAGTGTGGTCTGATTTCGACTTTTCACTTTCGAATGGAGAATCTAATCATATTGCTCAAGCTAGAGGTATCCGTGCAACAAAAGAGATTTTCGAGAAATATAAAGGACAAAATATTGCAATAGGGACGCATGGTAATATAATGGTTTTAATCATGAATTATTTTGATCCATCCTATGATTATAGTTTTTGGAAGCAGCTTGGAATGCCTGACATCTATCAGCTTACTTTTAATGAACAGCAGTTGATAGAGGTGAAGAGAGTGTATAGATAATCGGATATGAAGAGTCTCCTGGCAAAATCACGAAATCTCAGATATAAGAGCATGCAAAAGAGCTTTTCTTATTTCATATTAAAACGGAAAAGGTTAATTGATATAAAGGGACAGTACCTGTTCTTTCAATGATGTCCCCTATTCTTTGCGAATCATTTTTTTAAACCAGCTGCAAAGTAGGGGCCATTAACTGTAATGGTCGTTAGGATACGAGCCATTTCTTGAGGAGACTCTTTACTACCACTTTCCAACCATTGTTGAATTACCCCTATTATTGCAGTTCCCATATAAGCAGCTAAATATTGTCCAGGAACAAGGAAGTTTTCTTCTTTTATAAATGCATTTGGATTATTTCCATAGAGTGTTTCCCACATAAATTCTTTCAATCTAGTTTGAAATGATAAATCCCCTTTTGGACCTAACACAGCTTCCATAAATTCCTTATTTATATTTAAATACTCAAATAATGTAACCGTTAAGGACAATGGTGTCAAAGTTTTAGAGTCAGTTTCAAGCGCGGCAATAACACTTGGAAAGTTTTGTTTTGTAATTCTGGACATATCAAGCATAATTTCCTCTTCACATTTAGCCATTAAATCAAATTTGTCTTGATAATGTGCATAAAATGTACCTCTATTAATTTTTGCCCTAGTTGTTATGTCCTTAACCGTAATTGCTTCAAAACCTTTATCATTTATTAATTCTACTAATGCGTTTCGAATTGATTCTTTTGTCCGAATGACACGTAAATCAGCATTATTATTACGCAAGCAAATTCCTCCTTAATTTTACCCAACACAATTATTAAATGTGTTCCATAACCAACACATTTCCCATTTTTAATTATTGAACAAAACAAATTTCGATTTTATAATTTGAAATGTAATACACAACAGGTTGTTCAATAAGTATTATAACTTAATATCAAGGAGATGATACAGAAAACATATTAACAAAATTATATGTTAAGAGAATTCGACATAAATTTTACTCTTTTTTCACCCCAAGCTGGGGATACTGTTTTTTAGCTATAGGAACTTATGGGTTCCACCAATTAATTTCTAATGAAAGGAAGTAATATAAAATGAACAAATTTCTGGGTCGCCTTGATCTGAAACCGACACATCCTAGTGAGACTAAACCAGGTTTGAACAAAATAGTCATGACTACGACGCATTATGGAAATCAAGAAATAATAATGGAAAAGGATGTTCCCATCAAAATGCGGGATGGGGTCACAATTTACGTCAATGTTTTCCGCCCGAATAAGCCTGGGAAGTTTCCAGTGGTAATGAGCATGGATCCATATAATAAAGATGGCTTACCTCCCTATGATACTTTTCGTCAAGTCTGGCCGACGGTAGGTACTATCGTTACATCTCTTTTTGCACCATTTGAGTCACCTGATCCCGGTTTTTGGGTGCCAAACGATTATATATTGATTAAAATTGCAACGCGGGGTAGTTCAAATTCGGAAGGTGACCTCTATCCATGGACGAAAACGGAGACTCAAGATTATTATGAAGTCATCGAATGGGCTGGCGTTCAAGAGTGGAGCGATGGCAATGTGGGACTAAACGGTGTGTCATATCTGGCCATGACCCAGTGGCGGGTGGCTGCTATGACTCCGCCTCATCTGAAGGCGATCATTCCGTGGGAAGGGACTTCTGATCTTTACCGAGAATGGTACTTTCACGGCGGAATACCGGAAACGGTTTTCTCAGCTGATTTCGAGAAGCTGCAACATGTCAGGTGGCCAAATAACAACATTGAAGAAATGGTAGGGGCGCAAAAAGAACATCCGTTACTCGATGAGCACTGGGAGGAAAGAGAAGTCAATTTGTCCGATATCACGGTACCCATGTTTGTTTGCGCCAGCTGGTCGACCCAAGGTTTGCATTGCCGCGGCACCTTTGAAGGTTTTAAACAGGCTTCATCCAAAGACAAGTGGCTGTTGGTTCATGGCCGCAAAGAATGGGAAACCTACTATTTGCGTGAATCGCTAGAACAACAGAAGGAGTTCTTTGATTATTTCCTAAAAGGCATTGAGAATGATTGGATGGATACGCCTCGGGTACGCTACGAGGTCAGAGAGAAATTCTATAAGGGACACATTCGCAGCGAGAATGAATGGCCAATCGCCCGTACCAAATACATTGAATATTATCTGAATGGCGAAGAAATGTCTCTGAAGCACGCTCCCGTTCAGAAAGAAACCAGACTCGCCTATAAAGCCGAATCCGGTCAGAAAGAAAACAGTGATTTAAGATTTAAATTTACCGCTGACGAGGATATAGAGCTCACCGGAAATATGAAGCTTAAGCTCTGGGTCTCTGCTAACGACACGGATGATATGGATATCTTTGTTGGTATTAAAAAGTACGATAGACGCGGCAATGAAGTGTTCCTGCCCGACTTTAATCATATTGAAAACGGTCAAGTGGCCAATGGATGGCTGAGGGTTTCCCATAGAGAGCTGGATACTGATAGATCTACTCCTTATCAGCCAGTACTTAAACATAAAAGATTATTGAAGCTTAAAAAAGACGAAATTGTACCGGTAGAAATTGAAATATTGCCTTCAAGCATTCTCCTGAAATCTGGAGAAAGTCTGGTGCTGGTCATAAAAGGCAGCGAGATCATAATTGAAGATAATCCATCAGGTAATACAAGACGTTATGGGCATACTGAAACAGTGAATAAGGGAACTCATTCGGTTTATGCCGGCGGAAAGTATGATTCTTTCCTTTTAGTACCAGTGATTCCTAAGAAAGATTAGTGAAATCTGGGTGCCGTCAAGTGTGCAAATTCCCTAGAAGGCCTCAAATGTTCTCTATAGATAATTTAATGTTGCCGTGAGAAGAAAGACGATAGGTATACATCTTTCGGCTGATTACGGCCACTGAAACAACGGAAGTTGAATGACCATTGTCCGAACTATACCGCCCGGACTATTGGTCTTAGAGTAATTAAAACGCTAAGACGGTCATATCCGAAGTCTTAGCGTTTTTTGGCTAAAATGTTGGCGCTTCCCATTAAATAAATGACTATATTTTATCTAAAACGTTTCCTAGGCCAAATATTTTAGCTCTAATCTAATTAGGGGCGTTTTAGAAAGAAGTCCTTCTTTTGATTAATTTTCATCGATCTTTTTAATCCTATAACATAAGCATTTGAGCCTTTCCTTTGGAGTCGGGATTCAAAACGTTACTAACGGTGTGGCAGTTTCAATGCCGTTAAGAAGTGAAGAGACATCTCACAGAAAACGTTTTTTTTACTAACGTAAGACTTAAAATAAATATTAGAAAGGATGATATATAATGTTGATTACTTATAAATCCTCTCATGATGGAATTCTAGAAATAACAGAAAACTTCTACAAAGATAGTTGGATAAATATTACCGCACCTTCAAATGAAGAACTTAAAGAGATATCTCAACTTTGCAATATCCCTATTGAGTTTTTAAAAGATCCGTTAGATTTAGAAGAAAGTGCTCGGATTCAATATGATGTAGATACCAATTGCACATTAATTATTAATGATTTCCCTATTATTGTTAATGACGATCAATTTGATTCTTATATTACAATTCCTATTGGAATAATCTTAGGATCAGATTACATTGTTACGGTTTGTAGTCAATCGGGTAACTTTTTAGAAAATTTAATCAAGAAAAATGTTAACACCTTGATGAAGAGTCGTTTTGCATTAGAGATATTATTTTCAATTTCAACTCAATATATAGAAAAATTAAAACGGCTCAACAAACAACGTCTTAAAATAGAGAGTAATTTACGTGACTCATTAACGAACAAGCAGCTCTACGATCTAATGGAGATTGAAAAAAGTTTAGTTTATTTTCTCACCTCATTAAAGGCTAATGCGGATGTTATAACTAAACTACTTCGTACCAATACCGTAAAGCTATATGAAGATGATAAGGATCTTTTAGAAGATGTGATAATTGAAAATAATCAAGGAATTGAGACCACAGAATTATATACGAGAATTTTGAACAGTATAACGGGGTCGTATTCATCGCTAATATCTAATGAATTGAATAATACAATGAAAACTCTTACATTATTTACAGTTTTTTTAACTCTTCCAACACTTGTATTTAGTTTCTTTGGTATGAATGTTATTTTACCTATTTCTGATAATAATCGATTCTCTTGGATTATTATAATGATAATAGCATTAATTTTTGTTAATTTAATCGGATTGGCACTATGGAGAAGGAGGATCTTCTAGTTTGTTACGTATAAATTAAAAAAGGCAGTCGATTTTAATACAAATCGGGCTGTTTTTTTGTTTCGGGTTTGGTGAAAATTACTGGTAATGGTACAAAAAAATATTTAATCGGAGTTACAATTGGTGCAGCAATAGGAAACGAACTTGAAGTTTTCTATTGGTTTAATAACTCATTCAAAAAGGGATTTCGTTAGCTGAAAAAATACCAATGCTAGAATGAGTCTAAAACTTTAATGATTTAACTGAAAGGCTGGAGAATAAAAGAAAATAAACGAAAGCATATTCAACTAAAGTAGCGATTAACTTAAAGAAGTAGGACATTATGCTTTTCTTGGGACTTTTTGATGGATTAATGACATACCTTCTTAACAGGAGGGATTTTATGTTAAAAAGGATATTCATTATTACTGGAATACTTATAGTGGCAATAGCATCATTAAGCCTGTTAAATAAGCATTCAGATGTTGATACTCCTATTGCCAATAAGGTGGAACCAGAAGCTTTATCTACTAAAGAACAAGAACTGCATTTTTCTATATTGAATTCGGTAACTGAAAAAATTCATGAAAAATATGGGGATTTAGAATTTGCTGTAAGTTCGAACTCGGAGATAGAATTGAAGGTGAAAATTAAAGAGAATGAAGAATATTTTAATTCAGTAAAAAAGGATATTGAGTCCATTGCAACAAATGTAATAAAATCTTCTACCTTAAAGGACTATACAGTTGTTATAGAAAGAATGGATTTATCTTTGACTTCCGAAGAAACTGAAAAAATAAACAAAGAACTTTCACATATAGCATTGAGTTTAATGGAAGGTCTTAAACATAACGACGTATTCGGGAATATAAATACTGAGTATCAAAATGAGAATCAAAAATCCATTACCATTCAAACTTCATTAAAAGGTTCAGATAAAGATGCACATAAGTTAGTATTGGAAATTGAAAAGACAGTGAA
This sequence comes from Psychrobacillus sp. BM2, assembly GCF_048572895.1. GTDB lineage: Bacteria > Bacillota > Bacilli > Bacillales_A > Planococcaceae > Psychrobacillus. The sequence continues at coordinate 1,880,003 of NZ_CP183878.1, forward strand.
TGAAATCCTACATTCTAAGGAACTTAATTCTCTATCTAATATTGATTCGTATGAAATTAAAATATTGAATGCCAAAGGGGAAGTAGTAAATTAATCAATTTATTGGCAATGATGGCCCCACTTCTTTAACTCCCATGAAAATTAAAAAACACTCAAAGTTTATAACATTGCATAACAACTCAGATAAATCTTTTTAAAAAAGAGGCTGAGCCTTCAGAATGTTTATATTGAGTTAAAAGGTAAAACAGGACCCACTCCATTCTTCTAAAAATAAAGTCAACGCTGGTGCAGTAACCAGAGTAGGATTAAACTCCCATGAATGCTACTCGTAAAGAGTACGACAGTCTGTGATGCACTGTGGTCGTTGGAGTCAGACTAAAGGATGTGCTGCTCAATGGCACTAGAGTTGATCGACCTTTTTCGCCAACCATATCAATCTATATCCGTTCTGAAACATTTTCCTTCTCTGAGGTGCTGCTTTTATTTGGTTGTATAGGTGGCTAACAGGTGCTTTACTTTAATTAAGAAATTAGATGAGAAAATTAAATGTGAGCCAAAATACAACTTAAAACTACTGGATTAAGGAGGACAAACATGACAAAAGATAAAAAAATACAGCAAATAGTAGATGAGGAACGATATAAAGAAGAAAAGGAAATGACAACGGAGGAATGGAATGCAAAACTTGAAGAAAAAAATAAGGCTAAACCTGGGAAGATGATGGATAAAAAACGAAGGAAAAAACTGCAAGGTAAAGTAATACATGGGACGACACCTGAAGAACGATTTGAAGAAATACACGGCATGACAATAGATGAAAGAAATGCTAAACATGAAGCGAAATTTAAAGAAAAAACAGGAATGACACCGGATGAATGGGTTCTTAATAGATATAAAAATATTACACCAATTGACTTAATTAATGAATATGACGTTGCATCTAAAGCTGATGAAACACTTATAGAAGATTTGCAAGACTTGGGGCTTAATAATGAGGTAATAAATGTCCTGTTGGAATATGTTTTTATTTTTAATGGAATAGGTTTTGTTCAATCATTAGTTTTGGAAATCGGAAAGAATTGGTTGAAGAACGATATACTAACTGTTGAAAAAGCTATTGAATTTATAAGAGAAGAACATAGAAAGCATAACGAGTCGCTTGAAAAATAAATACAAATAATAAAAATTCCTTGTTAAACTCCCATGAAAATTTCAAGAATAAAAAGGACGGTGGCAATGTGGAGTTAATATCGCGAAATATCAAAAAAAATGGAATCGTAATTGTAGCTTTATTGTTTGTTTTGATGTGGGGCATTGCCTTTGCTAATTCTAATAGGACTTATTCTGCATCAGATGTATTAGGAGACCATGCTGATTTAAATGTAGAAAACCCATTTGTAGACATTGAAAGTATTGATAGGGGAACAGAGGATATATTCACATCAATTGAAATTCCAGAAGAAACTCAACAAGCACTTATAGAGGCTATTAAAAACGCAAAATTTAAAAGAGGAACAGATGGTTTAATAGATTACGATTACCGAGTCAATATTACATTAAATACAGGATATACAATGTGGGTTGATTCGGATAAACAATTACTAAGTGTCATTGATATGCACGAATACTATACAATTGAAAATGATAGTGATTTCTTTGAGATTTTAAAGAATGCCGCGGAATAGTAAGGTTGAATTATGAATTTTCATTAATGCCTTCAACGTTTGCGGCGAAAAGCCTTCTATTTGTTTTTTGGCTTCAAACGAAAACCATGCTTTTGACAGTAACAATTCCATCTCCCCAAAAATAGCAATATTAAAGGGATTATTGCCAACTTAATAGAATTATAGACATAATGAGTATTTTTATAGCGTAGCAGTTTAGGTGAATAAAATCAGTATATTAGGAGGGATTTTTTTGTGGTAAATAATTCATTTCGCAAGTTTCTTGATTCGTATCTACATGTTTGGAGAACCTCGTCATTAACAGACATGAAAAATATAATTTCCAAGGATTATAAAGCAAGAGAGATTTTAGGTGGTGAATTAGTAGACTTTGGTTATGAAGAGTCGATGACTGGCTGGGAACAAGGCTTTAATTTCGCAAAAGAAAAAGAAAATAAATGGGATTTAATTGAAATTTCAATAGTTCCTTTACGAGAAGGTGAAGTTATGGCAATCCTGTCTGCTACATTAGTTATTGGTGGAAAGAAGTTAGAGAATGTTAGCATATTTTTTCAAACGTTTAAAAAACAAGAAAACGATGAATGGAAGTTGATTAGAAGTTACATAGAAACAGGAATTCCTTATGAAAACGTTAAAAAAATAGAATTCAACTAGTGGGTGTTTTACTTCAAGAAGGAGTAAATCCTTTTTTTTTTCAAATAAAGCCGTAGTTTAGTTGAATAAATTTTTAAATGGAACATTTACTTAAATTTGGAACTTCTATTTGGTTCAAACGTAAACAAGGTAAAAGGGTAGTTTAGTTCAATTTAAATATGGCGGAACAGTCATTGATTTGTTTAATATGAGCAAGTGCATTAGGGAAAACAAGAAAGGTATAGTATTGGTCCTAGTCCAACTAACGGTGTATAAGTTTACAGATTTATAAAGTAAAAGGAGTGTTTCTTTTGTCAAAACTGTTTGTAATTGCGTTAATCAGTGTAGTCTTTATTATTGTTTATCATTTATTAACGAAAAACAAAAAGAAACTTACAATGATTCGAAATGAATGGGAGACTGGAGAGTTTATCCCACTAAATTTTGATTTTAATTCTATTTCATCTTACTGGTCTAATCGGAAAAAAAACACAAAGAATTACGATGGTGTAGATCAGCTGACTTGGGACGATTTGGGTATGAATGATGTTTTCAAAAAGCTCAATTACACACAATCTACTGTTGGATCAGAATATTTATTTAATCAGCTTAGGGATATCAATCTATCAGAAAAACAAAATGATGAGGAGCTTTATAGATTAATTGCAAAGGATCAGCAATTAAGAGAAGAAATCCTATTAATCCTCTCAAGACTTGGAAAACAAAATTATACCAATTCTTCTTCTTTTATTTACGATCTTAAAGATAATAAAATAAAATACGCATATTTATATGTTATTTTCTCGTTATTGCCTGTTGCTTCCATTCTTTTAATGTTTATCAGTTTTAAGATTGGAATAGCAAGTCTTTTAGCATCGCTTTGTATTAATACATTCATTTATTACCGAAATAAAATGAAGTTAGAAAATGATCTTTATTCTGTTGGGTTTGTAGCAGCTATTATAAATACAGGAAAGTGTATAGCTAATCTTAGGCATCCAAAACTTTTTATACATATAAAAGATCTTAAAAAAAGTGTTCAACCTATTAAAAAAGTAATCACTTTTAATAAGATAACTTCGCTTGGAAGTGGCAGTGGTGGAGAGTTCGATGTATTATTTGAATACTTACGCATTCTCTTTTTATTGGATTTTATTTCATATAATAATATTATTAAAACAATTTCCACATATCAAAAAGAATATTCTAAAGTCTGGACAATTATTGGGAAAATGGATGCGGCCATAGCGATAGCATTTTATCGTAAATCAATGGGGACATACTGTACACCTACTTTTACTGATAAAGAAGAGCTGTTTTTCGAGAATATGGCCCATCCCCTTATAGAGAAGCCAGTTTCAAATACATCTAGCCTCGGAAAGTGTACGCTCGTCACAGGCTCTAATGCCTCAGGGAAATCAACATACATTAAAGCAATCGCCATTAATGCAATTTTAGCACAGACAATTAACACTGTAATTGCTGAAAGTTGGACTATGAAGCCGAGTTATATCGTAACGTCTATGGCTATTCAGGATAACGTGTTAAATGGGGATAGTTATTATATTGCAGAGATAAAATCCCTTAACCGTATTATTCAACTTATAGAAGAAGGAAAACCATGCATATCATTTATTGATGAAATATTAAAAGGTACAAATACAATCGAACGAATTGCTGCATCTGCAGCAATAATGGAATGGCTTTCTTTAAATAGTGGAATGAATGTCATAGCATCACATGATATTGAACTAACAGAAATAGCCGAAAGTATGTATGCGAATTATCATTTCAGGGAAACAATCGAAAATGGAGAGGTACGATTCGATTATAAAATACATTCAGGACCTTCCAAGTCGAGGAACGCCATCAAATTACTCGAAATGCTTAGGTATCCAAAAAGTATAACAAATAGATCGAATAGTTTAGCACAAAACTTTACCAAGAAACGCAAATGGGATGTATTTAATGTTGGGAATATGGTGGGAAAATCTTTTCTATAATCAAAAGAGGCAAAAAAAAAGTCTTCATATTAATCAATTTTATTGAATATGTTGTTAGATTTAAAACTAGAGAATATAAATGAATATATCAAAATGAAATTAAATTTCTTGCTTTCTTACAAAAGATATTACGAACAGAAATCAAGATTATCAAGTATTTCTTTCTGGCGATTATAACCTTTGATTAGTTTTTCTTCATTAATCATTGAATTGATTACGCTGACCTTTTTAGGTGACACGAAAAAGTAATCCACCTACTTAGTAGAAAAAGACAAAGATTATAGGTTTATTAGATTAGAAGATTTAGTTCAAGAAGAGAATGAGAGTTTTTATGTCGCATTAAACTAATATTGTGCTTTCAAGTGTTAAACAAGGGTGGGGTTTGCAAATATCTTTAATCCCCTTATTAACTTTATTAAATTCTTGTGGTATTAGGTTTTTTAAAAAAGTTTGAAATCAATAACAAAGCAATTCCTATACAGATATAAATAAGAGCCAAGGATTCGTTTGGTATAAGAGAATTGTATTCTAATGTACCGAGCCTTGTTTCAAGACCAGAAATAAAAAATATGAATCCTAACCATCCTATGACTTTTCCTAATAGATTATGTGTTTTTATAGCCAAAACCTCCAGAATATTTTCCTAATATATAAAATTTGGTGTACACGATATTTTCTTCCTTATATATGTTTTAAGTCACAGTACGACACATAATGTGTAATAAAAGAGAAGTGTGTTGGTCAAATAAATCAAGACATGACATAGTTTATATGACTAATATGCTATGTCCTTTAATTTATTTAGCTTTTTCTTAATTTAGGTCTTGATAAACCTAGGCTCGGATGGATTATTTAAGCTACCTTGCTGATACCCTTTACGAGAATCAGTCTATATTACCGATTGGATGCTACTAACATCCGGTAGGTAATTTATTGTATACCTGTATTTCCTTTATTATACCAACTATCCGGAAGGGAATTGATGGGGTAGTTGTTCGCAACATCATTTCTTCTTTTATCGTTACATGCTTGTTTGTTCAATCAAAATCAAAGTCATTTTCTTGTTCTATTTTTATTATACTCCCCGTTCTAGCATGGACTTCCACTTCAAAAATCTTGTTGTTTTGTGTCATGATGAACACTTCGTATACAAGAATGCCATCCTCCATATCCAAGTCCACGTTTACAATTTGACCGGGAACTGTCTGTACTGCTACATTCATTGCTTGTTTGTTCTATAGTGATCCGTTGTCCATTCATTGGATTTACCACTGATTAAAACCCTCCTTGTCATGATATAACCTAAGTTATGCAAATAAGCTGTTAAATTTTAAAAAATATTTGACAATTGAAAGTATTCCTACTATCATAATAGTTAACTTTTATGTTCGGATAAAGGGTAGAAGATGCTAAGAGTAGTGTCGCCTAAGAACAGATGAGCTGAGATTAGTTTAGTATAGCTGAGAAATTGTTTGAGTAAGAATAGTAGCTTTGGCGGACAATTAAGAGAGTCAGTGGTTGGTGAGAACTGATTTGTTACTAATGCGAATGGGCTTATGAGAGCTTCCTCGAGGACATTAACTTGTTTTAGAGGTAGACGTATTTCCTACGTTACAGGAGCTTAAGCGGGAGTTTTACACTCCAACTAGAGGTGGCAACGCGGTCAACACCGTCCTCTTCCAAGGGATTTTTCTGAAATCCCTTGGAAGAGGACTTTTTTTATTTACCTAGAGACGAGCAGAGGAGAGAGTAAAGATGAGAGAATTTATTGAAAAAGTAGAGAAGAACGTGCATTTAATGTATGAAGAGATGATTATAGCTTCAAAGTTAATGTTTGCGGAAGATACGGAAGTACAACATATTGTTGATTTTTTAAGAACACTTTCAATAAAAGGTGAGACTTCAATAGAGGTTGCTGCACTTGCAACAGTTATGAGGTCCTTTGCAATTCATTTGAATGAGCCAGAGGGCGATTATATGGACAATTGCGGTACTGGTGGTGATGGCTTGAATAGCTTTAATATAAGTACCACTTCTGCATTTGTTTTAGCTGGTGCAGGAGCAACAATAGCGAAACATGGTAACCGCAAAATTTCAAGTAGCGCAGGAAGCTCCGATGTACTGGAAGCATTAGGTATCCATACTACCATTAGCCCTGAGGCATCAATTGAATTACTTAAGCAAGAAGGGTTAACTTTCCTTTACGCACCTAATGTGCATCCAAAACTAAAGAAAATTGGAATTGCTCGAAAAATGATTGGAAAGCCAACAATTTTTAACTTGGTTGGCCCATTAACAAATCCTATTAAATTACAAACTCAATATACGGGGATCAATCGATCAGATTTCACGATGGAATATGCAGAAGTATTAAGAATTTTAGGAAGAAAGAGAGCTATCGTTGTTTGTGGTGCTGGTGGGATGGATGAGGCATCTCTTGCAGGTGTAAATCAATTAGTCTTGGTAGACAATGGGGATTTAATACCCTTTAAGCTGACGCCAAATGATGTTGGTTTAGCTTCTGCTCCTATTTCTGCAATACGTGGAGGAGATGGATACACAAATGCTAAAATACTGCGTAACGTTCTCCAAGGGGAAGCAAGTGCCTATTTAGATACCGTCCTTTTTAATAGCGGAATTGGATTATTTGCATCTGGTATTGTTAGCTCTATTCAAGAAGGAGTTAAGATGGCAGCGGATTCTATCCAATCAGGTAAAGCACTAGAAAAACTGGAAGCAGTTATTGCATTCAGTCAACAATCTGTACGACATGAGGTGGTATTATGACAACTATTCTAGATAAGATATTGGATGCTAAAAAAGATCAAATTCAGGAATTGTTAAAGCATACCATTCCAGAACAAACAAATTCATCTGCTAGACCGTCCTTATTTGATTTGCTTTATCACTCTGAAAAGTTACAAGTAATTTCTGAGATTAAGCGAGCATCGCCTTCAAAAGGATTGATAGCTGAAGGGGTTAACCCTGCAGAGCAAGCGTCTCTATATGTAGAAGCCGGTGCTGCCTGTATTTCTGTATTAACCGATAGACCTTTTTTCCAAGGAACATTTGATGATTTAGCTATTGTTGCTCGCACTGTATCTATCCCAATTCTTTGTAAAGACTTTATCATTCATCCGATACAAATAGATTATGCAAAACAAGCAGGTGCATCTGTAGTGCTACTTATAGTAGCAGCACTGGGACAAGAAAAACTTGTAACTTTATATAAATATGCGATTAGCAAAGGATTGGAAGTACTAGTGGAAGTTCATGATTCTATTGAGCTAGATCGTGCTTTGCAACTGGATGCAAAGCTAGTCGGGGTTAATAACCGCGATCTTCGAACATTTCAAGTAGATTTGTCTAGAACTGAAGAAATTGCAGCCATCTTTCCATTTGGAGAAGAACGTGTGCTCATAAGTGAAAGTGGTATTTGGGATTCCGCTGATGCTAAAAAAGTAGCTAGTTATGGTGCCAGTGGGGTGCTTGTCGGGGAGTCGCTAATGCGTAGTGGAAATGTTGAAAATGCTCTTCGAAGCTTACAAGTTAAAAGGGAGGTAATTACCTCATGACAAAGGTGAAAATTTGTGGCCTTATGGAAAAAGAACATGTGGAAATCGCCGTTAGCGCTGGTGCAGATGCGATTGGTTTTGTTTTTGCTCCAAGTAAGAGGAAAGTTACAATCGAAAAAGCTCAAGAGCTAGCTAAAGACGTACCTCCGGGAATTTGGAAGATAGGAGTTTTTGTAAATCCAACAAAAGAGGAACTAATAACTGCAATCCAAGAGGTTCCGCTCGATTATATTCAATATCATGGTCAGGAAACCCCAGAGTTTGTACTGACAAACAATCTACCTTCTATTAAAGCATTATCAGTTCACAATGAAGAGGATGTTCTTCAGGCGAAAAAATACGAGACCGATTTTTATTTGTTTGATGCACCAGGTACCGATTATCAAGGCGGTAGTGGTGAAGTATTTGACTGGCAGCTAATGGAAGTTAACGATATTCCAACTGAAAAAATTATTTTAGCGGGTGGTTTGAACCCAAGCAATGTAAGAGATGCAATTGAGCGAGTAAATCCTTATATGGTAGATGTGTCAAGTGGAGTAGAACGAAATGGCGGTAAAGATAAAGAACTGATTCAATCATTTATACGAGCTGTAAAAGAAAGGGGCAGGAATAATGGTTAATACAACAGAGGAACAAAGAGTTGGTAGATTTGGTAGATTTGGTGGCCAGTATGTTCCAGAAACATTAATGACTGCTTTGATAGAGCTTGAAAAGGCCTATGAAGACGCTATTTTGGATCCAACTTTTTTAGATCAAGTAAATTATTATTTAAAAGATTATGTTGGTCGTGAGACACCATTATATTTTGCGGAAAGACTAACAAAAGAACTTGACGGAGCTCAAATATATTTGAAAAGGGAGGACTTAAACCATACAGGTGCCCACAAGATTAATAATACAATTGGTCAGGCGTTACTCGCTAAGCGTATGGGTAAAAAGAAAATCGTAGCGGAAACAGGGGCTGGACAGCATGGTGTAGCAACCGCAACTGTTTGTGCACTCTTTGACTTAGAGTGTATTGTTTTCATGGGAAAAGAGGATGTCCGTCGCCAGGAACTGAACGTATTTCGTATGGAATTACTTGGTACAAAAGTTGTTTCCGTGGATCAGGGATCAGGCACACTCAAAGATGCAGTCAATGAAGCACTTAGATATTGGGTTTCCAATGTAGAAGATACGCATTATATATTAGGCTCTGCTCTAGGACCACATCCATTCCCTAGTATTGTTCGTGATTTCCAACGGGTAATTGGAGTTGAAACTAGACGCCAAATTGTAGAAAAGGTTGGGAAATTACCAGATGCTGTAGTCGCTTGTGTTGGTGGTGGTAGCAATGCAATTGGTATGTTCCATCCATTTGTGGAGGATGAGAACGTTGCTTTATACGGCGTAGAGGCAGGGGGAAGTGGTATTTCTACTGGTCTTCACGCAGCGGCTGTTGCCGAAGCTAAGGAAGGCGTATTGCATGGAGCTTATATGTACATTTTACAGGATGATAATGGTTTTATACAGGAAGCACATTCAATTTCTGCGGGTCTTGATTACCCAGGAGTAGGTCCAGAACATTCTTATTTACATGATATAGGTAGAGTTAAATATACTTCTGTAACAGACGCTCAAGCCTTAGAAGGTTTACAGCTATTATCGAAAAAAGAAGGCATAATACCAGCTCTTGAAAGTGCCCATGCTATTCATTTTGCTACGGAGCTGGCAAAAGAAATGTCTCCAGAAGAGATATTAGTTATTTGTTTATCTGGCCGCGGAGATAAGGATGTTCAAACGGTTCGTGATGCGTTAGGAGTGAATGACAATGACTAAAGAGAAACTATTAAACGCTATTCAAGCGGTAAATTCCCAAGGTGATAAAGCTTTTGTAGCCTACATGATGGCAGGGGACGGGGGGTTAGAGACATTAAAGACTAAAATATTATTTTTACAAGAAGCAGGGATTACCGCGATTGAACTTGGTATACCATTTTCTGATCCTGTTGCAGATGGGCCTACCATTCAGCAAGCAGGTGAACGAGCGCTTACACATGGCACAACACTAAGTTTAATCCTGCAGGAACTAGAAACCTTTTATGAAGAAGTTACAGTTCCACTTGTACTAATGACGTACTATAATCCGGTACTTAGTTTTGGATTAGATCAGTTTGCGCATGCATGTGAGAAATTAGGGATAGCAGGATTAATCGTTCCAGACTTACCTGTAGAAGAAACGGTAGAACTCCACAAAGTACTTGCAGATACGGATGTTGCCTTGGTCCCACTTGTTTCTTTGACAAGTCCACCAGACCGTATTGCTAAGATTACTGCGTCAGGTGAAGGGTTTGTCTATGCAGTTACAGTTAACGGGATTACAGGAGTTAGAGATGGATTTGGTGATCAATTGGAGCAACATTTAACAAACTTGTCAGAGCAAAGCAATATACCAGTGCTAGCAGGCTTTGGCATTTCTACACCGGAGCAAGTAAAAAGTATGGGAGCATTGGCAGATGGCGTAATCGTAGGAAGTGCTATAGTCGAGGCTTTCCATCAAAATGAGTTGGAGAAAATAACTACATTAATAAAAGCTACTAAAACAAGAGTTTTAAACTAAAAATGAAAAGAGCAACTCGTTTTTTGACAAAAGACGAGTTGCTCTTCTTATTTTCCTAAAAGATAAGAATGTATATAAAAATGTCTTGTGCACACTGGGTTTTTGACACTTTCAGAAATAGCTAAGTTGATAAGATTGTTCAAATTTTAGATGCTAATAAAATTATTTGTAATTATGCGAGATTGCGAACGAAATTGCATCTTCGAGAGCTTACTCCATGAATAAGAACGTATCTTATCTCTAGTTATCCAAAAATGCACTAACCTGTTTCTAAAAGTTGTAGAAGAGTGAAGGACAGACATAAGTCATAAAATTACCGAAAAAAAGGGATGCTGGTTGATTGTGACGGACGTCACAATCAACCAGCATCCCTAAAAGTTCACTAGGAAATCCAATAGCAAAACGTCTGTCCAATGCTCTTCGAAAACGATAGAATCAGGTTTTGACCTTAGAGGACCAGGCTTCTTTTTGCCTGGTTTTTCTTAGTGAAGATACCATGGTCATAGAATGGGGTTTGTAAATATGGCTATTTATGCTTTTTTGATAAATAAAGACATGATTAATCCAACGATTGCTAGGGCTAAGCCAAATATAAAGGCATCTTGAACCCCAGCAGTTAAAGATGCTCTAACTGTTTCTGGATTTAGTGTATCTGTTGCATTCTTTAAATATGCGTTCTGAGACGTTGACATAATTGTAATGGCAACAGCAGTTCCAATTGCTCCCGATACTTGTTGTAATGTATTCATCAAAGCAGTTCCATCTGGATACAGATTTCTTGGCAACTGATTCAGCCCATTTGTCTGAGCTGGCATCATAACCATTGATACTCCAATAAATAGAACGGAGTGCATAATTATAACCATCAAAATAGAAGTATCCACAGTAATATTGGACAGCATCCACAACATAATAATCATAATGACAAAACCAGGAGCCACAAGTCCTCGTGGTCCATATTTATCAAATATACGACCAGTTAATGGAGACATAAAACCATTTAGCACGCCACCTGGTAGTAGTACAAGTCCTGCTGTAAAAGCCGCTAAAGCAAGTCCAGTTTGTAAGTACAATGGCAATAGAATCATCGACGACAAAATTACCATAAAGGTGATAAATACACTTAATAATCCTAACGTAAACATAGGGTATTTAAGGACACGTAGGTCAATCATTGGTGTTTCCATTTGGAATTGTCTTATAGAGAACAGAGCTAGTGCGAAAAGACCGACAATGATTGTTGCAATAACTAATGCACTGCCCCAACCTTTTTCACCGGCACTACTAAAGCCATACACAATACCGCCAAAGCCGATCGTTGATAAGAAAATGGAAAGTATATCTATTTTAGGTCTCGTTACAGTTGTTACATTTTCTACGAATTTTATTCCAAACAACAACGCAATAAAAAGGAACGGTAAACAAATCCAAAAAATCCAATGCCAAGTAAGCTTCTCAAGAACTAAACCTGAAATCGTTGGACCAATTGCCGGGGCAAACATGATTACTAATCCCATAATTCCCATTGTTGCTCCTCTTTTATGAACCGGGAAGATAAGTAAAATTGTATTAAACATTAAAGGTAGTAATAATCCTGTACCTATTGCTTGTATAACTCTTGATAGCAATAATACGGTAAAACTTGGTGCGATAGCCGCAATGAACGTTCCGACAATTGAAAATAATAAGGAAGCGATAAATAATTGTCGTGTAGTGAACCATTGCATGATAAATCCAGAAACCGGTACTAATATTCCTAGTGTTAATAGGTAACCAGTTGTTAGCCATTGAACGGAGGATGGACTAATATCAAATATTCCTATTAAATCTCCAAGAGCCATATTTAATGCTGTTTCACTAAATAATCCGATAAACCCTGCAATTAAAAAGGAAATTAAAATAGGGGTCGTTTTAAATACTTGTTTTTCTTGCTGTGTTGCTTTTTCAATCATGAACAAATTCCTCCAATTACTAACTACATAGACCTTACTTTTAATACATTTTCTGATGAATTTAAATTAATCTTTACTCAATAATAATATAATTTGCTTTTTAGCAACTTCAAGTGGCCTATTACTTTTATTTGTTAAAGATAAAAGAATAGCACCTTCTATCATTAAATTTATAGTAATTCCCAAGTCCGTTGCTTGTTTCTCGTCATATCCGGATTGAAGTAATTTCTTCCTATAAATAGCCTGCCATTCTTCAAAAGCTAGCTGGCATGCCATTCGGATAGGCTCACTTGTGGAATGGGTTTCTCCAGCAATTGTTCCAATAGGAAAACCCATATTATCACTTTTTATAATGATTTCGGATAAATGTTCCAGATGTGCTTGAAATACTTGAATAGGATCTTCAATTTCATCAAACAACTCTTGAATTTCATTTATAACAATATCTTTTGTATGATTAATTGCTGCAATGGCTAGCTGCTCCTTACCCTTTGGAAAATAATGATAAAGAGAACCTTTTGGAATTCCACTGTCCTCTATAATATCTTTAAGTCCCACTCCATAGTAGCCCCTTATCCGAAAAAGTCGGGAAGCAGTTTCAATGAGAATATCTTTCGAATTATTTTTTGCGGACACTTTAAATCACCTCACAAATTATACCAACCGGTCTACTAAATTAATATATAGAAATGAGCATGTTTTGTCAAAAAATATTTATTAAAGGAGGATTCCTTTTACCATATTTGTATATCTTTACAATTATATAAATGATAAAATATTTAGATAATAATGGTTTAGGAAAGGAGATTCATATGACAATCTATATAAGTCCCCCCATAAACTTAGAGAAATTAGCTGTTTTTTTAGATACAATTAATAAGGAGGACAATTATCATATCGGGTATTGTGGGGAAAATAAGAAGGAAATTTACGATACGCTTTCCAATGACTTTTCTGATATTAATATCGAGAAATCATTCGTTGTTGCCTACGACGAGGACAATATAATAGGTGCGCTAGGATTTGATATAGATGAAGAAAGTAAAAGTGCGGAAGTATGGGGACCGTTTGTCAAAGATGGCAAGGATTATCCCCAAATTGCAAATGATTTATGGGAAGCTTTAAAGGCCACTATACCTTTTCAACTACACAAATACTTGTTTTTTGTGAATGAAAAAAATACTTTAGCTAGGCAATTTATTGAAAATAAGAATGGAATAGAAAGTGGACATCATCTTATATTAAGGGCAGAAAGAAATAGACTAACGAATGGACAAGATTTACATATTAATACTTATGAACCTTCCTTTCACCAATCATTTAGCGACCTCCATAATCTAGCTTTTCCAAATACGTATTATAATAGTGAGCAGATTCTTTCGCGTATCAATGAGGACAATCGACTACTCATCGTCCAAGACAACTATGAACTAAAGGGATATGTGTATGTCGAAGCCAACCCACTTCACGAAGAAGGAGCAATTGAATTTATTGCAGTTTCGCCAGATCATCGGGGACAAGGAATAGCAACGAAGTTAATGCAAGCAGCTCTTCATCATTTATTTTCATATGAAACAATTGATGAAATCACATTGAGTGTTGGGGCTAACAACAAAGCTGCAATTGCTCTTTATATGGCCTCGGGATTTCAAGTAAAACATTCACTGATTGCCTACAATAAATAGAAAAGAATTATTCTGAACGAGAGGTCCGTTCTTCATAGTTCTTTTCATGCTTGGTATCTTTCAATGCTTGGTTGTTATGCTTTTCCTCAGGATCAATTCCAGACATTGCATCATCGAAAGGTTGATAATTCATAGGAGGAAACCGCTTCTTCTTGATCATATGGTAAGCTATACGAGCAACTAAGACAATGAAAAAGAGTCCAAATAAAATACTAGCTATATCCATTAATAAACACTCCTTTCAACATACTATTCGACTACGAATAACAAATACCTTTAGGAGAAAAAATTTTCAATTACCACACAAGATGTAGCTAAAGATTGTTCACTTCTACATAAGATTTTTCAGCGTAATGGCTTCCTTTCTTGCATAGAATATAGAGCATTATTAAATCTATTATTCGAAGGGAGAAGGAAATGGGAGTAAGGTTGATTCAAATTTCTGTTGTATATTTTGCGATTGGGGTTACTTTAGGATTGTACATGTCTATGGCACATGACTATGCATTAACAGGAGTTCATGTTCACATTAATCTAATAGGTTGGGCATCGTTTGCACTTGCTGGAATTGTCTATCATTTATTTCCTGCAATTTCTAAAAATATGTATGCAAAACTGCATTTTTGGAGTGCAAATATAGGTATTCCACTAATGATGATTGGATTAACTGTTTTAATATTAGCTGCTGCCGAGCAAGTTACAATAATTATTGCGATAGGTGGAGTTTTAGTAGTGTTTAGTGTAATCATGTTTGCTATTAATGTTTTACAAAACGTTAGAGCATAACTTCATTTGCAAAGGCACTAATACAAATTAGTGCCTTCAAATTACATATTTAACAAATCGCATTAAGCAAAATGGTATACATCTTAAGTCTTAGAGAACTTCCCATCTCCAGACCATAGGAATTGGTATTCACTTCTATATAATGAAGTGTATAAAGTAAATAAATGGGAGGCGTCAACAGTGAGTATAAAAAAGATTGGTATCATCGCGATTGTAATAATAATTTTAGGAGCGGCCATAAACGTAGGGATGAGTATCGCTGGTGGATTTATCAAAAATTCAGAAGAAATAGAGTTAGCTAAAGAGTTCAAGAGAATAGAAATTACTGGGGATAACACGGCTATTGAAGTTGTTCGAACATCTAATTCAAAAGGGAAAGTTCAATTTATAAGCAACAAGAGCTCACATAGTAAAATTCAAGCATATGTTGAAGATGATACTTTATATGTAGAAATGAAAAAGAAGCTCTTTAACGGATTCAATTTTGGATTCAATGCTTCTGGCAACAAAATTGTCGTAACTGTTCCGGATGAAAAATACGAGGAGTTAACAACGAAAACTGACAATGGTCAAATTCTCGTAAATAATCTTCAATTTGAAACAGTCGATATTCAGTCGAATAATGGCAAAATCGTATTAGAGGACCTCGAGAGCGAAAAGGTTAAAGTAAAAACAGACAACGGGAAAATAGATTTTCACTATGTAACAGGAAATATAGAAGCCAAATCCGATAATGGCCAAATTTCGATGGTGACAGATAACCTAGATCGTTCCATATCATTAGAAACTGATAATGGACTTATTAATATTCGCTCGACCACTGAACCAAAGAATGCAACAATTCATGCGGATATAGATAATGGAAGAATTGATATTTTTGGTTCTTCGAATGAAAAGACTGTTTTTGGTGATGGAGAGAATATGATTAGTATAAAGACGGATAATGGAATAATTTCGGTGAAAAAGGGAAATTAATGAAAAAATACATGCAATATATTGACGATTTCATTTTTCTTTGTTAAATTGTTTCTTATATCATTTGCGAAGAGAAAATTCTAGTAGAAGAAAAACTCGTCCTTAATGGGCGAGTTTTTTTATGGAAGAAAGGAGCAGTCATTTGTTAAAAAATCTAATTGTAGTTGTAGGCTCCTTTGTAATTGCTTTTGCGTTTAATGCTTTCTTAGTACCTCATGGAATTTTAAGCAGTGGAATTAGTGGAATAGCTATTTTGTTAGGGCTTATAACTCCTTTTGACACTGGTATACTTAACTTTGTCATGAATGTACCTCTTTTAATATTAGGATATTACAAGCTAGGCAAAGAAATTACGCTTAATACACTTGTATGTGTTTTATCGTTATCAATATTTCTATATATCATTCCAGCGGAGTCTATTTCAGATAATATTTTGCTCTCGGCTATATTTGGAGGGGCAATAGGCGGACTTGGTATAGGTCTTATTATGAAATACTCTGGTACCTCAGGTGGGATGGATATAATAGCTATTATTATCTCGCGTTCAAGTAATTTTAGTGTTGGCCTATTACTTACAGGGATGAATAGTGTGATCGTACTAATTTCTGGAACCGTCTTTAATTGGGAAATAGCACTATATACCTTATTATCGATATATTTAACTGGAAAAGCGATTGATGTAGTATATACCAATCATGAAAAATTAACGATGCAAATTATAACAACGGCACCTGAACCAATCCGACAGGAATTATTAGCAAGCATTTATCGTGGTGTGACAGTTACTGAAGGATATGGTGGCTATACGCTAGAGCAAAAGCATATATTAATGATGGTCGTTACTCGATATGAAATGGTGCAAATAAAACAAATTATTCATAAGCATGATGAGAAAGCATTTATCAATATATTTGAGACAGTTGAAGTCGTTGGCCAATTCGCAAAGAATTAGCTGTTATTATTGTTTCGCACAAAAAGCTGATGTTCCTATTTTTAGGAATGTCGGCTTTTTTGATAATACATAACGAAAGGGATATTTTTGCATATATTTGGACAAACTTTATAAATACTTACACAACTTTTTATAGTAAACGAGGGATACTATGGTATTTTTTAATAAGAAAAAAAAGGATCAGTCAAAATCCACTACTCCTTCAACGATTCAAGAGAAGGAGCCCAATGATAAACAAACATTAAAAACAAATCTACATGATAATCTCCAGTACATAAAAGATACGCTTGGGGAAAGTTCCGATATTATCATTCGAGAAATTTGCATTGGTAAGGGAGGAAAGATCAAAGCAGGTATTATTTATACAGACGGCTTAAGTGATACGGCTTCTTTACAAAATTTCATATTAGAAACACTCATGTTAGATATAAAAGAAACAGAACTAGAAGAGAATCTCACTACTACGACTAATCTCATGAATACATTAAAAGATTTCGCAATGACAGTAGGGGAAATAAAAGATGTAATGAATTACGATGACTTACTAACTGCTTTAATATCCGGTGATGCAATTTTTTTAGTAGATGGAAATTCCAAAGGTTTTATCATTGGAAATAGGAAATGGGCAGAGAGGGGAGTAACAGAACCGACAGCTCAGACTGTAGTAAGAGGTCCTCGAGAAGGGTTCTCCGAAAATTTACGGATAAATACTGCATTAATTCGACGTATTATTAAAGATCCAAATCTATGGATAGAATCCAAAGTGATTGGGAAACGATCGAAAACAAATATTGCAATTATGTATATTAAAGATGTGGCTGATAACTCTGTAATAGAAGAATTACGCACTAGATTAGATCGTATAGACATTGATGGCATACTTGAAAGCGCATATATTGAGGAATTAATACAAGATTCAAAGTACTCCCCTTTCCCAACTGTTTCTAATACAGAGCGTCCTGATAGTACAGCTGCAGCACTATTGGAAGGTCAAATTGCCATACTAATCGATGGTACACCGTTTGTACTAATCGTACCAACTCTTTTTACACAGTTTTTTCAATCTGTTGAAGATTATTATCAGCGGAACGAAATGGCTAGTTTACTTCGACTTCTTCGTTTTTTTGCATTTGGAATTTCTTTACTAGCTCCTGGTCTGTATCTTGCAATTATTACTTATCATCATGAAATGCTACCGGCTCCGCTACTTATCAGTCTTGCCGCCCAACGAGAAAGTGTTCCATTTCCAGCTTTTGTTGAGGTAGTCATAATGGAAATTGCATTTGAAATTTTGCGCGAAGCGGGACTAAGGATGCCAAGAGTTATCGGTGCAGCGATGTCTATAGTAGGTGGTTTTGTTGTTGGAACGGCGGCAGTTGAAGCAGGTATCATATCAGCGGCAATGGTTATAGTTGTGTCCCTTACGGCGATTTCAAGTTTTGTTGCTCCTTCATATGATATCGCGATTGCTGGTAGAATGTTACGTTTTATCTTTATCGTATTAGCTGCTATGTTTGGTTTATATGGAATGACAATTGGCTTAATCGCATTAATACTACATTTATGTAGTTTAAGTTCGTTCGGAGTTCCTTATATGTCACCATTAGCTCCTTTTAATTCATCTGCTCAAAAAGATGTTTTCATTCGTCTACCAAGATGGAAAATGACAACTCGTCCAAGTTTTTTTTCGAAAAACAAAATTAAACAACGATACGAAGATCCAAAGTCTGACAATGATAAATAAGCATAAGGTAGTGGTAAAGTGATGAAAAAAAAGATCATTCTATTATTAAGTCTTATCTTTTTACTGTCCGGTTGTTGGGATAAACGAGAACTGAATGAATTAGCTATCATGATGGCTCTTGGCATTGATAAATCAGATGATGGCTATAAGATTATCGCACAAGTAGCAGTACCAGCAGAACTATCTTCGAAAGGGGGACCTGGTCATTCACAAATAGTCCTTTTTCAGTCAACTGGCAAAACCGTAGAAGATGCTTTACGGAAACTTACAAAAGAGGTACCAAGGATCATTTACCTAGGTCATCTTCAAATGCTTATTTTTGGTGAATCTTTAGCAAAAGAGGGAATAGGAAAAGCGTTAGACTTCATGTCAAGAAACTGGGAAGTCCGAGCAGATTACTATGTTGTTATAGCGAAAGATAATACCGCGGAAAATATATTGAATATTCAAACTCCATTAGATAATCTACCTTCAAATTATATGTTTAACACACTTAAGATAGCAGAAGAAAATAATTCAACTACAGTTGGAATAAAGTTATCTGATTTTATTGGAGATTTAGAACGCAGAGGAAAAGAGCCAGTATTAACGGGAATTTTAATTACTGGTGATGAGAAAAGTGGATCAAGTAGACAAAATCTTGAATCTATATCCTCTCCAGCACGAATCAAGTATGATGGCTTAGCGATTTTTAAAGAAGATAAACTCATAGGTTGGTTAGATGAATATTACTCGAGGGGGTACAATAGCATAACTAATCATGTTAAACGAGCAATTTCTACTATTTCTTGCCCAAAAGAAGGGGAAGGGGAAATAACTATGGAAATTGAAAACTTTCAATCGAAAGTTACGGGTAAAACTCTAAATTCTTCACCTGCAATAGAAATAAAGATTGAGGTTATTGCAAATGTTGGTGCATTAGAATGCTTCATTGATGTAAAAAAAGAAAAGACGATAAAAGAGATAGAGAAAATTTTTGAAAAAGAAATTAAAGACAATATTGATAACACTATTAAAACTATTCAGAACGACTTCAAATCTGATGTTTTAGGATTCGGTGCAACTATGTATAAACATGACCCGAAAGAATGGAAAAAAATAAAAGATAATTGGGAGGAAGAATTTCCAAACTTACAAGTAAAAATAGATGTAAATGTAAAGATAGAGCATTTAGGTGCAGTCGATAATTCATTCTTACAGAATATGAAGGACTAAAAGAAATGCTGAAAACTATTGGAATTTTAATTATAGCAGCTGTCATGGTAATTTCGGAAGTACCACCACTTGTAGAACAGAAGCAAAAGAAAGAGGTCATCATTTTTTCCATCCTACTTTTTTTGGGTATTGTCCTAAGCATCTTAGTAGCGCTCGGCGTGACGGTTCCAAATCCATTGGATTTTATAAGTTATGTGCTCAAACCACTTACTAAATTGATAAGTAAATAATAAAGAAAGACTAGAAAGGGAGGGAATGATGGAAAAAGATAAAATAAATCCATTTCAATTTTTAGTTCTTGTTATTTTTTTTACTATTGGTACAAGCATCTTAGTTGTTCCATCTGCACTTGCAACATACACTAGGCAAGATGCTTGGATTGCCTCGGTCATTGGAACTGTAATTGGTGTTTTTATCATTTGGTTATTCACCTTCATAGGACTTAGATTTCAAAATCTAACCTATGTTCAATTGAATGAGAAAGTCTTTGGTAAATGGTTTGGAAAAATATTTTCCATTTTATTTGTCATTTTGAATATACTTTTTACTTCAAGTATACTTGCCCATTCTGGTACTTTTTTAAACACTCAATTGTTGCCTAACACGCCAAACGTAGTGGTTAATGGCCTAATGGCGATTATTTTAGTAATGGCGATACGTCTTGGGTTGCCTACCTTTGCTCGTTCTGCAGAAATCCTCATATTTGTATTTTTTTTCTTATTTATTATTTTAGTTAGTTTTATCATACCTCAAATTGATTTAACTAATGTCGAACCATTTTTTCAAGCAAGTACAAAATCTCTTTTTCAATCGTCGTTAATGTTAGTTGTAGTGTCATCTGTTAATTCAATTTCTTTATTAATGATATTTCCCGCTTTTGTTACTCAAAGTAAAAAAGCAAAAAAAAATTTCCTATTAGGAAATGTAATTGGTGGAATCGTCATTATTATTATAACGTTTCTATGTATATTGGTATTGGGCTCCAATACGACAGTTAGACAAGTATATCCAAGTTATGCCTTAGCAAAAGTTATAAATGTAGGGAATTTTGTGAACCGTATAGAAGGGTTTATGGCTGCGCTTTGGATTTTATCTTTGTACTTCAAGATGGTCGTTTATTTTTTTGCTGCTGTTTTAGGACTAGCTCAAATATTGAACCTGAAAGATTATCGTCCCCTAACTTATCCGTTAGGACTAATAGTTATCGCATTATCAACTATTATTTTTCCAAACATTATTTATCAAGAAAATTTTGATGCGTCTACAGGATTATCCATGTCTTTAGTTGTTGGATTATTTATTCCACTCCTTTTATTAATTGTATATGCATTTCGGAAAAAGCAATTAAATAAAAGTACTGAAAGTTCATAAATTAAATTTCAAAAAAACGGAGAAAATTAAATTTCCAGTTTTTAGTTATAAAATTCAATTTAATGAATTCTTGATTTAAGAGAGTTAGCATATAACCCATCGAGTAATAATAGTTAAAGGGCTCTCAGGTCAAATCTGAAGCAACCTAAAATATGGAATACATAATACTGAAAAGTAGATGTTTTTCATTTAAATTTCAATAAAGTTCCCAAATACATATTTGGGAACCTTATTTTGTGATAAAATGGGAGAAGAAGAGGTGGAAGCAATGCAAAGAGAATTACCGAAAATAGTAAAAGATTTTCTAGTCTATTTAACGACAATTAAGGGGAAATCTTTCCGAACCCGAAAAGAGTATGAATATGACATTACTTTATTTTTAAGATTTCTAATAGCAGTGGAAAATGATACAGATATAGCTAAAATCGACGAAATTATTATTAAAGACGTAACGATTGATTTTATTAAAGAAATTTCATTGGAAGATATGTATTTGTTTTTGGAATACTGTGAAACGAAGCGTAGTAATAGTGCTGCTACGCGGGCAAGGAAGGCTGCGACACTTAAATCCTTTTTTAAATATTTGAAAGGTAAAAGAAGAATGTTGGATGAAAATCCAGCAGATGAATTGGAAACACCGAAAATCGGTAAGAAAAAGCCAATTTATATGGATCAAAAAGAGGCTGAACTATTTATAGCGGGAATAAAAAAAAGCAATCATTACTATCGTAATTATAGTATGATCATGTTCTTTTTAAATTTAGGTCTTCGTGTTTCGGAGCTATGCAACTTAAATCTTACATCTGTCCAGGACAATGTATTGCATGTGATAGGTAAAGGGGATAAAGAACGTACCGTTTTCCTAAACAAAGCTTGTACCGTGTCACTTCATAAATATATGGAAAAAGAACGCCAATACATACAAGATGCAACGGCAAATGAAGCATTATTCCTGTCCCAAAAAGGAACTAGACTCACGCGACAAACAGTTGCAAAAATCATCAAACAAATCAACCAAGACTCCGGCTTAAACAAAGAAAAACTAACACCGCACAAGCTAAGACATACATCTGCAACTATTATGTATAAAAGCGGTGCAGATATTAGAAGTCTACAGCATATTTTGGGTCATACTAGTGTATCTACTACACAGATCTATACACATGTGGAGGATAAAGAAATTGAACGAGTGATAGAAAATAATCCTTTCAATCATTTAGTTTAAAATAATATTATTATGTAAACTAAATATGAGGTGCTTGCTAAATTACAAATTTAGGAAAGAAGTCGGAAAAAGATACATTCTATGAATGCTTTTCACTTTTTTTGAATAACTTTTTGAATGATGGGAATATACTACAATATAAGCAAAAGGAATCGGTGGTGGAAAAGGGGGCAAAACAGCTTGAAGATATCGGAAATTTACAAGAGGTATTTAAATGGAGAAAAGTTTAAAAGCATTAGTGAATTAAACCTACGAAGTTTGCCGATAAAACATGCGGCGGATTTAGTTGGATCTTCGCCTATTATGCAAGAAATAGCAAAAAAACACTCAAAAAGCTTAAGACAACAAAAAAAATACCCGCTTTGAAGCAAGCGGGTTTCATTAATTATTTTTTTGATAGCTCGTCATTCGTCTTACCAATGGTTCTGCTTTACTTAAATGTATTGGTTTAACGATATCACCAGTTAGAGTTTTAACATTTTTATTTCTTTGTCTTGCGCTAAATTTACTTAACTTTCTTGCTGCACGTTCTTTAACGTCGTCGGTATTGATTGGAGTTTTGACACTTACCATATTAATCACTCCTTTTCTCTATGATACATGATTTTTAAACTCTTAGTCAAGTGGACTGATCTATGTTCATATCCTCTTCAGCGTTTGTCAAGGCTACCATATACTCAATATTTTCTAGATTTTTACTAATAGTTTTATGGAGCAGCTCAAATAAATACTTGTCTAAAATATCAAAGGAATAGGAATAACTTTCTATTACCGTAATGTATTCCGTATGATTATAAGGGAAATAGAACACAAGATAGCTTTTCTTCCATAAATTATCCTCATCGATTTTGTTACAAACTGCGGCTTCCCCAGATTCTTTGGATTCTTCTACTAACTCATACAATTTTTCAGGTGCAGTACCATTATATATTTTATACGTGAAGACACCATTGATAGGATGATTTTTGTATCCTAATTGAGTTTCGGCAAGGAAATATTCTAATACTTCCTTAAAGTCTATCGTAGATTGTGCTAAAAAATCTAAGGTTCTTCCGGAAGCATCATCCCCAGTGAAGTACGCCATAAGTCTTGCTTTAGTTCCGCTGATTTCAACTGTTTCTATTGCGGCCTGTTCAATATTATCTACCTCAAATTCGAGGTTTAAAAACTTAAATCTTTTTAAACGTTTAAAAGCAACGGGAACAGTTAGAAACAGAAGCAACCAAATGAAAAGTAAAAAGAGTCCTCGAAAAATGATTTGATTAAAATTGGATTCCACAAAAGGCTGAACAATAATCGAAAATGCTGATTCACTTTCTTTTGTATTAGCAGAGGGTTCATCATTGCTAGTATTCTCAGTTTGTAGCAAAAAAGCTTTAGGATTTTCTTTGAATGTATTAACACCAATCAGTAAGGATGCAACAATCATCCACGATAATATAAGCGTAATTCCTGCTGTATAAAAGTACGGAATCAAAAAATTAAGCCATTGAAAAAACGTCCTTTTTTCTTTGTTCATATTCATATACTGTATTTCTCTCACCCTCTTTTCCTTTAGTTTATCGATGTTTCTATCATCTATCAATAATGAAATATAATTGTTTGTATTCTAATTAATAAATAGGTTTATATAATAATATTATGTAAACTAAATTGCGTTAAAAATATTGCTAGGCAGGTGAATAACTGTGCCTAGCAAATTGCTTAATTAATATGTGTATGCAATGATTCCAAATCCATCTGCTTCAATGCTAACTTGAGTATCCTCTATTTTCACAGCTGAACTATATAGAATGTTATATTTTTGTTCTTTTTCAAGAGTAAATTTTTGTGCATTAGAACTGGGGTTAAGCAAGACTATAATAGCTTTATTAGCGCTATATTTTTTATAACCAAATATACCATTAGGTTCTAAAGGGTGCAGGAATGTTACAGAGCCTTCATTAGCTAGCAGTTTTTCTTTTTTCCGAAGTGCATTTAGAGTGCGGATATGATTTTTTAGTTCTAGCTGATGATTTTCTTCGTTCCAGTCCATGCATTTTCTACAGCCGGGATCTTGCCCACCTGTCATTCCTATTTCGTCCCCATAATAAATGCAGGGAGTCCCCATAAATGTTAAAAGAATAGTAAATACCTGCTTCGTTCTATTAATATTATCCTCACATTCCGTCAGAATTCTTGCTGTATCATGACTACCTACAAGATTAAACGTATAATCAAACACGGTCTTAGGGTAACTGTAGTATACCTTGCTAATATTCTCCACAAATTGTTTCGAATTAATGCTTTTCTTTGCAAGAAGATTCAATACATTCGTTTTAAAAGGATAATTCATAACAGCGTCAAACTGATCTCCTCTAAGCCACGGCATAGAATCATGCCATATCTCCCCCAGAATATAAACATCCGGCTTTGTTTCTTTCACTTTTTTTCTAAACTCACGCCAGAATGGCTGATCTACTTCGTTTGCAACATCCAGTCTCCATCCATCAATATCAAATTCCTCAATCCAATAGGTACCTACATCAAGCAGGTACTTTTTCACCTCCGGATTGGCAGTATTCAATTTAGGCATAAATTCTACAAACCCAAAAGCTTCATAATTAGGTTTATCCCCTCCAACAACTGGGAAGTCGTGGATGTGGAACCAATCCTTATACAGTGAGTCTTCTCCATTTTCTAGGACGTCTTGAAAAGGTGGGAAGTAATACCCACTATGATTGAATACGGCATCAAGCATTACCTTAATGCCACGGTTATGACATTGTGTGATTAGTTCTTTTAAAGCATCTGCATCGCCAAACTGCGGGTCTAGTTCCATATAGTCAATCGTATCGTATTTATGATTCGAGTGAGCTTTAAAGACCGGAGTAAAATAGATACCATTTATCCCTATGTCAGTCAGATGATCCAAATTTTCAGTAACACCGGCGAAATCACCTCCAAAGAAATTATTTACTGCGGGAAGTTCGCTACCCCATGCTTTTACATTTTTAGGATTTATGGCCGGATCACCATTCCCAAAACGTTCTGGAAATATTTGATACCAAACAGTATCCTTGACCCAATTCGGAGCTTGAAACTGTTCATTTTCATGTAAATACGGAAAGCAAAAATAATAATCACTGTCTACTGGTATGCTGTCATAAAATCCTTTTTCGGTATAAATTATCTCCTCATTAGATGAATTCAGCTTAAAGCCATATCGTAGTCTGTTAGTTGCTGCAAAGACTTCCGCTTCCCAATAGTCAAATAAACCATCGTTACCAACTAAATTCATGGGTATCTCCGAAAACTGCCACTGTCCATTACTCCAAATATATGGATCACCCATTATTAATGAAACAGTATTTACATCCTGTTGCTTTGTCTTAAGACGTATTTGAAGCGTTTGTTCGTTTAGTAAATAAGCAAAATTATCGGTCGGTCGATGAAAAACAGCTGTTTTTTCCATAATACATCTCCTCATTAAACAAATTTGTTTGGAAATATTTAACTTAAATATTTTTGCTCAAACTATTACAATACAACATGGAATATAAGTAGAAATAAAATATTTAAAAAATTTATAAAAAATAGATTGTTTCCTTCTTAAATAAATGTATAATAAAACCATAAGTTGTGCAATCGTTTTCATAGAATTATAACTAGTTTTATTCTTCGAATCTCATATAAAGGCAAACAGTGAGTAACAAAGAATACTTTTAGCGAATTTATGATAGCGCTTTCTTTTTATTTAATTGTGCAAACGGTTGTCCATCTTGGGGATGTAATGTTTAAACAAAAATATAGGAGGGGTTAAAAATGAAAAAGTCATTAGCTTTGTTGTTCATGCTTATTATTACCATTGTTTTACTTGTGGCATGTGGACCGAAAAGGGAGGAAACAACTCCAGCGAACACAGATGAAAAAGAAACAGTAACTGAAACAGAAACAGGAGCGGAATCAACAGAAGAACCCGCAAAACCTGAAAAACTTATTGTTTGGGAAGACACAGATAAATCTATCGCTCTTAAACCTGCAATCGAGTCTTTCGAGAAAGAATATGGTATTAAAGTTGAATTTAAAGAATTAGGAATGGCAGATAAAATGCGTGAACAGCTACGCCTAGATGGTCCTTCGGGAACTGGTGCGGACGTAGTAACTTTACCTCATGATCAAATTGGTCAAGTTGTTACGGAAGGTCTGATCCAAGAAATTGAAGTCAGTGAAGAAATACTTTCTACTTTTAGTGAATCAGCTGTTACTGCACAAAAATATGATGGAAAGCTTTATGGATTACCAAAAGCTACAGAAACGCCTGTGTTTATATACAATAAAGCTTTAATGGCTGAAGCACCTGAGACAATGGATGAAGTATATGCATTTTCAAAAGATTTCACAGATGGGAAAAAGTTCGGATTCCTAGCGTTATGGGATAACTTCTACTTTGCTCATGGTGTTATTGGAGGGATGGGCGGTTACGTCTTCCAAGAAAATGATGGAGCGCTTGACCGAGATGATATTGGTTTAAACAATGAAGGGGCTATCGCTGGAGCAGAATATATTCAAAAATGGTATGCAGAAAGTTTGTTCCCTAAAGGAATTATTGGGGAAAGCGGCGGTTCAGCTAAAGATGGTCTATTCAATGAAGGAAAAGTTGCTTCTGTAATGGACGGTCCTTGGGCTTTCCAAAGTATGAAGGACGCTGGAATAGATATTGGGGTTGCAGCAATGCCAACTCTTCCAAATGGAGAGCATATGAAAACATTTATGGGAGTAAAAGGATGGCATGTATCAGCTTTTACAGAACATAAATATTGGTCAACTAAATTAGTGGAATGGTTAACAAATGAAGAAAATGCAAAAATTCGTTTTGAATTGACGCAAGAAATTCCACCAGTTACAACATTGATAGAAGATCCAATTATTGCGGATAATGAAGGTGCAAAAGCAGTAGCACTTCAATCTCAATACGCTGTACCTATGCCTAATATTCCTGAAATGGGAGAAGTATGGGGACCTGCAGCATCTGCACTTCAAACAATTGCTACTGGTAAAGCAGAACCAAAAGCAGCAATGGATGATGCAGTGAAAACGATTAAAACAAATATAGAAACCAACCATCCGAATTGATAAACAAGGCAAAGGCATGTTTCCTTTTAGGGAGCATGGCTTTGCTTCTATATTAATAGAATGACTTCAATAAAATACGCATGAAAATATGAGAGTATTCTCCTTTCAATAGGAAAGAAGGAGGCGGCATTTACGATGAATAGTAATGTCACAACCAAACATAGAAAATATGCCGGGTTTTTATCTATCATCCCAGGCTTTGGGCAATTTTATAATAAACAATTTTTAAAAGGTATCATTTTCTTAGTATTAACAATCGCATTCTTCAGTAGCTTCTCACAAACGTTAAACTGGGGTTTCTGGGGATTAATCACACTTGGAGAAATTCCAATTCTTGATCATTCCATATTCTTATTAATCGATGGTATCATCGCGTTATTGGTAGCAATCATCGGACTTGGAATTTATGCATTCAATATTTATGATGCCTATAATAATGGAAAAAAACGAGATGAAGGATTCCTATTAAATAGCGTGAGGGAGCAGTATCATAATCTATTGGATAATGGTTTTCCTTATCTAATGATTTCCCCTGGATTTTTATTATTAATCTTCGTAGTTATTTTCCCAATTATCTTTGTAATTCTTCTATCCTTTACAAACTATGATTTATATCATTCCCCACCTGCAAAACTAGTAGATTGGGTAGGTATTCAAAACTATATTGATATATTCAAATTAGATCTTTGGAGATCCACATTCTTTGGTGTTTTAGGTTGGACAATTGTTTGGACATTTGGAGCAACGACATTACAAGTTGCTATTGGGGTATTTTTGGCAGTTGTGATCAATCAAAAAGATTTAAAAGGGAAAGCATTTTTCCGTACTATATTAATCTTGCCATGGGCAGTACCCGCATTTGTTTCGATTTTAATCTTTTCAGGGATGTTCAATGAATCATTTGGTGTCATCAATACGCAAATACTCAGTATGTTGGGCATAGATGCCATTCCTTGGATGACAGAAGAGATGTGGACTAGATTAGCGTTAATCCTAATACAATCATGGCTAGGCTTCCCATTTATATTCGCTATGACAACTGGAGTGCTTCAATCTATTCCTGAAGAATTATACGAGGCTGCAAATGTGGACGGAGCATCTATCTTCCAGAAATTTCGCGGTATTACTTTACCAATGGTGTTGTATGCAACTGCTCCAATTCTCATTACGCAGTATACATTTAACTTCAATAATTTCAATGTCATCTTTCTTTTTAACGGTGGAGGACCTGCATTACCTGGGCAAAATGCGGGTGGAACAGATATCTTAATCTCATGGATATATCAATTGACTATGACTTCTGGACAATATGGGAAAGCTGCAGCCATTACAATGCTTCTATCACTTATCGTTGTAGCAGTAGCATTATGGCAATTCAAACGAACTAATTCATTCAAAGAGGAGGATATGATGTAATGACTAATAAGACTGAAAAAATTATCAGGCTGTCCATTTCTTATCTTATTCTTCTGATTGCGGTGATTATAGTTGTTTATCCATTGCTATGGGTAATAGGTTCTTCTTTAAACCCTGGACAAAGTCTTTCAGGTTCTACGATGTTTCCTAATAACCCTACTATTAAGCACTATACAAGCCTTTTTGATATGGAAAACTCAAATTATGTTTTATGGTACTTAAATTCGATGAAAATTAGTTTAATCACGATGTTTTTTGCGGTAATTAGTGTAGCGTTAACTGGGTATGCTTTCTCCCGCTACCGATTTATTGGAAGAAAAAATGGGCTTCTAACCTTTCTAGTCCTACAAATGATTCCAAACTTCGCCGCGTTGATTGCAATCTTTGTACTTGCCCAACGGACCGGACTGTTAGACACGCATGCCGGACTAATAATTATTTATGTTGGTGGCCAGATACCGATGAATACGTGGCTCATGAAAGGATACTTGGATACAATTCCAAAAGAACTGGATGAATCAGCACGTATGGACGGAGCAGGTCATCTTAGAATTTTTTGGCAAATCATTATGCCTTTATCGAAGCCAATCATAGCAGTGGTCGCACTGTTTTCATTTATCGCTCCATTTGGCGATTTCATACTTGCGCGTATTATGCTACGCAGTGAGGAAAAATTCACAATGGGTGTCGGCCTATACGAATTAGTTTCTAAGCAGTTTGGTAATGAATTTACTACATTCGCTGCAGGGTCCGTTTTGATAGCTATTCCAATTACAATACTTTTCCTTTCATTCCAAAAGTATTTTATCTCTGGTCTTACTGCTGGAGGTACGAAAGGTTAATGACCTAAACGGAAAGTAGTGGGTAACTGTGAGTATAAAGAAAAGTAGTATTGTATTCATTTTAATATTGCTTGTAATTGCCTCCTTAAGTACGCATACTGCTCTCGCAAGTGAAGAGCTAAAAATGCAAGACGAGGTTATTTATATGATTATGGTGGACCGATTTAATAATGGGGATACGAGTAATGATCGAGATGCTAATATAAACGATCCACTTGCGTATCATGGCGGAGACTTTAAAGGAATTATTGAAAAGCTTGATTATATTAAAGAGATGGGTTTTACAGCAATTTGGTTAACACCTATTTTTGAGAATATGGATAACGGATATCACGGCTACTGGATAAAGGATTTTTATCAGACCAATGGATATTTTGGTTCGATGGAAGAATTTAAAACGCTTGTAGAGGAAGCTCATAAACGAGATATAAAAGTCATTCTCGACTTTGTTGTTAACCATGTTGGACCAAATCACGAGTGGCTTAATGACCCATCTAAAAAAGAATGGTTTCATGAAAATAAGGGCATTTCTAATTGGAATGATCAACAAGAAGTGGAAACAGGTTGGTTATATGATTTACCAGATTTAAACCAGGATAATCCAGAGGTTAGTAAGTATCTATTAGATGCGGCAAAATGGTGGATTGAAGTGACGGATATCGATGGCTATAGACTGGACACTGTTAAGCATGTTCCAAAGGAATTCTGGACCGAATTCTCAGCTGAAGTGAAATCAGTGAATGAATCCTTCTTTTTAATAGGGGAGGTTTGGCATGATAACCCTAATGTCATCGTTAGTTATGAGGATACTGGTATCGATGGTTTTATGGACTTTTCTCAAAATGGAAGTCTAAGAACCGCCTTTGAAAAGTCCAATCAATCATTAGGTTGGTTATTTTCAAATAATGATCGAAATAACAAATTGTTTAAGCGTCCGGAACTGCTTGGGCAATTTATCGATAATCATGATATGCAACGGTTTACCAATCTAGCAATCCAGAATAATCAGGATCCAATTGAAAGGTTAAAGCTTGGTTTAACGTATATGTATTCTGCTCCAGGTATTCCAATTATCTACTATGGAACAGAAATCGCACTTGATGGAGGTAATGATCCGGATAATCGTCGAATGATGAATTTTGAGACGGATGATGAGTTGGTACAGTATATAAAGCAACTTGGAGCTTTAAGACAACAACAGCTTCCTCTGACCAGAGGAGATATGGAGCTTTTAGTAGATGATGCAGGATGGACTGTCTATAAAAGAACCTACGTTGATGAAACGGTAGTAATAGCAATCAACAGTACTTCGCAAGCTCAAACTTTGGTACTGGATGAAGAGATAGAAACAGGAAAAGAGTTACAAGGGTTATTAGCTGGTGGACTAGTTAACCAAGATGAATCTGGCTATACGATTCATTTGGAAAGTGGCCAGTCCGAAATATATGAGCTAGTGGACCAACAGAAAGATAATCGGTTAACTACAGTTACTTTGATGGCGAGTATTATTTTATTATTATTAATCCTTTTCATTTGGTTCACTCGATCAAAACGAAATAAGGGGAAATAAGCCGATTAGATATGCTCGAACCACACTGGTATCGAAATGGACAAAAGAAAGAGCGGCACGAGAGGGGTACTTTATCATGAATGAAAAATGGTGGAAAGAAGCTGTCAGTTATCAGGTATATCCAAGAAGTTTCATGGATAGCAATGGTGACGGAATCGGTGATTTACGAGGAATTATTACGAAATTAGATTATTTGAAGGAATTGGGTGTCGATGTTATTTGGGTCAGTCCGTTTTACAAGTCTCCTAATGCAGATAATGGATATGATATTAGTGATTATCAAGGCATTTCGGAGCAGTTTGGGAACATAGACGATTTTGATGAGTTATTAGCAGAAATACACGAAAGAGGTATGAAACTGATTCTTGACCTGGTTATCAACCATACAAGCGATGAACATCCTTGGTTTATTGAATCACGATCTTCCAAAGAAAATCCTAAAAGGGATTGGTATATATGGAAGGACGGGAAGGAGGATTCAGAACCGAATAATTGGGAAAGTATTTTCTCTGGGAGTGCATGGGAGCTTGATGAGCTGACTGATCAATACTATCTTCATTTATTTGCGACGAAGCAACCTGACTTAAATTGGGAAAATACGGATGTGCGTCATGAACTTTATAAAATGGTCAATTGGTGGCTCGATAAAGGAATCGATGGTTACCGAGTAGATGCAATCAGCCATATTAAAAAGCGAGATGGATTACCGGATATGCCAAATCCCAATGATGAAAAATATGTTTCGTCATTTGAGATGCATACGAACCAACTTGGTATACAGGAGTATTTAAAAGAGTTAAAGGAAGAGACTTTTGCTAAATACGATATTATGACAGTTGGAGAAGCAAATGGAGTAGGAATTGATGAGGCGGATGAGTGGGTTGGAGAAGAGAACGGAAAATTCAATATGATTTTTCAGTTTGAACATCTGGGTCTTTGGAACAAGGCACTTAACAACTCAGTAGATGTTATTGGGTTGAAGCAAACGCTTACGAAATGGCAAAAAGGCTTACATGAAAAAGGTTGGAATGCACTATTTCTTGAAAATCACGATCAAACAAGAAGTGTTTCAAGCTGGGGTAATGATAAAGAATATTGGAATGAAAGTGCTAAAATGTTAGCAGCATGCTACTTTCTTATGCAAGGAACTCCATTTATCTATCAGGGGCAGGAAATTGGCATGACAAATGTTCAGTTTCCATCTATTCACGATTACGATGATATTGGCATGAAGAATTTTTATGATTTAGAACTAGCAAAAGGTCGCCCACACCAAGAAGTAATGGTAGTAATTTGGAGCAATGGCCGGGACAATTCAAGGACTCCTATGCAATGGGACAGTTCGTTAAATAGCGGATTTTCAGAAGGTGAGCCATGGATGAAGGTTAACCCAAATTATGTGAACATTAATGTAGCTGATCAACTAAAGGATAAGGACTCAATTTATCATTTCTATAAAAAAATGATTCAAGTAAGAAAAGAAAATCCTGTGTTTGTTTATGGAGAATATGATGTATTACAAGAAGAACATCCTGATGTGTATGTCTACACACGAGCAATGGGAGATCAGTTTGCCATTGTTTTATGCAACTTTAGAGAATATAGTTCGGAGCTTACGTTAAAACATCTTCCACAATGCAGCACAGAACTAATATTATATAATTATAAAGAAGCACCGGAGCAGCTTTCAGAGACTATATCTCTAAATCCGTATGAAGTAAGAGTATACTTATATAAGTGATTTGAAGTGAATAAAGGAAGAGAAAGAGAGTGAGGAATTTTCTAATGGCAATTACAATCAAAGATGTGGCGAAGCTGGCTAATGTTGCTCCTTCGACAGTTTCTCGGGTGATTGCTAACAGCCCCCGTATTAGCGAAAACACGAAGAAACGAGTAAGGGATGCGATGGATGAGCTTAAATATCATCCTAATTTTATCGCCCGTAGTCTAGCAAGTCAATCGACTAAAGTGATAGGTCTGGTTTTACCTCACTCATCTGGTGTATTTTTTCAAAATCCATTCTTTTCTGAAGTCATACAGGGACTAAGCGAGGGTGTACACGATAATCACTATGCCCTCCAAATGACTAGTGGGAAAACAGAGGTCGATTCCTACGAAGGAGTCGTACAAATGGTTCAAGGTGGCAGAGTAGATGGTATTATCCTCCTTTACTCCATGATAGATGATAAAATTATAGAGTATTTAACAAAAAGAGAATTTCCTTTTATCGTTATTGGGAAACCATATGATCTAGTGGATAAAATTACACATGTGGATAACGACAATTTCATGGCCGCAAAAGAAGCTACCGAATATATTATAGGACTAGGTCATAAAAAAATTGGTTTTATAGGAGGCAGTCCAAGTTTAACAGTA
This sequence comes from Psychrobacillus sp. BM2, assembly GCF_048572895.1. Lineage (GTDB taxonomy): Bacteria > Bacillota > Bacilli > Bacillales_A > Planococcaceae > Psychrobacillus. The sequence goes on from NZ_CP183878.1 coordinate 1,913,722, forward strand.
ACTTTAGACCGTCTAAACGGATACAAAGAAGCTCTAAGGGCAGCCAAAATAGATTTGAATGAGGATTATATTATACATGAAGACTTTCTACGTGAAGGTGGACAGGAGGCTGTGAAAGAGCTTCTTAGAAGATCCTTTCCACCAACAGCTCTTCTTGTAACGGATGATTTGATGGCAGTCGGTGTAGTTAACTCACTCACTGAAATGCAAATTGATATTCCAGCTGAAGTATCTATAATAAGCTTTAATAATGCTTTGTTTGCAGAGATGTCCAGACCACCTCTTACTTCTATTGATATTAATATTAAAGAGCTAGGCTACCAAGCGGCAAGTAGTTTAATCCAACTATTAAAAAATGATAATGAACCCGTTAAACGTATTATAGTACCTCATAGACTAGTTGTAAGACAATCATGTGATATAGCTCCAAGAAAACAATAATTTATGAGCTAAAGTTAGAAATACATATACAAAAAGTAATATATAATATTATTATGTAAACTAAAAGTAGAGAAAAAGGGGTATTTCTATGTTTTCATGCAAAATAAATGACAAAACCTACTTAAAAATGCTCGATTTACGGGACACTGAACATTTGTTCGCATTAACTCTTCAATCTAAGGATACATTAAGAGAGTGGCTTCCATTTATTGATTTTACGAGGACTTCTGATGATACGAAGAGTTTCATCCAATCAACCATGAAGCAATTTGGCGAAAATAACGGTTTTCAAGCGGGGATTTGGTATGATGGAAGCCTTGCTGGTGTAATTGGGTTCCATAAAATTGATTGGAACAACAAATCTACCAGTATAGGATATTGGTTAGGAAATGATTATGTTGGTTTAGGATTAATGACCAAATCAGTGGAAGCATTTGTGGATTATGCATTATTAGAATTATCATTAAATCGCGTAGAAATTCGTGCAGCAGTAGAGAACAAGAAAAGTAGGGCTATTCCGGAAAGATTAGGTTTTCTGGAAGAAGGTTGTGTAAGACAGGCGGAATGGCTCTATGACCATTATGTCGATCATGTGGTTTATGGAATGCTAGCAAGTGATTGGAAAAAATAAAATAATACCCTGATGTAACAGATCTAAAGTTACATCAGGGTATTATTATTTATACATATAGTAGTCCTGAGCATGAACAATTTGAAATCCAATTGATTCATATAATTTTAATGCATGCGTATTTTCTGCTTCTACCTCTAAATGGACAGTATTACCTTGAGTTGAATATTTATTAACTACATATTGCAGAACTTTACGTCCAATTCCCTTACCGCGGAAGTGGGGAAGTATACAAAATCCGTATATCCATGCTTCTTGTTCCTCAACTTTTACTCTAATTTTACCTAGAGATTCCTCTTGCACGTCAATGATATACACACTATTGTCCTTTTCGGTGTCTACTCTGTTTTCTATTTCTAACGAACTTTTTTCATCTAATCCAAAAGATTCGACATTCAACTGAATGCGTAATGGAAGATCTTTTTGTTCGGCTATTCGTAAAGAGAAGCCCGTAACTTCTTCTAAATCCTTTTGCTCCCACATCATTTGATGCTCAGAAAAGCTATAAACCGCTTTATTGGCTTTCAAAAAAGCTTTTGCTTCTTCGGAACCAGCGGGAGCATTTAACAAAGTTTTATGAAAGCCCTGTAATTTTGCAATAGCTATAGCTTGTTTAAATAGCTTGGAGAAATGTTGTTTTCTACGTTCTCGTGGTTTTACCATACCACAAATTTCTACAGTTGTACCAAAGGGGTATAAGCCGAGAAATGCAATTAGCTCATCGTTGTCATATAGTAGGAAATCATAATTATTCTCGGAACGATTTTTTAGCATATCCCAATTTAACTTAAGCTGAATATTGTCATGTATCTCGCATTCTTTTTGTAGTGCTTCAATGTCAATTAATTGTTTTGTAGTTAACATATATACTCCTTTATAATAAATTAATAATGTACTACCTTAATATTATAACGAATTTCACTAAAATAATATGTTTTTTCTGAAAATAAAAAACCGTTCACTAGAGAATTCCTCTAATGAACGGTCCGTTTATCAATAAATCTTAATGCATCACTGGGGCAATTATGGACAACCCTTTTCCCGTCTTCTCTAAGTGCACCATCAGGATAGATCCAAGGCTTCTTATTTACATCAAAAACAGAAGGGAGGTATTTAATGCAGTTTGCAGCATGTGTGCATTTTACGGGATGAAAGTATATGTCTATTTCATCCCCATAATATTGTTTATAACCTTGTTTTACTAAGTCTTTTTCTGTATCATCCACTGCTATAACTCCTTTTACTCACACTTCAATAATTATAGGAAGTATCATAGGTTTTCGTTTCGTACGACTGTATAATAGCTTTTCTAGTGATTTTTTAATGTTTTGCTTCAAGACGCGTTGGTTTCTATTGGTATCTTTTGATTTGGACACGGTGGAACGAACATTTTGATTGACTTCCTGAATAAGTTCTTCCGATTCAGGTCCATATACAAATCCACGTGAAATAGTATCAGGACCTGAAATTATTTTGCCATTAGCTTTACTTAATGTGGTAACAATAACTAGCATTCCATCCTCGGAAAGCAGCTTTCGATCACGTAAAATAATTTCGCCAACGTCCCCAATACCAAAACCATCAACAAACACATTTCCAGCTTCAATGCTTCTCGTTTGAATAGCCTTTTCATTTTCAACGTCTACTACATCTCCGTTTTGAATGATAAATATGTTTTTACGTTCAACGCCTACTGATTCCGCCAAAAGTTGGTGATGATGCAGCATTCTATATTCACCATGAATTGGGATGAAGTATTTTGGTTTCATCAATGTGAGCATAAGTTTAAGCTCTTCTTGACAGGCATGCCCAGAAACATGCATACCTGTGACATTCCCAGAACCATATATGACATGGGCACCTAATGTAAATAAGTTGTCTATAATTCTGGTAATACTTTTTTCATTGCCAGGGATTGGCCCTGCAGCAAAAATGACTGTATCCTCGGGAAGAACCTCCACTTGACGGTAGCTTGAACTTGCTAAACGAGACAAAGCGGCCATTGGTTCTCCTTGACTTCCCGTGCATAATATCACAATGTTTTCAGGATTCATTGTATTTATTTCATTTTGATCAACAAGCATTCCTTCGGGGATATTTAAATATCCTCGGTCCATAGCTACGGACACAACATTTACCATACTTCTGCCCAATAAAGCCAGTTTCCGATTTGTCTTGATAGCTGCATTCACTATTGTTTGTACCCGGTGTACATTAGAAGCAAACGTAGAGATGAAAATCTTTCTTGGTGCTTTTCTAAAAGCTTCTTCTACATGCTCCGCAATTTTACGTTCGGAGGGAGTAAATCCTGGCCTTTCTGCATTAGTACTTTCTGAAAGGAGTAATAATACGCCATTTTGACCGAGCTCTGCCATCTTATGAATGTCAGGGTACTGTTCATCTACAGGTGTCATGTCAAATTTAAAATCTCCAGTATGTACAATTGTTCCTTGAGATGTGTGAAAAGCAATTCCTAAACAATCTGGGATGCTATGGTTTACACGGAAGAAGGACGTTCTTATTGTTCCGAGTCTTAACTTGGAGTCCGAGTCTATTAAAAAGAGCTGTGTACTTCTTAATAATCCATGCTCCTTTAATTTGATTTCGATTAAACCTAATGTTAAGTTGGTTGCATATATAGGGACATTGAGTTGTTTAAGGAAATAGGGAATACCCCCAATATGATCTTCATGCCCATGTGTAATGATTAAAGCCCTTACTTTATCCTCATTCTCCAATAAATAGGAAATGTCCTGAATGATTAAATCTATTCCTAGTAAAGTTTCATCTGGAAATTTAGACCCACAGTCAATTACAACAATATCGTCATCCGATTGTATGACATACATATTTTTCCCAATTTCATTTATTCCACCTAATGCGAAAATAGAAACCTTTGTGTTTGTAGTATTCATTGTTATCCTCCCATTCAAAATAGCTATACTAAGTATTGCCTCATATTCAGCTTTTATAAGGGATTTTTTAAATTACTCAAGGATAGGGAGGAAGCAAGTCTATCTCTAAATAAGAAAAAGAATGGTTGTTCGCGAAATATATCACGACCAACCATTCTTTTTTAGTTATTTACTCCGGAGGTAGGACTCGAACCTACGACCAACCGGTTAACAGCCGATTGCTCTACCACTGAGCTACTCTGGAATAAGAGATATCTTACAAATGTTATTATGAGCTATTTATCATTAAAGTATTCATGGTATTTTTCGAAACCATAAAAAAGAAAAGTTATTTCACTATTAAAGCAGGGCAGTGCACGCGTTTCATCACCTTATGGCTAACACCACCTAAAACCATCTCCTGTAATCCATTTAAACCCCGGCTACCGATGACAACAAGGTCGACCTTTTGTTCATTTGCATAGCGTACAATTTCTGGTCCCGGTGTTCCTTTTAAAGTAGTTATTTTATAATTTAATTGCTCGTCTTTTAACAATTGTTCAACGTTAGCAATTTTACGTCGACGTTAAATTAGTAAGGATTCAGAGGACCTGGAATGAAGAACATCTTGTTGAGATTTCTCCATATCCACAACAATCACAACCTCTAAAACAGAACTGCCTGAGCATTTTGCTAATTTAATTGCTTCCTTTGCAGCTCGGACAGAGTTATCTGAGCCATCAGCTGCTAATAGAATATGTTGATACATAGCTTTTCCCCCTTAATGTGAAGTAGATATACCTAATAATTTTTGGTAAAGTGTTTCACTTGCAGGATTTAAACCTTTTACAGTAATTTGTTTGCCTTGTTCTTCTAACTTTGTAACTACTTTGACAATAGCACCAACAGAGGATTCATCCCATAAATGGCTACTAGATAAATCTATTGTAATATGATCGGCAGTTGCTTGTTCGATAGTTTGAACAAAATGCTGGGTCGAGGCAAAGAAGAGTGGACCTTCAATAATATATGTCCCATTCTGTTCAGTTATTTTAACCTTTGAAATGGAAGCAACAAAGAACAGTGCGCTAAGGATAACACCAATCACAACACCGATTGCTAGATTATCTGTATATACAACTATAGCTACAGTTATTATCATGACAATGGCATCTGCACGTGGTGCTGTTATAGCATATTTAAACGAACCCCAATCAAATGTACCAATTGATACCATGACCATAATTCCAACCAACACAGGCATTGGAATATCCACTACTAAATCACCAAGTACAATGATTAAAAATATTAAAAATACACCTGCGACTAAAGTAGATAAGCGACCACGCCCGCCAGATTTAACATTAATCATCGATTGTCCGATCATTGCACAACCAGCCATACCACCAAAAAATCCAGTGATAAAGTTAGCGATACCTTGCCCACGGGCCTCACGGTTTTTATCTGATTTAGTATCTGTCATATCATCGACAATTTGAGAGGTTAGTAACGATTCTAAAAGACCTACGACTGCTAGAGCCAGTGAATAAGGTAAGATTATTTGAAACGTCTCAAGAGTGAACGGTACATCTGGTAGGAAAAAGCTTGGTAAACTTTGTGTAATGGTGCCTAAATCCCCAATTGTTTTTAATTCTATTCCAAAAATAAAAGTAATTGCAGTTAAGATGATAATGGCAATAAGTGGAGCCGGTATCGCTTTGAAAAAGCGGGGAACTGTATACACGATTAATAAAGTAACAGCGACAAAAATATACGATACAATTCCTTCCCCTAAAACGTGAGGTACCTGTGCCATAAAGATCAAAATAGCTAAAGCATTTACAAAACCAATCATGACAGAATTCGGTATAAACCGCATTAACTTCGCAATTTTAAAAACGCCAAGTAAAATTTGAATAATCCCTGTTAAAATAGTTGCAGCCAATAAATAATTTAATCCGTGATCGGCCACTAAGTTAACCATAACCAGCGCCATTGCACCAGTTGCAGCCGATATCATACCGGGTCTGCCACCGACGAATGCGATAACTACAGCAATACAAAATGATGCGTAAAGACCAACCATTGGGTCAACACCTGCGATAATAGAAAAAGCAATGGCTTCCGGAATAAGTGCTAAAGCGACAACAATTCCAGATAAAATATCGCCTTTAATATTTCCAAACCATTGTTGTTGTAATGTTTGCATAAAAGTGCTCCTTCAGATATAGTCAGTTATGATGTCCCAAAAACCATAGTTTTAGGACAATCTGTCATATCATAACATGTATATTCCCAAAAAGGAATGGTTTTGGGGACTTGGAGGAGAAATAATGAAATACGGATACAAAAGACCATTAACAAATGATGAAGACTCTAAGTTTCAGCTAATAGATATACAAAATATAGAAACCTACAAAGAGCAACATCCATACATGAAAAAAAGAAATGAACTAGAAGCTTTAGTTATGAAACTCTCGAAGTTTGATGAACTATTTGTACAAAATTTCGTTGTACTTGCAGATTCACTGACTCATTTTCAAGATTTGTTGCGTGTATTTGACAGAGACCAAGTTACGGTAACATTTATTGATGAAAATATAAAAAGTACGGATATTTTAACGATGAATTTAATAGAAATATTAGAGTTAATGACAGATCTTCAAACAAAAATCAAACGTCATCAATCGATTTTTGGTGTACGCGAGGCACAAAAACAGGGAAAAGTCATTGGACGGCCTAAAAAGTCAGATGATAATTTAAATCGAGCATTTTATATGTATGAAAGTAAAGAATATACACTTCAGCAAATTAAAGATGAAACAGGTATAAGCAAATCAACGCTTTATCGCTATTTAGACCAGATTAAACAGTAAGGATAGGTAAATACCTTAAAAGATACACAATAGCGGTTAAATAGACAGTTTTAGCTAAAAAACATATACAATTATAAAGGTGTGAAAAGCATGTGGAAAATAGTAAATGGAAAGTTAATTCAAACAGTCGATGAAACTAGAATTGAATATAAAACTCGAATAAGTGCGAGCTTAATAAAAAAGCTTAAAATGATGGCAAAAGAATCAAATTCACATATTGGATATTTATTAGAAAATGGATTTGAAAATATATTAAATGAAAGTGCATTAATCTATGACAAGAAAAATAGACCAAAAGATCGCGTAGAATTCCGCACGACATGTGATAAGGACACGCTGGATAGCTTAAGGTTATTCGCAAAGAGTAATAAATTAAACTTAAATGATGTTATAGAGGCCAGTGAAAGCTACATAAATTTAGAGGAAGTAAAAAATGCAAATTGGCGATATAGAATAGAAAAAGAGTAAAGAAGAGTACGCAAACTTAATCACAAAATAGGGATGTGGTCATAATATATATTATCCTAAGTTATGTTTCGTTGTTAAAGTATACTTGAAATATTGAGATATCAGAGAGATTTTGTATATTGTATATGGACAAGAACATCCATACAACACTTTTCTTAGTTCGAGAAATTGGTTTTGAGAAAGAACTTCCATACACTTCTATGTATATTGTTTTATTCTTACGATAAAATTTATAATCACTTCGTTCCTTTTCCGATCTTTTATCATCAAAATTATTCATTATAATACTGTCCACTCTCAATAATAATTTGAAACAGCAAAACCATTTTTCAAATTATTATTGAGCATCTTATCTTTCAGTTCTTTTTAGTTATTAAATATGATTACACTTCCCTCTTGCTCGAATGATCGACTGCTGCCTTTTTTTAGGAATTGTTTTCTCCACATGGATCGCTAATATCTAATTGATGTTTTGGACATAAAAATAGACCATAAATGATGACCTTGTTAAACTAAAGCACACCGTTAGTTTAAGTGCAATACTTCACAATCTTTATTACGCCTTTATAAACTAAATTCCTGAGAAATGCAGAAAATTATTTATTTTATACTGTGAAAAATAAAAGATTTTGTTTTTGAAGTCGCTTGATTAAACTCCCAATCTCCATAAACATGAATCTGTGAAAAACCTGCTTTTTTTAATGATTCATAGATTGTTTCTTGTGTTCTAAATTTTAATTGCATTTTTTCATGAATAACTACTTCCCCCGTACGTGCTTTTTTCACCGTTTCATAAAACGTATAAATATCGTCTACTAAACCCTCATATTGCGTCCAAATTTCAAGTGGTTCACCGCTTACCAAATCTGTTGCAACATCCGGTTCCATGTCCTTTTCCCACTGTTCCCACGCCTTTGCTAATGGATTACGTGTATCAAAAATAAAGTGTCCTCCGGGTTTTAATGCTCGATACGCATCAGCAACGACATTTTTCCAACTTTCCTCTGTAAGAAACACTTGTGCAACATTCGCTGTCATGATGATAGCTTCAAACGCATTTGTTTGTAAATTTGTACTATCACCAATAATCCATATTACTTCTCCTGGATACTCTTTACTTTTCGCATATTCAATCGCTTCTTCATTCGGGTCAATAGCTGTAATCTGATGGTCTGCTTTCGCAAAATGAGTTGTCAATCTACCCGTCCCACAGCCTAAATCAGCAATAGTTTTTACTTCAATCTTCTTCAATAGTGCTAAAAAAAATTCATCGTCTTTGCCCCAGCCATTAACTTGGTCATATACTAGTGGAATCATTTATTTACCTACTTCCTAAATCATACTTGTTTGTCCCCAACATGAATCATTCTTTCGTTCCCAGACCCGGTTGTAAAACCTATACGAACTAACTATTGCTTTGAAAAGAGAAAGTATATCTACTTTTCAATCACCTTTGTTACCTTTTTCATATTAATCAATCCCTTCTAGATGAAGTCACTCTTATTATATCTTAATTTTCTAAAATAATAATCTATTACGGGTATGTAAAACAAAAATGTGCCCAAAGCGTTGTAAATTTGACGATAGTCCTTGTTGCACTAAACTGCTACTTTAGTTCAATAAGAAAAAAGGCTTTACTCCTTCTTGAAGTAAAGCCCCCGTTAGTTGAACTTATTTACGAGTTTCTTAACATTTACAGCTCGACGTGATTGTTCTTTTAAATTTGAGTTTTCTTCAAGGTCAAACAATACTGCCTCACCTTTGGTAAGTGATTTAAACCCATCCATTTGAATACTACTGAAATGTACCCATACGTCATCCTCTCCATCTATTGAAATCCAGCCCCACCCCTCTTCTTCATGATAAATTTTACATATTCCTTTAATGTTATATCTCATAATAAAGCCCCCAATTTTCATAAGTTGAAAACAATATGTTCTTCAACTAACCTGCTGTGTTAGTTCAATAAGAAAAAACTCCCCAGCTAAAGGCAGCCTCTTGTTTAACTAAAGCACCCGTTAGCCATCCATGTAGCGCAAAATCAGCGCTACACCACAGAGAATGAAAATGTGAAAACCCGGGTGTAGGATACTACGGCTGGGAGAGGAAGGTCGATGAACTATGGTGCCATAGAGCCCATCCGTTAGTCTGACTCCAACGACCACGGTGCATCACAGACTGTCGCTCCCTTACGGGAAGCACTCATGGGAGATTAATCCTACTCTGGTTATTGCACCAGCCTCCAATACTATTTGCCGTAGAAAGGATGATTACAATGGAAGTAATCATTGAACGTGCTTGTGGAATGGATGTCCATAAGGATTCCATTACTGCTTGTATTATTACGCCAAAAGGAAAGGAGATTCAAACGTTTTCCACTAAAACTGTATTTCTATTACAGTTAATTGACTGGATTAAGGAGCATGGTTGTACTCACGTAGCAATGGAAAGTACAGGTGTATTTTGGAAGCCTCTTGTTAACTTGCTAGAAGCCGAGAGCATTGAGTTTTTAGTAGTGAATGCTCAACATATGAAAGCAGTACCAGGTCGCAAGACCGATGTAAAGGATGCTGAATGGATTGCCAAACTTCTTCGTCACGGTCTACTTAAAGCAAGTTTTATTCCAGACCGAAATCAGCGTGAATTAAGAGAGTTAGTTCGATACCGTCGAAGTATTATTGAAGAGCGTGCGAGACAACATAATCGGATTCAAAAGGATGTCGAGAAGCAATTTCCCAGTTCGGCGCACTTATGTTCCTGGGCAGGATTAGTACCTGGACATAATGAGAGTGCGGGCAAGAGGAAATCAACCAACATGAAAAAAGGAAACAAGTACTTGAAATCGGCATTAATTGAAGCAGCTCATTCCGTCAGAGGATCCAAAACCTATCTGGGAGCCCTGTATAGACGGACTGCATCAAGAAAGGGTAAAAAGCGTGCAGGAATATCAGTTGCTCATGCCATTTTAAGAATCACCTATATCTCCTAACACGCAAAGAAATGTACGTAGACTTAGGTGAAGATTACTTTGACAAGCAGAAAGAGCAATCTATTGTACGATATTCTGTTCGAAGACTTGAAAACTTAGGTTACACCGTTACAATCACTGAACCAAATGCCTCCTAATCCAATTCATAATTTGATCCACATTTAGGCGCTGCATTTTTTAAAAAATAAATGAGCCGCGTCTTATTTCGTATTGTATATTTCTCTAAATCGAAGATTTTAATTTTCATGGGAGTTTAAGTAATGTTCCGCAAACGCACCCATTAGTTATACATAAAGATTTACACAATAATTGCACATTATATAAATGATGCGACAATAAGTAATTATTTTTTATTTTTTAGTTCTAAAAGTATAGGTGCTATATTTAGCAAAATAGAAACAATTGTCAGAAACCATAACGCCTTTTCCATAGTAGGTACAACATCCATTAAAGCCGACCAATCTTCTCCTTTTACCCAATTAGATACAAGGCTATGTTCTGCACAGAGTGTCAATGCTGTAAATGATAATCCCATTGCCATCGCAAGTTTATAATCTTTTCCTGTTTTATACATATAAAAATTTATAAAAGTAGCTACTATAGCAATAAGTCCTAATATTAACCACATAATTATACCTCCATTATATTTTTATTTAAGATGAACTTTTATCTACAAAATTTTAAGGTCCAGTTATTTTATTTCGAAATCTGGCCCGTATGTTGAACACAATTTAAACAATACTCTTCAACTAACCTGCCTCTTTAGTTGAAGTTAAGAAACAGATTTAAAGTGTTAATAAATTGTCTATATACGGATATTTTATTCAGTTAACACCTGTGACGTTATCAAAAGGCATAGTTTGTCCATTAACTAGAAGATTAATTGTGTCATATTCTGCATCACCACGAGTCAGTTTATATACGTACTGTTTTAGCTCATTATTTTCTTGATTTGCTTTATCTAACTTTATGTTTAATATGTTATCTTTCATTTCAAGTTCGGCTGTAACTGTTCCTTTAGATTGAAAAAGAATATACGCAGTATTTTCTCCCTCATTAATTAGTTGCAGTGTGTAATCAGAGTTAATCCCTTTTTGTACCTTATTAGGGACACTTTGAATTTCACTAATATTCAATTCCGATGAATTACAAGCAGCTAATATCAAAGTTAAAAATAGCATTAAACAAAATAGTTTTTTCAATTTAATTTTCTCCCGTCTTTTTTGTGGTCATAAGTTATTATTCAACAAATATATTAAAAGCCCTTCCCTGGTATTCTTAAATACGACTCCGTTCCCAAAATCGTATTTGAGAGCTTTTCTTTACAAACTCCTTTTGAACTAACCTGCAGCGTTAGTTCAATAAGAAAAAAGGCTTTACTCCTTCTTGAAGTAAAGCACCCGTTAGCTTAAAAAAATGGGATGCTGATATTGTTTAGCCTCTTAAGATGACTAATTTATTTGTTCCCCTTTTTGTATCTATTTGCTAACATCAAAGCGAAAAACTGAGGAATCAAGTTCAAAAAACTAACCAAGATTAATAATTGATATGGAGTTAGTGGCTTGAAATAGCCACCCCATCGTTCGTTCCCTGTCATTTCGCTTATGAAATAAAATGAAATTATTACAGATAATATATTCCCAATAATAAGAGAGATTGATTTACTAAAGAGTTTGCCGAAGAAGGCAAGTAGTGAAGTCACTATAATCATAAATAAATAGCCAAGCATTGAACGATTAGCAAAATCCAGGTGCATTGAAAAATAAACAAAAGGAAAACAGTATAAACAGATTATTATAATACCAATTACTATTTTTCTCATATGTGACCTCTCCTTAAACAGTTATAAATAGAAAAAATATATAGGTTTCCTGGAAAACTTGACACCTTACTTCTTATTCAACTAAACTGCTGCTTTAGTTCAATAAGAAAAAAGGCTTTACTCCTTCTTAAACTAAAGCACACGTTAGTTTAAGAAGACATTTTACAAGATGGTCAAGAGAGTGGAGAGATCTCCAAAGAAATAAATACTTCCCATTCTACAAATTTTTTTGTGGTATGATTGATGGAATTCTTCTTCATGATTCTGTTTTGCAGCCAGCATTTCCTTATTCTGAAATAGGGAAGTCATCTAAAGAAATGTATATTACTTTTTTAACAAGGGGTGTTATGAAATGATTACGTTTAAGACAATGGAACATTTAACTTTTAAGGAAGCACACGAACTTTTTACAAGTGGGTTTGAAGGATATTTTATTCCGATGAAGATGCCATTGGATGCTTTTATAGCTCGTTTTGGAAATGATAATCTATCAGCGGCAATGTCTGTTGTTATGTTTGATGAAGATAGACCAATAGGATTTGTATTACAAGGCATTCGGGAAGTAAATGGTGAGAAAATTGCTTGGAATGGTGGTACTGGAATTATTCCAGAATACAGAGGAAAGAAACTAGGAACAATCCTAATTGAAAATGCTCTTGACCTGTTAAATCAGCAAAAAGTAAATATTGCTACATTAGAAGCTCTATCCATTAATCAACCAGCTATAAAACTATATGAGAAGGTTGGGTATAAAGTAATTGATACCCTGCATTTTTTGGAGGCAGAAGGTGTATTAAGCTATGATGAAAAAATTGCTAGTGAATTTGAATTGAAAAGAATACCTGCACTGCAAGCAGTAAATTCAAGTATTTTCCCAGCTTTAGTACCTTGGCAAGTAGATCCTTCCATTACACCAAAGGCTGGTGGAGAGGCAATTATTGCAATGAAGGATAATGAAGTACTTGCTGCTTGTTTAGTAAGAGCAAAGCAACAATTTGGTAATGAATCAGAAGGTGTCACATTATTCCAAGCTTTTACTAACAATGAACATAACGATGGAATACGTGCTCTTCAAGCTGCTCTACAGGAAGGACTTCATTTTAATCGTCCTATTAAAAGAACTACTTATAATTTGGAAGACAAAATAAAAAATGTCCTTCCGTTTTTAAAAAATAATGGATTTAAAAATACTGATATTTCACAAGTATTTATGACAAAACAACTTATGGATTAACTTAACTAACCTGCTGCTTTAATTGAATAAGAATAGAGGTTGTCTACTGACAGTCTTGTTCTGCTAAAGCACCCGTTAGTTGAAGAAGAAAAAAGAGACACATATCCAACACTCGTTTCATGGGAGTTTAATAACTCATTAACCCTTTTTACTGAACTTTTTGAAAGGGTATAGATGGTATGAGTATCTTTTAAATTCATTATCGTGGAACTTTCTTCACTTATCCAAAGAAAATAGGATTCTTCACCAAATTCAATTTTATACTCAGGGTCAGCCATATCAACTATACCTGGCATTTTTTCAGCGTTGTTTAACGCCTTTACAAAATCATTAACAACTTTTGAGTCTGTAAACGAGGTCAATGAATCTTTTTTGATATCCGAAAAGCTTTCCATTTCGTAAACATTTACTTTTTGAATATTTTTAGAGGAACATCCACCAAGGTTAAACAAAGTAAATACCACAGCTATCAATAACAGAGACAATCTTTTCAACGAAGCACCTCCATGAATCATAATTAATATCTTCTAAGGGAATAAAATCCTTTTTGGAATAAGGAGAGTTACCATCCACTGTGAGATCTTTTTTTCTTCAACTTCCCCTTTATAAATAGTTACCAAAAAATTCTTATGAGTATCTGGTACTCCAAAATTAATATTCCAATATTTTCTTTTCCCGTTGCTTCCAATTGACTTCTCAGCCTTATCATCTAAGTTTATATTTATCGCATCTAGTAATTGTGCATTTTCATTCCATTCCAAAGCAGCAGGGTATGATAATTCAATCGCTTGTTTTATTGATAGTTCTTGTAATTCATCGATTTTAAATGTACCTTCAGCTAATTCTATTGAATCAACAGATACTTTCTCAACAGCCCCAATTGAAATTATCAAAAGTAAGACAACAAAAACTATTTTTTTCATTTTCTTAGACCCTTTTAGGGGTGTTTTTTCCAAACCTTGTTCAACTATACTGACGCGTTAGTTCAACAAGAAAAAAAGCTTTACTCCTTCTTGAAGTAAAGCACCCATTAGTGAATTAGTGGTGATCATTCTTATACTTCAACCATTCATCTATCTCTGCTTTTAAGAATCTTTTTTGATTATCGATTTTTAAGTATGGAATAAATTGATAAGTGTCAAAGCTACTTAATTTTGCCTTCTCAAATTCATCTTTTTTAATAATGCCTTCTATTGATTGCTCACTTATCTGAAGATATTCGGAAAGTTGTATTTTAGTCATTTAATCAGGTATTGAATTCATTACTGTTTGAGAATCATTTACCTTACTCATTGAATTTGAAAAGGTGCTACAAAAAATAAAAGAAGATATTACTACCGATATTCCTAATATAAATGCACCAATTAGATAAGTTGCCTGTTTCAAGTCAAATCCCTCCATAAAATAAATTTATTAAACTGAACTATATGGTCAAGAACAAAGTGCAACCCCCTGCCTTGAAGTAAAGTACCCCTTTTGTTCAATAATTTACATATATTAACTTATTCAACACAATAGTATAAAAACCTTCTTATTCAACTAAACTGCGCCTTTAGCTGAATAAGAATTGCTTAAAATTCAATTTTTTTCTTCGGAGAAATGTTTGGTTGGTCTATTAATGCAGCAACCCTTTTTCCTTTTTTATATCTTAAGTGATCAAGCCAGTAAACAAGAGCTTCTGCATCGTAATTAACAATATACCCTGCCTCTTCATCGTATTTCCAATACCTATGGTCATTGCTTCTATCGAAAAGCCAATCAAAGAATTCCATTTGAAGTTGAGCAATATTTCTTCCTACTTTGGAAATACATCGAACATATTGAGTATCAGGTCCTAAAGACACTTCTATAATCATTTTTAATGCTCCTTTTTGTTTTTACTTTCGTTTTCCTTCATAAACTAACCTGTCGCTTTAGTTCAATAAGAAAAAAGGCTCTACTCCTTCTTTAAAAAAAAGCAACTGATACTAGAACAAGCAAGTTACAAATCGCAACTGTCTTCCGTATTATCCCTCTTCTTTTTATCACCAAAATACTTCCAAAGGTGGTATATAGACCAGAATAGAGCTGCACCTATAAGTAGTGTAATTGGTGCAACGTAAGGTTTTTCAAGAATATTATCCGGGGTAAAAATAGCATACAAGACCAAAATAATTATAGCTGGTATCAAAAGAATCCAATAACGTATGTCTTTAAAAGTGCTAAAACTCCACATACAATCCTCCCTGTACTAACACGTGACTTTCGAACTAATGATATCCATTTATTATATAACACACTTAAAATAACCTGCTTCGTTAGATGAACTAGAAAAGTGAACTTTATTATCAGCTCTATATTTTCCTAAAGCACCCTTTAGCTTAATTAGAAGAAATAAATATTATTTTAGTAATTTCTGAACGAATTTCGATTTCCAAAATCCAAAACCTATCAAAGCACCAACCGTATTAAGAATGAAATCATCTATATCAAAACTTCCCCTTCTTGTAACTAATTGAATAGTTTCGATAAAGAAAAACAATATAATCATTAAAATAGTAAATATGCTGACTTTATTAATCTTGACTATGAAAAATGGGAGGTAAATACCCATTGGCAAAAACATAATTAAATTACCAACAAGGTTTTTGATAGGTATATCAATATTCATACTGCCATCAAATATCGCCTGAATATATGTACTGATTGTTTTAAATGGAACGAAATTTGAAGAACTCTTTAGGTATTCGATCAACGATAAGTCTGCCCATATATTACCTCTAATTCCCACAAACATAACTCCAACAAACAATAGCATTACCAATGCTAATAAATAAAATATGAAACTAATACCAAAAATCACTCTTATTATTTTTTTCATTTATTTCCTAACCTGTCTTTCTTCTTATTTTAATGTTAACTCTTAATAAGAAAAAAAGCTTTACCTCTTCTCGAAGTAAAGCACCCATTGAAGATGCTTTTTTTTATAATTACCCGCACCCTATATTCAAGATTATTAACTACATCTTTTAATTAAGATATATTAATCACCAAAAGCGAATGTTATTTCCGTTTCGCAAACTAATTCTCCATCAACTGTAGCTATACCTTTACCTTTTCCAATAGGTCCTTTTAATCGAGTGATTTCAATCTCAAGACGGAGTTGGTCTCCTGGTTTTACTTGCTGTTTAAAACGACATTTATCTATTCCTACTAATAACCCTAATCGCCCATGGTTTCCTTCTTTAGTTAACATCACAACTGCACTTACTTGAGCTAATGCCTCTACAATTAATACACCTGGCATAATAGGGTAGTTGGGAAAATGCCCGTTAAAAAAATCCTCATTTGCTGACACATTTTTTATACCAACCGCTCTTTTTCCTTCTTCTAATTCCAAAATCCTATCCACTAATAGAAATGGATATCGATGCTTAATTATTTCCTTAATTTTTTGAGTATCTAACATCATTTAAGCCCCCATAACAATTTTATTAAATCTATTTATTTAATTTTATCACGTGGTCTTAATAGTTGTTACTATAAAATAGACATTATACAACTATACTGCGGCATTAGTTGAATAAGAAAAGGGTGCTTAACCCCTAATGAACTGAACCCGTTTGTTAAATAAGAAAAGAGAAATTTTGCTGTTTTAGCTTTTTATAGCTTTCCCAGCACCAAAAGTGATTAGAAGAATTAACATTAGAGAAAAGACTAACGCCCCGCTATTTCCTTCTCCAAATAGGGCAGTTAATACCACATCAAACGAAGGAACTCCCAGCGCACTCAGCAATGGTAATGCGAAGGCAGTTGAAATAACACCCATTACAAAAGCTAATATAAATATTTTTTCTTTTTATCCACAAGGTTCAACCCTTTCTTAACTAATTTAACGCAACGTTTCCAATAATCAGCCAATTATATACAATATAACAATATGGACCGATTGTTGAACACAAGTTAAATAGCACTCTTCCACTAAACATCGGCGTTAGTTCAATAAGAAAAAAGGCTTTACTCGTTCTTGAAGTAAAGCACCTGTTAGCTCAATAATAATTAACTAATCCAAGTCATTTTCACTTCTTTGGATTCCCAATTATTATCTTTATAATGAACTTTACCTTCTACTCCAACTGCCCCTAAACCCGAACGATACTTGGAACCCTCAAAAAAGATTTCATTATTGGACTTAAAATCAACTTTTACTATTTTAAGAAGTACGCCATCCAGACCCATCGTATCTGAATTGTATAATCCCTTTTCTTTCAGTTGTTCAAGAGTAGCGTCCATTACTTCTACTTTATACTTTTCCTCAAAGAAGCTTAAAATTTCTTCTTTATCACTTTCATCTGCGTTCTCGAAATTACTCATATCAATAGCTATATATTCCATATCACTATTTAATGCTTCATCCTGTTCCATTATTGAGTCCAATGCAACACTATATATTTCTCCTAAATGCTCCCTTGGCTCAATTTCAGTATTACAAGCAGAAAGCAATAGCGATAGGACAAGAAGAATACTAAAATTTTTAATCTTCAAATTTACCCCCTCCTTTACTGTATAGACGATATTAATTATTATTCCGTTTCAAATAAACTTGTTCTTTACTAAACTACTGCATTAGTTCAATAAGAAAAGGGCTTTACTCCTTCTTGAAGTAAAGCACCTGTTTGATGGTTTTAAAAATATTAGTTGTTAAGTAAAGAATCGCAAATGGTGGTTTGGAATAAAGTTTGATCATTTTCTACCTAGTAATTTTAAAACAATCGTGCCCCGATTGCGATATAAATATTATATTATTGCTAAGACAGAGTTAACAAAATCGTTTTTTTCTTCTGGATATTTGTATTTATTATGGTTCAAGACGTTGATAGCTTACATTTCTTTCCGAGAGATCCTATTCTACTAAGGATTCTGTTGTTTTACCATCTAGATTTTTAATCGCTAACATCGAATTATCCTGAATGATTCCTGTATCTACGAAACCAAATGAAGCGTATAATGTTTTAGCTATGACATTACTTGTTCGATAAAAGAGAGCTACATATTCTGCTTCTCCATCTGGCGTAGTTTCAATATCC
This sequence comes from Psychrobacillus sp. BM2, assembly GCF_048572895.1. Lineage (GTDB taxonomy): Bacteria > Bacillota > Bacilli > Bacillales_A > Planococcaceae > Psychrobacillus. Next base: position 1,932,143 of record NZ_CP183878.1, read on the forward strand.
AACAACATTTTTTCAAAAGCTAGTTTGCCATATCCTTTCCCCTGGTAACTCTTTTCAATCATAATATGCCAAATAAAATAGCTCTTCTTCGCGTAAAAAACTTCATTTTCAAATGATTCATGATCCAACGTATCATAAATATACATCAAAAATCCAACCGCAACTTCATCGGCATAAATGGCAAAGGGAGTCGCTGGTATACCGTCTGCGTTCAACATATGAGCGTCTGCAAAGCTTCTGAGGTTAGTAGTTTCTATTAAGTCTTCCTGGTTTTCTTCAATTTCAAGTGCTATTACTTCATCTATGTTATCCCCGTTTATCTTTCGTAATTCAATCATTTTTTTATCTCCTCTCCTAAGACAAGTCACTCCCACTCATAGGTTATTGAGCTTTGATATATAACTTTATTACGGAATACTTTGAGATAAGTTTCAATTTTTCCTTATTCAACTAAACTGCCCCTTAAGTTGAGAACGAAAGACACAGGGAGTGACAACTATTCAACTTAATCGACCTTTTTAGTAAATGTCCAGATAAGACTAATTATTACTGAGCTAACTATAGTTGCCATTAATAATGTAAATAATATTACAAATAAAAATGAACCATAATCCTCTAATTCTTCAAACGGGTTATTTGTAATGAAAGAATCACTGAATAGAAATGCTAATAAAGTTGGGATAAAAATAAAGGGAAATAATTTCTTAAAATAGTTGTTGAAATTTGGATATTTAAAGTCTTTTTTTTTGCCTATCATATAATCCTCCCATTCAAATCTTTCTTTGATAAACTGCACCATTAGTTCAAGAAAAAGTGTTGCCCCTAGACTTGAAATGAATGTAATTATTGAAACAAAAAACACCAGCACCAGTTAGTTGAATTAGGACCTTCTCTTCTATTACACATCAAATTAGTACAAACGTTCTTTTTAAGATATAATTAACCTTAACTTAAATTAAAGGAGTTTTTGCTTTATGGGACCAAGAGTACCCTATTATGAGATAGCACCTGATGGTATGAAAATTATTATGGACATGGAGAAGTACACGAAAAAGACAGCAATCGAACGAAGACTTCGTGAACTTATTAAAATTCGTGTTTCTCAAATTAACGGCTGTGCATACTGTTTGAATATGCATACAGCTGATGCACGAAAAATGGGTGAAACAGAACAAAGAATATACTGTGTTAGTGCTTGGCAAGAGTGTGAATTTTACGCAGAAGAAGAAAAAGTAGCTTTGGAGTTGGCAGAACACGTGACGTTAATACCGACAAAACGTGTTCCAGATGCTCTTTATCAACGAGTACGTGAACACTATGACGAGAAACAATATGTTGACCTTATTCTTATCATAAATCAAATTAACAATTGGAATAGAATTTCTATTGCCATGGGAAATATAGCAACTGAAAAATAATAACTACCAACGAGCACTTTGAGGTGCTCGTTTTTTCTTCCACAATTTGTTTCAAATGCGACCTTCAATCTCTACTTTTCTTGTTGAATTAAACTGCCCCGTTAGTTTTAATAAGAACAAAGACGCATATTCAACATTCGCACTCGTTTGTTGAATATGTAAGTTGAAATTTGTAAGGGTTAGAGAATTAACACAGTTACTGGTTCATTTTCGCATATCTCACCGTTATCACGAAACCCAAAACTTTCATAGAACTTTTTAGCGACAATGTTTTCGGCTTCATATGCTAACCAACAATATTGAGCATGTCCTACAGGGAATGTGCGTATGAATTCCAATATTTTTTTCATAACCTCCCTACCATACCCCTGATTTTGGTATCTTTTATCAATCATAAGACGCAATATACAATAATTATTATTAGCGATTCTCGGAAGCTCGTAACCAGTAATACCATAAATAATCATAACAAATCCTACAATCTCTTCATCAGCGTAAATTGCAAATGGAAGTGGACTTCCTCCATTGGTAGCAAGAACATAACATGAAGCAACACTTGAAAGATTGGATGCAACAAAACGGCGTTGGTCATCTGCAACCTCTAACCTGAATACCTCTCTTCGATTTTCTAATGTAATTTTCCAAAGTGAAATTATGTAACACTCTCCTTCCCCAAAATTAATTTACTCTTCTTCTATTCTTTAGCAGATCTTCGCATTCCTTCCTAACCCGTTAGTTTTAGTGTAATATTTCACAATGGATTTCTGAGATCTACTTGATGTTTTGGATAAAAAAATAGACCACCGAAATGATGGTCTTGTTTAACTAAACACCCCTTAATTGAAGAAGAACTAAAGTGTTAAGATTAATTCACACTTTTTAGGAATTGCAGCAATCCCTTATCTCCAATCAAAATAGTTTATTTTTTACTTCAATTTAAAAATTCCCTTACCAGTTTCCATATTTATAGTCAATGACGAATGTTCAAGAGCTATGAGCCTAGATTCATTCACTTTTTTAACCATATGTGAACCGATTTGTCATTTGAGGGGTACCTACCGCCAACATTTTAACGAAAATATACGCTAAGCCCTGAATTGCTCCCGACTTGGCGTTTCTCCTTACTCTAAGCTCAAACGACACGATCACCCGACTGAGTTAGACTGACTCGTAAAAAAAACAGTGACGGACTAGGGATTCGAGATACCTAGACTGCCGCTGCTTTTATTGTGCTAACGTAATCCGTTAGCGTAATCTACTTTAGGTGGCAAGGTCATCTAACCGTCTGGTAAACGAGGCCTATGGCTCCAGAATCAAATGTCTTGTTTTCGATAAGTTTAAGATTGATCTTCTCCTTGAGACCTTGGAATAACGGCAACCCGCTGCCGATTAGGACGGGAGAAACCGTAATTTTATACTCATCTATTAAATCAAACTGCATAAGGTAGTGCGCGAACCTAGGACTGCCGAGGATGACCATATCCTTGCCTGGCTGCTTTTTGAGTTTCTTGATCTCTTCCTCGACATCTTCCTTCACCAGTCTGGAATTGTTCCATTCGACTTTCTCTAGCGTCGTGGAAAATACGATTTTGGCTGTCTTTTCGATCCACTCGGCATGATTCCGTTCATGCTGCGAAGCTGATGGGTTCGAAGGCACAGATGGCCAATAACTGTGCATCATCTGATAAGTCCCACGTCCCCAAATAACAGTGTCGGCAGTACTCAGAATTTCTTTCGCGTGTTTCTCCAAATCAGCATCGTAGGATACCCAGCCAATGTCCATTTCACCGTTCGGCCCTTCTACAAAACTGTCAAGCGAAGCGTGCAGAAATAGAACGAGTTTTCTCATTTTCAGTTCTCCTTTGTTCATGAGGGATATCTACATTATACATACATTAATTACATTTTAGCATAATTCAACTTGGGTTGTTTCTTAGGTATTACTAATCTAAACTGCCCATTCGTAATCCCGTACATATAACCGCTAATTAAGATTAGTGGTCGGACTTCCAATCAATAGTTCCTGCTTATTGAAACATCCTGCTTCTTTAGTTAATAAGAAAAAAGACTTACTCATTCCACTGTGGCATCACTCTACAAAGAAATGATGTTCCCAATTCTTACCCGTCCGGTGCAATGCACAATTGAAAATAATTATTACTTATCACAAGACTTGGGGCTGTTCCTCTACCTCCATTACAGAGGTTTCACTGGTCGTACCTTTACAACGTAGCTATACATTCTAAACGTAGGTACTTCCTTTCAACATGTGAACTGGATACCGCTATTGTTCAGTATAGTTATTTCGAGCGCATTTACTTTACACCGTTCACCCGATCATTGGATAGTACACAAGTTTCCTCATGTTCTAACTTTAGATCCGTATCTTCTGAAGTACGTCAGTTCCTTTATATAGAAACTATTCTCACCATATCTAGTTTTTCAGCCAAGCGGTCTATCCGTGGGCATACCTTTTCCATAAGAATGGCTTCAGCCTAGGTCAACCGAATCTACCAGTGCTTCACACCCCATGACCAGTCAATCAGGACGCATGCAGAAGTATTGAAGGGATAGTTTCAGGAAACATGGCTCCATCATTCCTATCTGCGTTGTAAAGTTGAAATTTATTTTTATAAATCTCCTGTATTTTCACACTAAAAAGCGCTTATAACAGAACTTGTCGCGCGCATCCGTTAGTCCAAGAAGGTTTGTTCTTTGTTAGGTTTGTATAAATCAATTCTTTCTTTAGCACTTTCACTCTTCCCCCGCCATTCAACAATCATGTAAATATTATTTATTTCGTTTAATGTAATAGGGGTTCCATTTTCCTTCAGATATGTCCCACCCTCAATTGCGGCAGTTGGTTCCTCTGTAATATCAATTCCAGTACTAGTCACCGCACCCGTATGCACTACTACATCTTTATTGTTAAAAACTACGTGTGTTTCGAAATAAGAAGAGTCTACAATAGATTTATTTCCATTTTTCACATGTAAAGTTCCATTACCTGCTTTAAAATTTTCTGGTGTTATTACAACTTCGTATCCAGTTAAATTCCAGGTCTGACTTTCTCACATTAATGATAAATAGTAATTACTAATTGACTTCTCATTACCATTACATCCCGAAAGTAAAATAACAATTAATAAAAAAAGCATATAAAAAACTCTTTTACTTTTCAGTACCATAGTATCCCCCTTTTTTCTTGAAGAAATGTACCCGTTAATGGAAGAAAAGTGTTACCTACACTGAAATCATATAAAAGCAGTGATTACTCAGTTGTTTCGGTAAGTAGACTTGTGAAAGCATATTCGTCGTATCTACTTTCCCATTCACTTCTTCAAAACGGAAACTGTTTACCAATACTTTTCTTTTGCCAATAAGTAAAACGAGAAAGCGAATGGAGGCACTTTCATATGGTACAAAACAATTACAGCGGGTTTCGGATTTGGTTTCCAAATATGCTAAAAAGTACAAGTAATAGTTCTTTATATACTGATTTCTGAGCTTCTAAACAATTAATAAAACGAGTAACTGATATAATAATGATTAGAACAGTTGTGCATATTTAACATAAAGGCGGTAAGGAAATGATAAAAATTATTACAGATAGTTCTTCTGATTTGTCGAAAGAAATATTAGAGAAATATAATATTAAGGTCGTACCGTTGAAGGTCAATATGGAGGGAAACGACTATTTAGAAAGTATTGATCTAACTCCACAAGAGTTCTTTTCAAAGTTATTTTCTTCGGAAGATTTACCAAAAACATCCCAGCCATCCCCAGCAGCATTTGCGGAATCATTCTCCAAATTTGGGGAGGAAGATGAATTGTTATGTATTACTATTTCTTCTGGATTAAGCGGTACTTATCAATCTGCTTGTATGGGAAAAGAACTTTCTGATGCTAATGTTACAGTCTTTGATACCTTGGCAGGTTCACTTGCTCATGGTTTCCAAGTTATCCACGCCGCTGAACTTGCTCAAAAAGGATATTCAATAGAAGAGATTGTTGCTGAACTGGAAAAGGATAGAGAAGAAATGAATATACTCATCCTTTTAGATACGTTAGAAAACATTGTAAAGGGTGGGCGACTAAGTAAATTCCAAGGGTCATTAGCTAAGATTCTCAATATTAAAGTGATTTTAGAAGGTGTTAATGGCAAGGTGGAGGTTCTGGAAAAAGTCCAAGGAAAGAAGAGATTTCAAAAAAAGACACTTGAAATTATCCGTCAAAAAAAAGAAGATTTTTCTAACACCATTTTTGGAATTACTCATACAGGAAACATAGAGGAAGCAGAAATGTTCAAAGCGGAACTTATTCAACGGTTTCAGCCAAAAGATGTCATAGTTCGTTACATGGGTGCAACAATGGGAACCTATGCTGGCAAAGGTGGAATGATTATTTCATTCTAATAGAAAAAACAAGGCTTGGACAAAGCCCACTTCTGAAATGAAAAAAGCCGATGAAATTTTACGACGAGTAAAATTTCATCGGCTTTGCATATTTTTTTAATAAAAATAAGCATCACTTCTGATAAAATAAAGTTACCACACAAAAATTTATGTGAAAGAAGGATTCTTATGGTTCAATTTGAAAAAAGCTTTACTCCTTCTTGAAGTAAAGCACCCGTTAGCGTATAACAAATGAAAGCAAATTGATCGAGCTTTTATCGATTTAGTAATTTGTGTTGGTTAGAATTTTTGGAGATAATAAATAATTTAGTGATTATTAAAACAAGAATAAATACAAAACAACTAATGCCTGTACTAACACTTGTAATACTTTTTGACTCGATTATTTGTAAACCAACTAATACATTAAATATATAAGAAATGAGAAAGCCTAATGGTGACATACAGGCAATATAATTACTCAATAATGACTTATTGTAATTAGAAAAACTTGTTTTATTAACTTTTCGGATATTCAAAGTATTTTTTATTTGTCTTACTAAACCATATGATATACCTAATATTATAAATACAACTACTACATAACCAATTAAATCGTCCATTACCTTTCCTCCTCATATACATTATTTTCTACATTCTATTCATCATTTCCTTCTTCGACTAACCTGCGGCTTTAATTGAATAAGAATAAAGGCTGACTACTGACAGTCTTTTTCTGCTAAAGCACCCGTTAGCCATCCATGCAGCAAAAAACGCTGCACCACAGAGGATGAAAATTGTTTCAGAACAGGCATAGGATACTTCGGCTGGTGAAGAAGGTCGATCAACTATTGTGCCATAGAGCCCACACGTTAGTTTGACTCCAACGACCACGGGGCATCACAGAATGTCGCACACTATACCATTAGCACTCTTTGAGCATTTTTTAATTTTCATGGGAGTTTAAGTACAATACTTCACAAAGTTTAGCCAAGTAACTCTTCTTTCAATTTCACTTCATATAGTCGCATTGCACTTAAATCCCCCTTGTATGTAAATATTTCTCTTGAAATTAAATCACGAAGTCGATATTCTATCCATTCATCCCCAGTGTATTGTTTCATATGACCGATAACCTCGCCAATCAAGCGTGCCGCCTTCATATAATCATAAGTACCTTGTTCTTTATGTAATTTCTTTGCACAATGAATGATAAAATCATCATCTCGTTCTCCATCTGAATGCCAAAGTTTATCATGCTCCCATGTTCTCAAATGACTTTTAATCAGCAATAAATTCTGACCTTCGTCACGGAAAGCTTGACGTTTTGCAATATTCATCGGGCTAAGCTCAAATTTTTCGTAGAATTCAAGAAGTTGTTCGGAAGTCAATTCTCCTGTTGTGCGTGGAAACTGTTCCTCTTCTAGCATTGGATATGAATAAATCTCGTGAAACGCTTTAAACGTATTAAGTTCGAACACTTCATTTACTTTATTTTGTAATAAACAAAGGATAATACGCAGTCCTGTTTGCTCAGCGGCGTTCTCACATGTCCAAATAATTATTTGCTGATAAGGTAGTATTCCTTTAATTTTCTCTATTGTTTTTAATATACCCTGTTTATATTCTTCAAGATAATTGAAGTCATCACGATAGTTCTCCTTAAACCATTGAAAACGTTTTTCTATCCCCATTTTTGTATGCAGTGATTCTAATGGACCAACCGATAAAATATCAGACAATACAATGATTTCTTCTGTTTTTTCGTATGGAGTATTATGGAATGCAGCTTTTAAACTATCTGCGGGTGAATCGCCAAATACAATATGTACCGATTGTAGATGTCCAATTTTCTCTTCATTTCTCGAAACTTGAATCAATGATTTCTTTAATGATTGTAAAAGTCCAATCATTTTGTCTTCTTCAAATTGTTCAGAACTTAGAAATATTAAATTTAGAAGAGCTTTTGCCTCACGTTCTTCAAGTTTTGAAATGGCATGTTTTAATTGATTTATATTCTCCATTATTCATCACCTTTGTATTTTAATGATTGTGTTGTATTTTCAAAATAAACCCATGTATGAATTCTAACTCTTGTTTAACAAACCTGCACCTTTAGTTCAATAAGAAAAAAGGCTTTACCCCTTCTTGAAGTAAAGCACCGATAGTTTAAGTTTGGTACAACTCCTTCCAGAGTGGGCCCCTGTTACTTAATCAAGAACCTCTGCCCTTTTTCATCAAATGTATGCTTAAAATCAAATGCAAAAGGAGTTGGACCATGCTGAATATAATAGTTGTATCTCTTGAATGCTTCCTTCCATGAGACATCCTGTCCACCAGACTGCATAAGAAAGGTGTTTCTCTGGATAAGGCTCGATCCATTTGTTTTTATCTCGTAATGCTTGTATATGCTAACCCCATGATCTTGAAGTAAAGCACTCGTTACTTTAAGTAGATACTTTCACATACATATCATTTTTCTAATAAGTGCAACTCAAAATCCAAATGTGTCTCCTTTTTTCAAATTTAAGAGATGATTGTTAATCGAGACCGTGCTGTTATTTTCCCATTCCACTTCAACTTGTTCTACACTCTGTTGATAATAAATTCGTTTTTTAGACCACAGTGGTCCATTTAATTCTCCCCTTACTCCAAATGAACCAGCTGCTCCTGCGTCAAAACGATAAAAATCAATTGTATAATTATCTTCAGGAGAACTTACCGTTTTTATATTTTTATTTGCTCCCATTGATGAAAACAAAAGTGTGAATGATAAAATCAAAAAAAGTGCGATAGATGTCAATGATGATAGAATTATCGTTAACCAACTTCGTGTTTTAGTACGCCAGTTTCTTTTATCTTTAAAACCAATAACTCCCAAAACAAATGCTAAGAAACTAATCATAAGTAGAATATAATTTGGAGGTGCAATTAACCAAGTGTTGTTAATATTAGAATACAATGAGTAGGCTGCTAAACCTAAGCAAACAAGTATTAAATAAAAAGACCACAAATTATATCTTTTCCCCACAAAAACTCCCCCTTGTAATTCTTATCTTTCTTATTGTGCTAACCTGCATCTTTACTTATCATAAAATAAAAAAAAAACAGTAAAACGCCGTGTTTCTAATTGCTTATTCCACCTTACTAAAAAGAAAATAGTAATTATTGCAATAATCGTAATGTGTAAAGGGGGGAAGCATAATAGCACCGTTCCCAATTTTAAACTCCATTCAGTATCGCCCTCCATTTTATAGTTTATCATCATTTGTAGCAAAATTCAGAACACTTTTCGAAGTCATACAAATCCCGTTGATATCATTTAAAGATATTCCTTATTGATCTAAACCCTGTTAGTTCAATAATAAAAAAGCTTTACTCCTTCTTGAAGTAAAGCACCCGTTGAATAAGGAAGTATTAGAAATTAATTAATATCACCTACATAAGTTTTAGCTTTTCCACTGTCAAAATAAGAAATTAAATGAGTTCTTAATGATTGAGGAAATAACTTATACTCTAACAACTCGTTAATTGGTAACCATTCTGTACCTATTTGACCCTTGTCTGGACTTTCCCCATTAATAAATGTATCTTGATTAACATTACACAAAAACATAAACTCAGTTTGATGTGCATGAGAATGAAAGGCAGCTAACTCATGGTTTTTTCCAATGTATTCTCGTACAAATATCAACTCTCCAATTTCAACTTCCGCACCTAACTCTTCTTTGCACTCCCTTTCTAAAGCTTGGTGAAGATTTTCACCATGTTTTTGACCACCACCAGGTAGAATATAATAAGTCCCACCATTTTCATGTATTTTTACGGCCAATACTTTCCCATCTTTAACTATCACTGCCTTAGCTGAATTTCTTATTCCCATTTTAAATACTTTAACGATAGCTTTTTGTGCGAAATTACTGATTCCCATTTAAATCACTCTCCGTCCATATTCCATTCCCACTATTCTATTGAACAAGTAATTCCTCTTAAAGTATTAATAACTTTAATCCAATTAAAGAGAAGAAATAAAAGATAAAATATAACCCTAAAGGAACAGTGTAATTGTTCCTTTTTTTAAACAGTAATTTTAACCTCGTATTAATTGCGCCAATTTTTTTAAAATGCAAATAAAAAGTCCCCTTTTCTTATTCAACTAAACTGCTGCTTTAGTTCCATAAGAAAAGAGACTTTACTCCTTCTTGAAGTAAAGCACCCGTAGTTGAACAAGAATGCAGTAGCTATTTTAACTTTTTCATCGAAACTGATTTATCTCGAAAGTGTAAGAGTACATTTCCTCCTGATGACAAAACGACTTCAAATGATAATGTTGATTCGTTAATTGGTAATAATTCTTCATACAACCAGTCATCCATTTCATTTTTAAAGCCCCTTTCTTTAGTGCTTCTTCAACTAAACTTCTCCTTTAATTCAATAAGAAAAAAAGAGTCGTCTTAGCAGCTCAAAGTTCTGTAGATAGTAAAGAATCACTCATTTTTCACATCTCGTTAGTTATACTCGTTCGAAAACAATCTCCAATAATAATTAAATCGTCTGACTCTTCATTACTAAGAGGTATTTCTATATTGCATCTAATATAACTTGCTAGACTCCTAATCTCAATCTTTTCTAGCCCCTTAAAAAACCACCTTCTGAGTTAATTATTTGTCCTGTAATCCATTGGGCTTCTTCACTGGCAAGGAACGATGCTAATCGAGCTGCATCTTCTGGCAAACCAATTCGCCCTAATAAGAACTTAGGTGTTAAATGATTTTTTATTTCACCTGTCATCCAGCCTGTATCGGTAGGACCTGGGTTTATCGCGTTTACTGTAATGCCTAATGGTGCTAACTCAGCGGACAAAGAAAGTGTAAAAGCTGATATAGCCCCCTTAGTTGCAACATAGGCTAATTCATTAGTCATTGGTCCAAGTGCTTGTCCAGATGTCAAATTAATAATTCTGCCCATCATTTTTTTTGTTGCTTAAAACGACGAGCAAAATCAACACTTAGAAGGAAAGTTGCTCTCATATTTACTGCGTAATGGTCATCAAGTGTTTTGGCATCTAATTTCATATATCCGTCTTGGGTGGAATGTGCTGCATTATTTACTAATATCGTAGGTATGCCCATTTGGTGAGTAACTATATCAAGTATTGTAGATGTGGCATTTGGTTGAGATAAATCAATTTCAATGTTGCCACATCTAACTCCGTTTTCTTGAATTATTTCATCTTGGAAATATACTGCCCAATTATTCTTAGAACCCCAATGGGTAAAGAAGATATCTGAACCATCTTTTGCTAACTTACGACATATAGCCGTTCCAATTCCTTGCTTATGGCTTACACCAGTAACTATTGCTATAGACCCCTCTAATTTCATAGTTTCCCTCCTTACTTAACTAACATTAATTTTAATATTATTGGTCCGGATCTTAATAAATCGAATCTGCCTCTTTAGTCTACCTAACAGCCCTATTATGCAAAGCGCCTTTTTAGTTGAATAAGCAAATCGTTATTTTATCATTTGATCCGTAACTTTTTCTAATATCTTACGATGTGAATATATCATCTGTTTCCCCTATCAATACTTTCAATGTTTACAAATGGGTTTTCTGCATTTAAATCAGCATGGTCTCCTAATACATCTGATGCAGAATAAGTCCTATTAGCATTTGTGAAGATAATGACATCCACCAAAACAAGCAATAAAGCAACGATTATAAATACTATTTTTGTAATTTTGCGATATTTACTCCACATTGCCGCAGTCCTTTTTTTATTATTGGATTAAATTGTCTCGTAGTTAAAGAAAAAAGTACGACCCTCAGAGTTGAAGTAAAGCATCTCTTTTATTCAACAATTTACATATATTAACTTATTCTACACAATAGTAAAAAAACCTTCTTCTTCATCTAAACTGCTGTGTTAATTTAACGTATAACATTTCACAATGGATTTCTTAGAATTCCTTGATATTTTGGAAAATAGGGGCTGTCCAAATTGGGGTACTTTAGCTAATTATAAGAAAAAATTAAAACGCAAGAATGTTGTTAAATCGACATTCTTGCGTTTTCGGATTGTACATTTTTGTTAAGAAATGGACTTATGATACAGCCCTATAACTAAAGCCATTGAATAAAAGCTAAAATAAAGCGTATTTATTTATAAAGGAACAATTCGATTAATTGTATTGTAGTTGAGTAAAGCTTCTTCTATATTTAATACCATATTTTCACTATTTCCATTCCAATCTACAGAAATAATATAGGTATCTTCATTTGTGGTTGAGGGACTATTAGAACTCATGTCCTCGTTAGTATAAATGCCACTTTTATTTAAGCTAACGTTATTTCCTTCAAAAGTAGTTCCTCTATCAGTATTTTCCAAATAATAATTAAATGTTTCAATTGTACCTACATCATTCCCCATGTATTTAAGCTCTAAATCGTTATTTTCAGCCCCATTAATAACACTAATAGTTAGTTGAGCTGACCAGTTTTCACTTGTACCATTAAAAACTAAATCATTTTCATCGGCTTTACATGCAGCTAGTAATAATAGTAATAATAATGGGAATACAAGTAACTTTTTCATAATTTTCACCTACTATTCATTTGAAATCTATAAAAACAACAACGTGTTAGTTAGAAGTGAAAATAGACCATCAACAAGATCTTCTTGTTTAAAGAGTCGAGTTAGAAGCGAACCTTACTACCTTTCGCTAGATTATGTTCCTCCCCCCTGACAAAACCGTGCTTGCACTATTTACGCACAAGGCTCATTCACAAAATATACCTAATCTTTTTCGATCAGATTTGGCTTGTTCTGCTATCCTTAGTAGTTTAGTTTACATTTATTATCTCTATTTCTGTGTGTTTACTAACATTATGGAGCTGTATCCCTCCAAGACTCGCTATGAGTGAATGGCTAGTTCTTTCTTGACAGTAATCCCACCCACTAGTTGAAGACCGTGATACATTAAATTTCTGTTTCTTTTTCGTTTCTCTCTTTTATATATCTTTCGTACGCCTCTATCACCCTGTCATTGCCATTGGCTGGTACTACTTGTTTATGAATCTCATTAATTAAAATAAATGACCTGAAAATGACTCCGACAATAATTGCACATAAGATATAGATTCCAATAGGACCAAGGATAGCCAAGATACCTAAAAGCCCAGCTAATACAATGGATAGCAATAACTTCACAAAACTCCCCCTTTAATCTGCCTACTTGTAATCCACTCAATGGTCGAATTGGTGAACACAAGTTATACAAAACTCTTTAACTAAACGGTTTCGTTAATTCAAGAAACAAGTGCCAACCCCAGTCTTGTAGTAAAGCACCCCTTTTGTTTAAAAATTTACATATTTTACTTATTCAACATCACGCTTAATACTCCTTCTTATTGAATTAACCTGTACAATAAATTAGTAGTTTTAATTATTCATTAAACCTGCCCATTATTACGGTATTATAATAATTGCCATCTGATAGCAACTTGTCTTTTTTTAATACTCCTTCTTTTTCAAAACCATACTTTTTGTAAAGCATTATAGCTTTTTCATTGGTTTCGAGTACATTCAAAGTAATTTTCTTAATTTCGTTTGTATCAGCCCATCTAATTGTTTCTTTTAATAATTTTGTACCAATGCCATATCCCCAAAAATCTTTTAGTACACAAACACCAAACTCAACTTTATGTGACATTCTTTTCAATTGATTTCCTTCACCCCTTGAAAAGCCAACAATCTTATCGTTTGCTTCGCAAACTAAAAATAGATTATGAGGACTTTCAGTGTCTTCTTTGATTAGTTGTTTAAAACCTACTTCGTCTATGTACGCTTCGCCTTTTTCTCTATCCATATTTTCTGTTTCGCCATCTATCTGCAATCGTACTTCAGATAAGTTTTTCGCATCATTTTCTTTTGCAGACCTTATAATATAACTTAAATTACTAATATGAAATTCTATTGAATTTACTCTTATGACAAACCCCTCCTTTTTTAACTATCCTGAGTTGGATTCAAATTCCTCGGATTTTTTTACAGACATCATACCTCTAATTAAGGGACCTTTTGATTTTCCTGCGAACATCCAGAAACTAATAAACACTTAATTGGACATGCACCCTTTTTTTTATTCCAAATTATCTTCGAACTGCTACTCGATTATTATTCAAATATTTGAATCTAATTGATTTCAAGTACGTATATTAGATAATTAATATTTAGAAAGTTGTTATACTACCGTGTTTAAATCAGAAGTAACTAACAGAGTTATACATATTTTCATCGTGCTAGTAATAATCTTTGTAATTCTAATCAACCCTTACGGGAATACATTGATTAAAGCGGTAGGAATCTCTATTTGGTCAGTAATTATTTTATTTGATAAACAAAATTATTAAAATCAAGAAAACGAAAGCTGATTAAATTTGAACGTTTTTTTGTTACGCTTTATGTGTCAAATGCGACATAAAAAAATCTCTTATTAAACTGCTATTTTAGTCGAACTAGAATAAAGGCTGTCTACTGACAGTCCTGTTCTGCTTAAGCATCCGTTAGTTTAAGAAGTTCTCCCTTTATTGAAAACACATTGACTTTGAGCAATGTTCTCACCTCAGAATTCACGACCAGCGAGAAAATACTTCTATTTGATAGTGTTCAAAGTCATCTTTAGACAATTCGGCTTTTAAATACTTTTCAACTTCGGGTATATCATTTTTATCGTATACATCTATCCATATAACCGGATTAGTAATACCAATTTGAGTGCTTTGTACTTCATATTTATCAAACAAAGTGTCTACAACCAACTCTGTACTATACGGCCACTGTAGCGAATACCAAAATACTACAGACATTACAATAACACTCGCTAAAATTAGTGTTCCTAGTTTTCTTTTAACTCCCACTCTTTTCACCTCCGTCATTTGTTTATTACAATCTGTCCCTATTGTTGAACACGATTTCAACAACATATTTATACTAACCATCTGTGTTGGTTCAAAAAGAGAAAAGGCTTTGCCATTTCTTAAAGTAAAGCTCCCGTTCGTTCAATAAGAACCTAAAAATTCTATTTGAAGTTCTGTCTCTATAACCTTAGTTTCGAAGGAAACACTATACGCCTTAGCGTTAGACCTTGAACTAACTATTTTACTAATACCTTGTTCCTTGTAATGAATTGCAACCCCATCATCTGTCGCAACCCCTGATTGTATTTTTTTTGATTCAATAAGTTTGTGATATGCAGGTCTTCTTTCAATTTCTCCATCGTAATGCGGACAATTACTCCCCTGTAAAAAACCCAAGCATTTTATTGGTTCAAGTCCATCCCCATACGAATCAGTAACCCCTTCTTCAAACCAACAAATGGAACCTGCACTTAACCCAGCTAAAATAATGCCTTGATTCCATGCTTTTCTTAAAATACCGTCTAAACCCCATTCTTTCCACAATGCTAAAAGGTTTTTAGTGTTTCCTCCACCAACATAAACAATGTCTTTCTCTAAAATAAAGCTCTCCAGATCCCTTGTCGGAGGTTCAAACAAAGATAAATGGGATGGTTTACAATCTTGTTGATTAAAAAAGTTATAATACCTTGATATATAATTATCAGAATCTCCACTTGCAGTAGGGATAAAGCAAATTTGCGGATTAGCTTTCTTTGCTTGTTTTAATATATACAAATCTAAAAGTGGATTATTTGGTTCCATTGAAAAACCCCCACCACCAAGAGCAATTATTTGTCTCATCTAAATACTCCTTTCCAAAAAAGTATTAAGTAAAATAAATACTCCCTTGTTGAATTAACGGACTTTGTTCTGCAGACTTTACCTGAGCTTCAGGTCTCATAATCTGTCCACAATGATGCATGCAGGAAACTTATTGGAAAGTTTCAAAATACGTGGTTTATTTAAAAGATAAAGGTTTTACTGGTCTATTAGGGCAATATTTGCATTGAGGGTCACTACATTTCAATTCAATCCAACTATTACATTTAGGACAAAAATAAGTATCAAAATCATCATAATACACTAAATTAGACTTGCATTTAAAACAAAATTTTTCTTGTTCAATTTGACCATAAAATTCAAAGTCATCTATAATCACTTTGTTGTCTACTTCTATTATTCTCATAAAAAACCCCTTCACTTTAATTGAATAAGAAGATTGAGCCACCTAAGTGGATCAACCAGTTTACTAAAGCACTTGTTAAACACCCATGCAGCAAAAAACGCTGCACCACAGAGGATGAAAATCAGAAAAACCGATATAGGCTACTACGGCTGGCGAAGAAGGTCAATGAACTATATGTACCATAGAGCGCAACCGTTCGTCTGACTTCAACGACCACGGGTGCTTTACAGACTGTCGCACAATGGGAGATTAATCCGACTTTGGTTATTTCACCAGCATGCCTTTATTCAAACAAGAATGGAGTTGGTTCCTTCTTTACCTTTAAACACTATATTGACAATGAAGGCTGAGTCTATTTTGTGATGTTATTACGATTCTACTCGGTAGTAGCCTCTGCAAAATACAGATTTATTTGGTTTAAGTAGGATTAATAAGGAATTAACAATATCGGAAGAAGATATTATCAAATTGAACCAACTAATAAATAAAATGAGCGCTTTGCTATCACCCGATACAAAGAACGAAGTAATGGCTGGGATTACCGTTAATACGATAAAAGGTAAGTTCATAAAGACCCAAAATCTTTTCTTAGAAAGAATAGCATTTGTATTGAGCCAAAAATATATTCCTCTGAATGTTAAGCTAATATCACCTTTATTGTTTATTACAAGAATATGAAGTGCTTCGTGTATTAAAAAAACCAAAGCAATGATTAAGATAAGGGGAAATTTTGTCATAAGATTGATGCTTCCTCCGAAGATCCAATACGGTGCAAGAAAAAAAAGTAACCATTAATAGGTAAACGACCTTCATATAATGCTTCAGAAACCAAATATTTTTAATGAAAGGTTTCCATTCTGACAAATCCAGACTTATCTTCGGTAAATTTTGAAACCATAATATCATAACTGTTCCTGCCTTTCCTATAATCTATTTCCGAACAATTAATAACAACTTTTCTCAACCAAATGCCCCCTATTCCTTCTTAAACAGTTCTGAGTCGTTAGTAAAAACACATCTATGTATCTTATTCTATAAGATTGGCAATAATCCTTTTAATATTACTATTTTGAGGGAATGGAATTGTTACTGTCGAAAGCATGGCTTTTGTTGAAGCCAAAAACGAATAGAAAGCATTGCACTAGATACAATAATTGTCTTATTAGAAAGGAATTTAATTAGATTGATTACTTTATATCTTTCTAATAAACTAAATGTAGGGAATAAAGGGAGATGTTAGAGTATGAAAAGAATATTTTACGTCAGTGCTTTAGTTGTATTTTTGTTAACTGCTTGTGGGAATGAAGGAAATTCTGATGAAACCGATACCTATAAAGTCTCACAAGGCAAAATAACAAATGAAAAGCTTCTAATTAATCTAGCAGTTCGTGCAGAATCTATTATTGAGAAATATGATCGATTAGATGGTGTTGAGGTAGACGATACTCAAATTAAAGCGGATAAACATCCTGATTTAATAAATGATGAAACTGAAGATATTTATAAGAATGTTTATTATATTGATGGTGAGTATTCCTTTGAGGGGAGAAACTATGACTTCGTGTGGTGTGTCTCTTTTGATGAGAACAATACTGATTCTGAAGGACAAGTTCTCCAATATAGTTCTGATATGGGAACAGGGCATAAAATAAATCTTAATAGATCACCAACAAAGTAATTAATATATTTACTCCAATTATCGTAGTTATTTTTAACCAAGTTTTCTTTTTTAAAATTAGTATTGTTATCTCAACTCAATTAAACGAAATTAAAAAAGCACCACTTTTTGCTACAAATCTTTTGACAGAATTGTAGCAAAAAGTGGTGCATTAAGCTATACATTGTATTTTGCAGTTTTGTACTTCATTACAGAACCCATGATCATTCAATAGCATTTTTATTCTATTGAACTAACCTACACCGTTGGCAAGTGTAATATTTCACAATGGATCACCAATAACAAATGGTGGCTTGGACATAAAAATAGGCAAGCATGAATGTTTATATTAGCATTAAAACCATAATTGCCTTGTTTTTCTTCCTCTATTTAATGCATCGTGTAGAGAATCAGCGGGATTATTTTTTAATTCACTTTGTCTTAACCATTCTCTCTATTCTTCAGGGTTTCATGTTGATTATTCAAACTGAGCACCACCTAAGAATAGTTTCTGTAGTACATATCCTATAATTTATCGTTTATTCCTTTTTGAAGTAAAGCACTCGTTACTTGAAGAAAAAATAATTTATTTTTGATAATCAATCAACCAACAGTCCTGATATACTCCTTCGTGTAACTCATTCTTAGGTAGTATTCTGACTTTTTTAAAACCACATTTCTCATAGCATTTTATAGCCCTTGCATTTTTTATTTGAGGGTCCATAACTACTCGGTCTGCTTTTTTATGTTCGATTAAAAATTTTACCATTGATGTAACAAGTAATGTTCCAATTCCTCTACTCCAATACTCTACCTCACCAATAAATTGGTCTGTACCATAAATATTCTCATCGTAATACCCATATTCTTTTTTCGTTTCATCATCCAATTGATAAAACTGGATATATCCTATTTCGTTACCATCAAACTCTACAATGCATTTAAATTCATCGTCTTCCGAATCATAAAAAATTCTATTAACTTTATCTAAATCAAAAGAATTGTCTCTTCCTTCATAAAATTCAAGAACTGACGGGTTCGAAAGCCATCTTGCTAACAGGTAGTTATCCTTTTCTTCTAATTTACGAACTTTTAAATTTCCATTTTGAAACAACAAATTAATCCCACTCTCATTTTAAAAGACTTTTTGAAGTAATTCGTTTCATTATGAAATAATTTCTCCAATGAGTTTTTCAACTATTATGCTGCGTTAGAAGATCTTCTTATTTTTCAATTGCCTTTTTAACTGATTCAAAAGCATGAATTACTGTTGTATCAAATATTGGAACTTCGGAATCCTCTTGTTTTATTAATAAACCAATCTCTGTACAACCTAATATAATCCCTTCGGCACCCTTATCAACTAAATTCTTGATAACTTTTTTAAAATATTCTTTTGACGCATGATTGATTTTCCCTAAACATAATTCTTCATAAATCACTTCATTTATATGTTCTATATCCTCATTATCTGGAATTAATACCTTTATACCATTAGCTTCAATTCTTGATTTGTAAAAGTCTTGCACCATCGTATATTTAGTCCCAAGTAACCCAACTGATTTTACACTTGTTTTCTTTATTGCATTTGCTGTTGCATCAGCAATATGTAGAATTGGAATATTTATTTTTTCTTCAATATAATTTATTACCTTGTGCATTGTGTTTGTACAAATAACAATAAAATCTGCTCCTGCTTTTTCTAAAGAGAGTGCCATATCGCCCAAAGTGTGTCCAGCACTTTCCCAATCACCATTAGCTTGATAACGTTCTATTTCGTCAAAGTCAACGCTATATAAAATACATTTGGCTGAATGTAATCCGCCTAATTTGTTCTTTATTTCTTCATTTATTAAACGGTAATATTCATTTGATGATTCCCAACTCATTCCACCGATTAAACCTATTGTTTTCAATGCACTAGTTCCTCCTTATTGATAGTATATGTAAGATAGAATATTATAATATCCACCATAAGATCCTATATTCTTTAATTTCGACAATTTTAGAACCTTTTCCTTCATCAACTAAACCGCACATTAGTTCAATAAGAAAAGAGTTGCCTAAGCAACCCATGGTCTTGTTAGTTGAAGATGATAAATAAAGCAGAGCTCACTTTACTTTTTGAATAATTCTGGTAGAACAATTTTCCATATATTATTTTCTTTTTTTAATTCCATTAATGTTGAAGCTGTAAATTTACCATAGCTCACCATTAATTCGAACTAATAATCCATTATTCTCTTCTTGTTTTACTTTGATTGAATCATAATATCTGAAATCTAATGCTATTTCCATATTTGATATGTTAAGATTTTTGTAATATTTTTCTTTGAAAATTTCAAAATTAGGTGGCTCACCCTCTATATACTCTAACGAATAGATTGCTTCTATATCATCGATAACGGCTGAATGAATATATATAAGTAAAATTTTTTCTGGTGAAAAACCTTTTAAGTAATTTGTGTCATATTCCTTAGTAAATAGTTCATATAACTTTAATTCTTCCTCCGACAAGTTGGTTAAATATGAAAACTCTTCTACTGAGTCCTCAATTTTTAATACTCTCTCATCTACTAAACCGTTTACATTTTCCTTTTTTGTTTCATATATTTCTTCGGAATTACTGGGCGTACAACCAGTTATTAATAATAGTGAAGCTAAAAATAGAAAGAGAGAAATATTAGATTTCAAATGAACTACTCCTTTCGTGCCCACCCCCAATATTTTGGGAAAAGTGCTATTAAATAACTCAATAACTTATCAATATGAACACGAACTTGAAATATAAATAGTGTTCTATTCAAAAGAATAGTCCTTTAACGATATATTCTGGTTTCTCCTAAATATTTCTTCTTGAAGTAAATCACCATCATCCATTTGTTTTAAAAGAAACTCTGTATGAAAACAAAGAAAATAAATAAAGAAACAATAATAAACATATATCCTTCAAATTTTTTTCTGTCTTTTTGAAGTTCGACTAATCCCGATAACAACATAAACGTCCCAAATAATAACATCATAAACGGCATTAACTCATAATTTCTACTGATTAAGATATAAATAGAAAATGCAATAACAATTACTCCTAATAATATTCTAGTTATTTTCATAATTCACCTCCTAAAGTTTTTAACTCTTATAATAAACGCCTGGTCATATTGGTAGAAACCCTTATTCAACTAAACTGATTCATTAGTTGAAGTGTAACATTTCAATTTTTGGATTTATTGATTACTTTTTTATATAAGGATTGTTACCCTTTGGGGACAACGCCGACTAAAATTTGTTTTTTATGCTTCCGTGCAAACGTAATAAGCTTTCGAAAGTAAGTTCAAATTGCTCTGGAGCGTCAATTTCCGTCAGAAACAATAATGCTAACATCACTGTTGTGTCATACTGATATAACCATTGCACTAATTGGGGAACCCTTGATAATTCACCGAAGTAATTTCGATAGCCCTTAATGAAATCGTCGTTAAGATACCCATAACTTTTAATTCTCATCAATTCTAAAACCGGATCCCCAATTAAGGCATTCGTCCAATCAAATATGGCTTTTACTTGTGAAGAATGCATTATGATATTAGCCGGTCGGATATCCATATGCAATAATCTATTCTTTGGTTCAAATGAGTTCAATGCGGCTATATTCTCTTGAACCGAGGGCATCGGTAGGTGTACTCCTTTAAGTTTCTCTAAAGTTTTTGTCCGTTCAATGATCCTATTAGAAATGATGGTATGTGCATCAAATGGATTGAGATCTGGTAAATCTTGTATTTCATGCAACGAAGACGTAACCCTACCCATATCCTCATAAGGAAAAGAGCTACCGCTTTCAGCAACGATAAATTCCTGTATGATAAAATCAATTTTATCGCCTTTATGAAGCTTATGGATTAGAGGCACTGGAATTCCATGCTTTGAGCAATGCATTGTGAGTTTGTATTCTTTTACTAAACCATCTATCGAGTTAAACTTTCCATCATTTGCATTCTTTACTTTCCTATACCAGGGAACTTTAACAGCGACTTCTCCCCACTCTTCCGTAACTGCTCTGAAAACACAATTTTCAACTCCATAGGCATGTGGAGTCAAATCGATTACTGTACAAAGTGGTACTAATTCCTGCTTTAATATCGCCAACAGTTCTCTAGTTCTTAATTCAAATTCAATCATTATTTGTACCATCCTATTTTTTGAGATATTATCATCATTTAATGTAAATTCAACTTGTACTACAAAAAATAGTACGCAGCCAGAATGGCATGGACTACATAAAACAACTATTTTCAATTAGTTTCATCTTACTAAAATAATTTTTGTGGACCACTTTATTCAAAGACAATTCTTCCAACAGAAATACCTCAGTAAGTTAAGTAGTTCAACATTAAGGACATTAATCCTATGAACTGTACCCAAATCGTATTATTTGTGTCTAACAATTGGAGTGCAGTTCATCGAAGAAGATAATTTACCTTTTTTTAAGTGCAAGTTTAACCGAAGTATTTATTTGTTCTTTGAATACGCCAGTTTTATCAATAGATAGCAGTTCCTCTTTTAGATGTTTTTCAAATGAAGAAACGTTTTCTCCAAGAAACCGTTTTGCACCAAAAGAAGTTGAATAGTGATTTCCTAGAATTGAGTCAATTGTCCATAACTGCTCATAAGAAGGCATGTGATGTAACTCTAAATCAAACTTTGAACTTTTAATAATTTCCTCATGGCTTATTGTAGGATGACTGTATGTAATATTTCCTGCTCGTCTTTCATTGCCATACCAATATTTTTCCACCTCTTGGAACTTCTCTTGCCAAGGTAGAAGCATTTTGTTAGGTGTGTAATTATCTATAATCGCTATTCCTCCACCAATCGACATCATTTCGTACAAAATTTCAAGTACCTTTGGCCGATCCATCCAATGAAATGCCTTTGCAATAGTGACAAATCTAAAGGCTGTATTAAATGTATTGTTATATTTTTCAATATCGCCAATAAACCATTCTGTATTTTCAACCCTAAACTCCTTACTGAGTCGTTCAGCCTCCAAAACCATTTCAGGCTCCATATCTATTCCAACTATTCTCTCAAACCAATCAGAGAACCTTAATGATAATCTCCCATCACCACACCCTAAATCAAGCATGCAGCCATTTCCATCAAGTGAAAATTTATTTATTAAAAATCTGATCAAAGTAGCAGAATATAATGGTCTATATCGTGAATAGTACAAAGCTGTACCTTTAAACAAACTATCTCCATAATCTTTATTCATTTAATAATCCCCCTATTTAAACAAATAATTGTGCCCTTTATAGTTCAATCATGTTCAATGTTAAATTGTATTAATAAAAGAACTTTACGTACTTCAGCATGCCTTCTTCAACTAAGCTATTGCTTTAGTTGAACAAAAAAAGAGAGCTATTTTAACAGTGATATTTAATCTATCTCTATAATCGGATTTTTGCAGGCTTTAGTGTGTTCACCTTCAATTTCCTCACTCAACTCTGGAAATTGCTTCTTAAAATATTTTACTATCTTTGTAGTTTTACTATATACATATTTTTTTATCTCAACATAAGGAATCCATATATCCCTATTCTGAATCTGTTCGTATAGAGAGGAAATAACTACATCGCGTTCATCAGGAGTTATTTTTCTTGTTGTACGTCTTTCTTTCATCTTGTTGTGGTAGAGCTTATAAAGTTCTGCTGCGATCCACTCTTTTTGGTTATTTTTCAATTGTGAGAAACGTTTATTTGTCTGAAGAATTTTTCCGTTTACTTTAATATGATTTTTCATGAAAAACCGTCCTAAATCATAATTATTTAATATTAAATTTCTTTTGAAATTATTATTCTCTCACAATTACCTTTAGTTGGCGAATAAACGGTGTTTGCAAGGTTTCCTATGAATTTATGGACAACAGAATAAGAAATCATCTATTGGCTTTGTTCTTCTAAGTGCTCAGAATCATTAAAAAGTGGATCAGGCTTGAATTCTACTTGATGTTTTGGATATAAAATAGACCATCGAAAATGATGGTCTTGCTAGACTAAAGCAACCATTAGTGAATAAGAAAAATGTTATTTGGGTCGAATACGTCTAAGAACTTCATCCACCGCCCAAAAGAAGAATGAAGTCATTATTCCAGCGATAAAATTTAGTTCACCTTCTTCTTCCAATAGTTGTTAAAGTTTGAAAAGAAATCACTAGATTCAAAGATAATACCGTAGACAAATGTATAAAACATACCAAAAAACAAATGAGTTAACAGTGCTAAAATTACTCTCTTAAATCCTTTGAATCGTTTGGTTAAATAATCAGATAAAAACGTTACAGGTACACCATAAACTAAAATAATTGGTGAAAATAGTAAGCTATAAAACCCAATCATAGATATCAATTCAAACGGTCTTTCCCATTCTCCAAAAATATAAATTAAGATGAAAGTAATCGACAATATTGTTGCAATGAAAAAAGTTATAGCTTTCCTTTTAATCAACTATTCTCCCCCTTTTAGTACAGTAAGAAATAAGTTGCCTAAGCGAATGTAATGAGCCAATCTCGTTTTTGAGTCGTCTTAAGGAGTATATTCAGTAACGAACCAATACAAAGACAGTCTAAAAATTCAAACAAAAAATAGATTGCAAACTAAGTTTAATATATTCTCCTGTTGAAGTATTAAAGCTCGTAAACTAATATCATTTATCGCTATTCATCCCTTGAAAATAGTGATGACAATGCTTAAACTACCTATAATTCGTTTCTTTTAACCATTGTAATAAATTCTACAAAATCGGTGCTAAATTCGTCTTTCTTAACAAAACCAAGCTTTTCATATAGATGGATAGCTCTTTGATTGAACTTTGCAACAGTTAGTCGAATTGGAGTGCCTTTAGAGGTTTTTTCAATATAACGTAGAATAAAAGAGCAAAATTCAAAACCGTTACCTTTGCCCACAAAATTAGGGTTCATACCTAATCCCATATCAACTGAATCATCCGAATAAACACCATTCTTTTTCCCTACAGGAACTTGAGCATTCTCTCCAGTGCAAAAGAATCCAAATAATTCTTTATTATCATTTAAAAGTGCAAAGTATGAACCATCAAGTCTTTCTTTCATATCTTCATCAGTTAATCCACTATTGTAAAAATCATATGGTTCATCATATTCCCAGCCAAGTATCTCTTTTGCTATTTCTTCATTCATATTTTCTATAAATAATTTCATATTCTACACCCCTCTCTCATCTATCAATTCGATAATCTTGGAGAATAATCCTTCTTCGACTAAATTGCCCTATTAGTTCAATAAGAAAAAGCTACACTTTTAGGCAGCCACTTGTTTAACTAAAGCACCCGATATTTGAAGAAGTACTTATCCTAGTTATTTCTTTTAAAAAGTTCTCCTGAACACAATAGTTTTTTAAAATATCTACATCGGGTAATCAGCAAAACTGATTCAAACGTGCATTTGAGTATTTATAGACATTATTTTTTCGTTTTTTTATTTTTATCAATATAATTCCAAAGGTAATAAGTAGTCCAAAAAACAATTATTAATAAGAGTAAAGGATAAGGACCGTAATTATTTGGTAGATAGAATACTATAACAATTGCCGTAATTAGAAATGGAAGCAAGAGAATCCAATACCTTTTATTTTTATAGTCTTTAAACAAAATAACACCTCTTTTCTTATACCACTTTTTTACATTCTTTATTGCCTTCTTAAAGTAAACTTCGTCTATCGTTGAAACTAGAAAAAAAATACTAATAACCTAAAATTGCCCTTTATAATCCCCGGGTACAATTGTTATTAATTGGTACCTTTTAGTTTTATTCAATAAATCATAAACGACTGTGTAATCTTGATTTTCCTCGATTAAAGCCCATATACTAAAATTTTCTATATAGATTTTCTTATTACTTGAAAGCATTATCCACTGTTCTTCAGAAGTTTTAGCTTTGCTAATTATTTGAATGTTTTCCGTTGTAGATTCAATAACCGTGTCTTGGTTTATAAAATAAAACAGGATAAAAAATACAATTAAAGCACTAACAATGATTAATAAAAATTTACGAGATTTATTCATAGTTCTACTCCCTTTAAGAGACTTGATTTTATATTTAGGGATACCTCAAATTAATCAACAGACTTGAACTAACCTGTTGTCTTAGTTTAAGTGTAACAATTCACATTATATTTCCGTGATTTTCATGATGTTTTGGACATGAAAATAGACCACCGCTATGAATGGTCTGGTTTAACTAAAGCACTTTTAGCTATTTAAAAATAGAGAGGCTTAAACAATCGCGACCGATTGTGGCGCATTCCTGTTTAATGAACACTCCGGGTTGAATAACACACCAAAGGCAGTAAAATATTAGATATTCTTATGCTTTGAAAGCTAGGATTAAGGAACTCTGTCAAAACTTACTGGTACCACCTTGCTGTAAAACCCATTCAGCAATATCACATATGACTTGCCTATCGACATGTTGCGCAACTTTATACTCCTTTTTTGCCTTTCGTATTTCTCCATAAACAGAAGGCATGAACAAATGATTTAAATTAGGATAAAGTTTGAACTTGACATTCGACCTTTCACCCAACAACTTTTTGTACCCTTCAAAATCCTTTTCAACAGTTACATGAAAATCTTTCTCTCCTTGCAAAATAAAGATGGGCTTATTCGATTCTCTCAGGTAATTAACGGACGAATGTTCCCCCATTTCTTTAAGATAGTAGGCTCTGACATGTTTCCCCAAAACCCGGGTCGACTTTGCTTCTTCATCATTCAATTCATAGATGTTCTTCAGTTTTGATGATATGGCCGCTATTTGCTTTTTGGCAATCCACTTCAGAAATGGGTTCAGGGAATTTAGAACTTCATTATTCTGGTCCATCAGGATATCTTCAAATTTACGTGGAGACCCGCCCATAATAACCATTCCGGCAAAATTTCCACCTTCTGCATCAATCCTTGGAGCCAACATACCACCTAGACTATGACCAAGAATAAATATTTTGTCCGAATCAATACGCGAATCATCGCGTAAAAAATCAGCAGCGAGAATAGTATCTTCTATGGATTCTTCTTTCACTGACAGCTCCAGGTCATTTTTCATTTCCTTGCCATAGACAAAAGTCCTTTTGTCATAACGTAATACTGCAATTCCTTTTTCGAACAAGCCATCAGCAAGATCCTTAAAAGGGGCATTGCTTCCGATTTTCTCATCCATATCACTCGGACCAGAGCCGTGAACTAAAACAACCGCAGGAACCGATCCGACAGTTTGGGGAATGGACAATATGCCATTTAATTGATGTTCAGTTTCGGCACCTATAATAATTTTTTCATCAGCCACTTTGCTTACCTCCAAAATTCCCTTGAATTTAAATTAGGATGAACCTAATATAATGTTTATTGAGTTTTGCAATCATTGTACATTCCTTAATTCTTTCCCTATTACTGGACAAGCCAAAATCCATGTTCCAAAGTTGCATCCTTTAGTTGAAACCTTTCACGAACTTTTGAACAGTCAATAATGACGGAGCTGGAGAAAAGGGAAAGAATTTTAACATTTCTAGTGAAAAATAGTCAGTCGTATCTACTTCAGCTTCAATATAGGTTATTCCGTTTTCAATGGCAAAATTTATTTGAGATGCCGTTAACATTAACATTAATCGAACATCTGTATTCTCCCTTGTTCCTCTCCATCCAAATTCAAATTGATTGGGGGTATTCGAATAATGTAACAAGGAATAAGCCTGTATCTCATTATCCTTTAATATAATATAACTTCCACTTTGAACAGTATCCTCATTAAAGATTAGCTCTTCCCATTTCTGAATGCTGTGGACTCCAACAGGATTAACTGTATGAGCTTTTTCATAGTTTTCTCTTACAATATCTATCAATTTGAATTTAAGTTCTTTATTATCACCTATTCTATTTAAGTCTTGTATACAGATGTCTAATCCATTAAATTCAGGAAAAACTTGCTTATAATCAATATTTGAGGTTTTTAATAAAGGCAAATATGTCCTTCTAACTTCTAAAAAACCAATTTCTTCATAGAAATTTTTTAGCCTATAGGAAGATTCCCAAATAGAAGTTTGTAATGGTAATTCAATTTCTTTAAAGTTATATAAAGCTTCGATTAAAATAGATTCAATTTCTAATCCGATATGTGGTTTTGTAACCATTGCAAAATATATACAATAGGGATGAAATTCGGATTTCCAAGCAGTTATTAAACCTACCAATATTTCATTATCATACGCTTCATATGTACAAATATTATTCTTGCTGTTTATACCTCGTAAAAAGTAGCGATAAGTGAAATCATCATCCCACACCCAATTGGATAGTATTTCTTTGATAGCCTCGATGTTTGGAGAGTTATTATATTTTATAGCATAATCACTTCTAAACATTTTCATCACCTCCAGTATAGTAATTCTATATTGTTCATACACTATCCTGCACGATTTGTTCAATAAAAAAAAGAGCTGCCTTAGCAACTCAATGAGCTTCAAGTAAAGCAACTTTAGTTGAAGTATAATGTTTAACAACATATTTTTCATGGATCCACTTCAAATTTTTATCGTCTCTGCGGAATCGTCATTTCCTCCCATGAATAATCTGGTGCAGTTGCAATCCATAACGCATCTCCCATGATATCCACATCATAAACGATGGAATCACTCGCATCAAACACTTTTTCAGATTTACTTTCATCTTTCGTACTGATGGAATAAATAGCTTCACCCCTATATGTGTAGCCAAATAATTTCTCTCCTTTTTTAATAAGCTTGCCTATCATTTCATCAGTCTGAAATATTCTCCAATTTTCCTCTTGAAGATTTCGGGTCCAAATTCCACTTTGTGTAGTAATGAATAGCCGATTATGAATCACTTTCATATCTACAGGTACGTCATTACGATTTAGCAGGGTTATCTCGTTCCACCCATCAATTGTCTTTTGCAAGATCTTCTTTTCTTCTGTGAGTCCTATCAAATCACCATTATCCGATATTTGAACCACATACAATGGTTTAGGAACAATAGCTTGTTCCCAACTCTCCCCTTCATTGGTCGTGTAGTAAACCTTTCCATTTGATAACACAGCAATATGATTGTTGATTGAATAATCTACGTTCTCAATCTTGTGGTCTAATGAAAGAATTTTCGTTCCTTTACTTTTTGAGGTCATTCCTGTCCATAACTCTTTTTCCCTTGCTACGTATAATTGATCATTCTTATTAAACCACGCGTGTGTTACAAAACCATTTGCTTGTAGTTCTGTCCATGATTCTCCATTGTTATGGCTCCATTCTATAAAAGGTTGCTTAGCATTACTAAATTGTGGTGGCTTTTTGTCTCCCCATACGACTAACTTGTTGTCCCCAGCGACAACCCCCGTAATTGCCATTCCTTTTTTTGTTATGTTATCAGTACCTATGCGTTTGGATATTAATCCTCCACCGTACGGTAACTTATGAATGGCACTAACCACATCTCCGTTTTTAGCATTAAATGAAATTCGAGTAAAACGATTTTCTCGATCATTTCCAAACACAGTCAGAATGGGTGTACCTTCAATAACTTCAAGTGTAAAATGATAACCTGTTGCCCAATCTTTTCCTTGTTTTAGTCCGTATTTATCCTATGCTAGTTGGAGAATATCAGAGCTATCCAACTTAATCTCATCGTAGGCTATTATTGGAACCTGAGATTGCTTAATCGGTTTAAACACGGTAATTTTCTTTTCTGAGATACCAATTAGTAAATGCTCATCTGTACCTGGAGCCATAAATTGCAAAAACCATTTAAAGCGTTTCCCTGATCCTCCTCTTGAGCCAGCCATCGTTTCATCCACACTGTTTACACTTGTAAGTGTTGCGTTTACATTCCATTCTTTTGCTCTCACGAACCCCATGGCAATCGCTTCTTTTAGCGTAATTTCACCATCTGAAGCGATTGTTTCACGTTCAATCAAATTTATAAAAACTAAAAAAATAACTAACAAACAAGAGATTTTTATTTTTGAAGCTCAAAAATACCACCATCCCGTAACTTAATAAGCACATTAATCACAGAATTAGTGTGCTTATTTAGGATGGAGTAAATACTTCGCTATATTCCCTCTTAGATCCAATATAACAAAAGTTGCTATCATTAAATGGCCTATTGTAAACCGTAAAGCTGTAAACCTTTTTGATTAACTTTAATACGCCAGACTTCGTTTTTCAAAGACTCGGTTACATACAGGTATCCATTGTGAAAAGTTAGATTGGTGGTGAATGTTCCAGCATCCTTAGGTAAGCGAATCGTACCGTATTTAAATCCACTAGCGTCAAGGACGACAATTTCTCCAGCTTGGAAATGTGCCACATAAAGATTCCCTTTAGTATCGACGGCTAATCCATCGGGACCTATTCCGCCTTCAAACTGCCCAAAAACAAACGATGTTTCTCGTTGGTCTTTAGCATTCTTTGATGGGACAGAAATAATTTGATTTTTGGCAAATTCGGAGATATAAACACGCTGACCGTCTGCCGATAGAGCTATACCATTTGGATAAGCTATATTTTCCTGAAAGAGTTGCAATTCGGAACCGTCCGGAGGCAGATAGAAGACACGGCCTATCGGTTTCGTTGCGCTAGATCCCATTGGTTCAGTAAAATAAATCCCACCTGAATTATCAAATACTAGATCATTAAGTCCATTTAAAGGTAAGCCATTGTACGAATTAACAATGGTCGTACGCTCTCCAGTATTAGTGTTGTAAGCATAAAGTTCTCCAGTAAGATCAGTGATAAAAAGGCGTCCGTCCTTGTGAAACTTTGCTCCAACAGGGAGCTTATATTTTTCGCCAACAATAGCAACCTTGTCGCCTTCGACAGTCATGATTTCTCCAGTGGCTGGACTGACCATCCATATTTTTCCTTTACGATCAAAATTAATACCTTCCATGAATCCACTACCGGTAGCCACCTTCTCCCATTGGCTTTTAGAAGAAACAATTTCTGAAATAGAATGCCTTTCCTTTGTTGGCACTGGTTTTGATACATATAATGCTTTTGCTCCAGCGACGGTTACAAGGGAGAGTAGGAGTAATATTGTTGCTACTAATACCTTTTTCTTCATCTCTTTGAATTCCTCCTTTTAATTTTTCGAATATTTAATGCAGTAACGAAATGTTTTAGTTTTAGCACTTGAGGAACGCGTAGTCTCCATTAATCAATCTCGAGTTTTGTAACGAGAAAGACATAAGAGAGAGTAAACGTTATTTAAATTTATCATAATATTCCAAATATAAACTACGCGAAAAACAACTGAATATTTATAAAAATCCAGTTGTTTTTCTTCTATTTAGGATTAAAAGTTTCCTTATACTTTAACTAAATGTGCTTATAAGAAGTAATAGATGCCGATACCTATAAGGTGCTTTCTTGGAGGAAATCATTATAATTTATATTGACAATACTAAAAAATAATAAAACTAAATCCATTATTGGAATATGGTGGCTTTTATATTGTTTTAAATTCAAAAATCTACTTTCTCTTCAACTAAACTGTTGCTTCAATTCAACAACAATAAAGGCTTTCTACAGACATCCATGTAGCGCAAAATCAACGCTAAACCACAGAGAATGAAAATATGAAAAACAGGTATAAGATACGGTTGGCGAAGAAGGTCGATAAACAATGTTGACATAGCCAACCTTTAGTCTAACTCCAACCCCTAAAATGCATCACAGACTGTCGCACTCATGGGGGTTGAACAAGATAATCACCTTATTCACCTAAATGTTGCGTACAATTGTAAAGCGTACAATCCCATGTACTCTTATTATTGATAAGAATAGTTAATGATGTATTTTCAATATGTGTACTTGGGAATTTTTCTGGTAGTAATCTTTTTAAAGTTAGACCTATTAATGCTCCATGACTTACTACCAATACCCGTTTATCATTATATGAAGTAGCTAATTCTGCTAAAAATTCATAACCTCTTTTAGAGACATCTTCAAAACTTTCCATTCCAAGATTCAATTCTCTCCAATTACTACCCCACTTTTTTATCCTTTCTTCTTCAGTTGTGCCTTCTATTTCTCCACAGTTTATTTCACGTATTCTTTCGTCAAACCAACTGCTAGGGAAATTTAATGTAGAAGCGATTATTTGTCCAGTTTCTTTGGCACGTAATAAATCACTTGTCACAATAATATCCCATTTTCCCTCTAAAGAGAGTCTATTAGCCAAAGCAACCACCTGTTGTTTTCCGATTTCATTTAAAGGGATATCTGATATTCCCTGTGACCTGCCAAGTACATTCCATTCAGTAATTCCGTGCCTTATAAGTCCTATTGTAGTCAATTACTTCTACCTCCTTTTTTTAAACAAAAGCACTATATTCTTCAATCTAAATTCTTTAGGGATTAGTTCTCTAACTTCCCAGTGAAAATCACAGTAAAAAACGCTATTGTAAAATTATCAACAGCGTTTTTTTGTTGGATTGTTAACTGTAATGCTCTATTTTAAAACCGTCTAGGCTGGGGTAAATGCTTCCCATACTATATTTCGTTTTTATTGATGAAATAAACCAATTCGTTTCAGATTGATGTATAACTGGCCAGCCTCTTTAGTTCAATAATATTAAGCTTTACTCTTTGTTGACGCAAAGCCCAGTAAGTTGAAAGTTTCCATCCAAAATTTCAAAAAATACATTGCTGCTTATTCAACGCACCTGTTTCGATTGTTCAATAAGAAAATCTACCCTTACAGGCAGCCACTGTTCACCTAAAGCACTCTAATACTTATAAAAAGATTAGATTGTTGAGATTTCATTCTTGAAATTTATATCGATATTTGAAAATAGCCGATGTTCTCTTAGTAACTCTAACAAATCCATTCTATCCCTATCTAAGTGGAGTCCTCTTATCCCAACTCGTTCGGCTCCTTCAATATTTTCAATTTTATCATCAATAAATATACTTTCTTCTTTTTTAGCTTGTGTATGTTTAAGTGCGATATTATAAATGGCTTGTCCAGGTTTTTCTTCATTTACAATGGAAGAAAGAATAATAGAATCGAAATATTTACGAATTCCTAACCTATCAAATATCCAATCCATACTTGGCATAGCATTTGAAATAACAGCCAACCGATATTCTTTACTTAATTCCTCAAGAACAGCTATTACTTCTGGAAACAACTCGCAATGACTTGCATAATGCGCTAAGAAAAGCAATTCATTTGTAATTTCTATTTCTCCAAGTTCCTCTGCAATAGCCCCATAATAACGCTTGAAATATTGTTCCTCTTCATTCCAATTTGTAATAAAAGGCAATTCATTTTGCTTTGCTTTCATAATAGCGAAATCAATCTTCTGCATTGGGTAACCTCTTGCCTTCAAGAGATGCCTGATTCTGTCATCTCCTTTTACAAAGGTTTCAAAAAGAACACCACCGGCATCAAAGAAAATTACTTTCACTTCATTAATTATTTGTTTCATTTTAAACCTCCTTCGTAATGGTAAAGCGCCCGCTACTTTAAGTACATTAACCTGTTCTGTAAGTTTATCAAAGACAGCGACCCCTCATCTATATCGAACAAAGTTTCCTCTTCTATATTTAGTTTACTGAGTAAATCATACAGATATTCTGGAGTAGTATTTCCAAACCTGATGTCCTCGGTTACTTCCCAATCTTTTATATGAACATAAATAAAATCATCTGGCTTGAACACTTCTTCATACAATGTAGTTACTCTTGTAATTACTTGATTTATTCTTTCTTTAGTTCCGTTTTCATGTGGCTCATCTAGTTCAAACCTTATACGCAATTCACCTGTTAGGTTAGGAAAATTGCTATCAATGTACTTCAATATTTTTTCCTTCATTGGGATAGCTCCCTTTTATAACTTTTGAATAATCTCCAGTTAGTTTACTCCTTGACTAAACGACCCGTAAGCGGAAAAAATAAAAATAGCCTGTTTAATTAATAAATCGTATCTGTTTTATTTGTGTTTTAATTCTGTCCAATCTTTTCTTGAATTTGTTTCTGTTGTCATCCTGTAAATGAATGTCTAACATGTAAGCAATTCTTTCCACTACACCTTCAATCGTCAATTTATCAGTTTCTATTCGATGTTTAAAAATATCATTTGATAACCCTTGAATACATCTATCTATTTGGTTTTCCCCCCATGAATTTTTTCTCTCACCTCTACTTCGTAATCTCTTTTGTAATGTTTCCTTAGAAGCCCAAAGTACAAAATGATTGACTACCACTCCATCATCTCTTAGTTTCCCTACAATTTCTTCAAAATACTGTGGATTTACTAACGTCATTGGAACAATGATAATCCCGTCATATTCACTGTATATGTATTTTAAAGTCGTATAATTTAGCTCTCGCCATATACTATAATCCTGGAAATCTCCTTTGCGTATTTCTTTAGGGATATTCCTATTAATAAAAAAACCTATATTTTCCGGATCATAGACAAGGGAATTAGGAATTCTTCTATTTAATTCGTATGAAGTCTGAGTTTTTCCTGAACCAAATGCTCCATTTATCCATATAATCATTAAAATCACCCTTTTTCTCTACTGAATAAGCTCTACTTATAAATCATAATTTCCTTCATCAACTAAACCGTGTCGTTAGTTCAAAAGTGACTCTGTTTAATACTTAAACTCCCCCATATTTAAATACCTTTTAGTTGTTACTTCTCCATGAATGTTCGAAGTTCCTTCTTCCACTAAATTGTTACATTCGTTCCATAGAAAAAGCTACCCTTATAGGTTATAGACAGCCACTTGTGTAGCTAATACCACCCGTTCGTAGATGAAGGGATGCTAATATTGTTTAGCCAATAAATTGACTAATTTACAACTTCCCCTTTGGCATTCAATATTTGAATATTTTAATTTCATAAGTGTCCAGATGAAATAATGAATTTAGTTCATTAGAATGTAAGATTTTATTTATTGTCTCACCAATCACCATTACTAACTTATTTGCATCTTCTTAGCCACAACTAACTTCCAGCCCCTCCTTTATCACTGACTTAGTCATATTCCTTCTTAAGTTCTTAAACATTTAATGATTATTTCTTTTCAGAGAACTTTAACTAAATCTCCCGTTAGCCATCCATATAGCAATAAACCAGCACTACACCACAGAGGTTGTAAATTTCCACAGAACGGGTATAGGATACTATGGTTGGGAGAGGAAGAGGTATCAAATATCTTTAAAGACTCCTAGAATCAATCGAATATCTTGAACAGTTTGGAGAATGTCTTTCGGCAGCTCTGTAGGGTCTAAAATAAGGAGTTGGAATATTACTGGAGAGGATACAGCATCATTTCCTCATTTAGCTTAAGAAAATAATAGAATTAACATAAGTGGAGGTGTGGGATTGATGACATATGTGGAAATTGGATTGAAGTTATTTTTTGGGTTAATCGCTTTATTAGTTGTTACCCGTTTGTTGGGCAAAAAAGAAATGTCGCAGCTCACGCCCTTTGATTTTATTTATTCCATTGTACTTGGTGGCATATTGGAAGAAAGCATCTATGATGATAAAGTTTCAGCGCTTCAGGTTTGGTTCGCGGTTGCGGTATGGGGAGTAATGTTGTTTATCATCGAAAAGCTATCGAAGCGCTACGATAAATTAAGAGTTCTTTTGAAAGGGGAAACTTCGATTTTAATCAGAAATGGTGAATTAAACGTAAAAGAACTGGAAGCCAACCACTTGGAAATGGAGCAATTACGAATTATGCTGAGGCAACAAGGGGTCTTCTCTCTTCGGGAAGTTTGTGATTTGTACTTGGAACCTGGGGGTACGGTCAGCTTAAAGAAATATGCTAAATTCGATGCTGTCACACCAGCCATGCTGAATTTAGAACCGGAAGATGGATCGCTCAATTTCCTGTTTGTTGATGAAGGGGAAATCAATGAAGAAGTCTTAAAATACACGGGAAAGTCAAAGGAATGGCTGTATGATGAACTACATAAGGAAGGCTATACTAACGTTCAAAATATTTTGTATGCGGAATGGTCGGAAACCGACGGATTTTTCGTCAAAATCTATGCGGATAACAAGGACGGTATACGAAAAGGGAATTAATAAGGATTGGGAGTGTATTAAAGAAGCCAATAGAGAGAAAATCTTAATTGGAGCCAGTTAATGGAGTGTTCTTTCAAGCGATTCCTAAGGATGCCATGAATGAAGGAAATAAGGCGAAGCAGATGAATAAAACATTATATTTACTTAGACATTGATGAAAAAAATATTGAGAAAAAGCGCATGTTAATGATCATAGTATCGCCAGCTTCAAGCTTAATTCTGATTGTTAATTAAACCATTTAATAGATCCTTTTTAGGGTCTTTTTTATTATTAAAAAGGATCCTGCGTTTATTTCTCGATTAACTAAACTGTAGCGTTAGTTGAACCAAGAAATGAGAGTAGTATTATTAGCTCATATTTCCTAAAGCACCCGTTTGTTGATGAAGAGAGACCTTAAGTTTTTAATTGTTGGTCACTTTCTTTTCATTTTACTTCAACATCAAAAACAAAAGTCTCTTTTCCTTTATCCCATATTACTTTAAGTTCATAAATATAGTACCCTTCTTTAAATGGAATTGTTATTTCATAATCTTTCATTTCAACATTTTCAATTGTACCATCTTCATTAAGTTTAGTTATTGTTATGGAAGAAGGATTCTTTCCAATTTCAAAATTTAATATCTCGCTTTTTTCTACTTCTAAAGTTTTAAAATTATCGGCTAATTCATATGTATCACTAGAACTAATATCTTTTATTTCAATATTATCTTCTTTCCATTCAAAATCATTAGGCATCATCGTATATTTTTCACCATTCACTATAACTTTGCCTTCTGGTTGACTAAAAGTACTGGTTGGTAATCCATTGCATCCAGTCAAAATAATAGCCATTACCGTTAATAAAATTATTTTTTTCATCGTAATAATCTCCTTCTTTGAGAAATTACAAGAACTCTTTATTGAACTAAATTGTTGCTTTTAAAAAAGGCTTGACTCCTTCTTGAAGTAAAGCACAAGTTAATACAAAAAGAATACGAATTCATTTTTCCAAATGCTTAATTACATTGTCGAAACTTCACAAGTGTCAGATGTTCCCACTCTTTATAAAGTTGCTCTTTCGTAAGTATTTTCCATGGGTTAAACATCGTTTATATTCCAGTACTCATAACTATTTACATAACTTAATTGTCCATACGTGCTGTGATCATAAAACTCTTCTATTGGCATTAGTAACACATCTGAAAAGTCAATTTCATTATTAAGATGTTCTTTCGATAGGAAGAATAAATCTTTTTCTGGTACATAACTATCCATCCATGAAAGTAAGACTTTTTTTGTAGGTTTTATTTTCATTATATATTCCTCCAACTTAAATTTAACTGCATACCTCTAAAAACATTGAAATAACAATGGTTAAGAAAATAATCATGTTTGCTATCTTTGCATTAATTCAATATCTGTTAACCTTTTTCCGGAATACGATTTAGTACTGGAAATAGTTGGCAGTGCAGAAAAGTTCAGTGCCTTCATCCTGTGGGAATTCATTTATAAATCATAAAAGCCTAAAATCTTTCATACTTTCTCCAAGAATATAGTGGGAAAACCACGTCAAATTCTGCTTCATAATAGCTACATTAATTCCTGGCTGGTCAGAAGTATATGCCATTCCTTTAAATATAATTAGTTCTGTATCAACTTCCATATCCCTTAATCCTTGATATAGCTCATATGCATTTGAAGTTGGAACTCTTGCATCCTTTTCACCATGTTGGATTAAGGTCGGAGTACAAGCAGATTTAATATATGTCATTGGTGAAGTTTTGTTATAGATCTCTGGATCATTCCATGGATTACTTCCTAAATACATCCTAATAAAGTGAGGTATATCTGTATTTACATAATGGGTACTCCAATTAGTAATTCCACCTCCAACTGAAATAGCTTTAAATCTACTACTAAATGTAGAACAAAAAGCTGATATATATCCCCCATTGCTCCATCCCATAACCCCTACTCTATCTTTATCTGCAATCCCTTTGTCAACTAGTTTATCCACTCCAGTTATAACATCATCGTAGTCAGCAATTCCCAGTTTTCTATAGTTTGCTTTTAAGAATTCATTACCATAACCAGAACTTCCCCTGTAATTTGGTTCTAAAACTATAAAGCCTTTTTCGATAAACTGTTCAATAGGATATTTCTCATTAAAACAGTCTGAAAATATTGGAAAGGATGCCCAAGCCGGCCCACCATGGATCACCACTAATAAGGGATACTTTTTATTTGCGTCAAAATCTACTGGGGTTGATAAAACTCCCTCTATTTCAAAACCATCACTACTTTTCCATGAGATTATTTGCCTATTACTTTTAAGCTTCCTTTGAAAAAGCTGTTTTCATTCGTTACTTTTTTATCGTCTAAATAGATTTCAAAGGTTTCATTTATTATAGCCTTATTATAGAATACATAATTTCCATCCCTTGTTATAGAAGCATCCAATATAAAGCAATCTTCTTTTTCGCTTAACATTTCCACGGTGCCATTCTCAGATAACAAGCCAATAAGATAATTAGTTTTATTCTGCCATGTGATTAAAATTCCTTTAGTTGTCCACCGTAACGGAATAACTGTACTATCAAAATCTGTTAAAGGTTGAATTTTCTCTCCATTATTAATATCATATATCTCTATTGTACTGTCTGGAATATGGTTCCTATAGTAATCCTTCTCCCTGATGCTTGCTGAGTAACATATTTTACTTCCTTCAGGAGAAAAGCAAACGCTCCCTCCCAACAACTTATCTATATTCATCTTTTGTAGTTCTCCAGCTCTAATATCTAGTATGTATAAATCTCCATTAATGTAATCTCCCATATTTGGGCTTGGTGTAGCCATAATTACAACCTTTTCCCCATCATTTGAAATATCAAATTCATGGATGTGAAAATCCTTACCATCAGTTAGTTGAGAAACTATGCTATTTTCGTATTCATATTTCTCATTTTGTATCACTTTTTTTATTTCAATGTAATATAAACAATTATTCTGGTATTCCTTACCTAGATGATGGAAATCTCCATATAGTTCCCTACGTTTCTTTATCGCCACAGGTTCTCTTGACTGTGCAACATAATAAAAACCCTTGCCAGTAGGCTCCCATTTAAATTTACTCACACCTTCTTTCTCATCAGTAATTTTAACACCACTATAACCATCCATTGACTTAATAAAGATCTGATTTTTCTTATTATCCCCGTCCCCAACTGGGCTAAGGTATGCGATATCGCTAGAATCTGGAGACCATAATGGGTATGTACTTTCTATATCTCTAGTTGTTAATGGGTAACACTGCCCCTTATCATTTTCATATATCCATACATGATTCCTATATTCATTGTCTTTCCAGTTAGCTGTCTTCTTGACAAATGCTACATTTTTGCCATCATCACTTATGTTTATACCTGACAAGACTGGTAATGAAATAATCTCTTCTATACTTAGATATGTTTTTTCATTCATTTTCATTAATACCCCCATCGTAACTATAATCAAATAGGCATAATCCAAAAATTAATTTATCATTTCTTGTTGCAAACATTAAACAAAACTGTGGTTTTGTTTAAATAGAAAAAAGCTTTACTCCTTTCTGAAGTAAAGCACTCTATAGTTGAACAAGATAAAGTGTGCTATTCATTATTTGGCCTAATCATAGGTTTTCCATCCTTGTCCAATAACGGCGTAATACCCCCTGCATATCCACTCCAGCTAAACAAATAATGAACTCCTGTTTCCTTATCTACTATTATTCTGTTTCCATTAGCCACCCCGTTTTCTGTAAGGATTTCTTCAAATCTCTTCTTTGAGCCATTATTCTTCTCCGAGTCTTTATTAAACATTCTTTTGCCCCCATATTCATTTAAAATGTAATGCCTAAATTCTTTCTACTAAGAGTTCGTTACCTATTAAGAATTAGTATATATAATACTTATTCAACGACTTTGGTCGAAAATCCTTTAATTGTTATTGAACTAGACCGCTATGTTAGTTTATGTGTAACATTTCACAAATCTAGCTGATGTTGAAATGCAACCTAAAAACAAGATTAAAACCTATAACTACAATGATAAGTATTAAACTATAGGTGTGGTATTGGGGAAGGTAGTAAGTTTTTTACTTGACAGAAGTCTTCAAAAGATGTAGTGTATATTAGCTTCGTAATATTATATTAAAATTGTTTTTACCAAATTATTCTTATACTTGAATAATAGATTTATAGGAAGGTGATTAGATGCAAAGTATAAATAATAAAAAAAATACTATTTTAAACAAGTTTTCTAGTCTGTATTTATTAGCCGTTTTCATGTTATGGATTAAAACATATATCACACAGGTAACACAATTTAACTTAGGAGTAGAAGGTTTCCTTCAACAATTCCTATTAATTTTAAACCCACTTGGCTCTGCCTTGTTATTTCTTGGATTTTCTTTCATTTTTAAAGGACGGGCAAAATATACATCACTTGTTATAATTTACGCTCTTTTGTCCATTCTTTTATATGCAAATGCAGTTTATTATAGATTTTTTAGTGACTTTATTACATTACCAACGATTACTCAAACGCAAAACTTTGGAGATTTAGGCGGTAGTGTTATTTCTTTGTTAAACCCCTACGATATATTGTTCTTTGTTGATGTATTTTTGTTAATTTACCTATGTTTATCTAAAAAAATACAAAAAGATAATAGTAAAATTGGATACAAACAAGCAATAGCAGGAATTGTTTTTGTAATAGGAATCTCTGCAGTAAATTTAGGACTAGCTAATATAGATCGTCCACAGTTATTAACTCGCGGGTTTGATAGAAACTATATTGTTAAGTATTTAGGAATGTATAACTATACTATTTATGATGCTACTGAAACTATTAAGGCATCTTCGCAAAGGGTTTTAGCGGATAGCGATGATATGACAGAAGTTATTAACTATACAAAATCTAACTATGCGGAATCTAATCCGGAATATTTCGGTGCAGCAAAAGAAATGAACGTCATCTATATTCATTTGGAATCATTTCAAAACTTTTTGATTGACTATAAATTAAACGGTCAAGAAGTAACACCATTCTTAAATTCATTAACTAAAGATCCGAATACACTATACTTTGATAACTTCTTCCATCAAACAGCTCAAGGTAAAACTTCGGATGCTGAATTTATGCTTGAAAACTCTATATTTGGTTTACCGCAAG
This sequence comes from Psychrobacillus sp. BM2, assembly GCF_048572895.1. GTDB lineage: Bacteria > Bacillota > Bacilli > Bacillales_A > Planococcaceae > Psychrobacillus. Next base: position 1,973,104 of record NZ_CP183878.1, read on the forward strand.
GATCTGCATACATTACAAAAGCTCAGAATGATTATCAAGCAGCACCTGCAATCTTAAAAGAGGATGGTTATACATCTGCTGTATTCCACGGTAACAATGGAACTTTCTGGAACCGTAATGAGATCTATAAATCATTCGGCTATGACCATTTCTTTGATGGCAATTATTATGACACTACTTCTGAAGAAGATATGGCTGAATATGGATTATTGGATAAGCCATTCTTTGAACAATCATTAGATCTTTTGAAAACTTTACCTCAACCATTCTATTCTAAATTTATTACGGTTGGAAATCATTATCCATATAAAATGGATCAAGACTTAACAACAATTGATAAAGCTACTACCGGTGATGCAAGTGTAGATAATTATTTCCAAACAGCTCGTTATGCTGATGAAGCAATTGAACAGTTTATAGGTGAATTACAAAAGTCTGGCTTATACGATAACAGTATGCTTGTTTTTTATGGTGATCATTATGGTATTTCAGAAAATCATAATAAATCCATGGAACAAATTATCGGAAAAGAAATTACACCTTTTGAAAGCACTAATTTACAACGTGTACCGTTAATTATTCACGTTCCTGGAATGCAAGGTGGAGTCAATCATACTTATGGCGGGCAAATAGACCTTCTTCCAACCTTATTACACTTACTTGGAGTTGATTCACAAAATTACGTTCAATTTGGTAACGACTTGTTATCGAAAGAGCATAATGACGTAGTAACTTTTAGAAATGGTGATTATGTTAGTCCTACTATCTATTCAATTGATGAGAAATTTTATGATGCAACAACTGGTTTACCACTTGAGGATGTCAATCTATTAGAAAAAGCGAATGAATATAAGAAAGAAGTAAACAATAAATTAAAATTATCTGATAAAGTGGTAAATGGGGACCTATTAAGATTCTATACACCGTCTGGTTTTACTAAAGTTGATCCTTCTCAGTATAATTATAGTAAGGATATTACAGAAAAAACTGATAACGAAGAAGAATAAAAGAAGAGTATTGCCACATACACATCACATATTATAAAACAGTAGGTTGTGGATTTAGCATAACGATTAAGGAACTAATTTCCGAACAGGAATTAGTTCTTTTTTTGTTGTCTTAATGTTAGGCTCGTTAAATTTATTGAACTAAAGCACCTAGTAGTTGTATGCAAATGCTATTGAAGGAGTTTTTGAAGTAGCTTGCGGCAAAGAACTTTTTTAAACTGAGAGTGGTATAATCGATACGATTGTAAGTTTTATTGTGGCATTAGAATGAGACAAGAACAACTAAATAACAATATTCCTACAGAATCTACATCATCTCCTTCCTTCGACTAATTTACTATCTTCAGTTTTGCTCTCATAATCATATAGATGTAATTGTTCAAACGCTTTTTCATAATCTCCCTCTATTATATATTGAGAACAATTTTTGATAATACCTTCAGCCTTCTGTTCTTCAATGAAATTACAATCTGTCAGCATTAGACTAAATGTAAAAATCAACACATAATTAGAATTGGTTTCTTCATGCTAACCTACTTAATTTTGCATAGTGTATATCTCTCTTTATCACAAAGGATACCTATTATTTTAACCAATTTCACAAATCCCTTATTACACTAATCTGACCTTTAGTCCAATAAAAAAAGGCTTTACTCCTTCTTGAAGTAAAGCACCCATTAGTGAAAAACGCCTCTAAATTCCTTTTATCGCATTAGACTCAAAAATCCAATTGTTAAAATCATTGACCCAATTGAAATTTAGGCACACTATTACAAATTGATTAATAGTAATCTTTTTTAATTTACCTTTTCTTTTCTGACTGTATAAAAACATAGTAAATATAATAACCCAAGTTACCATAAGGATATAAAAAGAAACTAATATGTGATTTCACCGCCAACCTATTAATTTTCCCTGAATCTTTAGCTATCCTTAACTTTATATAATTTACCATAGTGGATTTACACAAGTTTGGTCGAGGATGCATTAGAGCTTGTTCAACTAAGCTGCTGCTTTAGTTCAATAAGAAAAGAGATACATTTAGAAATCCCATGAACTTTTACTAAAGCACCATCTAGCATAATATCAAAATACGCTTCCTTTATAAAAACTACTTCTTATTAGTAAAATAATTTATATAACCATCTGAGACTTGGTCGGTTGATCCATACACTTTTTCAATTGCTCTAGTTGTTCTCTCAGAAGTTATTTGAAGTTTATGCTCAACTCTACTGTCAATGTATGGTTCATTCATTAATTCTTTTACCATAGTCATAAATTTATCAAAGCCCTGTGTTTTGACTAAGTAATCGGTAAGCAAAAAACCTAAGCTATAAATTTCAAACGTTTTGGTGTAATCCAATTTGTTTAATTCATCTATCGAGTAAAAGACCAAATCCCTATTTGATAATAACTTCTGCTCTCGATACGGTAAATTATCTAAGTTAATTAAAAGTTTACCTTCTGCATCTTTTTCTACTACATGTTGAAGTAAGGTTGCGAAACCCTCTTGAATATATAGTGATGCGTTATCGTTGGAGAAATCAGAAAGCATTTGGTGGGCTAACTCATGTGCAAGTATTGTAAGGGTACTTAAGGATGTAGTCGGTCCAGACGGTTCAATCATGAGTTTAAGCGACTCACCTGTCTCATTCCAACCAGTTGATGCAGTCCAAGGTATAGTGGCAGATATTTGTTCCCTGGAATCATAAAGTTTTATTGTTATATCCTTAGTGGCCCAACCAAATTCATTATTATATAAATGAACAATATCACTCGCCTCTCTTAACACAGTCAAAGCTTGTTCTTCTAAGTCTGAAACATATAACACAGCAATATTTCCTTCAGATATTTTTTTGAAAGGTACATCATCAATTACCCACTTGTTATTTAATTTAACAATGGAGTAAATAACTTTATTTTGAGTTTCCTTGTCTTGATATTTCATGTTTACAATTAACTCCATGTCCCCTTTTTCTGGAGACATTAGATTTACTTCTCCTATGTTCACGGAAAAAGTATAGCCTTGTTCCTTTTTAAAAATCGCTTCTTCCAACCATCTCTTTTGCTCTTTATAAAACAAGGAATTTGCACTGTTTTGAAACTCTAAAAATCCTTCTTCATCATTATTGTCTATAGCTTCAAGCATTGGGACAAGTTGAGATTTGACTAATTCACTTTCATCAGTCACTATTTCCTGGTTTTCAACAATTTCGGGTTCATTTATTGATTCGAAATCTTCTACTTCTATTTTTCCTGGATCTACAGCACATCCATAAAGAATAATTACAAGGAAACCTATTAACTTCATAAATTTATTCAGTTCACTACCCCCAGTTTCAACAAATTTTCTGCTTCTTTTACTTTCAAATTAGTATGTTACTCGTATCTTCATTTTCTTTAAAGTCTTGAATAATATTTTCAATACTATCCAGTTCTTGCTGAAAATCTTTAAATTCCACAATTGCATTTTGTACATCAATTACTAATAGTGCTTTCATATCTCCACCACCTATTTAATTTAATCCTTCAATAATAATTAATTCGGCATCAATACTTAATTTCCTTCTTCAACCTTACCTGCGGCGTTAGTTCAATAAGAAAAAGCTACCTTTACAGGCATCCACTAAGTCGAGTAGAAGGGAACCTCTCTACCTTACGGTAGATTGTGTTCCTCCCCCCTCACAGAACCGTGCTTGCGCTATTTACGCACACGGCTCCTCCAAATCATCATTCACACTGATTCTGCTATCCTCAATAGTTTAGTTTACATTTATTAGCTCTACCGCTGTGTGTAGTAAATGTGTCCCTAGTGAGGGTGAACACTTGGTAGCAGCCTTTCCTCCATCGGCATTACCCAACTTCATTAGTACTACGCTGCTATCCGACTCCCTACATCGGCATTTGGCTTCCTTGCTTATTATCGCTTGTACACCATACTCTTCTATAAGAAGAAAAGACCGGTAGGGCCTCCCGAGTTGCCGTATCATATCCATGTGTGACGTGCCAAGGCCTCTGACTCCAGAGAGGTTTTATCCTTCTTGCCTTTAACGATGGATAAAATGTAGCTTTCTGCTGTGCTTAAAGCATCAGCCCTCTCGATTTACTAACATTATGGAGCTCAATCCCTTCAACCAGTTGGCTTTCGGCCCGCCACCTAACTGTCTACGCTTAAAGGCTAATGTTATCATGAGCCCTCCAAGACTCGCTACGAGTGAATGGCTAGTTCTTTCTCTACTCGAATCCCACCCGCTATATGATACGACCTAGGCTCGGCCGCACAAGTCAGAAATACTTTTAAATATAAAGGAGCAACGACATAATGACGTTGCTCTATTTGACTAAAGCACTCGTTAGTTGAAGAAGCTATTGTCTTGTTAAGATATAGTTTGAGGAGAACAGTACACCCGTTCCATTTGATAATAGTAAGCTAATTTATTTAGGTAGCAGTCATCAAGAAACAAATTGTCGGAAAAATGAAACTACTTTATTCTCAATAATAAAAGAGTGGTGTGGTTGCCATCAAAGTATAATACTCCTGTTAGCTATTTAACTCTTAACTTCTAATAAAAAAAATTTTCGGATAGACACTTTTCAATACTCTTTTGAAGAGATATTAATTCACTATTTGTATTAACTTTGATATAAAAACTTTTTAAGAATGTCTTACAGTTAGAATATAAGAACCAATATTCTTCTTCCTCTATCTGTTCTTTTCGAATTTTTAATTCTATTGGTACATTTTGTATTAATGTTTCTATTTCTTCTTGTTCCAATCCGTTATTTAGCATTTCTAGTATAGGAATTAAAATCCTTTCATCTTCATTGTGGACATATACATAAGTTGAAACAAATACCTTATTCCATAGTACTTTTAATATTTCTAAGTAAAATTTCTGATCTATTTTTGAACTTTTTACAAGTTCATCAATAGCGTCACTTACATGAGCTATACTATGAGCCCAGCCTTTTACAGATATATATCCTCGTAAATCCTTCTCCAAGTTAATATAATCGATTAATTTATCCTTTATTTTAAATACCATATATTGGGAGATAAAGTTGTCTTCATTATCCCTATATAGAATAAGTGCTATTAAAAGGGTAGTGAATGACCTTGTAAAAACAGTATCAGTTTGATTCTCCCCAATTCCTTTAAATAACAAGTCACTTAAACACAATTCTAATAGTTCATTTAATAACTCATGCTCAATTTGATTTCTTTCTATAATTAATTGATAAAAAGAACTATAAATTAATTTGTCTCTAAGTTCACTATCAGTTGAGCCGATATGCTCAACCATAGATTTGACTATACTAGCTTTACTTTCTTCTTCCCAAGTTCTACTCCCGCTCTTAATTTCCATTAAGATTTTTTTCAGTTCAATCGCCTTCATTGAAACAGCATTTTTATAACTTAATTCTAATCTTTCCATATCATCTACCCCTTTTCTAATATAACAGCATTCTTATTAAACTAACCTGCTGCTTTAGTTGAACTAGCACTTTACTAAAGCACCCGTTAGCTTAATAAGGAAAAAGATACTTAAAGAACAAATGTATTAATGTTGATATATTTTTTTCCTAAATTCTCATAACTATTTTTTGAAATTACAGTAAACATCCCCTTCATGTTTGGTGAGTAATCTTTAAAATCATATTTTTCATAGAACGATTCTTTACCTTGTGATGCAAACAAACCAACAAACGCCTTGTCTGGTGCATTTGCATTTAAGTATTTAACCAAATGATTCATTATTTCATTTCCAATACCATGTTTCTGATAATCTGGATGAACCACTATATCTTGGATATAGAAATAAATAGCCCCATCTCCAACAATTCTTCCCATACCAACTATTTGTTCATTCTCCCTGACTGTGATGCAGTGAATAGAATTTCTTAGTGATGTTTCTACTACTTCAAAATTCATATAATTACTCCATTCCACAGATTCACACAAATATTTGTATTCTTGCAATGTGGGAATAGTATTTTCAATCTTATATTTTTTCATAATGTTACCTCCATTAACTTAAACTTCATCAATATATACATTCGACATCGTTTTATTTACTCCTCTTCTTCAACTAACTGCTGCTTTAATTGAAGAAGAAAAAGGCTTTACTCCTTCTTGAAGTAAAGCACTCGTAAGTTTATGTAAAATGCTCCAAATTTCGCTCTACTATTAATCCTCTACTTTTCCATAACGTGAAACTGTTAAGCTGCTTTTTTCTTTATTTGCCCATTCATAACTTAATTCTTTACCATTGTTTAACCCTACCGAAATATTATAGTAGAACGGATAAACTCCCGCATCTTGACGAAAAACCTTTATTTCTTTGACATCTTCTTTAGAAATTGATTCAATTTCAACTAAATCAAATACGACAGCAGTTAGAAGTTCTTCTCTCTCTTCTCTCTCACCTAACCGATAGTTTTGATAATTAAAATATATTATTACTCCTAAAAAAATTATCAAAGCAAAAACATTTATAAGCCATTTTTTCTTCATAGGATTAACCTCACTTTGTGTTGTATTTTCAAATAAACCAATGTATGAATCTTAACACCTTATTCAACTAACCTGCCGCTTTAGTTTAATAAGAAATAAGGCTTTACTCCTTCTTGAAGTAAAGCACTCGTTAGTCGAATAAGATTTTTCTTTCTTTTTTGTTTGAATGTATTTTTGCGTCAATAATCCCGCATTAAAAAACGATACAACCATAATGAAGAAAAAGAGTACTTGATTAAACGGATCCTGCTGACCCGCTGCTTTAGTTCAAGAAGAAAAAAGACTTTACTCCTTCTTGAAGTAAAGCACACCGTTAGTTGAAGATTACAAACTCAGTTTCTTATAAAAAATCTGAATATTTTTTTAATAAATACCTTGTGCGTCAACTGGTAATTGCCTAATGTGTTTAAGGAATTCCTTCATTTTTTTATCGTCATCCATTGGATATGTAAATAATAATTGTTCAGCAACATCTTTTGCTAACACTCTAAATAATTCACAAGCCACAAATATCGAACTCCAAAAATTCTTATAATTGTAGTCAGAGTAGGTTTTTTTATACATTTCCCAACAGTATTCAGGGAGGTATTCTTTAAAATACTTACCCATCTTGCCTGCAGAAACTTGGAAATCATATTTTATGCCGATCCACCAAGAAACCATCTCGTCTAATCTAACTCTTACTACCAACTCAAACATTTGTTTTGCATAGGGCAACTCATCACGCCATATTCCTTTTCCAACGTTCTGCAGACACCACCAAAAGTCATTACAACAATTCATAAAGAGAGGTTCTGATGGTTTCTTTACCCAATAATCCTTATCTGTGGGTTTAGGGATATTAGGAAGAATGTTGTCCTTATCCAATAAAGGAATCGTAAGTTTGTCCTTCGTATAGTTTTCAATCATAGCTTCTCTTGTTTCGATATGTAAGTCGATTCGATTACCATCTGTAAAGAGCATTAAATATCCATAAGACTTTTCAAAATCCAAATCTAACCCAATACATTTATCATTTTTATCGGGTTCTTGAATCATAATTAAATTTCCAAAAGAATCAATCCATTCCTCATCTTTTATGAAAGAGGCTGTTTCTGTGACTACATATACAATATCATAATCTTGGAAAATATCCTTTGGAACATTAGAATTGGTTCTTGAACCATTCATATAAACAGCTCGAATACGTTCATCTTTTTGAGCTATGCCTACTATTAAATCAAACATCTCTTTTTCGTTTCTCAAGTGTTATTCCTCCTTGTAAGGATCTCCGATTAATATTTAATTCTATATAAACTGTAATGTTCCCTTTAAATTACAATACATTTCTTCTTTAACTAAACTGCCGCTTTAGTTCAATAAGAAAAAAGGCTTTACTCCTTCTTGAAGTAAAGCACCCGTTAGTTAAATATTCGATTACCGAAATTTATAACGATTAGAAATTACAGAAAAGAGCCCCTATAAAAGTTTAAACTACTTATTAACTTTTATAGGGGCTCTTGTTATTACTTTTTTAAGGCAATGACTATTGGTTCAAGTTTTATTTCGGTTTTAACTCCTCCATAGGGAGGACCTGCTATTTCTATCGGCTGAATAATTAATTGACTTGCACTTTCTTCGATAGAATCAAATGTGGAAGTTCCTTTAAATGTTTTGTAATCATCTGGTGTCATGCCACTCCCACCTCTTCCGAGACCATACACATTGCCTAGGTCATCTGTAATAATAAAGGTTGGCGACACACTTACCGAATCTTTTAGTAGTTCATCTGACACTACTTGTTCATAAGCAATTACTGTTGATACATCAGTGAATTCAACTGAGCGTAATATGAAGTTAACGTCTTTGTGCTGCACTGTTTCATTTATAATCTGTAAATCCCCTTCTAACCTTTCTAATGCAAATTCAAATGACCAATCTCCTTCAACCTCTAACTCATTTGACCCGTTGTAAAACGCTCGTGGTGCCCAAGTGACTTCCAACGTTTCTGGATATATATCATCTTTGAATCTTGGGGTAAATGTTGATAAACCGACATAACGTGTATCACTTATTTTCGTAATATCATGTCCACCCCCACTCCCACTTGCACCAACAACATCGAACCAATTTGGTGCACGCATTTGCATCTCTTGTCCAAAATCATAATCCGTTTCTATTGCAAATGAAACTGTTATGTTTGTTCCATCATAAACTGCATTGTCAATCATTACCGTCATGCCATTACTTGTCTGTACAAGACCGATTTCAGAAGAGAATGCCTCAAAATTTTTGTGGCGTTGCTCTTCATCATTAAAGTAACTAATGACATTATCCATAAATGGAATTTGTGATGCAATAGAAGGGAAAGCAAAACCAGTTGCTATCGTAGCACCGACAAGAACTACCGCAGCGACTGCAATATGACGCCAAAACGGTACTTTATTACGCTTCTTAAGTATATGTTGCTTGACTTGTTTTTTTTCTAAATCTGTTACTTCTAGTAATTCAAGGTTATCAATATCGATATTCATCCATTCCTTCATACCCATATAAATCGCTCCCTTAACTTTGTATTTGCTGCTAATATTTTCTTACCTCGATATAGTCGATTATCAACTGAAGCTTTTGTCAGCCCTAGTGTATCGGAAATTTCACCATTCGTTAGGTCCATATAATATTTCATCATAAAAATATCGCGGTCGATTTCTCCTAACTGACTAATAGCCATCAATAATTCATTTTTTTCTTCTCGTTGTAAGATAGATATATCTGGTTGTAAGGTACTTGCCTTTAGTTCAAGTGGTGCATCCGATTGCTCATGTGTAATTTGTTTTTGAGCTTGACGATATCGGTCAATCGCTTTGTATTTCGTAATCATGCCTATCCATTTTTTAAAGTCTTGGGTCTCACCTTGAAACTGATGAGCATTTTGCCAAACAGTTAGAAAAACATCATTGATACATTCATCAATATCTTGCCGTTTCATATTGTTTAAAATTTTTGTGGTAATCGTTTTTACAAGTGGCATATAGGAATCAATGATGTAATCGAGAGCATCTTCTTTTTGTCTTTTTAATCTCACGATAAAGTTAGTCGATGAACTTTTCATTTATTACGCTCCTTATCTTATTGAAAAAGCTTTTTCATAAAGTACAACGAACGGTCTTCCAGTTTATTCTCAAGAAACTTCTGAATTTCTTATAATTTAATTATAAGACTATATCTAAGGGCAATTAATTGTCCAAAAAAGGGGCATTCCCGCCTTATGCAGAAATGCCCCATTATTGAACGCTATGTTTTGTTATTTTCAATAAGGAAAAAGGCTTTACTCCTTCTTGAAGTAAAGAACCCGTTAGTTGAAGAAACTTTCTTAAACTGTACTATTGGCTCTTCGTCTCAAAACTTTATAAGTTTCTACTGGAAGATAATAAATCATGATTGCAGTCATGTGAAGTTCAAAGCTAATAAGAAGTATCCCTTTAAATAAGTTAGATTCAAGCTCACTGAAATTCATATAGAACAAAGTAAACAATAGAGAAGTAATTAATCCTGAAAACAAATAAGTGAATATTCGTTTCTTAAAACTTTTCTTGTAGGAAATGAAAAGCAAGGGTAATTGCTTTATAAAGTAAAGAATAACGACGCTTATTGTACCGATTATAAAGAAAAACTCCGATTCTATTTGAAATACCTCTAGAATAACGAAACGAAATAATAAATATGCCATAGAAATTATTAATGTATAAGCAATCCTTATCACTTTTTTCCTCCTTTCTTAATTAAAGTTGAGAGATCCCTTATTCCACTAAAGCACCTTTAGTTCAATAAGAAGTTTAATTTTCAACTGTTTTTATATCGAATTTCATATGGTCTAAATCCCAAACATCGTCATCAGTATTAGAAAAGACAGTTACTTCAAGTTTCTGCCCAATGCTATATCTCTCCACATCATCATCAGGTATTTCGTATACATTTCCGTCTCTTCTACCTTCATCAACCCCGCTATACTCTTTAATAACTAACATTTCTTCTTCAACAAGTATCTCCTCTACTGTTCCTGTGAAAGTAAAGCTCTCTTGATATTTAGAACAGCCTGCAATAAGTAAAAAAATCAATAATAAAAAACTTATTGTGATTTTATTTTTCACAATGACACCCCCATTACAGTCTTGTTCTGCTAAAGCACCCGTTAGTTTAATTCATTGGTATAAGTTATGCTATTCGATTAACTTCTCTTTTTAAATAATAACAAAATCACATTCCATATCAATCCAATAACAATGCATGTTATTGAAATGAAAAATGTAAGCCAATAAAAGCCTCCTGCTGGAACGGTGAACTCTGCCAAAATAAATAATATAATTCCAAAAAACAAATACATATGTGGCAATACAAATCTATTCATTGTTCTTGCTCCTTCCTGATTAACTAGAATATTCTTATTCAACTAACCTGCTTACTTTAGTTCAATAAGAAAAAATGCTTTACTCCTTCTTGAAGTAAAGCACCCGTTAGTTGAAGAGATGCAGCTACTCTAATAACTCTTTTGAATAAATTATTGTAGCTTTATTTTTATTAGGTACATCAATTAAGGCAACTTCTTTTATCTTTCCATAAATGTTGCTATTACTTATTGAACAGTAATTAAATGCTTCAGATAATTTTTTTGGAGACAACCTATTAGCTAAAGTACAATGTGGTATCCAATTATCAGGTAAATACAATGAATTAGGGTCATCATTGAACTGTTTAAGATATTTATGATGATTAGAATGAAATTCCATCAATTCACGGGTAACAGTTGGTGAGAAAAATAATGCACCTGAATTCAAAAATGAGCCAATCGAATTAAACGTTATATCTATAGTTGGCTTATCATTATAAAATTCATCCATTTGTTTAATAAACTCAGTTTTGTTTATATCGTTATAACTTGCTAAAGTAATGTGCGGTCTTCTATTTTCTACTTCATATGCATACGAAGAAATCGACTTTTCTTTTAACTCTTTCCAAATATCCTTAATAACTTGTTCTGTCTTTTCATCAAATATTGCAATTAATCCATACATACTTTACCCCCCTTTTAATCCTTTTCTTGTTCAACTAAACTGCCCGTTAGTAAAAAAGGCTCTACTCCTTATTGAAGTAAAGCACCACGTTAGTGCAATAAGGAATTTAACTTTTATTAGCTGATTTCAAGTTAAACTTTGCTTGATTTATACTCTTCAACATATTCTTCTTGATCCAGTACTTCAATTACATTAGACCAATGCAAAACTGTACCTACGAAATCTCTTATATCCAATCCTTTCATTTCATATGTAGCTTCGTCATTTACAGTTCCTGTAGCATCTTCAATGAATGTTACTTTATAGCCTCTGTCATAGGCTGATATTGCAGTAAATTGGCAACAAAACTCAGTATTAAACCCTGTTATAAATAGATGATCCACACCCATTTGTTCTAACTTTTCATTAAGTTCTGTCTGAAAAAAAGCACTTGGTGTCTTCTTTTCAATTACAATATCAGCATATTCTTTTAAAGAAGGATGCAATTCTGAGCTTGGCAATTCTTTATTAAAAGGACTCGTTTGTTCATCATCTAGATTTCTTATAAATATTACGGATTCCTCATTTTCTTTAAAATCTTGAATAATACTTTCTATTCTATTCAGTTCTTGCTGAAAATCTTTAAATTCTACAATTACATTTTGTACATCAATTACTAATAATGCTTTCATATCTACACCACCTGTTTAATTTAATCGCCCTACGATAATTAACATATATTTACTTATTCAACACAATCATAAAAACACCTTCCTGTTCAACTAAACTGCTGCTGAAGTTCACTAAGAAAAAAGGCTTTACTCCATCTTGAAGTAAAGCACCTCGTTAGTTCACATAAAGGTATGTTTCCAGTTCTTTAACCTTGTTCCCGTCTAATTGGTGCGTGAACCCGAATGTTTCGCCTATTCCGTCGTGATTTATTACAATGTCGATATCGTGAAGTAGTTCGGTGAAATAGTTGAAACTCTGTTTTAAGTCGTCATTAAACCTTGGTCTATCAGATTCTAGCGTGTCCTGTCTCGATAAAACATACTCAAGATGTCCCATCCAAGTTTGAAGCATCTGCAAATTATCAAAGTCTTTTTGAAGGTCGTCACCTTGAATCCGAAAATATTTCATTTCGTTTCTGAGGCGTCTTGCCCTCGGGTAATATTCTTTCACGTCGGTTGTTTTGACAATATCTTCAGCGTGATAGGCAATCCAAGCTTCCAACGTTGGTTCAATTCCATACTCGTTGAAGCCTTCAGGAGTTGAAACATCCTTCCACGCCTTCGGGTCGTTGACTTCGGCTTCTGTTTTTACTTGTTCAACTTTCGTATCTTCTGTTTTAGCTTGTTCAACCTTCGTTTCTTCCTTCGTACACCCTGTTAATAATCCACTTACCAATAATCCTGTAAATGCTAATTTTATTAGCTTCATTATTCTCCCCCACTGTAATTGAAAATCCTTATACTTGAAATCATCTATTAATATTTATATTTTACCATAAAAATCCCAATTATTTTCTTCAACTAACCTGCGCCGTTAGTTCAATAAAAAAATGCTTTACCCCTTCTTGAAGTAAAGCACCCGTTAGCTATAACGAAAACTTAGATGTTTCCAACAATTAACCCAAAATTGAACAACAAAGTATGTAATAGATTCCAAATCTTAAGAAGAATAAAAGGTGATAGATTCCAAATGATATGAAGAATAATAGGTACTGACAATCTATTGGTAAGGTAATAACTATAAGAAAAGACGATTGATATCCAAAACAGGTGCGGAAAACTAACTATAGAGAAATGCCAACTAGAGAAAAGGATAGAGGTTAAAATAATACTTCTTAAAATATTAAATTTCTTCGAAAAGACGTGAAGTATAATCCTTCTGAATACTAACTCCTCTACTAATGGTCCTAAAAGAACTATTGGAATAATCATAAAAGGTGAAGAATTTATATCATTAGTCGTATTAATTTCATTTGGCGTTCCAAAAAAAGATTTTACAAGTGTAATAATTTTTATTCCAGCAAAAGCCATAAAAAAACTCATGCAAATCACTGATATAGTTTTTTTAACTGAGGATTTATCTTTTTCAAATACTTTTACTTTTAAATCTTCTTTCAAAAGATAAGTAATCATAATCAAAAGTAAAGGAAATATTATGTAACTTAATACCTCAAGTAACCGGTTATCAATATTGAAAATATAAACCATTAAATCTAATAAGAGCAGTGAACAAAAATAAATCAATAATGCATATCTAAAGTTTTGTTTCACTTTATCGCCCCATACTTTATTAGTTTAAGATTTTTTTCTTGAACTATGCTCCAACATAGTTGAACAAAAATTTAACCACTTTTCCCGTTATTAAGCGTAGGAATGTAGTCCTGCAATTACCAAGTTAACAAAATCTTGATTGAAGACAATAATACCAAATCCTCCTATTGCCATCCAAGCACTCTTTTCCCCAATCCAGTTTCTACCGATTCGAAGATGTAGGAATGTAGCGTAGAAAAGGAATGTTATCAAAGCCCATACCTCTTTGGGGTCCCACCCCCAAAATCTTCCCCAAGCAATAAGTGCCCAAATCATTGCGAAAATTAATCCACCGAGAGCAAATAAAGGAAATCCAATAACAACCGCTCGATACGTAATCTCATCCATCAAATCAATATTTACTTTATTTGTAAGTGGTTTTAAGAGCGAAATAATTCTTTTGCGTGTAACAAGACGAATCATCAAATAAAGTACAGTTCCTATTAAAAATGACCAAAGAATAGTATTTAATTTTTTGGCATTTACCCATAGAGGAACGTCAGTAAGTCCTTCTTGTTCCCAAATTAAATTTGAAGGAACTACTATTTAAGGTATATTATATTCTAAAGTTTCCTGTATTGAGTTACTATCTTCAAACGTAATCGTTTTTTTGTAATTGATAGAACTAAAGATACCTGTAATTATAATAAACCCAAAATACTGTAACTAAAAAGTACATAACTAATTCTAAAAAGAACGCTCGTAGACTTTTTTCCCCCAGACCAATAACTTTTAAGAGATAGATTATACCGGTAACAAAAGAAATAGACAATACGGCACTTGAAAATGCTACAGTTAGCACATGAATAGTTAACCATTCGCTTTGCAAAGCTGGAATTAAAGGTGTTACATCACTCGAAAATGTATTTGCAAAACCTAAAGTCAATAGAACGACCGGTAGAGTCAAAAGACCAATGATGGTTTGGCGATATAAATAAAACAAAATAAGAAAACTTGCGATAAGCATTATGCCGAAGAACGTCATAAATTCATATAAGTTACTCACTGGGGGATGTCCAATTAAATACCACCTAGAAATAAAATAGAAAATTTGAAATATAAAGCCTATCGCTGTCAATATTATTCCTGTTAAAGTAAAAACTTTGAATTTAGAATTTAATAGATAAACCAAAGGGTAATATAGCAATTAGCAGATAGATATAAAGCATTGCTACTTAGTGTCATTAAAGTAGTGGAAGACAATAGAACAACACTTTTTAATTATTTTAAATATATAATCTATTCATAGTGTACCTAATTATAACAATCTCGATTAAAAATGGAAACTAACATCTGGATATGCTTGTTATTACAATTTACGGATGCTAATTTGTTCTTTGGTTCTGTACTTTTAAAGCTATTTTTCGAACCTTTAAATAAAATCGCTTCTTCAACTAAACTGCGTCATTAGTTTAAGTGTAACATTTCACAATGCTTATCTGGGATCAATTTAATGTTTTTGACATAGAAATAGACCATCAAAACGATGGCCAGATTTTGCTAAAGCACCCGTTAGCTTAATAAGCATTTTAAGTATTAGATAGACTTTCATTTTCAAATTCAACTTCCTGATTGCAATACTCAACATAAAGTAATTTCATTGCTTCAATGATTATTTCGTCTGCTAATTTTTCTTTATATCGATTTGGTAACTCCTTTGCCCCCAAAACAAATAATAATGGGTTTTTGGAAAACTCACCCATTATCCCAATATCAACTACTACATTATCTAATCCTCCAGTCATATGATTTAAGAAATGGCTTGGTATTCCTTCTATATCACCTCGTTGCCTGACTAAACCATTAATAACTGGAATCCATAAATTAGGATTAGTTTTGTATCCTTGATGTATTAATTGTAAAAGTTCTAACATCTCACTCAATTCTCCAATGTTGTCCAAGTCTCTTGGATTTTGAGTAATATTTATGCTTTTAAAATATGTTTTTATTCTATTGTTAATCCTTTCCCATCCACCACAAAATTGAACAATTCTCTCTGTCACAAAGCTATCGTGACAGGCTATCATAACTTCCACCGCATCTTGGAGTGCCAAGTTTTCTCTACTTTGAAAGTGAGGTTACACTTCGTTACTATCCTCTTCTGGATTTAAAATTACATCATCAACTATGTCAGTCCATTTATAGTGTCTTTCTTCAACCAATTTTGCGATACAAAAGGCAATAGCAACTTTTGCCGCAGAAGCAAGAGGTACTAATAGCCCTTTATTTGATGATAAAACTATATCCTGTTTTACTTGAGAATAAATAATAATTCCCACTTCACCTGACTTTAGTTCCTCTAATTTTTCAAGAACTTTCTCCATTTCCGAACCCCACTTCACAGTATTTTTCTATTCACTACTTGTTCTCTCTGTAAACTTGTCCTTGTTCAACTAAACTGCGGCTTTAGTTTAAGTGTAACATTTCACAATGCATATCTGAGAACAACTTAATGTTTTGGACATAAAAATAGACCATCGAAATGATGGCCATATTTTGCTAAAGCACCCGTTAGTAAAAAAATTAATTCGAAAAAGTTTCCCCTTTATCCAAGTTCAAAGTGTGATTGTTAATTATAATAATATGGTTATTTTCCCATTCCACATCAACCTTGTGCATAGGGTCTTCGTAATAAATCCTCTTTTTAAACCAAAGGGGACCATTTACAATTCCTTCTACACTAATGGAGGTAGCCGCCCCACCGTTTAATGTGTAAAAGTCGACGATTATTTTAGAGTCAGGTGATTGTGCTGTTTCA
The DNA here is from genome assembly GCF_048572895.1 of Psychrobacillus sp. BM2. Classification (GTDB taxonomy): domain Bacteria; phylum Bacillota; class Bacilli; order Bacillales_A; family Planococcaceae; genus Psychrobacillus. The sequence continues at coordinate 1,989,735 of NZ_CP183878.1, forward strand.
ATGGGTTCTCTCGCAAATGTATTTACCGCTACCCCTAATAGAAAAATTGCCGAAAGGGGGAATCCAATTAGCACCGTAAGCCAACTTCTCCATCTCGCTCGCCTACTACTTTTGTCTTTAAATCCAATAATACCCGTAACGAAAGCAATAACAGTGAGTAACCATAAAGTTAAAGCAGGTGGTGCCACTTGCCAAGTTCGGTAATATGACGCATATAACGATTGTAATGAAAGCACTAATAATAACAAACATAAAATGAATGACCACAAATTATATTTTCTTTCCACTTAATTACCTCCCTATTAGAAGTTCTGGTGTTCCCCCAAAAATTTTCTTATTGAACTAACCTGCCCCTTTAATTGAATAAGAAAAAGGCTTTACTCCTTCTTGAAGTAAAGCACCCGTTAGTTTAAGTGCAATGCTTCACATTAAACAGATAAAATTGCATAATCTGAGAGAAGCTATCGTTTAATTTCGAAAGGTAAATAGTTCATAATCGTCACCTATATTCTATTAGCATAAACAATCATTGTTAAAGGTATTGTAGTAACCATAATGCAGAATAAAACAATTAAAACTTGATTAGCTGTTAATACAAAAGGTCCTAAGGAGCCTGTCAGTAGAATTAATAACGTCATTGCACTGAATAATACAAAATAATTTATACTCATGCTTTTACCCATAATTTTTTTTGAACGTTCATCTTTTGGGAATAAATGTGGCGATAAATAAGCCATCATTAGAGAACTAGTACCTAGAAATAATGTCATAATGCCTTCTGGAAATGTATTATGCATTAAATAAGGGTAGTTTATATAAATACTTAACGGGACCATTACTATACCTAAAAATAAATAAGTAATTTGGTTTTCACGTGCTTTTTTCATTATGAATCTCCCCCTCGTATATAAAAACATCTTCGATTCTGCATTTGAATACTATCGCTAATTTAAAAGCAAGTGTAATTGAAGGATTATATTTTTCTTTTTCTAGCGAAATGATTGTTTGCCTTGAAACCTCTAACATTTCGGCTAATTGGTCCTGAGTCAAATTATGTTTTGCTCTTAACAACTTAATATTGTTTTTCATTCGCTTACCACCCTATTGGTAAAGTTAACTTCACTTTAAGTAAAGTGTACTTTACTTAAATATCAAAAGTCAAGCGTACTTTATAGTTATATAAGTACGCTGCAACATCGACCTGTTGTTTAACTAATCGACTATCGAGATAATCTTTCTTTTGGCTAATATCCAAATTTATTTACATTTCTAATTAAACTAACCTGCCGCTTTAGTTTAAGTGTAACATTTCACAATGCATATCTGAGAATCAACTTAGTGTTTTGAAGATAAAAATTGACCATCAAAATGGCCATATTTTGCCGAAGCACCCGTTAGTTGAATAATAATTCAATTTAATTATTCATAATGCCTTCAACCGCAGAGAATAAAATGTATAACGAAGTGCATAAAATGAAGATACCCCACAATAAACTCTTAGTTCTTTTATATTCTCGTAACCCCATTATAAGTAACGTTATACTCAGAAGTATTAACATCAAAGGTAGTAAGTTGTAGTTTTCCGTAACCTTACCATAAATACCAATTAACATAACAAGGATTGCAAAAATCATTTGAAATAACATTAAAATATCAAACTTTTTTTCTTTCATTTATTTATACCTCCCACTGATAATCTGTCACCTTCAAAAGATACCTAATTAAACTAAACTGCTTCTTTAGTTCTATAAGAAAAAAACGCTCTACTCCTTCTTGAAGTAAAGCACCCGTTAGCTTAATAAGGTTATCTGCTATTGTTAGTAAAACACCCCACTGCCGAAAACAATAAGCCAGCAAATGAAATTCCTAGACCAATCTTTGTTCCGTACGAATAACCATCCCCAGTTGAACTAAATGCAATTATCACTGCAATGCCTAAAAGTATAGTTGCAATGCCAAAAAGAACACTTTTCATATACTACCTCCTCAACAGAGGCTCTTTTTTTAATTTGATAAAATCAATATTCAACAAACCTGCATCTTTAGTTCAATAAGAAAAAATGCTTTACCCCTTCTTGAAGTAAAGCACCCGTTAGTTTAAGTAGAACTTAACTCAATCAAAGTTATTTTGTACAAGGTCATTTAAAATCTTCAATTTACTTTCGTCTTTATTATTTTTTGTTCTTCGATACCCATCTAATAAAGACTTATTGTAAACTTTAAGGTAATCAGCAATTGAGAGTGTGTAATACATTGCACCATTATCTTCATTTTTCTTAAATTTTTTATAATCCACATCTGCAAAGGGTTTCAAATCCTCAATAAAAGCAAATCCAATCTTAATCTTACCTTTATTAAATTCATGCTCATGTAAATCAACCATTTCATATCCTAACTGTTCAATTACCGATTTAAGCATGGTCCATTTCTCTTCTAAGAAGATTAAAGGAACAAGAATATCAATGTCTTGTGGAGAGAATTTAACTCCAGTTACTTTTTCTAGTCCTAATGAACCGTATAAAACAGGAATAATATCTAACTCTTTATTCAGTGCGTTAGCAATATTGAAAAATTGATCATTTAAAGACATTACTTCCTCCTTAAATAGCCCATAATTTGAATAAGAAAGCAGATGTTGTTACATCTCCTTTCTTTGTCTATTTTACTCTGAGATGTGTTCTAAACTATATTGAAGGTATTACAACAGCATTACATGCTTTTTCATAAAATTCTATCGGTCCTGCATCACCAATAATTGCATACTCATAACCAATATCACTCATGTCTTTTAAACAGTGATGTAGTAAAGAATATCCAATCCCGTTAACTCTGTTGGATAATGCTACCCCCATTGGACCAAAATAACATTTCTTATTCTTATAAATATCATAAGCAGCAAACCCTACAATATCTCCATTATATCTAAAGCAATATATATCGGTGGCTTACTTAAAAAGAATGCTTCTCTTATAGTTTGTGACCACTCATTCGAAAAATTATTTTCAATAAAATGAACAAGTTCGCTAATTTCGTTTTTATTCACTTTACGGACAAGATGGGAGTTAATTTTTGGGACGGTATAATTTCCAATATGAGTAATCATATCTCGTGAGGTAGTTCCGAGGGATAAAATTATTTTTCTATTTTCATCTGATAAACAACTGTCAACTACATTAGTTGTTATTAATGCTTTAAGCAAATGACCTTCATTTACATAGACTTGGTTATATCTTTTCATATAATTAATAGCAACTTCCAAAACTTTAATTACTTCTTTTGTAACTCTAACGTTGAAAAAAACACTGTTTGTCGTATGCTGATTTGAAATATCCTCCATCATATCTTTCAATGAATTCTTATCCAAGGTGATTTTCAGAGATATTTCTCCAAGGACCCCTGTTTTCTCATTCAAACAGGCTATTAGGAGATGTGCGGGTTGTAATACTTTTAATTTTGAAAGTTGTGCTTCGTTTTCTGCGTTACTCAATACTCTTAGCATTCTATTCGTAAAATTTATGTTAGAATTACTCAGTTACAACTCCCCCTGACGAGCATTTTGTATATAAAGCCCTTAATAATAAGTTTCTTCCCTCTTCATTTATCCCAAAACAACTCCCCTTACAATAAGTACTTCTACATCCTTGTAAAAAAACCTCTTATTGCACTAACCTGCGGCGTTAGTTCAATAAGAAAAGACTTTACCCCTTCTTTAAGTAAAGCACCCGTTAGCCACCCATGCAGCAAAAAACGCTGCACCACAGAGGATGAAAATTGTTTCAGAACGGGTATAGATTCGTATGGCTGGCGAAGAAGGTCGATGAACTATGGTGCCTTAGAGCCCATCCGTTAGTCTGACTCCAACGACCACGGTGCATCACAGACTGTCGCACTCTATACGAGTAGCACTCATGGGAGATTAATCCTACTCTGGTTACTGCACCAGCCGCCTTTATTATAAGAGAATGGAGTTGATTCCTGAGTAAACTTTCAATTTAATATAATCACTCTAAAGGCTCAGCTTTTTTTTAAAAAAGCTATTTCTGAGTCTATTTTGTTATGAACTTTTATAGATTTTGAGGTTTTTTTAATTTTCATGGGAGTTTAATTAGGTAGTATCAATTTCGCTCTACTATTAATCCTCTATTTTTCCATAACGTGAAACTGTTAAGCTGTTTTTTTCTTTATTTGCCCATTCATAACTTAATTCTTTTCCATTGTTTAACCTTACCAAAATATTATAGTAGAACGGATAAACTCCCGCATCTTGACGAAAAACCTTTATTTCTTTGACATCTTCTTTAGAAATTGATTCAATTTCAACTAAATCAAATACGACAGCAGCTAGAAGTTCTTCTCTATCTTCTCTCTCACCTAACCGATAGTTTTGATAATTAAAATATATTATAACTCCTAAAAAAATTATCAAAGCAAAAACATTTATAAGCCATTTTTTCTTCATAGGATTAACCTCACTTTGTGTTGTATTTTCAAATAAACCAATGTTTGAATTCTAACACCTACTTAAACTAAACTGCTGCTTTAGTTCAATAAGAAAAAAGGCTTTACTCCTTCTTGAAGTAAAGCACCCGTTAGTTTAGTGTAACATTTCACAACTGTTATTTCCTTAAAGAAAATTCATTCTCACTCTTATCCATTAACTCTAATATTTTATCCAATTTCTTTTCAAGTTCATTAAGTTGATGCACTTTTGCCTGTTGATTCAAGAGTAATCTCCTTATAAATAAGGTGAACGATACTACAAATAAAAGGATAAGGCCCAATACTATAACCTGATAAATCATGTCTCCCACATTAAACATTAAAACATCCCCTCGTGTAGAAATGGTCAAGCACAACTGTAAATTACCTCTCGCATTTCTTATTTACATCATTTTACCATTTGTCATTGATAATAGACTCTTTATTAGTCATTCCTTGTTCAACTAAACTGCGGCTTTAGTTTAATAAGAAAAAAGGCTTTACTCCTTCTTGAAGTAAAGCACTCGTTAGTCGAATAAGATTATTCTTTCTTTTTTGTTTGAATGTATTTTTGCGTCAATAATCCCGCATTAAAAACCGATACAACCATAATGAAGAAAAAGAGTACTTGATTAAACGGATCCTGCTTACCCACAGAAAACTCAATATTAGAAAATGTAAAATAAACAAAGCATATAGCGGTAAAAATAGATACAAAGACTTGCCATTTTAAAGACTTAACTATAGGACTTGGCTTTGGATTTTTTCCACCAAATATAGGAAAGAGTCCAGCAATAACAACTATTCCCCCAACAAAAGTAAGAACAAATAGGAATAATATATCTAACATAATTAACTCCCCCCAATCAAGACTTATTCTTTATATATTAGTACCTAAGGGCAAAAGGTTTCCTGTTCCTGTTGTTTAAGTAACGCACCCGTTAGGTGAAGAAGGATTGCACCTGTATCTCGGTAAAACGAAAACATTCTTTTAACATTCTGTTATTAACAAATTTGAATTTAAGTAGTGAAATCATCAATAACTTCAACTACTTCTATTTTCCCGTCGATTAAGAGTTCAGGAAGCTCGTTTTTCACATTACCCTGCCAATACTGTCTAGCTTGTTCAATTTTTTGAGAGAATGGAACCCCATCTTCTTTTGGTAAAAGGTTTCCATCCCCCTCAAAGGAGTTCCCAATAACTCTAAGTTTAACAATCTGCAAAACCTTCCGATTATATGAATCAAATAATGCTTTCCATTTCGATAAGTCTTCATAGTTTTTTGTAGCGTATAAACAAGACATTCTTGAAGGGTATTCTGGATATTCTTGTAGTCTAACCATTTCTACTATTACTTCTCTGATAGCTCTTATTGTTTGGTCTGCATACTTAATAACTACATCGGCATTTTCTTTATTCAAGCACAAGCCTTCATTTGAATAATGTTCTTGTAAAATCCTAAAAAAGTCTTCTCCTTTAGAATTCAATTGTTCTCTCTCAAAAAAGAAGCTAAATAAGGTATTTCTTTGATTCTTGTCAAAGCTAATTATTTGACCTAGACTCATTTTATTTCTAGTAACAATGTGATAAACGTACAGCTCATTCTCTCTCATAGTCTATCTCCTATCTGACTTCACCTAAATAAATTTGTACACAAACAAAAATAGTGCCTTGTTGAACTAACCTGCTGACCCCTGCTTTAGTTCAAGAAGAAAAAAGACTTTACTCCTTCTTGAAGTAAAGCACCACGTTAGTCAAATAAAGAATATCCCATTGTTCTCAATATTTGCTGTGCTTCTTCACCAAGTTTCATTTGAATTCTCACGATTTGTAATAGCTTTTGTGTATCTTTGTTCGTGGAGGTTGAACTATCTATATTGGAGCTTGCTATATGCTGGATTAACTTTGGAACTTCCCAAGAACTACGCAATGCCACTGAGATGCAAAAACCATACCTTGCCAATGATTCTTCACCTTGCCACCCAGCATTTGTTAAGCCATCCATATAGCTTTTGAATATGAGACTTTCATAGTACCAACCCTGTTCAATAGGTATATCCCCTTGACTCAAAGCTACGCCGAATAATTTTCCTAAGTCTTCCCCTATTCCAGAAATGCTTAGGAATTGCCAATCTATTAAAATTAGATCTTTTTGACCTTCTTTTTTGTTACTTATGTACATGTTCTGTTTACTTAAATCTTGATGTGACAAAGCTTTTGGAATTCGACTCATAGCTTCAAAATGAATTTGCAGATTTTGATTCAAATTCGAAAAAGTTTTCCAAATTTGATCAATTTCTTGAAGCACACCTTGAATTTTGAGATAGTTAAGGCATGGATCGCTTGCGTATTTCTTGCATCCAGCAATCCAAGATTTCAGCCATTGACGACAAATCCAATCCTCATCTGGAATTGGCTGTTCACCTGTGGCATAAGTACCATGGAATAAACCTAATTGTTTTGCAATAAATATAAATTCTTTCTGTGACCAATTGTTGTGGTTATCTTCATTTATTTCCTCCATCCAAATCCAGATTTCACTCTTAGATTTTTTTCAACTTTATAACTTTCGGGGGTCTGAATAACATTTGGCATGCGTGTTAAAATTCCTGACTCGTTAACAAGAGCTTCACGCTTCCAATAATTATGATGTTGTAAGTGGTTCTTGTCTTCATGTTCAGACTGGATAACTTTTAATACAATTGTCCAAGGTAAATGGCTTTGTACAGTTTCTGCAATACCATGGACTCGATATATACCACCTGTTGTAAAGTTGGTCGATTTGCAAGAAATAGGATCAATATTCCAATTAATTAAATTTAAATCCGTTGTTTTCAAAGCTTTAGAAATACATTCTCTAAGAATTTCAGTGTCAACATTCATATGTTGAGAATCCGATGATTTTATCAATCTATACACCTCACCAACAAATAATTTATAACTTCAAAAAGCAACCATTTTTTTTATTCAATAAGTTGAGTAACGGATTGTTTGCTCCAATATTCTTCTGTAACAATATTATCGTTATGAATAATTAATACAGCTGCACCTGAACAGTCAACTTTTTCTGATGTCTTTCTCACATTAGATACAACTGAGTTAAACTGTGTGTTTATCATTTTATTAAAAATCATCTCTTCATTTCCTCTCCTTATTGCATTCAACATTCAATTATCTATTCGACATTTTATAAATTAAATCCTTTTCTTACTCAACTAAACTGCCGCTTTAGTTCAATAAGAAAAAGGCTTTACCCCTTCTTGAAGTAAAGCACCCGTTAGTTGAATAAGGAAATTATTATTTTTAAAGGCTGTTTTTCCAAAGTTTAATGTTTTCGTGAAATAATAACCTTTTTAAATTTAGAATTTTCCGTTAAAATTATTAAAACTAAAATAATAGGAGTGGAGAAGAATGAAGGTAGAGTATTTTATTGGAATTGTCCCACCAAAAGAATATTTAGAACGAATTGAACATTTTCAAAGTAAATGGATTAACAAATTAGGTGTAGAACCTCATATAACTTTGAAAGCACAAGGAGGATTAACTCCAGATAAAAAGTGGATAGACAAAATACTAAAAGTATGTGGGAATTTCAAACCTTTTCAAATATCATTAGATAAAGCAAAGTATTTTGGAGAAAATATTTTATATTTGAGTGTTATCTCAAATAAATTACACGATTTGCACGAAAAAATAGTGCAAGAAATTTCACCATCAGAAGACTTAATAACACAGTATTTTGAACTGGGTGCCTTTACACCACACTTAACTTTGGGGAAAGAACAGTACGGCGGAGACATTTCTACTGGACTTTCAAAAAAAGAACTAAAAGATATGGAGCAACTAGCAGATAAAGAATTGATACCCTATCCCGTCTTTGAAGTGAATTTTATTAGAGTTTATGAATTGAACATTGAAAAGCAAAGATATGAAAAATATTTAGATATCTCTTTAAACAATTGACCTCACAAAAATGAGGTGTTTTTATGCACTTCGTAAAATAAAACCTTCCTTCCTCTTTTTTATTTACAATGATTTTATCATTTCTTGTTCAACTAAACTGCCGCTTTAGTTCAATACGAAATAAAGGGCTTTACTCCTTCTTGAAGTAAAGCACCCGTTAGCCATCCATGTAGCGCAAAATCAGCGCTACACCACAGTGAATGAAAATGTGAAAACCTGGGTATAGGATACTACGGCTGGGAGAGGAAGGTCGATGAACTATGGTGCCATAGAGCCCATCCGTTAGTCTGACTCCAACGACCACGGTGCATCACAGACTGTCGCTCCCTTACGGGAAGCACTCATGGGAGATTAATCCTACTCTGGTTATTGCACCAGCCTCCAATACTATTTGCCGTAGAAAGGATGGTTACAATGGAAGTAATCATTGAGCGTGCATGTGGTATGGATGTTCATAAAGACTCCATTACTGCCTGTATTATTACACCAAAAGGAAAGGAGATTCAAACGTTTTCCACTAAAACTGTATTTCTATTACAGTTAATTGACTGGATTAAGGAGCATGGTTGTACTCACGTAGCAATGGAAAGTACAGGTGTATTTTGGAAACCTATTGTTAACTTGCTAGAAGCCGAGAGCATTGAGTTTTTAGTAGTGAACGCTCAACATATGAAAGCAGTACCAGGTCGCAAGACCGATGTAAAGGATGCCGAATGGATTGCCAAACTTCTTCGACACGGTCTACTTAAAGCAAGTTTTATTCCAGACAGAAATCAGCGAGAATTACGAGAGTTAGTTCGATACCGTCGAAGTATCATTGAAGAGCGTGCGAGACAACATAATCGGATTCAAAAGGTGTTAGAAGGAGCGAATATTAAACTAGGTTCCGTTGTCTCCGACATCATGGGTGTTTCGTCTCTTGATATGCTTCGCGCTATCGCCGATGGCGAAAATGATCCTGAAAAGCTAGCTAGCCTAGCCCGTCGATCAATGAAGAAGAAAAAAAGTGAACTGGAGCTAGCTCTTCGGGGATATATCAACCCGCATCAACGTCTCATGTTAAAAACCATTTTGGTCCATATCGAATTTCTTACTGAGCAGATTGAAATCTTAAACGAAGAGGTGTCTGCTAGATTATCCTCCCACAAAGAAGATATTGAGCGATTGGATTCTATTCCCGGCATCGCCACTCGAATGGCCGAACAAATCTTAGCCGAAGTCGGTACGGATGTCGAGAAGCAATTCCCCAGTTCCGCGCACTTATGTTCATGGGCAGGATTAGTACCTGGACATAATGAGAGTGCGGGCAAAAGGAAATCAACCAACATGAGAAAAGGAAGCAAGTACTTGAAATCAGCATTAATTGAAGCAGCTCATTCTGTCAGAGGATCTAAAACCTATTTGGGAGCCCTGTATAGGCGTACTGCATCAAGAAAAGGTAAAAAGCGTGCAGGAATATCAGTCGCTCATGCCATTTTAAGAATCAGCTACTATCTCCTAACACGCAAAGAAATGTATGTAGACTTAGGTGAAGATTACTTTGATAAGCAAAAAGAACAATCGATTGTACGATATTCTGTTCGAAGACTTGAAAACTTAGGTTACAACGTGACAATCACTGAACCAAATGCCTCCTAATCCAACCCACAATTTGATTCTCATTTAGGCGCTACACTTTTTTAAAAAAAATTGAGCTGCGTCAGATTTCGTATTGTCTTTTTTTCTATATCGAAGATTTTAATTTTCATGGGAGTTTAATAAGAAGATGTTAATCTTAAACAGTAAAGAAATCGCTATGATAGATTTAATCCATAATATTCTTTTACTTATACCAGCTTTCCCTTCAAGATAATTTAAGTAAATCATTGTTAAAGGAAAACCTAACAATACATATAAAGAATCCCCACCGACGGTTTCAACATATTTGAATAATCCTACTACAATAATGAGAAGTCCTAGTGTACCAATGGACATATTAAAATATAAAGTGCCTCTATCGTTTTCCTCCAATTTTTCTCCCCCCCAGTTTTATTTCTCTATTTACTTATTCTCACTTCTTAAAATTAATCCTTGTTAAACTAAACTTAAACTAAACTGCCGCGTTAGTTGATTAAGAAAAAAGCTTTACTCCTTATTTATTTCTTTTATCCAAATATATATATCGATTTGTGAATTTTTTATTGTTATTTAAAACTAATATTATTGGAATTAGACCAAGAGAAAGAAATATTGTTATAAAAAGTAGTGTTGGTATATTTAATGTGTTTTCGATTATTCCCATACAAATCATAATCGTCCCTAATAATAAATATGGAAAAACCATACCTCTTTGATAGGATTGGAATTTTTCTTCACCTAAAAAAGTCCTTATATTCCCCCCTATGAAATAGTCACTTTTCTTTAGATGACTGATCCCTTGAATTATCATAAAAATCCCCAAAGCTATACTACCGAACGACAATATAAAACCCCCTTATTGGCAATATAAAATAATCCCCTGTCTTCTTCAACTAACCTGCGTCGTTAGTTCAATAAGAAAAAGTAGTTGCCTAAGCAACCCTATGAACTTTACTAAAGCACCCGTTACTTGAACAAGCATTAGTTCGGAACGATCTATATTCTGTAAGGCACTATTCCCCTAATCCAGCAACTGCAATACTCCACATCATAATGACGAATGATACAGTCAACCAAACTGTGTTTATTGAAAAATTCTCTTCAGCTTTCACCTTTTTGATAATGCTAATTAAATTTAAACAAAAAATAGTTGCAAGGATAGGAGTCCCATACACTGCAATAAAAATAAAAAATAGCACTGTTAATCCCCCTTTTCTCTCTTTCCTAAAGCACCTCGTTAGTTGAACAAGAAAGAAGCATTTACCGAATTTTCAACAGGAATATTATATTATATCCCCTTTGCTGATTCGGATTTCTCCAGCCAATAATTGGCTTTCGAAGTATCTTTAGCTATTCCAATACCCATCTCATATTTCTTGCCTACGTTAAACATCCCACTTGAATCTCCACTATTAGCAGCCTGTAAGTTCAATTCAAATGCTTTTGTTAAATCTTTTTCTACACCTATTCCATTTCCATAAAGATAACCTAAGTTGACCATAGCTGTTGTATTTCCATTACTAACACTTTCTAAATACCATTTTAGACTTTCTTCATAATTAATATTTACATTTATTCCTTCTTGATAATAGTAGGCTAACATTCCTTGTGCTTCTGCATCTTCTTTTTGTGCCAAATCGTGTAACTCTTCAATTGAAAGCTGGCTATAATCCTTTTCCAAATCTAATAGAAGATACAAACCAACAACAGAAATTAAAGTTACAAAAATAAATATGAAATTTCTCTTTTTCATAATAATCTCCTCAATTCTATTTTTTTCACTCCACGCCACCCTATTGTATCTAGAAATGTAAATATTCACAATTATAATTATATTATTTTTATCAATGTAACCTTTCTCGCTAGTGTGGCATAAAAAAATCCTTCTTCAACTAACCTGCTTCTTTAGTTCAATAAGAAAAAAGGCTTTACTCCTTCTTGAAGTAAAGCACCTCGTTAGCTTAATAAGAACTTGTTTTTATCTAGTTCGTTAATAACTTCTTTTATTGTATCTATTACAATTTCTGGATTTTCCAAATGAATTGAATGCCCATGGTCAGTCTTAATTTGAATCGTATTATTTGTTAAATTAGAAAGAATATTTTGATGTTCTACCCAAGAAACATCATTATTGTTAGAACTTAAAACAGTTATTGGAAGTTCTTTATTTAATGGTTTTGAGTCTTTTAATTGAGAGGCAGATTCTTCACTATAAAAGAATTCTTTATATACTGCTTCGAATGTTTTAGAGTTATAACCAATATAGTTTATATATTTTTGATAAGGTTCTGGCAAACGTTTTCTGCCAACAGGTTGTTTTAGTAGTCTAGGAATACCTAAGCTTGAAGTTATATATCCCAATCTAAATAACCTCAAGTTTTTCTTATGAATGTTCGTACGTTCTTCATCCCATTCACTACTTAAATATCTTTTTTCGTGTACTGAATCAATTAAAATTAAAGCGGCCACTTTCTCAGGATATTTACTAGCAAACAATCGCATATTTAAACCACCAAATGAATGTCCTACTAACACGTATGGAGGTTTTGCGTTTAATTCTTCTAACACTTTTATCAAATCCTCAACCACGTTTTCACTTGTATATTTTCCTTTTACTGATGAACTCCATCCATATCCAGCCCTATCGAATGAAATAACCTTTGAAAATTCAGAAACTTTTGGTTGGATATAATACCAATCAATTGAACAACAGCTTAATCCAGCATCTAATATTACTGTATATTTTGAATCATCGCTTCCAGAATCAATTGTATGAATTACTCTATCATTTATTTTTACTAGATTGCCCAATCCGTTTACTTTATTTTTCTTATTAGAGTACATATTTACTAATGTTAATTGAAAGCCAAGGAATCCAAGTGTTGTTTTAATAACTTTTTCATTCTTCATATAACCTCTCCTCGTATCACCTAGAGATATGATTGCATTATTGAACGGAATGGTGCGAATAATAATTATTAAACTAGACTACGTTAGTTCAAGAAAAAAGTGCTCCACCCAGACTTGAAGTAAAACACCCCTTTTGTTCAATAATTTACATATATTAACTTATTCAACACGATTTCAAAAATACCTTCTTATAGTAAAGCACCCGTTAGCTTAATATTATTATAGTGGTGGATTTTCCACACCTAAATGAATCCAATCTTCTTTTGGTGGTCCATAAACCCCAAACGGTTTTAATCCTGCTTGACGCATCAGAAGGGTAATTTGACCACGATGATGAACAATGTGCTTGATTAGCCCCATTAGTATTTGGGAATTTGATTCCTGTCTTCCAAATGCTTCTTGTATTTGTTCTAGGGATTTGTCTGTCCATTGTTGTTCAATGATTTGGGCTGCGTGTGAACTTACCTCTTTAAAGGTTTCAGCAATTTCCTTTGCTGAGGTTGGGACACTTTCTGCATTTTCTATCTCATCTATCTTAAACCCGAAATGGGATAAATAATCTGGAATATTTATTGTTAAATGCCACGCAATCCTTCCTAAAGTACGACCTTCTGCATAAACTTGTTGTTTTAAAGATTCATCTGTCAAACCACTCAAAACATTTTGAGTTAGCATAGCTTCCCTATTCCATTCTTTAATAAAGTCTGAAAGAGTTACATACATATATAATTCCTCCCAAATCCGTTTAATAAATTATTTATTGCTGGAGACACATTATAAAACATTTGTTCTTATATATCAAATTTCCTTCTTAAACTAACCTGCTGCTTTAGTTCAATATGAAAAAAGAGCTGCCTAAGCAACCCCATGATCTTTACTAAAGCACTCGTTACTTTAAGTACATTATTTTACAAACTTTTATATCCAACATGTTGTATTGGATATTATAAAATCAATCATCAAAAAATAAATAATTTATACAAAATATGAAAACATGTTTTGAATTCTTTAATCGAGAAGGTGATTTCTTGCATTGAAAAAAGTATTGGATTCTACTGCCGCCATTTTTATTAGTATTGTTATATACTCTTATTAATTATCCTGAAAGAATAGTTATTGGTTCTTATGTGCTTGTCCTGTTTTGGGTCTCTTATTACGGATGGATCTTCGTTGAAAAGAACCTAAAACAAAAAGAAAGAAGATGATTCATTCTTTATAAACTCTGTTGGTAGTTAGGATAGAAAAAAGTTACACCCTGGCCTTTTAAGAAAGCCAGGGTGTTTTTAATTTAAACGTAACAAAATAGCATTTATGTTACGCTCAGTATCTTAAATAACCGTCTTTTCATCTTTGGATATTACTAAAATTTTGCCTCTGTCAAGTTGTTGTTCATTAGCCACAGCCCCAAAAAATAATCATAGAAATCATACCTATGATGGTTTTCTGTCTACTTTGTAAACCCATCGCATGATTGACAAGGAAATTATCGCGTTTTAGCGTCCAATCGGAAGTCGCATTTGCTTTCATTCACGAACTTAGGTTTCTTAAAAACACTGTTTCCATCTTGGAGGCTTTTCTTTTTATAGGCAGAGAATCCGGTGATTTCTTCTGCTTCCCATATCCAGCGCGTCTCTTCCTCTCCCTTATCTAGGTAATAGACATTGTTGTCTATTTTGTTATCGTCGTTTTGCTTGAAAGGGCTGCTGATAAGGAGGCGGGAATTTCCAGCGACCATGGTGTTATTTTCAATTCTATTTTGTTTGGTATTGTATTGGAGGAGCAACTGTCCGCCATCCTGATATTTTGTATCATTTTTATACAGGATGTTGTCGGTAATGATGCTGTTTATGGTGCTTCCTCTTTCACTGTCATAGCCTCCTATTGCAATACCTGCACTCCTATTTTCATAAATCGTATTTTTTCGTATGGTTATAGAACTTGTGAATTTGCCCGCATGTTCGCTAGCTGCTTCTATTCCTATATCGTTTTTATAAACCCTATTATTTTCGATAATAATCTCTTTTCCACCATCGACATAGATCCCACCAGCCGAATAATGGTTTCCGTAGGCTGGATTTCCGTAACTGGATATTTGATAGACCGTATTGTTGCTGATGGTTCCGTTTCTTGCCTGATCAAACGCTTCAACAGGGGATACGCCTTCAAATCCGATGATATCGATTCCTATATTATCGTTTCGTCTTAAGATATTGTCTGTAACCTTGAAGTTCGATACATTCCCGTTTAACACGAGCGTTTCACTTGCGCCCAGCCTCATATCTTCTAGTTTGTTGCCCGAAATGAAAATATCTTCAATCGCTTCAGGTGCTTCTGTTCCATATACAGCAATCCCATGAGCGTTCCCATTTTTATGATGCGTTTCGATATGGTGAACATGGTTCCGCAAAATACGGATTCCTTCACCGCTCCCGCTGACTGAGATGCCGATTGGCACTAAATCTTCGTGTTTTGTTTTGTGATTTTTGATTTCAAATCCTTCGATGTTGACATAGCTTACGTCATGTATTGAGACTAAGCCTTGATAGTCCCATGACACCTTAAGGCCGCTCCCATCGAGGGTCGCTTTTTCCTTTGGATAAGCCTTAATGATGATCGGGGAATCTTTTAGGCCAGATTTCCGTATGACCACTTGTTCTTTGTAGATACCTTTTCTTACGTAAACAGTTGTACCAGGTTCCGCCAAATCGACCGCTTGTTGTATGGTTTTTAAAGGCTTTTTCTTGCTTCCCGCATTTTTGTCATTCCCAACCGGAGACACGTACAACTCGTTTTTCTGAGCGGCTTGTCCAGCATTTCCATGTAGGACCATCCCGATAGAAAATGCGATCAAAAGAGACATCACAGCACTCACTTTTTTGTTCATATTCGTTCCCTCCTTGAAAACCCTCTAAAAACGTCTGTTCTTTTATTTTGATTATAACCGAACAGACGTAATAGACGTACTTTTTTATTAACTTTATTATTCTTGAACAACAGCCTTCTCTTAACTGTGCGTAAGTAACCGATAAACGTTGATGTAGCGTAGCTTCCACCTAAATATAAATTGACAAAAGATAGGGTATGAACAGCCCAAAAACGCGTTTCTCCATATCCTAAATCTCTTTTTGTCTACAAATAATTGTGTATTCTTCTCCAAATTCTATATCTCCAAAACCGCCACACAAAATATTATTAAACGCATCTAGACTTTCGTTCCATTCATATTTCCCAGAGGGAACTACATTCAAAAACTCCTTAAAAAACCCCTTGAAATTAGAAAACTTCTCTCCATCAATAATGAAAACTTTGTTCATACTGGCACCTCTAACCACACTATTTTTTTTGTTTATCATAGTACCTTATTCAACTAACCTGCTGCTTTAGTTCAATAAGAAAAAGCTACCTTTACAGGCAGCCACTTGTTTACTAAAGCACCCTTTAGTTTAAGTATATTTTTTCACAATCTTGCTTTTACAAATAAAGATTTGCCTCAGCACCCTACTGTTTATTGAATATTCATTTACCTACTTGTTCTGGAATTTTTTTAAATTTTAAGCTGTTCTTCAATACTTTCTTCTCCGATTCCAATATAAGTAACCTTTTTCTCAGGTATGTCCACACGATAGGTTACAATTCCAGCCTCAGCAATCTCTTTTAAGAAGGCTAAAAAGGGAAGAGAGATGTTAGAGATTGCCTCAAGTACCTTATTTCTATTAAATTTATCTGAGATAACCAAGCTTACTTGGGAATCTGTTTTAAACTCCGAATGAACTCCTTTATATGTGGCTTGACCTGTAGCAACTTCTATTTCGTATTCATTTATGCCTCTTTGGGACAATTCTTCTAAGAATTGCGAAAAGGTTATCTCGCCGTTACTTCTTTTGCGAATAATCTCTTGAAACTCACTTTCTGTTATTTTGTCCTTCATACATATACCTCCAATTAGAATTAATTCTTAGCTATCCTTCATATCACTATTCTAACCTCAGAGGTACTTCTTATTCTTATAAAATGGGACATACTCGTTTATTCAAATAACCTGAAAAAGAGTTATCTAAGCAAACCCTCGTTCTTTAACTAAGCACCCGTTAGCTTAACAAGATTATTTGTTTATTTTCCTCCAAACCAATGTTCCGATTATGATTAGAAGTGTATGAAAAGTTCAAAAAATAGGAAGCTAAACTCTTTGCTGGATCAAAGTGCCTGTATGTCCATTTAGACATTTTCTTCTTATTAAACTATTTTTTGCTGTTTTCTAATTTCTTTAAGTATATTAAGAATTTTTAAACCATCATTTTGTAAACCGCCTATATTTCTTAGGAATGAAGGATATGTAAAGGGAATTACTGTAGTTAAGAATATTAATAAACTAATGAATGCAATTTTATTAATTATTATGCCCAACACGCCAGAAATCAATTGGGAGAAAAAATATAGTGCTACAAAACCAAGTAATGAAGCAATCGGTCCACCTGCAAAAAAAATAAGTCTTTGTTTATTTGTAGATGGTGGTAATTCTTCAGGGTTTGAAACCCAACATCTACCTGAAAAGGCTATGGTTAGATAACAAGTAATTCTTCCAAGACTTAGCTTCAGCTTTTTCTCTTTACTTAATGAACCAAGATATACTTCTGCCTTTGCTTTCTTATTCCGTAAAAGTACTGCAATTGCATGACCCATTTCATGTATAAAAAGTGCCATTGTGAAAATAAGTAGAATTATAACCACTTCAAATAGCATCCACAAAATGCTCTCCCCATTTCTCTATGAGTAAAAAATAATTGTTCCTTTTATTTCTGTTTTGAAATGATGAATTAAACAACACCTCCTTTTCTTTACTACGTTAGAAACAAATTAAAGATTCAGTTAGCGTTAAATTTTCCATTTGAAATTACCAAAAATTCATTTCTTCTTCAACTAAACTGCTTCATTAGTTTAAGTGTAACATTTCACAATGGGCATCTGATATCTGTTAGTTGCTTTGGATAAAAAATAGACTGGATGACCTTGTTTAACCAAAGCACCACATAGTTGAAGACAAAGTTATTCTTTAACCATCCATGTTATTGATTCAATGATAATATCTGGTCTATCAATATGTATGGAATGACATGCCTCTGTTGCTATTATTAATTTACTATTTTGAGAAAAATTAACTTGGTTCATAATTAGTTCTTGCCACTTTTTTTCAAATAGCCTTAACTCCCGCTCTGGTAACCCATCCTCAGTTCCTAACCTAATATTATGTTCTTTGTCTCGACCAATTACAATTAAATGGATATTAGGAAAGTCTCCTAGTTTTTTTATAGTATCTGCGTTCTGCTTCCAGTTGTTAATTTCAGAGTGCATTGCTTTGTATAACGAAGGATTAATCTGGAAATTTATTAATCGTTGCTGTACATATAAAGGAAGTTGTTTTTGTTTTTCTGTGAGAGTAGGAGTTATTATGTCTCTTAATTCTTCCTGATTCAAAAGAGAATAAGAAACACATTTTTCCATCCAAATTTCATCGGTCGAACCTTCATTCAAAACTGGTATATCCAACTCATCTAAGACCTTTAAATCGACAGAAGTTGAATCTACCAATATTATCCCTGCAACCTTTTCAGGATGCTCTTTCACAAAATGCTGGGCACATAAACCTCCATACGAATGACCAACTAGTAACACGGGTTCAAGTATTCCAAGTAGAAGCATCAACTCATTTATTTCGTTTACGACTGCCTGTGTATTACGGATATCATTTCGAATTTCACTCTCACCAAGTCCAGGTCTATGAAACATTACTACTCTGTTCAATTTGCTTAATGGCTCTATCACATCGTACCACTCATCAAATGATCAACCCATCCCTGTTAGGATAATTATTGGTGTACCATTTTTCCCTTTTTGAAGTATCTCCATTTTATTATGATTAATTGTTAAAAGTTCACTAATATTACTCCCCCCTCGCTTATGATGACGATCTTTTTTTAAACTCTTGCTTTAGTTAGTTGAATAAGAGTTTAGTAGACATTATATTTGAATCAAATTTTTTTTGGTCGATTTTATTCTTCATGAGGCTCAAGTGAATATGCCTTTTTCTATATTAATTTCGGACTTCTCCGATGTTTTGTAGCTTGTTCAAAGGAATACGCAAGTTTGATTAATATGCCTTCACTAAAAGCAGTACCTGCAAAAGTTATGCCAAATGGTCTTCCACTTTCCATGTAACCAGCAGGTACAGCTATAGATGGATAGCCAGCTTTAGCGCATATGGTTGAGCCAATATAAGACGGAAAAATTATGGCGTCAAGGTTATACTTTTTTAAAGTAAAATCAATCCCCATGTCCTGAGAAAAATACAGATCTTCTAATTTGGCATTCAAATATTCGGGATTTCTTAAAGTGTTTGGTAGATTTTCTCTATACTCCAACATATTCTGACCATATTTTAAGGCTTTCATATCATGCTGTTTATTAAATTGAATTAATTCTGCGTCAGAATGGATTGGTATGTAAGACGGTAATTGAGATAAATAATTTCCTAAACTATGTTTCAGTTCATATATTGGTACCCCCCAACTCCAATCCCTATTGAAAGAAGGTATTTCGATATTATCGACAATTTCTGTACCTTCATGGCGTAAGGTTTGAATAGCATGTTTAAACAAATTTTCATCGTATTCTCCTGAGTGATAATAGTCCTCCGAAGCCTGATTAAATATACCGATTCTAGCACCTTTCAATCCTTGAGAATCTAAAAAGACTGTATAATCTTGTTTTGAAATACCTTCACTCTTATAAGTAGCTGGATCGAATTTATCGACACCTGTTAAAGCACCTAACAAAATAGCTGCGTCCGTAACTGTTCTTGCAAAAGGTCCTGCAGTATCTTGCGAGTATGTAAATGGGATAATTCCCGTGCGACTGATTAACCCAACTGTCGGTTTAATCCCAACTACAGAGTTTTGAATCGCAGGACTCAGGATGGAAGCATCTGTTTCAGTGCCAACAGCCAATGCTGTAAAATTTGCAGCCACTGCCACAGCTGAACCTGAACTGGATCCCCCAACAAAAAGGTTAGCATCGCCATATGGATTTAATACTTGTCCCCCTCTGGAACTATAGCCCGCCCACATTGTATTCGACATTCCATTTGCTAGTTCTGTCATATTAGTTTTGCCTAAGATTACCGCACCTGCCTCACGGAGCTTTTCAACAAGGAATGCATCACTACTACTAATATGATTCTCTAGTGCAAGTGTTCCTGCACTTGTATGCATTGAATCATTTGTTTCAATACTGTCTTTAAGAAAAACGGGAATACCGTGTAAAGGACCTCTAACACCCTTTGTTTTTCTTTCATAATCTAATGCTTCAGCAATGAATATTGCGTCGGGATTTATTTCTAGTATAGAATTTATTTTCGGACCGTCTTGGTCATACTTTGCTATTCTGTGAAGGTAATACATTACCAACTCTTTAGAGGTTACTTCTCCATTTTCTATAGCAACTTGTACATCCTCAATTGTTAATTCTTCTCTAAAAAAATTATTAAACTTTATTTCCAATATAATGCTCCTTATAACCGGTATTAGAATGAACTTCCAATCCAATAAAATTAGTATTTTAGTAAGTGGTACCCAGCAATATGTAGAGAGTATTGAAAGAAACATTAAAAAGGGCGTATCTAATCTGGCACAACAAACAATTTTTAAAGATTATTCAATTGAAGTGCATAATGAAATCATATCTACACCTGTAGCAAATCCATGGTTTGAACTAGAAAAAGGGCCACCACAGTAGCTCACTATTCTTTTACTAAAGACCCGGAGGACTTAAGGTCTTTACTCTTGATTAAAATGCAATAACTTATTTAATGCTATATCTGATACTTTGAAACCATATTTTTTTAACATTATTAGTTCTATCGCTTTTTTAGGGTTCTCTTGATAAAACTATATAATTACTTCACAATGTGCCAATGCTAAATGTACTGTAAGCATTCGTGCAAATTCACCGAGTATTTCTCTATGTTCATCTTTAACAGATTCATTAGAGAAATATGTAGCTGAGACATAGTTTGCACGTTGGTCATCTTCTTCATAAATTAAATAAGGATTTTCAAAATCATCAAATGTGGCAGGTCGGAATTCATCTAAAATAGCTAAAGCATAATGTTGGTCGCTAATTTGAACATCCCACGCTTCAAAGTCCCTTAATCTAATTTTACGTTCAAAATAATCAACCATACTTATACGTTTCCTTTCCATTTATTTGACTGCTAATAATCTTCAAAATTAGTTAGTTTAAGTAGAATACTAAACAAAATTTGGTTATTCTCGTCAAACCTGTTATTTCCTTTTGATTTTAAGAGTTTTAGCGAATACATAACCTGTTAATCCTAATGATGCACTAATAACATAGCATTTATAATTATGATTTTGTAATTCTTGTTCGAGTTCATTTGTATTACCGTATAAAATCGGCCAAGCATATAATTTAAAGTTCTCAAATTGTTCTCTGTTCTCTACCAAAAATGTATTCAAATCAGCTTCATCAATGTCAAACAAAATACTTCCAGCCATTACATGAAGGAAATCATGTGCTAAATAATTCTCGAATGAAACTGTTACAATTTCATTTGTCACTGTTTCGATATCTAAAATTAATTCATTTTCTAGAAAACTTACTGAGTACCCAATTATCACACCATCGTGAATAGATATTGTAATGCCCATTCCCCCTATAAAATGCTGTGTTGTTTGAATAGAAATAAAAATTGCCTATAGCAAAACCCCATGATGTTTTACTAAAACACTTGTTAGTTGAAGAAGAAAGGAAATGTAAAAATTAATGTATCTTGTAAAAACTAATCAACTTTCAAGTTAACTTTTTCCTCATATTCGCCTGTATTAGTCCGCCATTTGATTCCTATATAAGCGTGATTTAACGATATAATTGCGTCATCTATAGCTGGAGGATTATTACCTCCTCCCGTCCCAAAGGAAATAGCGGTTTGATTTTCTTGAGGTTCAATTTCCCCATTACGTCCGCCTTCATCAGTCACTAACGAATAAGTGACATATAGAAGTTCCTCATCTCCTGTATATTCAATTACTCCTCTATCATAGAGTTCTGAATCTGTTACTTCGTATGTTACTTGTGCTTTCCATAAGTCCCCATCACCAGTAGCATAAATGGTTTCTTGATTTGAACAAGCAGTTAGTAGAATCATTGCAAATAGTAAAATAAGTATTTTTCTCAACATAACTCCCCCTCAAAAGCGGATTAAATTATCCTTAAAAAATAACTATTACACTAAAGTGCCCGTTAGGCATCCATGCAGCAAAAAAACGTTGCACTTATGTGCTTTGCCAGCTAACACCTTACAAAGACCCTTTCTGCATCATCATACATTTTTAAGGATTTAAGTAATTCAATGGTTAACTCCCACACTGCTTCATGATAACCAGATGTTAAAATATACCAGTAATTAGCATCTCTAATAAAGGCCAATTTTTCTTCCTTATTTGTTTGTCTTAAAAAATGATGCATTCGTTCGATTTCTTTTTCATCACAAGTCCTTTGCTCAGAAAATGTAAAGCGTTGGTTTGTAGCATTTTTCTTACCTTTACTTACAATACCAAGCCCATCGTGGGTAGAAATTATGCTGTTTGACAATCTTTCCTTTTTTGCATCATTTAAATAACCAAATAGCTCAAACGGCTGTAATTCCAATGATTCTTTGAATCGTGTAAAAATCATATCTCGTTGTTGTTGCCAAGCAGCCGGAGTATCGCTTTCAAATTCTTTAAACATATTAACCATTTCCCTTTCATCCTTACACTCCCAACAAGATTCCAACATTTCAACATATGGCACAGAGGCTGCCAAATTTAAAAACTCTCGAATATTCCTTGCCATATAACGAATTGGTGGATCATTAGTAGGCGTGACACAAACAATAGGTGCCACGTTTAGACTCGATACTTCGTTGAAATCCGTCAAAAAACCAAAATGAATACCGTTTCCACCCGTGCTTGCAAAAGGAATCAAATCTGGCGGTGTTATTGAATAAGGTTCAAATTGGATACTTGGTATTAACCCAATGGTCGCAAGAGTCAAACCATCTTTTAGTAATTCTTCTTCAAGACTGATGAGCTGATAGACCTCATTAGGTATATCATAAGAACCATACGCTTTCTTTAAATCATCTTCCATGTACCATCATTCCTTTCACCTAATAATAATTCTACAGAGCAACTACAAATCCTCTTATTCTATTAAAAACCGAATAGAAACTTAAATTGCAGTAGAAAAGCACAACCAAGTCTTTTGTATATTTGGTTGTGCTTTTCTATTAACCTGATTTTCTAATTCTGTTTTTCCATTTTTCCGAATAAGCTTTTTAGTAAATTGTTCTTTTCTCTCATTCAAGACGCTGAAAAATATTTTTTAATTAAGAGATTTTAATCACCAAACGCAAATGTTATTTCCGTTTCCTAAACTATTGTCCCATCAACCTTAGCTATACCTTTTCCTTTGTAACGATGAATTGATTTAACTGCTTGATAAAACGTTTCCTGGATTAATTCTTCTGATAAATCCTAATTTGATGTTAAACAAAGAAGGTTAACTTTTCTTCAATTCTTCAATTTCAAAATTCATCTTCCCATCTCTATACTTCGCAAACGGGTCATCTTTTTCACCGATTAACAATTTTCCTTCATAAATATCAGCAACTTCATTCCATTCAAATTTCTGTCCATTCTGTTCTACTTCAAGCTTTATATGATGCCAAAATGAGTGACCGTCTTCATACTCTACATCTACAATTTCAAAGTCTATTAATTTATAATTTTGTTCATTCAATATATCTACTTTCTTTAAATAAAATGCTTTGGCTTCCTCGTCGGAGAGTGTAGTCCCTTCGACTAATTTACTATCTTCACTCTTGCTCTCATAATCATATAGATATAATTGTACAAATGCTTTTTCAAAATCTTCATCTATAATAGCTTGATAATAAATTTTGATAGTATTTTCAGCTTTTTTTTCTTCAATGAAATTACACCCGGTCAACATTAGACTGAATGTAAAAATCAACATAATTAGAAATGGTTTCTTCATGCTAATCTCCTACCTTTGAATAGTGTATATCTCACTTTTTCTCTTAAGAATCTACTTACTTATCGAGTACGGGTACCCGACAGGAGAATGGAATAATATTCTAAAAATTAGGTTCTCTATTTTTCTTTTTTAGTCGACTAAATACAACCGCAAACCCTGCTATAGATAAACATAAAAGCAGTAACATTAAAAAGGTATAGCAATTGAAAAATATTGAGTTTGAAAAAGTGTTAAAGAGTGATACTTCATTAATATTATTGAATGTAGGTGAAGCTCTTACAATTTCTTCACGAAAATTGATTGCTTTATTTATTGTTGAGATTAGAATAAATAAAGTTAGAACAGATGAGAAAGTAGTTAATATAGTTATCTTATTTGTATTAAGATGTATATTCATCCATTTGTAAAGTAATAAAACAGTCCAATAAACAAAGATTAATAGAAATGGATATAGCATTAAGATAAAAAATAAGCCAGGATTTCCATTTCCACCACCACCTTTAAGCGGCTCAGTCATAATATTTGTTAAAAGAAAAATTGAAATTGATATGGCAATGCACAAAATATATAGAATACTATAAAAATACTTCAATAGTTGACCTCCTCTAGAGATTTTCGTCAAAGATGGTTGGTTTTTTCATCTGTAGGATTTACTTGACCCATTGTGCCATTAAATAAGGCTTGCGGGGAAAGTAAAATAACTGCCTTAAATTCAGAATCATTAGGTTTTCTAATCTCCATTTATAAACTTTAATTACTACACAGTGGAAAGAAAAATTGGCTTCTAATCAACTAACTTCCAGCCATTGTAAGTACGACTCTTCCCCGAAAATAAACTAAAAAAGAAAAAGGCGATCTTCCTGTTAGAAGAATCGCCCTATGTTATTAATTATTTTAACGCTACATTCCATGCTTCATATAATTCTTGAATCGTTGAGTATCGTTTATCACGATCATTCTCTACAGCTTTTATTGCTATTTCATATAATTTTGGGTTGGCTTCCCACTTTGAAAATGAATGATCCATTTCTCCACCTAATAATCCAAATGCGATTGCTCCCATATTGAATACATTGGTTTTGGAATCAATAGGATCCCCTAGAGTGAACTCTTCTGGAGACTTAAATCTTGTAGAACCCCAAAAATGTTGCCCTAAGTTATTTACTGAAGGGGATTTACGATAAAAATCTATATCACATACTTTTGATTCGTTATTCTGAAAATCGTATAAAATACTTCCGTCATAGAAATCTATGGCCACAAATCCTTGTGATTCTACATAACTGTGAAAAGAAAGTATTGCATCGAGGGTATCTAAACGTTTATGAATGTCAAGGTTCTTGAAACGATAGAAAGGAGACGAAGGATTAGTATACTTGGACTGACCGCCAAAAGACCAATGAGAATGCAAACACTCACCTTCGAACCAATCAAAAACCAATGCATATCCACTTTCTAAGCGGAAATGGTCTATCAATTTTATTAAATTTGGATGCTCTAAACTTTTATAAACTGGTAAAGCCTCTATCAAACGTTCAATTGCATCTTCTGGTTTTCCAGAAAAGTCTATCGGTTTAGAACCAGCATATTTAACGAACATTTTTTTATTATTATTTTCTATTCCAAAACTAATATTTCCAGAATCTTGTTGATCAAATACACAAAAAACATTTCCTAAATTCTTTAACCATAGAAAATCATGATTCTCTTGTAACTGGAAACTTATATTGTCAATAACTATTGTAATTGGGTTCTGCTGCTCAACATTGTTCACAATAAGATCCTCC
This sequence comes from Psychrobacillus sp. BM2, assembly GCF_048572895.1. Lineage (GTDB taxonomy): Bacteria > Bacillota > Bacilli > Bacillales_A > Planococcaceae > Psychrobacillus. Next base: position 2,015,607 of record NZ_CP183878.1, read on the forward strand.
TATTTAATAGGAATCACGCAGTTTATAGGGGCATTTTTGCGTTACCCTTTTACTGGAATAAAACCCCATTAATAATCATCATCGTTTTCATAAGACAACTCCTCCTTCCGAATCCATTAAAGAAAATTATAACATCTTTTAATTGTGAATATACACTCTTTTCTGTCAAATAGTATTATTTAGACATGAATGTTTAAGTTACCTCGATGTTTTGGAAGTAAAAATAGTCACTCAAAAAAATGGTCTTTGTTTAATTAGAACACTCGATAGGTTGAGTAGTTAATTTTCGATTTCTTGCGTTGTACCATCAGGATTTACTTGGAAATTTCGCAGTTTACCTGCTTCATTTTTATAAATGTACAAATACATTATCACTTCATCATCTACATAATTTATATATAACTGATAGTTAATATTTTCATTTCTTAACTCATCGAAGGGCACTCTTTGAAGACTTTTTTCATATTCAAAACCCTCTCTAACACTATCATAAAGCCAAACTTCATTACCTTCAAATTCTCCTTCTCCTGCTAAAGAATATTCTCCGAAAATATCTTTTATCTCTTCTTTTGTTAACCCTATTTTTGCATTTTCTTCAACAAAATTTTTAGTTTTTTAGTTATTTCTGAGATTTATTTACTTCAGTGTTCGGATTATTTTCCGAACATCCAGCTAGAATAATTGTAAGTGAGAAAAAAACGATTAGAATTTTATTCAATCTTTTTCAACCTCTCATATTGGTATAACTTGCCGTAGTTAGAGAAAAACGTTTTCACTCATTGTAGAAACGCAGAGTTAGTCGAATAAATCAAAACCTTATGTTGATTTAAAGTAAATTATCTCTGTATCTCCCTCATCTAAATTTTCAACAAATCCACTTTGTATAAATCCATTTGATTTAAATACTTCTTGCATTCTTTTATTTGATTGATTGGTTGAAGAGAATATTTTCTTAGTTGGTGATATGCTTATAAAATATTCTATTAGGGATGTTGCATATCCTTTTCTCCTTTCATTCGGTTTAATTATTATTAAGGATATAAAGCTACAATCAAAGAAATGAGTATCAAAAATTAAAAATCCTACAAATGTGAACTCGTTTTTGATAGTTATACATCTATCTTCCTCAATAGCCTTTTTTATGTATTTTCGTCTGCTATCACTACCTATTACTTCTATATCAATTTTTACTATTTCATCTAACTCGTTTAATTGAGATACAATAAAGTGTTTCATATTAAAGTTCTCCTTATCGAAATTTTAATGAATGAAGAGATGTCTAAGCTGGCCATTATCTTTTCTTTTCCCTTCTTTAATAACGAAATGAGATTCAAAAACCACAAAACAGCTATCACTGGTATGATTAACATAAAATACAACATATTTTAGCATCTCCCTTTGAACAACAGTGTATATAATATTAAGAAATCATCCATTTAAAGTAATAAAAAGTCATAAAAAGGATTAGTACATCAGAAAGTGATAGCTGTTATATTTTATAAGTTTTTTCAATAGAACGATCTTACCTTTTATAATCGATAAAATATGTATCATATGATTCTTGAAAATTGTATCCAAGTTTTTGGGCTAATTTAACAGATTCCTCATTAGCAGCATCCCAACTAGGGTATTTTCCTCTATCCAGGCAATCTAATATCAAGGTAGAGGCAATTATTGTTGCTAACCCTTTTCTTCTATGGTTTGGGTGACTAGCCACCTCAATCTCAATCCCATCATCATATATACTAAATGATGTTGCAGCAGAAACTACTTGACCTTCATTCAAAATAGCATAACCTACTCCTCTATTGATAAAATCATCGATAGAATCAAACTGACTTATAAAGTCTTCAGAAAGTTCATGTAAAGATGGGTCTTTTGCTATCTCTTTATCTATTCGCTTAATCTCATAACCTTCTGGCAATGTAGATAATAGATTCTCTATATGTTTTCTATCCAAGTGCTCTGGTTTCTTTTTAAATCTGTAACGTTGAAACTTCTCAATTGATCCAACATGAATAGTTTCTATACGATTTTTCCATTCATCGGAACCAACAATTGCAATAGTAAAATCAGGTAGATTAAAAAGTAACTCTTCAGCTTCCTTTGACTTGGAATCCCCAGCAAAGAACACAAAAATCCCAACTGTTATTTGAGCAACTGTTGGATTCTCGAGGTTATCAACCCAAGCATTTCCCATATGCCCTTGAAGATAGGAAAGTATAATAGTGCTATCAATTTCTTCAAACATTGAGATTAACTTTTTCCTTACATTTATATCTGCTTCATAAATCATTAAATTCCTTCTTTCTAAAGTAATATTGTACATTTCCATCGATATCCATATTATCATATATTTTTAGATAAATGAGAAATATAATAATTATCAATTAATTAATCAGAAACCCGTATTCTTCAAGTGCCTGTTACTAACAATAATTATCATTTCGGTGCTTGCCATAACCCTCCTGAACCAGGTGTAAAGCCACATTCTTTATAAAATTTAGTTTTATTTTTCTCGTATGACACCGTTATAATTTTTAATCCAAATCGGTCAGACTCTCGTAATAATCCCTTTACTAACTCAACTCCGATTCCCCGTCCTTGATACTGAGGATGAACAATTAAGTCTTCCATATATCCATGCTCTAAACCCATTCCACAAACATACCCGAAGGCAATCAGCTTATTATTTTCATCTCTAACCCCAGCCCAGAAATTACAGCGTTCAAACAATGTGGGATAATCTTCATCTCGTCTATCCCAACCAACATGTTCTCTTAATTCTGGTACTTCGTTAATAGATATTGGCATTCTTATAATAACTTTATAGTTCATATTGTTCCCATCCTTTACTCATCATCATCAACAAAGTTAATTTCTATATAGACAGGTTCTATTCCTTTTTCACTATACAGCGTCTTTAGTGAACTAGGAAAAGTAGTCTAAACATTTTTATGTTGCTCTACTAGAGCAGAAGTTTTATTTTTATAAGCTATATATTTTTTTTCATTAAAATCTTTATACTCTACACCAACTATTTCACCTGCCAATGAATAATGGAATATGAGCTGCTCATTAATCATCTCGGTTACAAAAGTTGATTGTGATTCATTATGCCTGACTGGCACAAGTTTAAATTTATATAATACCCCGTACAATTTTGAAACTGTTAAATATAGTTCGCCATTATTTATAGAAATATCTAAAATTTTAATCTCGTCATTTTCAATAAAATACTTTCCAGCAATAGGTTCAGTGTTCGAAAAGTTGATTGGTTTAGTTGGAAGTGGGATTGATACATGTTCATCAAACATTACCTTGGCCATCTCTTGAGTTAAATGTGTTACAGGTGTAACGTTCATATTGCTTAGATAGATTATCGTAACTTGTTCATCGGCAAATCTAAGAAAATTACTAGAAAAACCACTAATATCTCCAAAATGATGCATACATTTTCTATCGAACATTTCAGAGACTACCCAACCCGAAGCGTATGAACTAAGGTATGGTGTAAACATTTTCTCCTTCAGTTCTTTGCTAAGGAACTGAGATGATTTTAACGCCTGATCCCAAAGGAATAAATCTTCTGTTGTAGAATACAAACCATAAGCTCCTAAAGGAAATGATAAATCTGCGTATGCTGTGTGAATTGGTTTTTCCCAGAATGAATAACCAGAAGCTAAATCTTCAACTATCTCAATCCCATCATCACAGCCTGTATTATTCATACCTAATGGGCGACATATTTTTTCTCGTATGTACTCTGCATATGACATATCTGAAACTTTTTCGATAATTGCAGTGAGTAAAGAGTATCCTGAGTTTGAATATTCGAATTTACTACCAGGTTCAAAGTTCAATTCAAGATGTTTAAATGAATCGATCAGTTGATGTAATGTCATCGGAAGTCTCATTGTTTTTGACCAATAGTCGGGAAAACTCGTGTAATTTGGAATTCCTGTAGTATTTGTTAAACACTGATAAATTGTAATTTTTTCACCATGTGGATAATTAGGGAGATACTTTCCTATACAATCATCTATACATAATCTCCCACTTTCATGTAATTGATATATACCCATAGCTGTAAAAGCCTTAGTAAGTGATCCGATTTTAAATTTAGTAGTAGATTTATTGGGTACAGCATGCTCCCAATTTGCCATACCAAATCCTTTGTTTAAAAGAATATTTCTGTTTGTCGCTATTAAAATTGAACCATTCAAATATCCATTTGCTTCGTATCTTTCTATCCATTTACCTAAACGTTCCGCTGCTTTCATGTAAATTCCCCCTATACTCCTTACCAAATCTTTATAACATCTTGTTCAACAAAACTGCTTCATAAGGTGAATAAGCAAACTAAAAATAAAGGAATATAAACTGTTTATTTTTTTAATTGATAATATGCTTCCATGAGTTCTTCTATTGGAATACTATCTATTTTCATACCAGTTAAATCACTTCGTTGTATTTCTAGATTTCTAAGATTACAGTTCATAAATTTACTTCCTTCAAGGTCGCATCTTTCAAAGGAGATTGGCTTTTTTTCATCTCCAAGATTTGTGTCCATGAAACTAACCCCTTCTAAAGTGACAAAAATCATCTTGCTGTTAGAAAGATTTAAATCGGCATATAGTGAATTTCGAAGATTTATATTTTGGAACTTTGAGTGGCTAAGATTACAATTGCTAATATGACTATTCATTAGATTACAGTTACTAAATGAACTTTCGTCTAAATTTACTCCATAACACTCCGTTTTTGTCATATCACAATTCACGTATTGGATGCTTGAAATGTTTTTATTTTCAACTAGGTTTTCTTTTTTTGATGAAGTTCCTATTTCTTTTAGATAACCATATTCCTCTTCCGTTTCATAGGTTTTTTTATAACCCATTTTTTCATAAAAATAATGATTGTTAATTTGTCTACCTGATGTCTCAAGATCCCAAGTCCTTACATTAGGAAACTCTTCTTCTAGTAAATTTATTACTCTTGAGCCTGTTCCTTTACCTTGGTGCTTAGGGTCAACGAAAATACGGTCTATTCTCCCAAAATTTTTGCCGGAAATTGTTATTATGATTCCCCCGATAATTTCTTTGTCTTGTAAGACTTTAAAATACTCCAATTCCCTAATCATATATTTAGTCATTTCAATAGAAGAATATCCAGGTGGTTTAATATTGTAATCGGTTACATCGGGTCGATTTGGAAACCATTTTTTCACTTCTTCATCAAAAGTCCTTTTCTTTATTTCTGTTAGTTTTTCAGCATCCACAATTGAGGCTTTTTCAATGGTTATAACTGGAATTTTAATGACCTCCTTTATTATTTGCCCTTATATTAACATGTAGTAAAAGTGGTAGTTCTTCAAATAACCGCACCATTACGATGATTAAAAATAGACTAAGTATGTTTATTCATCTTTTTTCCGACCTTGTTACCACTTGGACCAAGTTGTTGGTGAAACTTAATACATCAGTTCTTTTTTGTAAGCACATAATGATAATGTAATTGATCTTCGATTTCAACATTCCCTCTAAGGCGAAAGCCGCATTTTGCTATTACTTTATTTGAAGCTATATTATGAGGAAGAACCACAGCATTCAACTGATCAGAATCCGTGTTTTCAAATAGATAGTTCACTAATCCTTTTACTGCTAGTGTTGTGTACCCCTTATTTCTATATTGCTTAAAAATAGCATAAGCCACTTCTCGATTTGGTCCACTCAGTTCCTCTTTAATACCCGTATTACAGAATCCAATAAATTCACCAGTCTCTTTTAAAACAATTCCCAACTTCAGCCACCCATTGCCTATACTAGGGATATTAGCTAAAAAGTCTTTATTACCAGGTATCTCATAATTTGTAACCCAATCTAATCTTTGTTCTATGGTCGAACGCCAATCTGGCAAAAATTCATATACCTCGGGTTGTGAAGTTAGTTCATAGATAGCAGCTACATCTTCTATTCTAAACTCTCTTAGCAGTATTTCTCCGCAGTCTATTGTAAATACATCGTTCATAATCATTACTCCTCCAATGTAAACATCATAATTTGCTAAGAATAATAATAGACACTAGCAAATAATAGTGAAACAAAATTTCAAAAACAAAAAGTAGTAAACAGATTATATGCCTATTTAGTTTTGAATCCCTTATCAATAAGAACCCCAAAAGATATACAATTATCCATTTCAAATGTTAGGAATCTATGAAAGTATCTATTATTTGTTTACATATATCATGATGAATAGTCCCGTCAAAATTTAATAAGACCACTACACCTAAATTGAGTTCTGGTACCATTGATATAAGTGATCTCACAGCTAGCTGACCACCCCCATGTTCCACTAATCTAAATCCTCTATAATCATCTGTAAACCATGCGATTCCGTAACTTCTAATATCACTTTCGAATCGCCATTCCTCATTGACAAGGTGAATAGGTTTTTGCATTTCTTCAATCAAATCTGAACGCAAAACTTTGGATTTTTTATTCAAATGGAATAGTATATACTTTCCTAAATCATTTGCTGTTGAATACAAGTAACCAATAGGAGCTGAGATTGAGTTTTTAGGAAAAGGAGTTTCATTTTAGCCTCGCCTAAATAATACTTAGCACTGTTCATATCTTTTTCAACTTTTTGTGAATCACTAGTAGTTCGATCCATGTTCAAGGGGATAAGAATTTCATCTCTAAGAAATATTTCCCAATTGCGACCTGTTACTTTTTCAAACAAATCAGCTAGTATCACATACGCATCTGTGCAATAATTCCAGCCCATCCCTACTGGATACTCCAACTCTACTTTTTTAAACCACTTTGTTATATCATCTCGAGTTTGTATACTACTAATCTCTTCTTCTGTAAGGTTGTAGTAATCTAATGCTTCTTGAAATTCTGTGAGTGTATCTGAAAAGATTTCTCTTACATTCGGAGCAATCATATTGGCAATACCTAAATTAGAAGGTAATCCTGCTGTATGGGATAACAGATGCTGTATGGTGATGGTATCACTCTGTTGCTTATTTTTTGTTCTGAAGTATGGCAAATATTTTACAACGGTATGGTTCAATGAAATCAAGTTCTTTTCAACTAGTTGCATAATAGAAAGTGCCATGAAATTCTTAGAAATGCTTTGAATACTCATCAATGTATCACCATCAATAGATCGGTTTACAGGTTGAATCTGTGAGTAGCCAAAACCTTTAGAATAGATACTTTCAGAGTCTTTAACGATTGCAACGCTTACTCCAACCCCTTGCTGATTACTAATAATTTCATTAATATCATCTGTTATTCGGTTTAATTTGTGCTCCAATTGTTTCATACCTTGTCTCCTTTATGCATACAGTTTTTCCTAACTATTTTTAGATAGACTAAATGTGAGTATGCATATATTATTAGCCATTGAATTTCCATTTCCACACGTCTTTTATTAGGGTTTATTAGATTATATCTGATTAATATTACTTGAATATACCTCATATTTATTTCATAAAAGAAAATAAGCCAATGCGGGATATAACCACATTGGCTTATTTCAAATGTTTGTTCTAATTCTCTTTTCTTTTAATACGATTCTTTGAATACTCTTTGCTGATAAATAATATTTTCTACCCAATTCAGCCACATCTATTCCCGATAGGTAATCGTTATAAATAGTAGTATTTCTTATATTTAATTCTCTTATTGTAGCAGTATTGGATCCCCAACTCTGTTTATTATCTTCTCTTCGCGGGATATAAATATATTCACCATCAACATATTTTTGTATTAACTCTATCAACTCAGCTGGTAGAACATTATTTGCTTTTTTATAGCTCATTGTTTGCACTCCTAAATATTTATATTTCTTTTAGGAAGAGCAAAGGCTATTTTTTTATAATTTTATGCAATAGCCTTTGCTATGCAAAAAAAGTATTCTTTCTCACACAATCAATCCTCCTTACATTTCAGCTTGTTTTTCCTACAATCACGCTTTACTTAAGCGCATCGTTAGGAACCATGTAATTCCAAAAAATTCTACACCTGAAAGTATATTACGTTCTTTCATAGGAAATGAAAAAGTTATTTTACATTCTAGGTAATATTGTTGTTAGTTCAATTAAATCATCTATTACGAAATCAGCATGTGAGAGTTCATCTTCTTGTGCAAAATCAAAATTACAACCAATTGCCATTAAGCCGTTATCTTTAGCCGCATTTATATCAGATAGACGATCTCCGACTACTGCTGCATTTTTTATATCATATTTTATTAATATACTTTTAACTAAATCACCTTTATCTAGTGTCTGTATTTGCTGAATACTAAATGTTTCAGTTACCCAATTATCTAAATTATAATAACTCACAATTGCTTTTAGGTATTCCGTCAAACCATTACTCGCTATGTAAATGGTATAATCATTCGCTTTTAAATAGCTGAAAACTTCCTTTACATTCGGATATAAAGCACCTTTCCCACTACTTATATTTTCAACTAGTCTACCCAGAAAATATGCATCCGTTTGTTCTCTTACTTCATTGGAGTGATTAGGCAACAGAGCTTCCCATACTTTGGGCAAAGGTACCCCCATAATTTCACGATATTTATCAATAGGAGTTACTGTATCCCATTTGTTTAATGACCGTAAATAGTTAAAAGTATCATCCAGTGATAATTCTAAAATTTTATCTGTTTGAAATAGAGTTCCATCCATATCAAAAATTAGTGATTGTAACATTGCTTTATCTCCTTTTTTGCATAAATACATATTATTAACCTTTAATTTTCATAGACAGGTACAATTTTATCAAATTGTGTTCTCATCGTCTTACTATCGAATAACACTGATTTATTTATGAAAAAGTATATTCTTAAGCCATCTTCACCTTGTATAATTTTTGCATTATCACTTTCTTCATCTTTTACCTGTTTTATTTTATTATTTGTTATTACTCCGTAACGAACAAAAAAATCATCAAAATTAGTGAATGTCCAGTTTAGACCATCATCTGTTTGAAGAGGAAGTGAGCCTCCTCCCGAATGCCACTCCCACTTAGCACCCTTTAACTTGATAAATCCATCGTGAAGATAGTTGTCTTTCGTATAAAAAACTAGAATACCGTCATTAACAACTTCTAAATGAATTATCTCTTCTACTTCTATATTGGTATCTTTCATTTCATTAAGTAATTGTTCTTCAATTGTAATATTTTCATGGCTGCGATCACAGGAGCTTAATAGAAATATAGAAATAAAAGATAAACAAGCAATTATACAAAATTTAATTCTTCTATTCTTTTTCATTTTTCTATCCCCCTTGATTGCGCCGACTATGTACCTAAACAAATTGCTGCTCCATCGGAAAAGAAAAGATATTACGCTCATTCATGGGAGTAAAATAGGATCTATTATTTTTTTAGGGTGCAGCCTATAACCAGTTTTCTATGCATATTACCTTTTTAGCATCTGCATCTAACTTTACTTTTTTACCTATCGCTAATGAATGCATCGGATGGGTGTGACATGTATCAAACTCAGCTAAAATTGGAATGCCGCGTCCGTCTAATTGTTCAATCAATAAATCTAATGGTCTTTTTCCTGTTTCTAAATCATCAAAAAGTTCATGTTTCCCTAAAATTATGCCGGCAACTTATTCAAAAACTCCGTGTAACTTTAGCATTGCAAAGTTTTTCTCGACAACAGATGCATTTTTCATACAGTCCTCGATTAATAATATATCGCCCTGTTCAATTGTAGGAAAATATGGCGAACCAATAAAGCCGTACATTGCATTAATATTACCACCTATCAATCGACCCTCCGCCACTCCACTTTGACCCGTAATCCACTCATTACGATAGAGAACTTTCTCGGTTGTTTTTTCAAGCCAATTCACTGGCACATCAGACCAATATGGTGGCATCGGTATTTCGTACGGAAGATTATTTTCTTCCATGAAATATTGTTCAAAATAACGATATGTATTATTTACAAGAGGCTCAAATTCACCAAAAGAGGGAATAAGAGAAGGTCCATAATATGTTGTAATACCTGTTTTAGCATAAAGGGAAAGTAAAACAGCAGTGGCATCAGAATATCCAATGACTAACTTTGGATTATCTTTAAATGCTTCATAATCAATATATGGCAACAAACTATTTGAATTTGTGCCACCTATTGTAGACATAATTCTGGATTTCGTAATAATTTGTTTAATTCCTCGGCACGAGCTTTTGGTGAGCCAGAACGATACACATCTGATTGCCCTGTCAATTCTCCTTCTACAATAACAAAACCTTTTTCTTCTATAAAAGCTTTAGCACGTTGAAAACGTTGATATGCTGTAACTGTTGCAGGAGAAGACGGAGTAAATATTCCGATTTTATCTCCTTTTTTTAAGCAGCTTTGAACCATATTATTAACCTACTTTCTAATAGTTTATAGATTCCTATAAATACTACTTTACTACAATTTAAGTACTTAAAACTAACATGTCTGTTAGTTCAATTTCCTAATTTTATCGCTCTTCTTCAAGCAAACTGCTGCTACTTCAAGTACAACAATATACACTTACTCGTCGAAATCTACTTTGATATTGTGAACGTAAAATCGAACATCGAAATGACGATCTTGTTTTGCTGAGCATACGTTAAGTTAAAGAAAACTTCTGCCAGACTCCTCCTGAACCAGGCGTAAAGCCGCATGTTTTATAAAACTTTGTATTTTCTTCCTCATAGGTTACTGTAACTATTCCTAATCCAAAACGTTCAGATTCCCGTAATAATTCTTTTACCAATTCTCCTCCAATTCCTTTCCTTTGATACTCAGGATCAACAATAATATCTTCCATATATCCATGTTCTAAGCCCATTCCACAAATATAGCCAAATGCTATTAGTTTATTATTTTCGTCTCTAACCCCAGCCCAGAAATTGCAACGCTCAAACAAAGTAGGATAATCATTATCACGTCTTCCCCATCTAACAAGTTCTCTTAATTCAGGCACTTCATGATTAGATATTGGGATGTTTATCATGACTTTATAGTTCATTTAATCCCCCGTTTCCTCATCTACAATATAATTCTGTATTAATTTCTATATGATAAAGTCTTATTCCTTCTTCTAAAACCAAACTGCTGTGTTAATTCATAAAAAAAGAGTTGCGATTGCAACCCATTAACTCTAACTAAATAATAGTCTTCTTAAACTAAATTGCTAATATAGTGAAATGGCATCTCCCCTTATTTTTTATTTTTTTTCATAGCTTCGGCCAATTGATGAGAATTTATATTTTCTTCTTCTTGTAATTTTTCAACAATGTTATGATAATCCTCATCATTTCGATTCTGACTTAATTTATAAGCGGCTTGTACTTCTTGTACTTTTATTTTAAAGCCAACAATCCCTTTTAGTTGACTTTCTAATAGCTGAGGCGATAACTTATCCCATAGTACTGGGTTTTCACGTTGCTTTTCATACTTATCTAGCAAATCTGCAAGATCTTGTTTCAACTCTTCTTCATCTAATATACTTGCATGGCCATATACATGTACTGCTTGGTAATTCCATGTCGGTACATTTTCATGCTCGTACCATGAAGAAGAAATGTAACTATGTGATCCCTGAAATATGGCTAGAACATTGTCACATGTTTCAAATGTTCTCCATTGAGGATTCCCATATGCCATATGTCCAGTTAAATAATAATCCTCTCCATGCTTTTGAAGCCCTATTGGAAGATGGGAAGCAATGGGTTTCCCTTTTTTAGTTGTAACTATTGTAGCAAATGAGTTCCTCTCCAGAAATTCTATAATTTCATTGATATTTGTGACCTTAAAATATTTTGGAATATACATAATGGCGTGCTCCTTTTTATATTAAAATGATTTACTGAAATCTCTAAGGTCAGTTATAATAATAATATTCGGAAAAAATATTATGTTCCTATGAGTAATACTTGCAAGCCTAGTCCGATATATAGCAGACCTAAAACTTTTTGCCCCCACCTATTTATTTCAGTCCCCCGCTTGATTAATTGTCCAATTGTTCCAGTAAATACGGATAAGATCATTGTATAAATAACAGTTAATACAACAAAAATTACACCTAAGATTAAAAACTGCGTTACGATTGTACCTCTCTCTGCATTGACAAATTGCGGAAATAAAGCTAAAAAGAAAAGTGCTGTCTTTGGATTCAAGGCTTCTACTAATATTCCTTCCCTATAAACTTTAAGTAGTGACTCCTGTACAACATCAGGCACTTTTATGGATGATGCTTTTGCCAAAAATGCCCGAATACCCATATATAACAAATACGCTGCTCCGGCAATTTTGACAATATTAAAAGCAACTGTAGAAGTCATAAGAATAGCTGAAAATCCAACAGCTGCTAATAACACATGAATGAAATCACCTGTTGCAATGCCTAGACCAGTTATAATGCCTGTTTTGGCCCCATCACGAGCGGATCGAGTAATCATTAACAAGACAGCAGGACCTGGGATCAAAAACAACCCAAAGACTACCAAAATAAATGCGCTCAACTCAGCAATATTTAGCATCGAATTCCCCCTAATATTTTTCTGATTATTTTAAAGCTTATGGAAATTGGTTAGTTTAAATAGTATTATAATAGTTGACATATAAAAAGATACAATTCAAATAAAATAGACATGTCAGGGGCGATTTATAATGAAAAATATCATTTTTGCTTTAGACGATCACTCCGCCAAATACAAACAGGTATATGAGCGTTTTAAATTATTAATTGAACATGGGGACCTACAGGAAAACGAACAATTACCTTCCATACGACAACTGGCTGATTCCCTTCAAATCAGTCGCAATACGACATTAATGGCTTATGATCTGCTTGTCGCAGAAGGCTATATACGGGGAGAAGGAAGAAAAGGCTACTTTGTTAATGAATTAGAGCCTCATTTATTTCAGGAGGAAGTCATTACTATTCCTAGCAAACAATCTGAGCCGGTGACAACATTTTTCATTGATTTTAAAGCAGGGGCTGTAGATCAAACGAACTTTCCTCTTAAAGCTTGGAGAAGAATTACTAATTCAGTACTGACCTTACAGGAGAGTTTTCTATACGGGGATCCTTTTGGTGAAATGTGTTTGCGTAAACAAATTGCTGTCTATTTACTCCAATCTCGCGGGGTAAAGACTGATCCAAATGCAATTATCATTGGGAGCAGCACACAGCAAATGTTAATTAATATTGGACAAATCCTAAAGGTTGATTTCCCAAGCGTAATCTTGGAGGACCCAGGATATGATGGAGCAAAAGAGGCATTTCAATTCCATGATTTTACACTTGAAACTTTACCAGTTGATGAAACAGGTGCTGAGTTTTCACAATTAGAAAATATGATATCGCGCTTAATTTATGTGACACCTTCCCATCAAAGCCCAATAGGTATAAGCATGTCCATTCAACAAAGGCAAAAACTCATTCAATGGGCTACCAAGAGAAAAGGATATATTATTGAAGACGATTATGATAGTGAATTTCGCTATTCACAAAAACCGTTTCCGGCACTTGCTTCCATCGATTCAAGGAGAGTGATTTACCTAGGGAATTTCTCCAAGTCCTTTCTTCCAGGTATTCGTCTAAGTTATATGGTGCTGCCGCAGTTAGTATTAAATCGTTATAAAAACCAATTTCTTCATTTCGAGAGTACCTCTTCACTCCTAAGCCAGCTTTCAATGGCTAAATTTATGGAAGAGGGAGAATGGAATCGCCATATTAAAAGAATGCGACTTGTGTATAAACGAAAAATGCAGTGCTTAGTTTCAGATTTAAAAAAACAATTCAAACAAAGTATATCCATTATTGGGGAGCAGTCTGGTTTGTACGTTTTAGTTAAGGTACATCTAAATCGTTCAGAAGAATGGTTAATCGAGCGTGCTTCCATTTATGGGGTTAAAGTGTATCCTACCTCCATCTATTTCATAGAAAATCATTCAGCGGAAGCAATTATTAAACTTGGCTTCAGTAATCTTACCTTTGATGAAATTCAAGAAGGAGTGAAGCTTTTAAAAGAGGCTTGGAGGGGCTAAATTATTACTTTATGCCTGTTACCTAAAAAGGTAATGGATCGCACATTAACAAACTCTATACACCACCTAATTACGCATGCAGGAGTCTTAATGGGATAGTTTAAAATACATGGTTTTGTCATCCCAATCCTCGTTATCGGTTTATTTGTAATATTTCGTATCTATAAAAATGGAAAAAAAAAGAGTTTTATCTACCGTTAATTAATTTAACTATTTCAATTGTAGTTGAGTTTGTTTTAACCTGATGTTCATCCATTACTTTAAGAAAATTTTAACTGATGCACCCTTTTTGGTGTCTTAAACTAAACGCACTCGTTAATTGAAAAAGAAAATTTATCTTCAAGTTCGAATTTCATGGAAATAATTAAAACTCTTCTTTTAAGATAGAGTACAATTTTAGTGCGTTTCCAAATTAAAGAAAATCATCAGTTAGCCTTCCATACAGAAAAAAATGCAGAACTGCTGAGTTTGAAAATTGTTTTAACAATTATGGGTTAATGTATCTGTCATTCAAGTCTATTTTAAACACGGCTATAATCATGCGTTAGTTTCATATTATTGCATAAATTTTCACTCCTATTAATTCTCTATCTCAAATTCATGCTCTATCTAAACTGCACTGCTGGTTTAAGTGTACATTTCATAATCGATTTCCGAAATCTACTTAAATTTTATTGTTTATATTCTTTTAATTTATTCATTCCTAAAGTCATAAGTATCATCAATGGCAATTTCAATACTATTAACAACAATCGTTTCATTATTAATCCATCGAATTTCATTAACATTTGGAGCCACTAGAAAAATATTCTTTCGAAATCCCGATTGAGAATCTTCAAGAACCCCTATATATGTTACAGCGTTATGGAATGGTAGACCTCCGTTAAAATATACCGTTATACTTTTCTCTCAATCTGGAGAAATATAAATACTTTCTTCATTATTCTCATTCACTTGGATACTACTTAGTGTTGGGTTTAATAGTTGGTACAAAAATAATATGCAAAACAAAATAATGCTCGTAGAAACAAATATTAAAATTTTTATTAATTTACTCATTTTACTCCTCTTCTCCCTAAAATCATTCATATTGGTAATTCTATGCGAATATTCCGATCTTATTGAGGGCATTATCAACACTAGTAAAGTTCAAATTTATTTTCATATAAAAATTGGTGTATAAGATTTCTACTTAACTAAACTGTTACGTTAATAAGAGAGCGTCTCGGTTTATTGCAGAAATACCAGTTTCTATTTCAACAAAAAATATGTACTACAACTCCAATGTTTTGCACCAGATTTTCTTTTGCCTTTCCAGCCCATATTCCGTAATTCCTTGGCAATTAACATATTAAAAAAACCATGACCAACTAATACTATTGATTTATGTTCTTTGGCGTAACTAATTAATAGTTTTGTAGCCTTCTTTGCCCTAAATTTTGCCTGCTTGAAAGACTCACATTTGTTAGAATAGCCACAAAACCATAGTAGTCTTAAAATTACTGCCCAGTTATTTGGCTTTAATTTTATATTAAATAATATTGTTAGATTAGCTGGTAACTCTATTTCTCGAAATAAAGGGTCGGAAATTGTTTTTGTTTTTGGATTTAATAAGCTTGCTGAGACAATAGATCTTTTTAAATCACTTGTAACTACAAACTTTGCAGTTGCTACTTTTTCAATTGTTATTTCTGGGTATGTTGATTCTTCAAACACACCGTTATAGTCATATTTTTCATTCCATTTTTTAAACTCTGCAAAAGTTATTGTATCATTTTCCAACAATTGCGATTTACCATGTCGTATTAATGAAATCTCCATAACGAACTCCCTTTTTAAACTTTACTGGTAGCCACTTATTCAATACTCTAATTCAAATTGAATAATTCCGAAATTACTTCAGCACTTCCTGGCGAAAACATAAATAGTGATAACGAAATACATAACAGTCCTACAAATACCAAGCTAAATTTTTTATTCCCAAGTAGCCCTTTAACAACTAAAACTAATCCCACGAATAATATTAAAAAATACCAAAAGCCCATCATCTCACCCCTTCACTCAGCTTTATTATAATGACGTTACCGTTCACGAAAAGTTCTGACTCTTCTTTTTAATAAAATAAATTTACGATATTAAACACATCCATTCTTAATTATTGAAGTAAACGCCTGCGTGTAGCATTTCACCCTAGATCATCGAATCTTCAGGATTTTTGGGCATAAGAAAAGACCATCAAAATGACGGTCTTATTTACTAAAAAACCCATTAGCTTAATGGCAAATGATTACAGCCTGCTATTTCTCCCAAAGCTCGATCAGTCGACCTTCAGGATCTTTAATCCAAATAAACTTTCCAAATTCACTAATCTCTTTTTTCTTTTCAAGAGGTACACCAATTTGTTCGAGATGCTTAATAGTCTCATTTAGATTATAAACCTCGAAATTTAACATCACTTGTTGTTCTATTGGAAAATAGCTGTCATTCTCGGTAAAGAAAGAAAAGACAGTCTCATTTCCTGATTGAGGTTTAATCACAGTCCCATTCCAATTTTCTATTTCAATCTTCAACACTTCACTGTACCATTTTTTTGTAACATCCAAATTATTAGTTCTCCAAAATATTCCCCCGAAACCTTTTATCATCGTATCTAACTCCTATCTGTCTTTAAATTTTAGGGTTTTAATTCCTCAATTAAAGCAACTCCGAATGACTTTCAGCTGTATTTTAACAAATTAAAGTTTGGAGATAACCTGATATTTTATTATTTCTACAAACAACTGGTATAGTAACGAAACATGTATTAAACAACGAAAACTATTCCTTTTTTAGATTTAAACTATACTAATCCAACTATTTATTACATAAAATATTTAATTCACTTATAATAAAGGAAAGCATTAGTAAGTTTAGAGTGATTCTATCAAAAAATAATTAGTATTACTACAGCATTAGCTAAGGATGAGATTCATCTCTTCACTAAAAAATTCAGTAAAGAAAAAGGAGATAGGTTTATGAGTAATAAGATCAAACTAGGCATTGTTGGATATGGTAATCTTGGGAAAGGTGCAATTGAAGCTATTAAACAAACTCCAGACATGGAATTAGTAGCAATTTTCACTAGAAGAGATCCTAAAGACTTAAATCTTGATGAGCCCAATGTAAAAATCGTAAATATTTCAAAAGCGAGTGATTATAAAAATGAAATTGATGTAATGTTACTTTGTGGTGGATCTGCAACAGATTTACCTGAACAAACTCCTTACTTTGCAAGCATGTTTACCACTGTAGATAGTTTTGATACGCATGCAAAAATTCCTGCGTTTTATCAATCTGTAAATGAAGCTGCAACAAAAAATAATACAACTGCAATTATCTCAGTAGGATGGGATCCAGGCTTATTCTCCATCAATCGTGTGATGGCAGATGCAATTTTACCGAATGGTGAAAACTATACGTTCTGGGGTAAAGGACTGAGCCAAGGACACTCGGATGCAGTAAGAAGAGTAAAAGGTGTAAAAAATGGTGTACAATATACAATTCCAGCTGAAGACGCAATCGAAAAAGTTCGTAGTGGTGTAAATCCTGAACTAACAACTGCAGAAAAGCACGCCCGTGTTTGCTATATCGTTGCTGAAGAAGGCGCAGACAAAGCGGCAATCGAGAATGAAATCAAAACAATGCCAAACTATTTCGCTGATTATGATACAGAAGTGAATTTTATCTCAGAGGAAGATTTAAAACGCGACCACTCCAAAGCACCACATGGCGGATTTGTCATCCGAGGTGGGAATACAGGTGCTGGCAACAAGCAAATTTACGAATTCTCACTTAAACTAGACAGCAATCCTGAATTTACTGCAAGCGTATTAGTAGCCTACGCGAGAGCAGCTTATCGATTAAATGTGGAAAAACAGTTTGGTGCGAAAACAGTTTTTGATGTCGCACCTGGTTATATTTCACCACGATCAACAGAAGAATTAAGAAAAGATTATTTATAAGAAATGATTGTAGATACAACTCCCTTTTTCATAAAGGGGGTTGTTTTATTATCCCTTCATAATCCAACTTTTTGAATTTCAAATCCTCACGAGCTCCTTTATGAATAAAAGACATTACTTCTTCAAAAAGTGATTCCTTATCTTTACCGAAAGTTATTAAATGTGCAGAATTTGCAAAAGCCTTTATTTTCTTGTCATTTAAAGATAAATTTTCATATATTATACCTGCACTCTTTTCATACAAGGAGAGCGTAGTCCCTACCAAATAATAACGAAAGAGCTTGAAGTTCCCGCTTTTCGGAATATTGGTATTGCTATGAGAGAACAAAAATCACTTTCACTTGCAGCCAAGAGATTTTTAGAATATATATCATATAGAAAGAGAGAGTATTAAACTTGATGTAAAATTTTTGTTTATATACCGAATTTCGTTAAACTTTACCAACGATTGCATAAAGAAAGGCAATAAATAAACTACCTAATGAAATGGAAAATAACGAGATATACTTTATAAATCCTTTTTCTTTCTTAAAGAAAGCACCGATACCAAGCCCTACTCCTGTTAGATAGATACCAAAGCCAATGAATATACCCCACCACCCCAAAATATCAATACTAATCGGTGGGAATGCCATATATGCAACAAAAATTCCAACAACTATTAATAAAATGGAAAAATTACTAAACTTTCTTGTCATTTTTTCATCTCCTTCAATTCTATTTATATCTTTAAGCGATTTAGATTTCCATTGTTCAATGAAACGCCGAAATCTACTGGATGTTGGGGTATAAAAATAGACCATCGACATGATAATCTTGTTTAGCTAAAGCATCTATTAGTTGTACAAAGACTTCATGACTATCTAAGCTAAATTTGTCGAACCTTTAAAAAGACACAATTCGCATTAAGTCTTGACACTCACTTGAACGATCACCTGGATAATTATCTAAGTGCTTTGAAAACAGACAAAATGGACAGTGATTGCGAAAGCTTAACAATTTTCCTATTTACAACTGCCTCAAAGGAGTTTTTAGAAATAGCTTCTGTAACCATAAATCATTGCTGCAAGTGTTATGATGGTGAATGCCAAGGTTGTGAAAAAAACAATACTAGGTGAAAACTCAAGCTTTTGACTTTCCATTTTAATACCTGTGGAACCTTGAATGCTCATATCCAAGTGTCGAGTACCCATACCACTCCCCTTAAAGGTAAAAAACCAAATTATAATGGTAACTGCTAATCCAATGAAAAATGAGAAGTCAATGAATTTCGTATGAGTGAAATATGTTATACCGAAACTCAAACCTACTAAAACTAACAAAGTTATAACGATGGTTAGTAATTTTCGTTTCATTTTGTCTTATCCCCCTTAGTATTCAAGTAATTGTATCTAGTCATATTAATATACGATTAAATAGTCACTTGGTTTCACATATTTATAGTTCTGTTTGTTCATCTAAACTTCTGCTTCAGTTTTAGCGCAACATTCACATTGTATCGCTGAAATTTCTATGCATTTTATACAAAAAAAGAACATCTAAATGATGATCTTTTATTGAACTAAACTAGTGTACCAGTGAAATGGTGATTACTTTTTGAAAAATCGCATGACGTTAGCTTAGAAAGGTTTTTTAACTTCTTTCTTCAGTTTCCTCTGAAAAATAAACGCTAATATAAAAGATATTCCAAGCTATTACTAACACTAACAATCGAATATATTGATATTTTTGTTCACCATAAAAAATAATGATGCTACCTATAATAAACGTTGGTACCTTTAGATAAAACCCCATTCTTACTTCCTTATTTTTAAAACTGAATTCAAGATATAAATAAGAAATTATCTTTTTGATTTAATTCAAAGATTGGGATACCCAAATACTTGGATATCCCTTAACGCTGTTGCTACAAGTTTATTTAATATCTTTCTTGTTGATAATATTCGGCACCATAGTTATCCACTAAAATACGCTCACCTTTTCTCGTAAATGTAATGTCAAAACCATCCGCCGATAACCACAAAATTTTTCCATTATCTTTGTAGATAAGTCGAGGTTGTTGGAAATGTTTAAACACATTTTCCTTACCAATTTCTTTTAAGTATAACTCGATAGCTGACTCTACTTTATTACGTGAACGAGAACCATTCACAAGCAATTCACCATCATCTATTGCCACAAACTGATTGTTTTTATGACTATATCCACCAAAACCAAAAATGGCTTGCGCCTGCGCTACTTCAATATCAAAACGATTATATATATAAAAGGGTTGTTCATAAACTGACTCATATATTTTACCATCAACGATTTGGTAATACGCAACAACATCGTTCCATTTTTCTCCTTCTTTATTCATTACCATAAATTTCAACCAAATGATGCCGTCAAGCTCCAGTAGGAATTCTGCATTCGAAAAATCCATATTTTCATATTTTCTATATAGTTCATCTACAGTTGCACCATATGCTGGGGATGCTACTTGATTTAGCGTTTCTTGATCCTGTGCATTAATTGCCTCAAAATACGTATTAAATAGTTCTCCATGGTCCCCAAGTGCTTTTGTAGTGGCAGCGCTTAAAATCGCTGACTGGGCTGACCAAAATGTAATCGTAAGAAGCAAGGAAACGATTGCAACGAAGCCTGCCATTGCAAATATCGGAGTACGCGTCAACTTTTTTCTCGGTTTAGCCATTTTCTGTGCAAGGTCCTTCGTCATCCAGGGCTCTTCGCCAATCACCTCATCAATACCCGTTTTCAATCGTTCCATCAAAGCCGTCCTCCTTTAGCACCGATTTAAGTTTTTTACGACCACGAGCGAGCCTTGTGCGTACCGTTGCCGAGGAACAATTAAGCAACATGCCAATTTCCTCTGACGAATAATCCAAGTAGTATGTAAATACAATGACTTCACGGTATTTTAGCGGTAATGTAAGAACGGCTTGTGTGAGTTGGTGATTTTCTGATTGTCTCATGACATTCTGCTCTGACGATCGACCAAATAAATGTTGAATTTTTTCACCCACAAATGTATTTTTATAATGCCAACTTCGCAAATAGTCGTAACTACGATTGATCGTCATCCGATACATATAGGTACGATACGTAGCCTCTTCACGAAACGATGTTTGCTTTTCAAATGCTTTGAGTAGCACATCTTGGACAATGTCTTCCGCAGCTTGCTTATTTTTCACATATATATAAGCAAGTCTTAACAACTCCTCACCATGCTCGTATATGAACTTTTCAAGTCGCGTCATAGGTCTCTCCTTTTTTCGGTTTAAACGTTAGACGGAACAATGACAGTTTCTGTTTCAAAAATGAACACAAGGAGAAAATAAATTAAAACGGGTATATCAAATAAAGATCGAATACATATTAATTTAATTATGTTGCTCAAGATATTGGTAAATTGCCATCATTTCTTGCTTATTCAACTCACGAATACGCTTGAAAATTAGAAGATCCTCTACTGGTCCAAGATTCAGCCTTTTACTAACAACATGACTAACTTTACCAGTTAGCCATATTTCTACCTCTATGCCTTCGACAACTTCCTGAAGTCCCTCATCATTGATACCACTTGCATTACAACTTACACAAGGTATCGTTAATTTATAGACTCCGTCATGTAGATTATCTTCCGTTATGACCTTCTTTCCTTTACAGAATGGACATGGGTGACTTTTCTTAATTTTATTTATTTGAGTAATAAGTTTCTTGTAACCAAACGCTTCATACACATATGTTAGTTTTTTGTATTTTCCATTAGTGAAATACTTATCAATGATGTTCTCTCTTGTTTCATTTATATTGTCAAAATCACAGACAGTTATCTTATTACTGTTGCTGATGGATTCAATATTATCTTTAATACTTTCCCAGAATGGTAATACGTTTTGTAGTACCATTTCATAACCAGCAAAGCTTGCTAGTTCTAATTCAAGCATTTTTAGAGCGACTTGTGTTTCCCTACTCAACAATGAGACGTCTTCCGTCAAAGTCATATTGCCGCCTACAACAGCTTTCAATTTTATCAGCTCCGGTAATGCTCCTACTGTTTTCAGAACTTGATCAAGTGGCAGCTTTATAATCTCTCGAATATCCGTATCACCAAATTTGAGCTGTTTATGATGGTTTAACACAGAACCTTTACAAATCGGACATACAATCATCTCTTTCGATGCTTTCATATGTTCTTTAATGATCGATTTCGAAATGAACATATACATTCCAATTATGCTATTAAAGCCTTGCCATGTTCTCTGCGTCTTACCTGCTTTATCATAAAATGACTTTTCCCAATACCCATATAAAAAGGTATGCTTTTCATCTTCGGTCATGTCATTATAGCTTTTACTCATATCCTGCCCGAGCTCATTCTTAATCTCTTCAAAAATGAATTGCAACTTTGGATATTGATAGTATTTTAATACCTCCATCACGTCAGGATGCAATTGACCATCCCAAAATGGTACGGTCTTGTCTTGAATAACAACATCAAAATCAAATATCTCAATCACTCCGCGCCCCGAGCAGCTTGGGCAATGATTATCTTGGTAATAGAAATCGAAACTGCTGGTATCTTTATTAGTTGGATGTGATGCCACAATATGGTTGATCAGACCGCCGATTTCATAGAGGAAACTATATTGGCTATACAAGTGACGTTCCAGATCAATGGCAATGATTGGTGCAATTTTTTCGGATTCGTATTCACCATATATCAAACGAGCCATGGAGGATAAGCTTTTTAAAATCCCACCCTTATAGACGTTTTCTGCATTTTTAAAATAGGCTATCTGATTTTCTTTTAAGTAGTTAATTCCATTTTGTTGATGGATAGTGGAAGAAATTTGCACTGGAGCAACACTATCCGAACTGTTTTGCATACGGTAGTAATCATCATGACTGACAACATCAAGATGCTCTACAGGTGCAAGTTGTCTTTTACCAAAATCCAGAATAAAATCAGAGTTCTCTTGCATATAAGAATTATGTTCAATCATTATTATGGAGACAGATTCATCCTCCAGAATGACCCTAACACTATCAATGAATTGATTTAAAATATTTTGTGATAAACCTTTTGAAGGCTCATCAAAAATAAATAGCGTATGTGGATTTCTAGAGTTGGCAAACAGCTCAGATACTAAATGAACACATTGAAATTCACCGTTCGATAAGGATTGTGTTTTTCTTTCCAACGTCAAATAACCAAGTCCTAGTTTGATCAATAAACTCAAGCGTTTATGAACGATGTCTTCATTTGGCAGTTCATCAATAATATCTTCAATCGAGCGCAGAAAAATATCATCAATATCTTCACTATATTTTGTGAGTTTCCTTTTAATATCAAGAAAAGTCGCAACTGTAGAACGACTGGTAATCGATTGGTTTCGATTTTGCCCCACCATTACGAGTTTATCTTTCGGATATCGTTTCAGAAAATCTTTGGCTATACACTCATTGACCAGTGTAGATTTACCACATCCAGACTCCCCCGTAAAAGTAACAATTCTATTTTTGGGAATTTGGATTTCAGCCATTTGAATATTACGACTGTAAAGATCATGAAAATGATAGTATTCTGTTGGCATTGCCTGATTTCTTTCCCAAGTGATTGGTTTTGGACGTGGGGATTCTTCAACAATTTTCCCGCCGTATTTACCACTACCAGGTCCAAAGAACACTTGATCATCCGTTGTGTCGAGTACTGTGTCTGAATGATCAATAAGCCAAATTTGATTTTTATATCCTAATTGTTTAATCTGTTCTAAAATTTTAAGTAATGTTTGATGATCAAGACCCACCGAAATTTCATCGATAATAATAACTGTATTTTCACTTGCTGCCATAAATTCAGCTAAGTAAAGTCGTGTTAGTTCTCCACCCGAGAGTGTCCCCATAATACGATTTAATGTTAAGTAACCAATATTCATATTGATAATATTTTTAAGAATATGTTGTTTCGCTTCACTAATATGTAAAACTTCTGCTAATGAAAGAATTGCTTCTATACTTAAGTCGTTAATATCGGAAATACTATGTGGTCGATCCAATAATTCTATTCTTTTTTGCAGTACTTCTGGGTTATAGCGCTTGCCCTCACACTTTTTACATTCGATATTTTTGGTAGTACCTCGTCCTTTACACGCAGGGCACCAACCTAATTCATTGTTAAATGAAAAAACTTCTGGAGAAAGATTAAATTTTTCAGCAAGCGTATCCCGGATCTCTTTAAAAACGCCGGTATGAGTGCCAATGGTTGAACGTGGATTTGATGAAATGGATGACTTTCCTAGAAAAAGCACTAATGGCATTTCTTCCATCTTGATAGCACTGAAATTAGTTTCCATAATATTAGGAAATAAATATTGATACTCAGCCTTTGGCAATAAAGAAACGAGACGCTTCTTGGATTCTTCACCAATTGTTTGACAAAAAGTTGTTTTACCAGATCCAGACAGACCAGCAATACCTAACGATTTATCTACTGGTAGTACTGCATCTAAATTGTTTATATTGTTCGCAATTAATTGATTTATTTTCATAGTGATATCTCCTCCATTCTCTATATGTAGCATTGCCATATTTGTAAAACTTAAATGTTTCTTTAGAAAAGCACCCTTATCATAATGAAAGAGCACAATTCTTGCTACGGAATTGCGCTCTTTTGAAGAATATATTAATTTTTAAATACAAGCTCAAAAAATTAGACTTGAATAAGTAGACAACTTCGAGTATGAAGAAAACATTTTACTGTTCCGTTAACACTTTTTCGAGCTGATCTCCCATTTGTATCCAACTATATTTAGCTCCCTCGATAGCTCCTTGACGTGCTTTTGTTTCTTCACTGAATCCTGCTTGATCAAAATGTAAATGAGTATTTCCATCCGAACCTTTTGTTAAAGTCCATGTTACAGTAGTGCTTTCGCCGGCACTTTCCCATGTGTAAGAAAGCTTATTGGGCTCATCTACTACTAATACTTCACTATCTACAATCCCATTCCACCATTCATTTGGCTCAGCACGGAATTGAAATTTATGTCCTACTACTGGTTTGAAATCATTTTTCCATATCCATTTTGCAAGTGTATCCGAATCTGTTAAAGCGTTCCACACTTGCTCGATTGAACTTGTAAATTGATAATCTAGTGATACATCTGGTTTCATTTTTTTTCCTCCAATAATTGATTTAATTTAGCAATTCTTTCTTTCCAGAATCCTTCGTAAAAAGAAACCCAATCTTGAATTTCTCGTAACGGAGTGGCATTCAGCCGATAACGCGTTTCTCTTCCGACCTTTCGTTGTGTTACGAGACCGGCATCTTTCAAGATTCCCAAATGCTTAGATACTGCTGTACGACCCATTTGAAAATGGACCGTTATCTCATGTAAGGGTAATTCTTCAACATCTGCCAACATTCGAAGTAATTTACGCCTTGTTGTATCGGCCACAGCGTCATATACATCTCTGATCGGTCTTGTCCCGTTCAATATCACTCTCCCCCTGAACTTCGCATTTTAAAATGACACTAAAAGGTGTCCTATTTGTAATTATAATACGACACTATTTTGTGTCATGTCAAGTTTTCTCTTGATAAAATATTTTAGCCAAAGTTGTTCACATTCATGACGAGAATCACTACATTAAAGCTAAACTTCATTTACAAGCATCCTTCAACTTACTTCAAATAAAAACTATTAAAGTGAATGTAAATAGTATAGATTCCCCTTCTAAAGCCTATTCTATAGATTAAGTTATAAATGAGAGGAGCCTACTATTCAAGATGAAGTTTAAACTACCTTTCAATAAGAAACAGCCACCCATTGCAAATGATCCAGTTAAAGAGGATATAGGCAGGATTACTCCTTCAAAAATTGATTTTATTCAATCCATAAAAGATGCCACCCACGATCCATCTGATTTAATCGTTAAATTTATTCCGCCTAATATCACCCTTATTTATATAAATAATTTAGTGAAAGACCAGACTTTAAATGATCACATCATAACTATTTTACAAAATAACCCAAATGAAACACCAGAAATAATTAAGAATGCTCTATCGGTACCAGTAGTAAATATATCGACTCAACTTGAGGAAACTGTAAAATCTCTCGTGAATGGGACTATTCTTATCCATGTGGATGGGTATCCACAGGCTATATTAGCAAATATCGCCACTCGAGAATCTCGAAGTTTGTCAGCACCCGAAAATGAATCACAAGTAATCGGAGCACAGGTTGGATTTAATGAAAGTCTTTCGACAAATATTTCATTGGTTCGCCGCTATATCGTGAGTCCTGATCTTTGTAATGAAGAATTGAAAGTTGGAAAGCGCACAAATACTTCTATTTCAATAATATACATGAATGGTATTGCATCTGATCAAATGATTAATACACTGCGTCAAAGAATTACTAATCTCGATTTAGATGCCCTAATCGATAGTGCGATTCTTGCGGAAATGATTGATGATAACTCATTATCGCCGTTCCCACAAATGCTTCTGACCGAAAGACCGGACAGATTTTGCGCTGGTATATTAAATGGGAAATTAGGAGTTATAGTAGACGGTAGTTCCATGGCTATCATTTGTCCTCAATCGTTTATTGAATTCTTTGAAAGTCAAGAAGATCAAAATCTAAGATGGCTAATTGCTACTTTTGTTAGGTTATTAAGATTTTCTGCTATTCTTTTATCCGTTTTTTTGACACCAATATATGTAGGGGCACTGACATTTCATTACGAAGTAATTCCTCAAGCTTTTTTGGTTCCACTAAGTGAATCGAGGGCTCTAGTTCCATTTCCGCCTGTATTTGAAGCATTACTTCTTGAATTTATTATTGAATTATTAAGAGAGGCTGGAGCAAGATTACCAACAAAAATTGGACAAACTATTGGTATCGTTGGTGGTATCGTAATTGGTACAGCAGCCGTCCAAGCTGGAATTACAAGCAATATATTACTAATATTCGTCGCATTAAGTGCCCTGGCATCTTTCACAACACCAAGTTATATGATGGGGAATGTTATTCGGGTAACACGCTTCCCAATTATTATACTTGCTGGTTATTGGGGCTTTTATGGAATTATGCTTGCATTTTGTTTTATACTCATTCATCTTTTACGACTGTCTAGCTTGGGTGCACCATATTTATCGCCCTTTTATCCTCCAAGGTTGCAAGATATGCGAGATAGTATTATTAGATTGCCTTTTCCAATAAATACAAAAAGACCGGAAATTACAAGACCGGGTGATCAAGATAAATTCGATTCGGAACCTGTAAAACCTGATAAAAGTTGAACTGAAGGTGAAATGAATGAAAAATTCTATACAACTTAGCCCTAAAGATATGATTAATGCTTATTTGCTTTTTTTTATAATTCAAAGCGCTCAAATTGGGGTTGGTATACAGGGGTTTGAACGAATTGTGGTTCAAGATGCAAAACAGGATGCATGGATTTCAGTATTATTAGCAGGTCTTGCAACACATATCGTCGCTTTTTGTATGATTAAAACGTTAGAAGTATACGGTTCCAATGACCTTTATGGAATCCAGCAAGCTATTTACGGAAAATGGATTGGCAATTTTTTAAATGCCCTTTATATATTGTATTGCTTCGTAGCATTCTTTTCTGTCCTACGGAATTATATTGAAGTTATTCAAGCATGGATTTTCCCGGGTATAAGTACCTGGTTTCTTTCGGCTACACTACTAATAATAGTCATATATGCGTTTACGGGTGGGCTTCGAGTGATGGTTGGTGTTTCTTTTTTTAGTGTCGTACTCTCTCTTTGGATTTTACCTATGCTAATATTTCCAATAAAGTTTTCTTCAGCAGAAAACCTACTTCCGATTTTGGAGAATAAATTTAGCTCTATATTAAAAGGTGCACAATCCATGGCTTTTACGATTGTAGGCTTTGAAATACTTAATATAATCTATCCCTTTATAAAAGACAAAAAAAATGTCAAAAAACATACGCATTTAGCTTTGTTGACTACAACAATTATTTATCTAGCTTTCATGATGGTATCGATTACTTACTACAGTGAAGAAAAGTTGCTTAAAACGATATGGGCCACATTAACATTATTTAGTTTTATCAGTTTTCCTTTTATGGAGCGATTTGAAATTGTCGCTATTTGTTTTTGGATGTTGATCATTTTGCCCAATCTTTGTCTTTATTTATGGGCTGCTTATCGTGGAACTATTCGATTAGTAAAAATAAGCGAAACTACCTTCGTTTGGATATTCTCTCTTCTCGTTTTCATAGGTACGCTAATCGTTCAAACACGTACGCAGATTAATACGATTAACACTCAATTCGGGCGTGTAGCTTTTTATATCATATTTGTTTACCCTATTTTCTTATTTTTGATTACGATGTTGAAAAAAAAATTCACATCTCAGAAGGAGCAAAAAAATGAGGAAGTTTAATGTCTATTTCATTCTTCTTTTTTTAGTAGGTATATTAACCGGATGTGTAGAAACAAATATTCTGGATAGAGTAGGGTTAACCACTTTAGTAGGTTATGATGTGGGAACAGAAGAAAAAATAGCTACTACCGCTGTTATTCGCGAAGTAAACCCAGAATTTCAAAGTAATGTAGAAATTGTGTCAACTGAGAATGAAACTAGTAAAGGGAGCCGGATGAAGACTAATCGTAAACTATCAAAAAAAATCACCGTCGGTCAAATGAGGGTTATTTTGTTTAGCGAAGAGTTGGCTAAGGATAATCTTCATTATTACATTGATACACACTTAGAAAATGCTAGTGTAAGTAATAGTCTTTACATGGCAGTTGTAGAAGGTGAAACAGCTCCATTCCTTGAATACGAATATAAAAATATTGATGATATCGGGCAACATATATTTAGGCTACTTGAACAAAACATAAAACAGGAATATATGATCTCGTCTACTCTTCATGAAATTGCGCGCGATTATTATTCGGTCGGTAAAGATTTCGCTATGCCAATCATAAAAAGAGATGAAGAATTCGTTGAGATGAGTGGAATTGCCTTATTTAAAGGTGGCAAAATGGTAAGCTCACTCCCGGTTAAGGATAGTTTTTATATCAAGCTTGTGAGAGATAGTTTTAAGTCAGGATTATTCGAAACTGTCCTAAAAAGAGAGGATATGCCCACCAACATACTAAAAAACCCGCCTGAACAAATTCCAGTAGCATTTGATGCAATTCAATCAAAAAGAGAATTGAAAGTAGTTAATGCTTCTACACCGGAATTTGATCTGCATCTGAAATTAAAAGCAAGATTATTAGAAATATATCCAGATGTTAATCTAGGTGATCCTAAAATTGTTGCAGAACTTGAAAAAGCGATTAGTAAAAATCTATCAAGAGAAATTTCCAGGATTATTGCCCAATGCCAGGATGTCGATTCGGATATTTTTGGCTTCGGGGAGAAATATAGAGGCTCTGTAAGAAACTCTAAGTTGACGAAGGAAAAATGGCATAAGTTGTATAAAGATATGAAAGTAAACGTGAGTGTAGATTTTGTCATATTAAGGGATGGGGTTCTTGAATAATACCGATCACAAAGAGAATCGATATTATATCTAGCTCAAATGTTTATTTTATCAGAAATCAAATTCTGTAATTTATTCATTATTTAATGCTTGACCTGTCATAACGGATAAAAAGTTATGAAAAAACATGTCATAGTTAATATCAAACGCAATACGATGTATTTTTTCTCCGTTATTTTGTTTTTCATATGGTCGGGTTTCAGCAATGCTTTGCCCTCTTGCAGGTCCCTTTAGTTCATCGACGACTATTACTGGGTAAAACTCATATGTGAACATTTCAGGAAAAATGGTTGCCATGAGGGTAAGCGCATCATGGATAGGGCTGCCTTGAAGAGATGGGTCCCGTTCTTTATAAAAACGTGTATAGTATTCCATTAATGGTTTGAAAATCTTAGTTTTCCCAAATTGATCTATATAGTCAACCATACCAGGGGTGACAATTGCTTTTTGCGTAGCATTTAGCGGGAAAATCGTAACATTATTTGCGTAAGTCAGCACAATATTTACCGCAATAGGATCCCCGTGAAAGTTTGCTTCTGCAACTGTTGTGACATTTCCAGGGATCCAAAAAGCTCCACCCATAATATAAAATTCTTTCACATTTTTCATAAGGTCTCTATAGAGTATGAACATCGTGGCAAGTGAAGTAAGACGACCGATATTTACAATTACCAGATCATCCTTATATTTTTCAATTATCTTCACTATTTCCAAAAAGTTTTCGATTTTCAACTCATGGTCATCATTCGGTATGATTGGTCCAAGTCCATGCTCTCCATGAATTTCCGGATAAAAAGTAGGCTGTTCACCTGTTAAAGGTACTTCTGCCCCCCGGATAACTGATATTCTTTCTGGAAAGTGAAACATTTTCAGTAAATAATAGATATTGGACACGGCATCTTCTCTTGATACATTACCATAATCTGCAACTATACCAACAATTTCAATCTCTTCATTTAAACTAGCGTAGATTAATGCAACTGTATCATCAATTCCAATATCACCGAATAAAAGCACTTTTTTTACCAGGAAAATCCCTCCTTTTTAATTCCAATTTTGGTACCCTTATTTTATGGTTGAAGGTACTAATTCGACACTATATCTACCAATACTTTGGAAAATAGAACGAAGCCACGTGTCCTCTTCGATCCTTGTATAATATTAAAAAACCGTTTAGATGAGGTGCATCTAAACGGCAAAATAGACTGGTTCCCTATATGGGGATTGGCAAGTTTGGCATAAGTAATCCATTGAGTGCTAACTCAGAGTTGGATTACTTTTTTCTTGTCATTGAATATATAAATCACACATACGTTCTTATTTTTTTATGAGAATATCAAAATTTTACTCAACTCCAACTTTAGTGCTTCTTCTTTCAAGCAATACCACATCACGCCAAACTCCATTTAATTTCCCTATTCGTTTTCTTGTCCCTACTTCTTCAAATCCAAACTTTCTGTGTAGATTTATGCTAGCTTCATTTTCTGGGAAAATCATTGCTTGTATCGTCCAAATTTTGTTTTGCTCACTGGAGTCAATAACTTGCTGTAACAATCGACTACCAACACCTTTCCCTGCTGCACTAGAAGCAATATAAATACTTACTTCTACAACTCCGAAAAATGCCTGCATACTAGAAATTGGAGTTAATGCTACCCAGCCCACTACAATCCTATCCTGTTTAGCTACAAATCTGCAAACATTTAAATGATCTTTATCCCATTCATCCCAGATTGGAGCCTCTGTTCTAAATGTGGCATTAGCAGTTCGAATACCCTCGATAAATATCTCTCTGACCTGATTCCAATCAGAACTTATCATTTCATTAATAATTATGTGTTGTTTCATCTATATTCCTCATTTTCCTATAAATAAAAGCACTTCCAAGATGAATTATACACCCTTGGAAATGCTTTTAAAAGAACTCTTATACAATTTGAATACTAAATAATAGGCCTAAATATGCCGCTATAACAACGAACAGACTCATAATAAAGGAAAAGATGGCTGGCATTCTTTTAACGAATGAGAATAGACTCATCACAAGAAAAACGACAGATATAGATAGCAAGAGTAGTCCACCAGTATTAAATACCAGTTGCACTGCCATATCAGAAAAAACAATCCCTTCATGAAATAGCAAAAATAAAGAAGAGAAACCTTCACTATTTATTGTTTCGAATAGATGATGTGGGGGTGATTGTTGACTCAAAGCACCAGTAGCCGCAAAAATAAGAAGCAGTATGAAAAACTCTGCTTTTGTCCAAGGGCGAGGATCAAAATTTTCGTTTTTCATTAATTGTTTTTTCATGAGAATTCCATTTATAAAAGCATATGCAATTAGTGGAATAATAAGCAGATGCTTGATCAAGAGGCTTTGTCCATATGAAACCAACCAAGTATCAGTATATGCATCCAAAGGAGTTGAAAAACTCATCAAAGAAAACCCAGTTATGACAATTATCCCAAAACAGTACAACGCAGTTATATGGAACCACTTTAAAAATGAAAGCCAGTTATTCGTATTTTTGGAAAACCAAGTTATTACAAATAATATACCAACCCAAATGACTACTGATGCAAAGTGGGTGAAATGAGTGATTAACCCTTTCAGGCTTTGAATGGAGTTTGCATGACTTGACCAACTTACACTTAGTATAAGTACAAAAACTAGTAAAATACCCACAAACGAATAATAAGTTGAATGCTTATGGTCAAAGAATAGAATATATAATCCTAAAAATACCGCTACAATGAACATAAACAACCATGATTTACCTACCTCGAAGGTCAACAAAATAGATTGTAATGAATTGAATAAACCATAGTCTTCATATAAATACATGAGTAAACTAATAAGCGGAACAAAAGAAAAGATCGCTATGCCAATTACTGCAACTAATTTCACTTTTCTAGGAACAACAATAGTCGGAATTAAATCATTTGGAAATAAAGATAGAATATAACTTCCCATCAACAAAGCGAAGCACACATAAAGAAGTGCCTCGCTAATAGTTGTTAAAATAAACATCATTTTTTATTTCTCCGTGCCATCCACCAAGCAGCTAATGCCACGAGAATGACTAAAACTATAATAATTCCTACTGGAGAATTGGAGCTCTCTTCTTCTTCATTATCAGCTGCTACTGTTGTTTCTATTTCTTCTGTACTGGATTCATTCGGTTCAACTGCATCAGTTTGTTGTGTAGTTGGTTCTACTGCTTCAACTTCTTCTGGGGCATCTAGTACAAAATCAATTACACCTTCTATTGGATGGCCGTCAGCCCCGATTATTTTCCAATTGATTTGATATGCTCCATTTTCCATGCTTTCTTTCACATTCCCGGTCAGTATATTATCGTTTACTGTAATACCATCTACTTCGACTAATTCATCCGCTGAATTTGTTACTGTAAAGGAGCTTGTTTCTTCAATCTTTGTTAAGAATGTAAGAGTAATTTCGTCTAGTTTTTCTATTACTGTACTCCCTTGATCTGGAGTTGAACTTTCTAATCCTGTGTGAGCTAGTGCACTGTTACTAAACAAAAATACACATGCAATTGTCATCCATAATATCTTTTTCATAATTTACCTCCAAAAATTTATACATTCTTTACTGCCCCTATACTTATACCATAAAGCTATGAAGAATGTGTGAAGTTTGTATTTTTCGTAAGCTTGAGATACTCTTAAAGGGTAAAATTAAATTAAATAGGAGTGATTTCAATGACTAAATCTGCTGCAAAACGTAAACGTGAACACCATTTACGTAATCAGGGTAAAGATGTAACAATAGCAAGAAATGAGGTTGACTTTAGTACACATGTCCGAATGACTAAATCTAAAAAAGAGCAACTACACCAACAATATTCTAAATACAAAAAGCATTTCACAAAAGGTATGATACCTGATGGAAATGCTTTTTATTATGTCTTTGCCCTATATACCGCTGCCGAAAAGCCATCACTTAACCCCAAAGAGAGTTTATAAGTGCTATACGAGAGGAATCTACGTCTATGCGAGATTGATTTGAGCCCATACGAGAGAGAACGGATGCTATACGAGCGTCATCTACGTCTATGCGAGCGAAATTCGGGCTCATACGAGAGAGAATGGTTGCTATACGAGAGACCAATTGTTATACGAGAGTCATCTAGGTCTATGCGAGAGACATTCGGGCTCATACGAGAGAGAACAGGTGCTATACGAGAGACCAATTGTTATACGAGAGGCATCTTCGTCTATGCGAGAGTGATTTGAGCTCATGCGAGAGCCGCGTTCTCATCTATAAAAAAACAGACAAATATGCACATTTGTCTGTCTTTACAATTTATTAATTTTCTTCTGTTGGCTGCTTCCATACACGAACCAACGGACCATCCTTCTCCGTATCGACCGTTAATGAACCATTAGAATATCTATCCGAAGGACGGAAGGAATTTACTTCTATCTTTTCCTCGCCTTTTTCTGTTTCAATAATAAGGACGTCATTTTTTTTCACTAAAAATACATCGAATACACGATGAGGGTTAGTTTT
The DNA here is from genome assembly GCF_048572895.1 of Psychrobacillus sp. BM2. GTDB lineage: Bacteria > Bacillota > Bacilli > Bacillales_A > Planococcaceae > Psychrobacillus. Next base: position 2,049,783 of record NZ_CP183878.1, read on the forward strand.
AAGTTCTCTTAATGTTAGTACCCCACGTTTAGCACGTACACCAGCTTCAATTTCACTGAGAGCCATCTTTTTAATAGCACCTCTATGTGTTATTAACATGATAGACTCATTGCTTTGCGCTGAAATCGGATTCACACTTACTACAAAATCTTCCTCTTTTAGATTAATTGCTTTAACTCCACCAGTTTTCACTCCGGTGATTGGAACTTCATCTAAAGAGAAGCGGACTGAGTAGCTGGCATGCGTCGTGATTAATACATCATCAGATGGTGCTACAAGTTCTGCCATAATTAGTTCATCCGTTTTCTTCAAGTTGATTGTTTTAATTGGTCGTGCGTATCTTTGTACTACATAATCAGAAAGTAGTGAACGTTTAATTTGTCCATCTTTGGTTGCTACTAAAACACTCAAATCTTTATCAAATGAATCGATTCCCATGACTTGGATAATTCTTTCTTGCGAATCCAGAGGCACAATACTCGAAATATGCTGACCAAGGTCTTTCCAACGTATATCTGGTAATTCATGTACAGGTTGATAAATGTAATTACCTTTAGAAGTAAATAGTAGTAGATGATGCTGCATATTGATAGGTGCTTTATAAAGTAAATAATCCGAATCCTTAATAGCGAAATCCTGTCCATTAGAGGCAGTAAAAGAACGTGTACTTGTTCGTTTAATATAGCCATCCTTTGTTACAGTAACATATACTTCTTCGCTTGGGATAAGGACATCCAACGTCACTTTAATTTCTTCAATTTCATCTTCAATTCTTGATTTACGTGGCTCTGCAAATTGTTTTCGTACTGCTAAAAGCTCTTTTTTTATAACTTTTAAAAGAACTGATTCTTTTGCAAGAATGTTCTCTAAGTCTTTTACTAATTTATTGAGCGTTTCTTCTTCATTTTGAAGCTCTGTAATATCTGTATTAGTTAAACGATATAATTGTAAGGAAACAATTGCCTCAGCTTGAGCTTCTGAAAAATCGAATAATGAAATTAAGTTATTCTTGGCATCTCTTTTATCTTTGGAAGCTCTGATTGCTTTAATCACTTCGTCTAAAATAGAAAGAGCCTTCATCAGACCTGCTACAATATGTAGTCGGTCTTGTGCTTTTTTCAAATCAAAAACCGTACGACGAGTAACAACTTCCTTCTGGTGGTCAATGTATGTGTCTAACAGAAGAGGTAAAGTCATCATTGTTGGTCTGCGATTATGAATTGCAATCATATTGAAATTGTAAGTCACTTGTAAATCAGTATTTTTTAATAAATATTGAAGAATACCATGTGCATCTACTTCTTTTTTCATTTCAATGACAATGCGTAACCCAGTACGGTCGGATTCGTCTCGGACTTCTGCTATTCCTTCTAGACGTTTATCATGTCTTTGTTCATCAATTTTCTTTACTAGGTTTGCTTTGTTCACTTCAAAAGGAATTTCGGTAATAACAATTTGTTGTTTACCGCCTTTTATAGTTTCTATTTCTGTTTTGGAACGAACTACAATTTTGCCTTTTCCTGTTTCATATGCTTTTTTTATGCCTTCTACACCTTGTATTATCCCACCTGTCGGAAAATCGGGACCTTTAATAACAGTCATTAACTCATCTACAGTTGCAGCAGGATTTTCAATTCTCATCAGTACAGCATCAAGAGCTTCATGTAGTGCATGAGGGGGAATATCTGTTGCATAACCAGCTGATATACCTGTAGATCCATTTACGATTAAATTTGGGAACCTAGCTGGTAATACTACCGGTTCTGAATCAGAATCGTCGAAGTTTGGAATATAGTCCACTGTATTTTTGTTAATATCGCGTAGTAGCTCATGAGAAATAGCTGACAGTCTAGCTTCCGTATAACGCATCGCAGCAGGTGGATCTCCATCTACAGAACCATTATTACCGTGCATTTCTACAGTCATATGGCGAAGCTTCCAATCTTGACTCATCCGAACCATTGCCTCATAAACGGAACTATCACCGTGTGGATGATAGTTACCAATTACATTACCAACAGTTTTGGCTGATTTTCGGAATGGTTTATCATTTGTATTTCCTTCTTGGAACATTGCAAAAAGAATCCGCCGTTGAACTGGTTTAAGACCATCTCTGGCATCAGGTAGTGCACGGTCTTGAATGATGTATTTGCTATAACGTCCAAACCGATCACCGATCACCTCTTCTAATGGCAAATTTTGATAACGTTCGGTTTGTGTCATGCTAATTCATCCTCTGTGTGTATTCTGTCGTTTTCTAAAATATTCGAATCATCTTCTAAGCTGAAGTTGACATTTGCTTCTATCCATTTGCGACGAGGTTCTACCTTGTCACCCATAAGAGTAGTCACATGTCTTTCTGCACGTGCACCGTCTTCAATTGTCACTCGAATGAGCGTTCTAGTCTCGGGATTCATCGTAGTGTCCCAAAGTTGGTCAGCATTCATCTCTCCAAGACCTTTATATCGTTGGAGTATGTAGCCTTTTCCAATTCTTCCTGATGCAGCTTCTAATTCTTTTTCCGTCCATGCATATTCGAAAACTTCTTTTTTACCTACTCCTTTATAAATTTTATAAAGTGGTGGCAAGGCAATATATATATTCCCATTTTCAATTAATGGTTTCATATATCGGTAGAAAAAAGTTAATAAAAGTACTTGAATATGTGCACCATCCGTATCAGCATCCGTCATGATAACGATTTTGTCATATGCAATATCATCAATTTGGAATTCGGCTCCAACACCGCCACCAATAGCGTGAATAATTGTTGCAATTTCAACATTTTTCATAATGTCAGCTAGATTAGCTTTTTCAGTATTGATAACTTTACCACGCAATGGCAGGATTGCTTGGAACGTTCGATCACGACCTTGTTTTGCAGATCCTCCTGCAGAATCCCCTTCGACTAAATAAAGTTCATTCTTCGCAGCGTTTCTTGATTGGGCAGGAGTCAACTTACCAGATAATAATTCAGAAGGTTTCCGTTTTTTCCCATTACGAGCATCTTCACGAGCTTTTCTCGCAGCTTCGCGGGCTTGCTGTGCACGAATTGCTTTTCGTATTAGGGAAGAAGCTAACTCTGAATTCTCTTCTAAAATATATTGTAATTTCTCGGAAATGACTGAATCTACAGCACCTCTGGCTTCACTTGTCCCAAGTTTTCCTTTCGTCTGTCCTTCGAATTGTAGTATATTCTCTGGAATACGAATAGATATAATAGCAGATATACCTTCTCTAATATCTGAGCCTTCAAGGTTTTTCGCTTTTTCTTTTAATAGGTTAGTTTTACGAGCATATTCGTTAAAAACTCTAGTTAAAGCAGCTTTAGCTCCTGTTTCATGTGTTCCACCATCACGAGTACGTACATTATTTACAAATGATAAAATGGTTTCCGAATATCCATCATTGAACTGAAAGGCGAATTCTACTTCAATCTCATCTTGTATGCCTTCCATGTAGAATACGGGGTGCAAAACATCTTTTTCTTCGTTCAAATAGGAAACGAATGCTTCTATACCTGTTTCATAAAAGAATACGTCATGTGCCGCAGTGCGCTCATCTATTAATTCGATTTTTAATCCTTTCAATAGAAAAGCGGATTCTCTTAACCTTTCACATAATGTTTCGTAATTGTATTTGGATACTGAAAAGATCGTGTCATCTGGTAAGAAGCGAACAGATGTCCCTGTTTCTTTCGTTGTTCCAACTTGTTTTAACGATTGAACAACTTTCCCACCATTTTCAAATCTTTGATGGAATTTTTTTCCTTCACGATGAATTTCCACATCTACATAGCTAGAAAGTGCATTTACAACGGATGCACCTACACCATGAAGTCCACCACTTGTTTTATATCCACCTTGACCAAACTTACCACCAGCATGCAGCACAGTAAAAATAACTTCCGCAGTAGGTATTCCTGTTTTATGTGTACCAGTGGGCATACCACGCCCAAAATCACGCACTGTAATACTTTGATCTTCATGGATTTTTACGATGATATGATTTCCAAACCCAGCAAGGCTTTCATCTACTGCATTATCTACGATCTCATAAACTAAATGATGCAAACCTCTTGCATCTGTTGAACCAATATACATACCCGGTCTTTTTCGAACTGCCTCTAAGCCTTCTAAGACCTGAATATCATCATCACTATAGCTATTTACTGTTCCAACTTTACTCAAATACGTTCCCTCCAAAACAAAACATCTGTTCCTTATTCTTTCTTTAGCGTACAAATGGATACTCATTATGTCAATTTTTTTTGTAGTTAATATCAGAATTTAATTGTAAGGAAAGATTTATTAGAATGCAAACTACCATTTCAAGCATTCTATATTTCATTACAATATTCCTTCTTGAATATTAGAGATTAATGAATAAAAAACTGGAGTAAGCGCATTTGCTACTCCATCAACTTTTAATATCGACTAACCTTGATTATAACCTAATAATAATAAATTATTTGGTTTTATGTAAGTTTCGTTCTTTTATTTATTCAATTGTATCATGACTTCATAAAATATTTGAAAAACCTTTCTATCTAGGGCATTGAATACTTACAAATGTACATGGTACACTTACAAATGTTAAGTATAATATTAGATTTATATTAAAGGGGTATACTATGATTACAATTCTTTTACTGTTACTCGCTTATCTCATTGGTTCGCTTCCATCAGGGCTATGGGTGGGCAAACTATTTTATAATATAGATATTCGAGAGCATGGTAGTGGTAATTTAGGTGGTACAAACACATTTAGAACACTCGGAAAAAAAGCTGGCTTAGTTGTCACAATAATGGATATTTTGAAAGGAACCGCCGCAACGCTCTTAGGTTCTTTGGCCATATTTGAAGCTACAAATGTGCACCCACTTATTCTTGGTATTATAGCAGTGATTGGTCATATGTTCCCAATCTTTGCTAGATTTAAGGGTGGAAAGGCTGTAGCAACCTCAGGTGGTCTTTTACTAGGATATAATTGGCCTATTTTTGTTATCTTAATTATTGGATTTTTTATCGTATTGAAATTGACAAAGATGGTGTCACTAACTTCAATGATTTTATCGATTGTTGCTGTCATTTATAGTGTCATCTACTACTTTACTGTAGACAAGGATTGGCCTCTTATAATTATTGTGGTGTTGCTGGCGGTATTTATATTTTATCGTCACCGAGCAAATATTAAACGCATTAAAGCTGGTACCGAGCCAAAAGTAACTTGGATCTAATCTAATGAAAGTATGGTGGTACGTATGAAAATACTTATTTCAACTGACGCAATGAATTGGTTTCATGAGGAAATGGAAGCTGTAAAAGGGGATACAATTCGTTTTTTTGCCCGTTATGGGGGGTCCAGTCCGCTTCATGAAGGTTTTTCACTAGGTGTTACAAAGGACACTCCATTCGAGCCTGCAGTGACCTATAAAAAAGAGGATATTCTATTTTTTATAGAAGAAACAGATGAATGGTATTTTGACGGACATGACCTGTATGTAGAGTTGGATTCCACTAGAGACGAATTATCCTATGAATACAAAAAAGCGTAACCCATAGAGGGTGCGCTTTTTGTTTGATGAATTCTTTTATAATTTTAGGAGTTATAAGTACTACCTGTACTGCCTACGGTGACCATGTGAATGATACGCCACCCACTATAAATGATTGTATACAAAAGCCCCTACACCCATTACTGATAATACTCAAAATAATAATACGGATATACATGCTTAGAATACATCTCCTAAAATATCAATACTTCTCTCTTCTTTCCAGCAACAAATAGTCCTTTGATTTGCTAATAGAAACATTATTATTAATCGCAAAGGTCTCTAACTGGAGCATGACGTCTTTAGGAGTAAACTGAACAATACGTAAATTTAAACCTTTGTTTAATTTAATCGTTGCCCCTTTGGTTGCCCACCCATAACGTTTAAAGAGAACTTTGTCTATATCTGCAGAAAATAACTTCTTATGGAAAGCTTTAAACCCATGAATCATGATCTTATAATTTAATTCTTCTTGGCTAATGATGAATTCGGTCTTTGTATTAAAGCCAATGAAAGAAAAAATTATAAGTAAAATAGATAAAAATGCTAAGACTCCAGATTCACCATTATTAATAACAAGGAAGATGATTCCTACAAATAAGTAAATTATCATTGGGCTTTTTGCTGTTATTAATCTGTATACCATTTATTATTCCTCCATCCACAATAAGAATCCAGACTTTTCATTTAACTATAATAGAAATGGAAAATAAAAACAGCAAGTGATTTTCTAATAATCACTTGCTGTCTTAAAAAGTAAAATTTTAACTTAAAAATTTTTATTAAATCTATCTAACTGCTCTTTCAATCCTTCTTTTACCATTATTTCTAATTCGTATTTACCAAATAAATCAAAATGAGGATACGTTTCCTTGTAGTCAATCCATTCTGCCTGTAAGTCATATTGCTTACCCCATTCGATTAACTTTGGTATATCATTGCAACCAACTTTAGTCACCGTGTTACAGCCAGGAAATCGTTCATCGATCCAATAATGCGTTAAAAAAGCAATTTTCCCATCCTGTACATCCTGTTTCCATGCAATCAACTCGTGACGTTTAATACCAAAGGCCATTAAGCATTCACCTTGGCTATTTCTACATATTTTGCATCCCAGGCCTCGTGAACTTTCTTCAGAGACACAGGACGGAAATTATCTTTCTTCACTATTACATGCTCTGATGTAGCAGTACAAGCAACCGTTCCATCATCATGGAGAATTTCGTACCCGTAAGTTGTTCGTAGCTTACTATGTTTTTCAATCCATGTTTTAATCATAACAGTTTCCCCATATTTTACAGGAGTTTTATAATTCACGTTCACATTTGTTACTGGTGATAGGTATCCATCCTGTTCCAGTCCTGCATAGGAGAATCCTAAGTCTTTAATGAGCTGGGTTCTACCTATTTCTAACCAAATGACATAGTTTGCGTGGTATACCACACCCATTTGATCTGTTTCGGCATAACGTACTTCAATTTCTTTTTCACTTAAAAACATTTATGGTCACCTCAGTGGCTATTATACTAAATAGTCAACAAAAATACTGTATAGGAGTACTCTACAGTTAGAATTCATCACTTTACAATCTAGTACCTTTTTTAATATCTTCTAGTATTTTAGGCAAATCATTAATTGGTAATAGGTCGTATTTTGTATTTAGCATATTAAATTCGACTTCGGTTATCTCAGTAGCGAGCGCATATTCACCAATGACTAACTCAAGTAGATCAAGAACTACAGCATAATAATCATCATTTTCTTCCTTAAAGCCTTTAATATATAGTGAAACAAACAGTTCATTTTGTTCTTGTTCATACGTATAGTCGAAAAAGATATCATCTCGTGTAATTTCAATATCATTGGTTGACGTTCCATGTTCATCATCATTGCGTTGATTGAATGCGACGATTGTAAAATTATCCATTTCCGGAGCACCTTCAACTAAACGTTTAACATCGGGAAAGTTCTTTGCGATCCGTGAACCACTAATTGTAAATTCCCTTTTCCCATCTATCAATGGTTTTGGCACGGAGAACACTAGCTGGTTATTTACTTTGCTTATCAATCTATATAAATCTCCAAATAGGTTTTCTATGTCCTCATCCCGGAAATTATACAGTTCTTTTTCATGATCTATGAAGTATTGCCAGAACTTCTCGATAGGATCCTTCTTTTTAAATAAATTTCCAAACATTGAAACTCCCCCTTTTGTTCCTCTTAGTATAAACTAAATTTCTTACTTTGTTTACAATCTAAAAAGGGCCGGCAAAATTACTCCGAACCCCTCTTTGCTATAACTTTATTTGAGCCTTCTAAAGCCAATTCATATAATTTCTTTTTATCAATTTTCCCTACGTCCGTTCGAGGCAATTCATCTACAAAGAGTATCTTTTTAGGAACTTTATAACTGCCTAAATAATTTTTGCAGTGTGAAATTAGCTCTTTCTCTGACGAAAGGTTATGTGCAGTACTACAGATAAAAGCGGTGACACATTCACCCCATTTTATATCTGGGATGCCAATAACTGCTGCTTCTCGAACACTCGAGTGCATTATAAGACACTGCTCCACCTCTTGTGGATAAACATTCTCCCCACCAGTAATAATCATTTCTTTCTTTCTACCCACAATATAATAGTAGCCATCCTCATCGCATCTTGCCAAGTCTCCTGATTTTAGCCAACCATCTTGAAAGGTGAGCTCTGTCTCTTCTTCACCGTTCCAATAATGGGTGAATAAGTGTTTTCCGGATATATAAAGCTCTCCTACTTCCCCTACTCTGCATTCTTGCCCTTCCTGATTGATGATCTTTACTTTATTGAATTGCATACTCTTCCCGACTGATCCTTTTTTGCTATAAGCAATTAATGGATCAATAAAAAAATTATTCGGACCGGCTTCAGTTAATCCATATCCTTCTTTAAATAGAATTCCTTTCTCCTGAAACTTATCATAAATGGAATGCGGACATGGCGCTCCTCCAGCTAGAAAAACTTTTACAGTTGGAAAACTAGCGGTTTTGATATACTCCGTATCAAGCATTGCTTGATACATAGTTGGAACGAAAAGGGAGATCGTTGTCTTGTATGTATTTAACGCTTTCAAAGCATCTTCGGCTTGAAAACGACTACCTATGACGACCGTTCCACCTGCCATTAATAAGGGTATACAAAGTGCATTAATTCCTCCTGTGTGAAACATTGGCATATAATTTATAGTACAATCTTTATCACTAAGTCCCCAGCTGATAATCGTATTAATCGCATTCCAATTGACTGCATTAAATGATAAGACTACCCCCTTTGGTTTACCTGTAGTTCCCCCTGTGTAAATAATCATCCAAGGATCCATCGAACTCCATTTATTATTAGTAGAATGAATGGTTGAAATTTCTAACGCCTTTGTGACTAATACTAACTCTATATCAGAAAATGCTTCACCAATTTGTTGATGCTCCTCGTCGCAAATAATTAGCGCTGGCTTACAATCATCCACAATATACTGTAACTCCCTATTGCTTAAACGGAAATTCAGGGGCACATAAAGAAGACCAGCCATCCCACAAGCAAATAGAATGGCAAATAATTCAATCCTGTTTTGAGACAGAACTACAATGCGATCGCCTTTTTCATAATTATGCTGTTGGAAATAATGAGTCCACTTAGAAATCTGACTAGTCAACTGCTCGTAGTTCCAATGCATTCCTGTGCAACCATCGATAAGAGCCGTCTTAGTTGGTGTCAGCGCTGCACGTTTATATATCCATGCTTGTTCTGTATACATATGGTACAGCCCCCTTCATCACATCATAATCCCGCCATCTACTTGTAGTACATGCCCGTGCACATAACTAGATTCTTCCGACGCTAAAAACAAATAAGCGTTCGCTATATCCCTTGGATCACCTAAACGCTGCAAAGAAACGACGGATTTCATTTGATCGATAATCGTTTCAGGCATTTTCGCTACCATTGCAGTGCTCGTAAAACCGGGTGCAACTGCATTGACATTTATGCCTTTTCTCCCTAACTCTTTTGCCCATGTTTTGGTCATCCCTATTACAGCAGCTTTGGATGCAGCATAATTTGTTTGCCCCACATTTCCATACACACCACTGACAGAGGAGGTATTAATAATTTTTCCATGCCCCTGCTTCACTAGATAGGGCACAACTGCCTGGGTGCAATTAAAAACTCCCGTTATATTTACATTAAGAACGCTCGAAAAGTCTTCTGCTTTCATTTTAGTTAGCATAGCATCTCTTGTAATACCTGCATTATTAACAAGAATATTGATCTGTCCAAAATAATTAATTGTTTGTTCTACAAGAGCATCCACACTTTCTCTATTCGCAACATCCACTTGAATAAATTTAACATTATAGCCTAGTTTCTTTAGCTCTACTTCTTGAGCTTCTCCCGACTCCGCATCATAGTCTGCTAATACAACCTTTGCCCCTTCTTCTGAAAAACGTTGTGCAGCAGCCAAACCTATTCCATTCGCAGCTCCTGTTATGATCGCTACTTTATCCTTTAATCTCATAGTCTCATTCCCCTTTATAAAAAAGCTTCAATTTTAGCCCTTAACTGTTCTAAGTCATCGATTAGTGGCGAGTGCCCACTATCTATTAAAGGGATGTATGTGGCGTTTTTCCCTAAGTCCGCTACTATTTCTTGCGTCATTTCTTCTGTAACGACATAGTCCCGATCTCCTCTTAAAATAAGAACTGGAATTTTAATTTGCTTTGCTCTGTCTGTACCTTCATTAAGCCCGTTATGAGTCCCGCTAATATTAAACGTATTTAACGAATGATAGACATCTGCTAAGTTTCGCTGGGTCAGCATATCGTCTAGATATACTTCATAAGCAGAATCATCGGGTTGCTTGTGAGAGTATATTGCTGCATTCCATACAGCTTTTAATCCTTCTTTATTAGCAGTATCATATAAGCCTTGAATGACAAGCGTCTTCGATGGATTTTCTTCTATTTCTTCGATTGTTTTTAGTCTGCTGTTAAAGTCAGGTGTTCCATCATCTTTTGCCCCATAAAATGGGTAACCTCTTGTCGATGCGGATGCAAGCAGTACTAGCTTTTCACAACGTCCAGGGTGGTCTACTACATATTGCATACAAACGGCGCCTCCAGTAGACCAGCCGATTAAATAGAATTTTTGTAAGTCTAAAGCATTCACAAACTCACTTAAATCATCCGCAAAATCTTTTATTCCTTGAATCCGATTGTGATAGGTCGATTCCCCGAAGCCTCTTAAATCAATAGCATAAATTGTAAACTTTTTATCTAGTGCTTCTAGCAAAACATCCCAATGCTTGGATGATGTCATATTTCCATGGACGAGCACTATTGTTTCCTCTCCTCCAGAACGAACACGGTAAGCGATACTTTCTCCATTTGATAGTTGAATCTTAGATAAACTCATATACAATCTCCTTTTATTCTCCCCATTTAATTACTACTGCTCCCCACGCGTAACCTATACCTGCACTTACTAGAACAACTATATCTCCATTTTTCAGTTTCCCTGCTTCTTGAGCAAGTTCTAAGGAAATAATTTGATCCATCTGTCCTATATGTCCGTAATCACTAAGATAAATAGATTGCTCCCTCGTTAAACCCAATTCATTTAACACAAAGTCATGTGCTGATTTTTTCATATGAAGAATGCCTAAATAATTGATATCTTTCTCGGAGTAGCCACTTTTCATTAAAGCATTTCTAATAACAAGTAAAAAGTTTTGCATAGATTTTTGTTCTAGTCTTGCTTTCATCCCCTCAGGATCCATTACATCTAAACGATAAAGTCCTTGTTCTAAATGTAATGGGGTTAAAGGTTCCTTTGTTCCCCCTACAGGTACAAGTACATCTTCGGAGAAGGATCCATCTGTAATTAGATCCGATTCTAAAATAGTATTTTCATAGTAGTTTTTCTTTAAAATCATTGCCGCTCCACCAGCACCTAGGTTAAACATGAATCTAGTTCGTTCATTTGTATAATCAATCAAATCACTGTTTCGATATCCTCCAGCCAAAAGTACCGTATTAATAGTTGGATCTGATTCCATCAAACTTTTTGCGACTTTAATAGCCATTATGGTCGTTCCACAGCGCAGTGCAACATCGAAGCCCCATGCATGATAAGCTCCAAGCTCTTCTTGAATTTTAATAGCAGCTGTCCATAGTGGATATTCCTTATGTTCTTCGCCAATATAAATGATGAGATCAATTACTTTTGGATCTATATTTCCTTTTTGTAATGCTTTTTCTGCTGCTTTTATAGCCATGGCTACCGTATGATCTTCTGGGCCAGGGATTGGTTTTTGTGTTATTCCCATTTTGTTTTTAACAACTGACAGAGGTAGACCCGATTGCTCTGCAATATCTTCTGCTGTCATCACATTATCGGGAATATACACACCTGAGCTCGCAATTCCAATGGTCATTTTGCTATCCCCTTTCTTTTTGGGGCAATAGCCATTTTTATAGGATTCTTTTTCTTCCAAAATAAATGTCTAATCGCACCTACAATACCTCTAGGGAAGAAAATAACAGCTAAAATATACACTATTCCAAAGAAAATAATCCATCGTTCAAATATAGGATGCTCCTTAGCAAGACCAGATAAGTAATGTTGGGCTAACTCAATCACACCTGCACCAATAATTGGACCTATTAACGTACCGACTCCTCCGATGATTGTCATGAGGAGAGCATCTAAAGTTATATCCATCGTTAGGACACTCGTATTTACGAACCTCAGTGACACTGCGTAAAGAGATCCTGCTAAGCTAGCAATTACGCCAGCAACTACAGATGCTATTACTTTATAATGTAACGTTTGAAAGCCTAGTGATTTGGTACGCTGTTCATTTTCCCTAACAGCTATTAATACTCTACCTAATGGTGAATCTACAAATCTACGTAAGCAGAAATACACTAATACTAAACAACCTAGAACGAGTAAATAATACATCATGCGATCTTTAAAAAACTCTGGTGCTCGAAATGTAAATCCATCGTTTCCAAACGTTAAAGTTCTCCATTTCTCTGCTAATACTAAAAACAAACCCGATACTGCCATTGTCAGCATTGCGAAGAAATGACTTTTTAATCGCAGAGTTAGCAATCCTACTAAAAAGCTAATGATTCCAGCAATACACATTCCAACAGCTATCGATAAAACAAACATTCCAACAGTTGGTTCAAAACGATCGAGCATAATAGCAGTAGCATAAGCACCCATCCCGAAAAACATCGCATGACCAAAAGATACTATGCCGGTATATCCTAGTAATATGTCATAGCTCATTGCTAGAATGGAAAAGATAAATATTTGAGTCAGTAAAATGGTCCATGTTCGAGAATCGGAAACAAAAGGGAAAATGGCTAAGGCGGCAATAATAACAAATAATATAATATTATTAACTTTAAATGTTGACTTCATTTAACATCATCCTTTCGCCGTGAACAAGCCTTGCGGACGGAATATTAATACGATTGCCATAAGCATCATATTGACCGCAAGTGACAAAGTTGGAACATAGTAAGCCATGAAGCTACCAGCAAGCCCCACTAATATCGCAGCTAGAAGTGAGCCAGGGAAACTGCCCATTCCTCCAATAACAACAACGATGAAAGCAAGAATAGCAAATTCCATCCCCATCTCCGCATAAATTACACCGGAATATGGTGCCATGAGTACTCCACTTAAAGCAGCTAGTGCAGCGCCAGCCATAAATACATATAAAAATACTTGCTTAATATTAATACCGAGTGCCTGCACCATTTCTTTATTCATCACTCCTGCACGAACGATTAATCCGATCTTTGTACGCTTCAAGATGAATTGAAAGATTCCAAATACGATAAAGCCAACGATAATAATAAATAACCGATACTTGATAATGATTACATCGCCAATTTCCCAGCTACCTGATAAAAGGGGTGGTGTTTTAGCGGCAAGTTGATTTGGCCCGAAAACCACCTTCAGCATTTCTGATAAAACAATCATAAAGCCAAGTGTGATGAGTATTTGCTGTACGTGATTTCCATAAACTGGTTTAATAATTAGCTTTTCAGTTATAAAACCAAGAACAACTCCTGTTAAAATTGCTCCAAGTATGGCAAGGGTAAAACTATCTGTTACACCGTAAAACCAAACACCTGAAAACGCTCCCCAAGCAAATAGCCCTCCATGAGCGAAATTCAATACATCCATCAAACCAAATATTAACGTTAGTCCAGCAGCTAAAAGAAATATCAACATTCCCGTTGCTAAACCATTAATCAATAAGTTTATGATTAATTCCATATGATAACCTCCTTAGCCAATTCCTAAATACTTACGCTTAAGCTCTTCATTTTCAATCAGTTCCTGCATAAGCCCGGACTGCACGGTTTCTCCATCATCGATTAGTGTGTATGTATCACCAATTTTGCTAGCCATCATAAAATTTTGTTCCACTAGAATAATGGTTGTTTGTTTTTTCATTTCATTGATCGCTTCCATTACTTTTTCTATTACAACAGGTGCTAAACCTTTGGAAGGCTCATCGATTAATAGTAATTTACTTTCATTTACGAAAGCTCTTGCCATCGATAGCATTTGCTTTTGACCTCCGGATAAATGGCCACCATCCTTTTTCCAATATTTTTTTAAATCTGGAAATAGCTCTAGTACATATTCCAGTCTCGCTACCGCTGCATCATCTTCTTTTCTTATAGCGACTTTAATATTTTCTTCAACCGTTAACGCACCGAAAATCCCTTGATCTTCTGGCACATACCCAATACCGCCTGTGGCAATATGGTGGGTCTGCGTTTTTATAATAGATTTATTGTCAAATATGATTTGACCTGAAGTGGCGGGAGTTAAACCCATAATCGTTTTCAATGTGGTTGTTTTTCCCGCACCATTTCGACCAAGCAACACACTGACCTCACCAGCTTTTGCCTCGAAGGAAACGCCTTGTAAAATGTGATATTGACCTATATGTGTATGGACATTTTCCACTTTAAGCAAGATGCTCATCGTATAATCCTCCTAAATAAGCATGTTGGACGATTTCATTGTTCATAATGTCAGTAGGTGTGCCGTCCGCAAGTAGTCTGCCATTGAACAACACCGCGATTGAATCAGACAAATCCATAATCATATCCATTTTGTGTTCGATCAATAATATCGTTCTTTCGCCCGTTTGTTTAATCTGTTTAATAACATCTAAAATAGCGGGTACTTCTTCTAATGACATCCCTGCTGTAGGCTCATCTAGTAGTAGAACCTCCGTGTCTAAAGCTAGCAGCATGGCAATCTCTAACTTTCGTTTTTCGCCATGAGAGAGTTGTGTGGCAAATGCATTTGCTTTGCTCGACAGTAAGACGATATCTAATAACCTTTCCGCTTCTACGTGTAAATCTTTGTATGAAGTAAAATGTCGGAAAAATTGGTACCTAATGTTCTCTTTAGATTGAACCGCTAAGCGAACGTTCTCAATAACAGTTAAATTCGGAAAAACATTGGTTATTTGAAAAGAACGTCCAAGTCCTTTTCGAGTACGTGCAACAGAGGATTTTCCCGATAGTGATTCCCCTCGAAAAAACACATCTCCACTTGTCGGTTTCAGTTCCCCACTTATTAGATTAAAAAAGGTTGTCTTGCCTGCCCCATTTGGTCCTATAATGGATTTAAAGTGTTTTTCTGGCATCTCAAAATTGACATTATCTACCGCCGTTTGCCCACCAAATTTTATCGTTAAGTTTTCTGTATGCAATATTGGTTCCATCCTTTACGCCCCTTTCCAAAAATCACTCTCCATAGAATAGAGAATTGTTCTATCCTATGGAGAGTGAGCGACCCATGATAAATAGGTCGTCACTTTACCTTTTCTTATTATTTATTATTCAGAATCGGTGGTTCTGTTTCTTCTGGTGAAAGCTCTCTTATTAGAACAGGTACTGGATAATCCACACCATCCTGTTTTTCTAATTTAATCGAATATAGTGTTTGCAATGCTTGGTGATCCTCTAGGCGGAAAGTCATTGTTCCTTTCGGTGTTTCAAATGACATTCCTTCCATGATTTTTATCAATTCATTGCCATCTGCATTTCCTCCTGATTTTTCTAATGCTTCTACAATGGCAATTGCTGCTGTCATTCCGCCAGGGGTAAATAGATCAGGCACTGCCCCGTCAAAGCGTTTTTTATGTTCTTCAACTAGCCAATCATTAATATCATTATCAGGAAGCGTGTGATAATAAACAGAGAATCCTTCCATTCCTACAAGTGGTTCCATGATTGAAAGTGCTGGAATATCAGGAGCTCCTGTAGAAATTTTGATGCCATTTTCCTGTAATTTCAAATCTGCTATCTGATTCCAAGGGGAGTTAGCCCCTGCCCATACAACAAATAAGTAGTCTGGTTTTGCTTGAATAATTTTTTGTAGATTAGATGTAAAATCAGTAGCTGCAGGATCTGCAAATTCTTCTAACACTATTTCTGCACCTAATTCTTCTGCCGCTGCTTTAAATGCAGCAACTCCATCCCAACCAAATGAGTAATCTGGAGCAAATGTTGCTATTTTCACACCAGGCTTGGCGATAGCTGCGGCCCCTGCAACAGCATCCTGTGAAGAGTTTCGACCAGTTCTGAATAGATAAGGATTAAATTCAGAACCAGTAATGCTGTCAGCAACAGCGGGTTCGACAATCATTATTTTTTCGTATTCTTCTGCTAATGGAAGTACTGCTAACGTATCACCAGAGCTAGAAGATCCAACTAAGAAGTCAACTTCATCTTCTTCTAATAGTTTCGTAGCTTTTTGCACCGCTACTTCTGGCTTCGTTTCCGTATCTTCAAAAACAACTTCAATTTTCTTTCCTGCTACTTCCATAGTTCCGTCAGTAGCATATTCCAGACCTAGTTCAAATCCATTTTTCGTTTGCTTCCCGTAAGATTCCAAAGCTCCGGTTAATGAAGCAAGTACTCCAATTTTGATCGTCCCACCTTCTTCAGTTACAGTTACTTCCCCAGAAGTCGGAGTTGTTTCAGCCTTTTCACCCTCAGCTTCCTTAGTCGTGCTTTCCTTCTCACTGCAAGCTGCAGTAACCATCAGTAAAAACAAGAGAGTTAATAATAATTTCCACTTTTTAGCCATGTACATCCCCCTCAATATTTTTGTAAGCGTTATCATATTTCTGTTTCATCTTACAAAATAGGAGTTACAAAAGAGTTACAAAACCCATTTACTCAGCAGAGTAAATGGGTTTTGCGACGAGCTTGCGCAGGAGCAATGGGTTTGGCATTATTTGCGGTGAGCTGTGCGCAGGAGAAAAAGATAGTAGTACTTCATTCAATTGTAATTTTCGGAACCTTAGTTGGAATAGGATACTTTTTCCACAAAAATAAAAAAGCAGAAACAATATGCTCTGCTCTTATTCATACCCAGTTATCATTTCAAACATCTGAATGGTTGTAGGCATTGGTTCTATATTAAGCTCCTTCTCTAGTACATGCACGCAGCGACCATACCATTTAACGGATTGGCTCCTGTTTTGAAGCTGATAATAGGCATACATTAATAAACGGTAGGCTTCCTCCCAGGTAGAATCGTATGTTAATAGTTTTTCTGCCCAATAAATCGTTTTCTCGAATTCTTTTGATCTAGTATAGGTTTGGGAGAGTCTTTCTAAAACCTGTATGAATAGTTGCCGTGCTTTATCTCGCTCCGATGAAATCCATTCTATCGTGATTCTGTTTTCAAATAATTCTCCTCTATATAAACGGACTGCTTTTAGCAATAGTTCTTTTGATAGGTGTGGAGATATTTCCTCGATTCCTTTCTGAGCAAAATGGTTAAAATCCAGCATATCACTCCCTACATACGCATTTGGATTTAATCGATACATCGACTGCTTGCGCAATATAAAATAAGATTCTTCACGTGCCTGTCTATTTGGTTCAAGTACCTTTAATAAGGAATTCAATGTAACCTTAAAATCTCGGTCTAGCTTTTTAGTATCACTTTCTCCCCAAAGCATTTGTATCAATTCTTCTTTTGGAACATAACGGTGACTTTGTAAGTAAAGGTACGCAAACAATTCCTTTGATTTATCTCGTTGCCATTTGCGTTCATTTACTTCATCAATTCCCATATACAATGTGAAAGGACCTAAAAGACGAAGATATAAAGTATAGCCAGGGTAATTCGTGTTAGTTTGGATATTTAACTTACTTATGATTTCTTCTATATACTTGTTATCGCGATGTATTGCATAAATTTTTTGCAAGATAGGATAGTTTGTTTGGAGATCAATCGGACCGAAAACAGTTCGGTTTTGTAAAAAAAAGAAATAATTATGGGTAGAGCATAATTCCATAAAACATTTAGCGTGCTCACTAAATGAAGCTTCATCTTTTAATTCATAGTAAATACGCATCAACCAATAATGAGAAATCATTTCTCCATATACATCTTCACAATTGGTGAATAATTCATTTGCTTGTCTAATATGCTCTTGAGCTTCTATAACCTCCGCTTTTTCCAAATAAACGATACCAAGACCCAGTAATATATAGGCAGACAGCCAGTAGTCATTTACTTTCTTTGTTTCAAGTAAACCTGTTTCTCCATAGTCTATTGCTTCTCGGAAAAACCCTTGCCTTGATTTTAAAATGGAAAGTCCCATATACGGCTCAGCTTTTGCTCTTGCTACATTCAATTCATCCATTTTTTGAATCGCTTGCAAATAACATACTTCCGGAGTTTCCAGATCAAAAGGATCAGTTAGTACTTCAGAATGTCCAAGTCTGATTAAACCAACTGCTTCCACAAATCCAGACTTTTCCTGTATGCCTGTTTCGATGCCTTTTTCGGCGGATATTTTCGCTCTTTCACCCTGCCCCGTAAGTGAATAAATAAAGGATAATAACACATCCGTTTCACGATGAGAATCCGGCAAGCTATCTTCTTCTCTTGTCCTACTTTCTAGTAAATGTTGAGCTTCAATCAGCTTACCGGTTCTTAATAAAATCCTCGCATCTAAATTTCCTTCGGTTAAGATAGCAGGATCTAGCTTCTCTTGTTCTATCCAATTTTTTGCATCGTTCGCCTTTCCTATATTGACTAAATTCTCCGCCATCAAGCGCTGCAAAAATACTTTTTCTAAAGCAGAGATGTCGTTTTCCTTTTCAGCCCATTCGATAGCTTCTTTTAAAAAGGGTTGTGCCAAAGCTGGTTGAATTGTATCAAGGTATATATGTGCAAGTCCTGCATTTGCTCTACTAATATACAAAATATTTTCTTTTTGGAAGGCTTTCTCTAAAGCGGCCTCGTAGGAGAGTCTTGCCTTTTCATAAAAGGCTCTGTAGCGCTGACACTCGCCCTCATAATAATACAGTTCATAAAAGTTATCTCGAATAGATTTCGATAAATGGTCACCTAATAGATCCAGCAACCAATCGAATTGACCTCCCTTAATCATTCTTGGTGCAAAGATTGTTAGTAGCTCAGCTAAAAAGCTTTCATCATTTGCTTTTACCGCATGGTGAACTGCCTGAACGATGTTTTCCTTTACCTGAAAATAACTAGCGGCCCTTCGATGAGTTTCATAGAAAACGTTCATATCCTTTTGTTTCGATTTCGTTTCTAAAAACTGCTTGAATAGTGCATGAAATCTATACGTTTGAGAATCGCCCAATGGTTGTATAAATGCATGACTATTAGCAAGTCGTTCCATATTTTTTGCTTCTTCCTTACTAAAAAAATCTTCAATATCATTTGTGGTAAATAACGGGAAAATACTAAAATTTATAAGAGATTGCTGATCTTCTGCTGATAAAAGCAAAAACACCTCTTCAAGTAAATAAGAAAACAAATCGTTCAAAGCAGGGTTTACTAGCTGACTAATTTGCCTGTTTGTCTCTGCTACTTGCATAGCTAGCAATTGGATAGCGATTGCCCAACCTTCTGTAAGTCTCATGATTTCAGAAGCATCTTGAATGGTGATATGTTTATCGAAATAGTCTTCAAAAAAGACGAGTATTTCTTCCTCAGTGAACATTAGGTCACTCTCTGTTATTTCAACTAGCTGCCCACTTAGCTTTAATTTTAATAAGATAGACCATTTAGGTCTTAGTCTAGTAGATACTACGACATGAATATTCGGCGGTAAAAATTCTATTATTTTCTCCATTATATAATTGATATGAAAAACATGGTCCACAAGATGAAAATCATCTAGCACTATGGATAATGGCTCATCAATATTAGATAATTCATTGCTAAATAGAGAATACAATTGTTGAAGCTCAGACTCTTTTGGATAAGTAGGTATAAGGCCTTTATCTTTAAAGCTTCTACCGAATGCAGGGACAGTTTTTTGTATACTGCTAATGAGATGGCGAAGAAAAGGAAGTATACCATCATCTTCCTCTGTAATAGAGTACCAAGAATAAAGTCCTCTGGAATCTGCAAAATATTGAGCAAGAGCAGAACTTTTTCCATAACCTGCTCCGCTATGTAATAAGGTTAGCTTCTTATGTGTATTCGTTTTTAATTTCTTCATCAATGAAGATCTTCTCATATAAGTAGAAGACGGTATGGGCGCACTTAACTTGGACAAAATTATGGTAGGCTGATCCATCTTTTACCTCCTATCGCATGACAAATAGATGTTAGCCTAATCCTAACACAATAATATTTTGAATTAAATAATAATTCTATCATTTTATATTTTACGCATAAAAAAAGAGACTAATTCCTAAAAAGGAATAGTCTCTTTCAAGTATTTCTTATACTTCTAACATTTTGTTACGTAATACCATTTGTAGGATACCACCATGACGATAGTAATCTACTTCAACTTCTGAATCGAAACGAGCAAGTACGTTGAATACTTTTTCAGAACCATCTTCAGCTTTAGCTGTTACTTGTAAAATATCACGAGGTTTTACACCTTCTGCAATATTAATACTAATTTCTTCTTTACCAGTTAAGCCAAGTGTATCAACGTTTTCACCTGGTAAGAAGTTAAGAGGTAGAACACCCATCATTACTAGGTTTGAACGATGTATACGCTCAAAGCTTTCTGTAATAACAGCTTTGATACCTAATAGGTTAGTTCCTTTAGCTGCCCAGTCACGAGAAGATCCCATACCATAATCTTTTCCACCAAGTACTACTAATCCAGTATTCGCTTCTTGATACTTCATAGCTGCATCATAGATAGGCATAATTTCGCCTGTTGGCCAGTAAGTTGTATACCCACCTTCAGTACCTGGTGCAACTTGGTTACGAATACGTATGTTAGCGAATGTGCCGCGCATCATTACTTCATGGTTACCACGACGTGAACCGTAAGAGTTAAAGTCGCGGATTTCAACACCATTTTCACGCAAGTATTTACCTGCAGGAGTATCTTTACCAATCGCACCAGCTGGTGAAATATGGTCTGTTGTAATCGAATCACCGAATTTTGCTACTACGCGCATTTTATCTAGCGATTGGATAGCACCAGGCTCTTTTGATAATCCTTGGAAGAATGGTGGGTTTTGAATGTATGTCGATTTGTCATTAAATGAATATAAAGATTCAGTTGATGTTTCGATTGCATTCCAAGCTTCGTTCTCATCAAATACACGTGCGTATTCTTTTTGGAATAATTCACGAGTAACAACAGTCGAAAGTACTTCGTTTACTTCTTCAGTAGATGGCCAAATATCAGCAAAGTATACTTCGTTGCCATCTTTGTCTTTACCGAATGAATCTTTTTGTAGATCAATATCTACAGTTCCAGCAAGCGCATAAGCTACTACTAATGGTGGTGAAGCTAAGTAGTTTGCTTTCACTAGTGGATGTACACGACCTTCAAAGTTACGGTTACCAGAAAGAACAGAAGTTACGAATAGATCTTCGTCAACGATTGCTTTTTCGATTTCAGGTAATAATGGACCTGAGTTACCGATACAAGTTGTACAACCGTAACCAACTGTATTGAAACCGATTTGATCTAGGTATGTGTTTAGACCAGAATCCTCTAAATAGCCAGTAACTACTTTAGAACCTGGAGCTAGAGAAGTTTTAACATAAGCAGGAACAGTAAGTCCTTTTTCTACCGCTTTTTTAGCAACTAAACCAGCAGCTAACATTACATATGGGTTTGATGTATTTGTACAAGAAGTGATTGCAGCAATTGCTACAGCACCTGTTGGAATTTCTACATCTCCTTCTGCAAATTTAGCAGTTGCTGTTTTGTCAAATTCTTTTTCAGATAGACCGAAACCTTGTGTACCTTGTGGAGCTACAACTGATTCACGGTAACGAGCTTTCATATCTGTAAGTGGGATTAAATCTTGTGGACGTTTTGGTCCAGAAAGGTTTGCTGCAATATCTCCAAGATTGATCTCCACTACATTTGTATAAACAGGTTCTAGAGTTGGATCAAAGAACATATCATTTGCTTTTAAGTAAGCTTCTACGACAGCAATATGTTCTTCTTCACGGCCAGTTAGTCGTAAATAGTTGATAGATTCTTCATCGATTGCAAAATAACCACATGTAGCACCATATTCAGGAGCCATATTCGCAATTGTCGCACGGTCAGCTAATGGTAATTTAGAAACACCAGGTCCGAAGAACTCAACAAATTTTCCAACAACCCCTTGTTGGCGTAATACTTGCGTAACTTTAAGCGCTAAGTCAGTTGCAGTTGTTCCATTTGGAAGGTCTCCAACTAATTTAACTCCGATTACTTCAGGAATTGGGAAGTATGAAGGTTGACCAAGCATACCTGCTTCTGCCTCGATACCACCTACACCCCATCCAAGTACTCCAAGACCATTAATCATTGTTGTATGTGAGTCAGTACCTACTACCGAATCTGGGAAAGTTTCTAATGTACCATCAGCACTTTCGTTCACATGTACGATAGGAGCTAAGTACTCTAAGTTAACTTGGTGAACGATACCAGTAGCTGGAGGAACAGCACGGAAATTATCGTATGATGTTTGAGCCCATTTTAAGAAGTTATAACGCTCAGCATTACGTTCAAATTCAAGATCCATATTTGCTTGCAATGCTGATGCCGTACCATATTTGTCTACTTGTACTGAGTGGTCAATTACAAGGTCAACTGGAATAGCAGGGTTGATTTTATCTGGGTTTCCACCCATTTCATTCATCGCTGAACGAAGTGATGCTAGATCTACAACAACAGGTACTCCTGTGAAATCTTGAAGTACAACGCGTGAAGGTTTAAATGGCACTTCTGCTTCAGTGTTAGCATCTTTACCCCATTTAGCTAATTGGTTTACATGATCTTCTTTGATAACATAGCCATCGTATTGACGTAAAACAGATTCTAATAATACTTTAATTGAATAAGGAAGGCGTGAAACTTTTGCGATGCCGGCTTCTTCTAATGCTGCTAAACGATAGTAGTTATACTCTTTACCATTTAGAGAAAACGAAGTACGGCTATTGTGTAAATTACTTTTTGCCATTTGTATTCCTCCTAATATCTATTGAAAAGTGTCTATCTAGTGACTTTTCTCCAATACTTATCATACTTGAATATACTTGATAAGTAAATTAGATTAAAATTATTATAAGTCATAATTATTATTAATGACCTTTTATTTTCTCGATAGTCTTTTCTAATTGCTTCGCATGTCTCTTTTCATGTAGCCCGGTAAAAGCAAACCATTGTATTAATGGAACTTGTCCAAAAATAGGATGCTTCAATGATTTTTCTTTTAATATAGAAGGTTTACTGGATTTATAAAGAGAAAGTAGTTCCATTCTTGCTTTATGGAGCTGTGCTTTCATTTCTTCTGTTCTTTTGTATTCACTGGACGGTTCTGTATGAGCTGGGGCCTTTACTTTAATCATTCTTAATGTAGATAACTGTATTGGTTTTTTCTTTGCGCTCGGACTTGTTGGGTTAGAAAGCTCCTTTTTTATGCCTTTAATAATGGAAAGTTCCATTTTCACTAAATGATCCACAATTTCTTTTGGAGACCAAGATACCTCATCTGGTTTCTCGTTAAATTGTTCGTTCGTTAATGAATCGATTTGTTGAAAGAGGTTCTTTCTTATTTCGTTATTTTTTTCTATAAACATATAATTCCTCCACTCCTAACGTAGTACTTACTTTATACCCATTTTAAAGGTCAAACAAGCAAGTAATGCCTCTTATTTTCTTTTTTCTCCAAATATGCGACAATATATTACTGGAAAGGAAGTTTAAATAATGATAGAAATGAAAACGATGAATCCAATAAACGATCCGTGGGAAGCATACCAAGACATGGAACAGTTTGGAAAACTAACCTTAAGCAATATCGAATTTACAACAACTACTTTATGTAATATGCGTTGTGCACATTGTGCAGTTGGATATACATTACAAACGAAAGACCCTGATGCAATTCCAATAGAAATAATCCTCCAACGTTTAGAAGAGATTCCTCACTTAAAAACTATTAGCATTACGGGTGGAGAACCTATGCTATCCAAAAAATCCATTACTAATTACGTTCTTCCCTTATTAAAGTATGCCCATAGTAGAGGTGTTCGTACGCAGATGAATTCCAATCTAACATTAGAGCCAGAACGTTACTTAACGATTGCACCTTACTTAGATGTATTACATATATCTCATAACTGGGGAACAGTTGATGAATTTGTTGAAACTGGATTTGCCATGATGGAACGGAAACCTACATATGAACAGCGAGCTAATCTTTTTCAACGTATGATAGACAATAGCCGAATGCTCTCGGAGGCTGGTGTAATGGTTTCAGCAGAAACGATGTTGAACAAAAAAACACTTCCCTATTTAGAGCATATTCATAAGCAAATTGTGGATGAGATGAAATGTGCTCGCCATGAAATTCACCCTATGTACCCTTCCGATTTCGCTAGTGCATTAACGGCTCTAACATTAGAAGAAACATATGAAGCAATCGAACAAATATTAGATTTTCGGGATGAAAATGTGTGGATGTTATTCGGAACACTACCTTTTTATCCCTGCAGTCAAAATAAAAAAAGTATTCAATTATTAGAGAGACTACGTCAAACAAAAAATGTTTCTACAAGGAATGATCCGGATGGTAGGTCACGTCTGAATGTTAATATATTCACTGGTGAGGTCATTGTCACTGATTTCGGAGATGCCCCTGCCCTAGGAAATATACAAACAGATACGCTTCCAGCAATTTTTGATAAGTGGCTAGATACTTCACTTTCGAAATCGCTTAATTGTCATTGTCCTGCGGTTAAATGCTTAGGTCCAAATATTTTAGTGAAAAATATGTATTATAAAGATGAGCAGTTCGTAAGTGGTTCTATTAAATAATAAAAATGCCTTGCATGTTATTTAGCATGCAAGGCATTTTAAAAAGGATTTATAATAGCTACAGTATAAAGGGCAGCTGCAAACTGCCCTTTATACAAATATTAATGTACGAAGAAAAAGTCAATAGTTAAGTTTAAAATAATTATTGTATGGAGAATTGCTAAAAAAATTCCCTGCTTATTTAGCCTTTTGTTAATACGAATATCCATGTTCTCCACTCCCTTTTTTCAAAATTATAATACAAGGAAACAAGAAAAGCAAAATATTTCGAAAAATAACAATAAAAAATTTACTGGATATTTTACTGTTTTAATTCATTCTAAAAAGTAATAGACTTTGCCGTCACGAATTGGCTTTTGGCCATTTTTCCGGTTTCTTAGATGCCAAGTTATAAAAAATAATTAACAAAGGTTTATTAATGCTTAAAGATGGATATATAAAGAGTGTGAAGCAATAATACATTTTTAAGGAGATGGAAAATATGGGATTCATATTATACTTAATAATCGGTGGTATCATCGGTTGGTTAGCAGGTCTAATTTTAGGTAAAGACATACCAGGAGGAATTATCGGTAATATTATCGCAGGTATTATCGGTGCATGGATCGGTGGATTAATATTCCCTGACATGGGTCCAGTTATTTGGGATATGGCAATCATACCAGCATTAATCGGGGCAATTATTTTAGTACTTGTCTTGAGCTTTATCTTAAAAGCAATGCGTAAAGCTTAATACTGCAAAAAAGAGGAAGTGCTCATTATGAGTACTTCCTTTTTTACTTTTATGGTGAATATGCTGCTTGAATTTCTTTTAACTGATTTTCGTACAAATTGTAAAAATGAAGAACGTCCTTCACATATTTCTCACTATGATTATAATTGAAAACAGCTTTTTCAATCTCACCATCAGCGGCACCACTTGCCGCGAGATAATTAGCTGCACTATAAACGGCATCCTCTAAATCATATGGGTCTGCTTTACCATCATTATTAGCATCTACTCCATACCCACCATATTTTTCAATAATAGCCGGATTTATCTTATCCTTTTCAGGAATCTCTCCTTTACCCAATCCGCCACAGCTGGGGTGCGACCACCCAACAAAAGTACAGGGCATAAATTGCAAATGTCCTTCAGCACCGGCTGGAGAAAGTAAAGGATCCATTGTCGAAAATCTGGTTTCAATGCGATGATGAGCAGCTATTAATGTCCAAGGGACACCATATTTTTCCTCTGCCTTTTTATACAACTCAATATATTCAGTAGGTACATCCAATTTTACCGTACTTTTTTGAAGTGTTTCTGCCCATTCCTGTACAACGGGTATTTTCACCAGTTCTTTCCATCCTATAATTGCTAGTATATAGATTGTTATCGTAAATGGAAGAAGTAACACAATCATCCAGACCTTTGTTTTATAGGATATTCTCTTTTGTTTCTTCATCTACTTATTCACCTATTCTACTTATATTGCTGTAAAAGATTTTCTAATGTCAAAGGTTTACTGAAATAATACCCTTGTAAAAAGTGACAATCCATTTCCTTTAAACTAGCCACTTGGAAAAGGTTTTCTACCCCTTCTGCCAAAATCTGCATATCTAAGTTATGCGCAAGAGAAATGATGGATTGTACAATTGCTTTTGTTCTAACCTTATCAATAGACTGTGTAAAGCTTTGGTCTATTTTAATAATATTAACCGGAAGCAATTCTAAATATTTAAACGATGAATAGCCCGTTCCAAAATCATCAATTGCAATTTGAAAACCAAATTCTCGTAACTCATGCAAAGATTCAATGACAAAATCGGTGTACTCCATAATGATGGATTCGGTAATTTCTAAAATAATTTGAGCTGGACTAATACTAGTTTCTTTAATAATTTGTTTTGTTCTACCTATATAATCTTTTTGATAAAATTGCCTAGCTGATACATTCACACTAAAATATAAACTTTTCCCAATTGTGTCTTCGATACAAGGTATGTTCTTACATGTTTCGCGTAGTACATAGTCTCCTATTTGAATAATAAGTCCACTTTTTTCAGCAATCGGTATAAACTCTGCTGGAGATATTGTCTTTCCATCGTAAACCCAACGAATCAGTGTTTCTACACCAATAATCTGATGCGTACTAGTGGCAATCTGTGGCTGGAAGTTAAGAAATAATTCTTGTTTCTCTAATGAGTGTTTTAAACCTTCTTCTAAATATAATTCTCTATTTGCTTTATCAGATAATTCTTTTCGATATCTTATGTGGGTTAACCCGCCATTTTTCTTTGCCTCTTCGGCTGCAATTTCCGCAAATCGTAATAGTTCAGAGCTCTTGGTCGTATCCTCTGGGTAATGAACTGAACCTACACTAATATGATTCACTATTTCCTTACCCGCAATATGTAACGGAACCGAAGTTTCTGCTAGTAAGCTACTTACAAACAAGTCGACTTCATGATCCGATTTATTTTTCAAAATGACTATAAATTCATCCGCTACCCATCTAGATATAACATCTGAGAACCTAATATGCGAATTATCTCGTAATGTGTCGGAGACCTTCTTTAATACAATATCCCCTATTTCGTGCCCGTATAGGTCATTGATCATCTTAAATCGATCAAAATCGATAAATAATAAATGAAATTTTTCCTTACTAAATAAAATTTCCGTTAAATTCTTTTGCAACGAGCTCCTATTTTGAAGTCCTGTTAGTTCATCTTTATATTCCTTTGCAATCAGGTCATTTTGGACACTCCAGGATTGCTTCATCAAATACAAAAGTAAAAGTGCACTCAAGCCTATATAAATGATACCTTTCAGTATAGATATAAACATATTCTCAGGGAAAAATCTAAATAATAATACATCAGATAATAGTATCCACAACAAACTGATAATTATATATATAATAACAATACGAAACGGTATTTTTCGATATGTTTTTTTCACCTTCATAAGTGCACCTCCTAGCTTAGATTCTATAAAAACAATAGCACAGAATTACTCCAAACAATAGTCCATTTGCGTAAAATGTCGATATATACAAACTATTGATTTTTTTGTAGTATGGCAGTACGGAGGTGAAAAATATGTGGAAAGATTTCAAGGAGTTTGCTTTTAAAGGTAATGTGCTAGATTTAGCAATTGCTGTAGTCATTGGTGCAGCTTTTGGAAAGATTGTTACTTCATTAGTGGAACATATAATCATGCCAACTATTGGTTTACTACTTCCTAGTGGTAGGTTTTCTTCTTTACATTATAAAGAAATTCTATATGGCAATTTTTTGCAATCTGTTTTTGATTTTCTAGTTGTTGCTTTTGCTATTTTCCTGTTTATTCGACTATTATCTAAGTTTAAACGTAAAGAGGATGTTGTGGCAGTAACAAAAGAAGCACCTCCCGTTGATTCGAAAGAGGTATTATTGGAAGAGATTAGAGATTTATTGAAAAAGCAAAATAATGCATAATTAAAAGTCAGCCTCTCCATTTGGAAAGGCTGACTTTTATTTTCCATCTTCAATTAATGTTTCAACATCAATTACAATTTCTTCTTTAGGTACATCCGTATTGCCACTATAGTTTTTGACAACTACACCATTTTGGTCAACTAAGTAGAAAGATGTACCATGGATAACTTGGTTTGTATTCGGATCATCACGAACTAAGGTCTTAAATGAATCAGCTGCAAAGCCACTAATATGTTCCTGTGAATAGCCAGTTAAGAGTTCCCATTTACTTTCATCTACTACATCGTAATTTCCGATGTATTCTTGGAGTTTATCTGGAGTATCAACTTCTGGGTCGACACTAAATGCAACAATTTTGTAATCCTCTATACCCTTTTCACTTAACATTGCTTGAATGTCACTCATATTGAATGTCATTGGGGGACATACTGTTTCACAATTTGTGAAAATAAATGTCGATAACCAAACAGTTCCTTTTAAATCTTCTAAAGAAACTTTTTCTCCATGCTGATTTTCATATTCAAAATCAGAAACTTCCCAGTTTGTCTGTGCTTCAAAATTGCCACTGCTACCGCAACCCACCAGAACAATTAAGGAAATAAATAATACAAAAAATAACTTCTTCATTCATGAGACCTCGCTTTTCTCTTCATACCCTCATCTTAACTAAACAACTTTCTACGTTCAACTACATTGCCTTATTTATTTCAACAGTTTTGTGACTAAATACTTTGGTTCAATGATAACAGCGCGACCTTTATTTCTTCTAGTTTTGTTTCAACACGGTGCATCAAATAGAATGATACAAAGATTGGAAATCCAACATCTTGAATTACACTTAGCCACTGCTCCATATTATTCACATCCATCCATTTTAAAAAGACTCTCCTACTCGGGAGAGTCTTTAGAGTGTTAAATAATTTCGGTAACTGTTCGGTCTACTACCTTGGCACTTTTAATAACTGCTAAAGGAGATCCATCCGATCGAAAAGCATTACTTGAAATAATTTCTTGCATTCCTGTTTGAATATCCGTTTCTGTTAGATTACTTTTAGGATCATCTACTGATATTGTGACATTCTTTCCATGTGCTGTTTCAAACTGTAGCTGTAGTGTTTTACTCATTGCTTCCTGCCTCCTTTCTTGTTATTAGACTACTTGCATGGTTTCAATCTTCTCTGCTCCGATGAATGCACTATCGGAAAATGAACTAAGTGTTTTAGCAACAGTATCAAGTTGATCTGCTGTTGCATTTGCTCGAACATTACGGTAAGTTTTTGACTTTGTTATCATCTTGCCGTCTTCATTTACTTCTCCTTCAAAAACAAGTTTTAAAACTGCATGCTTATGTTCTAGGTTTGCCATGTATATCCCCTCCTTTCAACTACTAGATAGAACTTTTTTCAAAGAAAGTATACAAGGAGGATGAAAAATTTTACGGAACAACTTATACTTAAGTATAAGAGAATGAGGTGAATAGTTTGCTAGAAGGTTGGTTTTTATGGTTTATCCTTTTATGGGTTGTAGTTTTAGTGACGCTAATGGGAATTGGTGGCTTCTTTATGTTCCGCAAGTTTGGAAAGGCACTACCCAAAAGTGACGGTAAATCTGATTTAGATTGGGAAGAATACTATGTAGATCAAACAATCCATCTTTGGAATGATGAACAAAAGCAATTACTCAATGAATTGGTTTCACCAGTTCCTGACTTGTTTAGACCTGTAGCTAAACAAAAAATAGCAGGGAAAATTGGGCAATTGGCTTTAGAGGAAAAAGCAACAGCAATTACTCGGGAACTGCTAATACGCGGATATATCATTGCTACTCCAAAACGGGATCATAAATTTTTGCGTAAAAAACTTGCTGAATTGAACATTGATGTAACGCCCTTCAACAAATATTTTGAGCTGTCCGTGGACAAGGCGTCTAATTAAACCAATAACAAAAAAAGTGAGCAATCCTATATTACCGGATGCTCACTTTTTCTATCTTATTTTGTAGTTTTTTAAATTGCAGGTACATGGCAATTCTCCAAGGAACAATCATTCCGAATGCTAGTATCCAGAACATACCACTAAGTGCACCAATATCGATTGTGGAACTTAGTATTATTTTGCCTATAATACGGACAATCAGCAAACCGAACAGGATGAATATAAATGCCTTCGATTGCTTTAAATATATATCTCCGTCTCTTCGTTCGAATTTAGAGGTCCAAATAAGCACAATAGAGAAGAGAATTCCTACACCAATGGCTTCTAAAAATTCCATCAAAGTAACACGGAAATATGGAAAAACGAACATTAATGCACCAGTGGACATAAACATTGGTGGCAATAATATCTTTTTCACACTTGCTGGCTGCTTAGCAGATTTTGCCCGAACCGTTGTAACGAGTATTCCCATACCAATTGCGACCACTGAGGATGCAATCAGCATCATATTTGGAGATATTTTATCTAACATTAGTAATTCCCCATATCTTTTATTTCTTTTGTTACTATACTATAAGTTCCTACATATCTGAAGTAACATTATATAACACATTTACAATTTGGTCTGGATCAAAAGGTTTTGTGATAAAATCTTTTGCACCATATTCCAGTGCATCCACGATTAACTTTTGTTGACCCAAGGCAGTAACCATCACTATTTTAGCGTCTGGAAATTCTGCTATAATTTCTTTTACAGCTTCTATTCCATTCATCCCGGGCATTGTTATATCCATCGTCACGACATCTGGTAAAAGCGTCTTATATAGCTCTACTGCTTCTAGTCCATTAGACGCTTCGCCAACAACTTCAAACCGATGATTTTCTAGCATTCTCTTAATCGTCGTACGCATAAATATGGCATCATCTACTACTAATACTGTTGGCATTGCAGTGTCCCCCTCACGTTAAAATCCAGTGAAACCTCCAAAAATTGGGCTTAGTATACGTATGATATACGTTAAACCATCGAAAAATAAAATCAGTCCAAGTGCAATCATAATATAACCGCCAACTTTTACAATTAAATTACTATTTCTACGTATCCAGTTAAGGCGTGTGACAAAGAAAGACAATACGAAGAAGGGAATAGCAAACCCTAATACATAAGCAAGCATATACCACATACCAGCATCAGGATTAGATCCAGCCATTAAGATAACAGATGCTAAAATAGGTCCTGTACATGGTGTCCAACCAGCAGCAAATGCCATTCCGATTAAAATAGTTCCCAAATAACCGGCAGGACGATTTTTAAATTGAACTTTCTTTTCTTTCATTAAAAACTCTGGCTTAAATATACCTACTATGATTAAACCGAATATAACGATGAATATTGCTCCAATTTGGCGAAGTAAATCATCATATTGTATAAAAAATGTGCCTACCAGTGATGTTGCAAATCCTATCGCAACAAAAATGATAGAAAAGCCTAATAAGAAGAATAATGTATGAAGCATTCCTCTTTTTTGCATTAATTTCTTGTCTGTTTTTATTTCTTCTAATGACATTCCTGTAATGTATGATAAGAATGCAGGATACAATGGTAGCGTACAAGGTGATATGAAGCTTAAAAACCCTGCACCAAATGCCAGTAGGAAGTTTACATCTGTACTCACGGCAGTCAACCTTTCCAAATTTCTGTACCTATCGTATCAAATTTCTTTCTGTTTGACCTCATAATTGCTTGTGACAGCTTTTTGAATCTTTCAAGCAATTTCAGCTGACTACTCCATTTTAAAGTATGTACACTAGACAATATATGCTTTTTCAAAATAATTAGTAAGACTTTTTAAGTTTAGCAAATCTTCAACCATTGTGAAAGACAGGAATACTAAATAGTAACATTATATTAGAAAAACCGGGCAAAAAAAGATGCCCAGTCCTTATAGTTAAAAACCTGTATCTTTCGTTTTCGAAGGGCTTTGAACAGACTTGTTGCTATACCTATTATCAGTTATTTTTTGGAGATACTGGTCGTGACTGTTGTCACGACCAGTATCTCTTTTTTCGGTAATTTTATAGCGTTTATCCCGCATTAACGGGCAGTAGAGAACTGCCCGTTAATGCGGGAATGTCTAGTCGAGATTATTTAATGCGGTTTCTATTGAATGTTCACCGTTTACAAGATTAAATGCACGACGGTACGTTTTTTTATTTTCTAATGTAGCAATAAGTGTATGTGCTACGTCCTCGCGCGTTATGGTACTAGGCTTTGCTTCAACCCCTACCGTAATTTTTCGAATAGACGGTTTGTTAACAAGCCCACCAGGTCGAACAATAGTGTAATTTAAACCGCTTGCTTCGAGCAATCGATCCGCATAGTGTTTAGCTACATAATAAGGACGTATTCCTTCATTCCAAGTTTGTCGCTTATCGGCATCGAATGCGCTGACCATGATATACCGATCTACCCCTACCTGTTTAGCAGCTTCCATTGTTTTCACAGCACCATCTAAATCGATTAATAATGTTTTGTCAGGACCTGTATTACCGCCTGAACCAGCTATAAAGACGAGGGCATCTGCTCCTGAAATTGCTTTAGCAAGATCTTCAACAGTGCCTTCTAAGTCAGCTACAATTGCTTGGATATTGTTAACTTTAAGCTTTTCTGCCTGTTCTTCTTTTCGGACCACCGCGGTCACCGAGTGAGTGTCACTCTGTTGTAATTCCTTTACTACATGTTGTCCAATTTGTCCGTTTGCTCCAATTACTACTACTTTCATCAGAAACGACTCCCTTCAAAATTGTAACCCTCTCTATCCTTTCATAAATGAAAAGTCATTACAATTTATCAGCTTATTTTAAAAACTTTGAATCAAAAAAATTCACCCTCTACAAGATATAGGTAGGTGAATTTCGGCTTTGTATGGATTATTTTTCACTTGCATTTTCGAGAAGTGACAATGCATTTTTCATTTCATGAAGTGCTGCAACTAATTCTTCATACCCTGTTTCTGCTTGTTGTGCATCTACTTCTGCTTCATAGTCTGTTCTCGTACCTGCATAAACTGCTCCGAATAAAGCAACTTTTCTTTGAAATACTTTAATCTCTGTTAAGTTTTCAATAGTAGAATTCATATATGTATGCACGTTAAAAGAATGTTGGTTCGCGCAATATCTTTCAAATAAATCAGAGCGTTTTTTCCCTGTTTTCATCGTAATTTGCTCTAATTCTTTTGCGCATGCTAACACGTTCCGTCCCTGCTCTGCAACCAGTTTTGCAGCTTCAATTATTGAATACATTCTTATTACGACCTTTCTTTTTTCATCTATTATTGTATCACAACAGAAAAATGATCAGTTGCTTGGTGATTTTTCTCCATTGTTGGTTACTTCCAAAACGCAATAAACCAGCGAAGAGTCTTAACTCTTGCTGGTTTATTGCGGGTAATAATTATGCGATATTATCCACAACA
Organism: Psychrobacillus sp. BM2; assembly: GCF_048572895.1. Taxonomy (GTDB): domain Bacteria; phylum Bacillota; class Bacilli; order Bacillales_A; family Planococcaceae; genus Psychrobacillus. The sequence goes on from NZ_CP183878.1 coordinate 2,083,586, forward strand.
TTGTTCTGTAATAGATACATTTTATGATATAAACCTTTTTGATTTAGCAACTCTTGATGAGTTCCACGTTCCACTATTTCCCCATGATGCAGCACAAGAATTAGTTCTGCATCCTGTATCGTACTTAATCGATGGGCAATGGCAATAGTCGTTCGCCCTTTTCTCATTTTTTCTAAACTACTTTGAATAGCAACTTCCGTTTCCGTGTCAATATTGGCGGTAGCCTCATCGAGCACTAAAATCTTTGGATTAGTAGCAATTGTACGAGCAAACGCGACTAATTGTCTCTGCCCACTAGAGAATGTCGAACCTCTTTCCGTTACTTTTTGATTATATGCATTTGGTAGTTTTTCGATAAAATTGTTTGCCTGTACAAACTCTGCTGCCTCTCTTACTTCTGTATCCGTCATATCGTTTGCATGTAGCCGAATATTACTTTCAATATCCCCATAAAACATAAACGGATCTTGTAGTACAAGCCCAACTTTTTCACGCATCTCTTCTGATTTGAAGTCTTTCACAGAATATCCATCTATTTTAATATCGCCTTGTTCAAATTCATAAAAACGCATAAGTAAGTTAATAATGGAGCTTTTCCCACTACCAGTATGGCCAACTAACGCTACCGTTTGACCAGGCTCGGCAGTAAAAGAAATGTTTTTCAGCACATCAGTTTTACCATCATATGAAAAAGTGATATTTTGAAACTCAATTTTTCCTTGTTCAATTTTTGCAGATTCATCGTTTTGTTGATTTGGAGCTAAGTCTTTCTCATCTAGTAATTTGAAAACCCTTGAAGCTGCAACAATTGCTTGCTGGAAAATAGATAGTCGTTGCATCACTTGATTGATCGGCTCAAAGAAACGATCGATATACGTAACAAAAGCATAGATAACACCCACTTCTACAATATTATTCATGGAAGTGACCCCGAAATAACTAAGAACCATAATAATCGCTAATGCATAAACCAAATCAATAGCAGGTCGAAGCAATAAACTATCTAGTTTAATATTCCGTTTTCCTGCATTCCAATGTGAATCATTGATCTCATTAAATTCATCCTGCAAACGATCTTCCTGTCTAAATGCCTGAATCATTGTCATTCCTTGCAATGACTCTGCTAGCTTTGCATTTAACTGGCTTAATCTTTCTCTCAGATCTTGGTAAACTACCGAACTATGTTTTCGATACGTCAGGATAATGACAGCCATTATTGGCAATAAAATCGTAGTGACAAGTGCCAGTTTCACATTCAATATAAACATGGCAATATATACACCAATTACTAAAAAACCACTTTGTACAAATCCCACCAAGACGCTAACGAACATATCTTTAATCGCTTCTGTGTCATTTGTTACACGAGATACAATACTACCTGCAGGAGTTTTGTCAAAATAACGCATTCCTAGTTTGTGTACTTTCGTAAATACATCAATGCGCATTTGTTGAATAATTTTTAGTGCTAGCTTTTGGAAGGTGAGTAATTGAAAATAACTGACTATCACATTTCCAATTTGTATAAAAACATAGCCAAGTGCAAGACCAACAAGCGGACCCGTTGGAAAATCTCTCGGTGTTAAAAAATCATCCATATAGGTTTTGATCAAATAAGGACCAAGAATATCACCGGTTACGGTTAATAATAGTAATAGTAAAGCTATCGCAATAACTTTTTTATGTGGTTTCAAGTAGCTGAGCAAACGTTTGAAAACTACCCACTGGTCTTTTCCTGTCAACTGCGGTTGTTTTTCATCCATTATGATTCACCTCCCTGTTCCACTAATGATTCTAGTTGCTGTAGTTGATACATTTCATAATACAGTCCTTGCTGTTCCATTAACTCTACATGGGACCCTTTTTCAACAATTGTTCCTTCATTCATCACAATGATTTGATGTGCGTGTTGAATCGCACTTAATCGGTGAGACGTAATAATAGTTGTTTCATCGCTACGTTTAGCTTTCAGCGCTTCTAATATGGCTTCTTCCGTTTTAGCATCTACGGCCGATAAAGAATCATCTAAAATGAGTAGCTCGGGCTCCATCATCAGTGCACGTGCAATAGATATACGCTGTTTTTGCCCACCGGATAACGAAACTCCACGTTCGCCAACAACCGTATTATAGCCATTAGTAAACTGTAGAATATCCTCATGTATATATGCCAATTTTGCGGCTTCCTCCACAGCTTCCATAGTGGCACCAGCATTCGCGAATGCTATATTCCCTGCAACTGTAGTCGAGAATAAAAAATGATCTTGTGGTACGTAACCGATTGCCTCACGTAAGCTACGTTTTTTGTATATATCAATCGAATGATCTCCATACACAATTTTCCCTTTATATCCTTCAAATTCTCGCATTAATAATTTCAATATAGCCGTTTTCCCAGCCCCTGTCTTACCGACAATACCTAATGTTTCACCTCGTCTAAGGGTAAAATCTACATGAAGTAATGCAGCTCGATCATCTCCAGGAAATTTAAATTCCTCTATTTGAAAGTGAATATCTCCTTCTGGCTTTACATCCAATGCATTTGGTCTATCATCTATTTCTATCTTTTCATCCATTAAATTATTAATACGATCATAAGATGCCCGTCCTCGCTCCACAATATTGAATAGCCATCCAAACGCAAGCATCGGCCAAACGAGTAATCCAAGATAAGACGTAAAAGCAAATAAATCCCCTATCGACATTTCACCAGCAAGTATATAACGAGTACCAAATACAATAGATAAGAAGAAACACATTCCAACAACTAATGAAATCGTGGGATCGAATAATGCATCTACTTTTGCTACTCGAATGTTTTTATCTACAACTTCTTGTGATAATTGGATAAAATCCTCTGTATCCTCTTTCTCCTGTCCAAACGTTTTAATGACTTTCACACCAGAAATACTTTCCTGTGATTTGTCATTTAAATTGGAAAAAGCTTCTTGTGCATATCGGAAGCGCTGATGTAACAGTTTTCCGTAATAGCTTGTTAAAATAGCCATTAATGGTAGTGGTAGCAATGCTATCAATGTTAGCTTCCAGTTAATCGTTATCGCCATTGCTGCAATTACAAATCCTCCTGTTGCTAACGAATCTACAAGCGTCAGTACACCCGCTCCAGCCGTCTGTTGAACAGCAGATAAGTCATTTGTAGCATGCGCCATTAAATCCCCAACACGCTTTTTTTGATAAAAGGATGGAGACATTTTTGTAAAATGGCGAAACAAATTTTCTCTTAATTGTCTTGCTAAGAATATTGATGATCCGAAAATCATAATACGCCAATAATAACGTAAAATATACATTCCAATTGACGCTAGCGCTAAGACACCTAACCATTTAACTAATACTGCAGTTGTTAATGTGCGTTGGCTAATCTCGTCTACTACATACCCTATAATCTTCGGTGGTAATAGTTGTAGAAATGCAACAAACAGTAACATCAGAATCCCTATTAGATACTGCTTTTTTCTTTGTTTAAAAAACCATCCTAAATCCAAGAATACTTTCACTTTTCTTCCCCCACTATATATATATTAAGACTTTACTATTTTAGCAAATGTTCGAAGATTCCGATAGATGAAACCAAAAATAATTCGGATTCTGAAATACTACCAGATATTCCATATAAATTAGAATGTTAACAATTTATTCATTTTTTAAAATAAATTATACAATTTTTAATGTATCAGGTTAAAAACCGTATATAATAGATAAATAAATTCAAACCAATAGGATAGGAGAGTTTATCTTGAGTCAATCAAATCAACGAGCGTATAATTTTAATGCAGGTCCTTCTGCTCTTCCGCTAGAAGTATTAGAAAAGGCACAACAAGAATTAGTTAATTTCCAAGGCTCCGGCATGTCTATTATGGAAATGAGTCATCGCAGCGCAACTTTTGAAGAAGTACATAATGAAGCTATTTCCCGTTTAAGAAAACTTTTCGCTATACCAAACGATTATGAAGTTCTTTTCTTACAAGGTGGAGCAAGTCTTCAATTTACTATGATTCCGATGAACTTCTTACCGTCAGGGAAAACGGCAAGCTATGTAATGACAGGCGTTTGGTCAGAAAAAGCTTATAAAGAAGCGAAACTATTTGGCGAACCTGTACAAATTGCAAGTACAAAAGAAAATAAATATCGTAATATCCCCTCATTAGAGGAAATTGATGTCGATTCAGATGACGCATATATACATATAACATCGAATAATACAATTTATGGAACACAATGGTCCCAGTTTCCTGACATAGGTGAGGTTCCACTAATCGCAGATATGTCTAGTGATATTATGTCGAAACCTATAGATGTTAGTAAATTCGATATGATCTATGCCGGAGCCCAAAAAAACCTTGGACCTTCCGGAGTGACTGTCGTTATTGCTCGTAAGGATTTTCTTGCAAAGGCTAACACAGAAATTCCAACTTTCCTAAAATACAGCACGCATGCTGAAAGTAATTCCCTATACAACACACCACCGACATTCGGTATTTATATGCTTGGAGAAGTTTTGAAATGGATAGAAGGAAAAGGCGGATTAACTGCAATCGCTAAACAAAACGAGGAAAAAGCTAAACTGATTTATGATGTGATTGATAATAGCAATGAATTCTATACGGGACATGCTTCAAAAGAAAGCCGATCTCTCATGAACATTACGTTCCGCCTAGCAGACGAGGATTTGGAAAAACAATTCTTAGCGGAAGCAAGAGAAGCAGGATTTATCGGCTTAAATGGTCATCGCTCAGTAGGTGGTTGTCGTGCTTCTACTTATAATGCGGTTCCACTTGAGACGTGTAAGACTCTTAGTGATTTCATGATTGCATTTCAAACTAAACATCAATAACTTGTTAAAACTCCAGGAGATTCTAATTTAAAATTTTAGGTGCTTTCCTTTCAATGAAAGGAAATAATAAAAATAGTTGAAAATAGGCCATCATTTTTTTGATGGTCTATTTTCAACTAAAATTCCTACTTTATTATCCTTGAGTGTCTTCATCACTTTTATATTCTAAAATATCCCCTGGCTGACAATTCAATGCCTTACAAACCGCCTCTAAAGTTGATAATCGGATCGCTTTTGCTTTACCATTTTTCAATATAGAAAGATTAGCCATCGTTATTCCAACCCGTTCGGAAAGTTCTGTAACACTCATTTTCCTTTTAGCCAACATCACGTCAATATTGATAATAATCGCCATATTATTCACCTCAGACCGTTAAATCATTTTCTGATTTTATATCAATTGCTTCTTGTAAGAGTTTTTGTAGCACAGCAGCAAAGATTGCTATCACTATTGAAGCAAAAATAATTACCATTCCGATTACTATTATACCTGGAGCGTCGTCCATTTCCGCCATGAGATAGAAGAGCGGCATGCCTATCACATATACGCCACTAATTGTAATTGCACAGTATTTTATTTTCTTTAAAGCTCTTACAGAAATTTTGGAAAAAGCTTTATTTTTGTCAATATAGCTTAAAAGTTTAAAAGCTTGATACAGTGCAAAGTAAAAAGGTATCGCAGCTGCATACAAATCGATTAAAACTAGATAGTTGATAAAAGCAATATCTGGATACAATTCTGCTGCAAAATTAGCTATTTCAGGCACCAAAAATATGCATAAAGCAAGAACTGGGACTCCCATAAGAATAACAGCTATTTTTAAAAATAGTGTTGATCCTCGTTTCATAAAAAACACCTCACTTATTTATTGTTATTTTGACTTTAACATATGACTTATCGTTTTACAATAAAATATTATCGTTAATTTTTGTTATTATTGTTGCAGAAAGTCTTTTTTCATCCTTTAAAATAAGTAAAACTGGGCAAAAAGATGCTCGGTACTTTAAGTCAAAACCTGTTTCTATTGTTTTCGAAGGGCTTTGGACAGACCTTTTGCTATATTATTACCAAATATTTTTTAAAGAGGCTGGTTGTGACTGACGTCACAACCAGCCTCTCCTTTTTCGGTAATTTTAGGGCATTTGTCTGTCCGTCACACTTCTCCAACTTTTAAAAACAGGTTAATGCGGTTTTGGACAACTAGAGATAAAATAACTTTCTAATTGATAGAACAAGCTCACGAAGATGCAATTTCGTTCGCTATTTCGCTTCTTTATGGGGCAAACACTTACTATTTCTCTTTAATTCCACATGAACAAAGAAAATTTACTTTCTACATCTATCATTAAATAATAGCATCCCTTTTCCTATTCTCCACCGTGTACAAATATTAGGTATCAAACTAATCTTTAGTGTAAAGGTCTTTATGTATTTTAGAAATTTACTAACCTGCTTTTATTCTTTCCCATGCTTTTGTTCTTGGGAAGCAACATGAGAAGATAACAAATGAAATAAGTAATACATGAGGCAATAAACCAAGCAAATATACTCGGTGTAAGCATTACATACAAACTGATTGGTAAAGACCAAATAAACGCAATTAACATGAGATATTTTTTTTCCATGAAAGCAGCAATGATAGCTAAACAAGCAGGAAGGCATAACATAACAAATGTATTGACTGCCACATTTTCAGGACTTGAACCTGTGTAAGGGTTATAAAAAACTAGCAAAACCCACAAAACAATACTATATACACCAGCTTTAACTCCCAATATTAAACCTATTGTTCTCACCTTCACTACCTCCAGTGGATTAGTCTCCCAGTTTGTTTAGTTTTGGATAACTACAAAGTTCAATTAAAGTTCCATCAGTTGATGCGGGATTAATATAAATGAGCCTTCTTCCACGTGTATTAGTACGTAGTGTATCCTTTAAAAAACGGACTCCATTTTTACTTGCCTCGTGTATCGCTTTGTCCAAATCGTCCACTCTATATGCAATATGATGTACCCCTTTTCCTCGCTGCTTTATAAACCGAGCCATTGGCGAGTTCTTGTTCGTTGGTTCCAGTAATTCAATTACCTTATCATTAGTTCTGACAACAGCAACATGTACTTCAACACCGGGTGTATCGCTTGTATAACGGTCCTCTAATAATCCATTTAATACATTAAGATAAAAAGGAAGAGCTCTATCAATACTTCTAACGGCAATTCCAACGTGATCCAAAACATATTCCAATTTACTTCCTCCTTCTAGCATTAATTAATACTGTGCGAATACCTCTTCTTACCATTTAGTTTTTAATAGCTCGATAAATCCTTTTGATCGATTCCATATGTAGTGCTTCATGATAGAAACTAAATAGAAATGTTTCTCCAATTGTGTGAAATGTAATACCTGATCTGTTAGTGAAAGGTTCTGGCAATCTTTTCTGTAGATTTCCAGGAAGGGAATCTCCTATTCGTTGTTTTTGTGCAATCAGTTCACCTGAAATTTCTACAAGTGTTGGTGGAGTTCCAATCCAATCAGCTGGTTTCGTACCTGCACTAAAAAAAACTTCATATTCTTCAGGAAGAATCATCTTTTCTCCGGTAACACCAAATACAAGCTTTTCCTGGATATAGGCAATATGACCAAAATTCCAGCGAATATTATTCGTAAATCCTGTTGGAACAATATCTGCTAGCTCCTCGGGTATTTGCTGGATAGATTTTTCTGTTATTCCGCGTACTACCTGCATATGCTGAAAAATTGTTTGTTCCAATACTACTCCCCCTATTTTCGTTTAACGCTCCTACTCATAACTGTATTCTCCTCAAACGCACTAAATCCCTTCCATTTTTCCATATAAAAAATGACTCCCAAGCTGGAAGTCATTCTAAAGATTTACTTATTGTGCTGTATATCCACCATCAACTGTTAAAACATTTCCTGTCATAAACGAAGAATCGTCTGAAGCCATGAATAATACTGCTTTAGCCATTTCTTCTGCTTGGCCAAGACGTTGCATTGGTGTCATCGTTTTTAATACTTCTTTGCTTTCTTCAGGAATAATCGGTGTATCGATGAAACCTGGTGCTAGTGCATTTACACGAATATTTTTTGTCGCATATTCCAATGCTAGTGATCGTGTTAAGTTAATAACTCCACCTTTTGCTGCATTATAAGCAGCGGATCCAGGTGAGCCTACCCAACCATACATGGAAGCAGTATTGACAATTGTTCCCCCACCAGATTTAAGCATTTCACGAATTGCATCACGTGCAACTAAGAATACACCATCTAAATCAACATTCACTGTATTACGCCATTCCGCATACTCCAACTCTTCTGTAGGAGTTACTCGACCAATTCCCGCATTATTGAAAACTATATCGACTTTACCAAAAGCGGCAATTGTTTCTTTGTATATATTTTTAACCTCTTCTTCACTTGTAATATTAGCTTTAACAAATAGTGCTTCTGCATTTTGTGCTTTTAACTCAGCTTCAAATGCTTTTCCTTTTTCTTCATTCAAATCGACTAGCACTACTTTTGCGCCTTCTTGAACAAAAAGTCTTGCTGTTGCAGCACCGATTCCCGATGCACCACCTGTGATTATCGCTACTTTGTCTTGTAATTTCATTAGAAACTCTCTCCCTATCTAAATAAAATTTAAATATCTAATCTCTTATATCTCGAATTAAAGATATTTGTATTATTAATATATTCCTCTTTTTTACGAAAGTCAAAATATTGGATCTGCCGTTTCTTTTACTTTTTATGCCCCCCAAGTAATCCCGCACGCTTTCTTGCAGTTCCTGCTTCTGTGTAAGATACTGCACGTAAAACTGCAGTAGAGCCGTATTTACTCCGCAGGGCATCCATCGTTTTCCCTAGCTTTCGTTCCTTCCATTTATGTTCTTCAAACAAGCTAAGCTGCATCGAATACTCTGGTTCTAAATTAGAAATCGAGAGAGACAATTTCCGAACAGGACGGCGATCATAAAATTCATCAAAGATTTGTTCACACACTTTATAAATGGTCATTGTGGCATTTGTCGGCTCATCGATGGAACGAGAACGATTAAAACCTCCACCAAAAGCATCTTTGCTATACCCAACAGATAAATGTATCGTTCTACCAACCATTTCTGCTTCGCGTGCACGCCTAGCTACATCCTCACACATTTCCAAAACGACTGCCATGACTTCTTTTTTACTACGATAATCTCGAAATAATATTTGTCCTTTTCCATAACTAATTTGTCCTCCTTCAAGAGGCGCTCCGAGCTCTGATAAATCTATCCCCCACGCATGATGAAAAAGTTGGTTTCCCATCACTCCAAATTTCTCCTCGAGCAGAGATAATGGTGTTTTCGCCAATTGCCCAACATTGAAAATCCCCATGTTATTTAGCGTCTTTTTTAGACGGGATCCAATCCCCCACATATCACTTAATGGGGTTACTGGCCACAATTTCTCCTGAACGTCTTCATATGTCCATTTAGCAAAACCAGTTTTTTTCGCTTCTAGGTCAAGTGCCAGCTTAGCCATAAGCATATTAGGCCCCAATCCAACCGCACAAGGTAATTGAAACTGGGCATATAGCCCGTCTTGTATACGTTTTATCGTGTTTTCAACGGGTCCCCAAAGCCTTTCTGTTCCTCCAAGATCCGCAAAACACTCATCGACACTATATACATGAATCGATTCGTGGGGGACAAACTGATGTAAATAGCGTGTAATTTCCATCGATACTCGAACGAAAAACTCCATTTTAGGTTCGATAAGATGAATCGAAGGATGATCTGGTATTTCAAACAAGCGAGTTCCAGTCTTTACGCCAAACTGTTTTTTCATAGGCGGAGATGCAGCGAGCACGATACTTCCTTTTTGCTCCAAATTTCCGATGACCGCAATCGGGGTATTCATGACATCCAGACCTGCATCTGCTGCGGCACAGCTCGCAAAAAAACTTCGTATATCAATACATATAATCTGCCGGTTTTTTAGTACTTCATACATATATTATTTACTCCTCTCATAAGGAACGTACGTTCTTTACAGTATATTACAAACGTACGTTCTTATTCAATGGTAAATAATAGATTTCATAAGAAAAACCGGGCAAAAAAACGCTCAGTCCTTATAGTTCAAAACCTGTATCTTTCTTTTTAGAAGGGCTCAGGACAACCGTTTTGGTATCACACAGCGGTTCACCAGGATTATAATTTGAGAGTTCTTTCCGTTGCTTTAACAGTGCACATAATTGTTCATCTATCGGTAAAAGCTGTTGGTCATAATGATCATTTTGCTCCGGTTTTCTATTTTTCATATTAATATTCTTCTCCTATTTATCCCGATTTAACTTATCAATTTGTTCTATCGCATCATCTACATTTTCGACTCCAATTACTTCTATTGGAAGATTAAATAATTTCACTACCTCATTGCCTTCCTCGAGGTTTCCAATTGGAAGAATTATATAGGGGAGTCCGATTTTATTTGCACTTAGGACTTTTTCTTTTACAAGACCAATCTCTATTACTTTTCCAGATTTACTAATAGCCCCTGTCACACCGATTGGTATATCATTTTTAAATTCTGCTTGTTCTATTAGACTGGCTAAAACGAGCGCTAACCCTGCACTATTCCCACCTAAATTACTTCTAGAAAAATATTCATCTACAGCGGGATTACTTGAATTTAAATACGCTTTCACATTCACTGACATTTGTTTAAAATAATTAACCTCAAGATTGAATCCAACCAATTTAAAAATTTCTGTAGTTTTACTAGCATAGCGGTTAATATTAGTTGCTTTTACTATATCGAAAATTAGTATGTGATTATTCGAATCTCGAAAAGCTTGTTCATCTAAAACCTCTTCCCCGTTTATCTCTATATCAGTTGAATGTACAGGCAATAGGTAAATTCCGGAGTTTTTTATTAGTTCTTCTGGTGGTACATATGAATAAACCACATAGTGATTTCCTTCCGTTTGGATAATTGGTAATTCATATAATAGTAAAAATACCGAGGCGACGAAAGGTAACAGGATAGTACGTTTTGCGATTTGTGTTTTTCTAATACCAAATATAAAAAATGCCCATAATATAACGAGCAAGACCAACATACCCCAAAAGAAAAAACTAGAAATATAATCGAGGAAAAACAAATAGAGCTCCGAAAAATAAACAAAAATCGTCAAAATAAAAGGAAGTATTTGAGGCTTATTAGCTGATTCAATTATCTTTATCACCTATCCTTCCCAATACTTACTCTTATACTTATTCTATTTACTACTAAAAAACCCTTCATATTCCACCCAAATAAAAAACACCCCCCGACTTGCAGAAGTGCTCTGATAAATTTATTTCTTTAACTAGTGAAGAATACTACGACTCTTTAAGTTCCAAATTGTCCGATAACCTGGCACCCTAGACCTAAAACATATGAGGAATTGCATGACAATTGCTTGTGATATCATATCTGCCATTTCCAAAGCTTCTGCTTCTATTTGGTCAAAAACTTTAATATCCCCTTTATAATTTTTTTGAATCATACATACCGCCTCGTATTTTGTTAATGCAAGATGCATATAAAACATTCGCTGCACTTCTACTTTCGTTAAATACGGATTAATATTACTTAAAAAAATTGCAATGTCATCAGCGTTGCGATACCATTCCTTTTCTTTTTCCTCTGCTTTTTTAGCATCGCCTTTTACTGCTGCCGTGACTAGTTCCGCTGCTAATACTAAGTGTTCTTTTATGAGTTCGGCATATTTGTTGGCGATTTGATCGCCGTAATAGGGGCGAATACAACTCCCTTAATCGGTCGCATTTTGTAAAAGTCGTTCTTGCACAGAAGGTAAATCAGGTAAATTGAATACAATACTCGTAATGGTCATTCTGGTCCAATTGACATGTTCTAGCCAAAGAACCGGTTCATGCTTTCAAAGTCGACTGTTGCTTTACTTTTATAGTAGCGTTGACTATAACTAGATGATTTGTTCAAAAAGTATCGAACTGGTGCGGTGTATTGTGAATATGGAGTAGTATAACCAGGATTATGAGGGTGGGAGGAAAATTCATTTGAGTGAAAGTGCATACTAAGGTCACTCCTTTTTTCCCTAGTTTACGTTTTTTCTTTCATTAGTATGATATAAAAAAATATGCCCAGTAATCCAAAGATTACTAGGCTTAATTTTTAACTGTATCCGTTTATGCGTGATTTAGCTTCTGCAAGTATTTCAGCACGTAAACCATCAATATGCTCTTCGCGTCGCTCATTTTTCTTCTGAATGGCAGCAAGTTCTTCACCTTCTGCAAATTCCATTGCCATTTCCGCTGCTTCCTTATTACGGATAGTTTTCTTTAGTCTTTCTTCGTTCTTAGCTGTATCATTCGGTCCAGGTCCGTGTATGGTCATTACTATTCCTCCCTAATTGGTTATAATCATTCAAGATTTAGTGTTCCCAACTCCCACGAAATTATTGAACGTTTAAAATACAATTAATAAAAACTTAAAGTAATAAAAATATATCCGAAACACTGTTCATCATAATCGCTCCCAAGAATATCTATGGGGTATTTTGGAAATGTGTTTACCTAGACATTACATCTTCTTAGGAGCTGGTACACCTAATAGTCGTAAAGATTCCTTCAAGACAACCGATACGGAAAATGCAAAAGTTAACTTAGAAGAAGTCGTTCCATCATCAGCTAAAATTTTTGTGCTTGAATAGTATTTATTGAACTGACGTGCAAGCAGTAAACTATACTTTGCAATTTGTGATGGATCAGCATGATCAAAAGATTTTTCTACAACATGTGGAAAATCCTCGAGTAGCTGGATAATCGGCCACGCTTCAACTCCAAGAGATGAAAAGTTGAATGCTTCAGCCTCAAAGTTACCTTTTTGGAGCAATGAACAAATTCTAGCATTCGTATATTGCACATAAGGTCCTGTTTCCCCTTCAAAGTTAAGCATCTGTTCCAACGAAAACTCAATATCATTCATGCGATCATTTTTTAAGTCATTGAAAATAACCGCTCCTACTCCAACTTGCTTTGCGACTTCCTTTTTGTTTTCTAATGTTTGATTTTTCTCATTAATATTATGCTCTGCAGTTTTAATAGCATCAGCTATAACGTCCGCAAGCAATATAACTTTACCTTTACGTGTAGACATTTTTTTCCCGTCTTTCAGCATCATGCCAAATGGAACATGTTCAAGCTGTTTCGACCATTCATAACCCATCTTTTCAAGCACCGAAAATAGTTGCTTAAAGTGAAGTGTTTGTTCATTGCCCACAACGTAAAACGTTTTACTCGCATGATATGTTTGATGACGATATATGGCTGCTGCTAGGTCACGTGTAGCATAAAGTGTTGCTCCATCTTTTTTAGTAATCAAACTTGGTGGCATATCTTCAAGATCTACTACAAAAGCACCGTCAGATTCAATTAACAATCCTTTTACCTTTAAATTGTCAACTACTTTAGTCATTTTATCGTTATAAAAAGCTTCCCCAGCATACGAATCAAAATGGACACCTAAAAGTTCATAGATTAATTGGAAATCCTTTAAAGATGCCTCTTTGAACCACTTCCATAACGATAGAGCCTCTTCATCACCTTCTTCGAGTAATTTAAAAGCTGCACGGGCTTGCTCATTTAATGAGTCATCTTTTTCGGCCATGTCGTGAAAATGCACATAAATCTTTAATAACTCTTCAATTGGTGCTGCTAAGATTTTGTCTTTGTTTCCCCATAATTTATAAGCGATGATTAGCTTGCCAAATTGTGTACCCCAATCTCCTAAATGATTAATACGAACAGCTTCGTACCCATTCTTCTCTGCAATATTCGCTAAAGCATTGCCGATTACAGTAGAACGCAAATGACCCATGGAAAAAGGCTTTGCAATATTGGGTGAAGAAAAATCAATGACAATTTTTTCAAGCTTGCTATTTTTACTTCCATACTGCTGTTGATCCGTCGTAATAGATTGTAAAACTTGGTTTGTAACAAGCGCTTGATCGAGGAAAAGATTCACGTATCCACCAGCGACTTGAACGCTGGCTATTAATTTATCCTCTAGCTTCTTACTTAACTCTACCGCTAATTGCTGTGGTGCTTTACGCAATTTTTTAGCTAATGTAAAACAAGGAAATGCAATATCCCCTAATTCTATTTGCTTTGGCTTTTCCAGTAACTGCTCTACTTGTTCAGCAGTCCATTCATTTTCTAAAGCATTTGAAATAACATTTGCGATTTGTTCTGTCAGATTCATAATTTCTCCTCCAATATAAAAAGCCCTCGTCTCTGTATAAGAGACGAGAGCAAAAATTCCCGTGGTACCACTCTAGTTGCCACAAATGTGACCGCTTTTACGTTCGTAACGAGGTGTCTTCCCCGATTATCCTTACTAAAACTTTCAGGACATTTCTCCAAAGCTCGCTTCATCGATTCTTCTTGTATTAGGCTCCCACCACCCCTAACTCGCTTCCCAGCTCCGTATCGACTACTCTCTTCTTCAACGAATTTAACATGATGATTTTACATATTGTACAAGAAATTCAGAATTGTGTCAACAACCCAAATCATCTTTTAAGATGGAATACATATACAAATCATCAAATTTCCCACAAGTAAATTTATAATGTCTTAGCAAGCCCTCTCTTTTAAATCCTTGTTTCTCTACTAGTCTTTGTGAAGGGACATTCGCAGGTTCGATTAATGCTTCAATCCGTTCGAATGTATAATGATTAAAACCATACTTAACAACCGCTTCCAAGGCTTCATTAGCTATTCCTTTTCCCCAATACTCTTTACTCAATTCGAATCCTACCTCAGCACGGTAATTTTTTGTACTTCTATTAAGAAATCCACAACTTCCAATAACCTTTCCAGCATCTTTTAGCGTAATTCCCCATCTAATGCCAGAGCCATCTTCATGGATCGACTGATACCAACTAATTTCATCCAGTGCATCTTTTACAGATTGAAAAGGTTCCAATCCCATATGTTTTACAACATCCTTATCTGACAAATAGCGTAACATGTCAGAAGCATCCTCGTTTGTAACTTCTCTTAATAATAATCTCGATGTTTCAATAACCGGCATAGTCATAATAATAACCTCGATTCATAAATTTATTAAATTTGCATAAATAAATTCAAATACCCAAAACCAGAATAGTACATCCTCTAATTAGTCATATTAACAACAAAGGAGATGATATAGTGCCACGAAGAAGTGACAATCAACATGTGAATCCCTCTCCACATTTTGATGGTGAGAAAGAAAATATTATAAATAATCTTACCTCAACTGCTGGGGCAAAGATTGGCATTCAGTTTGAAGTAAAAGAAGAGTTTGGACAGGAAGGAAATCCATACAATTATGTCCCAAAGCCGGATAAAGAAATGCAAGTATTCACGAAACTAACAAAAGGTAAAAAAGCAGCAAAATAATTAATAAACAAAAACTACAGAGCACTCTCTATAGTTTTTGTTTTTCCTTATAAAGCAGCTTCATTTTTTCTTTTAATTGCTGTTGATTCCATTCAACTGTTTTATCAGAGACAAATGAAACTTTCTTGCGTTTCGGTATCTTCACTTGACCACTTACTGCTCGAGTATAGCCTTCTATCATCGCAGCAATGGCTAAAATGACAAGTGCAAAGCAAATAGCTGGTCCAAGTGGTAACCAGGGAACTCCCTGCAAATAACGAAAAGAAGACCCAAATAGACCTGCCCATTCATAAGCAATCGATTTAGGGGGATCACCACCCATTGGTTCATAGCTGACATCTGTCCCTCCTATATACAGTTGTAAAAGTCCTAAATGAGTAAAGACAACTAAGGTTTCCACGACCTGTTGACCGTATAAGACGAATAGTTTTTCGCGCATCATTGGGAATAGATGTTTAGTAATAATTCGGAACTTACTTGCACCCAGAGTTCTTGAGGCTAGAATATATTCTTGCTGATACAATAAGTTAGATTCATTGCCAATTAGAGAAGAAACAATCGGAACCGTAATAATGGCCATTAAAACTACTTGGATGACAATACGCTCCCAGACAGTTGTGGAGAATCCTTCCATCGGCTCCCATAACACGGGATAGAGCATTAAATAGGAAAATATAGTCATCGGTACATAATGAAGAGGATCGATGAAACTATTAATCGTGGTGCGACGTTTTTGCCAATATGTCCCGATTACAAACCCTAAAGGCACAGCTATTAGCATACGTAATGCAGCGACACCCATAGCTGAAATAATCGTATACTTTGCTCCGAGCATAATTTTAGCCAACATATCAAAACCGTACTGATCGGTCCCTAGCGGATGCAGCCAACTTGGAGAAAGAGGTGCAGCCTCTATTACTCGTCCTTTTTCCATTATAAAATAGGTTTGTTTCGGGTCTGGACCATTTATCCATTCAAAAACAAAGCTTCCAATGAGAAAGAAAACTAATATGAGAAAACCAAAAACAAAATAAGGTTGCTTCCATAACAATTTCATAATATAGCACCTCCACGACTCATCCGACGTAAAAAGTACCACTCAAAAAAGCTATATACGATGAACACTGGGATGAAAAAACTACAAACAGTTATTAAAAATAACTCTCCAGACATATGCTCGCTTAAGTGAAACATAATACCTGGCATATTGAACATTCGCTCTAAGATGAATAAATTAGATAGCATAAACCACATCGTTTTTTTTGATTGAAAGAAAATACTAATGATAGCATTACGGAAAATATGTATAAGTAAAATAATGACCTTATTAAATCCAAGCGATCTAGCGAGCTCCACATACAATTTTCTTTCCTCTGCTTCAAACGTCAGCATACTTAAGCGATAAAGCTGAACCATCGGCAAAATCATTAAACAAAAGACTGGAAGAAGGTAGATTTTCTCTCCACCCGTAGATGCAATTCTCATAAAAATACCCGTATGTTTATGTACAATGATAACTAGTAATTGGATAAGTAAAATAACTAGAATATCAGGTAATGATTCCAAAAAGAAAAATATTGTTTTGATGCGTTGTCGTGCACGTTCTTTAAAAAGCATCGTAATTACAGTAAATGATAAAGCAAAAATAACTGCAACAAGCAGTGCTAAAAATAATATTTCTAGTGAATAGAAGATATAATCTCCAATATAACTACTATAATATGTATCTAGAAAATGATTAAATGGAAAAATTACAAGTAAATGTTCCCTATATGCTCTCCACCAAAACTCTCCTTTTTGAAAGCCATTAATAAGAATTGGCAATCCACTAATAAGCAGAATACCGATGAATGCAACAACTAATTGAAACACCCATTTCATAAAACGTTTCACAAAAAATCCCCCTACTGCCTGAAAGTTATGATGAAATTATCATAACATAACGAAAACGAAAAATAGATAATATTTTGTAAACTCTAAGGTGAATGTATCAATATTCACTTATTTTGCTAATAACTATCACCTGGATTACACATTATTCCTAAACAACCTTCGAATTTTAGGCGTCGAACGAGATGTTTTTAATGTTCCAATTGAAAACATGAGTAATGGCCAAAAGAAAAAGATAGAGTTTGCTAAATCCTTAGGAATACCAGCTGAGTTTTATATATGGGATGAGCCATTAAACTATTTAGATGTCATTAACCAAACACAAATTGAAACGATGCTATCGGAATATAAACCTACACTTTTATTTGTAGAACACGATCAAACGTTTATCTCGAATATTGCTTCGAAAACTGTAGAAATCATCCCGTATTAAATCTAATAGTTTATTAATTTTATTATAGAAGGTTTAAATAACTATACTATAGTAGTCCACTGTCAATACATTGGATAGTGGACTTGCTTGTTGATTTAAAGTTTTTGGCATAATTATCTTATTTACCTATTCTATCCCTTGCTGAATCTGTCTTGGAACCTACCTGAATATGAGTGAAAGCTTTGGAAAGTCCGCGCATTGGCATATTATTATATATAGCCTCCGATGCACCCTTTTCAATTTTGTATGTTTCATGGTAAATCCCAACACTTCCATCATTTTTAATCTTTTGGTTAAAGGATTTCCAAGCAACAGAATGAGTTTGCCCGCGAGCATATGCCTCCAAATCCTCAAAGCTCTTCCAATACTTGATCAGTGTAACTCCCCTCCAGTTAAGATGAAATTCAGTGTGAATGAATCCCAATTCGGGATTTTGATACAATTCCTTTATCATTGGTCCCATCGCTTGAAAAACTGGTACCCACTTTGTGAACGAAAAAATTTGTTAATACGCATGCCGATAAAAAATAAAACAAAACTCTCCTCCGTGCTTGCCATAAACCTACCATTATAAATTTTCTTCCCCAAAAATTCTCCTCCTGATTCATGAACAAAGTTACCGAATATAAAAGTCGACCAAGATATACATAAAGCAAAGTACTAACCCAAAATATAACAATATAGGCTTCATTTATTCCACCCATTTTTACTTTATTTATAGAAGCAACTTGAGTCTGCATCTAATATCTCTTTAAGTACCATACTTCAAAAACTTGCTGCTTCTATTGGAGAGAAAGGGCTCAAGATATTTATTTTCTACATATCTTTATCCTCATACGTATAGTATCCGTGTATCAAATTATACTCTTTGTCATCAACAATTATTTTTCCATCTAAATACATTGAACTAGCTTCATCTCTATCAACTTGACTACATCCTATAAGAATGACTGATGTTATAAATAATAGAAAAAATCTCCTTATTTGAATCCTCCTCGTATATTAAAAATACAGTTCCGCTTTTATTTGAGTGTACACGTTTTTTTGAATTCTTCAGAAATCTCTAGTGGAGGTCGAATAAATAAACATTTTCCTTAACCATAGCCACATTTTTATTTACATTTTTTCATAGTCTATATACATGGATGTCCTTGGGAGTGATGATGCATTTGATAAAAAAAGGCTTGGTTATACTAGTTGGAAGTATTTTTATAGCATTAGGTATTAATCTTTTTTTAATACCATTTAAAGTGTTAGACGGTGGAATTATTGGGATAGCCCTAATACTAAATTATCTTTGGGCTTTAAAACCTGGATTAATGATTATTTTCCTTAGTATTCCAGTCTTTATCATTGCATGGTTTAATTATCGGGAATATTTCTATAATAGTTTGCATGGGATGATCATCTCTTCTTTTTTGATTGATTTGCTGCAGCCGTTAGTGGGCTTTATACATATGGAGGCAATTTATAGCTCTATTTTAGGTGGATTTTTTGTTGGTGTTGGCATTGGTTTAATGCTGCGTTTTAAGACAAGCACAGGAGGCACCGATTTAGTAGCTCAACTACTTAGTGATAAAACGGGCGTAAATGTTGGTATACTTATCTTTATTATTGATTCGATAGTTGTGTTATGTGGAGGGCTATTATTGTCTGCCGATACATTACTACTATCAATTATTACGATTTTTTTTGTAGGAGTTACAACGAGTTTTATCACAAGGAAAGTTCGACAAGTTAAGTGATAAAAGCTCAAACCGTAACGTAAAACTTATACATCCCTTTAAAAAAGTCATAATTTTTTTACTATAGAGCCAACCCACATGGCTTTAACCCGTTCTGAAACATTTTCATACTCTGTGATGCAGCTTTTTTTACTGCATGGTTGGCTCACATGTTGCTTTACTCCAAGAAGAAGTAAAGCCTTTTTTCTAATTGAACTAAAGGGCAGTTTAAATTAAAGAAGAGAATGGGGTTTTTATGCCACATTAAATTTATCTCCTTTTATTGCTAATAACTGCTAATATACCTGCAAAAAGAGCGACAACTACAGAGATTATGATGCTTACACTCATTTTATAAACCTCCTTTAACTAGAACAAATAGTATGAGCAACATTAGTTCAAACAAAAAATAAATCAGAATTCGACCAAAAGTTGTTTCCATTCCCAATATTGTATAGAGCTATTTACTTCGAAATGAATGGAAATTTACATATTTCATAAAAAATAGCGCACTTCTACTTCTTGCTTTATCTACACGATAAAAGCGATTAAGCACAAAAGATAGTTCCTCTTTTGGAATGCCTACTCCATAATCTTTTACCTCAATCGTTAATTGTTTGTCTGTATGTCTTACATTAATCTGTATGACCTTTTCATTTGTTGAATATTTAATGGCATTGTCTAATAAAATAATCATTATTTGTTCAAGATGACTTTTTAAAATTTTCAAGGTAAAATCCGTACTAATATCTATAGTGGAGGATATTTCAAAATCATTATTTACAGTTTGGAAATTTTCAACAATTTCCACCAAAGACTCTTTTACTTTTACATTTATCGAGGAATTCATGGTTGTAGTAGGTTCTTCTACTCTTGATAGAGCCAATAATTCCGAAACAAGGTTAATAAGTCTGTTGGTTTCATTTAGACTTAAATCAATAGAGCGTTCCAATACTTTTGGATCATCCTTACCCCAACGCTTGATAAGCGACAAATGCCCATGTATGATGGATAACGGTGTTTTTAATTCATGCGACGCATCTTCTACGAATTGTTGCTGCTGCTGAAATGACTTCTCTAAGTTATCCATTAGTTCATTAAACATAACCCCTAACTCCGTCATTTCATCCCGTTGCTTGTTAATCTGAACCCTTTCTTTCAAACCATTTTCTTTTATCCCTCTCATTGTTCTAATCATTGAGTTAATTGGTTTTAACAGTTGAAAAGAAATAAGTCTGCCGCCAAATAAGCTAAGGAGAATGGCAACCAGTCCTGTTACGATAACCAACATAAATATTTGATTAATCAAACTATCAAAGTTCTCTAAATTACGAACTATTTCTACGGTTCCTTTAAAGCCATTTACCTCGATTGGCCTCCTAAATATCAACAAACGATCGCCTTTTGGAGAAAATTCCACTAGTTCTTCTTTTGTCACATTTTTTGGAGCCACCCAACTCTGTGGTACCTCGTCCGATATCGTAAATAACGGAGAATTGTCTTCCTTTACGATTCTTATCAGTTGATACTTTTCATTCAGAACGTCTAAATAGTGTTCACTTTCCGAAACATTCCCTTTAAAACTAGAATTTTGAATATACGCGGTTACTTCTTCCATCTTTTTTTGAAGTGTTTGTTTTTCTTGATTAACTACCCAGTTCTGAATAACAAAATACTGCAAAACATTATAAGAAAGAAATAAAAATATCATTAAAAATGCGGCCCATAAAGTTAACTTCCATTTAATATTGATATGCTTTGGAATTAAATATTTTAATCCTTTCATTCTCTCATCACATACCCCATCCCTCTCATCGTTTGAATATAATTTTCTTTATCTACAGAATCTAGTTTATTTCGAAGATGTCTTACATAAACATCCACGACATTTGTTTCAATTTCTGCATCATAACCCCAAATATTTTCTAGGAGAACCTCCCTAGTTAAGACACGATTAATATTTTTCAAAAACATAAACAATAATTCATATTCCTTTTTCGTTAGTTCTATCAATTGTTCGCCCTTTTTTAATAATCTTGATTCAATATTTAACTCTAAATCTTTAAATGATAAAAGCAGGGTAGGCAAATCATTTCGTTTTTCTTCTCTTCTCATAATGACTCTAATTCTGGCCAGAAATTCCTCTATCGCAAATGGTTTGGGGATATAATCATCTGCGCCACTATCAAGTCCTAATACCCGATCCATTACGCTGTCCCTTGCTGTAATCATAATGATTGGAGTATCCTTTACTGCTTTTAATCTTCGGCAAACTTCGATACCGTTTAACTTTGGCAGCATTAAATCTAAAAGGACAATATCCCATTTTCTTTCTAATGCAAGTTCAATCCCCTCTCTTCCATCATAAGCAGCCCACCGGAAACGACCCAATAAACGTAAAAAACTTCATAATTGAGATCAGTGTTTGTGATTCAAAACCTCGAATAAAAGAAATCAATGTTTGATCAAATAGAACAATTTTCTGAGTACTAATTAGAATTGCCATACAACTAAAACCTATTAGTGAAACAAGACCTATTAGATAAGCACTTAACAAAAGCCCTTTTAATTTCATTTCGATAACTCCTACTTTCATTTATCAGATAAGATCGTATTCTGCATACACTTAAGAGTATCAATTAAAAATTAAAATTTGAGTATTGAAAGATTAAAAAAATTTAATGTTGTACTTTTTTTGTAACTTCAAAAAAAGGAGTTTTATCTCCTTTAGTAGATGCAGTATAATATTAAACAAATTGAAAACTATTTTTGCCTTTCTGTTATTCGATATCTTTGTTGGACATGGCGAACATTAATAAAAATTAAAACCCATAATGACTCCAAATGGGTCATTATGGGCTATATGCTTTTGGGATTGTATCCTACAATAAATAAATCATTATTTGTGGGTTAGGTCCGTATTAAAGCAGCATGGCTAAGGCTACGAATGAAACAAGCATAATATGCACTTATCCAAATGCTACATCCAGTATCATCATCAGTGTGAATCCTAACATTAAACAAATCGATGCTAAGTCTTTATTTCCATTTTCTTGTGAGCCAGGAATAACTTCTTCTATTACTACAAATATCATCGCACCTGCTGCAAAACTTAATGCATATGGGAGAAGCGGTGTCATAACCGTAACTGCAAGAACCCCTATCACGGCTGCAATAGGTTCTACCAATCCTGAAAACTGACCATATAAGAAGCTTTTCCGACGAGACATACCATCTCTTCGTAAAGGCATTGCAACAGCTGTACCTTCAGGTAAGTTTTGAATACCTATCCCTATAGCTAAAGCAACAGCTGCTGCCAAAGAGGCGGATGGAAAACCAGCGGCCACAGCACCAAAGGCAACGCCAACTGCAAGTCCTTCAGGTATGTTGTGCAATGTAATAGCAAAGACAAGTAGTGTACTCCGGCGCTTATTCTCGGGTTTTATCCCCTCTGCATCTTTCAATTGGGAAGTTGGATGCACATGAGGAATAATCTTATCTGCCACCCATAGAAACCCGCCCCCCAACAAAAAACCAACAGTTGCTGGAAACCACGATGGCATAGAACTACTTTCTGCCATTGAAATGGCAGGCGAGAGCAACGACCAAAAACTCGCGGCAATCATAACCCCACCTGCAAATCCTAACATTCCATCCATCAGCTTTTGATTCAACGTTTTCGTTGTGAATACTAAAGCAGCCCCTATCGCAGTCATGCCCCATGTGAAAAGGGTAGCTAATAATGCCTGGTTTATGGGGCTTAGTGTTGCTATAAAATCAATCATTTTATCTTCCCCCCTTAAAAACATCATTTTTTGAGCCAACTTTTTATCAATTATATTGTCATTGTATGCCGGAAGTTTCCCTAACGCAACATTTTTTGAAAAATAAATAAAAATTGAGCTTTGAGTTTGAGATATTTCGATCTTACTTGCTCCATTGTTTCCACTGTAGTTGTTTTATTCTTTAGAATATAAAAATGCCCCTTTAGCCAAAAACATCCAAAGAGGTAAAACGGTGCAACTTTTTTATAAACGGTAATTCTTTATTCCACAAAAACAACATTTTGTGGAATCTTTATCTTTTATTTAGCAGAAAGTTCACTTTCTGTTACACATTTATGATTTTTTACTACTTTCCCTCCTGTAGTCGGAGTGTAATCGACCATAAATACCGTCGTTGGTTCTGTCGAATCAATTTCAGCGGTAGCACCTTTCATACCAGCCATATGATCTGCCTCAATCGTAACTTTTGTTCATGCCCCTAAGGTTTATCCCCTGCATTTTCAATTTCTTCTTGAATTACCCATTTGTGATTCTTCACTCTATCCCACCAGTTGTGGGTGTATAAGAAATGACATATTATGTAGACTGTTACGAGGTTGTACTTATAATCTCAACCATCATTACAATGTTTATTCCCTTATTTATTTGATATAAACTAGGATTATCTATCAAGAACCTGAAGGATTTTGTAAAAAGGATTTCCATTTCGTTATGTTAAATACATTTCGCTTAATATTTTTTCATAAAAATGAGCGTTGATTCGCCCTGAATCAACGCTCATTTTAGATTATAAAACGTGGTTCTTCTTTAATCGGTAATTAATTTATAGGTAGATAACATTAAAAGCCTATAATCACTTTCGAAAGTAAATTTTTTAAGAATGTTTATCCCGGTTCTATTTAATGCGTTGTTCCGTTTCCTTATCAAAGAAATGTGCTTTACTAAGATCAAATGCTAAATCGATTGTATCCCCTGCTGAAATATTAAAACGTGAGTCAATTCGAGCAACAAAGTTTTGATTGCTCACTTGCGAATAAAGAATAATTTCCGCACCCATTAACTCAGCAACTTCTACAGAAGCACTCACTTTCGTTTCAGGTGAAAAATCTAGGAACACTTGCTCATCATTAATATCCTCTGGACGAATACCAAGAATGATTTCCTTTCCATCGTATCCTTGCTGACGAAGAATTTTAAGTCTGCCATCTGGCACTAATAATTTTACATCATCCATCACGAAATGATTGCCAACCAATTTACCATTTAAGAAGTTCATCGCTGGAGATCCAATAAATCCACCGACAAATACATTATCTGGCTCGTCGTATACCTCTTTTGGTGCACCAACCTGCTGAATAACTCCGTCTTTCATAACTACTAATCTAGTAGCCATTGTCATTGCTTCTGTTTGGTCATGCGTTACATAAATAGTTGTCGTTTGCAGACGGCTATGTAGCTTTTGAATCTCTGCGCGCATTTGCACACGAAGCTTTGCATCTAAGTTAGATAATGGTTCATCCATTAAGAATACTTCCGCATCACGAACAATTGCTCTACCAAGTGCCACACGCTGACGTTGACCACCAGAAAGAGCTTTTGGCTTACGATTCAACAGACTTTCTAGTCCTAGAATTTTTGCTGCATTATCTACACGTTTTTTAATCTCGTCTTTTTTAAATTTACGAAGCTTCAGTCCAAAAGCCATATTATTATATACGTCCATATGTGGATATAGCGCATAGTTTTGGAATACCATCGCAATATTGCGATCTTTTGGTGGCACATCGTTCACTCGTTTATCACCGATAAATAAATCCCCTGAAGAAATCTCCTCTAATCCAGCGATCATACGTAATGTTGTCGATTTACCACAACCAGATGGACCAACTAATACTAAAAACTCTTTATCTCGTATTTCCAAATTAAAGTCTTCTACAGAAACTACGTTATTGTCATATACCTTTTTGATATTTACTAATTTAAGTTCAGCCATCCTAATTCCCCCTTGAATTGTAAGTGCTTTCATTATTAATAGAATACTATATTTCTAATTTTCAAGAAATGGGAATAGTGCACAAAGATGTGGAAGAACTTAGTGAATATTTACTAAATATCATCTTCTAGCTAGCAATGCCAAGGATACGGTCATCGCATCATGAAATTGTCGTATATCAATCCCAGTCTTATCAACGAAACGATCCAATCGATATTGCAAACTGTTACGGTGTAAATGGAGTACTTTTGCTGTCTCGGAAAGATTTAAGTTACATTTGAAAAAAGTCTCAATCATTTTAATCGTCTCTTCGTCGTGTATGTACTCTTGCAATATAATATTAGAAATATCCAATCGCAATTCTGTTTCAGTTTGCTTTGTTAGTATGAACGGTATAGCTTCCACATACGTCACTACCGATTTGTTCGTATAGAGGAAAACGCATTTAGCCAAATTGGTCAATGAATTATAGTGATGTGTTATATCCGCTATATCCTTTTTATATGGTCCTACAAAAAAGTTAATTTTCACATATAAATCACTCATTAAAATATCAATTATCTGCTCAAATGAAATACTTTCCTCTTCTATCATTTGTTGCTCTATGATAAAACCTTCGTGCTCACTGTCCCATAAAATAGGTACTTGCTTATCAAAAAGTGCTTCTATGGCATCTTTAAACAAGACCGGTTCTATTTGATTTTTATTAAATGAAAAATAAACGAACCGAAAAGGGTTACTCGGTTTCCAGTCCTTCTCCTCTATTAGTACGGCAGAAAAAATAATTTTCCTCCAGTTTCTTTCTACTTCTGTCTGTGTAGGAAACTTCACATTATACGGGGATAGAAAAGTAGTTAATAATGAAACATCTTTGGAAGTTAGCTCATCGTTCCGAATCCCGAGGATTTCATCTTTATCTGTAGCAAACCATTTATAATCTATGCCTAATTCATCCGAACCGTCCTTATATACTATTAATGTCGAGTAAATTTCCCTTAATTGATCGATCATTATCTAAACCTTCTTTCGAAAGAATTATCATCTATGTATCCAAGACTTTTCTAAAAACCGCTATTACCATTACTATACAATTAAATTATTGTTATTGAAACTAGATAAGGATAAGTTGAACGTTTCTTTAATTTTATGTGAGTTTAATAACAGTTCTTCACAATAGCTATTTTATAATGTATTAAATATCAAGTTATATAGCGAATTTTTCTCCGTATTTGTTTCATACTGAAAGCTAAAGGGGTGAAAAGGATGAAAAAAGAAAAGTTTTTAGAGATGGAAACAACTGAAGCAAACATTGAATTGAATAAACTAGTGA
Organism: Psychrobacillus sp. BM2; assembly: GCF_048572895.1. GTDB lineage: Bacteria > Bacillota > Bacilli > Bacillales_A > Planococcaceae > Psychrobacillus. Next base: position 2,110,068 of record NZ_CP183878.1, read on the forward strand.
ATGAGGACAATAAAATTACCTACAAAAAAAGAGCTAGCTCTTCAGCTGAGGCAAATATTGCTATCCAAGAAGAATTCTATACTGAAAACAACCATAAGGAAGCACTGCCAACACACGTCAATTATAACGCCCTAGGTTTTAAAATCACTGATAAGGAAAATTAATCAAGCTTAGAGGAACTTCAGAAACATTATTTCGAGGTGATCAATCGGAGACGTTAAAGATGTCCGCGATTATAAAAGAGTGAAATGATTTTATAAAGGATAAAACAGATCAATACAAACAATACTAACTTTACTTTACATTGTTTGGGAGGTGAAATAAAATGACCGTTCTAACGATGAAAGAATTGGCATTTATTGAAGATGAAATACGTGGAGAGGAGATAATCGCAAAAACGATGAACTGGTGTGCAACACAATGCAAAGATCAAGAGCTAAGAAAAACACTCGAAGAAATAGCGGAAAAACACCAGTTAAAGATTGCCAGCCTAGCCCAATACTTCAATTGGACTAACAACACTCAATAATTTTAAAAGGTGGGTTTATATGCCAAATAATATCGCAGGACGCGGTTTAACAGACCGTGAAATGCTCCAGCTTTGTCTAGAGCTGGAGAAGGGACGCTGCCGCAGCATTAGTAATACAATGTTAGAGACCACACATAAGCAGCTTCGTGAAATTTATGAAAAATGTTTTGAAAATGCGAGCTCAAACCATTATCAGCTTTTTAAAATAATGGATAACAAAGGTTGGTATAAGACCGAGCTTGCATCTAAGGAACAGGTTGCCAAAATACAGGAACTTATGCAAAATAACCTGAATCCAGATGACTAGTTTTTAGCTAAGCGAATGATTGTCCCTCGAATTTTAAAGCATTTTTTTCACCAAAAAATTAAAGCATAAATTTCCAAAGGGAAAATTTATGCTTTATGTCAAAACTAAGGCTTCTTTTTATACCGCCTTCTTCCTATTTTCACCTATTTCAAGGTCAATAATCTCTCCGTTATGTAAAATGGATAAACTATCACCTTCTATTAACGAATAGGTTACTGTACTTCTTTCCATTTTGATAGTAAATGTTCTATTTTGATATTGCAAGTTAAACTCCAATGATTCCCAATGATTAGGAAGTGTAGGTGCTAATGAAAGACCGCTTTCCTTCACTCTTAAGCCAGCAAAACCATAAACAATTGCTAGCCAAGTTCCTCCCATATTCGCCATATGAAGCCCGTCCTTCGTATTACCATGCGTATTTTCCAAATCTAATCGCGCTGTTTTTCTAAAATATTCATAAGCTTTCGCTTTATCACCTAATTTGGAAGCCATCACACTAAATATACAAGAAGACAAGGAAGAATCATGTGTTGTAATTTGTTCATAGTAATTATAGGAGTTATTCATCGTTTCAAAATCCTGTTCATCTTCCAATAAAAAATGAGCAAGTACTGTGTCTGCTTGTTTACATACTTGATATCTATAAAGGGTTAATGGATGATAATTTAGTAAAAGCGGGAATTTCTCTTTTGGCGTATTTTCTAAATCCCAGCGATCTTTTTGTAAAAAACTATCATCCTGTGCATTGATTTTATACTCTTCATCATATGGAAGGTACATTTTCTCACCAGCGTCCGTCCATTCGCTTACTTCTAGCTGAGATAAATTCAATTTATCGCTTAAATGGTTCAGTAACTTGCTATCCATTTCTTTCAAAAGATTATATGTCTTAGCAGCCCATAGTAAATTATGCTTCGCCATGACATTTGTGTAATAATTATTATTTACAATACATGTATATTCGTCTGGTCCCGTAACACTATCAATTCTAAAAAGTCCATTTTTCATATGCCCTGCATCAATCCATAGACGTGCAGTTTCAAATAGAATTTCAGCCATATAATCCTTTAAAAATGCAACATCTTGTGTTACTAAATAATATTGAATATAACTATAGGCGATATCCGCACTTATGTGATACTGTGCAGTACCTGCCGGGAAAAATGCAGAACTTTCAGGTCCTGTGATTGTTCTCCAAGGAAATAACGCCCCTTTTTTATGTCCCATTTCCTTCGCTCTTGCTCGAGCACTATCCAAAATAGAATATCTTTGCAATAATAAATTTTTGGCAATTTGCGGATTAGTCATTAAGAAGACTGGAAATATATAAATTTCAGTATCCCAAAAATAGTGGCCCTCGTATCCCTCTCCTGATAAGCCTTTTGCTGCAATATTACTTACTGGGTCTTTCCCAACTGATTGTAAAAGCTGATAAAGGTTAAAACGAATTCCTTCCTGAAGAGAAGCATCTCCAGTGATTTTCACATCCGCTATACTCCAAAACCTATCTAAGTACTCTTTTTGCTTTAATAAAAGATCTTCAAAAGAGGTCCCTTTTAACTGTTTTTGAATAGCCAATGCCTCTTCAATAACAGTAACCCCATGCCTTAATGTGTCTGTATACACATTATATTTTGTAAACTGAATAGGCTCATTTCCATTACATAAATAGGTCTCTTCCACACTATTATCAGTTATTTTACTTGCATACTCGTATTCATCATTATCAATCATAGAAGAGGTTACACAAGCAACTTCTAGCTTCGTTGCATACGTAATATTTTTCACAATGCTGTAGTTTTCTTCCTTTAGAACTTCTGCTACATGAAGTCTTTTAGCGTGACCTGAAGCAACTCTAGGATCGTTTTTATCCACAAAGTTAGAAACATTGCCATCGACAATAGAAACAATTTTAACTTGTTGAATATTGCTAAGGGGCACTATCTTAACTTCTATTGCAAACAATTCTTTCGTAACAAACGAAATAAGTCTTTTATAATGAATTTTGGCTTCCTTGCCTTTAGCAGATTTCCAATGTACAATTCTATCGGCATAACCTGCATCCAGATGCAAATTTCGTTCTAACTGTAATACTTCTCCATCAAATAATGAAAATTGCTCATCATCCAAATAAATATTTATCGTTTGCGCATCAATGACATTTAAAATTTTCTGCTGTATATCTGGAAAAGCATGGAGTTTCTCACCATAATTGATTTCCGTTTCATCATGAAAAGCATTAATATATGTACCTCGAATAGAGCTATATGTACTTTTATAGCCCTCTTCAAAATTTCCTCTAACACCTAGATAACCATTCCCTATAGACAAAAGGCTTTCATTTAGCAGAAGGCTTTGGTTATCTATTTCTGATTTAGTTAATTTCCAAGTCATTAAATTTCACCTCAGCTATTATTTTCGCTGTATCTCTTCATTATTTCTTCAAAATCTAACTGAGAAGTATCTTCAACTAAATAGTCCGCCTGAGATAAATGTTCTAGTGAACCAACACCAACTGAAAACATATTTGCTTTGTTAATAGCTTCTATGCCAGCTGCTGCATCTTCAATACCAATGCACTCTTTATGCGGGATACCGAAGAAATCAGCTGCAGTAGTGAACGTTTCAGGATCCGGCTTTCCCCTTGAAACCTTCGATGCATCCACAATATAATCGAAATAACTAGTGAGTCCTAGCTTCTCTATTACATTTCTTGCATTTTCACTTGCTGAACCAAGAGCAATTTTAATATTTCGTTTTTTATTGTTCTTTAGTAAATCTTCAATTCCTGGTAAAATGTTTTCTTCATTTATTGATTCTGCTAATTCTAAATAGAATTCATTTTTTTTATTTGCTAATCTTACTTTTTCCTCATTACTCATCTTTAACAAAGAAGCATTCAATTGTAAAATTAGCTCAAGAGACTCCATGCGGCTAATTCCTTTTAGTTGCTCATTAAATTGTCTATCTAATGAGATACCAAGCTCTTCTGCGAGTTTTTTCCATGCTAAAAAGTGAAATTCTGCTGTATCCGTAATAACACCATCCAAATCATATATAAACGCTTTTGGGTACTGATTCATTAGATCCTTCCTTTCTTCGAAGAATTATTTGATATAAGAAGGCGAAATAGTCTTGACACTTCCCCGTTCTATTAATTGATGCTCTACATTTACATGCTTCCGATCTACTTTACTTTCCATTAAGTCTTGCAGTAATTGCGCTGCCACTTTTCCTATTTCAAAAAAATCTTGGCCAATTGTAGTGAGTTGTGGGTTTGTGTAACTACTAAATACTAAATTATCAAATCCAGTAATTGATATATCCTCTGGAATTTTAAAACCAGCTTCCCCTACTGCTTTCATTACTCCAAATGCCATTAAATCACTAAAGCAAAGAAAAGCAGTAGGACGCTTTGTTTTCAAATATTCTTTTGCTAATTCATATGCTTCGTGCTCTGAAAAATCAGCATACATAATCTCCTCAAAGTCTAACTCTAAGCCATTGAGCTTAAAAGCTTCTTGAACCCCTTTAATCCGCTCTGAATTCACGTATGTTTTTTTTCTTCCTGCCACCACTACAATATCTCGATGATTACGTTCTATTAAATACAGGGCAATTTCTTTGCTAGCTTTTACATTATCAATAGAAACGCTTCCAACGAGCCCATTATTCGTTTCAGGTATAATATCGAGCACAACACAAGGTATATTTGTATCAATTAGTTCCATATAGTATGGATCATCTATACGTATTCCCTGTAAAAGTGCACCGCCAATATTTCGTTCTCGACAGTACTGGGCATAGCTCTTTTTCTTTTGCCGCAGTGAATCGATTAGGTAGATGGACAATTCAAACTGACTGGATGACACGGCTGTATATACTCCCTTGAATATATTAAATGCATTATTATCTTTTTCACTATTGTTAAGAACACCTGATGAGATCAATCCAATAGTCATTTGCTTTTTGGATGATAAGTTCTTAGCTACTATATTTGGTGTATAGCCCATCTGGTTGGCAATCTCGAAAATTCTTTGTCTAGTTTTTTCATTGACATCGGTATAATTATTAAAGGCTTTTGAAACTATACTTACTGATACTCCAGCTTCTTTTGCAACATCTTTTATAGTAGTCATTTCTATAAACCACTTCCTAAATTTAATGAGTAAATGTTCTTTTACAGCGAGCTACTTAAGTACCTTTATTAATAAGAGCTTTCTCCTGCACCTTCAATGAAAATCTATAGAATACCGCAAAAGATAAATAGATACTTATGGAACCTATAAAAAATGGAAATAAAACAATAAGCTTCGTAGTACTTAGGTAAAACAATAATGAATTACTAAGAAGTATTACAAAAAATAATAAAGGACTTCCAATCGTCACAAAAAACGTATTCTTTAACAATTCTCGAATGTTCATTTGAAAATGCACATTCAGTGAAAAAAAGTTATTCGTAAATACGAATAGTACAAGACCTATAATAGAGAATACCGTAAGTAATAAGTCGTTTTCATTAGTAAAAAAATAAAAATCCATTATCCAAATGAGCCATATAGAGGTCAAAATTAGACCAGCCAAAACACTCTTTTTGTAATTAGAGATCATATGCGAAAAATACGCTTTCATAAGAGATGGATGATCTATCTTCAGCATCCAATCACGAGACATTGCAAATAATCCCATCGTACTTGGGACAAATAATATAGGTATTAGAAGTATTAAAGGCACATAGTAAAGTACAAATTCAATACTGAAATTATTAACGTACAAACTTAATAGAATAATCGCAATAGGAATATTGATAATCATCCACAAAATATTAACAACAGAAAATCGCATAATCCATTCTGTTGTACTGTACAATACTCCTGTAAAACCTGAAAACCATTGCATTCACTTACCTCCTGCGGAAATAGATTTTACTTTACAGCCCCTTCCCCAATACCTTTAATAATATGTTTTTGTGCAAGAACATAGAAAATAACAACAGGAATAATTGTTAACATCAAGCCAGCCATTGCTAAGTTCCACTGAATCGTAAATTCACCAAAGAAATAAAAAGTAGAGAGTGGAATTGTGCGAAGTCCTTTATCAGTAAGTGTTAGGGATGGTAGTAAATAATCATTCCATATATTAATAACGTTTAAAATCATTACAGTAACAGTGATTGGTTTTAAAATCGGAAAAATAATTCTCCAGAAAACCCCAAACTTCGATGCACCATCAATTGTAGCAGCTTCCTCCAATGTAATCGGTATAGACTTAACGAATCCATGATATAAGAAGACGGAAATACTGGAACTAAAACCAATATGCATAAATATTAAACCTTCACGGGTATTAATCATTGGAATATGTAACGTATTAGTTATAGTGCTCATGAATTGCATTAAAGGCATCATTAATGTTTGAAAAGGAATAAGCATAGTTGCAATAAAAATCATGAAAATAATCTTACTTAGCGTGTTATCAGTTCTTGCTAGCATCCAAGCTGTCATAGAAGATAATACAACAATAATGAGAACAGAAATTATAGTTATATATAATGAATTAGCAAGTGCATTCAAAAAGTTCATTTTTTCCATCGCTTCTACATAGTATTGGAAACTGAATTCTTTAGGAAGTGCTAAAACATTTTCATATAATTCCTGCCTATCTTTAAATGAGTTGACAATAATTATATAGATAGGAGATAGAAAGAACAGCGCTGCAATGAGGAGTAAAAGCTCTTTAATAATTTTATACGACTTTTTCATTACAATTCTACCTCCCTCTTTTTCGTAATATAAACTTGTGTCAGTGTTATTGCAGCTACTATTAAGAAGAAAATAATTGCCTTTGCCTGACCATATCCATAATTACCATAGCCAAAGATTTCGTTATAAATGTTCATCGCAAACATTTCAGTGGAATTTGCGGGTCCCCCACCTGTTAAAGAAAGGTTAACGTCGTAAATTTTAAATGCTGATGAAAGCGTTAAAAACAAGCTAATCGTAAAAGCAGGCATTAATAGAGGGAATGTAATATTTTTTAACCTTTGCCACCAGCTCGCACCATCAATCATAGATGCCTCCATTACATCGTTAGGTATACTTTGTATTCCTGCGATATAAATAATCATAATATACCCTGCCATTTGCCAAGTAAAAACGAAAACTAAAGCATATAAGGCAAAATCCATATCGATAAGCCAATTGAAAAAGACCTTTTCAAGACCAGTTACTTCACCGATTAATGTAAAAACATCTAAGAAGATAAACTGCCAAATATAACCTAATATTAATCCTCCGATCAAATATGGCATAAAAACCATCGTACGTGCGGCATTAGCTATTCGAAGTTTTGATGTAACCAAAAGAGCAAAAACAAGTCCAACTATATTTACGGAGATAACTGCTAATATAGTGAATAAAGTTGTCTTCCAAGTAGATTCAAGAAAACGCGTATCACCAAATAACTTGATAAAATTATCAAAGCCAACAAACACTTTTGGATTAGCTGCTATACCATCCCACTTAAAAAAGGAATAATATATGCCGATAACGAATGGAATAACTACTACTGTCAAAAAAATTATAAGTAACGGCGCAGTAAATAATAAATACCACCCTTTATTATATTTATTTTGCATGTAAATCACTCCTTTCTAATAGTTTATAAATAGATTGAATAAGGAAGTACTGGACACCCCTAAAATGGTATGCCCAGACTTTATTTATCTATCTTCTTAGTGAAATTAAACTATTTTACAGCGTTTTTCCAAGCATCATCTAAACTTTCTATAAATTCTTCACCAGTCATATCTTTAGATAAAAAGAATTCTTCTGCCTTTGGAGCAAAATCGTTTGGAACTATATTAGCTGGATAATAATTTTGTGCCCAAGGAATAGTTTGACCACTATTAGAAGCGTTTAATACGTCCTGAGATAGTGGATCTAAGTCATCTGCAGCGATAGTTGTAAGCGCTGGAACAAATCCAAATTCCTCGACAATGTAGCGGTGACCTGTTTCACTTGTAAACATCCAATTTAAGAAGTCTTTTGCTGCTTTTGTTTCCGCTTCATCTTTTTTTCCATTGACTGCCCAGTTATTTCCGACACCAACGGCTAATTTATCAGTACCCATTAATGGGAATGGTAGCATTCCTACCTCAAAATCTACATCAAAATCTGCAAGCATTCCATATGCCCAGTTACCTTGGTGAATCATTGCTGATTTTCCAGCTGCAAAGTCACCAACTTCTTTATCGTATGTTACATCTAAAGGACTTGGTGTGTTTGCTTTAATTGCTTCCATAAATTTACCGAACTCTTGGAACTCTTTCGTTTCTGCCATTGTTACATCACCACTTGTTAGCTTATCGATAAATTCATAGTGATCGCTCTGCAAAGAAAATGGATAGTTACTAATATGACCAATTAAGAAATAAGCTTCTTTTGAAAGACCAAGACCAGTAATATCTTCTGCTTTAAACTTTTCTAATGTGCTGACAAAAGATTCATAATCAGCAACATCTTCCGGTTTTACTAAATCTTTGTTATAAACTAATCCAAATCCTTCTACTCCATAAGGTACTCCTACAATTTGGTTATCTACCTTTAATTCCATTCCAGGAGCAATGTCTTTTGCATATTCTTCAGATGATAAATCAGCTACATAAGACTTCATTTTCTCCGCTTCTGTTACATTTTGAAGGCTGAATATGGATGGACCTTGATCACTATTCAAACGAATTTGCAGCTGTTCAAAGTAATCGTCACCTGTTGTTCCCCATACTTCGACTTCAACGCCAGTTTCAGCAGTATATTCCTTAGCAAGTGCTTCTAGTTGGTCCGATATTTCCACTTTACTTTGGAAAATAGTAATTTTTTGATCAGAAGCTTTGTCACTCTCGCCTTTTTTATCGTTCCCTGTTGCACCATCATCACTGCCACTACAAGCGCCTAGTATTAATAGCAATGCGATAATAAATAGACTACACCATGTTCTTTTTTGGAACTTCATTTTAATTCATCCCCCTAAGATTTTAGTTTCTATAGTGAATAAAATGATCACTCATTTTATAACTATCTATTATTAGATGTATATTCTACTTTCAAAACATCCGTACACTCATAATGTTGACCAAAAGCCTCAAATTCTATTGTTTTCTTATTCTCTACTTTTACTGATAATGTAGACGCAGTTATGGATAGAGAAATTGGTTGACCATGCCATTGAATCGTGAAATTCATATGCTGCCACTCTTTTGGTAATTTCGGATTAATAGAAAGTTTTCCATCAATTAGTCGAATCCCAGCAAAACCAAATATGGCAGATTTCCATATTCCACCGATAGCAGCAGCGTGAATACCATCGTCTGATGTGTTCATCCTCGGTCCTAAGTCAACTTCTGTAGCTTTCCTAAATAGCGAATATGCTAAATTCGTGTCACCAATATCATTTGCTAGAATGGAGTGTGTTGCTAAACTTAATGAAGAATCATGTAATGTTTTCGGCTCGTAATAATAGAAGTTAGCTTCTTTTACAGCATTTGATAACCGAGTATCTTCCCTTAAAAAAGTTTGGTTTAACAGGTAAAACAACAGTAATGTATCTGCTTGTTTTGTAACTTGAAGCGTATTAATTTGTTCTGAATTATAATCTCGATACATTGTTCTTAGTTTTTCTTGATTTTTATATTTTGTCAGATTAATTTCTTTTAATTTTAAGTAGGTATCATCTTGAGGAATTACTAAATCCTCTTCACGTGGCTGTGGTAAATATATGTTTTGGGCTTTTGATTGCCAAATTGGAAATGCTGTTTTCAAATCTAATTTGTTATTCAATACTTCCAGTAGTCTGCGGTTTTCTTTCATTAATGTTTCGTAATATCGTATTGCTAGTTTTATATTGAAGAAAGCCATATAATTCGTAAATGCATTATTGTTTACATGCTCTTTATACTCATCGGGACCTATCACATTATTAATATAGTATTCTTGCTTATCTGCATCCCACTCAAGCCGACTTGCCCAAAAGCTTGCGGTATCAAAAATGATTTCATATCCATAGTGATCCATAAATTCATGATCAGCAGTGACATTAAAGTATTGATAAATTGCAAAGGTAATATCAGCGGAAATATGTTGCTCAATAATTCCCGACCAAATTTTCGTTTGCTCTCCTGTAACAATATCAATGTCTCCTAGTTTTGGAGTTACTTCTCCGTCAGTTGGCCAAGCAGCCTCCCAAGGAAACATCGCACCACTATATCCATTTTCTCTTGCCTTTTTTCTGGCGCCTTCTAGACCGTGGTAGCGATAAGTTAAAAGTGATTTTGCAACTGCTGGATTGGAAAAAGTAAAAAATGGTATAATGAATATTTCAGTATCCCAAAACGAATGCCCTTTATAGCCTTCACCACTCAATCCTTTTGCTGCAACTCCCATCCGTGCATCATGTGCAGGAGCCATAATCGTTAACTGATATAGGGAGAATCGCAATGCAAGTTGATCATATGGATTATCGCTATTAATCTCTAATTTGTATGCATTCCATACGCTATTATTCCAAGCTTCTGTATGTGAATGAAAGAGTGAATCATATCCTTTTTCAGAACTGTTGCGTAAATCTTCTAATGATTTCTCCATCAGCAATTGAAGATTATATTCGGTATTGTCAAATTCCTTATCTCGACTCGTATACACTGTCGTTAGTTTTTCCAGTTCCATTTTATCGTTAGGTTGAAGATTAACATTGTAGGTAAGCCACACTTTTCTACGGGCCATGTTCATTTCAGGGTAATCAGTTCTTTCTTCATCATTAACAATAAGTTTGTGGGAAGAGTTGATAACCACATCTATTTTAGACTCATTGGTTGTTTGGACTAGCTGAATATTCTTTTTATCAAATACTCTCCGTTCACCCTCGAGAAAATGCTGCGATCCTGAATTAGTCATTTGTGCATCAATTCCAGTGTCAAAAGAAATTTGAACTGGATCTGTTAAACTTTTAACAAACATTTTCATGCCAATTAGATGTAAATTATCTAGAGACACAAATCGTTTAAATTCAAACTGTAGTACTTTTCCTTTTGGAGATGTCCATACAAAATATCTGCTCAGCTCTGCTGATTTAATATTTAATTGTTTTATGTAATCCTTTGTTTTTCCAAATTCAAGGCTGAATCGATCACCATCTACTCGAATATCTAACCTCGTCGCATCCGCTAAGTTTGGTAATTCTGTTACTTCATTTTCTCTAGCTTTATTAAAAGTACCACTGACAAATAAATTTCTAGTTTCTTTCAAATATGGTTCGTCATTAGCAGAGCGCAGTCCCAAATAACCATTACCAAGGGACATAATTGCTTCACTTTTCCCAAGTGTGTCTGGTTGGAATGCCTCTTCCGAAACAATCCAATTCTCAAGGTCTCCTTTACCACGCGAATACTTTATCATGTGACTTAAAATCCCCTTTCCAAAAAGCATTTGTAAAATGTTACGAAAACGTTTTAGTTTTCTTAAAAAAAAAATACGTTTTTATGGAGAACTCCTTTTGAGCATTCTTCAAAAACGTTTTAATGGATAAAAATAAATTGTAAGCCTTTACATATTTACTATAAATATAAAATTCTAAATTGTCAATAAATCATACATTAGTATTAAGCTATGTTCAATCATCTAGTTGAGTACTACACAGTAATTGATTGTAGTGAAAGATGGCGACTTCGGCAGGATGAGTTAGACAGAGGAAACGGAAAACAGTCGTATTATTCATTTATAAGAGTGCCGATAACCCAGTGTACACATGACATTTTTATATACTTTTCTATCTTTCAAAAAAACCTGTAGACGGTTTCGTAATCCTACGAGTGTCTACAGGTTTTGTTATACTAGTCGCGTCTTTGCCTCTGCAATTTGGATTTTCACTTGATCAAAACCAGTTCCACCGAGCGAATTTCTTCTTTTAACAGCGGCTAATGGTGATAATACATCGTATATATCTTGTTCAATCAAATCGCTTGCTTCCTTAAGATCTTCCAACGGTAAATCGAGTAAGAAATAACCACGTTGGATGCATAGGAAAACTAATTTCCCAGTTACCTCATGTGCTTCACGGAATGGAAGTCCTTTTGCTGCTAAATAATCAGCAAGCTCTGTTGCATTTGAAAAGTCTTTGTGGACAGTATTGTGTAATCGTTCTGTATGAACTTCCATCGTACGAACCATGCCTTCAAAAATCTTCAATGATCCAACAATTGTATGTACAGTATCGAACATACCCTCTTTGTCTTCTTGCATATCTTTGTTGTAAGCAAGGGGAAGTCCCTTAATAATCGTTAGTAGTCCCATTAAGTTGCCGTATACACGTCCAGTTTTGCCGCGTATTAGCTCTGCCATATCTGGATTTTTCTTTTGTGGCATAATACTAGAACCAGTTGAAAAAGAATCATCCAGTTCAATAAAATTAAACTCGGAGCTAGACCATAAAATAATTTCTTCGGCAAATCGGGATAAATGAGCCATCAGCATAGAAGAATTACTTAAAAACTCCATGATAAAATCACGGTCACTTACTGCGTCCATACTATTTTCATAGACATTTGCAAAACCAAGATATTCAGCAGCTATCTTGCGATCAATTGGGAATGTAGTCCCAGCAAGAGCCCCTGCTCCAAGCGGTGAAATATCGATGCGCTTCATAGAATCTCTAAAGCGATCCTTGTCACGTTCTAGCATCCAGAAGTAAGCCATTAAATGGTGGGCAAATGAAATTGGTTGCGCACGTTGCAAATGAGTATATCCTGGCGCAAGTGTTTCCACATGCGTTTCGGCTTGAGTCACAATTGTTCGTTGGAAAATCTCGATTAACTGGAGTATTTCTCCTACTCTATTTTTCAAAAACAAATGCATATCTGTCGCTACTTGATCGTTACGGCTGCGACCAGTATGCAGCTTACCACCAACTGGTCCGATTAAATCGATAAGCATTTTTTCTAAATTTAAATGGATATCTTCATTGGCAACTGAAAACTCTAACTTGTTTTCAGTTGCCAGTTTTTTTAATTGAACAAGTCCATCTAAAATACTTTGAACATCTTCAGGTGGGAGTATATTGCAGTCCCCTAGCATTTGAACATGTGCAATACTGCCATCTAAATCTTCATTTACTAAAGTTTGGTCGAACTCGATCGATGCTCCAAATTCGTCGACCCATTGTTCGGCAGATTTTTGAAATCTGCCTCCCCATAGTTTTGTCATGCTTTCACCTTCTCTACTCCCTTGTTCACCATAGCGTGAACTTTTGTTGGAAGACCCCATAGCTCGATAAATCCTACTGCAGAAGCATGATTAAATTCATCGTCCTTTGTATATGTTGCTAATTTTTCATTGTATAGAGAATTCGGAGATTTACGTCCTTCTACAATAGCATGACCTTTAAATAATTTTACACGCACTGTACCATTAACATATTGTTGCGTTTCTTTTAAGAATGCTTCAAGTGCAGTTCTAAGTGGAGAGAACCAAAGTCCTTCATAAATAAGTTCTGTTAACTTTTTCTCCATAACTGGTTTAAAATGAGCTAATTCTTTTACTAATGTTATATCTTCTAATTCTTTATGTGCCAGCAGCAATGTATGCGCACCAGGAATTTCATATACTTCACGTGATTTAATACCAACTAAACGGTTTTCAACATGATCAATACGGCCGACACCGTGTTTACCAGCTAACTCATTTAATTTTAGTATTAATTCATGTAATGGATATGCTACTCCATCTATAGAAGTAGGTACTCCTTTTAAGAATTCAATTTCAATTACATCAGCTATATCAGGTGCATTTTCTAAAGAAACAGTTAAGTCATATGCATCTTCTGGTGGTGCAGCCCAAGGATCTTCCAAAATACCACATTCATTTGCACGACCCCAAAGGTTTTGATCGATAGAGAATGGGCTATCAAGGTTAATCGGAATAGGAATATTTTTTTCTTTTGCATAAGCAATTTCTTCTTCACGGCTCCAGCTCCACTCACGAACTGGTGCAATTACTTCTAAACTTGGATTTAATGCTTTAATAGAAACCTCGAAACGAACTTGGTCATTCCCTTTACCTGTGCAACCATGTGCTACTGCTGTTGCTCCAGTTTGCTCTGCAATTTCCACTAATTTTTTGGAAATCAACGGGCGTGATAAGGCAGAAACTAATGGATATTTATTTTCATACCATGTATGTGCTTGGAGAGAGATTAATGCATATTCATTAGCAAATTCTTCTCTTGCATCAATCATATAACTTTCAATTGCTCCGACCTCAAGTGCTTTGTTTTTCACGAATGCAAGATCTTTACCTTCTCCAACGTCAAGACAAACCGCTACAACATCGTATCCTTCATCTTTTAACCATGTAATTGCCACTGATGTATCTAACCCGCCCGAATATGCTAAAACAACTTTTTTGTTCATTTTATATCCCTCCAATGAATTTATATACAATAAATAAGTATTAATATACATAATGTAGCATGAAATATGTATAAATACAACTTATTTTTTATAATTATACCTAATTATTTATCTTCAAGTGATTTGTAGAAGGATACAAATAAAAATAGACTTAACTCTCTCTTTTTACAAGAGTGAGACTTAAGTCTATTTTATATTCTAGATTAAATGCACTTTCTCAAAGTGTTCGACAACTGGGAAAGGATCATAGTATGGGTGGAGTAGTTTCTTCCATTCTTGATATTCGCTCGATTCTCTAAAACCAATTGTATGATCTTCTAAGGTTTCCCATCTTACTAATAGTAAATATTTCCCTTTAACCTCCATACAACGCTGTAACTCATGAGATATATAACCCGGCAAAGAGGAAATAATTTTGGATGCTTGACGAAAATCATCCTCATAGTTTTCCTCTATATCCTTTTTAACTTGTAGCATTACTGCTTCTAATATCATGTTAATACTCCTTTTTCTATGGTTATATGCGATCTAACTTCTTTAAAAGATCATTTAAAGAGATTTCCCCCATAGAATTTATTCGATACTCATAGTTCTCAAATTTTAAGTTACTTGTAACTCTATTAGGGACAATGACACAGCGAATTCCTGCCTCATTTGCAGCACTCAACCCATTCAAGGAATCTTCAAAGACAATCGTTTCTTCTGGCGACAATTCTAAGTCATATAGTGTTTTATTATATAGCTCGGGATCAGGTTTAATATTGCTCACATCATCTTTTGTATTGATGACTTCAAAGTAGTCTATTATATTAAGCTTCTCTAAGTATGTATGCACCCAATCCTTTGATGAACTTGAGGCTAGGGCTATTTTCAAATTATTTTGTTTAGCCTCAACTAAATAATCTTGAACACCTTCCCGCAGTACAGGTGCTTGCATGAGTTTTTCGTATCTTATTGCTGCATGGTCTTCTAGCAATTCACAATTGACAGAATCACCCGCAATTTCCCGGAAATAGCGGTATAAAACATCGTTTCCAGTTCCAATACACCTGGAATATCCTTTTAAATCCAGATTAATATGATGGTTTTCCCAAAATACCTCTTTGAATGCTTCATACCAAGTAGTTTCTGTATCCACGATTAAGCCATCAAAATCTAATATAACTCCTTTTATCAATTCCAAAACCCCATTTTTTAATATTTTTGCAACGTTTGTACCTTATATTGATAATCTCAGTTTTCATTGTTAATATTCTTCATCCACTCCCTTTAATCCTTTTATATAAAAAGTTAATGTGATCAATTTAGTAGCTTTGCATAAGAAAAACCAGGAAAAACTGGAAAAAATAAATCCGGTCCTTTTAAAACCTGTTTCTATCATTTTCTAAGGGCTTAAAACAGACACTTTGCTATATGATTACCGAGTGAATTTTTAGAGATGCTGGTTGATTGTGACGTCCGTCACAATCAACCAGCATCCTTTTTCGATAATCTTATGGCGTTTGTCTGTTGGTCACCCTCCTACAACGCTTAGAAACAGGTTCGTGCATTTTTGGGTAACTAGAGAAAAGATACTATCCAATTCATTATGAAAGCTCACGAAGATGCAATTTCGTTCGCTATTTCACTTCTTTATGGGGCAAACACTTACTAATTCTTTTATTTCCACTAGTAAAAAAGAATAGCTGCTTTCTTCCTCTATCATGGGATAATCACATTTCTAATGCAAAAGTGATGACAAATAATTTGATCACTCTCTAAAATCTTACCAATCTTATCATCTAGCGATAAGCTATGCTAAATCTTATAGTGGGGCACTACATACTAATTGATTGCAGTGAAAGGTGGCGACTCCGGCAGGATCAGTGGGACAGATGAAACATCACATCGACGTGCAAGCGACGGTGATGGTTCATCGCTCACCCTGCGGAGGCCAACAGGATGTTGGTCACGAAGGCGTTGAGACCCATAGGATGTGGGTTATGCAATCGTTGCCGTAGGACGCGGCGAACTTAGATTGCCTTCCCTTTGAGAGGTGGCGCACTTAGCCATCGTTCCTTTGTCTCCACCTGAAACGGAAATCACTGGTATGATTTATTCTTTTAAGTACACGAAACCCGGTGTTCATGGAACATTTTTATACACTTTAATCTTCAAAGCAATGTCTAGTAGTATTGTTTAAATGTATCAATAAATATGTTAGAACTTATATAAATGTGACATTTTTGTGAAAAGTTAATATTTTTTCACAATCCGACAATCTTTGCAATTTCCTTATTATACAATAAGCAAGTTGCTACATTACCTACTAGATATACACTCCAAGAAATGAAGCTAAATACACACTACGGAGGAAATATTGTGAAAAGTCATTTGCACCAAAAAGCATTATTACTACGAATTGAGCTAAAGAAACAAGATATGTATAGAAAGGCGAAAATTCTTGGTTTTACTCATCCAATTGTCGTCACTTGTAGCCAAGAGCTTGATGAATTACTAAATAGATACCAACGAAAAGTTTCATGAATTTGAAATATATCGATACCTTTCTTATTTGACTCTACTAAAAAACCGATTTCTCCTTTATTTTTGAGGAAAAGTCGGTTTTTTAGATTTTATTTTTTTTTGAAATACTTTTTACCAACTGTTTCGACAATTGATGGGGCTATCGCATATAGTTTACTTGTAATACTCATGTAAGAAGGAAGGTCAACTTCTCTTACTGGTTTCTCAATTACTCGTTCAATTGACACGACTACTTTTTCTGGGGCTAATAGATGTTTTTTCATACTGCTTCTATAATTGCCCGATTGATCAGCTAAATCGAGAAATGGCGTATCAATTGGCCCTGGATTGATAGTTGTAACCTCCACACCAAACTCTTTCAGTTCCATTCGAATAGCATTTGCAAACCCGATTATGGCATGCTTAGATGCTGCATACACAGAAGCCTTAGGGGTAGCTACTTTACCTGCTTGGGATGCTACAAATATAATGTGACCACTGCGGCGAGTTTTCATCTTTTTTGCAAAGTACTTTGTAAGTTTCATAGGAGCTAATACGTTTACCTGAAGCATTTTCTCCATATCTCGTTCATCCATATCCAATAGATATGAAAAGGTACCTACACCAGCACAGTGGATAACTATATCAGGTGTACCCATGTCTATAAAAAGGGAATCGAAAGATCGATCGGATGTTAAGTCCGCTTCAATTGTATGTATTCCAATGGTTGTTAAACTATTCAATGCAATGGTATTTCTACCGGTAGCCCATATTTCATGGCCCGCTTCATGTAGAGCTTTAGCAAGCATAAATCCAACCCCACTAGTAGCACCAGTGATAAGAATTTTTTTAGCCTTGTTCATATAACAGAATTCCTTTTTCGCTTCGTTTTTCCGTTATAAGCTCTTCATCGATTAAATAATCTATTTGACCAATGGTTTCAGAAAGGGTTAATCCTAGTTCTTTTTCGTATACTTTGGGAAATAACTGTTTAGTTAATTCAAAAATTGTTTTTTCCCCCTCTTGCATCATATCCAGTACTTTAAGTGCCCGCTCTTTTTGTTTTTCCAGTCTAGTAGCAACAAGCTCCTGAATATTATACACTTCATTGCCATGCCCACTATAAACTTTTTTGATAGGTAACTGTTGGATTCTTTTTAATGATTCATTGTATTGTAACATTGATTTTGGACGCTCTGCATGTGCATTTAACGGTGGCTCAATTAAAGGATTGGAAGAAATCTTTTCAAGTATTAGGTCCCCACCAATAAGAACTTTTGAACTTTCAGACCAAAATGCTAAATGACTTTGGGCATGCCCTAACGTTTCAAGTACTTGAATATCCGGATGCCCCGGCAATATATCCCCTTCATATAAATAGCTGTCTAACGATCGACTTCCAAGTAAGCTCAAAGGTCGTCTCATCTTCTCAACCCAATTAAAATATTCCTCCGGTACCCCTTCTTCTTTTAAACATTGTAGATAGAAACGATCATGATACTGTAAAAATTCTTCGTCACGAGTCATCCAAACTTGATTGTATTCATGCCCTAAAATGGTTGCTTGTTCAAAAGCCTCCGTCCAGCCGGCATGATCGGGATGATGATGTGTTAAAACAACCTGCTCAATATCAGTAAGGTTATAGCCCGCTTCTTTAATCCCTTGTGTTAATGCCGTTAAAGCAAGTTCTGTTTTTGGTCCAGCATCTATTAATGTCAAAGCATCGCCCTTTACTAAATATGCGTTTACATCCCCTACCGCAAATGGAGTAGGAATTATAATTTTATGTATCATTTGAATTCTCCTTATTAATGAATAGTCATTCATTACATTGTACCCTTAATTATGGTAGCCGTCACGGAAATATGGTTGACTTTTTCTAATAAGATGCATATAATTTCTTTAATTCAGAATATAAAAGCTAAGATGAAGATTAGTACATATATGATGGAGTTAAGAGAGTGAAATGACCCGCTGCAAGTTTCACCTCCCGCTCGTATATAGAACCTACTTCGGAGCTACTATGCAAACATGGTCGTACCTTCTCGATACGAAGGATTAAGTTGTGCTGAAATTTTTCGGCAAATTTAGGTGGTACCGCGGAAAACAAGTGTTTTCGTCCTTATTATATATGGGACGAGAGCGCTTTTTTATTTTGTTTTAATACCGCTCTATTTACATGAATGAAAGTTAGGCACTATTAAAGGGAGGAATTTATATGACGAAGATTGTATTTGTTGGCGCGGGTGCTATGGCAGAAGCGATTATAAATGGATTAACCAAAGGAAATAAAATTTCACCCGAATTTATTCACGTCACGAATAAATCAGATGTAAGCCAGCTTAACTATTTAAAAGAAACGTATGATGTACAAATCGTATGTGAACAGAAAAAAGCAATAACTGAAGCGAATATAATTTTTTTAGCGATGAAACCAAAAGACGCAAATGATGCGTTAAATAGTCTGGCGCCATATATAAACAAAGATGCAACGATAATTTCAGTTATTGCTGGTATCAGCATCCAGACCATTTTAAACTCTTTAGGCAATAGACCAATTGCACGTGTTATGCCAAACACTTCTGCTGCTGTTGGAATGAGTGCATCAGCTATATGCTGGAACGAGCTTATTTCAGATGGATCCAAACTACTCATCATTGATCTCTTAGAATCGATTGGTTCTGTAAAAGTAGTAGCAGAAGAAGATTTACATGTTGTTACTGCACTTTCCGGAAGTGGCCCGGCTTATTTCTATTATTTCGCGGAACAGTTTGAATCAGCTGCAATTAAATATGGTTTAGAAAAGGGCGATGCTCGTCAATTATTTATACAAACAATGGAAGGTGCCGCACAAATGCTGAAAAATGGTGATGCGGAACCAGAAGAACTGCGTAGAAGAGTGACAAGTCCAGGTGGTACTACAGAAGCAGGCTTAGAGCAGTTAATGGCGCATAAAGTAAATGAAGCTATCTTTGCTTGTATCCAAGCTGCACAAAACAGATCTCGGGAACTTGGCAAACTATTTGAATCCTGATAAAGAAATGCTTGCAATAAAGAGGTGTAGTTAGAATGAAAGTTCATATTTTGTCGGCTGGGGCACACTAGCTTTTAAAAAGTGAAACTACAATCAGTGGGGAGTTCTTATTCCCCACTGATTGTTAGTTGAACCATTCGGGCATTTACGGGCAGTTATCTCCCACTTATTCTTTGGTGCTTGAACCAAGCCTTTACGTGGAAGTCATACTGCCCGTTAATGCGGGACTAATGCTGGCATTGCACTAGGGAAAAACAGAAGTCTTAATTGGTTTATTCTATCATTAGTTATAGGACCTATTGCTACTGTGAGCTTAGTTATCGTAGAGAAGAAAAAAGAATCCGAGTGAAGCATGCTTCGTTCGGAATCTCTTTTATAATTTATGTTTGATTATTGAACCATTTATCCAATTATATTCTGTAAAATCTTCGGCGATATAAATGGGAAAACTATAATTTTCGACTTGGGCAAGCATTTTATTTAAATCAGATGACAGGAATCGTGCACTAATATGATTAACGATTAAGTGCTTAGCATTCGCTTTTTGACAGACTTCGGCTGCATCAACTATTGTTGAATGCCCATAAAGGCGTGCAAGTTTAGCAGTATCTATGTCGAATGTTCCTTCATGGACGACAATATCTGCATCTCCACTCAAAGCTATGGAGTTTTCACAGTATTTTGTGTCTCCAAGTATCGTTACTTTAAAGCCTTCTCTCGGTTCTCCAGTTACATCTTCACTCTTTACTATTATTCCATTTGGAAGCACCACATCTTGTCCTTCTTTTAATTGTTTTAATAAAGGACCTCTTGGAACTCCTAAAACATCTGTTTTTTCAATATAAAGTTCTGGCGCAAGGGCTTTTTGTTTAACCGAGTATCCGAAGCAAGGTATTACATGTTCTAATAATTTTGCTTCCACTATAAATTGTTCATCTTCAAATATAATTCCCTCTTCAATCTCTATAATTGAAAGTGGATATTTCACATGAGTTTTGGATATAGCAAGAGTTACCTCAATCCAATTTTTCAACCCTGTTGGTCCATATATTGTAAGAGGTTCCTCCCCGCCTAAAAAAGAACGGGATCCGAGCAAGCCAGGAAGTCCATATATATGATCTCCATGCAAATGTGTTACAAATAATTTTTCCAGTTTACGAGGCTTCAGTGTCGTATGCAAAATTTGATGCTGGGTGGCTTCCCCACAATCAAACATCCAGAACGTTCCTCGCTCATCTAATAGTTTTAAAACTGTAGAAGTCGTATTTCGCTGTTTCGACGGCATTCCTGCTCCAGTACCTAAAAATAATAACTGCATATTTACTCACTTCCTTTATTCGATGGGACATTTTATAGTTATATAAACTCTAGGTAACTCAATAATTATATTGTTAGTCTACCCTTAATTTTCATGTATGTAAAAAAACAAAACAATACTATAAACCATATCTGATATATATCCACTAACGTATTAAAACAATTGTACATCAAAGTTTTTTAAACATTAATCTTGATGATCATCTAAGAAGTCTTTACTAAAACTTGTTTTGGATTCCAGTGAAGGTTTCTTTTTTATTTTCATGCCCCGCTTAATGCTGTTTTCTCCGAATTTACCTTGTAATTGCTCTACAAGCTTTAATATCGGCTCTTCTTTTGCATGTTCTTCAAAGTTAAAGATAGACAGCTGCTCTACCGATTCTCCCTTGTCATAGACATTATTCACAGTCACGCCTAATAAACGTATCGCATCACCATTCCAAGAAGCACAGAATAGTTCTAATGCCAATTGATTTATTTCCTGTTCCTTATATAGACGATTATTTACTGTTTTACTTCTCGTTTTGTTTTTCCAATTAGCGTCCCGTATATGTATCGTAATAGACCGTCCAGCTAAATTTTTTGCATCTAGTCTGGCAGCTACTTTTTTCGACAAACGAATAAATACCTTTTCTAGCTCTTTTATATTCGACTCATCATAAGGTAATGTTGTTGAATTTCCAACACTCTTTGTATCATAAATAGATTCAGGATCTACCGGTCTATTATCAGTGCCATTTGCACGATTTAGAAGTCGGACTCCATTTTTCCCTAGTTTTTCTTTAAGTAAATTAGGATTTGCGTTAGCCAAATCTCCTATAGATTTAATGCCGATCGATTCCAATTTTGTTGCAGTACTTTCTCCTATTCCATGCATATCTATTACTGGGAGGGGCCAAAGAATTTCTCCAACCTGTCTTTTCCGTAAAACAGTTATACCCATGGGCTTTTTTATGTTGGATGCTGTTTTAGCTAGAAATTTGTTAGGAGCGATTCCAATAGAACTAGGCAAATCAAGCTCACGGATAATACGATCCTGAATGGATTTGGCAAACCCTACTGCATCGTTGTTCATGTCAACTTCCGTTACATCTATATACCCTTCATCTATGGAAACTGGCTCTACAAGATGAGTATAAGACCTTAAAATTTCAAACATTGCTTTAGAAGCAATTCGGTAGCGTTCAAAGTTTGGGGGCAATAAAATCAGTTCAGGACATTTTCGTTTAGCCTCCCAAACAGACATGGTTGTATACACACCTTTGGCCCTTGCCTCATACGAGCATGTAACCAATATCCCCCGTCTTTCTTTGGGATTGCCTGCAATGGCAATAGCCTTTCCTTTCAATGAGGGGTCATGCGCTTGTTCCACAGAGGCATAAAAGCTATTCATATCTAAGTGAAAAATAATTCTATGTTTTCCCGACAAGTCATTCCCCTCCTTCTTTTTTAGGCCAAAACCTTTTTCTATCTTTTTCGAAGGACTTTGGACAGATGTTTTGCTATATGATGATCGAGTGAATTTATAGTGACATTGGTTGTGAAGGACACAACCAATATCACTTTTTTTCGATAATCTTATGGCATTAGACTATCCGTCGTACTCCTACACCACTTAGAAACAGGTTAGAGCGTTTTAGGATAACTAGAGATAAGCTGCTTTCTTATTCATAGAGCAAGCTCACGAAGATGCAATTTCGTTCGCTACTTCCCTTCTTTATCAGTTAAACTCTTACTACTTCTCTTTATTTCCGCTAGTAAAAGAAAATTGTCTGCCTTCCTCTGTCATTGAATAATAGCATTTCTAAATCAACAGCAATTACAAACAGTTTATCTCAATCCAAACTTTTGACAAACCTATAACCTATATCTAAGGGAATGCTTTGCCATATCTTATAAGTACTACTCGCTATTTCATTGTAGTAGAGGGTGGCGACTCTTTGAGAAAAAGCGCTAGTCGAAGACCCCACAGTGTTTAAGGATGGAAGGCTAAGTGCGTCACAACGCGATCGCAACGCCTTCATGACCAACATCCTGTTGACCCAAAGCTAAGGCAGCGCCCACGGAACGCTTCCACCTGAAACGGAAACCAGCAGCGTAGATGAATAGTTGCTTTATTCATCCAAGAACACTGGGTTTTGGACTCATAAAAATTTATCTTCAAAAAAGGTAGCTATATAAGCTACCTTCCCTGACTAAATCATGAAACTAGTTATTGATTGTCTCTTCTTTCTTAACTTCGTCTACATAAGATTGAATATCATTAAAGCCTTCTAAAGAACTTACCAAAATAGAAGCATCCACGATTGTAATCATTCGATTTTCTAGGTTTGCAACCGCTGTGAAATAACGTGTTTTCGTATAATTCACTAAACCAATTTGCTTAAGATTTTCCTGTTCAATATCTAAAATCTCTTTCGCCTCTTTTACAAGAAGCCCAACCGTCATATTTTCCGTGTGCATGGTAACTACTCTCGCTAATTCCTGATCAACACCACTACGATTATACAAAATTTGTTCGAAATCAATAATTGGCACTAGCTCTCCGCGAATTTTCATCAACCCAATTAAATAATTTGGTAAATGTGGGATTGGGTTTACATGCTCTAATTTCTCAATAGAGACTACATGCTCAATGGAAACTGCATATTCTTCATTTCCACATTGAAATACTACAACTTTTTCATTGCTCAACAAAATTCACCTCCTATTTTATTCTGCCGCCACTAGAACGATCTCTACTATTAAATCGGCTAGTTTCTTTAACTCTTCAATAGGCATACGTTCATTTGTTGTATGAATTTCTTCATAACCTACAGATAGTATAACAGTAGGGATTCCAAATCCAGCAATCACATTGGCATCGCTACCTCCGCCACTAGTTTTAATGTCAGCAGTTCTTCCGATACGTTCTACTGCACGTTTAGCAATCTGTACGACAGAATGATCTTCTTCAAAATGGAAGCCTGGGTACATTAATTGTGTTTCTGTTACTGCTTTACCACCAAATTTCTCGGCAGTCTCTGCAAATGTTGCAACCATATGTGCAACTTGTCCATCTAGTTTTTCTTTATTGATCGAACGTGCCTCAGATAGAATATGCACTTCATCACATACTATATTTGTTGCTTGTCCACCTTCAAAACGTCCGATATTAGCGGTAGTTTCTGCATCCAGTCTACCTAACTTCATAGCAGAGATGGCTTTAGCAGCTAAAGTAATGGCAGAAACACCTTTTTCAGGTGCAACTCCAGCATGTGCAGTTTTTCCAGTAATAGTCGTCCATAGTTTTGATTGGTAAGGAGCAGCCGTTACAATACCACCAACAGTCCCATCACTATCAATCGCATAGCCATATTTAGCAGTTAAGAGAGAAGCATCTAATTCTTTAGCTCCTACTAGACCACTTTCTTCTCCAGCCGTAATAACAACCTGAATATCTCCGTGTTCAATTGATCGTTCTTTCAAACGACGAATCGCTTCAAATAATGCGGCTATCCCAGCTTTATCGTCTGCTCCTAAAATGGTTGTCCCATCCGAATATATATAACCATCTTCTTTAATAACTGGTTTAATCCCTTTACCGGGTACTACAGTATCCATATGGACAGTGAAATATATTGGGTCTACATTTGCGTTAGACCCCTTTAATGTTGCAATTAAGTTGCCGGCACCGTGACCAGTTTTAGCAGCAGAATCGTCCTCAATTACAGAAAATCCAAGCTGTTCTAATTTACTTTTTAATATTGGTGCAATTACTTCTTCATGTTTTGTTTCAGAATCTATTTGAACAAGTTCTAAAAACTCTTCTACTAATCTACTCAATTAAAAGTCTCCTTTATAATGGAATATTACCATGTTTTTTATTTGGTCTAGTTTCTTTTTTATTGCGCATCATTTCTAATGATTGTATTAGCTTCATGCGAGTTTCTCTTGGGTCAATAACATCATCGACCATTCCCATAGAAGCTGCTACATATGGATTGGCAAATTTTTCACGGTACTCTTCTATTTTTTCTGCACGAATTGCTTCTGGATTATCACTTTGGGCAATTTCACGAGCAAAAATAATATTTGCAGCACCGTTTGGTCCCATTACTGCTATCTCAGCATTCGGCCACGCAAAAACAACATCTGCTCCAATAGATTTGGAATTCAAAGCAACATAAGCTCCTCCGTATGCTTTTCGTAAAATAACCGTTATTTTAGGAACGGTTGCTTCTGAATATGCAAATAGTATTTTAGCGCCATGACGAATAATTCCACCATGTTCCTGTTTTATACCAGGGAAGAATCCAGTTACATCTTCAAACGTGATGATCGGAATATTGAATGCATCACAAAAACGTATAAAACGAGCTGCTTTGTCTGATGAGTCTATATCGAGACCTCCAGCCATTACTTTTGGTTGGTTGCATACTAAGCCCACTACCTCGCCGTTAATACGAGCTAGACCAATGACAATGTTTTTAGCAAATTCTTTTTGCACTTCTAAGAAAGAATCCGTATCAACGACCTGTTCAATAACTTTCCGAACATCGTAAGGACGAATTGCTTCAAAAGGAACGATATCTGATAAATCAGGACGATAATTATCTTCTTCTTTTACATCAGTTATCGAGGGCTTTTCTTCAAAGCTTTGCGGTAAATAACTTAGTAGTAATCGAACACTTTCTAATACTTCCTCTTCTGTTTTCCCACGGAAATGTGCATTTCCACTTATCGTATTATGTACTTTCGAGCCACCTAGATCTTCCGCAGAAATTTTTTCCCCAGTAACAGTTTCGATTACTTTCGGTCCCGTGATAAACATTTGGCTTGTTTCATCTGTCATAAACACAAAATCGGTAATAGCAGGCGAATATACCGCACCACCGGCACATGGACCTAAAATGACAGAGATTTGGGGAATAACACCCGAATAAATTGCGTTACGATAAAAAATCTGACCATATCCATCCAGTGAAACCACACCTTCTTGAATACGAGCACCACCTGAATCATTTAAGCCGATAAACGGCGCTCCATTTTTGGCTGCTAAATCCATGACGTTAGCAATTTTAAGTGCATGCATTTCTCCCAAAGCTCCGCCAAATACGGTGAAATCTTGAGAGAATAAATAAATTGGACGGCCATTTACTTTCCCGTAACCAGTTACGACTCCATCACCAGGGCCTTCTTGCTTGTCCATTCCAAAGTCAACTGTGCGGTGCTTGATGAATGGATTTAACTCTACAAATGAATCCTTATCTACTAGTAATTCAATACGTTCGCGAGCAGTCAACTTACCTTTTTCATGCTGCTTTTCGATTCGGTCATCCCCACCACCAAGTTCGATTTTACGTTTACGATCATATAAGTCATTGATTTTTTCATAAATATCCATATAATTACTTCGCTCCCCCGGTTTTATCGACTAATTCATATAGTACTCCACGAGATGACTTCGGATGAATAAATGCTACTTGAGCACCGTGAGCACCTGCTTTGGCAGTTTCTTGTATAAGTCGAACACCTTTTTCTTTTAACTCGTCCAAACGTTGTTGAATACTAGAAACACCAAAAGCAATATGATGGATTCCCTCACCCTTTTTTTCTATAAATGAATGAATCGCACTTGTTTCATCGATTGGTTGAAGTAATTCTAAATGGACATTGCCACTATCGATAAAAGCTACACGAACTTTTTCAGATGGAACATCTTCAATATGTAATAGTTTTAACCCCAATGTATCTGTGTAATAAGGAAGAGATTCTTCTATACTTTTCACAGCAATACCAATATGATCAATATTCTCCATTTTTACACCCCTTTTTTTAAAACACTTACCTTATTCTATTGTACCTATTTCAAAAAAAAAACTCTACCTCTTGTGCATTTTTATGTTTTTGTTAAAATAAAGGTACAAGCTAAAGGAGAGAAATTATGCAAAACCAAAAATTTCGTAAAATTATTGTTTATTTAATGATTTTTGTAATGGTCATGTCGACATTACTATTCGGTCTAAGCTTCGTCCTTTAAGAAATGATAAAAACCAGCGAATGCATCTGTATGCTTCCGCTGGTTTTTATTTTTTTATACTTCTTCGCAATATTCTTCAAATAATCCTTGTAAGTGCGTGATCACTGAAGTTGGTGCATGACCTTCTATTTCATGACGGCCAATTTCTGCTATCGGTTGTCCATCTTTTAGTAGTACAAATGATGGTGATGAAGGTAAGTGATCATCTCCGAATAGATTCCGTGCTTGTTGAGTAGCTAATTTGTCTTGACCTGCAAAAACAGTTACTAAATGGTCTGGACGTTTATCATAGTGTACTGAGTTAGCAGCAGCAGGGCGTGCAATTCCTCCAGCACATCCACAAACTGAGTTTACCATCACTAAAGTTGTTCCTTGACGAGCAAATGCAGCATCTACTTCTTCAGGTGTCTTAAGTTGTTCAAACCCAGCTGCATCCATTTCTCCACGAGCTTGCACAAGTATATCATTCATATATAAATTGAAATCCATATTCATTTTTGCCACTCTCCTTTTTTAAACTAATTTTATCTTATCAGATTATTGGTTTGGATTCGAGGAAAATAAATCGTCGACCGCTTGGGAAACCGTTATTTTTTCATCTCGCACTAATTGTTCTAATGTTGTCATTGATTGTTTTTTTACATTGGAAGAAAAAAAGTCATCATATAATCGATCTACAATCATTGTTTTAAACCATTCCACTGTTTGCTCTTTTCTTCTTTGTTGCCATACAGATTTTTCCTTCATCATTTGCTCGAAATGAAGTATATTCTCCCAAACAATATCTAAGCCAATTTTATGCAGAGAAGATACTGCTAAGGCTGGTGTCTTCCAATTCGGTGTGGAAGGTGCTAAGAAATGGAGAATCTGCTTATACTCTGCAACTGTTTTTTTCGCTAGTTTTTCATTGGAGCCATCTGCTTTATGGACAATAATTGCATCAGCAAGCTCCATTATTCCTTTTTTCATCCCCTGTAGTTCATCACCTGCTCCTGTGAGCGCTAATAATAAAAAGAAATCCACCATTCCACGTACAATGGTTTCGCTTTGACCTACACCAACCGTTTCGACTAAAATCACATCGTATCCGGCAGCCTCACATAGAAGCATCGTCTCGCGAGACTTTTTATGCACCCCCCCTAGTGTACCAGCAGTTGGTGAAGGTCTTATAAAAGCATTAGGGTGTTTTGCAAGCTCTTCCATTCTTGTTTTATCTCCAAGAATACTTCCGCCTGTCAAAGAGGAACTAGGATCGATAGCTAGTACTGCAACTCTAAACTCCTGATCGCATAGCATTTTCCCAAATGCCTCGATAAATGTACTCTTTCCTACTCCTGGAACTCCAGTTATTCCTATACGAATGCTGTTACCAGTATAAGGAAGCAGGTTTTTCAATAATCGCTGACCAATATGCTGTTGATCATTTACAGTACTTTCAATAAAAGTTATTGCTTTTGCTAAATGCAATCTGGAGCCATCTTGAATTTGCCGGATGTATTCCTCCTCATCGATTTGAAGAGGCTTTCTTTTGGAAAACTTTTTAATAGAAGCATTCCCCATACCATCATGTTGCGATTTAATACCACTCATCACATGCATTGAAGATTCTTCTGTTTTATCCGATTTTGACATTAAGCTTCCACTTCCTCGTAGCCAAGACGCTTGTAAATCTCTTCAATGACTTTTTGTGCTGCAACAGGTATAACTGTTCCTGGTCCAAAAATGGCAGAAGCACCATTTTCACGTAGGAAAGCATAATCCTGTGCTGGGATAACACCACCAACTACGATTAATATGTCTTCTCTACCAAGCTTAGCTAGCTCTTCTTTCAATGAAGGAACTAAGGTCATATGCCCAGCAGCTAATGAACTAACTCCGACAACATGGACATCATTTTCTACTGCCTGTAGCGCTGTTTCTGCAGGTGTTTGGAAAAGAGGACTAATATCTACGTCAAACCCTAAATCGGCAAATGCAGTAGCAATAACCTTCGCTCCACGATCATGCCCGTCCTGACCCATTTTGGCGATTAAAATACGCGGACGACGACCTTCATTTTCTCGGAAGTCCTCTGCCATTTGTTTCACTGCATCAATCTCTTCTACATCATTAAAGTTTGCACTATAAATACCACTCACAGAACGAATCACCGCCTTATGTCTTCCTGCCACTACTTCAATTGCATCGGAGATTTCACCAATAGTTGCTCGTTCTCTAGCAGCTATAACAGCCGATTCTAATAGGTTTGTTTCTCCAGTTCTTGCTGCTTCCGTTAAATCAGTCAACGCTTTTTGTACTGCGTTCTCATTACGCTTAGCTTTTACTTCTTCTAAACGTTCCATTTGTTTTTGACGGACGACTGTATTGTCTATATTTAAAATATCAATAGCATCTTCTTGCTCTAAACGATACTTGTTAACACCAATGATTACCTCTTTTGAAGAGTCAATTTGTGCTTGTTTTTTGGCAGCTGCCTCTTCTATTTTCATCTTAGGTAGACCAGTTTCAATGGCTTTTGCCATACCGCCAAGCTCTTCAATTTCTTCTATTAAAGCCCATGCTTTTTCCATTAACTCATGCGTTAATGTTTCGACATAGTATGACCCGCCCCATGGATCGATTACCTTCGTCATGTTCGTTTCTTCCTGCAGGAATAGTTGTGTGTTTCGAGCAATTCGTGCAGAGAAATCTGTCGGCAGGGCAATTGCTTCATCTAAAGCATTCGTATGAAGGGACTGTGTATGACCCATTGCCGCTGCATTTGCTTCTATTAACGTTCTTGTAACATTATTAAATGGGTCCTGCTCCGTTAAACTCCACCCTGATGTTTGAGAATGTGTTCGAAGAGCAAGTGATTTAGGGTTTTTCGGATCGAAGCTTTGCATCATTTGTGCCCATATTCTACGAGCAGCACGCATTTTCGCAATTTCCATAAAATAATTCATCCCGATGGCCCAGAAAAATGAAAGTCGTGGGGCAAAGGCATCAATATCTATTCCAGCTGCAAGACCTGTTCGAACATATTCTAATCCATCAGCTAAAGTGTAAGCTAACTCAATATCCGCAGTAGCTCCAGCTTCCTGCATATGGTAACCCGAGATAGAAATAGAATTAAATTTAGGCATCTTTTGAGCAGTAAAAGCAAATATATCCGCAATAATTTTCATAGACATTTCCGGAGTATAAATATACGTATTACGAACCATATATTCTTTTAAAATATCATTTTGTATAGTACCTGCTAGCTTCTCAAGAGATACCCCTTGTTCTTCCGCGGTTACAATATAGAATGCTAAAATTGGTAGCACAGCACCATTCATCGTCATTGAAACAGACATTTGATCTAACGGAATCCCATCAAATAAAATCTTCATATCTTCGACTGAATCTATAGCCACTCCTGCTTTCCCTACATCTCCCGTAACTCGTTCATGATCCGAATCATAGCCACGATGCGTCGCTAAATCAAATGCAACCGATAGACCTTTTTGTCCCATTGCTAAGTTTCTTCTATAAAAAGCATTGCTTTCCTCTGCTGTTGAAAATCCAGCATACTGGCGAACTGTCCATGGCTTCGCAACATACATCGTTGGATAAGGGCCCCTAGTGTTCGGCTCGATACCTGGAAGGTCGTTTATATGGGCCAATTCAGATGTATCTTCCTTGTTATACATAGGTTTTAAATGAATTCCTTCATTTGTTAAAAAGGAATCGGTTATTGATATTTTAGTATTGTCCTCTTTTAGTAATACTTCTTTAATGGATACTTTATCGTAATTAGGCATTGTCATTTGAATCCTCCTTTTTAGCAAAGGCTAAAAGTTGCTGCCCTTTTTCAAGAAGCGATTGTCCAGCAGAGATACATCCAGACAATCCGGCATCTAGCCAGTCTTCATACTCCTCAAATTTACCGGCAACATCCATTGGTACGGACAGTTTTTCATTTAATAATGCGGGAACTAAACCAGCCGTTTGTTCATCGTTACCAACAAAAACTATATAGTGGATATTCTGTTCATTTATCCATTTTTGTAGATCGAATGGCTTTAAGTTTTCCGGTGCTACGATTGGTAATATTCCTAATGCGGTTAAATATCCGCTAACAAAGTCTATGCGAGCTTTATATTCTTTTAAAATACCATATGGAATAATAGCGGTGTTTAATGGACTGTCTTCGAATGATTTTCGTAATTGCTCAAAAGGTTCAGCTAGACGCTTATAACCAGTGAATTTAATAGGCTTCTTAAGTACGTCATCAGGATTTGCATAAGTATTCGTTCCAATTAATGATTTTTTACGAGTAGACAGTGCAGCAAGCTGCTCCTCCCACTTTACTTTTGCCCGTTCTAAAAGCATACTTTCTCTATCTTCTACCGTTTCTTTTTGCATTAACGTTAAAAAGTATGTCCACGTTTTTTCAACGAGCTCATTAGTCAATGTGTCCACATAGTAAGAACCACCTGCTGCATCAACAACATGCTGGATATGCGTTTCTTCTTTTAGTACGAGCTGCATATTACGGGCGATCCGCTTAGATGTTGCTGTAGCTCCGGTTAAATAATCATGTGGGTACGTCGTCAAACTATCCGCCCCACCAAGAACGCCTGCTAGGGCACTATTACCCGCCCGCAAAATATTAACATTTGCATCTAATACGGAGTAAGATCGCAACGAAGTTTCTATATGTACAGGGATTGCCGCTATGTCTGTATTCCCATATGCTTGGCCGAAAGCTTGCCAAAGGATACGAAAAGCACGAATTTTCGCTATTTCCATAAAGAAATTATTTTCCACGGAAAATTGTACGAATGCTTTAGTAACAAGCTTCTCAATGCTAGTTTCGCCTGCAAAAGCATCTGCTTTTACTAGTACGCTTGCTAGCTCGCTAATAGCGTCCCCACCTGCTTGATGGATTGATGATCCATTTAAGAAATATGTTCTAGCGTTAGGAAGTTCCACATCCTCTGCTCCAATTACTAATCCTTTTAGGTCAGTAAAATGATTTAAAAAACCCGGATTATCTGATACATCTAGAATAGCAGTATGATTCGTCAATAGAGCTGCTAACTCCTTTATTTGATCCGTATTCCAAGTATGTTCTTTTTCTAATTTGAAATGAACAACATCATTACCTTTTGCAAGCGATTCTGTGATTTCTTTAAGTATTTCTTCACTTGTAGATCCTTCTGCAATTTGAGCGATTAACCACTGAGAAGATTTTTTTGCTTCCCGAACAATTGCCGTTAGTGATACTGGAATATTGCCCAGATCTTCTAAAGAATAAAGCGGTTTCAAAATGATGTCCTCTAATGTTCTCGTAGATAGCGACTCCAATGTTTTCCCTTTTAATGATTTGAGGGCTACTTGCTCCCATTCATCAAGTGTTGCATTATTAAACGTCGTTTTTCTCATTTTATCTAATGTCATATGAACGCTTTCGCTTCCCCCTATGTAAAGAAAATTATGCTAACTATATTTTAACGGACAATGATTACATAAGAAAGGGAAACTTCCTTAGCAGTCTGATGAATTGAAAAACCTCTTTAATAATCGAAAGAGGTTTCTTCGTTCCTTTATTCAATTGCTCCTGTGCCTTTAAGTGATACTTTAACGCTCACATCCAACGGTAAAGTCGGATATAATTTTTGCCATTCGGAAATCGTGTTTTTGTCATATAGCTTCATAGTTCTATACTTTAAACCGAAACCCATAGGATCTAGATCTTTTTCTTGAACTGCAGTGAGAAATTCTTCAATCTTTTTTTTCAGTGCCTTGGAAGCTATCTTGTCATACTTATTTAGATCTTTTAAAAAGAGATTTTTATTGGATTGACCAATTACACCGATCATTTTTACGTCCATCTTGATGGAAGTGGGCTGTCCATTATCCATTAAAACTTTATATTGTACATTTGTTTTTTCCATATTAATAACGAATATTAGATCCTCTGATTCTGCTTTATAACTAAATCCACTCATTCCATTTAGAAGAGTATTATAATACTTTGATTGCTCCGAAGATAATTCGAACGGTTTAGATTTTTCTTTAACAACCAAGGATTTATTGACAATCAACTCTTTCTTATCTTCAGTTGCCTCTACAAGCGGCAATACTGCATCAATCCCATCCGACAACATATTTCTTCTAAATTCATAAAGGAATGTGGAGGTGATAAAAGGACTGTCTGTTCCACTCCCACCAAAAAAGTTGACGAGAGTAGATGATACAGCCGATTCAGCTGCAGGTTCCACTCGCAAAATAGACTCTGCGGACGTTTTAGCGGCTGCTACCCAGGCTATCAACTGAACATCACTCCGTCTTATAAAGTAATCCATAAAATCCTTTACGTTATCTTGTAGTAAGTCCTCGTTAATAACGATAATTTTGGCATGCCCAAATTCTAATACTTTGTCTGTATGTGTTTCCAAAATTCGAATTGCTTCTGCAAGCGTTTCCCCTTCGTAAACTAGATATTCATAAGTAGGTCCAGTTGATGATTTAATAGAAGCGACAGGTAATGATAATTTTAATGTTACTTTATATCCCCCTTCCTCCTTTTCCGCTGGATCTACACCAATACCTGTTACAAAAACCCGCTTATCAATATCTTTAAATCCACATCCCGCCAATATAGAAACAGATGAAAAGTAAACAGCTGCAACAACGATTACTTTAAAATTTCGGAATCGATGCTTCATAATTTTGCACTCCTTTTCACTATAACTAAAGAAATTATTAATACGGTAAAAAATATAGGCAAAGATTCATAGAAATAATTTGAAAAGATAAACAGTTGGTACTGTGTCAATTTTCTCGTTAAAACTAAAGATATTACCCCAAATATAATAACGAAAATATATGGTGTCAGCATTTTACCTTTCCATTTCAAACGTTTAAATTCAAAAATGCTCTCTAATAATTTAAGAGCAACATGCCAATGTAATAATAAACTTACAAATGCTATACCGAAGAAAGATAGGATAAAAATAAAAATAACTCGTTCTATTGGACCGTATTTCATACGAATTGAATCGCTCGTGAATACCCATGGAAAGGTAAGCTCTGCAATTTTCTCAAACCCGTTATACCCAATTGGAACAAAATAAGTCGTAAATAAAACAACCGTTCCTGTAAATCCAATAATAAGGAATTGTTTCCATCCCATTTTATGCTTTTTTGTAAAAAGCTTATTAAAAATAACCAAATCCGTAATCCCTACAAAAATATAAAGCGAGGCACCAAAAGCACTATAGGATGGAAGATGATTTGCATGCATCATAGAAACCTTTATAAAATCCCAGTCTAATTTAGGGTTAATATAAAATTTTATTAATAGAAAGAAAATTAGAGGCACAAATAAAACGATTACGATTTCTGCCATATATAACATACTTCTAGATTTCATCAATACTCCAAATGATATAACTAGTACGAACGCAAATGTCGTAGTAACAATGGACGTTTCTGGCGAGAAAAAAGTAATAAATAAAAATACATACGTAATAAGGGTAATCAGTCCCGCAGTAAACCAACATAAAAAAAGGTAAAAAAGCACCGGGTAAGCAAACCATTTTGGAGTGTGGGCCTTCAACATTTCCGGCAAGTTTTTACCAGGAAAAGAATTGAATAACTTTACTATTATATATACAAGTATGGTTCCAATAATAACACCAGCAATCATAGATGGAATTGCCCCTTTTTTGCTTTCAAATAAAAGAATTTTGGGAACGGAGGCAATGATATTGGAAAACATCGTGATAAAAATAAAATAAAAAAGAAAGCGACTCATTCACTCTTCACCCCTTTTTCACTCCTTCTACTCTTCCAATACATTTTTAAATAAGGTTCACCAAAACTTTCTTTGTTAATCAAAAACATAAGAATTCCTAAAAAGCCAAGTATAAAACCAACCGTGCCAAAAAATGTCGTAAAAGCTAATAGAATGTACCTGCAAAATCTAATTGAAAAACTCATCTCGTTTATAGGAATCACAAAACTAGAAATGGCTACTGCCGACACGATAATAATCATTATATTCGAGGTCAATGCCGCCTCTGTAGCCGCGGTTCCTAATATTAAACCACCAACAGTAGTAGCCGTGGCACTAATTGCTTTAGGTAGTCTAATACTCGCTTCCGTTAAAAGTTCCATAAATATAAGCATAAATAATACTTCTATAAAAGATGGGTAAGGCACTCCAATCCTACTGCCGGCAACAGTTAATGCCAACTCTGTTCTAAAAATGTCTGGATTATAGGAAGTGATAGCAACATACAATGCTGGTAAAACTAAACAGGTTATTAATCCAAAATATCGAAGCACCAGCGTAAACGAAGTAATCCAAAATAAATGATAGTTATCTTCCATGGACACCATGAAATCAAAAAAGACGACTGGTGCAATTAATGCATGGGGACTTCCGTCCATCATCAATATAACTTTACCTGCATCCAAGTTATAACAAATACGGTCAGGTCTTTCTGTTAACATTAATGTCGGAAATAGCGTAAATCTCTTTCCATTCAAGTAAAGTTGGAGCTCACCTGAGGATTGAATAAGTGGTGAGTCTAATTCTTTTAGTCTCTTCCGAATAGTTTTTAATATAGCTGGCTTTACTGTTTTGTCATCATAAATAATAGCTATATCATTATGTGTTTTATCTTTTAACTCTAGGATTTCAATTTTTAGAGTGGGCTCTTTATACCGGTGTCGAATGATATTCAAGTTGGTAAGAATGTCCTCGCTTAATGCTTGTTGGGGTCCATATACAGTTGGCTCCATCAGTGTCTGCTGTACAGCACTTGTGTTTACTTTCTTCACATCTATTAGAAAAAAATGTTGTTGAACTGCTATTAACACACTTCCCTTTGTAAGTTCGAGCGGAATTTTGTCTTCCGATTTAATATCTAATAGATCGGGTGACGATTGTATATAAGCTTCGTAATTCTGTACTGATCGCATTTCGAAAAATGGCTTAATAATAACATTTTGTAATTTATCTGCATCTACTGTCGTTTTTAAATAAAGAAGAAAGGCTACTTCTTCTTCTAGTTGTAAAGGTATTTGCATAACATCAAAAGAAGGATTCAGTTGGTCTTTAAGTTCATCCATCAACCTAGGAAAATCCGGTTTCTCTTTTATATTCATCATATACAAACCTCCAGTAAAGAGAATCTTCGGTATGTATAGGTTAACCGAATGAACACTATTCAATCCTACTCGCAGGAAACTTTTATGAAAAAAAAAGAGAAATAATCAGCATAATTTACTTCCATATTTTGTATTTTTAGTTCCAATTTATTTTAGAGGAGGGAATGATAAAATTTGAGTGCATTATTTCTTGGGGGATTTCTATTCTTTAGTGTAAATATAGGGGCAGTAATTGCTTGGTTAGTAGCTAAAATATTTCATCGTTCCGACGTAGGTTTGGCTCTTTTATGCGGAGGATTCTTAGTAGGTTTACTGGCACTTGATATAATTCCAGCGGCATTCCATTTTTACAATTCAGCAGGTATCGCTTTTGGTATACTTATTGGTTATATGTTTTTACTACTTGTGAACAAATCACTCCATTCCTCCAACCAACATAAATCTTCTGTCTATTTGCTAACTATCGCTCTCTTCATTCATACCATTCCATTAAGCTTAACTATTGGGAACTTGCTTGGGAATTCTTCCTTCGCACTCTCCATTACAACCTCCACCATTTTGCATCATATTCCCGAAGGATTTGCCATCACATCAATATTTATCGCACAAGGACAGAAAATGATAGGCTTATTCCTTTGTTTTATTGGTTTATCTATCTGCTTTAGTTTTTTTATTTGGATTGGCAATCATATACATCTGAACATGAAGGCACAAAGTGTTCTTTTAGGTATCTCCATTGGGTTGATTGCTCTAACGAGTGTAAAAGAATTTATTTTACATAATATCCGAGTAGTGCCGACCAGGACATTAGTAACGTTTGTCTTAACAGGGTATCTTCTCAGTGTAGTGTTTCATATGGTGTTCTAATTATATGAAGAATAGTACAATCGATCAACCAAACTATAAAAAAACGGCAGGAGAAAAGGATGACCTTTCTTCTGCCGTTTTGTTATTCATGAAATGCGTAATATTTTTGAGTGTAGCCTTTTTGTATTTTATCGTTCTCAAAATCAATGACGTGCCCTTCTAAAGAATAGTCCTGTGTACAGTAAGACAGTCCCGATCATTAATATAATGCCGATATATACTGACATCATCGTTGGTATTAAAAAAGCACCTATTATAATAGAAGTACGAGCGATTAAATCAGCACCGCTAAAGGAAAAATTCGAGAACGCAGAATAGGAACCTCGCTTATCTGCTGGAATCATATTTGCCTCTTCTGCATTTCGAACAGGAGAATATATTAGTTCACCGATCGTTGCTATAAAATTGAACAAAATCAATATATACCATGTATTTGCGGAAGTGACGGTAATATAGCCAACACTATAAATGATTAAACCACTTAACAAAACCTTTTTCTTGCTGAAGCGATCTGTAAATCTATTTATCAAAAATGTAAAGCATACAACGAGCAGCATATTCTCGATATTAAGAATACTTAACATTCGTACGCCTGCAACCTCAAAGTCTCCTATATGTACGATTTTAAATGTTTCCGCTAAGCGAACACCTATGTAACTATTCAATGTAAACTCCGCTGCAAAGATCAGCATGGAACCTATCACTACTTTAGTAAACGGTCGATCCTGAAATGCTACTTTGTAGTTTTGAACCAAATCAACAAAAACATTCTTATGTTTCTTTTCCATTTTCTTTGTATGTTCATCTATCAACCAAATTTTATAAGCAATCGGTAGACTTAGAGATGTAAACGTTAGCAAGGCAAATAATTCAATTTGGTGATTGATATACAACAAACCACCAAGAGCAGCACCGATTGCCATCGATAAATTTACCAGCCAATAATCGAGCGCATACACTTCTTTTCTGTTTTCAGGCGTAGTAGAGTCAATAATTATGGCATGCATAGCCGGACGACCGAGACTACTTGCAATAATATAAGAGACATAGGCTAAGGCAAAAAGCCATATGATATTCTCTTTTGGCAATAAACTAATCGTCATCACGAAAAACATTAAAGCACTTATAAATGAAGTAAGTACCAGTACACGTTTCCTTGGAAAACGGTCAGAAATGTATCCTCCGATTAAATTTACAAAAAAGCTAATAAATACAGTACATATTAAAAAGATCCCTGCCCATACTTTGCTCATTTCTTGAGCAAAAAATAATGCCATGAATGGCATCACTGCAGATGATACCGCTCGATTAAAAAAAGATGTGATTAAGCGAACTTTAATATTTTGTGGGTAGTTTTTCCAGGCCATGTTGTCAACCTCCTCTGTCATATGTATATTAAAGTAGACTTCGAAATTATTAAATAGACAGTTTTTAAAATTTCGTCCACTTTTAAGGAAGAGAGTTCAATAGATAATGGATAAATACTTGCTAGCTTTATGGAAAGATATCCCATCTGGGCCTATCAAACAGAGTGAAATAGCTGATTTACTTCAACTAAGTCCCAAACAAACAGCACGATATATACATAAATGGTCTTTCGATGGTTGGTTAACATTTACTTCTGGTCGTGGGAGGGGGAATGTTTCAAATCTCCAATGGTTAAAAAATGTGGAAACTATTTTAGAAGATAGACTCACGAAGATAATTGATGAGAAACCAATAGAAATTAGCAGTAAATATTTATTATGGGATTGGTCAACTGATAGTAAATTACGATTGATGGAAAAATTTCGCTCCAAGTTTGGCTACGTTCAAAGTACAAAAGACAAGCTAATTGTTCCAAGAAAAAATCCTTTTTTGACGATGCATCCTTTAGAAGCAGCGGATGTACATAGCGCCAATATCGTGGCAACAATCTTTAATCGTTTAGTATCAGTCGATGAACATGGATTGGTTTCACCTGAACTTGCACATAGCTGGGACTTACAAAAGAATAGGATTCGAATTTATTTGAAGAAAGATATTAAGTTTCATGACGGATCTGTTTTAACAGCAAATGCTGTTGTTAACTGTTTAGATAAACTGCGCAATCATACCTATTATCAAAATTTGTGGAAACCGGTAAAAGAAATAGTCGTTGCAGCTTCTCTGGTAATAGATGTTCACTTTTCTAGTGAGTGCAGTTATTTTTTACATATGCTTGGTTCGATTAACGCAAGTATTTATATAGAAACCGAAAATCATTTATACGGAACAGGCAGTTTTTACATCCAAGAGAATAATGAACAGAAAACAGTTTTACTAGCTTTTAAAGACTATTACGCAGAAAGAGCGTTACTAGATGTAGTGGAACTTGTCCAAGTACCAAAAGATTTTGACGTCGTATATCGTTCCTCAACACTTGAAAAAGACGACCAGACGTTTCGTGTAGAAAGTGATTCGGGCTTCGGTGTAGTGCTGATGAATACATTCAGAAACACAGCTATCCAGCAAAAGGAAGTGCGCGATTATATAAACTATGTAATTTCCAAATATCGCCATGAAATAAATCTAGTCGATAGTCGGTACTCCCCAAACCATCTAGGCTGTCTAATCGGGCACAGCAAACCTTATTTGGTACCACAAGTGAAAAGACCAGATTTTTCGGAACCGCTTGTTTTAAAAATAGTAAATTATACAGAAAATACAACTTTATGGTTAAAGAGTATATTAGAAAAAGAAGACATCCCTGTAGTAATAAAATGGGTTTCATTCAAAGATTCAATTATTAATACTCCTGACAATGAACAGGTCGACCTTTTTGTACACGGAGAAGTATTTGAGATGAATCAAAACTTTTCCTTTTTCTCTTTTCTGCAAAATGGTTATTCATCGTTAGCTGAAATTCTAAAAAGGAATCCAAAAGTAAAAGATTATATAGATGTGTATGCCCAAACACCATTTCAGGATTGGACATCATTAAACTTAACTATAGAAAAAACACTTATTGAAGATTCAATTTTGGTTCCTTTGTTCTATTCGAAACGGCAAATCCCCTTCTCTGCCGATTTGATGAATGTCAATATGAAACATTTCGGCTATGTAGACTTTTCTAAACTATGGGTAAGACCAGAAATTTGAGAAAAAATATACCAGTCTAGAAAGATCAAGTACAGAAAACACAAGAAGGACCTCTTCGTCTTGTGTTTTCTATATAGGAAATAACAAAGGGCAACCCATTTTCAATACAGTTCGCAATAAGCCAAATTAAATAAAGAAATTAAACGAAAGATTTATAAGTTGCTCAAAGATAACCACAACTTCATGCTGGTTATTAAATATTTTGATAATATTTAATATTTAGTTAAAATCTCCAAAACTGGTCAAATTTTATGGTAGAATATAAATATCTTAATAGAATTGGGGAATTTAAATGGTCAAATTTGATAAGCCTGATGTGGAACAATTTTTTCAAACATTAACTGTGGAAAATTTCACTGTAAGTCCTGATGAAAAACAGCTTGTAATTAGTACAAATCTGACCGGTCACTTTAATATATGGGGAATGGATTTGCCTAATCAGTTTCCTTATCCACTTACGTTTAATAATCAGAGTGTAGATTTTTTAACATACGCAAAAACTGGCGAATTTATGGTTGCTGGCTTTGATAAAGACGGAGATGAAAACACACAAATTTATGCTCTTTCTCCTCAGGGTGGAAAACTGGTCTCACTACGTAGCAATGAAGGAGAACGACATTTCTTCAACTACTTGACGAAAGATGGAAAACGTCTTTACTATTCCACAACAGCAGGAAATGCAAAGTTTCTTAATAATTATATATATGATATTGAAACTGGGGAGGATAAACTTTTACTAGAAGGCAGTACTGCTCCTACCTCTATAGAGGCTGTCTCCCCAGATGAAAAATCTTTTGTTTCAGGTAAACAATTTGGAAATACTTACTCTTTAGCCTATGTTCATATCGGTGATGAGACTATTTTATTGACTCCAGAGACAGAAGAACAGCATACGGTTTCGGAGGTACTATACACTTCAGAATCAGAAATTTACTTTTTAACAAACTATAATTCAGATTTGACCTATTTAGCTAAGTTCGACATAGATGCGAAGGAATTTAAAAAAGTTTTAGAAATCGATAAAGA
Organism: Psychrobacillus sp. BM2; assembly: GCF_048572895.1. Classification (GTDB taxonomy): domain Bacteria; phylum Bacillota; class Bacilli; order Bacillales_A; family Planococcaceae; genus Psychrobacillus. The sequence goes on from NZ_CP183878.1 coordinate 2,151,401, forward strand.
GGATTTTTCAAGTACACATTTTTCTAAGAAAGACCAAATCCTCTATTTAGTTGGTTCATACGGAGTAGAAGATCGCCTTTATGAATACCATTTAAAAAACGAAGAACTTAAAGAAGTCCAAGCACCAACAAGTGTCGTAGAAAAAGTAATCGTAATGCCTTCTGGTAATCTATATATTCAAGGACGGACTTCTACAAGACCAAATAATGTCTTTGTTTCAAAAAATAATGGCGATTCATGGGAAGAGTTAACTCAATTCCGTGTACCAGGGGTTCCAGAAGAAATGCTGGTAGAACCTACTGTTTTAACTTATCCTTCTTTTGATGGCCTAGAAATTGAAGCCCTACTTTTCAAAGCAAAAGAAGAATATTCCAATGGTCATGTCATTCTATGGCCACATGGTGGTCCTCAATCCTTGGAAAGAAAATGGTTTCGCTCGATGTTCCAATTCCTACTCAATAGAGGGTATTCCATTTTCGCTCCAAACTTCCGTGGTTCTTCAAACTATGGCCTAAAGTTTATGAAATTAGTAGAAGGAGACTGGGGACATGGGCCACGTCTAGATAATTTGGAAGGATTAGAATGGTTGATCAAAGAAGGTTATGTTGACAGAGATAAAATCCTGCTCCTAGGTGGCAGCTATGGAGGCTATATGTCTCTTTTACTGCACGGTCGCCATGCAGAGTATTTCAAGGCAGTCGTAGATATATTTGGTCCAAGTAATCTATTTACCTTCGTAGATTCTGTGCCCGAGTTTTGGAAGTCTTTCATGATTCAATGGGTAGGTGATCCAGTTAAAGATAAAGATAAATTTATAGAAGATTCCCCCATTACTTATTTAGATGGGATGACAAAACCTATGCTAGTTATTCAAGGGGCTAATGATCCTCGGGTTGTCCAAAAAGAGTCTGACCAAATTGTCGCAGCTTTAAAGGAACAAGGTAGAGATGTGGAATATATAGTTCTACCTGATGAAGGCCATGGCTTTTCGAAAAAGCAAAATGAAATATTAGTTTATGGCAAAATGCTAGATTTCTTAGATCGCTTTATCTAGAAGGATTTTTTACGTACAACGGAACATATAAGTTAAAGCAAGAAACAAAGCCTGATGTCAGTGGCAGTGAGGTATCAGGCTTTGTTTTCAAACTGTTTCTCTCTCCCCTATAAAAATAATTACATCTCATTCCATATTTAATCTTCCCATAACCACGGTGTTGTAATATCGACCATCTGATAAACTTTTGTCTTTTCTAAAATACCTTCTTTTTTAAAACCAAATTTTTTATAGAGATATATTGCTTTTTCATTGGTTTCCAAAACATTCAACGTTATTTTTTTAATACCGTTTGAATCAGCCCAATAATAGATTTTTTTAATAGCTTTGTTCCAATACCTACCCCAATAATCTTTAAGAACACAAACTCCAAACTCTACTTTATTGGCGTATCTTTTTAAATCATTTTCTTCACATCTTGAAAATCCGACAATATTATCATTAATAGCTGCTACTAAAAAAGATTATTCATTGATGCTTTATCTGTTTTGATTATTTCCTCGAATTATGTGTATCTATGTATGCTTCGCCCTTTTCCCTATCAAGATTTTGCGTTTCTCCATCAATCTGTAACCTGATTTCCCACAATTCTTTTGCATCATTATTAATAGCCGATCTTAAAGTGTAGTGTACTCCGTTCACATTATATTCTTTTTGGCTAATTTTCATCTCTATCCCCTCCCTAAATACAAAAGATGTACACCGATTAGATGCACATCTCTTTCTTCAAATCATTTTTCCACTGGGCTATATTAACGCATCCATACATTTATCGTTGATACTCATGGCATTTTCTCATGCATCGCTAGGATAGATTGTTTGTATTCTTCCATCAAAGTGTAACCTCTTTTTCATAAAATAACCCACTCATCTATCATAACAATCTTCAACGAATTTAGCGTGGGATCCTTTTGTATAGAAGGAAATCATTCGATCCCACAAAGGTTTAATCTTACTAGGGTCAATTATTTCAGAGAAAACCCAATCAGTTTCTTTGGATAGCAATTCACATATAAGCAATACTGCTTGTTGGTGTTTTAGGGGTGTTATATGATCGTAAACTTTATTGATTGTATGATTGATTTCTTGAGGAAGCGAAGTCTGCAATGTTTTCAATCCTAATTGTGCCCTTTCCGGATTATATCGAAGTAGTAAAACTCTTGCTAGATGCGTCATAACTTGGTGAAGCATACTAACCGACCATAGATCATTGCCTCGTGCAGATGATTTCTTATATTGGAAAAGAAACCATGCAACATCATCGACTGCGTCCTGAAACTCTTGTTCGGATAAATTTAGGTTTTGAGACTGCTTGTATTTCTCCATTTTACAGTTTGGGTCATAAAGAACTTTTATAAAATCCTTTTCGATATATGTATTTTCTGTCACTGTAAACAGGTCTACATGCACTAAATTTTCATAGACTGCAAGAATTTGTGGTGCCACGATAAAAATTTCGTCATAAAACAACAATTGTTTATATGATTTTAAGTGTTGGAGTCTACTTAGAAGAAAATCTTCCTCATCTTCTTCATTCACTAAACAATACAAATCTATATCCGAATGCTCATCCTGTTCTCCTCTTCCCATTGAGCCTTTTAAAAAAATTGCCTGAATTCTTTTATCCATCCGAAGACTATTTACAATTACTTCTACTGCATCATCTATTACCACTGTGACTCACCTCTTAAAAAGTGTCTGTAAAATATAATTTCCTTTACAGACACTTTTTATGGTATTCGATTAACCTTGTTGCTCTTCTCTTGTTGGTCCCATTACTCCTGGCACCGGTAGTCCAGCTTGACGTAGAAGAACTGTCATTTGGCCACGGTGATGGGTCTGATGGTCGATAAGTCCGCGTAGCAAAGCTCCCCTAGTTGTTTCGCCTGCGAAGCTTTCAATCTTCTCAACCAATTTCTCATCTGTTAAATTGCTTTTTGCCTCGTTCTTTACAGCTTCAACGATTTCTTTATATGCTTCCACAATATCAATAACTTTAATTTGGCCTTTTTTCTCCTCCCTTTTAACATTTAAGCCTACTAATCCTGCGAAAAAAGCTGGACTTGTTGCAAGATGCCAGCCAAGCCAACCAAGAGTACTATGTCCCTCTACGATTGCTTGGTCTAGTTTTTCATCAGATAATGACTCTAGCACTCGTAGTGTTCCCTCCGCTGCAACTGACCAATCTGTTATAAAATCATTTACAGTTCTATACAATTATACCGACTCCTTCTCGTAAATATTATCTTTTCCATTGTAATTATTATCCCTATAATATTCAACTTTAGTAATCCTGGACCATTAGAAGGTTCCATACATATTTTACTTTCTAGTATGCATATGTTAATAGATACGTTTTCATGACGGAAGGAGATTTACTGTGGCAGATGATACGCAGCAACATTTTTATCAAAGCTGGTGGTTTATTTTGATCATTTTAATCTTAGGAATTGGAATTATTGAAAATATAGTCAGCCATTCGGGGAATGCAGAAATAGATAAAATGGAAGTAGCTGCTTCACCGTTTTATAAACAAATGGAGAAAGAAGAGCTAAAAGAAAAAATGACACAAAACCAGAAGGAACCAGAAGTAATTGCCGCAGAAATAATTATGAAGAATTTCGGAACAACGAATTTAGAGAAAGAAAGAGCAGTTCTATCTTCTAGATTTGAAAGTGGTGTAGTCGAAACAATAGCATTGGAAGAAAGTATTAAATCCGCAAAATCCGCAAAACAATCCTTTTTGTACAATACAGTAGAATTTATGAAAGCGATGAAATCCCAAGAACATGTTAATCAAGCTACCTTAATAGTACAAGCTCCTCTCACAGATCGTTACGGGAATGTGGAGATTGGAGATGTAATGATAGTACTAATGAGTCGAGAAACGTTAAATAAAATAAACTTTAATAATTTTAATCCAGCAAATCTTTCAGCAGTTGCAGATAGCTACTGGGAGCATCCTGCTTTGTCAGCTAAATAATTCGGAACTTCATGGCACAAACCTCCACTTCAAAATGAAATAGAGGTTTGTGTCTTTATATTTTAAGTTACCTATCGCTTTTCATCAGTCGTATCGCCTGTATAGACAATCGTACTAATAATACTGCACATAAAAATAATCCAACATACGCAGCCGTGTTCAAATAGATTGCAAATTCTGCCTCTATAAATTGACCTATCGCTAATAATGCAGCCGATATAATTCCAAATGTAATACCTACCATTAATAGGACGAAACGAGAAAATAATTGCGTGACAAACATAGAATTACTTTTATCGGAGAAAATATCATGATGTAACGTTATTTTTCCACTTTCCACCCGCTGAATGAGATGATCCACTCGTCTTGGTATTTTACGGATGGTAGGTAAGAGTAATGCAAGTTCCTCTTCCAGGCGTTCAAAGGTTTTCTTTGGTTCCTTAAATGGTTTTCTCCATAACGATGCCATATATTTAGTAGAATATTCTTTTGCTTCATTAAAAATATCAAAATCATTTTTAATCATGTGTAAAGTGCCGTCGAGTGTGACTATGGCTCTTAGTGCAATTCCTACCGATGGATAGAAGGACAAACCGAATTTATGGACTACTTCAAAAAATGCTTGAATCAATTCCTCCGTTGGAATATGCGAAATATAGGAGATTCTTAATATTAATTGTGCCATCGCATGTTCCAATTTTTCGCGGTCAATATGATCTACTTCCTCAACGAGTAGAGAAAGTGCATCATATAGAATATCCGAATCATTATGTTGAATACCCAATAAAAATAACTTCATCCCCTCCTGCTGAGGCCCAGCTAAGCGACCAACCGCTCCAAAATCTAAGAAAATAGGTGTTCCATCAACATCGTCTATAAAGATATTTCCTGGATGTGGATCTGCATGGAATATTCCGGAATACAGTAATTGATCAAAAAATGAATATAGGACCGTCCTTGCAAACTGTTCTCTATCCACACCGAGCGAATGAAAAAGTGTATCTCCATTTGCTACACTTTGTCCATGAACATATTCAAAAACGATCAAATGATCATTGCTTAGGTCCGTATAGATATAAGGTATTTTCACTGTATATGAACTATCTTTTAAAGCAGTAGTTACTTGGAGAGCATTTCGCATTTCAATCTCAAAATCAACTTCATCTCTTAAGTTATCCGCAAAGCCAATTGCAAGCTCACGAAACCCTAACTTTTCAGCCCAAGTAGATTTATCAGAGAACCATGTAGCAAAGTCTACTAATATATTTAAATCATCACGCATCATATCTTTTATATCCGGTCGTAAAATTTTCACTACTACTTCTTTATTGTTTGAGCGAAGAATTGCTTTATGTACTTGACCTATCGATGCCGAGGCAATAGGTGTCAAATCGAATTCAACGAACATATCTTCCATTTTATAGGGCAAGTAAGACGCCAAAATAGAATTTACTTGTTCATTAGTTAAAGGCTTCACATGCTGCTGAAGAGATTCTAATTCCTTTACAAAAGCAGCAGGTAATATATCCCCTCTTGTAGAAAGAACTTGACCAAACTTCACAAAAACACCACCAGATTGCTCTAATGTATCTTTTAAAGCTTTGGCTAGTTCTCGCTCACTTTCCTTGAACTTTGAATATTTAATCGTCCGAGAAATACCATTTTTCATCGCAATTTGAACAACCTGTCGCAATCTTCTTTGACCACGCCATTGATTGCGTAGGCGTATCCATAATGATTTGTTGCCAGATACTCTTTGCCCCTTTTCTCCAATTGCCATTGGATCAAATAGTTCAAAGAAAAGGTAAAGTAACATGGATATTAACAGCATACTTCCGATCCATATAATAGTGTTGACATCCATATACGTATATACAAAACTTTCCGATAAGAAATTTGTTCCACGTAGATAGGCGTACCAGTAAACAAAAGAAGTAAAAAATACACTAATCACAACTGCCATAATACGTTTTACAAAGTTGATCTGCGAGCCCATCAAACGACCGCTCACAAAAAAGATGAAGCCCGAGATCACTAAAATTTGAAATAAAATCTTCAAATAAATCACATATAGCACGCCCCTTTCACTTTCCCTAAGACTATTCCCTTTCTTTCATTTTAATAATCTTCCGTTGACTTCACAAATGAAAACCTCTACTAAAATTAATGTATAAAGATAATTATGTTTCAAATACTAGGACCGAATAATTAATGAAATGAGGATGAGGAATGTATTATTATTAAGAAGAATTATTAAACCAAATAGTACCAGACCAACCAGATCCAGCTGCTGCAAAGGTTTTGCAAGAAATCTTAGGCGGACATTATGGTGAAATGCGAACTATGATGCAGTATTTTTTTCAAAGCTCTAACTTTAGAGGAAAGGAAACTCAATTCAGGGATTTACTTAGAGGAAGATTTCTGGAGGAAATTGCACATGTGGAATTAGTACAAAATTCAATTAACCAATTATTAAATGGTTCTGGTGACACTTCTGCAGCAGGGAATGCAGGTATAAATGGTGCTCCACTGGACGTTGCAACAAAGCATGCCAATCCACATCATTACATTATGGGCGCTCAAGCTTCTTTACCAGTCGATGCAGCCGGGAATCCCTGGAATGGATCCTGGGTTTACAGTCACGGAAACTTAATAGGAGATTTACTCGACAATCTTGTACTAGAGTCTACTGGTGTACTGCAAAAAACTCGAATATATGAAATGAGCTCCAACAAGACATTCCGAGAAACCCTTGCGTTCCTCATAGTAAGAGACAACTCACATCAAAATGCATTCGCCAAAGCCTTGGAAACACTTGGAGTGCAATGGGGCAAATTGTTCCCTGTTCCGAATTATGATATTAACAAATATCCAGAATGCAGAAAGTATATAGACATGGGGTATCACAATTCAACATTTAACTTCCGATTAGATCCAACTAGAATTGCTGAAATTATTCATGGGACGAGCCCTAGTCGTAACCATGGTGAACTAACGGTTACAAATCCACCAGCTGGCTTTCCGGTTCCATTGATGCCAGAAATGCCAAATGAACACAGCCCTGGCCTGAGTGATATGCAATATTAATGCCCAAATATTAACTCAAGTAAAATTTTTTACTTGAGTCTTTTTGTTGTAGATATCTAAATGCATAAACGAACGGCTACTCCTCTTGTATAAACTTTACCACATAGTACTGACAATTATTACAAACCATTAAATGTGGGCATATATGATTTTCCGCAGTGTTTTGATAGCCATCCCCCATTTTCACAGTCTCTTCATCATTATAATGACCGTATGGATCTAAAAAATCAGATATTTTTCCAGAGTCCTCCAACTGATTATTACATTTTGGACAATTTATATCTAATACTTTTAGCGAGTTACATAAAGGACATATGGCCATAGATATCTCTCCTTTTTACCTTCCTACTTAGTATCCAATTGTATAAAAATATTATGCAAATAAAATATAATGACAACCATCTCCGTTTTTACCCTAATAACAGATTTAAAATTGGTGGTAATAAGAGTAAAATAGCGGAACTTAAAATAAGAATTTGTGACACTATTCTAGGAAGTTTTTCTCTGCCTTTTCCCTTGTACCAACCACTGAATTGCAACTTGTTTCTATAGAGAACAAAAAATAAAATAAAAATGGCAATAAAAACAATCAATCCATATTTTTCTGTCTCTAAGCCCATTTCTAAATAAAAATAATTTATAAAGTAACCTAAAGCACTTCCCACAATAGCAAATAGAACAATAATTCGAATTAACTCCAGTAACGTTCTCATGCCTATCTCCTATCTCTTTATCCATATAATTTCTACTATTTATATTCGTAACAATCCTTATAAAATCGAAAACAAAGGTATATCGTATGCCAGTTTCTTTCAATGAATTATATCGGTAATATTATCCCAGCCATAGACAAGTTCATTTAATTTCTTTCCGGCAATCTCTATTTCAACTTCGCCAATTTTCTTACCACCCGTAGCCTCATAAAACAACTTTGAATTGTTATCCTCTAATACGAGGACGAGCATTGTGTTAATTCCAAGTTTTACAATCCCCTTAATTACTGCTTTCAATAGCTGTTTTCCTATCCCTCTACCTTGATACTCTTTTAATATATAGATAGAAGTTAGTTCTCCCTTATATCCTTCATACTTACCACTTCTTTCAATTCCACCTGAAGCAAAACCAACTATTTTCCCTTCATCATTCTCCGCAACAAATACATTACCTTCTGGAATACTTGTTTCCCAGAATTGTTCTCGTCTTTTATAAGATAAGTTCATCAAGAATTCTTTAGGAAGAATACTTTTATAAGTAGTCCTCCAACTCTCCACATGCACTAAAGCTATTCCTGTTGCATCAGATATCTTCGCTTCTCTAACTCTCATTCAAACCCTCCTTTTAAATCTAGCCATTTAATATGTAGTAGTTTTGCTTGCTTATAACTTTTTTCCTCAACAATCTTCGTTACATTTCTTATGCTATTCTTTTTGTCCAATTCGTGAAATCAATTTTCAATAGCTTTTCAGTTGGTTTTAGCAGGGCACATTGTAAAACTATTTTTAATCCAACAGGTTGGATAACCAGTAGTGCCGTAGCTTATAAATACGCAAATATTCCCTATATATTGTGCAACATTTTAATCGAGTAATTTAAAGCTGAAATAATTTTTTTATACTATTTCAGCTTTTTTGTGATTAAAAAAATAATTAGGAATATTTTCTATATATATTATAGCTGCATGAAATTTATCTAATGGTTATTCAAATAAGTGGGCAGTTTAGTCTTCGTAATAAAAACTACAGAGCTTATTGAGGAAAACCTGAAATCTTCCGAACCTCATTTAACTCTTTAAGTCTAGCGGAATCTTCTTCAAAATATTGTACAAGATTTTCAATTTTAATAATAGAACTCTTACTCATATGATGCTCGATTCCTTCAACATCCTTATAAATATTTTCTTCATTTACCCCAATAATTCTTAAAAAACTTTCTAACAATTCATGTAGGTCTACTATACGTTTGCCCATATTGCTTCCTTTTGTAGTTAATATTAAGGGTTTATACTTTTCGTAGACTAAATATCCTTCTTTATCAAGTCTTTGAACCATTTTTGTGACTGATGAAGGATTAACCGACATAGCCTCGGCGATATCTGATACTCGCGCGTAGCCTTTACTTTCGATGAGTAAATAAATTTCCTCAAGATAATCCTCCATGCTCGGTGTAGGCATTACAGGCCCTCCTTTATCTTAGAACCATCAAAATTTCACACTATTGTAGGATTTTCTATTTAAGACTATAAATGAATTGTTCCTTATAACTTCTTCTTGCTCATTGTACAGTAACAATATCAATGTAATTTCATATGATTATTTTTCCGTTAATCCACTTAAAATAACATTAATATTCCATTCCATCATTTTAATATAGCTATCTCCGTCATCCCCTGGTTTACCAATAGAGTCAGTGAAAATCTTCCCGAAAATCGGAACACCGGATTCATTAGAAACCATTTCCATGCTACGTGGATCTAAACTTGTTTCAACAAATAAGACAGGGTTTGTTTTCGAACGAATAAAATCAACAACGGTCTTTACTTGTTCAGGTGATCCTTGGTTTTCTGCGTTAATTTCCCAGATGTAGGCCGCTTCAAAACCATATGCTTCACAGAAATATTTAAATGCCCCTTCGCTTGTTATCAACAGTCGTTGCTCCCCGGGAATTTCGCTAAATCGTTGAATAGCCTCCTCATGTAGCTTCTCCAGTTTCAAGATATATTCCTTCGCATTTTTTTCATAGACATCGGCATGTTCTGGGTCAACTTTTATCAATCCTTTTTTCACATTCTCCGCATACTTAATACCATTACGTATGTCTAACCATGCATGTGGATCTTCTTCTGATTCTTTTCCCTTGGATGTCAAATGTTTCGGCTTTACCCCTTCACTTACACGGAATACTGGTGCTTCAATTCCCGTTTTACCTGCAGTAAGCAACAACTTTTCAAACCAGGAGTTCCCTCCTTCTAAATTCAGCCCATTATAAAAGACAACATCTGCATCGGTTGTCAGTTGTACATCCTTTGGAAGTGGATCATATTCGTGTGGATTCGAACCAACTGGTGCCAAGGTATGAACTTCTACACGATTACCACCAACATTCTTCACGATATCGTAAATAATTGAGTAAGTTGCAATAGCTTGAATTTTATCATTTTTATCTTTCACTGCATTCACATCTTCTTTTCCACAAGCTGCAAGTACAAGAACCACCGAAAGACTCATAATTAATGTTAAAAGTTTAAAAATTTTCATCTAAATCCTCCATTTTATATTAATAACGAGATAGCATTTCTCTTTTTCGGACGTTCTTAATAGCACGCCAAACCAAGCCTTGTTTGGGTGAAAATACAAATGTAAGAATAAATAGGACTGTGGCTACAAGTACTATTGCGGCACCTGATGCTAAATTGTAGGTGTAGCTGAAATACAATCCAAATATGGATGATAACACTCCGATTCCTGCCGAAAGGTAAATCATGACCCAAAGACGATTTGTCAACAAGTATGCAGTTGCAGCTGGAGTGATGAGCATTGCTACAACAAGCACAATCCCAACTGTCTGGAGAGAAGCAACCGTCACCATTGTCAACAGTGTCATTAAGAAGTAATGAATAACTCTTGTTGGTAATCCATATGCCGCAGCCATCGTTGAATCGAATGAACTGACGAGAAGTTCTTTGTAAAAGGCATACACGCATACTAAAACAAAAATTCCGATAAACAATGTTGACCACATTTCCGATGGTCTAACTGCTAGTACGTTTCCGAATAAAATATGATACAAATCCGTACTACTTTTCATAAGTGTTATCATAATAATCCCAGAAGCAAATGCAGCTGTGAACATAATTCCAATCGAAACATCGTTTTTAATCCGGCTGTTCTGACTTATAAAACCAATACCAAGTGAGGTTAGCATACCGGTAAATACCGCTCCAAAAAAGAAGTTAATACCAAGCATATAGGACAATGCAACACCTGGTAGCACAGCATGAGAAATCGCATCTCCCATCAGAGCCATTCCTCTCAAAATAATAAAACAACCAATCACCCCGCAAATAATTCCAACCATAATGGAGGTAGTCAGTGCTTTTTGTAAAAATCCATAAAACATAAGGGCATCAAAGAAATTTATCATGCTTTCACCTCCATATTTGTTAAAGTGGAAAATTGGTTGTTATAAGCCTTATCTAGTACTTCTGGACGAATAACTTTTTCAACCACTCCGAAGTCGATGAGTTCTTTGTTCAAAAGGATTAGTTCATTGAAATAATCAGTGGCTTTACTTAAATCATGATGAACGACAACTACGGTTTTTCCAATATCACGAAGTTGCTTCAATATCGATATGATCGTTTCTTCACTCGTAACATCGACACCAACAAACGGTTCATCAAGTAAATAGATTTCAGGCTTTTGCGCCAATGCCCTTGCAAGAAATACTCTTTGTTGCTGCCCGCCAGAGAGTTCTCCAATTTGCCGATTGCGAAATTCAGTCATTCCTACTTTTTCCAAACATTCATGTGCAAATGCTTTGTCTATTTTCTTTGGGCGTTTAAATACACCTAAGTTGGGAAACGTGCCGAGTAACACCGTATCAATAACAGTAATGGGAAAATCCCAGTCAATGCTGCTTCGTTGTGGAACATAAGCTACTTTTGTCCTCATTTCCTTAATTGTCTTACCTAGAATCGCAACGTCACCTTTTTCCTTTGGAATAAGGTTCAATAATGCTTTTAATAATGTCGACTTCCCTGCACCATTAGGTCCAATAATGCCTACTAAATTTCCTTCCTCAACTGTGAAACTGACATTTTTCAAAGCTTCACTACCGTAGTAGGAAACATACAATTCTTTCACAGCAATGGCTGTCTTCACAAATAACCCCTCCTACGCTCATATTTATTGTCTAACTTTGCACACGGGCAATTTTCTTTCGAGATATACACTATTATTCAAAATGATAAACACATTTAAATTCCCTCACGAAATAATTTTTCCTTAAGGAAACTTTTAGGTTAAAAAAAATCAAACTATATGCTAATTATGTTTGGTAAGTACTATTTTGTATTTAAAGTATATGAAGCTCACTTCGTATTAGTTCCTCCAATACTTATATTTAATAAATAAATACACTTTTTTAGAAAAATGATCATCTTTTCAAGTTTTCTTCACCAACACTTCCCTAGCTTAATAGAAGATTAAAACTGATGGTAAAAAAGCAATGTAATGGTACTTAAAATAAATATTTGTGTCACTTTTCTTGGAAGTTTTTCTTTCCCTTCTCCCTCATACCAGCCACTGAATTGCAACTTATTTCTATAAAGTACAAAAAACAAAATAAATATAGGAGTAAAACCAATAAAACCAAATTTTCAGTATCAATCCCCATTCCCAAATAAATATTAGTCAGAAAATAACCTAAAGCACTTCCTACAACAGCAAATATAACAATAATGCGGATTAACTCCAATAACCTCCTCATGGTTTTCTGCTATCCTCATAACTTTTTGTCCAATTAGTAAAACCAATTTTTAATAGCTTTTCAGCTGCTTCAGCAGGGCTAATTATAAAACCATTCTTTACCCAAAAGGTTAGATATCCTATTGTGCCGTAGCTCGCAAATATTGCATAATCCTCGTCATTGAATACATGTATTAAATGAGCTGCTAGTTTATTGGATAGTTTTCGAATGGCGTTCGTATCGGCAAACTCCAATTCATAAAACGAACGAAATTTAAATATATGTTCACATAAGTGATGGGTCATTGGCTTCCCCCATGAGTTGAACTCCATTTCATAAAAGGATAAAAACTGTCCATTCAACATCCGTCTCACTTCCTCCATTAGCTCATATTTATCCGCAAAATGCAGATAAAATGTAGAGCGGGAAAACCCTGCTTTTTGAATAATTTCTTTTACCGACAATTCTTCGAAACTTTTCTCATGCAATAGCTGTAAAAAAGCTTCAATTATCGTTTCTTTTCCTATTTTCAATAGTGACACCCCTCTGGACATTTCAGGTAAAAATGTCTCGTTATTTCTCTTAAGAATGCGTTTACAATAATGGTATATCATGGTTAGGAGGAAGTAAATATGACAAAACAAGTGTATGTAATTACAGGTGGTTCTGGTGGTATGGGTAAAGCAATTGCTGAACTTGTAGGGAAAAAAGGAACTTTATTATTAGCCGATGTATCGGAAGAGCGTTTGATTCAAACTAAAGAAGAACTAGCTACGAAAGGAATTACAGACGTGCACTACCAAACAGTTGATATTACTTCAAAAGAAAATGTTGCTGCATTAGCTAAAAAAGCATCCGAACTAGGAACATTGAAAGGGCTTATTCACACTGCTGGACTATCCCCAACAATGGCGGATTCTAAACGTATTACAGAAGTTAACTTAGTTGGTACTGGAATCGTATTAGATGCATTCCTTCCACTTGCAACTGCGGGTACTGCAGTAGTATGTATTTCTTCTATGAGCGGTCATATGGCACCTCGAGTAGGTCCTTATACAGATATTTTGAAACAACCATTAGCTGAAAATGTTTTAGAAACAATGGAACATTTCTCACAAGGTGACTCAGGCGCAGCATATAGTTTATCAAAGTTAGGCGTACTTTTAATAGTAGAAGACCAAGCATGGGCATGGGGTGAAAAAGGTGCCCGTATTACATCGATTTCACCAGGTACTATTAACACACCTATGGGTCGCCAAGAAGCCTCTCAACAAGAGCAAATGAAAATGATGCTTGAGATCACACCTTTACAACGTGAAGGAGAAGCATCAGAAATTGCTAAAGCTGCTGAGTTCCTTCTTAGCGATGCCGCTTCCTATATTACAGGTACAGATTTACGTGTGGATGGTGGTACTATTGCTAATTTAAATCGGGTTCAGGTGTTAAAAAGTATAGAATAATAACGACTTCTGCTTAAAAGTAGATGGAGAGGAATATTCTCCATCTACTTTTTTAGTTGTTAAACTGAACTTTTATAGTTTAGTTTTTAAAAAATGAGGTACATATAAAGAGAGTCTAGAAAATACTTAATATAATACTGGAGGTAAAAATTATGAAAAGAAAAATGGTTGCTTTACCATTAGCATTATCATCTTTACTTATTCTTGGAGCATGTGGCGATGACGATACTGATGTGGATGAGATTGAAGTAAATGATCCATTGTTAGAAGATGATGGAGAAAATGACACAGGAATTGAAAACGAAGCAAACGATGAGGAAGAGAAAATAGAGGAAGTAGAAGAAAATGAGGATGCAGAAACTCAGGAAGAGGGTTCAATAAACGATTCAACGGATGACGCAAACGATTAAGGAAAAGCACTTTTCACTTTTATTAGTGAAAAGTGCTTTTACAATTAGCCCAGGAAAAATTAAAGGAATTTTTATGAATTTGAAAATTCAATTAGTTTGTATACTTAAAAATAAGCTCTCCATTTGGATCCCTTTCGTTTATATACTTAAATCCGATACTTTTATATAAATGAAAGGCTACTTCATTTTCTTCGATGATACTTAAATATATATCTTTTACTCCAAATTCTTTTGAAACGATATCAAGCAGTTTCATTATTGCTTCTCTACCAAAGCCTTTACCTTGATATTTTTCATCGATCATTATTCTATCAATCCACGTATCTTTATTTGGTCCAAAAGAACCGTACATAGCAAATCCAATTATTTCTTCTTCATTATATATAGCCACTGGATGCCATTCTTTGTAAGTGTCAGCTTCCTGTAGGCATTCATCTACAGATTCAATATATTTTTCTTGCCCAGCTCTTAAGTTTATTTTTCTTACAATATATTCATTGGTATTATCAATGTCTTTAAAATACATATTACCCATGTTCCTGCTATACCTCACTATTCATAACATGATTAATCTACTCGTGAAATAGGAATCTTCTTACTTTACTCCGTAACCGAAATGAAGCCACCATAACTTCTTAACCATTCGTCCACTGCTATTCGAGAGTAATAATTAAGTCCTCCGATTTGTATGACAGGTCTTTCACTTTGTGACTATCCATCATAGGACGATATTGGTCCTAATAATATGGAGTCTTTCACACTAATGCCTAAGTACTCCGCTAATTCCTCTTGGTTCACTAATTGACTCGGTCTTTCGCTACTTCCATTACTGTTTGGGGAGTAGCATCTTTTTCGCCTAATTCCTTTGCGATGAGGCCACCAATTACCAAGATGCTAATGGCTAATAAACAAACAGATAATGCCAATAGATTATTCTTCAAACGTACTCCTTCTCTCTTTCTAAAGAGAGATGCATATACTTGAATTTGCTAAATCCTTTTTTCTTACAGCTTACCATATGTTGGGATACTTGCTCCTTAATAATTAAATAAAAAAGATGGAGAAACGAGACGTTTCTCTCCACCTATCTTATATTTCTACTTATCGGCTACTGCTCCCGTTTAAACTTTACCACATCGTAATTAAACGAAAGCACTTTTCACCTTTATTAGTGAAAAGTACTTTTATTATTAGCTAAGACTATTAATACGTGTTGCAAATTGATTAATCCTATTTCCAATTTCATCACGAACTCGTTGGAATACAGCCCACTTTTCTTCTTCTGTTCCAGTAGCTTTCGCAGGATCATTAAAGCCCCAATGCTCCCTCTTAACATGAGACGGTGTCATTGGGCATTTATCCGCTGCATCACCACAAAGTGTTACGACTAGGTCAGCACTGTTTAGTATTTCCAAGTCAATTATATCCGACGTTTGTTCAGAGATATCAATTCCAACTTCATTCATCGCTTTAACAGCATTCCGATTAAGTCCATGTGCTTCGATCCCAGCACTATATACATTCCAATTATCATTTAAATATTTCTTTGCCCAGCCTTCTGCCATTTGGCTACGGCAAGAATTGCCCGTGCATAGAAAGTAAATCGTTTGTTTTGTCATAAAAATTCTCCCTTTAAAAAAATAATAACGTTAAGTATAGTCCAAATAATGTGAGGAATAAAATTGGTATAGTCAAAATAATACCTGTTTTAAAATATACACCCCAGGATACTTTCACGCCTTTTTGAGATAAAACATGCAACCATACTAATGTTGCAAGTGATCCAATTGGCGTAATTTTTGGTCCTAAATCGGAACCGATAACATTTGCATAAATAAGTGCTTCTCGAATAACACCTGTAGTATTTGTTTCTCCAATTGCAAGGGCATCAATCATCACAGTAGGCATATTATTCATAATCGAAGATAGAAATGCAGCTATGAACCCCATGGACATAGTTGCCACAAATAATCCTCGTTCTGACATAAATTGAATAACATCAGCTAATGAATGCGTAAGCCATGCATTTCCTAAACCGTATACAACAACATACATACCAATGGAGAAAAATACTATATTCCATGGTGCATTTTTAATAACACTAGTAGTATTCACTGCATGACTTCTTCTCGCCATTAGTAAGAAAAATATAGCAACCACACCTGCTACGATTGAGACTGGTAGATTTATAAATTCACTAGAAAAATAGCCAACTAGTAGTACTAGGAGTACATACCAAGACAGATGGAACATTCTTATATCTTTAATCGCTTCTTTCGGTTCCTTAAGTTTAGTTAAGTCATATGTTTTAGGAATGCTTTTTCTAAAATAAATTAATAACACACTAATCGTTGCTATTAACGAGAATAAGTTCGGAATAATCATTCTTGAAGCATATTCCACAAAGCCAATTTGGAAGAAATCTGCCGAAACGATATTGACTAAATTACTTACGACAAATGGAAGTGAAGTCGTATCTGCAATGAACCCACTTGCCATAATAAATGGAAAAATCATTGCTTCTTTAAAATTCAAATGACGTACCATTGCCAAAACAATCGGCGTCAATATTAATGCTGCTCCATCATTAGCAAAAAATGCAGCAACCATGGCACCTAATATACTTACATAGACAAACATCTTGACTCCACTGCTTTTCGCTGCCTTTGCCATATGGAGTGCGGCCCATTCAAACAATCCAATTTCATCTAATATCAATGAAATAAGAATAATTGCAACAAATGACAAAGTGGCATTCCACGTAATTCCGATTACTTCCTGTACATCATGAAAACCTACTACACCCACTAATAATGCTACTAATGCCCCACCACATGCTGTCCAACCAATTGATAAATTCTTTGGCTGCCAAATAACGAACGTGAGCGTGATTAGGAATATCAGTGATGCTAATATTGCATCCACCAAATTAAACTCTCCCTCTATGTATAAAGTTTTTGCTGAAATTTTATTCTGTTGCCACATACTTGCAATTTACAAATAAAATATGTTTTAGCACACTGTTGAATTATCAATATTCACTTTAGACATAGCTTTATTCAATAATTCTAACGATCGAATTACTGTGTCTCGTTCAAATTCATTCATTTGAATAAAAACTTCTTCGAGATAGGTATTCACTGAATGTTCGATAGTAGTTGCTACAAATTTCCCTTGTACTGTAAGCCCTAATATAGAAATCCTTTTATCCTGGGAAGATGCTGTTTTTGTGACCAGCTCCATTTTCATTAGGTTTTGAATCTGTCTGCTAAAAGTGGTTATATCCATAGCTAATATTTCAGCCACTTTCTGCATAGACGGTGCATTTTGCTTATCAATTTCATAAAGAATATGACTCTGAACTGCCGAGACTTCT
Source organism: Psychrobacillus sp. BM2 (assembly GCF_048572895.1). Taxonomy (GTDB): domain Bacteria; phylum Bacillota; class Bacilli; order Bacillales_A; family Planococcaceae; genus Psychrobacillus. The sequence goes on from NZ_CP183878.1 coordinate 2,169,237, forward strand.
ACTGATCCAATGGAACAACAGTTTTTATTTAAAAGTCCGAACCTTCTTGTTAAAAGCTGAAATAATTCCCGTTTGTTTTCCATAGTGTTCACTCCTTTTTTATTTATAATATAATTACTTGTAAAATGCAAGTGTCTAAAAACAAAAGGTTCAAATGAACTGATTTATAAGTTTGAATTTTGCTAGACATAAAGGCAGTAAACTATCCTATTATGGTATGCTCAGGGAGGGGTGAAAAAAATGAAAAGTAAACCAATATATGTAGAGATTAATATAGACAAAAATATAGAACGAGTATGGGAGGCTACTCAGAATCCTGCCTTGCATGAGCAATGGGATTTACGCTTTTCTTCTATTACTTACTTGCCAAAGGAAGAAAATGAAGCCCAACTATTTGAATATAAAACGAATATAGGTTTCGGTATAGCTATAAATGGTTGGGGAAAAAGTGTCGGTACTTTTCATGCAAAGGACGATTCAAGAACATCCTCTCTTCATTTCGGAACGGCCAATCTTTTATCGCCTATTAAAGAAGGAAAAGGTTATTGGAAGTATATTCCTGAACCTAACGCTACTAAGTTTTTCACTCAATACGATTATGTTGTGCCATTCGGCGATTTAGGTAAGGTGGCGGATAGAATCTTTTTTAGACCTTTAATGGGTTTGGCAACAGCAGTTAGCTTTGATGTGTTAAAAAGATGGCTCGAAAAAGGAGATTCTCCATCCGCGCAATATATACGATTTTTTACACATTGGTTAACTACTTTCCTATTCATTTTCGTTTGGATTTATCAAGGATTGATACCCAAATTAATCATGATGCATCCTGAGGAAGTTGCTTTGACTTTTGCAATACTTCCACTCGAGCCAAGTGAGACACACAACATAGTTGCAGCTATTGGTATTATAGAGATTATTTTCGGGTTAATCTGGATTCTTTATCAAAATAAAAGAAGATTACTAAGATTGCAGTTAGTATTATTGCCATTGCTAACGATTTCTGCAATAGTTGCCGATTCTACGGTACTGTCACATCCATTTAATCCTGTAACATTCAACTTATCTCTAATCGTTTTAACGATTATTGGCTTGTTATCAAGTAAGGATATCCCAACAGCTAGAAGCTGTAAACGCGTAAAGTAAGGAGCTTATACATGTCCATTTATAAAGTAATTCTTGGTGAACAATTTTATAGATTGCACCCTATGCTTCAAAAAAGATATGGGTTTGAAGATGATAAAACCTTTAAGGCAACTGGAGTGATGCATAAAATAACAAGTGGTCCTAAATGGTTGTACCTGTTTAAATTATTTGCTACACGCAGAAAATTTTTATTTCCTGAATATGGCACTAATATACCTTTTCATATTATCAATAAACAACAAATTGGATCTAATGGTGAGCAACAGGTTCATTGGGAAAGAAGGTTTTATTTCCAAAATATAAACCGTGACTTTAATGCTCTTATGTCCTTGGATAAAGATAAGCAATTAGTAAAGGATTACCTAGGTGAGCCAAGTCTATTTTACTCTGAGCTAACCTTTGATGTTACGGATCAAGGGCATTTAAGGATCGAATCCCAAAAGCAACGAATTGTATTAGGAAAATATGAATTTCCTATTCCAAAATTATTCCAAGGAAATGTTTTAGTCAAGGAAAGTTATATGGAGGAAAATGAAGCTTTTTTTATACATGTGTTAATTACGAACCCATTGATTGGTACGTTATTTGAATATAAGGGGGAATTCCAATCTGATGACCTATAAGTGGCTTGCTATAATACATATTGTTTTGTTTGCTATAACTGCATTTTTTACTGTGAACCCATGGTACTTTTTAATGCTGTCAATAGCACAGATTTTATTCGTTCCACTAACTTTACAGCTCATTCTTAAAGTAGAGCTTCGAATGTATTATTTTGTCCTTCCTGCTATTTTTTCTGTTATTGTACTACAAATAACAAATGAAACCAGTTTTGACATTGTACTAGCTTTTATTTACTTAGTATTTACACTAGCTGTTGCAATCTATGGATTTAGTCGTTTTGTTCAAAGAGGATTTACTCATTTAGAGGAGTTTTCAATAGATGCCGGTCTCATGTATTTATTCATGGGAGGGATTTGGTTTTTTGCGTTTGAAGTAGGGATTGATACTGGATTCTCTCCTATGTTAACCTGGCTTACAGCAATCCATTTCCATTACTCTTCTTTTTTATTACCTATTTTTATAGGATTTGCTGGTAGACTATATAAACCTAAAAGCTACCCATTTTTCACTTCCATAATTTTGATCTCACCATTAGTAGTTGCAGCGGGTATTACTTTCTCTCCTTGGCTTGAACTAGTATCTGTCCTATTATATATTATTGGTATTTACGGATTTATCGTTATTGTGTTTAAAACTCCATTTAAAGGACTGCTACAAAAAAGCCTAGTTTTACTCTCTTTTAGTGCATTAGGAATTACAATTATTTTCTCTTTACTATATGCCTTCGGAAATTCTTTTGGCGTCTTTCAGGTGAGTATTGAGTTTATGTTGAAGTTTCATGGATTTTTTAACTGTCTGGTATTTGGATTAATTGGTGTTACCGGATGGTCTATTTTGACACCTGCTCCTCTCCACGAAAAGTGGAACTTTCCGATTAGCCATATTCGCGGGAAATTTGTTGTTGGCGAACAAATACTGGAGAATTACAAAGGAACTGAAACCTACAATGGTCTTGTAGATAAAATGGAAGTATATATAAATAAGAAAAATGTGAAGCCTGTAATTATTGACTTTTATGAAAACACGAAACATTACCAATTGTTTTCCGAGATACAATGGTATAGATGGTTTAAACCATTTGCCGCTGTCTATGGAATGATTAGTCAAAAAATGCAGCAGTTGAATTTGCCATACTCTTCTAAAAAAATGGAGATGACTGGTGACATTATTGCAGTTGAAGATGGTCGCTTTAAGACTAGGGCATGGCTTCGAAAAATAGAATCTGATGTTATTTTTGTTGCCTTGTATTCATTACATGAAAAAGACAAGAAATCCTATATGAATATTGCATTACCGCTCCCTTGCTCTTCTATGATCGGTATACTTGAACTGCGAGAGCTAAGTAATGGAAATCTTCTATTAACAAGTAATGGCAGTAGCTATTCTGATGCAGGGATCTACTTATCGTTTCGCAAAATTATATTTAAGCTTCCACTTCAGGAGGAGTTTTTAATAGAAGAAAATACAGGCGGAGACCTATTTGCCAAACATCGAATGAAACTCTTCTCCATCCCTTTTTTGAATATTGACTATACAATTGTAAAAAAAGAGGTCTATGTTTAAGTTATTGGTTTATACTTAGTTTAGTTTTGATGATTGTATTGCCTACTATTTTAGGTATATTAGTGAATGAACTATCAAAAGGAGAAATACCAAAGAGATTTGGAAAGAAACTTGCTCCATTTTCAAACCTGTATTTGTTTGCATTCATTATGATTAATAGTAGTGCGATCTCTCGATACTTAAAGAATTTCAGCATACATCTAATTTCAGTTTTAGTTTAAGTGTTTTTATTTGCTGTATCGGGCTATGTTTTTGCTTTTATCATTGGTCGTTATATTTTTAAGGACAACCCTTAAATGACTACCTTAGTATTTACAGGAGGAATGAGAAATATTGCAAGTGGTGTGATTGTTGCAACGACCTATTTTCCAAGTAAAGTAGCAATGCCTGTTGTTTTCGGTATGTTATTTCAACAAGTATTAGCTTCTGTATTTAGCAAGGTATTGCAAAAAGTACTGTCTCCTAAATAATTAGCTTATCTAGGAAATTGTGGAACACCATTGTTTAGGAGGTGTTCTCTTTATCCTAGTTATTCAACGATTTTCCATAGAACTTAAAATTCCACGCAAAATGGTTGTTTGCTGCTATCAAGACAGTACTCTATTCTTTGTCTAAAATTTTCTATAGTTATCATTTTCAATGCCTGTTCGTTAGGGAAAAAACCCACTTCTAAACTTTCTGGGGAAGTTGTTAATTTGCCACCAGTTGGCTTTGCTAGAAAGAGAGTATTACAAATTGACTTATTCACATTTTGAAATACACCGCAGAATTTTAGAATTTCAATTTCAATACCTGACTCCTCTTTAGTTTCCCTTATTGCAGCGTCTTTCAAAGACTCACCTTCCTCAACTATTCCACCTGGCATTTCCCAACCTCTCATAGGACCTTTAATGAGCAGTATTTCCTTTTGGTCGTTAAGTACAATAGTTGCAGCTGAAATAAAGTGTTTAGCTGGTGTATAAATAGCTGATTGTCCGTTTTGTCCCAAAGTCGTTGCCCCCTTTTTGTGTAAAGCTAACTTACTCTATGAACCGATTGTTGAACACAAGTTAACCAACTCTTTCACTATCCTACTTCGTTTGTCCGATAAGAAAAATTGCTACCTAAGCAACCTTCGCTCTTTATCTAAACCCCTTAGCTTAATAGAAGATTTTACTCTCTATTTCTTACTCCTTCGGCATCCTATTCAGATCCATATACAACACATTCCAACGGTGACCGTCTAAATCAGCAAAACCGCAGCCGTACATCCAGCCTTGGTTCTCAGAGGGCTCACCAAATATTGTACCTCCAGCCTTAACTGCTCTTTTTGCTATTTCATCTACTTCTTCTTTGCTCTCTGCATCAATGGAAAGTAATACCTCCGCAGCTTGTTTTGTATCGACTATTTCATGCTTGGTAAAACTTTTGAAAGTGGAAACAGGAAAAAGCATTACGGTAGCATTATTATCTCCAATGACTAATTGCACTTGATCGCTATTGCCAAGTGGTGTATTAGTCGTAAATCCAAGTTTGCTGTAAAACTCTTTTGATTTATTTGTATCTTTAACGGGCAAGTTGATCCAAAATTGTTTTGTCATAGTTATTTCACCTTCTTTAATTTAATTCTACACTCCTTTTAATTCTTCAGTAATGTATAAAATACCTTTTTCCACACCTGTTTCTTTAGTGGAAAAACACTAAAGATTTTCTTCATCAATTTCTCTAATTAATACTTTATAAGTATCTTCATTTGCCTGTACAGTACCTTTAGGTATTTGGATGCCATCTTCAACTTTTGAATGTCAAAAAGTTGAAGCTTTTGTTTTTTCTTCTCTAATTCTAGTTACAATAAAAAACAGCCCCTATTTTGCACAATTTCTGTTTCAAAATAGGGCCAACGTATTTTTTATTAATATGGTTTTGAATTTACAATACGTCAATCCTCAACTGGAGGATTCTCAGATATTGCGAACACTGAACAACGGTCAGTACTTGTGCTTTATATTTAGATTTTGAAACTTAAAAGTCAAATTTATCTTCTTTTTCTTGTCGAATTTTTGTATATGTTTCAGTGAGAAGTATTGTATCTTCAACCAATCTTGTGATACGGAATAAAACATCATCATTTTCAAGAAATCCTTTTCCTCAATAAATACAAAAGTTTGCACTATTTGTGCTTTCATGTACGAAAGAACTGGCTTCAATTGTTGCTCCGCAATTAAGTAATGTTTTGATGTACCTGCAATTTAGGTGTGTGCTCTCTCAATAATTTCTTGGTCAATATAATGAAGATCAACAAATACAGGTTGTAGACCCTAAAAAGGGGCTTACGTTTTTCTTATTTAAGTTTCAGCATTTTCTTTAAGATGATCTAGTTCCTCTTGTATCACATTAATCTCGATTCTTTCAAATAGGGGTCTAATCGTATGTAACTGGGTTGGGACAGGATTAATAGGCAGCCAAGAGAATTCGTCTATATGGAGATAGGCTTTTACTTCCTCGCTTGAAAAAGGGAGAAATGGTGATAATATTTGTGCTGCATTTCCAATAATGTATACACAGGTAGCAATCGTTTCTTTACAAGCTAGCTCCTCTTCTTTTAGTTGAATCCACGGTTTTTGAGCGTCAAAGTATTTATTTCCATTACGGATATATAGAAATATTGTCTCTAATGCTAATTTGAAATTTCCTTTTTCGATTAGCTTTCCTACTTTTTCATACAACTTTTCCGTTTGTTTTATAATTGGTTTATCTATATTGCTCACAGGTATATTTCCTTCATAGAATTTTTCGATGAATTTAAATGTTCGGTTTATAAGATTTCCGTATGCTCCGAGTAGTTCTGAGTTATGACTATATATGAATTCTCGCCAAGAGAAATCAGTATCACGATTTTCTGGAGCATTTATCGTTAAAAAGTAGCGTATGGAATCTGGATGATACCTTTCTAAAATATCCGGAATCCAGACTGCCCAATTTTGACTAGTAGAAAGCTTTCTTTTCTCAAGTGTTAAGTACTCGTTTGATATAATATGTGTAGGTAAGGCAGGACTATTTATCCCTAGTAATATCGCTGGCCAAATCAGTGAATGGAAGGGAATATTATCTTTTCCATGTACATAGTATGAGATTGTTTCTTCTGTCCAATATGGTTTATCCTCTGTTTTAAAATTCTTTGCCCATTCTTTACTTGCCGAATAATATCCCGCTACTGCTTCTATCCAAACATAAACTTTCTTTTCCTCATATCCTTTTACAGGAATACTTACTCCATTCGGAAGATCTCTAGATGCCGCACGATCTATAAGCCCTTCCTGTAAATAACGCTCGGATAGTTGAATTGCATTATCTCTCCATAATTCCCCGATTTTTGCTTCTTGGACGAAACTCTCTAATTGTTCTTGAAAAGTACTTAGCTTAAAATAGAAATGCTCCGTTTTTCGAATTGTTGGTTCGCTTCCACAAAGCTTACACGTTCGGTCGATTAAATCTAAAGGATCCAATATTTTGGAACAATTATCACATTGATCTCCACGAGCACTGCTCCCACAGTTTGGGCATTTCCCTTCTACATATCTATCTGGCAAAAATTGCTCGTCTTCCTCACAATATGTCTGTTCTATTTCTTTTTTATAAATAAAACCCTTATCTAATAGCTTTAAAAATAGTTCCTTTACGACTTGGTGATGATTCTCACTGTCTGTTCTCGTATAGAGGTCATAAGAAAACCCCAAACGTCGAAAAGAATCCTCAAATTCAGCGTGGTATCTATCGGCTACCTCTTTTACCGGAATCCCTTCCTTATTCGCTCGTATAGAAATAGGAGTGCCATTGCAGTCACTTCCCGAAACATATAGTACATCCTCTCCCTTTAGCCTAAAATACCTTGCAAGTATATCCCCCGGTAATAATGCTGCAATATGACCTAAATGCAACGAACCGTTTGCATATGGCCACGCCCCTCCAATAAAAATACTCATCCGCTATTCCTCCTATTTTTATAAATAAAAAAAACTCGCCCTTACCGGAAAAATCCCGATAAGGACGAGGTTATTAGTCTCGTGGTACCACCTTAATTTTCAAACGACTCACATCGTCTGACTCTAAAAGTACATGGCAAAAAGCCTTTATACTTTGACATGGATAACAAGTGCCAAATCTTGTCGTATCCTACTAGTTACATAACGTTCAGTACGAAGCTCAGAGATCATGTTCAAATGACTAGTTTGCCTCATTTCCACCAGCAGAAGCTCTCTTTATAACATTATCATTTTACTTTTCCTCTTCATCGCTATTAATTTATATTTGTTAATATGATTATACATAAAATTCTAAACTGTGCAATCTTTTGTGATAAAATAGTAAAAAGTGAAGGAGCTGAAACATAATGAAAAGCTTTGTTGATGATTTCGCTGGTGCTATACATGATATTTTGTATTATGTATCGTATTTAATTGCTGGATTACTCATTGTTGGTGTACCTCTTTATCTCCTGACAATTTTATTTGATTGGATTTCTAGTACCTTTTACTAAACAATTTCTTCCTTTTCTACATACATAAATCATTTCATCACTATCTTTACATAACGGTGATTTATTCCAATCTTCATAGACGTGCAAAATGTCCAGTCCGTTTTCAGAAAGTAACCGCTCCATTTCCTTCGGATATGTATATCTTAAACTAATGTTTGTTTTTCTTTCCTCCACTACATTACCATCATCCATATATTTTCTAATTGTTGTATAATGTTGGATTTGTTCTAGAGGATTATAATCACTAGTCGTATATACATCCACCTTTTTATTTTCCACCGTATCCGTGTATGTTTTCCAATATTCTTCCGTACTTGGTTGCAGCAACTCATCCATAGTTGGAAATCTCGTCCCAAATATAAAGACTCCATCGTTCTCTAAATGATTATGTATGGACCTTAAAACAAGATTTTGATGTTCATTTGTATGAAAATGTTGAAAGGAGTTCCCAACCATAAATATTAACGGACTTTTTTGTTCTAATTGGAGCGCTGTGCAATCTTGCTCCAACCATTCAATTTGTATATTTAAATCTTCCGCTTTTTTCTTCGCGTGTTCAAGCATACCAGCGTGTAGATCTACTCCAATTAATTCGAATCCCTTTTGTGCTAAAGGAATCGTCATTCTACCGGTTCCACATGCCAAGTCTATTACTGGTCCTCCTTGTTTGATAGCCCATTCTGTAAGAAAATTGAGTTCCCCAGTGTAGGCATCATTTTCAATATCGTAGGAAATTGGATCACTGTATTCTTCTAGATTATTATTCATCTATGTTTGCTCCTTTTTAGATAGCCATTGCGCTATTTCCTCTTCAAATTTTTGTTCCTTCCACACAAGGACCGTGATCCTTTATTACTATACTTATAAAACGACAGAAAAGCTTCGTTATTCAGATGATTTTATAGATTCATATTTCTACCACAGCCTACTCGTTTTCTAAATGTTTGTTAAAGGCCATTACAAAAAAACATATTCCAGTTATAACTAAAATAATACTTATGAATATCGGGAAGTATCCTATCGCAGATATAGCAGCTGCAAATCCCCCATACCCCTCTCCTCTAGTTGTATATATAGCTGCTGCAATCCATGTCATCCCAAATAACATGAATCCTGAAAGTATTGCTGTTGCTCCCATTAATATATATTTCAATATTCATCCCCCTTTCATTTACATCACTATATGTATATTCGCCTTGATGAAGCGATTTCCTTTTCCACCAAAAAAAGATGCTGTTTCCTGTTACTAAAACGGCATCTTTTAAGAATTATTTTATTTCCCCTACGTATATAGATTGTGGGCGGAAAATTGTATTGTCTTCCAACTGTTCAATAGCATGAGCTGTCCATCCAACCATTCTTGCAATACTGAATGTGGGAGTGAATAATTCTGAAGGCATATTAATGGATCGCATGATGGCTGCTGCATAATATTCTACATTCGTGTATAATTTTCTGCCTGGTTTATATTCCGCCAATAACTCAATAATTTCTTTTTCTGCAATTGTTGCAATATCTAACCATACATCTTTACCTTGAAGCTCCAAACACTTTTCTCGCAATATAATTGAACGTGGATCCTCTGTTTTATATATTCGATGCCCGAAACCCATTATCTTTTCGCCTTTTACTATTTTATCTATTACGATACGATGAATCTGTGAAGGGTCTTTGAATTCATTTAACATTGAAATAACTCCTGATGGAGCTCCTCCGTGTAGCGGTCCTTTCATAGTTCCAAGCGCTGAAGTAATCGCAGCTGTTAAATCTGACTCTGTTGATATCGTCACTCGTGCTGCAAAGGTCGATGCATTCAACCCATGCTCCATCGTAAGTTTCAAGTATGTTTCCAGTGCTTCCACTTGGACAACACTTGGTATTACACCAGTTAGCATCCATAGATAATTTGCTGTGTGCGAAAGATCTTTCTTTGCTTCGACTACAGGTAACCCGAGCTGATTTCGATAATGTCTAGCCACTATCATCGGAAGTGCTGCCGTTAAAAGGACTGCCTGGTCTTCTATTGTCTTTTCTTTATATTCAGCATGTGCATATGCTGAAATACCCGTTCTCATCGCATCCATTAAAGAAATTTCAGTTGGAAGTGCATCTATGATCGCGATTATATGTGCAGGCAATACTCTATGCTGATTCAACCCAATGTCTTTTTCGAAGCCTCTTTCACCCGTCCATATAAAGGTCGCCAATTGTTCAAATGTATTAACACCAACTAACTCATCTACTTGTACCCCTCTGTATCTTAGTTCCCCAATGTCACCATCCACTGACGCAATTTTTGTATGAACTGCGACTACATCCTTTAATCCCTTTTGAAACATATATAACTCCTCCTTTACTTTATTATAAAAGATGAACTTGATAATAAAAATTAAATATATATAATCAAATTAATTACTATTATTAATCAAAGAAGGTGTTTATATTGGAATACCAATGGTTAAAAACATTTTGTACCGCAGCAGAAACGCTTAATTTTCGAAAGGCTTCTGAAAAATTAATGATGTCTCAACCAAGTGTAACTGTTCATATTCGATTACTGGAGGAACATTTAGGCTCTGCTCTTTTTGATAGGCAAAATAATCGAGTGACCTTATCGGAAGCAGGAAAATATTTTTTACCCGAAGCACAAAAACTAGTGAACAGTACGGAAAATACGATTCATAAAATGCATGCATTTAAGCAAGGGTATCGCCGAACTTGGACAATTGCTATTTCACCTCTTATGGCCGAAACGATTCTTCCTTATTTTTTACGTTCCTTTATGAAGTTGCAGCCCGAGTTGGAAATACATATTCGTGTGGAGGAATCTTATCTTATCGAAGGTCTCGTGGATTCTGGAGAAGTAAACATCGGCATTTCCGCACTCGACGCGCAGAGAAAGGGAGTAGAATCCATCTCCTTTTATGAGGATCCAATTTTATTCGTCATGCCTGTGGATACTTATGATGAGGAAAGTGGTCCACCAATTGATGTTAAGGATGTTTTACAAAAAAACTATTTATTCACCCATCATCATCCTGTTTTTTGGGACGATCTTCTTGTGAAATTACATAAGCAAATAAACGGAGTGAGAACGATGAAAGTAACACAGGCTCATATTGCCAAACGGTTTATACAAGATGATTTAGGCGTGTCCTTTTTACCACACTCCATAGTTCGTCGTGAGCTGTTGGAAGGCAAAGTAATGCAACCCCACTTTGATTTATTTGAGCTACCGACTGTTTCAACTTTTATCATCGTGAAAAAGAAAGGTGATTTAGAAAAGTTATTCATTAAGCAAATCTCGAAATTTTATTTTGGTTGAATATTAATATAAAACAAGAGCAAAATAAATGGCTCGTTCAGATCACTAGTACAGAAGAATAATTAAAATACAAGAGGTAAACCCATCCACCTACATTTGAAATGCCTATTGCACCTAAAATTATTAAAGAATATTTCCCTCTGGACGAATTCACCACTTATATTTAATATTTTATATAATTAATTAAAAAACTCATCCCAAGATATTTATCTTGGGGGTGAGGGTGAGTCATAGCAGTGCCACCCCGTCGAGAACAGGATCCAAAAAGTCGTCGTAATATAAAACTGTATTTAACTGCAAACGGAGCTAAAAGTTATGAAGAAGCCTTTTCTGTTTTTGAGGAATACGATACATTCATTAGCAATCGCTTAACACCAGATGAACTTAAACAATTGAAAATACTACTGCTAAAATTAATTGATTTTTAGAGTCGAAGCAATGATTATTGCATCCTTGCAACTAACCCGATATGCCAAAATGCTATCCTTTTTATATATGTAAATAACATCAAAAAACGCTTGGAGAATATTTCTCCAAGCGTTTATTTCACCAGTTAGTTTAAATGTGGTGCGATATAGCCCCTCCGTTAGTCTTACTCCAACGACCAGCACTCATGGTATTTAATAGCATTTCTATGAATTAAGTAAAATAAATTCGTAAGTTCCTTTAATAAATAAAATTATATCTCCGAATAAACCTATACAAAAGAACACAAAATAATAGCTTGCATTAGTGATTTCCAATTTAAATAGTTCTTTGAATGCCTGAATAAATAATTTATTAAATTTAAACCAACTTAGTATCCACCCAATGAGAAGAAAAGTTACAATCGCCATTTTCAAATCTCCTCCTTTTAATAAATAAGCCAATATATTTGGATTATTTTACTGTACAATCCTGCATCTTTACTATAATACGATTAAGATAAATAAAAGTTATATTATTTATTCTGATTTTTTATCAAAAAGTTATCCTTGCATCTTGAACTATCCTTCAGCTTTAGTTTAATATGAAAAAAGTTTTACTCCTTCTTGAAGTAAAGCACTCCGTTAATGGAAACCTAATAATAATTTTTATTTTTTGGTTATTTTAAAACCTGTTATTTGCGAGGTAAAATAAGTACTTCTTCATTACCATCCCAGCTTATCGTTCCGGTAATACTTTCATCCACTTGACCTAGTTGGTCTCAGTTATTATTTGGTGTTATTGATTGAACTATAGCATCATCATTTATGGGATAGTTCTTTACCCTTCCCCTTGAAAGATGTATACCGTTCCCTTATTGCTACATATTACTTTTGATTTCCATTTTTAGCATTATCCTTACTGTAACACACATAATTTTTCTTAATTTTATATGTGTGACAAGCCCCACCATGTTCATCATAAATTTCTTTCCCAACAACCAATTCTATACTCCTATCGCCATATTCATCATAATTGGTGACAGAAAGTAATTCATCACCAAACCAATTTAACTGGACTCGCCCCTTCGCATCACTAAAATAAACTGTTCGTTCTATTTCATCCTCTAAATGAAATATGACATTCACATACGTATTGACTCCACCAGCTGCCCCACCATAATTTTGATAGTAAACTTGAGCAGAATATCCACCGTTTGGTGAAGTGACTATATTCCCATCTTTTTCACCATTAGTATAGTGAAAGTTATAAGTAAAATGATTGTAGATTAAATATAAGCAAAAGAGTAAAGCCATTATCAAAATTACTTTGAGGATTTTCTTCATATTCTCTCCGCCTTCTTTAATAACACAAATTGTGTTTCACTTCTCTCACCAATAAAGTCCGTTTGTTATAAGAGTAACATTATGAAAATCAAACTGAATACAATCCATACACTAAGTTGATTATCAATCCGTTTATCTAAGAATTTAAAATGTCCATCTAACCTTTTATAGAAATAACTAAGGGTTAAGCACAATAGTACGAGTCTATTCTCCTTAACCATAGGTTCAATAAAATAAAAATAAATGCCAAACACAATCAGAGCCATTAATAATTAGATCATGCTGAATATTTTCATTTAATTTCTGCCTACCTTTATTAGTTCGTCATCTTTCTAAAGATGACTTTTTTGCCTTTATAACGATAAAAGAGGGCCTTCTTTTTTCATTAATCAATTTCGGCATTTTTTCTAATCCTGTTGGAATTGACTGTGGTTCAATAATTTTTTCTAATACAAGACCCTTGTTAATAAGCGTATTAATTAATGTTGAAATCGTTCTATGATACTTAATAACACCATCTATATACCAATGTTGCTCTCCTTCTTCTTGATAATTATCCAATGCCCAATGTAATCTATTTCCTTCATTATCATCAACCCAATTGCTCATCTTTTTTCGTGCAGTCACAATTGGATGTTCCGTTGAAAAAATAAATTCTCCATTCTTATTTAATAAGCTAGTAACTTTTTCGATTGTAGCTGAGTAATCAGCTATATAATGAACTGCAAGAGAACTTACGATTAAGTCAAATTTATGGTTTTGTAAATCTAAGTCTTCTATTGAGGTACAAATATAATTTATTTTCTCATGATTGTTTTCTTTGTTAGCATATTCAATCATATTCTTTGAGATATCTATTCCCACAACCTTCGAAGCACCATTTTCTATACAGTACTTTGCAAAATCACCTGCTCCACAACCCAAATCTAATATGTTCTTTCCATCGAGGCTTGGGAGTACAGATTTAATTGCAGGTTGTTCTATAAAATCATTGTAGGTTTTGCCACTGTTTCTTAAAGAGGTATAACCTTTAAAGAAGATCTCATTATCATAGATATTTTGTTTCATTTAATCCACTCCCCATTCTTTAATTCTAGTTCTTGAAAATTATAAACAAAGCTTTTTCTTATTAAAGTAAACTGCGCTTTAGGTCAATAAGAAACTATTAAAGCTAACCCAAAAAAATATAAATAAGAATCTTTTATTCAGTCATATCAATCTGGATTAGCCTGTACGTTTATAGAATGTTTCTTTTTCTTATTTATTTTTTTCGTTATACTTCCTGTGCAGCCCACAAGAAACATAAGAATTGCAATTATTTAAAGAGGCACAAATATAAACAGAAATCCTATTCCTGCAAATCCATCTTGTGTGATGTCACTTAAAATGATTGAACCAGCAACAGTGAATATCGGCGAAAAAATTATCGCAAAGTACACGCCCCATATATCATAAAATTAAATGTCCAAGAACGTTTAAAAGTAAGAATAAAAGCCATTATAAAAAAATTATAAGCACTGCGGATAAAGAGGTTATAATTTGAACCACTCTCCTTTAATTTTCTATCTTTTTATAGCTCTTGTTCAACTAATCTGCCGCTATATTTTAAGTACAATCCGTCACAATATCATATCTACTCAGTTAATTACCTCCAACAGTTGAAGAAAATACTCTATATTATACATAATAATTACGTTTAAAATTATAAAAATAATTGTAGCAACATATTGTTTTGAGTTCTCTAGGTATTTCCACTCCAGAATAGACTGAAAACTCAATAATAAAGTTATATAGATGATCCAATACCACTTAATAACATTCATTGTGTCCTTTGAAACGACAAACGGAAGAGTGCATAAAAAGATAACTAAAATAATGCCTCTTCCCCATCGGTCAATATTTTTACCCGAAGTTTCAGAAATTCTTTTCTTTTTAACACGAAGTAATTTATTTATAATTTTTTCAAATAAGAACACCAAAATTATAAAAACAATAAAAAACACTAAAAATCTCACAACAAATCCCCTCACTTATATCTATATTAGGCCATAGTGTTTCCAGTTTGCTTGTCGGATTAACCAGTAGCTAATAAAAAAAGGCTTTACTCCTTCTTGAAGTAAAGCACCGGTTAACTTAAACTACTTGTTTAATTTTCTCCAAATCAATGTTGCAATCCTTTCTTCCACTAAATTGCTTTTTTTGTTGAAGAAAACTTTCTATTATCCTTGTCGTTGATCTTGATTTTTTCTACTTAAACCAAATACCGTGGAAGAGAAAATAAATATGGCTGTGCATAACCACATAGTAATTCCATTCCATTGTCCATCCAAAAGAGTTATATTAGTTAAAATTATTATTTGCATTAAACAAATTGAAATATATAAAACTAAGTTAAATCGCATATGTTCTTCCCCCTTCACTTTTATACGATTAAAAAGATAATAAGTTACATTTTTAATTAACAAAATCCTTTTCTCTTACTTTTTGTAGTATATTACTTGTCATTATTTTTATAGTAAATCAAAAAATCAGTCCACTGATCATTCTCTAATGAAAACTTTTTTCTTTCGCATTCAAAGATAAATCCAGCTTTTTCAGCAAGTACGATCATATAATTTTTCACTCTCTATGCTGATGACGCTTTCCTCCAAAGGAAGAACATGTCCATATGGAGTGGTAGGCTCTTCAAAATAACTCGTGCCATTTGCAAAGATGGAGGTTGGATTTATGTAAATACTAGCTAATACGAGTAAAATTATTACTAGCTTTCTTATTGTCTTTCTCCCCTTTTTTGGGACCGTTATGTTATTTCATCTATAATAGTCGAGTCAACTTTCGTCCATGCTTTTATTGCTAAGTAGAGTTCTTCCACAGATCGCGAGCTATCGAGTTTTAATACAGGACTTTTAGATAATTCCATTTCATAGCTTTGCGCTGCATAGGTTCCTATCATCGTTTTATCTTTTTCCTTCAAATACGTTTTACACCATTCTAAGAATTCATTCGTATTATTTCCATATTCATCCGTCCATGTTTTCTTAGGATTATCGCGTCTAATTTCCCTTTTTCTTAAGCGCTCCATTCTAATTTCTTCATCTAGATAGAGGAATACAAATAAATTGCGGTTACTAAACCCATTAGGATTCCATGAAAAAACAGATCCTGAAACGACATATTGGTCATTGGATTCTATATCTTTTTCATACATTTCTATTCGCTTTTCAATCGAATGATTTTCTGTAAATGTTTCATCTTTCCACAGGTATCTATCTGTATCAATCCACATAATATTTTCATTTTCGCTTATAAATTTTGCTAAAGTACTTTTGCCCGTTCCCGAACCACCTATTATTTGTACTTTCATTTGATTTCCCTTCTCCAATTATCCATATCCTATGTATTCAATAAGCTTGGATAATACTCCTTCTAGTTTTGACAACGGGGTTTTAATGAAACCTCTTCTTTCCTAATAAACTAAATAGTACAACAGCCACTACGAATAAAATAAAATAATAATAAGGATTCCAATGAGAACTCGCTTTATGCACAAAGACTGCTTTCACATACTTCTCTTTTTTCACCCGAACAGCAATAGCTGTATCTGTTGAAATATCGCTTATTGCAAAATATTGTGTGCCTTTTGGATACTCATTAGAAGCATTACCATAATAGTTACCTGTCGTATCGTTAGGCTTTGTTTTTACTTCCCCTATACGTTTGCTAATTACACTGTTCTTAACCTCTTCAGTAGTCACTTCATATACATTTCCACTCCAAACAACAAATGGATAAGCCCAACTTAATGCTTGAGCAGAAGTCGTTGCCAAAATAATCAATAAAAAGACTAATGTTATTTTTTTCAAGAATCTCCCACCCAATATTATTATTTCACTACTTACTAATTGAAAGCTTCCCCTTACCACTATCTTTATTAAATTTATAGAATTCCATTATGTGCATCCAAAGTATTCGTATATAATACTTATTCAACCATGTCTGAGTTTCTTTTGTTATGCAATTTTATAGATTTTGAGCATATGTTTATTTTCTTGGGAGTTTAAATACATTATTGCACAATTCTATTTTTTTAGATTTGAGAACATTAAATGTGGTTACTGAAACTACATAAGGAATTGTGTAAACCACGCAATATACTTTGCACCTGGTATGAATAAGACCTGTGCTAAAAGTGTTCCTAACAGTCTTGATGTAACCATCATAATAGAGGCACTTTTTAATGTGACATAGTTCCCTTTTTTGTTGAGTACATCATCTGCTAGAATTGAAATTTTAGGGTCAATAAATACAATTAGTAAGATTGTAGCTACACCATTTATTAAACCCGATGCCATAACAGCAGTTGTTGCTCTTTCAGGTGCAAGCAACGCTGCATATAGTGCAGATAAAACTCCAATTGTATAAATCGCTGTTATTAATATATTAATGCAAAATAATTTAATAGGTATATCTCGCCAACTCATATCTTTCAAATAAGTATATCTTGGTAGATGAATATGCTTTTTTGCACGTTTTAAATATGATAATGTAAATCCTTTTTTCAATAACGCTGGAATTGAACCTCTTTCTTCTGCTAAATGAATGATTGCCCTCGAAAAAAAAGCAATAAAAGTCGGCAACAAAAGTAAACCTATTATTGTGCCTAATGTTGCAGAGCCAATTAGAATTCGATACTGACTTTCGACAAATTCTAAAGCATTTTCTTTTGGTGCATTATCGATCAAACTTCCCGTAAAAGGTTGTTGCATCATATTCGCTAGTCTTGAAACCATTACCATCACATTAAATAGGGAAAGTGCCGATGCTAATAGTTTCACTCTTGCACCAGATAAACGTACTGAATAAGCTAAGGTTTCGATTGAATGAATTATTAAGATAAATAATGCAATCATTACTAATTGCGTTGTGAAAAATTCCAATGACATTACCTACTCCACTTTTAATTGTTTAAAATAGTTTCCGATTTCTGGTCTATATCTATCTCCTATTTGCTTTATATAAACGAAATATAATTAGATATTGTTTCCAAAGTAATTTTAAATAGATCAATACTCAATTGATACTTAATTAAATTTAGATTCTTAATTGGCCATGATTCTATTAAATATTAGATTTTGGATTACCACTTGTCTTTAATTCCTCACTTTTAACCTCAAATATTTGATTTATTTCACAATTTAAAATGCCTTTCTTTTCCCATTAATGCTCCACTAAGCCAATGAAATTTACCACTATACTTTCAATACCTAATTCTTCTTCGATTTCTCTTACCAGTGCTTCTTTAGCACTCTCACCAAATTCAATGTGACCGCCTGGCAAAAATGTATTGTTATAACCTTCAGCTTTGGCTAGTAGCACTTTTTTGTCTTTTATAAAGATTCCTCTTGCTAAATGATGAAATGTTTGCAAATAAATCTCCTCTAACACGTTTTCAAAGTTTTTAAACTCCCAAACTCGTTCTTGCCCTATGTATTCTAGAAGTTGGGCTAATATTCCTTCTAAATCAGCCAGCTAACCATCGTTAGTTAAGAAAGCTAAAAAACGTTCATCCTTCCTCATTAATGCAATTTAAATTTTGCATCACCTATATTGTTACTTATAAAATTTTTGAATATTGCGGGATATCGTCTTCATGTTTATATTATAATAGAGTGGTAATATTTGTATTTAGAGATTAGCCTTTTATTTATAAGTTACATACTTTCCTATAATTGATTTTTTAAGAGGGGATTTTTATGGACTACAAAATTGTATTTTTCGATGTAGATGGAACTATTACGCATTATAAAGATGGTAGTATTTCAAATAAGACAAAAGAAGCAATAAAAGCATTAAAAAACAAAGGTCTAAAAGTGGTAGCCGCAACTGGAAGACCATTATCCATGTGTAAAGAAATATATGAACTAGGAATAGACACGTTCATTACAGCAAATGGGGCATATGTGAAGCACGACCAAACGATTATTCATAAAGTGCCAATGGACAATAAAATCATACAAGAAGTTTTGAAATTTGCATCTATATCGAATCAGGATCTATCTTTTTTCACTGAAGAATTTAGCATGAACGGCGTAAAAAATTCAGAAACATTAAAAGCATTGAAGGAAACTTTGTCATTGACTGACTACTTCTACCATCGATCACTTGATTTATAACAAAGAGGTATACTTAATGTGTTTGTATGCAAATGACGAAACAGTTGAGAAATATATTCAAAGATTTCCGCATCTAACATTTAAAAGATGGCATCCTTTTGTGTTGAATGTGTTACAAGAAGAGGTTTCTAAATCTTTAGCCATATTAAAAGTTTTACAGTATTTTGACATCGATAAATCCGAGGCTATTGCATTTGGTGATGGAGAAAATGATATAGATATGTTGGAATTAGTAGGACTTGGTATAGCTATGGGGAATGGAAATAAAAACTTAAAGGAAATTGCTGATTTCGTTACTAAAAAGTCAAGTGAGGACGGAATCGACTTTGCATTAAAAAAGTTCGGGATAATTTAAAATCTTTTTGATAAGGATCTATTATTATCCTATTAAAAATAGTTGTATATTAAAATACTATTATAACTATGGAGTGAATGAATTGGTAGATATGTGTTTGTATAATTGGCAAATCAGAGAAGACTGGTTTATATGGTGCGAAACCATTTCCAATGAAGAACTTATGAAGAAACGTATCGGTGGTATGAGTACCATTTTACATAATCTATTTCATGTAATTGACTGCGAACAAATCTGGGTAAACCAAATGCAAGGAACCCCTGTTATCCTTAAAGATATAAATAAAGTATCAACTCTTGAAGATGTGAAGGTATTTTCCAATTTAACCAATTCAGTAACATTGAACTTTATACAATAGCATATTTCTGAAGCAGAGGATAAAACTTTAGTAGTTCGGAGTATGAATGGTACTACTAAATCACTCTCTTTTGATAAAATAATTAGTCATATTATATCTCATGATCCATCATATTGGACAATTATCAATCTGGTCTAAAGAATTAGGATTGAAACCTATATCTTCCGATCTTATATTTAGAGATTTATTTTAGAAACCACATCTTTCACTTTATGAGTTGTATTCAGTTCCGCAAAATAACCTCTATTTCCTCCTCGCGCGAGACACAAAGACATACTTTTGGTCACCTTACCACAAAGTACCTGTATCTATTAATCTTAATCCATAGTAGTATATGAAGGTTCTAATAATACCTTCAAACTAGAGGAGAATGGGATTAAGTGAAAAAAACACTTCATATTTTTATTATATTTGTTTTATTTTTAAGTTTTGGACCTATACAAGGCACTGCTGCTGGTAATTCACTTTCAGTTGGTACTGTTCAAATAGATAATGTTAAAGTATTAAGTTTACCTAAACAAGGTTCATCTATTATCACAACTTTAAAAAAAGGTGAAGAATTCCCTTTACTATCCACTGTATCGGGAGACTCATCCACCGTTATCAAGCATACTGTCATTTCAGGAAATACATTATGGAAAATTTCAAATCAATACGGAATTTCAATGAGTGAACTTCAAAAGGCAAACAATCTTACCTCTACAGAAATACGAATTGGCCAGAAATTAGTAATTCCACAGAAGTACAAAATATATACTGTGATAAATGGAGATACTTTATGGAAAATTTCTAAAAAGTTCGGAGTATCTATTAATGATTTAACCAAATTGAACAATTTGAGCTCTTCAAACCTACTTGTTGGGCAAAACTTAAACATTCCCGATTATTACCTACAAGTTCAGTTGCTAGGCGGAAAAAAGGGCTGGGTAAAAAAATCACTTTTGCAACAAAAGAATCTGCAACAAATCGTTATGGGATGGAAATATAATGGAAGCTCCCAAAGTTATATTCAACAATTGAACCATTCGAATTTAAATGTTGTGTCACCACGTTGGTATACTTTAACCAATTCAGGCAATTTTGTTTCCATAGCAACCGATACAAAATATCTACAAGATGCACATAGCAAGGGCAAGAAGGTTTGGCCACTAATTGGAAATAAATTCGATCCTGTTTTGACGGACTTAGTATTAGATAATGCTGCAAATCGTCAAAAATTAGTGTCGACACTAAAGAATTCACTGATTCAAACAAAAAGCGATGGGATCAATGTGGACTTTGAAAACATCGATCCTAAAAACAAGCAAGATTTTGTCCTTTTCATAACCGAACTTAAAAAGGCTCTTCAACCAAATGGAATTACAGTATCAGTTGACGTCACACGGGAAAACATCGATCCTTTTTGGTCTGGTAGCTTAGACCGTAAAGAGCTAGGTAAAGTTGCTGACTATATTGTCATGATGGGCTATGACGAACATTGGGGCGGTAGCCCAGTAGCCGGGTCTGTAGCTTCTATGCCTTGGGTTAAAGAAGGCGTAGAACTTTTAATGAAGGAAGTGCCATCTCATAAAATCATTTTGGCAGTACCCTTCTACACAAGAGAGTGGGTCACTAACTTAACGACAAATAAAGTGAAAAGTATTGACCGCACAATGGGTGAGATCGAGCGAACGATCTCCTCAAAAGGTCTTAAAAAAGTTTGGGATCAAAATACGCAGCAAAATTATGTAGAATACACTGCAAACGGAGAGAAGCACCAAATATGGGTGGAAGATAAACAATCTATCAAACTTCGTATCGATTTGGCTAACCAATATAATCTAGGCGGTGCGGCTGCTTGGTATATTGGAGCTGAAACACCAGATATTTGGGATGTATATCATTTCCATAATTAGTTTTTGGTAGGAAACTTCCTTTAGAAGATCTTTTTCTACAACCTGAGTCCATTATTTAGATGGACTTAGGTTGTTTTTATATTTTCTATTAACTTCGAGACTTTCCCACCAAGCATCCTTATTTCCGTTTAAGTAATCTTTTCTCAGATCCTAAAGTGTTATCATTCTAGAAACTGAAGTAATACTGCTTCTAGTTCCATTAGCTTCACCATTGAGTAGTGTAGTGTTATTAAGTTCGATATATTTTTCTATAGTCTATTTTACCATTTGTTTCCATTTTGATACCCGCGAACGGACTATTATCTCGAATGTATAAATTATGTATACGGTGAGATAAAAACTTAATAGTTACTGCTTGTTGCATGACTTTCTCTACCTCTATAAACAATTTAACCACTTTCTGATCATCGGAATAATTCAGTATTTGCTCCAATAATTCTTCTACTTGTTCCTTAACTTTACCGTTGAGAAACGGTGTTATTGGAAATTGAACTGACTGGAAAATATGAAGTAAAGATATGATTCTATCTTGTCCTAAGGCAATTCCACCTATATAAATATCGTAATCGGATACGATTTGATCTGATGGAGCACGGTAAGGAGCAAGCTCTATTTCATGCTCAATTCCATAAGCCGTTAGACGCTCACTTAAGATGTTTGCCTCGCGTAAATGGTTTACATTCGCGCGAATTTGCTGTACTCCGATTTTTAATTTTGGAAAATGACTTCCTAGAACTAGATCTGTTATTGGTACTACTACTTCCTTCGCATCTAAGAAAAAACTATATGCCACCGTTTCACCGTATTCTTTTAAGCAAAATTCATGTGGATTAATAAGCGAATAAATAGTCTTTCTAAGAAGCTCATCTTGCAGAACGCTATTTGACGTTGCATTGAATAATATGAAGTCCCCACCTTCTTCACGAAAAGTTTTCTTTATATGCGGTATTTTATCATCAAATGGTATAGCAGATAGCCCAAACTTAACTATTTCCGGTGTATGAATAATTTCTATAACATCAATCCATGGACGTTCTTTAAAATAATTTGGAAAGACTGTTAATCGCATATACTCCTCTTTAAAGGTAGTTAACTGGAAAGGTCCACAACCAACAGGAATTCCCGTTTCTCCACCTTTTATCCACTCATAAGATACAATCGCCATTTTAATACTACACAAGAGACGTGGAAATAATGCATTCGGTTTTTTAAGTGTAATTTCTATGCTATACGAATTCAGTGCTATAATTTTCACTATTGTAAACAAATCAAATACAATACTCATCGCTCTCTCTAAAGATGCGACTACATCGCGACTCGTTAGCTTTTCCCCATTATGGAACGTGACATCTTTACGAAGTGTAAATCTCCATACACGGTGATCTACCGTATGATAGGCAAATACTAAATTCGGTCGAGCTCGCTGTGTTTCTGGACAAAATTCAAATAAGGTCTCGAATATTTGTCGCGCGATATGGCCGTCATGTCGTGATAATCCTTTAATAGGATCTATATTAAGCTCCACTTTTGGGTAGGGATAACGAAATATATCTAGTTCATCTTCAGATTTGTTAAATCCATATCTGTCTGTCAGCCATGTATTCACCTCTGGATTCCCTAATAGCTGATATTCATGTAGCAGCTTATAAGCTTTGTCATAATGTGCTCCTTGCCACTGTTTATCAAACTCTATAAAAATTGCCTGTAGTTTCGGTAGCTTGATTTTTAGCTCTGGCTTTTTTCCACGACCTTGATAGGTCTTCCAGTCGACCCACTCCGACTCATAACACTTTTTGACAATGGTTTTAGCATACCTAGTTGAGCAGTTCCAAATGTTTGCTAGCTCTTCAATAGTCGTTTCATACTTTGTAAATGGCTCATACTTTTCATACAAAAGCAATAAATATCGAATCATTCATATCCTCCTAAAAGGTGAACAAGTTTATTTTAATTTTCACTTTATGTTCTTCTTTTTTTATTTTACCATTTGTATAGGAGGGTTCATATGAATTTATATAGCAATAAAAACTTTACTATTCTTTATTCCATTACGATTTTATCCACATTTGGGAGTACCATTTACACATTCATTTTGCCTTTACTTATTTACGATTTATCCCAATCTGCTTTAGCAATGAGCACAATGCGGATTGTTGACTTTTTACCGAATGTTTTATTAGGAATGCTTGCTGGAGCTATCGTTGATCGTATGAATCGTAATATAATGATTGTTTATGGTGGACTACTAAAGGCTATTCTTTCCGCCTTTTTAACATTTGTCATTTACTTAAATTCAGTGGAGCTATGGCATTTGTATCTTTTAGGCTTTCTTATTTCTACCGTTGGTTATACAGTTGGAAATGCTACTCACGCTATTATGCCGCAGCTTTTTGATAAAGCATTGATGACCGATATTCAAGCTAAATTTTCATTCGTAAATACATTTGTCTCAATTATTGGTCCCTCTTTGGCAGGTGCACTATTACTTATAATTGCTTTTGACCATTTAATGATTGTATACACAGTATCGCTGCTTGTTATTTGGGCTATTAGTTTATCCATTGATAAGACACCAACTCCTGAACGCCTAAAAAGGCAGTCATTACTGGAGGATATGAAGGAAGGTATTCAAGAACTATTTGGTAACAAACTGCTTCTTGTACCGACGATCTCCATCTTATTTGTGAACTTAGCTACTAGTTTGATAATTGGAGTACTAGTATTTTATGTCGTTGATATTCTAGGTGAAACGAAGGAGCAACTTGGTCTTATGTATTCAATTGCTGCACTAGGAGGGCTTTTAGGAGCACGACTTATTAAACCATTAAGAAAACGCTGGACTAGGGGTTCTATATATATTGGACTACATGCCATAGATGCTTTCGTCCTTGTGTTATTCTTCTTTGCAACAACTTGGTGGCAACTTGGGATTTTATTAGCTTTCCGTTCGTGTACAACGGTTATTACCAATATAATTTATTTAGCTGTTCGCCAAGAATCCACACCGAACCATTTGCTCGGTCGTGTCGCAGGTACTTCTTCAATGTTTATGAAATTAGCGCTACCAGTTGGGTTATTTATTGGGGGAATTTGGGCCGAAACATTCCCTATTCCATATATTTTTATCATCTCGGCGTTTATCGTACTTAGCATTTGTATACTATTACAGAAAAACAATTTTCAAACGATGGTGTAAGACCTTTTCAAATAAAAAATGTGTAAATAAAAAGAATCCACTTTTGAATAAAATATTATCAAAATGGATTCTTTTTCTGTGATATCAAAAATTATAAAGGGAAGTAATAATTTATTATGTCCATAAGACGTTCCGTTTTTTCGGATGAAACATTCTCAGATAATCTTGCCCCAGCAATAATTGGTGCCCACTGAAAAACATCGTATTTTGATAATCCACTTTTTTCACAATAGAGTCGCAAATACATTTCAGCTAACTCCGGTAAGAATTGTGAATACAAAAGATACGTCCGATATATGTCAGCACGAATATCTCCTACGCTGGAGTCAACCCAATCTATAATGGTTACTTTATTATCTGACATTATTAAATTAAATAGATGAAAATCTCCATGACATAACCGATTTTCAAATGTCATTGAATCCATTTTTT
The DNA here is from genome assembly GCF_048572895.1 of Psychrobacillus sp. BM2. GTDB lineage: Bacteria > Bacillota > Bacilli > Bacillales_A > Planococcaceae > Psychrobacillus. Next base: position 2,194,568 of record NZ_CP183878.1, read on the forward strand.
GTATTAAATAAGACTTTTGCTTTTCATCCAAATTATGAACTGATTTAATTTGACGACGTAGTTTTTCAGACATTGGTTCAAATGAATCTGCTTTAATCATATGGATTTTTTGTTGTATATCAATGGAAATATTTATGTAGTATTCTGCTTGTTCCATGTTTTCGGTTAAGAGATCACCTAATGTTCTTCCCTTAATATATTCCATTATGATAGCTTGTTTGCCATCTATCTTTGTGACATCCAATACTTTTGGCACCAAGAGTCCACACGAAAAAGCATATTTTTGCTTATTTGCTTCATATGAGGATTCCGTGTCCGGTAAATAGTCGTTAAACAGTTTGATAATCTTGTCTTCGTAAAGATATATTTTCGCTGTATTACCAATAGCTATTGGGTTCCCCAAATTCATTTGTAATTTCTCCTAAATCCCGATTATTCTATTAAATTTAAATGTCTCTTTTGTTTGCAGAGTCTCTACAAAATTCCTGTTTGGTTAAAACCTCATTTTTCTTGCATCACTTTCAATTCGTTCTTTGCATGTAGGACACGAAAACTTTCCTTGCATATTACGTTTATACTTTTGGTACTGGGGATCATTGTCGTAAAGCTTAAATTCTTTTTTGCAAAATAAACATGTGACCGTATAAAAAAACATGTAACAACCCCCAGTTTTACTTATGTAATAGCATATGTATTCAACTATCTAAGCTCATCAACAATAGCTAAAATATCCATTAAATCATCTACTACATACTCCGCCTGAATATCCATCCACTGAACGTCTTTCTTCCAAACTCCTATCATTCCAACATTTTTAGCCCCCTGCACATCATTTTCTGGATGGTCACCGATAAAAACGCATTCGCTGGGGAGCACACCAAGTTTGTCGGCAGCACGTGAAAATATTTGGGGATTTGGTTTTTTAATATCTTCCCATTCAGAAACTAAAATGCTCTGAAAATAATCTTCTATTGCTAAAGCCTTTATATTATCCATTTGAAACTGACCGTATCCATTCGTAATCATCCCGATCAGCATCTTTCTTTCCTTTAATTCCTCTAGCATTAACAAGAGATTATCGAATGGGACACAATAATACTTAAATTCATCCAAATAGTCCTGAAGCAGTTCTTCCCAAGTAATCTTTGTGACCTCAAACTCCTCCACTAGTTGCCGATATACTTTATCCTTCCAAACGTACCCTCGACTATCCAGTTGAATAAACCTTTCTATATACACATCTTTTGTAATATGACCGAGAAGGTGAAATAATCTATCATACTGTTTGTCAGCAAATAGCTTTAATGACTCATCTCTATTGAGCAGAGTACCATCTAAATCGAACAAAATTGCTTTAATCATTTTATTCTCCCTTTATGTAGACTCTGATACTACTTCCAACTCTTTCTCAGGAATTGTCAGCTTGCTCGCTACTTTTGTTATTTCATTTCCTATAAAAATATAGCCTACAATCATTACTCCACCGAAAACCCAGCTTGTAACTCTTAAATATATTAACATGGAGCCATATGCATCTACTCCATGTTTATTTAGCAGCCAGGATTTCAGTAGAGCCAGAGTTATTCCTCTCACAACGAATATTAATGTGAGGAGCTGAAACCACTGAAAAAGTTCCTTTCTAAAAAAAAGCACCCTATTGTTTTCTCTTGGATATCCTTGTAAATAGGCCACATCCATCGCAAAGTAAAGAGTTAGCGGCTTTTTAATAAGCATCGATACTAGAAATACCCCGCTAAATGCAACTCCCACGAATACCTGATTCCATAGCATCCGCTCTGCAGTTCCTGACAGTATATCAACAACCGTCCCAACAAGCAGACTCACTAATATAAAAATACCCGTTATATTAAACTGACGATCTCTAACAAAATTTGTAATGGTGTAAACAAAGCCCGGAGCTGTCGATAAGAGCATTGCCCAGTAATCACCTAGACTTTCCCTTCCATATGTCCAGATTACAAACGGTAGCCCCATATAGAATATGAGATCAAGTATAACCGTGTATTTTTTCATTCATGTCCTCCCTCTATCTCCTATGTATTCAATTCTCCTAGAATAATCTTCCACATCTTCCTGTTAAAATCCTTCTTTTATTAGTTCCTAAATAAAAACATCATCCACGTTAAAGGAATGATGTTTTTGGTAATCGCTATTCTAATATGGTGACATCTATAATTTCATCAATAGATAGTTCAAATGAGCGAAAAGAATCCTCTAGTTCAATTGTTCGCTTCCTCAAATCAATCCATTGTATTGTACCGCGGTTATAGATAAACTCTCCCTCTTTCCACCGTTTTATTTTGATTTCTACATTTCGTTTCATTGCAAGCGCGATTTGATCTTGAATTGCTTCATAATCGAATTCATTTAAATCAGGGCGCGGTTCTTTTTTTATTTCTACTGCGTACTCACGAAGCATTTTCACATGCTCAGGCAGCATCATCGCTACCCATTTTTTCGACCCGCGATCCTGTATATGGGATAAGTCTAATTGGTTCCAATCTTCCTCGAAGTTAGCCATGCTATCACGTTCTTTCTTTTTCATTCATCATACAGAACATTTGTTCCTATTTCAAGTAGAAATAAATGGATAATGAAAAAATGAATATGCATAACAACTAGTTTAAGCTGATTGATCGAATATGAATGGTTATTGATCGATTATTTGATTTCATCGAGCGATTCTCACAGATAAGACAATTCTTCATACAAAAAGACACGCTCATAATGAACGTGTCTAAAACAATTTCTTGTTTACATCAATTCTTTTGCAAGTAAACGGTAAACGTTTAACCTTTTTTCTTGGGAATGCGGAATGCTACAAATCATCGCTTCCTCAAATCCAAAATGAGCCTGCTCTTCTTGTAAAATTGTTGCTACCTCTTTTGGTGTACCAACTAAATGAATTTTGCGGTTTTCTTGAATCATCATACGATCCATTTCGGTTAAAGGATAGTTTTGAGCTTCTTCCGGTGTTAATGTTTGACGAATTTGGCCTCTCATTAAAGAGAGTCTCGAAATATCTTGAGGAAGTGCTTCGTATTCAGCTTCATCTTTTGTTTCGGCAACCGTTACCATATACGTTACGTTGATTTCTGGCTTCTCCATTAGTGTAGAAGGCTTGAAATTGCTTCGGTATGTATCAAAAATTTCTTTCGTCATCCCACCTTGGAAAAACTGTGCAAATGAATAGCCGACTCCCAATCGACCAGCTTGAAGAGCACTATTTCCAGTGGAACCGAGCAGCCACGCTTCTGGTAAAACAATATTCGCCGGAGTAGCGATTGTTCGTTTATATAAACTGTCCTCTGGCACTTCATCGCTGAGTAATTGTAGCGTGGTCGTTAGTTTTTCATACATATTATTTAGCATCGGCTGACGACCCTCGGAAAGAGCATACATTGCATAATTATCTCCCCCTGGTGCGCGGCCAACGCCAAAATCAATACGACCCGGTGAAAATGCACTTAATGTTTTAAATACTTCCGCAAGTTTCAATGGAGAATAATGCATCATCATCACTCCACCTGTCCCAATTCGGATGTTCTTTGTTTTCGCGGCTAAATGTGCAGCAATCACTTCTGGAGCAGAACTTGCAATAGTTCCTGTTCCGTGATGTTCTGCCATCCACATACGATTATAACCTAACTCATCTACTAAAATAGCCAGTTCTTCTGCTTTTTTTAATGCTCCTGCCGCTGTATTGCCAGCTGTGATTGGCGCTTGATCAAGTACACTTAGTTTCATCTAATCTATCTCCCCTTCTACAAATGCTCGTTTAATACTTCTCTTTTTAAATGCTATCGAACAATAATTGAAAAGTAAACGAAAGGGACTTGATCATAGTAAAAAAAGATTAATAACTATAAGAATGGTCCAAGCGACTTTTACTACAAAACAAAATTTCTATTGTTTTCGAAGTACTTAGGTATCTTGGTACTATAACTAGAACAAGTTGTGTTGCTTTCACTGTGAAACAAAACTTTCTACTTCTTTTTATATTAATGAACACATAAAATCTTAACAGCACATTCTCAACGTGAGGAGATGATTTTTTGGTTAGTCTATTAGAAAATGTATTCCAAATATCAGCAATAATACTACTGCTATGCTCAATCTATTATTATAGACAGTTTAAAAAAGTTAAGAGAGAAAAAAAACTATCTTCCCTTGAATTTTCAATGTTTTTATTAACTGAAGTAGCGATTTTTCTTTGTGCAGCTAGTTATCTGATTCTTCTTTTGGATAGAAGTTAATAACTTTTAGCAATGGGCGACATTTATCCAGAAGTATAAATTACTTATTTCCTACTTCCCTCTATGTTATGGAAGCTGATGGTAAAGTCCAATCTCACTTATTCAATTTTCATATACTAATAAATAGGGAGGTGAGAAAGTGAGTAATGATAAGTATAGCTCTTTCCGCAAGGATGAAGCAAAAATAGGATCGGCACACCAAGAGTGTATTGACCGTGCCTATCGTATTCCTATATTTTTAAGTACGACAACTCATTTAAATAACAAGCAACAACAGTTTTTAAACCGTCTAATTTTAGAGATTGAGAATGCTTTGCTCTTTCCGCGTACATTACCTTTAAGTGAAAGTTACCCCGAGTCTATTTTAACTGATATTCGTCGATTGGTTTCATCAAGCTATGGAATGTTGGCAGTAAACCTTCGTCGTTTTAAAGTTCAGACAGTTGAACTCAATGAACAAACCACTCCACCAACTAATCTACCAACCACTCCTATCTGGGAAGGATCCGTTTATTCCCAAGTGGAACCTTCAATGGCTTTTCAATTTGGACTACCCTTATTATTTGTAAGGGAAGAAGATACTGACGCAAATAATGGAATTTGGGCAGGAGGAATTGCCCCACTCAACCTATTTATCGTTTGGCATTCTGATACTCAAACGGTTGATCAATTCTTTAAAACTCCGGAATGGAGATCAGCCTTTGCAAATTGGTGTGCACAAGTAAGAAATGCTTTTTATATTCAGACAGAGCCTAATTTCAAGTACAGATGTGACTGATAAACCAATACTATAGCATCGAGTCGAAAATATATAAGCTATTGTCTACATTTATATATTTTCGACTTATTTATACAAAACAAATATTTTCATTTGTCTACTAAATACAAATTGGACCCAAAGCCCAAAGACCTACTTTATTTTAATAAAGTGTATTTGAAAAAATCACCAGTTGAAAGAAGCATCAAAACAGTGGATTGTTCTTTTACACTTGATTAATATCAACCTTTTTACAATATGGGTACAATCCGCTCTTCAACAATCGACCCGATTATTGAACAACGAAAAATCAAAACTGAAATCAATGTCCACTTTAATAATTCGATATAAATGTTTGGCAAAATAAAAAATGTACACCACTAAAAATGAATTTAGTAATGTACATTTTAAAAATATACAACATTATAAACAAGTGATGATGTGTTACTGTAAATCAATTCAAATTAATAAACAGATGTATTTTCTTTCGTAATGTTCTCCAATATTTCTTTCACACGTGCTAGGAAACGACCAGCAACTAAACCATCTAGTACACGGTGGTCTAATGAAAGACATAAGTTTACCATATCACGCGCAGCAATCATTCCCCCATCCATGATGACAGGACGTTTTACGATAGATTCTACTTGTAGAATAGCCGCTTGTGGATAGTTGATAATTCCCATAGACTGAACAGAACCAAATGATCCTGTGTTGTTTACAGTGAATGTACCACCTTGCATTTCGTCTGATTTTAATTTACCCGAACGAACTTTTGAAGCAAGTTCGTTTACTTCACGACCAATACCTTTAATCGTTTTTTCGTCCGCATTTTTAATAACCGGAACGTATAGCGCGTCTTCTGTTGCTACTGCTATAGAAATATTGATGTCTTTTTTCTGAACGATTTTATCCCCAGCCCACATAGAATTCATCATTGGGAATTCTTTTAATGCTTGCGATACAGCTTTCACGAAGAAAGCGAAGTATGTTACATTAAAGCCTTCTTTTTGTTTGAAGTCATTTTTTATAGAGTCGCGGTATTGAACCATGCTCGTAACATCTACTTCAATCATTGTCCATGCGTGAGGAGCTTCATGTTTGCTGCGCAGCATATTTGCAGCAATTGCTTTACGCACACCTGTAACAGGAATCTCGATATCTCCAACCGCTACTGGAACGTTAGCTGGTGCTGGTTTTGGAGCAGAGGCTGAAGAAGGAGCCACTTGTGACGGTGTTGAAACAGCTTCCTGCTCCACTTTTGCTACCGGAATTTCTCCACTCTCAACAATTTTCAATAAATCTTTACGCGTGATTCTGCCTTCGTTACCAGTACCAGTAACAAGAGAAAGGTCGATGCCATGTTCCTGTGAAATTTTTAGCACTGCAGGTGAGTAGCGCGCTTTAGCACCTTTTTCACGTTCTACAGGGGCAGCATGCTTTTGTACTTCCGCAGGTTTAACAGTTTCAGCAGTAGGCTCCTCGGGAGCAGCCTCTTTTACTTGAACTATTTCCTCAGAAGACCCACCTTCTGTTTCAATGGTACATACGATTTCTCCAACTGCCAGTGTATCTCCTTCGTTTGCGATTAATTCTTTAATAACTCCTGTGAAGGAAGAAGGAACTTCTGCTGTTACTTTGTCCGTATTTACTTCAGCTAGAGCATCGTATTTATTTACATGATCGCCTGGTTTTACTAACCATTTTTCTATCGTTCCTTCAGTTACACTTTCCCCTAACTGGGGCATTTTGATTTGTTCGATTGCCATTCGTTTTCCTCCTTATCAAATTCGCCTTGGCGTATTTGGGTCCAGATTTTTATCGAGCTTGCTCGATAAATTCCTTAAAAAAATCTGTGACATCCGCCGGAGGCATTAACTTCATTTGGCAAAGTCATTTTTTTTGCTGAATGAAGTTAGTATTCAGCTAGCTCACGCATCGCTTTTTCGACTTTATCTGGATTGATCATGAAGAATTTTTCCATTGTTGGTGCATATGGCATAGCAGGAATATCAGGACCAGCAAGACGCTTAATCGGTGCATCTAGGTCAAATAAGCAGTTTTCTGCAATAATTGCAGCAACTTCCCCTATAATACTACCTTCTTTGTTATCTTCTGTTACTAACAGAACTTTACCTGTTTTAGAAGCAGCTTCTATAATTCCTTGTTTATCTAAAGGATAAATAGTACGTAAATCTAAGATATGTGCGGAAATGCCGTCTTTTTCTAGACGCTCTGCAGCTTGTAGTGCAAAATGAACGGCAAGACCGTAAGTGATGACTGTAATATCTTCACCTTCACGTTTCACATCAGCTTTGCCGATTTCAATAGTATAATCTTCTTCGGGAACTTCCCCTTTAATAAGACGGTACGCACGCTTATGCTCAAAGAACATAACAGGATCCTCATCACGAATAGCGGCTTTTAACAAACCTTTGGCATCATATGGTGTAGATGGAATAACGATTTTCAAACCAGGTTGGTTAGCAAAAATGGCTTCCACCGATTGAGAATGATAAAGTGCTCCGTGAATTCCTCCACCAAATGGAGCGCGGAAAACAATCGGACAAGTCCAATCATTGTTAGAACGGTAACGAATACGTGATGCTTCAGAAATAATTTGGTTTACTGCGGGCATGATAAAATCAGCAAACTGCATTTCTGCAATTGGGCGTAGCCCGTACATCGCAGCACCTATTCCAACACCAGCTATAGCAGATTCTGCAAGAGGTGTATCTAGCACACGGTACTCTCCAAATTCATCATAGAGACCGTTTGTCGCTTTGAATACTCCACCTTTACGACCAACATCTTCTCCAAGCACGAAAACGCGTTCATCGCGAGTCATTTCTTCTTTCATTGCAAGTGTGATTGCATCAATATAAGACATGATTGCCATTATGCGTTCCCCCCATCTTTTTCAGCGTATACATGTAACAGCGCATCTTCTGGTGCAGCATATGGAGCATTTTCTGCATAGTCCGTTGCTTCGTTTACTTCCTTCATAATACGATCATTAATTTCTTTTTCTAAATCTGTCGATAAAATATCTAAATCACGTAAGTATTTCGCAAATGTAATAAGTGGATCCAATGCTTTACCTTCTGCAATATCTTCTGCTGTACGGTATTGTCTGTCATCGTCATCAGATGAATGGGCAGTCAAACGATATGTTACTGCTTCTATTAGGCTTGGGCCTTCGCCATTACGCGCACGGTCTGCAGCTTCCTTCACTACTCGGTAAACCTCGATTGGATCTTTTCCATCTACAGTTACACCAGGCATTCCATAACTAGAGGCACGGTCTGCAACTGTTTTACTCGCAACCTGACGTTCAAATGGTACGGAAATAGCATAATTATTATTTTCAACCATTGTAATACATGGTAATTGGTGAACTCCTGCAAAATTTAATCCTTCATGGAAATCACCTTGGTTAGAGGAACCTTCTCCAAGTGTTACAAATGTAATAAAATCTTTTTTCTCAATTTTCGCAGCTAGAGCTACTCCTACAGCATGTGGTAACTGAGTTGTAACAGGTGACGAACCAGTTAGTATTCTATTTTTCTTTTGACCAAAATGTCCTGGCATTTGACGACCACCAGAATTTGGATCTTCTGCTTTTGCAAAAGCAGAAAGCATTAAATCTTTAGCAGTCATTCCGAAGTGTAAAACAACACCCATATCACGATAATAAGGTGCTATATAATCTTTTGTATTATCAAGAGCAAAAGCTGCTCCTACTTGTGCGGCCTCTTGACCTTGACAAGATATAACAAAAGGAATTTTCCCAGCGCGATTTAATAACCACATACGTTCATCAATACGGCGTGCCATTAGCATTGTTTCAAACATAGCTAGCACATCTTCATTTGTTAAATCTAATTCAGCATGACGATCTTTTGTCATCTAGAACTCCCCCTTTATTTAAAATCCAAGCAAAAAAATATACTTTTTACTCTACTTATGTCTAGCTCCGACGCCCAGCCTCTCGAGTCGTTTCAGAATGCCGGATAAAGGCAAAAGGCGCCTTTACCGTCATTCTTCCAACGCTTATCGAGGCTTGAGTGGGCGTCTGCGCTTTTCTACATTGTCTAGCTCCGACGCCCTGCCCCTCGAGTCGTTTCAGAATGCCGGATAAAGGCAAAAGGCGCCTTTACCGTCATTCTTCCAACGCTTTTCGAGGCTTGAGTGGGCGTCTGCGCTTTTCTACATTGTCTAGCTCCGACGCCCTGCCCCTCGAGTCGCTTCAGCCTTACCGAAAGGCAAAGGACGCCTTTACTTCAAGACTTCCAACGCTTTTCGAGGCTTGAGTGGGCGTCTGCGCTTTTCTACATTGTCTAGCTCCGACGCCCTGCCCCTCGAGTCGCTTCAGCCTTACCGAAAAGGCAAAGGACTCCTTTACTTCAAGACTTCCAGCGCTTTTCGAGGCTTGAGTGGGCGTCTGCGCTTTTCTAGTTATGAATAGCTTTACCATCTACAGCTAGTGCAGCTTCTCCAATCACTTCACTAAGTGTAGGATGTGGATGAATCGTATGTGCAATTTCCCAAGGCGTTGCGTCAAGAACCATTGCTAGACCAGCTTCTGAAATCATATCGGTTACATGTGGTCCAATCATATGAACCCCAAGAATATCATTTGTCTGTTTATCTGCAACGATTTTCACAAACCCATCAGATTCACCGTAAACTAGTGCTTTTCCAATCGCTTTAAATGAGAATTTACCAACCTTCACATCAAATCCTTGTTCCTTTGCTTGCTGTTCTGTAATACCAACGCTTGAGCTTTCCGGATTTGAATAGATACAACGTGAAACTAATGCATAGTCAATTGGCATGATATCGTTACCAGCTATATGTTCAATCGCAGTAATTCCTTCATGACTAGCCACATGTGCCAGTTGAAGTCCCCCGATTACATCTCCAATTGCATATATATGAGATTCTTTTGTTTGGAATGTTTCTGTTACTTGGATAAATCCTTTTTCTACAACGATATCTGTATTTTCAATGCCAATACCTTCTACATTTGCTTGTCTACCAACAGAAACTAACATTTTTTCTGCTGCAAAGGTTTTCGTTTCACCATTTATCTCCGCAGAGATTTTCACTTCTTTTTCTTTTGTTTCTAGAGTTTCTGGGAGTACTTTTGCACTTGTTACAATAGTTACACCCTTTTTAACTAGCAGCTTTTGCATTTCTTTTGAGATATCTTTGTCCTCTGTCGGTATAATGCGATCTGCATATTCTACCACTGTTACCTCTACTCCAAAGTCATTTAACATAGATGCCCATTCAATTCCAATAACTCCGCCACCGACGATTAAAATAGATTTTGGAAGTTCTGTCATCGCTAGAGCTTCATCGGAACTCATGACAAATTCTCCGTCAATCGTTAAACCAGGTAAAGTGCGTGGTCTAGATCCAGTAGCGATTACTACATTTTTGGGAATGAGCATTTCATTTTCTTCGCCATTATTCATCTCTACAGATATAGTTCCACCTGGAGAAGGTGAAAAAATAGAAGGTCCCAACATTCTTCCTGTACCTTCATATACATCTATTTTACCTTTTTTCATCAAACCTTGTACACCTTGATGTAATTGGCCCACGATAGATTCCTTACGTGCCTGTACGCGACTAAAATCAAGTGTTACCTCTCCTGTATTAACACCGAAGTCGGCAGCATGATTTTTAGTAGTTGCATACACTTCAGCACTACGAAGTAAAGCTTTGCTCGGAATACAACCTTTATGTAAGCAAGTACCACCTAAATTTCCTTTTTCAACGATTGCTGTTTTTAATCCAAGTTGAGCCGAACGTATAGCAGCAACATATCCGCCCGTACCGCCACCGATAATTACTAAATCATAATCTTTTGCCAACTTTACCATCTCCTTAAATTTCCATCTAAGAAGGCCGCTTTACTTTAAAAGAAAGACGGCCTACTTTAGTTCAATAGATGAAATTAGTTGTTTTCTTAGCGTCCGTTTAAGATATGTTTGCCATTTTGTAAGAATTGACCACGTGATTTGCTTACTCGTGCAATACGTTCTTCTGCCAAACGGTCTGCAGCAACATATGATGGAACACCATCACGTTTTGAAATTTCAAAAATACGTTCAATTTTATCATAAATAGTAGCTACGCGTTTCATCGCACGTTCTGCATTGTAGCCATATAATTCGTCTGCTACATTAATAACCCCACCCGAGTTAATAACATAATCCGGTGCATAGACAATGCCCATTTCATGGATTATATCCCCATGTGTTGTGTCACGTAATTGGTTGTTTGCTGACCCAGCAATTACTTTTGCTTTTAATTGTGGAATTGTATTGTCATTAATAATCGCACCTAAAGCACATGGAGCAAAAATATCTGCATCTACCGAGTAAATATCGTTTACATCGACCTGAACTGCTCCAAAAGCATTTACTGCACGGTCAACCGATGCTTGGTTAATATCTGCAACGATTAAGTTTGCGCCTTCTTTGTGTAAATATTCGCAAAGTGTATACGCTACATTACCTACACCTTGTACTGCAACAGTTTTACCTTCTAAAGAATCTGAGCCAAATGCTTCCTTAGCAGCTGCTTTCATCCCAACATAAACACCGTAAGCCGTTACAGGTGATGGATTACCTGAAGAACCAAATGCTTCTGAAATTCCAGTTACATAGTTAGTTTCTTCATGGATTAAGTCCATATCTGCTACAGTTGTTCCAACGTCCTCAGCTGTAATATAACGACCATTTAACCCTTGGATGAAACGACCAAAAGCACGGAACATTTCTTCATTTTTATCCTTTAATGGATCTCCGATTATTACGGTTTTACCACCACCAAGATTTAGACCTGCTGCGGCATTTTTATACGTCATACCTTTTGCAAGACGTAATGCATCCTCAATCGCTTCTTCTTCAGTCGCATAATTCCACATACGTGTCCCACCAAGTGCTGGGCCTAAAGTAGTATCATGAATTGCTATTATTGCTTTTAACCCTGAAGTTTTGTCTTGGCAAAACACCAATTGTTCGTAATCATAAGTTTCCATATATTTAAAGATTTCCATGTGTAGTTCCTCCTAGTAGTTAAATGGGCCTTACTTATATATTCAATACCCCTATTGTTTGAAGTGTCTCCCATTTATGCTAAATGATATTTTTCTAATTTGTAATATAATGTGCGGAGTGAGATGTTAAGCTGTTTGGCGGTTCGTGATTTATTTCCCCCACAAACTTTTAATGCGTGTGCCAATACCGTCTTTTCCATTTCATCCATTTGTTCTGCTAACGTGCCAAGTGAAGCCTCTCCCTTGTCTTCACTTGGTAAAACTAACATTGACTTTGGTAGATGGTATTCTTCCACTATTCGATCATTTGGTTGCAAGAAGATCATCGAACGACTAATGACATTTTCCAGCTCTCGAACATTTCCTGGCCAATCATATAGAAGTATACTCTTCATCGCTTCTTCTGAAAATCCTTCTATATTTCGGCCAAATTCTTGATTTAACTTCACAAGTAAATGCTCAGCTATTGCTGGAATGTCCTCTTTACGATTACGTAAAGAAGGGATATGAATTGGCATTCGATTCAATTGATAATAGAAATCTTCTCTAAAAGTACCTTCTAGCATTGCTTTTTCGAGGTTCAAACTACTTGATGCGATAATTCGCACATCTATAGGTATAGACGTCGTTCCCTCACCTCGAATGATTGCATTTTCTCTAAGAACACGTAGCAGCTTTGCCTGTGTCTTTTTCGTAAGTTCCCCAACTTCGTCCAAGAAAATGGTTCCATTTGTTGCTTGCTCAAAAACTCCAGGTTGTATAAACCCATCTTTTTCTGAACCAAATAACTCTGTTTCTAGCAAATGCTCTTCCTCTGAGCTACAATTTACACGAAGAAACGGATAACCCGATCGATTACTTTCACTGTGTATAGCAAGAGCAAACAAGTCTTTCCCAGCACCGACTTCTCCCCTTAAAAGAACAGTTACGAGAGCACTTGCCGCTAGCTTAGCTTGCTCAATGGTGAAGTTTATTTCGTTTGATGTACCGACGATATCTTCAAAGCTATAAGTTGCGCCTAACGTTCTGATGAGCGTGCGAGCATGGTCTAATTCTTTCATTAATCCACGCATCTCGGTCATATCGTGTATAACTCCGACACTTCCTTTTAGCTGTTGGTTAACGATGATAGGCGCGACATTAACGATAACATCTTTTTTCTGTTTACCTACTCGTAGATTAACACCACGAATAGGCTTGCGAGTTTGTAGCACTTTTAGGTGGATACTTTCCCCTTCAGAAATATCCGCAGTTGCAGGTTGACCAATTACTTCCGCTTCACTAAATCCAGTTATTCTCGTATAGGCCGGATTAATAAGAATGCCTTTACCGTCTTCATCCACAACGGAAATAGCATCTTCACTAGAATAAATAATGGCCTCTAGCATTTTTTGAATTTCTGTTAGATTTGTAATTTCTTCAGCTAGTCTAACTACTTCTGAAATATCCTTGAAAACTGCAAATGCCCCGACGGTTTTTCCTTCTTCATTAATCATCGGATAGCGCGAGGTGACAATTTTGGTACCGCTTTCAAGAATAAGTTCTCTGTTTAGTTCGACAAGACCCGTATCGAATACTCTTGGTAATTCACTTAATGAGATAACCTCATGCACATGTTTTCCAATGGCCATTTCCACGGATAATTGCGTCATTCTTTCTGCACTTTTGTTGAATAAATTTACGATACCTTGATCATCAATTCCAATCATACCCTCTTCAACTGAATTGAAGATTAACTCCTGCATAATCGTTTTGTGGTCAATAATGTGTATATACTTATTTTTTTCTTCTAAAAGTGAAACAATTAAGTTAGCAATTTCGCCCGGTATTAATACCGCAGTGGCAGGTCTATTTGCAAGAAGTTCATGAAATACCTCTTTGTTTCCCGTAACATCGATGATGATCTGAATATCCCCATTTAGGAGAGGTTTCCAATCTTTATACGTAGGAATATTAATCTCTTTTGCAAGTTTTAACCCGGGAGCTTTTTCATCAATGTCTACAATAGCTCTTACCTGAAGGTAATCAGCCTGTTGTATTAATTTCAAAAGTGCATACCCTCCATTACCAGCGCCTACTATAATTATGTTTTGCAAGAATATGCACACCCCCATTAATCATCTGCAACTTATTGCACTTCTCATTTATCATAACGTAAGTTTCTTTCGTTGACAATCATATTGTTGATAGTAAAATTAAATTAGTAAGAACAGGAGTGAAAAAAATGGCTCGTTTAGCGGCTTTAATCGTGTTATTAATTCCTGGAATTTTAGCAGCATTTGGGATTAAATTAATGAGAGATACATTTTTCGGATTGCAAATCCTCCCTATTGGTGGCCTGGCCATACAATTTATAAGCGGATTAATATTTACGGTTTTAGGATTAGGCTTTTTTGCAGGATTCTTATTGAACCGTGATCGTAAAAATGGGAAAGTAGCTCCACGATTTCAAAAGAAAAAAGACGTAGACTTATAATAAAAGTCAGCGTCTTTTTTGTTGTTGTATTACTTTTTCGGGGTAATCAGTGATCCACCCAATCACAGATTCATGGGGATTTCGAATATATTTTTCATTGCCCTTAATATTATAAAAGCGCATAGGATAACCAGCATCCCATACTTTTCTCATCAAATCCGACTCGTAAAATTTTTTATTGAAGTGAATTGCATCTATTTCTTTAATGGACAAAACATAATCCCAATCAGAATTTTTTTTGCCAATGAAAGCTGTTTGGACTTTTCTATCCATTGCATGTATGGCTTGTAGCACACTAAATTCAAAGGAAGAAAAGTGGACATCTGAAATATTCGATGCTTTTTCTACCACTTCTCGAATTTTTTCAGTTTTACCAAGAAAGGATTCCTTTAGTTCAACATTTAACTTTATCCCTAGAGGGGTCACAAAATGAATGAATTCATCAAAGGTCACTACTCTAGAATAGAAAAACTTACGGTAAAACACTTTTCCAAGCTTTAACTGCAAAACTTCCTCTGCAAGCATATCCGTAATTCTTCTTTTATTTCCCGCTAGTCGAAAAAAATCGATATCATGCGTAACAAAAGGAACGCCATCTGCTGAAAGCTGTAAGTCTAGTTCAATTCCATCTACACCTAGCTTTACAGCCCTTTTAAACGCTTTCATAGAATTTTCTACTGTTTTGAGTGCTGCACCGCGGTGAGCGTACACAGGTATATTAGGCATTTAGCTCCCCATTTTCCAATTTAAATTTCCCTTGGGTTTGTGTTGTTAGAAAAGAAGACTTGTTTCCAATTTGAATAATAGTTCCTGGATTTGCTTCTCTTGTAATTTGGATGAAATAATCTGACGTTTGTCTTAACATTTTCAAAATACGCTGAATCTCCCCATCTAGTTCTTTAATCTCACGTTGAATTTCATTATACTTTTGCTTCGTTTGCTCATATATCGCCACTTGTTGATTTGTCATTGAACTTTTGAATTGATTTAATTGACTTAAACTAAAATTGAGCTTTGTCGTTTCTTCCTGTAAATTCATCATATCCTGTGCTTTTGTTTTGGCATTTTCGGTTAAAATTTTCCGGTCTATTCCTTGGACAATCAATTCTGTTTTTCTTTCCGAGTTGTTACCTGTATATGCAGATGTAATTGAATTGATAGCAATCGCTTTACCACCAATAATTTTTCCTTTGCGCTCATCTAAGACAAGTGAATCACAGCATATTGTAGCGCCTAACGAATAGAAACCAATGTGTATATTATCTTTCGCCTCTAGCGTACATTCATTGGCATGCTTAACAAATATATTATGATGTGCCTCGACCTTTGTGACTCCTCTTCCAAAAATACCACCTTTAATGAATACATCTCCTTCGGTGGATTTAATAAGCTCAGCTGCATGAACACCTTCGTTGGATTCAATGGAGATATCACCTGAAGAGACTATTGAGTAGCCCGGCATTACAGTTCCTCTTACTTGGATAGAACCATCAAATTTCAAATTACCTGTCTCTAGTCCTACATCACCATCGATAACAAGATGCTTTTGGACCGTAAGTAATCCATTTACTTCTCCGATTACTCCTTTTGTTTTAGACCTAAGAACTGTCTTCCCTTCCTCTTCCACTTCGTAAGCTGATTTAGTGTCATATTTTAATGGAAAATCGTCACCCATTAATGCAGGTACTGATTCACCCAAAATATTTTTTCCTGCTATTCCTTGTTTTGCAGGGAATTTTTCGCCAAGCCAAGATCCCTCATTAATCTCTACGAGGAAGTTCATGTCAAAGTAATCCGCTTTACCATCTTCATTTATTACTGGTGTCTTTTCCGCTTGTTGTAAATAAGAAATTTTAGCATCGGCACCTTTTTGAGGTGGTAGTCCCTTTGCAATTATGTAGGATTTACTCGTTTTTACTGTCAATAAATCTAATGGCTGATGACCATAAACAATTTGATTGTCTTGAAGTAGCTTTTGTAAATTTATTTGAAGATTTTCTAAGTTCTCTTGTATAAAGCTCTGCGATTCGTAAATAGTGATATATGCTTCCATTTTATCACTACTTATTTCTAACTCCATACTATCAATCCAGGTACCTAGCTCAATAGGATCATGTGAACTACTTTCGACAGCTTTTTTTACAGCCATAAAATTAGAAATTTTCAATCTCGGATGATTTCTAGTCAATTCATCCACTTTCTTTAGATTATAATGATCATTTTTAATAGTCATAAATACTCGTCCATTTTCCGTAGAAAGCATTATTTCATCATTCTCAATGATTATCATAAATTAAACACTTCCTCTCATCAATTATTATACTCACTATTGAAAATAGTGTGATAAAAATTTTGATTTTGAGAAAAATATCGCTATTAATACCTAATTGTTATTATCATTAACTAGTGAATCTTAATTTTAAACAGATATTTAGTCTCCCAATAGACCTACTTCTAAGGGTACAAAGTAACCACTACCACAAATTTATCTAGTCTGAAAAGTCCTTGTTTCTATATTTTAAGTCAGTCGGTTTAATATTTCTCACTTTTATGAAATATAAAAAAACCAGCGAATCAAAAAATTCGTTGGTTTTGCTAGTAATAGTTTATAGGCATTGAAATTAGATTCTAGTTAAGATTTAAGAAAAATTTTTTGCCTTTATATTTTGAATGATTTCAGTAATATCAACGATTAACTAGCCATATTTTCCATACGAATTTTGTCGGCGATCATTGCGATGAATTCACTATTGGTAGGTTTTGATTTTAAATGATGCACTGTGTATCCGAATAGTTTAGAAATAGTTTCGTAATTTCCGCGATTCCAGGCTACTTCGATTGCATGTCGAATCGCTCGCTCTACACGAGATGGTGTCGTTTGAAATTTTTTAGCTATTTCTGGATATAAAACTTTCGTAATTGAACCCAGTAATTCAATATCACTATAAACCATTTGGATAGCCTCACGTAGGTAGGAGTATCCTTTAATATGAGCCGGCACACCAATCTCTTTAATAACATTCGTTATTGTATTGTCAATCATCCGCTTATTTTGCAATGCTTCTTTTTCTGGATTAGTTTTTACAGGTTCTTCTTGAACAAATCCTTTTTTGCCTGCCACTTGTTTAATTTGAGTTACTAAGCGTTCAAATTCAAAAGGCTTTAGCATAAAATAGGACGCTCCTAAATCTACCGCTTGTTTCATGACATCCTCTTGTCCAAAGGCAGTCAGCATAATTACTTGGATATCCTTAAGTTTATTGTCTTTTTGTAAATTATCTAATACCGCAATTCCATCTAAATGTGGCATAATTATGTCGAGTAGCAATACATCCGGTTGGATAGTCTCCAAAAGTTCTAAACAAAGTTTTCCATTTACTGCTGTACCGATTATTTCAATTTCCGGGTGCTGATCAAAATAAGATCCCATCGTACGAATTAAATCTTTGTTATCGTCCACAATTGCAATTTTCACCTTTTCCATTTCCTCATCCACCTTTTGTAATTTTTCACTTAGGTATTATTCTCCTTAATTTTCTTAAATCCTTCATTCTTATTAAAAATAAGGCTTTTATAATACATTTTCGTTATATTGCGACAAATTTTCGAATATTACAACAGTAATGTCGAATAATCTTCATACCATATTATACCTAAATAAAATAAAAAGGATAGACCCAAATGGTCTATCCTTTTTATTTTATTTAGGATTCTTTTTCATCATTTCAGTTATCGCTAATGCTGCACCATTTTCTGGTTTGTCTACATACATATGAGTAACGACTCCGATTAGCTTATCTTTTTGAATGATTGGACTTCCACTCATGCCTTGTAAAATACCGCCCGTCTTTTGAATAAGTTTCTGATCGGTTACTGTAAATTGAAATATATGACCTTCCACTGAAGAAATTTCTATTGAGAAATCCTGTACCTTTTGACCATCGATTGAGGTTCGCATAACTGCTTTACCTGTCATTATATCTTCTTGATCTACAACTTCTACCTGTTGCATGGATATATTTTCTAATGCACTGTTTTCCAATTTTCCGAAAACACCGTATACATTATTTTCATTTACACCACCAATTGGTAATGTATTTGATTGATGGGAGGTTATTTTATAGCCGGGTTTTCCTGGCGTACTTTTCTTTATCTGCTCAATTGAAGATAAATAAATGGAGCCTTCTGAGAATTTTGGAGTAATACCGGAATGTTGGTCTACTATTTGGTGACCTAAGGCACCAAATTCTTTCGTAACCGGATCAAAATAAGTCAAAGTGCCAATACCTTCTGTAGCGTCTCTCAAAAAAGGAAGTAATTTTACCATTTGATTTGGACTGATATTTTTCGTATACATTTCTTTTTTATGCTCATACTGGATAATAATTTGTGTTTTGTCTTTTATATGACTTTTTACGTCAATTAGATTTGTCACAGGCTGATCATTAATAAGCTGAATCGAATCACCTGTTCGCAACCATTCATCATCTGAAAGTAAAACATCACTACTTACAAATACGGAACCATATTGTAAATCAATTTGAATGGATTGACCGAGTGGTACTACTGAAGTTTGCTCTGCAAAAGCTGAATTGTTCGCGAAGAATAAAGTAAAGAAGAGTAGTGGCATTAGCGACCATTTCCGATAGTTTTTCTTCATATTTCACCTCCCTATATTGATACTATGTCCTACAAAATGTCGGCTATGATAGGTAAATAATTGATAAAAAAAAAAGACCTTTAATTGCAAGGTCTTCACACATTTCTTATAATTTTTTTGCGATTTTTCGCTAATTTTAATAGCTCTTTCGAATGCTGTAACGTTGTGCTTGTAATTTCCGCACCAGACATCATCCGACTAAGTTCTTCTGCCCGTTTATCATTTTGTACTTCTTCTAATACTGTAAATGTTCGATTACCACTGACCTCTTTTTTTATCATTAGATGTTGATCCGCCATCGCTGCAACTTGTGGTAAATGAGATATACAAAGTACTTGTGAGTTTGAAGCAATTCCAGCAATTTTTTCTGCTATGGATTGGGCAACGCGTCCACTTACTCCAGTATCAACCTCATCAAAAACAATGGATGTAATGCCCTGATGCTTTGAGAAGATACTTTTAAGCGCAAGCATCATACGTGAAAGTTCCCCACCTGAAGCAATTTTAGTTAATGCCTTCAGAGGTTCACCTACATTCGTTGAGATATAAAATGACAAATCGTCTAACCCATTTTCATTGTAGACAGGTTTAACTGTCTCATGAAACATAACCGCAAAAGTAGCCTTTTCCATATATAGTTCCTGTAATTGCTCCATGATAGCAACGCTTAATAATTTTGCAGCTTTTTTGCGTTTATCCGTTAAATCCATAGCCTCTAATTCTAAATCAATTTCAATTTGACGTATTTTTTCTGTCATTTTTTGAATTTGCTCATCACGATTCACCAACTGATCTAAGCTGTATTGAATCTGATCTTTGTAATCTAGTATTTCTTCAATAGATGAACCATATTTCCGTTTTAGGGCTTGGATAGTAGCTAAACGCTCGTCCACGATTTGAAGTTGATTGTTATCAAATTCCATCTCATCTAACTCATTTTTGATCTGATAAGCGGCATCTTGCAATATGTAAAATGCTGATGACACATTTTCACTTAGTTCCTTTATATTGTTATCAACGTCTGCAATATCTTGAAGATCAGCCATTGCTGTTCCTATATAATCTAGACCTTTAGATTCAGCCAAAATCGCATCATATGCGTTACTCATTTTATCGAAAACCTTATGAAAATTTTGTAACTTCTTTTTCTGTTCCTGTAATTGTTCCTCTTCTCCTACAACTAGGTTCGAATCGGCGATTTCCTCTACTTGGAACGTATACAAATCAATCTTATGTGCAATCTGTTGTTCGTTTTCCGATAATTTATCCAGTTCTTTTTTCCACTTTTTGTATTGCTTATAAAGTTCTTGATAGGATTCTTTCACTTCTTTTAGATTTTCTCCAGCAAATTGATCCAACAAATGGATATGAGCTTTATCGTCCATAAGTTCTTGACTCTCATGTTGACCATGTATATCTATTAAAGAAGCACCAATTTCTCTTAAAATACCTATTGTTACAAGTTTCCCATTTACTCTACAGACACTTTTACCTGACTGGTTAATATCTCTTCTTAAAATAATAGACTCGTCCTCAATATCAATACCAACATCTGCCAACTTTTTAACAACACCATGCCCGGGATTGGATATAATAAACAAACCTTCTAGCTCTGCTTTTTTAGCTCCATGTCTTATGAACTCATGGGATCCTCTACCACCACATAACAGATGCACAGCATCAATAATAATAGACTTTCCTGCTCCAGTTTCTCCAGTCAGCACAGTAAGTCCTTCTTCAAAACTTACGGTCAATTCATCAATAATGGCAAAGTTTTTTATCGTTAATTCCTTTAACAACAGTTTTCACCTCACTTTAAAGCATTTCGAGTAAGCGATTTTTAATAATTAGGCTATCTTGTTCTTGTCTACACAGGATCAAACAAGTATCATCACCACAAATAGTTCCTAGGATTTCCGACCAATCTAAGTAGTCAATTAAAGAGCCGATTGCATGTGCATTGCCCGGTAATGTTTTCATCACTAAGAAATGACTTGCTCCATCAATACTAACGAAAGCATCAGATAGTGCTCTACGTAGTTTTTGAATAGGATTAAAACGCTGGTCTGCAGGTAAACTATATTTATAATTTCCATTTGGCAATGGAACTTTTACTAAATGAAGTTCTTTAATATCTCTTGAAACCGTAGCTTGAGTGACATTATAACCCGCATTTTTTAGAAAATCTACTAGATCATCCTGTGTTTCAATTTCGTGTTTTGCAATAATATCCCTTATGCGAATATGTCGTTGTCCCTTGTTCATTTCGGGTTCACCTCATTGTATATTTATACTATTTACTTTATACAATAGCATTTGATTGGAGAAGTAACAAGAAAAAAGCGACTCTTTGACAAGAGCCGCAAATTATTTAAGTAGTTGATGTGCTTCGTTAACGAGTTTAACAAAATCTATTTGATGCGGTGAAAACTCTTCTCCTACGATATTTGTGAGATGAAATAAAAATTCGATATTTCCCTCTCCACCAGTTATAGGAGAAAAAGAAGCATTTTTTAATTGAAAATGCTGGCTTTCCGCAAAATGAGCTATGTCATTCAAAACGTCTATATGCACTGCTTTATCCCTAACAACACCTTTTTTCCCTACACGTTCCTTGCCCGCCTCAAACTGAGGCTTTACAAGAGCAATCACATCACCATTAGGTACTAAAATTGTTTTTAAAGTCGGAAAAATAAGCTTTAAAGAAATAAATGATACGTCAATCGATGCAAATGACGGTAAACCCTCTAAAAAATCTGCAGGAGTCGAATATCTGAAATTTGTTTTTTCCATAACAGTTACACGAGCATCCTGCCTAATTTTCCAAGCTAATTGGTTGCTCCCTACATCTAAAGCATAAGCATGCTTGACACCATTTTGTAAACCACAGTCCGTAAATCCTCCTGTAGAAGAACCGATATCAAGCATGATTCTGTCTTCAATACGCAAGTCAAATTGTTCTAATGCTTTTTCTAGCTTTAATCCACCACGGCTAACATACTTTAATACTTGACCTTTTACTGTTAAAACAGAGGTATTCTCCACCTTTTCTCCAGGTTTATCAATTCGCTCTTCGTTTTTATAAATTAGCCCTGCCATAATCGCACGTTTTGCCTTTTCTCTTGTTTCGAATAATCCTTGTTCAACTAATAATACGTCTACTCGTTCTTTCGGTGTTTTAGTCATGATTGAATATACCTGGATGATTCATTAACTTTTGTATTTACTACTTTTACAATTTCGTCTGAAGTAATATGAATTTCTTCCAGCAATTGATTTACTTCACCATGTTCGATAAAGATGTCTGGAATTCCTATGCGATGTACATTTGCTTGTAGGTTATTTTCATTATAAAACTCCATTACTGCACTACCGAAACCACCTTGAAGAGCACTCTCTTCCAAAGTGATAATAGGAATATTACGAGCTTGCAAGTCACGAAGCATTTCTACATCTAAAGGTTTAATAAAACGAGCATTAATCACTTCTACTGAGACATTATTTTGTGAAAGTATTTCCGCAGCTTTCATGGCCATAGGGATAGTTGTTCCAAATGTCAGAATAGCTGCCTGTGTACCTTCTTTTAATACTTCCCAAGAACCAATTTGAATTGTTTTTAATTCTTCATCCATTGCAACGCCATACCCATTTCCTCTAGGATAACGAAGAGCTATTGGTCCATCCGAATATTCAAAAGCAGTTTTAACCATATGCTGTCCTTCATTTTCATCTTTGGGCATCATAATAACCATATTCGGCATATGACGTAAGAAAGAAATATCAAATACACCTTGATGTGTTTCTCCATCTGCTCCAACTAAACCAGCTCGGTCAATAGCGATAACAACATTTAAGTTTTGTCGACAAATATCATGAAGTACTTGATCATAAGCACGTTGAAGAAATGTTGAATAAATAACAAGCATCGGTTTCATACCATCTGCAGCCATCCCAGCAGCCATTGTAGTAGCATGCTGTTCTGCAATTCCAACATCGAACATGCGATTCGGGAATTCAGAAGCAAATCCTTCTAATTTGGAACCGACTGGCATTGCTGGAGTAATTGCTACAATACGTTTATCTGTTCTTGCTAGTTTTCTTGCAGTTTCTGCTATAAGTGCACTCCATGAAGGTCCTTTTGAAGCTGATTTGATCAAATCACCAGTTTCCATTTTATACGGACCTGTTCCATGCCATGTACCAATTTTATCAAGCTCTGCAGGTTTATAGCCTTTACCTTTTTTTGTTATAACATGTAAGAGTACTGGTCCCTTCATCTTCTTCGCATATTGTAGGTTTTCTTCTAATGCTACAAAGTCATGACCATCGATCGGTCCTAAATAAGTAAATCCGAGTTCTTCAAAAAATGCTCCGGAAACTAGTAAATACTTTAGACTATCTTTTACTCGCTCTGCCGTACCTGCAAGTTTCCCACCAACTGCTGGGATTTTTTTTAGTAATGATTCTAGTTCATCTTTTGCTTTGTTATAGGTACCATGTGTACGTAATCTACCTAATACATTGTGGAGTGCTCCTACATTGGGGGCAATAGACATTTCGTTGTCATTTAAAATAACTGTCATATCCGTTTTTTCATGCCCAATATGATTTAATGCCTCTAATGCCATACCACCCGTAAGAGCACCGTCTCCGATTATTGGCACAACATAGTTTTTCTTATTTTGAATATCTCGAGCCTTTGCCATACCCATTGCAGCAGAAAGAGATGTTGAGCTATGTCCTGCTTCCCATACATCATGTTCACTTTCAATACGCTTTGGAAATCCACATAATCCTTTAAATTGACGCAATGTATCGAATTGACTTGCTCGACCTGTTAAAATTTTGTGAACATACGCTTGATGTCCAACATCCCAAAGAAACTTGTCTTCTGGGCTATTGAATGATTTATGCAAAGCAATTGTTAGTTCTACTACTCCTAGGTTAGGCCCAATATGCCCACCTGTTACCGCTAAATTTTCTATTAAAAACGATCGAATATCTTCACTAAGTTCCTTTAATTGTTCATTATCTAAACTTTTTAAAAAGGATGGGCTAGAAATTGAAGTTAAATCCATTGCCATCACACACCTTCTATTAGATTTCCTTCTTTACAACTAGTTAATATCATAGCAATAAATGTCTAAAAAACAAATTATTCGCTACTATTTGGACCTTTTCGTTATATAATTGGCGAACTCCACGAGTAAACCATCTTGCATTTGAATATTCTCTAGGGCTTGAAAAGCTTGATTATATTGATTTTGAAGTTCTTTTTTTGCACCTTCCATCGTCAAAATGGATGGGTATGTATTTTTTTCACTGATTAGGTCTTTACCGGCAGTTTTTCCTAATTGCTCTGATGTACCTTCTACATCTAGAATGTCATCTTGAATTTGAAATGCAAGACCAATATGAAATGCATACTTTTCTAATGCACTCATTATTTCACTAGAGACATTTGCAATAATAGCTCCTGCTAAAATACTGTATGACAAGAGGGCACCTGTTTTATTTACATGAATTTCTTCTAGTTGCTCTAAAGTTAAGGTTTGACCTTCTCCAAGCATATCTAAAACTTGACCGCCAACCATTCCTTCTGAACCCGCAGAAAAGCTTAACTTATCGATCAAATCTACTTTCAATTCAGGAGATATATTTGGAAGTCTAGCAATAATACCAAAAGCAATCGTTACAAGCGCATCTCCCGCTAATATAGCTAGTGCTTCCCCAAATACTATATGATTCGTTGGTTTTCCACGTCGTAAATCATCATTATCCATCGCTGGCAAATCATCATGAATAAGCGAATAAGTATGAATCATTTCAATCGTACTTGCGACAATAATGGCATCCTCATTTTGAATATCTAGCTCTTTTAAAACTGCAAGTGTATACAATGGTCTAATTCTTTTTCCACCAGCTTGAAGTGAATAGAGCATAGCATCTTTCAATGGCTGTGGAGCCTTTATATCAGTTATTAGAGAATGTAATGTCTTTTCAATAAGCGGCTGATTGGTTTCAATAAAGGAAGTTAATTGATCACTCATTGGACGCACCAGCATCTTCTTTGTTTTCATCCATAAATGTAACTAATTGCTTTTCTGCTTTTTGCAGCTTGTCACTGCATACTTTAGAAAGCTCCATACCTTTTTGATAAAGTTCTATAGCACTTTCTAAGGGTACATCCCCTTGTTCTAGCTGGCGAACTATATTTTCTAATTGCAGCATTGCTTCATCGAATAGAATTTCCTTCTTAGTCATTAATATTAGTCCCCACTTTCTTTCACTTCAACCCGCTTTACGACAGCTTCTAATTGACCATCTTGTAATGTAACAAATATAGAATCATCTTTTTTTACATTTTCCACGGATTTAACCAGTTTGCCTTCTTTGTATATAATACTGTAGCCACGGTCCATAATCTTTAATGGATTTAACGCTTCTAATGTTCGAATAGAACTAATAAATTGATGACGATGTTTTTCAAACGTGGATAGTGACACTTGGTTCAATTGATTAGTCATTGTCTGCACTGATTTATGATGTTGATCGATTACTTTTTGTGGAGATAATTGGGAAAACCTATTTTGAAGCTGTATGAAATCCCGTTGTTTACCTTTATAAAGAAGATTTGTTTCTCTTTGTAACTGTTGTTCTGAACGAACAAACCTTTCAATAAAAGGACGATATAATTTCTCAGGGGTTGCCATTACCGGCGACTCCATCGCCCGTTTAAATCTGTTTTTTTCATCTGTTATCCGCTTGGTTATAAAATGAAAGCTTGCCGATTGAAATGATAATATATTTTGCATAAGATTTTCTTTACTTGGTACTGCCATTTCAGCAGCTGCTGTTGGGGTCGGAGCTCTTAAATCCGAGACAAAATCAGCAATAGTTGTATCTGTTTCATGACCAACTGCACTTATGATTGGAACTTGACTGTTTGCAATGGCTCTTGCTACTATTTCCTCGTTAAAAGCCCATAAATCCTCAATGGAACCACCACCTCGTCCAACGATTAAAACGTCCATATCACTAGTTTGGTTCGCTTTTTCAATAGACTTTACAATGGAAGGCGCAGCTTGAGGGCCTTGAACGATACTAGGAAATACGATCACTTCAGAAATAGGATAACGACGTTCTAATGTTGTTAAGATATCTCGTATAGCTGCCCCAGTTTTAGAGGTAATGACACCAATTTTTTTAGGAAAGGTTGGTATTGATTTTTTACGACTTGGATGGAAAAGTCCTTCTTGTTGCAATTTCTTTTTTAATTGTTCAAATGCTAAAAAAAGCTCTCCTATACCGTCTGGCTGTATAGTAGTTGCGTATAACTGGTATTGCCCAGCCACTTCGAATACATTTATATCCCCTCGTACGAGTACATTCATGCCACTTTCAGGAACGAATTTCAATGATTTGGCACTCATTGCAAACATGACAGAAGTAATTCGAGCAGCATCGTCTTTAAGCGTAAAATAGATATGTCCACTAGAATGAACTTTCACGTTGGATAGCTCTCCTTTTATGTATACATCCCGTAAATGAGTATCTGCATCAAATTTTCGCTTTATGTATTTGGTTAAGGCTTTTACAGTTAAGTACTTACTCGGTTCTGTAGTCACAAAAACAACTCCATTAGTATAAAAATAAATTTTCTTAAATCAATTTCATAATGAAGTAACATAGTAATAAAATCCCAACAAAGTTGATTTCCGCTCCAGGCGGACGCTTTCCGTGGGCGCACGGCTTCAATCTCCTCGTCACTACGAAAACATATGCTCCTGCGGTTACTCGTCGCAAAGACATTGGTCAAACAAGGTTTGACTAATGTCTTTCCTGTGGGGCTTTCAGCTCGTGCTGTTCCCACTGGAGTCGCCGCCTTGCGCTCCAATCAACAAGATTGACTTCTTATAAAACGAATAAAAAAATTGATACAACTTAAATATTCGTATTTTTAATTGAAAAGTTAATTATGAAATTGACTCATTTACTGAATCATATATATAATGTCAGATAAAAATAGTAGCAACTCTAATAACAATTACAAGACCGATTTATCTAAACCTAGATCTTATCTTAATCTAATTTTCCTTAGCGATAGGCTATGCAAAATCTTATTGTTAGTACTATTCAATTTATTGATTGGAGTGAAATGTGGCGACTCCAGCGGGATGAGTGAGACAGATGAGCTATCACAACGACGCGTGAGCGACGGTGATAGCTCATCGCTCACCCCGCGGAAAGCGTCCACATGTAACGTAAATCAGGAGCATCATTGGATAGACTTTTTCTCCAATAATAGGATTATATATTGGAAAATCATACTAGTGAAGAATTGAAGTTAATTCTTTAAGGTAAAAGCTGTCTTTCTTAGAAAAACAGCTTACCAATTATTTATTAGTTAATGTATTTTCAGCCGCTAAACAAGTATTTTCCATAAGCATTGCGATTGTCATTGGACCTACACCACCAGGAACTGGAGTAATTTTAGAAGCTACTTCCTGCACCGAAGCAAAGTCTACGTCTCCGCAAAGCTTGTTATTCTCGTCACGGTTGATGCCTACATCAATGACAACTGCTCCTTCTTTTATATAACTTGCATCAATCATCTTAGTTCGACCAGTTGCAACAACTAAAATATCTGCTTGTTTAGTAAAAGAGTGTAAATCTTTTGTTCTAGAATGACAGTAAGTAACTGTTGCATCCTTTTGTAACAATAACTGACCCATCGGTTTACCTACAATATTACTTCGACCAATAATAACGGCATGTTTCCCTGCAATATCTACATCGCTATACTCGAGTAATTTCATAATGCCAAAAGGTGTACAAGGTAGGAAAGATTGTTGACCAATCATCATTTTCCCAACATTTTCTGGATGGAAACCATCTACATCCTTTAGCGGAGAAATAGCTGCAATTACTCGATCCTCATCAATTTGTGAAGGCAATGGTAATTGAACTAAAATACCATGAATTTTTTTATCTTGGTTAAGTGTCTCTACATTTTTAAGAAGCTCATCTTCGGAAATATTTTCGTCTAGCTCTATTAATACGGAATACATGCCTAAACGTTCGCAAGTTTTTGCTTTATTGTTTACATATGTTTGTGATGCTGGATTACTTCCCACTAAAACAACTGCTAATCCTGGAACGATACCTTTAGATTTTAGGTTTTCAACACGCTCTTTCACTTTTTCTGTAACTAATCCTGCAATTTGTTTTCCATCAATTTTATTAGTAGACAATTCAAACGCTCCTTAAGTCAATGTAGATTATTGCTCTGCATATTTAGATAAAACGCCATTTACGAAACGACTTGATTTCTCGTCTCCAAATACTTTAGAAATTTCTAATGCTTCATTAATAACAACTTTAGCTGGTGTTTCTTCTGTATAAAGTAATTCAAATACAGCTATTCTCAGCACTGTACGTTCAATTTTCGGAAGTCTGGAAAGTGACCAATTTTCTAGTTTATCTGTTAAAGAAGCATCTATTTCCTCTTTATGATTCACGACTCCAGTTACTACTTGGGTTAGGAAAGAATCTTGTTCTTCCGTCACATGTCCAATAGCTTCTCCTATGGAAATTTCATGATTATCTAATTGAAATAATGCTTGTAATGCTAATTCTCTCGCTTGTCTTCGTTTCATTATTTAGTTCTCCTTTAAATGTAACTATCTAGACAATCATAGCATATTTTTTTGTTGTATGTGTATTAGAAAGGCAAAAAAAAAGAGAAAGAGCCATCTTTACGGAAAGCTCTATCTCTTTTAAAAAATAAGAAAGTATATAGTTTTTGTATCTGTCCAGCTCCAGCGCCTAGCCCCTCGAGTCGCTTCAGGATTTCTGTAAAGGCAAAGTGCGCCTTTACTTGAAATCCTTCCAGCGCTTGTCGGAGCTGACATAGGCGCTTACGCTTTTCCTTCTACTGTATCGAATTGTACACCTGTAATATGTACATTTACTTCTTTAGGTGTTAAACTCGTCATATTTTCGATTGCTTGTCGAATTTGGGATTGAACTTCTCTCGCAACTGTAGGAACTGAAGAGCCATATTTCACAAGGCAATATACGTCGATGAACAATCCATCATTATTTATCTCCGTTTTAATACCTTTTCCATGTACTTTTTTCCCTAAACGTTCTACTACACCTGCAGCAAAGTTTCCACGTGTACCAGCAATGCCTTCCACTTCATTTGTAGCAATTCCAGCGATTACTGTAATTACTTCGGGAGCAATTTCTATTGTTCCAAGATATTCTTTTCCTTCAGGAGTCATTTGAACAAACTTTTGTTCAGTAGTTTCTGTCATATCTTTCACTCCTTATTATGAATTCATTACATCATATTTTTCTAAGAATTTCGTATCAAAATCACCTGACACAAATACTTCATGATTCATGAGCTTCGAATGGAATCCGATAGTAGTTTCTACTCCTTCGATAGCAAATTCACTTAGTGCACGTTTCATTTTAGCAATTGCTTCTTCTCGAGTTGCAGCATGTACAATAAGTTTTGCAACCATCGAATCATAAAATGGCGGAATTGTATAACCTGGGTATACAGCAGAATCTACGCGAACTCCTAATCCACCTGGAGGCAGATAAAACTCTACTAGGCCTGGAGAAGGCATAAAGTTTTTCGCAGGGTTCTCCGCATTGATACGGCATTCAATTGCCCATCCATTCAGTTTAATATCTTTTTGTTCGAAAGGCAATTGTTCACCTGTTGCTACTAAAAGCATTTGTTTGATCAAATCTACACCTGTGATCATTTCTGTGACAGGATGCTCCACTTGAATACGAGTATTCATTTCCATAAAGTAGAACTTTTGTTCTATATGATCAAAGATAAATTCTACTGTACCTGCACTTTCGTAACCAACAGCAAGAGCGGCCTTCACAGCAGCTGCTCCCATTTCAGCGCGAAGTTCTTCAGATAATGCAGGAGAAGGTGCCTCCTCCACTAGCTTTTGCATACGGCGCTGAACGGTACAATCGCGTTCTCCTAAGTGAACCGCATTTCCGTGACCATCAGCTAACACTTGAATTTCCACGTGACGGAATACTTCAATATATTTCTCTAAGTAAACTCCAGGGTTACCAAATGCTGCTGCCGCTTCTTTTTGAGTTATTTTAATCCCTTTTAGAAGATCTTCCTCATCTTTAGCGACACGGATTCCTTTACCACCGCCACCAGCAGTAGCTTTGATAATTACCGGAAAACCTATTTCTCTAGCGACTTTCAAAGCATCTTCTTCGGTTTCTACAATCCCTTTAGATCCAGGAACTATTGGAACTCCCGCTTTTTCCATTGTTTCTTTTGCTACGTCCTTAATTCCCATACTTTTAATAGCAGAGGAAGTTGGTCCGATAAATTTAATATCACAGTCTTCACATAGCTCAGCAAACTCAGCATTTTCTGCTAGGAATCCATAACCTGGATGAATTCCTTCACAACCAGTTAGTTTAGCTACAGTTATGATATTGGAGAAATTCAAATAGGAATCCTTTGAGAGTCTCGGTCCTATACAGTAAGCTTCATCAGCAATTTGGACATGAAGTGCTTCACGGTCTGCTTCAGAATATACAGCTACAGTTTCTATATCTAATTCTTTGCATGCACGTATTATGCGGACAGCTATTTCTCCGCGATTGGCAATCAGTACTTTTTTCATCATCCTTGCTCCTTTCTTAGTTTCCTTTAACGAGGAACAGAGGTTGACCATATTCAACTAATTGTCCATCTTTCACAAGAATTTCTACAACTTCTCCGTCAATTTCTGCTTCAATTTCATTGAACAGCTTCATTGCTTCAACGATACAGACAATAGAATCCATCGACACTTTTGTTCCAACTTCTACGTATGCAGCTGTATCGGGAGAAGATGATTGATAAAACGTACCAACCATTGGTGAAATAATTGTATGTAAAGAGTTATCCACGACACTAGGAGTAGCTTCTTCTACAACAAGTTCCTTTGGTATCTCTTGAACGATAGGTGCTTTTGCTTCTACTGGTTTTGGTTGTTCTACAATAGAAGAACTACCAAAGGTTTCACTAGATGAATTCACAAAACCTTTTTCATTTTTTTTCAATTTAATCTTTGTACCTTCTGATTCGTATAAAAATTCATCTAATGTCGACTGATCGACTAGTTTTATAATTTCTCTAATTTCTTGAATCTTCATTTATTTAATCTCCTTTAATGTGTTTATTAATAGCTCCATATTCTATTTTAGACGTTTTCCTGCAAATTTGAAATAGATAGGGATAATTATTCTGAAATAATAAAAAAAAGCGCCTCTTCAGGCACTCTTCAATATCGCTATATATTAAGTATTTTTTAATTTTATTATAGCTTACTGGCCATCAAAATTTACTTCTACCTTATTAGCTTGCGGCCACTCACGCTTAACATTATATATAATTTCGGATGCCTTTTTAGTTGATTGTTCATTAGACACAACATCTATTAAAACTTTACTTTCTTCAATGCGTACTAATGCGTCATCATAACCTAATGATTTTATGATTAACTCCAGCATCCCTTCTGTAGAATTAATTTTAACTAGTTCTTCCATTTGGTTATAAGCCTCGTCTTTTTGTTCTGCAGTAAATTCATTGGAACCTACTTTTTTAGTTAATTGTTCAGTTAGTTGGCTGCGTTTATCTGTTACTTCCATTCTCATTTCTTCAAATGCATTACTTTGAGAAACAAATGATTCTTCATTTGTCGAAGAAGTTTCTACTAATCCTACCTCATCTAACGTGTCATCGGAAAATAGTTGAATCCCATCGAATGGAGATGGTCGATCCGATACATAAAAAACCGTCACTACTGCTACTAAACTAAATAATGTTAAAAACCATACAGATCTCTTTTTATTCATATTTTTTATCCTCCAATTCCATTTCTTCTATCACAATTCGATGTGGAGATATTTGCAATACAGATGATAGTGTTTTTATTAAACTATTTTTTATACGTTTATCGTTCGCCCCTTCCGCAACTACTAGTATTCCAATCAATTTCTCCTTGTCCTTTTTAGTGTCACTTGTCCACTGGAAAAATGATATGTCACTTTCCGCAGTCTGTTCGGAACTATCCTCGTAATGGAAATAAACTGCAACTTTACCAACTCCGTTTATCTTCTCTAATATCGAAGTTAGGCTTTCTGTAGTTTGGTTGAGTGTATCATCGGTTTCAACAGTATTTTCCTCACCACGAGTGAGTAAGTCCGAAAAAAGTAGACTAATGAAAAGGACAGCTATACAAATGACAACAAAACGAAAAGTGGGTTTTTGTTTAAATGAAATGGTGATTCACCCTTCTTTTCATGATGGATACAATACTTTATGCAAGACAACCTGTTTATATGAAGAGAAAGCACATAATCCAATAGATTATCGCTATTTTCACAAGAAACCCTGTGCGTTCCTTATCTGTATGCTCCAGTAAAATCGAAAGTAGCTCACCTACTAGAACGATTGATAAAATGCCAAAGAGAAGTGTCGTAACGATGGTTACTATCCTTTCCCACCTATTAATAGTTTTGCAAATAACATAGTTAATATAATCGTGAAGAAAAAAGTAAATGCGATTAATACGGAAATTATAGAAAGAACAAACAGTGTCTTTCCGATATCATCTAATAATCCGCTTATATTCCCATCAACAAAGGGTTCTAGAATAGCACCAAGTAAACGGTATAAAAAAGCAATAAGAATTGTTTGTATAGTTGGAATTGACACTAACATTAACACAGATAAAATAACTGCATTTCCGGTTATAACAGAAGCAGAAGAGGAAAAGTTTTTCATCGTGCTAATACTTTCCGTCAGTAAAGATCCGACAAAAGGAATATTATTCTGGATTAGCCGTTTTACAGTCTCATTGACAGTTCCACTTACAGACCATGTAATCACACCATTCACCGACATAAAAATACTATATAAGAGAAGAATAATAGAAGTAGATCCTATTAAAGTCAGACGGATGAGATCAGACATTTTTGAAAATGAAGTAGGCGGATGGATTCTACTGATCAAATCAAATATAAATGCTGCCATAATGGCAGGTATTAGGATTTTCCCGGCTAACACAGTAGTAAATGATGCAAATAGCATGACAGCTGGATTCCACGCGGTTATTAAAAATGCTCCTCCTGAAGCAGCGATCCCGAGTGTCAGAATTGGATATATACCTAGGAAGAGAGTCACTAATTCAGTCGTCATTGCTTGAATCATTTCTAATGCACGAATAGCTGGTTCTAAACAATAGATGCATATTATTAACATAAATAATAATTTAAATAATCTTTTACTCGATGGAATAAACCACTCTAGGCAGATAAAGACAAATCCAAATAATAGCATATACGAAAATGTTTGTGCTACCTCTTTGACAGGCTGCACTAATGACGTCAGTATTTCTTCCATTGCTGTTCATTCCTTCAAGAGAGTAATCCCAAAAGTGATAAAAACTTGTCATAGAATTGCTTCATATGATTCAGCCAAACAATAAGCAAAATAGCTTTTGTCGTAAAAGTGAATAACGATGCTAGGCTTGTATATTCATAGTCCAATAAAAGTTCCTCGATTATTTGTGTAAGAAATAATAATATGACAGAAAATAAAAGTAGTTTAAAGACCGGTAGTAGATTCGCTGGTATGACGGAGGTATATTGGGAGACATAAGGAATGATAAATACGGTGAATATATAAGTTAGAAAGAGAAAAATATAAATCGTATAGACAATTGAATGAATGCGAGGGTAAGATTCTTTAATGAGCTGCAGTAAAACAAATGCAAGAATAATTGTAATGTAAATGATCATTTGCTAACTCGTCATCATAAGCCATTCTAAAAA
This sequence comes from Psychrobacillus sp. BM2, assembly GCF_048572895.1. Taxonomy (GTDB): domain Bacteria; phylum Bacillota; class Bacilli; order Bacillales_A; family Planococcaceae; genus Psychrobacillus. Next base: position 2,228,696 of record NZ_CP183878.1, read on the forward strand.
TGTAGATATTTCGTAAAAAAATAGTCTCAACAGTCGCAATAATTCAATTGTCATATATATATAACCAACAAAAAACAAAAAAAATGCATACTCTTTTTTACCAGTAGATTCAAAAAACAAGTGAAGAATAGCTATTAAAATACCAATTCCTGCAACTCGAAGTACATCGTGAAGTTCCACAATGCCTCCCCCTTCCATACAGACAACATATGATAGAGTGGGACGGATTATGAAAAGAAAAGTGTAAGAGCTTTTGAGGATTCAAACTTGTATCTTAGTTTTCGAAGTCCTTTGGATAAACTTCTCGCTATATTATTACCATTTATTCTTTTTGAAGTTTGGTCGTGACTATCGTCACGACCAACCTTCCTTTCGGTAATTTTATAGCTACTAGCTATCCGTCGGCCTTCTTCAGCTATAGGAACAGGTATAGTGCATTTTTGTTTAATGAAAGAAGAGTTACTTACTTATTTATAGTATAAGTTCTCGAAGATGCAATTTCGTTCGCTATTTCGCTTCTTTATGGGGTAAATGCTTACTACTTCTCTTTAATTTCCACTAGAATAAAAGAAATCCCGTTTCCTTCACCTATCACTGAATAGCATTTCTCACTCAACTGCGATTACAAATAATGTTAAAACTCTCTAAAATTTGACCAATCATATCATCTAAGCTACAGTCTATGCGATGTCACACTAATTGATTGAAGTGAAAGGCGGCGACTCCAGCGAGATGAGTGACGCTGATAAGATATCACAACGAACGAACGCATGAGCAGCGGTGATGGCTTATTATCGCTCACTCCCAGAATATGTCCGCCCGAAACGGAAATCAACAGTATTACTCATTCTTTAAAGTCCTATGAACCCAGTACTTATTGTACATTTTTATATACTTTCTCTTTAAAAAAGAGCCTCACAAATGTGAGACTCTTCTGCAGGTATTAATATAAAATTATTGTGCTCTTGATACGTATGAACCTTCATCTGTATTGATGATTAGTTTATCTCCAACATTGATGAACAATGGAACTGTTACTATCAAACCAGTTTCAAGACTAGCAGTTTTAGAACCACCACCTGAAGTATCACCTTTAATACCTGGTTCTGTTTCTGTTACTTCAAGAACAACTGATTTTGGTAATTCTACTCCTAGTGTTTCTCCTTGGAATTGAATTACATGGATTTCCATATTTTCGCGTAAGAATTTTAGTTCGTACTCGATTTGGTTTTCACTTAGTTCGATTTGCTCGTAAGAATCTGTATCCATGAATACATGCTGATCACCACTAGCATATAAATATTGCATTTTACGATTATCAATTTGTGCTTTTTCTACTTTTTCTCCAGCACGGAAAGTTTTTTCATTCACTGAACCGTTACGTAAATTTCTCAATTTAGAACGAACAAATGCTGCGCCTTTACCAGGTTTAACATGTTGAAAATCCAATACTCGGTATAATACACCATCCACTAAAATTGTTAAGCCAGTTTTAAAATCATTTACTGAAATCATTATTTTTCCTCCAAATTAAGATAAAATTAGTAATTCTTTTGTCGAATGCGTTAACTTTTCTAAACCATTCTCTGTAACAAGAGCATCATCTTCGATTCGTACTCCACCAATATTAGGCAAGTAAATACCTGGTTCAATGGTAATAACCATACCTGGCTCCAAAACGACATCAGAACGGAAAGATAATCCAGGACCCTCATGTACTTCTAATCCGATACCATGACCTAATGAGTGCCCGAATGCTTCTCCGTAACCTTTTGAAGCGATATAATCCCTAGCAATAGCGTCTGCTTCTTTTCCAGTCATTCCAGGTTTAACTTTTTCTAAAGCTAATAGTTGAGAGTCGAGGACTACTTGATAAATTTCTTTCAATTGATCACTTGGTTCCCCAACAGAAAGCGTACGTGTAGTATCAGAAATATACCCATTGTATAATGCACCGAAATCTAATGTGACAAAATCTCCATTTTCAATGACCTTGTTCGTTGCAACCCCGTGTGGAAGTGCTGAACGTGTTCCAGAAGCCACTATTGTATCAAAGGAAGAGGAAGTTGCTCCTTTTTTGCGCATAAAAAATTCCAATTCGTTGGATACTTCCAGCTCGGTCATACCTGGTTTTATGTAAGTTACGATATGTTCATATGCTTCATCAGCAATACGACAAGCTGCCTTTATTATACTAATCTCTTCGTCCGTCTTAATCAAGCGAATTTTTTCAACAAGGCCTGAAACTGGCACTAAATCGGCTTGTATAGCCTGCTTATATAGTTCAAAATCACTGTAAGTTACATCACTTTTTTCAAATCCTAATGAATTTATTCCCATATCTGTAACTTGAGTAGCAATTTCTTCCATCATTGTTTTTTTATGTTGTACAATACGGAAATCTTTAATCTGACTTGCTGCTTGCTCCGTGTAACGGAAATCCGTAATAAACACCGCATCATTTTTAGAAATGATCGCTACACCAGCTGTACCAGTAAATCCAGTCATATATCGGCGGCTGTGGCCATTCGTTATTAGTAAAGCATCGACTCCATTTTCCTCAAGTGCTGCACGTAATTTACCTAGTTTCATTTTTAGCCCTCATCTCATTATCAAAATAACTTCTTTGTATATTTTAACATAGTAAGCGAGGTCGGTAAATTTTTCATTTTACATGTGAATGGTCTTGCGAGTGAAAAATTGCTGATTCCATGATGAAACGTACAGCAACAATAACAATACATATAAATGGTATCGATATTTTTTTTATCGTTTTCTCTATAGAATCTGTATCTAGAATAATCCATTCAAGTGCAATGGCGATTAAGAGACCCAAAGCAATACTAGTTATGGACACTGGAATTTTGACAAACAATAAAGAAATATAATATAGAAGAAAACAAACACCCCATATGATTAAAAACAATATTATCCATTTAATATATACGTTGCTCCCTTTTAATAACTGAAATGTCTTCGTATATCCTATAGGGTTCCATTTAATGAATTGGAAATAATCTAGGAGTTTAAATAAAACGGTTGTTCCAATCGCTGCAACTAGGCTAGTAATGATCGATAATCCTTTCATGTCAATCTCCTTTGTTTTTCCATAGTTTAAGCGAATGAGCTAGTTATTAAACCTAAAAAAACAAAATAAAAACACAAGTGATAAGGGCTTATCCGCTTGTGTTTTTATCATTATAAAATTACAATCCACATTTTAGTTGGGCATTGCAGTTGGTGCATGTGTTACATCCACCCATTTCTTCTACAGTACCTTTGCGACAAACAGGACATGTATTTCCAACTTCTGAACCAATTGTTACATTAGTTGAACGTAAGTCTTGAATTGTATCTATTAAAACGACATGTCTTTTTTCTACTTTTTCTTCTTTCGGATGATCTTCTAATGTATTTTCCTCTGCTTTTAAAGTTAATACTTGCGAGTCACGACTTCCATCAACATACACAGTTCCACCTTTGGCTCCACCACGATATAAACGTTCGTAAACGCCTTCTACCTGTTCGACCGTATATCCACGTGGTGCGTTAACTGTTTTAGAAATTGAGCTATCAATCCAACGTTGAATAATACATTGCACATCTGCATGTGCTTCTGGTGCAAGTTCCATAGCAGTAACGAACCAATTTGGAAGATTATCTTCCTCAGCTGTTTCATTACGGCTTAAATATTCTTGTACAATATCTGCTTTTACTTCGATGAATTTACCTAAACGTCCACTTCTATAATAAGTGAATGAATAATACGGTTCAAGTCCAGTAGAAACACCAACCATTGTTCCAGTAGACCCTGTAGGTGCAACTGTTAACAAATGAGAATTTCGAATACCATTTTCTAAAATAGAGTTTCGAATGTCTTCTGGCATTGAACTCATAAATCCAGTTTCCGTAAAGGCTTTACGTAAACGTTTCGTTTCCTCTTCTGTTTCACCAGTTAGGAATGGGAAGCTTCCACGTTCTACGGCAAGCTCTGCAGATGTTTCATATGCCGCAATTGCAATTGTTTTAAAGATTTCATCTACTAAAACGTTACCTTCATCCGAACCATACTCTTTTTCGCAATAAATTAACAAGTCGGCAAGACCCATAACACCTAAACCTACACGTCTTTCGCCAAGAGCTTGTACTTTATTTTCCTCTAAGAAATATGGCGTCGCATCGATCACGTTATCTTGCATACGTACACCCACACGAACCGTTTCTTTTAACGCTTCATAATCAACCGTTTTTGTTTCCTTATTTGCAAATTGCGCTAAATTCACAGCAGCCAAGTTACATACAGAATAAGGTGCAAGTGGTTGTTCACCACAAGGATTAGTAGCGACAACTTTTTGCCCGTATGCTGCTGCATTTGTTTTTTCATTTGCATTATCGATGAAGAAAACACCAGGTTCTGCTGAATAAGTAGCACAAATATTAATCAAATTCCAAAGCTCTTTCGCTTTTACTGTACGATAAGTACGAACTTCATAGCCCATTTTTTCCCACTCACGAACATCGCCAATTTTATGCCAATTTTCATTGTAGAAATCCATCTCTTCTGTAGAATAAGCTTCAGTTGCTGGGAAACGTAATTCAAAGTCGCCGTCTTCCTCTACTGCCTTCATGAAATCATCCGTAAGCGTTACGGAAATGTTTGCACCAGTCAAAAACTCAGAATTATGCACTGAATAAGTTCCGCCATCACGTAATTTTGTTTCGGCATCACGAATTATCTCATCATTAAAACCACCTAGACCTGGAATCGTTTTATAATTAATAATACCTTGATACATAGCTTCTTCCTGGATTGTAAGAGGTTTGAATTTAAGCTTGTCCTTCGCAAGTTGTTTGATCGTTTCATCATTCGTATTTTCAATCAAGAAACGCAGAATACGTGGATTTTGCATTTTAGAAATGATGAATTCTGCAATATCAGGATGCCAATCTGCTAGCATTATCATTTGTGCGCCTCTACGTGATCCCCCTTGCTCTACAAGATGAGTAAGTTTAGCTATATCATCTAACCATGAAACTGAACCAGATGATTTACCGTTCACTCCGCGAGCTAAAGTATTTCTCGGTCTTAGAGTGGAACCGTTTGTACCAACTCCACCACCACGACTCATAATTTCCATTACTTGCTTACGGTGGTCACTGATCCCCTCACGAGAATCTGCAACGAATGGCATTACATAACAGTTAAAATAAGTTACATCTGTTCCTGTTCCAGCACCATAAAGTACTCGTCCAGCTGGGATGAATTTCAAAGAAACTAGTTGTTGGTAGAATTTCTCGAACCATTCTCCACGTTTTTCTTCTGTTTTTTCTACAGAAGCAAGTCCTGTTGCATTTCTTTTGGCAATTTGCTCGTAATAAACTTCAAGAGGTTTTTCAATGACACTTAAAGGACGAGTAATAATTCCAGACTCGATTTTAACAGCGTCGTCAATTGCACTTCGGTAATCTTCTTCGATCTGCACCTCAGCTGTTTTTGCTTGTTCGTTAATAGAGACAATATATCCTAGCCCACGTGCAGGAAATTTAGGGTCTTCTTTCACAGTTAAGACGACAAAATCTCCTGCTTTTAACGTTTTCTTTTCTGTATCCTTGAAGGAATATCGATCAATCATGACGAGTCTCGAAACACCTTTATGTGTAAGTGTCATATCTTGCGTAATTGGGTGAACTTGTGGAAATAATTGAATATCCTTATTTAATGCTTCGACATTTAAAGTAAGTTTGGTTTCATCTTTGGTAGTTACCATTTACTCTTCCTCCTTTCTACAAATTGCGATTGACACAATATGTAGTGGTTTCATTAATAATACGACACAATATGTAGAAGGTAAAGCAAATAGATTAGGATTTTAAATTTAAGAACTAATTTCCTATATTTCATTTTTGCTATAAGACCTTGTTACTTTTATTTTTTAAAATTCCATTCATCATTAGCATATCTTGTCGCTTCTAGTTCTTTTACGTAATCTTGCTGTTCCCCGGTTAATTGATATTCTATCAACTCAATGTCCAAAGCTTCCGCGAATCCTTTTTTAAAAGCAGTTTTGCATTCTTCTATCGTTATCGGTTTTGGTATTATTTTGTTAATGGAAATAGCTTTTTGCGATAGGCTTTTCCTCACTCTATCTCTTACCGCTTCCGAAGCAAATTTAAACGTCTGAATTAATTTATCTTCGTCAAGGTCGAGTAAAATTGCACCATGCTGTAGAATAACACCTTTTTGCCTTGTTTGGGCACTACCAGCAACTTTTTTTCCTTCTACTACTAATTCATACCAGCTTGGCGTATCAAAACATACAGCTGATTTTGGTTTTTTTAGATTTTCTTTTTGTTCTTCTGTATTCGGAACGGAAAAATAAGCGTCTAATCCAAGGTGTTGGAACCCTAACAATAAACCCTCACTAATAACACGGTAAGCCTCTGTTACGGTCGCTGGCATGCTCGGGTAGCTCTCCTTAACGATCACACTGTATGTAAGCTCATGTTCGTGAAGTACTCCTCTTCCCCCAGTAGGTCTACGCACAAAACCAAGTCCTAATCTTTTTACAGCCTCCATATCAATTTCTTTTTCCACTGATTGAAAATAACCAATTGATAATGTAGCTGGGTTCCATTCGTAAAATCTTATAACAGGTGGAATAAGACCTTCACTATGCCAATCTAGTAGTGCTTCATCCATCGCCATATTATAAGATGGACTACAAGGTCCAGAATTTATGAAGTACCATTTTGCCTTTTTCACCTTAATCTCTCCCTTCACAACGTGTATCATTTTATCAAATAGATTGAATTGTATCTAGCACTTCTTTTATAATGAATAAGGAAACATAGAAAGGGGAAAGACCGTGTTAGAATTATTGTATTTTGTCATCGCTATACTCGTTGTACTTTTAGTCTATGCTGGAATCTCGGCATACCGTTTAAAGAAAATTGTTACAAACCTCTCGCAAGAGCAATTCATTGAAGGCTATCGTAAAGCCCAACTGATTGATGTTCGTGAACCAAAAGAATTTGATGGTGGACATATTTTGGGAGCAAGAAATATCCCTTCATCTCAATTTCGTCAACGCTACAAAGAAATCCGTCCAGACAAGCCGGTGTATTTGTATGATCAAAGTGGCGCTAGAAGTTCTCGTTCAGCCATGTTTTTAAAGAAAAAAGGATATACACAATTATTCCAGCTCCAAGGTGGTTTCAAAGCTTGGACAGGTAAAGTTAAATCTAAGTAATACATAAGGTTCTTCTAATCTAAGAGGAACCTTTTTTCTTTCATCCATATTATTTTGGAGGGTTTAGATGCAAAAACATATATTATTTTCTCATGAAGAAAGTTATAGACAAACTCATCCGCATTACGAAGACTTCGCTATTATTTCTAGACAAATTATTACCTTATTGAACGAACAAACAAATGACAATTGGCAATCGATAGACATTGGTGAATCCATCCTTCAATTGGATGGCAATTTGTTAGAAATGATGGATAAAGGATTGCTACAATACGAGGTGTTATGTTCCATTTTCGAAACAAAGTCTCAGGGCAAAATTTCTAGTAAGTCTCTATTATCCTTCGAAAATAAATTAGAAGTTGTAGAAACCTTTGAAAATAATTTGATTTTATTTCCACAATATAATGTGGCATTAACCTTAGCATTCAACTATTCTGGCGGCAATACATGGCCGGAATATCAATTTTTTTCGACATCTGTTGAACAGGCACTAAATTTTTTACAAGAAATCAACGAAAAGCTTCGACAATTGTTAATGCAGTCCGTTACTTATCTTGTTGATACGGAAAATGGTGTCCAGCGTAGAAATTACGGAGATCAAGCAGTTGTTAGTAGAGAGGATGTCCTTCTAGCAGAAAGTATTAAACAGGATATTTTTCGCTCGATCGATGAATTTTTTAAAAAAGACGGACATTTTTTCAAGGATTACGGGCTTCCCTACAAACGAGGAATTCTGCTATATGGCGCTCCAGGTAACGGTAAGACAACATTAGTAAAATCCATAACAGGATCCACGAAAGCACCGGTTGTCTATTGGCAAATCACGGAATTTACTGGTAGTCATTCCATCCAAGAAGTATTTGGCATTGTTACAAGACTAGCTCCAGCCATTTTAGTTATTGAGGATATAGACTCTATGCCAGAATATACTCGCTCGGTCTTTTTAAACACGCTGGACGGCGCCCAATCCAGAGAAGGACTATTTATCATAGGGACAACCAACTACCCTCAAAAAATCGATCCTGCGCTTATTAATCGTGCCGGTCGATTTGATCGAGCATATGAAATTCCATCTCCAACAGAAAAAGTTCGACAAAACTATTTACGAAAACTCGATATCAAAGAGATTTTCTCTGATGAACAAGTAAAAGAGATAGCAAAGCTCTCTAAAGGACTATCTATGTCCCAATTAAATGAATTGTATATGTCCGTTGCACTGAACTGGCACTATGACGGAAAGTTAGACTACGAGAAGCGAATCGAAGAATTAACAAAGCAAAATAAACGAACAAATAAAAACAATTGGGAAAATGATGATAATTCAATTGGATTTAATTATTAATGAGACTTGAGTGCTATAATATGAATTTTACTAATGAGCGGAAAAGGATTTACTATGCAATTGCTATTTTGTTCTCCATTGGTCTTGGTTTAGCTAGTAGATATATTAATGCTTTGCCTGATTTTATCGTGAATCATGCTGGCGATACACTTTGGGCAATCATGGTGTATTTTCTATTTCGTTTTATCTTTGTACGTAATAGTAAGTATATGGCATTATGGCTAGGGTTTATTTTTTGTTTTTCCATTGAGTTTAGCCAGCTCTATCAAGCAGATTGGATAATTACAGTTCGAGGTACTTTGTTCGGGGCTCTAATACTCGGTAAAGGTTTCCTTGTAATTGACCTAATACGTTATTCTATCGGTCTTGCTATAGCCTATATGATGGATAAATGGATTTTATGCTTAAATAATAGGGTTAAACATGAAAAACTATAAAATATAAGAGGCATAATGTTGATTAAACAACATTTGCTCCTCTTATATTTTTTTCTATTTTGGCGAAATGATCCCTTTTAAACTACCCTGTTTTTAATTATACAGTTGATAAATAACGTTCTCTCAAAATATTACAATGATGTTGCTCATGACCAAGGATTATTACAATGATTGCTCGGGCAGTTACATTACTATTATTCGCAGTTCCACTTTTTAGCATGCTGTCAGCATCTATGCTCTTCACTAGATGGATAGTCGACCTGCGAACAGCTTGTAGGTTTTGTAGTAGATCATTTATCGATTGCTCATTAAATGAAGCAGCTTGTACATAGTTTCCTTCATCGAAACCAGGAAGTGAAACTGCATCTCCTCTTACAACTGATAATAGTCTATGAGCCATTATTCGTTCTGTGTCTGCCATATGGCCAAGCAATTCTTTAATAGTCCATTTATTATCGGCATAACGGAGCATTCCTTGCTCCTCAGCTATATTGGAAACCAAATTACTAGTTTTATCAATTCCCTCCTCTAACAGATTATCAAAATCCTCTTCTGAAACTAGTTCTACATAACTTTGATAATACGGAGCATACTCATCTTTTCCTAGTATTTTATGCATCTGTATACCCTCCTCTATATTGTTATTTATATATTCCACTGAAAGTTTAATAATTCCTTTAAACAGGATAAATGAACTACAAAAAGTGCGATCTTAGTGGGAATCGCACTGTTACTTTTATCACGCATTATCGAGTAGTAATACTCCCGGCTTCAAGGCTTAATTTATATCATTATTTACAAGGTATTTTTGTTCTTTTTATTTAACAAAATACTAATGATGATTAAAACAACAGATATAGAAATTAATAGAGATATTTCTTTTATAAACGAAAACAAGACTTTCCCATCAACCCATACCCCCCTCATTATTTCTAGTCCATAAATTATTGGATTGAAAATATACATAAGTTTCCTTAGGAAATCAGGGAACATTTCTGGAGGAAATGTTAAACCTCCTAAGAACATTTGATAATAAAACAGCATAAAAGCAACTGGTTGATACGTCGTGCTCTTGTGAATAATTGAAACAATAAATACTGTTAAAGCAAACTGAAATAAATTAATTAAGAAAAATCCTCCCAAAAGAGAGAGAGTATTGTCAAAAGGAAACACGACGCCCTTCAAGAGAAAAGCAAAAAGAATCAATGTGACCGAGGCTAAAAGTTGAAATACAATTGTTGCCAAATAAATACTAGCTGCAACCGTAAAGGATGTTAAGCCTAACAATTTATATTTTAATAAGTTTCCTTGTTCTTTATATAATATATATTGTTGCCCAAAAATAACCAAAACCGCATTTATAATAATAATTGGTATATATGCTGGCACAAGATATTCCACAATGGAAAGATTACTTTCCTCCACTTTATACTGACCTAACAAATTACTAAAAATAAAAAACATTAATATGGGTAAGGAAAATCCAATCAAGGTGCTCTTTAAATTTCTAGATAATAACAAAGTTTGATACTTTGATAAAATTATAAAATTCCTCACCTCTCAACTTCCCCTTCATTTGTAAGCTTATAACCCATTATTTTTAAAAACGCATCCTCAAATAAAAAGCTCTTCATATTGATATCAAACCCATTATTTTTAATAATCTCACTTAAAACAGCATTTTCTTCAACCTTAGTACACTCAGTTTCGAATAAATTATCTCTTAACAACCAAAACTGGAAGGAAAATGTATTATTGCCTCGATCAATATCACTTATTTTAAATTGAATTTTCTTTTTACTTTCAAATAAATTATCTATAATATTATTCACTGTATCAATCTTTATTGCTATCCCATTGTCAAGAATCATTACCCTATCAGCTAAATACTCTACTTCATCCAAAAAATGACTTGTAAGTATTATCGTAGTGTGATTGATTTTATTAATTTTCTTAAGAAGGTCCCAAATACCTCTTCTTGCTATGGTATCAAGCCCAGTAGTTAACTCGTCAAAAATTATTATTTTCGGTTGACCAATAAGCGTCAAAACTATTGATAATTTTTGTTTTTGTCCGCCTGATAATGTTTTTATATAATTGTTTTTAAAGTTCGAAAGTTCTAGTTCATCTAGAAGATTATCTAAATTAACATCGCTTCTTAATAGCGCTTTATAAAGTTTACATGTCTCTAAGACCTTCGCACCTTCCTCAAACTGAGAAGTCTGTAACTGTAAATTTATATTTTTATAGAGATTTTTTTTATTAAAATCATAAACAATTTCTCCCTCATAATCTGTTAATTGCATTAGTGCATTGATTAAAGTCGTTTTTCCTGCACCGTTACGACCGAGAATTGCAAAAATTTCCCCTTGCTTTACTTCAAAGTTTACTCCATTTAAAACTTGTAGATTCCCATATCTCTTTTTTAATTGTTTTATAACTAAGCTCATAGTTTTATCACTCCTTTATAAAAAGCCTTGGCAACCATCTGTAGATTGGGACGTTTGAAAAATAAAATTTTACCTATAGGCAAACCTTAATCTACATAAAGTTCTTCATATAAATCCCCTATTAAAAATAAAATTGTGTATAAATTGAACGAGTGTGTTAGTGAAAATCTCTTGTCTTTAGTAGCTTTTCAAGTTGTAACAGTTTAAATTGGTGTTAATAATATTTAACTTTAACCTTTGCAATTTACATTTTGAGGAATTTTATTCATTTATATAATATTTATTTACACATTGCTTTATGTCTTCCAAGACTAGTTTTTCTGATTCTTTACTCATACCAATTAGAGGGCCTTTATGCCAATTAGTATCAAGATAATAATTATTTATATAATGTTAATCTAAAATATCCCTCACCAGTTTTACTGTCATTGGTAATTTAGATTCTGCATAATTATAAATTCTTATAGGCATATGCATTGTTCTATTCCTCTTTTTATTCAGAGGGAAATAATAAATAAAATAGCTTTCATATTTTTTCGAAAGCAATATCCTTGAATTTACATTCCCTCAACTACTGGAAGCGTATTCAACATTTTTACATTTTTTATTTTTTATAAGCTAACATAATATTCTTTGTTTTGTGAAGTATTTCTTTTTTGATATTTTTTTACCCGAAAATAAATTTACAAAATAAAGAAATTTCAATGGTTATAAAGTATCTGGATAAATGATTTCATAAACATTTTTTTGTGTTTTATATTATTTTTCCGACATACAATATAATATATAGATTAAAGAGAATACTTAATAGAATTTAAAGCGATACATTTTTACCCTTTTTGAATAATCAAATAAATTATCATTCCGCTTATCTTTACCTGAAAACTTTTGTGTTACTTCATTAGCTAAAATATATACATGTTTTACTTAATTCTAAAAAAAGCACCCTATTAGTTAGACATTCTTATGATGTCTACTTTTAGGGTGCCTTTTATTTGAACATTTTTTTTATGCTATTGTATATCGTAACACCGGCTTACGCGCAGCTTTAGTTTCGTCTAAACGATTAATCACTGTAGTATGCGGAGCATTTTGAACGATTTCTGGATTTTCTTCTACTTCTTTCGCAATTTGAATCATTGCATCACAGAAAGCATCTAATGTTTCTTTTGACTCTGTTTCTGTTGGTTCAATCATCATACCTTCTTCTACATTTAAAGGAAAGTAGATAGTAGGTGGATGATAACCAAAGTCCAGCAAACGTTTTGCCATATCCAGCGTACGGACGCCAAGTTTCTTTTGGCGGCGACCACTTAGTACGAATTCATGCTTACAATGACGGTTATAAGGAAGATCGAAATGTTCCTCTAAACGTCTCATCATATAGTTTGCATTTAATACCGCATACTCGGTTACCGCTTTAAGACCATCTGGCCCCATAGAACGAATATACGTATAAGCACGAACATTAATACCGAAGTTTCCGTAGAACGGTTTTACACGGCCAATTGTTTGTGGACGATTATAATCGAATGTATACTTATCATCCTCTTTTACAAGCACAGGACTCGGTAAGAATGGAATTAGGTCAGCTTTTACACCTACTGGACCTGAGCCAGGACCTCCGCCACCATGTGGACCTGTGAATGTTTTATGCAAGTTCAAGTGAACACAGTCAAAGCCCATATCCCCTGGACGTGCTTTCGACATAACTGCATTTAAATTTGCACCGTCATAATACAATTTACCACCAACACCGTGGATAATTTCAGCTAATTCTAAAATAGTTTCTTCGAATAAACCTAATGTATTTGGATTTGTTAGCATCAATGCAGCAGTATCTGGACCTGCAACACGACGTAAATCTTCCAAGTCTACTAAGCCATCCTCATTCGATTTAACTGTAATCGTTTCAAAACCTGCAACTGTTGCTGAAGCTGGATTTGTTCCATGTGCAGAATCCGGAACAATTACCTTCGTACGTTGTGTATCCCCATTTGCTTCATGAAATGCACGAATCATCATAAGAGCAGTCCATTCACCATGTGCGCCTGCAGCAGGTTGAAGAGTTACTTCATCCATTCCAGTAATTTCGATCAAATGCTCTTGAAGATCGAACATTAACTCCATCGCACCTTGAACAGAGGCTTCATCTTGTAATGGATGAATATTCGCAAAACCTGGGAAACGCGCAACCGACTCATTAACTTTCGGATTGTATTTCATCGTACAAGATCCAAGTGGATAGAATCCAGTGTCTACACCATGATTACGGTTGGATAGTGCTGTATAATGACGCATAATATCTAGTTCAGATACTTCTGGTAATTCAGCTTCTTCAACACGCAGCATACCTTGTGGTAATAATGTTGATAAATCTACTTCAGGTACATCAAGCTCAGGTAGGTTATATCCTACGCGGCCTTTTTTTGTTATTTCAAATATTAATGGTTGATTATCCTTATGCATAAAGAGCCCCCATTTCTTGCACGAGTGCATCTATTTCCTCTTTTGTACGCTGTTCTGTTACAGCGATTAATACATGATTTTTAAGGTCAGCGTTAATGCGACCTAAGTCAAAACCACCGATAATTCCTTTATCAAGAAGCCCTTTATTTGCCTCTGGAATTGAACCGTTTACTTTTACAACGATTTCGTTAAAATGAGCACCTTGATACGGGACTTCAAATCCTGCTTTTTCAAAGGATTGTTTTGCGTAATGTGTTTTCACGATATTTTGAGTGGCCATTTCTTTTACACCATTTTTACCAAGTGCAGTCATTGCTACTGAAGCCGCAAGTGCATTTAATGCCTGATTTGAACAGATGTTTGAAGTAGCTTTATCGCGACGGATATGCTGTTCACGAGCCTGTAAAGTTAATACATAGCCACGACGACCTTCTTCATCCGTTGTTTCACCTACTAAACGACCTGGAACTTTACGCATTAGCTTAGAGTTTACTGCAAAGAATCCACAGTGAGGCCCACCGAACGCTTCGGAAATTCCAAAGACTTGTGCATCTCCTACTGTAATATCTGCTCCAAATTTACCTGGAGGTGTTAATACACCAAGTGCAAGCGGATTTGCAGAAACAACGAATAATGCTTTTTGCGCATGAGTCAATTGCTCCACTTTCGCCAAATCTTCAATTTGACCAAAGAAATTTGGATACTGAACTAAAACAGCGGCTGTTTCTTCATCCACTAATTCTTCAAGTTTCGCTAAGTCTGTTACTCCATCTTTTGTTGGAACAGTAACTACTTGAACATTTTGTCCTTTTGCATACATTTTCACAACATCGACATATTCAGGATGTACTGCCTCAGAAACGATTAATTTTTTACGACGAGTGTGCCCTGCTGCCAAGTTACCGGCTTCAGCTAGTGCAGTACCACCATCATACATAGAAGAATTTGCTATATCCATACCTGTAAGCTCACAAATCATCGTTTGGAATTCAAAGATAGCTTGTAATTCGCCTTGCGAAATTTCTGGTTGATAAGGAGTGTAAGCAGTGTAAAATTCAGATCTAGAGATAACATGATCAACAATGATAGGTTTGAAATGATCATATACACCAGCACCTAAAAAAGATGCATATTGTTTACTGTCTGCATTTTTTGCAGCAAGTTGGCTCAACTCTTTTAATAGAGCAGATTCAGCTTTTGCAGGTTTAATATTGTAGTCACCTTTAAAACGAACTTTTTCCGGGATATCTGCAAACAATTCATCAATTGAAGAAATGCCAATTACTTCTAGCATTTCGCTTTGATCTTGCTCAGTCATTGGTAAATAACGATGCTTCATCAATGGACAACCTCTTTCTATGCCTTATTTTTCTCTTTTATAAAACGGAGTTGCTACTGTAACTGCTTTTAGTCGTTTATTTCTAATCTCAATTTCTACCTCTTGCCCAAGTTCTGCAAATGTTGCGTCAATTATAGCTAAACCAATATTTTTCTTAAGTGTAGGAGATTGAGTACCGGATGTAACATGCCCAATTTGCTTGTTATCTACAAATACTGGATATCCTGTACGTGGAATTCCTTTATCAATCATTTCGATACCAATACTTTTTCTTGTTACACCGTTCTCTTTCTGTTCAAGTAATATAGATTTACCATTAAAATCTTGCTCTTTTTTTAGTTTTACGACAAAACCAATATTAGCTTCAAGTGGCGAAATATCTTTTGTTAGTTCTTGACCATATAGTGGTAAACAAGCTTCAAAACGCAAAGTATCACGAGCACCTAAACCACATGGAAGAATTCCCTCCTCGCTACCTGCATCTAAAATACTGCCCCATAGACCTGTTACATCATTTGCAGAAGCATATAGTTCAAATCCATCTTCCCCTGTATAGCCAGTTCGTGAGATTATCACATTTTGACCAGCAACTTCGACATTGTTTGCGAAACGGAAGAACCCAATTTCATCTAAATTTTTGGTAGTCAGCTTTTGTAAAATGACTTGCGCTAAAGGTCCTTGTAAAGCAAGTAAACCATAATCTTCTGATTTATTTACTAGTTTTACATCTCCAATTACATTTTCTTGCATCCAGTTATAATCTTTTTCGATATTACCAGCGTTTACAACAAGAAGATAATGATTATCTTCGATTTTGTAAATTAATAAATCATCTACAATCCCGCCGTCCTTATAACACATAGCTGTGTATTGTGCCTGACCATCTACTAATTTCGAGACATCATTCGTCATAAGCTTTTGAAGATATTCTTCACTATCTGTACCCGTTAGGATTATTTCTCCCATATGAGAAACGTCAAACAATCCAGCTTTCGTTCTTACTGCTTCGTGCTCGGCCTTGATACTTGAGAATTGGACTGGAAGCTCCCAACCTCCGAAGTCAATGGTCTTTCCTCCGTAATTTGCATATACATCAAATAAAGGTGTTCGTTTCAACTGTTCTGCCAAAATAATCTCCTCCTTCACAATTTCCATACAAAAAAGGACAGAAAAACCCCTTTGGAAAAACAAGGATTCTCTGTCCTGGGACCTGAAAGTTTACCAAAAATGGCTTTCCTCTTTGGTGGCTTCACGTAGTATAAACGAAAGCGCTCTCCAGAGTTGCGTCCTATACGAGTTCTTTTGCCTGAGAGATTCATAATTTACATTACTTGCTCCTTCGGCGACACAACTAGTGTGTTCTCTCCCCGTATAATCATCCGCGATATCTGTATAACTCACTCTTTGTCTATATCCTAACATTCAAGTAAATTATAAGCAATACTTTTTAATAAAATCACCAATAGACGAACGTTATTATAGAATTCCTTATAAATCATCCGCCTTTCAGACGATTCACTTGGTATCCAGCGTATTCTGTTATTTGTCTTAGTGGTCTATGTTCTGTTCGAATCGTTATATGCGCCGCCTTTTTATAAAACCATTTCCTCGTTTTGAACAATTGCTCTAATTCTTCCTTTGTACTGTTCTGCACAATCGGTCTGTTTTTGTCGTTTTTTATTCTCATCCAAATATCTTCAAAAGTTGCATCCAAATAAAGTACAAGCCCAGTTCTTCGCATCACTTCAATATTTTTTTCGTTCATGGCAACTCCGCCACCTGTTGAAATGATGCACGATTCGTTCCGGAACTCTTCAAGAAAGTCAGTCTCTACTTTCCGAAAGTAAGCTTCTCCCTCTTGCTCAAAGATCTCAGGAATCGTCCTATTTTGCAATC
Organism: Psychrobacillus sp. BM2; assembly: GCF_048572895.1. Taxonomy (GTDB): domain Bacteria; phylum Bacillota; class Bacilli; order Bacillales_A; family Planococcaceae; genus Psychrobacillus. Next base: position 2,245,879 of record NZ_CP183878.1, read on the forward strand.
TTACAATTTCTTTATCCATATCGTAGTAGGGCATTTTTAGAAAAAAGCTCAATCTTCTACCAATAACACTTTTTCCGCTACCCATAAACCCTACTAAATATACTTTATACATAATTCACCAACTCACTAAATTCCAATTTTCTCGGTGCCATAGTATCATCAAGTTATTCTTTATTATAGAGAGTGGCATTTTTTATTACAACTATAAAAAATGAGTTCGATCGAAACTATCGCATAATTTGTCGATGGAGTACCTCCATTTTTTCGATTGCTGCACCTGTATAAAACATCTCTAAAGCATCGTATGTTTGATATTTGGCTTGATATGCTGCAGTAATTGACAGTAAAAAAACGGTAACAATCAGCAAAAGAATAACTACAGCTGGCAAGAATACTCCTCTTTCATTCTGTACGAAATGTAACATAAAATACATGCTCCTTATCTACGCCATTTAAAAAATTCACCGTCATTCGCAATAAGCTTCCTTCCATTTCAACAAATAGAGAATCAATATTTAATAACATCTGCTCATGACCATCCCAATTCTTTTGTTTGCGTATCAAGTTTTTATAAGACTCCACTTTATAATTTGTAATACCTTTTCTTATCGTAAACCCTTTTGAATATTCATGAACCTCAATGGAGTCTACTTCTATTAAATAGGAATCTACATATTGGATGAACAATGCCCATTCTATTTCAGTCGTATCTGTCACACTTGCTTCCGTGTTAGTTAACCACCACATAACCCCTACCAGTACTTGAGCAAACAGCATAAACACTGCTAAATGAAGAATCCCTTCTAGTAATGTGTAACCTGATTGATCACGAATTTTCATTTTGCTAGCGGCAAACATTTATGCTGCTCCTCCCGCATCCCTTCATAGTAAATACAAACTTTCTCGTTTTCTATTTCATAAGAATAAGACATTTTCTCAATATGCATTACTCCTGCTGAAATACCCTCTACTGTATACATTTTTACAACTTCATACATAACCAAAGATGAATGATAGCTCCTCTTTTTATCTTCTAATTGAACCATCATATTATTTAATAACGGTAATATTGTCGTGGCAATAAGAAAGGTAATACTCAATGATAAAATCGTTTCTGGCCAAGAAAAACCATGATCATTTTTCATAATTTATCACACCTCTACCTATATAAAGAGTTATTCGCTTCTCACCTTTCTCCGTCTCGAACAATAGGTTACCAAAATCGTTTACATTACCATTTGGATGAAATGAAATCACTTTTAGTGTACTATCATCACTTAAACGCATATTCTTAGGTAAATCTCTTTCAAACAGCAGTACATTAGACATAATTGCTTCATATTTGGTTTTATTATTTTTGAAAGTTAAATGAGTGTATCCGTATTCTCCAATAGAAATTGCCTGAAGTCTTTGAACGTCTAAATGTAATTGCTTGTAGAATCTCTCTTCCTCCATTTCCTTCATCCTTGTAGATGTAAAAAATATTACAGAAGTAGATACAACCATTACAATCGATAGGACAAGCAACATCTCAATCATTGTAAATCCCTTTTCGTTCCACTTAAATTTATTCTTAACTGACTTATCCACTAGTCACTTTCCCAGTAATAGGATCAACGGTAACAGTTTCTCCATTTGGACATGTTGTGTCCTCACCAGGCAAATAGCCCTCTGTTTCAAGTTCTACAAGTGCAGGGATTTTTTTATGCTCGATTTTATATGCCGCAACCTGACCTTCCACCATTTTTGAAAAGGCATAAAAAAGCAACCCTCTCGTTTAGGATTGCTTGTTGATTAGTTCATATGCTCTTTTATATTCCTCTTGTTGCTTATCATATTCTTCATCGGTCATTGGCTGAGACAATCTAAGCTCATCATCTTCCATTGATTGCTCATCAATCATATTCCAATAGTCTCTAGATGCTTTATGTTCACGCTTAAATGTTTCAGTAAATGGCTCAAATGTCAAATTTGTTTCAATTTGTGCCGATGTAAAAATCGAATTAAATTCGTGTATTTCCTCTTCAAATGAAGGAAGCGAGAAAAAGAACTCACAATCATAATCACTGATAATAACTTTTTTCAGTAGTTTATGTTTATCTTCTACTTTAATCCTCTTGTTCATTTGAATATTTTCCATTAACAAACTTTTTTCTTTCACTTTATCAATCATATCATTTACTACATTCAGATTATACGATTCTTTCTTTTTGTTCAATTGTTCAATTTTCTTTGCATTGTCGTTAATTTCATCTTGAAACATCTTTCTAACAACTTCTGAACTACTCTTCATTTCCTTCTTCAGCGTCTTAAAGGTTTCTTTATTATCATCTTCTAGCTCTTTTATCTGCTTGTCCAGTTCATAAATACGCTGATCCAATTTCTTAGCTTCTGAATCAAGTCCACTCATTAGAGCCTTGTAATAAGTTTGATTACTCATGAAGTTTGTATTCTGTTTTACAGTTACACGACTGAACATTTCATCTAGAATATTTACAGAAATCCCTCTAGCGTTACATTCTTTTATTTTTCCATGCTTTCTTTTTTGACACATATAAGTAATTTTCTTTTTAGCTCCCATATGTCGAACAAAACGACTGCCACATTTCGAACAGTAAAGCTTAGGATAGTAAACATCATTTTTAATTGGCTTTCTTCCACTCTTAGATGACTTGTTTATCCTAGATTCTCTTATTCTGTTGGCTTCTTCCCATTGTTCGACTGATATAATAGAAGGAACTGCGTTGGGAATGTAAATATGCTTGTCCTTTGGGGTAGCTGAAGTTTTTGTTTCCGTTACACTGTCTTTAGATAATTTTCCAACTATTGCAGTTCCAGTGTAGATGTAATTTTTTATTATTCGATTAACCATATGCTCAGACCATGTGACACCTGTTTGCGATTTATACCCTTGTTCATTGATTTCCCTAACTATAATGTACGCTCCTGCTTCAATATAACGCTTGTAGATGTATCTAATTACTTCTGCCTGTTCTTCGTCTATCACAAATTCATTTTCCTCATTACGTACATAACCATATGGCAACCTTGCAGGTGCGTATTTCCCATTCTTAGCATTATGATTTTTCGTGAACTTAATTCGATTAGATAAGTTTTGTGATTCATTCTGTGCAATGGAAAATAGTATGGAAAGATTAAACTCCCAGTTGCTATCAAATGTTGACATTCCACTATTTTCAAAAAGCACATCTACACCATTTGATTTCAGTTGCTTAACTGATGTTATCCCGTCCACAGTCGAGCGTGACATTCTACTCGGATCCTTAACAATTACAAGGTCGTATTTACTTTTTCTTGAAGACCTTCGGAAAATGTCAGAACCGTTATCATTTTTTTCAAAGTCTATGCCACAATCATACATCATCATTTGGAAGGCTTCACGTCTAGCATTTGTAGCTGTTTTTCCATCATCAGGATACACTTTGATTAAATCATAACCCTTTTCTTCGCAATATTGTTTGTATTTTTCTTTTTGATTCTCTAGAGACTGAGCTTGCTCCGATTTTTTCGAACTGACACGAGCATATACACAAGTACGAATACCCATTTGCTTTCCTCCATCTCTAATTGGTTAAACGCTATACAACTTAGTTTAATTTTACCATATTTTTCTTATGTAAGCATAAAAAAGCACCCTCAGTGGTTGAGAGTGTTTAGATATTTCTCCATATTAAAAAGCCACAACGATTAGATGTGACTTCACAAATTAAACTAATTTAGTTTATCTCGTTAATATTATTAATCTCGTTCCTAATTTTGATCGGCTGATTCCATTGCTTAACAGTAATACTCAATACTTTATCCTCATTCAATCTTTTTAAGATATACATTAATTTTGCTGCTGTTGGTTTAAAATCACACTTTTGACTCAATTCCTCATATAGATATATCCCTTTATTAGGAGGATTGTTTTTTGATTTTAAATTTTTCATTCTTATAAAACTTTTAAATACTTTTTCTTTATTTTTCACGTAAAATTCATTGAGTAAAGTTGCACCCTCAATTGAAACCCAATCCTCTGAGGCTTTTAAGTATCCTTCCTCAATTAAAAATTTTCTTTCTTCATCTAATAAACTTCTCTCAAAATATGTTTCTCCATATTTAGTATGGTCAATTAGAATTTCTATTATTTCATCATATTCCACAACTGCTTACCTCCCCTTCATATCTACTTAATTCGACAAGTAGGAGAGTTAATCCTTTTATTATTCATATAAATGAGAGCGTTTTAATTTATTCCTTTTTGTGTTCACTATCTCTAGTTGAATACCCATTTAGATAGTCGAAAAGCATACCTACCATTAATTCTTGAAGCCTAGCTATTCTTTTTTCATAATCTGGAACTTCTAAATATCTGATACTTTTAATTCTAACTAGAGGCTTATTAGCCCCAATAAGCATTATGCAGCCAAAAAAATGTTAGTGGTAGATGCCGTTAATCTTTAATTATCAGCCCTCTCCATGTTTTGCACGTAATCGTTTATAACTGAATTTATTTTATCTATATCTTCTTGCGTTACATGAGTTTTTATTTGTTCTGAGAGCTCGTTTAAAATTTCCTCATTGTTGATTATCATACGATAATGACCTCCAATTATTTCATGCTCTTCAATATACTGTATAAAATTTCATTGAGCCGTTTAATATCTTCATCCTTGAGCTGTTTCGCAGCTTGCGCTTTAGCTTCCTCTAATAGTTTTTCGTTCCTAATTATCATTGTTTTCCTCCTTCTTCTCTTTCTTGTGATGATTATTCTCAAAGTATTCTACTGCCATTTGTACCATGATTTCTTTAATTGCAGCTAATGATTCTTCAGGAGTTTTATTGGGACGTTCACGTTTCATTTAATTTCACCATCCATTCTCTTTTTGATATAGTACCATTAGGTATAAAAAAATTGTGAACACCTTCTATTATATATAGAGCATTAAATAAATTAAATTGACAAATCCCCACGACCCATTACCAAGGAAGTGGGGAAATATTATTTCTTTATATACGGTTCAAATATCTTTAATTCTTGTTTAGTTCTATCAATGATTGAAGGAATATGCTCCCCAAAAGTAGCGAATATTTGTTTCCCATTGTCGTCAAATACTTCTTCAATGCTAATAATCCTTAAATCATTCATGTAATCCCATTCTGGTTTATGAATTGTTACCATGTCGCCTAAATCATAATCACGCTCAAATTTAAACATATCACAGTCTCTTATCCCAGCGGTCAGATTTATAATGTAATAATATTCATCTAGTTGACGGGAAGCTTGTTCTGGTGGATCAATGTACATTCCATCTTCATTAGGATTGATTTCAAAAAAGATTTCTTTTCTTGCCAACCCTTCAGCAGTGCCAACGTTATAAATTTTACGTGAAGCTCCTTCTCCTTCAGCTCCAACATAAGCAAAATTCCGTTCATTTGTATTCGTTTCTATGAGCTCCATATCATAGATGTTTTCAAACTTAGGGGAGAATATAACAGGAGTGTGGACATCTTGATTCACAGTTAAGTCACGACCTTCATAAACATCAAAAAGCCATCGACTTAAATCTAAATCTAAAACAAATCTCCACCCAATAGCATATAAACCGCTAATCGTTTTGATTTCATCTAACAATCTTCCATAGCGTGAAGTCCATCGAATTGAACGACCACGTTTTTTATCTTTCGTTGCAGAAAGAAAAGGGTATTTCCGTAAAATATCATTGGGATTAATACAATGATTATTTACATAATGATGCAAAATGGACTCAATGTTTAATTGAACTTTATCCTGTGATTCATTTTCGTGAGGGATAATCATACGATCATCTAAAATGACACCTAAAGTTTTCCCTTTTACTGTTTTAACTTCGTTCCCCTCGTTATCTAATCCAAATCCAATGCTATCTATGATGCCGACCTTTGTCTCATCTGCATTAATCATTACGATATTATCCATTTGTAATAATTTTGAATGCTTAGAAGTGACATCTATAACAATTTGAAAGCTGCCAACATCATTGTAATTGCGAATAAAAGAAAGAGACTTGTAAGCATCTACAAGTCCCAAACGGTCTAAATCATGATTTAAAACATTTATATTCATTTTTTTTACACCTCGTCAGGTATTAAGATTCGCTCAATATTAGAAATACTGATTGTTTTTGTTTCATCGTCTCGTGACAGGGTGATTTCGGTATGAAGGATATCTCCAAGAACATTTTCAAGCTCATATTCTTCTTCAATCATTCCATCATGATAAATAGCTTTTACGAAGTTCATCGACTTGTAAGCTGGCATTTGATTGTAAAACGTGACATCAGCTTTTGGTACTACTTCGAATTCGGACGTTTCAACAAAAGAATGAGTATTAATATCATGCTCTAATTCTCTATTTAGAGTAATAGCATCTCCAACAATATCTGTAACCTCATACTGTTTGCCTTTAACGAATAGGGTTGAACCAACTAATAATCCATTGTTTGACAAGGCTTTATTGATTTCTAATACTTTCGTGTCCTTTTCGCCCAAAGAATCCACAGTTTCAATTCTAAGGACATTTACACCCTCTACTAACATGGATGGATTAACTGGATATTTCATAACCAAATTGTTGCTTGAAATAATCATTTGACTGACTTCAATATCATTTATTGTAACTGTTGCCAGTATAATCTCTGGATCAAATAGTAAATGCAAATTGAAATTGTCGTAGGATGTTAATTGAGTCATTTAATCACCTTACATTTCCTCTTTGTATTTGAATATCTGTGAAACCTTCTTCAGCGCTATTTCATCATGTATCGATGAACGGTTTATTTGTATTTGTGATTTAGCATAAACACCTTCAGCAGAAGTTTCCCAAGCTTCAGTTGCTTCATTTTTGTCAAAGTCATATTCAACGCTATTAAATTTCATAGGCTCATACGATGGAGTCGAATGATAATCCTCAGTAATATGAACAAAAGGCTTGAATTTGAATTCCAATTTCTCAATAGGTCTATCTGAATTGATTCGATATTTCAAATTACGGTTTACTATTAAAGAAGCCGTACCGTCATTATTATCTACTAAGTCGTTTACAATGAACGTTTCATTTCGACCACTAACAGTATTACCAGGTTTAATTAATTCTTTTTTAAAGTCTAATTTAAACGTTTGAGTTCCTTCTAGGTTGTCATTGTCCTTTGTAATGAAAATTAATTCATTGCTAGTAGGATTGATTGCGTTATACGGAATTGTCACGCTTAATTCATTAGATAAATTAGTAGTGAAAGTATTCAGCAAATCGCCGTTAAAATAAACTTTAACTTCAGTCGCAAAACCATTCATATCAAAAATATTGAATTTAACATCTAATACATCAATAGAATCAATTTCAACTGTTGGGGCTACATTCGCAATGATATAATAAATTCCATCTTCGTCTGGTGTAGTTGAAACTAGCGTGTCAGCAGTTACGTTACACATTGGACGGATAGAATATGTATCATTGGATGCTGAAGCAATTGTAGCAACATCTGTAGCAAGATAGAAGCGACTAGAGGAGTCTAAATGAGATGAGCGTGTCATGTATTGATAATTATTTGAATCAGCCGTATATCCCATACTTGCAAAAGTCCATGTACTGTATTTTGAAAGTTCATAGCATGAATCGGTCATTGTAGATTTACGATTTTCAACGTCTGCAAAATAATCAATTAATGCTCCTTCTTCTACTCCTTCATTCGGATTAATTTCTTGATAGATATTTGTTCCGAATCCTAATTCAGTAATAGAAGGTAAAAAGAACTTATCTTCAGTCAAATCAAAGCTCCCATTTTCATTGCCAATAGTAGGCGAATAATCGTATTCGGGATGAGTGCCAGTTTTAACTTTAGTTGGAAGGATTAGATTTTGTTCATATTCCTTAAACATTGAAGCAAAGCCTTGAAGGTCAGCATATGGATATTGTCGTAAATCTAAAACAATATGCGTATTGTCTGGTGGTGTATCTCTGTCATTCCAGTGGAATTCACCTTTTATGTTTTGAGGATAGTACCAATTGTTAGCACCCAAGTTAGTATTTAGCCACTGTCTAATATTGGACAAGCGATAACGATTGTTTCCATAAGCAGCACGATCTGTTAGAGCATTGTCGGGCTCTTTTCCATCACGTGCCATTTGGTGAATAATTTCATCTGTAATCAATGTAACGGAATTCAAAGGATAGTTTGAATCCTTTTCCCAGTGATTATTTGAAACCACTCTCCAAATAATGGGAGTATCACCTTTAAATTTAAACTTGCCCATTTTAATTTTTGAGCCTAGAGGTAAATCAGCTACTCGTTGCACTTGTACCATATTAATTTACCTCCGTAATTGTTACTTCAATATTTTTCACTTTAATTTCATTTTGACCGCCTAGAGCATCTTCAGTTACTTCTAATAGTTGCCCAATTGGTCTAGTGTGAAAATGTTTTACTTTATTCGATACAAATCCAATAGGATGAGTTTTCCAAGTTACACGACCACTCAAAGAGCTTACAGGTAAACCTATTTGCAATTTGTCATGGTCAATAGTTGCAGTTGTATTAGATGAGTCAATCTTCGTCAAATCCTTTAGGATGTCAAAGAAATATCCTCTATCGCCTTCACCAAATTTACCTTGTAAATATTGTTGAATATTGAATTCAATTTGATTGCGTTTTATCAATTCAATTTCTTTTCGTAAATCTGATACTTCTACTTGCTCATCAATTTGTTGAACCCAGTTATAAAAATCACTGTTCAATTGGTCTTTGAATTGATTGAAACTACGCTTGAATTCTTCATAAGGGATTGTAAATTGAGAATGCGCCAAACCGCATACGGTAACATCTAAGCGCTCATCAGTAATGGCTGATGATGTAATAACACTTGTATTAGAACTCACTCTAATCTGTGCTAGAGAAATCTCAAATACATCTTGCTCTCGTGTCAATACAGGAGCTACTGGATTAATTGACGGTAGTCCCTTCAACACAAATGCTTTAATATCTAGTGTTTCAATGCGATTATCATAACGAATGACTACACGATCAATCCGATCAAATACACTGTCAGATGGTTCAATATCTAAATACAGTTCACTAGTATTATCATATAAGTGTCCTTTGATGACTGCCGCACCTTCAACTACCTTTACTTTTAATGGAGTGGATTCATCGGAAACAACATTTAGAAAAGGTTCTTCATCGGAATGAAGTAAACCTGTACTAATAAATTTTTCAAAAAAGTTACTGAAATCTTGAGCATTGTATTTTCTAATTTGATACTCCGAACTGTTAAAAAAGCGAGATACTTCTGTCATTGTCTACCTCCTAAATTATTAAACACCTAAATATCGACTATTCCATTTAAGGTGTAATACGGCTAATCCTGAATCAGATTCAGCTACATACTCAATTACATTTTCACCTTTTGCAAGGTGCATGAACGTAGAAGAATCCAATGTAATTAATCCAAATCCGTTTCTGGTTTCACCATTATTTTTTATAATACGAACTTCCTTCTCACCAACATTTGAATTAATGATAAGTCGTTCATTTGATTCCAATTTCTTTTTGATTTCAATCCATTCACCATTTGTTTTATTTGTGAGCTTGGCATTTTTAATACCACCCTCAAATTCAATAAACAATGGAGTTTCTGCATTACCTTTATTTACGAAGGTTACAATTTCATTGTGAATTCCCATTTCAAATGAATCTGAAAATGGGAATTCAAACAACCCACTATAAGGTGAAGTAAATGTATGGATTGAATCCTCTAAATCGTGCCAATATGGATCATGACATACTAGGTCAATAATGAATGCGACTGAATTGCCCCTATATTCACTGAATATAGGAGTCTCTTCTGGAATAGCATAGATGAACTTCGTTCCGTTCCCTGCATCATATTCTAATTTCCCATCATCTAATGAAGGATTGAAAACACCGCATAGCACTTCTTTCAAATATGCTAGTTCTTTACGACTTTGCCCTTTCAGTGTTCCAGATAACTTGATGAAACGATTGTTTAGACTTGTCTTAGTACGTTTGGAACCATTCTGAAATGGAGCATTAGAAGAACGATGATTAGCTTCCACATTTCCAGTTCCTTCGATGTGTTGCAAGATAACTTTAGAGGAAATTTTAAAATCAATTGCCACATCTAACGCATTTGTATATTTGACTAATTGCATTTAATCACCACGCTAATCCCATTTTTTCTAATTCCTTACGTTGTTGTCTTGCTAATGAAGCTTCATCTAAATTGTTTGCATAAATATGATTCGTTATATTGACACCATCTTTACCGTTGCCCAATAAATCAGCTATCATTTTCCCTACATATTCAGCGATAGGTGTACCAATACCTTCAAAGGTATTCTTATTCAACGGCAAAATAGCCTCACTTCCAGCCTCGCCTACGCCTTGTAAGCCTGCGTTTCTTGTATTGAAAATAGTTGGCTCATTAAACACCCCACCATTTTTATTCCAAGAAATTCCAATTGATGGCATTTGATCCAACCAATCCGTTGGATTGTTAGACCAATTTTTCAATTTGAAGCTAGGTGTTTTAATATGTGGTAGTGTAATTTTTAATGTATCAAAAAGATTTTTTATGAAATCTACTGCTTCTTTCACTTTATCTTTTGCAGTATTAATAGGTTTCGTGATTGCGTCTTTCACGGCATTAAAAACAATTGATGCTTTAAGGCTTATATCATCAAACTTTTTAGACATCACTACTACCATGTCTGAAACAGTGTCTCCTGCTGCTTTTCCAAAACCTTTAATTAATTTGAAGACTCTCCCAAGTAAACCTAACTGCAATAGTCCCCAAATTGCTTCTAACGCTCCACCGAATATCTGTTCAATACCTTCCCACATTTTACCGAAATCACCAGTAAAAAGTCCCGAAAAAGTCTTAACTAAGCCCATGATAATATCTAGAGCTCCATTAATGACATTTTTTATTGCACCCCAGACTTCTTCTACTATCCATAAAATAGCAGGCATTAAAACTTCAAGTATTTTAGCTATTCCTGAGAAAACATTTTTTACGGCATCTGATATTTGTTTTCCGTTTTCATCCCAAAATTTTTTCAATTCATCCAGTTTTGTTTTTATAAATTCTATTACCTGTTCTAAAATTGGAACTGCAACGGCTTTTATTACATTGAATATTCTGACGAATGATTCACCAACGTTGCCTTCTCCTGTAAATAAGCCTTTTACATAGTCCACATATCCAGTGAGGTAAGCTTTAACCCCTTCAATAACTGATGTTGCACCATCTTTAAATGTATTAAAGCCATCTATGACACCTTGGAAAAAGCTCTGAACTAGTTGCGCTTTTTCTGGCGATACCCCTATTTTGGCGAGTATGTCACCGACCTCTCCTGTACCATTTAAAACACTCATGAAAGAATCGTATAAAGCTTTTATTACAGTGAATCCGTCTCTTACTCTAGAAACTACATTAACATTTATAAAACTGGCGAATTGTTCGAATTTAGCTATAACCGGTTCGACGTCGAACCCATCTAATGTTGCTGCTAATTTAGTGATCATCTTAACAGCTGGCTCTAGAATAGGTTCACCAAACTTAGCTTTGATATCTGTCCATGCTTGTTTTAGGTTTCCTATTTGGTTTTCGAATGCATCCGATTCTTTAGCGGCTTGTCCGAGAGCTCCAGAGAGCTTGTTTCCATCCTCAACCATTTTCAATAGTGTGAGCTGTTTTTGTGATTCATCTAACTTTTTAAATGATTTTCCGTATAATTCATTAGCTGCTGCATTTCTTGTTGTCTCTGTTGCAGAGATACCTAGTGCTGCATCATTTTCAAAGTTACCTTTTAAAAATGATTGTAAGCTTTCCGCTGCACTTTCTATCGATTTGTCGTAGAAAGCTGCGCTGTCGGCTGCTGCTCTAGTTGCTCTATCTGTTAAAGCTAAAGAATCAGCGGTATTCATTCCTGTGGTTTTGGCAAATGCTGCTATTTGTGTAAATGTGCCCTTTATACGGTTAGGTAACATTCCTGTTTCTTTTGCTATTGCTTCCATTGCCGTTTTTGATTCATCCACCATACCATCAAAGACTGATCCAAACTGTGCTTCCATTGCTTTAGCGCTGGCTGCCGCTTCAACAAGTGGTTTAGCCATAGCTCCAACCGCACCAACGGCTGCCACTGTTCCAGTTGCAACAATTGCTCCAAATTTAGCTATGCCTAAACCAACACTTTTAAACTTAGAGCCTACTCCTTCAGCTCGACTGTTTAACTGATTTAATGAATCTGTGGCATCGCTGTCATTGACTGCAACGCTAATAATAAGATCTAGTAAGTTCAAATTTTATCGCCTACTTTAATTTTTTTCTCACGTAATTCGAGTGAACTGTTGCCGAACATAATCGAATCTGCGTATGATTCCAGTTCATCATCTGTTCTATTATCAGAAACAATTGCTTCTGAATTTTGATTGCTATTAGGATTAAAGATGCCAGATTTATAGTCTTCAAACGAAACATAACTGTCTTTATCCATTCGTGGTAACTGAGTTAAATACACTTGCCACGTCTTATCTATTTCAACTTCTTCCAACAAATTGTAATAAAGATCGATGCACTCCAATATGTCCCCATGAAGAATATCTGTAGCTCCTGAGCCATAATTGCTATAGAAAAGATGTTTGAACTTTACTTCTGTTACTTCTGCAAGCCCTCCCAAGCTCGTGTAAAAGCCTTTAAGTTATCTCCACTGAAAAGCCAATGAACGATGTTCATAAATTCCTCTGGATTTAACTCCTCAATTTCTTTTTTCGTTTTCCCAGATACAGCCCCCATAAAGGAAACTAAATCTTTCTCTACGGCATCAATATTTTGAATCACTTCTTCTACTAATTTCGCTAGAAGTGTTCCCCACACTGCAACCTGTCCGATTGGGTTTTCTTTTGCTTCTGTTACTGCATCTTCTGTTTTGCTAGATGAATTCTGTTTTAGGGTTTTAGCAACATCAGACATGATTTCCTTTAGGTCAAGATTCAAGCTCTTGGCGATTTTGGCATATCTGAAAACGTAAATCCCTTTCATTTGATATTCATTTTTAGTATTTTTTTCCATTACTTTCTCCCCCATTGATATGTTTTTTTAAATTAAAAAACCTACTCATGAATTTAATCGTGAGTAGGAATGGTATTGAATTAAACTGTTGTAACTTCCTTTGGATAGTAAATCTTATAAGGATGTCTACCCGTATTAATGTGGTCTGCCGTGTAATGTGCTTCAAAAGTAAGAGTCATTACAACTTCACCTTTGTCAGACGTTTTTATTGCAACAGGTTCTTTTTGCAACACGTTTTCGAGAACAATGATGCCGTCTCTACGAGTCCCACCAGTGCCGATACGACCAACTAGAGCGATATTTGAAACATACTCTTCTAGTTTAATGAAATCTGTACCACTGATAATGTCGTATGCTTCATTTGTTGAGTCCACTTCAGAACCTGCAATAGCCATTGCTAAGTTACGTGCAGTGATTTCTTTTAGGTTTACTTTTAGAACTGGTTGAACAGATTCAATAACGTTATGTCCAACGGCTGAACCTTTCACTCCATCAACAGCGATGTGACGAATTTCAGCGTTTAGCGTAAATTCATTACCGCCTTCTGTCGCTCCAAGCTTCTCCCCAGTTGTAAAAGCCCCATCTTCAAATTTCGTGTTGATATAGACTGCGCCTGCGTCAATCCATACGTGGTCAACCACTTCTTGTGAATAGTTGCGTGAATTTAATGACATTCATATTCCTCCAATTTTTTAATAACGATTATACGTTTTTACATAGTATTTTAGCTTTCGTCTTTCAATTGAATCGTTCTCATCCGTAATGGTAAGGCGATTAATTTGATTGACTATATATCCATGCTCACTATCGTTAGCACGTAGATAATTAAGCTTTGAATCAATTAAATCTGTTAGGTTTTCAATGGCAAAGAACGCATCATAGTTCGCTCCTTTTTCAATATCCCATACATCAACATCTAAAAATAAACCGTCTGATTGCTCATCAAGATTATTTGAAGTTGTTATGTTGATTACCGCATAAGGATATGTAGCTTTGTCCGATGCTTTACCTGTATACACCCTTGCGCCAATAGAGGATAGCATGTCTAAAATAAATTGATATTTGGTTGCTATTTTACTCATACTTATTGACCAAACTGCTCAAATGTAGATTTAGCTAATCGATTAATGTTTTGTATGTTTTCCTCTACTGCTGGCACAAGGTATGGTTGTGGTGTTCGTGTAGAACTTCCCACCTCTATGATTTCTGCATAGGAAACATTCGTTCCTACTTCAACTTTTTTCTTTTGTAAATCTACAATGTGGTGAATAGATGAGCGCAGAAGACCAGTATCTACAGGTGTACGCACTTTAGCTTCAGAGCTAACGTATAGACCAATAGTCTCTAAAGTTGCTTCTATAGCTCGCTCTAGTTCAGCACTAACGACATTTAAATTGGAATTTAGATTTATTTGAATTGAAATATTAAGCACCTACCTTTCAATTACTGCTCAATTACTGTGCCACTCAAAAACTTTAATTCTACTTCTAAATGATGATTGCGACCCATTGGATTGTCTGGATATGTAACCTCATATACACGATTGTTATTACCGTTACAAGTGATCCAGTCACCAATTTGAATATTTTCAATACCGCAAATTAAAATGTGCGTAGATTCTTCCACCATCTTCATGGACATCTCTTTTGTGCTACCTGACAATAAATCTATAACACCGCCAACATCAAATTCTTTAATCATCGTAAACACTTCACGATTAAGCTTAGTTAAAGTAGTTTGTTTGCGATAAACACTAATTAAATCCATCATCGTATACCAGTAATAGGGAAGAACTGAATCTTGTCCGATACTTTCGAAGTGTCTGCTTTATAAGGCTCTAGCATTACTATTAGATAAGTAGGAATGCTATCCGAAAAAGTTGTAGATTCTCGTGACAAGCTATAACTTTTTAAGCCTGCATCCTTCATAAAATATTCAATTAGCTTTGAAACAATAAAAGCAAGCCCTTCATCTATCTCATCTTCAGCAGTAATTGGTTTACCAATGTGCATTGAAACGAATTTCAATACAGATGGAATTAGTGCTCCTATTTGAATATCTTTTGTATTATCAAAAATACCTAGATAATCCTTAACTACATCAAAATTAAGCATTATTTTTCACCTTGCTTTGCTGTTTGTCTTCGGTTATTTTTCTTTTGGTCTACCTTTACTTCTTTCTCTTCAGCTTCAGCAACTTCAACCTCTACACTAGTTTCAGTTACCTTAACTGGTGCTTTAGTGTCTTCTGCAACTTCTTTTTTATCGTGATATCTACGTAACATCATGAATTTCCACCTCCAACTTAAAAGTAAAAAAAGAGTAGCACTATGCTACTCTCATCAAACAAATAATTATTTTCCTACAACTAACTTAACTACTTTTGATTCATTTTCTAGTGCTGTAACATAGTGTTGGTCTGCTGCTAGAACAGTAGTTTTCTTTAGGATGTCACGGTCTGTTTCAATTTCTACGTCACGTTTAAGATAGATAGCTAATGCTCCTTCTTTTACAATGAAGTTAGTGTAAGTGTTTGTTTCTGCATTAAATGGAACTTTTGAAGATGTTACTACTTGAGCTCCTGCAATTTCACCTACTACACCTTTCATGAATGCATCTGGTACATTACCAAGATATTGAGAATCTTTACGTAATGTAGACTTTTGGTTTGGATGGATGAATAAAATTTTCACTTCATCATCTTCTTCACCAAATTGATCGATAGCATCTACAATAGTATCGTAAGAAATTTTAAGACCAGTAACAAATTCTAAAGTAGCCGTCTCAAGCGCTGCTACACAATCTGAATCTACTTTATCAGCAATAGATTTTTCTAATTGATCTTCTGATTCAGAAACTGGATCACCATGACCAGAAAGAGCTGACTCATCTGTAATTTCAATTGCTTTTCCTGCTTTTTTAACTTTAGCGGATTGACGTGAAGTAGTTAGAACTGTTGTTCCGATAGCAACACCTTCAGCGACATCTTCAGCTTCACCGATGTATTCGAAGCGTGGAATTGTAATTGTATCTCCTGGTTGATTTACTAACGTTCTATCAACACGTGCAACAGGTGCAAATTTGATTTTCTTTGGAAGATTCGCTGAAATCATATCTGCCATTACTTCTGGATTTACTAAGTTCGATAATTTTGTTTGTGTCATTTAAGAACACTCCTATTTTATATTTGTAGTACTTTTATCTTTAGGGTCTAAAAGTCCGAAACAAGACGGCATAAAAAAGAGACAACTTCAATTTAGAAGTTGCCTCTTATATCACTATTTATTTTTTTAGTTGTTTATATAGCTCTGGATTTTCGTTAAATAACTTCGTTCTCTCAGTAACATTCATTTTATTGAAATCTTCTTTTGTAACTGTTACTGCACCATTACCATGAACGTGTTGTGTACCACTTGCTTTGAAAGTATCATTTACTTTTGCAGCTACTGCACTATCGAAAACATTTTTAAAGATGCCAATTCGTTCAATAGTTGATGCTTCATCACCTGTTACAACAAATTCAGCAACTTCTAAAGGTAAAGTGTTCTTAGCTAGATGTTCTATAGCAATATAACGCAATTTATCTTTCTTCAAAGATTCGTTTTCTTGTCGTAACAAATCCTCTTCATGTTGTTTCTTATCTTCAGCAGACATTTTAGCTACTTTTAAATCCTCTAATTCTTTTTCTTTATCTTTTAGCTTCTTAGAGTAGTCTGAGCGAACTTTGTCTGTTTCTGATTGAATCATTTTCAGAACATCTTCTTGTGTCAATACTTTAGATTCTGTGTTTTCTTCATTACCAGTAGTTGTTGAATCCTCATTTGTTTCTGTAGTAGTGGTTGTATCTGTAGTAGTACCTTCTTCAGCAAAATATTGTAAATTCAATTTTAATAAGTTTTCCATTTTTATTTTCTCCTCTTGTTATGCAATTCGATTTCCCTCAAAAGAGTTAAATTTAATGCATCCCATTTTATTTTTTAGGTTAAATTTTCTTTCCATTCATCGTAATTCTTATAAACGATTATTTCGCCTTCGCCTGCTTCGTTACGCGCTCTACGAACGGTAGGCTCAAATCCATCAAATATTGCTATCATATCGCACCTACATTTGATGTCTTCTGAAGCAACACCGAACTTACCTGGTGCTAGTGCTTCATTTCCATTTCGAGAAACAAAGTATTCATCTACCTCTATTGTTTGACCATCTAAATTTCTATGACTATTACGTGTTCGAGAATCTAAAGTTGAAAGCCATCTTTTTTTCATGACTACCCCTTTTTCTCTTGCACGTTCCATAGATTTCAAGTTGGCTTCTTGTAAGCTTCGATGTGTTTCAGTTTGAACAATTGTTACTGCTTTGTTCTTACCTATATCCATTCTTTTTGTTAGCTCTCTAGCCATTGCATCATAGCCCCATCCTAGAACAAGACCACTCATTACAGTTTCCCTCAATTGTCTTACAAGCAATGTATTGTTATCAGTAGCTCGCTCTGACCATTTGATAGTGTCCATATTGTTATTAATGACTTCCTCTAATAACGATGGATGTATCTTGTTGTAAATGGACATACCTGCTAATAATTCAATTGAATGACCACGGGAATAATATGACTCTTTAAATACTTCCGTAATAGCTTCTTGGGTATGTTGAATTTGTGTTTTGGTAAGGCTTTTAATATGTTCCATCAACTTATTCTCTAATTGAGTTAATCGCCCATATTGTTGTATCGTCTCACGTTTAACAAGACCATTCTCCCCATACTGTTCAAACATGTCGGAAACATCTAATTTCATTGCTTTTAATGTATTTAAATACTCTTGAGCTATATCACGTTCTTTTTTGCTTTGTATCGTTTTAATTAGCTTCTGATATTTTACATACTGATTTTTATTCATTATTTATCACTCATCTTTAGGTAAATTATCTAAATTGTATTCTTTATCTACAGGAGTATTCGGGTCTGTATATGGAACGGAATACGCTTCTGCATCTTTTTTCATTTCTTCTAATTCATATTCAACATCATCAATGAATGATAGCAATGTTAAACGAGTACGCTCAGAAACTTTTCCTTGTAACAATCCAGTTACTTTAGCTTCATACTCATAATCCACAGGTAGATTACGCTTGAATGTAAAGAACACATCCAGATAGTACACATTCACTTTGCGTTTCTCCCATGTAGATGTAACAATTTTCATCATTTCAGACAATGAACGCTTGAATTTCGATTCTAATGAGATACTTTTATTGGATAACGCTTGTAGCTTATATTGCAATGCGATTCCTGAAATATTGCCAAATGATTCATCTAAGAAATCTACAGACTGTGAAAAGCGTTGAATGTTCCCTTCCACACGGTCAAGGAATGAATCACCAAATGTAGGATCTAATTGTTTCGTGACATATCCAATTTTAGAGCCTACAGGAATATGAAAAGCTCCTATTTTTTTAACTTGTTCCATTACTTTCTCATCTGGCATTTCACCTTCAAAATACATATAAGCAAGTAAAAACCCATTCAATTCATTTGAATTATTGGATAGAACAGTATCATAGTTGTCGATTAAATCTAATACTTTTTCTAAATCGGATTGACTTTCTTCATTGTTTTGAAAGAATACAAAAGGACAATAATCAAATAAATGCATTTTAGGATTATCTGGATAACCAGCAATATTTAAAACGAATTTTTCACCTTCTGATTTAGTGTCTTGTGAATTTTCTACAAAATAAAAAACCTGTGACCCATCGTAAAATTCAACGTGAGTTACAAGTTCATCATCTATGTTGTATTCAATATAGTACCGCAAAGCATACTCTACTTCCTTATGTTCATTCAGAAGGAATATCGTTTCATATGGCTTCACATTTACCACTCGTTCAAAGCCATTTTTGTCTATATACATCTTACGACCTGCATGACCACACACTGCTAATATCTTAGTCATTTCTGAATCTAAATCATGCATATTATTTCTCAAAATAAAATCATTGATTGTTTCAGCGTGTTTCTTGTATTGACCTAGAGAAGTTGTATTTAACGCTTTTCTTACTTCTTCATTACTTTCATCTTTTCCCACTTCATATTTCGTTTTGTCTAAATCATAGTTAATCGGAATCCCTGCAAAGTAACCTACTTTTTGATTAACAATAGAACCAAAGAAATCATTTGCGATTTTTTCATTTGTTACATACTCAGGTAGCTCTCGATGTTTAATAGGAACTTCACCTTTATACCTTTTCCATAACCCTAGTGTTTTTTCAGCAATAGGAGAATGATCCGCAATTAATTCTTCAATCATGATGCTATTAATGGTAGCTCCATTATTTAATTTTCTTCGTATCTTATTTTGAATAGCAGTATTCACTATCTCAACCTCTTTTCTTCCTATTTAATAGTTATATATAGATTTAACTGCCGTAATTGGTTTAGCAGTATTTTCAATGGTCTCTACCAATCCAGTGATACAGTCTGCGCTATCATCGAATTTATTTTTCTTGAATTCACGTTGAAATGAAATCAATGCAAGATAAAATTCATTCCATTTGCTCAACCAGTTACTAGGGAAATAAACTAATCGCTCCACTGCTGAAGACATGGAAAGAATGCGTGATTCTTTATTCTTTGATTGGTGAAATGGCTTGATAGTAGTTAGATGATTATTGAATTCTCCACGCAGTATTCTTTCTACTGAACGTGCGAAGCCTTGACCACCATTATTCGATTCAATATGTGCAATATTTACCTCATGCTTATTTAACATTTCAGCCGTTTGTCTTTCTGTTATGCTCATATCGTCTTTTGTATAAAGAACATCTAAAACAAATAATTCCTTTTGATAAACACCTGCTACAATTGCACAAAGGTAATCACTACCTTTATCCGCAGTATCTATATAAGCAATTATCTTTTCAAATATAGGTCTGTTTAATTCATCTGTTGGAAGTTTTGTATATTGTTTAAATGAGGAGTATAAACGTCCGTAGAAATCGAGTGGTTTTTGTAAATAGTTAGCTGAGAATATCAAAGGAGACATTATTTCTCTAATGGATATGTATGTATCCCAATTACAAATTTCATCACATAGCATTTCTTTTTTAGCTTCATCAATGCACGCTGGCATCGTCAATACATACCAATCATCTGGATTCTTAGAAATCAACTTTCCACAAACGTCAGAAGTTGCCCACCTTGTAGAAATCATAATGGTAATACCACCTTGAGACTTTCGAGACAAGAATGTATTTGCATACCATTCAAATAAGTGTTGTAATTCCTTCTCATTGAATGCCACATTATGATCCTTTATTAAATCATCGATAATATGGATGTTTCCTCGTTTACCAGTAGATGAACCACCAGGAGAAGTAGCTGCAAAAGACATATAATTTCCTTCTACTGCCCAATGCCCTGCTGAACTATTGCCATGTTTCAATTTAATTTCTGGATAGATGTCACCATATTGAACACCAAACGATTCTGGTGATTTACCTTCTGAAATAAATCCTCTTACTTCTTTACTGAATAATGTAGCGAAATCTTCATTGTATGAAGCTGTCATTATTTGATTCTTCAAGTTATCGCCCAACATCCACGCACTAAACAATTTAGCCATATATGACTTACCAAATGAAGGAGGGAGATTGATAGAAATATTCTTAAATTGCTCGCCATTCTTCTTTAATAAATTGCCTTGATATAATGATTGCAACGTATCACATATTTCTTTCGTATATCCTTCCTTACCTTTTGTAAAGAATTGAGGATTTATGACTTTACAGAATTCGTAAAAGTTTTCACGTGCCTTCTTTATCTTCAGCTCTTTTAATAAAATAAGCTTTGCCAATTTATCGTCTTTCTTAATAACACTCAATACAATTCCCTCCTTCTTTCTTTAGTTTTTAGACATAATAAAAGACACCTCATTGACTGAAGTGCCTCGTTTGTTTTCTTATTTAATTTGATTTATTCTTTATAAGTTTCAATAGAATAAAGTCACACATTTTCCATAATCCTATTCTTCCTACCATTACAGTAAATAGCCTATTCAATCTAAGCAAATTAAAACTTAAAGTATCTCTTTCACTCATCCAAATATCACCTTCCATTTTAAGATACAAAATCGTTGATTAGAGTCGTCTTAACACTCCCCCTCACAATGTGTCTCCGAACTCATTCAAATGGATATTTTCTTTAGATAATTAACTTGCAAATAGTTTAGCAATCATTTCTTGTTGTGGCATTCTGTTTGATGATTTGCTATCCATATTTAGTTTGAGCTTCTTCTTTTTAATTTTCTTTTGCTTACCTGTTCTTGTTCCTCTTGGAACATTGTAACCATTGTAAGCATCATATTCACGTAATGCTATTCGATAAAATTTAAGTAGTTCATCTTTTCCATTTGAACAATCGAATTGCATTATGACTTCATATTTAAATGAAGCAAAGCCTAACTCTCTCATTTCACAATACAGATACTTATCCTTCTGTGTTCCATTCTTTAGATTAGATTTATCCCTACTAATTACCGATTCAATTGGAATAGATGAATTATAACCAATGAATACCTTCTCATTCTTATCGTTCGTTATCTTATATATGTAACCCTTTGATTGTCTTACCTCATTAGTTGTCATGTTAATTTCCCCTTTTTTGTTTTGTTTATTTCCATAATAAAAGACCTCACAATTGTGAAGTCATAAGGTTGATACTATTTAGCTTTGTACTTTCCTCTTATTAATTTCCTTGTATAGTTTGCCTTGTGATATGCCCACCTGTTGGACTATCTCCTTGATACTATAATCATTAGAATCATACATCTTTAAAGCCGTCTTAATCTTATCTTCATCTAATGAAGGTCTTCCCATTCTAACCCCTCTAGCTTTAGCTGAAGCCATTCCTTCTTTAGTTCTGTCAACAATCAAGTCACGTTCTAATTGAGATATAACCGCTATCATTCCTAACATAGCCTTACCTGTTGAAGTAGATGAATCAATGTTCTCCTTTAATGAAACAAAGTTGATACCTCTCTTATTCAAATCATCAATGATTGTTAGGATGTCTAATGTGTTCCTACCTAATCGACTGATCGATTCAACAACAACTGTATCGCCTGTTCTAACAATGTCCAACAACTGATTTAATCCTACTCTATCCTTCTTAGTACCAGTATACTTTTCTGTTATCAGCTTATCGTATCCATACTTTTCTAATGCATCTAACTGTCTAGCTAACTCCTGTTGTTCTGTTGATACTCTCGCATATGCTATCTTCTGTACGTTCATATGAAGCAACTCCTCTGATTTGTATTGGTTAAATACATCATATCAAAGAAGTTACTTAATGTAAAGCTTTAATGTAATATTAAATGTAATAAGTTTGTGTAATAATTACATATTTCAAAACGGCTTCATATCAACGTTTATAAAGTAGTAGTCATGGCTACCAATTTGTTACACAATCCATCCTTTAATGTAACGTTTACTTCACTCGTTTAAGATTAGGCTTATCGTCTGAATCATCATTCATTGATTGAATATACACTTCTAGCTCTTCAGCAGACATCTCTTCAACTTTCTTTTCTAAATCAGAATATTTGTTGTGAGTAACCTCTTGCTTCTCTGGTGCATAGTAACCATTCATCTTATTAATAAGATCGATAGCTTTTAATTGGATTCCTTCAGGACTATTCAACAACATAGCATTTAATTTAGTCAATAATGCTTCTTTCGATAAATCAATATGACTAGCAGCCTGTTGTTTAAGAATGTCGATATATTTCTGAATTTTGTCCTCCTTCAATAGTCGGCTTCCCTGGCTTCCTGCTGTTCTTTCACTATACCCTGCACTTTTAGCTGCCTGTGTCGCATTGAATCCGTTAGATACATAGTATTCACAGAATGCCCTCTGTAGCTCATTCAAATCATTTTTAACGCTATTAGTCTCTTCCACATAAACAACCCCTATCCTTGTTCTTACCTTTATGTCAACTCATTTATTCATTTTTAGTTGACACACCAAGACTCCCATTTTCTTTATTTATTCTCTTAAACTCAATTAATCCTTCAAGATTGCCATAAGCGTAATACAAAGGTGTTTCATGTCCTTCTTCAACCATATCAAAGTGTTTACTGTAACCAATATAAGTTACTACACCTTCACGAAAATTAGTTATCGCATCAATAATTAATACATCACTTAACATCAATCTTACAGTGTCTGGATAATCCCTTATCAATTCTTGAGCAACACAAATCTTACCCACACGATCAAATAGTTCATTCTGTTCACTCTTATCCATTTAACCTCATCCACCTTTTATTTTTTCTTCATCATGTAAATGTAAGTGTAAATTCGTAAACAAATATTCAAATACGTCAATTTTAATTGTTTTTTTAATCTATCCATGATTACTCCTATCAAAGCATTTCATTTATTGCTTTTAAATTGTCGTCAATTCTGTAAGCTCTTTCTATCATCAATTCCAGATGCAAATTTTTAATTTGGTCTTGTAAATCATATATTGTTTTCTCTAATTCTTTTATGTTTGTTTTAGTTTTCTTGTTTGCCATTTTTATCTTCCCCTTTTAAATTTAATTGGTTGGTCTTCATTGAAATAAGCCTGTCCAATAATAATCAACTTCTTTTTCCACAATAATTAATTGTCCTAGCCTACTATTAAGATGGGTAGATCCATTTCCTTCACTTGTTACATACGTGTAGTTGTCTAATTTATTGTTTTGTAGTCCTTTGTCGTTAATATTGATATAAACATTTAGATTTTTATTCACATGTACAATTTCACTATTTACTAATACCGTACAAGGCTTTTCAACATGCAATTTCACCTCATGAAAGTCATATAAGTAATAATTTGATGGGATAATGTTTTTATTCCCTTTATCGCTGTTTTCTGTTCGCTCGCTCCATACATACATCTTCTTTTCCTCCTGCTATAAATCAATCCATAAAAAAACAGAACCATCTATAATTAAATAGATAACTCTGTTTTTCCAACCTTTAAGCTCTTATTTTAATTTCTCTTTGTTGTCATCTTGCCATCTTGCTTTTTTATTTCTATATAAAGATCCTTTAAAACTTCATTGGCAAGACTGTCTGCTACATTTTGAGCTTCTAATTCATCATTCACTAATAATTGACTTAATTGCTTTATAAACTTTGGATTATCTAAAATAATCATTGATGCTACATTACTAAGCGTACTGACTATTTCCTCTTCTATTTCTGAATTAACTCCATCGTGTCGTTTGAACATTTCATCAAATCTCATATTAGAATAACCAATCATTCCATGCAAAATTTCATGTACAATAGTGTTTAATTTACTGTGATTGCTCATGTTTTTTTCATACTGGATGGAATCATGCTCATGATCGTACACACCATTTATAGAATGAAAATCCTTATTTCCTTTATTCAAAGTTCTTGAGCTATTTGTTATTAAATGTTCGACTTCATCAACCGGTATCATCCGATGTCCAATTTTTATAACGTTATCTTCAATACTTTCACTATAACTAAAAAACAATAGTTCCTCTAATTCTTGATTTTCATCCAAAAGAGTAGTGATTCTGGATATGACATCTTCAGTGATGTTTCCATGTTGCTCTACACTGAAGAAATCAAATGTTTTATTAATTACAGCTTTTAGAATAAGCTCTCTTAAATCACTATCTTCAGTAAACGTTAAATATCCACCATCAGGATGAGATATTCGTTCACCGTACTGTACCAATTGAACGTCTAGTTCAAACAATCTGAATTTCCCTTTAGATTCAATATCAGCAAATGATTTATTGCTTGCAAAAAACCTTTGTAAGCCTTTAATTAATGTTGGATGAGTGAAGCCAGATGTGTATAGCATTGACCATACTGCATCTTGCCCAGCTCTTCTATTTCCCTCATTCTTTTGTTCTTGGTAGTATTTTAATAGTGTCATTAGCTCAACCATTTCTCTTTTCCCCTTTTTATAGAAGTAGCATGAATCGAAACTTCATTCGATACCCGATATACCCCTCAAAGCCTTCTTTTAATCCATCGTCAAGACGGTCAATTCCTTCAAATGACATTTTCCCTATACCAGTAATAGCTTTATTATGAATTAAATTTGAAATTCTATCTACAACTTTTGTTGCTCTGAAATCACTAGCATCATAGTCAGTATGTACATACACATCAAAAGTTAAATTTTGAAACGCATTTGTAAAACTGGTGCTTCCGTTAGTGACTATTTTCTCAGTATTTTCAAGGTAATGACATACTCTACATTTTGCATTTTCCATGTTCAAATCATTGGTTTTTGGCGTAGATTTAATCACATCTGAAATAATTTCAGCAGCATTCATTTCTTTTGCTCCACCAATACCAGACACTAAAGGACTTTTAGAACCTAAAATGTTTGGTCTAGCTCCTGTTTTCGTAACATCGTCATTCATATTTTTTGCTTTGTAAAAGAGCAATTTCAATAATGTTTCATCTGTAATTAAAACATTATGAATGTCTTTAATATGGGTTCCCAGTTGTAATACCATTAGTATACCTCCTCCTTTTTATTCAAAAATTCTTCTAAATTTTTTACATTATAAATTGACATGTTGCATTTGTAATTCAAAAATTGCGACAACAAAGATGTAGATACATCAATCTCACGTGCAACATCCTGTAAACGTAAACCTTTTTTCTTCATTGTAAAATACAACTCTAGGCGATCCTCTTTATTCATTATTTTTCCTCCTAACTATTAAATAAATTTATTTTTTTAAACTAAAAGGTGTTCATTGCAACTTTCGAAACAATGAACTGGAAGACAACTAATACATCTACACAAGTTAACAAAGTTAAATTTGCGTTGCCAAAAGAGGAAAAGGTAACTCAACCTCTTTATGGCGATATTTTTGATAAGTAAAATTATCATTAATAAACTATTAAAATAAACTATAAAATCAAAAGGGGAAGAGAGCTATGACAACTCTCTCCACTAGGCAATCTATTACTATAGTAATAAACGATGGGAAAATTAGGATTAAAAAAGGTTTATTTTAATTAAAATTCTTAACTTTTTAAATAAAACTATTGATAAATATTTCTTTTTGTGATAAATAAAGAGAATTTAATAGTCTGCTGTTTTTTACCTCTGATAAATCCGCATCTTTTTTGGTCTTCTTGCTTCCCTCTGATAGCATTTTTGATAAAATTGCATACATCGTTATTGGTTTAACCTTAAATTTTTTGATTCGCTCATGAAATAATTTCACAAGCTCATCTGTTTCACGATATGTTTCATCGTTTCGCTCTCCCATACTTAACACATTGATTTGACCAATAAACTCATCAGCAATTTCACTTAGTTTATAATACTGATTATAATTCGTTTTACTGATGTCATGTTTAACTAAAAGGCTCTCTGTACTGATTACAGACGTTTTCTTTGCTCTAGGTATCTCTGATATCACTTCTCCTAAAAAGTCCATAGGAGTCATATATGATTTGTATTTAACTACTTTCTTCTTGTCTTCATCGCTTGCGTTTTGATCTATATTCTTAAAGAACATCGGCTTATATACAGTAGTTTTCTTTTTGCCGTCTGCATTAATAACTTCATCTAATGGCATGTATTGTTGTAAGAAGCTTTGAATGATCGCTATTTCACTACGAACGTTCGTTTTGTACATCCTCTTAGCTGCATCGATTGTTAAACCACTCAAAATTGTTACAATATCAACCTTTTTCATTACTTCTTTTGCTTCTTCAATTCTGTTTTGAGATAATAAATCCCAATAAATTGAATTAGCTAATTGTCCCAAATTCACAACCGTGCCAATAAGGAATTGCGACTGTGATAATTTGCTATCAATTACGCTCATATCTTCATTTGATAGCACGTATTCCGTTGAATCAGCACCTACCCCATTAATACACACATTGTAGCTTTGGCACTCTTTAGCAAGTCGTAGGAGTGTTTTATCATTTGAACAAAAGATTGTGTCAGAGTCATAATCGCTGCCCGAAAGCAAATCTTGAAGTTCAAATCCGATACTATTCACCGCAACAACATTTTTACTTAAATTAAAGTATTTGCTTATCAATTTATTAGAAACATTTTTCGCAATAAGAACATTGGAAGCACTTGAATGAGGATTTCTGAAGCCTACTAATTCATCTCCTTCATTAAACAAAGAAGAAACAACCTCATTCTCTTTTAAGCTATATGGTTTTTCATTGTTTACTTCAAATTTGCCGATTGAATGCAATAACATTTCATATGGGTTACCGAATAAGACTAGATAGTCACCGACTACTCGCACCTTTCCTTTTTTCAATCTTTGTGCATACTTATTGATTTTTGTTGCTTTATAATCCTTAAAGAAAGGAGTTTTCGCAATGTCTGGATTGTGTTCATATAGAGCTATATACATCTCATTAGCGTTTCTGTCGTCTTTTGTTTCGATTAAATGCTCAATGAATGCTTCTTCATTGTTTTTAAGCTCATCAATATATTGTCTTTCGATTGCAGTTAGTTCATAAATATCTTTTTTAGTGGCTGGTAGACTATTTATCATTTGATAGCTCATCTGTTGCAATGGCATTCCGTTTTCAGCTTCTCCACGCTTAGATTTCTTTTCAGTCTTACATACTCCCCATTCACCGATATTTGTTTTCCAGTGCTCATATATCTCATTTTTTGTCATTTGAACATCATTAGCAAACTTTAAAATTTTCACTGAGTTAGGTGTAGTAATCATTCGTACTTCTTTAGCGAGTATTTTATTGCCGAACATATCCTCTAAATACCATTCATCATATTTTTGACCTGTTGGACAATTGTTTTGTAAGAACATTTGAATATTCGTATTGAATGCTGCACTTTTATAAAATGAATTGCGTAATAATAACATGCTCACACCATCATCGTAGAAAGATGAATCTAAAAGCGATTCACCATCCCAGATGCTATTTTTAATTGTTACCTCATCGCTATTTGACTCTAATTTTCTATTAACTGTTGCAATTAAATTTACGTTCTTTTTAAATTCTGAATCCACATCATCAATCAACAATATAGAGTTAGGATCAATTTGAATCGTATCAATAATTGATGAACCTACCAGGCTTTCGTACGATAACAACGATGCTAAATCAATCTTAGAGCCTTTTTCAAACGATAAATTTAGTCTTGACCATGAAATCATGTCCTCATATAAGTCTTCACGGATAAATAAACATTCTCCAGTACGTGATTTTGCAGAAGACCTCTTGTATACAACGTACTTCTGACTTTTCCCCTTTTCATCTACAATAGTAAATCCATTAGAGTAAAAGTGACTTCGTAATTCATCTATTCCCATTCCGTTCCACTTGTTGAGATGTGCTTCCGATTTAATAAGCTCAATAAATTGCTTTGTATTAGCAATAGTAGTTGTTAATTTACCGTGTTTCTCTTCAGATTCATCTATCTTTTCTAATTCGGATTTTCTTTCCTTTAAGCTCTTATTCAACTTTTCAATCAATTCTTGTCCTGAATTCACTTTAAATTGAAACTTTACGTTTATTATCGAATCGGATAATAGTTTATCTATGTTACGTTTAGATGAGAATTCTTTAAAGCTCTTTTGCTTTCTCAATTGAATTAGCTCTAAAGAGAAAGGAATCATCCCAGTGTAGCTCACTTGCATATGCTCTTCACGCTCAATGTGGTTGAAAATTGAAGAAGCTTCTATACTACGGATATAAGTCGGTTTATTGTTTGTCATTGTTATTTCCCCTTTTTTGTGTGTAATTTAATAGTTTGTTAATATAAAATTTAATACTTGATTTTTGACTTATAAACATTTATAATAGAAACTAGATAAGTGTTCCCATTTTTAATCTATAAAATCAAAAAAAATAATCGATTCGAAACGTTGAACGCTAGTGAAACTTTGAGAAGCGCAAAAGATATGCCAGTATCAATTGCAATAAAAACCTTTGTTCACAAAAGCTAAAGCGTTTGTTCACATCTCTATTTTTTCTTTAGCCCCCTTATTTCGTATAAAGCTTATATAGAGGTTTATACATTTTAGGGGGGCTAGCAATCCGATAATCGTCTCACTCTCCAAGCTGACTTATACTTTTTTCGTTTTCCATCTACTGTTTTACTTGTCTCAAACTGATCAATCAGATAATTAATCTTATTTTCTTTCAGCATACCGTTTAATGTCTCAATCCCTCTTAGCAGTCTGTTGTTCCTACCATCTCGAACATTTAATACTTCAACTAGTTCATTTCTATCTTCTGCTTGAAGCATTACCTTACCGACCATCTTATCAAGATAAACCTCTAAAGATTCCTTCTTTTCATCCTCTTCAAATACTGAATACTCCTCAATTCCAAATAACTCTTTCATATAAGGAATGTAACCATTTTCTTTCATTCTTTCGATTTCAATAAGATCGGTCACAACTTTGAAAAACATTAGTTCATTCAGCTTCTTTTCTATGCCATCTTTTGTTGGTTCATCGTACACAATATGACTTTTATCATTTTCACGATAGTACTCTCTAACGAATTTCTTTTGACCATGCTCTTTAAAGTAGTAACCCATTTGCATTTTCTTTCTGTTCTGCGTTTCCAATCCTCCAAGCTGCTGTTTACCAATTGCTTTTACATGTAGAACAATATAATCATCTTTACCTTTCAAACGTTTACGACCAATGCACTGTATCAACGTCCCAGTATCGTCAACATCAACAAATATATGATTAAGTTCATCATCGTGAATATTTACCCCTGCATCCATTACAGATGTTGTAAAGAGAATGAGTTCCTCAAATCGTTCATTTTTCAGTAGTTCATTAATTTTTTCTTCCTCTACGTGTTTATAATGCTTGTCACCTTTACCACAGTTGAATAAAGAGTGATCCTTATATTTCTTATGAAGCTCATAAGCCTTTGTAGCTGACTGTATAAAGAAAATTGCTTTCTTGTTATGTTTAATAACATCCTCAATGTAAGTTTCAAGTGTTGCATCTTTATAAAAGAACTCCAGATGTTTAATGAAGCTGAAATCTAATGGAAGCTCATAGTTGATAGTAGCTAGCCCCTTATGTTTGCTATCGCTGAGATAGTGCTTCATATTGTCGCCTGTTGCACTCATGAAAATTTTAATTGCATTTGTTTGCTCTAGGATTGCATTTAATGATAAATCAGTATACTTGTTAAAGGCTGCATCACCCATGAAGTAATGGAATTCATCACAAATAATGTAATCATATTGTCGAAGTTCATAAATGACTCCGCCTCTTTCAACTGCTTCTATTGACTGGTAAGTCCTAATGTCAATTACATCTGTTTTACTTAGCTCTTCTATTTCCATTTGGAATTGATCCACACAATTCCTTCTGTGAATTAACATTAGTATTCTCTTTTTATCTCTTTTAGCAATTGCGTAAAGGTTGTTTTTGACAAAATAACTTTTCCCAGCGCCTGTTCCTGCTTTAATCAAAACAACATTTTCACTACTCCAACTTTCAATTTCCTTAATTGTTACCTTTTCCGATACCCTCATGTAAAACCATCCTTAAAATTAGTATTTTGTTTTTAATGTGCAATGTCTTACTATTTCGAATCATATCTCTGTAAAGTTTCGTTCAATTTGTTATCTTTAATGTATATCCAGTAGGGATAACCACTATTTTTGTTGATTCCTTTTTCAATCCAACCCACATTATTTTCATGAAAAAAACGTCTCAATCTTGGTGAATAGCAATAGAAAAAATCTTTTAGCTCTGTTAACTGCATGTACCATCTTCCCCCTTTATTTAATCTTGATAACGCTCCATAAATCTTTCAAGCTCCTTTAATCGCTCTATACTGAAATCAAATATTCCTCTTCTCCAATTGGAGAAGTTTGAGCGTTCCATGTTCAACTTGTTTGCTATGAATGTCCATTTCATTCCATTTTGTTCAGCTATCTCCGTTATTTCACTTCTGACTAATTCATTTCTCTTCTTTTGGTCACTTGGTCTCATTTACTTTCACCTCCTTTTAAAAGTTTAGTAATGTAAGGTTATATATTTTCGTATAGTAGATAGATAAAAAAATAGGCTCATAGTTTTATTATAGTCTCGTTTCCCGAAAAAACCAACCAGATTTGAAAAGTTTTTCTTGACTAAAAAATTGACCTGTGTTAAAGGTGGGAAAACCTATCTCTCAGAGGGTGTGCCAATTTTAAAAATCGTTCTAAAGTACTATATTAATCTATAACCACCTCTCAATATCTAACTCTTTTAAACGGATTGAAGGTTATGAATTTTGCATATCCAATCTAATGAAATGAGAAATAATTCCTTTTCTATGTTAATATAGAGTCATAATAAGGGGGAATGGCTTATGGATTTCGATACTATGATAGATGAAAAGAAGTTACAAAAACAACAAGTAGTTAAACAAATGGAAGAAAAGAAACTTGAAATACTTGATGAACTAGTGACATTTGTAAAAGATTGGTATGATAAGCAGATTCTCAAAACTATCAAAGAGCATTCAGATATAGTAATGGACCTTGGTGATGAAAAGGCTAGAGAACTTAAAGATACAACCATTACTTTAATTGATAATACCCATGATATAGTTATGGAGTATGTAAATAAACCAAATTTATGGTGGCATGAGCAAGAAAATAACAATTCTTACTACATATCAAGTAACAAGATATTACCCGAATTAGAAGCACCAATTAAGCATATATTTGGTGAACTGGGTTCTATTCTTTTGAAGTATGGATTGGACGGTGATCCAGCGAGACATTCAAACACATGGGTGAAGGATTATAGTAATGGTAATGGTAAAGTGAAATATGCATACGGAGTTACTTACTCTCCTAAACTTTGTAAACTTAGTAATGAGTATGTAGATTTTTTAGATCTTTGCAAAAAAATTAACGGCGAAATAGCATCAGTTGAGGATAAAAAGAAAAGAGAAAACGTTGAAGAATGGTGGAAAACTTTATAACACTAGGGGTTATAAGTTTAATGAAACATAGTCCATAATGGAGGCTATTGTTGATCGCGCCATGCATTAAAATTAATACTAATTAAGAGAGCATAATCGCTCTCTTAATTTTTTTTGTTATATATTAATTTAGCAGAGGTATAAGATTCAAGCTATTTTGAAATGTGCCCACTTCGACACGCTGGAACTTCTTCAGTTTTAACTCGCTGTGACTTAATCTTCGTACAATAGAGCACCATTATTTATCAAGAATTCTGCAACATACTTATTGCATTTAGTTTTGCTTAGTATTTCCCCTCCCACTTTCAGCTTTCCTCTGAGATCATATTCTAAAAAGAACTCTGCGGCTTCAATAGGAGATAGAAATGTTAAATTAAATGGATTATTATCAATAACTTCAGCTTCTATTGTCACCTCACCTTCTGAACCGACCTCTACAAGCGCTCTATCAATTTTTATTTTAGCTTCAAAATTTGCTTGAAAATGCTGTTCTTTATCCTCTATTCGTTTAATAGATACTCCGTTTATTTGTTGAAAAGGACGGAGTTTTCCGTTGACTGATACAACATCTGCTACTAATTCAATTCCATTTTGTGCTGCTTCTGCGACATCGGCTTGAGAAATATATTCATTACGAACTTTAAGATACTCTTTATACAAACTATATACTTTACCTTTTTTACTAAATTTATTTGAACGAAGTCGAACTTGATGTACCTCATTTTCACCTGTACGAACACTAATCGTTCCTACAATTTGCTCTACTGTTTCACCAGTTTGAGAATTTGTATATGATTTTTCCTCAAGATTCTTCTCCACTAATGTTCCTACTACTGTTACTTTATTTGAACCCTCTTTTAATACTTTTTTAGCTTCTGTCATTTTAACATTTCCCCTTTTTTCTCTTGAGCACCATCTGTTTAACTAGCTTCTTCTATTTTGAATTGTGCTGTTGTTAAATTGATTGGTTCATTAGATGGATCATTGTCTGTGAATTGAACTGCTGTTACTGTGTAGTCGCCAGGAGTAAGGTTATCTTCAGATAGACTTAACACTGATTGATATCGCTCTCCTGCTTGCTCAGTAGTGTCAAACATGTCATTTATATAGACAAACGTTTCTTTGCTGCCGTCAAAATTATCGTAATTTATTCCAATCTGAATCACGCTATCACCTTTAGAAACGAATAGCACAGGAATATTTCCTTCGGATGAGTCGCCTGCTGGAGTGTTAATAGTAATAGTAGCATCTCCTTTTGGACTAGTATCAGTAGGGAAAGGATGCTCACTCTCTTTTGCAACAGTTTCTGTATCTTCTGCTTGTTCTGTTTCTACTACTTCTACATCTTCTTTTTCAGTTGTTCCAGATTCATCATTTCCACATGCTGCCAATAATACAATTAACGAAAATATTAATATTTTCTTCATATAATCTCTCCATTTCTATTTTCTTCTATTATGAATTCTATAGTAACACATGTATGGAAATAATTGGTTTATTTATTGTGCAGCTTCTTCATCTTCCCATTGCTTTTCTTCGTCAATCCATTCAGCATCGTTTAAATGAAGCTCAACTTCTTTTAAAACTGTTTCAGCCCCAAATTCATTTTTCAGATTGAATTCATGAGTAGCAAGTGTCATGTAATTAAAGAAGTTTTTAACCTGTTCTGGTGTAAGGCTTGTAGTTGCTGTGAATGTGTAAGATACGAAAGTTTGTGCTTCTTTTGCTACGATTGGTTGTGTCATTTTTATTTCCTCCATAGTTTGTATTTTAGTTTGAATGCTAGTTCGTATAAGCTCGATTTCTTTTTCCTTTGACAAATTGGGGGATGCTCTATATTTCTATTATCATATAAAGCATTCGCCAACCTACTTCACCATAATTTTGAAGTTAAAAAGTAGCCGATAATTTCTTCTAGAGAGGCTTTCCCCAGTGTATCAATTGTCTCTTCATCCTGTATTTTCTTAGCCATAATCAAACGATTGGACTTAAACTTTTCTAATTTTACCAAATGGTCTTCTGACAAATTTATTTCTAAGTTAACTGAAAGCATCTTTTTCCCTCCATTTCCTTTATTTTCTTTTGTTAATTAATACTTTATCGCATATACGTTAAACTGTCAACTATTTATTTATCGTATTTGCGATAAATCTTTATTTACCTTTATGCGATAAAGTGTTATAATAAGAGTATAGGAAAGGAGTTTATAAATACGATGAAAAAAGTTGAAATTCTTTTAGGACAAATCCTAAAAGAAAAGAAGATGACACAAGGTGAATTTGCAAAGATTGCAGGTTTAAGACCTAACGCAGTAAGTAATCTTTCTAGGGGCTACGTTGATCGGTTATCAATCGAACACTTAGAAAAAATCGTAAACACTCTGGATTTAAACGACATTAACGAAATCATCACTCTCAAAGAAGTTGAAGACGAATAACACTTAAGAGGTAACTGGACATTCAGTAACCTCTTTTTAATGCAAACTATTTTATTGAGGAGTAACCGATTCTCCAAGTGTTTTTAAAATACCAAGTAACATTGGCGACAGCTGGATTAAACAAAATCCCAAACTTGCTTTCATAACTCCGCTCATAGCTCTTTCTTCATTGCCAAAAAGTAAAAAGAACATTGAACCAACAACCATAATAGATGCAATCGGAAATGAGATTGTGACCATTAATTGAAGAATTGGATCCAGAACAGTTGTCAAAACATCAAGTGAAGCATCTCCAATCGCATTTACAGGAATCATGTTAGCATCACTATAAGCAATAGGAGTTTGAGTCAATTGTGAAATAGGAGTCATGATTTCCGTAGGTTCGATAATAGGGGTAGATGAAACAGGAATCATTTGAGTAGATTGTTCTATGATTGGAGTAGGTTTATCAAATGCCATGAATCCTAATATTGCAGATGTCGGAACGAGTGCTGCAATCATATATGTTTCTTTAGTTGCGTACTCGCTTCTATTATCCGATTCATCTTGAAAACGATGTGAGTAGTCTGTATATTCACTCTCAGGCACAACTTCAATTTTTGGTTGTCTTTTAAACATTCGCATTCCTCCTCTTATTTGATGTCACTAATTGTATACACTTTCACTTTTAAGCCCTCACACGCTTCTAATAACTGTTTCCGTCTTAATTCAGTAGTTGTAAGCCATAAAAGTGTCGGATAGTACCCAAATTGTAGTAGAAAATTTTGTATCATTTGTTTATACCTTTTTATTTTTTCTCTATTTTCCTTCATCGTCTGTATATTGTCGACTTCCAAAAAATGTTTAAAGTTGTTTTTGGTGAACATAGCATCTACCACAATATTATTCTTTTCGACTATTACTTTTATTTCATTTTGCCAGTCTCTAGGACAACCATAAAATAAATAAAACTGATTTCTCATAATAGTGTGTTGTACATGACTTCCCTTTTTCCTTATCTTGTCGCAATCGACATATTCACGACCAATTTTAGATAGATAATATACTGTTTGATGCCCTTCTTTTACTGTCATTAGATAATCAGACAAGTTGAAAAGTACTCTATTCGTATTTCTTACTTTTCCTAACTTGAAGCGTCTACTTAATTGATCTCGTGTGAGGAAATCAAGCTCTTTCAAAAGAAATAAGATTTGCTGGTCTCGACTCGATAATTGTTTTCTTTTCAAGTATGATTTCCTCCTTTTTGACAATGTGAGGAGTAATTGCATTATGGATGATTTCAGATGTAATTAGAGGAGTTTGAAGTATTTCTCGTTTAGATGCTGTTTGATAGATAGCCCTCCCAACGACTTGTGGGAGCAATTCTCCACCACTAGAATCCAATACTACTCTTGAAGCGACTTCGGACTGTACACGGAAACATATCTTTGCATCTGAATTTTGTTTTACTTGCCTTGGTAAAACATCTCCAACAGGATATTGAGTGGCTAGTATTTGATGGAATCCATTTGAACGTCCAATTCTAGCTATTTGAGACATATATGTCTGACACTGCAATTTTAAATCCTTGTCAGCCTTTCCAATTCCCTCCGCTGGATTCAGCTCTCCAGATTCATCGATTATAACGAAGTGTCTCTCATTGATATTTGCTTCTTTAACATTTTTCTTTCCCATCATTCTTAAACGACTCTGTATGTCTCTCATAGTCTCGTAGGCTTGCTGTAGTGTCGCTAGAGCTTCTTCAGGCTCATAGGCGATTGATACTGTCTGTTTTAGGTTTTCGTAGTCAGAGAACTCTACACCACCCTTTAAATCGATTAGGTGAAACTTCACATTGTCTGGTTGTGATTGGAGTAAACTGATAATCATAGAATTTAAGAAAGACGACTTTCCATATCCGCTTGAGCCACCTATTACTATGTGCGGTATTACATTGAAATCATGATATCTGAATGTATTTTTCTCTCTTGTCAGTCCTACAGGTATCTTCCAATCTTCACCTGTTTGAAATGGGACAAGCGTTGATAATGGCTCATCATATACACGAACTATCAACAATCCATCATATAGAAGCTCAATTTCCTTTTTGTCCGTCAACTTGTTAGTCCATAGGTCTTTTATGTTTTCAATGATATTTGAATCCAATGGGAATAACGTTTTTAAATCATTAACCGTTATTCGTTTCCTTCTGTTGTTTAAGCCATCCTCTAGGATTCTCTGTTTCTTTAAATAGTCCTCATAGCTTCTACCATAGGGAATACGGAACTTGTATTCAAAAAATCCCGGATGCTTCTTCTTCCTTATCAATTGAGTAGTTAAAGTTCTTCCTGTGGAGCCGTCTTTCACATTCAGACCACTTAGCGAGATAATTCGTTGAATCTTTCCGCTATCATTTTTTTCCGTTCCCTTTTTCATATAAGCTGCGATTCCTATTCCACTAAATAAAGTTGTGCTCAAAATTTCAAATATCATTCAAACATTCCCCCTTAGTTCCTCTTCGCCACAGGGTTATATATATCTATATATAGTTGCACAAAACTAGTATGCTTGAAATATGCGTTAAACTATTGATATAGCAGGATTTTAACGATACCAAGTAGAAGTACTAGGGTAGCAATTAATTTAGTAGCGTATTAGGTAGTCGAGTTGGCATGTTATATCCTATTACACTAAACATAAAAAAATTACACATATAATAAAAAATTTACATTTAACATAAAAAAGGAGTATTCGCTATGGGTCATGAAATTAAGATAAAATTGGATCAGTTATTGTTTGATAACAGAATGACATATCAAGAGCTTGCTGATAGAACTGGATTGTCCACACGAACTATTTCTGAATTAGTAAACAACAAAGTTGAAAGAATACCGAAGAAAGCGATTTGTTTAATTGCTGATGCTTTAAGTATTGATGATATAAGTCAGATAATTGATTTTAAAAAAGCGTGACGAATTCACCACTCATATTCACATAGCCAAATAGTGGTTTTTCATTGATTTCAGTTGATTCTGAGCCTTCTAGGTCATATAGCGACTTGTCTATCATCTTCTTCAAAGTACCGTTAAAATAACCTGTTAAACTCTTTATCTGTTTCTTTTTGCTAGACTGCATAGTTACAACTAAAGACTGTATCGCTAAAGCCTCAAGTTGCTCTTTTATGTCGCTAAAAATATCCCACTTCAGCATCTGGATAGACTGAGCTTTAAAAATGCCAAACAGACGGCACACAAGCTTCTGATTGCCTTCTCCTAGGAAAGACTCTACTAGTCCCTTGAAACGACTGTAGTAAGTCTTAGGATAGCTTACAGGTGCTTGTGTATACGTATTATTAATAAAGTTATTTTGTTTATAAAGAGAATAAGGTTCATTGTCTGTTTTAGTCGCTTCAGTAGTTGGTGTAACTGATATAGTACTCTCTTGGCGAGTGTCCATATGCGACTGTTCAAATGGAAGAATTAGATAGATGTTAGCTCCAAATCCTTTAGAAACTTTTCTAATAAATGGGATACGCTTAATAATCCCAAGCTTCTCAAGTTTTTTGATACATCTTCTAATAGTGGAGTTAGATTTTTCTAGCTTCTTTTCGATCGTTTCATGCTTTAGTTGTGACACACCTGCATATTTGCACGAAAAACGACTAAGTAAAGCTAATACTTCTTTTTCTGTAGAGTTTAAGTGGAAGTGGTTGTGAGAGAGGTGTAAAGCTACTGCTTCATTCATTTCGTGCTTGTTATTAAAAGTTTGATAATCTGATAAGTAGTTCATCTGATTTAGCTCCCGTTGAAACTAAAAAGAAGCCTTACCTATGTAATCCTAACCCTTGAAATTTTTATGAAAATCAAGTAGAATTGTCCTTAGATAAGTAGTAGTGTTTGTTCCCAACTGTCGGCAAAACGAGAGGGAATAAGCACTCTTTTTAATTCCGCATATTTAAGGAACGCTCTCAACCGTTGATACTACTGGTTTTTTAGAGAGGTTGCTTATTCCCCTCATTATATTTACAAATGCTTGACAGCTTTTTTCATCAATATTTGCAGAATGCTTTGTCACATTAGGTATTGATATAAGGATCAATACCGATATAATAAGCAAAACAATCATCATTTCCACTAGAGTAAAACCTCGATTATTTTTCAGTAATTTTTTCATAATTTCTCCTTTACACAATGTTAATCATGTTATAAATAGGCAGTAATATTGCCAAATAAGCACCGATGATAAAGACAGCTAAAATTAAAAATAAAGTTGGTTGAACTATACTTATATACTGAGAAAGCTTTCTTTCAATTTCTTGGCTAAGAAACTCATTGTAGAGTGAAAGCTCTCTGCCTAAATAACCACTATTTTCACCGTGCACTACAAAATGGAATAATTCTGTTGTAAATGAGTCTAAAAGCAAAACCGCCTGAGAAAATGATTCACCGTGTACAACCTTTTCTTTCATTTGTTTTCCAATAAACTGGAGCACCTGATGTTCCTTTTGAGAAATTAATGCCTCCAATGATTGTTGTAATGACATACCACTCTCCATGAGTCCGCCCATCTCTCTTGCAAATACTCTCGTCAGTAGTAAACGATACCAGCTTCTCGCTATAGGCAATCTCAAATAAATCAAATGTTGCTTCTCTGTAGGGAGCTTTTTCAATAAAATATACGACAACATAAAAAGACAGGAACAAATTATGGCAGTTATGAAAAATATATTAGGCATTTGCAAAAGATATCCTGTCCAAGTAAGGGAGTTATCCGATGACTCATTTCCTCTGGAACCAATTAAAGATTCCATATTTGGTAAAAAGTAAATTCTAAACATCGTAAACAATAAAAACAGTATCATAAATAAAAATACTGGATACAACAGTAAGTTATTTAAACGTTTTTTTGCACCTTCAAAAAAAGCAGTATTCACGCTCAATACAGTAATTGTTTGTTGTAATTGACCATGAACTGAAGCAAGATTCAATGGCAATAATAATCTACTAGGAAAACCTAATAATTTAAATACATCAACTACAGCTAATCCATTTCGTTGTACTTCAGTTATTCGTTCGCTAACAATCTTTGAATCTTTCACATGAAACGGCAACAACATAGTGACCGATTCGTGAAATGTATAGCCTTCTATTAAGAGATCACTTAGCCTACTCAAAAAAGAGGAATGCATATTTGGTGGAATTGTTTGATGCTTCCTTTCCATATATCTTTTAACTTTTTTCAATAACACCTTCTCTTACCCCTCTCTCAATTTGATAGGATAAAGAAAGTGTATAAGGAATTCGATAAGCTTTACCAGTTACCATAGATTGAAATGCTTCCTCTAATAATTCATCTGAAAGAATTTCAAACACTGCAGATAATTCAGATTCTAACCCTACTGAAGCAACCACAAGTCTTTGAGTAACGATGCCGATAATGGTCTGCCTTAACTCTTCAGTTGTGATTCCTAGATCCAGTAGACGATAAAGAGATCCTACACCGTCCTTTGCATGAATTGTTGACACTACAAGATGACCTGTGAGCGCAGCCTGAATCGCTGCTTTTGCAGTCGCCTCATCGCGAATCTCCCCTATCATGATTACATCTGGAGAATGACGCAGTATTGCCTTTAAACCTGTAGAATAGGTTACTCCGGAACGTTCATTTACTTGTATTTGAAGTAAGTGAGACTGACTATTTTCGACAGGATCCTCTAAGGAAATTACATGTCGATTTAAATTTTCTGCACAATATTTGGTAAGCGAATACATAGTGGTGGACTTTCCAGAACCAGTAGGACCAACGAATAAGATCAGTCCTTGACGATTATTCGCAAGTTCTACAATTTTTTCTGTTGCGTCTCTAAATAAAGAGAGGGAATGAATAATTTTGGCGTTGTCATGTTGTTGGAGGCGAATTACCATACTTTCCTTTCCAAAAATAGAGGGAAGTGTAGAAACACGAAATGAGAATTTATGAGAATTGAATACTTGTTGAAAGGAACCGCTCTGTGGCTTTCTTTTTTCGCTGATATCAAGAGAGGATAAAAATTTGAAGAATGAAATGATACGTTCTCCTATCTTCAAAGGCAGCTTACCTGCTTCGAACATCTGAGAATTTTTTTTAAAGTAATAAACATAGTCTTCTTCGTTAGGAATCAAATGTAAATCGGATGCACCAAATTTATGGGCTTTCATAAGTAATCGAAAACATTTTTGTTCTATTAAATTTTCTATTTGCTGCATAAGTTTCCTTTCCCCAGATACAAGTTGCGACCGCAAACAGCTTGTACTTAGTATTATACTTGCTAAAGTATAAAAAAGGAAGTAGTTGTTTTAATTTTCTGTTATATAGAATTATTTTATTATTGTTTCGTTCTTGATTATAATAGTAACTAATATCAGAAAGAAGGTAATTGCATGCCAACTACTTTAAAGCTTACAAATGCTTTGGCAGATGAAACTAGATATTCGATTTATCTTTATATTGTAAAACAAGTACAACCAGTTAATGTGCAACAAATTGCAGAGCAATTCGGCATTCATCCTAATGTAGCGAGACTTCATCTAACTAAACTTAATGAATCTAAGCTAATTACTTCTGAATTACTAAATAATAAAAAAGGCGGTCGACCAGCACGTATATATACACTTGCAGATCAACCAATTTATTTGAGTTTTCCTAAACAAGAAAATCATTTGCTGTTAGAGTGGTTATTAGAATTAGTTGAAACTATGGGAACAGAAGCGCTTAATAAAGCCAAAAATATTAGCTATAATTCTGGATACAATTCTATACAGCAGTCATTATTAGCTGCTCCGAGCTTCGATCAAAAAATAGAGCTACTATCTGCTGCTGCGCTCTCTGTAGGCTATATTCCTAATACCCGGAATAAAGAAGATAAACAAATTATTACATTCTCTATTTTTAATTGTCCTTATAAAGGGCAACTATCCAAGCATCCACATATTATTTGTAGTATTCATGAATCCTTTTTAAAAGGACAGTTTGATGCTTTGTTCCCAAATAATGAGTTCATTCAGCTGGAAAGCAAACAAAATCACTGTAGCAATTGCGTATATCAAATAGAAGTTCTATAATGAATGAATAGATAATACATATTTGTGACAATGCAGAGTATAATGTGTAAAGAAAACTAATAATCAGTTTACATGTACGAACACTTTCATTTATAATAAATATGAGAATTATTTGTATGGTTTGTAAAAGGAGGGACTACAAATGGGCAATATGTATAAAGTAATGGCTTTCTGGACAGGGATTTTCGCAGTTATGTTTTATTTAGGTGATATGCCAGAAGCTTCTTTACTATTTTTAGCAAATACGGGATTATTCCTTCTTTTAGGGTTTTTAAACCTTTCGGAACGTATGTATATGTACATCTTCGGAGCTTACTTAATGTTCTTCTTCGCAGGTTTTACATATTACACGACATTCATGCACGTACCAGGTGCGGGACATTAAAAATTTATAGCAAAAAAGCAGCTCATTTACTGAGCTGCTTTTTTGCTATAAAAAATTATTTTTAGAGTTTTGCATCACTGCCACCTAATTTGTAAAAGCTATCATAAAGTAACTTTTTAAAATCCATTTAGGAATGGATTTGAATCCATCTCTGCTTCTATTGTCGTGGAAGGGCCATGACCTGGATAAACAAGAGTTGTTTCTGGTAATGTTAAAAGTTTTGTATGAATAGCTTTCATAAGTTCTGGCTGGTTGCCTCCTGGAAGATCTGTTCGACCGATACTATTTTGAAAAAGTGTGTCTCCCACAATGGCAAATTGGTCTTGTTTAAAATAATAGGTTAAACTCCCAGGCGAATGTCCTGGTGTATGTAAAAGATCCATATGGAATTCACCAATTTTCAACTCCGACTCACTATTTAATAAAACTTCTGCCTCATTACAAATTATTGATGGAATTTCTGCATATTTGGCTGAACCATTTTTTGAAGGGTCCACTAACCATTTTTTCTCTGATGTATGGATATACACTGGAATATCAAAACTCACTCGCACTTGTTCCACAGCTCCAATATGGTCAAAATGTGCATGAGTCAATAAAATAGCTAACGGTTTCATCTTTAAACGATGAAGTTCGCTAATTATTTTCTCCCCCTCACCTCCTGGATCAAAGATTAAGCATTGCTTCATAGTATTTGAAACAATGTAACAATTAGTTTGAATATAACCTAATGGATAAGTTCGAACGTTTAACATAATAATCACCTCTTTCTTATCTTAAACGATTTATCCTCAATTGTTCAATAATTCACCACT
The DNA here is from genome assembly GCF_048572895.1 of Psychrobacillus sp. BM2. GTDB lineage: Bacteria > Bacillota > Bacilli > Bacillales_A > Planococcaceae > Psychrobacillus. Next base: position 2,288,737 of record NZ_CP183878.1, read on the forward strand.
TTTCTACTCGACAAAACTTACTTTTAGAATTACAATAGAAGAGGAATATGCAAATGCGACATTCATTTTCTGATGTCGAAAGGAGTGTCTTTTCATGAACTTATTAATGGTTATCTTTGGTCTAGTTACACTTTTAGCTGTAGTTGGCACTTATCAAGCATTTAAAGAAAAGAATGTGTTAGGTGTTCTATTTAACTTTGGCACACTCGCTGTTTTTGGCTTCTTTACAGTCATGACAATTGTGAACCAAGGTTTCCCACCAAGCTTACACTAAAACGTAATTAAAAAAGCTGCTATACATTACTTATATGTATAGCAGCTTTTTTTCTATTCATTAAAATATATCCATTTCTTCTCGTCCAACGAATTTGTTTGAATCCAATTTTCTTTTGCATATCCACCCAAACAAATTTCAGCATTTGGAGAGCAAGAAATAGGTTGTTCTTCTATTTCCCCAAAGATTTGTTGTTGGTCAACTATAGAAATCTTTGAAAGTATACTTTTTTGGCTAGCATCATCCTGATTTCTAGATTCTTTAGCATTTAGCAAGATAACTTCTGTTGGTGAAACAATAGACATAGATGGGATGATCCATTCAGAGTAATTTGAGACTGCAGGTGTTGCCCATTCAAATTTTCTACCATTCAAATCTTCTATACGATACTCGAATTGTTTTTCCTCTTCGTTTATTTGAACGTAAACAATCGCTTCTCCGATATTTGTTGCATCTAATACCTTTTCTTCACCAGTGCTCTTTAATGTTTCATCTAAGATCGAGTAAAGTAAAAGTTCACTCCCATCTAGGCCAGAGTCAGACCATCTAAAAACCATTAAATTTTCCTCGTCATACCATTTCACAAACGGATTTTCTATTTCGATAGACGTTAACTCTTGTGTGGCTAGATCATATACGAATGTACTATAAGTCCAATCCTCATAAAATGTAGAGAAAACAACTAAGTTTGGGTTTGTAGGATGCCAATCCATATAAATTTCAGCGGATTCAAACGATAGGCTTTGAAGAACATAACCATTTTTATGTAAAAATTGAATTTCTGCGGATGAAGAATCTTTAGAAGTATGTAATAAAATCATTTCTTTAGAAGGATGAATAGTCCCTTGAATAATAGGAGTAGTCGTAGTATAAATTGTCCGCCAACTATTTGTTGGAACAGTATATAATTTAACTAACCACTGTCCCTTTTCTGCAACAATTATAACTATTTCTTCGTTAGACAACCAGCCTACTAAACTATGAAAGGCACTGTTATCTAATAAAATAGTTGGTATTTCTTCATTAGATGTTTTTTCAACTATTTCAATATCCGATGGAAGTTTCTGTTCATTTTCCTGCTCTGCTTTAGGAACACTCGGTCCAATGTCCGCACAAGCTTGAAGTAAGAAGACGCAAAATAATAATATAACGACTTTTTTCAAGCTACTCCCCCCTTCATATCATTATAGACGAATGTAACTTCATTTTGTTTCATATAAAAAGCACAGACAAGAAATATGTCCGTGCTTTTTCTTATTCATCTTCTTTTAATGCCTCATCTATTAGCAAGTTCCCGGTCTTCAAATCATAAAAACGCAATAAATCACCATTAATAATTTGATCCGAATAGCCAAGTTCCTGAGTAGCTCTATCTATATAAGGCTGACAGCTTTCCATCTCAATTTGTAAACCTGTTGCATTATCATAACAAACGTTACCAGCATAAACAACTTTGTCGGTTACAAATCCACCATCACGAAATACAACAAATTCTTCGTGCTCTTCAGAGAACAAATCTGCACCAAGCTGCATATCTTTAGATGTGTCAACACCTAAAGCATGTAAAATTGTTGGACGCAAATCAATTTGACCCGCTGTTTCAGTAACTTCTTTACCATCTCCACTATTTGGAATATGAATGAATAATGGTACACGTTGAAGCTTCGCTGATTCATATGGTGTTATTTCTTTTTCTAAATATTGTTCCATTGCTTTGTTATGATTCTCAGAAATACCATAATGATCTCCGTACATAACGATGATAGAATTATCATACAATCCTTGTTCTTTTAAGTCCTCAAAGAATACTTTCAATGCTTCGTCCATATATCGAACAGATTGGAAATATCTATTGAGTGTATTAGAGTTGGAATTATATTCAGGAATAAGCTTATCTTCTTCATCCAAAGTAAAAGGATAGTGATTTGTTAACGTAATTAGACGTGAATAAAATGGCTGTGGCATATCTGCCATCAAATCGACTGATTGTTCTACAAAAGGTATGTCCTTCATACCCCAGTTTACAGCATCCTCTTCGTTCACTACATAACTTTGTTCATCATAATACTTTTGAATATCCAATGCTCTATACATTATATCTCGATTCCAAAAACTTTTGTTGTTAGGATGCAATACGTTAGTATAATATCCTTCTTCACCTAAACTTTCTGCCATCGAATGGAATGTGTTTCCACTATGTGTAAAGAATACTGCTCCCCCACCTAATGGATATAGAGAATTTTCTAGTAAAAACTCTGAGTCAGACGTTTTCCCTAACCCTGTTTGATGGTAAAAATTAGAGAAATAATAAGTATCTTTATCTTGAGTTAGTGAATTTAAAAATGGTGTAACCTCATGTCCATTCATATCATTATTAATAACGAAAGATTGTAAGGATTCCATCGAAACTACGATTAAATTTCGATCCTTGGCAACCCCAAACATTTTCTCATTGGCATCTACTTGGTTAGATCGAACATAGTTATTTACTTCTACTAACTCACTTCCATCAGCAAGTGCTCTTTGAGCATGAGATTTAGATTGGATATATATATCATATAAATGATAGTTATATGGTCCAATATTCTTTACTAGCATTTCACGATCAAAGCTTCGTGTTAATAGTTGTGGTCGTTCAATTTCAGATAGACCTAAGTTTAAAAATAGAATAGCAGCAGCCATTACAAAATAAGCTCTTCTTACAGCTGGCTTCACAAGCGTAACTTTGTCTCCAATTTTCAACCATTTCAATGCAATAATGATGATGGCAACATCTGTAAAATAGAAAATATCCGTTAAAAAGATACTTTCTGCCGCTGATGCGCCCAAATCGCCAAAGTTACTTGTTTGAAATAGCACAGGAATTGTAATGAAGTCTGTGAAAAAACGGTAAAATACAGCGTTTGCATATAAAACAGCTGAAAGTATGATGCTAGCAATTAATATATATCTATTTCTAGCTTTAGGACTTTTAAAGAACAAGGAAAGTCCATAGATAAATAGTAAAAAACTAAGCGGATTTATAAAAAGAATCAGTTGTTGCATCGAATTTTCAATATCCATGTCAAAGCTTGTGTGGTAAACAATATATGTTTTTATCCATGTTGCCACAATAGCAAGAATCAGAATAGAATGTGTTGGCCAATTTTTTTTCATTATGCCTACACCCTCCCTTTTTTTTACTCTTTAGTTAAATAAGTTAAAAGTAACAGAACTTATCTTAATCCTTTCTTTACAATAAATCAATATAAAAGAAGAAGGATTTTGATATAATTGTACAAGTCTTTCATACCATACCCTATATTAGACGGATTCAACCAGTAAAAAGTTTCATTTTTTCATAAAAACATAACACGTCAGAGTAAATCAACTCTGACGTGTTCTAAATTTTACTATTACTTTGTTCTTGTTTCAATAATAATATAGCTATTTGAAAGTCTTTTGACTCAATCATTTGCATTTTATAAAGCTCTCTAACTTCATCTTCCATTATTTCTAAATCTGCTAAGCGATCTTTTGTATATACATATATCCCAAATCGTTTTAAAAGTTGCATAACATCATATACTGAATTCATCCTATTCATCCTTCTGCCGAATCTGTTTGCACAGGAAAGTTTCGTTCGGTGTAATAATTTTATCTACTGGTATATCAAATACATCATATTCAACATATTTCACCACTTGAATATCAAATGCCAATGACAATGTGTCTCCCTTGTAATTCATAAGGAAACGGTCATAATAGCCTCCTCCATATCCTATGCGATATCCTTTTTCGCTGTATACGATCCCCGGGACCACTAGTATATCAATCTCCTGAGGAGTGATTGCTTTAGATATTAGAGGATTTGGTTCAAGTAAATGCATATATACCCGCTCTAACTGGTCAAAATTTTGTATTTGATAAAATATCATGGATTTATCGAAAGGTGTACATTTAGGCACTGCGACATTTTTCCCCATACTCCATAATTGTTTTATTATACCCCATGTATCGACTTCGGGGAAGCTAGATATCGTTAACCCAATAGTGGAAGCGTCTGTTGCCGCTACTTGTCGCAAAAACTGATCTTCAATTTGTTTTGAGTAGTTATTATATGTTCCTTCATCTAATGAGGTTAACTGGTCTCTCATTGCGTTTCTCGTAATTTTCTTTGTCATTGTCATTCCTCCAACAATAGAAAAAAACCAAAACCATAATCGGTTTTGGTTTAGGTTATTATTTAGTTTCTCTATGAGTAGTCATTTTTTTATCACGAGAGCAATATTTTTTAAGTTCAAGACGTTCTGGATTGTTACGCTTGTTTTTCTTAGAAATATAGTTGCGCTCTCCGCAATCTGTACAAGCTAGTGTAATATTAACGCGCATGGTTGTCCCTCCCACTCTTTGTCAGGATTAAATATAAAACTTGAGCATGATTTATACGACTAACCAATTATAGCATACATCAAAATAAAATCTACTATTAATACAGGAAATTATTCAATTTTTTTTCGAATATGTTAGTATAAGTGTATAAATATAACAATAGAGGTGAGTATTATGGACTTTTCCATCATTATAATGATTATAGGTATTGTACTAATCGCAGTTTCCTTTTTCTCCAAGGATTCCTCCAAAAAAGTGGAATCAGAATTAGAGGATCTATCGTTCACGGTTTATCAAGAAACGAACGCTATCAAGAGAAGACTTAAAGTAGTAGAGGAAGAACTACTTATAGAATCTTCAAAAGTCTCTATACCAGTAAAAAAACAAACAAAGCCAGTCATTCATGATATTATAAAAAACCAAGTTTTGGAATTACATAAACAAGGCTATTCGTTAAAGGAAATTAGTGCGCGTTCCTCTTTAAGCATTGATGAAATTAAGTATGTAATTGGTGGTGGAAAGTGATGAATAGAACCATTCGAAATATTGGAATTGGATTATTTCTTGCTGGGGCTGCATTTCAAATAGAAGAATTTGTCGAAACTGAGGATATTACTTCTACTAGCACAATTACAGATGAGTCTTATAATCAGGCTCAACAAGAACTTATTGATGTGAAAAAACAACTAGCAGAGCTTCAACTAGATTTGAATAATGCGCAGCAAGCCCAAACAAATACATCAGAAGAAACTGTTCCAACCGAAACAACGGCTGAACATTCCCAATCTGAAGCATCAATGACTCTCTCTATTCAATTAGGTATGACATCCTCGGAAATCAGTGCAAAATTAGAAGATGCTAATATTATTCTAAATAAAGTGGATATGAATAATTATTTATCGGATCAAGGTTTAGCTGGGCGCATTCAAGTAGGAAACTATGAGCTTAACTCTTCCATGTCTTTAAAACAAATTGCCGAAACTATTACACGCTAAGAAAAACCAGGCAAAAAGATGCCCAGTCCTTTAAGGTCAAAACCTGTTTTTATCGTTTTCGCAGGCTCCGGACAGACGTTTTAGTATGAAATTACCGATTGAATTTTTAGGGATGCTGGTTGTGACGTCCGTCACAACCAGCATCCCTTTTTTTCGGTAATTTTATGGCTTATGTCAGTCCATCATCCTTCTACTACTTTTAGAAACAGGTTAGTACGTTTTTGTTTAACTAAAGAAAAGATACGATTTTACTTCTAGCAGGAGCTCACGAAGATACAATTTCGTTCACTATTTCGCTTCTTTATTTAGTGAACACTTACTATTTCTCTTTCATTCCACTAACAATAAAGAAAATCTACCTTCCTCATCCCTCATAACAAAATAGTATAGCTTTTCTATAGACGGTTTTATCCCAATATTAAATTTGAGCTACCTTTTCATCTAAGCGATAAGCTATGTTAAATCTTATAGTAGATTACTACTCAATATATTGATTGTATTGGAAAGCGTCCGCCTGAAGCGAAAATTAGCAGTATTATTCATCCTCTTTAGTGCCATGAAGCCAGTGTTCACATTATCTTTTTAATCCTTTCTATTAAAAAGATAGGTACCTAAGTCAGGTACCTACCGTTTTTTATACAAACACGTATTAATTATTTAATTCGTAATGCTTTCCTTTTAATAAATATAAAAGTCGTTCTGCAATATTTGTTGCGTGGTCTGCTGATCTTTCTAAATAACGACACACAAATGATAATTGAGTAACCTGACTTAGCTGAGCGGGATTATTTACTCCTGCATTCAGAAGTGTTCGGATAATATGTCCGTACATTTCATCTACTTCATCATCCAATTTTGCTATGTTTTTCGCTTCATCCATATTCTCGTTCGTAAATGCATCGAGAACCTGTTTAAGCATTTTAATCGTTTTGATGCGCATGTCATCAAGCAAACCTATTGGTTCAATATGTTCATCTTTTCCAATACGTATGGTTTCCTTTGCAATATTACATGCATAATCACCAATTCGCTCCATATCAGCAGCAATTTTAACAAGCACCATTAATCTTCTTAAATCAGTTGCAACTGGTTGTTGTTTTGCTATTAACAAAATTACTCGATCATTCACTTCATCTTCCATACGGTTAATATGTTCATCATTATCAAGTATGGTAAGTGCACCTTCAATATCTTTCTCAAAAAGAAAGTTCATTGAATTGTCTAAAGTATCAATTGCTGTATTACTTAACTCAAGTAACAAAGACTGAACCTGCTGCAATTCTGCATCAAACTTCTCTCTTCCTACCATGTTTAAATAACCCCTTTCATCATCCAAAACGACCTGATATATAGTCCTCTGTCCGTTTATCTTCAGGCGTTGAAAAAATAACATCTGTTGTATCGAATTCTACAACTTCCCCATTCAAGAAAAAGGCTGTTTTATCCGAAATACGTGCTGCTTGTTGCATATTATGTGTCACGATAATAATTGAATACTCTTCTTTCAGCTCTTGTATTAATTCCTCTACTTTAAGTGTGGAAATTGGATCAAGTGCCGATGTCGGTTCATCCATTAGTATAACATCTGGTTCAATAGCAAGACATCTTGCTATACAAATACGTTGCTGTTGACCACCAGATAAACTATAAGCATTGGTTGATAAACGATCTTTCACTTCATCCCATATTGCTGCTCCACGTAAACTTTTCTCCACAATCTCGTCTAAAGTCTTTTTGTTTCTTATGCCGTGAATTCTCGGACCGTAAGCAATATTGTCATAAATCGACTTTGGAAATGGATTAGGTTTTTGGAAAACCATCCCCACTTTCGTGCGTAGTTCCTCTACTCCGTAATTGGCATCAAAGATGTTTCGTTCACGATAAAGGATTTCTCCGGACGTTTTAACTGTAGGTACTAATTCTACCATACGATTTAACGTTTTAATATAAGTTGACTTACCACAGCCGGATGGTCCAATTATAGCAGTAACTTCATTTTCTTTAATCTGTAAATCAATATTTTTAAGTGCGTGATGATTACCATACCATAAGTTTAACTTCTGTGTATCGTATACAATACTTGATGTTTCTATTTGACTTGCTGACCCTTTTTCTAACGATTGTACCATTTTAGTTCCTCCTAATATTCATCGGTTTAGTAGCGTTTTTGGAATTTATTTCGGATAAATATAGCAATTGAGTTCATAATTAGCAAGAAAATCATGAGCACAAGAATTCCCGCTGACGAAACATATTGGAAAGCCTCCTGTGGTCTTTTCGCCCAGTCATAAATTTGCATAGGGAGTGCAGTGAATTGGCTAAGTAAATTATCCGGTAGAAAGTGAACAATTACTGGAATACCAATTACTACTAAAGGTGCTGTCTCTCCTACTGCACGAGAAAGTGCTAAAATTGCACCTGTTAGTATGCCTGGTATAGCAGAAGGCAATACAATATTAATAATGGTTTGCCATTTTGTCGCTCCCATACCATATGAAGCCTCACGCACATCTTGCGGAACAGCTCTTATTGCCTCTTGCGCCCCAACAATAATGACTGGTAGTATTAGCAAACTCATTGTAAAGCCAGCAGCTAATACACTATTCCCAAGTGCTAAAGCCCGAACGAAAATCGTTAAACCTAGTAAACCAAACACTACTGATGGAACACCAGCAAGGTTAGAAATATTCATACGAATAAAATCATTTAATTTATTTTTTGTAGCATATTCTTCAAGATAAATAGCTGTCCCAACACCAAGAATAATAGATACTGGTGCAACTACACACATTAACCATATAGAACCAATCAATGCTGCTTTAATACCTGCTTTTTCAGGCACACGTGAACCGAAGTTTTGGAAGAATTCAGGTGTTAAATAACCTACTCCCTGAGAAATAATACGATAAAACAGCACTCCCAAAACTAATAAGGCAAATAACGTTGCTGCAAAAAATATCGTTTTGAAAATACGATTCACTATCAATCGTTTGTTCATTTTCTTTACAACTGCTTCATGATTCACATATCTCATATTAATACTCCTCCCGATACTTTTTGGAAATAACGTGAGCAAGATAGTTCATTAACAGGGTAAAGAGGAATAACGTAAATCCAACTGCATAAATCGAGTAATAAATAGTTGTTCCATATCCTGCATCACCCGAAGAAACTTGTACGATATACGCTGTCATTGTTTGAATTGAATCTGTCACATTAAGATCGAACTTTGGCGTAGATCCACCTGCTAGAGAAACAATCATTGTTTCACCAATTGCACGTGAAACTGCCAGCACTACCGAAGCAGTGATTCCAGAAAGTGCCGCTGGCAAAACTACCTTTAATGCTACTTCTAATTTAGTAGAGCCCATTGCTAAGGCACCTTCGCGAATTGAATTAGGAACGGAAGACATTGCATCTTCCGATAAGGATGCAATCATTGGTAAAACCATAACTCCTACCACAATCCCAGGACTTAGTGCATTAAAGATCTTTAAATCCGGTATAAACTGTTGAAGTAAAGGTGTAACAAATGTTAGTGCAAAGAAGCCGTATACAATAGTAGGAACTCCCGCCAACACCTCTAAAATAGGTTTAATAATTCTTCTTGTTTTATCTGAAGCATACTCACTTAAGAAAATTGCTGAAGCAATCCCAAACGGCACTGCAACGACAACAGCAATAGCTGTAACTTTTAACGTTCCTGCTATTAATGGCAATATACCAAATAATTGTTCAGTGTTAGCAAAAGGATACCACTGCGTACCGAATAAAAAGTCGGTAATTTTTATTTCTTTAAAAAATATGACCGTTTCTACAATTAATGTTCCAACAATTCCAAATGTCGTTAGGACAGAGACAGAAGCTATCAATAATAGAATAATTGGAATCATCTTTTCTATTATTTTCTTCTGTTTTTTGCCACTCGATTTCTGGATAAGCTCTTGTACTGAAGGCTTTTCAGCACTCTGCTTTTGACCCACGATGAATCCCCCTTTTACCATAACGCAAGAAATGAGTAGCTGGAGCTACCCATTCCTCACCTTTTCCGTTTACCTATTTAAAGCGACTTATTTTAAACCTTCTAGAGTAGATAGACCCTTATCATACTCAGCTTGTTCCAGACGAACATATCCTACAGCTTCAGCCATATCTCCAGCATTTTCAAGAGAATATTGGATAAAGTCATATAATGCAGCATTTTCTGCAAGTGCTTTGTTACTTACATATGTGAATAGTGGACGTGAAAGTGGAGAATATTCTCCAGATTCAATTGTTTCACTATTAGGCTCAACACCCTCAATTTTAACTGCTTTTAAAGTGTCTTGGTTAGCTAAGTAGTAAGCGTAGCCGAAGAAACCAATTGCATTTTTGTCAGCTTGAACACCTTGTACTAAAACGTTATCGTCTTCAGAAAGTGTTGCAGCTTTTACTAGATCTGCTTCATCAAGAATTACTTCATCGAAATAGTCATATGTTCCTGAATCTGTTCCAGGTGAGTAGAAGATAATTTCTTCATCTGGCCATTCAGCATTAATATCAGACCATTTTTTTGTTGTTCCATCTTCAATCCACATTTTCTTTAAGTCTTCTACTGTTACATCTTCAACCCAGTCATTATCTTTGCTTACTACTACTGTTAAACCATCGTTTGCAAGTTTAAATTCTGTAAAATCAATTCCTGCTGCTTCTAATTCTGCTTTTTCTTCATCTTTAATAGGACGAGAAGCATTAGAGAAATCTGTAGTACCAGCGATGAATTTTTCAAATCCTCCACCTGTTCCTGATACACCCACTGTTACTTTAACTTTATCTTGTACCGCTGCATATTCTTCAACTAGTGCTTCCATAATTGGTGCTACTGTACTTGAACCATCACCAGAAGCTTGTCCTTCAAGAACTGCTTCTTCCCCGGTATCACCTGTTGCAGCCTCTTCTGTTTTTGTGTCATTTTCAACTTCGTCTGTAGTTGTGTCATCTCCACAAGCTCCAAGTGCAAGTGCAGAACCAACCATTGTTGTCATCATAAAATATTTCCAGCTTTTCATCAGGTAAATCCCCCTATATGTTTTGTATTCTTTGTCTTACAAGCTTTACTTTAAAGGTTTTATATTTAGTCGGTGTGAATGTAATGTAAAGCTTTTGTAAATAGAATCGAATACGGGATCAAAAATTTAGGGGAGTTTATAGAGGGAAATCATTCATTTAGAAGAAAGTCTAGACTTTCTTAGAAGATCTGATTTGAAAAGTGGAAAATAAAAGGGAGCTTCCTATCTGGAATAGGTGATTCGACCGATTGTTCGTGGGATTCAACCGATTATGGCTGATATTCGACCGATTCTGCGGCTGATTCGATCGATTCTTTACTTTATAATGGTTAATAACAGATAATATGGAAACTAACCCTGTTCACATCGAAAAGATATGTCCTTAAGGGTATTTTATCCTTTTAATAAAAATGAAAACGCAAGAATGTTGTTAAACAAACATTCTTGCGTTTTCATTTGAACTGTTTTAATTGATAAGGACTTAATGGACAGCCCCCTCAACTCTTTTTTTTAGAGAGTAATTATTCCGTTTCTTCTTCATCTATTTTAGCATTTGTAAATGCCGGTTTTATAAGAGATGTTGAAGTTGCATCATTTACTTTTGTTGCATTATTTTTTTGCTTAATCTCAAAATATTTATCAACAAGTCTCCGTGCTATTGGAGTAGAAAAATTAGTTTTATATGACGATTCCAACGAAGCGTGTGGAATAACAAGTGCATATGCTATTTCCGGATTATCATATGGTGCAAACCCGATATGAGTTAAGTTTACAGTATCAAATGTTCGCCATAATTCTGCATCAAAATAACTTGACTGAGCAGTTCCTGTCTTTCCTCCCCCAGTAAATGGAGCGTTTGCAAAAGCGCTTCTTGCCGTTCCTCTACTACCAAAATACACGAGTTTCATGCCTTGACGAACCCGTTCGATTTCCTCGCGTGAGTTATCTACTGTATTTAATATATTTGGGGTCATTTCTTTCACTACTTTACCTAGTTGAACACCATCCTCAGAAGGCTCTCTAATTTCCTTGACTACATGAGGTTGAATTCTACTACCCCCATTAGCAAGAGTACTAGCAAATTGAGCTAGTTGCAATGTAGTGTACGTGTCAAACTGTCCAATACTCAAATCTAGTAGCTTACCATCTTCAAATCCACCCGTGCTTCCGTTCACTTCTCCAGGCAAATCAATACCGGTTAATGCTCCAAGACCAAGTTGAGCATAGCCACTTCTCATTTTAAGAAAGGCATCTGTTCCAAAGTTAATAGGCTGATTTGCTCGATAAGTACTGCCGGCAATCCCATAAGCGGTTTTAAACATATACACGTTGGAGGAACGCTCTAGTGCTTGCAAATCAGTCATCCGTATACTCCCAGATCGATTAAATACAGAGCTTTTAGGCTGCGAGCCCTTTATGCGGATTGGTTCATCCACTAGTGATGTTCCTATTTGTAATACACCCTCGCGATAACCAGTAAGTATTGTACCTGGTTTTACAGTTGATCCCACTTCATATGCATTAGTAAATGCACCAAATGCGTAATCTTGAATTTCTTTTACACCTGTTTCTCCATTTTTTCCAATTCGTTTACCTACTAATGAGAGTACTTCACCAGTATATGGATCCATCATGATAAAATAAGCATTTTGTAAATATTGAGCACCAGTGTTTTTACTAAATTTAAGTAGTTCTTCTGCTAGAATTTCTTCCTGTGCCAATTGAATTTCACTATCCATTGTTAACACTAGATCTTTACCTGGTTCTCCTTCATAAACAGTTTGAATATCAATAACTCTTCCTTTTCCATCCGTAATATTTTTGACGACACTCTTTTGACCCTGTAGTACTTCCTCATATTGTTGTTCAATATAACTTGTACCTACCCGATCATTTCGAGAATAGTCTCTAGATAGAAAATAATCTAATCGATCTTTTGGAATACCTACTTTTGGTAATGTAGTTGATCCTAATATAGCTAGTGAAGAAGTTTTTACCCTTCTCCAATCGGTTGTCGTATTAACTCCCTCTAATTCACCTAGTCTTTCTGAGACCCGTGCAAATTCTTCAACTGTGACCTCTTCTTTTACGTCATCTCCTTTAATAATCTGAGGAGATAATGCATATCCTGAAGCCATTTCTCTATAAATCGCAATTACTTCCATTTCATCCTTAGTAAAGGAATTTAATTGTTCTTCTGTTATTCTGCTTCTAGTCAAACGGTCGATTGCTCTATTTTTCTCTGTTTTTTCTAATTCTTCATCTGCTTCTATTTCTTTACGCTCTTTATCCGTCACCAACTCAAGTGCTTCCTCTGGATATTTCTTTAGCCAGAAATCTTGTAAATCACTTTTAGTAATCGCTTTTGTTTTCTTTTCTATTAATACACTTAATATTTCTGCAATTTCATACATATCTTTTGATTTCGTTGTTTGCATTTTAGTATATGTAATAGCTCTTTGTGGAAGATTATCTACCATTATTCGTCCTTCACTATCGAAAATTCGACCGCGGGGTACACTAGTATTTACCGGGACTTCTTCAGTTCGTGCTAATTCCTTTGTATATTCTTCTCCTTTGACAATCTGTAGATAGCCTAATCGTAATATTAACATTGTAAAAAGTACAAATATCGAGAAAAACAGTATGTTCATACGAAAAGTAATATTTGCTCGTTGTTTAGCCTTCATACTTTGTGCACGTTTATTTGGAGTTTTTCGCATGAGATCACCTTCTTTATTAAAAAATTTGCTTATGTACATTGTAACATAAAAAGCACACACTTTTAGACGAAAAAGTGTGTGCTAAGTTTCAATTGTTATGCAAGTTTGACTGCTAAACCAAAATAATTATTTTGAAGCAGCGAAACGTTTTGATACTTCATCCCAGTTTACTACATTCCAGAAAGAGCCGATGTAGTCAGGGCGACGGTTTTGATAGTTTAGATAGTAAGCATGTTCCCAAACATCTAATCCTAATAATGGAGTTTTACCTTCCATGATTGGTGAATCTTGGTTTGCTGTAGAAGAAACTTCTAATTCTCCGTTAGCTACTGATAACCAAGCCCAACCTGATCCAAAGCGAGTTGTAGCAGCTTTTGCAAACTCTTCTTTGAATGCATCAAAGCTACCGAATTTAGCGTCGATTGCTGAAGCTAGTTCACCAGTTGGGTTTCCGCCACCATTTGGTGAAAGAATTTGCCAAAATAGTGAATGGTTAGCATGTCCACCACCATTGTTGCGAACTGCAGTACGGATTGCTTCAGGAACAGCATCTAAATTAGCGATTAACTCTTCCACTGATTTGTCTTGTAGATCAGAATGATCTGCAAGTGCATTATTTACGTTTGTCACGTAAGTATTGTGGTGTTTAGTGTGATGAATATTCATCGTTTCTTTGTCGATATGTGGTTCTAGTGCATCATATGCGTAAGGTAATTCTGGTAATTCATATGCCATTATTATTTCCTCCTAAAGAATATTTTAGAAAATTCTTTTCCATGTATTAGCGTATCAAACTATGAGGAATCGTACAATTAAAATCACCTAAAATATTTTTTTTCATACTTTTGACTGAATTTATCCCGCATTAACAGGCAGTAATGAGTTCCCCTTCAACACTTTATCTAAGAATTGAAGCATTCGGTTTAGATCATCTATCTGTAAACGCCCGCGGTAAAACATAGACGAAATGCGCCGCGTCGTGTGGCTTCGTTTACGTGGATCGCTTCCTGCAAGCCAAAGGTCAACAGACGTTGGTCACTCAGTGTGGATGTTTCACATTATACATAGAGAACAAACACAATAAGCATAATGACTAAAATAATTATTTTTACTACTGAAGAAGTTAAAAATCCAATTAAAGACCCTAAACCCGACTTAATAGCTTGTTTGAAACCAAGTCGTGTAACGATTAATTCCGCAATAACAGCCCCGATAAATGGCCCTATTAAAATACCGGCTACCGGGATAATAAAGGGACCAAAGAGAAGTCCAATTGTACTACCCCACACACCTGCTTTAGTGCCCCCAAACTTTTTCACACCAAATGCATTTGCCGCCATATCTGCACTAAACAATAGTGCAACAAACAGAATTTGAATTACCCAAAATATCCATGTTAGCTCTGAAAATGAGAAGAATAAGCCATACATTACATATCCTAAAAGCATAAACACTACTGAAGGAATTATCGGATAGAACGTTCCGACAAAAGCAACGATGAAACATAAAATGATTAATATCCAACCGATTATATCTATCATATTCTTTTACCCAAGACTGCTTCCGCAATATTAGAAGCGTGATCGCCTATACGTTCTAAGTTGCTCAAAATATCTACAAACATAATTCCAGCTTGCCCAGAGCAATATCCTTCATTCACACGAAGTATGTGATTTTTTCTAAACTTACGTTCCATCTTATCAATCACATTTTCTTGTTCCGACACATTTTGCGCTAATTCGACATTGTTTGCATCAAATGCTTCCAACGTTTTCGAAACAGTTGCTATTGTAAGCTCAAACATTTCCGAAACATCTCTTATAGCATCTTCTGTAAGAAGTAAACGATGCACTTCTTTATACTCGATTAATTCAATGATATTTTCAAAATGATCACCAATTCTTTCAACATCCCGTACTGTATCCATTAAGATATTATGTCTAGCAGAGTCATGCACCGACAAAGACTGTGAGGAGATTTGTACTAAATAATCTGTAATTTTTTGATCTAAATTATTTAAAGCATCTTCTATTTGATAACCTAAGTCTGCTTCTTTTTTGTTATTCGTTTTTAAATAAGAATAAGTTGTTTCTAGTCCTTGAACACTTAATGCTCCCATACGCAATATTTCCTCCTTCGCTTGTCCGATTGCAATTGATGGTGATTGTTCAATAAAGTGTACATCTAAATGCTTTGGTTTATATTCTATTGATGTATCCTCCCCTGGGATAAGTTTAGTAACTAGGAAAGCCCAAACCCCGATAAGCGGGAATTGAATGATTGTATTCGCCACATTGAATGAGCCATGGGCAAAAGCAATTTGCATTTTATATTCCAAATTAAGCACTCTAGATATCCACTCGATATACAATGTAAAGGGTGCCAACAATATAAGAAATATTAGGGTGCCAACTACGTTAAAGAGTACATGTGTAGCTGCTGCACGCTTAGCTGCGATTGAAGCCCCTAAAGATGCAAGTACTGCTGTAATAGTTGTCCCAATATTATCTCCAAATAAAACTGGAAGAGAACCTTGTAAAGAAAGAAGATTTTCCGCATAAAGTCCTTGCAAAATTGCGACGGTTGCACTTGAACTTTGAACAATTAGTGTAAAAATAGTCCCTGCCATTACTCCAACGAAAGGACTATCACTCATGCTAAGTGTAAAATCAGTAAAGGCAGTCATTTCTCTAAGTGGCTTCATACCATCACTCATTAGTTCGAGTCCAAGGAATAATCCACCGAAGCCAAAAATTACTTCTCCTAAATTTTGAACTTTGTTTTTCTTAAAGAAGAACAAAAGAAATGCTCCAACTGCCATTATAGGTAAAGCATACCCACCAACGTCGAAGCCGATGATAAAAGCAGTAATAGTTGTGCCGATATTGGCACCCATAATTACGCCAATTGCTTGTCTAAGATTCATAAACCCCGCGCTTACTAATCCAACTGTTATAACCGTTGTGCCCGAACTAGACTGAATAAGAACTGTCACGATAATACCGACTAAAACACCCATAAAAGGGTTTGTTGTATACTTATCTAAAATGTCACGAAGTCTATCTCCCGCAGCTTTTTGAAGACCATCTCCCATATATTTGATGGCGAAAAGGAAAATACCCAGTCCACCCAAAAATTGAAAGAGCATTTCCTGCCAATTTAATTCCACTTAATTCTCAACTCCTGTTTTCGACAATTTTCACATATAACTTATTATTCATTAATTATGAATGCATTGTAAATAGATTAAAACACTCTTTACAATTTCTTAACAAAGTGACATTTCCTTTTTGTCTTCCCTTATTCTTTGATGTTAGAATATAGATGAAAGGGTGACACTACTTGAGTCTATATCAACTATTTAAATCTAGCTTACATAGTCCTAAAAAAATGGCCGCATTTCGGCTTATTCCCATTGGCAAGGTGATGCAATATATATTTAGTTATATATTTATTATGTCAATTATTTCCTTTGTTTATTTTATCAACGGAATTTCTGAGGAACAAGAATCGATGGAAGGTTTATTAGAATATTTTTCTCAGATTCAATGGCTCTTATATCCATTCTCCTTTTTGTTCTTATTTGTGCTTAATACTCTATTTATTTTTGTTCGAATTAGCATATTTGCATATATAGGAGGTATCTTTCTTCTCATGAGAAAAAGAAAAGGTGAGTTTCGTCATATTTGGAGAACAGCTCTATTCGCTAGTACTGTTCCAATGTTGCTAACTATCCTTTTTGCTCTATTAAATTTTTCGAATAACTATATTCAACTCTTAATCTATATCTTGAGTTTAGTAATTATCGTTTTAGCAACTAAATACTATCCAGTCAAAAGATAATACATAATCCCCCTTTATCATGCATAGATTAGGTTGAGGGGGTTTTTATATGAAAATATTCGTAGCAACTATTCTATTACTTATTTCTTTTTATATTGTAAAAGTAGATTTAATCGAGGGAACAATCCCACTTGCCTATTCTTCTCAGCCAGTTGAATGTGAAAAGGAATTAGATTATATTACAGTAGAAATTGTGGCGGGAGATACATTACAATCCTTATTCTCCCTGTATCCTTCTGTTGAATCTATCACCTTCACAGAGAGACTAACTGACTTTTATGATTTAAACCCACATTTTATTAATCAATCTTTCAAAGTAGGAGAAAAAGTTTATTTACCTACCTATACAACATCAACAGAATGTAAATAATGTAAAGAAGAGCGTTCTTTCTTGTCATTTCATTCGAAAGACTGATAAAATGATGATAATGATGGCATATGCCTCAAGAAGGAGAGAATTTCATGAGTGGAATAATTCATCGTTCCAAAACTCGTCCAGTACGAGTTGGAAACTTAACTATAGGTGGCAGTAATGAGCTATTTATACAAAGTATGACAACAACAAAAACACATGACGTAGAAGCAACTGTTGCTGAAATACTACGATTAGAGGAAGCGGGCTGTCAAATCGTACGTGTCGCTTGTCCAGATGAACGTGCAGCTTATTCAATCGGAGAGATAAAAAAACGTATTAATATCCCTTTAGTAGTGGATATACACTTTGACTATAAGTTAGCACTAATTGCAATTGAGCAAGGTGCCGATAAAATACGTATTAATCCAGGTAATATTGGTCGTAAAGAAAAAGTGGAAGCTGTTGTCAATGCAGCTAAAGCAAAAGGTATTCCAATTCGAATTGGGGTAAATGCTGGTTCCCTAGAAAGAAAAATTTTAGAAAAATACGGCTACCCAACTGCAGATGGAATGGTAGAAAGTGCGTTACATCATATTAAAATTCTAGAAGATTTAGACTTTCATGACATCATCGTCTCGATGAAAGCATCGGATGTAACACTTGCTGTTGAAGCTTACCGTAAAGCAGCAGAAGCATTTGACTACCCTCTTCACTTAGGAATTACTGAATCTGGTACTCTTTTCTCAGGTTCAATCAAAAGTGCTGCTGGTTTAGGAACACTGTTAAGTATGGGAATCGGTAACACAATGCGTGTGTCCTTAAGTGCAGACCCAGTTGAAGAAATTAAAGTTGCTCGCGAATTATTAAAAGTTTTCGGCCTATCTTCTAATTCAGCTACTTTAATCTCTTGTCCTACATGCGGGCGTATCGAAATCGACTTAATAAAAATCGCTAATGAAGTAGAAGAATACATCTCAAACATTAAAGCACCTCTTAAAGTAGCAGTACTAGGCTGCGCAGTTAATGGTCCTGGAGAAGCTCGTGAAGCTGATATAGGAATCGCAGGTGCACGTGGAGAAGGACTGTTATTCATGAAAGGCAAAACAGTTCGTAAAGTGCCTGAAGAAACAATGGTAGAGGAACTAAAAGTGGAAATAGATAAGCTAGCTGCAGAATATTTTGCAAATAAAGAACTAGAAGAACAACAAAAGCAAGAAAAACAACAAGCGTAAGGAATGGTGTAATTGACGAATATACGATTTGGTATCGATATAGACGGGACAGTAACATCCCCTACTTCTTTGCTTCCTCATATTAACGAAGCTTTTAAATGTAATTTACAGCTAGAGGATATTAAAGAATACGATTTAACAAAAGCATTTCCTGTAAGTCAGAAGGATTTCTACGAATGGTTTAAACAAGCAGAACCTAACATTTATGCTACTTCTCCAATTCAGCCAGATGCACATGCTGTATTATCTGCTTGGAAAGAAAAATACGAGTTGTATTTCATTTCAGCTCGTGGAGATAATGTAATGGATATTACATTAGAGTGGTTTAAACAACAAGAACTGTTATATGATCATATTGAATTAATTGGCACACATAACAAAATTGAAACCGCTCGTAAACATGGTGTTCATGCATTTTTTGAAGACAAACATGACAACGCGGTAGAAATTAGTGAGGAACTTGATATTCCGGTGTTATTGTTTAATACTCCGTATAATCAGTTGCCAGTTCCATCTCGCGTTATCCGAGTAAAAAACTGGATCGAAGCGAATAAATGGATTGAAAATGAATTTTCAATGTCTATAAAATAAATTTAAAGCTAACCTTTCTGAGGTTAGCCTTTTTTCATATATTATCTTAAATTTTTTCGGATATTTCAATAAGAAATAAGAAAAACCGGTCAAAGACGCCCGCGGTCCTTTAAATTCAAAACCTGTTTCTACCGTTTTCAGCAGGCTTTGGACAGACGAGTCGCTATATTATTACCGATTGATTTTTAAAGAAGCTGGTCGTGACGCAGTCACGACCAGCTTCTTTTTTTCCGGTAATCTTATGGCATTTGCCTGTCCGTCGCCCTCCTACAACTCTTAGAAACAGGTAAGTTCGTTTTTGGGTAACTAAAGATAAGATACTTCCTATCGATAGAACAAGCACACTAAGATGCAATTTCGTTCGCTATTTCGCTTCTTTATGAGTCAAACACTTACTATTTCTCTTTATTTCCACTAGCATAAAAGTTAATCTGCTTTCTTCCTCTATCATTGAATAATCGCATTTCTAATTAAAAGCAATTACAAATAAGTTGATCACTCTCTAAAATTTGACCAATCTTATCATCTAAGCGATATGCTATGCTAAATCCTCTAGGGGAGACTACACACTAATTGATTGCGGTGGAAGGTGGCGACTCCAGCAGGATGAGTGAGACAGATGAACCATTACAAGCGAACGCGGAGCGTCGGTGACGGTTCATCGCTCACCCTGCGGAACGCGTCCACCTGTAACGGAAATAAGTAGGATTATTTATGGGACATGTATAAGATCACTTAAGTCAAAACCTGTTTTCTTTCGTTTCCAGAACTTTATTGTAGTAGATTGATAATTTGATTTGTATTATTAGTATTTTAACTAGGTCAGTCATAACTTATAGATATTTCTTTACGTGTACGAATTGCACGATAGGATACGTAATATAGGAAATAGCCAGCGCAATAAATAATGTAAAATTCTGCCCCTTATTGATAAAAAAGAAATCAATTATCCACAAAACAAATAGAGAACCAAATACAATTTGATGACTTAAATAAGCACTATCACGAATAATTTTTTTACCTAATTCGTCCTTTTTAACATCTTTGCGTGCATGCCATGAAAAGAATTGTGCCCAACCAACAACTATTGCGATAATTAATAAAATCTCTGAAACACCAAATTCAGCATTCTCTATCTTAACGTAGCTCACTAAAGTAGCACCAAAATATAAAGTAATAGCTAGCATAAGAATAAGACCTACAACCTCTTTTTTACTCATTATTTGCTCCCCCCTCCTTCAAAAGAAAATAATTGGTCCACTGTCAAACTTAAATTTTGGGCCAATTGAAACGCTAAAACTAGACTAGGATCATATTTGTTATTTTCTATTTCATTAATCGTTTGTCTTGAAACTCCACAAAGCTTTGCTAGTTCATCCTGAGACAGTTTTTTTTCCTTACGTGCTCTTTTAATTATATTTTCCATTTAAACACCTCTTAATATGTCAAATATATTTGACATAATAAATATAAATAAAAAAATAGCGCAAACCATATGCTGGTTCACACTACTTTTGTCAATGACAGGAAGGGCAATTACCATAGATTTCAAACTTATGGTTTTCTATCTCGTAGCCAGGTATTGCATTTTGAAGGACTTCCATTGGACAAAATGGTATCTCTTTAATATTGCCACAGGACATGCAGATGAAATGATGATGATGATGATCAGCCTCACATTGCATTCTAAAATGCTTCTCTCCAGTAAGCTCGGTTTCTTCTAATATACCTAAATCTACAAATGTGCTTAAATTTCTATAAATTGTATCATAGCTCATTCCCGGATGTTCTTTTTTCATCACATTTAATATATCTTTTGCTGTAATATATTTTTCCGTTTCTGAGAAAATATTTAATATTTGCTCACGCTTATCAGTTTTTTTGAAACCTTTATTTTTTAGGATATCCCATGCTTTATCTATATTCATTGTGTAACAGCTCCCTTGCTTCCTATTTTTTTCGATAAAATAGTTAGAAGTAAAATGATAATAGACGTAACAACAATTGTTCCACCTGGTGCTAAATCTAAATAGAATGCACTTACTAAACCGACAATGACCGACAATTCACCGAATAATACAGATAGGAAAATTGCTTGTTTAAAGCTTTTTGATATACGCATAGCTGCAGCTACCGGTAATGTCATCAGTGAAGATACTAGTAATATACCTACAATGCGCATGGAACCTGCGATTACTAATGCAGTCACAATCATAAATAAAACATGAATCCATTTAGCTGGAATTCCAGAGGCTTTTGCATACTCCTCATCAAAAGAAAGAACAAATAATTCTTTAAAAAATAAACTTAAAAATACTATTACAATCAAAGCAATACCAATAATAATCCATAAATCCTGACGACTTACAGCAGACACAGAACCAAATAAATAACTAAATAAATCGGAACTAAATCCTTCTGCTAAAGAGATAAAAATTGCACCAAAACCAAGACCTGCAGACATGATTATAGGTATAGCAAGCTCCTCGTAGTGTTTATATAATCTTCTTAATCTTTCAATAAACAATGAGCCAGTTACCGATGCTACAATCCCTAAATATAGAGGGTTCAATAAGGCTAGGGCTCCAACTGATTGACTTAAATATAAGCTACCAGCAATACCTGCTAACGTAACATGACTCAATGCATCTGCTATTAAAGAAAGTCTGCGCACAACGATAAATACACCTAATAGTGGCGCAATAAAACCAATGATTAAGCCCGAAGAAAAGGCATTTTGTAAAAATTCATACCGTAAAATAGATTCAATCATGATTTTACCTCACTTTGATGATCGACTTTACGTACAGCATGTCCATACCAAGCCTCTAATTGTTCGTCACTCATCTGATCCATTTCATTTTTAAAGCCATGAAAATGAATTCGTCGATTCAAGCAGGCCACATGACTTATACTTTTGGAAACAGCATCGACATCGTGCGTAACCAATACAATTGTAATATTATGTTCCCGATTTAAGTGGCTTAACATATTATAAAACGATTTTACATTTTTACTATCTACTCCTACTGTTGGCTCGTCAAGTATTAATACCTTCGGATTACTGATTAACGCTCTCGCGATAAAGACCCGCTGTTGTTGTCCTCCCGAGAGATCGCCAATATTTTTCATAGAGAACTCGTCCATACCTACTGATTTTAGTGATTGCTTCACTAGTTTATCAACGTTTGAAGGATATCGATGAAATAATCCTGTTTTCTTCACTAAACCGCTTCTTACTACCTCTGATACAGTGGCTGGAAAACCAGTATTAAATGAATTAGATTTTTGCGAAACATACCCAATGCGTTCCTTATCTTTAAACTGATTAGTCGGCTTTCCAAAAAGTAGTACTTCCCCTTTTGTCGGCTTTAATAGTCCTAGTATTATTTTCAATAATGTAGATTTTCCAGAGCCATTTGGTCCAATAATCGCTAGAAAATCTCCTTCTTCTATCATTAGATTAATATCGATTAATGCCTTGGTTTGTTCGTACTGGTACGAAATATTGCGTAAGTTGATCAATGGAGTTTCCATTATTATGCCTCGATTCTAATTAAGAATGATTACGATTTACAAAGTTATAGTATAGTCCAAAATGCACCATGTGTAAATAAAAATTGCTTGAAAGGATGTTTTTTACGGATATCCATAAATTTGTTCAACAGTTACAAACATGTACATTAAAGGAGTTCAAAACAATTGTAAGGGGTTTCGATATACAATTGTCAGACAAAGAATTGAAAAGTGTCCATCCACTTTTAAAAGAAATTTCACTTTCCTGGCTAGTTTTTGGAGTCCCACTCGCAATACAACAAAAATTGATCCAAATACTCGGGGAACAGCGTGCAATGGACCTTTATAAAGAAATAAAAGAAAAGGCACCATCTTCTTTTGGATAAAAGAAGATTATGCCTTGAAATTTCTTGTGAATATGAAAATATGCTTTCTTACTCAGTTTCTGTCCAACTCCAGCGGCCTAGCCCCTCGAGTCGCTTCCTGATTTCAGCAAAGTCAAAGAACGCCTTTACGTGAAATCCTTCCAGCTCTGATCGGGGCTTACTTAGGCCCTTACGCTTTTCTTAACGTAATGCATCGATAGCTTCTGGATTAAACTGTTTGGTACGAAGCATTTCAATCTCATATTTGTATGGGGCTTCCTTCGATTTAGCATCTACACCTACAAATGGTGTTTCTAAAATCTTCGGTAGCTCCATCAATTGTGGGTGATGGACAATGTATTGTAATGTCTCAAATCCAATTTCCCCAAAGCCGATATTCTCATGTCGGTCTTTTGCTGCTCCACAAATATTTTTACTATCATTAATGTGAAGTACTTTTAAACGATCAATACCGATTATTTTATCGAACTCATTTAAGACTCCATCGAAATCTTCTACGATATTATAACCAGCATCGTGAATATGGCAAGTATCCATGCAAATGGATAAGCGATGATTGTTTACAACACCATCTATAATTTGTGCAAGTTCATCAAAAGTGCGACCACATTCTGATCCTTTTCCAGCCATTGTCTCTAACGCTATTTGAACAGGGAAATCAGTTGCTAGCACTTCATTTAAGCCTTCAACAATTCTAGCAATACCCGCATCTGCTCCAGCTCCAACATGGGCTCCTGGATGCAAAACAATTTGGGTGGCACCGATATGAGCGGTTCTTTCAATTTCTTTTTGTAGAAACTCAACCCCAAGAGCAAAAGTCTCCGGTTTTGTCGTATTTCCTAGATTGATAATATAAGGAGCATGTACGACGATATTGGACATCCCATTTTCTTTCATATGAGCGATACCAGCTTCAATATTCAATTCTTCAATTGGTTTTCTTCTAGTATTTTGTGGTGCTCCCGTATAAATCATAAAAGTATTTGCACCATATGATGCAGCTTCTTTACTCGAACCCAGCAGCATCTCTTTTCCGCTCATAGAAACATGTGAACCTAATAACATGACAGCAACTCCTTATTTTTTACGGTTTTTAATACGTCTCTCTCTTTTCTTCACTTTATCCATTTCCCATTTCATATTACGCTTATAGCCTGGTTTAACCTTTTTCGGCTTACGTACTTGGGCTTTAGCTATTGCATCTATTTCGTTTTCATTTTTCGTACGGTTTTTTCGTGCGTGGCGCTCTTTAAGTTCTGACCATTCTCCATTAATCACATCTTTATGTTCGAGAGGAATACCCATTTTCTCAAGACGTACTAAAGCATCCTCGTCAGATGGTTCGTAGAGTGTTATAGCAATACCAGTCATTCCAGCACGTGCTGTTCTTCCGACACGGTGAACAAAAAACTCTAAATCATCTGGAATTTCATAATTAATCACATGGCTGACTCCAGGAATATCAATTCCTCGTGCAGCTAGATCCGTTGCAACAATATATTGAAACTCTAGATCATGTATTTGTTTCATCACTCGTTTACGGTCACGAGGTGATATATCACCATGGACTACACCAACTTTAACCCCGTTACCTTGTAAATAATTTGCTACTTCATCTGCATGTTGTTTCGTATTTGCAAATATAATGGCTAGGTATGGATTTATACCTTCCATAACATCCAGTAAACGTTTTTTTCTAGATTTGCTTCGAACTGGAGTTACAATAAATTCAATGCCCTCAGCTACTCGACGTTTCTCGCCTATTTTGATATGGACTGGTGAATCCATATATTTCTTTAAGAAAGGTTGTAATTTTTCTGGAATTGTAGCAGAAAACACATACATTTCTAGTTTTTCAGGCATGCGAGATGCAAATTGATCGATTTCATTGATAAAACCAAGATCGAAAGCTAAATCCGCTTCGTCTACAACTAAAACATTTGCAGTATGAACAAGTAACGCTTGCTCTACTGTAAGATCACGAAGTCTACCTGGAGTTCCAACAACAATTTGTGGTTGTGTTTTTAGTTTTTCTATTGACCGGGCTTTGTCAGTCCCACCAATAAATAATTTTGTTTGAATTTCTGTGCCTTCTACTAGCTTGTTCAACTCATTATAAATTTGTGTTGCAAGCTCTCTTGTTGGTGATGTAATAACTGCTTGTACTTCTTTTTTACTAGCATCTATTTTTTCAACAATTGGGATCAAAAAACTATGTGTTTT
Organism: Psychrobacillus sp. BM2; assembly: GCF_048572895.1. Lineage (GTDB taxonomy): Bacteria > Bacillota > Bacilli > Bacillales_A > Planococcaceae > Psychrobacillus. Next base: position 2,314,294 of record NZ_CP183878.1, read on the forward strand.
TCCTGTTCCAGTATGTGCTTGACCAATCGCGCTTTTCCCCTTTAAAACAAGTGGAATCATTTCTCTTTGAATTGGCGTTGGTTCTTGGAAGCCTAATTTTTCTATTGCATCTAGTAAAAAAGGCTGAAAACTATAATCTGTATATTTGGACATCCTACGTCACTCCCTCACATTTCTTTATTGTACCACGATTGTACATAAAACGTATAATTTGCATAGAATAGAATAGTCTTTGTTGTTCGAAAGGAGATGAAAAAATGCGCTACCAATCTTTTTATCCGTTCGCCCAAAATAGGGGAAATGATTTTTTTGGCATGTCCAATTCTGGTCCCCAAAATGTTCCGAATAATTCCTTCGACTTTTTTGGAGGAAATCAAGCTCCCCCACCACCTGCACCTGCACCTGCAGGACCTGCAACTAATTTTTTTAGTCAGTTTCAATCAGCACCCACAGGAGGCTTTCAACAGGGCCAACCAGTGTCCAAAACAATGGGCTACTTACAAACAGCAGACAAATTTTTAAATACAGCTCAACAGCTTACGCCTATGGTTAGACAATTCGCTCCTATGATTCAAAACGTTCCTGCTCTGTTGAAATTATATCGTGGTTTTCAGTCTGTTCCTGCTGCTACAACTGCGGCGGCTGTTGGTAATGTAAGTGCTTCTGCCGCCTCCACAGCCGCTAGCGCAGCTACTGCTGCAAGTACTGCAACTTCTTTACCAACCGGAGCATCCATTCCTCGGATTTTCCAACCTCCAATTTAAACTTTTGTAATCATCCATATGCTCCGCTATAATATGAGTATGCTCGTATTGAAGGGAGTTACGTAAAATGATTGTACAAAAAATTTCGCCTAGAGGATATTGTTATGGTGTAGTGGATGCAATGGTTATTGCTCGTAATGCTGCATTAGATACTTCTCTTCCGAGGCCAATATATATATTGGGAATGATCGTCCATAATAAGCATGTAACAGATGCATTCGAAAATGATGGAATAATAACTTTAGATGGAGAAAATCGCTTAGATATTTTGTCTAAAGTAGATACAGGCACCGTTATCTTCACCGCCCACGGTGTGTCGCCAGAAGTAAAAGAATTAGCTCGTAAAAAGGGGCTAGTTTCAATAGATGCAACATGTCCGGATGTTACAGTTACCCATGATCTCATAAGAGAAAAAACCGCTGAAGGATTTGACATAATTTACATTGGCAAAAAAGGTCACCCAGAGCCAGAGGGTGCAATTGGTGTAGCACCCGATAAAGTCCACCTTGTTCAAACGATAGAGGACGTTGAAAGTTTAAAGATCTCTACAGATAAATTACTCGTTACCAATCAAACTACAATGTCACAGTGGGATGTTGTAGATTTGATGAAAAAATTAGAAGAAAAGTTCCCGCATATTGAAGTTCATAAAGAAATCTGTTTGGCCACTCAGGTTCGACAAGAAGCAGTTGCTGAACAAGCTGGAGAAGCTGACCTTTTAATAGTAGTAGGTGATCCAATGAGTAATAATTCTAATAGACTGACACAAGTTTCAGAGGAAATTGCGGGAACTCCTTCTTACCGAATTGGCGACATTTCTGATTTAAAATTGGATTGGTTAGACAATATTTCTCATGTAGCTGTTACAGCAGGTGCTTCCACCCCTACACCTATAGTAAAAGAGGTTATTCAATTTCTAGAAAAGTATGATCCTAATGATCCGGAAACTCATGATACAACGAAAAAAACAGTACCAGAAAAGATTCTACCTAAAATTAAAGTTCCAAAACCTGTAAATCGCATTGAACCCTATACAGTTAAATAGAAAAAGCTGCTCTCTTTTGAGCAGCTTTTTTCAAATCAAATTAATTGAAAGGGCTCTGTAGAAACTTTTGAAGGAAGGAATTCAACGGAAAGTTTATTCTGAACACATACTTCTTTCATATACTCCGCAACCCCATTTTTCATAATTTGTTCTACATGATGTCCTGGATCGATAACCGATAATCCGATAGCCTCTGCATCTTGCGCTACATGGAAATACAAATCACCTGTTATAAACACATCAGCTCCTGCTCTTTTAGCAGTCTGTATATATTTATTTCCGTCTCCACCAAGTACAGCAACTTTTTGTACTTCCTTCGTTAAATCCCCTACAACTCTAACAAAAGGTACATTTAATTGCTTTTTGACTACTTGAGCATATCCAGATAATGTTATTTTTTCAGGCAATGTCCCAATTCTTCCTAGGCCCATTTTGTTTACTTCTGATTCCAGCAATATTAAATCATATGCAGGCTCTTCATATGGATGATTTGTTAATAATGCTCTTAAAATCTTATTTTTCAAAGAAACAGGAAAAACTACTTCAATCTTATCCTCTTCAACCATTGTTAATTCGTTCACTTTACCAATATAAGGGTTTGCTAAATCTGTGGGCTTAAACCTACCTTCTCCACTTGAGGTGAAACTACAGGACTGATAATCCCCGATTTGACCTGCACCTGCAATACTTAATGCAGTTCTTACAGCTTCGGTGGATTGTTTAGGTGTAAACACCGATAACTTCATCAGTCGTTCTGAGTTAGTTTGCTCTAATATATCTACATTTTCTAATTGCAAGGCGGTAGCAAGTAAATCATTTACTCCACCTGTTGCGATATCTAAGTTCGTATGTGCAGCATAAACAGCAATATCATGCTTTATCAATTTCTCGATTAAAATTCCTTGTGGTAAATCTGTTCTCATATTTTTTAATCCACGATAAATGGGAGGATGGTGTGCAATAATAAGCTCGCAACCATTTGTAATCGCTTCTTCTACTGTTTCCAAATTCACGTCCAACGTAACCAAAACTTTTGAAACAGTTTTAGTTAGCTTGCCTATCTGTAAACCTACTGGATCACCATCAACCGCCAACGATTTTGGTGCCCATTGCTCGAAAAGGGAAATAATATGTTGTCCATTTGTTTCCTTCATCGTTTATAAAGTCTCCTTCACTAAGTCAATCTTATTTTCGAGTTCTTCTCTTTTTTGATGTACCTCAGTTCCTTGTATTTTATTTAGCTCATTTACTATTCGTTGCCACTCATTTAGTTCATTGCTCCATTTCTTTAGATAAATAGGCGATTTTTCTTTACTAAGGATTGGACCAACTAGTAACTCTTTTTCTGATAACTTCATGCTGCCTTTTTTTAATACAAGAATCTCATATATTTTATCGTGTTCTTCTAGAATTACTTCCTGTTCTATCTTCCATTGTTCTTGAACAGCCCATTCTCTTATAGCTTTGGCATGTATATTAGGTTGTAAAATTAGTGTATCTACTTTGGAAAGTTTTCCTTTACCAGATTCTAGAATGGAGGCTATGAGTGGACCACCCATTCCAGCTATAGTTACGGTTTGAACATTATCTTCATCCGAAATTACCTCTAACCCATTTCCGAAACGGACGTCTATATTTTGTTGTAAACCTTCACTTATCACTTGTTTTTGGGCAGATTCGAATGGACCTTTTACTACTTCCCCGGCAATAGCTTTTGTAATGACACCTTCATGTACTAAAAAACATGGTAAATATGCATGATCACTACCGATATCCGCTAAAATAGTATTTTCTCTTACAAAGGAAGCGACCGTTGTTAGTCTATCCGATAATTTTTTTGCATTCATAATTTCAACACCTCTTCTATAACTATTATAGCAAAAAAGAAAAAAGACCTCGATTCTTTTACAGAATCTAAGGTCTTTTAGTCAAATACTATTCTAAAGATTTAACCCATGCCGCCATAGCGTCAATGTTTTCAGCAGGTACTAAATCTTTTGGCATTGCACCTTTACCATTTGCTAAAACGTCTTTGATTTCATCTTCGGACAATGAAGTTTCAACTAACGATGGGCCCATCCCACCTTCATAACTATTACCATGACAACCGATACATTTTCCTTGAGCTAGAGCTTCCGGATCAAATTCTCCAGCAGACGCATCTTCTCCGCCTTCTGTTCCTTCTGCATGCTCTTCAGTTGCAGCCATTTCTTCTTTGTTCCCTACGCCGTCCATAGACAAGAAGAAAATTAGACCAATACCAAAAGCCATAATTAGGATAAATGGAATTATTGGATTTCTTTGCATAGTTAACCCTCCCTTTTAATACAATCTTTTCTAATATAGAATTAGTCAACATTTACATTGTACTGCATTCTAGTTAAAACGAAAAGTCTTATGGGATAAGTTTTCTTACATTGTGACAATTTAGACATAATTTTCGTGTTTTTTTTCATTTAACAACCAATATGTCGAGCTATTACCATTCTCTGTACTTCAGAGGTTCCTTCACCAATTTCAAGTAGTTTAGCATCTCGCATATATCGCTCTACCTCGTACTCTTTCATATAGCCATATCCACCATGTATTTGAATAGCTTGATCTGCTACTTCCATTGCAATTTCGGATGCGTATAGTTTACACATAGAAGCTTCCTTACCAAATGCACGCCCCTGATCTTTCAACCATGCTGCTTTGTGTACCATTGTACGTGCAAGTTCAATCTTCATAGCCATATCAGCCAATTTAAATTGAGTTACCTGAAACTCAGAAAGAGTCTTCCCAAATTGCTTGCGCTCTTTAGAATAACGAAGAGCTCTGTCAAAAGCTGCTTGAGCAATACCTACTGCCATAGCCCCTATGCCAATCCGACCCCCGTCAAGCGTTACAAGGAATTGTTTAAATCCATTTCCTTTTTCACCTAACAAGTTTTCCTGAGGCACACGTACGTTTTCTAAAACTAGCTCCGTTGTGTTAGATGCATTAAGCCCCATTTTTTCGTAGTTATCGATAACAGAGAAACCTTCTGAATCTGTTGGAACAATAATAGCGGAAATTTCTTTTTTTCCATCCTTTACAGCAGTAATGGCTGTTAGAGCTAAGTGTTTTGCATAGCTAGCATTTGTTATAAAGGCTTTGTTTCCATTAATAACATAATGATCGCCTTCTTCTTTTGCGGTTGTCTGTGTACCGCCTGCGTCCGACCCTGCGTTAGGCTCTGTTAACCCAAAAGCACCAAATGATTCTCCTGTACAAACGGGAACCAAGTATTTTTGTTTTTGCTCTTCTGTACCAAATAAATTAAGTGGTGCACCACCTAGTGATATATGCGCAGAGTATGTAATTCCTGTGGAAGCACATGCTCTACTTAGCTCTTCCGTAACGATCGCAAAACTAAGAGTATCTGCTCCTGCTCCGCCATACTCTTCTGAAAACGGTAAGCCCATCATCCCCATGTCGGCTAGTTGTTTAAAGATTTCTTTTGGAAATGCCTTTGTTTTATCGCGCTCAATTGCTCCTGGAGCTACAACCTCATCCGAAAACTCACGAATTGTTTTACGGATCATTTTATGTTCCTGTGTCAAATCAAAATTCATTTCTTTCATCCCCTTTGTAAATAAAAACGCTTACATTTCTATTATACTAAAAATACTAGAAATTCAAAGATTTATCGTAAGAAAAGCACATAAAAGCACAAGTAACATAAAGGTCAAAACCTGTTTCTACAGTTTTCAGTAGGCTTTGAACAGACGAGTCGTTATATTATTACCGATTGATTTTTAAAGAAGCAGTTAATTTGTAGGAGTTCATCTGTCCGTCGCCCTCCTACAAATTTTAGAAACAGGTTAGAGCCTTTTGGATAACTAGAGAAAAGATACTTTCTTTCAAATAGAACAAGCGCACGAAGAAACAATTTCTGGTGCTTCTCCTTTTTTATTAAGTAAAGACTTATCATTCTTCTAAATCCCACTATTCTAAAATAAATTTCCTAACTTAATTCCTCATTTAATAGGTGATAACTAGGATGATGATGCTATTATTACTACATTTAACTTAAACAAATCCTATCATCTAAGCGACGGCTATGCTAACTTTTATTGTCGAGCACTACTTCCTATATTGATCATAGTGGAAGGGGGCGACTCAGGATGAGCTAGATACATGAAACATCACAGGCGAACGCGCAAGCGTCGGTGTTGGTTCATCGCTCACCCTGCGGAGGCCAACAAAATGTTAGTCACGAAGGCGTTGCGATCGCGAGGCAACGCTCTTAGCCTTTGTTCCTTTGCATAAAACGAAAATAAGCAGTATCAATGATTGTATAGAGCTTATTTGAATCTTTCAAAAAATGCCTTCCTATCCTACTAAACAGTAGAATAGAAAAGCAGATATAAGAGAATTATATAAACAAGCTAAGTAATAACACGACTCCTAATCCTACAATAGAGTTGGTGAATAGAAGAAGTCCCCATGTTTTAAACGTGTCTTTAATAGATAAGTTGAAATACTCTTTAAACAACCAAAAGGATGCATCATTTACATGTGTGATAGTGTTACTTCCTGCTGCAGTTGCTAAAACCATTAGTACTGGATTAACGTCAAACGTATGTATAAGTGGACCTACTATTCCTGCTGCAGTAATAGCAGAAACAACGCCTGTCCCAGTTGCAATACGAAGAATCGCTGTAATTAACCATGCCATGATCAGTGGAGATACACTAGTATTTTGCATCATTCCAGCGATAAAATCACCAATACCTGTATCCAAAATGATTTGCTTGAATGCCCCACCAGCACCAACTATGAATACAATCATTGCAATTCCTTCAATAGCTCCAGAGAACGAACCCATCACATCTTTCATGGATCTGCCCCTTCTTGTACCGAAAACATAAATCGATACTAGCACGGCAAGAATCATACTAATTTCAGCACTACCAAAGAAATTAACAACTTGAGAGAATGTTGACTCTTTAGCAACAAAAATATTGATGATAGTAGCTGCAGTAATAATAATTGCTGGTAATAAAGGAACTATTAAACTAACTGCAAATCCAGGCATTTCATCTTCTGAAAATTGTTTTGATTTTTTCAAAAGTGGTGGAATAGGTAAATCCAGATTCCGCAACATTCTTGGCAAGATAATACCAGCACAAATAACGGATGGAACTACCACAACAATACCTAAAATATATACCATTCCCATATCAGCACCATAAGCATTTACAAGTGCAGTTGGCCCTGGTTGTGGCGGGAAAATACTATGCGCCATCGTTGCGGCAGCTACCATCGTCATCCCTAATCGTAAATAGGGTATTTTCGCTTCAATGGCAATACTTATAACGAGCGGTGCTAGAATGATAAATGCCACTTCATAAAAAACGGAAACTCCAAATATAGAACCTACAATTAATATCGCCCATTCAACATTCTTTACTCCAAATTTATTCAGTAAGGTGGATGCTACACGTTGAGCAGCCCCTGAATCTACCATTAATTTCCCTAGTACAGCACCCATACCAATAATTATTGCTAAACTTCCTAATGTCCCGCCAAATCCAGTTTTTATAGATAAAATTACTGCGTCTAATGTTAAACCATTTAATATACCTACTAAAATAGCAACAATTAATAGAGCCAAAACACTATTTAGTTTTACAACTATATTTAGATATAGTAAAAGTGCCACCCCTAGTACTACCCAGATTATTGGAGCGTATTCGATAAACCAATCCATATTTATTTCCCCTAACCCTTTTCAATTTTCATTGAGATGATTTTATAACATGTATAGATTATCCTTGCCTATAATTCTTTTAAAACTAATAGGATTCTCGGGAATTTAAAGTTGCTTTTAAACGATAAATCCCGTTCCCATCCACCCCTTGGTCTTGATTAATTTGATTTAACAATAGATTTACCGCTTGATTTGCCATTTCCACGGTTGGTTGAGAAATTGTAGAAATCGTTGGAGTGAAAAAGCTTGCGAACGATACTTCATCAATTCCAATTACTGCTATGTCTTCTGGAATCTTTAAATCATGTTGTTTGATATAACTCAATACATCGATTAAGACCCGATCGTTCCCAGCTATAATCGCATCAGGTGGCGCACTTAATTGAAATAATTCATTTAAAGCTAAATTTAATTTATCTATGTCTGGAGATTTGATATAATCAGCCACTACTGGCATATTTAAATCCTCTAACGCCTTCTTGTAGCCTTGTATTCTTTCTACACGAGGACTAATATTTCGAATGATTGAAGTAGTTATAATGGATATACGTTTATAGCCCTTTTCAACTAAACTTTCTACGGCAAGCTTTGAAGCGTCCATGTTATCAAGCATAACGGTTGGTATGTCCATTTCATCAATCATTCTATCCATGAATACTAGTGGCACGTTTTGGCTAATCATTTCTTTATATAAATCTACATTACCGCCTGTGGGGAAGATGATAAAACCGTCGACCTGTTTGGCCATCAACATTTCAATATAATTTCTTTCTTTTTCCGGTTCATCATCTGCATTACAAACAATAATATGAAAACCCTGTTGTTGAAAATTATTTTCTATTGCGCGAATAATTTGAGTCGAAAATGTATGAAGAATATTAGCTACAATGACTCCAACCGTAAAAGTCGATTTTTGTTTTAAGCTTCGAGCAACAATATTTGGTCTATAATTTAGTTCTTTTATAGTTTTTTCTATTTTTTTTCGTGTTGTCTCGCTCATATATTCATATCGTTTATTTAAATATTGAGATACAGTACTTTTAGAAACTTGTGCATGGTTTGCTACATCCGCAATCGTAATGTTTTTCATAATGCTTATACCCCTGAGTAAGCCATAAAACCACCATCAACAGCCATAGTTGTACCAGTAACAAATGACGAATATGATTCATCAACTAGAAATAACAATGCTCCTAGTAATTCTTCAGGCTTACCAAATTTCTTCATAGGTGTAGCGTCCATAATTTTCTTAGATCTTGCTGTATAATTGCCGTTTTCATCAAGCAATAAATCTTTATTTTGTGTAGTTACAAAAAATCCAGGTGCGATTGAATTTACACGTAATCCGGCTTCTGCAAAATGAACAGCCATCCACATTGTAAAATTATTAATAGATGCTTTTGCTGCACTATATGCCGGAATCTTGGTTAACGGCGCATATGAACTCATTGATGAGATATTGATAATAGTCGGAGATTCTGCCTTTAATAGTTCTTTACCAAAAACTTGGCTCGGTAGAAATGTACCTGTAAAATTCAAAGAAAAGACATCTGAAAACCCATTTTCGTCTAGATCAAAGAATGATTTACCTGCAGCATCTTCTTCGTATTTTTCAGGTCCCGTAATCGCATCTGGGTGGTTACCACCCGCTCCATTAATCAGAATATCTACTCGGCCAAATTGCGCTAAAACAGTTTTTTTAGCTCGAACAAGAGACTCACGATTCAATACATCCGTTTCTATAGCAATCGCAATTCCACCATTAGATGTAATTTCGTCTGCTATCTTTTGACCCTTCTCAGCAGTTCTGTTCAAAATTGCAATTTTCACACCATGACGCACTAACTCAACGGCCATTCTTGAGCATAATACACCGCCGCCTCCTGTTATTACAGCAACGCGACCATTTAGATTTTCATGAATTGGAATCATTTTGTTACCTCCTTTTTCGCTTCAAAAGCATCCCATAGTCCAAGCAAATACATAATACCTAGAGCTCGATCATACAAGCCATAGCCAGGACGACAAACCTCTCCCCAAATATGACGACCGTGGTCTGGTCTAACATAACCTTCGTAATTTTGTTTATTTAGCTCTTCCACTACACCTTTTACATCAATTGAACCATCCGTTGTATAATGCGAAGTTTCAGTAAAGTTACCGTTTTCATAAATTTTCACGTTTCGAATATGTGAAAACGGTGAGCGTGCTGCGTATTTTCTAGCAACTTGGACCATATCATTTTCCGGATTTGCACCCATCGAACCAGTGCACATTGTAAATCCGTTAGATGATGAAGCCGAAATAGCAATTAGTTTTTCATAGCTTTTTTCCCCAGTGATAATACGTGGCAGACCAAAAATTGAATATGGAGGATCATCCGGATGAATGGCCATTTTAATACCAGCTTCCTCTGCTACAGGGAGAATTTCATTCAAAAAGTAGGCTAGGTTATCCCAAAGCTTAGCCTCATCTACTTCCTTATATGCTTCGAATAATTCAGCAATATGAGCCATTCTTTCTGGTTCCCATCCAGGTAGAGATAAGTCAGATGATTCATTAACTGTTCTAACTAATTCTTGAGGATCCAAATTCTCCACTTTTGTTTTCTCAAAAAACAATGCAGTTGATCCATCTTCAAGTGGGTGGAACATTTCCGTACGTGTCCAGTCGAATATTGGCATGAAATTATAACAAATTACCTTTACTCCATATTCACCTAGATTTCGAATTGATTGCTTGTAGTTCTCAATATATTGATCACGTTCTGCGTTTCCTAATTTAATAGATTCATGGACATTCACACTTTCAACAACGTCGGTATGAAAACCAAATGAATTTATATAATCGATTTCCTCTTTAATTTCTTCTTTGTCCCACACTTCTCCAGCAGGCTTTTGATGAAGAGCCCATACGATTCCTTTAACACCAGGAATTTGTTTAATATTTTCGAGTGTTACTGTATCATTACCTCTTCCGTACCAACGAAAAGTCATATTCATGATTTACTCTCTCCTCTCACTTTTTACTAGCATCTATATACTTTTTACTTGCTTCCACAACTGCTTCATATCCACCAGCTTTATAAGCTTTGTTCAAATCGCTTCCAACTCCTACTGCAACTGCGCCAGCATCAAGCCATTCCTGCATATTGTTAGCGTTAATGCCACCTGTCGGCATTATTTGTACATGTGGTAAAGGACCTTTCACTGATTTAATAAATGAAGGGTCAAAATTATTTGCAGGGAACAATTTCAAAATATCGCATCCTGCCTCTAACGCTTTTACCATCTCCCGAATTGTCATACATCCTGGTAAATATGGAATACCATATCTATTACAAACTTTTGCTACATCCTCACTAAAATGCGGACTAACGACAAATTTTGCACCATATAAAATCGCATGTCGAGCTGTTTCTGCATCAAGTACTGTACCAGCACCTAAAACCGCATCTATTTCTTGAAGCTCTTCAAATGCATTTTGAACTTGAGGAGTTGTGTAGGTTAACTCAATAATTCGAATTCCACCTTCGACTGCAGCTTTTGTTAATTGAATTGCTTCCTCTGCGCTATTTCCTCTAATAACAGCAACTACTTTAGATTCAGTAACTTTTGCCAATGTTGAATATTTTGTCATTGTATATTTCCTCCTTATCGCTCAATCACTTTCTCATTTCGAATAAAAGCAAGTACTTCCGACAGTTCAGGAAGTCCCTCATTGTCTCCGGAAACGGTTGTTACAAGTGCCCCTACTCCATTTGCGAATTTCAGTCTCTCGTTTGGTTCATAGGCATGAAGGTATGAATAGATATATCCAGCATCAAAGCCGTCTCCTGCTCCAACTGTATCTATTGGATTCACTTTAAATGCCTCTTCTATATACCAATTGTTATTTGTGTATACTCTTGCACCATTACCACCATCTTTTATAACTAACTGTGAAATCTCAAAGCGTTTCGCGCATTCAACCAAAGCCTGCTCTGTTGAAGTACCAATGATCATCTCAATCTCATCTAATCCAGTAAGTAGTATATCTACATAGGGGAAAATATCCATATATGCTTCCGTTGCTTCTTCAATAGTCCACAGTTTCAATCTTATATTTGGATCAAACGAAACCGGAATATTATTTTGTTTAGCTAGAGTTAGTACTTTTTTCGTTATGTCTAAATTTTTTGGATCGATAGCAAGGAAAACACCAGTCAAGTGAACAAGATCTATTCCTTCAAGCATTTGTTCCGTAATATCATTAGGTTCCATTGTTAGTATTGGAGACTGGTATCGGTAGTAAAAGGTTTTACCTGATCCGTCTTCGCGAATTTCTTTAAAATTCAAGGATGTAGGATAACCCTCGACCAATTTCACTTCAGAGACATCAATACCCTCTCCACGTGCAAAATTATAGATAACTCTTCCAAACTCATCGCCACCTAGGCGACTTACCCACTTAGAATTCAGTCCGAGTCGAGCACAGCCTATAGCAAAGTTCAGTTCAGCTCCTCCAACCTTTCTAGTAAATGTCGGTACATATCTCATTGGTCCTGTTACCGAAGGATTAAATGTGATTAAAGCATCGCCCAAAGTTAGTACTCCAAAATTTTTATCCATTGACTCTGCTCCCTATAAATAATTTTATAAATCGGTTTAGTAAATCGGTTTATAATGATTATATATTGAAAGGGTTTTCAATTTCAAGTATTATTTACAATTGTTCGTTAACTTTTTATATTAAAAAAACGTCAACAATCAATCACAAATGTGAATAATTGTTGACGTTTAAAGGATTTTGTCGATTTAATTAGAGAGTTGAATTGCGAATAAATTAGTTGAAAATAAAATAACCAATAATTAACACCAGGCCTAATATACCTGAAATACTAAAATATACTAGCTTCAGCAGTAATCCAGAAAATAGCCATAACAAACAATTCCCGAAGATTAAACCGATTAATATTAATGGGTTATCCCCAAAATAAACATCCCATATTTTAAAGGATAATGCTAATAATAAAAGAGCAGAAAATACAAACAGTAATGGAGCCATCACTGATTTGTTTCTTACTAGTTTAATAGCTATGTATAAAAAGGACAGAATAGCAATTGCAACAAGAATAATAGGTATAAAAATTGCGGTTGTCACGATAAACATAGATGCTAATAAAAGTACGGTTAATAAACCGACTATTATATACAATATTATTTTATTTTTTTGTTTGTTTGCTAATACTGCCTTAGATGAATTCTCCACTTGTTCATCTTCTTGATTTTCTCCTTGGGCGTATAATGCTAAAAGAAAATCACAATAATGTTCGGGTAGTAGTCTGTTTTTTTTCCAAAAAGCAATTTCATTCATAATAATTTGCTTTCGCTGCAGCGACATATCTAGTCCTCTTTTCATCTGGTTAAACCAGTATTATAGATTCATAGAATATAGAAAAAGACATCCACAGTGGATGTCTTCCATACTATTCTAAAAAGTCTTTCAGACGTTTACTTCTAGACGGGTGACGCAGTTTTCTTAGTGCTTTTGCCTCGATTTGACGAATACGCTCACGCGTAACTCCAAATACTTTACCTACCTCTTCAAGCGTTCTCGTACGACCATCATCCAGACCGAAACGCAAGCGTAATACGTTTTCTTCTCTGTCTGTAAGAGTATCCAATACATCTTCCAATTGCTCTTTCAGGAGCTCATAAGCTGCATGATCAGAAGGAGACTGTGCATCTGCATCTTCTATAAAATCGCCTAAATGAGAATCATCCTCTTCCCCAATAGGAGTTTCTAAAGAAACAGGTTCTTGAGCAATTTTTAATATTTCTCGAACTTTTTCTGCTGGTAAGTCCATTTCTTCTCCAATTTCTTCTGGTGAAGGTTCACGACCTAAATCTTGCAATAATTGGCGTTGCACGCGAATTAATTTGTTTATTGTTTCGACCATATGCACGGGAATACGGATTGTTCTAGCTTGGTCTGCGATTGCACGTGTGATTGCTTGACGAATCCACCATGTTGCATAAGTACTAAATTTGAATCCTTTACGATGATCAAATTTCTCTACAGCTTTGATAAGCCCCATATTACCTTCTTGGATAAGGTCTAAAAATAGCATGCCACGCCCAACATAACGTTTAGCAATACTTACAACTAATCGAAGGTTTGCTTCCGCTAGACGTTTTCTAGCTTCTTCATCCCCTTGCTCAATACGTTCAGCTAGGGCAACCTCTTCAGAAGCTTTTAGTAAGTCTACTCGCCCTATTTCCTTCAAGTACATACGAACGGGGTCATTAATCTTGACTCCAGGTGGTACACTTAAATCATTTAAATCAAAGGTCTCTTCTTTCCCTTTCATTAAACGATCCAAATCTTCTTCATCACCATCTTTACGGCTAAGTTCAATATTTCTACCTTCAAGATTGTCGATGAACTCTTCGATTTGATCAGATTCAAGTTCGAAATGAGCTAATTTTTCTGCAATATCATGATATGTCAACTCACCATTTTTTTTACCTAACTCGATTAATTGTTTTTTTGCCTCTTCTAATGATAATTCAATATCTGATTCTTTTGTACGTTCGGACTTGTCCGCCATAAGAATTCCTCCTTTTACTACCGGATAGTTACTCTAAAGTTTCCAACGACTTTCTCAACTGTATCGCTTCTTGAGCCAGTTCTAATGCCTTGGAAATATCACTCATTTTTTCTGCTTCTTTTGCTTCATGTAACTTACGTGTAATACGCAGTTCAATCCGGTATTTTCGTATATGGCGCAAACAGTCCATGACTTCCTCAGTTTCATGTTCTGGATCACGTTCTGAGAGCGCTGCTGCCATTACTATTTTTCTTAATTCCGCATCATTTAACACTTCTAAAAAACGTTGGTAATCACCATCTGGATACTCTTCGTAAAATCCAGTTAATCGAACAAACACTACTTCATAAGCGTCTCTGATAAAACATTGATCTTCCAAATTCCTTCTTGCAACATCAATTACGCTAGGATTATGAAGCATATGGGAAAGTAATATTCGCTCTGCTCTTTCATCCGCAGATATTGCTTTCTTTAGCTTCGGCATTTCTGGTGTAATTGTTAAAGGGATAGAAGATTCTTGCTTAGATTGTTTTGCTTTTTTCCCTTGGATTTTACGCAAGTGTTGGTAAATTGCTTCTTCTGATACATTAGTTTCTTGTGAAAGCTGACGAATATACAAATCACGTTCAACTGAAGAACTTCTATCACTCAGTATTTCCAATATCTCTTGGATATACTGTAAAGTATCATTTTCATTGTTAAAATTTTTGTCTCTTTTTGAAACAATCATCATAAATGATAAATAAGAATGAGGCTTTTCAATAATCTTTGTTCGAAATGCTTCTTCCCCATAATTTTTAATATAATCATCTGGATCCATTGCATCTGGTATTATTGCAATTTCCGTTTGTATTTGTTGGGCCTGTAAAGCAGTAGAAGCTTTTTTAGCTGCTTCCATACCAGCACGGTCACCATCAAAGCAAAGTGTGACATGAGAAGTAAGTCTATTTAGTTTGGTTATATGAGAAGACGTCAGTGCGGTACCCATAGTTGCAATTCCGTTCCCAATTCCTGCCTTAGATGCAGCAATCACATCAAGAAAACCTTCAAAAACAATGACATTACGTTGTTTTCGAATATCTAGTCTTGCTTTATCTAAATTATAAAGCACATGACTTTTTTGGAATATAGGAGATTCTGGACTATTTAGGTACTTGGCTTCATTTTCATTCTTTTCAAGTATTCTACCGGAAAAGGCAATAACATACCCAGTTTCATCAAAAACTGGAAACATAATTCTCCCACGAAACCGATCGAAATACTTTAATTCATTTTCTTTTCGGACAATAAGACCAGTTTTCTCAATTTCTTGTAAATCCATACCTTTCCGTTCAAGTAAGGTAGTTAATGCATCCCATTTTGGAAGGGACCATCCTATTTTATACTTTTCGATAATCTCTTTAGAAAACCCTCTTTCCTCCAGGTAATGTAATGCATTTTCTCCTTCTTCTGTATGAAGCAGCAAATGATGAAAATAATCGCTTGCAAACTCATGCGCTTTTTTCATGAGGGAAACCTCTTTTGAAACAGGAGCTTTCGACTCTGTTTCACCAGAAGAACTTTCTTCGATAGTCAATCCAATTCGACTACCAAGTTTACTTACCGCATCTTGAAAGGAAAGATTTTCAATATCCATTAAAAATGTAATTACATTTCCACCAGCTCCACAACCAAAGCAATGAAAAATTTGCTTTTCATGTGTTACTGAAAAAGACGGTGTCTGTTCACCATGAAAAGGACATAAACCAAAATAGTTTCGACCTCTTTTGGTTAGTTGAACATATTCGCTTATGACGTCGACAATATCATTGTTATTTCTAACTTGTTCGATTACCTCTTCTTCTATACGACCTGACACTTTTTCACCATCTTTACTTGCTACTTTAATAATTCGTGAAAGGAAAGAAAAATCCTGCAAGAATCGACAAAAAAATCATATAAATAATTTTATAATGGTTATTTTCCACAAATAACTATTATAAAACATTTTAAACTATTAATCTATCTTTATATATTCTATAGACAATAGAAAAAACCTTTTCACAATCGTGAATCGGTTTAAAAAATCTTCTAAATTATTTTTGTTGTATATGATTGATTACTACATTAGCAGTCTCTTCCACAGCTCTGTTCGTCACATCAATTACTATACAACCAATCTTTTTAGCGATTTTCTCAAAGTGAACAATTTCTTCATTGATTCTTTCTATTTTAGCATAACTTGCATCATCATTTAAACCAATTGCTTTTAATCTTTCTTTTCTAATAGAATTTAGTTTTTCTGGAGTAATGACTAATCCTACACATTTAGCAGGATCTACTTGGAAAAGTTGCTCCGGTGGATCTACTTCTGGTACAAGTGGAACGTTTGCTACTTTGAATCTTTTGTTCGCCAAATACTGAGATAATGGTGTTTTAGATGTTCTAGATACCCCTATAAGAACAATATCAGCTTGGAGTAAACCTCTAGGATCTCTTCCATCGTCATATTTTACTGCAAATTCAATTGCTTCAATTTTTTTAAAGTAGTCTTCATCTAACTTCCTTACTAAACCAGGCTCTTCAAAAGGTTTTTCATCTAGCTCTTTTTCAAATAGATTAATAACTGGTCCTATTAGATCAACAGACTCTAAATTGTATAACTTACAATATTCTATTAATGCTTGACGCATTTTAGTTTGCACAAGTGTATACAAAATTATTGCCCCTTGCTCTTTTGCAAGTTCAGTAATTTCTTTAATATGATCTAAAGAATCAATATGAGTGAATCTTTTGAATTTTGTATGCTGTAGACCAGGTCTAAACTGACTTATTGCCGCTTTTGCTACTAGTTCGCCCGTTTCTCCTATGGAATCCGAGACTATAAACAGGTTTAGCATTTTCATCGTTTCACTCCTTATAGATCGTGGTCATCGGATAAAGATAAAAAGGCCCGAGTAATGTTAGTTTTTGTAATTCTACCGATTACTTCTAAACCATCTTTTCCTTCTTTTACAACTGGTAGGGAATCGATTTGCCGACTCATTAATTTTTTGGCCACTTCAATAAGAGTATCCTCTTTCAAACAATACGTGATGTTAGGCATTCTTGTCATAATCATATGTACTGGAATTTTGTTTAAATCTTGGTTGCCAATACTAGTTCGTAAAAAGTCTTTTCTTGAAAGAACTCCTGAAAGCAATGAATTTTTATCTAATACAAATAATGACCCTACATCCTCTAAAAACATATGGCATATAGCATCATACACCATCATACTTTCATCAACAACTACTGGTATTGATTGGAAATCCTTCACCATCATTTGTGCAATATTATCTGAAATTGCTTGGCTTGTTTTTTTGCCAGAATAAAAGTATCCCACACGTGGACGAGCATCTAAAAAACCTGCCATCGTTAATATAGCTAGATCTGGACGTAATGTTGATCTAGTTAAACTAAGTCGCTCCGCAATTTGTTCGCCAGTGATAGGACCGTTTCCTTTTACTATGTCCAAAATTTCATTTTGCCGTTTGTTGAGTTCGATTGGACTCACCGCCTCAAAGTGTTATACTTCATACTGATTTATTATATACTATTTCCAAGATGATTGCGAAGTAAAGTAGCTCGTGATACAATAGCTACAAATAATAAAGCGTTGAAGAGCATTATAAGTACTACATCTTAAGCGAGTGGGGTTAGTGAAAGCCCACATTGTAGGAAAACGGCAGCTCGGAGCTTATGCATTTAAAGAGGATTGTTTTTTAACAATCAATCGGGGTGGAACCGCGGGTTAATCACTCGTCCCCGGGCATTTATTGCCCGGAGACGAGTTTTTTGTTTTCCGGGTTTAATCACAGAATTTTAAGGAGGTTTTCAAATGACAATTACAATGGAAAACGTAGTTAGTTTAGCAAAACAAAGAGGTTTTGTATTTCCTGGATCCGAAATTTATGGAGGTCTAGCTAATACATGGGATTACGGTCCCCTAGGTGTAGAACTAAAAAATAACATCAAAAAAGCTTGGTGGAAAAAATTTGTTCAAGAATCACCATATAATGTAGGTTTAGATGCAGCTATTTTGATGAATCCAAAAACTTGGGTAGCATCTGGTCATATCGGGAACTTTAATGATCCAATGATTGACTGTAAAAAATGTAAATCACGTCACCGCGTCGATAAAATTATTGAAGATGCGCTAGACAAAAAAGGTATTGAAATGGTAATTGACGGTCTTTCATTCGAGAAGATGGAAGAAATAATGAAAGAACACAATGTTGTTTGTCCATCATGTGGTGCTTTCGATTACACAGAAATCCGCCAATTCAACCTAATGTTCAAAACATTCCAAGGCGTAACTGAAGCTTCTACAAATGAAATTTTCTTACGCCCTGAAACTGCACAAGGTATTTTTGTAAATTATAAAAACGTTCAACGTTCTATGCGCAAAAAAATGCCTTTCGGAATTGCACAGGTAGGTAAAAGTTTCCGTAACGAAATTACACCAGGTAACTTCACATTCCGTACAAGAGAGTTCGAACAAATGGAACTAGAATTCTTCTGCAAGCCTGGCGAAGATATGGAATGGTTTGAATTCTGGCGTAATTATTGTAAAGAATGGCTATTAAATTTAGGGGTATCTGAGGATACTATTCGTTTACGTGACCATTCAGAGGACGAACTTTCTCATTACTCAAACGCAACAACAGATATCGAATATAAATTCCCATTCGGTTGGGGTGAGCTATGGGGTATTGCAGATAGAACAGATTTTGACTTAAAACAGCATATGGAACATTCTGGGGAAGATTTCAATTATATTGACCCAGTTACAAATGAACGTTATGTCCCTTACTGTATTGAACCATCTTTAGGAGCTGATCGTGTAACTTTAGCATTCCTATGTGACGCATTTGATGAGGAAGAATTAGAAGGCGGAGATATTCGTACAGTCTTACGTTTCCACCCAGCACTAGCACCAGTTAAAGCTGCAATTTTACCACTTTCTAAAAAATTGTCTGAAGGTGCAACTGCATTATTCGCAGATTTAAGTAAGCACTTCATGGTGGACTATGATGAATCTCAGTCAATAGGTAAACGTTACCGTCGACAAGATGAAATCGGGACTCCTTTCTGTATCACATATGACTTCGATTCAGAAACAGATGGCCAAGTAACTGTGCGTCACCGTGATTCAATGGAACAAACAAGAATGCCAATCGCTGATGTAAAAGCATATATCGAAGAGCAATTACAGTTTTAATTTGAAAAGCGCAAGCGCCTATGTCAGCCCTGAATAGCGCAGGAGCTAGACAGATAATAAGTGAAAAAGTATTAAATTAATAACGCAAGAATGTTGTTCATCACGTTGAACAACATTCTTGCGTTTTGCGTTTCCATAAAAAATAAGTGAGATGAATCCATTGAGAAAAATAATTACATTTAGAAGATAAATTTACCATTCCGCAAATAAGTGACCGATAAATCACAAGTAATTTTGGGCAACCTTTTATTTTTACGCAACATTCTGTGTCTTTCTCGCAACGTTCGAAGCCATTTGCGCAACCTTCTGTTCTTTATACGCAACATTCTATGTCTTTCTCGCAACGTTCGAAGCCATTTGCGCAACCTTCTGTTCTTTATACGCAACATCTCCACGCTTTTACGCAACGTTTTATTTTTACGCAACATTCTATAACTATCTCGCAACGTTCTCTGCTCCATCTTAAAGTTAAGATCTACACACTATTGATTGGAGTGGAACGCGGCGTCTTCAGCGGAAACAGCGTTAGGTGAAGTCCCCACAGCGAAGCGTGGAGGCTGAGACAGCGCCCGCGGAAAGCGTCCGAGTGAAACGGAAATCTTAGTGAAACACCACATTGCTTTTCTGTACAATAAAAAAAATCCAAGCCCAAAGAATTATTCTTCTTCGGGACTTGGATCTTCTTTACGTGGTGTAAAAAATTCTGGGGTTTTCTCCATTTGATCTAAAAAATGTTGTGACTTTAATCTTATTCCGACTTGTTCACTATAAATAGTTCGGACAATTTTTTTAATAAAGCCCTTTGTTTCCTTTTTGAGTGTCAGCTTACCTACTTGATCAATAGGAACTGTATAAAAGGTTCGGATAAGCTTCACTTGAGATGGAGAAAGTCTTATGATATATGGGTCAATTGAAAAACATCGATGACAAAGAAATCCTATTTGAGAAAAAGAGAAAGCAAATTCTCCATCTGTTGCACCGCAATTAGTACATTGATGAAGGGTTGGATAAATACCTGCTGTAGGAAGAAGCTTCCATTCCACAAACAAACTAATCGCCTCTGGATCATATTCTTCTGAAATAGCATGTAATGCCTGCTGCAAAATTTCAAATAGATGTGGCTTGGGCGCTTCATCATCGATTAACTTATCTACTAATTCCATGATAAAACTTGCATATGCTGTAGCAAAAATATCTTCTCTAATAGATCTCATAGAGTCAATAATTTCACCTTGTTGCAAAGTCCCCATTCCTCTTCCTTGCTGAATCAAAAAATAGCCGTACGTAAAAGGCTGTGAGATAGAGGCTAAACGGCTCGTTGGTTTCTTTGCCCCTCGAGCCATAGCCGCTCTCTTCCCTAATTCACGTGAAAAAATGGTAACGATTTTGTTGGATTCGCCATAAGAAGAAGCTCGTAAGACAATACCCTCTACTTTTTGTAGCAATTGCCTTCCCTTCTTTCTTAGTACTCGTCGTCTCTAAAACCATAATCCTTCAAATGGGCTGATTTATTTCGCCAATCTTTTTGTACCTTTACCCAAAGCTCTAAGTAAACATTTGTTCCTAAAAGCATTTCAATATCTTTACGTGCTCTTGTCCCAACTTCTTTAAGTAAAGCACCTTTTTTACCGATGACAATCCCTTTTTGTGAATCTCTTTCTACTACAATCGTTGCAGAAACACGAATCATATCTTTTTCAGTATCTTCTTCTTTTTTAATTTTATCGATTACAACAGCAATAGAATGTGGAATTTCTTCTCTCGTTAAATGTAAAACTTTTTCACGGATTAGCTCAGAAATGATAAATCTTTCTGGGTGATCCGTCACTTGATCTGCAGGATAGTACTGAGGTCCTTGTGGTAAATATGATTGAATTGTTTCCAGTAATTTATCGACGTTATTACCTTGTAAAGCAGAGATTGGAAGAATTTCTGCGAAGTCATATTTCTTTGTATAAGATTCAATAATATCAACTAACTTTTCAGGGTGTACTTGGTCAATTTTATTGATCACAAGAAATACTGGTGTTTCATTTTTTTCTAGCATTTCCATAATATACTCATCAATTTTTCCTCTTGGTTCAACTGCGTTGACCATGAACATAATCACATCTACTTCACGAAGAGTGTTTTTAGCAACCTTAAGCATAAAGTCACCAAGTTTATGTTTTGGAATATGGATCCCAGGCGTATCGATGAATATCATTTGACTATTTTCTAAAGTTAAAACACCTTGTACTTTGTTTCGAGTAGTTTGGGGCTTATCACTCATAATTGCAATTTTTTGCCCAATTACTCGATTTAAAAATGTGGATTTCCCTACATTTGGTCTACCTATTATCGATATAAATCCTGATTTATAATTTTCATTGTTTTGCAGCATAATCTAAATCCTCCGTTGTAAAGGCTCCAGGTAATAATTCTGCAACCGTCGTTTCCGACACATTTCCCTTTAAATTTGTTAAGTAAACAGGCATATCTTTATCACAAAACTCAGCTATAACTTGTCTACATGCTCCACAAGGAGAAATAGGTCCTTCTGTATCGCCAGAAATAGCAATAGCAGCGAACTCTTTTTTCCCTTCTGATACTGCTTTAAAGATTGCTGTACGCTCTGCACAGTTTGTTAATCCAAAAGATGCATTTTCGATATTACAGCCAAGAATTACTTCTCCATCTTTTGTTAAAAGTGCTGCTCCTACTGGAAATTTAGAATATGGGACATACGCAGTTTCTCTTGCAGTTATGGATGCTTTTAATAACATTTCTTTATTCAACTGATTCACCTCTATAATATGATACCCGACCATTTCGGGATAAATATGATTAAACCAACAATTACAGTACAAATAGCATATACTAAGCACGCTCCAGCAGCTAAGTCTTTAGCTTGTTTAGCTAATGGGTGTAATTCCGGCGTCACCAAATCGACAACACGTTCTATGGACGCATTTACTAATTCTATCATGAACATACCGAAAATCGATACTACAATGATTATCCATTCTATTTGAGATAATCCTGTCATCCATGCGGCTATCGCAACAACTATTGCAGAAAATACATGAAACCGAAAATTTTGCTCACTTTTTACTACATGATAAATTCCATTTGCAGCATATAAAAAGGAACGAAAAAATTTACGAAAGTTCATGGCCTTCACGTTTTAACCCAAAAGCTTGTAGAATAGATTCTTGTAAGCCAAACATCTCTTTTTCTTGCTCTTCCGTCCCATGATCATATCCTAATAAATGCAAGAACCCATGAACCGCTAAAAAGCTTAATTCCCGTTCAAAAGAATGCTCATAAGATTCTGCTTGTTCCGTTGCACGTTGTACAGAAATGATAATATCCCCTAACATAGTCGGAATATCAGCGTCCAAAATTTCTATTTCCCCCTCACCCATTTCCTCCATAGCAAAGGAGATAACATCGGTTGGAACATCCTTGTTGCGATATGTTTTATTAATCTCTTGGATAGTATCATTCGACACAAAGGTCACACTAACCTCACTGCTATCTTTAACTGAAAGCTGTTCTCCTGCTGACTGTAATACTTTACCTACAAGAGCTATAGTCTCCTCGGATACAGAGTTTGTTTCATCCATCAAATCTAGTTCTAGCATATTTTAAGCTCCTCACTTCATTATTTGGGATATTCAATTCGAGAGTGGAATGTTCCATTCATCGTTGTACAAAAACTTTCTTCCATTTTCTTTATTTCCTTTAAAGATAGATCGCATTCATCAAATTGCCCATCTAATAATTTATCTTTAATAATAGACTGTATCATTTTTTGAATTTTATCAGCATTTGGCTCTTTCATCGAGCGAACAGCCGCCTCTACACTATCAGCTACTGAAATAATCGCGATTTCTTTTGTTTGCGGTTTTGGACCTGGATAACGGTATTGCTCTTCTTTCACATTACTATTTGTCTCTTTTTCTTTAAAATAAAAGAATTTCAACAAACTTGTACCATGATGCTGCGCCGCTACATCTACGATTTCTTTCGGTAATTTATGTTTCCGCAAAATCTTCGCACCATCCACTGCATGTGCAATAATAATATCTCTGCTTGCTTCTGGAGACAAATTATCATGTGGATTATAACCGTTTACTTGATTTTCGATGAAAAATCCTGGCCGATTTGTTTTCCCTATATCATGATAATAACAACCAACTCGTGCGAGTAACCCATTAGCACCAACTACTTCACAAGCAGCTTCTGCTAAATTTGCCACCATTAAACTGTGGTGATATGTACCGGGTGTCTCGGTTAATATTTTCTTCAACAAAGGATGGTTAGGGTTGGATAATTCAATGAGTCTCATAGTAGATAGAATGCCAAAGAAAGATTCAAAGAATGGTAGTATCCCAATAGTCATAGCACCAGATAGTACCCCAGACAGTATAGCTGCTCCTACATAAAATAATATATCTGTAAATTCATAGGAAGCCTTCGTCATTAATAAATAAAATATTATAAACACAATATTAATAGAAGAAACGATTAGACTCGAGCGTAATATTTGGGAATTTGTATGCATCCGTTGCATCGCGAAAATACCTGCAACCCCTCCAAATAATATGTATAACGAAGCTTCCATTTGAAATACGTTTGTATAGCCTTCTTGAAAGATAATACCAGCATATGCGGCAGACACAAAATTAGAAATATAAGCTGCACGTTCATTGACCAATAAATAAACCAACATCGCAACCATCGCTGTAGGAAATAAAAACGCTATAATTACATCAAAATTATAAGCTACGGACTGAATTACCTTCATCATTAATACGGACAAAATGACACTAAAAGCAACAACTATTAAATTTTTGGAATTATTAATAGTTTTTTCTTTTCTAATAATTGTTTGTCCAAATAACACCCACATAGTTAGTCCGACAAATACAGCTACCCCAAGATATGGCTTATAGGATGCTTTATTCGTAAGCATACCCAGCAACTCAAGCTGTCGATAGACCTCTCTATCAATAATTTCGCCTTTTTGAACGAGTATTTGCCCCTGAAGTATACGAGTCGGTTCAACGCTTGCTTTCGCCTGTTGTATACGTTCCTCCGTTAAACTCTCATTTATTACCTCTGTTGCAACAATGGAGGTTTTTGCAATACTCGCGAGCACATTTTTATAATCTTGGGAATAAATAAAAGTGTTATTTACTTGCTGTCCAATTTTCTCTTTTGAAATAGATATATTTTCCAAACGAATTGGTTCACTTAAAATCGTCTCCACAAGTTCGGTTAATTTCGTTTTTGAATCGTCCAAAATGATATTATTTTGTTTTATCAAGATGGCTAACATATCATCATTTAGAGGTACATAACTCGCATTCTCTGCTAATTCTTCCATCTCTTTTTTCAGTTTTCCTACTAAAGTTGCCGTTGTATCCTCTTCTGGATTTGCATTTTCTTTTACATGCAAGACACTATCAAAAACAGACTCTATTATCGCCGCTTGGTTAGCAGCGGTTTCGTCTTGAAATTGATAAACAACCGGAACTTCTTGCTCTGTTTTTTTACGTTCTTCTTCTGTTTTCACGGAGTCTTCCATTGTTTTAACTGCTCTTATAGTGTCAGGTGAAAGCTGGAACAACTGAAAATCATACTTACTTTCCTTTACATTTCCTATCAATAAAAAGAACAAGCATATGGCTGTAATAATAGTGACGATGAAAGGAAGATACTTATGATTTCTCCATTCTCTCCACTTTATTAGGATTTTTTTCATTTATTCTCATCCCCCCACCTACTGGTTATTCCATTATACCTTATTCTTTTCACAATTCACTAATATTTCCCTAATACAAAGATTAAGCAAGTAAAAAAATGTCCCATGAACACTGGGTTCATGGGAATATTATTCTTTAATGCTGGAGGAAGAAACTAGATTTTCTTTTATATTAGTGGAAATACAAGAAATAGTATGTGTTTACCAAATAAAGAAGTGAAATAGCGAAAGAAATTGTATCTTCTGGGCCCACACGAGGGTCAGGCAGTCGTTGCAATCGCGTTGTCGCATACTTAGACTGCCATCCGCCTCATTGAATTGGAAAGTATCTTTTCTCTAGTTTATCCAAAAACGCACTAACCTGTTTCTAGGAGTTATAGGTGACGGACATAAAAAGTTCATTTTCAATCAGTGGGGCTTTTTCCCACTGATTGAAAATGAACTCAGGCAAATAATGCCGCGTCGTGCGGCAATGCCTGAGTAACCAACATCCTGTTGCCTGAACTATTCGGGCTTTTAAGGGCGGTTATCTACTGCCCGTTAATGCGGGACAAACGCAATAAAATTACCGAAAAAAGAGATGCTGGTCGTGACGTCAGACACGACCAACATCTCCAAAAAACAGCGATAAGTCTGTTCAAAGCCCATTGAAAACGATAGAAACACGCTTTAAACAAAGAGGACTAAGCTTCTTTTTTTTCGTTTTTTAGTTGCTTTAAATTATTATTGCTCTTCATATGCTTGTATAATTTTAGCAACTAGTGGGTGACGTACTACATCCCCTTGCTCTAAATATTGAAAATGAATTCCTGCAACATTTTTTAATATTTTTTCGGTAACGATTAAACCAGATTCTGCACCTTTTGGTAGATCAATTTGAGTTTTGTCACCCGTGATTACCATTTTAGATCCAAATCCAAGACGTGTTAAAAACATTTTCATTTGAGCTTTTGTTGTATTTTGAGCTTCATCTAAAATAACAAAAGCATCATCTAGCGTACGACCTCGCATATAAGCTAGAGGTGCAATTTCAATCGTTCCTCTTTCCATCAGACGATCTGTCTGTTCTGTCCCCAACACATCATGCAGTGCATCATATAACGGCCTTAAATAAGGGTCTACCTTTTCCTTTAAGTCTCCAGGTAGAAAACCTAGACTTTCACCTGCCTCGACTGCTGGACGTGTTAAAATGATTTTTTTCACATGAGCATTTTTAAGTGCTTGTGTTGCCATTACTACTGCTAAATACGTTTTTCCAGTACCCGCTGGCCCAATACCAAAAGTAAGATCAGTATGTCTTATTCCTTGGATATACTCTCGTTGTCCTATTGTTTTCGCTCGAATAGCTTTACCTTTTGTATTTCGCGCAATTTCTTCATCATACAAACTAGAAAAATACTCAATTGTACCATTCAAACTCATCTCAATAGCAGAAGATACGTCGCGCAAATTAATATTTATGCCTTTTCGAATAACTGCCAATAGTTGAATCATCAGCTGCCTAGCGTCTTCTACATTTTTTTCTTCACCAATAATCTGAATCTGTTCACCTCTAGTAATCAGTTGAACTTTTAGTTCTGCCTCAATAAGCTTTACATTTTTATCCGAGATGCCAAGCAGCATTACCGCTTCAGCTGGATCTTGTAAATTAATATCTAATTGTTTAGTTTCGCTCATGCTTCGTCTCCTTGGGGTATAACATGTGGTATTGCAATATTTTCATTAATCAGTAAAAGTATCTTCCCTTTTACTTTATCATCTTGTATTGATACCTGTAAAACTTTATCTTCTAATAATTGCGTTCCAGTAGGTAATTCTTTAATAATTTTTTGAAATAGTAGCGGGCGTATAAGACGTTCAATGGATTCCTCTGTCAGTGAATAGGTTATTTGATGATTCTTCTGTACATATCCAGCCTGAACATACTTTTGAATGAAAGCAGGAAGTTGTATTTCCTTCCAAAACATCTGTTTGTCATCCACTTTTTTTTGTATAACCAATTCTTTGGCGTTTGGATTAATGACAGCAACTTGTGTTGGAAGCTCAAATGAAAGCTCTATCCAGTAACTGGCATATACCTTTCCTTCCGCACTCGTAATAATCCTATTGTTTCCTTGGGTTACAAACCCATTTACTAGGACATCTCCTTTTTTCACAGCTATGTTCTTTTCGACTGCTCTCACACCTTTTAATAGAGAAAAGTCTGTTATAACTCCACCTCTCTTTGCAACAAGATTTACAGCAGGTGCATCCTCAATTACTCTTTCTGTTTGCGGAGGTGCCATCATTGGAGTCACTGTAAAGTTAGCGCCTGACTTTGAAAAGTGTACCCAAGAATACTCTTTATGCTTTAATAATATATTTTGACGTATCTCTTGCTCCGCTGGCAGTTTAGATGCAATCATTCTCTCTTTAATACCAATTTCTTTTAATTGTTCAGTTAGCAATATGTTACTTTCAGGTGAATCCGAATCAATATGAATGTTCCAGATAAATTGCGAAAATAATACTGGGATTACTAAAAAAAAGAAGACTCCTATAACAGATGCCGAGTAAATAGAAATGGTACTCTCTTTTAAATCATCCTCTAATTTGATCGACAGTTTCAGTTTTTTTCTTACTTTCCTAAAAGCCTGCAAATCCTTTGCTTGAATCGAAAAACTTATATGATTCTCGTTTGTATGAAGCTGGTACACTTCGATATTTTGTTCCTTTAAACTTTTATAAAGCGTAAATTGATCTGTAGAAATTGGTGCATGTATTTTAATAAGACGCCTCATACCGTTTTTTCCTTCCTAGTTAGATTAAAGAACTGAAGATTATGCACATGAAGATGTAGCCTATCGCTAGACATAGATTTTATGTGCAGGCTTTCGGCATGAATTTCTAAAAGAAAATGGTCATACGTACAGACAATACTATTTTCTTTTAAGCGAACCAATGAAAATGCATAATCCAATATAATATCATCAAAACTATCTACCATAATACTCGCATGGAGTGGAAATAATTGCTTCACAAAAAAACACCCCTTTACATGAATTTATGCATGCAAAGGGGTGTTCATGAGTTATCTTTTGGATTTTGGTGGAGCAAGTATTTCAGAAAAAATAATTCCTTTTATCAGTTCGTCTTTTCTGCTAGGTATTAAGCTGTCGACTACTGGAGTAGATACTGTTACAGGTATATTCTTTTGATGAGTGCTTAATCTACCTGAACTTCTAGCCACCCCTTGATCACGTTTAACTTCTCTCTCCAATTTTTCTACTACAGGAACTTCTTTCGCGATAGGAGGCTTGGTTTTCATATCCTGCTGCCTTTCACTCGTAAACTGTTTAGCAAAATCACCTAATTCTTTAAAGGGATTTTCTGAAACAGTTTTACGCATTGGAGTTCTGTTTACAGGTTTTTCAACAGTTTTTTTGTCGGGTTCGGGTTCTTTCTTTTTAAAGAAAAGACTTAAAAGTGCTGCGATGATTATAGGAATGAAAGCTTCCAAGGAGATCGGCTCCTTTCCGCAATTATTTTAGCTCGTCGGTAGAAGGTTTATCTCCGCCAACTTTACTAATAGAATCTCTCATACCAGTATCTGCTTTGATATTATTGTAATTCATGTAATCCATCACACCAATATTACCTTCTCGTAACGCTTCAGCCATTGCTAATGGAACAGCAGCTTCCGCTTCTACAACTTTCGAACGCATCTCTACAACTTTCGCTTTCATCTCTTGTTCAGATGCTACAGCCATTGCACGACGTTCTTCTGCTTTTGCCTGAGCAATTTTCTTATCTGCCTCAGCTTGCTCCGTTTGTAATTCTGCACCAATGTTTTTACCGATATCAACATCCGCAATATCAATCGATAGAATTTCGAAAGCTGTTCCGGAATCTAAGCCTTTTGCTAAAACCGTTTGAGATATTAAATCTGGATTTTCTAGTACTCTTTCATGACTCACACTAGAACCAATTGTAGAAATAATCCCTTCCCCTACACGGGCTACGATTGTTTCTTCACCTGCACCACCGACTAATCGGTCAATATTTGCACGAACTGTAATACGTGCCTTTGCTTTTACTTCAATACCGTTCATCGCAACACCTGCGATAAATGGTGTTTCAATAACTTTTGGATTTACTGACATTTGAACTGCTTCTAAAACGTCACGACCCGCCAGATCAATTGCTGCTGCTCTTTCAAATGAAAGTTCAATATTTGCACGATGTGCAGCAATTAAAGCATTAACAACACGGTCAACATTACCACCAGCTAAGTAATGACTTTCCAGCTGATTGATAGCTACATCTAGGCCTGCTTTATGTGCTTTGATCAACGGATTGACGATACGAGAAGGAATAACTCGACGTAACCTCATTCCTACTAATGTAAAAATACTAATTTTTACCCCTGCCGCTAATGCAGAAATCCATAGCGTAATTGGGAAAAATGTGAAAAATACTGATAGTACTATAAATGCAAGTACAATAACGACGATTAAAGTAATTGTTGATCCTGTAATCATTCTGTTGCCTCCCCTTCTACTGCTTCTCGTACAACTATACGAGAGCCTTCTACTTTAATAATTTTAACATGTTTGTCTTTCCCAATAAAACTTCCATCTGAAACTGCATCAATTCTTTCATTATCGATACGTATAGTTCCAGAAGGTCTAAGTGGCGTCATGGTCACGGCAACTTTTCCGACTAGTTCCACTCGATTCTTATTGGAAACATATCCTTTTTCCGTTGTTGTCGCATCCGACAAAATCACTTTATTCAACACTTTTAGTTGCTTACCAAAAAACTTCATAATAATCACCATTCCCACTATAGCTACTGATAAAGCAATTATAACAGCGATAATCATTTGCTCAATATCGCCACCAGCTAATACTATACTTACAATAATAGCTGCCGCCCCTAATATACCACTAATTCCTCCGGGCAGGAAGAACTCTCCAATAATAAGTATGACACCAATAACAAAAATAATTATTGTTTCATATCCAGCTAGACCTGCAACCAAATGTCCAAAAAAGAACAGAACTAACGAGATAAGTCCCATTGTACCAGCGACGCCAAATCCAGGCGAATAAAGCTCGACGATCAAACCCAAACTAGCTATAGACAATAAAATTGGTACTATGATTGGATTTGTTATAAAACGAGCAAGCGATTCCATAAAGGTTTCCTCTGTGTGTACAACTTTCGCACCTGCAAGATCTGTAACCTGGAGTAGCTCCTCGAATGATTTAACTGTCCCCTTTGAGTAGCCAACCTCTAGGGCTTCAGCTGAAGAAAGAGTTAATAATTTGCCAACAGGGGCTCTGTATTCAGGTAAGTCAACTGAATCATCTGCCATTGCTTGAGCATATAGAGGATCTTTCCCGTTTAGTTCGGCAGCGTTTTTCATTTTAGCTTTCCAAGCACTGTTTGCTTTTTCATCTGCCGTATTTCCACTACTATCGATCACTGCTGCAGCACCGATTGTTCCACTTGGAGACATGTAGATTTCATCGGTATGAAGCGCTAAATAGGCACCAGCTGATAATGCCTCTGAGTTAATATAAGAAATTTTACGAATCGATGTGGAGTCCAATAAATTAGCAATATCTTCTGCAGAATCTACAAAGCCTCCTGGGGTATTGATTTCGAAAATAATTGCCTCAGCATCAGCTTCTTCTGCTTCATGGATAGAACGTTTCAGAAAAGCATACAATCCTTTTTCTACTTCTTTGTAAATTGGTACTTTATAAACCTCTTTAGTTTGTGCAGTAAATGTAGGGATCATCATTCCAAATGATAAAAGCAATAAACAAAGAGAAATGATATAACGAGACAATTTCACCACTTAACCTCCTTTCTTCCATATGTATACTCCTATTTACGAAGGAACTATCAAAAAGTTTCATAAAATAAAAATAAACCGAGAAAATAAATTTTCTCGGTTTACATAATTGTAAATTTTAATCATAAAGTACGTGTTTGGAACGTAGGGATGGTTGGGATAAAATACCACTTACGTTAACGTGCAGCTTCTGATTTCTTTTTACGTTTCCGCTCAGGTTTTAGAAACCATAGCATCGAAGCATTGTAAATTTAAATTAATTAGAATTTACGTTTACGGGCAGCTTCAGATTTCTTTTTACGCTTTACGCTTGGTTTTTCATAAAACTCGCGCTTTCTAACCTCTTGAATTGTACCACTTTTAGATACAGTACGTTTGAAGCGGCGAAGAGCATCTTCAAGCGATTCGTTTTTACGAACGACAGTTTTTGACATCTCTTTTTCCCTCCCTCCGAACACACGTCAAGTACATAACCAAGTGTTATGTACTAAAAAATTATACCGTATAGTAGAGACTTGGTCAATACTTTGAGATAAATTTAACTTAATTTAGCCGAAAGTTTAAACTTCCAGCTAAATCATCCACTAAGCAGGGCTAGTCTACATTCAAAATCCGGACGCAATTACGCCACGTCATAATTTAATAATCAGATTTACTTTCTAAACCTTTTACAATTTCTACTCCAGAACTTGCACCAATTCTTGTCGCTCCAACTTCAACCATCGCTTCAACATCAGCCAAGCTTCTTACTCCACCAGAAGCTTTTACTCCTAAGTTCGGTCCTACAGTTTCACGCATTAATTTAACTGCTTCAATTGTTGCTCCTCCAGTAGAAAAACCGGTAGAAGTTTTTACAAAGTCTGCACCTGCTGCTTTAGATAATTCGCTTGCTTTGATAATTTCTTCATTTGTTAATAAACAAGTTTCTAAAATAACCTTAACAATCGCTTTATCTTTTGCCGCAGTTACCACTGCTTCGATATCTTTTTGTACTAGGTTATAATCTTGGTCTTTTAATGCACCAACATTTAATACCATATCAATTTCATCTGCACCATTTTCAATAGCATTTGTTGTTTCGAATGCTTTAACAGCAGTAGTACTAGCACCTAAAGGAAATCCAATAACAGTACAAACCTTCACTGGACTCTCTTTTAATAGAGATGCGCTTAATTTTACCCATGTAGGGTTAACACATACGGATGCAAAGGTATACGTTTTCGCTTCCTCACATAGTTTTTCAATTTGGTTTTTAGTTGCGTCTTGTTTTAATAATGTATGATCTATTAATGCTGCAATATTTTCAGTCATTTGTCTTTCCCCTTTCAAGATGTACGTACCTCTTAATAATACCCTTAGTAAGCAGTATAGTGCAAGTGTAGTGGTTATTTTGCTTGTATCTGTATGTAATATCCATAGTAAATCCAGTCTGAAATAAAAAGATTTACCATATCCACATGTTACTTCATGCCAAACAAGCAAATTATATTCAAGATAAAATTCTTATCAGTAGTAGAATTCTCTTAAGGGCTCGACCCAGTGCTCGGAAAGCGTCCACGTGAAACGGAAATCATTGTATTTTTCTTTACTTATTAGCATTTATTCCGTACTATCTAATTTCTCATGAATTTGATGAAGCAACTTTGTTTGAGTCTTTAGCTGTCCAACTATAGTAATCATGAACCAGATTACAAAAATTATCGGAATGAAATAAATTAAAAATAATAAACCTGGCAATAAATTAAAAATAAACCTGGCAATAAACCCGTAATTGTTCCCAAAGTATAACCTCCTAACTATTTTCTTATATTAAAACAGTATATTTAACTAACAAATAGAATCCAGTATCTTTATACAAAAAAACCGGGCAAAAAAAATGCCCGGTCCTTAAAGATCAAAACCTGTTTTTATCGTTTTCGAAGGGCTCTGGACAGACTTATTATTATTCCTATTACCAGTTGTTTTTTGAAGATTTCTCTCGCATTTCTAATGCAAGAGCGTTGACAAATAATTTGATCACTTTCTAAAATTTGAACAATCTTATCATCCTAGCGATAAGCTATGCTGAATTTTCTAGTGGAGTACTTCACACTGATTGATTGGAGTGAAAAATGGCGACTCCGGCGGGATGAGAGAGACAGATAGCTATCACATCGACGCATTAGCGAAGACGATAGCTCATCGCTCACCCCGCAGAAAGCGTCCATCCGAAACGGAAATCATAGTATTATTCATTTTTAAAAGCGCCGAATACCCAGTGTTCACAGTACATTTTCATATAACTTCTTATCTTTCAAAAAAAAACCGGTGAAATATATTCACCGGTTTTGATATTTATACTAATTCTGCTATTTCATCTAGAATCCTAACGAATTGTCCTTCGTTGTATGGATATCCAGCTTTCGTAATTTTTACACGAACTAATTTACCGATTAAATCTTCGGATCCAGGAATTACGACCTTTAAATAATTATCAGTGTAACCTTCAACCATATTAGATGCAGAATCTAGTTTATAGGCTTCCTCTGGAATAACCTCTAGTACTTCACCCTCAAATCTAGAAGCATACTCTACAGCTAACTGATCATTTAATGTGATCAATCGATGAACTCGCTCATTTTTCACTTCTTCATCTACTTGGTTGTCCATTCTTGCTGCAGGTGTTCCAGTGCGTTTTGAATATGGGAATACATGGAGCTCGGAGAATTTTTGGTCACGGATAAAGTTAAACGTCTCCATAAATTCTTCCTCTGTTTCACCAGGGAATCCTACAATAACATCCGAAGTAATAGCGAGATCAGGCAAAGCTTCTCTTAAACGATCTAATCGATTCGCAAAAAACTCCATTGTATATTTTCTACGCATTCTTTTCAATACAGTATCTGAACCAGATTGAATAGGAATATGCAAATGTCTTACTACAATTTTAGAATCTCTTAAGACATCGATTACTTCATCAGATAATTGGCTTGCTTCAATCGAACTAATACGCAGTCGCTTTAAACCTTTCACGTTGTTTTCAATATCTCTTAATAGTTGAGCTAGATTATAATCCTTTAGATCTTCTCCGTATCCACCAGTATGGATACCTGTAAGAACTATTTCCAAATATCCGGCATCTACTAATTGCTGCGCCTGTCTAACCACTTCTTCTGGATCTCTTGACCGCATAAGACCACGAGCCCAAGGGATAATACAAAACGTACAGAAATTATTGCAGCCTTCTTGGATTTTTAAGGACGCACGGGTTCTGTCCGTGAAAGAAGGCACATCTAATTCTTCATATACTCGATTTTTCATAATGTTTCCTACAGCATTGATCGGCATACGTTCTGTTTTATACTGCTCAATATAATCCAACATTTTGGTGCGTTCTTGAGTACCTACTACAATATCTACTCCTGGTATTGCCATAATTTCTGCAGGAGAGGTTTGTGCATAACAACCAGTTACACAAATAACAGCGTCTGGATTTTGACGAATAGCACGACGAATAACTTGCCGACTTTTTTTGTCCCCTGTATTTGTTACAGTGCATGTATTAATAACATATACATCTGACTGTTTTTCAAATTCTGTACGGCTATACCCATTTTCTTTGAATAATTGCCATATAGCTTCAGTTTCATAGTGATTTACTTTACAACCTAACGTATGGAATGCAACGGATGACAAGTTCTCACACCTCTTTCATTCAAATTCATAAGAAATTGCTGACAGCGCATATAACGGTGCAGTTTCAGTTCGAAGAATCCTAGGTCCTAGCGCAATTGTCTGAAAATCATTTTCTAATAATAGCTTTATCTCTTCTCGATCTAGTCCACCTTCTGGACCAAATACGATGAGTATCGATTGTTTATCATACACTTTTTTTAATTGTTCAGCAAACTTTTGTCGTTCTTCTATCTTTGCATCTTCTTCATCTGCTACATATTTTATTTCGAAGGCTTTTGATATTTCTACCAACTCTTTTAAAGAGATTGGATTATGTATTTGTGGGATAGCAGAACGATGAGATTGTTCTGCTGCTTCTTTAGCAATTTTTTGTAATCGAGATACCTTCTTCTCGTTTTTGGACTTATCCCATTTTACGATAGATCTTTTTGCTTCAAATGGAAATAATTCATACATTCCGAGTTCTGTTGCCTTTTGAGTGATCAACTCGAGCTTGTCCCCTTTCGGAAGACCGCACACAAGCGATACTTTCTTGGGCATTTCATTGGTATTGGCATGAACTTCTTTTACTGCTAAATGGACAGTTTTTGAAGTACCATCTATAATTTCCATCGTGTAGGTTTGGTTATTTGTAACAACAAACACTTGATCGCCAGGTGACATGCGCATCACTTGAATCATATGATGCGCATCGTCTCCGGTAATTGCTACGATATTATCACTACTTATAGGTTCATTTGTAAAATAACGTTGCATGACAATCCCCTT
Source organism: Psychrobacillus sp. BM2 (assembly GCF_048572895.1). Classification (GTDB taxonomy): domain Bacteria; phylum Bacillota; class Bacilli; order Bacillales_A; family Planococcaceae; genus Psychrobacillus. Next base: position 2,349,714 of record NZ_CP183878.1, read on the forward strand.
TATTTAACAGGCTTTCTAGATATGATTGTTACCCAATCTTCCATCATCATAACTTCTTCAATTTCAAATCCAGCTTCTTGGAGAGAATTGCGAACATCCTCTTTTTTATTGGCAATGATTCCTGAAGTGATGAACAATCCCCCGTCTTTTACAATAGAAAATGCATCATTAGTAAATGTCATGATAATTTCAGCTAATATATTTGCTACTACAATGTCGGCTTGTTCATTTACATTATCTAAAAGATTGCCATGTGTTACTTGAACAATATCATCTACTTTGTTTAAAGCAATATTTTCTATTGCAGATCTTACGGCTACTTCATCTAAATCTAGTGCATGGATTTTAGATGCTCCTAGTTTCGCAGCACCGATAGAAAGGACTCCAGAACCAGTTCCTACATCAATAACACTTGAAGCAGATTGGACAGTTTTCTCTAACGCTTGAAGACACATTACTGTTGTTGGATGTGTACCGGTTCCAAATGCCATTCCAGGATCAAGCTCGATGATCAATTCGTCCGTGTTCACACGTTCATAGTCTTCCCAAGTTGGTACAATGGTAAAACGATTAGAGATTTTCACTGGATGGTAATACTTTTTCCACGCCGTAGCCCAATCCTCTTCGTCGACTTCTTGGACTGTTACAACATTATGTCCAAGGTCTATATCGAATTTTGTTAAATTGTTGATAGCAAGTTTGATCTCTTCCACTGTTTCCAATAAAAAACTGGTTTCAGATAAATAAGCTTTCACGCGTACGCCATCTACAGGAAAATCATCTGGGTTTAAGCTATAAATTTCACCAAATACATCTTCACGTTCTCTTCCCAATTCATCCGAGTCTTCGATAACTACACCACTTGCACCAGCTTCATGCAATATATTGCTTACAGCTTCAACCGCTTCATTTGTAGTATGGATGGATAGTTCAGACCATTTCACTTGCGCCAACTCCTTTACTCGCCTTTTAATGTCTTCTTGATCTTATCAAACAATGAACTGCCTTGCTCTTCAGGAATATCTCCACTGATTTCCGCAAATTCACGTAATAATTGTTTTTGTTTTTCTGTTAATTTTTTTGGAGTTATAACTTTAACAATTACATGTTGATCTCCAACGCCGTATCCATGTACATTTTTTATACCTTTTCCTTTTAAACGGAAATTCGCTTGTGATTGAGTCCCAGCTGGAATTTTAAGTTTTACTTTTCCTTGTACTGTCGGAACTTCAATTTCATCCCCAAGTGCTGCTTGTGCAAACGTTAAAGGTAATTCGTAATAAATATCGTCGCCTTCACGCTCAAATCGTGGGTCTGCCTTCACACGGAAGACAATATATAAATCTCCTGCCGGACCACCATTTACACCAGGTTCTCCTTGGCCACTAACGCGTAATTGTTGACCATCATCAACGCCAGCTGGAATAGTAACTTTAATTTTTTTGCGTTTATTGACTGTTCCTTTACCATGACAAGTAGCACATTTATCTTTAATAATTTTACCTGTACCTTGACAGTGATTACATGCACGTTTAGTCTGTACGCGACCGAATGGAGTATCTTGGGTAACATTTACTTGACCATGTCCATTACAATGCGAACATTTTTCTGGTTGAGTACCAGGTTTTGCACCTGTTCCAGAACATGTTTCACAATTTTCTTCTTTGGATACTTCTATTTCTGTTTCCTTACCAAACACAGCTTCTTCAAATTCAATGGTCATCGAATATTGAAGATCACTCCCTTTTCTTGGAGCGTTTGGATCACGTCGTCTAGAACCGCCACCACCAAAGAATGAACTAAAAATATCTTCAAATCCAAAGCCATCTGCACTACCACCAAATCCACCGAATCCTTGGTTAGGACCTGCATGACCAAATTGATCGTAGGATGAACGTTTTTGCTCATCACTTAATACTTCATATGCCTCAGAAATTTCTTTAAATTTATCCTCTGCTCCAGCTTCTTTGTTAATATCTGGGTGGAATTGTTTAGAAAGCTTACGATATGCTTTTTTTATCTCGTCCTGAGTTGCGCTCTTAGAAACACCAAGAACCTCATAATAATCACGTTTATTCATCTTTCACTCTCCTGCTCTGTTAACTTGCACATAGGAATAATTGTACCATGTACAAAATCCTAATAGCAAAACTTTGAAAATTTAATCATCCATTTTGATTATAAGTTATTCGAGTTAATTTCCTATACAGTAAGAAAAGCCAAAGCCGGAACCGGTCTTTGACTTTTGCTTACCGACTACTTTAACAAACTTACTTGTCTTTATCGTCGTTTACTTCTTCAAATTCTGCATCTACTACACCGTCATCAGTTGGACCAGCTTGTTCTCCGTTAGCTGCAGCGTCTGCTTGTGCTTGTTCATATAATTTCATAGTTAATTGTTGAACAATTTCATTTAATTTATCTTTTTTCGTTTTGATATCTTCTAAGTTACCAGCCTCTAATGCAGCTTTTAACTCTTCTTTTGCATCTTCAGCAGATTTTTTCTCTTCTTCTGATACTTTATCTTCTAAATCTTTTAATGTTTTTTCTGTCATGAATACTAATTGATCTGCTTCGTTTTTCACTTCTGCTTCTTCTTTACGTACTTTATCCGCTTCTGCATTAGCTTCTGCCTCTTTAACCATACGTTCGATTTCTTCATCAGAAAGTGAAGAGTTTGACTGGATCGTGATATTTTGTTCTTTTTGTGTACCTAAGTCTTTTGCTTTAACATTAACGATACCATTTTTATCAATATCAAATGTTACTTCAATTTGTGGAACACCACGTGGTGCTGGTGGAATATCCGCTAATTGAAAACGACCAAGCGTTTTGTTGTCCGCAGACATCGGACGTTCACCTTGAAGTACATGAATATCTACTGCAGGTTGGTTATCTGCTGCAGTGGAGAATGTTTGTGATTTTGAAGTAGGGATTGTTGTATTACGTTCGATTAACTTAGTAAATACGCCACCCATTGTTTCAATACCTAAAGAAAGTGGTGTTACATCAAGAAGTACAACGTCTTTTACATCTCCAGTTAGAACTCCACCTTGAACAGCAGCACCCATTGCTACAACTTCATCAGGATTTACACCTTTATGTGGCTCTTTGCCAGTTTCTTTTTTAATCGCATCTTGTACTGCAGGAATACGAGTAGATCCACCAACAAGAATTACTTTATCGATTTGAGAAGCGGATAAACCTGCATCTTTCATCGCTTGACGAGTTGGTACCATTGTACGTTCAACTAAAGATGCAGTTAAATCGTCAAATTTCGCACGAGTCATTGTTACTTCTAAGTGAAGTGGTCCAGCTTCTCCAGCAGTGATGAAAGGAAGTGAAATTTGAGTTGATGTTACACCCGATAAATCTTTTTTCGCTTTTTCAGCAGCATCTTTTAGACGTTGAACTGCCATTTTATCTTTAGATAAATCAATACCATTTTCTTTTTTGAATTCTTGTACTAGATAATCCATTAGTACTTGGTCAAAGTCATCTCCACCAAGACGGTTATCACCAGCAGTTGCAAGTACTTCGAATACGCCATCTCCAAGTTCAAGGATAGATACGTCAAATGTACCGCCACCTAGATCATAAACTAGAATTTTTTCATCGTGATCCATTTTATCTAAACCGTATGCAAGTGCAGCCGCAGTTGGTTCGTTAATAATACGTTCTACTTCAAGTCCGGCAATACGACCAGCATCTTTAGTAGCTTGACGTTCTGCATCATTAAAGTAAGCAGGAACTGTGATTACAGCTTTCGTTACTTTTTCACCTAAGTATTCTTCTGCAAAACCTTTTAAGTATTGAAGAATCATTGCTGAAACTTCTTGTGGAGTGTATTCTTTTTCTTCAGCTGAAACTTTTTCATTTGTACCCATTAGACGTTTAACAGATGCAATTGTATTTGGGTTTGTAATAGATTGACGTTTTGCAACTTCCCCAACTTGTTTTTCTCCATTTTTAAACGCTACAACAGATGGTGTTGTACGGTTACCTTCTGGATTCGGAATTACTTTTGGTTCTCCACCTTCTAATACAGATACACATGAGTTTGTTGTTCCTAAGTCAATACCAATAATTTTAGACATTTAGTTTTCCTCCTAATAAATAACTTGAATATATATTTTACTTATTCATTTACTTTGACCATGGAAGGTCTTAATACACGATCTTTTAACTTGTACCCTTTTTGCAACTCTTGAATCACAATTCCAGATTCTTTTGAATCATCTTGCTCCTGCATTACCGCTTGATGAAAGTTTGGATCGAATGCAACACCTTCTGCTTCGATTTGTTCCAATCCTTCTTTTTTTACTGCCTCTAGTAAAGTGCGGTAAACCATATCCACTCCTTTAACTAAAGAAGCTGCTTCCTCGGTAGTTGTTTCAACCGCAAGTGCTCTTTCAAAGTTATCAAGAACAGGTAGTATATCCATTAAAACCGATTGGGCTCGGTATTTATAATCGGATGCTTTATCTAGTTGTACTCGACGTTTGTAATTCTCAAAGTCAGCTCTTAAGCGAATAAGCTTATCTTGTTCTTCATCTAGTTGCTGTTTAGTCAAAGTTAGTTCATCTACTTCTTCCACTACTTCTTCTATCTGCTCAGGTTCTTCTTGGACATTCTCTTTTACTTCTTGCTCTTCTAATTTCTCATCATTGATTTCTGCCATTATTTGCAACTCTCCTTATCCATGATGTCCATGTAATATTCTAGATAATTCTCTAGACAAATCACCACTCATGATATCTAGTAATGACACGACTCTTCTATAATCCATTCGGGTTGGGCCAATAATAGCAATTGAACCCATCTGTTCTTCACCAATGCCGTAAGATGCGGTAATAACACTACATCCCTCCATGGCAAGATCATTATTTTCTGAGCCGATCCGGATTTGGATGCCTTTTTTATCCAAATGGAAAATACCTGGAATTTGATTTACATGATCCATCCAATTCATAATACTTCGTGCTTTTTCTACATCATTAAATTCTGGTTGGTTTAAAATTTGAAGCTTCCCACCATAATACACTTTGTCTTCATGCTCAATAGTCATCGCTTGGTTGAGCGATCCAAAAAGATTATTCAGACGGCCATTATTTTGTTGCAACACTGTCATAGTAACTGCTTCAAGCATTGCAGGAAGCTCATGCAAATATACTCCTACGAGACGTTCATTGATCAAATTGACCATACGTTCGATGTCTGATGCCTGGAATTTTTCTGGGATAGAAAATACCCGATTTTCTACATGACCACTGTCCGTAACAATAATCGCTACAGCAGAATCACTTGAAAGTGGTACAATAGAAAACCGTTTTACACGATGTTTTCTCACATCTAAGCCTAACATAATAGAGGTATAATTCGTTAGTTCCGATATTATTTCAGCGGACTTACGAATTATTTGCTCCGTCTCCACCTTACGTTCTTCAAAAATAGAACGAATTTGTTTTATCTCATTTTGCGAAATTCTTTGTGGAGTTAACATATTATCGACATAATAACGGTAGCCCTTTTGCGAAGGCACGCGACCAGACGAAGTATGCGTTTTTTCTAAAAAGCCCATTTCTTCTAGATCTGCCATTTCGTTTCGAATAGTAGCAGGGCTAAATGGTACTTCCTCCTTTTTCGAAAGCTGACGAGATCCAACTGGTTGAGCGGTTTCGATAAAATCATCTACCGTTACTTGCAATATTAATAATTGCCTGTTTGTTAGCATGATTATCACCTCTGTTAGCACTCGTTGAAAGAGAGTGCTAATACTCATATAAAACTTATCAAATCTACAGAAAACTGTCAACGATTTAGCTTTATTATTTCAGGAAATATTGAAACACTTCATTTCCGATAAACCTTCCACGGGAAGTCAGTCTTACAAAATTATTTTCCAGAACTAATAATTCCCTCTGAAGTAGCTCGTCTAGTTCTTTTCCGTAAACATCACGAAGGGTTAGACCATATCTTTCCTCAAATTTTACAAGTGATACACCCTCATTCTTACGTAAACCAAGAAACATTTCTTCTTCCATTTTTTCCACGTTTGTCACTTCTTTTTGCATCATAAGAGGTTGTTCTCCCGTATCGATTGTCTGCATGTATTTTTTTATTGGTCCATGATTGGAATATCTCTTACCATTCACATATCCATGAGCACCAGCACCTAAACCGATATATTCATCATTATTCCAGTAAAGTAAATTATGTTTTGATTCTTTTCCTACATATGCGAAATTACTTATCTCATATTGAATATAACCATGACTTTTCATTTCCTCTAAAAGATAACCATACATCTCCGCTTCTAAGTCTTCTCCTGGAAGAGAGAGTTTCCCTTTGGATAGTAGATTATAAAAGATTGTTTTTGGCTCAACTAACAATGAATAAGCCGAAATATGTGGAATTTTTAAGCGGAATGCTTCCTGCAAGGATGCTTTCCATTGATCCATCGTTTGGTTTGGAAGTCCATACATCAAATCTATACTTATCGATGGGAAATCAGTTTGTTTGGCATGTTCAATCACTTCATAGACATGATCATTAGAATGGGTTCTTCCTAATACTTTTAAAAGGTCCTGATCAAAGGTTTGGACTCCCATACTTAGCCGGTTCACACCGAATTCGCGCATCTTTTGCATTTTATCAAGTGTCAGCTCATCTGGATTAGCTTCCGATGAGAATTCTGTGACATGCTCCATTGGTATATATGTGGTAATCAGCTCCAATAATCGATCTAATTGGTCTACTGATAAAGAAGTAGGAGTACCACCCCCAATAAATATCGTTTCAATTTCTGCTTTTTGTAAATCATTTGCCCACAATGCCATTTCTTTTCCAAGTGATTCAATATATTCATCTACCGGTTGGTTATGAAAGAAAAATTTATTGAAATCACAGTAATTACAAATTTGATGACAGAAAGGAATATGTATATATACGCCTCGTACCATAACTATCCCTACTTTCTTCTTCCATATAGGAAAAAGGAGGCTGCTAGTGCCTCCCCCTTCGTTTTATTATTTATTTGGCTCGTCCATTTTCAGAACAGCCATAAATGCTTCCTGGGGAACTTCCACAGAACCTACTTGTTTCATGCGTTTTTTACCTTCTTTTTGTTTATCAAGAAGTTTACGTTTACGAGAGATATCTCCACCGTAACATTTTGCTAAGACGTTTTTACCGATTGACTTGATAGTTGAACGAGCGACAATTTTTTGCCCGATAGCAGCTTGTACTGGAACTTCAAACTGTTGTCTCGGTATTAACGCTTTTAGCTTTTCAACGATTAGCTTACCTCGTTCGTACGCGAAATCACGATGAACAATAAAGCTAAGTGCATCTACTTTTTCACTGTTAAGTAAAATATCCATTTTCACTAATTTAGATTCTTTATATCCGATTAAGTCATAATCAAATGAAGCGTAACCTTTTGTGCTTGATTTTAATGCATCAAAGAAGTCGTAAACTACTTCGGATAACGGAATTTCATAAATAATATTAACACGCGATTTAGATAAGAAATCCATCGTGATAAAGTTTCCACGCTTACGTTGACAAAGTTCCATAACTGAACCTACATAATCTTCTGGGACCATAATAGATGCTTTTACATATGGTTCTTCTATTTTTTCCACTTTTTGTACATCTGGCATCATAGATGGGTTGTCCACTTTTAGGATTTCTCCGTTTGTCAGCTTCACATCATATATAACACTAGGTGCCGTAGTAATTAAATCGATTTTGAATTCGCGTTCTATACGCTCTTGAATTATTTCCATATGTAATAATCCAAGGAAACCACAACGGTAACCAAAGCCTAATGCTTGAGAAGTTTCCGGCTCAAACTCTAATGCTGAGTCGTTCAGTTCTAGTTTTTCTAGCGCCTCACGTAGATCTACATATTTCGTATTGTCAATCGGGTATAATCCACAGAAAACCATTGGATTCATTTTTTTATATCCCGCTAAAGGCTCTATTGCAGGGTTGACAGCTAAAGTAATCGTATCACCGACACTCGAGTCACCTACATTTTTCATCGAAGCGGTTAAGAAACCAACATCACCAACGGTCAATTCAGCACGTTGCGTTGTTCTAGGCGTAAATACCCCAGTTTCTACTACCTCGAACTCTTTACCTGAAGACATCATTTTAATCGTATCGCCAGGTTTAACGGTACCTTCCACAATACGAATATAAACGATAACCCCACGGTAAGGGTCAAAAAGTGAATCAAATATCAATGCCTTTAATGGTGCATTGGGATCACCAGTTGGGGCAGGCACTTTCTCTACAATTTGTTCCAGAATTTCTTCAATACCAATGCCCGCTTTTGCAGATGCTAAAACCGCTTCTGAAGCATCTAAACCGATAACATCTTCCACTTCTGCTCGTACCCGTTCTGGATCTGCTGCTGGAAGATCAATTTTATTGATAACTGGAAGTATTTCAAGGTCGTTATCTAGAGCAAGATAAACATTTGCTAGTGTTTGCGCTTCAATACCTTGTGCTGCATCTACAACCAAAATAGCTCCTTCACAGGCAGCTAAGCTTCGAGATACCTCATAGGTGAAATCGACATGTCCAGGTGTATCAATAAGATGGAAAATATATTCTTCCCCGTCTTTTGCATTATAAGTCAATTGAACAGCATTCAATTTAATAGTAATACCGCGTTCACGTTCAAGATCCATGGAATCGAGTAATTGACTTTGCATTTCTCGAGATGTTACTGTTTGTGTTTTTTCTAATATACGATCCGCAAGTGTCGATTTCCCATGGTCAATATGGGCAATAATCGAAAAGTTACGTATTTTTTTCTGTCGTGCCAGTCTCTCATCATTATTCATACTTGCTCACTCCTAATTAAACTACTTGCATTATAACAGATAAAAGATTGTTTAAAAAATTTTACTGTAATATTTTATGTACACTCTAAATCTTTTTATTGGATAAATATTAATATAAATAAATTTTCGCCAGACTTTAATCTTATCAAAAACCCGTACATAACACAATCTACGAGTATATTTTCATACAAAAAGAGATGAAGCGGCTATGACTTGCTTCATCTCTTTTTAGTATATTTATAATGGTAAATCGTCATTTAACATGTTAGATATTGCTTTAGCTAAAATCGCAATCGAACGATTAATTTCTTGTTCATCATTATCAATGCCCCCTAATTCTACATTAAGTAAATTTGGGGCAAGGTCTTGATTGTATACACCGTCTACTCCCTTTCCTTCTTTTGGCAATATCCCTCTTGAAATTCCAGGTACTAATTTATTTAATTGGTTAGAGAGATTTTGTGCAAGTTGCTCATTCACTCTATAGTTGGGGTGCTCTCGGCCAATAACAAATATAAATTTAGCGTAACTTTCTTCCCCACTTTTAAGCGTTGTCACATTTGCTTTGGCTGAATCTCTATGAATATCTAAAATAATATCATATTTGTTATGCCCTAATGCATTTTGAACAAAAGGTCTTATTGAATTATACTGCCTCGCATCTCCCGTAGTCTCAGGTCCCAAAATATCAGTTTCTAATTGATGGAAGGCGAATTGATTAGTTATCTGTTCTTGGAAAGACGTAATATTGTCTGCAGGATGGTACGTTGCAATTTTTTCACCTTTAGCAGCTAGTATAGGCTTATAGGCTTCTTGGGAATGGGTAAAATAGACAAATGCTTTTTTAGGCTCCAAAATTTCGGAAACTGGCGTTTTTGTTTCTAACTGCGCTGCGTAAACAACAGCAGTATTACTTTCTTCTTTCGATGTTACTTCTTTTGTTACTGTTTGTTGCTTTTGTTGCGGGAAAAGAGGCGTTTGGACGGTTGCAATAATAATTGGTGCTAAAAATAAAAGTAATAAAATGCTAACTACATTCTTTAAGGACTTAGCCATAATTTCCACTCTCCTCACACAATCGTATGAAGAGAGCAGCCTTTTTAGAACACTTTATCTAGTTGTAATCCAACTTTCTATTCCATTGGAAAGTATATATGCATATTGTTCAACCCAAGCATCCGTCTCTTTTGGGGTCACAAATAAGGATGGATTTTTCCCGACAAATACTTCTTCAAATAACTTTCTTTTTTCTTCTGTTGGCCACGTAACCCATTCACCAAAGATGGGTTCAAGGACAGATTTATCAATGTTTGGTTTTTTACTAGACACCATTGGAGTTACCGCTAATGCAGAGGAAGGGCTATTTTTTTCTTCAATCTTAGAAGCAATATAATGAATGACTTGCTCCATTGCGTCTGCGTATAATACTGGACCATCTACAACCATTGGAATACCAATAGCTGTTACAGGAACACCATATACCTCTTCAGATACTTCTTTTCGTTGGTTTCCTACACCGGATCCTGGATGTATTCCTGTGTTCGTCAATTGAATCGTTTTGCATAGCCGTTCACTATTTCTAGCTGCTAAAGCATCTAACACAATGATTAAATCCGGTTTAAATGCTTTACTAATTGCTTCGATAAAATCACTTGTTTCAAATCCGGTTTGTCCAGTTACCCCTGGTGCGTACATAACCACTTTTACATGCTCAGTACTTTGGGTCACTGAAGAGCTTTGTAAATACTCAATTGCCTTTGGACCAATGGCATCTGGTGTTATAGTTGCATTACCTAATCCTATGATTAATACTTTTGAATCCTTTGATAGATTTAAATCACTATGCATCTCTCTAAGCTTTTCGATAAATACTTTTTCAATTGGCTTGAAACTATCCTCCCTATCCGGACTCACCGTTAAATCTGTTAAGGTAATATATTTACCTTTTTTCTTCCCTATTTTCTTTTCTCCCTTTTCATCTACTTCAATTGATGTGACAAGTACTGCACCTTCACGTTTTTCATCAAATGAAATCCCCTCGGAATCTTCAAGTTTGTTTTTTTCCGCGGCTGAACGATGCCTTACCATTTCATCTGATTCGTCTAATAAATCAGTTCTTCCCCACATAATATCACCTCTTTTTTAGTGTGGTCGAAGTGTCAAGTAAATATTCTTTGCATTTATATATTGCAATTTGTTTTCGTGTTTGTTAAAATAATGCTTGTTGTATTAGAAAGAAATGTATCATCTCAGACCTTATTAGGAGGTGAAAGGTATGCCAAACATTAAATCTGCTATTAAACGTGTTAAGACAAATGAGAGATTAAACACTCAAAATGCAAAAGCAAAATCAGCAATGCGTACTGCTGTGAAAAAAGCTGATACTGCTGCTCTTAATAACGACGAAAACGCAAAAGATCTTATTAAAACTGCTATTCAACAACTTGAAAAAGCAGCTTCAAAAGGTTTAATTCATAAAAACGCAGCTTCTCGTAAGAAGTCTCAATTAATGAAAAAAGCGTAACAAAAATAAGACTGACCGATTTAATCGGACAGTCTTTTTTTGTTAAAAATTATGTAATGGCCTATCTTTTGTTTTTATTTCAATAAAAACATTTCTAAAATTCTATCACGGTTAATATTGAGAGTTTTTAATTGTAAATCCACTGTCGCAAGGTCATTTAGTGTCTGTAATAGCTTTTGTTCATTGTGTAGCATTGGATGATCTATTAATAACTTTACCCGGTATGGATGTACTTTGAGTTGGTTAGCAATTTGCTGTGCATGATAACCTTTTTTCTTTAAATGACTTACTTGCACCATTAGTCTAACCTGTGTTGCTATTAATGCATTTAATTTCAATGGATCCTCTTTTCGCTTCAATAGATCATGAAAAATTTCAATAGCTTCACTTTTATTCCCCGAAAGGTATGCATTTCCTAATGTAAAAACATCCTGCTCTAATGTACGAACAAGTAATTTTTTTATAGTTTCTATATCTACCTCTTGTTCTTCTCCAACATATGTCGCTATTTTTATTAACTCTGTTTGCAGATGAACAAGATCAGTCCCACCAAATTCTATAAGACAATCTATTGCCTCATCAGACATCGTTTTACCATGAGTGGAAAGCTCATGTAAGATCCAGCCCTTCAGGTCATGTACCTGTAAACCAGCTGATTCAATGACATTGGCCGCCTGTTTCATAGCCTTCGTAATTTTCTTGCGTTCATCTAGTTTCTCATAAGGTGCTATAAAAACGGTTATCGCTGATGGTGACGGAGATTTTAGCCACTCTTCTAGTCTCACGGTATCATGGACTATTTTTTCTTTTCCTTTTTCTGTAGCCTTTAAAAAAAATGCATTCTTTGCTATTACAAGTTTTTTATCTGAAAAAAAAGGAATGGTGTCTGCTTCATACATGACCTCATCAACTTTACTTTCCTCCATATCAAAGGTAATAACTTCTAATTCCCCTTGCTCACTTAATTGCCTTTTAATTCTTTTTATTGTTTCTTCGATAAAATACGCCTCAATGCCATATAATAAATACACAGAAGAAATCTTATTATTAGATATTTGCATCCACTTTTCTGAAATCATGCTAAGTGCTCCTTGCTACATATAGTTAATTTTCATTATAACTTAAATCGGTGGATAAAGTGAAGCTTCCCTCAGTAAGGGTTAGTTGAACCAATCGGGGATTTACAGGCTGTTTATCCCATCTGGTTTTTTCATGCTTTCACTAAAGTTGAATTGGGATATTACAGCCTGTTAAACCGGGATAAATTGCGACATTATATGCCTTACTAGAAAAAGAAAAGTTTGTATATAGATTTTTTATAGGCAATCCTTTATAATTAGGGGGAAATAGGAGGGGTAACAATGAATGAGTTTGAACAAAATGTCCAGTCGAAACGTAACGACGCGATCGACTCTGGTGTAGGTTTTGTAGTCTCCTTTGGTTTTTTTGCAATAATGTTTATCATTGCAACCGTTATTGAGTTCGTAGCTCGATAAAGTGAAACTTCAATTAGTGGAGGGTTATTTTCCCCCGCTAATTGTTAGTTGAACCATTCGGGCTTTTACGGACAGTTATCTCCCACTTATGCTTTGTGCTTCGGTAAAGCCTTGAAGCGGGAGTCATACTGCCCGTTAAAGCGGGATAAAGTGAAACTTCAATTAGTGAGATATTCTTCAATCATACTGATTGAAATTAAAAGGGTTTTGCCTCGTGGAGGTAAACCCTTTTTTCATTTAAATAGATGCTTATGGAATTGTAACAAACATAACCCCACTTTTATTAATCTCAACTTCAAAAGTGCCGTCCGTCCCCGTTTGTAAATACGGAATACGTAATTCTTCTAATCGCTCGACCACCTCTGGATGAGGATGACCGTAGCGATTCTCAAACCCAGCTTGTATGATCGCTACACTCGGCTGAACTAATGTCAAAAACTGTTCATTGCTAGAAGTTTTACTTCCATGATGACCAATTTTCAAAAGTTCAATTTGTTGTATAGCATTTGAATAGCGCTCCACTAATCCTAACTCTCCTTGTTCCTCTAAATCACCAATAAATAATCCATGAAAATAATTATTTTTCATGGATAGTACTAGAGAATCATTATTCCCTTCATACGTTTCATCCATTGGATATAAATATTGAAAATGGAAATAATCCGATAAGATAGTATCTCCAGCCTTCTTTTCATAGATTGGGATTCGTTGCTTTTTAATCTCCTCCCATAAATCATTCATTACTTCTTTCTCCCCAGATCCAGGAGTAATATGAATTTCCTTTACCTTTACACCTCTTAGTACCTCTTCTGCACCTTCCATATGATCAGCATCTGCGTGCGTAAGGATAAGTGTATCAATAGTATTAATACCTTTTCCCTTTAAAAAAGGTAAAACAACCTGTCTGCCAATTTCATATGGCTCGTTCGTTTGTTTCCAAAATTCTTGATCAAACCTTAATAACCCACCAGTATCAATCAAAATCACTTGTTTGCGGAAAGGAATTTCTATAAGTACACAATCACCCTGTCCAACATTTACAAAAGTAATTCTTGTCGATGTATCTAAATAAGGCGCTAGCTGAATGAACACTACAACAGATAAGAAAAAAAGAGTACTGAAAAAAACGTTCTTTTTTCGTTCTACAGAGATAAGCAGCAAAACTACGCTAATGTATGCGAGTAATACGGTCCAGGTCTGCGGTTTCATCGGGTTCCACAATTGATAAGGTAAAGTGCCTAGTTTCAATATGAGAATATCCAATAGATTTCGAATGGGTTCATAAACTAAAAACAAGATTTCAGCCAGAGCAGGAAATATAAACGTTAACAATAAAAAAAATAAGTTTATAGGTAAAATGACAAAAGAAAATAAAGGAACAAATACTAAATTGGCAAGAAAAGAGGAAATAGAAATCTCATAGAAGTGGTAGAGAAGAATAGGGTAAACGATAAGTTGACATACAGCAGTAATAATAAATGATTGAAATAAATAAGATTGACTTGATTTCAATAATTTCGAGGAGTAAATAAGGGAAAATGCAGCCAAATAGGAGAGTTGAAAACCAATTTGGAATATGATCCACGGTGTTAAAAAGACAAAACCGATAATACTTAGTGAAAAAGCGTCTTCTATTGCTATTTTTCTTTGAAAAAACATGGAGATTAATACAATCTCTGTAACAGACACGGATCGCCATACAGAAGGTGCCCCTCCAGCAAGTAAAGCATATAAAGGAAGCGCAATTAGTAGAAGCCAATTTGCGGTTTCTCTCCTCACACCAATACGAATCATCATTTCATAAAATAACCAAACGATTAGTGCTACATGAAGACCAGATATAGCAAATAAATGCGTTATTCCGAGCGTCTGATAGGCATTTTGCATATCGGTGGGCATCTGCTCCCTACTACCTATTAAAAGCGCTTCTGCTTCTGCCTGCAAAGATAATGGAAAATGGTCTTGGATATGTTGTTTCATCTTAAATCGTTGACCAGCCATAAAGGATATAAAATTTTTTTCCTGTCCAATAAGTTCATATTGGGAAATCTGAAGTTGACCTACAGCACCATTACTTTTCAAATAATTATCCATATCAAAAGCATAGACATGTGCCTTTGGTCTTTTAGATACCTCTTCTGTAAGAACGTTCATAGTTAATCCCGCAAGCGAATATTCTATAAATGCTTCCTTCTGCTGCTCGCTGTCCAGTTTTAATTGAACATACCACTTATCCTTGTTCTCTGTTGTAGCAAAACCACGTAGAGTGCCCCCATTTATGCGGTATATATCTGTCCATGTAATTTGGGTGACATTCTGCTCTTGCGGAGGAATAGGTATTCTCTGTTCCGTATAAAAATAGCATCCGATTCCTATGCTTAAAGTAAAGACTATGAATGATATCGGAAACTGTTTATATAACAGCAGAGATAGAATAACAAACAGGAAGCAAAGAATAAGGGCAGATTTGAATGCAGCTATTACACCTACTATCGCCGTTATTGCGATATATATTAAATTTCCACGGAAGTTGTTAATCCAAATAATTCTGCCACCTTCATTTCATAAGGTTCCAGTTCTTCACTACTTGCCCCTTTTTCTCTTAGCTTTGAAATCAATTCTGCGTATAATGCAACTTTTTCATCACTAAGGAAATCTATCTTTCTTTCATCGAAAGGCACATGAATAACTTCGACACCAGCCTTTTCTAACAATTCAATGGCATAAGAGTTGTTCTTATAGTCTTGAGCATAGTAGAGGCGACTGATGCCAGACTGAATGATTGACTTTGTACAAGGGAGACATGGAAAATGAGTTACATACAAATCAGCACCGCTCACTGTAATGCCGTATTTAGCACATTGTAATAGTGCATTCATCTCTGCGTGTATCGTTCTCACACAATGATTATCTACGACATAACATCCATGATCAATACAGTGGTCACCACCTGAGATAGATCCATTATATCCTCCAGCCATGATTCGCCGATCACGAACAATCGTGGCACCTACTGCTAGACGTGTACATGTGCTTCTTAGTGCAAGTAAATGGCTCTGTGCCAAGAAAAATTGATCCCAAGTTATTCTCTCCATATAACTACCTCCGAAATAATTGTTTCTTTAAGTGTAGTAGTTTGAGTAAGAAACTTCAATAATCTATTTATTATTTAACTGATATTAATGGTTCCAGTTTCTCATACGTTTTTTGTCCTATTCCAGTCACTTTCATCAAATCCTCTTTTTCTTTAAAGCCTCCTGATTGCTCTCGATAAGAGATAATTGCCTCCGCTTTAGCTACTCCAACACCTGGTAAAGTAGTTAAGCCAGTGGCGTCTGCATTATTTATATTTACTAAAGATGATTGGGAACTACGAGTAGATAACGGTGATTCTACCTCTTCTTCCCCCTCTTCTGGAACATAGATAACCATTTCATCTTTCACACGCTCTGCATGATTGATATGTTGAGAGTTACTTGACGGCAAATAGCCTCCCGCCATTTCAATCGCATTTAACACGCGATCTTCTTCGGAAAGTTCATAGACCCCTGGCTTCGTTACAGCACCTTTTACTTCTACAAATACAATGGGATCTTCCACATATTCAATTGTTTCTACTTCTGTAAAATTTTCTTTTAATGGGATAGTTTGAATGGAATCGACTTTGGGGGTGGTCGATTTTAAAAAGGAGTGAATACTGATAAACAGTATGATTCCTATTACTACTACTGGGAGTAATAGCTTTTTCTTATATTTCTGGACAAACAGTTGAATCAGAATCATCAGCCTCTTTCATAAGAGGTAAATTATATGGAGTTATAGAAACTATACTAAATTTACCTCTAGTTGAAAAGGATTATTTTTATAAATAAGAGATTAAATTCTTTTTACTAGCGAACGAAATTGCATCTTCGAGGACCAACACGATGTGGGTCAGGCAGTCGTTGCGATAGCGTTGTCGCGTACTTAGACTGTCATCCCATCTATGAATTAGAAAGTAGCTTATCTCTAGTTATCCAAAAACGCACTAACCTGTTTTTAATATTTGTAGAAGGGCGACTGATAGGCAACCGCCATAAGATGACCGAAAAAAGTGATTATTGGTTGTGACAATCGTCACAACCAATAATCACTAAAAAAATCACTCGGTAATTCTATAGCAAAATGTCCGTCCAAAGCCCTTCGAAAACGATAGAAAAGGAGTTTTTCTTATTTTACTGCGTGAATAAACCATCTATCCACTTCTTCTGTAGGCTTTCCAAAAATATCATCATAGACGTTTACAGAAGAAAATCCTACCTTTTCAAGAAGACTTGTAAAAGTTTCTATAGGATACGTACGTTGATAGTGGGACTCTTCAAAACGTTCGTAATAACCGGATTCATCTTGAACAAAAAAAGTAATATCATGGTAAATGGAATGTTCTTCTTCTCCTTGCTCCGTATGCCAAAGATAAGCAACTTGCTCATCCTCATACGTAAAGGGTCCATTCGGGTAAATTACATCCATTTTATAAAGAGAATGCACATCAAAAAACAATTGTCCATTTGGATTTAAAGCTGTAAATAAACGATGAAACGTCTGCTCTACTTCCTGTAATGTCTCGAGATAATTAAGTGAATCAATAGCAATAACCGCTATATCTACCTCATCTACACCTTCAAGTTCAGCCATTGATTGACATATAAAAGAGATATCCGTTCCATTTTCAAAGCTTCGATTTTGAGCTACCGTAAGCATAGATTCAGATACATCTACACCTATTACCTTATATCCCGCTTTAGCAAAATGGTTACTGAGAACTCCTGTCCCGCAGCCGATATCAACTAATTTTTTTGATGTAGAAAGAGGTGCGTTCTGTTCTACCCATTCCGCATATTTATTATACGGAATATCGGACATTAATGAATCATAAATATAAGCAAATTGTTCATACGTAGACATTAAGCATCTTGCCCAACTTGAATCATTGGTGCATCTCCCCAAAGTCTCTCTAAATTATAATAAGCACGTTCATCTTTGTGGAATACATGCGCTACAACGTCACCCATATCTACTAAAATCCATCTTGCTTCATCAAAACCTTCTAATCGTTTCACATTAAATCCTGCTTTGAAGGCTTGTTCTTCTAGTTCTTTTGCAATTGCTTGAACCTGACGATCCGAGTTCGCATGGCAGATTAAAAAGTAGTCAGCAAGTAAAGAAACTCCTTGCATATTTAATACGACAATATCCTCTGCTCTTTTATCGTCCGCTGCTTTATAAGCGATTTCTACTAATGAATTTGAAGATGTCATTCTTTCACTGTTCCTCTCTGTTGTATCAAATCATTGTAACAATGAAATGAGTCCGGAAATACCGGTTGTTTTTTTTCTATCAAAAATGAAATACTATGCTTTATACAACTTGTCATTGCATCTTCTAAATCAACCTTTGCTTTTTCTCTCAAGAGTTCGACTCCAGAAAAATTCCGACTAGGCTCAATCATATCCGATACATAGATTATTTTCTCTAATTTAGACATACCTACTCGACCTGTTGTATGAAACTCAATAGCTTGCAAAATATCCTGATCCGTAATCTGAAATTCTGTTCTCGCGACAAAACTACCGACAGGAGCATGCCATAATTCATGATTAAAATCTA
Source organism: Psychrobacillus sp. BM2 (assembly GCF_048572895.1). GTDB lineage: Bacteria > Bacillota > Bacilli > Bacillales_A > Planococcaceae > Psychrobacillus. The sequence goes on from NZ_CP183878.1 coordinate 2,368,238, forward strand.
ATAGTAATGGATTCATTTTTTCTGAAACAATGATGGATCTTAGCCATTCTTTCTCTGCATACTTCACACTATCATGTAAAATCCCTGCAATCTCTGCTTTTTCAGGATCTTCTCCATACATTTCGGCCAATTGAGTAGCTGTTTCGGCTACACCTTTTGTATGTATAAATCGTTTTTCAGGCATTCGATTTTTCACCTGTTCCAGTAAATGTTCATGTTTCATATAACTTCTCCTTTCGGATGAAATCTCGAACAGCATCACTTATTAGAAACTGGGTAGTTTCGCCATTTGCTATTCGATTTCGAATAGTAGTAGAAGATAAATCGATTTGAGGTATATCTATAATTACTATAGGATATGCTGTTTCGAGTAATTTATTTGGTCTTGGAACTCCTACTAAATGCACATTTTGTATAAGTTCTTCGATTCGATACCACTTAGGCAACTCTTCCACCTGATCTCCACCGATAATAAAATAAAAATCAGTTTGCGGTTCACGTTTTCTAAGAAGCTCCATCGTATCAAATGTATAGGAAGTTCCACCTTGATCGATTTCAATCGTTTCTATTTTCAACATGGAAATCTCTTTAATAGATAATTCCACCATAGTCATACGTTGGTTAGCTGTGACTCTATTTTGTATTTCTTTATGAGGAGGGGTAGCATTTGGCATTAAACGCACTTCATCTAATTTCAATGCGTGTAGTACTTCATTTGCAATAATCAAATGACCAATATGCGGCGGGTTAAAAGTTCCACCTAAAATCCCTACTTTTTTTCTCATGCACGACTCGCTTTTGGAAGCTCGATTCGTTTGTTATTTTTAGAAGGTTTATATAGCACTACCATTAAACCAATCAGTTGTACTAGCTCTGCTCTAGTACCCTTTGCAAGTGCTTCTGCCACTTCATGCTTATCGTCTTCGCAATTTTGTAAAATACTAATTTTAACTAACTCACGAACTTCTAGTGCTTCTCCGATTTGTTTAATCATAGCATCATTTACTCCACCTTTACCGACTTGAAAAATCGGAGATAGATTGTGTGCTTGACTACGTAAAAATCTTTTTTGTTTACCTGTTAACATAATTTCCTCCTATTTGCTCTATCAATTGTTGGATCATCCCATTTGTATCGGGTTTAACTCCGTTCCAATATGAAAAGGCCAGTGCTCCCTGATGTACAAGCATTCCTAGACCATTAATTGTTTGAACATTGTATTTCTTGGCTTCCTCTAAAAAAGGGGTAACTAAAGGATTATAAACGATATCCGCAACAATTGCATTCCCTTTTAACAGATTTAACTTGATTGGCAGTGATGCATCGTTATTTTTCATACCTAGTGGTGTCGTTTGAACGACAATATCAAACTTATTCAAAGTATTTTCAGCTTCCTCTAAAGTCACTGCCTGTCCTATTTTGAGTTCATCCCCTAGTACTTTCGCTTTTTCTAACGTTCTATTGGCGATTGTCAGTTGTGTAAAACCAAGACTTTTGAAAGCATGAGCTATACCACGCGCTGCACCTCCTGCTCCAATCATCAATATATTATGGTCAGATTTAATGGAACCGAGCGATTCAATAAAACCTAATCCATCGGTATTATACCCAATATATTTGTTTTCCAATGTTTTCACTACCGTATTTACTGCTCCAATTCCTTTTGCAGAATCATCCACTTCATCAAGAAATGGAATAATCTCTTCTTTAAAAGGAACAGTCACATTCCAGCCACTACATCCAAGTAGCTTTAACGATTTCACTGCTTGCTCTAAATGATCTTGTTCCACTTGTATTGGAATATAACTTGCTTCAATACTCAGCTGCTTTAACCATGTTTCGTGCATATTAGGTGATAAGGAATGGGATATCGGATTTCCTATCACTGCAAACCATTTTTTCAAACCTATCCCTCCTATATTAACGATGGACGAATAGATATTTCTACTCCCGCAGGTGCATGCGCGGCTACAATTACTCCGCCACGTTGTACAGTAATCCACCCTAAACCAGAAAATACGATATCTGTTTTATCATCTTTAATCTTAAATTCATGACGAACTAAAGGAGGCAGTAGATCAGCAAACTCTTCACTAGGTGGAGACAATAATTTACCTTTATGCTCTTTATATAAATTATCCGCATTTTCTAATTTTGTACGGTGGATTGGAATATCATTTGCTATATGACAAGTAAAAGCTGCACGTTCCCCTTTGATAAAGTCAAAACGAGATAAGCCACCTAAATATAATGTTTGTTCACTATTTAGTTGAAATACTTTCGGTTTGATTTCTTTTTTAGGTGTAATATATTTCAATTCCGATGGATCTAAATAATGCGCCATTTGATGGTGATTAATAATACCAGGAGTATCAAATAAAGATTTTTTGTCATCTAATGGAATTTCAATCATATCTAATGTAGTTCCAGGGAAATGTGAAGTAGTAATAATCGCATCTTCTCCAGTAGCTTGTTTAATAATACGGTTAATGAATGTTGACTTTCCAACATTTGTACAACCTACAACATAAACATTCTCACCTTTACGATAATGTTCTATTGCTTCCATTGCTTCTGGCATACCTGTACCTTTATGTGCACTCACAAATAATACGTCTATTGGAGACAAGCCTAGTTTTTTAGCTTCCTGTTTCATCCAATTGATGACTTTATTTTTTTTCACCGATTTTGGCAATAAATCGGCCTTATTTGCTATCAACAAAATAGGGTTGTTACCAACAAAACGATGTAAACCAGGTAACCAGCTACCATTAAAATCAAAGATATCAACTATTTTAACGATTAACCCTTTTTGCGTTCCTAAGCTGTTTAAAATTCGAAGGAAATCATCATCTGTCAATGAAACTGGTTGTAATTCATTGTAATTTTTCAATCGGAAACAACGCTGACATATAATATCTTCTTTTTCTAAAGAGGAAACTGGCGCATAGCCAGGGTCTCCTACTTTTTCTGTTTGAATTGTTGTACCGCAACCGATACATTTTGGTGCTTCTGTCACGCTTCTTCCTCCCATGTAACTTGTCCTTTTCTGTCCAAGTATTTAAAAATTCTTCGTTCCACCATACGATTAAATTTGGTCACAAATCCATCAGACTTCGCAACCGGAATGACTAAAATCGTATGAAGTTTTTGTCTGTTCCCGCCGAACACATCAGTTAATAACTGGTCACCAATGACTACTACTTCTTCTCGTTTCACCGACATAATACTTAATGCGCGATTAAATGCTTTTCCAAGTGGTTTACGAGCCTTAAATATGAAAGGGATTCCAAGTGGATCTGCAAAGGATTTGACTCGTAGCTCATTGTTATTAGAAACAATTGTTACTTGAATCCCAGCAGCTTTAATACTTGCGAACCACTCGATCAATTTAGGGGTAGCATCTGGTCGATCCCATTCAACTAATGTGTTATCTAAATCCGTAATAATGGCCTTTATCCCTTTATCTTTTAACATTTCAGGTGTTATATGAAAGACACTTCTTACAAATTCACTAGGTATAAAATATGAATACAAAGACGAACACTCCAATTCGAGACTTTTTCTATTTATGATTATAGCATATTTGCTACATTCTCACCCATTCGCACAAATTTACCTGGATGAACTTTACTTGAGAACTCCACACTATCAGCCTCGAATAGCATGACGACAGTCGATCCAAAGGAGAAATATCCGACCTCTTCCCCCTTTTTCCATACATTAGAATTATTCGTAAGCTCAATTGAATTTACAAACATGGCCCCTACTTTTATATGTATACATTTTTTGTCGTTAGGCATTTCTAATTCCGAAAGCATTCGATAATTACCACTTATCGTTTGTTTTCCAAACTGCAGTCCCCATTTATTAACTGGATACGATTTTTCACCAAGAATATATTGACTTATTACCTTCCCGTCCACTGGAGAATGTATTCGGTGATATTCTGCTGGGCTTAAGTATAAAACAATATATTTTCCATTCTGAAAGGACGAAGCTTTTTTTTCTGAACCTAGCATATCTTGTAACGTGTAGGTTTTCTGTTTTACATAAAAGAGTCCGTCCTTTGTAATATCCCCAAAGGTTTCTATTGTAGCATCTACAGGGCTAATAATGCTAGTCACTCTTTGATCTATCGGACGGCTATCCTCTTTAACCTTACGAATAAAAAAGTCATGTAAATTAGTGAAATCATTACTTTTTTGTATCGTATCTTGAGTTGATATATTAAAATACTTAATATAAAAGGGAATCATATGTTTGCTTACTTTGGAATGTGTAAAGCTACGGATTAGTGACGAGGACCATTTCCCATTGGTTAATTCAATCATGGTTTGGTATAATCTTTCTCTCATTTTTTAGCTCCCTAGGAAAAATTAAACTTACTATTTTTACATAATCGAAGTATAATGAACAAATATGTTATTTGTAAAGGAGTGATTTGCAATGTTTTTACAAAATGCAATGTATCAAACAGTAAAAAAATTGAAATCACATGCGGCGAATATGATCACCATTGGCAATCTTGCTTTTGGTGGTGCAGCGATCATGACAACGATGAATGAAAATTACACGTTTAGTGTATTATTTATATTTATAGCTGGCCTTTTAGACAGATTTGATGGAATTGTAGCAAGAAAATTTCATCTTGAATCAGAATTAGGCAAACAACTAGATTCCATGAGCGATATTATTTCATTCGGGATAGCTCCTGCATTACTGATGTATGCATTAGTATTACAAGAGTTTAGTGTTACTGGAATGATAATAACTGTCATCTATATAGCATGTGGTGCTTTCAGGCTCGCACGATTTAATATATCTGAACCAAATGGTTTTTTTACAGGTCTACCAATTACTGTAGCTGGTGTAATTTTAACGCTATCATATTTTGCAATAGAATATGTACCATCTGTCTCGTACATGTTTTTATTCATCATTCTTGCATTACTAATGATCAGTACATTTACATTAAGAAAAGTTTAAGTGGAAAAGCGTCTTTAAGGTCAAAACCTGTATCTATCGTTTTCGAAGTGCTTTGAACAGATCTATTACCTAATTATTTCCGTTTAATTTTTGTGTGATGCTGATTGTGACTGACGTCACGATCAGCATCTTTTTTCTCGGTAATTTATGGAGAATAGCTGTCCCTTTTACTAAAATAATTCTATTGTCATAGCGACGACTGTTAAATCTTCTATTTATGCACTACACCATTCTTTGATTGAAGTGAGGGATGGTGCAAACCTGTAACGGAAATCATCAGTATTAAATTTTTTTATTTTGTAAGATACCTAGAACTCTGGATTTATGAAAAGGAAAATTTATACTTTCGTTTGATAAAAGCGGTTGCGAATTTGCGGTCGCTTTTTTCATATTCTGTCAGCTTTCGACATATATTAGTCTAACAACTAGATGGAGGTGAACCTCATTACAGGTCTAATGACTGCCCTTGTAAGCATCTTCGTAGAATTCCCTCTCGTTCTTGGTTATTTGAAAGGCCAGGCATTTCATCAACCCTTCACTCCAGAAGAAGAAAAAGTTATGTTAGATCGTTTTTTAGGCGGCGATTTATCTGCTCGTGACGAACTGATCGAACGAAATATGCGATTGGTTGCCCATGTGGTAAAAAAATTTCATCCAAAACATGAACTATTAGATGATTATATCTCTATAGGAACAATTGGTCTGATGAAGGCTGTCAATAGCTATACTCCTACGAAGAAAACTAAACTAGCCACATACGCAGCCAGATGTATCGAAAATGAAATATTAATGTATTTACGGTCTTTAAAGAAAGTACAAAAAGACGTTTCCTTACATGAGCCCATTGGTATGGATAAAGATGGTCACTCTTTAGAAATTACAGACCTGCTTCCAGGTATCGATAAAAGCACGGATGAACAACTGGTAGAGGAAGAGGATACTAATAGCTTATATAGACATTTGTCTCAACTTGAAAACAGGGAACTAGAAATTATCATCCGAAGATACGGATTACTTGGTCATGAGCCGATGACTCAAAAAGATATATCTAAGCAACTAAAAATATCTAGAAGCTACGTATCACGTATTGAAAAACGCGCCCTAGTTAAACTGTATCAATCCTATATCCATGAAAAAAACTCTTTTGATGTATCAAACACCAAAAGAGCTTAGCTAAGTTTAATCTTCACTTGTCTCTGCGATCATGATAAATGCTAAAACTGCTGTTACTAAAACCGACATCGCCATTAAAAATAACATTCGATCTCCCCCTCTTACATTGTAAGCGCTTGATGTCTTTATCATAGCACATAAAAGGAGAATTATTAATATATGTCAAACTAATCAGTATGGCAAATTAATGACAAACTTATAGGTTTTCAATTACATGTAATACTACTTGTGTCGAATGTTTTGCAGCAATCGGTAAAAATTCATCAAAACTGATAGAGGACTCTTTTCCAGCAATATCAGAAAGTGCACGGATTACGACAAAAGGAACTTCAAATTGATGACAAACTTGTGCAACTGCAGCAGCTTCCATTTCACAAGCTTTCATTTGTGGAAATTGATTACGAACTTGTTCTACTTTTGCCGGATCATGCATAAAGATATCACCCGTTGCGATTAAACCCGTTGCAGCCGGATGTTCACCTATTTCATATACTGCATCCTCTGCTAATTTCATTAAGTGCTCATCTGCTTTAAATGCTGCTGGAAGCTGAGGTACTTGGCCAATTTCATAGCCAAATGCGGTTACATCTACATCATGATGTCTTACCTCATCTGAAATTACGATAGCTCCTACTTCTAGATTTGGATCATAACCACCTGCTGAACCAGTGTTAATCACATAATCAGGTTTGTATTCACTTAATAATATCGAAGTTGTCATTGCCGCATTCACTTTTCCTATACCACTTTTCAATAAAACAACTTCATGATTTTTGTATGTCCCGTTTGTAAATTCGCTGTTTGCGATTGTTTTTGTTGTAGGATTTTCAATTTCATTTCTCAGAAGCTCTACTTCTTCTTCCATTGCACCAATAATTGCTATTTTCATAATTAACTGCCCCTCTCTAAAATGCACTTCTTTAAAAATAAGGAAAAAAGCTTCTTAAGTCAAGAAGCTTTTCTTTTTAGGTATATATTCGGAGCCTTATTTTAATGTATTAAGTTTTTCTTTTTTTGTTGGTTTCCATCCTTCACCATCGATCCATTCTAGGGATATACGGTAAATTTCACTACCATCCTTTGAAGTGACAGTTCCTATGGATTTTTGAGGGCTTCCACCATTACCGATATATTTAACATACATATTGGACGTATCTAAATTAGCTGCATATGCTAATGCTTTAACTTTTTCATCCCAGTCTACAGATTCACTATCATAACTGGAAACGTGGTCACCAGATTGCTCAGTTCCAATAGGCTGCCAACCAGAATCTACAATAACTGATTCCACATTCGCATCGGCTGATGACTCAGTTGTTACAGTACCGGCTTCAGTCTCATTTATATCTGTGCTTACATTCTCTTCTTTTTCTGTAGTTGTATTTTCGTTTGACGAAGTCGAATTTGTGGATTCCGTACTAGTCTCCACTTCATCTTCGGATTCAACTTCTTCCTCTTGTTTTACTGATTCATTTTCTTCATTTTCTTCTTGAAGAGACGATTCAGTTTTAGATGTATTGGCAGTTTCTTTCTCATCATCACCTGTAACAATACTTACAGTCACTATGATAATTAGGAGAATTACTATTCCTATTAGGATATTTAAAATATTATTCTTTTTTCTTTTGTGATTTCGTTGATCTAATCGCGTGTCAAACTTCGTATTTTTTTCTGGCATGAAATCCCTCCTTCTATATAAGAGAATATACTACAAATAGACGAGATTAATAGTGTTTATGTTTCAACAATCTCAAAAATAGTTCGATAGATATCCATGAAATAATTTAACTAGACCATTTTCACACAATTACTAAATCTCTTATCTAGGTAAATCCACTAATCTTACAGATAGCCCATAAATGATATGAAATCGTCCTAAAACTGTTATTATAGCCCATAACGACAACTTCTGGAGGAATAGTGCTACAGATGAAACATCACAGCATAGTCACACGGTATTACCGGAATAATTTTATCCATTATTTGCTATCAAAAAAGAGGTAAACAGTTTCGTTTACCTCTTCGTTTTATGATATGGTTTTTATTTCTACGTCCATTTCTCCACCTGGAGTAAGGATTTTAACTCGATCTCCTGTAGACTTGCCGATTAAACCTTTTGCAATTGGAGAATCATTCGATATTAGACCTTCGATTGGATCAGCTTCTGCAGAACCTACGATTGTGTAAGTTTCTTCATCACCATCTGGAATCTCTACAAATGTTACTGTTTTACCAAGCGTAACAGTATCGTTGTTTCCTTCTCCTTCAATGATAACTGCATTGCGAATCATTGACTCTAGAGTTGAAATTCTACCCTCTACAAACGCTTGGTCTTCTTTTGCTGAATCATATTCAGAGTTCTCCGATAGATCACCAAAACTTCTAGCAATTTTAATACGTTCTACTACCTCTTTACGTTTAACCGTTATTAAATGCGTTAATTCATCTTGTAATTTTTGTTTACCAGCAACGGTCATTGGATATTGTTTCTCTGTTGACACTCCCATACACTCCTTTAAATACACACTTAAAACTTCTATCATGTATCATTCATATGCATCTAATCACAATGTTATGAATTTCATGAAATTATTGTCAATCTCAATCATCATATTATACAATAACATCCGTTTCAAGAATAGTTTTTATTTTTGTTACCATTAAATCGATAGCCACTTCATTTTGGCCACCTTCTGGAATAATGACATCTGCATACTTTTTAGTCGGCTCGATAAATTGATTGTGCATAGGACGGACTACATTTAGGTACTGATCCACAACTGAGTCTACTGTACGTCCTCTTTCGTTAATATCACGTAATACACGACGAATAATACGTAAATCTGCATCTGTATCCACAAATAATTTGATATTCATCATATTTCGAAGTCTTTCGTCTTCCAATACTAATATACCTTCTAAAATAATTACGTCTTTAGGCTCTATTTTAATCGTTTCCGAAGAGCGAGTATGTTTTGCATAATCGTATACTGGCTTTTCAATTGCCTTATTGTCTAACAAATTGTGAATATGTTCAAGTAATAAGTCATTATCAAAAGCTAATGGATGATCATAATTTGTATTAAGTCTTTCCTCAAATTTCAAATGACTTTGATCTTTATAATAAAAGTCTTGTTGTATTACTACTACTGAATGGTTCTTAAATACTTCACTTATCGCGTTCGTTACACTCGTTTTACCTGATCCTGATCCACCTGTGATCCCAATGATAAGAGGAGTTTTCTTCGTCATTATTTCATCCCTTTTCTCATCATATTATTTGGATATAATTTTGTTGGACATTTAAATCGCACAACTTGCAATGGATGTCTTGCTGCATCCAATACCTGTCCTTTTTCATCCACAATCTCATTTATAACCATCTCAACGTTTTCTATTTCTGGACCAAAAAACTCTACTTTATCTCCAGGCTTGAAATAATTACGTTGTTGCAATGTAACTATTTGTGTTTCTTCGTTATACTCTAACACAAGTCCCACAAAATCGTACCCCAATTTTTTATCATGTACCCTGTACATTTGTTGTTCAAAACCAGGTTCATCCTCAAAAAATGCTGTGTCTGTTTCCCGATTTGCACATTTTTCTAATTCCTCTAACCAGCTTTGTTGCATTTGAAAGTTTTCAGGATCCGCACAATATGCATCAATCACTTTACGATATACACTTACGACAGTTGCGATATAGTGTATCGACTTCATACGACCCTCCACTTTTAAAGAGTCGATTTCTAATTCTATTAATCGCGGTATGGACTCCAATAACTTTAAATCTTTTGGACTCATGGCAAATGGCACATCATCTTCTGTAAATAACGCCTGTTCTTGTCCGTCTGTCGTCTGTTCATACAAATCATAATCCCAACGACAGGATTGGCAGCAACCGCCTCTATTCGAGTCACGGGCAGTCATATGATTGGAAAGTGTACATCTACCACTGTACGCAATACACATTGCGCCATGAACAAACGTTTCAATTTCAATATCAACCTTCTCTTTCATCAGTTGAATTTCATCTCCACTAGTTTCACGAGCAAGTACAACTCGATTTAGTCCTTCTTCTTTCCAATACTGAACAGCTTTCCAATTGGATAAGGATTGTTGCGTACTCAGGTGAAGCTCTAGCTTTGGCGCTACGGTTCGACATGTCTCGATTATTAAAGGGTCAGCTACAATAATACCAGTCACTCCGGCAGATTCCACAGCTTGTAAGTATTCTTCTAATCCATCCATATTTTCATTATGAGCGAATATATTAGTGGTCACATACACTTTAGAACCGTACCGACTAGCGAATTCTACTCCTTCACGCATTTCCTCTATAGAAAAGTTTCCCGCATTTGAACGAAGTCCGAATTCTCGCCCACCTATAAATACCGCATCGGCACCATAATGCACAGCAATTTTCAACTTTTCTAAACTGCCAGCAGGTGCTAATAATTCAGGTTTTTTTGTTATAACACGCTTTCCGTCAATTAGCTCACTTATTTTATCTATTTTAGCACTAAGCAATTACAACCCGCCCTTTCTTAACTGATTAATACCACTAACAAACTTCCTTAATACACAGTTTCTTTAAAGAAAAAGCCGGTATCTAATGGTCTTAATGCTGGCTGAATTTCTTCTATCTTGTTAAACAACACTTTTTTGCAAGCTTTATAAGCTGCCCTCGATTCATAATAAGCATCGATAGCTTGACGGTAGTAGCCTGTAACAGCCGTTACATAGGAAGGGTCTTGTAGGATTCCATCTATTTTCAAACTATCAATTTCAGCATCTAATAACTCATCTAGTTCATCTATCATACACATATCATTTGGACTGAAAATATGCGTTCCATTGCTGTCTTCATATATCGGGTATTTATTGGAACGTTCTTTGTCATGTAAGAACATATTTTTGTTTTTTGAGCGATTCTCTACTTCCAATGCTTTTTCTTGGAATAAGAAATAATTCCCTAAAAGTGAACGCTTCGATTGAAAAATACAAGTCATTCCATGTACTTGAACTTCTACTTGAACCGCCGCATTTTCTTTTACTTCCACTGCCTCATCAAGACTTAGTTCTCTTGCAAGGACAGCTCTAGTAGAACCACGTTTTCCCCAGTAATTCGCTGTAAAATAGTTGGTTGCAGTTTGTTCCGTATTCCAATGTAGGGGAATAGTTACCTCTGCTTCACGTCTAGCGATAATGACAGCCGGATCTCCAAACACAATACCGTCTACACCAATCTCTTGAAGTCTTTTCATGTAAGGAGCCAGTGCTTCCAGTTTATCGTTATGGAACAGAGCGTTCATCGCAACATATAACTTTTTGTTTTGTTTGGATGTGAGAACTCTTGCTGTTGCAATTTCTTCTAATGTGAATTCTCCTGGAAGTCTAAGACCAAAAAACTGTTCACCAACTAAGAAAGCATCAGCTCCAGCTACCATTAATTCTTCTAAATGACTAATACTTGCAGGTGTAACCAATAATTCTGTTTTGTTCATATCTTTCACCTCTTAATACTTACTAACATACCATCTCCAACAGGTAGGAATGCTGTATCATAATCCGGATGATTCATCAGCCACTCCATGAATTGATGCTGGTTTCGGACCATCGTTCTTTTTCTTCTCGGCACTTCATTCATCGGTAATTCGGACAATCCATTTAACAATAAATTATCACAATAAATAACGCCGCCATCATTCAAAAATGGGGCATATTTTTCGAAGAAGTTTTTGTATTGGCCTTTCGCTGCATCAATAAAGATAGCATCAAAAGTTAAATCTCCCAGCTCTGTTGCTGAAATCTCTAACGCATCTCCTATAATTACTTGAATACGATGTTGTAAATCTGCCCGTTGCATATAATCTTTAGCTAGTTCTGCCTTAGCTTCATCTCGCTCAATAGTCACAATAGATGCTTCTTCAAGTTTAGTCGCCATACGCATAGAAGAGTAACCAATCGCAGTTCCTAGCTCTAAAATAGAGTTGGGTTTTTGTAAAGAAAGAAGTTGCAATAATGATTCCATACCCATCAGTTGCATAATAGGCACATGATTATCTTTTGCATATTGCTCCATTTCCAAAAAAATAGCGGATCTAGGTTTAATCAGATCCTTCAAAAAATCATCACTAATATTCATCTAACTAACCCCTTTAGGTCAATAAAATAGTAATTCCTATTCTGTAAAAAAACAACTCTTATAATAACATAGCAGGAGAAGGAATGCGACAACACTCCCTCTCCTGCACCATTATTATTTTAAAAATTCGTCAATTTTTTGAAGATGTTCATCATAAGTTACAGAAAAGTGATTAGTTCCTTCTTTGTCTGCTAAGAAGTAAAAATAATCTGTATCACTTGGATCAAGTGTAGCTTCGATAGATGATTTACCAGCATTTGCTATTGGTCCGGGTGGTAACCCTGTATTTTGATACGTATTATAAGGGTTATCAAACTCTAAGTCTTCAAACAACACACGATCTTTATGTGTACCCTTCGCATATAGGACAGTTGGATCTGTTTGTAAAGGCATACCTTCTTCTATACGGTTATAAAAGACACTTGCAATCGTCGCTCGATCTGTTTGGGCTGTAGCCTCTTCCTCTAACAAAGATGCAAAAGTTAGTAGCCAGTGAACTGATTTTTCCTCTGCTTGCAATAGGTCTACGTACGAAGTTACTACTTTATCCGTATTAGCAAGCATTGTATCTACTATCGTCTCAATAGAAGGATTTTCCTCGAAAAATGGATAGGTCGCCGGAAAAAGATATCCTTCTAATGCATAGCGCACATTTTCTCCTTTAATCTCTGCTCCTAATATATTTGGATATTTGATCATCATTCTGTCCACAAATTCTTCGCTTGTTACAAGCGCAAAGAAATCATCTGCAGAATGGTTTGTATTCTTTTCAACTACTTGTCCAATTTGCTCGAGTGTTAATCCTTCAGGAATAGTCAGGGATAAAATTGGTTCTCTGTATACTTTACCAGTTTTTAAGCTTTCAATAATTTCATCTAAAGTCATTGCCTTCGTTAAACTATACTCCCCAGCCTGAAATTGAGATTCATTGTTGAACTTTGCATAATACTTGAAGATTTTGGCGTTTTTAATAACTCCACTTTCCTCTAATTCACTGGAGATAGTATCTAATCCTGATCCGATTGGGATGTCCACTGTTATGGTCTCTTCAGAATTAGGATCCAATGGTAGTAGAGCTGACTCTACAAAGTTATAGACAACTAAGCCACCAATACCCCCTACGATGATTATTAGAAACGTAATTATTAAAACAATTTTTCTAACAAGTTTCACTTCTTTTTTCTTATTTTTCATTTTTTTAAACATAATATCTTTTTTTGTCTCATTTCCCACGGGTTCTCCCCCTTTATCAATCTCATTATACAAGAAAACATATAAAAGAACAAAAGCACAAGTAACATCTAAGCAGAAGCCTGTTTCTATTGTTTTCGAAGGGCTTTGGACAGACATTTCGCGATATTATTACCGATTGAATTTTAGGGATGCTGGTTGATTGTGACGTTTGCCTGTCCGTTGACCTCCTGCAATTCTTAGAAACAGGAAAGTGCGTTTTTGGATAACTAGAGAAAATATACTTTCCTATTCATCGCAGGGATGACAGTCTATGTACGCGACATCGTGGTGCTCCTGCGCAAAGCTTGTCGCAAAATAAAGAAACTTTTCTCAACGAAGAAAAAGGTGAATGAGGCTTCCCTCATCCACCTTGAATAGATTATCTTAATCTTCGTCTTCTTCGTCTTCTTGCTCATCTAAAAATGTACTTAACATTTCTTCGATCATATCCCATTCAGCATCAGACTCGACTGGAAGTAACTCTCCGTCTTCTCCATCTTCATTCGGAGTGAAGGATGATGCATGAATTTCGATTTCTTCATTTTCATCTTCTTCTGCTCCTATTGGATAATATAGTACATAAGATTTTCCATATTCATCTGATTCAAATGTGAAAAGTACGTTGCAAAGTTGCTCATTTCCATTCTCATCTACAATTGTAATATTTTCTTGACCGTGGTCCATTTGCAGTCACCTCATCTATTTTTTCTATCAAGATAGCCCTGTAAGATCATTACAGCAGCCATCTTGTCGATCACTAGCTTACGTTTCTTTCGGCTTACATCAGCATCTATTAACATACGTTCTGCAGCCATCGTTGTCAATCGTTCATCCCATAAAGTTACAGGGAAATGATATTTCTCGGTTAATAGCTTGGCATATTGTTCGGACGCCTCAGCACGTGGACCAATAGAATTATTCATGTTTTTAGGAAAACCTACTACAAATTCTGTTACATTATGCTCTTTTACGAGTTCATCAATTCGTTCTAGACCAAATTCTAAATTTTCTTCATGTATTTTTATCGTTTCAATACCTTGTGCAGTCCAACCTAGTGCATCACTAATTGCCACTCCAACGGTACGAGAACCAACATCTAACCCCATAATTCGCATCATTAAGCCTCATTATTTTTTTTAATATAAAACTTCACTAGTTCTTCTAATATTTCATCTCGTTCAAGTTTTCGAATCATATTTCGTGCATCTTGATGGCGAGGAATATAAGCTGGATCACCTGACAATAAATAGCCTACAATTTGATTGATAGAATTATACCCTTTTTCTTCTAGTGCAGAGTGAACTTGTATCATCACATGTTTTACTTCTTGTTCCATCGATTCTTCAGGGAAATTAAATTTCATCGTTTTATCAAAAGAGCTCATGATCAGCACCTCGCTTTCCACTTGTTGTGAGTAAACTAATGTATCTATTGTCTTAGTATACCCTATTTTGGAAATAGTTTAAAGAGATTTAATATAATCCAATACAGAACTTAAAGCAGCTTCTAGTTTGCTTGCATCTTTAGCACCAGCCATTGCAAAGTCTGGACGACCTCCCCCTTTACCTCCGCATTGCTCTGCCACTAGTTTGACGATATTTCCCGCATGATAATTTCCACCAACAATATCCTTTGTTACTCCTGCGGAAATCATTACTTTATCCCCATCAACTGCACCTAAAACTATGACCGCTTTCTCTAGCTTTTGTTTTAAATCGTCCATCATTTGTCGCAATTGGTTATTATCCTTCGCGTCAACTTTCACGGATAAAACAGTTACACTATTCACTTTTTGAGCCGAAGACAATACAGATGATGCTTGGCTATTCGCTATTTTCGCAGAAAGTGACTCATTGTCTTTTTGAACATTTTTTAGCTCTTGTAATGTTTGACTCACCTTATTAACCAATTCTTTTGGTTGTGCTTTCAATAAATTTGCTGCTTCGTTTAACATATGTTCTTCTTCTTTGACTATTTCATAAGCACCTTTACCAGTAACGGCTTCAATACGTCTAGTACCTGCTCCGATTCCACTTTCTGAAATTATTTTAAAGAATCCAATTTCTGAAGTATTTTGAACGTGAATACCACCGCATAGCTCTAATGAGAAATCTCCCATTTTTACGACTCTTACAATATCGCCATATTTTTCGCCGAATAATGCCATTGCTCCCATTTGTTTTGCTTCATCAATATTATGGAAACCAGTAGCCACCGGGATATTATCCCACACTTTCTCATTTACTATACGTTCAATTTGTTCAAGCTCTTCTTTTGTTACTTGTCCAAAATGAGAAAAGTCAAAACGTAAACGATCAGGGCCAACATAAGAACCAGCTTGGTTTACATGAGTTCCTAATACATCTTTCAATGCTTGATGTAAAATATGTGTAGCTGAGTGATTTTTAATCGTATGTCCACGAAGAGAATTGTCGACAGTTGCTTCAACTTCAGCATCTGTAATAATTTCTCCAGATTCAATAACTACTGTGTGCAAATTTTGTCCATTAGGAGCTTTCTGAACATCTTTTACGTATCCTTTAAATGTATCATTTTGAATGACACCATGATCGGCAATTTGCCCACCACTCTCAGCGTAGAAAGGTGTTTTGGTTAATACTACTTTAACTTCTTCCCCTTCATGAGCTGTTTTGACTAATACTTGGTCACGAACAATTGATGTAACTTTCGTCGAAACGCTCATCATATCGTATCCAACAAATTCACTTTCATCATGCAGATTTCCAAACACTTCTGATTGGACCTGCATAGAATCTACATTTTGACGAGCTGCACGAGCACGAGCACGTTGAGCTTCCATTTCCGACTTGAACCCTTCATGGTCAACGATCATATTTGCTTCTTCTGCATATTCTTCCGTTAATTCAATTGGGAATCCGTACGTATCATATAAAGTAAATGTTGTAGTTCCTGGGATGTAGGATTCACCTTTAGCTTGCTGTTCTTCAATAACTTTTTCTAAAATTGCTAGGCCATCATGAAGTGTTTCATGGAATCTTTCTTCTTCATTTTTAATAACACGCATGATGAAATCTTGTTTTTCTGTAACTTCTGGATAAAAATCTTGCATTATTTCTCCTACTACAGGAACAAGTTCATGTAAAAATGGTTTTTCTATCCCTAATTGTTTTGCAAAACGAACAGCTCTGCGAAGTAATCTTCTAAGTACATAGCCTCTTCCTTCATTTGATGGTAATGCACCATCACCAATAGCAAAAGCAACTGTACGAATATGGTCTGCAATTACTTTAAATGCTGTATCATGTTCGTCATTTAAACGATATGCTTTACCAGAAATTGTTTCTGTTTGACGAATAATTGGCATAAATAAATCGGTATCAAAGTTTGTTGGTACATCTTGTACCACACTTGTTATACGCTCAAGTCCCATACCAGTATCAATATTTTGTTTTGGTAAAGGTGTATACGTATTGTCTGGATTATGGTTGAATTCGGAGAACACTAAATTCCAAATTTCCAAATAACGTTCATTTTCCCCACCGGGATACAGCTCAGGATCGTTCAAGTCATTACCGTAGCTTTCTCCACGATCATAGAAAATCTCAGAGTTTGGACCACTTGGCCCTTCCCCAATATCCCAGAAGTTACCTTCTAAACGTATAAGTCTTTCTTCTGGAATACCAATTTCATCCTTCCAAATATTATACGCTTCTTCATCTTCTGGATGAATTGTAATAGATAACTTCTCCGGTTCAAAAGCTATCCATTTAGAATCTGTTAAAAACTCCCACGCATAATGGATTGCTTCTTTTTTAAAATAGTCGCCAATAGAAAAGTTTCCTAGCATTTCAAAGAAAGTATGATGTCTTGCTGTTTTTCCGACGTTCTCAATATCGTTTGTGCGGATAGACTTTTGCGCATTTGTAATCCGTGGATTTTCAGGAACAACACGTCCATCAAAATATTTTTTTAATGTCGCTACACCACTGTTGATCCAAAGTAAAGATGGATCGTTGATTGGTACAAGTGGAGCTGATGGTTCCTGGGAATGACCTTTTTCGATAAAAAAGTCTAAATACATTTGTCTAATTTGAGCACCTGTTAATTGTTTCATGTGAATTCCTCCTAATAATTTGTATTTGTGATTGGTAGACGTTGATGATTTAATTATTCAGATTGGCTTTCGGTACTATTGATTTCCGTTACAGGCGGAGGAACAAAGGCTAAAAGCGCCACCTCGTGTGGCAACGCCTTCGTGACCAACATCCTGTTGGCCTCCGCCTTTCACTACAATCAATAAAGAGTGTAGTTGATATTCATTTATTAGAAATGACATAGCAACTTACTGTTTAGAAATGTCTATCTTGGCTCCCTTCAACACAACACTAAAAGCCAAAACAAATAAAAAAAGCCCTCATCCCTAAAAAAGGGACGAAAGCTGTTGTTTCGCGGTACCACCCTAGTTACATAATAGAGTTCTACTATGTCTCTCAAGAAGCCTTAACGCGGCCGAACGACAGGTTTTAACTGTACTCAGGAGTAGCTTTCCTAAATGTTAGGTCAGTGAATTCTTTCAGCCAAGGAATTCATCTCTAGTCAGATAACAATTAGTACTTTCTCCGTCAACATTTTACTATATGCAATTGATTATAAAAAACAAATCGTCCTGTGTCAATTGTCTGCATCCATAAATTGATATGGTGTAATACCATTCATACCAAAAAGGGGGTCGACCTTATGATAATTTTCTGCAGTTAGGTATGTGTACTCAGTTTGATCTCCAACTGATTCTAATTCTTTTACTATTTCTTTATCTTCTTGCTCTGATTCTTCCACATTAGACAAGCGGTCTTTTAACGTAGTCAAGCGCTGCAAATCGTCAGTTCTCTGAACTCCGAATTTAAATACTTCAGGATCTCCACATAAAATGAGAAAGTTTTTAGCTCGTGTAATTCCAGTATAAAGTAAATTTCGTCTTAACATCTTCATATAACTTCTTGTTATAGGCATGATAACCGTTTGAAATTCACTACCTTGTGATTTATGAACGGAGCAGCAATAAGCTAAAGTGAGCTGATTTAAATCATTTTTTTCGTAGGTTACTTCATTGCCATCAAATGAAACAATTAACATTTCTTTTTTCTCGACAGTTTCAGCAGCCCTGAAAATACTAATGACTTCCCCCATATCTCCATTAAACACATGACTCTCTGGCTGATTGACTAATTGAAGTACTTTATCTCCAATACGATAGATAGTTTCACCAAAAACCATTTCTTTTCGCTTTCCATCCGTATTTGGGTTGACCATTTCTTGAATCATTTTGTTGAGTGCATCAATACCTGCTGGACCTCTATACATAGGTGCTAATACTTGCATATCTCGTATGGAATGTCCTTTGGATAATGCACTTTTTAATACTTGCTCCACCACTTTGGGAATTTGATCGGTAGAAGCCTTAATGAAGGAACGATCCTTTGTCTTGTCCAATAGAGTTGCCGGGACCATCCCTTGCTTCATCTCATGGGCTAGTTCTATAATCGAGGACCCTTCTGCTTGTCGGTAAATATCTTTAAGTTCGACTGTAGGAATTCGTTTAGAAGCAAGCAAATCCTTTAATACCTGCCCAGGTCCTACCGGTGGGAGTTGGTCTTGGTCCCCAACAAAAATAACTTGGGCATCTTTTGGAATAGCCTTTAATAATTGATGTCCTAACCAGGTATCTAACATAGATGTTTCATCAATAATAATTAGTTTACCTTCTATTTCTTTGCCTTCTACATCTGCATCCTCTTGACCAGTAAAGCCTAATAATCTATGAATAGTCATAGCTGGTAATTCCGTTGATTCGCTTAGGCGTTTGGCCGCTCTACCAGTTGGCGCAGCCAAAACTATAGGAAATGGTTTCTTGTCTTTTGCCCACTCCTTCGGATCCAGCGAAAGCCCATGAAGCTCTGCATAAAGTTCCACGATTCCTCGCACAACAGTTGTTTTACCTGTACCGGGACCTCCTGTTAGCAAGGTCATACTTGCATTTAACGCTGTTTCAATCGCATTAATCTGAGTCGGGGCATATTGCACCCCTAAACGTTCTTCAATACCTCCAAGATGCTTTTTCATCTCTGCTAGAGGAAATTGATGATGCGTATCATTTTCAGCTAGAAGCGTTTCAATTTTAGAACCAATTCCAACTTCGGAATAATATAAAGATGGAATATAGAAACGATTCACTTCTCCGACAATCCGGCTTTCTTCCGCAAGTTCAATGCAGCATTTAGTAATTGCTTCATACGGTATCTCTTCACGCTGAGCATTTTCTAATAGTTGTTTAACAGATTCTAATAATTGCTCTGCATATAAAAATACATGACCTTCTCCTAACGATGCTGTTTGAAGTAGGTGATATATTGCTGCCTTAATACGATCCGGGTGATTTCCTTGAATACCTAATTTATAGCCGAGCTCGTCAGCTTTAACAAAACCTACTCCCTCAACCTCTTCGATTAAGCGGAACGGATTTTTAGTAAGAACAGTGAGCGTTTCTTCTCTATAGGCTTGATAGATTTTCATAGCTATTTGAGGTCCAAATCCCCATTCGTTGAGTTGAATCATCACTTTTTCCAAGCCTAAATTTTGTTCTAAAACGGCCCGTAGTGTTTGTTTTTTCTCTTCAGAAAGACGAGGCACTACATCCAATGCTTCTGGGTCATCTAATATTTTGTTAATAGCGTTTGGTCCGAGTTTTTTTACAATTTGTTCTGCTGTTTTACGACCAATACCTGTGAACATGTCACTCGAGAGGTAATGAATGATTCCTTGCTCTGTCGCTGGCACTTCTTTTTGAAATGTTTCTACTTGGAATTGAGTGCCATATTTAGGATGATTTTTTATATAACCAATGAATTTATATGGGTCTTCCAGTACTAATGGAGGGAAATAACCAGATACAATTACTTCTTTGTCTGTGTATGTAGTGTTTGTGGACTTGATTTTTACTTTTATGATAGAAAATAAGTTTTGAGGGTTATGAAAAATCGAAACGATAGGACGACCTGTAATAAATTGTTTGTCATTATTTATCTCGTTGGTCATACTACCGCCTCCAAAGTTTCATTAATTGCGTAGGGAAATCATGTCGTACACATATCGTGCTTGGTCATAATTAGGTTGAAGCGTAAAAGCTTCTTTTAAATGGGATAGTGCAGCTTCCGTGTTAGATGTAGAAACTGCATATAAAACACCTAGATTATAGTGAGCATCTGCATTTTCTGCATCCATATCTACTATTTCTTTAAAAACTGGTTCTGCTTGTTCAAACATCTCTAAGCTAGCAAGTGCAATGCCATAAGATAATTTCACCTGAATATCCTCAGGTGCTAGCTCAAATGCTCTTTGTAAATATGGTAGGGACAACTTTGTTAGCCCTTCTTTTTCAAGACTCTTGCCAAGCATATAGTATGCATCTGGTCCTTCAATACCACTTGCAATTGCTTTTTCATATAACTTAGCTGCTTCCTCAAATCGCTCAGCATTATAGTATAAGTTTGCTAGACTATAATAGGCTGTTGCAGCACCTTCATCTAAGGTAATCGCTTTTTGGAAAAACTTCTCTGCTCTGTCATCTTCATTCATCGAGGACAAAAGATTTCCAAAATTAATATAACCAATTGCCTCATCCGGATTTTCTTCAATAGCTTTCGTAAAAAGCTCTACCGCTTTTTCGTAATTTTCTTCTTGTATAGCTTGAATTCCTAATTCGTTATAGTTCATGTTATTACCTCCAGTTATCCAACATAATCCAGTTTAAGGCCATCTTTGAATACTTCATCAATTGTAGCTCCACCTAAACATTCATCACCCTGGTAGAATACTACAGCCTGTCCTGGTGTAATAGCACGTACTGGCTCGTCAAATATAACTCGAACTCGATTAGTATCGATCAACTCCACGTGTACACCTACATCCTCTTGACGATAACGGAATTTCGCCGTTGCTTGGAAAGATTGCGGTTTTTCTAATGTTGTTGTAAAAGATAAATCGGTTGCTGTTAGGCTTGTCGAAAACAATGCATCATTGTTAATATTTTGCCCAACTAGAAGAACATTTCTGTCCAAATCTTTCCCAATAACGAACCAAGGATCACCTGAACCACCAATTCCTAAACCATGGCGTTGACCAATTGTATAATACATCAATCCATCATGCTGTCCCATTACTTTTCCATCCATTGTTTCCATGGTACCTTGTTGTGCAGGTAAATACTGGCTCAAAAATTCCTTGAAGTTTCTTTCACCAATGAAACAAATACCAGTAGAATCTTTTTTCGTCGCAGTAGCAAGACCTTGCTCTAATGCAATTTCACGGACTTTTTTCTTTTCTAAATGGCCAATTGGGAACATTACTTTTTCTAATTGTTCTTGATTTAATTGGTTTAAGAAATACGTTTGATCTTTATTATTATCTCTTCCACGCAGCATACGAGTTTGCCCATCACGAACTTCTACTTGTGCATAGTGACCTGTTGCCAAGTAATCTGCTCCTAATGCCAAAGCATGCTCTAAAAAGGCTTTAAATTTAATTTCTTTATTACACATAACATCTGGGTTAGGAGTTCTACCTGCTTTATATTCTTCTAAAAAGTAAGTGAAAACCTTGTCCCAATATTGTTTTTCAAAGTTAACCGCATAATAAGGAATTCCAATTTGATTGCAAACTTTTATAACGTCTTCATAATCCTCTGTGGCAGTACACATACCAAATTCATCGGTGTCATCCCAGTTTTTCATGAAAATGCCGATGACATCATAGCCTTGTTCTTTCAGTAGATATGCGGCCACGGAAGAGTCTACTCCTCCGGACATTCCAACAACTACTCTTGTATCTTCTATCTTTTTCATTGTATTCACTCTTTTCGCTAAAATCTTTAACTTCATTGTAGTAATATGAAATGCAAACTCAATCTAAATGAAGTTAAGCCTTTAGTGGAGTTTGATTTATAATACTATCTTACTTATTTTCTTTGTAGCTTCCATCACTTGCTCTTCTGTATTGTTCAATCCAAAGCTAAAACGAACTGAATTACGCAGCTCTGGAGTAGCTTCTCCATACATAGCTACTAGTACATGAGACGGATCTATCGAACCGGCAGTACAAGCAGAGCCGCTAGATGCGTCAATTCCTGCTAAATCTAACTGCACTAAAAAAGTCTCCACATCTGTATTAGGGATACTAATATTTAAAACATGTGGAAGCACAGATTCCTGAGAGCCATTAACTTTAAATGGAACGCCTAGTCTTTCCAATTCGGCTAGAAAAACTTGCTTTAACTGGCTATAAGCTAGAATACCCTCTGTAATAGCTAACTGTTTCAATTGAACTGCCTTTGCAAATGCAACAATTGCTGGCACATTTTCCGTACCTGCCCGTTTTTTCCGCTCTTGCTGTCCTCCGTAAAAAATAGGCTTTAGAGAAACACCTTTTCGTTGAAATAAAAAGCCTATCCCTTTAGGTCCATTTATCTTATGACTGGAAACACTTAGTAAATCAATATGAGATGGTTGAACATCTATTGATAAACTTCCATATGCTTGTACAGCATCTGTATGGAAATAGGCTGGGTGATCCTTCAATAGCTCTCCAATTTCAGCGATAGGTTGAATAACCCCCACCTCATTATTTGCATACATAATGGAAACTAAAATAGTATCTTCTCTTAGTGAATTTTTCAAGTCATTGATACTGACCAATCCATTTTTATCTACCGGAAGATAAGTTACTTCAAAACCATCTTTTTCAAGTTGTTCACAAGCGTGAAGCACAGCATGATGTTCAATTACTGTTGTAATAATATGTTTACCTTCGTTTTTTCTTGCATAAGCCGTTCCAAAGACAGCATAATTATCTGCTTCTGTACCGCCGCTCGTAATTGTAATTTCCGTTTCATGGGCTCCAATACTTTTAGCTAAAATTGTTCTAGCATCATCCACTTTTTTTCTGGCTTTTCTTCCAGTTTGATGGATGCTAGATGGATTTCCGAACTCTTCCTTCATTTCAGCCGTATAGACTTGAATTACTTCTTCGGCCATCGGTGTTGTGGCTGCATGATCCAAATATATTCTAGTCATTTTAAACTCCTTATATATAAAACATATATCCAGCGTTCTCTGGATCTTCCTCAGTGTATTTTGCAAGGTCTTCTATCGTAGTAGTATCTAGTACATTTTTTACTGCATCTCGGATACGCATCCATAATTCTCGCTGTGGCGGTGCTTCCTCTTCAATTCCCTCGACGATTTGAATTGGCCCCTCCAAAACTCGAATAACATCTCCTGCTGTAATTTCACTTGGTGTTTTTGATAGCATATAACCACCATATGCTCCCCTTACACTCTTCACAAGTCCTGCATTTCTTAAAGGAGACACAATCTGCTCTAAATACGCTTCAGACAAATTATATTCAGCAGCAATTTGGCGAAGGGCAATCGGACCTTCTCCGTACTGCTTACCTAGAGCCACTATTATCGTTAAACCGTATCTTCCCTTTGTTGAAAATTTCAATATAATTCACCTCATAAGATTAAAAAAATTCTTTCCCTAGTATAGCATAATTACACACTATAACGACTTCAAAATGACTTTTTAGACAATCTTCTATATAATAAAAGAACAAATGTACGAAAAAGGAGAGATCATTGTGCAAAATGAACCTTTAGCATATCGGATGAGACCTCAAACTATTGATGAACTCGCTGGACAACAGCATGTTATCGGAGAAAATACCGCTTTATATAAAATGATAAAAAATGGACATGTACCCTCTATGCTTTTATATGGTGATCCTGGAGTTGGCAAAACTTCACTTGCTTTCGCCATAGCTGGCACGACCAAGTTACCCTTTGTTGCATTGAATGCAACAAAAGCGGGAAAAAAAGACGTGGAAGATGTAGTAGCGGATGCACGTATTAGTGGAAAGGTTATTTTATTCCTTGATGAAATTCATCGTTTCAATAAGCTACAGCAGGATACATTGCTTCCCCATGTAGAAAATGGATCGATTATTTTAATCGGTGCAACAACCGAAAACCCCTACCATGATGTAAATCCAGCAATAAGATCACGTTGTGGGGAGATAAAACAACTTAAAAGATTAACAACAGATGACATAGATTCACTTTTAATAAGAGCGTTGGAAGATAAAATAAAAGGCCTTGGACAAATGAACATTCAAATAACGGAGCCACAAAGAAAACTAATAGCAGATGCCGCTAATGGGGATGCTAGAAAAGCCTTAACCCTATTAGAATCTACTATCTTTGCAAGTTTCGAAGAAAATGGAGTAACCATTGTAGAGGATTCCACCTTAAAAAGTCTTGTCGATCGGGTTGGAGTTTTTGGAGATAAAAAAGGTTCCCATTTTTATAATTTGCTTTCAGCTTTACAGAAATCCGTCCGTGGAAGTGATACGGATGCTGCTCTATATTATTTAGCACACTTATTGGAAAATGGAGATTTAGTAGCCGTATCAAGACGGTTACTGGTGATGGGCTATGAAGATATTGGACTTGCGAACCCATCTGTTGGACCACAAGTTTTAGCTGCTATTCAATCTGCAGAACGATTAGGATTACCAGAAGCAAGAATACCTTTAGCTAATGCAGTAGTCTTAATGTGTTTGTCCGAGAAGTCCAATTCTGCATACTCGGCTTTAGATGCAGCAATCGCTAGTATTCACCAAGGGAAAACTGGTGATATCCCAAGTCACTTAAAAGATACGCATTATGCAGGAGCTGCTGATTTAGGTCATGGCGGCTATATTTACCCGCATGATTATAAAATTGGTACATTTGGAGGCTGGGTCAATCAAACCTACCTGCCAGATAATCTTGTAGGAAGTACCTTCTATAAACCAATTGAAGCTGGTGAAGAAAAAAGACTAGCCGCTATTTATAAGCGATTAGAGAAATTTAAAACAGAAAAATAAGTAACTAGAAAAAGCCGGCATAAATACGCACGGTCCTTTAAGTTCAAAACCTGTTTCTATCGTTTCCGAAGGGCTTTGGACAGACATTTTACTATAAGATTATCGAGGGGATTTTTAGGGATATTGGTCGTGACGTCCGTCACAACCAATATCCCTTTTTTTCGGTAATCTTATGGCGTTTGCCTGTCCGCCGCCCTTCTACAACTCTTAGAAACAGGGTAGTGCATTTTTGGATAACTAGAGAAAAGCTACTTTCCTATTCATAGAGGAAGCTCTCGAAGATGCAATTTCGTTCGCTATTTCGCTTCTTTATTTTGTGAACACTTACTATTTCGCTATATTTCCACTAGTATAAAAGAAAATCTATTTTCCTAATCCTTCATTACAGAATAGTATCCCTACTTCAACAGTCGAATTTATCCCTTTATTACTTTGACTACTCTTATCATCTAAGCAATAAGCTTGCTATATCTTATGTTGAGTACTACTACTTATTAAATTGTGTAGTGGAAGGTGGCGACTCCAGCGGGATGAGTGAGACAGATGAGACATCACAACCGACGCGTGAGCGACGGTGATGGCTCATCGCTCCCCCCGCGGAGGCCAACAGGACGTTGGTCACGAAGGCTTTGCCACAGGAGGTGGCGCACTTAGCCTTCGTTCCTTTGTCCCCACCTAAAACGGAAATCAGTAGTATCATTGTATAGATCTTATATTTCAAAATACCTGGATATCTTAGTTCCAGGCACAAAACTTTAAATTTTAGAAATGAAAAAATCCAGTCCTTGTAGGGACTGAATTTTTTGGGGTTTAAACACCCATTTTACGTCTAGTATTACTAACCTTTTTAGTTTGCTGGCTTTTCATTTTCTGATTTCCAGTAGAACCGTTAAGGGAAGTTTTACCACCTGCAGATTGATTCTTTTTCTCTTCAAGCTTTTGCTTAACAGCTTCTTGAAGTGTCATTTTCTTTTTAGGTGCTTCTTGGTTATTTGTTTCAGTCATTGTATTTCCCTCCTTGTTTATATAAATTTAGTATAAATCATCAGGAAAAAACTTCAAGCAATTACTGCACCCGATTAATATGAATATCTTTTGAAATGTCGTTTATCACCCAGCTTGCACATATTAAACCAACTGTTGATGGAACAAATGCATTTGAAGAAGGCGGCATTTTAGCTTTTCTAATAGCTGCTTCTGGTTTCCCTACCGTTTCAACTACATCTTCTCTTACTACAATTGGACTCTCATCCGAAAATACAACTGGAATTCCTTTTGTAATGCGGTCCTCTTTGCGCAACTTTGTACGTATTACTTTTGCAATGGGATCCGTGTGTGTTTTAGAAATATCTACAATTCTAAAGCGAGTTGGATCCGTTTTGTTTGCAGCACCCATACTTGAAATAATTTTGATATTACGTTTTAAGCATTCTTTCATCAAGTGAATTTTATAAATGATTGTATCAGAGGCATCGATGACATAATCAATATTCATCGCAAAAAATTGCTCATATGTTTCTTCTGTATAAAACATATGCATATCTATTACTTCACATTCAGGATTTATGTCAGCAATCCGTTCCTTCATCACTTCTGATTTTGAACGTCCGATCGTTGACATATAAGCTACTAATTGACGGTTAATATTAGTAATATCTACATTATCTTTATCTACTAATATAATTCGTCCGACACCGCTACGTGCACAAGCTTCAGCTGCGAAAGATCCAACGCCTCCTACACCCAATATAGCAACAGTAGTACCTTTCAATAAATCTATTCCTTCTTTACCTATTGCAAGTTCGTTTCTAGAAAATTGATGTAACATTTTAAAAACACTCCATTTTAAATCAGATTAGTAGGGATAAACCGCAAGAAAAAACCTCCAGCAAATACGCCAGAGGATTTTAAAGAAATGATACGAATCCCAATCGTGCCGACAAATAAAGCTTATCGTTTTGAACCCGCAAGAAGCAGGTGGGTGTCCTCTTTATTAATCCTGGCGTCCCGATTAAAGGCATGTCATTCATAATAAAAGTTAGACTCCCAACGATATAATTGTTCGGTCAAAACTGATTGGCAAATTGCGAACACATCAGGATTCGTGTTATTTGTATAATAGCACATGAATCGTGAAACTTCAATCATTTTCTCCCTTACTTTACTAACTATTCTGAATAATAGGTAAATAGAATTATTTCCGTTTAGCTTATTCTTTATAATATTTAGTACCGTAAGTTGTAAGGTTAGTCCATTATGAATATGATGCATCATACAACAAAAATGGAGGACATGAATGAATTCGTTAAGTACATATTTCTTATTAGGCATATCCTTGGCAGCACCTATTGGACCCGTTAAAGCAACGCTCTTAAATACGGGTATAAAAAATGGTTTTTTCCATGCATGGTTTTTTGGGCTTGGGGCAATAGTAACAGACATAATTTATATGCTTATGGTTTACTTTGGGGTAGGTCAGTTTATCGATTCGCCCTATATGCGGATATTTTTATGGTGCTTCGGTTTTTTTGTACTTATGTATACGGGAATTGAAAATTTATTGACGTTAAACAATATTTCTATGGACCCGAAGTTCCGAAAAATTGTTAGATACCGGCACTCTATATTAGCTGGTTTGCTCATGGCTTTTTTAAATCCTTTAACAATTCTATTTTGGATAGGTATTTACGGATCTATTTTAGTGAGTGGTGGCAGTGAAATATCCGGTATTGAAACGATTATCATTAGTATAGCTATATTAGTTGGTATTGGGCTTGTAGACTTTATAATGGCCTTCTTATCAAGCAGGTCAAGAAATTTACTGTCCCCTCCTCTATTAAAAGCCGTTTCTTTTATTTCTTCTTTATGTATGATTGGTTTTGGTATTTATTTTGGGATGCAAGCTTTTCAAGCCCTGTTTTAGCAAGTTTTAAAAAAACGTATATTGTAGGTCTATAAGGAAAACATACCTTAAAGATCATTAGTTGAGGTGTGTAAATTATAATGAATAATAGTCAAAATGATCATGTAAGTATATGGTGCGTTATAAGTATGGCCTCTATTCCACTCGTCATGACACTTGGTAATTCTATGCTGATTCCTATTTTGCCTATTTTAGAAAAAAAGGTAGGTATCAGTTCATTCCAGTCAAGTATGATTATTACCAGTTATTCAATTGCAGCTATTTTTCTTATACCAGTGGCGGGATACCTATCCGATCGTTTTGGGAGAAAGATCGTCATTTTACCAAGCTTGATATTGGCATTGCTCGGAGGTCTTATCGCCGGTTTTGCCTCGTGGAAAATAGACGACCCTTTTTTTTGGATTATTATAGGAAGAATCCTTCAAGGTATTGGAGCTGCAGGTGCCATGCCAATAGTATTGCCGCTTGTCGGAGATTTATATAAGGATGACGATGAAAAAACCAGTTCCTGTCTCGGGATTATAGAAACCTCCAACACCTTTGGCAAGGTTTTAAGCCCTATTCTTGGATCAGTCTTAGCAGCAGTATTATGGTTTTTACCATTCTTTTCAATTTCGATTTTTAGTTTAATTTCCATCGTGATGATATTTTTCTTTGTAAAAGTACCAAAGGAAAAAGATGAACCAATAAAATTCAAAAACTTTTTGAGTAACACAAAAAAGACATTTAAAAAAGAAGGAAAATGGCTTTTAACTGTATTTATAAACGGTGCTTTTGTCATGCTTTTATTATTCGGCGTTTTGTTTTTCCTATCCGAAATGCTTGAAAAAACGCATGATATAAAAGGAATAAAAAAAGGATTTGTCTTAGCAATTCCACTTCTTATGCTTTGTATTGCTTCTTATATAACTGGTCGAAATATAAAAGGAAATATTTCTACTATGAAAAAAATGACGATGATTTGTTTAATAGCTATGTCAATTAGTGTGGTATTTATAGGATTTACAAAAGAAAAACTAATTCTCTTATTAATCATCACAAGTGTAATGGGAATAGCCATCGGTGCCTTGCTTCCAATATTAGATGCACTTATTACGGAAAATATAAAAAAAGAAGAGCGCGGCACAATCTCTTCTTTTTATAGTTCTGCCAGATTCATCGGTGTTGCAGCTGGTCCACCAATCATGTCACTAGTTATGAAAAATTATCTTAATATTAGTTATATTGTTGCCGGTGTAATTGGGATCGCCCTCTTTTTTCTTGCCATGAAACTTATAAAAGTAGATGAAATCGAAGGACAAAATCATAAAGTATAAATATAATGAACTGGAAAGCGTAAGCTAACCAGTCCATTTTATATTTTCAGTTCGACTTTAAGCTATAAAGAATGAGTAAAATACCTGCAAATAAGCAGACCATTCTTGTTAATGATATTTTTTCAGATAAGCCAGTTAAACCTATGCCAGTTGTAACTATTAAAACAACAGGACCTACTAAAGCTAACATGGAGTTAATATAAAAAGCTTTTTCTAAATCATTAAATTTTATCATCATCATTGCTGCAGACAACTCGATACTTCCTGAAAGTAATCTAAGTATGATAATGAATAGTAACGCTTTCTCAATAATCAGTATCTTCTACCCCTCTTTAATAAAAGAATATGTACTATTGAGATTATATGTAAACATTGTAAGTATTATTTGAGTAACAACTTAAATATGTTTATAAGAAAAGCGCAAGCCCTTTTATTTCAAAACCTGTTTCTATCGTTTTCGAAGGGCTTTGGACAGACTTATCGCTATACCTATTACCAGTTGTTTTTTGGAGATGCTGGTCGTGACTGTTGTCACGACCAGCATTTCTTTTTTCGGTAATTTTATAGTGTTTGTCTATTCGTCGCCCGCCTACAACTATTAGAAACAGGTTAGTGCCGTTTTGGATAACTAGAGAAAAGATACTCTACTACCCATAAAGCAAGCTCTCGAAGATACAATTTCGTTCGCTATTTCGCTTCTTTACTTGGCGAACACTTACTATTTTTCTCTACTTCCACTAGTAAAATAAAATTGTCTGCCACCATCTATCATTGAATAACAGTACTTCTACTTCATCAGCGAGTACAAATCATTTTATCCCTACATTAACTGGAGTTAATCTTATTATCTAAGCGATATGCTTTGCCAAATCTTATAATGTAGTACTACGCAACCTAATGGATTGTAGTGAAAGGTGGCGACTCGGCGGGAGAAGGGAGACAGATGAAACATCACATCGACGCGCAAGCGACGGTGATGGTTCATCGCTCCCCCCGCGGAGGCCAACAGGACGTTGGTCACGAAGGCTTTGCCACAGGAGGTGGCGCACTTAGCCTTCGTTCCTTTGTCCCCACCTGAAACGGAAATCAGTAGTATTAATTTATAGATATAATTCTAGAGTTATAATTCACAATAATTTAAACTAAAAAAAAGGATTCATCGTGATAAAACACACGACAAATCCTTCTGTCATTTACTTCGTTTTCAATTTCAAACTCAAGCTTAGTTCATCTAACTGAGCCTCTGCAACTGGGCTAGGTGCAGATGTTAATAAGTCGCTGGCACTTGCTGTTTTCGGGAATGCAATCGTATCACGTAGATTTGTACTACCAGAAAGAAGCATGACTAATCTATCTAATCCAAATGCAACACCGCCATGAGGAGGCGTTCCGTACTCAAAAGCTTCCATTAGGAAACCAAATTGAGCTTTTGCTTCCTCATCTGAAAATCCAAGTATCTCGAACATTTTTTCTTGAACTTCTCTAGAATATATACGTAGAGATCCTCCACCTAATTCGTAACCGTTCAATACTAAGTCATACGCTTGTGCACGTACTTCACTTGGATCCGTATCCATTAATGGAAGGTCTTCATCAAAAGGTCTTGTGAACGGATGATGAGCTGCGTAGTAACGACCTTCTTTTTCATCGTATTCGAATAATGGCCAGTTTACTACCCATAAGAATTCAAAGCGCGATTCATCGATTAATTCAAGCTCTTTCCCAAGTTTTAAACGTAATGCACCTAATGCATCAGCCACAACAGATGTTTTATCAGCAACAAATAATAATAAATCTCCAGCAGTTGCCCCTAATGTTTGAATAAGGCTTGTAGATGCTTCACCTTCAAAGAATTTAGCAATTGGACCCTTCAACCCTTCTTCGTCTACTTTCAACCAAGCAAGCCCTTTAGCACCATAAACTCCAGCGAATTCTCCAAGTGCATCAATATCTTTACGAGAATAATTAGCAGCTGCACCTTTAACATTAATCGCTTTCACTTGCCCACCAGCTTCTACTG